>CAVXXH010000005.1:0-1426148 GCA_963765655.1 uncultured Chloroflexia bacterium
ATTATGCAGCTTATTTTCCTCACCATCGTTCAATGAATGAGGATCACGCAAACCCGTGAATGCATCGCGCCTTGACATCCTCACCTCTAATATTTCAATACAAGAGTTGCCAATGACTTGTATTCTTCTGCAGCCCGGGTTTTCGGAGCGTACTCGAAAATAGTCTTTGCTTCAGACCAACATTCGCGCAAGGCAGTCGCCCGATGTATCGGTGATATTACTTTCTCCTTGAATGTTGCCTGTAGGTCCTGCATTGAGTCGCGTGACTCGTTGGTACCATCAAAAAAGGTCGGTAAAATTCCCAACAATCCTCCCTTCCAGTTCTTCTTGTCTCTCAAGGTCTGGATGGTCGTGACTGTTTTCGCTAACGAATTCAAAGAGGCAAATTCAGTCGCGGTTGGAACGATCACCAGGTCTGCTGCCCAGATCGCACGTTCCTGCAAACCACCTACAGAAGGGGAGGTGTCAAAAATGATGTAGTCCAAACGATCCTTGGTGAAGGTCTTCAACAATTCTTTTATATAGGAGATGGGCTGGTCTTGAAGGCTCAGCATCATTTGAGCTACAGCTGTCATTGAATTTCCAGGGAGTAGATGGAAGTAATCTCTGCCTGTATCTCGAATCCATTGACGAACAAATGTGATTTCACTTGGAGATCCGGGCTGGGTTGTCAGGAAGTAATATGTCCCCATCTGGCTATCCATTCCTAACTTTGTAGCACATTGCCCTTGAGGATCCAGGTCAATCAATAAAACATGTTTATTTCTTAATGTCAGAGCGTGTGCTAAGTTTACAGCAGTGATCGTTTTTCCAACACCGCCTTTTTGATTTGATACGGTAATCACTTTTTTGGTCATTTGATCCTCCTAATCAATAAATTGAATTTGTGTACGTCCTTCATGACCATGAACCAGGATGACATCTTCTACAGTCTGATAAATACCCATGGCAAAGGGTTCTCTCAGCCAGTTAATGACGGCCATTCCGCTACTAAATACCGTTCCCTCCGCAATCTCTCCTGTGCCGGATTTGCCTGTAACATCTTCGCTTCGTACCAGGAGAAATCGCCGAGGTTGAGTATATAGTGGGGGATGATTAGAAATTATAACTATTGGTTTCTCGTATACTTCATCCATTCGTTTTGATTTCCCGCTACGATCACGAAATCTTGGTTTCTTTTGTATTGCTTTTGAATTCGTTAAATCCATCAATATACCGTTTTGAAAAGTGAGCTGACCACCTGAAGTCACATTCTCAAATACAATCCCATCCGGCCAGGTTGATTTTTCGTCCCGATTGAGCCGAATATCGATCATTCGAAATAATCTTCCAAAGAATATGCCTGGATCATCGTTATTGCGAGTTGGATCCACAATGACTTTCCAAACATAACCCCTATGCTCAATTGGGTTTGCTTTTGGTTGAGGTAACAAATAATCAAAATTTTTATCTGACATTTTCAAAGACACTCCGAACCTTTTAAAATATGCTGTAAATATGCACGTAAATAGATGGGCAGAGAAATGGAATTTACCCTTACCTTATGCTGGCATTTATTGAGATTGCGAAACACCCATGAATGAGAAATTTAAATTTATATCAAAAAAATTTTTGTGGGTATCAGAGAGGTTGGATTGTGCAACTCGGTATTCGAACCCAAAAACACTGTTTGTTCGGACGCTCTTCCCTCCTACTTCATCAGTTTGGGGTCTAAAAGACAGCGGAAATAAACCTTTTTGGCCTAAACATACGCTAACTCCTTGGTCTATCTAAGTAGAAGAGTGTCTTATTTTTATATACATTTTTTCTCTTCCTGAGGTAGATAAAGGTTATCATCCCAGTGGTTAGAGTTCAATATATCAATTTCGGTAGGTTGTAACCAAAAAACCTATCCATATCAATAGGTTTTTAAGACTTGGATGTATTTGGCATGGATAAATCCAAAACAATACTTACATTATTCATATTCCAGATCTCGGAAAACCACCGACGACATCTTAATTTTTTTAGGAAATAGACTGGTCTATTCTCAATAAATATCTTTTCAAATTTTCCACTTATGTCCTCGATTTAAGGATTTAAGCTCGTAACCTTACACAAGTTAGCAAATATTTACTTGATGATTTTTTGACTGAAGTGATTATTGATAAAGGTGTATCAATTATGGTACAATAAGACATGGATGACGACAATATCCGTTTAGAGGTCTTCTTCTTTCGGTCCGATCACGGAAGCGAACCTGTGCGTGACTGGTTGAAATCACTTCCATTTGATGAAAAGCGGATTATTGGTGAAGACATTAAGACTGTGCAGTTTGGTTGGCCTTTGGGAATGCCGATCGTACGAAAACTAGAGCCAGGTCTTTGGGAAGTACGTTCTAAATTGTCCGATAAGATTGCCCGGGTTTTCTTCACTGTAAAAGGCTCAAAGATGGTTTTATTGCATGGGTTCATTAAAAAAAGTGAAAAAACTCCGCAAGATGATTTGAAGGTGGCTCGCCAAAGGTTAGCCCAATTAAGAGGTGAAAAATGAGTAATAAACATATTGGCAGCAATTTCAACGATTTTCTTGAAGAAGAAGGAATTCTCGCCGAAACAGAAAGTATAGCCGTGAAACGAGTCATTGCTTTTCAGGTTGAGCAAATGATGATTGAACAAAAACTTTCTAAGACGGAGATGTCCCGGCGTATGAATACAAGTCGGGCGGCATTAGATCGATTATTAGATCCAACTAATCGAGCTGTTACTCTCCAGACATTAGATCGTGCAGCGCGCGCTTTAGGGAAACGTTTGCTTATCTCTATTGGATGATTAGATAAAAAACCGACTACTTCTTTTTTCTCATTTTTTGATCAAAAAGTACTTGACGAACCCTCATAAAAAAGCTTCAACGAATATCGATTATCTATCATCCCCTTGTTGGATCGTAGCGTGCTCGGCAATCAAGAACCATAGATCGTCAGGTTGGCTGATACCTGCACTTGCAGCATGTGCAAGTGTTTGCCGAGCCCGCTACACAACCACTTCGCGCTGTATAGGGGAATGTCTGGCACGGATTCAGGATAATGACTCACAACACGCCAGGTGGTGGCGTAACTGGCAGTCTACTGACATGGCTAATAATAGCACTCCAGAAGAGCATCGGAACGAGGTGAGGGGTATTGCCAAGATCACTGGAAAGACCCACATAACATTGCATTACATTTCAGTTTCAGATAGTTAGCCTACAACCTCCAAAAAAAGCAATCCTCCGATAATCACTTAAATAGATTTAATTTAGCTAATATTTCCTTGTATAAAGGAAATATCTGGTGTATAATTTCCTTATGAACAGTAAAGATATGCTTAAAACAATCATCACAGACAGCCAACAAAAACTGCTCCCCGAAGTATGGCCGCGAACACTCAACCTCCCGGCAGGCACTGGTAAGATAATCACGCTAACCGGTGTAAGGCGCAGTGGGAAGACCTATCATCTGTTTAACCTGATGAACCGTTTGAGATCAAACGGCGTGTCCAATGAGAAACTTCTATATTTCAACTTCGAGGACGAACGCCTGCATTTCTCTCCACCTGAGTTGGACCTGATCCTTCAGGCGTATCAGGAGTTGTATCCCACTCTGAAATTGTCCGAATGTTTCTTTTTCTTTGACGAGATCCAGGAAGCGCCTGGTTGGGAGAAATTCGTTAACCGCGTACACGATTCGATCAGCCCAAACGTGTTCATCACAGGTTCAAATGCCAGGCTACTCTCACAGGAAATCGCTACCTCACTGCGCGGGCGCACACTCACTTTCGAGGTGTACCCACTTTCCTTTAGCGAATTTTCTCACATCCAGTCATCGGGATTGAATCCGTATAGCAGCGTGGATAGGGCTACCATTATCAATCTCTTTGAGCGTTTCATGCATCAGGGAGGATTCCCTGAGTTGATCCGACAGGAGGATGCACTGAAAGACAAAATCCTTCAGGAGTATTTTAACGTGATGTTATTCCGGGATTTGATCGAGCGATACCAGATTCCCAACAGCACAACCTTAAAGTATTTTTGCAAACGAGTGATTGGGGCTTCTGCAGGCGAGTTCAGTGTCCACAAGATCTACAACGAACTTAAATCGCAGGGGTACAAGGTTAGCAAAGACACCCTGTATGCATATCAGGATCATGTCGAGGCAGTCTATCTCAACCGATTCGTGAACAGATGGTCGGTGTCGGTAGTCAAGTCTGAGCGCTCTCAGAAGAAATGCTACGTGATTGACCAAGGTTTGGGTGCAGCACTAGATTATAAATTAAGCCAGGATAACGGCCGGCTGCTGGAAACCACCGCTGCCCTGGAGCTGCTAAAGCAGGGTAAACAGATCGCCTATCATCGCAACGGCAGCGAATGCGACTTCGTGGTCACTGATAAAGGAAATGTGACAGCAGTCATTCAGGTCGCCATAGAGATTTCTGATAACAAGTCCAGGGAACGAGAGATAAAAAGTCTTGTGCAAAGTTGCCAATTTTTTGGCCTTGATGAGGGTGTCATCCTGACACTTGACCATACTGAAGAACTGGAAAGGGAAGGAGTGCGGGTCCGCATACTTCCGGCTTGGCAGTATTTCTATTCCGTATGAATTTGTCTGGATCCGTCCGATTGCCTTTTAGTGCCTATCTACTGATTCGCCCACGGATCGGATAAGAATTTTAATGATCATGAAGCGATAGAGTGACTATGATGATCGTCCCTCTTTGTTTAATGTGATTCTGGAAAACGACTCAGAATAATTAACATTTGAAAACAAAAAAAGTACTTGACGAACGCACTTAAAAAAAGCTTCAACGAATATTGATCAACTACCGTAGCGTGCCCGGCAAGCATGAACCAACGTTCGTCAGGTCAGCTGATTTGCAGAACCCGCCGCACAAACAGCACGGATTCAGGATTTTGACTCATAACCCGGAGGTCAGTGGTTCGAATACCCAAGGGGCACACTGTCCGCTCCCCGCTACCTGGGAGAAACGACCAGAGATGGTCGTTTTTGGTTTTAATATTCGCTACTTATTTGATCTGTTTAGTTTAGAAAAGAGATTACTGATCAACTACTCATGACTCTCTTTTTGGGATAGATTAAAATTATCATTCCAGTGATTTCATTTTAATATATCAATAAGGGTCATGATCTCTTCACGGGTAGTTGCACTAAGAATTCACAGCCCTTGCCCGTGCTGTGGGCTTCGACATTGCCGCCGTGCGCTTCAACAATCGCTTTGACGATGGCCAGACCCAAACCGGTGCCGCCCGTTTCACGGCTGCGGGATTTGTCAACCCGATAAAAGCGGTCAAAGACAGCCGCCAGTTGTTCGGGGGCCAGGCCTTCACCAGTATCTCGTACAGAAAGCAGAATATTCTCCTCGTAGGTTTTTCCAATGATGGTGATCTTGCCTCCGTCAGGCGTATGGCGTAAGGCATTGGATAGCAGGTTGAAAAGCACCTGCTGGATGCGCATGGGATCGGCGCTGATTTCTGGCAAAGTGGGCATCTCATCGCTCAACACAATGCCCCTTTCGGTTGCCAGCGGTTCGAGCGCCTGCAGTGTTTCGATAATCAGCATCTTCAGATCAATTGGAACCATTTCCAACGGCAGTTGGCCTGACTCAGCCTGAGCAAGTTGATGTAGGTCGTTGACCAGACGGATCAGGTGACGGGTCTGGTTATAGAGATTGGCCACTTCAGCTTCATCAATCGGAACAACTTTATCAAGAGCAGCGCGCAGGTTGCCCTCTAAAATGGTTAACGGGGTGCGCAATTCGTGCGAGACATCCGCCATCAGGTTCGTACGGATCGTTTCAGCCTGCTGAAGATCGGCGGCCATCCGATTGAAGGCCTGGCCAAGCTCGATGATCTCCTGGCTGCCGTGTTCGGGAATACGGACGTCCAGTTCTCCTTTGCCGATGCGTTGAGCTGCTATGGCTAGCTTGCTGATCGGGGCACTGATCACGCGCCCGATCACCACACCACCCACGGTTCCCACCACCACGGAAAAGAACATGAATTCAATCAGACGCCCCTGGATTTCGGCGGGTGGAGCGTTCATGGGAGATGGTGCGCCTAACTCTGGCGCAGGCTCTGAGCGGTCAACAGTAATCGACAGAAACTGCATGAAGAACATGAAAAACAGCACACCGCTGATCATCAGGCTAAGACGTACCCATAAACGGTTCATTTGCTTTCTCCTGCCAGGCGATAGCCCACGCCATAGACCGTCTGGATGTAGGTTGGGTTGTCGGGATCGGGCTCAATTTTTCGGCGCAGGTTGCGGATGTGTGTATCGAGGGCGCGCCCCAACCCTTCGTAGGCATAGCCCATAGCTTTTTCGAGCAAGTCATCGCGCGTGAGTGTGTAGCCTGGGTTGGACATAAATGCTTCAATGAGATTAAATTCAGTCCGAGTGAGCTCGACAGGCGCAGAATTTACCTGCAATGTGTGTTGGTCAAGGTCCAATTTCAAATGACCACTGACTAATATATGTTGTGTGGCGCTTGGGGATTGATCCAAGCGCACCCGGCGCAGCAGTGACTTGACCCGCACTGTGACCTCACGGGCGTTGAAAGGCTTGGTAATGTAATCATCTGCGCCTAATTCTAGCCCAACAATCTTATCAGTATCTTCGACGCGGGCAGTGAGCATGATGATAGGCATGGCAGCAAGCGTTTTATCGGATCGGATGATCTGAGTCACTTCCCACCCGTCGCGTTTAGGCATCATAAGATCCAAGATGATCAGGTCGGGGCGTTCGCGACGCAATACGTGTAATGCCATCTCGCCATCATAGGCGGTGAGTACTTGATAGCCAGATTGTTCCAGGTAGGCAGTCAAAACTTTAACAATGGATTTGTCGTCATCAACAACAAGGATTCTTTGTGTCATGTCAATATGTTAGCATATCATTCTCAAGAAAATCTGAAGATTTTCCTAAAAATCCACAGGAAAGATTAAAGGTTATCTTAAGATTTTCTTGAGAATTGTTTGTGATAATGCACACAACACTCAAACAGTGAAGGAGAAAAAATGATGAGAAACCTGGTGACAAAACTTACGATGCTTGTATTGGCAGATATTTATGCTTTTCAGCCTTGCCGGTTGCGGAGCTGCCACAATCGCTGTCCCAACTTCATCGGCTATGCCCACTGCCTCTACCGAGCAGACGAATGTTATGCCCGCGCGCGGTGGAATGGGCAGTTCAAGCACATTTGCGTCTGTCGCACCTACTTATGTAGACCTGGCGTACGCAACCGTTTCAGATGCACAGAAGCTCGATTTGTATATTCCCACCACTGGCAGCGGTCCATTCCCACTCGTCATTATGGTGCATGGCGGTGGTTTTATGATGGGCGACAAGTCCGATGGCGCTGGTCTGACCGGCGTGGATCAACTGCTCGCTGCGGGTTACGCGGTTGCCAGTATCAACTACCGCCTGAGCAGCGAAGCCATCTATCCAGCCCAAATCTATGATGCCAAGGCAGCCGTGCGCTTCCTGCGCGCCAACGCAGCAGAATATCAGCTTAACCCGGATAAATTTGGCGCATGGGGCGCCTCTGCAGGCGGCAGCCTGGTTTCGTTGCTTGGAACCACCTGCGGTGTGGCTGAACTTGAAGGGGCAGAGCTTGGCAACGCTGAGCAATCAAGCTGTGTTCAGGCAGACATTGATTGGTTTGGCCCGATTGACTTCCTGAAAATGGATGAGCAGTTTGCCGGTACAAGCTGCCCGCAATCCCATGATGCAACCAATTCACCCGAATCAATGCTTGTCGGAGCGGCAATCCAAACCGTGCCAGACCTGGTCGCCACTACCAATCCGATGAACTATATCACGGCTGACGACGCACCTTTCTTCATCGAAAACGGGACTGCCGATTGTAACATTCCCCCTGCCCAGAACAAGAACCTGGCGGATGCTCTCAGCGCGGTCATCGGTGCGGATAATGTAACCTATGTTTCGCTTGATGGCGCAGGGCATGGCGGCAGCCAATTCGAAACAACCGACAACTTGAACCTGGTGATTGGTTTCTTGGATAAATACCTGAAATAGCCCTTTAAGCTATTAGTCATCAGTGCGATGCATTCAAAGTAAAATTATTGGATCGATCAACACGGTATAGAATCTAGCCGCCGCCTGTACTCCGGGCTGCGGTTATGATTCCCGCGAAAGCGGTATAGAGCCCTTACCCCGGTGCTTGCTTATGTCAAGGGAAAAATATGCCCTAAAATTTGAGATCCTAAGCGAAACAACGGTAAACAGATACTATACGATCACAGATGAGCTTTTTAATTCCCTTTTGGGATCGCAGCGTGCCCTCAGGGAAGTAGAACCAGCGTTCGTCGGTTTAGTTGATTTGCAGAGCCCGTCGCACAAATGGCACGAATTCAGGTTTTTGCCTCATCCCCAAAGGGGACTTTGTACCCAAAGAGCACTTCATACCCAAAGGGCATTTGAACCCAGAGGTCACATAGTCCTCTTTGAGTTGTGGTTCCCACAAGGGGATGATATCGAATACCCAATGGGCACACTATACCCATTCTAGGCATATATCCGCAACCCGCTACAATTTTCCAGACGACCCGTAAAGGTCGTTTTGGTTCAAATCCAACCAGCGCACAATAAAGAAACCGCCTTTATCACCCAATTGTTAGCATAAACTCAAGCATTCAAATAAGGGCTATTTTAAAGGTGAGGAAGTCGTTTTTTTTGAATCAAATTATCCTGACGCCTTTTCGTCAGTAAAATGTATTTATTTTTTTAACACGATCTATCCAGAAACCTGATTTTTCAAGTAAATACTTCCCTTCCTTATCCAGCTTTCCCTACTATAAAGGTTGACTGCAATCAAAGCGTTTTAGGGAAAATGCATAGTGTACGAAAAAACAGGTAGAGATAGGCTCAGCTTTCTTAACAGGGAAGTGGTATAGGGAACAACTTTAAAAAAAAGTGTACATCTCTTCGTGGATACTTGAAAATGTGAAATAACTTGTGTTCACTTCCTTGAAGCCATTTTCAATTCAATTTACCTTGGGTATATGAGTTGAATAACATCAAACAAAACCATGGCAGTACTTGAATAAGTGAAATTAATAAGCAAGATGAATCGGATCACAGAAGAAGTTCTCATCATATACATCTCCGTTTTTCAATCGTGAACTTGATTAAGAAGTTGTTCCAAAATTGCTGGAGGATCGATATCGGTAGAAACTTCGGGTAAATCTAGAACCTCTATCAAGGGCAGATCCATGAAATATGCTAATATTTCCTTACTGCGTGGACTTTCAATGATCTTTTTATAGACTGGCTTAATTACAACTTTACCTTGAGGGTCTTGAATCCAATCGTTAATAGAGGATCTTGAATCCAAAATACATGGAAGTTCAAGGGTCGAGTTAAGTGTAACTTTTTCTACAATGTGGATTTCTGCAGAAGAAGAACCGAGAAGAAGATCAAATTCACCTGATTCAGTGATCCACTGTCCATACCCTGGATGGTAAAAAGCAAAAGCCCTGAAGTCAAGATTTATACTGACAGTCTTTGTTTCACCTTTCTGAAGTTCTACTTTTGCAAACCCTTTCAACTCTTTCGAAGGACGCATTAAGCTAGATACTTGATCGTGGATATAGACCTGGACCACCTCCTTGCCAGGCATGTCTCCGGTATTTGTAACGTCTACTGAGATGGTCACACCGTCAATATCACGGAATACTCTCTGTGAAACGGAAGAATTGCTAAAAGAAAATGTAGTGTAGCTTTTACCAAAACCAAATGGGAACAGAACTGGTTGGTGGCGAGTATCGTAATATCGGTAACCGATAAACATTCCCTCTCCATATCGGACTATACCCTGTTCACCAGGGAAATTTATATAAGCAGGAGTATCGCATAGTTGGAATGGAAAAGTTTCTGTTAATTTTCCAGATGGATTGACATGCCCGAATAAAACATCTGCGATCGCTCCACCACCTGCCTGTCCCATCATCCAGCCTTCCAGCACTGCAGCCACACCTTCTATCCATGAGTTCATTGTGACTGCTGAACCATTATTCAAAATTACAACCGTATTTGGCTGGACGGTTGTTACTGACTTGATCAATTTTATTTGTTGATCAGTCAGATCAAGATCAGATCGATCATAGCCCTCAGCTTCAATATAGGGTGGCAAGGCAATATATAGCAATGCTACTTCAGCAGCTTGGGCGGCTTCAACAGCCCTGATAATCATGTCGGGTTGTGTACTGTCATCAGCAGGATAACCTTCGCAGTATGTAATACATGCATTACCTGCTAGTTTTTCCAACTCTTCTAGAGGAACATCCACTTTAGTTGGGTTAATATGAGAACTACCTCCACCCTGAAAATGCGCTTCCTTAGCCGATCTACCTATCACCGCGATATTTGTTAAATTCTTTAAGGGTAAGATGCCGTTATTTATTAATAACACGATGCCTTCCCCAGCTATTTTTCTGGCAAGGGCGTGATGAGCTGCCTTATCAAATTTCTTCCCTTTAATTGTGCTGGCTGATTTAAATGCAATTCTCAGGATGCGGCGGACCGCTTCATCTACAACAGGTTCATCCAATTGGCCACTACGGATAGCATTAATAACCTCTTGTACACGGTGCTCCCGTGGTCCGGGCATTTCAAGATCAAGCCCAGCTCGCAGGGATTTGACCCGGTTATGTACTGCATTCCAATCAGATACAACAAAACCTTCAAATCTCCACTGATTTTTTAGGATTTCTCTCATCAAATAACTATTCTCGGATCCGTAAACATCGTTAATCCTGTTGTATGCACACATGACAGTCCACGGCTGGGCTTTTTTTACTGCAATCTCAAAGGCAGTAAGGTAAATTTCATGCAGGGTCCGTTCGTCAATTTTGGTGTCGATGATCATCCGAAAGGTCTCTTGATTATTTGCTGCAAAGTGTTTCAGTGAAGCTCCTACCCCCATTTTTTGAACACCGTTAATGAAACTGGCAGCCATTTCACCCGATAGAAAAGGATCTTCTGAATAATACTCAAAGTTACGTCCACAAGTGGGTATTCGTTTCATGTTAACACCTGGCCCCAGTACGATATCCACATTCAGAGCAATGGCCTCTTCTGCTATAGCCTGACCCAATTCATACAATAAATCCAAGTTCCAACTAGAAGCCAGGCAAGATGCAGTAGGGAAACACGTTGCCTCAAGTGTTTCAAAACCTAACGATTCGGATTTCACAACTTTTCGAATCCCATGCGGTCCATCCGCAACATGTATTCTGGGAATCTCCAAACGGGCAATAGGTGTTGTTGTCCAGGCTGTTTCACCTGTACATAAGGCTGCTTTTTCTTCAAGCGTCATTTCAGATATCAGTGTTTCAATGTTTTTCATAAAATTTAACTTCATCCTTGTTTATTCTTATTGGCAGTTTTAATATGCAGGATAATAAAATTAAGTCACTACTCATGATTTCCAGGTTTGACTCGTAAACAGGGCTGGTGGTTTTCACAATCTTAAATCGATCCATGTTGTTGTAAATACACAGTTTGTTTTCTCCAAACTCATCGTTATACCAAATTCCAAACTTTCAACCTTTTCCCGTTTATCATCCTGATGTGATTTTGTCTTTGTTACAAATGAATACCTCGCCACTGATAGCGGATCCAGCCTCGTCGATCAGGAAACTTACTGTTTTACAAATTGCATTCAAAGTGCTGTAATTGTCAAGTGGGATTTGCCTGTTTAAATCAATACCATTGCCGAGACCGTAGACATTATGGATCCCTCCAGTGGCAATACAATTTACCGTGATGCCTTTATGCGCCAACAATTTGGCAGCGGAATAAGTCAAAGAGACAATACCACCTTTTGCAACAGAATACGCCAGCCCTTCCTCTTCCTCTCCTTTGAACATTCCAGAGGACGCTAAAAAGATCACCCTTGGTGTGGTACTTTTTTCCAAATAGGGTACAGCCTGCTGAAGCATATGAAAACTTCCGCTCAGGTGCGAAGAAATTACACCGTTCCAGTATTCTTCTGTGATTTCCGTGATTTCCTGCTTTTTCGGTGGCCAGCCCTGCATAGAAACTACAACATCGATCCCGCCAAAGTGATCTGCAGCCTGTTCCATCGCGTGGTGAACAGCCTCCGAGTTAACAACATTACACCCAATCGCCAGGCATCGTCCGCCATAATTTTCAAGTTTCCTTGCAGTATCGATCGCCCTGGCTTTGCTTGACCCTAAGATCACCAAGGGCATCCCACTTTTGCAGAAAGTCCGGCAGATCTCAAAGCCAATGCGCCCTGCGCCTCCTGCGATCACCGCTACCTTTCTATCCATATTCATCCCTGACCTTAAAAATCCCAACACATTGTTTCAGCCATAAGTAGCTTTTTTACCTCATCTCTCACTATCAATCACCTCGCCCAGAACTTTATTCCGGCTAATGAAGATCAAATAATTTACTTTCTTTTCCACTCTTTCCATTAACAGCACCAACAATCCACTTGCCATGTGCTTTACACAGTGTAAAAGCTTAAATCAGTCCTCCTTTCTAGGCGAACCCTGCTGGTTATTGTTTCTAGAGCTTCAGGCACTACCCAGGACAGATTTATATTCACCGATTCTCGACAGAGGTCATTGGTGCGTAGCGAGAACCTCTTCAAAAACAGTTTTCCAGAACAGGTAGGGGTCAGTGGTGCTATTAGCATAAATTTCCGTATAATCATGACCTACTCCTTGGACTTCGATCCAAGTATGGTTGATGTTGAGGGAAGTTAGATATTGGTCAAATTCAATAAGCTCTGACTTCAGGCTTGTATCGTTGCTTCCACCCAGGATGCGTATGATCGGGTGTTCAGCTAAAATGGCAGCACTGGAATTCTCGACAATTCCCCAGGGGCTGTTAACCTCGAAGTATGCCGGATCGCCAAAAAAGGTATCGGCCGTTCGAATGTCTGGTTCATCAGTAATGCTTTTATGGATGGCGGGGGCAACGGCAGAGATGACACCAAACACGGTCGGATATTTAAGACCCAGGTGCAGAGCGCCATAGCCACCCATTGACATCCCCTCTATGCCACGGGCTTGGGCATCTGCGATGGTGCGGTAGGTTGCGTCTATATGGGGAATAAGATCCTTTATCAGAACATCTTCTACCGGGCGTGTGCCATCTTTGGAGTTGACGTACCAACCACTAGGCAACGCTTGAGGGACAACAATGATTAATTCAGGCATTTTTCCAGCAGCCATAGCTGCCGCGAAGGGGAGAAGAGCGATCCTGCCGCCATCCGCTTGATAACCGAAACCGCCATGCAACCAATAAATCACAGGATAGCGCCGGTTTGTGTCAATATTGTAGCTCGGAGGCAGGTAGATCAAATAACTGCCCTGGGTATTCGCTCCACGCGCCTGGGTGTCATACAGTTCGTATAACGCACCAACCGGCGGTGTTGTATTTGGGTCAATCCAATCGTAGGGAGGCGCGATTTGAGGCGCATTTCCCTTATTACCCTGACCCTGAGTGTTTTGCTTAGTCAAACTTGCAGTTGGTGTTTCTGCCAATGTCGGCGATGCTGTCTGGCTAACACTTTCCGGATTCTGTGTGATTGCGTCAGCACCTGAACAGCCTGAAATAAAAGAAAGTAACAGGACAAGTGGGAAAAATTTTACGAGAAAATCGCTTGTTTTGATAATCAGTACTTCACGAATGGGTTTGGTCATGGTGATTGGTCTCCTTTCGAAATTCAGTAGTTTGTTTGCTGCTCATCGGCCTTGCTTTCGTCCTGTTCAATCTCTTTATCACTACCCGCCAAAGTTTGAGTTCTGAACTCAAAAAGGAGCTGTCCACACGGAAGTTTTTGATTATCCTTGCACTGTCTGGCTTTCATACTCACATTTGCCATCGAACGACTCTGGGGTAATATTTAATGTCCTCCAACTCAAAATTTGTCCTTCATTTTCGTGATCTACTGTTAATTATTAATCTTCATGTCCAGGCTTGCCGGAAGGTAGGAGAATAACCTACCAGGATCTATAATAAAAAAGGAATGCAACCCACCTGTGCCAGGACCACATACAATGGGGTGCAATTTTTAGTTTTTTAGCGAAGGTGATTTTTTAAGGAGCAACTCATTACTCTAACAATACTTTTGTTTAGTCCACAATAACTGCCTCCCGTGGAGCATCATTTTTGCTGGGCGTCTCTATATAACGAATCTTGCGTTCAATGCGGTATACAATAAACACAGCAACACCGCAAATCAAATAACCTGCAGCGCACATCATTTCTCTGCCAAATATAATTACTTTGTGTTGGAGCAATACGAACAGTAGCGTCATTAGCATGGCCGCGGTAAAGGATATAGCTGCGACATTGCTACCAACTTTCAGAGTACCCGAAGAAGATCGATATTCTGCAATCGTCATATTCTTCTTCGCCGTAAGATAATTGAATAACCCGATACCCATCCAGACAAGACCTGCGATACCTCCCGCTTGTGTTATAGCCACGTACCAGCTTTGGTTACTTCCGACATACTGTGCTGAGCAGATTATAAACAGCACGGCAGCAAAGCCAAAAATAGTAGAAAAAAGCACTTTAAGCAAAATTCCGCGTCGATCACTCAAATCCTGTCGATACCATACACCCGTATAAACACGCCTGATTCTCACCTCTCCGTTTGTTTTCTGCTCCTCAAACTCCGACCAATCCTCAAAATGGCGGTGGTAAGCATCGCTGTGGTAACCTATGCCGGGCGGTAAACTGTTATTTCTTTTGCGGATGCGTTCCTTTATTCTTAATCTCAATTCTTTTTTCCCTCCAAATAGTCAAGAAATGAGAGATAAAAATCTTTTGTAGTCTGCTCATTTATATAATTGAAAACGTAAGACTCTCTCTATTTCTGTGATAACAATACAAACGTCAATTTTTGAATTAACATACATGCTATATTCACCCCAAGATTCATTGTTCCAAATGCCATACACATACTTCTGGTTTTTTCCACCATCTATGCTTGTTCCGTAATCAGGCGAATAAACCAACTCCACTGACAGGATATCTTCATAATCGATTGAGTACGAAGTGTTTGCTGCACCATTAATTGTCAATGATGATTCTCCCACCTCGAGTACAGTATTGTCACCGCTGTTAACAATGGCAAATACCGTAGCCACGATTAAAAAAATTAATATTAATATGTAGATTTTTTTTATCGGATTCATAATTTACACAAATCGTCTATTCAATGTTTTAGTTTTATTAATTCTTATATACCTTGTTACAGGCCGTTGATCTCCTTAACACGGCAACAAGCAACAAAATGATTCGGAACATCTTCCACCAGCTCTTGAGGTTGCTTACACTCTTCTTTAGCATAGATACATCGGGCAGCGAAACGACAGCCAGGGTCCGGATTGATTGAGCTTGTAATCTCGCCCTTAAGCTTAATTCGCTGCATAGGATTATGGATATTAACCGACGGTATTGACGATAATAGTGCTTTTGTATACGGGTGCAGTTGCTCAGTAAAAAGATCCTTTGTTGGTGCTTTCTCCACAACCTGTCCAAGGTACATAACAAGGATATTGTTGGATAGATGCCGTACTACAGACAGATCGTGTGTAACAAACATAAAGGCCAACCCCAGCTTCTCCTGCAAGTCCATCAACAGATTCAGCACCTGTGCTTGTATAGATACATCCAGTGCAGATACGGGCTCATCACAACAGATAAAATCTGGCTGAAGCGCTAGCGCTCGTGCAATTCCCACCCGCTGTCTCCGTCCTCCGTCGAGCTCATGCGGATAGCTCATACGCAGGCGTTCGTCGATGCCCACAAGCTCCATCAACTCGTTTGCATATTTCTTAATTGCAGCACGGGATCCAAAGCGATTTGAATTATGCAGAGGCTCCATGATAGTCTGTTCAATTCGCAGTCTCGGATTAAGCGAGCTGTACGGATCCTGAAACACTATCTGCATCTTCTCACGTGCTTTTCTAAGCTTGCTACCCTTAACGTGAGTAATATCTTTACCTTCAAGAAAGACGTGTCCGTCCGTTGCCTCCAGCAGCCTGATAATCGTACGACCGAGAGTGCTCTTTCCGCAACCCGAACTCTCCGACAACACCCAGCGTTTCACCCCTTTCAATCGCGAAAGATACATCATCAACTGCATGATTCAATCCGGAAGGTACTTTAAAATACATCTTTAGGTTCTTTACTTGAATTAACGGTGTATTCGACATTATTCCTCCCTTCGTAATGACATATGCGCTTTGTCAATATGTATACAGCGGCAAAAATGACCGGGCGATAGATTTGTAAACTTTATCTCCTCTTTGCATTCTTCTGTCGCGTAAGGGCAACGAGGCCAGAATGCACATCCTGGCGGCAGGTTCGTGGGATCCGGTGGCATGCCACCAATGGGATGCAGCCGCTTTTCGCCTACAGCTACACTTGGTAGTGAGCCGAAAAGACCCAATGTATAAGGATGCGCAGTGCGGTCGAATACATCTTCCTTGCTGCCGCTTTCCACTATTTTACCGGCATATATTACTGCCACATCGTCGCATATCTCCGCAACAACACCCAAATCGTGAGTAATAAGAAGCATCGATGTGTCATAACTCTTCTTGAGATCTTTAATTAAGTCCAGCACTTGTGCCTGAATTGTCACGTCAAGCGCAGTGGTAGGCTCATCAGCAAGGAGAAGCTTAGGATTGCACGCCAGCGCCATAGCGATAACTACGCGCTGCTTCATGCCGCCAGAAAACTGGTGAGGATACTCCGGACACCTTTCAGCTGGAATACCTACCGTTTCCAACATCTCACCTGCTTTTTTCAATCCTTCTTTATAGTTATAATCATTATGCAGCATAAGGACCTCAATTATCTGGTCCCCAACCGGCGTTAATGGATTTAATGCTGTCATAGGATCCTGGAAGACCATAGCTACCTTAGTGCCTCGAATATCGTACATGTCATTTTCCGATTTTTCGAGCAGGTTCTCACCATCCAGGAATATCTGCCCACCCAGCACCTTGGCCTGAGGGTTGGGAAAAATCCTCATTATTGATTTAGCAATAGTAGTCTTTCCTGCTCCGGTCTCGCCCACCAAACCAAGCGTCTTGCCCTTCACCAATTTTAGAGAAACACGGTTCACCGCTCGAACTGTTTTATTTCCCTGGGAGTACACGATTTCCAGGTCTTTTATGTTCAGATATATTTTTTCTTCGCTCATGCAAATACCTTTATTAGTCCCTAAGTTTAGGATCAAGTGCGTCCCGAAGTCCGTCCCCAATCAGGTTCACCGCCAGCACTGTAAGTGCGATGGCAATACCAGGGAATGTGATCATGTGGGGATACAAGCGGATGTACGCTCTTCCATCTGCTAACATAGCGCCCCATTCCGGTGTAGGTGGTTGAATACCTAATCCAATGTAACTCAGACCGGCTGCCATCATTATGGTCGCACCAATACTCATCGTAGCGATGATGATCATAGGCTGTACCACATTCGGCAACAAATGTTTAAACATAATAGACAGCTTTGAGCAGTTAATGGACTCCGCAGCTTCGATATACTCCTTTTTCCTCTCAGCTAATACCTGCCCCCGGGTCATACGCACACCCGCGGCTATCCCGCCGACAGTTAATGCAAAAACGGTGGCAAAGAAACCTGCCCCCATAACAGCGGATACCATTATGGCCAGAAGCATAGACGGTAATGCACTCCATACGTCTATAAAACGCATGATTAATGTCTCAGTGACGTCTCCGAAATACCCAGCTATACAACCTATCAAAATACTAAAAGAAGAGGATACCACCGCCGTGATAAGGCCCAGTGTTAGCGAATACTGGCCTCCGTATAGTAGGCGGGTCAGTATATCACGCCCCATGGCGTCACAACCGAACAAATGATCCGCGCTTGGTTTAGCATACATATAGGTCAGGTCGATACCGTTTTTCTCATAAGGGCTGAGCAAAGGTCCAACGAAACAAGCAAGCACTATTAACACGAGAAGAACAACCCCAATCTTAGCGCTTGCGCTTTTCATGAGACTTCCCAGAAAATCTCCAAACAAGGAGCTTTTTCGTTGATTTTCACGTTTTACATTCAGCATCGCTTATCTCTTTCTACGGGAGTATTGTGCTTTTATACGAGGATCGAGAAAAGCATAACAAAGATCCATTATTAAGATAACAACAGTAGTGAAAAGGGCAAAAAACATTACGCATGCCCGGACTATTGGAGCATCGAGACTGTTTATTCCTACAAGCATATACTGCCCTATTCCGGGGATGGAGAACACCGTTTCCATAATTGGAGAACCCGCTATCGTCATGGTCAGTCCTCCAGCCACACCGGTGATGATGGGCATCAGGGCGTTTGGCAGCATATGTTTTCGGATGACAATATTCTCTCTTTGCCCTTTAGCCCGTGCTGTAACGACAAATTCAGCCCTAATGGTCTCTAGCATGGCGCTGCGGCCTTGACGGGCGTTGATGGCGATACCAAACAGCGATGAACAAATAATGGGTTGAATATAGTGGGCGAGGCTGCCGATCCCGTAGGCGGGCAGCCATCCCAGCTTTGCAGAAAACAACAAGATGAACATCAGCGCTACCCAGAAATCAGGGACCGAGATTAACACCATCGCGAGCACCATTGTAGTGCTATCCTGCCACTTGCCTTTGTTGATGGCGGCAAAGATACCCAGTGCAGTGCCTAAAAAAGCGCTCAACACTAAGGCAGATAAACCGATTATTAGAGTGCGAGGCAGGCGCTCTGCCATGTCCTCTATAACTGGTGTGCCGAATTTCCAGGAAATTCCTAGATCGAATCTTATGAATGTTTTATAAAGGAAATCACCCAGCTGCACGATGTATGGCCGGTCAATTCCTAATTCGTGACGTTTAATCTCCAAAACCTTATATGAGGCATCGGGGCCAAGTAAACTTTTGGCCGGGTCGCCAGGAACCAGGTACATCAGGGTGAATATCACGAATGCTGCCGCAATCAAGATCAAAATCATCCATATGATACGGTCCAATATATATCTTCCCATTTGTACCTCCACTTTCTCAGATATTTTAGCTAATTATTGACCTGCCATTAAAATTTTTTACCACAGTTTGAGATAGTGCAATCTGCAAATTCGGAGAAACCAGCGGCACACCGCCAGGTGCGTTGGCGGCTTGTAATCGAGCGAATTATGTGTTTTGACGGTATAGGAATGTTGACGCCATATTTCGATCAATACTTGAGCATGCTTCAGTGAATAGAAACTTTCACCTTCGAGTAAATCATCTCTCATCTTGCCATTGAATGCTTCAATATATCCATTCTTCCAAGAACGGTCAGGCTCAATATTCAAGGGTGTTCCAACCTTGAATGTTAAAGATATACAAAGATACATTAGTCGTTTTCAATTCTTACATCCAGCACGACTTGACAATCTCTCGATGCCCATAAATCAATTTTTGACTTCATCGGTTTGAAAACAGAAGAATGAAGCAGCAATTGGCAATGAAAGTGTCTTTTTGGCTTATTCAACTTATTTGCAGTCCGATCTATTCAAGATGAAATCACCAGTGTCAGAAGTTGTTTGATTATAATTGATCTGGATTCCATTTTCTGTAAACAGTTTACAACTGGGAAGAAAAGCAGCATCGGTATTCAATTTACGATGCTGCTTTATCGGTAACGAATTTCTAATCCAATAAACCGTCAGGGTAGCTTTCCAATAAATTTACAGGGACCATTTTGCCGTTTGAGGGGTTCACCATCCACTTACAGACATTATCTTCTTCAAAGAAGTGAGCACCTTTGGGTCTGCCTTCATTAGGCGGTGTGGTTATTATCACATTCTCTGTATCACCAGGGAAGTACTTATCACCCGTATAGGTTTCTGACGATCCATCGGGCCAATTTGCAATCAGACCCCAGCCGTTGCCATCTGGTTGCAACGTTAGCTCCCATGTAACACCGGTACCCTGGCTGTCGACAAAGGTGTATACATCGATAGCGACACTGTCGGATAAACCGTCAGGGTAGCTTTCCAATAAATTTACAGGAACCATTTTACCGTTTGAGGGGTTTACCATCCACTTACAGACATTATCTTCTTCAAAGAAGTGAGCACCTTTGGGTCTGCCTTCATTAGGTGGTGTGGTTATTATTACATTCTCTGTATCACCTGGGAAGTACTTATCACCCGTATAGGTTTCTGACGATCCATCGGGCCAATTTGCAATCAGACCCCAGCCGTTGCCATCCGGTTGCAACGTAAGCTCCCATGTAACGCCGGTACCCTGGCTGTCGACAAAGGTGTATACATCGACAGCGACACTGTCGGATAAACCGTCAGGGTAGCTTTCCAATAAATTTACAGGGACCATTTTGCCGTTTGAGGGGTTCACCATCCACTTACAGACATTATCTTCTTCAAAGAAGTGAGCACCTTTGGGTCTGCCTTCATTAGGCGGTGTGGTTATTATCACATTCTCTGTATCACCAGGGAAGTACTTATCACCCGTATAGGTTTCTGACGATCCATCGGGCCAATTTGCAATTAGACCCCAGCCGTTGCCCTCCGGTTGCAACGTAAGCTCCCATGTAACGCCGGTACCCTGGCTGTCGACAAAGGTGTATACATCGACAGCGACACTGTCGGATAAACCGTCAGGGTAGCTTTCCAATAAATTTACAGGAACCATTTTACCGTTTGAGGGGTTTACCATCCACTTACAGACATTATCTTCTTCAAAGAAGTGAGCACCTTTGGGTCTGCCTTCATTAGGCGGTGTGGTTATTATCACATTCTCTGTATCACCTGGGAAGTACTTATCACCCGTATAGGTTTCTGACGACCCATCGGGCCAATTTGCAATCAGACCCCAGCCGTTGCCATCCGGTTGCAACGTAAGCTCCCATGTAACGCCGGTACCCTGGCTGTCGACGAAGGTGTATACGCCTTCAGCAGGTGCTTCGGAAGATTTGATCTCTGTGTCAATAATCTGCACATTGAGAGAGTGCTGGGCTTCGGCGCTTATGAAGGTGCTGGCACCGATTGTAGCAACTTTGCCCTCGCGTAAGTAAAGCTCGTCGATGTCTGTAGTGTAGACAACGCCACTGCTAGAGCCTACTAAAGCATAGCTGTAACCATTTTCAATAACATAGTCGAGGAAAGTCTTGATGCTCTCGGTGTCATCATTGGCCTTGGCTGTCTCATATAGGGACTGGAGTTTATCATCTTTGATCCAGCTGATGGAATAAGCAGCACCTTCATGTTCATTGATTTCGTTGCTGAATAAACGGTGGAAGGATCCAACCAGGTTGGAGCCACCGATACCGGCAATAGACAGATCCCATCCTTCGGGTTGGGAGAAAGTAGTACTACTAATTGTCCCGGTACTTGCCTCTATCTTTATTTTGATTCCAATTTGACTGAGTTGAGACTGAATCAACTGCATAGCATTCTTGGTCGATTCGGAAGAATCTCCTAGCAAAATGAGCTCCTCACCGTTATAGCTAGATTTATCAAGATATTCCTTGGCAAGATCAATATCATAGATAGTCATGTAGTTTTCATTTTCGGCAAAAAATCATCCCAGTCAGCGTAAGCGCTGTTTCCGAAGGTTCTCATGGGAGCGTAACTACCGCCCATGATCATGGCTATAGAGGTGGAATCCATTCCATACCATATGGCTAATCGCAGATTTTTATCCTGCAGCAATGGATTGAATAAGTTGGGCGTGAGGAAAGTATAATCACCTTTTTCAATGACATCAACTTTGTATAAATCGGTGTATTTATCATCTTCAAATTGAGGTAGTATAGCAGACAGTATATAATCACAGTAATCAATCGTGCCTTGTTCCAGAGCAATCTGAGCCTGGGCAGCCTCTGCTATTACCCTATACTCAATAGTCTCAACGTTCGCACGGTGCAGATCCAGATGGGTATCCATTATCTCCGGATTGTTCAGCAGCCAGTAGTCATCGTTGGCTTTGAGTATAAGACTGGATCCGGCAGTGAAGGCCTCGACTACATAGCTTCCTGTACCAACCGGCTCTGTTGCGAAATTGTGGCTCTCATATGCAGCTTGGGAAAAGATATTGGTGCGTACCAGCGGGAACTCCAATTCTGTCCAGGAAGAGGGAGCTTTATTCCAATGCCAACGCACTGTATAATTGTCCACAGCCTCAATGCTTTCGACCAAATCGTATTTTAAAGCATTGCCGCTATCGATCAGCCAATTGACACTGTATACAACATCATTTGCAGTGATTTTATTCCCCTCGGAATCGGTCACTACGTCATAGATCTCTACATCATATGTTTTATCGTCCACAATCGTGATCGATTTGCCGATGGAGGGAACCAAATTGTTTTCGTTGTCAAAGTCGAACAAAGTCTCATAGATGTTCCAGAAAAATGCGTTATGAGGTAATTTGTTGCCTGTAGTGGGCTCCAAATTCTCCGGATCTTGAGCGATAGCTACGATGATCTTGTCATACCGGCCGTTTTCGAGAATGAGTTCCGTTTGATCAGTTCCTTTGTTACTACAAGCACACAATGAAAACGTTAATGTAATTAACATAAGGATTAAAATAGTTTTCTTCATTTTTTCTTCTCCTTTTATAAATTTCTAAATTCAAAGAAACGTATTATTGATTAATTGAAGTTGAAACATTTTTCTGCTTATTTACCGCCTCCTTACCAAAAACAGTGGATTATCTAAAAGTTAAGTTTCATTCCAAAATATTTTTCAAAGTATGGAAAACCAAGGGCATTTCAATGCTGTTTTTCATCCCATGAAGCGTCCTGGAAAGCTCAGCCACTCGTCAACAAAATCAAACATCGTTTTTATTGTGTCTCCGAACTGGCCTGGAAATGTTTCACAATCCCTGGCTGGATTAAGACATGGGTTGCGCCTTCTACGAAGGCAATTGTTTTATCAGTGACTTTTGGAGTGTTTTCATGGATGATCTCAGCTGCCAAGAATTCATATCCTCCTGTCATTCCCATCACTAATAGAGGGGCAGACACACCCATCATATTACCCGGCGTGCAGCTATAACTGGATAACCAGTCAACGCCATATATGGAATCCTCGTTATATCCGAAATTGTCAGTCGTCCGGACTGCAGACGAGTTGAGAAATGTTCGGATTGTCGACTTAATTGCACCCATACGGTAAAAGTTGGTAAAGGACTTGTCGTTTTTCGCATTTCTGACACACCGGATGATCTAAGTCGTAGTGGATCCATCAGCATGTAGCAACGGCCAGGCTTTTTGTGTGCGTGACAATAGACGGATATCCTGCGGGAATAGTTTATTATTAAAAGAATTCTGAGCTCCTCCAGGCACGATAAACGGTTCATCATCAGCGTACTTTCCTTTACCGCTCTCGATTGCATGCAGTCTTTCCAAAGCTGCATCGATCAGTCGGTTATTTCTCTCCCCCTGGGCTTTCTGATATTTCCAGATAAATTCCTCGCTATAAGTCGATCCTTTGGGGTTAAACCCATTGGCTGGATTGAACAGGTCAAGTTCCGGATCTAGTTTACGACCACATTTTTCATCAGTCACAGCCGGATCCAGACTGAGAAGTGTCATTACTCCGTTTCCATAGTTTGAATCAAGTAGCAACACACCATCCGCTGGTGGAAGGTCTCCAAGGTCAGAACATTTGATTAACTTTTCGGCTCCCTGGAATATCTGCACTCCATTCTCAGCAGCATTTTGATAAGCACTCATCAAGGTTGCGCCACCGCTGTGCCCCAGGGTAATCACTTTCTGCACACCGGGGATTTTTCGGAGAAAATCGCTTGCAGCTTTGACATCCAGCAGTTTTTCATCCAAAGGGTTATCACGATCGCTGACGGCTGCACCCAACGCACGATAACCACGCTTCGCCAGTTCACTTGCTGCATTGGGTGCTAGATGATCACCGTCGGAATGCATTACAATAATTGCGATTTGACTCTTTTCACAAGGTTCAATGGGCTCAAAAAGTAGACTTTGGATTCCTTTCCAGGTGTCTTTTTTTTCAATCATGTTATAAGAACTCTTGATTTGGTAATATTGATCTGTCAAGATACTCTCGCAATTCATAATTAAATTACTTTCTGTTTGAAGTAATCTGCAAACCCTGCATCAACAACACGTTTTTTCGCCTTTTCTTCATTGTCCGGGAAGATACCAATGTCTTTCAGTCTCTTCAAGTAATGTCCGGCATGCGCACTCACAAATGTCGTCGGTCCACCTTCAGAATTCTGGAGGAATTTCTGTGAGAAGTCGATGATGTCTCCGGTAGCCGTGCTCATCGGGAATTCAACAAGCTCCTTGCCAACAGCACTCCTGACCGCATTAAAGCCAGCCAGAATACCAGAGTTGATACAAGGCTGAACATCTACCATATTGGCTTTGCTGCCTGCAGCAAAGTAGTTATCAGAAGGCGGTACCAACAAAGTGTTGTCAGTAAAAACGAGGTCGTGACCTAATGACCATAGATTTTTTCCACCTACCGGACCCGCCACGACAACGTTCTCAAGACCAGGGATTTTGCGTAGCTGTTCAAGTTTGACCGGGCTTGGTCCAGCTCCGCCAGCGAATATGCCGCGGTCCAACAGACGGAAACGGCCGGTATCCGGTGTGACTCTCCAGCTGGTTTCGGCATCTGCAGGATGCCCTTCACCATCATTGCCGTCCTGTCCGCGGGTCGCCCAGCTCCACTCAGGGTCGCTGTCCCAATCGGTCAGCCCTCTATAAGGAAGGAATACCTGATGGCTGAAGGCTAATGCATCTTTCCATTCTTGGGATAACGATTCTTTATAGAAATAGATACCGTTATACTTAACTCCCGGTGTGCCATCTTTTTGACGCATACTCCAGGTTTTTGCGCCGATTTTTTCGGTGAGGTTCACACGGTCGCCAAATGTGGGGCACTGCATCCACGGGCACATCACACATCCACCGACATTCTTTCTGCAATCTTTCATACCACCAGCTGAACCCGTGCAATCGATAAAAGCATCCGCTTCCAGCCATTCACAGTCTGCGGTTTTTACTTTGGTGACGTGGTTGCCTTCCTTCTCAACATCCACCACTCGGGTTCGCCAGCGAACTTCTATACCAAATTTTTCCAACAACCTGCGTGAAGCTGGTTCTGCTGTCAGGACGTTATAAACCCACGAGTGTTTGGTCATTTCTTCAGATCCGGGCAGACTGTGCCAGGGATAATGTGAGGCGCGATAATTGTCCATATTATCCAGGCTGACTTCATCAAACATTTCATTGACTTCGCCTGCACCCATCTCAACGATTTCGCGGTGAAGAGGGTATCTTCCGCCTACGTCCATACTTCCTGCAATACGACCGATACCTAAAAGTTGATCCTGCCTTTCCAGCAGAATAACTTGATCAGCACCTGCTTTACGCGCTCCAACTGCTGCTGAGATCCCTGCACTTCCTCCACCAATTACGATTACTTTTGCCATAAAATATTTCTCCTTTTATCAATGACAGTTTTTATGAACAATAATTTAAATCATCAAATCTACTGAATGTTTTTTAATGAACCCTATTACGAGAATTCACACCTATGGTTGTTGCGGAAACAAGTCCATTCAGACCACTTAAATACAGCATAAACATCCAAATGGATTCTCAGGAAATTAGACAACAGAAAAATATCTTGAATATAATGATGAACTGGAGAGAATATACAAGCATCCATTCCTAACTCGCCAAGATCCTCTAGAGGCCTAGGCTTTATAGGACACAGTTATAGTACGACCAAATCAAGAGCGAAAAAATCGACAGGAAGGCGGATTTTTCCATACCAGCAGTCAGGTTTTTTGATTGACAAGTTACCCAACAACCTATAAACTTTATCATGTTGGGTAACTTTATCGATCTGAGGAAGAATGCGAAAAACATTTAAAGCATATGTAAAAAACGACCTTGTTTTTTTTGATGAATACATTACCTCGACAAATAAACCCATAAAGGTTGGAACAAAATCCTGGTACGAATGGGTTGCATTGAGAGATACTTTTGTGTACGAAGGGAGTGCAGGACATTTTACTGCCCGAAGCGAGCTTCGTAGGTGGTGTAATTACTGGTATGGATACAAGAGAATTAATGGAAAACTCAAAAAAGTGTATTTGGGGAAATCCGAGGATTTAACAAGCGAATGTCTTGAAAAAGCAAGTGAAAAACTTTTGCTTCAAACGTATAAGGATAATTTTGTTGCTTATAAGCCTGACCTTCCCCCACAAACGTCTGCGACTACCTCCTCTTTTTCAACGAAAGACCTAAATTTATTCATTCCCCTATCGAAAATAAAACCACCAGCTTTTCCTGCTAAGCACCTTAGCCGACCATCACTAATCAAAAATATAAATTCACCAATTACTGTAATCTGTGCTCCAGAAGGCTTTGGAAAGACCACCTTAATGAATGAATGGCGGCAAAAATGTGAAATGCCAGTGGCGTGGGTTTCTTTAGACGAAGAGGACAATCATTCGCTCCATTTTTGGTTATTAGTGGTAAAAGCCTTACAATCCATATGCCCTGACATAGGAAATGATTGGCTTTCTGAAGTACGCACCTCATCTCCGTCTTCGCTTTCAATAATCGTTGCAAACCTAACCGACGACATTGTCCGATATTCAGATACCAAAAACATATCACATGGAATTGGACTGATATTGGATAACTATCACTACATACAGAATTCAAAAATTCATACTTCTCTTCAGACCTGGTTGGAACATATGCCACCAGCATTGAAATTAGTAATTGCAAGCCAGAGGCAACCTCCATTATCCTTAGGTTATATGAAAGCCAAAGGACTAGTGTATGAAATAGGCATAGATGATTTGCGGTTAACATCAGAAGAAGGAAATTTGTATTTATTGAATAACACACCTGAACCGTATCTAGCCTTCAGTCAAATGCAAACACTATATAAACGAACAGAAGGTTGGATAACAGGTTATGTCTTTGCTGTTGCCATTCTAAATAAACAATGGGACCGTTCATTATTCAAAGATACCTTCACAGGATCTCATCCCCTTATCCATGATTTTTTTACTTCAAATGTATTGCAGAAACAGTCCCAAGAAGAACAAATATTCCTGATTAAGACATCAATACTTACACAATTTACTGGGCGATTATGCGACGCCGTTACCGGCAATAGTGATGGAACAGAAATGTTGATTCAATTACAAGAAAAGAATCTTTTTATTGAGCAGCTGGAAAATCCAGGTTGGTATCGGTATCATAATTTCTTTTCAGAGGTTCTGATTCAACACCTAAAGGAAAAATATCCTGACGAAATTCAGTCTCTTAATCAAAAAGCAGCAAATTGGTATTTGTCGAAAAACATGAATGTTGAAGCAATAACTCATTTGTTAGCCAGCAAATCTTGGGAAGAGGCCGCAACTCAGATCGAAAATGTTGCTTTGAGTGAAATTGAGCAATTTGCAGACAACTCGCGCTTGTTAAATTGGTTACTCCAATTGCCCCAAGTTGTAGTGCAACAACACACTATTTTACTTGCATTTTATCTTCGATTGGCTGGGGCTTTTTTCCCCGCCACCGATGTGAATAGTCTCTTAATGAGCACAGAAGAAGCCGTTTCAGGGGAATACTCGAACCTTAGAAGCAACAAGCAAGAAAATAAAAAAGAGAAACCCCTCCAAAAATTTTAAGAGAACCTGGTCGAATGAAGGTACAATCATCAATGAAAAGCCTTTTTTGGGAAAATATGAAAACGTTTGGCATTTGCTGGATGGAATTCTTCAATTTCATCTCGATTTCCGGAGTAATATTTTACAAGCAGAAAGAAAAGCAAGTGCACTCTTTGAATCTGCTCGAGAAAAAAAAGACCTTTATGCCATTTTAATGGCAGGCGGTGCTTGTGCAAACCTCGCTTTGTCCCAAGGTCACTTGCGCCGGAGCGAGCAGATTGCACATACAGTACTTCATTTATCTTTTTCGTTGAGTGGAAGATTTCCAGCGCAAACCAGCATTTCACTCACAGCATTGAGCAGTGTTTGCTTCAAACGCAATCAACTAATGCAAGCACTTCAACTTTTAAGTGGTGCAACCGAGGTAAATCCGGAACCCGTCAGTACTATTGTTCCGGTATCAATTGCAATCCTGCGTGCCAAAATCCAATCCGCACAAGGAGATAACGAGGCTGCATTCGCGACAATCCAGGCGGCTCGAGAAATACATAACCAACACCCATCAAGTATATGGGTAGACCAGGATTTGATCGAATATCTAAGATTGTTCCGGTTCCGCCAGGGTATTCTTCGGTCTGAAGATCGAGAGTTTAATTGATAGAGGAGAATTGGAATTAAGTGCATTTTCCATACTTGTTTCTGCTGAAAGACTAATTGAAGAAAAAAGATGTCTGGCAGCTGAAGATCTCCTTACTCACTTGCTCGAGAAATACCCACATGGGGTTTATATGTTGCCGATGTTAAGGGCAAAAGTAATCCTTGCGATCGCGTTATTTGAACAAAATAAATTAAAGGAGGCTCGAACAATTTTTATTAATCATCTCGATTAGCATCAACAGAATTTTATATTCGTCCATTTATAGATTATGGACCCAAGTTAGTGTCACTAATTTCTTTTGTTCTGCACTCCGAGAATCTTTCCGGAGGAATCGCAGACATTTTTAAAGGGCATACTCACAATTATAGGAAAAGCGAGTGGAATTCAAAGAATTATACCGAGTGATGCAACAGAAAAAATAGTTCTAGCTGCTTCTATCAGTTCGCGCGAGCAAGAAATATTGAAATTATTAAGTACTGGTTTATCCAATCGGGAAATTGCCATTCGCTGTGGCATATCTTCAAGTACCGTTAAAACTCACATTGAAAATATCTACGAGAAACTAGGTGTCAATAGCCGTTTGCTGGCAATTACCCAGGCACAGCTACTCAATTTGATATAAATACTTATAGGTTAATGGTGTTTGTTATTTGCAAGCAGGTACCAAACAGTGGAATAATTGACATACATGGACAGAATATTCTAGATAATTATATGTTTACTCCTTATCAATTTTCCCGAATCAATAAATTGTAAACTCCAAAGTAAGAGAAACATAATATTAAATTCATATAGGCTTTACTGTAAGATTTCATCCTTAGAGATTCACAGATTGTCGGGTATTTATTACAGATTCACTCTGCTTATTCGTCTACGATTGTGAAAGTCTCCACCCCAGGATAAAAATATCATCAAGGCAATGAGCAATGGAATGACACACAATAGGTACATTTCTGCATAGCCAAACGTCTTGGAAATAATGCCACATAAAATAGTACCAAAGCCATTACCAGCATCCATTCCCAGATAGTAGGTGCTGATTGCCAATCCTCTTCTTTCAGGTTTTGCTTTGAGAACAGATAATGCCTGGCAGGCTGAAGTCAACGTACCGTATCCCAGTCCATATAAAAATGCGCTAATCATGAAAAAAAACGAGGTGGTTGCAAAGAACAATAAGACCATTGCACCAATCAAACAAACAATACTCGGAATGATCACAATTCCATAGCCATTTTTATCCGCAATTCTTCCATTGACTAATCTTGATAGTAATACTGCACCTGATTGAATTGCGAAGAAAAAACCAATATTAGAAATTCCTCGATCAGTTGAAAATAAAACCAGGTAGGTCGTAATGGCACTGACAATAATCCCAATAAAGAAAATGAGACTCGCCGGCATGATGGCAGTCTTCTCTATGTTGAAAAATGCCCTGATATTTCTTGGAATACTGGGTTTGGGTATATTTAAATTAGGGGAAACCGTTTTCCGATAAATTAAAACGATCAGGATCACTCCAAGGACAGAAAAACCACCAGCAACACCAAAAGCTACCTGGGCGCTATAAGTATTTAATAATTGAATTCCAATCGAAGGACCAATCGACATTCCAAAAACCATACCCAATCCATAATACCCCATTCCCTCTCCCATACGTGTGGGCGGAATATTCTGTGCCGCTAACGCCCCAAAGGCAGTGGTGGCCAGCCCCATTCCAATCCCATGCAATAAACGGGCAAATATTATGCCGGGAATAGTATTTAAAAAGATATACCCCACAATCGAAATACAAAGGATAAATAAGCCACCAATAAAAATTTTCCTTTTATTATAAATATCGGTGAGAAAACCTGAGAAGGGTCTGATCAACATAGCTGAGATCAAGAACAACGATGATAACAGACCTACAATACTTAAGTCATTAATGAGACTTTTTATATAAACTGGAAATGTTGGATTCAATATAAAAAAGCTTATTGAGACAAAGCAATTCGCAATTAATATGCTGATGTAATTTCGGTTCCATAATGTGTCTTTATTGATCGTGTTTTTCATGTACTTTTCCCAAACATATTGATGAATAACCAATAAATAATCAATCCAATGGTATTCAATACTCCTGGTTCTGGAATATGAATACATTATTCCTTTGTCAGCAATGCATGATGTTGGATTGAAATAACAGTGCCGATAAGTTGAAATGCTGACCCAATATCAAGGGTTCATGGCTGTTTGACGAAAAAGTTCTATTCCTATGAAGGTTTATTTCGTAATCCTAAAATCATACCTGTTATACCATAACTGATTACAAAAGAACCGTTTTTTTAGATTTTTCAAAAATAATTTCATTTGGCAGTTTGTTGATCTAAAACGACCGTCTGATCGCGGTTGAAAAAGCCTTATCTATCGGTGCGATACAGGCACTGAGGAGAAGGTCTTTATCCAGTCAACCCATGGGATTTACGGCATCCATGGAAATACGAACAAATTATCCCGATTTGTTTGTGACTGCGTTAAACATGGCTGGCAAGTGGGATGCAGTAAAAATACCTATGAATACAAAATCTATAATTTATGGTGAGTTAATTTGGATGTTTTAGGAGAGAAATTGCTTGATTTATTATTTTTGTAATTTATTGGAACTATTTTTGCATATCTGGTAAAAAGCTTACGGTGATAAAATGAAGGCTGTTGTGGAGGAGATAATTTGGGACCAGGCAAAAAATCAGGTGAATTACCATTTGCAGAGTTTGTGATTATCATTTCGTTAATGATGTCGTTGATGGCTTTGTCGATTGATACGATGATGCCAGCCTTGTCGCAAATTGGTATTGATCTACATATACAGAATGCAAATGATCGCCAATTGATCATTTCGAGCATATTTTTAGGATTGGCACTTGGGCAGTTATTCTTTGGTCCACTTTCGGATAAAACTGGACGCAAACCGGCAATCTACATGGGCTTTGGAATTTACATTGTTGGGGTGCTTCTCTCTATCTTTTCGCATAATTTTCCGGTGATGCTTGCAGGGCGGTTGTTACAGGGGATTGGGGTATCTTCACCCAGATCGGTGACATTGGCGATGGTGCGCGACAGGTATGAAGGCAGGTTGATGGCTCGGGTAATGTCATTTGCGATGACGGTCTTCATATTGGTTCCATTAATTGCTCCAAGCCTGGGTCAGTTAATCTTGATGGTGGCAGGCTGGCGTTTCATCTTCGTCGCTTTTGTGATCATTGCGTTGGTCTCTTTGGTTTGGTTTGCGCTGAGAATGCCTGAAATCTCTGCCAATTGAGAAACGAATCCCGTTTTCGCTGCAACAAATTGTGAATGCAAGTATAACGATCATCAAAATGCCTGTTTCCCTGGGTAATACCATTGCAGCCGGACTTGTGGGGGGAGCGTTTCTTGGCTATCTCAATTCGGCTCAGCAAATTTTCCAGGAACAGTACGCATTGGGTAATCTTTTCCCAATCCTGTTTGGTATCATAGCCTTATCGCTGGGACTGGCGTCATTCCTAAATGCAAGCCTGGTGATGCGTTTTGGAATGCGTTTTCTGGTGAACCTTGCAATGAGAGTTGTTTTGGGGCTGGCTGTTGTTGCCTGCGTAATTTCGTTAGCCTGGGGTGGGATACCACCGTTGTGGTTCTTTATGACTTATCTGATGACAACTTTTTTCTGTATTGGCATCTTGTTTGGAAATCTCAATGCGCTGGCAATGAGCCCATTGGGTCACATGGCTGGGATTGGTGCGGCTGTTGTGGGATCTCTCTCGACATTGATCCAGATGTCGTTGGGAACATTAATAGGACAACGCTATAATGGCACCGTCCTGCCAGTGATCATAGGTATTGGTTTATTGATAGGACTTGCCATCCTGGTGGAACACTGGTCTGAAAATCAGCGACAAAAACTTGAAATCCAATCTGTTGAAATTGCTTAAATATTGAATTCAATTTGAGATGAAACCTGTTCATCCGGTATCGTTTGAGTACCAATCTGATTGCTGATCAGTTTATTGTGATTAATCAGGGTCTAGTGGTTCAGCGAAGAATACCTGAGTCTTAATTGACTCAAATGGGGTTGGACAAAAATTTTGTTCTGAATCATATTGACATTTGCCAGCGATTATGTCATACTATATATTATAAAACATTGTTTCATAGTACGAAACGAATATGAAATTTTTCACATATTATCAGGAGGTAAAGTGGAGACTTATAACTTAGTTGATGCAGCGATAAAAGTTATTCAGGATCGGCGTAGTGTTCGTAATTTTACCGGTGAACCAATCGCTGACCAGGACTTGGATATGATCCTGGAAGCTGCGCGGTTAGCACCATCGGGGGAAAATGCACAACCCTGGCGGTTTATCGTCGTGAAAGATGAGTTAATGCGTAAAAAAATGGGAGCAATCGCTGGAGGTGGCAGTAGCCGCCGGTTTACAGCTGAGTTTGTTACCAAGAAAATGCAGGAACGCTTTGCCAACCTGGAAGATGAAGCCAAAAAACAGGCTGCTTTTCAGAAGCTGACCACAGGCCAGGTTTCTGCGTTTATGGCAGAGGCTCCGGTTAATATCGTGGTTTGCGGTAAAAAAGATGTATGGGATACACCTTATGATACTTCAGCAGCCATTGAAAATATTCTACTGATGGTTACAGCATTAGGCTTAGGCGCTTGCTGGGTGATTGCTCCCTGTATCGATATTCGCGATGAAGATCGAATTAAGGGGTTGCTCGGAATTCCTGAAGGTTTAAAGCCGTCAGCATTCTTTCGATCGGGCATCCGGCCAGAGCACATAAGCCGAGACCTAGATTGCCACTGAAAGAGTTGGTATTCACCGAAAAATGGGGAGAAGATTATTATGAGGAGACAGAATGAGCGACAAAATCATTCCTTTAGACTATTCAAATAATTTGATGTACGAGCTGGAGAAAGCCTTTTACGATGAGCGCGGCAAAGGTGCACGATTTCGCACTACCACTGTCGGACGCCATTACTTCAATGAAAAAGTTCTCCCACTGATTAAAACGGATGATATTGACGAAATTATTCAAACAATTTCTAAAATATTAAAGGATGAAGGTATTGTTGCTGATGTCTCTTATCTGATAGAAGACCGTTTATTACGCGTTCAGATGCAGAGTTGTATTCACAGACCTGTGGAACAAAGATTAATTTCCTATGGGATTGAACCTTTTACGTGCATCCCTGCCAATTTGATTGTCTTAGCGATTGAGGAAAAGTTGGATATTCCTGTTGAATTAGCTGAGATTAAAATGTCGGAGGGAGTTTGTCAGTTGCTTTTAGTTTTGTTTGAAAAACGACCATTTCTCGATTAGGAGAGATATGAGTAAAGTTACCACTCTTGAGGATGCTGTATCCTCGATACCAAATGGTTTTCACATTGCCCTTTCAGGTTTTGCCACCGCTCGCTGTAACATGGCTTTCGCTCATGAGGTAATTCGACAGAAAAAAAGACAATTAACCGTTTCACAATGCGTTGGAGCGATGGAAGCTGACCTGATGGTTGGCGCTGGTGTTATTGAACGAATCATTTATGGGGGTGGCTCTCGCGGGAGATCCGGACAGCATTTCTGTATTAATCGCGCGATAGAAAAGGATGAGCTGATTACAGAAGAGTTTAGCAGTCTATCCATGACTTTTCGCTATCTGGCCGGGGCGCTTGGGTTGCCTTTTATCCCCATCCGCTCTCTGAATGGCTCCGACATTCTTAAACAGCTGGAGAGAAAAGATCCACCATTAGTAGGCAGGTTGCAAGATCCTTTCAGTGGTGAAGAATGGCTGGTGCTAAAACCACTCACACCGGATGTGTCTGTCATTCAGGCTCAGGTTGCTGATGACGAAGGGAATGCCTGGATTTTAGGACCAACCTGGGATAACGAAGAACAAGTTAAGGCCAGTGATAGAACCATTGTAATTACCGAACAACTCGTTTCGACAGAAACAATTCGTCGTTATCCTGAACGAACATTAGTGCATGGTTTTCGGGTTTCTCATGTGGTCCATTTACCATTTTCAGCCCATCCCAGTTCGGTTTATGGCGTTTATGATTTTGATAAAGAGCATATCAATTTATTTGCCCAGGCTTCACGAACACCAGAAGGTTTACAGGAATATTTAGATACATATGTATATGGCGTAAAAGACCATTGGGAATACCTTGAAAAGCTTGGTGGTATGAAATATTTAGAGAAGCTGCGCGCAGATCCCATTTTAGGATATTAGTAACCAGAGAGATGACCAATGAACAATGACCTTGATTATTCCCCCTTTGAACTTATGGCAGCCGCTGGAGCCAGAGAGTTAAAAAATGGCGAGATTGTGGGTGTCGGGCTGGGGTTACCCGTTGTCTCAGCATTTCTTGCCAAACGTACCCATGCTCCCCATATGACAATTCTTTTCGAACTAGGTGTTGTCGATCCTGAACCGCTAGAGGTTGGAGTGCATGGCCTCTCCGATCCACGCATTTGGTATCGGGCAACGATCCATACCAGTTTTGTAGATATGCTCGGTGCTGTATTACATAAAGGACTGATTGATGTAGGGTTTCTGGGTGCGTTAGAAATTGATAAGTATGGAAATATCAATACGACACTGCTTGGCGATCCAAATGGCAAATTCCGCCGGTTTACTGGTAGTGGTGGAGGTAATGATATTGCTTCCAATGCTAAACGAACGGTGATCACCATCCGGCACGAAGCCCGAAAACTTAATGAAACAGTATGTTTCTTGACCAATCCAGGTTATCTGGGTGGAGGAGATCAGCGTGAAAAACTAGGCCTTCGTGGTGGACCGAGCCGGGTTATTACGGATAAAGCTATATTTGATTTTGAACCTGAAAGCAAACGTATGCGCCTGGTATCCATTCACCCAAACACAACCCTGGATGATGTATTGGCCAATATGAGTTTTAAACCAATCGTTCCAGCCAATCTGCCTTTCACCGAACCACCCACGGCAGAGCAGGTCCGCTTGATTCGTGATGAGATTGATCCGAATAAAGATTACGCAGGTGGTTAAAAAATCGCATTTTTTTATAAGTAGATTAGGAGAAAATTATGCCATACGTTGTGACTGATGAATGCTGTCTCTGCGGTGCCTGTATTTCAGGTTGTGAGAGTGAAGCAATTACTGAGACGGAAACAAAAGCATTTATTGATGTGAATATATGTGTAGAATGTGGCACCTGTGAAAGGAATTGTCCTTCGGCAGCAATTATTTTTGTGGACGATGATGAATTAGCGAATTATCAATAAAATAATGTTACTTTTAAGCATGTAAATGAATCATTTGGTTTTTATTAATTCAGCTTAAGATTGAAAATTAAAACTGCAAATCGAAATCTTGTTTGATCAATCACTTTTGCATGTTTCATCGGTGCATGCTTATAACGAAGAATATAAATTATCTTAAGTTACGCAGATGTATGTTTCAGATGTTTGTCCAGGAACGTAAAAACCCGCTCCATGTTCTCATCGGTCTCAAACAGCGGATCACCATGTCCTGCACCTTCTAAAATTTCAAATTCAAAGCGGTCTTTACTGACATATTTTTGCAGTTTTTCCACAAAAATCATCGACTGTTGTACCGGAACCAATGTATCAAGCCTTCCATGTTGAATTAAAATAGGGGGCATTTTTTCGTGGATATATGTCATAGGATTGGCAAGCTCAACCTGCAATGGCAGGTCTGAGAATTCTACCCCCAAGATACTTTGATTCAGGGGAATCTATCTCATTATGGTGACCAGGGCCAAACCCATTTTCCGCAAGCTGATCGTCCATTTTTAAGAAATCTGTTGGTCCAAACCAATCCACTGCGGCCTGAACATTGCATGGATATTCCGAATTACCCAGGCCGCTATCATCAAATTCGATTACTTGATCTGTAAGACAAACCATTGCTGCATAATTCCCCCCAGATGATCCCCCGAAAACGGCAATATGGTTTTCATCCAGATGATATGTTTCGCTGTTCGCTTTTATCCAACGAATGGCAGCCTTGATATCTTGTAATCCAACTGGAAACTTCGCTTCTCCGCTCAGACGATAATTTACACTGACAATAGAGTATCCGCGTTCCAACCCTTTTAACAAAGGCAAAATGTGAATATCGCGTTTATCTCCGATTTCAAATCCACCACCGTGGATGTGCACGATAACAGGAAAAGGTCCATTGCCTTCTTCAGGCAAAAGGAGATATCAAGAAAATGAGCAGGGGATAATTCGGCATAAGGTAAATCCAGCCATTTTCGTTTGACATGAGATACGTCTGCAGAAGGTATATCAAAAAACTTTTCCTTTAGATTTTCAAATTTATTTATGTGTTTCATCGCTATTTTCCTCTTTATAATACTTTTTACGCTTTTTTAGCATCCGTTTGATTAGAATCTTGCTTATGCTTATGTCCAAGATTTCTGTTTGTTCTCTGATATTCATCGAATGCCACTGCTCCAAGCAGTATTAAACCTCTTACGATATATTGCGCGTAGGTACCCCAGCCTGCGAGTTGCATGCCATTTCCCAGAACTGCCAATATAAATACACCGGTTACCAGACCAAGCATATTTCCTTCACCACCCATAAAACTGACACCACCCACAATAGCTGCGGTAAGAACAGTAAATTCAGTACCTGGTCCGAAATTTGAAGCAGTCGTATTGGATTTAGAAATCATAATCATGGTGGCTAAAGCAAAGATGAATCCACACAAAGCGTAGACAGATACCTTGACTGAATTAGTTTTTATTCCAGCAAGTCTGGTTGCCTCTTCATTCCCTCCTAAGGCTAGTACTTTCCACCCGTAATTTGTTTTTGAGTAAACAAAACTGGCTAAAAGGACAACAATTATCGTCAGGAATACATCAAATGGCAATCCTAAAATTTTTCCTTTGGTTAACCAGAGGAAAGAATCTGGATAATTTCGAAATGTTTGGGCTTTGGAAATTAAGTAAGATGCGCCCTGGAATAACATACTGGTTGCAAGGGTAACAATTAAAGGAAACACCTTGATATTTGTGACGATCAGTCCATTAATCAACCCAAGGATTGTCCCTAAAATCAATCCGAGACTGATAGAAATCCATACCGGCAGATGAAAAACTGTCATACACATTGCAGTTACTACGCCTACCAAAGACATTTGGTAGCCGACTGAAAGATCGATCCCTCCACCAATCATGACAAATGAGAGACCGACAGCGCCGATAATAAAATAAGTATTTTGCGTAATAATATTAACCAGGTTCCTTAAAGTAATAAAATATGGACTGGTTGTTGAAAAAAATAAAATTAATAAGAATAAAATAAAAATAATTGTATATTTTTTTAATCCGCTAAGGTTTAACTTAGGCATAATCACCTCAATTAGGATAACTTATTACCCGATGCTAATTCAATAACATATCTTTGATCGAAATTTTCTTTTAATACTTCACCCATTAATTTGCCTTCAGAAAGTACTATTAACCGATCCGACATTCCCAGGAGTTCTTCCATCTCGGAGGAGATCATAATAATAGATTTTCCCTGATTGACCAGATCGACCATTAAATGATAGATTTCCTGTTTAGCACCTACATCAATGCCTCGTGTCGGCTCATCAAAAATCAGTATATTTGTGTCTGCTGCGAGAGTTTTGGCTAAAACGACTTTTTGTTGGTTGCCACCGGATAAATTTCGGACACTCTGTTGAAGAGAGGGGCTTCTAATATTTAATTTTTGAGAATAATAATTCACAACTTTATTGATTTTTTTCGTATTTAAAATCATCCAATTAGAATATTTATCAAATACTGATAAGGATACATTAAACCGGATATTCGCATTTAATAAACACCCGTGATTTTTTCGATCCTCCGGTATTAATCCAATGCCGCTTTGGATTGCCTTACTGGGGGAGTTGATATTGGCAATTGATCCATTTATAAAAATCTCTCCAGTGTCCTTTGGAGCTGCGCCAAAAATCACATTAGCCATTTCAGTCCTGCCTGAACCTACCAGGCCGGCAACCCCCAATATCTCACCTTTGCGTAATGAAAAGGAAATACCTTCATTACCATTGCCGGATAAATTTTTAACCTCAAGCACGATATCTGACAGGGCGACTGACCTTTTTGGATAGTATTCCTTTAATTCCCTACCAACTTCTAAATTTATCAATTCCTTGCGATTGGTTGTTTTCGTTATTAAAGTATCCACATATCGACCGTCGCGCATTACTGTTACCCGATCGGATATTCTAAATAATTCTTCAAGGCGATGAGAAATGTAAATAACAGTAACATCTTTATTTCTTAATTTACAAATAATATTGAACATGGTTTCAACTTCTGATGCACTGAGCGGTGCACTTGGTTCATCCATGATTAAAATCCTGGCATTTCGGGAGATTGATTTCGCAATTTCAACCAGTTGTTTTTTTGCGGGGCTCAAAGTTCTGACAATAGCAGAAGTATCGATATCGACACCCATATCTTCAAATATTGATTTCGCTTTTTTTCGTAAAGCGTTTATATCAGTGAAAAATCCTGAGTTTTCACCTAAAAACACATTATGGGCAACGGATAATGATTCCACAAGACTGAATTCCTGGTAAATTACTTCAACACCGAGGCTTCGGGCATATGAAGGGGTCATTTTTGAGTAAATTTTTCCGTCAAATATGATTTCTCCACCATCAGATTCGATGGCACCTGAGATAATTTTTATCAAGGTGGATTTTCCTGCCCCATTTTCGCCTAACAGGGCATGGACTTCCCCCTTGTTGAAATCCATCGAAAAATTGTCCAATGCCACAACACCTGGATATGTTTTGGTAATATTTCTTAGTGATAAGATTACGTTGCTCATTAATAAATCTCCACGAGGAGTAAATGAATGGGTTGAGGAAATCCTGTTAAGTCTTTACCCCAACCCATTTGTCAAATCATTATCTATATTAAAATTTTGGATAAGTTGGTTTGCCGGGGATCGTATCTTCTCATATTGTCAAGCTTGGGCCTGATGAATTATCCAGGGGGAGGTCCTAACCTGACTTCCTCTAACGGTGTGGTTGGCACCTGGAAAACTTCTGTGTCCAAAATCGGTTGCGCCATCAGTTTTCCATCAACAAAAGTGACGATGTCGAGTGGATCATAAATCACTTTTGTGATATCTCCTTTAAGCATTTTCGCAACAATTTCATTAGTTCTGCCTACTAGATCACCACCAAAACGAATTGTGCCTCGGAAAACAGTCTTGTTTGTTCCTGAATCGAGAACCGCAGGACCTTCTGCACCGATCATTCCTACGCCAAAAACTGCTACTTGATTCAGATCCTTGATGACACTCAAATTTGGACCTTTACCAAATTCATCAACCAAAGCTTGTGAAGCACCCATACCGCCATCGCCAGCATATGCTAAAACCAGTTTTACATCAGGATTGGTTGCTAATACATTCTGCATTGCAGTTTGACCAGCCTGGAACATCTCAGCTTGAACAGTTTGCACAATTTCAACCTTTGATGAATATGCAGGGTTGGCAACTTTACCTGCGTCACCAACAACCGCACCAGTTGCATCAATATATTCACCATTTACATTTTTCATAAAAGGTTCAGCAATCATTTTCATTCCATTGGAACGGTTGGTTGCGTCAGTGTTTAAGGTTGATTCAAAAATTACTGTTTGAATTGAACCATCAGGAGCATCCGGGAAGTTTTGATCAACCCATACTTTTGCCATATAAGCTTCATAATAGCCTGAGAGAAACTGATTCATCATCATGACACTGTCATATGATTCAGGATCGCCAGGATCCCCACCGATGACCATCACGACGATGCCTGCCTGACGCGCTGCTACTAATTTCGGAACCAGACTTGAAGCCTCTACAGCCATAACAACCATGAGTTTCACATTCATAGCAGTAAAATTTTCAACCTGTGTTGCCTGATTAACAGCGCTTCCATCAGCGCTGGCAACTTGAACATCATAATCAGCTCCAAACCCATTCTTGAACGTGTCTTGAATTGCCAACATTAAGGGGTTATCCAGTGCTGGCAAACAAACTGCAATAATTTCTTTCCCTTGAGGTTCAGTTGATGGGGGTGCCTCTACGTCCGGTGATGAGGTTTTAGGTGCAGCAGAACACGCTGAGACTAAAACCATGGTCGTTAATAAAATCATAATAACAAATTTCTTCATATTCTCACTCCTTTTCCTAATACTAGATTTTTCTGCAATTTGATCGCAGTATTCATAAAATTAGCGTAACACTTTGGGTAGTTCGTCAGCAATTCGTTTTGTGATACAATCTATTCGATATAGGAATAGATTGATATTGTGGAAATTCGTCAAATCAGTTACTTTTTATCCATTGTAGAAAAAGGCAGCTTTTCAGCAGCGGCCGATGATCATTTTATTTCTCAGTCTGCCCTTTCAAAAAAGATCATCGAGCTGGAAAAAGAGATTGGTGTTTCATTATTTGATCGTAGTAAGCGCAAAGTAAGCCTGACGAGTGCTGGTGAAGCATTTTTAGACTATGCTCATAAGTTTAAAGCCCTGAACCAAAACATGATCGTTGAGCTAAAATCGTACAAATCCAACACAGATACATTTGATATCGCTGTGATACCAATCATCCCGGAATATGGAATCGCTTCTTATTTTGCTGAATTCAGTAATGCTTACCCAAATATCTCATTTGACCTTGAAGAAAGGGATGGCTTAAATATTTTATCTTCCTTGGATGAGGGAAGATTTGATCTGGCTATCACTCGCAACAATTTTATTAACGAAGATAAACACGCCACCGTAGAAATTTGTAAAGATAAACTAATCGTGATGGTATCCAAGAAGAATCGCTATGCAAACAGAACTTCTATATCATTACACGAACTTTCTAAAGACAATTTTATTGTTTTTGACAATGTGACCGATTTACGTAAATTGATTATAGAAGTATGTCAAAAAGCAGGTTTTACTCCAACGATATTTTATTCCAGTCATCGTAAAGTTAGCGTTTTCAGTTTAGTAGGAGCAAACATTGGTCTTGCTTTAATGCCATCCAAGGTATGTGAATACCATAATCATCCTGATATTTTAGCTATACCTTTGGATGAAATAATTGACTGTAATATTGTGCTTGTCTGGCAAAAGAATAAGAAACTTCCCAAATCAGCGGAAATCTTCATTGATTTTTTGCAGCATAATTTGATCGAACAACAAAATAATTGATTGATGGTTTCTTTTTCACTGAATGCTTACAGTTTTTAGTAACTTGATATCAACCAAGAAAAGTGAAGCCAGCGTACAAGTAGAAACGTTGTATTTTTTCATTGGAATTATGGTCGTTTCGATAGATGAATCTTTTTAGATTATAATTAACAAACTTAGAAAATCCTTATCGCATAAGCGAGAAAATTAAATAAATGAAAGATCCAACCGATTACAACGTTCGAGCAGTAGAACGGGCACTCAATATTTTGGCGTGTTTCGATAACGACCATCCCGAGAGGGGAATATCTGAAATTGCACTGGTTGCAAACCTTCATAAAGCAACGGCATACAGAATTGTAACAACGCTGGTAAATCATGGTTACCTGGAGTGGCAAGAAGATGTACAGAAATATCGCCTGGGTAAAGAACTCGCAAGCCTAGGATTCAAAGTGATTCAGCGTATGGATCTACGCCGCGAAGCACTTCCATTTATGAAGGATTTGGTCGAATTTTGGGATGAAACCTGTGATTTAAGTGTCTTTGACCAGGGAAAGGTATTCTACATTGAAATTCTTAGAGGGAATCATGCCCTGACAATCTCAGCTGCAATCGGTCAAAGGTTACCTGCCTATTGTACAGCCAGTGGAAAATTGTTCTTATCGCATCTGCCAGAGTCTGAATTGGATGCAATATTAGAGCAACCATTGTCTAAGAAGACAGAAAATACAGTAGTCGATATAAATGAATTGAAGAAGCAATTTGAGATGATTCGAAAGAATGGTTATGCGGTTGACTACGAGGAGTTTGAACTGGGCGTGTGTGCAATCGCCGCTCCAATATATAACCGTCAGGGTAAGATTGTGGCAGCCATTGGTAGTCCCAGCCCAATTAGCCGCATGACACCAGAACGGATTTCAGACATTGCTGCAGCGTTCAAAAAAGCTGCAATCGCGATCTCCCAGCGCATGGGTTATGGACAATAGATTAAACCTTAAACATAAACACCAGGGCTATTAATTCCCTGGTGTTTTTTTGTTATTCTACAAATAACTAAGTGGCAAGGGTCTTTAGAAACCCAAATTAACCCTGGAAAGACCTAATTCAGCTTGCAATGTTAGTAGATTTTTTTGCACGGCAGGTGGTATTTCCACTCCCTCGGCCAACACTTTTTGCGTATTGAGATACTCCTTTTCCCCAGCTGTAAAAATACGGGATTGATCAGGTGAACTGGGCGAATTTCGTAAATCGCGCATGATGTTTCCGGTGATCTTTTTGAAAGTGGACAGAGGAATAAAATTTTCAATATTGATTGCCATAAAAAAGTGGCCAATGCGCAGGAATTGAGAATTCCCTTCCGCATCTTCGTCCGTCAAACCCCACAGATACGTGCCATCCTGGAAAGCTGCCGAAAAAATCTCCACCATGGTTGACAGACCATAACCTTTATGTCCGCCAAACATTTCACCAAGCCCTCCTACAGGGAGCAATGCCACGTTTCCAAGATCCATTTCCTTGATCATGTTATTGCTTTCTGTAGCTGAGACACCATCCTGATTGATGACCCATCCTTCTGGGAGTGGTTTGTTAGCCCGTGCATAGACTTCGATCTTACCGCGTGGAACAACCGAGGTAGCGGCGTCAAACATGTAAGGGAATTCCTCATCCGTTGGAGCAGCAACTGCAATGGGATTGGTACCAAGCATCGGTTTGACACCAAAGGTTGGGGCGATGGATGGATGGGCATTCGTCACGCTCAAACCAACCAGACCTTCCTTCACAGCCATCAAAGGATAATATCCAGCGACACCATAATGACTGGAATTGCGTACTGCCACTGCACCAAGACCATTTTGTCTGGCTTTTTCGATGGCAATTTTCATAGCATGATGACCGATGACCATGCCCATCCCATTTCCACCATCCAGGACGGCTGTTGTGGGGGTGTCTTTGACAACTGTGATATTTGAATTTGGAAGTTGCAGTCCCTTTTTTATTCGATCATAGTACATCTTCAGATGTGCAATACCATGTGATCGCACACCAAAAAAGTCGGAAGTTATGATAACATCCGCAATAATTTTGGAATCTTCCTCGGGTATTCCCATCGCTGCCAGGGCTTCCAGCATAAATTCGACCAATGTATTGACCGGGACTTTAACACTTTGTTCTGACATGATTTTCTCCAATGGGTTGGTTTATGATTTAAACATTTTTCCTGGGTTAAGGATATTTTGTGGATCGAGAGCTTGCTTGATGCTTCGTTGAACGGTGACGGAAATTGGTCCAAGCGCTTTTTCAAGATAGGGGCGTTTAAGAATACCAACACCATGTTCACCCGAGAGTGTCCCACCGACCGAAAGGGCAGCATCAAAGATCTCAGCAACCATCAGTTCAACTGCTCTCCATTGTTCCGGATCACGTTTGTCGAAAAGGATGTTTGGATGCAGGTTGCCATCACCGGCGTGACCGAAAATGACAATTTGTAATTCATATTTGGCACTGATCCCGCGCAGCAGCTTCACAACTTCAGGTATAGCGCTGCGTGGAACGGTAATATCTTCGCCTAATTTATTGGGTGATCTACGTGCTAATGCAGGAGAAATTGATCGGCGTGCCCTCCATAAATTGGCTCGTTCGGTTTCGTTCTTAGCCATTTTTACCGTCTGGGCACCAGTTTCCTCGCAGATTCGTGCACACGCTTCAATTTCAGAAAGCACTGTTTGTTCATCTGTTCCATCTGTTTCTATGATCAGGGATGCTCCCAGGTCCGTGTTCAACCCAAGGTGCATTGCCTCTTCAATACAGGTCAGTGCAGTTTGGTCCATCAATTCCAATGTGGCTGGAACGATACCTGCCAGGAGAATGGCGTTAACAGTGCGGGATGCATCGTCCAGAGACGCAAATTCTGCGAGAGCTGTTTTGGCGTAGCGTGGTTTTGCGACCAGGCGTAATAATGCTTCCGTAATGATTCCAAGAGTCCCTTCAGAGCCGGTAAATAAGCTTTTCAGATCATAGCCTGTTACATCTTTGATCGGTTTCCCGCCAGTTTCTAAAACCTGCCCATCGGCAAGCACAACCTTCAATCCGAGCACATAATCACCGGTCACACCATATTTCAAACAGCGCGGACCACCTGCGTTGCAGGCAATATTGCCACCAATGGTTGAGTGCTTGATGCTGGATGGATCGGGCGGGTAAAACAAGCCTGTTTTTTCAACCTCAGCCTGGAGGATGGCTGTGATTACACCAGCTTCTGCACGGACTGTGGCATTTTGAGTGTCAATCTCTAAAATCTTGTTCATACGTGTCAGGCTGACAACCATCCCTCCGCTTGTTGCAGGAATAGAGCCTGCTGCAAGCCCGGATGCCATGCCACGTGCGATGATCGGCACTTGATTCGCAGCTGCTACTTTTACTACCTTGCTGACTTCTTCAGTAGATACAGGTAATACCACAACATCGGGAAGACATTCGGCAAATGTACCATCATAGCTATAAACAGCGAGGTCTTCAGGGGAGTGTAATACGTGTTTTTTCCCTACAATTTGAACTAATTGATCAATGATTTGATTATTCATTTTCAGCCTCATAAGCTTCATCAAGCAATGTGATTGGATGGACAACACGCACATTTAAGCCACGACGTTGTAGACCGGTATTTAGCTGCATTTGGCAGCCAGGACACCCGGAGGCGATTATCTGTGCCTGTGTGCTTTCTAGATTATTCATTTTCCGATTCAATACGTGGGTGGATGTCTCGTAATGGGTGATCAGTTGACTACCCGCAGAACCGCAGCATGTATCTGCTTCGGGCATTTCGACGAACTCGACACCATCAATCATTTTCAAAAGATTGCGTGGTTGTTCCCATACTTTTTGTCCACGACGCAAATGGCAGGGATCATGGTAGGTAACCTTAGCTTCCACTCTTCCTTTAGGTTTTTCAAGTGGAATTTCTGCAAGGTATTCGCTGATATCGCGCACCTTGGCACTGAATACCTTTGCTCGTTCAGCCCATTCAGGGTCATCCTTAAGATAATGACCATATTCTTTGAGTGTGGAGCCACATGTAGCACAATCAGTGACAATCACTTTCAGATCATATTTTTCAAATAAGGAAATGTTATGCTTTGCCGCTTTTCGGACCAGGTCCATGCGACCATAACCAATGGATGGCATACCACAACACTCCACATCCTTGGGTGTGGTTACATTGCAGCTGTTACGGGTCAGTACCCGTACGGTGGCTGAACTCTCCTCGGCAAACATCAGGCTTTGAGCACAACCAAGAAAATAACCTACCTCATGGATAGCTTTTTCGCGTGCTTTCGAAACTTCGGGAAGGACCTGACGCAAGGGACGTTTTGGCAGGTGTGGCAGCATGGATTCCAGATCGCGCAATTGTTTCGGTAAGAGACGTTTTATCCCAAGGGCATACACCAATCGACGGATCCCCAAGGCCTGGTATAAGCGCAATGGAAGCGTGGCAAGTTCCATCCGATTTGGATGGGGGATCAACCCTTCGAATAACGTCTTCTTCCAGGGTCGTGGATCACGCTGTTCCTGCACATAGCGCATGGATAAAGCCAGATCAGCAGGACGGATTCCAACAGGGCACACATCGTTACAAGCCATACAGGCAAAACAACTGTACATTTGCTCGATGAGGTTGGGGCTGAGTTCAAGCTCTCCATCCAGTCCTTTACGAGCCAAGGCCACTCTTCCGCGAGGGGATGCAGTCTCACTCAGGTATTCCTGATAGGTTGGGCAAACCGACAAACACAATCCACAGCGGATGCAGTTCAAATAATCAGTTTCAGCAGGTTTTTCTAAATCATTAAGGTTTGTCATACTCGTTTCCATTCAGACATGGAGTCTATTTTTTAAGAACCGGTAAAGTAAGCATGGCGTGGGGGACGATCAAAACGTCGGACGATGGACCTAAATCCGCTTCGGCAAGTTTTAATGCCTCCTCCATCGTTTCAGTTGGGATCATTTTACAGTCTCTGACAAGATCAGGGCATTCGCTTCCAACGATCACCACATTGGCTTCTTCTAACACCTTTGCCATGACAAATGCTCTTTGTTGCCCAGGTGGATATCCATTTTTACGGGCATCATCCAGAATGAACTGGATATCCGGGGCATCACGCATAGCTTTGAAAAAGCGTTGTTCTCCCACACCGGCGCCTGCGCCCTCTTCGCATCGGGCTGGAATGATCAGGTAACCACCAGGCTTCACAACCGGTGTTGGAGCAAAGAAAAGGTAAGATGGTGCCCGGCTTGCCTGATAGATGTTTGCATCCTTCGGAAAACCAACACCACCGATGGCAATATCATATTGTTTATAGATCGGAACTTCGTAAACTGATTTGCCGAAATTTACCAGATCCTGAAATGCCTGTTCGGGTTCGCCGGCGGTTACACGCAGGATGTTTTTGTCATCATCCAGCACGACATTTAAAATGAAGCGCAAGTTGGCTCTTCTGGCTGCTTCGCTAATTGCTTCATGGAAGGGATTGCCTTCGATCTGTCCCAGACGAGTACCGGGATGATCTGCAAATGCTGGTCCGTGTGTATGAGCGATTAATGCCTCGCCTGCTGCGCCGACGGCAACGGTTTTTCGTCCACCGGAATAGCCAGCGTATTGATGTGGCTCAACAATACCTGTCGCAATTAATAAATCAGTTTCAATCACTGAGCGATGTAATAGAACAGGCACACCTCCCGGTGTAACGCCAAGATTTACAAGAGCAGCCGGGTTTTGCGGTTCATTGTCAATGACACGATACCGGGATACAACTTCAGCACCAAGTTTTATGATTTTCTCTTCCTCTGTGGATGGCCGATGCATACCGATACCGCATAATAATGTAATATCTTCGTCACGGACCCCGGCTTGTTCCAGTTCCTTTAAAAGAGCAGGTACCAGAAGATGATCAGGACTCGACCGGGTAATATCTGTAAATACGATACAAACCCGGTCTCCTGGTTTGGCGATATTTTTAAGTGGAGGAGTGCCGATGGGATTTTCCAGTGCCTTTTGGATGGCGTTTGGTACATCCTGGATGGCCTCCGCTGGCTGAGAAACAGCTATATCAGCTTTCATGCCTGGTAACAAAGTAAAGTCCAAATGTGATTTACTATAGGGGATTTTGTAGGTTTTTGATTGCATTTTGGTGTTTCCTTTTTAATTTGCTACTGATCATAGCAGATTATAAGTTCATTTTTCTTAATTATAAAACCAAAAATGACGCATTATGTTTTATAGAGTGAAATACAGTTTCATTTTATTACACTCTGCTTAACAAGTCAAGTTACAGATCATGCAGGATTTGTTTCAAAAAAATGATTCGAAGTATTGTCTTATGAAAGTAATTGACATCAGGTGAAACATTTGCTACAATAGGGGTGTCGCACAATACGAAACAAAGTTTCATCAGACGAAACAAATCTTAATTCTCATAATTATAAAAAAAATCAAAACAAAGGAGCATGTAGTGAAAGTAGTACCTTTTGTTAAAGCAGCAGATGTGGAAGGGGAGTTCAGAAACCCTCCTCGCACTTCAAAATTATTGTTGGCCCCTAAATTTGGGGGCGTGGAAAATGTTTCCATGGGCATGAATATTACTGAAGTAGGTAGCATGATCCCTGATCATAAGCATGATAACTCAGAAGAGGTGTTGTTCCTTATCAGTGGTCGCGCCAAAATCGTGATCGAGGGTGAAGGTGAATGGGAAATTGGTCCTGAAACCGCGTTCTATTCCCCCAAAGGTGTAATGCACCGGGTGGAAAATATCGGTGATGAACCTCTCAGGATCGTCTGGGTCTACAGTCCGCCACTGCCGGCTCACTGCAGTTAATTAAATAAAAATAAAAAATTATTAAAGGAGAATGAAATGATTTTTCAAGAAACACGTGATTACTTAAAAAAGATTGGTTTGCCAGAAAGCGATTTATGGGATATGCCGACATCTACACAACGTTTTCCAGATGGAGCATCTTTCCGGATTGAAGTCCCGACAGTCAATACTGCGGATGCAGTCGCTGCATTGTTGGACACAGCGACAAAAAACAATATCACCATCAATCGTGTAACTGAGACCTATGGTATGTTCCGACATACACGGGAAGAAATCAAACAATATTGCAAATTATGCGCTGATTATGGTGCAGAATTAATGCTTTCTGTAGGTCCTCGTGCAACCTATGACACTGGAGCAACTGTTCTGTCTGAACAAGGTGTTCGTATTAGCTATCGATTGCGGGGAATGGAACAATTAGTACGTGCTGTAGAAGATGTTAAACGAGGATATGACCTAGGGTGCAGAGGTTTCTTAATTTACGATGAAGGAATGTTATGGCTTGTAGGTCAGATGCGTAAAGATGGTGCTTTACCAGGTGATATTATCTTCAAAACTTCCGCTCATTTAGGTCAGTGTAATCCCGCATCATTCAAACTGCTTGAAAGTCTTGGTGCTGATAGTATCAACCCAGTCCGTGATTTGCAGATCCCGATGATTGCTGCTTTACGTGCAGCCGTGAAAACTCCGCTGGATGTTCATACCGATAATCCGCCCGGATCCGGAGGATTCATTCGAGTATACGAAGCGCCTGAAATTGTTCGAGTGGCAGCCCCAGTTCATTGTAAAACCGGTAACTCAGTTGTTGCTGGTCATGGTCAATTAACTTCTGCCAGTGATGGTAGGAAAATGGCAGATCAAGCATCCATTGTTGTTGAAATGGTTAATAAATATTATCCCGAAGCTACGCAAACACCAAAGTTCTCCCCAGATTTACATCTCCCAGTAGCTTAAGAATTAACTTGTTTTTTGAACTCTATTAATGAAAGGAGTGCAACATGGGTAATTGGGAATTACCACCAAAAGGTGGTCATATGGAAAGCCCTAATGGGCTTTACCTCCAAACCATGAACATGACCCAGATTGAAGAACGGCTCAAAACCAATGATCTGATCTTTATTCCTGTGGGCAGCACGGAAAATCATGGAGCTGGACAGCCATTAGGGGAGGATACATTCCTGGTGACACGTGCGCTTGAGCAAGTGGCATTGAAGATGGGTTGCACGATTGCTCAACCAATTTGGTACAGTTCGCATCCCCACAACCATCTCGGTATGCCAGGAACCATCGTTGTCCCTGAGGATGTGCTCATAGCGAATATGCGAGCCATCATAACAGGCCTTTGGAATATGGGATTCCGGAAACAGATCTTTGTTAATGGACATGGACAGGAAGAGGTCTTACCTCTGGCTATCCAGCAATGGCAGAAGAAATACCAACTACCAGCCGTCCTGATCACACTGCATACCTGGACAGTGATCCATGATCACATGAAGGATAAGGCTCACGGAGGTCCGTTCGATACACCGTTTGCACATGCGGATGAAGCGGAAGCTTCGTATTCATTGGCTCTCTTCCCGGAATTCATGGATCCTTCACTATTTGTGGATAACAAACCGCATGGCTTTCTACCTCCTGGCCATACAGATAAAGGCGGTGATGTCTATCATGCCCCCATCAAAGGTCACGAGCATGTTGGATTAGGAGGTATTGAGAGTAAAGGATTATCCGGAAGGGGTCATCGGTTCTCCCTCGTTAGCCTCGGCAGATAAAGCCCTGGCAGGTATCAACGACTCTGATGGATTACATGTGCAAGTTGGTTGGAGACATCATGACCAGATTCCCGGCAGGTGTTTTACCTCCTGTTGAAAATGTTACCATGCGTAGTCCTGAAGAAGTTGCAGAATACGTGAAGGGACCTATGAAAGGTGGCAAGTCCATTTATACTCTTGCCTACCCACCGTAGTCCTTTATTTAGAAGAATTATAAATGTCAACGCGATCTCAGCTAGACCGCAAATTGATACGATGAAGCAAACCCCACTATCAAGTTCATTTCCAGGTTGTTACCAGAATTGAGCTGGTGGGGTATTTCCCTCTTAGATTACATTTTATTAGTAGATATTAAAAATGGAGCGAATATGAAATTTCTCCGTGTAAATATGAATCAACTTAAAACGGAATGGGAGGAGGTGCCTTCTACTCTATGAACATTTGGGTGGTCGAGCTTTGATAGCAAACTACTGTTCGAAGAAATTCCGCCTAGCTTGCGATGCTTTAGGACCGCATAATAAGTTGATTTTTGCTCCCGGGTTACTCGGTGGAGCGGGTGTTACCACTGCGGGTAGGTTGTCAGTTGGAGGTAAAAGTCCACTGACCAACGGGGTTAAAGAAGCCAATGCAGGCGGCACAGCTGGTGATAACCTGGGAAAAATGGGGATCAGGGCTGTAGTTGTCGAAGGGCAACCTTCACAAGGAACATTCTTTATTTTGTATATTGGAAATGAAAAGATTGAACTCTTGCCTGCAAATGAAATTCTCGGACTGGGGACTTATGCAACCTCAGAGAAATTACAGAAAAAATACGGGGAAGCATGCACAATTATTTCAATTGGCCAGGCAGGTGAATTTTTATTGACAGGTGCTGGCATTTGTTCAACAGGTGAACCTGGTCAGCGCAGTAATCATGCTGCCCGAGGTGGTCTTGGTGCGGTTATGGGCAGTAAAGGGTTGAAGGCCGTTGTAATTGAAAAAGCAAAATTAAAGACCGTCCCTTTTGCGGATGTGGAATTGTTCCGTTCGGCATCGAAACGCTTGGCCAAGGAAATTATTGACAGTCCCAAGTTAGGCTCCAAGGGTGGGACACATGTCTATGGTACGGCTGCCATCACAGGGGCAGTCAACGAGATGGGATCATTTCCGACCAGAAACTTCAGCACTGGCCGTTTTGAAGATTCCGTAAATTTACGTGGCGAAACGATCCGTGAAACCATTCTGGCACGCGAGGGGAAAATTGGAACCCGTTGCATGCCGGGTTGTGTAATTGGTTGCCGTCACGAATATGTTGATGAGAATGGAAATCCAATTGTTGCAACAATGCAGTATGAGACGATTGCCCTGGTTGGTTCGAATCTTGGAATCGGTAATCTGGACGATGTAGCCCGACTCAATTATATGTGCAACGATTTTGGTCTGGATACCATTGAAACTGGAGCAGCTTTAGGGGTTGTGCTTGAAGCTGGCATGGGTCAATTTGGGGACACAGAAGGCATAATTGGATTGTTAAAACTGGTTGGAGAAGGTACACCCTTAGGTCGCGTAATTGGAAATGGAGCTGCGACCGCAGGTAGGGTATTTGGAATCAGACGGGTGCCTGTTGCATTAGGTCAGGCAATGCCAGGGTATGATCCTCGCAGTTTAAAAGGTAATGGGGTAACCTATGCTACTTCCCCCCAAGGGGCAGACCACACTGCAGGTAATGCCTTTGGCGCACGAAATGAAGTCAATCCATTGGCTATTGAAGGGCAGAAGGAGCTTTCTCTCAAGTTGCAGATTATATCTGCAATGCTGGATAGCACCGGCTTGTGCTTGTTCGCACGGCCACCTGTAATTTCAGACCCACAACTTATGGCAGATATGATCAATGGAATCTATGGATGGGATTTGGATAAAAATGATCTTGATGCCATGTATAGAGACGTTCTACGGAATGAACTGGAATTCAACCGACGTGCTGGGAAAACAGCAAAAGATTATCGGATTCCAGAGTATATGAGGGAAGAACCATTGGCACCTCATAATGTCGTTTTCGATGTACCAGATTCTGAGTTGGATTCAGTTTTTGATACTTTATAGGTGGTTGATGAGCATTGATGTTGAACTATTTGGACAGCTTTACCAAAATAAACAACGGTGTCAAACTTTGAATTTGATTAGCCCTACTTTAATTCGTGATGTGATACACAAACTAGGTTTAAAGGAAGATGAAATCGGGCTTATCACTGTTGATGGTGTGCAAAGTGAACCGGAAGATCTTGTACATCCTGGTAGTCGATTGTGTTTCTTTCCGCCAATGTCCGGTGGATAGATTGTTCTCATGTCATCTGGTCACCTTAAATTGACAGAGAAAAGATCGTTTAGGAGGCGAGTATGAGTTTGTTGAAGATTGATTTGCTAAGCAAATCATTTGGGGGATTGAAAGCAGTCTGGAATGTGGACTTTGCCATTGAGGAGGGTGAAATCATTGGACTTATTGGTCCAAATGGCTCCGGAAAGACCACAACGATAAACCTGCTAACAGGTTGTCTAAAACCAAATTCTGGTACGATCGTTTTTCAGGGGAACAATATTGCCGGTCTTCCACGTTATAAAATTTGCAGCAGGGGGATATCCAGGACTTTTCAGTTGGTAAAACCGTTTCTTGAATTTTCAGTGTTGCAGAATGTGATGGTGGGTAGAATGTACGGCAAAGAATCAGTCAAGAGCCTGAAAGTTGCCGCTGAAGAATTGAAATTATACCTTGATAAAGTCGGTCTTCTGGATAAAGCGGACAAAATGGCGAAGGATCTGACATTGATGGAACGTAAAAGAGTTGAACTTGCCAGAGCACTGGCTGCAAAACCTCAATTGCTCCTTTTGGATGAATTAATGGCAGGATTGAACCATGCTGAGGCTGAGGATGCTATGAATTTGATCCGTAAGTTAAAAAAAGAGTTCAATTTGACCATTCTGATGGTTGAACACATCGTAAAAGCAATTGTAGGTCTCTCTGATCGCATCGTTGTGTTGAACATGGGGCAAAAAATAGCAGAAGGCCTTCCACAAGATGTTATTCACAATCCGGAAGTTATCGATGTATACCTAGGAAAACCACATGCTTAAACTAAATGACATAAATGCTTTTTATGGAGATCTCCAGGCACTTTGGGGAGTTTCAATGGAGATAAAAGAAGGAGAATTGGTTGCCCTGGTAGGTCCAAATGGAGCTGGGAAAACAACAACCTTGAAAGTGATCACCGGATTGCTGCAAATAGCATCCGGATCGGTCGAATTCAATGGTAACAATTTACGCAAAAAGCCAGCTCACAAAATTGTTGAATTTGGGATTTCTCAGGTACCTGAAGGTGGTAGAGTGTTCGCCGGAATGACAGTTGTTGAAAATTTGGAATTGGGATCCTTTCCTTCTAGAGCTAGAAAAGTCAAGGATGAGTCCATGAACTGGGTATTCGAAATTTTTCCACGCCTGGCAGAGCGAAAGAATCAACAAGCAGGAACTCTAAGCGGTGGGGAAAGGCAGATGTTGGCTATTGGCCGAGCGTTAATGTCAAAACCCAAACTTTTAATGCTTGATGAACCTTCATTTGGATTGGCTCCGATTCTTGTTCAACAAATGTTTGTCATGATTGAGAAAATAAACAAACTAGGTGTAACTGTCCTGCTGGTGGAACAAAACGTCAGGGCAGCACTGGAATTAGCTCAAAGGGCATACGTCATTGAGAATGGCAGGATCATTGGAGAAGGAAAAGGTGATTCTCTCCTATCGTTTGAATCCATACGCGCTGCATATTTAGGATAGGAAAGGACAGGAACTATGATAGAGGCGATAACGCAAAATTTGGTAATAGGTATTATGTTGGGAGCCCTATATGGATTAGCGGCAGTGGGAATTGCCATGGTCTTTGGGGTTACGAAGTTCCTCAATGTAGCTCATGGAGAGCTCTTGATGTTTGGTGGATATTCCACCTTTTGGCTTTTTAAAATTTTAAACATCGACCCTTTCCTTTCACTTCCATTAACAATCCTTTTCCTCCTAGTGATCGGTTTAGTTCTATATAAACTGCTATTTGTTCGCATGGTCAAAATGACAGAAGAGCAAAAGATTAAAAATACTATGCTGGTCGGGTTTGGTTTAACCTTGATCTTACAAAACATTGCATTGAATCTTTGGACTGCAAATGATCGCGGGGTTACCACATCCTATGCCACAGAATCTTTAATGTTGCTCGGTATACGTTTCCCTTATGTGCGCGTTGCAGGTTTGGTGATTTCATTGGTATGCTTATTTGCCTTACAGCAATTCCTGCGAAAAACTTATATCGGGAAAGCTATCCGGGCTACAACAGAGGATTGGGAGGCAGCTTCGCTGGTGGGGATTGATGTACAGAAGGTCTATATGCTTGCCTTTCTGATTGGAACAGCCTTAGCCGGAGTGGCTGGTGCTTTGGTGCTTGTTAGCTATTCAGTAAGTCCATCTATTGGGTTGCATTGGACCCTGAAATCACTGATTGTGATGGTATTGGGGGGAGTGGGCAATTTCATGGGTACTTTTGTGGGAGGTATTCTTCTGGGTGCCACTGAATCAGCTACTGCATTTTTTATTAGTGGCAATTACCGTGAGGTGGTTGGTCTTATCTTCTTTCTGCTGGTTTTGATCTTTAAACCCCAGGGACTATTCGGCACAAAGGAAAGGTAATCATGAAAAATCAGAAAATCATCTTTATCATCCTCCTCATCGTTATTATGGCTTGCCTGCCCATGGTGATTGAAAAAGAGAGCACCATAAACCTCCTGGTCTTGATCTTGTTGTATGTCATTCTGGCTACGAGTTGGAATATCCTCGGTGGTTATACGGGGCAGACCAGTCTGGGGCATGCTGCTTTTTTTGGTTTGGGTTCTTTAGCAACACGCCTACTCTGGGTAAAAGGGGTGCATATTATTCCAAGTATTTTGGTAGGCGGTCTCCTGGCTGTGACTTTTGCATTGATTATCGGGGCTCCAGCTTTTAGGCTTAAAGGAGTCTATTTTGCTATTGGTACACTGGCACTAGCGGAGATTCTTAATGTTACGGTTGGTAATTTGTTTCCTGAAATCGCTTCTCTTCCCATCAAAGAACTTGTAGCTTATGAACTATTACCTCGTTATTATGCTGTCCTTGGATTGGCTGTTTTAATTATTGGTGGCTCATATCTTCTTGTAAATTCCAAATTAGGACTGGGTATGATGGCTGTGCGTGAAGAAGAAGACGCAGCGGAGTCTCTTGGTGTCAGTGCGTTGAAGCATAAACTGATTGCCTTAGGAGTCAGTGCGTTTTTTACCGGATTGGCAGGTGGGATGTTTGCTTACTATCATGTTGGCTACTATTACCAATACCCGTTTTCACCTTCCTGGAGCCTGGATATGTTGACGATGGTCTACATTGGTGGTCAGGGTACCATCATCGGACCCATCATCGGAGCAGTATTTTTTGTTGCGTTGAAACAATTTTTAGTCATGAATGTTGGTGAATATCATCTGATCATATTTGGCACATTGTTTATTATCGTTGTGCTCTTTTTGCCCGGTGGTATTGTTTCTCTGTGGGGCAAGCTGAAGAAAGGAATTTCAGGTCAATCGAAATCAAATTCTAATAAGAACCTACCCCCGAGTGAGTAGATGTAATTAGGGTTACTGGTGCGTTACCAAGGCACCAGTAACAAATCCTTTAGGATATCGGATTGTTTCAGAGAATAATGTTTATTCAAAATAGGTTGTAAAAAAATATCTGGAACTAAGAAAACCCAAAAGAACGCTGGTTCATGCCAGAAAGGAGGAAAGCTATCGAGGAAATGTTTGACCGTGCTCAAAAAAAATAATCCCAATTTGAATCTTATGGAGGATATGTATGAAAACCAAACAAATGAGTTTTTTCGCGATCTTGATTGTAGCGAGCTTGTTGCTCGCAAGTTGTGGCCCAACAGCGACAGAAGCACCGGCTGCTCCTGTTGTAGAACAACCTGCAGAAAACCCACCGGCAGAAGCCCCATCTGAAGCTCCAGTTGCAGAAGAAGTAGAAGAGGTAGAAGAAGCAAAACCACCTGCGCCGGAATATATTGAGCTTGGCTCCTCGATTTCCCTGACCGGTAAATTTGCTGACCTGGGAAATATGATTTTACCTGGTTACCAAATTGCCGTGGATGACATCAATGCGGCTGGTGGGGTATATGTAGAGGAATATGGCGTAAAAGTTCCATTGCGGCTGACATTCTATGATGACGCATCAGAACCCACCAATGCAGTCACCAATATGGAAAACCTGAATTCTGATATGGATTTGACAGCCTACCTGGGCGGTGGTGGTAGTGCTATGCACGCTGCCTCTGCTCCAATTGCTGAAAAGAATCAAGTTCCATATTGCGGTATTGCCTTCGCACTGTACCAGATCCACCAACAAGGTTTCCAATATCTTTTCTCGCCATTCCCCAAATCTCCACAACAAGCAAAGGACACCTTTATTATCCTGAATTCTCTGGTTGGAGATGGAGAAAAACCGAAAGTTGCCATCTTCACCTACAGTGATGACTGGGGTATTGAAATAGGTAAGCTTTGGCAGGCAGAGGCAGACGCAAATGGTTATGAAGTTGTAGAATATGCTGAAAATCCCGCCAAGCCAAACGATTGGTCTGACGCTATCCTGCGGGCAAAAGCAGCTGGTGCTGAGGTACTTCTCACCTTACCCATTTTCCCAGACGGCAGTGGTATGTTTAAGACCATGGCTGAACTGGATTGGGCACCAAAATTTGCACTTGTGATTAGAGCGCCAGAAGGGCTTAACTGGGGTGAAGCAATGGGTACGGTTGGTGATTATGTCACCATCTTCCCTGGTTGGCACCATGAGGCGAAGTTTGATGGTGTTGAAGCGCTCAACGCAACACATCAGGCTCAATTTGATCGACCAGCAGATATTCTGACAGGTCCGGGCTATGCTTGCGTGCAGCTTCTTGCTGCGGCAATTGAGAAAGCCGGCACACTGGAAAAAACAGCGGTTCGTGATGCGATGGCTGCCAGTGATATGGATACGATGATTGGTCCAGTGACATTCAATGCTGATGGCACTGGCAATGTACTGAACCCAATGGTTCAATGGCAGGGTGGTGTTACACACCTTGTATACCCACCGGAACAGGCTTCCACAGCTATTCTCTATCCAGCACCTCCCTTTAGTGAAAGATAACCAATAACAACTGTCATTAATTGACAGAAAATATAATAGGATTGAGGTGGTGCTTGAAAATTCACAACACCACCTCAATCTAAATAGAATTGTGAGCAGCCTGATGAACCGCATCGATGATATTAACGAAAGCATTTTGCATAAAAGCCAGAAACAGGAGGGTCCTTTTCCTTTGAAGAAATTCAAACATGTGGATAAGCCTACTATTTTTATCACTGATCAAGTCCAGCGTATTGACATACGTAATACTGCCTATGGACTTGCTGCCCGAGGTGAATATGGAGCTGCCGTACAAAGAGGTGTACAAAAGAGCCTACCAGGGAAATTTCCTCTCTCCGCTGCACAAAAAGATGTCATTGATCATATTGCTTTGATGAGTCTAAACCCGGTAGCTGAAAAAAAAGCACCGATTCCTCAAGACCCTGAGTTCCTGACCGATCACATTAAGTCATTTGGTTATTTTCTGAAGGCAGATATCATGGGGGCATGCAATGTGCCTGTGTCTGCATACTATAGCCATGATAAACAGGGAGACCCGATCACTCCCCGATTTAAAAACGCGATTGTTATTGTGATGCGTAAAGAGTTAAAAGCGATGCGAGCTTCCTCAGGTCATGACTGGATGGGTGACCCAATCAGTTTCCAGTCTTACCAGCATTTAGGTATGGTTACCGAAACGATGGCGAATTACATCCGCCGCCTGGGTTGGGATGCTTCCCCTCAATACGGACCTTCTTTCGTGAATAAATATTCGGTGTTGCTTCCACCACTCTTGCTTGCCGCGGGTATTGGTGAAGTCAGTCGTGCTGGAATCGTCTTGAATCCCTATCTTGGATTGGCATACAAAGCTGCAGCTGTACTTACGAATATGCCAATTGTCCCGGACCAACCCATTGATTTTGGCTTGCAGGAGTTTTGCCGAAATTGTAAGATATGTGCGAAGAACTGTCCCAGTAAAGCCATCTCATTTGACGAAAAGGTGATGTATAACGGCTATGAGACATGGAAACTGGATACCCGTCGGTGTGGCAGTTACAACTTCACAAACAGAAACGGGACAATGTGCAACACCTGTGTCAAGAGTTGTCCATGGAGCAATCCGTCGACTTTCCCACATAATCTGATTCGAAAATTGATCATTGATATGCCTTTCACTCGACCGATTGCCATAAAGGTTGCGGAGATCCTCGGAGAAAGAATGACAGCTCCGGAAAAAAAGTGGTGGCGAGACATGGAATATGTAGATGATACAATCGAATCACGAGAATGATAAACTCTGATATATATTTTAAAAAAAAGATCATTTCTCTGGAAAAGGAATCAAAAAACTATTCCTCATAAGATTATGCGGGTTTATGAGGAAGGAAGTCACAGTAGCTATAATGAATTAATAGGAATATTCTATTGTACTTATATTAAAAGATTATTCCTTTTCCCAATTGTATAAATTTTTTATGATGGGGAGATATTATTGGTATATATGGAAATTGTGGAGGAAAATATGACCAAAAAAATCATGGTTGTAGGGGCACACTCCGCTGACTTTGTCTGGAGGGCAGGTGGGACGATAGCGACAATTACATCACAGGGAGGCACCGCGACTGTCATTGCCCTTTCTTACGGAGAGCGCGGAGAATCAGGTGAATTGTGGAAGGAACCAAACCAGACCGTTGAAAACGTTAAGCGTATTCGCCACGATGAGGCCAGTGCAGCAGCCCGGATATTAGGGGCTGATTTCCGTGCCCTGGATCTTGGTGACTACCCCCTCAACATTACCGACACAGCTCTGGACCAAATCGTTCAAATTATTCGTGAAATTCAACCTGATATCATCCTTACTCATACACCTGTTGACCCATTCAATCCCGATCATCCTGTTGCCTGTCAGGCTGTGCAGAAAGCGCGATTGTTATCATCCGGTGCAGGAGTGGCCAGTGCCTTCAATCGCATTAATCCACCGGATCTGTATTTCTTTGAACCTCACCAACCCGAGTTATGTGACTTCCATCCGAACACATTTGTGGATATCACACCTGTGATGGAACTAAAAAAGCAAGCAATGGAATGTATGAAAGCCCAAAGTTATCTGCAAACCTATTACACCGATCTGGGTTTACGTCGTGGCAATCATGCCCGGCGTATATCAGGTATGCAGGAAGTGATATTTGCAGAAGCGATGCAACGCTCCTTACCCTGGGTGGTTAAGAGTTTATGAAACCGGCAGAACTGAAACGACTCAGTGAACTTGGTGTTGCAACTGTTTATGAATCTTCAGGACGGATTGGACTGATCGATATCCCTTTAATACAACTCCTACCGGGAAGACGTATTGCCGGGCCTGCTCGAACGGTGCGATGCGCACAGGATGATAACCTGATGGTGCACGCAGTAATCGAGCAAATCAGACCTGGGGAGGTATTGGTATTGACCATGCCTGAACCATCTTCAGTAGCGTTGATAGGTGAATTGTTAGTAACTCAGATTAGTTACAGGAAAGCTGCCGGAATTTTGGTAGACGGTGCGGTGCGGGATGTGGAAGAGTTAAAGGAACTTGATTTGCCTATTTGGACTCGTTTCATTCGGGCAAAAGGCGCAAGCAAGAATAAGATTGGCGAACTCAATGGAATTGTATCTGTTGGCAGCGCACAGATTGCTCCATCAGATATTATCGTTTTGGATGCAGATGGGGGAGTGTGCATCAAGCAGGAGCGGGTTAAAGAAGTCTTACAGGCTTCAGAAGCACGTTTCGAAAAGGAAATGATTATGCGTAAGAAACTTGAGGCTGGTGAAATATCCTATGACTTACACGGACTACGTGAGTTTGTAGAAAAGAAAGGGGGGAAAATTGAATCTTGAGCCTATCTTAGATCTGGCCCATCTGGCTCATATTGAGCTGTTGACACCTAAACTTGAGGAAAGCAGAGACTTCTTCATCAACGTGATGGGAATGTATGAAACTGAACGAGTGGGCGACTCTGTCTATCTGCGTGGATGGGATGATTACGAACATCATTCGCTTCAACTCACAGCTTCCTCGCTGCCTGCCCTGGGGCATTATGCGTTTCGTGCAATGAGCCCACAGGCATTAGAACGAAGAGTGGCAGCTGTGGAAAAATCCGGTTTGGGAAAAGGGTGGAAAGATGACAATGTTGGTCATGGCCCTGCCTATTGTTTCACCGGTCCCGATGGACATAACATGGAAATTTATTACGAGACCGAATGGTATCAGCCTTCAGAGGAGTTAAAGCCTGCGTTGAAGAACCAAGCTTCTCGTTTTCCGGACCATGGTATCGGTTTGCGGAGGTTAGACCATATTAACATCCTGGCATCGGATGTACGTGCATCCCGGGTTTTTCATGAGGAAGTGCTGGGTATGCGATTAACCGAACAGGTAATTTTCGATGATGGCTCCGAAAAAGCAGCCTGGGTAACCTGTAACAACAAGACCTATGATGTGGCAATTGTTGAAGACTGGGCGGGAGCAAAAGGACGCCTACATCACATCACTTACGCAGTGGATAATCGCGAAGCTATTTTACGTGCTGCCGATATCTGTCTGGAACATGGTGTTCGCATAGAGACAGGTCCACATAAACATGCCATTCAGCAAACCTTCTTTTTATACGTTTTTGAACCAGGTGGTATTCGTTTTGAGATTGCCAATGCCGGAGCACGTTTATTACTCGCTCCGGATTGGAAACCGATCATCTGGAGTGAAGCAGAACGCAAAAAAGGACAGGCATGGGGTTTACCGACCATTGCCTCCTTCCATACGTATGGATCGCCGCCGGTGGAGTAAATATGCCACAACTTACCCTTGAATATACAGGTAACCTTAATTTTGATGTACAGGATGTCCTTGCACGTCTTCATATTGAATTAGCAGCAACAGGAGCCATCAACTTGAAAGGACTCAAGAGCCGTGCTGTGCGTCTCAGCGATTATCGCATCGCAGATGGCAATCCGGAATATGCTTTTGTGCACGTTAATTTATTGATTCGAGAAGGAAGGCCGATTGAGATAAAGAAGCAAGTTTCTCAGTGCGTTATGAAGGTATTGGAAGACACATTTGGTAAACACTTTGAGAACAGCCATTTATCCCTCTCGGTGGATATCAAGGAAATGTGCGAAGGAATTGCATTGACACATCACAACATCCCCGACCTGGAGAAAAAATTATGAACGATCAAATGATTGAAAAACTTGCCATCCGTGAAGTGGTGGAGAATTGGGTTCTCTATCGTGATGCAGGCGATTGGGAACGCTTTGCGACAGTCTGGCATGAAAATGGCTGGATGACAGCAACCTGGTTTCAGGGACCTGCCAAAGATTTTATCGAAGCCAGCCGTGTGCTCTTCAAAAAAAGTGGTAGCATCCTGCACCAACTATGTGGATGGACCTGTGATATTTCCGGAAATCGTTCTATCTCTCAAGTCAAAATGACTATCCATCAACGGGCAGCACTCGATGTTGTTTGGGTTGATGTTGTTTGTTTTGGTCGCTTCTATGATTTCTTTGAGAAGCGGAATGGTAAATGGGGAATTGTTCGCCGGCAACCGATCTATGAAAAGGACAGACTCGATCTGGTTGATCCTTCCGTTGGTCTTGATTTAGACATAGATCTGCTTGCCGGTTTCCCGGAAGGGTATCGTCACCTGGGTTATATTCAGGCGAAAAATGGCTTATCAGTTAAAGATGGTCTACCTGGCTTACACGGACCAGAAGTTGAAAAGTTATACGAAGAAGGAAAAGCCTGGTTAGCAGGTTCAGAACAACCCGGAGAACTCCTTTAATTCGGGGTGATTGTGTAAAGAATGGCATTGCCATCCTTTGTTACCAAATCAAGCGTTGGAAAAGAAAATTTGTTGGAGACAATCCGTTTTCCGGGTTTCAGCTCTGTTTTAAGTTTGTTTTCAAGTTTTGAGAGAGCATCAGGCATCAGATAGCATACAACAACGTCCGCTTCGCTTAAATTCGTGTTAAAAAGATTTCCAAAAATGATATGAACTTGTTTTCGTAACCCCAGAACGGAAATCAGTAACTGGCACCAGAGATAACGTATTGGATCAATCTCAATCCCTACTGCCCTGGCATGATATCGTTTGGCTGCAGCGACTAGAATCCTACCATCTCCGCAGCCAAGGTCATAAACGGTATCATCCGGACCGACACCAGCCATGTCCAACATGCGATAAATTACCTGCATGGAAGACGGAACCCATGGTCCCCCGACAATGCGGGTCCAGTAAATTGATATCACGATTAACAAAATCGGCAGGACATCCAGATAAGATTTGAAGTATCCTGAGAAGTCAACCATCTGATTATCCTGAAAATGTGGTTATTTTCGCTCTTTACCAAAAGATAGAAGTTGATAACTGTCACTTTTACGAAAATTCACAATTTCAACCCATCCCAATTTATCAAGTTCCTTACGGATCTCGGTTTCATCTCCACCACGTTCCTTTACATCAATATAACCATATTCAGGACTGTCATTGGAGATGGAAAGAGAGACAATGAAACTACCTGCATTTGACAAAGCCTGGATAAATGGGGCAAGATGACCTTTTTCGTTGGGTAATTTTGCCTCTATTCGAGTGCCTGACTGACTCCCACCGGTTATATCAACGAAGGCTCTGAAAATATCAGCTGCCGTTATGATACCAACCAGATTATCCTCATGTGTAATCAACAAGGAGTCGATCTTGTTGTTTAGCATAAAGTTGGCTGCGGTAGAAATGCTACAATTTTCATCGACGGCTAAAACAGGGCTGACCATGATATCGCCCATCGTGACAATATCCAATAATGTGGCAATCTCATAAACATTTAGCGTCGTTACAGGTGAAGGTGTAGCTCGCAGCATACCACCGGTGGTGACAATACCAATGGGTTTTCCCTTATTATCAACAATCGGAAGATGATTGATATTGTTTTTCTTCATTAAGCGAAGCGCTTCGTTATAATTTGTTTCAATATGTGCCGTAATTGGGCTGGGGGTCATCAAATTTTTGACACGCATGGTTTTTGTTACTCCTTTTTCATGAACTCGTTTTTTTAGGTCCTTTTTATTAATTTGCCATTGACCACGATACTTGCCACCCATTTTCTGCGCGTTGATTTGCTTTTCGGCTATCAATTGCCGAATACGGGCAGTAGTAACGTCAAGTAGGTCTGCTGCTTCCTGAGTGGTGATCCACTCTTTCGATTCCATTTGTCCTCCTTGCGCTAGCGTAAGTCATTTTCAAATAATAGCACTTATCCTAGCGTAAGTCAATGACGAAATTTCCAAATTGTTTCTGCAATATTCATGGATTTATTCAACGGATATCATTGTGGATTTGTTTTCAATAAATACTCAATGAAGAATTCTGCTGATTTGGGGAGTTTTTTATTTTTCAGGTGGATAAGAACGATATTGCATTCGATTTCTTCATCAAGCGGAATCGCAACCACATCAGGATCTTTGTAATATTCGTAAATCTTGGAAGGCATCAATGCCAGTCCAATATTGGTCCCGACCAGTGCGAATACACTTACCTTTTTTTGGCTTGAGTAAAAAATTGTCGGTTCAAATCCTGCATCATTGCATACATCCATGATCAATCTGTGTAAATCTGTAACTTTATCAAAAACAATGAAATTGTCTTTTGATAATTCTTTAATGGAGATCGAATGTCTTGTAGCGTGATGATTTTTTTTTGAAACCACTGCAAGTAATTTATCTTTACTGATTACAAAATTGGTATATTTTTCAGGATCAATGTAATTATGACGAGCAATAGCAAGATCGAAACGATGCTCATCCAGGCCTGGTAGTATATTAAATCCATGAATTTCCTCCATGACGAAGTGAATACCTGGGTGTTCAACACGGAATTGGGCGATTGAGGTAGTAATTCCATATTGCGTCAGGACAGGAATTGTGCCAACTGAGAAGGTATCTGTTTCCGATTTATATCTATCCAATTCTTCTATAAGAGCTTTATAGTCTGCATTGAGTTTCCGAGCAGGCTCTATAAATGCCTGTCCTGCCTCGGTCAAAATAACTTTGCGTTTACTGCGATCAAAAAGGAAAACGTTCAATTCTTTTTCCAACGCAATGATTATTTTCGAGAGGGATGATTGAGAAATAAAATGCTCATCAGCAGCCGCTGAAAAGCTACCTGTAGCTACAATTGAAAGAAAATATTGGATCTGACGGATATCCATCATACTATCCTTGTATCTATTCCATTATGGAATATGTTGTTTCATAGAATGAATTGATGTTTCGTTTAATTAATTGTACTATAACAATATGATAAAAGTCGCTGGAAAAATGCGTGAAATAAAAGAAGGGAGGTAACATAGATAAATCTTAATTATTGTACTATACTGCAAAACCAAGTACATTGGTTCCATAATAACCAATGGCAAATTATCCAAACAAGGAGAACGAGAATGAAAAAGAATCTTTCAATGATCCTGGCGATTATCATGATCGCTAGCATCCTATTAACAGCCTGCGCTGCTAAAGCAACTGAAGCACCTGCTGTTGAACAACCAGCCGTAGAAGAACCAGTTGCTGAGGTACCTGCTGCTGAAGAGCCAGCTGAGGATACCAATGTTTCTATGGTACCGGCAAAACCAGGATCGCCCTTCGATATCAATGGAAAAGTGGTCTGCTATATCATCCCCTCACTTGCCAATCCTTTTTTGAACGGGGTTGCCACGTCCGTTACAGAACAATTCAAGGCTGATGGTGTTACTGTGAATGTCTACGGTGCTGACGAAGGTGGTTTGAACGCACAGTTTGACCAGATCGAGAACTGTATCTCCATGGGTGTTGATTTCATGTATGTTATGGCAGCTGGCGAGGTCGATCAGCTTTTACCTGCTGTTGAAGAAGCCAAAGCAGCTGGTATCATGGTGATGGGTGTTCCTCCTCAAAAACTGGCACCATTTGATTCCATTATGCACACCAGCCAATATGAAGATGGTGTCAAAGTTGCTAAGATGGCTTGTGATTTCATCGAAGCCAGGTACCCGGATGCTGCTGATGGCAGTGTTGAAACTGCCATCGTTGGTGGCGCGAGTTCCTCTGTTGGCATGAAATTACGCGATGATGGTTATTCCACCATTACTGACACCTGCCCCAAGGTTAAACTTGTTGCACATCTGGATGTCTCCGGTGATAGTCTTCCTGTTGGTCAGAATGCCGCTGAGAACATATTAACGTCTAATCCTAATGTCAAAGTGTTCATTGGCCAATCCACAGCCCATGCGCAGGGTATTTCTAATGCCATCAAAGCGATGCCTGGTGTTAACTTAACTGATTATGGTGTTTTTGCTGGCGATATGGACCCTTCCATGATCCCAACCGTCACCAGCTGTGAAGATCCCTACAAAGGTTTTGTTGCCATTGGTGGGGCTGCTCTTGATGTAGCTACCTACGAACAGGTCAAGAAGATGCTGCAGGGTGTTGAATATCCCAACATCATTAATGATGCATTGGAACCGATCCATTGCGATTTTGCCACACTCGCACCTTAATAAGTCGGGTTTGATTATATTGGTAGTGAAGGGTAGGGGGACCCTTCACTATAAAAATAGGTGAAAAAGAATGGATGCCAAGGTCGTATTATCACTGAAAAACATCACCAAAAGATATCCTGGGGTACTGGCGCTGAACAATGTTTCACTAGATTTCATAGCTGGGGAGGTCCATGCTTTGCTAGGAGAAAATGGTGCCGGGAAATCCACATTGATTAAAGCTGTGGCAGGTGCAATTAATATAGACAATGGAATTATTCATGTTGGGGGGGAGGATCATCACCAGATGACCCCACACCTCTCCAGGGGCTTGGGAATTGAAGTGATTTACCAGGAATTCAATCTGGTACCGACCATGACGGCTGCTGAGAATATTTTTCTGGGGGAAAAGCCGAGCGATAAGTACCTGGTAGATTATCGGGCAATGAAAAGGAAAGCCAGGGACCTTTTTGATCAATTCAATGTCGATATCGATCCGAACATCCTGGTGCGGGAGCTATCTCCTGCTCAAAAACAAATTGTCGAGATTGCCAAAGCAGTCTCAAAAGATGTAAAAATCCTGATTATGGACGAACCCAGCGCCCCACTTTCGGTTTCGGAGGTGGAGCACATGTTCGAGGTTGTGAATCAGTTAAAACAAACTGGAGTCACGGTTATTTATATTTCCCACCGATTGGAAGAAGTCTTTAGAATTTCAGACCGGGTTTCTGTCTTGCGGGATGGTGAATACGTAGCCACCAAATTAACCAAAGAAACCAATCGCCAAGAACTGATCAGTTTAATGGTCGGGCGTCAATTAATAGAAACTTATCCACCCCGAATGCACCCCTTGGGTGAGATCGCGCTGGAAGTTAAAAATCTGACGGGAAATGGTGACTACGATATTTCATTTTCTGTGCGAAAAGGAGAAATCCTTGGTATTTCTGGTCTGGTAGGGGCAGGCAGATCGGAACTTGCCATGTTGATTTATGGCGCTGCCCCCATTGAAAGTGGTGAAATCTGGGTGGATGGCAAGAAAGTTCGAATACGTTCACCGCACGATGCTATCCAGCAGGGGCTTGGTCTCCTGACCGAAGATCGCAAAAACAAAGGTCTCTTTTTAGAGTTGGGTGTCGGTTGGAATATCAGTTTTCCGATTGTCCGCAAGCTATCCAAAAATGGGGTGGTAGATACCAAAACAGAAAAGAATATTACCGAGCATTACCGCGATCGGATAAATATTAAAACACCCAATATGGAGCAACGTGTTATCAACCTGAGCGGTGGCAATCAGCAAAAAGTTGTTTTGGCAAAATCCCTGGCTGCTGAATCCGATATTCTCATTTTTGATGAACCTACGCGTGGTATTGATGTTGGGGCAAAACAAGAGATCTACCAGTTGATGTGCGAGTTAGCTGATAATGGCAATGCCATCCTTATGATCTCTTCTGATATGGAAGAATTATTGGGGATGTCAGACCGGATTATCGTGCTGAGCGAAGGCAAGCTGACAGGTGAAGTACAGAAAGAACAATTCAGCCAAGACTATATTCTCGATCTCGCGTCGGGTACACATTAAGGAGACAGCTATATGACAAATTCAAATGCAACGTTCTCGAACCTACGTACAAGAACTGGTACAGAGTTGCAGAAATACGCGCCGCAGATGATCCTGGTTGGCCTGGTGATTTTATTCGCCATCATCTCACCCAATTTCCTGACCTCACGTAACCTTATCATTCTTATCCGGCAGGTATCTTTCGCAGCAATCAGTGCGGTTGGTGTTGGTTTTGTGATGATCTCTGGCGGCATTGATCTTTCCATTGGCTCCCAAATTGTAATGACCAATGTCGTCTTATCTATTATGATGGCTTATTGGAATGTTCCCATGGGTATTGCCATTCCTCTGACATTACTGCTTGGAACAACGCTAGGTCTGATTAACGGATTTCTTTCTGTTACACTAAATGTTCATTCACTCATTATCACCCTGGGCACGGCTTCGATCTATAAGGGTTTGGGATATATTTTTGCTCAATCAAGGAATATCATGGGGTTTCCTGATGCCTTCCGCTGGTTTGGTCAGGGTTATATTGGTCCGATCCCGGTACCGATCATCATTATGATCATTATTGCCCTGATCGGATCTTTTATATTGACTAAAACCTACTTCGGTCGTTATATATTTGCCTTAGGTGGCAACGAAGAAGCAGCGCGTCTTGCAGGTGTGAACATTAAAAGAATGAAAGTACTCTTGTTCACGATCTGTGGTTTTGTATCTGGTATCACCTCCGTTTTGTTGCTATCCCGGGTTTTTGCCGGGCAAGTCTTCACCGGGCAAGGTGTTGAGTTTGACGCATTGACAGCTGCGCTATTGGGTGGGTTCAGTTTCAAAGGTGGTGAGGGCACTATTTTTGGTTTGATGACCGGTATTTTAATTATCGGGGTGTTGAACAATGCCATGCAGCTTGCTACTTTCCCTGATTTCTCTCAAAATGTTGTTAAGGGAGCTGTTCTGCTCGCCGCGGTTGCCTTTGACGTTTACCAGAAAAACGTAAAATCAAAAGCGACTGTTAAAAGTGTGGAAGCATAGATCAATAAGTTGACTTTGATTTAAAAAAAATTACCACAAAGAAATCAAATAGAGAATCGAGACATGGCTATCAATTTTCAATCTATTTCAAAACGATTTGATCCGGATTCACATTATGCGGTTGCGATGCAACCACCTCCAGCATATACCCATCATATTAATAGGCAATTTCTGGATATTCCCTATACGCCTTTTGCCAAACGCTCAATCTCTCACACCCTTAATATTTATTTGCCTGATAAAGGGGAAGGACCGTATCCTGTCATCTTATCTTTCCATGGTGGTGCATTCATGGGTTGTGATAAAGCAGATCGGCAATTGCAACCAATGTTGGAAGGCCTGAATCGAGGATATGCGGTGGTGGCTGTAAATTATCGTTTGAGTTGGGAAGCTACATTTCCAGCTTTGGTACAGGATGCAAAAGCTGCAGTACGCTGGGTGCGAGGGAATGCCAAGTGGTATTTTCTCGATCCTGATAGGATAGCAGCATGGGGAGGTTCAGCAGGAGGTTATTTGTCCACCATGCTGGGCGTAACCGAAGGAATCCAGGAGTTGGAAGACCTGGATATGGGTTACCCTGATCAACCATGCAGTGTCCAGGCAGTGGTTGATTGGTTTGGACCAACTAATTTTCTAAAAATGGATGAGCAGTTAACCGCCAGTGGTTTGACGCCCTTACCGGGCACCGAACACAACGGTGAGAACTCCCCAGAATCATTGTTGTTAGGTGGAAAAATAATCGATTCCCCTGATCTAGTCAAAGCAGCTAACCCGGAGACCTATATCAGAATGAATGCAGCACCTTTCTTGATCCAGCACGGTGTTGCTGATTTTACCGTACCGGTTCAGCAATCCATCGGTTTGGCTGAGAATTTAAAAAGGGTCTGTGGAGAAGAAAGAGTTGTCCTAGAATTGTTTGAAGGATTTGAACATGGTGATCATCGATTAGGGTCACCAGTGAATATCAAAAGGGTGCTTGATTTCATTGATCAGCATCTGAAATGACCGGTAATAAGGTGTTATGCGAATGAAACAACCAGAACAAACAACGAAATTATACGAAGACTTCATTCCTTTAGCTGATGTCTCACATATCCACCGTAAATGGTTAAATTTGGCATACGCAAACCTTTCCCCATCTCAGAATCTGGATATTTATTTACCTGATGAAGGTGAAGGTCCATTTCCTGTCATTTTATATCTTCATGGTGGGGCATTTTCCATTGGAAATAAACGAGACATTTATGTTCTGAACATGCTGAATAGCATAAAACGTGGATATGCATTGGTAAGTGTGAATTATCGCCTGAGTGGTGAGGCAATCTTCCCGGCGGGGATACAGGATGTAAAAGCAGCCATCCGATGGGTAAAGGCGAATTGTAAAAAATACCAGCTAGACGGAGAGCGAATTGGGGTCTGGGGTTGCTCCTCAGGCGCAAACTTTGCTGCCATGATCTGTCTCACAGATTGTGTCACAGAGTTTGATGACCTTGGTCTTGGTAATCCAGATTATGAGTGTAACGTCCAGGCAGCTGTGGAATGGTTTGGTCCTACTGATTTTTTGAAGATGGATGAGCAAGCCAAAGAAAATGGTTTTGGCCTTATGAATCATGGTGATGCCGATTCACCCGAATCCAGATATTTGGGTGCCAAAATTTCAGAGATCCCATTAAAAGTTGAACTCGCGAACCCAATGACCTATGTCCATGGACATATGCCACCACTTTTAATTCAGCACGGGAGACTTGATGAATTAGTCCCAGTGCAACAATCTATGATCTTCGTTGATAAATTGGAAAAATATGTCAGTCCTGATCGGTTCGAATTCGATATCATTGAAGGGGCTGGTCACGCCGATCCTTTATTCGAGACAGATGATAATATGGATCGTGTGTTCTCGTTTTTAGATAAGCACTTGAAATAATGTCTGACCTGTAATTTATATTGAACTCAGAAAGGTTCTGTCTGTCAGTTTGTGACCCTTAATTTTGCTCATCCCTGAAACAAGTTAGATGATTTCTTCTATAGTATACTAAAAATAGATCTTTTTAATACTACTGATTAAATTGAGGGAAAAAAAATTGAGCGAATCCATTAGAGCTGTTGAGAGAGCACTGGAAGTATTATTGTGTTTTTCACCCGAAACTCCGGAACTGAGTATGACACAAATTTCTGAGAAAATCGGTATAAATAAAAGCACCGTTCATAGGCTGCTTGCGACGCTTCAAGCAAAACGGTTTGTTGAACGCGATACAACCAACGGGCTATATAGCCCCGGAATCCGGCTGATTCAATTGGCTTTTCTCACGCTTGAGAAAAATGATCTGCATGAAATTGCTGCACCCTATATGCAGCGATTGAATGATATGCACCTCGAAACGATCACTCTTTCTATCCTTGATGATAAGGATATGGTGTACATTGCCGTTCTCGAAAGTCCTCAGAAAGTTAAATTGGCAGCAGAACCAGGGCAACGACTTCCGGCTTTCTGTACGGCGTCAGGGAAGGTGGTGATTGCATACTCACCTGAGGATGTTGTTCAATCAATTATTGAAGAGGGTTTTCGTAAATATACTTCTTCGACGATCAGTACCAGGGAAACAATGTTGCATATCCTGGATCTGGTTCGCCAACGTGGTTTCGCTTATTCCGAACAGGAATACGAAGAAGGAATAAATGCCGTAGCGGCTCCTATTCTGGACAAAAAGAATCGACCATTAGCAGCAATTGCTGTGGCAGGTCCTACCTATAGAATGCCTGTTGAGAGAATGATGGAAATCGGTCCCACTGTCGCTGAGATCGCTAAGGAGATTTCCAAAGAAATTTTGTATAAGAAATAAAATACTGACAAGAAAAAAAAAGAGAAAAAAAATTTGATTTTCATTCTAATGATCTTATTTTTAAAAAATTAGTTGCTCAAATATTTTTTTCGATTTTTCTCTGACAGTATCGTGCAAGCTGGTACCATGAGAATCCATCGTAACAACAACCGGTAATTTATCCGCCCTGATAACCCACATGGCTTCTGGCACACCAAAATCAAGTTTGTAGACGCCTATAACTTCCGTTATCCTTTTAGCAATAAATGCTGCAGCTCCTCCAATTGCGTGAAAATACACCGCGGGTACTTCCTGGCATGCCTTCAGGGTTTTACTGGCCATGCCGCCTTTACCAATAACTCCTTTAAGATTGAAAAGGTGTATCACGTCTGCTTGATAGGGTTCTTCCCTGATGCTGGTAGTCGGTCCAGCAGCAACGAAGCGGTAATCTTTTGTCTCCAAGCCAGCCACCACCGGTCCACAATGATAAATCAAGCCACCATCCAAAATCGGCTTGATTTCCTCAAATATTTTTAGATCCTCAATGGTAGGTTCTTTGGTAGGATGAATAAAGTTATCTTCAATCCATTTATGGGCAACATCTCTTCCAGTGATCATTAAACCTGAGAGTAAGACGGTATCACCAACTTGAAGTTTCTTAATTTCATCATCAGAGATAGGTGTTGTCAGTTCGATTTTCATTATTACCTCCAGACTATTCGTAGGTTACTTTGTTGTCAACAAGAATCATTCTTCGTCTTCGATATGCCCAGCACATATATGAAATCGTCACAAAGAATGATGCTGGAAGTCGATGTGTTGAAGTGATTTTTGTTCCTAAGACAGTTGCATTTCCACCAAACCCCATTGGACCAATCCCCATTTGGTTGGCTTCTTGCGTAATTCTAGTCTCAAGATTTTTTAGATCTTCGTCAGTGTTTTCATCGTCAAGACCTCTTAATAGTACTTCCTTCGATGCAGTATAGGAGGTACCGCGATCACCACCAATAGCGACACCTAGAAAACCTGGTGAGCATCCTTCTCCTTGTGCTGTTTGCACAGCATCCAGAACCACTTTCCGAACACCTTCCAGATCCCTGCCAGCAGATAAGCGATTATTCGGTAGTGAATATTGTGCCCCCACATTTTCACATCCCCCACCTTTTAAGATGAGATCAATAATAAGAAAGCCTTCTTCTGCCGGGGTGTAGTGAATTGTTGGGAAATACTCGTCTCCGAGATTGTTCCCAGTATTCTTTCCGGTCAATGAGTCTACTGCGTTTGGCCGTAAATAAGTATTTTTTGTCGCTAACGCGACTGCAGAACGGATCTGTTTGGTTAATTCCCCTGTATCAATTTCTGCAGAGTGCTGGACAAAGAAAATCGGTGTGCCGGTGTCCTGGCAAATTGGCGTGGAATTCTTTCGGGTCATTTCGATATTTTTTAGGATTGTTTCCAAGGCACCCTGGGCTGCGGAACCTGCTTCTTCATTCTTATAAGCATTCTGCAATCTTTTTTCTACAATTTCGGGTAAATTGGTTGATGTAAACCGAATTAATTCAAGAATTTCTGGTGTAAGATCCCTCATTCTGTATACTCCTTTCAAAAATATGTTTAATAACTAGAAAGTTTTTTTCTGTATTCATCCAGATTTAAGCTGATCCGGGCTACTCCACTATCAATGGCAGCTTTGGCAACGGCTGATGCGACCCAAGAACAGACTCTCTTATCCAATGGTTTGGGTACAATGTATTCGGGTCCAAATTCGAGATTATTTATTTCATATGCGTTTAAAACTTCGACAGGTACAGGTTCTTTTGCTAAAGCAGCGAGGGCCATTGTGGCTGCAATTTTCATTTCATCATTGATGGCTTTCGCTCTCACATCGAGCGCACCCCGAAAAATGTAAGGAAATCCAAGCAAATTATTAATCTGATTAGGATAATCTGACCGACCTGTACCAACGATTGAATCAGGACGGGCAGCTTTTGCCAGATCGATATCAATTTCCGGATAGGGATTCGCCATGGCAAAAATGATCGGCTTTTCGCGCATACCAGCGAGCATATCCACTGTTACAATATTGCCCACGGATAAGCCTATAAATATATCAGCTCCTACCAGGGTTTCTGCCAATGTTTTCGGTTCATATCCATGGGCAAATCCCTCTTTTTCCGGGAACATTTCTTCTTTTCGCCCTTTGTAGACTAGACCGTGTAGATCGCAAAACCAAATATGATTGACTGGCACACCCAATTTTACCAGGTGGTTGGCAGAGGCAATTGCAGCTGCACCTGCCCCGGAAAAAACAATCTTGACTTCATTAATATTCTTTTCTGCAATTTCAAGCGCGTTAATCACGGCAGCACCCAGGATAATTGCAGTCCCATGTTGGTCATCGTGGAAAACAGGAATATCAAGCATGGATTGGAGTTTTTTTTCAATATAGAAGCACTCTGGAGATTTGATATCCTCCAGGTTGATTCCGCCAAAGGTGCCAGCAATAGCCGCAGTTACATGGATGATCGTTTCAGGGTCACGGGAGTCTAACTCGATATCAAAACAATCCAAATCCGCAAATTTTTTAAATAATACTGCTTTTCCTTCCATGACTGGTTTGCTTGCTAACGCTCCACGATCACCCAGTCCCAAAATTGCGGTTCCATTGGATATTACTGCAACCAGATTACCTTTATTGGTGTAGTCATATGCTGTTTCCGGATGATTTGCAATTTCAATAACCGGGAACGCGACGCCAGGTGTGTACGCTAAACCGAGTTGTGCCTGTGTATCAAGTGGTTTTGTTAAGGCAATTCCAAACTTCCCCGGATGTCCAGAATCGTGATATTGAAGTGCGTTATCTTTGGTGATCGTGTTCATTTTCATAACTCCTGTTGCTTAAAAAATGATATTTTGGATTCAAATCAAGACCTTTATTTTGTCAAAACGGTCGTAGTGGTTAAACCATATTTTCATTATTCTCATTTGACTCGATCACGTAAACAAGCTGTACTCCATCTAAAATTGAGCCATATAGCGTAGGAGCCTTTCGCAAATCACCTTTATCCCAACCCCAAAAAACACCATCTTTAATAATTGCGATAACTGGAAATACCCCATTACTTTCATAACGTGGGGAAATATCTGGTTTTTGAGAGGATGAGAGAGTGGTGAAGGGGATGTTGAGATAATTTCTCTTGACGATCCGTGAATCGAATGGATTCGGTTTGTCTTGTATTGAATAATGTACATTCGGATTGATGTAAAAACGGCTTGATTTCACTACTGTTTTCCCTTCTCCGACAAGAGTAATTTCACTTGATAAAACATAGTTTTATATAATGAAACTTCTTTATTGTACTACAAATTTTTATTTTTGAGAATAAATTTATTAAGCCAAGTTTTCTTTTTCCAGTTGCCCAGCTGCCTCGTAAAGTGCAATCAATTTGCCCATTTCCATTAAAATGGTTAGTGGTACATCAATTGAATCAACTAATTCAGGGTGGTGGGACATTTATGAAAAAACGTTGTAATGAAGCTGCCTAGTTTGCCTGCTGAATCCCCATAAGCCTGAACAATTCTGGTCAGGTCAGCCTTGATGTCACCAATAAATTTCGCAGCAGAGGCTATATCTGAAAAGTTTATGATTGCTGAGATGGCTTGTATCACCAATTCTTACTTAAGGCTATATTTACGAAATAAAGTCACTTCGCTGATATCAGCCGCACAGTGCATATTATGTCTGAAGCAATCAACATTGAAATGTGGCACTTCTTTGAAGGCATTATTGGTTGGGTTGAGCTGCATCAAGCAGAAGGTCGAGTAGAATAAATCAAGCTTACGGCTGCGAAAAACCTTTCACTGCTATGGTGTTTAGGAAAAATCTTTTGACCCGTTGAACTAAAGAATATTATCAAAGTCCCGAATTTTAACGTACAATAGAATTATTCGGACCGTTTTTTGTACCTGGCCTTGGAAACGGAGGGTGTTATGCCTCAAAATTCACTGGATGATAGGGTTGATGAACAAACCGGTAAAAGCTCAAAAAAACAGGAGCAATCCTTTGATTTTCATGCCCAAGCCTTGAAAGCTGAGGCTCAAGGTGATTGGAAGGCTGCAGCAGGCTATTACTCTCAATACATGGCACAAAGGTCCGCCGAACTTGCCCTCATTAATAGTGTGCAGGAGGGGCTTTCCTCCAACCTGGAGATGCAGGCCATTTATAACCTGGTAGGTGATAAGTTGCGAGACACTTTCGATGCTCAGATTGTCATGATTTCGCAATATGACCCAATAACACACAAGATCTTTCACCATTATGCCATCGAACGTGGCCGGCACCTTCACATTCCTGGTTGGCATCCAATCGACAGCTCGCGGGGCGAGGTCGTGCGTACCCGTCTCCCTTTTATTATCAACGGGCAGGAAATCCTTGATGTGCTTGAAGCCCAAAAAATGCACGTTGTGCCCGGGACTGAGGTCCCAAAAACCTGGCTGGGGGTACCGATGCTGGTAGGAAACAAAGCTCGGGGTATCGTCAGCCTGCAGAACCTCGATAAAGAGAACGCTTTTACAACCTCTGATATCAGCCTGTTGATGACTCTGACCAACAGCATGAGCATGTCGCTTGAGAATGCGCGCCTGTTCAACGAAACCCAGCGCTTGCTGAATCTGCTGGAACATGAAATGGAGATCGCTCGCTACACTCAGCAGAGTATGTTGCGCAATAAATTGCCCAAATACGCCGGCTATGATTTAGGATCATTGATCATCCCAGCCCGTGCTGTTGGTGGAGACTTTTACGATTTCATTCCCCTGGATAAACAAAGATTATGTATTGTGATTGGTGACGTTTCGGATAAAGGGTTACCAGCTGCTTTATTTATGGCCTTGACTTTCAGTCTGGTACGGGCCGAGACCAGAGGTGCAGAAAACTCGCTCCAGGTGCTGCAAAATGTCAATCGTAATCTGATAAATATGAATGCTTCCAGCATGTTTGTCACACTTCTTTACTGCGTTCTGGATTCCAGAACAGGAATTTTACACTATTCCAGGGCTGGTCATCTACCGCCCATCGTTCTGGATAGCGCTGGAAAGCGCATCGACATCCAGGTGCAGGAAGGTCAACCTCTTGGCTTGTTTAAGAATGTTAAAATTGACCAGCAGCAGGTGACAATTCCCCACAATGGCTTGGCGCTGCTGTATAGCGATGGATTGAACGAAGCCATCGATTCGCATGGTGCGGAGTTCGGTTTTGAACGCATCAAGCATGAACTATTCGTTAACCGTATGGAAAGCGCAGGCGACATCTGTAATAAGCTATGGCACGTTGTTCAGAGCCACAGTGGTGAAATGCCACACCAGGATGATTTCACAACAGTGATCGTAAAACGCGACTAGAGAACATAGAAAAATATGAATCAATCAAGGTATAAGAAAAGCGTAGTTTACCGGATCTTTTTTCTTTTTACCCTGGTGGGTGAGAAGCGTAAATACGGAGTATGGAGTGAAGAACCTGAGTGTCAGTGGGTTCTTTCCTGTGAACCAATATTAAAAGGTAATAAATTTTTAATACCCTTAAAATTCCCATCCCAGCTGCAAGCAGACAGAGTATTATGGAATTCTGCCTCTTTAAGCAAGGTTTAGCTCAAGTTCTAAACCTACTTAGCAAGCTAAGAAGTATTGGCTTTGCATAATCAAGGTAATTCAAGAAATGTACTTGACAAACCCACGTAAAAGGTCTTCATCGCACATCGACACTATCATCCCCTTACGACCCCGCAGCATACCAGGCATCGCGTTGTATCCCCTCTGGAAAGCGAGGACCAGCGTCGGCAGGTTAGCTGACACCTGCACTTGCCGCAGGTAAAAGTGTTTGCAGAGACCGCTGCAAACCCACTTCGCTTTGATTATTAACATATCTAACATGGATACAGGATTAGTACGCTTTCCCCCTACACGATATATTTTTCCAACTCAGATTGATATTTGAATAAAATTGCTTTCATCCTATCCAGTTTTTCAAGGTAATCATTTTGGCGGAAGAAGGAGATGGCTACTACATTTTCAACACGGTTGTCCGAGCTACGCAGGGGCAGACCGATAGCACATATATAGGATGCAACTTCATCGACGCTTTCTACATAGCCGTGTTCTCTGATGCGGTCATATTCTTCCAGGATGGATTCTTTGGTAGTCAACGTGTTAGGTGCAACCTTTTCAAAAGTTGCTTCATCCAGCAATTTTTCCACCACCACGGGGTCATGGTATGCCATTAGGCATTTACCATAGCAACCTCGGTTCATGGGGTAATAGGTGCCTGGCTGGTCATTGATCTTCACGATCTGATAGGTTTCCACCTCAAAAAGGGAAATCACTTTGTCTCCAACCCGATGAGCAATGCCAACCGATTCAGCCGATTCTTTTGAGATTATTTCCAGGATACTCAGAATACTATCCTTATAATTGGCATTGCTGAGGTAGATGTTACCCAGATGATAGGTCATTGGTCCCATCTTGTAAATTTTGCTCTGTGAATCTTTGATTAAGCATACCGGACTGCACTAATGTAGACAGGATTCGGTAAATTGTTGTACGATTGAAACCGCTGATTTGTTCCAATTGAGATATGGTGAATTTGTAAGGTGCTCTGGATAAAATTGAAAGCAGATATAACCCCTTTTCCAGACTACTCATCCGGGTATTTGTATTTGGGTCCATTTTATTATTCATTCAACTTTCTATCGCCATGCGACTAATTAATCCTGCGTAAAGTTTTGTTGCCAGCATCATTGTATCTATAGATAATCTTTCATCCTCAATATGAGCAGTAGCAGGTTCATCAGGTAACACCGGACCCCAGGAGACAAAATTCTTCATCGATTTTGCATAGCTGGTTCCAGGAGCAAATTGAAGCCTGTTATCCATGCCATATTCTGCGGACACATCCTGTAGGGTTTTAATGAAGGGGTGTTCTTTACTGACCCACATCGGTTCAAGAAAATCCAGAACTGTCACTTTATACCCATATTCATCAGCATGGGCAGTCAAAGCAGTCAGTATTTCTTCCCTGGTTGTGCCATACTTATGTCTGATATTGATCGTCAGTCTGACACTATCTTCTGTTAAAGTAATTATGGTTGGTGAGATCGTGGTCTGACCGATATTATCCTCTTCGGAATGATTCCTATCCTCGTGGATGAGCAATTCGTGTGCACGTCCATCATTGCTAAGAAAGTCACCAATAAATCGTACAAAATCAAAATCCTTCTCAGCTATGGTACTTAACTTTTTACATAACTTGATGATGGCATTATCTCCACTCTTTGGTACAGAACTATGGATTGCTTTGCCATGCACAGTGATGCTTCTTCCATCAGACAGTGTGATTTTTGCCCTGGAAGGAATGGTATTGGGGCTGTCTCCTCCCTTTAGTTTTATAATTCCCTGCTTCCCATCGCGGAAGAAATCCAGCGTAATATCGGCATATCCTTTTTCGATATTGAATATTGGAAAACGCCCATCCGGTGAATAACCACAGCACGGTACTGGAAATTCCCTCTTGAAGTTAGCGATGTCTGTCCATTTGCCTTCTTCACTGGTTCCCACGATGAGCCATACTTTCCTATGCAGGGGCAAACCTAAATGTTGCACGGCTTTCATAGCATACAGGCTCATGATGGCTGCTCCCTTATCATCCTCTGTTCCACGACCATACAAGTAGCCATCTCGCTGAAATCCTTCAAAAGGATCATTTGTCCATTTTTCACGGTCGCCAATTCCCACAACATCCAGGTGCACCAGGATACCCAGGGTTTCTTCACCTTGTCCCATTTCCACGATCCCCACGTCCCATTCTGAAGTGGTCATGGTTTTAAATCCGATCTCCTGAGCATGTTGAAGGAAGTATTTCAGGCAGGCCAGGGTTTCCGCTTTGTTTCCGTTGATACTTTGGAAGCTGACAAGTTTCAGAATTTGTTTGATTATTTCTTCTTTTTGCTCATCAATATAGGTTGCCAGTTTTTCTTTATTCATCGCTTAACCTTTGGCTTCCACAGTAATCCAGGGCCAGCATGCCATAGAATTTGGCTGCTTGCTCTAACGATTTTGTTTCGATAAATTCCTCGGAGGTATGAGCTAAAGTCAGGTCTCCAGGACCCATGATGATGCATTTTGCCTGGGTATAAGCAGCCAGAACGCCAGCATCACTCCAGGCTGGGAAAACAGTGGGTTTCCGTTTCTGATAACGTGAATTGGCGCAAGGCATAATGAGCTGATTGAACGAGCGGGTCACTTTCTTCGGTGTAAAAAGGTTTGTGCGGTAAGAGATCACCAGATGAGAAAAAGCTTTTAATCTCGGCGTTAAATTTGGAATCCTGTTGATTGTAATTTTTTGATAATTTCAGAAAGCTCAGCATAAACCTGATCAATGCTTTCCTCGGGGATCCAGCGGCGATCGATTTCTAAAGTGCAAATACCTGGTACGGTGCTGGGTTGGTCTCCACCTTCAATTTTTCCAATATTGATGGTGGGGTGCCCCAGCACTTGATGCTTTCTTCGTTTCAATACGGGCGTGTATTGACCGTAGATTCGCGCTATGAGCCTGCTGGTCATGGCGATGGCATTAATGCCTTTATCCATATTGCCGCCATGCACCTTTTTCCCGATATACATCTATCTTGAGCCATTCCAGCCCTTTATGACCCAATGCCAGGCGCATGTCTGTAGGTTCGCCAATGACTGCCCCATCGACGAAAGGTCCGTTTTGTGCCAAATACTCAACACCTTTTCCCGTCTGTTCTTCGTCAATGACACCGGCAAAGACCAGGTCGCCTTTCAGGGGTAATCCGGAGCGTTTGATGCCGATAAAAGCAGCCAGCATGGCAGCCAAGGGTCCTTTCATATCACAGGAACCTCTTCCATACAACTTCCCATCCTCAACACGACCAGAAAAGGGATCATTCATTCCATAAGCAGGTACGGTATCCATGTGACCACACAACATCAGCGATCGTCCGTTACCGGTTCCTTTGAGAATGCCAGTCACATTATAACGTCCTGGTTCCACTTCCTTTAACTGTGTTGTATATTCCTTCAGCGCTAAGGAGCTCCTGGATATAGGCTGCCATCTCACGTTCACTATTTTCCAGTAAGGAATAGCTTGGAATCCTGATCATATTTGAGGCAATACCAACCACATCTATTTTGGTGATATGCTCTTCTACTAAAAGGTTTTTGATAATAAACTCCTCTATTTTTTATATAAATTCTCTATAGTTTATTTGCCAAATGACAGGCAACCAGATGGTCTTTCTCAATCTCTATCAGCTCAGGACTTTTTTCCCAGCACAAATCATGCACCAACGGGCATCTTGTATTGAATTTACAGCCACGAAGTTCCTCAGTAGGATTGGGTGTTTCTCCCGGAAGGACGATACGTTCTTCCCTTTTATTGACACCAGGCGTGGGCATGATGGCGGTGAGAGCTTTGGTATAGGGGTGGGCACCTCTTTGAATAATTTCATCGGCATTTCCAATTTCCATAATTTTTCCCAGATACATGATGGCGATTCGATCTGAGATTAACCAGGCCAAAGACAGATCATGAGTGATGAAGAGGTAGGATAATTGTTTCGTATCTCTCAGGTCCAGCATCAGGCGCAGAATACCCGTACGGATAGACGCATCCAGCATGGAAATAGGTTCATCCGCCACAATAAAGGTTGGGTCCATGATCATAGAACTGGCCAAAACCACCCTTTGGCGTTGTCCCCCGGAGAGCTCATGCGGATAACGATGGTAGAAATCTTCAGGAGGCTCCAAGCCGGCTTGCTCGAGTGCAAGTTTCACCCGTGTGATCCGTTCTGTCCTGGTTTTAACAAGATGGTTGACATCCAGAGGCTCTGCGACAATATCCAAAACAATATCCCTGGGGTTCACCGATTGGTAAGGATCCTGAAAGATCATCTGAGCTTTTTGGCGGAAACGGCGCATGAATTGTCGGTCTTTGGGTTTTACTTCTTCCCCAAAAAACCTGATTTCACCCATCTCAGTCTCTACCAAATGCAGAATTGCCTTACCTGTGGTCGTTTTTCCGCTGCCACTTTCTCCCACCAGCGAAAGAATTTCACCTTTTGCTATATTAAATGAAACACCATCGACCGCCCTTAGAATTTTTTTCTTCTTACTGAAAAGATCCTCAACCAGACCTCGTTTAATTTCAAAGTAAACCTTCAGATCCTTAACCTCAACGGCAAAGTCATTGGCCATGTTATGCATCCCCAATTCTATGACAGGAGGCAAAGTGTTTTTCACCTACTTTTATCATCTCTGGTTCCTGTGCGGCACACAGCGGAATGGCCATATGACACCTTGGATAAAAGGGACAGCCACTGATGGGTTCGAGTAAATTTGGCGGGATCCCTTCAATGCTGGGAGGAATGATTTTTTCTTTTCCTATATGCGGGAAGCAGGCAATCAATCTTTCGGTATACGGATGCGCTGTACGCTCAAAGACAGCTTCAACCGGGCCAAACTCAACAATTTTTCCGGCATACATCACAGCGATACGGTCGCAGGTTTCTGCCAGGATGGAGAGATCATGGGTGATCAGGATCAAACCCATATTCAATTCTTTCCGAAGTTTTTCTAATAGATTCAAAATCTGCGCCTGAACCATCACGTCCAGAGCGGTAGTGGGTTCATCACCGATTACCAGTTTGGGTCGACAAGCCAGAGCGATGGCAATCATAACCCTCTGCTTCATGCCACCGCTAAACTCATGCGGGTAATTGCTGATGCGGTCTACAGGCATTTCCACCAAATCAAAAAGCTCTCCTGCTCTTGCCAGTGCTGCCTTCTTGCTGATTTTCTCATGGAGAACAATGGCTTCGGCAATTTGATCTCCCACCTTCATTACTGGATTAAGGGCATTCATCGAGCCCTGGAATATAATGGATATATCTTTCCAACGCCGACTGCGGATTTCTTCATCACTGAGAGTGACCAAATCGGTCCCCTCAAAGTAAATCTCACCCCCATGAATTTTGCCTTCTTTGGGAAGAAGTCTGACAATTGAAAGAGCGCTGGTGGTTTTTCCACAACCGGATTCACCTACCAACCCCAGTGCTTCTCCGTGATCCAAATCAAAGCTGGTGTCATCCACTGCCTTGTATAAACCCTTGGAGGTTTCAAAATATGTTCGAAGATGCTTTACGTCCAGCAGTGTCAAAAACTACCTTCCTCTCAATTTTGGATTTAATATCTCATCAAAGGCATAACCAAGCAGGGTAAATGATAGGACCACCAAAACCACGCAGATACCCGGTGGGAGATAGTACCAATATGCGCCGGATGCAGTAGCTCCCCCTTCAAACGCATAATGGAGCATCATTCCCCAACTGGCCATGGTTGGATCTCCCAGACCTAAAAAGCTGAGAGTGGTTTCCGAAATTATGGCGACGGCAGCTACCAATACAGTATTGGCAAAAACCAAAGGAAATACATTAGGAAGAATATGCCGGAACATGATATGCACATGACCAGCGCCGATGGACACAGTGCGTTCTACAAATTGTCTTTCTCTCACCGAGAGGGTTTGGGATCGAACCACCCGGGCGGTTCCTGCCCAACCGGTAATACCAATCACAAAGATAATATTCCACAAACTGGTTCCTAAAATCGCAGCCAGTACCATCATGAGCGGCAACCAGGGTATGACCAGGAAGAAGTCAGTAAAGCGCATTAGCAGGTTGTCGATGCCTTTACCAAAGTATCCGGCAAGAATTCCGATCAACGTGCCAATAATCATGGAGATGGCAGTAGCGACAGCACCAATTAAAAGTGATATCCTGGAGCCAGCAATCAGGTTTGCAAGAACATCTCTGCCCATGTCATCTGTCCCCAGGAGATGTGCAGAGGAAGGTGAAAGGAGAAGATCTTCCACTTCGCCAAATTCCATCGTAGAAAATGGCATGATGATTGGTCCAAAGGTTGCCACCACAATAAAGATTAGCAGGATGATCGTGCCAGTCAAGGCTAATTTATTTTTAAGAATTGCTTTGCCGAAATCCTTTAGTCTCATTATTTCCTGATTCTGGTTTCCTTATCGAGATTTCACTTAATTTTTTACTCGTGGATCAATGTAAGCGTAACTGATATCTGCTAACAAATTTGCCAATACTACACTGATGGTTACCAACAGGAACACACCCTGTAGCAAGGGGTAGTCTCTTGCTCCCAGCGCTTCATACATCAAACGCCCCAGACCTGGCCAGGAAAAGATTGTTTCAACCTGGATAGCACCAGCTACAACAAAGCCAAGATTAATTGCGATAATGGTGATCATAGGGAGCATTGCATTCGGTAAAGCATGCTTGAGCAGAATGTATCTTTCGCGGAAACCTTTGGCTCTGGCCGTAACAATATAGTCTTCAGATAAGACATCAATGAGTGTGTTGCGCATAGTGAGAGCGTATTCTCCGATCAGGACCAGACTCATAGTCATAACAGGCAGTACCAAATGACGTAACAGATCGCTAATCATTGCCCACGTCGTGGCAAAATTCTTGCCGGGAGTCAACATACCACTGGTTGGAAACAGTCGAAATTGGACGCAGAATATTACCACTAAAATCATTCCAAGCCAGAAGGTGGGTACTGAATAGGTGACCAGAGAAAATCCTAATGTCCAAACATCCAGCTTTGTTCCGCGTTTCCAGGCTGCCACGACCCCGATCAGTATTCCAACCAGTATCGCGATGATTTCAGCCAATCCGACCATCAATAACGTCGGAAAGATCTTTTCGGCAACCACCTTGGCTACCGGAGCTTTGTAAACAAAAGAGATTCCCAGATTCCCCTCAAACAGATGTTTAAAGTAGGTGAAGAACTGAACATACCATGCTTGATCTAATCCATAAAGTCTTTTGACTGCTTCGATCTGTTCGGGGGTTGCCCGGGGATTCCTCATCATCATTGCGAGAGGATCCCCCGGCAAAACTCGAAATAATAAATAGTTGAAGATAAGCACGACCAAGATGGTGATCAAGGCATACAGTAATTTTTTTGCTATGATCCCCTTACTCATAATCGGTTATCCTCTAGTTTACTGGTTTCATATTCATGTAGTTGAAAATTGTCAGATTGTGGAAGAATGTTCCAGTTTCCGGAATTTGCTGATAACCTGTCCAGCGATCTGAGCGAATAGCTTGAATATTGTTGGAATAGATCATGATGATGTATGGTGCTTCATCATACACAATCTGTTGCATTTCAAAGACCATCTGTTGTCTTTTTTGTTCGTCCAGTTCGGTCTGTTGCATTAAGAAAAGTTCATCGTATCTGGCATTGGAGAAGAATGGTTCATTATTTCCGCCGATTTGATCGGTAATGAGAACACCCATAATCACGGTGGGATCTAAATCTGCACCCCAGCCCCAGATGAACAAATCATAGGAACCTGCGATGATATTATCATAAAGTGCGCCACTATCCATAGTGACATTATCGATTTTAATACCAGCTTCAGCAAGATCAGAAGCAATCAATTGTCCAGATTTAACCTCTTCGAGGTTATCTGCGATGGTAATTAGTTCAAACTCCAGAGGTGCTCCATCAGCGCTTTCACGCACGCCGTCCCCGTCTGAATCCTTATAACCAGAGGCTTCTAATAAGGCTTTGGCAGCTTCCACGTCATAATCTCGTAATTCCGCAGCGGTTGGTTCATAATGATAGAAGTTGCCAGGGTTTATCATGGTTGTTCCGACGGTTCCTTGACCGGTGTAGGCAATGTCGACAATTCTCTGTTTGTTGATGCCCAGTTCAATGGCCTGGCGAATGTTCTTATCCAGCAGGAGAGGATTTCCACCACTGGCTTCATCAGTCCAGCAGTTTACACCAACCTGCATAAAACCAAGTTCCTCACCAGAAATCACGTCCACATTGGGGTCTGCCTCTAATTGCTTCATCTGTGCAGTGTTAAGATTGTTGGCACCGTCGATTTCACCCAGCATGAGTGATTGAGCCATCGAATCCACATTTTCATAATCAACAAAGATGTATTCATCAACGGCAGGTTTGGACCCAAAATAGTCCTGGTTTTTGACAACTTTCACGAAATTTGGGCCTTGAGAATCAAATTTGTAGGGGCCTGTGCCGATCGGCATTTCATTTGGAAAGATTTCGAGCTCATCCGCAGCAATTTCCGCCCAAATGTGTTTGGGAAGGATAGGTGTTGTGTTCATCAGAATATTTGCTTTGGGTTCCTCAGTGATGAGGACAACGGTGAGGTCATCCGGAGTTTGAACTTCTGTGATTCCGGTCAGATAGGAGCTATACATATAGCCAAGCCCAGTTTCCATCATCAGATCATAGGTGAATTTTACATCTTCAGAGGTAAAAGGTTCGCCGTCGTGCCATTTGACGCCTTCCCGCAGTTCGAACGTCCAGGTCAGATTGTCATCACTATGAGACCATTCGGTTGCCAGGTTAGGAACAGCTTCATAGTTTTCATTGTAAACAACTAAGGAATCATAGATGAGCATGAAAAACTCATATGTAACCTGCATGTAGGATGTTAATGGGTTCAAAGTGTCGAAGGCGGTGCTGGAACCCACGGTAAATGATACGAGTTCAGCAGGGCTTTGCTCTTCCGCCGGTTCTTCTGAGGTTTGCTCTTCACTGGTTTCTGCTGCGGTTTGTTCTTCTGGAACTTCTGCAGGAGCTTGTTCTCCACCTCCACAGCCAACCAATGCTACAGTGAGCATTAGGATTACAACGAACATAATAAATTTTTTACTCGACTTTTTCATTTTTTCCTCCTTATGGAAAATTGGATTAACTTAAACGACACCGCTTTCGAGGATCGTAAATCGTTTTTTATTAGCATCCAGACGAGCCTTCACACCTAAAGGCAGGGTAGCCATATCTTTGGTATGGCCGAGGGGGAGTCCGTATAATACCGGGATTTTCAGGGGTTTCAAGTAGTATGCCAATATTTCTTCAAGGTTTCTATCACTATAGTAGCCTGGATTATGCTTAGCTGGAACGCATTCATGACATTCACTGACCATCACCCCTTTGGCTACTTTTAGTAGACCAGCATTGCGCAGGTGAGAAATCATATGGTCGAAGATCCAGGGTTCTGTATACGCCTCCTCAATCATCAGAATTTTATCCTTCGTATCGATTTGGTAAGGTGTTCCCAAGGTGGCGCAGATCAAGGTCAGGTTACCACCAATCAGCTCACCTTCGGCAACCCCCGGCACAATCGTGTGTAGCCAGGTCTTTTCGTCCTGGAGAGGAATTTCCCCAATGGGTTCAACAGATGAAACTGCCTTGAAAAATTGTTTTTTTGTATAATCGGTCAGGTCTGAAGAATTGAAACGAGCCATCCCAGGCCCATGAAAGGTAACCATATCCGAAAATTTATGGATTGCCAGATGAAGTGAAGTGATATCACTAAAACCGGTCAGGATTTTGGGATGTTTTGCAATTGCGTCAAAATCAATCAGGTGAATAATTTGGGCAGAGCCATAACCCCCTTGGGTAACAAAAACAGCATCGATATCATCTCTACAAAACATTTCATTAAAGTCATTAGCGCGTTGTTTTTCAGATGCAGCGACAAAGCCCTTCAATTTATTCACATTTTTGCCAATGACGACTTTATAGCCTAATTCCTCCAAGAATTCACCAGCACGAACTACATCACTATTTTTTTCCGAAGGACTTGCAGGTGAAATAACCCCAACTGTGTCCCCTTTTTCTAGTCTTTTAGGTTTAATCATGAAATACTTTCTATGGGAAGCTTACCAAGAATGTTCATATAATGAACATTCTTCTCAATTTTATTATACTCATCTGGACAAATTCTACAAGTGATAATTTAAACGAATTTTTTAAGAAAAATGTTAGAGATAATCACAGATGCTAACCCTATAAGTCACAAGGCCACAATTGACAACTTTGGTTGACAAATTCTACAAATAGGTGTATATACACTTATTATATTCAAAGATATGCCCAAAAAAACCATTTACGAATTTGCGTTCCAGGCTGTTCCATGTGTGGGATTTAATACACGCCGGGTTACACGCCTTGTCACCCAATATTATGATAAAGCACTGGCACCCGCAGAGATTCGATCAACCCAATTTTCTCTTCTCAATAGTTTATCTATGTTGGGTGAAATTTCAATGAAGGATTTAGCATCGATCTTGGCCATGGATCGCACCACTTTGACACGTGACCTAAAGCCATTACTAAACAGGGGGTTGGTGAGTGTAACAATAGGTAAGGATCGCCGCGTCCATCCTATTGAGATCACTAGTAAAGGAAGGAAGGTTCTGGAATTAGCTCAACCTTATTGGGAAAAAGCACAAGCGAAGATTGTGGAAAGTCTTGGATCAGATACCTGGGAAAAGATTATGAGATATTTACATCAAATCTCGATGATCGTGGAGGATGATTTTTCAAACCCAGACATCAAATAGAAGTAAAGGATAGGTTTTTCAAACGAATTGAGCGAAGAAAATTCGGAATAGGAGCTGAAGATATGGTCAATAAAATTAAACCTGGCTGGATAGATGAGCATGAATATCCATTTACGAACCATTATTACAAAACAAATCAAGGTGACATGCATTATATTGACGAAGGTACAGGAGATCCAATCGTTTTGTTACACGGGAACCCAGGTTGGTCATTTGAGTTTCGTGAAATTATTATAGAGATGATGAATACAAATCGTTGCATTGCACCAGACTTCCTGGGATTTGGTTTATCCGATAAACCTGCCGATTGGGATTACCTACCAGTTCATCATGCCGAAATGGTTGAAAATTTACTGGATCATCTTAATCTCAAAGATATCACCTTTGTGATTACTGATTGGGGTGGTCCCGTAGCAATTTCATATGCAATAAAACATCCTGAAAAGGTAAAGAAATTATTGGTGTGCAACACATGGTTTTGGCCAGTGAAGGGGAATAAAAATTTCGAATTCTTCAGTGGGCTTATTGGTGGCTCATTTGGCAAATTTTTGGTTTTTAATTTCAACATAATCGGTAGAATGCTCTCAAAAGTGGCATATGGACCAAGGAATAAAATTCCAGAGTTAGTGTTAAAACATTTTTATATGCCCCATGCAGAAAAGATTGATCGTATTGGCACCTGGGTTTTCCCTCGAGAGATAATCGGTTCAACCGATTGGCTTGAATCGCTTTGGGAGCAACGAGACTTGATCAAGCATATTCCGACTGCAATTCTATGGGGAGACTCCGATATTGCTTTCAAGGAAAGCGAACTGAAAGTTTGGACTGACCTCATGGAGAATCACTCACTGAAAGTTCTTCCAAAAATTGGTCATTTTCCACCTGAAGAAGCTCCAGAAGAAATCATAAATGAGTTGAAAGCTCATTAAATTTGTATTTGTGTAATGCCGTGGGGTTGACCGAAAAGAAGGGGCAGCCTATTAACATTACTAAGTCATCTCCTATTACAAAGTAGATGACTTGTTAATTAAATTTATTAATGATGTGGTAATTTGTGAAACTGTTATTCTTAACTTCTAAAGTAGGACAATTTTTCAGTGTTAAACATTCCTCCTTCTCATCATGAGAAGAAATATGAAAGAAAATCTATTTCACGTATTTAACTAAGTAAGCATAACCCTCAGATTCCATTTCCTCTATTGGAATGAAACGTAAGGCAGCGCTGTTGATGCAGTAACGAGTACCATTTGGTGACCCAGGGTCGTTGTAAAAAAGGTGTCCCAAATGTGAATTGCCTGATCGACTACGAACTTCGATTCGTTTCATTCCAAATGAGTTATCCTCTTCGGATCTGATGGTATTTTCATCAATAGGTTGGGTGAAGCTAGGCCAACCAGTGCCACTATCAAACTTGTCCTTCGATGAGAATAAAGGCTCACCAGTAACAACATCCACATAAATCCCTTCTGCATGGTTGTCCCAATAATCATTATTGAAAGCTCGTTCTGTGCCAGCATTTTGGGTGACGTCATATTGAAGATCGGTTAAGTTTGTCCTGATCTGTTCTTGGGACGGTAACTGATATTTGCCAGGGTCGACAATCATTTCAGTGATAACGTTGATCTCATCCTTTGAAATGTGGCAGTATCCAAGAGGGTTTTTCTCTAAGTAGTCCTGATGATATTCTTCAGCCTCGAAAAAACGCTCAAATGCTTCAATTTCCACCACAAATTTCTCATTTCGTCCTCGTTCGATAGATGCGATGCGTTCCACTGTTGCCATAGAGGTTTCGTCTGTATAATAAACTCCTGTCTGGTATTGCGTGCCCACATCATTGCCCTGTTGATTTTTGATGGTGGGGTCAATCACCTGGAAATAAGCAAAAAGAATCGCATCCAGACTGATAACATCGGGTTGGTATTCAACCCTCACTGTCTCGCGATAACCAGTTTGACCAGAAATCACCTTATTATAGGTTGGTTCTATGCTTGCATCGCCATTGGCATAACCACTGACTACATCAACCACACCAGGCAGGGATTCCATCAATTTTTCCAAACCCCAAAAACAACCTCCTGCCAGGTAAATCACATCAACTCCTTCTTTTCCAATATAAGAAGGATCATAACCTGCTTGTGTCATTTGACTCACCTTTTCCTCTTCAGCTTGGGTTGGCATGTTGATCGGTGCCTCTGTTGACGTTCCACAGGCTGTGACCAAAACTATAACTAAAGCTGATAATATAGATATTTGTAATTTTTTTATCATTTTATAAAACTTTCTCATTACCGATAATCCAGGTTCTAGTTGAGCCTTGATATGACTTCAACTAATCATTTTTACTACACCTTGATTAAACAGAAATTAATTATCCCTCTACAATCTTAATCACAATCATAACTTCATTCCGTGCGAGAAATCCAGGCACCCAGGGTGGATTATAGCCAGCAACGATGAAATCGCCTTCCGTCTCCAACCCTTCTTTTTCCAACCATTTACTGAGATGCTGTTTGGCTTTGCTAATTCTCTCTCCCTGGAAATAACCGGAGTAGCGAATTGCCGCCATCGTATGGGGTGGCACACTCGTAAATTGGATTGCATCATTTTTCGGAATTGGTAGAGTATCCCGGGTGAATTCCGAAGGCATGATGAAAGCAACTCTGTAGTTCCCATCTCCACTGATGGTGACCGGTTTGGTCATGGCGATCTTTTGGGATTGTGATACCTGCACTGGAGTTGTCATGGCGATCTTTTCGGCTTTGATGTTGTTGCCAAAAATATAATCGGCCAGAATGTTGAATCCCTTGAAAACAGCTTTTTGATGACTTGTATCCGTGATGGCAACTTCTGCTTTGATATAAGCCGGGTAGAGACGCAGCTCAATGTTATTTTCTTTTCTGATAACGGAATAATCAGGTGTTTCTGTCATAATAACCTCTTTAGATTAAACATACTACAAACATTTTACATAATCAAGTTAATGATTATACATATGATTTGAAAAAGATTGGCAGGAACTGAGTTCCACAGATTTATGAGTAAATCCCACCATGTACATGAGAATGATCATTAAAGAATCTTGAACTGAAAATATAAACTTTATTAATAAACAAAAACTCAAAATGAGATGGATTTATGTTTATAAAGCGAATAAAATTGAAACACAATTAACATATAATTATTGGATGCAAATGCTATTTCCTGATAAAATTGATCAAATCTGGAGGAATATTGGTTAAATATTGGAAGGATTATAAGTGGTCTAACCTCTTTGCAATGATGCGCAATCTCAAATTAGACGCAAAAATTTGCACCGATGATTTTCACGGTCGTCTGGTAGTGATTACAGGTGCAACCTCCGGTATTGGTAATACTGCAGCACGAAAATTTGCTTCCCATGGAGCGGATTTACTGTTTATCAATCGAAATGAAATTAAAACGAAAGAATTGATCGAAGAATTAAAAAGAGAATTCAATACCAATTGTTCATACATCATCGCAAATTTTTCTACGTTGTCAGAAGTTCATCAGGCAGCGGAACAATTATCCAGCAACGAAAGAAATATTGATGTGTTAATTCACAATGCAGGTGTATATCTGACAATAAGAAATCTCACGGTTGATAAAAATGAAGAAGTCTTCCAGACGAATTATTTGAGTACTTTTATTTTAAATTATTACTTGAAAGGAAAACTTCGAAATCAAAAAAGCGGAAGAATCCTGTTTGTTAATTCGGAGGCATACCGGTTTGCTGCATTTGGTATTGCTATGGATGATTTATCCTGGAGTAAACATAAATATTCTGGCATTAAAAGTTATGGTGCAGCAAAAATGGCACAATTGCTTTCGATGATAAAATTTAATGAATATTTTCAAGGTTCCAACATCACCATTAATGCGATGCATCCCGGTAATGTCAGGACAAATAGTGGACAAAGCAATGGCTGGTTATATAAAGTATTCAAAAAGAAAGTGATTGATCGAGGAGCGATTCCCTTATCGATTTCTGCAGACGCTCTCTATTATTTAGGGGTTTCCACTGATTTGGAAAATGTCTCAGGAAAATTTTTTAACCTCACCACAGAGGAAGAGCTTGCCCCGCCAGCCCTGGATAAGGATGAAGCAGAAAAATTATGGATGATCAGTTTGGAATTAGGTGGTTTTAATGGTCAGTAAAGAAAATAAAGTCGTTATTGTCGGTGCTGGTATGGCAGGATTAACTGCAGCTGCCTATTTAACCAGAGAAAATTACAATGTGTTATTGGTTGATAAAAACGAGCGAGTTGGGGGATTGGTAGGAACTTTTGAAAATAATGGTTTCTTCTTTGATTCTGGTCCAAGGGCTTTTGTGAATTCAGGTATTGTAAAACCAATTTTACAGGATTTGGGCATTCAAGCTGAATATTTAGAAAATAAGATAACGATTGGGGTTGAAGACAAATTTTTCAAAATTCATTCGATGGAAGATTTGCAGGTTTATAAACGAGTATTAGTCGATCTTTACCCAGAAAGCAAGAAAGAAATCGAAGAAATCATTGCTATCATTTCAAAAGTTTCTGACTATACCAAAGTCTTGTATGAATTTGATAACCCGAATTTTGTGGATTTCAAGAGCGACATAAAATTCATATTCAAAAAATTGATACCCTGGACATTTAAATTCTTAATTGCCATGCGGAAGTTGAACCAATTCAATGTGCCAATGGAAGAATTTTTTAAGAGTAAAACTGGCAACCAATCCTTAATTGATATTTTAACGCAACATTTTTTTAGAAAAACGCCCTCAAATTTTGCATTGGGATATTTTTATGTTTATCTGGATTACTTTTATCCAAAAGGTGGAACTGGGGTATTAGGCAATCTCCTGAAACAAAAAATTCTTGATCGGGGCGGAGAAATTTGCCTGAATAAAAAAATTGTTGAAATTATCCCATCTGAATCAAAAGTTATTGATTCGGATGGGGGTGATTATCATTATGATCATTTGATTTGGGCAGCGGATTTGAAAACGATGTATCGAAGCCTGAACTTAGCAGGTCTGGATGATACGACTTCATTGGAAATTGAAACGGAAACGCATCGTGTTTTGTCTTCGCGAGGGGCTGAGTCGGTAAATATATTATACATGGGTGTCAACCGTCCACCGTCCTATTTCCAGGAAAATGGGGGGGAGCATTTGTTTTACACTCCTGAGAAACAAGGGTTAGGAGAAACCGATCAGGCCGATAGACATGAACTTATAAACAACTTTGAAAGTAAATCGAAAAAAGATGTTTTTGATTGGCTGGAGAAATATCTTCAATTAAACACGTTTGAGATTTCTGTTCCGGTTCTAAGAGATTCCAGCCTTGCTCCGGAAGGGAAGTCAGGTTTGATGGTCAGCTGTCTTTTTGACTATGACCTGATCCAAAAAATTGAATTAGCGGGTTGGTACTTTGAATTCAGACAAGCTTTTGAAGACCAGATCATCAATATTCTCTCAAAAACAATTTATAAAAACATAGATGAAGACATCCTCTTTAAATTTTCATCTACACCATTGACAATCAACAAGATATCAGGAAGTTCTGAAGGTGCGATTACTGGTTGGACATTTGAAATGCCAGTCCCTGTGGTTAATACACTGCAAGATATACCAAAATCTGTTTTAACAGCTATCCCAAATATCTATCAAGCTGGTCAATGGGCTTATTCACCTGCAGGGGTGCCTATCGCAATGTTGACAGGCTGGTATGCCACCCAAAAAATCATAAAAAAGCCAAAGAATCAAAAAGTTTGATTTTCTATGATACTCTTTAATTAATTATCATGGATAACTTTACAAACCAAGAAGAGAAATCATTTTATGATCGAAAAGATTGTTATTTTAGCATTCATAATTCTTGAGTTATCAAATGTTCTCGCTTTGTATTTCGCACCTGGCTCCAAAAGAGCGAATGCAGTGGGTGTGTTTTCTGCCTGGGAAAAATCGAAGCAATATCCAGAAATCCATGACTTTATAAAATATCTTGTTAATTGGGTGGCAGGTACAAAATTAATATTTCTCTTGCTGCTTGGTGTGATTGTTATATTTGGAAATCTTGAAATCCAAAAATTGAGTTTATTAGCGCTTTGTATTGCTACGCTGTCATTTTTCTGGCGCTTGTTTCCACTGATTAGAAAGATGGATCGGGAAGACCAAATTAGACCCAGGAACTACTCAATTGTTTTAGGCGTGATGATTTTTGCATTTATCGTTTTCTTTGGGCTGGCTGCGTTTCTTTGATGGGTACTTTAACGAAAATCATTTTGTATTTTCTCAGAACACAACTCGGTGGTTGGTCTGAAGGTTCCATCGTTGAACAGCGCACCAGGCAGGAGAAATCTGTTCGTTTTTTTGCGGCTGCCAAAGCAAATTCGAAGTCGGGCAATCACTGACTTTGGTGTCCCATCTGAATGGATCGATTCTGCGGACTCAGGTGCCGGAGTAATCTTATACCTCCATGGTGGTGCATATGCACTGGGTTCCGTTAATTCCCATCGCGAAATGATTGCCCGACTTGTTTCAAACACAAAGTGTAAGGCACTTGCAATCAATTACCGGCTTGCACCGGAGAATCCTTTCCCTGCTGCGTTGGAGGATGCTCTTCAATGCTTATGATTGGATCATCTCGAAAGGAGTCGAATCCATCCCGGATTTGCATCGCTGGAGATTCTGCTGGAGGTGGATTGGCGATTGCCACGCTCTTAGCGTTGCGGGAGAAAGGGATACCGTTGCCGGCAGGGGTTTTCTGTTTTTCACCCTGGCTTGATTTGACACTCAGTGGTAATTCTGTAACCACAAATAAGGATCTTGATCCGATCTTAAGTGGTTCAATCCTTCGAGAAATATGTGAACTACTATATTGGCAACCATAATGCAAATGAACCCTTGATTTCCCCTCTATTCGCAGACCTGAAAGGTCTACCACCGATTCACATTCAATGCGGTAGAAATGAGATCCTGCTGGATGATTCTGTCCGCTTTTATGAAAAAGCTCAGCAAGCTGGTGTTGATGTCACCCTGAAAATTTGGGATGATATGTTCCATGTTTTCCAGCTTTTTTCTTTTTTACCCGAAACGCAGGAAAGATATGAAACAAGTTTCAGCATTTGTATCCAGGATTATTCATACTAAATAATTCTGGAATACCAACCAGTGAGATTTTGTATAAGTTTTGGAAATTAGGAGATTGACTCACCTACCCAACAACGCTACTATAAAAATATGATTACTATTCATAACAACAAAAAAGAATTGTCATCCGAACAAAGTAAAGATTTACTCAGAACGTTGGAAGCCCGTTTTGAGAAAAACATAAAACGCCATAAAGATCTCGAGTGGGGTAAAGTTTTGGAAAGACTTGAATCAAAACCTGAAAAACAGTGGTCACTCCATGAAATGGAGAGAACCGGTGGCGAACCGGATGTGGTCGGTTTTGATGTAATTACTGGTGAATTTATTTTCTATGATTGTTCAGTGGAAACACCGAGTGATCGTAGAAATGTTTGCTACGATCATCAAGCCCTTGTAGCCAGGAAAAAATTTCCCCCGGAGGATAGTGCTATGCACATGGCAGAAGCGATGGGTATTGAGCTTCTCAATGAAGAACAATATCGAGCCCTGCAAAAACTGGGAAAATTCGATTTGAAAACCTCAAGCTGGTTAAAAACACCTGCTGATATTCGAAAACTCGGTGGTGCCATCTTTGGGGACCAACGCTATAACACTGTCTTTATATATCACAATGGTGCAGATTCTTATTATGGGGCCAGGGGGTTTCGAGGATCGCTAAGAGTCTAAATGTTGCCTGGAATTTTATTAGGTGAATTATCAACTTTGTCTCTCAGGTCTTTCCTTAACAACACAAGAATTAAGCATGACCAAAGGATCAACAAAACATGCAGTGCGTCGTTCTCATTGAACCATATTCCATAATTCTTGTAGAGGTTCGATCCAATATCCCCCAGCAAAAAAACAAAATAGCCAATGTTGACGATCAAAAAGCCAATCCATATGTAAATGAGATTACGATTTAAATTATCTTTTTGCTTTTTGTAATGGAGAATGTTCAGAATGAACATGATCAGGAAATTTGCCCCAATAAAAGCCATAAACCCCTCATAGGAAATTAAGAATTTTACCGGGAGGACAGCTCCAACAAACATATACACGGAGTATAGGGCGCTATCGATCAGTGCAAATTTCATTAATCGTTTTCTTCCTGAAACGCCCGTGCTGGTATATCCCGTTGCAGCAACCAGAAAATTGATACAGTATGCTGTAAGCAGCATATACACAAGCTCAAAATTACTTGTAAACAGACAGTACTCCAACCCGCGGCATTTTAACTCGTAACCGAAAGCCTGATAACTCGTCCCTGCGACAATTGCACTGATACCCCACAAGATTAATCCGATTGCCCAATAATAGCGTGACTTTTGGTTCTTTTTCGTCACCAGAAAATAAACCCCAATGGCGATCATAATCAACCCTAATAAGTAAACCAAAAAAGTTGAGCTGGGCTGGATAAGGATGACATCTTTACCAAGGATTGAGAAAGTGGTATAAGGCATGTCGGATAAGAATTGATCTGGGGTAGTTAATGGCAGCATCAACAGACTATCCGTGTTGCTGAATATGCAAACTGCCAGGATAGTAACAGTCATTCCCAAAAAGATTAATAACATCAACATTCATTTATACTACATTTCACATGCGAATTAATGCAAGCTAAAAATGGATTTTCCAAAATAGTCTTTTGTAAAAAGAACTTTATGGGTACCTCAAATTACTTTGGTTGTCGTATTAATAGGTTCACTGCATTGTTTGTTTTGGTCTCGCACATCAAAGCGATTAATACGAGCACTAATCCTATTTTTTACCTGCATTGCTTTAATGATGGCGTTTTTCCTCATCTTACCGATTTGAGAAAGCCGACCTCCCTTTATTGAAAAGTAACTTATTAATTTACATAAGAATTGGGTGTTGACAGAGGTCATTCCACGATGTTTAATGAATAATAAATGACAATCAATCTCTATAAATGAAAGTTTCATAAGGAGGGAAAATGCGCAAAAGATCCATCAATAAAGGTATCTTGATGTTGTGTGTTATTGCGATCCTCAGCCTGGTATCTACCAGTGTGGTTGAAGCAGTACTAATGAGTGTTAAGATTAGCGGAAATCTTGTCCCTGGTGGAAAAGTCAATTCATTTTCTAAGCTCAGTCCGGATGGGAAATATACTGTTTTTTTTGCTGATGCAATTAATTATCAAATTCAGGATTTGTTCAGTGTACGTTCGGCTGGAGGAATGCGCGTTTTGCTTTCCCCTGGTATGAATGGCTTAGTAATGGTGAAAGGTTATATTATTTCACCTGACAGTCAACGTGTGGTTTACTGGGTCGGTCCTCCCAGTGCGGATAACCAGATAACAGGGATTTATTCTGTGGCTATAACAGGGGGTTCTGTGATCAATCTCAGTGGAATATTAACAGGTGTTAAATGGCTGGAAGATATCGCTGTTTCTTCCAATAATCAACATGTTGCCTTCATTATAAAAACTTTCCCGCTGGATGATCCACTTGGATTCACACATTATCAGGAACTTTGGAGTGTGCCACTTCTAGGAGGTAACACAGTATTACTCGAAAATGTGCCAGGGGGAGATATTGATTTTCAAATAACACCCAATGGTGCGGAAATTGTTTTCATTAGATTTCCCTTCATGTCCTTATCCACTTTATGGAGAACAAATATGTCGGGTGATAATAAGGAACAACTGGCAGGTAATAATATTGGTGAATTTGCCATCACAGCTGATGGAAACAGGGTTATTTATTTAAAAGATGAAATTGCTAGAATAAATGAGCTCTACTCAGTCTCAATCGAAGGGGGAGTGTCAGTGAAATTGAATGGAACACTGATTGCGGATGGTTCAGTAATAGACTTCAAAGTTTCGCCTGATCCGGATAGCGATTATGTGGTTTACAGAGCTGATGAAGTTGTCAACGATCAAGATGAGATCTTCTCTGTACCTGCAGATGATTCGGACAGTCCCGTGAGATTGTTAGATGGAATCGTACAACCTTATTCTGATGTCCGTTCTTATCGGATAACACCGAATGGTCTGGGTGTGGTGTATAGTGCAGATGTGCTTGCAGATGAGCGCTTTGACCTTGGGTCGGTTTCCATCACTGGGGGAGCCCATAACTGGCTGAATGGAACAATGGTTTCTGGTGGAGAAGCTTGGGCTTATAACATTTCACCCGATAGCTCGAAAGTAGTTTTTATTGCTGATAAATATACCCTCGATGAAAATGAGCTCTTTGTTGTTACAATAACCGGTACCAACCTGACAAAACTCAACGCGGACCTGCCGCTCGGCGGAGATGTTAACAGTTTTCTAATTTCGCCTAATAACCAGTTTGTGGTGTACTACTCAGACCAGGAAAAGAATGATGATCTTGATTTGTTTCTTGCTGGTGGAGGGATGCCTCCCATCAAGCTTTCCAACCTGTCCAATACAGGTGGCGGGGTATATGGTTATGACATTACTTCGGATAGCAAAGGGGTGATTTATCGCGCTGATCAGGATACCTACCAGATATGGGAGGTTTTTTCAGTATTTGACCGTATACCAGTCTATTTGCCATTAATTGTGCGGTAATTCTTTCGTATCAAATGTGAGATTGGATACGATATAAACTCAGATAACTATCACAATAAATTTTCCAGCTTCTGAACCAAACAATTCATTTATTACCGAACTAATTAATTGACTATCTGGTTGTTATTTATTTCCTTTTTCATATTTTAAATAAACTACTTGATCAGGATTAAATTTATATCTATGACTGATCAGATTCTATGCAGAGCTACTAATTAAGAAACGGATGGGTGGTTGATGATTACTTTTATTGAGGAAGTAATTTCATGAGTAACCCAATTAATAGACATTCGAAAATCAAAATTTGCAAGCAATACATAACCACAATAGGCGTTGGAATCGCTCTTGGGGTTTCCCTTGGTGCTGCACTTGATCATATCAGGACAGGACATGTGATTGGTATTGTCATTGGTGTGTAAATAGCCTGCAAATTTTGAACGAATTTTTAGGTCATTTCTGATAAGATTGTATAAATTAATCCACTACATTAATGGCTGGAGATTGTTTAATACAGGTGAAATTTGATCGATTTGGCATCGCGACCTTAATTTTTATTTTTATTTTTGCTGTCCTGATTGTAACCAATGCAGATATTGGAGTGACCTGGGATGAACCCGCTTATTTTGCTGCCAGCGAATCCTATATGAGCTGGTTTGCGCAGGCATTTTCGCTACCTGAAGTTGCCTTGCAGCCAGATATGATCACCCATGCCTGGCAGATCAACAAAGAACATCCCCCTATGGATAAGATCTGGTCAGGTCTGATTTGGTCAATAACGAGAAATTTTACCGATGAGATAAGCGCGCATCGTCTCGGAAATATGTTATTGTCAGCTATTCTGGCAGGTCTTTTGTACCTGTGGATGCGGGATGCATATGGTGTTACAGCTGGTTTGGTGGCCGTAGGAGCTTTGTTTAGCATGCCGCGATTTTTCTTCCACGCCCATCTGGCTGCTCTGGATGTTCCGGCTGCATTTTCGGTTTTTGTCACAACCTACCTGTTTTGGAAAACTATGGATCGAAAACACTGGGCGTGGGGTCTTTTGTTGGGGGTGGTTTGGGGATTAGCGCTGGCGACAAAAATCAATGCTGTATTTGTACCTGTCACCCTGGGATTGTGGTTGATCTGTTTCAAACGAGATTTAAGATTGTTCCTGCGGTTGGTCATCATGGGGGTATCGGCTATACCGGTTTTCTTCATGGTTTGGCCCTGGCTGTATGTTGATACGATAAAGAGAATATTTGAGTATATTGGATTTATCACCACCGATCACTGGCAGATTGGGCAATACTATCTGGGTAATTTTTACATGCCTCCGCCCTGGCACTTTGGATTTGTGATGATCTGGGCGGTAGTACCGTTGGGATTGACTTTTCTGTATTTTTTCGGGATTGTCAGCGCAATTAAATGGAAACAGGACCAGGCGTTAGGGTTTTTACTTTTTCTATCTGCCCTTATTCCCATTCTGGCGATATCCATTGGACAGAGCATGGTATATGACAACGATCGTCTTATGATGGTTTCCTTTCCTTTCCTGGCTGGACTGGCAGGCATAGGATTTGTCTGGTTGATTTCAGGCTTGAAAAAACTTACGCTTAAGAAGCATTCATTAATCCTGAGTCGGGTTGGGTATGGTGTGATCATCTTACTTGCTTTTATTCCACAGCTGGTTACGATGGTAAGGTTATATCCCCATTTTCTTTCTTACTACAGCCAGGGTGTCAATGGACTGGTCGGAGCTACCCGTAAAGGATTGGAAAGTACGTATTGGTGTGAGACTTATCAATTAGCACTGCCTATTATTAACGAACAAGCAAAAGCAGGAGATCGCATTTGGGCAGATCCCTGGAGCCATGATGTATTGATCTACTACCAGATGGCAGGTTTGTTGCGAGATGATCTGGTTATTATTGCAGAGGTGGATGTTGAAAGTGTATTTGGACCGGATGCTCCCATGGCACGCAGATACCCCATGAGTGCTGCCGATTGGTGGATTTTTCAACACAGACAAACCACCCTGGGTGATAAAGGCAAGAATAGCCCCATTTTGTCAGAACTGTCGAAACATGAAGTGGTTTATAAATACTCGTTTGATGGGGTACCTATTATGACGCTGTATAAGTAAGCTGAATCAAGTATCTAGTCCAAACAAATTTCTCCAGTAAATTCAATACCTGATCGGTATTTTTTGCGGGTGAGAATCGTATTATGAAATCCAATCTTTTATATAATTGAATCATCTGTATTTTTCCAGCTTAAATCAAAAAAAATCGACAATTCAATGCCTTCCTGCCATGATCGGTTTGTCATCACAAATGATGGCAAATCGAAGGCAAATCATCCTTTAGCCGGACCGACAATTGAAAATGGAGATTACCATGGATATCAAAAACAAATCTAAAAAATTCTTAAGTGCAGCAATTATTTTATGCCTTTTCAGCATGATCTTTTCTGGACTGATCCAGAATGATTTTGGAAAAGTGAAAGTCGTTGATTTAACACTGGAAACCGGTTACGGCACGCTGACGGGCTACTTATTGATCCCTGATAGTGCAACATCCAGCAAACCTGCACCAGCAGTGGTTACCAGCCATGGGTATCTTAACAACCGCGAGATGCAGGATATTACCTATGTGGAACTTTCCCGACGTGGCTATGTAGTCTTTGCCATGGATGCGTACAAACATGGCAATTCTTCTGTCCCAGTGGACGAGAATGGAGATTTGGTATCCATTCCAGACGGTGGCATGATTGACGCTGTTGAATATTTATACACCTTACCTTTTGTGGATAAATCTCGTATAGGCGTAACAGGGCATTCTATGGGAGGTGGATTTGCAGATGTAACATTGGCACATTATAGTAATCTCGAAAAGGATGCTGTGAGTGCGGGTAAGTTACCTGAGGAAGCTAAAACCTTGAACAAGGTAGCTGCTGGATTGATTATTGGGAATGTTCCGTCTGGATTGGCAGGCGGGATCAGTCTTATGGGAGTAAACCAGGAGGGTAGTGCCCCTTATCTATCAAACATTGGTGTCATCGAAGCCAGATACGACGAATTTGGCATAGCAATGGTAGGCGGACCAATCGTGGATTTGTTGGAAAATGAATTAATTAAAAATCTGGTGGCTCTACAGACTGAAGATCCCTCCATTCTTGCGGTTGAAGAAGTTGTGGAAGGAAAAACCTACACTAACAACAAAACCGGTTTTGGGATTGTGTTTTATTCACCCTGGGAGATTCACCCATGGAACCATTTTTCAACCGTATCATCCCGGTACACGATCGACTTTTTTGAAGGCACTTTAGGTGCACCCAAACCAATACCATCTACCAATCAAACCTGGTGGATTAAAGAGTTATTCAACCTCATTGGATTGATTGGGTTTTTCATGTTTCTAGTACCCTGTACCGAATTGCTTCTATCCATCCCGTTCTTCCAAGAATTACATGCAGTTTCTGTTCCTGCAATCCCAGCAATGGCAACTACCAAGGACAAACGAAAATTCTGGATCTGGAGTATTGTGGGTGGATTGTTGGTTGCCATTTTCCTGATCCCCCTGATCGTGCTGGGAACGAGATTGGTCAATCCGTTCTGGCCACAGGATACCACCAGTCCTATTGGGGTGTGGGCTTTGGGCTCAGGTTTATTAAGCCTGTTGGTGGTCCGGATCACCAGTGGAAAAATGAAAGGCAATGCTAAAGCGTTAGGGCTTCAGATTGGCTGGAAGCGATTGTTTAAAGCATTGTTACTCGCTGCTGCTGTTGTTTCAATCACTTATATATTGGTGTTCGCAGCTGACTATTTCTTAAAAACGGATTTCAGAATTTGGTCGTTTGCTGTTCGTGTCTTCCCCGCCAGTAAAATTTGGGTGGCAATCAAATATGCACCTTTTTTCCTGGCTTTCTTTTTGCTGAACAGTCTCGCTCTTGGCAGGAACCGTTTTGAGAACTGGAGTGAACGGAAACAGATTTGGGTCAGCGTCCTCTTCAATATTTTGGGAGTTAGTATCATTATTGCTCTGCAATATATACCTTTAGTCTTTACTGGCAGCACCTTTTTCGGAATACTGATCAAAGGTCCTCTGGCAGGTGCATTGGCTTTATTTCCTATAGTACTCTTCCCCTTTGTACCAATCCTGGCAATCGCTGCATTCACTGGCATTAAGATCTATAAACTGACAGGAAACATTTACCTGGGAGGATTCATCAATGGGCTACTCATTGCGATGATAACGGTAGCGAATACCAGTTTCACTTATCCTTATTGAGATTATAGTTTTGAGGATCCTTATTGCTACTCCAGGCTAATTTTGCATACAATCCCTGGAACTAATCCTATTTACCGGTAATGCTATTACCGGAAAGTAACTACTACCGGGTCATGGTCTGATTTATGCAAAGCAGAAGTGTCACCTGGTAACTGTAATGGATAATCTGCATTGACGTGCAGAATATCCACACTCGAAATTGAGTCCTCGTGCGACTCATTCACCAGGATGTGATCGAGTACCTGAGCGATGCCCTGGTAAATGTAAGTATAGCGTTCCTCTGGAGGTAGTCGATCAAACGCATGAACCATTCCGATAGATCGGAGAGTATCTATGGGAGGTGAGTCGTAATAAGAATTCAGATCGCCCATTACGATCACTAAGGCATCCGGATTTTCCTGCAGAATTTGATTTACCAGCTCGCCATTCCAGGCTGCCTGGGCAATCCGGCGCGGTTCGGTAGCCTGTTCGCCACCGCTCATGGAGAGAAAATGATTGTTGAGCAGGTAGATCGTTCTGGTATCCGTTCCCAGATCGATTTGAACCTCCAGTAATAAGGGCGGGCGAGGGGTTAATTCATTCGGTGCCGGGTATTGCTGCACATTTTTTATGGAAACATCACCACGAACCAGATAACCAACATCGATCCCACGGCTATCTGTACCTTCTATCAATACAGCCTGGTAATCCATTGCCTGTAAAATTGAATGTTCAGCAATATCTTCCAATACACCTATATGTTCTACTTCCTGAAATCCAATCACAGCAGGAAAATCAGCCAGGAGAATTGTATTGGCAATTTTCTCTAACCAGATGCGATACTCCGCGACTGTGGGCAAGGAAGGATCACTGGGATGGGGTTCCAGAAAATCGAAAAGATTCTCTACGTTCCAGGTCATAATCCGAAATTCATTGTTTTCTGTTTGAGGTAAAGCATCAATAATGATTGGATTCTTTTCAATGCGAGGGGGGGAGATGGGTTCTATCTTGAAATATCCATAATTGTAAGCAAGCGGTCCGTAGATATCGGACAGAGTATCTCCTGTCGCAGCTGCATAGGACATGGTAGATTGATCCGAATGCGTTACAAAGGATCCATCATCCACTCGGATTGCCATCCCGTTCGGCTCTCCCTGCATCAAATGGGTATCCCTATATAAAGGAAGAACCAGTGCTGTCTCTCCGTACTTATTGGTGGGTGAAACAGCTCTGACCGGGCCAGTGACCTGAACCAACATGCCTTCCAGGGTTTCATAATAATTGGCACTTTCCGTCTCATCGACTGGAGGATCCAACGAAATTGCCGTCGGTAAAGTCTGGTTGGTTGCGATGGTTTGCCAGTCTTCAAGAAATAATTGTGTTTCATTGTGTGGTTCGTGAATTGTTCCCTGAACGGAAATCAGATCACCTGGTTTGATGTCGGGGTCAATGACCTGGCTATAAACAAATAGTCCATGTGAGGTGAGTGGGTCCTGATCTTCTTCGCCCTGGATCCAGAACCCTTCTGTTTCAGGAAAGACAGCTGTAACCAAACCACTTGTTTTTACCTGTTGCAGCAGATAAGGGGAACGAGAGGTTCTACCTTGAATTGCCCAAATCGGAACAGAATCACCTGGAAAACTGTAAATGGGATTGCCGGCTATTACTGTGTTCTGATTATTGTAGGTTAATTCGTAATTCTCGAGGAAAAGATAATCAATTGCTATGGATATTGTTCCAGAGAGGCTGAAGATTCTCTGTGTGCCATCGCCGGTTAGGGAATCATATTTCCAGATAATTTGACCGTTATTAAAGACTCCTTTATCTGATACTTCATCGACAGTCAGACCTTCCGGAACTTCCAGAGATATGTTCAGGTTACTGATATTCTCAGATAAGTGATTATTGACCACAAGATCAATGGTGAATTTTTCTACAGGGTCATAATTGATTGGCAATTGAGCAGTCAGCGTGACAGTCGGAGCTTGAACTTCAACCAGGTCGGCCTGGACACGAGGATAAATCTGGACATCATCGTCCACCATTTCGACGATACCTGTGATCTGATAGTATTGACCTGGTTCAATGATTTCAACATTTATTTCAGTCAATTTATCAATATAGATACTGATAAGTTTTTCATCTTCAACCAGGTCCATTTCATAGCTGAAGGAGAGTTCTTCTACCCGTGTAATTTCACCACTCAAAGTGACAAGTTCTCCCGGAAAATCCGAAGTTTGAGCCAGTAAATCATTAATGGTGATTTCCCGTGAATCCCATGCGAATGGATCGACTGGTTGACGAACGACATTGACATCCTCTGGTGAAGGTATGACCTCGATCGCTCCACGGTAGGGTTGTGGGATGCCCTGTACCTGCACAAAAGCCCCTAAAGGTACTTCCACCTTACCTGCCCCTCCCGGCACATACACCTGTACGCCACCCGTATTATCCTCGATATAAAATTTAGTCCCGGAAGAGCCGGCATAGAATCCGCCGGTGTACATGGTTGCAATACCTTCAACCGTCACCATTTCACCATCCAGTAAAGTTCTGGCTATTCCAATCGGTACAGCTCCACCCTGCACGCTGGTACGAATGGGTCCACTGAAGACAGGTACATTCATATCTTGAGCATCAACGAAAATACCCGGAACCGTGATGGTAGTATATTTCCATGGAGTTTCAAAGGTGACACTTAATTTCACCGTGGCGGTTGAGGTTAAATCCCCAAGCTGAAATTGAAGGAGATTGGTTTCCTGGTTGGGTTCAAGAGAACCACTCATATAAATCAGGTCTTTTGGAAATGGAAAATGTAGGGATACCGAGTTAATGGTTTTTTGAGATGTGTTTGTAATATCAAGTTCGTAGACCAGAGTGCTGCCTGGTTTTACATCCTTCGGTACATTCACCTTAAGTTCGAGTTCTTGTTCTGTTTCGGGTGTGGAAAAACTGGCAGAGGTCTCTGGATTGGGCAATTTTAATATAATGAAATCTTTAGCATTATTGTTGAGATCCTGACTATTTCCGGCCTGTCCCCCTGGCAATCGTTCCAGCGAAGACCCATTTGGGAAAGTTAAAGCACTCGACGTTTCAATAAATTCAGCGTCTGTATCCCCCCAGGCTACCTGGTCGATTATTCCCGCACTTTTTGAGCGCAAAGCCAGACTTCCCCGTTGAGGTACCAGTGAATAATCAAAATAGGCATCGACCTCAAATCCGATCTCCTGATTTTCTTGGAGGAGAAGATAATGACCGTTGGGTGGGATAAAAGCAGATGTTTCCCATGAGTAGATCAATACATCATCTTGATCTTTCTTCAGCTGATACCAGAGGGAGTAGCCCTGTAGATTAACCATATCTGCTGTGGGGTTATATAGTTCAATGAAATCAAGATTATTATTTCCTTCGACACCAGCCAGAATTTCACTGATCACAAGATGATCGGTACCAGAATATTTATCTTGATTCGTATCAGTTATTTGAGTAGGTGTGGGAACATTTTTTTGAGTACAACCCACCAACAAACTGATGAGAAGTAATAATCCTAAAGCGGTTGTGCGATATGTTGTCATGGTTAATCCTTCACGCTATTGTCTATAATGGGATGGCAACGAATGGCACGATCATATCCAGTGCTGATAAGCCACCATGCCGTCCAGTTAATGGATTTTCTTCGTCCGACCACCACAGATAATTTTTATCCCTGGCAAGTAAAGTGATATCACCAATTCGATTATGGATATCAGACATGGGAACACCGGGTCCAAATAAACCTGCATCGAGTAATTGTTGTGATTCCATTACCAGGTATTTGTCTGGCCATGTCGATGCAATGTAATCCCTCAGCGTTTTCTCTTTTCCTGGTTTGATATGCAGGTAAGTAAAGCGACTTTCACCCGTCGGTTTGATGTGCAGGCAATCGATGAATTCTGGATGATTGGAAAGGCTGAAAAGGGGATCTCTCAAGGTATCTACCTGACCATGATCGGAGGTGAAAAGCAGCAGTGTTCCTTTGCGAAGTTCTGGTGACAGACGATTAATCAGATTATCTTCCAGATTGCGGCTGAAATTTGCGAAATATGTCTCTGCACGTTCATCATCCGGACCGTATTTGTGCCCGATGCTGTCCAATGCACTCCAATATGTCCAGATATATTGTTTCTCGTATCTCTTTTCTTCCATTAGTTCTCGCAAGTTAATCCAACATTCGGCTTCATTGGCATATGGATAAATATTGACGCCATTCATGAATGTTCTCGATAAGCCGGAATTTGCAATGGAATAATGTTGAAATGAGTAGGAGGATACACCATTTTTTTTCAGGTATTCTCCGAGTTTTGGAAGGGAAAGCACTGTCTCAGCATTAAACCCGGCCTGTTCAAGATTGGCATTACCTGATTTAAAACTCATTGGGGATTGTGAGATCGTATTGGCGACCACGCCATATTGCTTGAGCCAGACTTCGTAACCAACCACCCCGTGTTCACTGGTTGAGTGTCCTGTCCAGAGTGATGTCATGGCGGCTGAGGTTGTACTGGGGGAAATGGATGTGATGGGTGCAAGGCTGCCTGATGTGAGCAAGCGATTCCAGATTGGTGTTTTCCCTTCATCCATCCAGGATGTGAATCGGGATAATGCCAGGCCATCCATAAGAATAATGATAATTCGTTGGTAATTATCATTATTAAAAGGAAAGACTTCTGGTCGTAAAGGGGCAGAATGAATTGGAGCTATTCCAAATGTTTGACAGATAGAGGCAGGAATATTTAAGATAGATTGTCCATGATATGCCGGTAAGATGAATCCGGGGGGAAAATTCAATCCTCTTAATTGTGTTCTTTTTAGGTCTTCAAGTAGACTCAAATTGATTTTCATCAGAGTTCCTCAGTTTCCATTAAACTAGTTTGATCGAAATTTTTACTTCATAAAAAATTAGTTACTTAATATAATGATTTTTTTAAGAAGGTAACAAGTTTCTAAAAATAATTGTCTTGTATAATTATATTTGAAATTCAGTTTTGAAATTTTGATTAGAATCATTATTATTAAGGAATGATATTCATTCAGATATTATTTTGTGGAGACAGACAAAATCCATTTAAGGCCAGAAAAAAGTCTTAACACGTCAAATGGAAAATAAAAGCTTTCTAAAAAAACTACTTACTGGACGAAAAGGCAGGAACTTCCGCGAATATCTGACTGCCTATATGTTCATTGCTCCAGCTACAATTTTAATTTTTATATTCGGCATATTTCCAGTCGGATTTGCGCTGTACGTAAGTTTGCATAAATGGCGTATTAAGCGCAGTGCGTTGATAGGTCTGGAAAATTATACGGATGCAGTTGGCAACCTGGCATATGTTGTGGTGTTTTTCATGGGAATTGGTGCATTGGTTGCTATTTATTTTCTGATAAAAAAAATATTGACTATGGCCAGGGAACATAATGAACGCCCCTGGTTATGCATTATTCCAGGGTTACTAAATGCCTTAATCGCTTTTTCTTTGATTAATTGGATTTACAAAGCACTTCCGGAAGTATTGGGTATTGCTGATAAATTACGAGGATTGGAACGATCACAGGAAGTGTTTATGCGTCTTTTGGGTGAAGCATTTCGGGCAGAAAGTGTTTTACCTGCCTGGCGAATTTTCTTCTGGTTGCTGTTAGCCGGGATTATCATTGCAGGCCTGGTTTTATATTTCTGGCGTAATCCAAGAAACTTTACCTATCAGGCTTATTTCGGATTAATTTTCCTCGCTCTAGGCGTTGGAATTGGTTTGTTGTACTATACACAACAACAGATTGCACTGGTTTACGAAGCAGCTGTACTGAATGATACCGATCCAGGCATCTGGCCTCAATTCATTACCATTACGAGTGGGGTGATCTTATTAGGTCTTGGTTGGTATGTATGGAAACGAGCTGAGAAACAATTAAGCAATCTCAGCTTTTGGTTACACGTGTTCGCCACTATGGTATTACTGGTCGGGGGATGGTTGTTGATTGGAGAAATCCCAACCATCGTAGCCGCAGGTGATAAGGATTTATGGGAAGGTTTGAAAGTTACGCTTTTCTTTGCGATGGGGACAGTGCCTTTCCAATTAGCAATTTCCTTATTCCTTTCTGTTTTACTCTTTCAAAAATTAGTTGGATCAAATATTTTCCGAATCATATTCTTTATCCCGTATGTGACACCAGCAATCGCCAGCGCAGCTGTTTTCAAGGCAATGTTTTCTAATCGACATTCAGCACCCATAAATATGTTCATTCAGGCATTAGGGATTAAACCGCAAATGTGGTTATTTGAACCTAAAGGAATTTTTACGCTACTCGGTAATGGTCTCGGCCTAAACACCCCTGATTGGGCTTCTGGTCCTAGTCTGGCATTGTTTGTGGTCATTGTCCATTCTGTCTGGACTTATGTAGGATACAACACAGTAATTTATATGGCTGGTTTAGGAAATATTTCAACCGAATTGGTTGATGCTGCAGAAGTGGATGGTGCTAACAAATGGCAGATCTTCCGGCATATTACTTTTCCATTGTTATCGCCAACCACTTATTTCCTTTCACTCATCGGGATAATTGGTACCTTTAAGGCATTTAATACTATCTGGATATTCCGTGACGGACTTGCTCTGGGGACAACGGATACGTTCAGTGTGACGATTTTTATTGAATTCTTTGAAAAATTACGTTATGGATATGCCTCAGCGATGGCGTTTGTCTTGTTTGCGATTATTCTAGGCTTAACCTTTATCAACAATAAAGTTCAGGGTTCGAGAGTGTTTTATGGTTAATAAAAAACCTAAATTTAGCCGATTTTCCATATCTACACAGAGAAAGATTCTCACTTATATTATTCTGGCAACAGGAGCATTACTTTCCCTTATGCCGTTTTTCTGGATGATTGCTACGTCACTAAAGAGTTTAGGAGAAGCATTAGGAACTTCATTCTTCCCCTCCACACTTCATTTTGAAAATTACATAGAAGCCTGGGATCGAGCGCTTTTCTCAGAATATTTTATCAACACCATCATCATCACTGCGATCACACTGTTTGGTGAGATTACATTTAGTGTACTGGCTGCTTATGCTTTTGCCAGAATGAAATTCCCCGGGAGAGATCTGATATTCAGCATGCTTCTCAGCACCATCATGATCCCTGCCATGGTATTCATCATCCCGAATTTCCTGACAGTTACCTGGCTGGGAAGAATAGGACCGATTCCCTGGATTAACAATTGGCCAGCGTTAACGATTCCCTTTATGGGTAGTATATTTTCAATATTCCTGTTGAAACAATTTTTTGCCCAGGTGCCAGATGAATTATTCGATGCTGCCCAGATGGATGGAGCAGGACATTTACGTTTCCTATTGCAAGTGGTACTTCCCTTATCGAAAGCACCATTAATGGTCATTTTGGTTTTATCCTTTATTGGAACGTGGAACTCCCTGGCGTGGCCGATGCTGGTTACCAATACGCCAGATTGGAGGCCGATTTCAGTAGGCTTGATGAACTTTGTCAATGAAGCCGGTCAGGAAATTCACTTGACAATGGCAGGCGCTTTTATCACTATCATTCCGATCCTGATTATTTATTTCTTCACGCAAAAGCAATTCACTGAAAGTATTGCACGATCAGGCTTGAAAGGATAGTATTAATATGAAATCAAAATGGAGGTGAATTGGACAAAATTTTAACCAACCTATTTGTTAACAAAAAGTTTAGTTATGAGGAGATGAAAAAATGAAGAAAATTAGTATTTTGTTGTCCATGCTTATGGTGTTTGCTTTGGTCTTATCAGCATGTGCTCCAGCTGCCACTGAAGAACCGGTAGCTCCTGAAGAACCTATGGAAGAACCAGTTGCACCTGTTGAAGAACCAGTAGAAGAACCTGTTGAAGAACCTGTGGAAGAACCAACAGCAGAACCTGTCGTGGAACAACCACTGGCAGGTACGGTTGTACAATTCTGGCATGTGTATTCTGATGCTCCAGGAGAAGGTCTGCAAACTCTGGTTGATGAATTCAATGCTACCAATGAATATGGCATCACAGTTGAAGCTCTCAATCAGGGTAACTATGGTGATGTGGAAGATAAATTCAACGCTGGCATTCAGTCTGGTGATTTACCGGATGTCGTTATGGCGTACACCAACTCACTGGCAGATTGGTATTCTGTAGATTCCATCTTAGATCTGACCCCTTATATCAATGATGCCGATTATGGATTAACTGCTGCACAATTGGAAGATCTTTATCCTCATCTCAAAGCAGCTGGATCCACGCCGGATGGTGCCTGGGTTGCGTACCCAATGACACAATCAGCCAATGTTCTGGTTTACAATTTCACCTGGGCTGAAGAACTGGGTTTTGCAAATCCACCTGCTACCTCAGCTGAATTGAAGGAAGTTGTTTGTGCAGCTGCTGCAGAAAATACTGCCACGGGTGGTGATTTTGCTGGAACCGGTGGTTTGGTTTATTACCCGAATGCTACCAACTGGTTGCATTTCCTGTATGCATTTGGTGGTAAAGAACTCAATGATGCTGGTGATGCGTACGACTTCACATCCCAGGCTGCGATTGATGCTTCCATGTACATTCTGGACCTGAAGGCAGAAGGATGTGTCTGGCAAACAGAGAGTTATCCAAATCCCGAACAAGCAATGCGCAAAGCCATCATCACCATGAGCTCGACTGCTGGTGCACCTTATTATGCTGCAGCTTTTGAAGATGCTGGAAATACAACCGATATTTGGGGTTGGTTAGCTGCTCCTGGTCCAGATGGAAAATTGGCTGTGGATGCTTTCCAACAGATGTTAGGTGTTGTTCCCAGTACTGAAGATGAACAAATGGCTTCCTGGTTGTTCATTGAATGGTTAACATCTCCTGAAATTCAGGCTCGTTGGGTTCAGATCAGTGGTTACTATGGTACCCAAGTTTCAACTGAAGCTCTTTTAGCTGATTATGGAACAGAAAACCCTGTCTGGGCATCTGGTGTTCAATTGGCTGCAATTGGCCCATCTGAACCTCAGACCTTCCCAGCCTGGTCATCGGTCCGTCGATCAATCAATGATGCAGCCGCTGAGCTGTGGAACGCTACCGATCAAGCACAGGTCGAAACAATTCTGGCAGCACTCACTCAAACTGCAAATGATCTGGTTGCTGAATTAGATTAATCGATACGATCAAAAATAAATATTTCAACCTCTGGATCATTTTTCCAGAGGTTGATTTTTTAATTTAATCCTAAGGATGGTCGAAGAAACATCAATTGGTTATTTTTTGGTAATGGAACTATTCCCATTAGATGGAGGTAGAGCCGGTTCAACCTTTGGTAACACAAACTTTTTCCATGCAATTGGGATGGTTATGGCACAGGCTACTGCTGTGATCCAGAATGGTACCTGAGGAGCGAAGAGTTCCCATAACTGCGCACCGATCCATGGCATAGGCAGAGAAAGAATGCCCAAAGAGGTACCGAAGAATCCAAATGCTAATCCGCGCTTGTTCTCTGGAACTACTTTTGAAATGAGAGAATTATAGGATGGCATGAGAACACCAACTCCCAACCCATTCAGAATCCGAGCGCCAAGAAACGCTACAGTTGAGTTGGCTGTAACCATGGCAACCATACTTATCGTAATAATTAAAAATCCACTGGTAAGTATCAATCGTTCTGATTTTTTATCGGTTAACCATCCTCCTAAAAAGGAGCCAACAATACTGGCTATGCCCCAGGCAGAACCCAGTAGGCCAATTTGTTCAACCGTCAGATTCCCGATATCTGAGAGATAAATGGGGAATAATTCACCCGTGAGACTATAGGATGTATCACCTATGGCATCCGTAATCCAGATCCACGTGAGAATGCCACCTGAGAATAAAATCCCAAACATTGCTTTTAGCTGAGATGTCAATCCGGCCATTGTTGGTTTTTCAGGCGCACGAGATGGTTTAAAGCGTTCGGATAAAGCCATCCAGATTCGAACGATGGTTGCCAGGGCATAAAATACAAAGGCTACTACCATCATGATTCTAAAATTCATACGGTATGCTAAAAATCCAGCCAAAGCTGGACCGATAACAGTCACGACCATATAAATACCTGTGGTCAAGCCAAAAACACGTCCACGGGTTGCTTCGCTGGATTGTTCAGCAATGTAAGCATTGAAACTGGGACCAACAAAAGAATTGGAGACAAATTCGACACTCAATCCCAACATGACCCATTCCCAGGAAGGAGCGGTGAAGAATAAAACATAACCAAACACCGAGATCGCACTGCCAAATGCAATTGCACGCAAACGACCGATTGTATCCGAGAACCATCCCCCAAAGATTTGTAACACAATGGGCACAATAGAAGCAATGGTGAAAACAAGCCCCACCTGCCCAACACTGGCACCCAGGTCAATCAGGTAAAGAGAGAGCATGCTATAAGCCATTTGACCAGCAATATTTGCCAGGATCATAGCCATCAGAAACCAGCGTAAATTGATGTTGAGAAGAGAAAGTTTGAGTGCTTTCATGAATGCTACTTGATGTGAATTTTAAATATATGGATACGATATATATACTATATATTTTGAGGAATTTGTATGGGTAAAAGAACGAATTTCTCCTGGCCACTTAGCCGGAAGATTCTAAAAAAGAATACGAAACACAAATTTCCTCATCCCAAAAAAGAGTTATTGTTTCGGTTCTGATTTTCAGTTTAATTGCTTAGGTTGAAATTCAGGATTATAAATTTTATTGAGTTACGCTGGCGGATATATAATTAAGCTATTCGTTTTCATTTTGATTTATTAAAAATATCTGGTTCTTAAACATCCCAAATTGTCGTATTAACATTCGCAGGAGATTGCATGGAAGATCATTTATTAAAACAGAGGGCGTATATTTATCTGTCAATTCTATATGGTTTTTTATTTATTGGATGGTTACTTAATGTCTTACTACCAGAGCCCTTTGTTCAGTATGCTTACACAATTTTCTGGGGGCTCTTCAGTGTATTTCCTATTCTCTCAACTTTTTTAACGAGAAAGATTACACATGATCACTCCCCCTGGTTATTAAGACCAAATTTTCGAAAGAAATGGAAAACTTACCTGGTTGCAGCATTTTTACCCGGAGTAGCTATTTTTTTTGGAGCATTAATATTTTTTGTTATTTTTCCACATGATTTAGATTTAACAGCAAGAAATCTGGTAGAACAATATTCCCAATTTGGTGCACCAGAAACTCTTTTACTTAACCCTACCTCCATCATTCTTGTTGGAATTGCATTCATTTTCATTTCCCCATTCATTATTCCGGTCCACATTTTTGCACTTGGGGAAGAAATCGGATGGCGTGGTTACTTCTTACCGATTTTATTAAAGTTGATGAATCAAAGAAAAGCTGTGATCTTGCACGGTATCCTATGGGGATTGGCACATGCTCCTCTCATTTATTTAGGATTTAATTATGGTTTCGATTATTGGGGGGCACCGATTACAGGCATCACCATGATGACGCTGGTTTGTGTAGTATTAGGAACCTGGTTGGGGTTTGTGACAATCAAATCGGGAAGCATCCTTCCGGCAACAATATTTCATGGGGCAGGAAATGTGATTGGAGAATTACCACTGCTGGTTTCCTACATGAGTATCAGCAGTCTGCAGGGACCGAACCCAACTGGAATCATTGGATTGACTGGTTTACTGATCGGTGCAATTTTTATTTTCTTTAAATTATCAAAATAGAACTAATTATTTTAAAATTAGAAATAAATTCATATCGAAATAACAGATCACAAAAGGAACTTTGAAAATGGATCAACCTGAAGTAAAACAACATTCACTTTTACAATCAATTACCTATCACTTATTGCCTGGAATTTTAATTGGGGTATTCTATTTTTTGGCCCGCCGCCCCATTGAAAATTTGGGATGTCCATCTGTAATGAGTTTGATTTTGGCGATTATTTTTATTTTGATTCCATTTGAATTGGGATTTTTGTTTTATCAGGGTAAGAAAATGAATGGAACTTACTCCTTGAAAGGAATCATAAGTTACACCGATCCGATCCCATGGTGGCAGTTAGTTTTATGGGTAGTCCTCGTATTCATTTTTACTGGGTTGATATTTACTTTCTTAAAACCTTTAGAATTATTTTTTCAATCAAAATTATTTTTTTGGATTCCTCCTTTGAATTCCGGATTGAATGGAGAATATTCAAAACAGATATTGATTATCACCTATGTGATGTTTTTCTTCTTTGTTGCTCTTTTAGGACCTTTTGTAGAGGAACTATATTTTCGAGGGTATTTATTACCAAGAGTGAAAGGAAATTTTAGTCCTCTGTTGCATAGTTTCTTGTTCGCAGCATATCATGTTTTTACACCCTGGATGATTATCACTCGAACGATTGGTTTAGTACCATTAATTTATGCAGTTAGACGAAAGAATATTTATGTTGGAATAATCGTTCATATCCTGTTGAATACGATCGATGTAGTGACAGGAATAATTTTTATTGTAAACATAAAATAATTTTATTAATTAATAAATTAATATTCGCAATTTTTTTTGAAGACCAGTCCTATTAATATTTTTATGGCATGGATATTGCATTTTTTTATTAGTAATTCATTTAATTGAAAGCCTGGTGTCCATGCAACGATTTCTGAAATCAATATTATTAGTCACAATAATCTTTATGCAGTTTATTGGTTCTGTTCGGGCTGAGGATGATACAGAACCACAACTGGTATTTTTGCCATTGATATCCAACGAAAAATATACTGATCCGTGGATAGGTCCGGACGGTGGTTATGTGGTGAATATGGTGACCAGCCCTACTAATTTAAAAATCATTTACGCAGGAACCTGGGGAAATGGGGTTTTCAAGAGCATTGATGGAGGTTTGACGTGGGGAAAATCCAGTAATGGGTTGGGAGATCTTTTAATCAATTCGTTGGCAATTGATCCTCAGAATCCAAAAATACTATATGCAGGTACATACAATGATGAAATCTACAAAAGTACGAACGCAGGTGAGACCTGGTTTCATTCCAGTCAGGGCATTCAGGATTATTCAGTAGTTTATACAATTGCCATCGATCCCAATAACCCTGATATCATCTACATCGGGGCACGGGGTAAAAATGCTGTGGATCCTCCACCCTGGAATGGGATTGTGTATCGTAGCAAGAATGAAGGTATCAATTGGACACCGGTACTGGAAAATGTGGGTGGAAATGAACAGCAGGACTGGGCGTATGATATTGTGGTAAATCCAAAGGACCACTGTATGGTTTTTGTAGCCATGCATGAATATGGTGTCTATCGCAGCTTAAATTGTGGCGATAATTGGGAAAATCTGAATGGAGATGGGTTGACCGATCTATCCGGAAGAACCCTGGTGATTAATCCCGCCAATACGGACGGCGATGCCGTCTATTACGGAACCTGGCATCGCACTGGCGTGTATAAATCGACAAATAATGGAGATAGCTGGACAAACCAATTTCTCTATTCAAAAATCTACAATATGGATCTGGATCCGCAACAACCCAGCATTTTATACGCTGCAGATTTTTATGAAGGTATATTGAAAACAACTAATGGGGGAGGTAGCTGGGCAAATATTGGATTGGGTGAAAATTTGTTGTATACCGTCATGGTGAACCCATTACAGCATACGCAGGTATTTGTTGGCACAGCTGGAAATGGAATTTTCCGCAGTGACCAGAGTGGTGCTGGCTGGGTTCACAGCCAGAATGGACTAAACAACTCATTCATTACTGGCATTCAGGTTCACCCAACACAATCATCCCAATTATTTACCAGCACCTCTCGGGGAGGATTCCACGCATCTCAGGATGGTGGCGAAAGCTGGAAACAACTCAATAACGGATTAACCGATCTGGATGCCAGTGGGTTGGTGCTGCATCCACAGAACCCGAACCAGGTTTATTTATGGACATATAGTGGCGGGTTATTCACGTGCACTTTACCGGATTGTAAATGGAGCCAGAAAAATATGGGGTTGCCGGTATTGGATCTTTTAACGAATTCCGGTTTTGATTTTTTTCCACACAATGAATTAGAAAGTGAATTGATAGAAAATTCTGAGGATTTGATGGCGGATGATACCAAATCGGTCAGTTATCAACCCTTGAATGACCTGGAATTTTCTGTCAGTAATCCTGCAATTGTTTATCTGGCTACCAGTGGAAATGGAGTATATAAGAGTAACAATAGCGCGGAGAGTTGGTCGCAGGCGGGATTAAGTGGCAAGAACATACAGAAATTAGCGCTTCATCCAGGCAATAGTGATGTTGTTTATGCATCTTTATTTAATAGTGCCCTGATTTATACTACCAGTAATGCAGGCGCATCCTGGACCAGTAACCTGGTTCCTGGTGGGAATGTGAATGACCTGGCGGTTAATAAAGATCATCCGGGAGTACTATTCGCTGCGACAAATAGTGGCGTCTATCAACGGATGGATGGAGGTGCATGGCAATTGCTCGGATTAAATGGTGTAATGGTCACTGCTGTGGCTATCCATCCAAACCAACCCAATTTGATCGTCGCAGGTTGCCCAGGTGCGGTGTATTATTCCAAAGATGGCGGACAGAATTGGTTTTCCGGATCCGGTGATTTAACTGAAACTACGGTTAAGACAATCTCATTTGATCCTGACAACACCGATTTAGTATATTTAGGAACCAACACACAGGGAATATACCGATTATTGCTCAGATAAATTTATGCTTACGGTTCTGAAACTTTACCTATTCGAAAATTTTCCTATAAGATTTACCATTTTTTTTGGAACTCTTAACTCAATTTATACGTCTACTTGTTATCCACTTAATGTGTTCTATTATTGTGTATATAAGAAATTTCGAACAATTAGTAAACCGCCAACACCTGCAAAGAGGAAAATGATACCAACGGGAAGTAAAGATAAATGCGTCTAATTCGATTTATTATTTTGACCTTTTTGTCAATTGCTGCGTTATTTCTTTCAGCAGCAACAGACCCTCCTCCACCTGAACAAGTTACAGAGGAAGTCAAATCAGCTCTCTCCGATGCTTTTTTTATCAATTTGAACACTTCGACGGGCTTGAAATCACTTACTTTTGACCTGTTTACGCCTGAGATTGATACAGCCTTTATCGCTCCCGATGGAAAAACCGCTGTGATCTGGTTGGCTTTGCGTGATGATTCTGACAAAATATTAGCAACCGAGCCAGGATTGGCTCTGGCAAAGAAAATTGATAACAAGTGGGAAGTTCTTTTACCGGGTGATCCTGATTGGGAGGAGATATTTTCTGCTTTACCTGAAGAAATGTTGCCCCTGGAACAACGTTCTGCTCCTGAAAATGCTGCGTTGGATAACCTGAGTGTTACAACAGCAATGACGGGATATTATCTGCCATATGCCGCTGGAACCAAACAATGGTTGGAGGGATCAATCAGCCATTTTCAATCTATACCGGAATTAGGTTATCCTTCGTGTGGGATCGATGAATGTCGTTATGCATATGACTTCACAAATGTAGGCCATTTTCCTCTTTTAGCTTCAAAAGAAGGATATGTACTAGATTCCCGTGATAGTTGTAGTGATGGAAACCCTTACTGTACGAATTATATTGTTATTAAAGATACCAATAACCAAACATATCAACTTTATCTCCACCTCTCGTATGGTACTATCCCCAATAAATTAACAGATGGAACATTTGTAAAACGAGGTCAGTACATAGGCGATACCGATGATACCGGATACAGTACCTCAAATCACGTTCATTTTATGGTAGTAGACTCTCTCTGGTTTAGTCACGACAGTCAATATTATTGGGGATACTCTACTGATATTCGCTTTGCCGATGTGCCAATCAATGGCGGCATCCCGCGTACATGCTATGAAGTGACCAGTTTCCCTATCTATGATAATGCTTCCGATTGTATTGGGGATAAAACCGATCCTCGCAATAGCAACAATGATTGGTTTATGTCAGGAAACGTCGGTGCATATCCTCCCACCGGTACTCTCACTCGTCCGGTTGCAAATGCAACTGTTGCATCTGGAGTTAGTCCCATAATTGATGTGACTGCTACCGCGAGTGATGATGTGCGTGTAACGGGAGTTCAGTTGGTTGCAAAAATAAATAATCAGTGGATATCTATCGGTGACAAAATCACAAACACAAATTCAAATGGGGAATACGATTGGGATGTCAACCTTTGCGAATCTGCGCCAGTGAATGGGCCTCTGGAAGTGGCACTGCGGGTTTGGGATCATGAAGGCAATGTCGCCTTTAGCCTTAAATCCCAGAACCATCCAGGTGGATCATGCCTGCCCACCTCCTTCCAGTCAGCTCAATTCTGCAGTAAGTTATGACTCAACGGCAACAAAGTTCAGTTGGAGTGCCTCCAGTACAGGTGCTGGTTTGGGGTCCTTTGAACTGCAATGGATGACAGTCCCGGGAATCTGGGATGCAGCTAATACCATGACTATTTCTGGTAACCTTCGATCTTCCTGGTTTGTCGGACAACCAGGAGGGAATTATGCTTTCAGACTGCGTGCGTTGGATATCAATGGTCAACCTGAGCCATGGCCAGTTGATAATGCATCCGAAACCAGTGTCATTCTTCCAACAACTTGTGTTCCCGACCTGTTTGAAGAAGATGACAACTCAAATGACCCGAAAGCAATTATTCCTGGCATAGCAGAACAGAGAAATCTGTGTGGTGTTGGAGATCCTGATTGGTTTGTTGTTCAAATTGCAGAAGCAGGCAATTATTTTATTCAGGCATCTTCCATCAATGGTGGTGCTGCAGCTAAGATCATGCTCTTTCGAGAAGATGGAGAAACTTTGATTGCATACACTGAGGCACCAGGTTTAGGACAGCGTGCCAATGTCTTTTTGTTTATTGACAATCCGGGAAGTTATAAAATTAAAATTGAACCATTAGTGGGAAATCTTATGGGTACAGAAGCGCTATATCAAATTCTGGTAGATAATGCAATGCTCACCTTTCTCCCATTAATCTCAAGGTAATCCTGAAACAAAAAGAAGATCTTATTTAAATTCCCCCAGTCGCGTTAACGGTTATATATTCCTCTTCTAAATACAGCGAATCGACAATTCCGACAATCACAGAGTTAACACATCCATCCGGGTTCTCCAACACCTGACGATTTCCTCCTCCTTCGCGGTTAACAATGACGGTATCACCAATGCCAGCATGGGTACTATCCAGGGCAATGAAATAGCCATCAGGAGCTTCATTTGGAAGAGCCAAAGGTTGAACCACCAGCAGCCTGCGCATCTTAAAATCAGGGTGACTGATGGTGGCAACAACTGTTCCTATAACTTTTGCTAAAATCATATTCTCTCTTTATGTATACTTAACCCATCCAGGTTTCATGGTGAAATCTATCTCACCATCTTGTCGTATTTCATATTCATCCACAATACCTACCAGGGAGAGATCTACAGGTACAAATGTGATCTGTGGCATTGCCAAAGCTGCCTCTCTGGCACGTGCCGTTACACAAATATCACCAGGGCCAGCCTGCACCACATCCACAGCCACCACAAGACCTCCATCAGGCTGAAGGGCTTTGTCAAGGGGCTGGACAATTAAGAGTTTTAAACCTTCCAAACCTTCATGCTTAACCGTACAGACAGCAGTGCCTATGACTTTTGAGAATTTCATTTGGTTACTTAACTCCCGTGCTATGCAGGACTCGTTCGATGATTTGATCCAGTAGAACAGAATCAATCTGGTCACCTAACTTTTGCTTTACAGCAGTCCTGATGCGATTAGACAAATCGATTTGATTGGAGGAGTGAATTCGTTGTGATGGAGATCCTGCGGAATAACTATGATTTGTTCTTTGTGAAGCGCTAGATGATAAATACGGACGAACAGGGACACTTGGATCATTAATTCCCTGTTTATTTAAGGTGAGTCCCAGTTCTTTGGCTTTTTCGTAAGCAAGTACGGTCAAGTAAATATCATCGTTTACTATTAGTTCGTGAACACCTCTATTAACAAGATCCTCGATATCTTTCTCTGTAAAAAATTCTTTAGGCATGGATCTCCATCTTTCCTGGTAACACAAAGTAAGCGTTCAACAATTGGTTGCGAATACCTGGATATTGATAAACCCGGATCAAAGTAAATTATTTCTTGTCAGCAGAACGGCCACTAAATGAACCTTTACTGCTTTGGGGCAGAATTAATTCCAAATCCTGGTGTGGTCTGGGGATGACGTGTACAGAAGCCAATTCTCCAACACGTTTTGCTGCAGCAGCACCAGCGTCGGTCGCTGCTTTGACAGCACCTACATCACCACGCACCATGACGGTCACGTATCCACCACCAATATATTCAGAACCGATGAGAACAACGTTGGCAGCTTTAACCATCGCGTCAGCAGCTTCAATCGCGCCGATCAGACCTTTTGTTTCAACCATTCCTAGTGCTATCTGAGCTGTATCGAGAGCCATTTTTTATTCCTTTCAAATTTACAAAACTAATTATTGGTTTGAGATTTCTATTTATTCCTGACGGTAGGTAATCGTTCCACCTACCTCCAGATGGTCGATAATTGCCATGATCACCGCATCCACAGGTGTGTCCTTGGTGATGGTTGTCTGCCGGGCACTTGATCCTGCAGCAGTCAGTACCAGATCCCCAATACCGGCATCCAACGTATCAATGGCAACGTAGGGTTTTCCAGAGGCAGCACCGGTTTCATCCGTCTGGCGTACAATCAGCAATTTTCGACCATGCAGTTTTTCGTCTTTTATGGTTGCTACGGTTGTTCCAATCACTCTGGCAATCAACATAATAACTACTCCGTTCTAGTACCCTTTACTGGTTATTGGGGTCTCTTTTTTTGATTCATTCACATTTTCAGTCTGGACAATTTTAACACCAGCAGATGCGCCCAGGCGGGTGGCACCTGCCTTGACCATATTCTCTGCGTCTTCACGGGTACGCACACCACCAGCTGCTTTCACTCCCATGTCGGGTCCAACCGTACGTCGCATCAACTCAACATCACGTACAGTCGCGCCACTACTGGCAAAACCAGTGGAAGTTTTTACAAAATCAGCTCCAGCTTCCTTTGAAAGCAGACTGGCGATCACTTTTTCTTCGTCGGTTAACAAAGCCACTTCAATGATTACCTTTACAATTGCACCATGACGGTGGGCAGTTTCTACAATCCCGCGGATATCTCGAGCTACTAATTCAGTATCTCCAGCTTTAAGAGCACCAATATTGATGACCATATCGATCTCGTTAGCGCCATCATTGATCACCTGTTCCGTTTCAAATACTTTCACCTCTGGTGGGGTGGCACCTAATGGAAATCCCACCACCGAGCAGACTTTAACCTCGGAACCTTTCAAGAGATCAGCACACAATTTAATCCAGGCTGGATTGACACACACAGAGGCAAATCCATATTTTCGCGCTTCAAAACAAAGTTGAGCTATTTGTTCAGGAGTAGCATCTGGTTTAAGTAATGTGTGATCGATTTTCTTCGCCAGGTTGAGGTCGTCTGGTATTACACCCACTGTTGATGCAATACGTTCTGCCCCAGCAGAAATGACATGACCAGCATTATCGAAACAGGTTTTTACGCGTACGCCGTCAGCAATCTCTGAAACACAATATGACCCATCCGGATTGTTTTGAATGATATCCTGTTCTGCCATTGCTAAGAGCACTTCCCGCGTAATGATTTCTACCAACGATTCGACCATTTTTTTATCAGGAACCATTTCACCTTCTTTTTAAGTACTGGTTTTCAACCAGATTAATTTTATCAACACGTTTGGCATGACGACCACCACCAAAATCCGTTGACAGCCAGACTTGAACGATTTGCTTCGCCAGATTGACGCCAATCATGCCAGCACCCAGCGTTAAAACATTGGCATCATTGTGTTCGCGGCTGTTAACGGCGGATGAGTAATCATAGCATAGTGCAGCCCGCACTCCAGGGACTTTGTTGGCCACCATACACGAACCGATTCCGGCACCATCGATAATGATCCCGCGACAGACAAAACCATCACTGACTTGTTGGGCAACAGCCAGGGCAAAATCAGGATAATCACAGGCTTCCTTGGAAAAGGTACCACAATCGATGACCTCATGCCCGGCGGCGGTAAGTTCCTTTTTGAGGGCTTCTTTCATATCAAAACCACCATGATCCGATCCAATAGCAATTGCCTTCTTAACGGAACCAGTACAAGGAGGCTTAGTGTTTTCTGTTTCTGGTGAACCCATCGTACGGGAAACGACATTTTTTACAATGGCTTGCAATTCAGTATCGGATAAATGATTCAATGATCTCCCTCTTGATTTATATCAGAAAAAGATTGATAATTATAACTGGTAATGACCACATGACAACTTGATTATAGTATCATTGAGGACGAAATGTCAAGATTTATTAATCATAATAATGCCATACCGAAATATTTTCAACTGGCTAGCATATTGAAAAGTCAGATTGAAGAAGGAGAATGGAAACCACGTCAATCCATTCCCTCTGAACGGCATCTGGAGCTGCGTTACAACGTCAGTCGACCAACTGTTCGTCAGGCGATTGAGTACCTGGAAAAGCAAGGTTATCTCTATCGAGAACATGGTCGTGGAACCTTTGTTTCTCCGCAGAAATTGCAAAAAAAGATGCTGGAATTGACCAGTTTCTCGGAAGATTTGTTGCGTAAGGGGATCCAGCCAAATCAGATCATCCGCTCAATTTGTGATGTGATACCGACTGAAAAAATCCTTAAACGACTTGAACTATCACCGGATAGCCGTGTACTACGAATAGAGCGTGTTCGGTTGGGTAATGACATTCCAATTGGGCTGCAGACTTCCTATGTGGTAATAGGGGATGATCAACAAATCGATGAGGATGACCTTAAACAATTTGGATCTCTTTATCGCGTTCTGGAAGAAAAATTGAATATTATTCCGACGGAAGCTGATGAAACCCTGGAAGTCACCCTGGCCACACCAGAGGAAGCAGCATTGTTACAGGTCAAAACGGGTGCGCCGTTGTTATTGAACGAGCGTATTACGTATGATCAAAATCGAAAACCAGTTGAGTTTGTAAAAATACTTTATCGCGGTGATCGTTATCAGTATGTCATCCGATTAACCAGGTAGGGAAATTCACAAGTGAATTGAAGTTATCTATTTACTAAAAAGTGAATTCAGAGAATACAATCGCCAGGATGTTGTAATCAATTTGAACCGATAACGAACTATGCAAAAAAGAATTTATCTTGTGATTTTTATCGTAATAATTACCATTTCAATTGTTTTTCTCGTGATGCAATTGTCAACCAGCAGTTCAAGAAAAATTACTTTTGAGGATTGCGCAATTGCTGGTGGTGAAGCCTGGTTGGTTGATCTCTATCATCCGGAGATTTGCCCTGATTGCGTTTCTTATCGAAATTGTTTAGAGGAAAACAGTGATCAAGCGAACCTCTCTGAATTATGTCCTCAAATTAATGCATGTAGCGAATGCATAAGTAATAATCATCCTTATCCTGATAAATGCCCGGATGGTAAACAAAAAATTGGCGAGATAACAGATGCTGCTATCTGGTTCCAATGTTGTAAGTAATTTAAAAGCGCTAGTTGGTTTTATGCTGGAAAATGGATAAAAGAACGAAAAAAGAATTCAAAAAATCTGATCTAAATTTCACCAGATTCGATCAACAAAATAATGACGCTGCCAATGCCGATTAGAATCACACCTGAAAACATCAGAAATAGGGAGTCAGGCAAGAGTTTAATTATCATTAATAATGGAAAGCTCCAGCCAAAAATGATCATTATACTGGAGATAATCTTAAGGATTATTCTTCTAAGCTTTTTTTTGTTCTCAGAATTACGTTTTTGTCTGAAATGGAAATTACTGGATACTTGTATTTTTGACATGGATACTTGAAAATCTCCCTTGGGAAAAGAAATCATTTACATAATAACGGAGATACCACAAAAATTCATCAGCCATTTTGCCAGTATTATGATGAATATTTGATATTATGACTTCTTTCGTTTTCATGTGATACCTAAAAAAGGAATACCTGGATTTCCTGGTTCGAAATATTTCATATTAATCTAATTTTCTTTTTTAAAGTGTAAAAGATTTGAAGTATCGTTTCCACATTTGATTATCTCACCAATGGGTCCATCTTGTTTTTCGAAGCACATAAATTTTTTGAGATGATGGGGAAAAAATTTAACTTAATTTGTTTAAAAATACTTAATTAATTAATTTCATTATACAATTTAGTTTGCCTCCAGGGGGCAAAAGACTACAATGAATTAGTAGATTATTTTGATATAGGTATCCGAAATTATTTTATTGTTATGTTAAAATAAATTTATTCAGGAAAATTTATTTTCATTTAGATCAAAATTAATCTGCATCTGTCTTTTGGTTTTTTAATAAATAAATTCAATTTAATTTATTAAATTAACCGGGTTTTCTCTTTTTAAGGTTCGGATCTGAAGGGAACATGCAGCGATTTAAAGAAAGCCAGGAACCTGAAAAAAAAATAAATATTCAGTATTTGCATTTGCAATTATTGCGTATTGATTTATTAATTCGCAAAGCAGTCCGTCGCTGGGAATTATCTGGACAGAATTTTTCCGAAAAATTTCGCGGTTTATTCTTATCTGAAAATAATATTCAGGATTTGTTAAATCGCCCGATAGGTGGAAATTGGGGGACCGGGATTGATTTGCCAGGACAAGAAATCGAACAATTCAATCAGTTGCAGTTCCAGGTTGAAAAAGAATTACTCACAATTCGGGAGAAAGCTAAACAAAATGGAGTCAATCTCAAGTTGGATCAACTTGGTCGGTTATTTGACCTGACCGAGTTTGAATTTGATGCTTTTTTGATCTGTCTGGCACCCAGTATTGATACACGTTTTGAACGGATTTATGGTTATTTACAAGATGATGTCACGAATCGTTTTGCCAGCGTTGGATTAATCTTTGATTTACTGTTAGCACCTGGCCTGGATAGACTTCGCTATTTCTCTTCCTTTAATTATCAATCCAACCTGATAAAAAATGAACTCATCAAACCATTGGCTGCGATGCCATCGGAAGAAAAGCCTTTAATCAAACAAAATTATTTTGCATCCAACGAAATTATGTCCTGGATTACCGGTCAATATTTACCGAACAACAGACTATCAAATGCCGTTAGGTTATCTTTCCCAGGATCATTGGATAAACCCGTTAATGACATTTTTGACATTCCTGATGATCTTTCTACTTTAATGGATCAGCACCCCTTCCTTGTTCTGTATGGTCAGGATGAATTACAAAAATATCACATTGCGGATCGAATGGCTGATTCCTTAGACCAATCACTATTGTTTTTTGATTTGAAAATGCTGGATGTATCTCCAATCAGGGATCCTAAAGTATTAGACCTCTTCTTCCGTGATGTTAAATTGTGTAATGCTATCCCAGTCATTATTGGCTGGGATAATCTTTTTGATAATAGCAATGACATTCACACATTATTTCAGAAAATGAGTGAATTTGACGGAAGTATTATCGTTTTTCACGTGAATAGTTGGCCGATCATTCGTAACGAATCACAGACCATTAAACCTGTCGTTTGGATCAATTGTAATCAGCCATCCAGTTCAAAACGATTGGAAGTATGGAAACAGTATCTGGGAAATGGATCTGTCATTCCAGATTCTGAACTTGAAATTTTGGCGAGTCAATTCAACCTGACGGCCAGTCAAATACAAAATGCAGTCTATTCAGCCAATGATCTGGCTTTAAAGAAAGGTATCCCTGTTTCGATTGATGATTTATATGAATCAGCCCGTTCTTATTCCAGCCATCATCTGAACAGTCTGGCAACCAAGATCCAGCCTCGTTATCGCTGGGAGGATATTGTCCTTCCTGATGATGGTCTGGCAGCTTTAAGAGAACTAACCAATACAATTCGTTGGCGTTCTGTGGTACTGGATGACTGGGGAGTGGGTGAGCGTTTAATGCCCTACTCAGGCGTCTCCGCTTTGTTTGCTGGCCCTCCAGGAACTGGAAAGACCCTGGCTGCTCAGGTTATTTCCGCTGAACTCAAGATGGATTTATACAAAATTGACCTATCGACCGTTGTGAGCAAATATATTGGTGAAACTGAAAAAAACCTGGAAAGAATCTTCAGTCAGGCGAAAAACAGCAATGCCATCTTGTTCTTTGATGAAGCCGATTCCATATTTGGGAAACGCTCTGAGGTCAAAGATGCGCATGATCGTTATGCCAATATAGAAGTCGGATATCTTCTACAACGCATGGAAACATACGATGGCGTCGTGATTCTTGCTACGAATTTACGTTCCAATCTGGATGATGCCTTTACGCGGAGAATACAATTCATTGTTGAATTTCCATTCCCGGACGAAGAAGAACGTAAAAGAATCTGGGAAGTGCTGTTTCCACCGGGAGTACCAAAATCGGATGACATTGATGTGGATGAACTGGGCAGTCGCTTTCGGCTGACAGGTGGATCGATTCGGAATGTAATCATCAGTGCATCTTTCCTCGCAGTGAGTGAGAACTCACCTGTTACGAACGACCATCTTATTCATGCAATCCGCAGAGAAATGCAGAAAATGGGTAGATTGGTGAATGACAAAGATCTTGTCATGCCCCACAAGGAAGGTAATAATGGCAAAAACCCAAAATGAACAAGTGAAAGTCCAGGAAAAGAACCAGGATAGTCATTTACTACAAACATCGTCATTACAATCTGAAATACAACAGGATCAATTTGGTCTAAGTTCTCAATTAACCCACGCTGCCATTTTCCCGGAACAGGCGAAACCGGAAACCATCCAATTATTGCAGGAAAGATATGGAAACAATGAAGTTCGTAGGATTGTTCAACCCCAATTGTTACAGGAACCGGTGGTTGATCAAAGCAGGACATTGGATAAGCAAATCGTGGATGAGATTCAACGCGCTCGCGGCGGTGGTCAACCTTTGGAATCAGAGATTTCGTCTCAGGCGACTCAGAAATTTGGCAAAAGTCTGGACAATGTACGAGTGCACACCGATCGAAAATCCGATCAGATCAGCCGGCAGATTAATGCCAGAGCATTCACTATAGGTAATGATATCTTTTTCCGCAGTGGGGCATATTCTCCCAATTCAGAACATGGAAAACAAACCTTGCTGCATGAATTAACGCACGTGGTGCAACAATCATCCAGTGGCACTTCTTCTGGTCCACTTAAATTAGGTGAGCCAGATGATCAATATGAACGCGAAGCCGATCACATTTCGCAAAGTGAATCAAAAGCGGGGCAATCTGGTGTTGCATTAACCAAAGGTGTTGTACAGCGACGATTCATGGATGGAATTAAAAGGAAAGTTGGAGGTGTGTTTAATCGGGGCGGTTCCACAACAACGAATCCAACTGCAGGGCCGGCTGTTGGAGCAGCACCAAACTCCAGTCCAACTGCCACACCAACTCGTCCAGCATCAATGAATGCTGATGATTGGAGTCGTCTACAGGAAGCAGGAATCACAGACCTGGCTGATTGGAATTCGCTTCAGCAGGGGGAGAAAAATATATTGGTTAAGCTACTATTATCAAACTCACCAGTATTAAGAAATTTGATTGATGCAAAACATAATGGTAAATGGCCAAATGATGATGTGGGACAACCAATCTATGATATTAAAAAAATTCCGTTAATAATCGAGAAATTCCATCTAGATTTTGAGAGTTGGTCGATAATTAATCGTTCTCACCGGAAATTATTATTTGACCTTCAAGAAAAATCTTATGTAAGTAAATTAGCAAGATTATCCAAAGAGGGAAAATGGCCTAAAGATGGAAACGATGGCGATATTTCCAATGAAATAGTATTTGACACGATAATTGATCAATTGGAAATGGATTTATCAGGTTGGGGTTTAATTAAAGATAAAAAACAAAGAGCATTTCTGCTTACCAATTCCGATAAGTCATACATCATCGAATTGAAAGGTGCTGCACTCAGACAAGATTGGCCTAAAGATGGTAACGATGATTTTATAGATGATGACCGGACATTTAAAACAATTACAAAAGACCTGGGACTGGATATTAGGTCCTGGTTAAAAATTAAAGAACAAAATCGCCGTGAATTCCTTCTAAAACCAAGAGGCGCATTGAGTAAGGAGAATCATCAGGAATTAGCTTCTTCAGCCGTCTCAGGCATTTGGCCAAAGGATGGAAGTGATCAGGATATTTCAGATAATAATGACTGGAAAAAAATTAAAGATTCATTTCCCGTAATGACTCCTTCGAATTGGAATGGATTGGACATTTTAGCGCGAAGAGATGCTCTTGCAGAATCTGACATTACAAAACGTAAAAATATCATCAATTCAGCCAATTATCAAAGCAAATCAAAGGAAACAAAACTGGAAAAAGCTGGAGGTATTGCTTCTCATCCAGCTTTTGACCTGGTATCGGGAACACTGGGAACAACCAGTGGAATTATTGGTGCTTCAAAGGGTACAGATGAAAATGCTGGCCTTGATAGAGCAAGTGGTATTGTTGGTGCAACTGGTGATGTGTTGAACATGGGAACTTCAACCACTCAACTTATAGGGAGTGCATCAAAAATCAGTCGCGGGAAGAAAATGGCAAACGATCCCAATGCGTCCTTAGCGATGAAAGCATTAGGGCGAAAGGAAATGACCAAAGGGAAATGGGGTGTTGCTCAATCAACATTTGGATTAGCAGGAAGTACTGCTAGTTTTGGGGGAAATCTAACAAAATCGATTGACCCTGAATTGAAAGGAGCAAAAGATACCACAGCAGGCTTTGGAGTGGCCAGTGGTATCCTGGGTATGATTGGATCAGGATTGGGATTAGGAAAAGGTAGTGCATCCATGCATAGTGCCAGAAAGCGCAGTGGTCTGGCAAAAAGTTTTGTGAAAACTGCTGCAAAAGGTCAAACACTCTCAACAGAAGAACAGAATATGAATGACATCGCTCAATTTACCTCGAAAAATCAGAACAAAACGGGTAAAGGTTTCGGAATATTTAAAAGTGTTTCTTCTTTTTTGGGAAGTGCAGTTACTACAATTGGCAGTATTGGTAGTCTGGCAGGGTTATCAAATGAAGCTGGGTTAGGTCTGGGTATTACCGGGGCAGCCTTGAGTGGCATTGGTGTTTTAGGAGGGATTGGACAATGGGCGGCTGAATCAAAAGGAAAACCACAGGAAACTGATTTACAAGACAAAGCTGTGAAGCTTATAAGTCTATTGCGTTTACGTGATTCAAATGGTAAAGAAGCAGCGAAATTTGTTCAGACAGTACTAAAAATTGATCTGGTAAAAGAGAATGATCCGGATACATGGTCAAATTGGATTGACGAAGACGAAGAAGCAGCGAAAGCTCTGATCAAATCGAAACTTTCGAAATTCTAGAAGGGAAGAAAATTGAATAAGAATTTATTACACATACTCAATAACAATCTGCAGGAAATGGGATATCAATCCAACTTAATTCCCTTGAATAATTACAATTCTGGTTATCAACTGGTGGTTGATCTGGATGACGAAGTCGATCTGAAATTATCAATTTTCTTCTTGGGAGATTTATTAAACACAGCTTCGACTCAGGAAGGCATCGATGAGATTTCCAAAGAACTATCTAATAACCAGGTCGATTTCTTGCAACTATTTATCAGGTATCCATTTGACTTCAAACCCACAACTGTACCCGACCTTGCCAGATTAATTCTGATGGCAAATTGGTCCACTCCAATTGGGGGATTTGGTTTGAATGAATCTCAAGGAATCCTTTATTACCGGAATGTATTTGAGTGCATGGAAGATGAACCAGGCGAAAATATGATATTAGAGGCTGTTAATGCAATGGCTTTTTATGCCAAACTGCGATTTGAAAGTCTTCAGTTGATTGCTTCTGGAGATTTGTCACTGGATGAGTATCTGTATATATTGGATCAGGATCAACGCAGATCAGAGGAGTTTCCTGGTTATGATCTATGAGTTAAATGAAACCCTCAAAGAGCTTCTACTACGAGAGATGCCTGTTCGTAAAGGTGATATTGATATCCAATTTGACCTCCCCAAACGTGAGTGGTCGTCAAGATTAAATAAACCTACTCTTAATATCTTTATGTATGATGTTCTGGAGAACATTGAATTACGTGGATCTGAACAATGGACTCAAACGGATAATGGTGATGGAACTGTCAGTTTGCACCGTAATCCAGTTCGGGTCAATTTCTACTATCTTATAACCAGTTGGGCGAAAGAAATTCAGGATGAACAACAACTACTTTCAGCCGCATTAATTACTTTTCTGAGACAGGCGATTATCCCGGAAAATTTGTTACCGGAATCACTTCATAATCAACCCGTTCCCATCCGGTTGGAAGTTTTGCAAAATAAGAGTCTGGCCAAAATGTCTGATTTTTGGAGCACCATAGACAATGAACCGCATCCTGGAATCCGATTAACGGTGACTTTGACCATCGATCCATATAAAGCGATCACATCACCTCGGGTTGCAACATCTGAAGTAAGATTTCGCCAGGTTCCATCACCAGAGACAACAAAACCGGAAGATAAAGAGAAAAAATCTGTATCATCCAAGTCCTACATATCTGTGAGAGGGAAATTGATCACCCAAAAATATTCTCCTTCCACACTAAAATTAATTCTGAAAGAGACAGGAAAAGAGATCCCTGTCCTTGATGACGGTGGGTTTGTCATTCAAAGATTAACTCATGGTATCTATCATCTTGACATCATCTTCAACGGCCGCGTCTTAAGGCATGAGAAGTTTGTTGTTCCGATTGCAAAATTGGAGATTAATGTCTGAAATGCTGGTAATCCGGTTTTCTGATAATTATTTTATCAAGGAGGTTGTAGAGAAGAAACCATCAATAAATCGTATTTCATCTTTATTTTCAATTAATTCATAAAAGTGCATTACAGAAAGGAAGAAAAAAATGCCAGAATATTTATCACCAGGTGTATACGTTGAAGAAGTAGATCGTGGTCCAAAACCTATCGAGGGCGTCGGGACTGCAATGGCTGCTTTTATTGGCTTCACAGAAAAAGCTGAAATAGTGCGTGATGTGGATGGAGAGCAGTTGGTTGAGAATTTACTGAACCGACCGCAACTAGTAACCAACTGGACACAATATGTCGAACGGTATGGAAATTTTGTACCTGGTGCATATATGCCTCAATCTGTGTATGGTTACTTTATGAATGGCGGTTCGCGCTGTTACGTGGTCAGTGTAAGGACTTTCCCCAAAGCAGAAGCAACCTTATTAAACCAGCAAGGGAAACCAGCACTTACAGTACGAGCTCGTCTCTCAGGAACAGAAGGTATGCGTCTTCGTGTTCGAGTTGGCGATGTGTTTTTACCTGCTCCCGCTCCTGCTGGGAAAAAATCCGGGAAAGATGATGAAGAAAAACCTGCAGAAGATGCAGGCGGTGATGGTGATGGTGGAACCAGCTTTACCCTATTTGTGGAACAGGAAAAAACAGATTCTTCCTGGAAAGTTATGGAAACCATTAAAGAAGTTCAACTGCAGGACATGTCAGTTAATGGCGAGAAAAAGGTCCAGGTTGCTTATAAAAACAATAAATTCTCCAAATTAGTAGAATTGGTTGTTGCTAATGATAAAGCCAGTGTTGGCCAACTCGTACCCCGTGAACAGGAACAGGTGCTTGTTATCGAAAAATCATTATTACCTCCTCCAACCACCTCTGAATTTCAAGGTGATGTTACCAAACGCAGTGGTGTGGAAGGTCTTGAGGTTTTAGATGATGTCACCATGGTATGTGTTCCAGACCTGATGACGGTTATGCCCGGTCAGAAATTGGACCTGGATATGGTCAAAGGTGTTCAATCCATGATGCTTGCCCATTGTGAACGTTTAGGTGACCGCGTAGCGATTTTAGATGCTCCGCCAAATCTTTCACCCCAGGAAGTAAAAAATTGGAGAATGAACGTAGCTGGATATGATTCCAGTTATGGCGCGCTCTATTACCCCTGGATTCAAATTATGGATCCTGTAACGAATAAAGTTGTAACTATTCCACCATCGGGCCATATAGCTGGGGTGTGGGCACGTAATGACAACACCCGTGGTGTCCATAAAGCTCCAGCGAATGAAGTGGTGCTGGGGGCAGTCGGTGCAGGATACCAGACCACAAAAGGGGAACAGGATACATTAAACCCGATTGGAGTTAACTGTATCCGCAGCTTCCCGGGTCGTGGAATTCGCGTTTGGGGAGGTCGCACTTTATCCAGTAATCCATCATGGAGATATATAAATGTGCGTCGATTGTTCAACTACGTTGAAAAATCGATTGAAAATGGTACCCAATGGGTGGTCTTTGAGCCTAACGACCGGAAACTTTGGGCACGAGTTCGCCGAGACGCAACCGCTTTCCTCAAGACAGTGTGGCGTGATGGTGCCTTGTTTGGTAGCTCACCGGATGAAGCTTTCTATGTCAAATGTGATGACGAATTAAACCCACCGGAATCCCGTGATCTTGGTCGGTTAATCATTGAAATCGGCATGGCGCCTGTGAAACCAGCTGAGTTTGTAATATTCCGGATTAGCCAATGGGCTGGACCGGGTTCAGAATAATTTTGAAATATTATCAGGAATAAGAAAGGAGCATGAAAATGCCTGGACGTGAAGATCCTCTTGTTGCGTTTAAGTTTGGACTGGAAATTGAAGGTAAACTCAGTGGCTTTTTCACCGTTGTTGGTGGAATTGGATCTGAGACCGAAGTAGTAGATCATAAAATAGTTAATGAAAATGGTGAGACAATTATCCAAAAGCTTCCCGGACGTTTAACCTGGACAGAAGTTACTTTAAAACGTGGTGTTACCAGTAACCTGGAAATCTGGGATTGGCGCAACCTGGTCGTACAGGGAAAAGTTGATGATGCCCGTACGAATTGTTCTATCATCGCTTACTCACAGGATCAACAACCCATTGCCCGTTGGGAATTTACAAATGCCTGGCCGAGTAAAGTCGTTGGACCAGAATTGGATTCTGGCAGTACCGATTACATGATCGAAGAAGTTACCATTGTGCATGAAGGTATGGAACGCGTAAAACCATAAACGTTAAGCGAAATATGAAGTTCTACCTCTGTCCGATTTGAGGTAGAACTTCAGCCTTTGTTAGATTAAAAATTGATGTTTTATCAAGTAAAGAAATGGTGACAGTGCAATTATGTTAAGTTCAATAAAAGATGATTTCAATATCAATCCACTAGATTGCTACTATACGTTGGACGTGAATCAAACACGTTTAGCGACATTTGATAGTCTGACAGGTGGCGATATTGAAATTAATGTCATCAAGCATAATGTTGTTTTTAATACAGGTGAATCAAGTACCCTTTTGATTCCGGGTCCGACTCAATATTCTCCGATAGAACTGAAACGTGGTTTTGGCAACACCAAGGAACTTTACAATTGGTTTGTGGAAGCCAGCAGTGGGAGTTATTCCTCTGCGCGGAAAAATGTAACCATCACCTTAAATGCATTGGTTGATGGGGATTACAAACCGTTAATCGCCTGGAATTTATTTAATGCCTGGCCTTCAAAAATCTCGGGTTTTGAAAGTAATCAATACAATATGTCGAACGTAGCTAAATTCTCGTTAACCATTGTTGCTGAAACGATTGAACGGACAGATCCTTAAGTATCTGAAGTGAAGTGTTATTTGAAAGGAAAGCTGAAGCATGAGTTTGCATACAGAATTTGAATTTGAGTTACCCATTGGGTATGTAGATCGGGAAGGGAATTTGCACAAAAAAGGTGTTATGCGTCTGGCAACAGCCATGGACGAAATTACTCCTTTGAATGATATGCGTGTTCAATCCAATGAAGCTTATTTGATCATTGTGCTTCTGACGAGGGTTATCACCAGCCTGGGCACATTACAACATATCAATACAAGTGTGATTGAAAATCTTTTTGCCGCAGATCTCGCCTATTTGCAATCTTTCTACCAACAAATCAATGAAACTGGAAAAACAACACGCACCATACCATGTAATCATTGCGGAAAACCGGTTGAAATTGACCTGGCTACATTGGGGGGGAATCGTAGGCTACCCTCTCGGACAGATCTATGAGGAGGTAGCCTATATTTCCTATCACTTTCATTGGCAGTTGGATCATATACTCGATCTGGAGCACGGACAACGTCGCCAATGGGTAAAAGAGATCGCAAAGATAAATAAACGTATGAATGCTGCATAGCATTTCATTGCATGGAAATAGAGAAAGTATGGCAGATCAAGAAATTCCAATTCATTCAAATAAACAGGAACCAGCATTTCAGAACAGAGAAAATGCTCCAAAATCCAGTGATGTTGATATTGAAGAACTCGCCAAGGAAATTTGGAAGTTACTGAAAAAAAATTTGCGTGAAGAAAATGAACGAATGGCTCGAAAGTAGAAAGAAGTGGTGAATTTATGAGTTTAATCGATGGACCCAAAAAAATAAACAAACCCAATAATCAACCGGCACCTAAAAGTATGATGGATGTGGCTAAGGGGATGGTTGGCGCTACCGGTGTTCGTCAATTAGAAAATCTAACAGGAGTTCGCTTTGACCCCGCGCCAACCTACTTATTTTATGTGGAGATTTCCGGGTTGATCGTAGGTTTATTTACGGAGGTGAGTGGTATCGGGGGATCCCGAAAAATTGAAACGATCCAGGAGGGTGGATTAAATGATGCTATTCATAATCTACCCGGACAGGTGGAATTTAATCGTATTTCCTTTAAAAGAGGGATGACGGTATCGAATGAATTATGGAACTGGTTTAATACAGGAATTTATGATTTTAAAGTGAAACGTTTGAATTTGTCTATTATTCAGGGGGCTTCCGGGCAGAGTGTAATGTCGCTTATTCCCGGAAGTGGTGGATATGGTGTTGTTAAGCGCTGGAATGTCGTTAATGCCTATCCTGCCAGCTGGAAATTATCCGATTTGAATGTAAATGATGTTAATTCTGTGGCGATTGAATCGCTGGAGATTGTTCATGAGGGAATTTCTGTTGATCCAAAATTTGGCTTACCCATGAGCCCTATCAGTGCTGTCAGTTCATTAATGTAAATGGAAAAATATGTCTGAATTCATTGACCCTACTGTAAACCAACAAAATGAAGGCGATTCACCTTCTCAAGGTGTGTTAAAACGATTGTTAAGTCGTAAACACGCCCCTGGTGTGGTTTTACCGAAAATCCGTAGCAGGATTTCCCGGATCACGAAGAATTCGGATTTAATCAGAAAAAATCGGTTAGTTTTGCCTGGCCAAGCCAGAAGAGAACAATATAAAATTTTTGGGACGAAACATCAAAAAAAACAAACGCAGGCTGTCAAGGTTGGCAATAAATCATCTACCGAAAAAGTCTCAGGTCATTGGGATCAACTTGATATGTCCTTGTCCAATGGAGCACCCTCTGATAGTTCCCGAACAAATGTTATTCGGCCAGGTCTAGGCGATTTAGGGATTCCTTCTGGAGGGCAGGTTATTGCTCCATTTAACCCACCTACAACCAATAATGAACCTTCATTCATTGAAAGACGCCAGGAAAGATTAAAAAATCAGGATACTAAAAAAACGAAACCAATTCCAACGAAACTAGAAAAATCATCTCGCTTATTCAGTCGAGTGGAAGAAATATTACCCTCCAGCAGAGAAAAACCAGCAACTTCGTTACAACAAGTCTATGAAAATTCTGGCAATCAGCAGATACGGTCTGAGGATAAAAAACCTTCACCCGATCAACCATCCACTCAAAAGCAGATTCTATCGGAAAAGGTGGATGATGACCGCATCACCCAAACAAAGAAATCGGATGTGGTTCCACTCCCAGGTTCTATTGGAAAGGATAATGTGGTACAGCGACAATTGGAAAATGAGCCAATTATTGCTCAGAAACCTGAACAAAAGAAACTAATTCCTGAAAAATTGCCTGAGATTGATGTTCAAAAAGAGGAAGCTGCCAAGCAAATTCCACAAACAATGCAAGATGAGTTGAAAATTTTTGCCAGTAAGCCATCCAATCCAAAATCTAAAATAGATGATAAGGAAAATCTGGAAAAGAAAGTCAACCAAAAAGAGCTGGAAAAATCCTCTTCGAAATCTACCGAATTGGATAAAGAGCGGAAAATTGAAAAACATCAATCTATTCAACCTCCTAAGAAAATTATTTCGAATGGTGAAGAAAAGAAAAATCTTCCACCCGGTTCGACGCGCGTCAAAGAAACTAAACCAATTTCTGATGAAATTGAAAAAAAAGAAGGAACTTCTTCCTTAATTATCAAAGGAGATGTGATTTCTCCATCACCCGAGAAGATTCAAAGAGAAATAGAACAGGAAAGAAAACCAGACATTCCAGTATCTTCAGCAGGATTGGATGATGAAAAAGACTTCCTCGTAGAACAAAAATTGGAACTACCTGTTGTTAGTAAAAAAACCATTAATAAAATTGAAGAAAAAAACATCACAGAGAAACCAATAACAAGAAAAAAAACAGCAAAATTCCCTGAACTGCAAAAAAAAGCAACTCAGAGATCAGTAGAAGAAAAACCAGAATTACGAGCCAGAAAATCAGCAGAGAGAGTATTAAAACTTTCCAGACAAAACATCTCTGTTTTTTCTTCCAAACCAAATGTTGGTAAAACAAAACCTAAAAATTTCCTTCCGTTGATCAAAAAATTTGATATGAAATCAGAAACTGAAAAAGCGGTTATCAGTCAAAAAAGACCTCTAATTCCTACTCCTTCTAATGTCATTCAACGTCAATCTGAAGTCAGGTCTGATAAATTAATTGAGAATGACTCAATCATTCAAACTCGGGAAACTGCAGACGAAAAAGTTCCTACTGTAGTTCAGACTACTAAAATCCGAAAACAACCAGCACAAATTGAAGCGAAAAATTTCATAGGAAGAAAACAAGAAGAACCAAAAACAAAAGTAAGACAGTTAAAAATCCAGCAAACTCCGTTGAGCAAGAAAATTATCGGAAAGTTCAAAGCGAGAAAAAATACTCAATCCAGAACTGAAGATATTCGGACTGTTCAAAAAGCTTCATTCCCATTAATGATGAGGTCGGTTGATAAACCAAAGCAACAATTGATTTTGAAACCATCGGTGGAAGGAATGGATGCAATTCAAATAAATCCAAAACAGGTAAAAACTGAAAGAATCAGCGAGAAACAACCTGCGAATGTTAAATCTACTAATAAAAATACGTTTGCAGACAGATTATTGGTTACCCAACCTGGGAGGGTAGCAATCCAAAACTCATTGCACAACACAAAAATGGGTGATCTTTCTCAAAAAGATGAACCAGATTCAAAAAAATCTAGCTCATCTCCTCTTGCGCAAATATACGATCAAAATTCGAAATCCATAGGTTTTGTGAAAAAGAAAAAATCTTCTACCCTTCAACAAGGGCTGAAAGAAGAAAAAACAATTAAAGAACTCCCCAAAACCCGAACTCTGCCAGAAAAATTAGATGCGGTCAGGAAGATTGGAAATCGCTTACCACGATCAATGGAAGAATTACCAGTGGTTCAAATGAAAAAAACAACTTCTCTTGAACAAACTTTTCAACCTGAAGTTGCAGTACAGGGACCTGTTGTTCAACGGATACTGGCAGAACCAACCTTAGATGAGACACAACCTTCGGATTATCAATCTGAGGTCAAATTGGATTTATCAAAACTAGCCAAAGAGGTATATCCCATCATTAAGCGTTGGATTGCTGTAGAGAAAGAACGTACCTCAGGAAGGTTGTTTTGATCTATGAAGATTAAAGGTGAAATATGTTAGATAAAATCAAAGGTGCTCTCAAACCACCATCCGATAAGCCTACGCTACAGAAAGCAAAAATTATTTATTCAGCAGGCTCAGGTGCCCAAACAATAGATTGTCAATTCAACCCCCAGACTCTGACGATTTCCAAAAGTGTTGAGTGGCGAGCAGGCAAAGGTGATAAAGATAAAGTTGAACCTCGACCTGAATTGAATTCACCTGATTTAGCGTTTGGAGGTGGTAATCCTGCAGAATTCAGCCTGGACTTGATCTTTGACACAACGCAGTTAGACAACCAGGATGTTCGTGGATTTACGAATCAACTTCTTCAATTAACTTTGATGGGGGCGGGTGATCCAAAACACAAGGACGATGATCCACCACTGGTGCAATTCATTTGGGGTGATCTGGTGTTGTTTATTGCTGTTATCAGAAAAGTAGAGATTAGCTACACCCTCTTTCTGGCCAGTGGTATTCCAGTTAGAGCCAGAGCAAAAGTGGACTTTATTCAGGCATTTGATGAAGATGGTCCGCAAGCCAGTCAAAATCCAACGACACGCACTGAATCCCGAAAAACTCATTTAGTTCAGCAAGGCGATCGACTGGATTATTTGGCGTTTGTTGAATACGGTCATCCCGGGATGTGGCGAGAGATAGCCACTGCTAATAATCTTGATGATCCGACTGACATTCATCCTGGCCAGGTATTAATTATTCCAAGGTTGGATTAGAAATAGGAAATTTTTATGACAGAAGAGATTAAGATATCAATTGATGGTAAACAACAAACTGATTTATTTTATAACTTGATGGAAGTATTTGTCGACACCAGTTTGCATATGCCATCCATGTTTAGCTTATTGATACAGGATGATGAAGATCCCAAAACAGGAAATATGAAATACACCGATTCCGAAACCTTTAAAGTTGGTGCAGCAATAAAGATTGAAATGAAAACAGACGAGTTGCCAGATGAGGCTGGGACAATTTCGGGTACATTAATCTCTGGGGAGATTACCGCCCTGGAACCAGTGTTTTCAGCAGGCGGTCCAGTGATGCTGCGGGTTCGAGGATATGATAAATCACATCGATTGACAAGAGGGAAAAAAACCAGAACATTTTTGAAAATGTCTGACTCCGATATCGTCAAGAAAATTGCTGAAGGTGCTGGACTTAGTGCTTCAGTCGATTCGACCTCAACCAAATATGATTATGTGATGCAATATAATCAGACGGATTGGGATTTTGTGTGGTCCCGTGCTCAAAGGATAGGTTACCAGGTTTATTCTTCAGATGGGAAATTGTTTTTTAAAAAAGCTGGAACAGAAATTAATGGAATAAAACCTTCAAAATTATCCTGGGGTTTTAATTTGCGAAAATTTGAACCAAGAATTTCACTAGCAGGGCAGATAAACGAAACCGTATCGATGGGCTGGGATTACAAAGAAAAAAGACTCATTGAAGGGAAAGAAACGGGATCAGTAAAAGTAGTTCCTCAGATTGGATTTGGAAAGAATAATGGTGGAGATTTGGCTAAATCAGCATTTGCTACTGCCACGAATTATTCAACTGATATTTCATTATTTGATGCTGGTAATGCGAAAGAAATCGCCACTGGTCTAAAAATTCGTTCTGAAAGTACTTTTATTCAGGCAGAAGGTGAATGTGCGTATGGTGACCCACGATTAATCGCCGGGAAATCAGTTGAAGTAGATGGAGTGGGCAAGAAATTTAGCGGAAAATATTATGTCACCAGTGCACAGCATCACTACAGTAATGGAGAATATACAGTATATTTTGGCGTATCCGGTCAGGATCCCAACACCCTGCATTCATTGTTGAATAATGATAATTCCTTTGAAAATAATCGCATTTATGGGGTTGTTACAGCAGTCGTTACAGATTTAAAAGATGACTTAAATATTGGAAGAGTGAAGGTAAAATTTCCCTGGATGCCAAAAGATGCTGGTGCAGAGATGTCGAGCACCTGGGCCAGGTTAGCTGTACCAAGTGGAGGGAAAAGTCGGGGAATATATTTCGCACCAGAGATTGATGATGAAGTCCTGGTCGTTTTCGAACAGGGAGATATTAATTCGCCTTATGTTGTTGGCGCATTATGGAACAAAAAAGATACGCCTCCTGAAGGAACTGCCAAGGCAGTTGAGAATGGTGAAGTGAATCAACGTGTCATTCGCTCTAAAAGCGGTCATATTATTGTTCTGGATGACAAGAGTGGTGAAGAAAAAATCACGATTCAAGATAAGACTTCTAAGAATAGTATTGTGATTGATTCTTCGGAGAAATCAATGACGATTAAAGCAGAAGGAGATTTGATTTTTGAAGCTGGAGGGAAGTTTACAGTAACGAGCAAAGGCGATGTTTCATTTGACTCGAAGGCAAAAATGTCAATCAAAAGTCAAAGTCAATTCAGTGTTGAAGCAACACAAAAAGCTTCAATTAAATCTGGTCCAGGTGAATTATCTCTACAACCATCTGGAAGTGCATTAAAAGGAACGCAAGTAGAAGTAAATGGAACTGCAAAAACGGATGTAAAAACCAGTGGAATTTTAACTATACAAGGTAGTTTGGTGAAGATTAACTAATAAATTGTTCTAGAGATGATGTTTTCAGGAGATAAGAATGAGTTTTCCAGCAGCAAGAGTAACAGATATAACAGCCACCGGGGATACGATTACCGGGCCTGGTGTTGCCACCGTAATGATTGGAGGATTGCCGGCATCTGTCCTTGGTGATATGGTGAGTGGCGCTGCTTGTGTTGGATCAATCGTCATGGGAAGCATGACTGTTTTAATAGGAGGACGTCCAGCTGCACGTATGACCAGTCAGGTTGCTGGTTCCAATCCAGCCACAGGTGTGCCTGTTTCAACAGTGGTAGCAAAAGGACAACCCAACGTTTTGATCGGTGGGTGAAAAATAGGTGAGAGAGAGAATGAAACAAGATTTAAGCAAAGCATATTTAGGAACAGGTTTAGCATTTCCCATGCAAGTCAATTCACGCGGGGAAATAACGCTTGTAAGTGGTGCTCAGGATATTGACCAGTCCATCCGGATTATTTTAGGTACACGACCCGGTGAACGAGTTATGCGTCCAACTTTTGGTTGTAAAGCCCATGACCTGTTGTTTGAAGTCAGGGATGCGACCACAGCCAGTCTTTTGAAAAAGTATGTGCTGGATGCATTAAATTTTTGGGAACCTAGAATTCAGGTAATAAGAGTTGATGTCTTGATTGATGATGACATGGATGGAGCTTTGCAGGTTGAGATCCAATACGAAATAAAATCCACCCATGATATTCGTAGCATTGTGTATCCATTCTTCCTGGCAAATGAAGAAAACTGGTAGTTACCAAGACTAAGAAATGATTTAGGAGCAACTATGCCTTTACCAACACCTAATTTAGATGATTTGCAGTTTCAAAGAGACCTGGTGGATGAAGCCAGGAAAAGAATTATTCAATATTGCCCGGAATGGACTGATTACAACTTGAGTGATCCTGGTATTACTTTAATTGAATTATTTGCCTGGATGACTGAGTTAATGGTTTACCGATTGAACAGAGTTCCGGATAAAAACTACATTAAATTCCTGGAATTATTAGGCTTGCATATAAAACCAGCCAGTAGTGCACGAACAGATCTGACATTCTGGTTATCGGTATCATTGCCCATTAGTGATGAAAATCAACAGTCTGTATTAATTCCAAGAGGTTTTCAGGTTAGATCCAACTCCTCATCAAATGAGGAAGTGATTTTTTCCACTGATCGAAAACTTGAAATTTATCCACCGAAATTATTCCAGATACGCAAGTCATCTGAAGTGAATAAAAATTATTTTCCCAGACTCGGAATTGAAACATTTTATCCATTCGATCGTTATCATCCCAAAGAAGGTGACACTTTTTACCTGGGTTTTGATCAGATTAATGATTTAACCGGACACATTTTAAAATTGAATTTTACCTGTGAACCTACCGAGGCGGTGGGTATTCGTCGAGAGGATCCGCCCTGGGTGTGGGAATGTTCCCTGGGGGGTGGCCAGTGGCAGGAAGTTCCATTGAGTAAATTCCAGGGTGAAAAAGATACTACAGGTGGATTGAATAATCCGACTGGCAGTCTGGTACTTTACCTACCATTAGAACTCAAACAGGATATTGTAAATGGGCAGGAAGGTTTCTGGGTGCGCTGCAGGATCGAACAACGCAATCCCGGCCAGGGCATGTATACTGAATCTCCACGTGTTTTGAAGGTCGAAGTCAACTCAATTGGTGCAACTGTACCTGCTACCCATGCAATTACAGTCGATCAGGAATTCGTTGGCAAGAGTTCTGGTGAGCCTGGCCAGGAATTTCAATTAGAACATTTTCCAGTTCTGGCGCTTCAGAAAGATGAGACTGTTTTGGTCGAAGAATTTCGTAATGGAGAATTGGTTCAAGTGCCATGGAAATATGTGGTTGATTTCTCGGTTTCCTCACGTTATGATCGGCATTTCACACTGGATGAAGCTTCGGGGGTAGTCACTTTTGGACTTTCTGTTCGACAACCAGATGGTTCGGTTGTTCAATACGGGCGAATCCCCGAGAGTGGACGAAATATTTACTTTAGCAGTTATCGCTATGGTGGGGGGGCGGTCGGAAATTTACCAGTGAATAATCTGCAATCTATGACTTCATCGATTGCATATGTTTCCCGGGTGACAAACATGGTACGGGCGACTGGTGGAAGAGACCAGGAGAATTTGGATGAAGTAAAACTAAGAGCCCAACGCGAATTACAGGCACAAAAACGGGCTGTCACAGCTCAGGATTATGAACAATTAACATTGGATTTTAGTCGAACAATAGCAAGAGTGAAATGCGTAACCCCAAAAATGAATCAAGAAAGAAGTGATTTGGGAATCGTTGAACTTTTATTAGTTCCCGCAGTGAATGATTTATTGGTAGTGGGTGATGTATCCAGGCTGCATATACGTGAGAATTTTATCAACGAGTTGATGGAATATTTGGATCGTTTCCGTCTTCTGACAACCCATGTCAAGGTTAAAGAACCTGAATATGTAGGTATTCAGGTCAAAGCCAAAATAGTTGTAGACGATTATAGCAATCCCGGCGTTGTGACATCACGCGTTAACCATCATCTGAATAATTTCCTGAATCCTTTGGTTCCCTATCCAGAAAATGAGGAAGAGGATCACATTTTGGAACAAGGATGGACGGGTTGGCCATTTGGAAAAAGTTTGTTTGTGGCAGAAATTTATTCCTTGATACAAAGAGTTCCGGGTGTAAAGTATGTGATTGATGTTGAAATTCTTTCCCGTACGGTAGAACCCAGAAATGAAAACCGTGACCCGGATGATAAACCAATACCTTCACTTGTGGAAGATAAAGTAATTTGGGTGCCAGAAAATGCGCTTATTTGCTCGTTAGCGCATGTGGTTTCTGTTATGGCTCTCTCGGATATCCAGAAAGAATAAATCAAGCGATGATAAACATGGTAGATAATCAGATGAATGAAATAGATGGCGAACAAAAAATGACAATTTTCCACGTCGCAGATTTTTACAATCGTTATCCGGGTGAAGAAGTCAATTTACACACCATAGTTTCATTTGAGGAAAAATTAAACGGTGCAATTCTTTCAGTAGCTTTGCCTGAGGGGCTCGAATTAATGGATTTTTCTATCGCAGGGAAGAATTTCCAGATCGATTCTTTTGTAAGGGATCTGGACGAAGGTCAAGTTATCGATTTTCATTTTGGTATGGGTAATAAACGGGGAGATCAATTAGAGATTGTTACCCGGGCTCGAGTCATGAAAACGCTCAGATTGGTTTATTTGGTAAGTATCGCAGAGTTAATAAATAAACAGGGTGAATTATTAGCCAGTGAAAGCGTGCGATTGGCTGTTCATCCCTGGGGTGCTTACATCAATTATTTACCAGAAATTTTTCATGGAAACGATTTTCTTGGCCGTTACCTGATGCTATTTGAAAGTTTTTGGAAGCCAATCAACCAGCAAATCAATCACATCGATTTGTACTTTGACCCAAATTTTACCCCAAGCGCATTCTTACCCTGGCTTGCTTCCTGGTTGGGTGTTACATGGGATGATTTATTACCTGAAAATAGAAAACGAAAACTTTTACAATTAGCTGTTTCGTTATATCAGCGCAGAGGTACTCAATCAGCATTAAAGGATTATTTACAGGTCTATTCAGAAGGTGAAATAGAAATAATTGAACATCGATCACAAAACTTTATATTAGGACACGGAACAAAATTAGGCTCAACCATTGCATTGGGAAACCAGAATTTACCGCATACATTCTCGGTAAATATTAATGTAGATGAAGAAGAAGTTAGGAGGATGGATTTTGACGATCCTTCAAGAAATACAGAAACATACATTCAAAAGCTGGAAGAAATTATTGAGCAACAAAAACCTGCTCATACAGCATTCAGCTTAAATTTGGATGTCAAGAAATCAAATAAAGCCACTAACAAAATTGATCAGTTAGCAGGAAGGGTAATCAATGAGTAATGATAATTTATTAAACAATTTTCCCAATAAGAGAATTAGACCTTACGATGGCATGTCGGTTACGGCGGATGTATGGAATCAGGCCCATGAATACCACCTGCGAGTTAACCAGGCTCACAATTTATTCTTCCATGGATCAGGCATATTAATTGGTCTGGAAGTGGTGGCAAGTGATCCACCTGATCGAATGGTTTTTATCTTGCCAGGTGTGGCTGTGGATTCCAATGGCAAAGTTATTGTGCTTTCGGAACCAGTTGCTTATGATCTTGGAGATGAAGTTGAAGGTCCTTTATATCTAACCATCATCCATAAGGAGTCCTCACAAGGTGTGAAGAAAAACAGTGAGGGTAGCAAACTTTCTTTCATCCAGGACGAATTTTTAATTACAGCCCGCCAATCCTTACCTGAAGCCCCTATGGTGGAATTAGCGAGATTTACACGCGAGAATCGTAAATCTCCAATCAATGACGCAACAGAGACAAAGACACCAGGTATGAATGAGGTTGATTTGCGTTATCGTCGGAGAATTCAGATGCAAAGTGAGCAATTACTTACTGCGGCTGTTATTTATCTTGGTGATCTAAAAAATCCTGTACACGGAAAGGGATTAATGCGCGTATCTGAGGAATTCCGTAGAAACAATCAGATTAATCTGGTAGTTGATGACCACACCCAATTGGATCGAGGTATTTTAGGTTATTCATTTCTTTACCTGGTGGGAAGAGGAAAATTTCAATTAACCAAAACACAGATTAAGGGTTTGCAGGGGTATATAAATTTAGGTGGATTCCTCTTCATGGAGAGTTGTAACAAGGAAGCAGAGGATTCGTTTAAAAATATGATGAATGATGTTGAGTTACCTGTAAGCACTGCTTTAGAAAATCCTCACTCATTGCTAAATTCACCAAATTATTTCGTCATACCTCCCTTTGGTTATGAGGAGGAGGGAAAATTGTTTTTGAGCGCTGGTGGAGTTTTGAGCACGTACAATTATGGGCAATTATGGGCAGGTGAAGGGAAGGAACGAATCCCCACACGAGAAGAATTAAGGTCAGCCTCAGAAATAGCTGAAAATTTGATCCATTTTATTTTGGATGAAACGCACAAGGAAAAGTAATTGCTTACGAACAGGTTTTACATCTGGAGAAAACTATGACAAATTATGGCACCATACAGGTTGTTGATAGAAAAGGTTGGTCCAAATCTTTTCCCCTCGAGAAAGCTTTGACAATGATAGGGAGTGCGCCATTAAATGACATAGTACTCTCTGAAGCACATGGAAGTGGCGTTGCGGCAGTCCATCTTCAACTCATCAGTATTCAAACTGCAAAGCGTGGGTTTCGATTAATTAATTTGGTAAATGAACCATTGTTACTAATGCTCAATAATGCAAAGGGTTCTCTGGAACTCCAGGCAAAAGGATCACGGGAACTTGAAGATGGAGATGTCATTCAGTTAGGTGATTTTAGAATTACTTTTTATCTACAAACCGAAAATGGATTATCAATAGAAAAACATAGCGAAAATATTGGTGTTAAATTGGAGATGCCTGGGGTAATCCTCAGGCAGGGAAGTAAATTGACTGGTCTTTTGACTCTCAAGAATTTTGGTACAGAAAAACGCAGCCAATTTGAAATCGATCTGGAGGGACTCCCTGCAGATTGTTACCAGGTCGATCCTGCACCATTATTATATCCAGGAGGAGAGGAAAAGCTTCAAATTCGGTTTTTCCATCTTGGTAATCGCCCAAATGCTGGTGAACGTCCAATTCAAATTCATGTGACAGCTGTAGATGCCTATCCTAAGGAAAAAGTAATCCTTCCGGTTGTTCTCGATATCGAGCCAGTTTATCAATATTCATTCGGTGTTTTTGATTCTTTGGAAGCTATTTTAGAAAAAAATAAACTTGATAATCGACCACCAATTATTAAAAATACAAATCAAAGATCAACACCTTATAGCGAATCTTTTGAGCGAAATGAGGTTTCTCCACTAAAAAAGGAAACTTCGAGAGAAATCTCACCCTTTGGGAATTCGGAACGCGACTCTGTAATACAAATCGAATCTACACCACAAAAAGATGAGCCCCCCGAAGTTGATTGGTGGGATGATAATTTGGACTCCGTTCCAAAAGCGACGATTAATGATCCATTAGCGGGATTAAAGCGCTCATCAAAACCAAAGTTGTCTGTTGAAAAAACGAAAATTCAGGTGTTGAAAGCTGAAAACGACATTCAAACTGAAATAAACGAAATCCAGGAATCCGAGTGATAACAGGAAGATAAAATGATAAATCAATTACTTGAAAACTTTTTTAACACGATTCCAAACACATTGTCTATCTTAATCATTTTGGGACTGGCTATTATTACTTTATTTCTCTCTATTCTATTCTCATTCTTGCTAATTCGATCGATCTTAAGAATTCAATGGAAGTCACAAACCGTAAAAAAATTCATTGAGATAAAAAATGAAGGTAATGTGGATGAAAAATTTTTATTCAAAATTATCATCCCTCTGGAAGATCTAAAGTATGAATGTTTTCTGGATGGCAATCGATTACCCGAAGCCCCTCCCGTTAAAGTAATGAAATCGAAAAATACCATTGAAGATAATGAAAGGGTTACACCTTCATATGTGGCACATAATTCTTTAAAAGCAAATAAAACTACAAAGACTGATGTCGCTGTTCAGAATGATAAAAAGAAATTGGCAGATTCTGCAGATGCATTACAAAAAAAATCCAAAAAGGGAACTTCGTTTATCAGGTTGATTTCAGGGATTATTGGAACCCTGGGGAATTTACTGCCTGGTTCAGCTGGTCGCTCCTTAAAACAGAAATCAACAGAAATGCAAAAATCAATGCAAGATGTTGACAATAAAATGCAAATGCCCGAACAAAAGTTAAAATCGATGGATCATCTAAAAGGGCAGATGGGTCAATTAAATCAAGGCGCAAAGGAAACAAAGCCTGCTGTAAACCAGCCAGGCTCAACATCTGTGATTCATGAATACTCACAGGATTCAACTAAAACTCAAGTCAAACTTATTAAAGAAAAGACATCTTTTGAAGAGTATTTGATGGTTTCGACTGGTTATTTGCAGTCACCACCATTAGCTCCAGACAAAGACCATATTTTGGAAGTTTGTTTAAACCCAATTCATCATTATCGTTCTGGAGACTATGTGCTGGAGGTACTTGTTCGACAAGAAATTCCAGGTATATCATTTACTGACCTTGAAGAGAAGAAAGTATTGAAAAAAGTTCTAATCAAACGACTCTCACCTGTATTTTGGATTTTGTCTTTCTTAATCATGTTAAGTGTGGTTGTGATCAATACAACGTGGGCTGTGTTATTGATTAATTGGATGGCAAATTTTGTTTTATAGTATCGATTCACAGGAGTAATAATGACTGTTGTCAACACCCCAAACCAAACAATGATTATTCACGATTTGAATCCTGAAAAAGGAATTATTAATATTGGTAGTCATCCGGAAAATGATGTTGTTGTTCAGGATCCGCGCGTGATGCCCTTCCATATGATGGTTGATTTGAGACAGAAGCCATACCTTGTGATTGGTCTTGATCCAAATGCAGAAATATCTATTGATGGCGTAAAAATTTCTGAAAACGAATCAGTGGAAATCATGGATATCAATCAGGTGAGTTTCAGTGGGTATTCCCTGAGTTCAACAGCCAAAAATGGAAGCGATTCTATAAATCAAATAGCTGTTATTACTCGTGAAAATGGTCATGATTATCATACAAATCCAGCTGTTTTTGAAACTCGACATACTTCTTCACCTTTAGTGGGATTACCGGTAAAGGAATCAATTTCAACCACAGAATTACAATCTTATGTTCCTACCAGTGATGTAATTCTGGTTGAACCACATGAACAGAAACTTACCATTGATGTGGATCAAACCGCCATATTTCCATTTACGATTATTAATGGTGGATCAATCGTGGCTTCTTTTGATTTGAAGGTGGAAGGTGTTCCTGCGGAATGGGTTAAAGTTGTACCTGAAAGGGTAAATTTAAATGAAGGTGGTAGGGGAAGAGTTGAGGTTCATATTACTCCTCCACGAAATCCTGATAGTCATGCCGGGGATTATTCGGTATTGGTCAAAGTTGGTTCTTACAACTATCCAGGTCAAGTCAGTGGTGTCAGAGTAGACTTAACCATAAATCCCTATTATGAATTTACAGTAGGAAACCTGTCTCCGAGATATAAGAGAGTTTCGTGGAATAGAAATTCAGCAGTAGCCCAATTTCCAATCACCAATCAGGGAAACTCAACAACGAATTACCTGGTTATGGCGCAGGACGATGAAAATGGTTGTAAGTTTGAATTTCAAGTGCAAGACGATGTCAGTCTTGTTAAACAGGCAGAAATTGCCATAAAACCTGGAGAAGTTCGCGATCTTCCAGTCAAAATATCGCCAAATAAACGGCATTTGGTGCGCTTACGATCAAAACAATACCAATACTCCGTTACTACACAATCATTAAATGAAAATGCAGCTTCCCGTATTGTGTCAGGTACGATTGATAATAGACCTTTATTTGGTTTGTTCAGCATTTTATTAGCATTAACGTTGTTACTGATAAGCGCTTTCTTCATATTGAGACCAAGAATAATTGATTTCAACGTCGTTGAGGATGTAATCGCGCTTGGAGAACCGGCTATCCTCAATTGGAAAGTAACACCTTTTACTTCAAATCTGCGGATTGAAGGGGTTAGTGAGGAGATTTCCGGTTCACAAAATCAAGTGGAAGTAATCCCTACGAATACTGCGGAAACCTACACATTGGTAGCAGGAAACTGGCTTTCACGTCTCTTACGCATGGATGATGTCCGTAGCGACCCAATTACTGTATTGGCTATACCACCCTCGCCACAAATTTCGACATTTTTTGTCGATAAGACCCGGATTTTTGAGGGAGATGATATCACCATCAAATGGTCAGTAACTGATGCAGAGGAGACATTTCTGACAGTCGATGGGGTTCGGAGCGCTTTAAGTCCGGATGAATTTAATTCAGAACGTACAGTGACTCTTCGTAATGATTCTTTGGTCGTTCTGGAAGCAAAAAATGATAGTGGTTCTAAATTTCAAAGCGAATTTATTCATGCTCAAAAACCAACCATCTTGATTGAGGAATTTACATTATCTGACACAACCATCATACGAGGAGAATCAGTCACAATCAAATGGAAGGTGTCTGGTATTGGTGTAGAAAATGTTATGATAGCTCCTTTTGAAGAAGTATATCCACTGGAAGGAGAACTCACTTTTTTCCCAGAAGCTTCCATGGAGTTTGTATTAACAGTCAAAAATCGAGATCTGGAACAAATTAAATTACTACCGGTGGGTGTTTTGGAGCCTGGGGCTGAACCGGAACCGCCGACCGTTGAATTTTTCAAAGTGGCACCGGAAGAGATTGTTGGTAGCGGAAAAGTTGAATTTTCCTGGTCGGTATCTGGGATATCCGATCGGATTGAAATCTCAAGCATAGATGGAGTAGTACTGGCAGGTTTGCCAGCCCAGGGATTTATGTCCTTCAATGTGAGTAAAACAACTTCATATGTGTTAACTGCATATAATGGCGATCTTTCCTCAGCAGCAATATTAGAGGTCAAAGTAAATGAGACTAAAAAGAATGCAATTGTTGAGATAGATAAGATCTTGCCGTCAACTGCGATAAATCGCGGGGATTCTGTAATGGTTTATTATAGTGTGTACCCTGCGACAAAAGATGGTGTGATCGTAGATTCTGAAGCAATGGGTTGGCCGGAAATTAGCGGTTCGGTCGTCGTTACGGATGGATTTGATACCTGCGATCCAGTGGACCTGCCAGTGCACGCATGTAGTCTTACTTTGAATACCAGTGAAGAAAATAAACAAATTTATGCGACTTATAGTGGTGATGATAATTATGTTCGTAGAACTTCGGACCCGTATCCTCTCGGATTGGATGTGGTAGGAGCATCTGCAAAATTTACCAGCTTCACCTATTCAGTATCCCCCATCGTCGTTGGTCAACAAACGACTGTGTCATTCCAGGTAGCACCAGAGGATCCTGCTGCGACAATTCCGATTACAGGTAAAGTAAAGGTTCTAAATAATGAAGTGACACTTTGTATAGCAACCTTGTCAGCGGCAATTGACAATCCCATGGCTGCCAAGGGAGAGTGTTTATTAACATTTATAAATGCAGCTAGTGAGTATTTATCCCTCGTGTATGAAGGAAATGACATTTATGATGGAAAAATTGCCAGTATGCCTGTTCTGGAAGTGAAGCAGGCAAATACGCAAACAATTTTGACATCCAATTGGTCAACGACGACAGTTGTCGGAGAATCAATTCTTGTCGAGTTTTCAATCGGAGCAATGTCACCTGGAACAGGTATCCCTACTGGTCAGGTAACAGTAATGAACAAAAACAATCCAATTGATAAGTGTACAGCGACCCTTAATTCAACCGGGAAAGGACAATGCAGTCTACTTTTGAATCAAACAGGTACAATTGAGGTTATTGGCGAATATGTTGGCGACGATAATTATATTGCCAGTAAATCAATCAGCTATTTCCATCCTGTTAGCAAAGCATCAACAACGACTACCATATCATCCTTTACCCCAACATCGACCACAGTTGGGCAACAGGTATTGGTTAAGTACCTGGTAAAAGTTGTAGCTCCTGGCAGTGGAGTTCCCACAGGGAATGTAACGATTAACGCTGGAAATGGAAATACCTGCACTGGCGCGATAAACGCAACTGGAGCTGGTGAATGTGCTGTATTGATGACCAAAACAGGTGTTCAATCAGTTTCTGCAACGTATGCTGGAGATGGTTCTTTCAATAGTAGTGTTGGATCTGGATATTCTTACACAGTCTCAATCGCGGGAACAAAGACGATCGTGTCTACTCCGGAACCTAGCCCATCAGCAATCAGTGATCTGGTAAAAGTGAGCTTTACAGTTAGTTTATCTCAAACAAGTCTCATAAAACCAAATGGAACAGCCAGAGTTGAAGCAAGTACCGGAGAAAATTGTCTTGCTACAGTAACTGATGGCGAGGGATTTTGTAACCTGACCTTCGCCACAGAAGGAACCCGAACAATAAAAGTGTTATTCCTGGGAACCAGCGATTATGCTGCCAGTGAATCAACCAGTATCACTCATATCGTCGTTCGAGAATCAAAAACTTCGATAACTTCAACAACATTAAATCCAGTAGTTGATCAATCAGTAAAAATTGATTTTTCAGTTGTCGCGGTCACTGGAGGAGGAGGAACACCGACAGGTGAGGTAACTGTAAATTCCGATACAGGAGAAACCTGTTCAGGAACTCTGACAAATGGGAGTGGAAGTTGTTCCATTATTTTTACAAAATCTGGTATAAAAAATCTGACAGCCATCTATCAAGGCAATACAGAGTATAAAACAAGTACATCTGCAGTTTATCCAATCTCGGTCGCAAAAGCGAGTACCACTACTGAGATTACAAGTGATTTATCCACTACCAAACAAGTCGGAGAATCCATTAATGTTGCAGTAAAGGTGACTGCAAATATTTCAGCAATACCAACTGGAAGTGTCACGGTCAGTATTGTGGGGAGTACGGATCCAAGAGAAACTTGCTCATTTTCCTTATCAGCAGGCATTGGTGCGTGTAGCTTGACTTTGATTAATTCAGGTATTGCTCGACAGGTACAGGCGGTCTATGCGGGAACGACAGATCGGTTTGCCGGATCGACATCTGATATCGTAACTCAGAAAGTTGATCCTGCTGTAACAACCACGACGATTATCAGTGATGATCCCGATCCATCGACTGTAAACCAGGCAGTTACATTTAAAGTTGGAGTAAGAGTAAATACCCTTGACACATTAAGGCCAACCGGTACTTTTTCTATTAAATTAATTGAGGGAGTCAACGAAACCACTTTATGTACAGGCAACCTTAACACTACAACATCTGAAGGTACATGTTCATATACTTTCACCAGTATGGGAGGTAAGTCCATAAAAGCTGTGTATTCTGGAGCGACGGATTATGCTAGTAGCACTTCAGCCCTGATAACCCATTCGGTTGCAAGCGCAGATACTACTACCAGCATTAATATTGCTACAAATCCATCAATCTTAAATCAAACGATAGCCGTAAACGTTACAGTCACAGGAACGGGAACCAGTGTTATTTCTCCATCAGGTACTGTAAACATCACTGCATCCAGAACTGGCAGCACACCCTTAACCTGCACAATTACACTTAATAGTTCTGGCGCAGGTACCTGCAATATTACACCGAATGCCGTTGGAGATTGGACAGTGCGAGCAGATTATCTGGGAGATTCGAATTTTAAAACCAGCACAGATACTGTCACTCAAACAGTTAACAAGGTTGAATCTGTAACAACCATTACACTACCCACTGCTGGTTCTATCATCGGGCAATCATTTCCAATAAATATAACAGTTGCCAAACCTGCTTCTGCTCCGGGAAGTGGAACGCTGGGAGGAAATGTTGTTGTAACAGCTACCAAAACTGGAGCAACTACGAAAACCTGTACAATAAACGACATAAGCTCTGGCAGTGGTAGTTGTAATTTGACATTAGATGTAATAGGGGATTGGACCATCACAGCTGTGTATTCGGGCAATACTGATTTTCTTGGCAGTACAGCGACGGCAACGCATACAGTTAAAAAAGTACCTACTACGACAACGATAGAATCAATTTCGCCTACAACTTCAGTAACAGGTCAACCCATTACCGTTAGTGTAAAAGTAGTGAGTAGTGGAGGGACTCCGACTGGCATTGTCACTGTCAATGCGACTTATTCAGGAGTCACCCGCACCTGTTCCATCACGTTGAATTCTGGTATTGGCACCTGCGATATCACTCCGACATTGGCTGGCACGTGGACAATTACTGCTGCCTATCAAGGAACGACGACTACTTTTGATACCAGTTCTGCTTCCCAAACTCGAAGTGTTAGTAAAGCGAACACAACCACATCTGTCACTCTGCCAACTTCGGCCATAGTAGTTGGTCAGAGTTTTAATGTTTCAGTATCTGTTGCAGCTGTAAGCCCAGGCAGTGGGACTCCAACAGGAAGTGTTTCTGTGACTGCAACCAAAACTGGTTCTGCTTCAGTTTCCTGTACGATAACAACACTGACAACAGGGGCAGGGAGCTGTTTAATAGTGTTACCAGCATCAGGGACATGGACAATTACTGGTGTTTATTCTGGTGATCTTAACTTTATTACTAGCAGCGGAGCAAGTGATAAAAATATTGGATTAGCTTCGACAACTACCTCTGTAACAAACACATCTAGTATATTCTTATTTCCCCAATTTGTTACAGTTGAGTATGAGGTTAAAGTTACCTCCCCTGGTTCGGGTACACCGACCGGTACCGTGACGGTTACTGCCACCATCAAAGTGGCTGGCGATGATCCGGTTGTAACATGTTCTTCAACCGTGAGTGCTGGAGAATGTCAAATTACATTAACTCAAACTGGAACCTGGGAAATTACTGCTGTATATTCTGGAGATAGTAATTTTTCTGGATCTAATTCCCCAATATTTAACCATACATTAAATTAGAAAATGTGAATTCAAATTAATTCTTTGAATTAGAAAATTTGAAAATCTATTTGGAGAAACATATGAAATTTATAACAAAATTCAAGAACATCTTAATTCTCATGCTTTTTACCTTGTCGGGATGTTCTTTTGGGAAATCAAACCTGATCGATCAATGTATACCCATTCGAATTGGCGTTATTATTGCAGATGATAATTTAGAAAGTGGGTATGAGCAAAAAAAAGGCTACGACATGGCGATTGCAGACATCAACCAGGCAGGTGGAATTAATGGTTGTCCAGTCGAACTTGTTTATGAAACCTTGGGAGAAGAAGCCAGCACCGAATCCGCACAGGTTTCTATTATGCAACTGGCTGAGCAAAATGTGTTAGCAATTATTGGGGGAACAACCAATGAAGTCACTATGCAGGCGGCAACCATTGCCAGTTATTTCAAAGTTCCATTAATCATTCCTTCATCCACCAATGATGAAATCACGAAAGTTGGTAATCAATGGATTTTTCGGTTGAAGGCTTCCAATGAATCAGATGCAAAAACGGCGTTTGAAATGGTTCGTGGGGAATTAGGTCCAGGTGCAAAGGTTGTAATACTATATGAACAGACTTCGTTTGGTGAAAGTACTGCTGTTGTCAGTGCAACTTCAGCCATGGCGAGTGGATTGAATGTGGCCGGATATTATTCCTACTCAAATCAAGACAGTGATTTTTCAGTTTTGGTTGATGAATTGATTGAATTAGTACCGGAGGTAATTTATATTATCTCGAGCAATGCAGAAGTATCTGCAAACTTATTGGGGGTGTTCCAATCTCAGGATGTCAGTGCGAATATGGTGATCGGACATGGTCCTGGGTTTTTGGAAAGAAGTTTTTTATATGATGGCAATGAAATAATTTATGACAATCTGGAAAATCTAATTCTGATTACGAGTTGGTCGCTTGATTTACCATGGTCTGGCTTAACAGAATTCAACCAGGAATTTCAATTGTTCAGTCAGGAAAATGATCATAATTATTCAATTCCTGTGACAAGAAATGTCGAGACTTATACCTCCCTTCAATTATTGGCAAATTCTTTGGACCAAATCACTTTAACTGTACCGAACGCGAAAGAAGGGCAGGAGTTGACAAATGATGAACTTAAGCAATATCGGGAAGATTTGGCTTCAAGCCTGCGAAATTTGACTGCGGATAAGCGTGATACTCTCTTCGGAACGGTTGTTTTTGATGGGACTGGTCAAAACAGACAAAGTTCTGTGCTGGTTCAATTAATAAATGGGAATATTGTAACTGTCTATCCTCCCAGATATGCGATTCAATCACCTTATTTTATAGGTGGTTGGTAATTTGATTGAATTTCATTTTATTAAGGAATGAATCTGATCCGGTTGTAATGAAAATATTTAAAGGGCAAAAACTACGCAACTATTACAGGCAGCGCAATTTTGGAAATATTCGAAAGTCAGTTAGTGCGCTAATATTAGCCTTGCTTGTAATACTGCAACCGTTTTTTCAAATGCAGCAGGAAGTAAAAGCAGAAGAAAACAAACGGACACTAATCAAAAGCCAGGAGGTAATTGCCAATCATTGGCGTCTTTCTAATTGGAAAGATCAAATGATTGTTTGTGATATTTATGTGGCGCACGATAACCAACCAAGCGCTAAGGAAATTGAAAATTATTGTGGAAAAGAAATTTATGTAAGCTGGCTGACTACACCTCCATGTGAAGGTGCCATAAATGGGGGTGATGTAACTGCCTGTAAGGGTATATTTATTGGGTATAAAGGAAAAGATCTCCATGTTGTGAAGGAAACGGTTGAGTTACCTCAAGTAAACTTACGTGTTGAGGCTGTCAATTGTGAACCTGGAGATTGGTGTGATGAGCGCGCAATCATTCGATTTATTGGCGAAGAACCTATTGTTGATCATAAAATTACCAGTATGCATGTAAAGATTGGGAATAGTGCAAAGAAATGTGAAAGTGATCTATGTGAGTTAAGAATGCCTCTCACCAATGAAAAAGGTGTCCAGGTGGAGTATTGGGCAGTATCAGATTTTGGTGATCAAAGTGAAACAGCTACATTTTTATTAAGAAACGTGCCTGATAAAAATAAGGAAAATCGCTACAGGTTTGACCTCCTTGGATCTGATTTGAACGTGACAGCTCCAGCAGGGACATTGCTCTGGATGTTATTACCAACCCTTAATCATCCTGATGCCATTGTCCTCGAAAAACCTGAGTCTATTATGGATTTTCAAACAACCAACCGTTTTTTATATCTGGCAGGAAAATTATTATTAACAGGGATTGTAAATGGAGAAACATGTTCTGGTTTTGGGTTAATTAGCAACAACACAGCCAACCCATGTGGTGAAGAGTTAGCACATGAGAAAGTTATTTCGTGGCAAAATCAATATGATAAGGAAATATTTTCTGCTTCGGAAGAATTTAATGTTCCAGCCAGGCTCTTAAAAGCAATAATTGCCCAGGAAACTCAATTCTGGCCGCATCCGGTTTCCTCAAAAGAATTCGGATTGGGAAGAATTACTGATAATGGGGCTGATATGTTGCTAACCTGGAATCTTCCAATTTTTCTGGAAGAATGTACCTCGTTATTTTCGGTAGACGCTTGCTCATCCGGGTATACCAATATGGATCCGGATGATCAGTCACTCCTGCGCGGGATCGTTTTAAGAGATGTAGGAACTGATCAAGAGATGAAACTGCTTGCAGCAACTCTTTTGGCGAGCTCCATTCAAGTTGACCAAATGGTTAAGAATGTTACCGGGCAGCCAGTATCTGAGGTATCTACATACGAAGAAATGTGGAGATTATCAGTTGCAAATTATCACGCTGGGTCAGGGTGCGTGGGAACAGCGATGCAAACAGCCTGGGATAACGGAGATAATATGATCTGGGATTTAGTTAATCCACATCTTTTGGGGGATTGCAAGGGTGCAATTGATTATGTTGAGTCAGTTTTCACCCTGGCTAAATAAAGAAATACTAGATTTAACCCCTTGGAAAATATTCCATTTTAATTACCTAATAGAATAAATAATTGAGATAATTAATATAGTAGGTGAATTAATTTGACCCGAATACGTAGCAACCCAAAAATTCTTATTATTGGTGCCGGTATTGGTGGACTGACCACTGCTGCTGTGCTATCCAAAGCTGGAGTGGATGTAACCGTGCTTGAGTCTCAGGTTTATCCTGGTGGATGTGCAAGCACGTTCTTCCATAAAGGGTATCGCTTTGATGCTGGGGCTACATTGGCAGCAGGATTTTACCCTGGTGGCCCTATGGAGTTGTTGGCACAAGCAGCTGGAATTTCTACCTGGCCTGTTCATTATGATACACCAGCCATGGTGGTACATTTACCTGATGGACAGCAGGTTGCATGCCATAACGAAACCAGTCGTTGGGATGATTATCGGGATGTCTTTGGTGAGAGAGCTGTGGATTTCTTTCGTTGGCAGGAAAGAACTGCAGACCTACTCTGGAGATTTGCGTTGCGATCGCCTGCCTGGCCAATAAAATCTGTAAACGATGCACAATCAGTCATTCGATCATTAGATTCCAAAATTATTGTAGCCAGTCCACGCTTGGCTTGGGATGTTTTCAGGCCAGTTTCAAAACGTTTACAGGATATGCCAGAAAATATGCGCATATTTGTTGACGGTCAATTAATGATTTCCGCTCAAACAACGAGTGAATATGCCAATGCGCTGTATTCTGCTTCAGCTTTGGATTTGCCCAGACGGGGAGTCGTGCATGTAGAGAAAGGAATTGGAACACTGGCAGATATTCTGGCGAATACAATCAAATCCAATGGGGGCAGGGTGATTTTTCGTCAGGAAGTGACCAGAATTACTCAAAACAACCAGAGAAATTTTGTTATTGAAACCAGAAAAAATGAAAAACACGAAGCTGATGTGGTAATTGCTAATTTAACACCTTGGAATCTGGCAGAACTAATGAAGGATAATGTTCCGAAATCATTAAAAAAATTGCCTGCTTTCCCTGAAAAAAATTGGGGAGCTTTTATGATATATCTGGGGCTTGATACTAAAGTCATACCAGAAGGATTTCCTCTTCATCATCAAGTGATCCAAAGAAATCCTTTAGGAGAAGGCAACAGTGTTTTCATCTCCATCAGCCCTGAGTGGGACAATACCCGCGCCTCTGAAGGGCAACGAGCATTGACGGTCAGCACTCATACAAGGTTGGGTGATTGGTGGAATTTATTCGAGTCTGATAAACACAAGTATCAGGAGAAGAAAGAGCTGATGACAGAAAAAGTGTTGGAAGGTGTGGAGATAGTGTTACCCGGAGTGAGAAACGTGGTGAAATTATTGCTACCAGGCACACCTATCACTTTCAAGCGTTATACAGGCCGTTCATTTGGGTGGGTAGGTGGCTTTCCGCAAACCAGCTTGTTTGAAACTTTTCACCCGAAAATTTCCGATAACTTGTGGCTGGTGGGTGATTCTATATTTCCAGGGCAATCTACAGCTGCTGTTGCATTGGGGGGGTTAAGGGTAGCGAAGGAAATATTATCTGGTAATAGTTAATGTTTATAAATTATTGATTTCGAAAATAGGACATATCATTAATTTATAGGTTTGTTATCTATATTTCTCTATTCTATAGTTTTTCAATAAGAAAATTATTGTCTTTTAATTGACTTTCATCATGATTTTGTTACAATAATGTATAGACAGCTTACCAAATGGAGGTTGTCATATATAGGGGTCATTCTCATTTTTCTGGTTCAACATAAAATAGAGATATGACCTCTTGTGATGTCGGTTTAATAATTGGCTGTGTGAAAAATTCAGGAGGTAAAAAAAATGCCAAAATTCGAAAGAGAGATAGATATTGATGCGCCGGTAGAAAAAGTCTGGCAAGTAATGACTGATCCTGCAAGCTGGTCACATTGGTTCCCTGGAATAGATAGTGTTTCAAAAATAACCACTGTTATTGTTGGAGGCACATTTGATTTGGTAGACGAAGAAAAAGTGGGGCATGGAACAATAGTTGCCATGGAACCTATGAAGAGTTTAGAGATTCTTACTCAGATGGATGATGATAAAGATCTGCACAAATTTAAATTGCGTTCGACTGGTGGTTTTCTTGGTTTAGCAAATGACGAATGTAAAGTCGAATATGTGTTGGATACACTGGCAGGTGGTGGAATCCTCGGTAATTTTATAACCGGAGGGAATCCAAAAGATGCTATAAAAGTTAAGAAGACGATGCACAACTTACGGAAATATGTTGAAAGTCAAACATAGTACCTTCAATTATCGTTCTCGATTTTTAATTTCGAAAATTGTGATGAAAATGATCTAATCATAAGGAGAATAAAAAATGGGTCTGTTAGCAACAATTATAGTTGGATTAATCGCAGGGCTAATCGCATCCTGGATAATGAAAGCAAAAACTGGTTGGTTTGTTGATATGATTTTGGGAGCTGTTGGCGGCGTGATTGGTGGTTGGTTATCAACCCTGATAACAGGTGTAAACTTGATGAGTGGTGTTAACCTCACCAGCATCATAGTGGCTGTTCTTGGTGCAATAGTCGTCATAGCAATTTACAGGTTCTTCAAACGGAAAAAATAGTTTCTTTTGTAGAAACAACATAATATTCAATTAATTCAAAAAAAAGACAATGGAATTTCTCAGTTCCATTGTCTTTTTAACCTGATATCGGAGCTCGACTGATTGTCCACTTGTGCACTCCTGGCACTTCAGCAATTATTGTTTTTGTTTGTTCTATTTTCAAATATGCATAAATTAGGTGTCATTGATATTAAGCAAGTTATTTGTATCTGATTGTGCTCCTTTGACTTTAGTAGATCGTAGAGACTATCGTAATTCATTTTACCTCCTTCTTGACCTGCAAAGTTGCACTTACCAATTGAATCTACGAGTATTAATACGCCAAAAATTTATGATTTTAAGTATTAAAAATTACATTGTGGAAAAATAGGAATTTTTATGACGGAAAAGTGCTATTTGTCAGTTAAGAAGATGGTATAAGGTTTGTTACAATCATCACAAACGTACCAGTTTTCCTGCCATCCTGAGAGGATAGGTGGTCTGAAGGGTGAAATTATAAGGAGACTATGATGAAACCGATTCGTGTCCTTCAGTGGGGTTTGGGAGCAATGGGGAGTGGTATGGCCCGATTAATGCTCGAAAAGGCAGGTCTTAAGATTGTTGCAGCTGTTGATGACCGACCTGATTATGTTGGAAAAGACCTGGGAGATGTTCTGGGCAATGGTAAAGAGTCAGGGGTTATTGTTACCAACAAACCCGAAGATGTACTCATAAAGGAAGAAGTAGATATTGTTGTTCTGGCTACGACTTCCTGGACGAAAGAACAGATGCCTGATTTGACAAAAATTATCAAGGCTGGCATTAATTGCATTTCTATTGCAGAGGAAATGTCTGATGCTGAAGCGCAAAACCCTGAGCTGAGTAAACAAATAGATGAACTGGCAAAAAAATTTGGAGTTTCTGTTTTAGGCACCGGGGTAAATCCTGGGTTTGTTCTGGATTTATTGGTTGTTGCTCTCACAGGTGGAAATCATTCAATTGAGCGAATTGAGGCATCACGGGTAAATGATCTCAGCCCTTACGGCCCCACGGTTATGAAGACCCAAGGGGTTGGAACTACACCCGAAGCATTCCATGCAGGTGTGGCAGATGGTTCGATTGTGGGTCATGTAGGCTTTCCAGAATCAATTCATATGATCAGTGAGGCATTAGGATTGGGAATCGATCGAATTGAAGAAAGCCGTGAGCCTATTATCAGCAAAGTGTACCGTGAGACGCCACATGTCAAAGTAGAACCGGGTATGGTTGCAGGATGTTCCCATATTGGTATTGGGTATCGTGGAGAAAATGAAGTTGTCAAACTGATTCATCCTCAGCAGATTCATCCTCATTTAGAAAACCAGGATACTGGCGATTATATTAATATTTACGGAAAACCAGAAGTCCACATGGCAATCAAGCCGGAAATTGCAGGTGGGGTTGCGACAATGGGTATTGCAGTGAATATGATTCCACATGTAGTAGCTGCTTCACCTGGATTAAAGAGAATGATTGATTTACCGGTTCCTGCCGCCTTAATGGGTGATAGCGCTTATCACCGCCGTATATGATCAATCATTGAAAAGGAAATGATGTAACAAAACATTGCACAGGAAAAAATGCCGACCATTTAACCTGTGCTTTCTCATTTCTGTCAGATTCAAAAGGATAACGAATGGAAAAAATTAAAATAGGTACCTGGGTTGAAATTGAACAAATTGTGTTAAGGCCGGAAGAACGAGCACCTGCCTTGCCAGAAGACACAAGTAAAGTCCCCTATGTGCTGCATGTGTCTGGATTTTTAATGGAAGATGCATTGCTTGGTCAGGAAGCAAGAATAAAAACAGTCATTGGCCGTGAATTGAAGGGAAAGATTCTTGTAATTAATCCCAGTTATACACATAGCTTTGGCGATACCATTCCTGAGTTATTAACCATTGGATTGGAGAAGGAGGAATGTTGACCAACGATATGTCATATCAGGCAGTTATGACAAGGAAGAACGAAATTATGAAGGCTTCCTTAGGAATTGATTTCAACGACTATATTCATAGCCCCATCTCCTTTGATTTTGAGCGAATGATGCAAGAAACCGGATTCACCATTGAAGACATTGCCAAAATCCAATCAGAAACGAAAGTAGGAACCACTCCCCTGTATGAACTTCGCAGACTAACAGAAGAAGTCCGGAAATTCTCGGATCCCGGCAAAGGCGCTTTGATTATGGTAAAGGATGAAGCAGCCAATGCGTCGGGAAGTTTCAAAGCCAGACGTGCCTCCATCAGTGCTTATGTAGCTGCATTAAAGGGGTATAAAGGCATTATTGCAGCTTCCAGTGGGAATTATGGCGCAGCTGTGGCTTCTCAGGCGGCTCAACGGGGATTGAAGTGCATCATTTTGCAGGAAGTATTTGATAGTCGTGGAGTGGGACAACCTGAGATTATTGAAAAAGGGCGTGCATGTGAGGCTTATGGAGCAGAGACACTCAAACTGAGTGTAGGTCCGGAGCTTTTTTATATGCTCTTAAAAACTTTGGAAGAAACTGGGTTTTTTAATGCCAGTCTCTACACGCCATTTGGTATTCGAGGTGTCGAGACTTTGGGCTGGGAAATTGCCCACCAGGTGCAAGATCGTTATCATAAAGCACCAGATGCAGTCGTCATCACCCATGCAGGGGGAGGAAACTTGACAGGCACTGCTCGTGGTCTCCAGGCAGCTGGATGCGATCAGGCCCGAATTGTTGCCTGTTCAGTAGATTTGAGTGGTTTGCATATGGCATCAGACAATGATTTTAACAAAAAATCATTTACTACCGGTCACACCGGCTTCGGCATTCCATTTGCAACCTGGCCAGATAGAGTGGACGTACCCCGAAATGCAGCCCGTAGCCTGCGTTATATGGATGAGTATCAATTGGTAACGCAGGGTGAAGTTTTTTATGTAACAGAATTGCTCACAAAATTAGAAGGGCTAGAACGTGGTCCAGCCGGCAATATCAGTCTTACAGCAGCAGTTACCCTGGCACGTCAAATGGATCGTGATCAAATCGTTGTTGTGCAGGAAACTGAATATACCGGTGCAGGGAAACATCACAACAGTCAGCTCGCTTTTGCCCGAAATAATGGGATTGAAGTAAGACGAGGAGATCCCAAAGATAATATTCCAGGAAAAACAATTGTTATTCCTGACTGCTTGGAGCAGGTATGGGGTATGGTACAGGATATGGATAAATTACGCACATCTTATTTGAAAAATGCGATAAATCATTACCCGATGACAGATTGGGATGATTTCGATTATGAATTTCTGGCGATTGATATTAAGAAAGATGTTAATTGGGTTAAAAAACAAGTAGCGCGAATTTAGTTTTTTTAAAGCATAAAAAAGGATTGGATTTTGGAGGAAGAATGACTGAAGATCGAATTGCCCGATTTGAGAAACGGCAGACAGAACTTAAACAAATGAGTGACGCTGAATTAAAAGAACGATTCTGGTCGTTGTGTGATCAACTTGTTGAACCGATTGTTGAATTATCCAAAACGCACACATCCCCATCCATCGAGCGGTCGGTATTGTTACGCATGGGAATTGATAGTATCTCTGCGCATGGGGTGGTAGATCGGATTTATGAAGCAGGTCTTTTGGGAAAAGGTGCAGGTCATGTCGTTCTAAAACTTTCACAAAAAACTGGAATGAATGTACGTGAAGCTGCAGCAGCTATCCTGGAGAACAAAGATATTCTGCAAGATTTATTCTCGGTTGGGAAAGCGAGATAAACAATGAACCAGAAAACCTCCCTTGATCCAAAGATAAAACTTGATATTGAAAAAATATTGGAAGGACTGGAGAATTATCGTCCTGCCCGAAAGGGATGGACCTGGCGTAATGTTCCATCTGATGGAGTGGATATGGGACCATTCCATTACTATGACATGTCCGAACCATTGAATAATAGCATCGGTTTACCTGCTTCAAAATACTTTGAAAACATTGATCCTCAACCTAGTTGTGTGGTTACAACCGAAATTGCATCCGGGCGTTTCGAAGATGATTTACGGCGGATGCGTATGGCAGCCTGGCATGGTGCAGATCATATCATGGTAATTCGTACTACCGGTCAGAGTCACATTGATGGTTTGTTAGAAGGTACACCGGAAGGAATTGGCGGAGTGCCTATAACCCGTAAGCAAATTCGAGCCAGCCGTAAAGCCTGTGACATGATTGAAGAAGAAGTAGGCCGACCGATCAATTTCCATAGTTATGTATCTGGTGTAGCAGGACCTGAAGTGGCAGTGTTGTTTGCAGAAGAGGGGATCAATGGTGCTCATCAGGATCCACAATATAATGTGCTATATCGCAATGTCAACATGTACAGATCATTTGTGGATGCGGCTGAAGCGAAACGCTTGATGAATGATGCCGAAATCTTCCAGATTGATGGGGCGCATAATGCCAATGCGACTGCGAAAGCGGGATGGCTGGTGATGCCTGAATTAATGGTGCAGCACGGAATTAATTGTGCATTCTCCGTAGCAGTCGGAATGAAAAAGGATTTGATTGGGTTATCGACTGTACCACCCAATTCACCTCCAGCACCGAAATTATGGTTTGATCTGCCTTATGCAGTTGCATTAAGAGATTTCTTCTCAGATTTCAAAATGCGGGCTCAACAAAATACGCGATATATTGAAGCCGATATCGAGGAAGCAATCCGAACACACACCATTGATACTTTGATTTCGATGTTGACCAGCGCTGATATTCAAAGCACCATTACCCCAGATGAAGGTCGTAATGTTCCCTGGCATTATAATAACATTCGCGGTGTCCAGACAGTGAAACAAACTTGGGCAGCTCTGGATGGGATTAAACAACTTGTTTCACTTAATCATCAAGGTCCTTTAGGGGAAATGGCCAGAGATTTAAAGGAAAGAGCTGTTGCCTTCCTTGAAGAAGTTATAGAAACTGGTGGGTATTTTGCTGCTGTGGAAAATGGGTTTTTCGTAGATTCAGCCAAATATCCTGATCGAAATGGGGATGGAATTGCTCGTATTGGCGCTGGTGGTGTTGCTGCCAATTCAATAGTGGAGCGGGATCTAGATTATTATGCCCCTGTCTGCAGTCACTTTGGTGAGAACCACCTACCTGAGGGAACTAAGAAAGCGTGTGATCCAATTGACGGTTGTACACTTTGTAAACCAGACAAAATCGTATACATTGATGAATTAGACCCCGAGGATAACTGCGATAAACGACTGAAAGAAACATATCCATATCGAAAAGGAAATCTCATCAAGCCGGAAACAGAATGGGCGGGTGATGGGATGATTTTGACCCAATTCTTTGTGCCCTTAGCCGAAGAGATGGCTGGCGTATATGGGGTGGAAATGGCTAAAAAATTGGGGTTAGTTGATCCAGAAGTCATTAATATAATGACTATGCATCCAGCCGAAGGTTGTTTTGTGGAGGTCAAAGGCAGAGTTGCTTTTGATATAAATGTAACTTCGTTGAAAGTGCCAGAAAAGGAAGTGATCTTACCCGAGGATGAATTAAGAGCTGCAGTTAAACAAGTAGGGTTGCGTGTTGTTGCTGGAACAGTTGGAGAAGACGAACATAGTGTTGGTTTACGGGAGATCCTGGATATCAAACATGGTGGCATTGAAAAATATGGTGTAAAGTATCATTATTTGGGCACTTCTGTTTCAATTGCAAAACTGGTTGATGCTGCGATTGAAACCGGAGCGCATGCTATATTAATATCCACTATTATCAGTCACAATGATATCCACCGCATGCAAATGAAAAAGCTCGCCGAAATCTGTAAGGAAAAAGGTGTTCGAGAGAAATTGATTTTGATCGCTGGGGGAACCCAGGTGAACCGTGAAATGGCAAAAGAGACTGGAATAGATGCTACCTTTGGTCGTGGCACTAAGGGTATCCAGGTTGTTAATGCGATGGTCAAAGTATTGAAATCAAGAGGTCAGGTCTAAAAACAGGCGGTAGCGTGTCGCAGGAATTATCGATCTTAACCATAGAAGTTGGATCTACCATCACTAAAGTAAATGGTTTCAACCGTCTTGAGGAGGGTGGCTTTCAACATCTTGCTCAAGGGTTTGCGCCAACCAGCATTTCAGATGGAGATGTGGGGCTGGGGGTAGATCAAGCTGTAGAAGACTTAAAAACGCGGTACAAGGGCAAGATCGATCATCCAGAGACTTTTGTCAATAGCTCTGCTGCTGGTGGATTAAGAATGACAGTGCATGGACTGACATATTCCATGACTGCCAGGGCTGCCCGTGAAGCAGCATTGGGTGCTGGTGGAATTGTTAAAATGGTAACTGCCGGTGCACTGGATAATTACGAATTGGAAGAAATTCGAGATATTCATCCCAATATAATCCTGTTAGCTGGTGGTGTGGATTATGGTGAAAAAGAGGTCGTTTTACGAAATGCTGAGAAAATTGCAACTTTAAAATTGGGTGTACCAGTTCTATTTGCTGGAAATTCCGCCATACGTAAACCGATCCAAAGGATTTTTAATCAAGCTGGAATTGAAACGATGCTGGTTTCCAATGTGTTTCCAGATGTTGATATACTCAATATTGAACCGGTAAGGAAAGTCATTCATGAATTATTTAATAAACACATCATCCATGCTCCTGGAATGTCTCGCTTTTCAGAAATAACCCAATGGGGAATTCTGCCTACTCCAGGTGCAGTGCTCAAAGCTGCGGAATTATTTGCCGAGGAGTTGGGAGATTGCTTGATTTTTGACGTAGGTGGTGCTACGACTGATGTTCATAGTGTGACTCATGGTAGTTTGGAGTGGTCATCCAAAATGATTGAACCTGAGCCGTATGCCAAAAGAACGGTTGAAGGGGATTTGGGGGTGTTTGTCAATGCTCATAATATTATTGAGATGGAGAATGATCCACAGTGGAATGACCATCTTTCGGACTTGACTCCTATTCCTACCACTGAAAAACAAAAAGAACTTACTCACTGGTTATGTTCACGCGCAGTGGACACAGCAGTTCGACGACATGCTGGTGTGATCAGTGACCTTTATACACCTTCAGGAAAGAAGCAAATCGTTAAAGGAAAGGACCTGACCGCGGTCAAGTGGGTGATCGGAACAGGGGGTGCACTGACACTGGTTAAAGGTGGTCAGGAAATTCTTCGTAAGGTTTGCACGGGTACCGGCAAATATTTGTTACCTGGTCCTGAAGCCAGAATTTTATTGGATAAAGAATACAGATTTTCTGCTCTTGGTACACTGGCACAGGTCTATCCGGAGGATGTTAAGCACACATTTAGAAGTTGGGTCGAGTCCCTTGGTTTTGATTAAAGGATACGTAAACCGTAGATTGATCGATTATCAATCAGGAGATGTTCATGTATATTCGTACACCCAGGCTAGAAATATTTACAAAAAGAATTGAGGAGAATACCAGAGCCATTGTTGATATGATCCATGCTGCTGGTGGGAGTGCTGCTTGTACTACCAAAGTGACCTGTGCTAATCCTGCGGTCGTTCGGGCATTACGAGCAGGAGGAGCCGATATGATTGCGGATTCGAGAATTCTCAATCTCCAATCGCTGGTGGGTACAGGATTGAATTTACCTCTAATGTTATTAAGGATCCCTGCTCCGAATCGGGTTGCTGATATAGTCCGCTGTGCTGATTACTCTCTTAATTCCTCTGTTGCCACTGTAAAAAAACTTTCAGAAGCGGCACAGTTTTTTAATGTTAACCATAAAGTAATAATCATGGTTGATATTGGGGATTTGAGAGAAGGTGTCTGGCCAGACCATGTAAATAATGTGGTCAAAGATACGGCAAACCTACCCAATATAGAAGTAGTAGGGCTAGGATGCAATCTGGCTTGTTATGGCGGTGTCATACCCAATCATGAAAATATGCAAATGTTGGTAGATATACGTGACGAATGCCGCAGAGTAACGGGCATAGAGCTCCCAGTCCTCTCCGGAGCTAATAGTGCCAGCTTGCCAGTTCTATTTCGTGGAGAAATGCCAAAAGAAATCAACCATTATCGAATTGGGGAAACCATATTGTTGGGAAGAAACGTAATGGATCGAAGCCCCTGGCCAGGTATGCATCAGGATACTTTCCGAGTGGTAGCAGAAGTAGTGGAAATTGAACCCAAACCCTCCATTCCGATAGGAGAGCGTGGGCAGGATGCTTTTGGTGGGCATGTTGAATTTGTGGATCGTGGTGTGCGACGCCGGGCTATTTGTAATATTGGCCGCCAGGATGTGGTAGTTGATAATATTATTCCAGAAGATCCAGACATTATTGTCCTGGGTGGCAGTAGTGACCATCTCATTCTGGATATCGAGAAAGCGCAACACAAAATTACGCTGGGTAGTGAAATTGCTTTCTTGCCAGGATATGGAGCTTTATTGGCTGCATCAACTTCCCCTTATGTCCAAAAAGTTGTGAAAGAAAATTAATTTGTTGAAGCAAAAATGATATACTGACAATTATCATAAAAACATATGGGCAATAAAGAAGGAAACTATGTTGTATCAGACCATCGCGCGGATACACCTACAAAATATTAAGTTTAATATTGAAGGAATTCGAAAAACAATTGGCACAGAGAGAAAAATATTAATCGCTGTCAAAGCCAATGGATATGGGCATGGAGCAATAGAAGTTGCCCGCATGGCGGAGAAAATAGGGGTTGATTGGCTGGGAGTAGCAACTGTTCCAGAGGGAATTCAGCTGAGAGAAGCCGGAATTCGGTTGCCCATTCTTAAATTCAGCCCGGCTTTTCCAGAGGAAATGGAAGCTGCGGTGATAAACAAACTGACCTTAACCGTTTGCGAGAAACAAAATTTAATTAAGTTGGAGAATGCATGTACGTCTCTGGGAATGAATGTAGATGTGCACTTAAAAGTTGATACTGGTATGGGACGCATTGGTGTATCAGTTGAAGAAGCAGAAGATCTGGCATATTTTATCGAAAGCGAATGCCCCCATCTGCATCTGGACGGTATTTTTACCCATTTGCCGGTCAGTGATGATGTAGATCCAATCTATACCAGGGATCAAATTCTACGGTTTAGCGAAATTGTTAGCCGAATTAACAATCGGATTGGGCGGAAAGTGAGTTTAGCTCATGCTTCCAATTCGGGGGCAATACTCGGTCATCCTTCGGCCTGGATGGATATGGTGCGACCTGGGATTATGATTTATGGATTTTATCCAGGTGAGGATACTCCTCAGAGTATTTCATTAAAACCCGGACTTAGCTTTATCACACGGGTTTCCTTCCTTAAAAAAGTAAATGCTGGTACCAGCATCGGATATGGGCGAACCTGGATAACCCCCAAAGATACCTGGATTGCAACCATTCCAGTGGGGTATGCGGATGGGTTTAATCGTTTATTCTCGAATATGGGGCGAGTGCTTATCAAAGGTAGATCATATCCCATCGTGGGACGTGTTTGTATGGATCAGAGCATGGTAAATCTGGGACCAGACTCTGACATTCAAGTTGGTGATGAGGTCGTGTTAATTGGCAAAAGTGGACAAGAAGAAATCACTTGTGATGAATGGGCATTGAAACTAGGGACTATCACATACGAGGTTACCTGCCAGATTAACTCCAGAGTAGAACGTGTTTTTGATCCATTCGAATAAAGACAATGGTCAGCCAGGAATCAAAAGTTGACAAAAAAATTAAAAAATTGCAGCCTTCGCAAGGGTCAATTGAAGCGAAGGCTGTTTATAACCGCTGATTTAGCAAAGTAATGCTTACTGAACCTCAAATTCCAATGTTTTTTCCAAGGTGCCATTCATAAAGATCTCAACTTTGTAAGAACCCGCTGGCCATAATTGATCATTCTGCAAATTGAACGTAAATTCATTTTCAGTTTCTGTAGTGAGTTCGAATTCGCTGATTAATAAATTTGGATCGACCCCTTCAACGTCCACAGCTGTCCATACTGCCTTTAGGGTGGTATCCTCCGGCGCATTGGCTACTTTCACAACACAATAAAAAGTCTGATCGCCAGAAAAAACAGTGAAATTACCAGAACCATCTTCATTAGATGTCAAATAAGCATCGGTGATTTTTGCAGTACTTACACTGGCTTCACAAGCAAGCATTGTAAACATTACAACAAAAACGACTACCAAGATTTTAATTTTATTTTTATTCACATTCACCTCTTTTAGATAAATTATATCCACTTTGTCCTAAAAGTTGCAAGAGAAAAAACTTACAATATTCATAGGATTTGAAGAGCGATGGAATTAAGTTGACAATTTATATCCGAATTGTTACAATCTTTTTTATTGAAGGTTGATTTTGAAAAGATCATCATTTACAACTTATTTATTCATTATTTATGAATATCTATGAAAGGAAAAATTACATGAGCAGCGTTAGAGTTCTTGTTGGTACCCGAAAAGGTGCATTTATTTTTACCTCAGATTTCAAAAGAGAAAAATGGGATATTAAAGGACCACTCTTCGCTGGTTTGGAGATCTATCATATCAAAGGATCAAGTGTCGATTCGCAACGAATTTATGCTTCTCAGGCAAGCGATTGGTTTGGTCAGGTAAATCACAGATCCAGTGATGGCGGTATTTCCTGGGAGACGATTGGCAATAAATTTGAATATGAAGGTGAAGTTGGAACCCATCAGGATTTTAGCGGAGAACAAATCCCCTGGAAATTCAGAAGGATTTGGGTTTTTGAGCCGTCTCCTACTGAGAAAGATACTGTCTTTGCAGGGGCGGAAGATGCAGCTTTGTTCAAATCCATGGATGGGGGATTGACCTGGCAGGAGTTATCTGGATTACGGAAAATTCATTCAAATATGTGGATGCCAGGTGCCGGGGGGATGGGGTTGCATACGATTTTGATCAATCCTAAAAACCCTGATCAGATTTTTGTCGCCATCTCGGCTGCGGGTGTTTTTCGCACAAATGATGGGGGTTTGACCTGGAGTGGAATAAACCACGGATTAAAATCCGATTATGAATTACCCAACCCGGAAGCAGAGGTTGGTCATTGTGTTCACAGCATTACCATGCATCCTTCCAATCCGAATGTATTATTTATGCAAAAACATTGGGATGTTATGCGCAGTGATAATGCCGGTGATGAATGGTATGAAGTGAGTGATAATTTGCCGAGTGATTTTGGTTTTCCGATTGCTGTACATGCGCATGAACCTGAAACTGTCTATGTAATACCCATAAAAAGTGATTTGGAACACTATCCTCCAGAAGGTAAACTCAGGGTTTATCGAAGTCGATCGGGTGGAAATGGCTGGGAAGAATTAAGTAACGGTTTGCCTCAAAAAGATTGTTATGTGAATGTTTTACGGAGTGCTTTAGCGGTTGATATGCTCGATTCTTGTGGTGTTTATTTTGGTACAACCGGTGGACAGTTATACATGTCCCCTGATTTAGGTGAAACCTGGCAGACGATTGCTCAGAATTTACCAGCTGTGTTATCCGTTGAGGTACAAGTGCTGACATGATACGTGTCATTTTGCCGACATATTTACAGAGGCTTGCCGATGTAGGCCGGGAAGTTCAAATTGATATTGATGGGGATGTTTCAATCTCCTTATTATTGGATCGAATTGAAGAAATCTATCCAATGTTGAAGGGCACCATCCGGGATCAAGTTATCAAAGAACGGAGAGCTTATTTGCGGTTTTTTGCCTGTGGTCAGGATTTATCACATTTGGCACCGGAAACAATATTACCTCATGACATTTTGGTGGGTAAAGAACCGTTTCGCATCGTGGGAGCTATGTCGGGTGGGTGACCTCAAATAATTACTATTCGCATAGGTAAAAAATTCATTCTTCAACCATTTGTGTGGAAGGATGAATTTTTTGTTATGTTATAATCAGCCAAAGCAATCATTGATGATATGGGGATTTATTGATTGAGTCTTGTTTAAGCTTACAAGTAAAATTTTGTTATAAATAGGATTTATCAATAATCCGCATTAAAAAAGGAAATGTAATAATAATAATTTCAGTTTCTGATGTTGTTGTTATCAACGTTTGAAAATGAAACAATTAAACTGTTGTTATTAACATTTGCGCTTGAATGGATTGTTTGAGTTAATAGGAGAAAAAAATGGAATTGAAAAATTCTTTACAAACAGATCAATTTTCAGAGATCATCATTGTATCAAATCGTGGGCCGGTGACCATCACCAAAGATGAAAACGGTGAAACCACCTATAAACGTGGAAGTGGGGGGTTGGTGACTGCGCTCACAGGTCTGTCACATTATAAAGAATTGACCTGGGTTGCCTGTGCAATGAGTCCTGAAGATGCAGAATGGAAACATGGACAGATTTGTCTGGAGGATAATGATTGTAATCTGACTGTTCGTTTTATCAATCCCGATCCAGAAGCATACGATGGATATTACAATCAAATTTCAAATCCCTTATTGTGGTTTTTGCAACATTCCATGTTAGATGTGCCTCGATCTCCCGTTATTGATCATCAAACTTGGATTGCCTGGGACACTGGTTATCAGGTGGTGAATCGACAATTTGCAAAAGAAATAGCTGAGTTGGTGCGGCAAAAGAAAAAACCTGTTCTTATCCTGTTACAGGATTATCACTTATATTTGACTGCAAGGTATCTAAAAAAATATTTAAGAGGTCAGGATGTCACAATTTCATTATTTTTACATATTCCCTGGCCAGGGCCAGAATATTGGGGAATTTTGCCAAGCAGAATGCGGTATGAAATTCTGGATGGGTTGGCTGCTGTAGATCTAATGGGATTTCAGACAAGTGAAGATGGTGTAAATTTCATACGAACTTGCGAGAATTTCTTACCGAAATCAGCAGTCAGTTATCGTAATCGCAGGGTTCGATACCGTAGTCATGATACATTTATTCGAGATTTCCCCATATCTATCGATGTTGGTGCATTAGAAGCAATGGCTGAAACTGCTGAAGTAGAGTTGTATCAAGAAGAAATTGCCAGACAGGTAAATGGCCAAAAAATGATCTTAAGAGTCGATCGCCTTGAACCCAGTAAGAATATTCTGAGAGGATTTCAGGCGTATGATTCCTTGTTGGAAATGCATCCTGAATATCGAGGAAATGTAATATTCATGGCTTACCTGATTCCTTCCAGGGTTGGTGTTGAAGAATATCAAACCTATCTCGATGAAATTATGGTGTTTGTTGGAAGAATCAATGCACATTATGGCAGTAGTGATTGGGAACCTGTCAGATTGCTGGTTGGAGAGAATTATCCAAGAGCTGTAGCTGCAATGAAGATGTATGATGTTTTATTGGTCAATTCTATTGCAGATGGCATGAATTTGGTAGCAAAGGAAGGCCCTATCGTCAATCAAAAAGATGGTGTCTTAATTTTATCAGAACGGGCTGGAGCGCATCAGCAATTGGGAAATGGAGCTTTGGTAATTTCGCCTGTTGATATTTTTGACACTCAAAAAGCATTACATAAAGCCCTCAGTATGAATATTGAAAAAAGGCAAGAAAAGGTGGCATTTCTCAGAAAAAATGTGCGGGAAGAAGATATCAATTACTGGCTCAATTCACAGATTAATGTGCTGAATTCAATTAAAGAAAAAGGAAAGAAAATTAAAGGAAACTCCTTCAAATAAAGAGATAATTTATGGTTACAAAAAATATGAAAGAAATTCAAATCAAGAGCGAATATAGAAGGTAGCATGAAAGACAGCCCATCTTTACAACAATTAATGAAATTTTACCAAACAGAACGAGCTTTCCTATTTCTTGATTATGATGGAACTTTGGCTCGGTTTGCTCCTAATCCAGATGTGGTCTTACCGGATTCGGAATTAATCGAAGTTCTTAGTGAAATTAAAAAACTAAAGAATATTAGGTTGGCTATTATCAGTGGTAGAAGATTGGATCATATTCGATCGTTAGTGCCTATTGATGGGATCTGGCTGGCAGGTAGTTACGGGTTGGAAATGATAGATCCTAGGGGAAATGAAATCCATTTGCTGGAATTTGAAAACCTGAGACCAGGATTGGAAATCATTAAACCCACCTGGCAGGAGTTGATTGATGGAAGAGAAGGATTTTATCTGGAAGATAAAGGTTGGTCTCTAGCAATTCACGCCAATGGGTCGGACATAAAAGAAGTAAATCTAATCGTAGAAAAAGCCAGACTAATTGATGTCCCAGATGGATTTCACCTGAAATCTACTCATAACTTTATAGAAATTTGCCCACCCAAAGCCAATAAAGGTGTATCAGTTGATTATATTTTGAATTCTGAAAAATTTGAGGGAGCATTGCCAATTTTCATTGGGGATGACCCACGCGATGAGGAAGCGTTTGCTGCAGTCCAATCGATTGGCGGCTTAGGAATAATCGTGGCTGAAAAAAATCGAGAAACAAAAGCGATTCATGCTTTTAAAAGACCAGAACAGGTCAGGCAGTGGTTGAGAGAAATTTACCCCGCAAATTCATGAATTTGATAAAAATTTCTTTGGAATAAGATAAGAATTTATTGGCAAAAACAATATCCAATTCCGGATATTGTCTCAATCATTGGTTTGTTTTCTTCTCCAACACACATTTTTTTTCTTAATCGATGGACCAATTGCCGCAGCATTTCTTTATTACCATTTCCTGGCCCCCAAATGCAATTGATGAGGATTTGGCTGGTAACGACATGCCCTGCATAATGCATAATACAATGGATAAATTTGCACTCCGATTCTGAAAGAGGGATTGGTTCCTGATTGGGAATTGTCAATGATTTCTGTTCGAGATTCAGAAAAACTGCGCCTACTTGATAATGATCTTCTTCAAAAATTTTACAGGAACGGCGCAGGACAGCATCAACTCTTGCCATCAATTGTCTGGGACTGAAAGGTTTCGATATATAATCGTCTGCTCCAACATCGAGTCCACGAATAATGTCTTCTTCATTATCCCGTACGCTTAAAAAGATGATGGGTGTATCCCAATCTTTCCGGATCGTTTCACAAACACTGAAACCATCCGGAATGGGAATATTGACATCCAAAAGCATCAGATCGGGATTTTCTTTTTCCCATAGACTTAAAGCATCTGAGCCGGTGAATGCTTGAATAACCTCAAAACCTTCGCGGACAAACGTGAATGCCAGAATATCTGCTAAAGTTTTATCATCTTCCACAATCAGAGTTTTCATTCAAGTCTCGAGATTGGAGCACTGGTCGATGTCTTTCCTTCTATAGGTTGTTTGCTGGTGTATGTAACGGGTGAATAAACTGGTTCCAGATCACCAATTTTTTTCTTATCTTCAACTTTTACTTTGGTTTTCTCATCAGTTGTATGCGGGAATACTGCGAAATAGCGGGCTGCGAGTGTGAAGACAAAAGCACCTATACTGACCATTCCAATCGTTACGAATATCTCTAACCAGGTGGGAGCGTAAGCACCAGCAGAGAAGGCAACAAGACTTACATTGAAACGATTCAAAAGTAATCCAAAAACAACCAATAGTGCAGTGGCAAACATCTGCATAGGTTTCCTTCGGACACTGGGCAATGAGAATAGAACAACAGGGATGATAACAAATATGAGCATCTCAACCCAGAAGAGTAAAGAATATTTATCACCAGTGAAGAGGTACATACTGGAACCACTGATAAACATTTCTGTAAATCTACCAATCGCATAAAGGCCTAATACAATTGGAATAATTTTTGCAATTTTTGCTAATAATCTTGTTTCCAGCTGATGCTTGAGACCAAAAAAGCTCCAAGTGGATTCAACAATTACCATAGCCAAACCTGCAGCCATTGCGGATATAAAGAATAGAATTGGCAAAATACTTGAATACCAGAGAGGATGCACACGATGTGGCATCAGTACAAACAATGTACCTAAAGAAGATTGATGCATGGTAGATAATACGATTCCCAGGATTACCAATGGTATTGTAATAGCTCTAATAATTTTCATTGGAGCTTTCATATTGAAACGTTCAAAAACAATCGGGGATATCTCTAATGCTAAGACTGTGGCATAAATCATCACACACCAGCCAACTTCGAATAGTGGTGAATGTATATTCCAGTTATAAAGCATGTAGTAAATTCGATGCGGGAACCCAAGATCTACAGATATTGCAAAAGCTGCCAATGCATAACCTAAAAAACCTGTTAAAACAGTAGGACGCAAGATTGGGTAAAATTCCTTAAGACGTAAAATGTACACAATTCCTGCTATTGAGAAAGCACCTGCTGCCAGGGCAATTCCACATAACACATCAAAACTGATCCAGATACCCCAACCACGACCATCCGTTAATCCGGTTGTTACCCCTAATCCATTGATCCAACGATAGACTACCAGGATCAAACCAAGGAGTGATAAGAAACCAAGCACCAATGTGCCAAGGCCTAATGGTTGTAATTTTTTATTATGACTGATTGCTGTCATTGATACTCTCCTCCTGCACTGCAACTTTGAGTTTTCGTCCGGTTATCCAATAAAGTAATGACATTAAGGTTGCAACAACCACCGCAACACCTGGAACTGCTTTCATCCAGGGCCAGGTCAAGGATGGTAATGAACTACTGGTTAAGACTGGTAATCCTAATTTTTCATGGGCAACTTTGGATATGATCAGAACCGAGGTTCCACCAACTTCTTTTTCACCATACACCTTATCAACATAATTTACCGGGTCACTATCAATTCTTTCGTGCGCCTCAGCCAGCAAATCGGATCTCTTCCCGAATTTCAAAGCACCAATCTTACAGGCTTCTACACACGCTGGTTCTTTTCCTTCAGCGATACGATCTACACACATGTCACATTTCTGTACCCGAGGAAATACTTTTTCCCATTCATATTTTGGAATATCAAATGGGCAAGCTGCCATGCAGTACCGGCAACCAATACAGATGGTCTCATCATAGATGACTGGTCCATCTGGAGTTTTTTGCATAGCTCCCACCGGACAGGCAGATACGCAGGCTGGATCAATACAATGCATGCAGTTTCGCTTAATGAAAGAGTAAACGTGCTGGTTCTCTTCCTCCTGATACAACTTTATAATCGTCCAATTATCTGCATCCAACTCTGGTTCATTCACGAGTGGTAAGTCACGTCTGCCTTTACAAGCGCTTTCGCATTCTCGACAACCAATACAGGCTTTCGCATCATACAAAATACCATAGGCGTCTTCGTCAGCGATTTCTGAATGGTTGATTGTTTCTGGCAAAACCATCAGTCCAGCCAACCCCATTCCTGTTGATTTTAAGAATTCTCTTCGGTCCATTGTCATAATATTCCTTCTTTTCCTATTCCTCAAACAGGTCGTGTTTACGTTCTTTGATCAATTGGTTAATTGTTAGGGCACCAATGCTTCCGATTAAGATACCTATCATGACACCAGTAATACCTACATTCTCTACAGGTGGTCCTGCTTGTTTTACAGCGACATCAGGGTACAATGTCATCGCTGAAATATTTGCTTCTATGGTTGGAGGAGTTTCATTGCCAACTTCATGGATACCGTGACAGTCATAGCAGGTGGGCTTATTGGTTAATGAATTGGGATCATAATCTTCTAATAAGGTTATGGTGGTTCCATGAAAAACCATATAAGTGTCTAACACATTGGTCTCTAAGCCGTATTTTTGCATTATCTCTGTGTCAGAATGACATTTTGCGCAGGTGTCTACGGAAGTTTTTCTAAATTTACTCATACTTGGATCACAAATTTCATGGACATTATGGCAATCAACACAATCAGGCATATCCTGATTTTCTCCTGAAAGAAGACCTTTGCCATGAACGCTGTCTTTGTATTCTTCAAAAGCGTCCTGGTGACAATCGGCACAAATTTGTGATTGCCAGCTTATCGACCCATTTTCTTGAACTATATCCAAATGATCAATATGAGTTTGACTATGAGGCTGATGACAGTCAGCGCATAAAGGAGTTTCTAAATTTCCTTTTGCAAAAAGTATATCGTGAACACTATCTGATACTTGTGAAAATTGCTCTTTGTGACATTTTTGGCAGGTATCATGATAACTGACCATATACTCACGTTTATTTTTCGCTGTAATTTTATTGTGAGGTGCTGGGAATTTTTCATACCCTACATGGCATTCGACACATTGCATATCTTTATGTACTGATTGACGAAACACATTGTAATCAACTGATAGATTGAGGATATCTCCGCTCGGCAAAGTCATTTCCCAATCGGATTGAGCATGACAACTCAGGCAGTCTGCTACAACAGGCGTTGTTTCCTGTGGGGTCACTGGTAATGCTTCAGCCAGAACTGTTTCTGGGGAAAATGCCAGTATTACACCACAGATGAATACAGCCAGAATTAATAGAAACGAATTAATAAATAATCGTTGAGTCTTCATATACATTCCTTTATGAATTGGTGCTTAGAACAGAGGTATGCCCCCTATTTATTGTTTGACAGTTCCAGCAATGGAAAGATTCTGAACAGTTGTTTTGCGAATAGCTAATAATGTGATTGAAAGTAAGTAAATGCCCAGGAAGAAAATCATCCAGGCTAATGCTTTGTGATCTGTCATATATAAAATTACAGAGAGCACTGTTGCTGCAACAAATGTGCATGGGCAGGATATCTTGAGAGGTTTAACATTAATTCTCAATAAACCTACATAAATCAGATAACCTACAACGACTAATCCTACGACGAAATAAAACATCTCACACCTCGATTCAAGTAAATCCATTACTACTTATAAAAAAAAGTAATTATTTTCTCTTATCTATATTTTATGATGTGGATGTAACAGAATTCGTTATAAGTGTGTGACAATTGTGTGACAATGTGAAATATTGTACAAATAATTAGTCTTTATCTTCAATTGATTTTAATTCATAGCCCAGTCCAGGAACATTATTAATGGTGAGCTGATTTGGAAATTGTTTATCTATTTTAACTCTTAGTCGATGTATGAGTTGCCTGACCATGTCCATATCACCCGCATTTGGTCCCCAAACCTGGTCAATGATGATTTCTGGTGTCACAATTTGACCAATGTTGATCATGAGACAATCCATCATGCGTAATTCTAAGCCTGATAATTGGATGGGTGGGTAGTCACCGATCTTTAACTCATGCCGATTTAGAAACAAAGAAATATTGCCCCATTCTCTGACAGTGGCTGGATTTTTCTTTTTTGACCTGCGCATTACAGCTTTCACACGGGCTATTAACTGGCGCGGGCTGAAAGGTTTGGTGATGTAATCATCTGCTCCTAAATGAAATCCGCCTAAAATATCTTCTTCATCACTCCGAACAGTCAATAAAATTATAGGGATATCAGATTGTTCTCGTATTCGTTTACAGACTTTGAATCCATCTTCTTTTGGTAGATTGACATCCAGAATGATCAAATCAGGGTTATCTTCCTGCCAGCGTCGGTAAGCGGCTTCTCCATCTTCTGCCAGAATTACCTCAAAACCTTCACGTTTAAAGGTGAATGCAATGACATCCGCAAGGGTTCGATCATCGTCAACTATTAATGCTTTCATGTTTCACCCGTTATTGGGATGGTAAACCAGAATTCTGAGCCCCCACCTGTGCGATCTCGAACTCCCACATGTCCTCCATGAGCTCTGATGATTGTCTGAGACACAGATAGTCCCAAACCAGATCCTTTTTGCATCCGGCCATAATCATCTTTATTTAGGACAAATCCAGAGAAGATTTTACTTCTATATGGCTCTGGGACTCCTTTTCCTCGATCTCCGACACCGACTTCAATGAAACCATTCTTAATACATACACTTAATTCGATTTCTTCATCGCTCGGACCATACTTACTTGCGTTTGAAATCATATTCAATAAGACTTGATTGATTCGTCTTCCGTCAATCATAACCAAAGGCAAATCTGGTGGAATATTGATGATTAATCTTTGACCATATTTTTTTAATAAAGGATCCATCGTTTCACAAGCTGTATTCATAACATTGACAAAATTACTTGGATGCGGATTGACATGAAAACGCCCAGTTTCAATACTTGAACCTTCTAATAGGTTATCAATCAGGTTCTCCAAATTTAAGGTACTGAGATGAATGGAATTAAGTAACTCCTGGGTTTCTGAAGGTGTCAAATCCTCTATTTCTTCCGTTAATATTTCAATCGAAGCAGACAATGCCGTAAGAGGTGTGCGAAACTCATGGGTAATATTTCCCAGGAAAGAACCCAATAAATGGCTTAATGCTTCTTCTTCGTTAACATCTCGCAGAACCAATACAGTTTGATGATTGCCTGAGCTATCCACTGGCAATTGAGCATGCGTGATTGAAAGAATTCGATCTTCACTATTTTTTAGGACAAATTTTGAGCGCAATTTCTCACCTTCTGGCGGTAATAATTCCATGAACTCACTGGATTGGTCAGAAGCTATGAGTATTGTATTAATTGACTTTCCAAGAACCTGATCTTCTTTCCAGCCTGTAATACGTTCAGCTCCAGGACTGAAGTAATCGATATTGTCTTTATCCAGAATAATGATTCCTTCAACAATCGATTCAAGCAGCAAATCACTCCACTGTATTTCTTTATGCAGTGAAGAGAGTGCAATTTCAATTCTATTTCGAGAGTTCTCTAAAACCTGAGAAAGCTCGATAACTTCTTGTAAATTTGTTTTAATTTTTATTGGTTCAGAGAGATCCAGGTGCTCATATTGATTGGTGGCTTTGACCAATTGAGACAATGGGCGTTGAATTAATTGAGCCAGGAAAGCTCCTACAACCACAGAAATCAATACAACGAAGAGGATCACAATCGACAAAAATAATTCCTGTTGGCGTTGATCCTGTTGGATACTGGTTATATCCAAAGCGACTTCTACTTCCAACCCCTTACTATTAAGGGGAAAATAAGAAATATAATACACATGTCCACCCATCACATAAGATTCTTGGAATTCGACATCCGAAAATCTGGAAGGTAGAGTCCGCGAATTAGTTTTCTCTGAATACATGCTACCAAAACTGGTTACTATTACTTCATTTTTATAAACAATTGAATGGTAAAGATCGCAGGTATCACACATCTCCATTAATAATTGATCATCAAGTTGAATGCCCAGGATGAAAGTAGGGGATTCCGGATTACCTTCCAGAATTTTTCGCCCACGGAGTAACCAAACCTGTTTGTCACCATTATTATTTGAGGTTGTATACATTGGATTCGTTTCAAGATTACAATTACTAATGGGAATAATATTTCCAGAATATGCAACTATTTTTCCAGAAATATCACAGACTAAAATTGTGTCAATCTTTGGCATCCCCTTATGAATTCCAACCAGGTGTTCCTGTAAAATTTCAGGATTATCTAATTCATCGTTTACTTCAAATGCCAGATGGGATGAGGTTAATACGACTAAATCTGCAATTTGATTCTCTTGTGCCTTGTAAAAAGAACTGACCATGGATAAACTTTGTTGACGTTTTGCAGTCTCCAGATATCTGTAATTCGTCCATAATGCAGTCAATCCCACTATCGTAACACTGAGAATCGTAAGCAAGGCAATACTGGCTATGATTTGAGTTCGCAGAGAATACGTTTTAAATCTTTTCTGAAAATTATGGCCAAATACCACTAATAGCTCCTGAAATTCACGCCACGAAAACAATCGATTTGACATAGGTGGGGAATATAACTTATTAATTTTACATTATAAATCCCAATCAATACTGATTGGTGGCCACTAATTAAAAAAAATAAGTAATTGATTCAGGTTGGTTATGGATCGTAAGGATTATTAAGAAAAACTCTTTACTCAATTCTATGGTAAAATTAGTTGTTTAGTTGATTAAGTAGAGTTTTCAACAGGCCAGGGTTTTCCCTGGTTTTATTTTGTAACAATCCGCTCTTGATAATTTAATGGTGTAACCGAATATCGGAGCTAAGGAGCGGACGCAAACAATCTTTGCGTAAATAGCGATACCATTTAAGGAATTTATCGTGAGTTTTAAAATATTTTCGTTTCGCCCGCAAATTAATGCAGGGATATCAGCGGCTGGATATACCACGCCAACCCCCATTCAATCACAAACCATTCCAGCTATTCTTAGTGGTAAGGATATTTTCGGACTGGCACAAACTGGTACTGGAAAAACTGCCGCATTTGTTTTACCGATTTTGGATCAATTAATGAAAGGTCCAAGAGGAAAAATACGTGCTTTGATTCTTTCTCCAACCCGAGAACTTGCTGAGCAAACTCATCAGGCAATTAAAGAGCTAGGCAGACAGACCGGGTTACGTAGTATGACAATATATGGTGGTGTCAGCGCATCATCCCAGATCAGAGCTTTACGAGCTGGTGTGGAGATTGTAGTGGCTTGCCCCGGTCGATTGTTGGACCTCAAACAACAACGTGTCATCAACATGAATAATATCGAATTTCTGGTTCTTGATGAAGCAGACCAAATGTTTGATATGGGATTTTTACCTTCCATACGCAAAATCATTTCTTTTATACCAACTGATCGACAGACGTTATTATTCTCAGCAACCATGCCAATCGAAATTCGAAAATTGGCAACAGAAATGTTGAATAATCCTGTGACTTTTGAAATCAGTATCACAAAACCGATCGAAACAATCAGCCATGCTATTTATTCGATAGATCAATCACAGAAACTGGATATGTTACTACATCTTTTGACCGAAAGTAATAATGGCAAGGTTTTGGTTTTTACACGCACAAAACACCGTGCTAAAAAACTTGCCATTCAAATATCTCAGGCAGGTTATAAATCCACTTCACTGCAGGGCAACCTCTCCCAGGCAAAACGGGATGAAGCGATGAATGCATTCAGAAAAGGACATGTTAAGATCCTGGTCGCAACTGACATAGCTGCCCGTGGAATCGATGTGTCTCAAGTATCACATGTGATTAACTTTGATATACCTGATACTGTAGATGCCTACACTCACCGCACGGGTCGTACCGGCCGCATGGAAAATCTGGGTACGGCACTGACATTGGTAACAAGAGAAGATTTACAAATGGTTCGTTCTATCGAAAGAGTTCTTGGAGAACGACTTGAACGCCGTGATACAAGTATATTCAATCTATCACGTAATTCAGAAAGTCAAAAAACTTTCAATCGAGAAGATCGACCGATCGCTCGGAAAAATCACAGTCGCCAAAAAACGTACGCTGGTAGTTATTAAATAGAACAAATAAAAGGTCAAGGTGGATAATTTCCATCTTGACCATATAAATAATTCAAATAGAAAGTAAATTACACTGAAGTATAAGTAAATGTGGCATAACCACCCGGTATGGCTAACCCCTGATTATTATATAGCTGGAATACAAAGGTGTGATCTCCATACCATTCCGAACCAAAAGCCCAAAAATCAAATTCAACTTTTTCTCCAGGTGGGACAGATTGATTAATGCTGGCTTCTAATTGAACTGTGACTTCACCAGTGTAACTGACCAATTTCACATTTGTGCCTGACTGCCAGGTGACAGTGCCTATATTACGAAATCCAAGCGCAATACCAAACCTTTCGTTCCCCACATATTCACGTTTATTTTCCGGGTAAGATACTACATATAAAAGAGTTGCTGAATATGCTGGCTGTTGTGTGGCAGTTTCAGAAGGAACAATGGTTATCGTTGGCGTTTCAGTTGCAGGGATAGTGGTAGGTGTTGGTTGAACCTGTGTTTCGGTTGGTAAAGGAGTGCTGGTTGGATGGAGCAAGGCATCCCGAGTATTTTGGGCGTTAATTGTTTCAACTACCGCAGCAACAATGATGGACTGATCCTGCGTTGGGACTGGAAGTGGGGTTTGTGTACATCCAACCAGAAGACTGAATGAAAAAAGAACGGATAAAAAGAAATTGCTGGAAATGGAGAAGGAAGGTTTCATAATGCTCACCATCATAAAATTTGTAAGACCGAATGATACCATAATTCCTAAAACAGGATCATTGGACAAAATCTACAACCAAAAAATCACCAATTCTAATTTTATTTGAATGGGTGAAAATTTCAAAACCAGATCACTGAAAATATGATCTGGGAGCAATTCTCATTAACCGTTTTGTTAATTGAATTAATAGATTATTGACTTGATTTTTTCCAGTAGGAGGATAAATGGAAGCGGAGAATTTTTTCTATTGGCCATATCCGTATCCAAAGATGTATTTTTCCATACTTTGGATTTGGAGGTCTTTATCCTCAATGCTGATTCTAACAACATCCCCAATGCTGATCACACCAACCAATTTTTCATCTTTGATTACAGGTAGGTGACGGATTTTGGAGCGTGACATGACAGCCATGCATTCATCGATTGTCTCTTCAGGGGAGATAACAAAAACTTCTTTTGTCATCAATTCACTGACTGGAATATCCAAACTCAAGGTCCTGGTTTGTGCAACCTTGCGAGCGAAATCTCGTTCAGAAAAGATACCAGCAATTTTCTCGTCTTCCATGACGAGAACTGCTCCAATTCCCTTTTGTGCCATCAAATCTAAAACATCGATGATTGGCGTGTCTTTTTTGACAGAATAGACATCATGTCCTTTAGTTTGTAGAATAGACGATACAAAATTCATTATTCCCTCCGTTGATTGGGTTGATATTGTGATATCCAGTATTGGATAAAATTTTATCCAATACTGGAATTATCATTGAAATAATTCCAGGTCTATCTTGAAATTTTTTTGATTATGCATTAAAAAATAGTTAAGGTTCAAATCAAATAAAGCTTATAAAAACCAATAATCTGAAAAATCTGGAAATATTTTTTAAAAAAATTTAGTTGTAACGATTGTGAAAAAAATCTGGCTGGAATGAGTAATTATTGTTATGGAAATAAGAAATTTTTTTGCAAGTAATCATTATTTTAGAATACTTACGGCCTTAAAGCAAATTAAAATAATGGTTATTATTACCAACCGGTAATCGAAAATTGTATAAGATGGATCGAATTTGACTCCTAAAATGGAAATATTAATTTGATTGACCTGGAAGAATGATTTAACAAAAATCGTCATATTCCTAGAAATTTAAAAAAAAGTAGTTGACATTATTTTTATTTTTGCTATTATTAGTTTATCTATTAAATAAACAAAGTAACCAAAGTAAAAAAATAACAACCTCAATATTTCAAATATTTCACAACTCAAACCAGTTTCAAAATTAATAACTCAAGGTGAGATTTAAACTAGCATGGTTGGAAAACAAAAATATCAGGCAGGTGATCAAACTCTACTCAGGCAGATAAATTTATCTGCAATATTAAACCATATTCGGATTGAAACACCAATTTCGAGGGCGGTTCTCGCAGAAAGAACTGGATTAAATAAAGCAACGATTTCAAATCTTGTTAATGAATTAATTGATAAGAAATTTGTTAAAGAATTAGGTGTAAAGAATTCAGGTATTGGAAGACCATCTTCTCTATTGGTTCTTAATCCAGAAGCTGGATTTATTCTGAGTTCTGAGATAGGTGTTGATTTTATTTCGGTGATTGGAACTGATTTTTCCCCAAAGATTCTATTTGAAGTAACAAGAAAAATTGAACCTAATTTAGACCCTGCGATTGTAATTGAAATGCTTATTTCTATCCTCAAGAAAGCTCAAAATAAATGTACTAAATCCGTGGGTAATAATTTTCTGGGTCTTGCTCTCGGAGTACCTGGTTTAGTTGATTTCGAATCTGGTTGCCTGCTTTTTGCTCCGAATTTACAATGGAAAGATATTCCTCTTAAGAGAATTTTATCTTCTGAGTTTGATGCTCCAATTTTTGTTGACAATGAAGCTAACCTTGCCACCCTAGGTGAATACTTTTTTGGCAATGCACTCCTTTATGATGATGTCTTATATCTATCTGTGGGTGTTGGCCTTGGTGGTGGCATGCTTCGAGAGGGACAATTATTGCGCGGTGTTGGTGGTATGGCAGGTGAATTTGGTCATATGACGGCTGACCCTAATGGTGAAATATGTGGTTGTGGAAACCGTGGTTGTTGGGAAACACAAGCCAGTCAAAAAGTTCTTTTCAAATATGTTCACGAAGCTCTGGTAAAAGGAGAAACTTCCATTCTCCAAGAATCCTGTGGGCATAATCTTGATTTACTTAATACCGATCTAATCATTGATGCAGCCAAACGAAACGATCGGGTAGCGTTGGAATCCTTGAAAAAAGTAGGGCGTCATCTTGGTATAGGGATATCATCCCTCATTAATGCCCTGAATCCTGGGATTATCGTTCTTGGTGGTATTTTAAGCTCCGCTTGGGAAATATTAGAGCCAGAAATTAACCAGGAATTGACAAATCGAGCACTATATTGGAACAGGGAAAGCACAAAAGTTGTGTTGGGAAAGAATGGATTAAAATCATGTGTTATGGGGGGTATAGCGACTGTGTATCAGATGATCCTTTCAGAACCTCATAACAATTCTCACATTTTTGATAACAAATAGAAACAGGAGGTCACTGGAAAAAATATTTTTGGACTGAATCAGAAAATTAAACCAAATCTATAAGGAGATTGAAGAAATGAAAAAAATACTATATTTATTGTTTGTATTTGCTTTGGTGCTCTCAGCTTGTACCCCAAAAGCTGTTGAACCTGTTGCAGAAGAACCAGTTGTGGAAGAACCGGCTGCAGAAGAACCAGCAGTTGATACCACCGGTGTTACAGAGCTTTCAATTCTTTGGGCTGAATGGGATCCTGCGAATTATCTGCAGGAAATTGGTAACTTGTATGAGCAAGAAACCGGCATCAAAGTGAATGTTGTTCAAGAACCATGGGGTTCATTTTATGATTTGATGGCCTCACAGTGGGCTGCCAAATCTGATACTTATGACATGGTCGTCGGTGATAGCCAATGGACTGGTCAAGGTGCAACGCAAGGCCATTATGTTGACCTGACTGATTTCATGAAATCCAAAGGGATTGATCAGACAGTTACAGAAGCCACGCTAAAGTATTATGGAGAATATCCAGTTGGTAGTGGAAAATACTGGGCTTACCCCACCGAAGGTGATGCAGTTGGTTGGGCTTATCGTAAAGATTTATTTGAAGATCCTGCTGAAATGGAAGCATTTGAAGCCAAATATGGCTATCCACTTACCACACCTGAAACCTGGGATCAACTTTATGATATTGCTGAATTCTTCACAAGACCTGATGATCCAAAAAATGGTGTGAAGTATGGTGTTGGTGTTTACACCCAAAAAGATTATGATGGCATGATCATGGGTTATGAGAATGTCCTCTTTTCATGGGGTTCGGGATGGTTTGATCCAGAAACATTTGAGGTCAAAGGTGTAGTTAACTCCCCTGAAGCTGTGGAAGCATTAAAATTCTATCGCGAACTTTACAAATTTGCCCCTCCAGGAACCTCTAATGCATTCTATGCTGAAATGAATGATGCATATATTTCCGGACAGGCTGCGATGATCATGAATTACTTTGCGTTCTTCCCATCACTTGCAAATCCTGGAGTAAGTCCATTTGCAGAGGTAACAGGATTCTTTGCTGGACCTAAAGGTCCTACTGGTGAAGCCTATGTTGCTTTAGGTGGTCAGGGATTAAGTGTCTTATCTTACACTTCAAATGAACGCCAACAAGCTTCTATGGATTTCATCGAATGGTTCTCATCAGATCGAGTCCAACAAGAATGGGCAAAAGTAGGTGGTTATACCTGTAACAAATCAGTATTAGCCTCTGAAGAATTCCTTACAAACACCCCATACAATCAAGCTTTTTCTGATTCCATGCAAATGGTGAAAGACTTCTGGAATATTCCAGTTTTTGGACAAATGCTTGAACCAGTCAATCGTCTCCTCCATCCATATATTGTAGATGGTCAGGGTGATCCACAAGCACTCTTAGATCAACTTGCTGAAGAACAACATCAAATTTTAGTTGACAACGGTGTCTTAGAGTAGTTTCAATTAATAAAAAGTGGTGGGGAAACATCCCCACCACTTTTTCAAGGTTTTTTAGCAAGCACTCCATATAGAGGTAGAAAATGACAAAAGTCACTAATTTTCAAAAAAGTGGAAAATGGGATTTGAGTGAACGCGCTTTAGTCAATTTATTTATATGGCCAACGTTAATATTGTTAATTGTTATCAATATTTTTCCTCTTTTTTACAGCGTTTTTTTGAGTTTTACTAAGTATTCAGTAATCGGAAATCAACTTCCCATTTGGGTCGGGTTTGATAATTTTAAAAATTTGCTGAGCAATGAACAAGTTTGGAATTATTTTGCAATCACTGGGAAATATGCAATTAGCTCAGTCATTTTGCAAACAGTTATTGGTTTTAGCCTTGCAATGTTATTGCGTGAAAAATTTTTTGGAAGTGGAATCATTACAACAATCATATTGATTCCTATGATGCTTTCACCTGTTGTCGTGGGGTTATTCTGGAAATTAATGTTTAATCCGGGTTATGGAATTTTTAACTATCTCATCTCGTGGTTGGGAGTTCCGTTAACGACAGACTGGCTAGCAAAATCAGATTTGGCATTATGGGCGATTGTGATTGTTGATGTCTGGATGTGGTCTCCTTTTGTGATGTTATTGGTTCTTTCAGGATTAAGTGCAATACCTGCATACTTATATGAAGCAGCAGTGATAGATAGGGCAAGTTCCTGGTTCCAATTTTGGAAAATTACATTACCTCAGGTAGCCCCTTTGGTGATGATAGCGGTCCTTTTCCGAACAATTGAGGCGTTTAAAAGCTTTGATCTGGTGATGGGTCTAACGGGGGGTGGACCAGGTGCTTCGACACGTGTAATTTCAGTTGATATTTATACCCGAGCCTTTTTAGGCCAATTTAAGACAGGGGAAGCAAGTGCTCTGGCTGTCATTGTTCTTGTAGTAATTATCGCTGTCAGCAACTTATATATAACTGCATTAAATAAAGCGAAAGAGGGTTAATAAATGGCTACCTCAAATAAAAAACAAATCAATTTTGCTTCCCGAGTCGATAAAGTTACAACGAAATCCATTTTTTCCAGGAATATCAAAGCCATTATATCGGTGCTTATAGCAGTAGTTGTTTTGATACCAGTTATTTGGATGGCATTGACTTCTCTTAAATCTCGAGCAGATGCTGTTGCAGCTCCCCCAAAAGTCTTCTTCCAACCAAGTATGGAAGGCTTTATTGGATTATTAACCCAACGACGCCAGGTAACCGAAGCGCAAGGATTGAATGAACTTAAGAGTGATCCAGATTTGAAATGGTATGAAAAAGTAATGTTGAATAGAGGACAGCAAATTGTTGGAAGTAGTGAATATGTTGGATACTTGAAAAACTCTATCATAACTGCTGGTGTTTCCACTATTCTATCCGTGACATTTGGTTTATTTGCAGCCTACGCATTCAGTCGATTTAAAATCGCCGGTAAAGGGGACATCCTGTTTTTCATTTTGAGTACCAGAATGCTTCCTCCTGTGGTTGTTACAATTCCAATTTTCCTTCTTTACCGACAACTTGGTTTATATGACACGACGATTGGATTGATTATTTTATATACAGTATTCAACCTATCGTTCTCAGTTTGGTTGCTTCAGGGTTTCATTGATGAAATACCGAAAGAATATGAAGAAGCTGCGCTTGTAGATGGTTACAGCCGCCTTCAGGCATTTTTTAAGATCGTACTTCCACAAACGATTACCGGGATTGCAGCAACAACGGTATTTTGTCTCATTTTTGCCTGGAATGAATATGCATTTGCAGTTATGTTGACAGCACAAAAAGCACGTACTGCGCCTCCGAGCATTCCTTCAGTACTTGGAACTGGAGGAATTGAATGGGCACAAATAGCAGCTGGAGCTATGGGATTCTTGATCCCGGTCGCGATCGTTACATTTGCATTGCGCAATTACCTTTTACGTGGTGTAACATTTGGCGCTGTGCGCCGGTAAAGGAGCAGAATATTAATGGCGACTATTGAATTACGCGATGTTACAAAGAAATTTGCAGAAAAATATGCTGTAAAACCTTTAAATTTAACAGTTAAAAGTGGCGAGTTTGTTGTTTTGCTTGGTCCATCTGGTTGTGGAAAAACTACCACTTTACGAATGATTTCAGGATTGGAAACTGTTAGCAGTGGAAATATTTTTCTGGATAATCGTGATGTAACATGGGCACATCCCAGCGCTCGGGATATCGCATATGTGTTCCAATTCTATGCCCTTTATCCTCATCTCTCTGTCTGGCAAAATATCGCTTTCACGCTCCAGGCTCAAAATGTTAAGAAACATGAAATTGAACAACGTGTGAAGGATGTAGCTAAGTTATTAAATATCAAACATTTACTTAAACGTCGACCAGGTGCCTTAAGTGGCGGAGACCAGCAGAGAGTGGCATTAGCACGAGCGCTTGTTCGTAAGCCAGCTGCATTCCTAATGGATGAACCACTTGGAGCTCTCGATGCTGAATTTCGAGAGACAATGAGGGCTGAAATCAAAGAGCTTCACATTTCACAGAATGCAACATCTGTTTATGTAACACATGATCAGGTGGAAGCTATGGCAATGGGCGATAGGATTGTGGTTATGTCTGATGCAACTGTTCAACAAGTTGGTACACCCGCTGAAGTCTATCATAACCCGGCCAATACTTTTGTTGCCAATTTTATAGGTAGCCCAGGTATGAATATGATTAAAGGTCATTATTTAAATGGCATGATCACATTACCTGGTGAAAATGTTTATCAACCCCCAATAGATTGCATAGATATTATTGAAAAACAATTAGGCAAAGATTCAGAAATTATTGTTGGATTTCGTCCAGAAGCAGCAACAATCAGTCCTGATAATGATCTCAAAGCAACATTGTTTTTAGTGGAAATGAACGGCAGTAACCTGATGCTTGACTTAGCTCTGGACGAGGATACAAATATCAGGGTAAGGACGATCCGTGGCGAATCAATCACTACTGGTACAAAGGTAAACTTTGAGATAAATCCAAGAATGGTACGTTTCTTCAATCCAACAACCCAACTTGCTTTGCAAAGGGAGAATTAATAATGAGTGAATTATCCCTACAAAATATCACGAAATCATTTGGAAATATTACAGCACTTAAAGATATTTCTTTCTCCGTAAATGATGGAGAATTTTTTGTGCTTCTTGGACCGACAGGAGCAGGAAAAACTACAACATTAAGGGTTATTGCAGGCCTGGAAAAACCTGAAACAGGACATGTTCTATTTAACAATATTATCGCTGATTCGTTATCACCTGCTGATCGTGATGTTGCCATTGTTTTCCAACAATATTCTCTTTACCCAACAATGTCCGTTTATGAAAATATGGCTTTTCCTCTTCGCGCTCCAGGCCGTAAACTCCCTGAGCCGAAGATTAAGGAAATGATCAATGAGGCAGCAGAGAAATTACGCATCACCCATTTATTAAACAGGAAAACAGCCCAACTTTCAGGTGGGGAAATGCAGAGAGTCTCTATTGGTCGTGCAATTGTTCGTCGACCGCATGTATTTTTAATGGACGAACCTTTATCAAATTTGGATGCAAAATTACGTGAGGCGTTACGTGTTGAACTAAAACATCTCCAAAAGGGAGAAGGTATTACGACTCTATATGTTACGCATGATCAAATCGAAGCATTGACAATGGCTGACAGGATCGGAATTCTTGACCGAGGTAAATTGGTCCAGGTTGGTACTCCCGATGATATTTATGATCGACCCATTAATACTTTTGTTGCCAAATTAGTTGGTACTCCAAGAATTAATCTTGTCAATGGAAAAATACTTGATGGTAAATGTATCATTATTGGCTCAGAAATCTTTCTTCCGATACCTCCTGGAGATCAAGCACTTGAATACTTTTCAATGGGTATTCGTCCTGAAGATGTTACTCTTTCACAAGAAGGAGAATTCTCTGGTGTGATTGCACTCACCGAACCTTTAGGTGTTGAGACCATTGTCCATATTACGAATGGAGAATTAAACCTGATCTCCTTGGTTACGGGCCTGATTGATCTCAAGGTGGGTGAAAATGTGCATTTTGATATAAAGAAAGAAAATATCCATTACTTTGATCAACAAGGTGATCGGATTTCTTAATCGCTTGTAAAAATAATTGAAAAGGAGATACATATGAAATTCGGTGTCAATACATGGGTTTGGACGGCTCCACTAACGAACGTGGAATTGGAAAAAATAGCTCCTTTGGTTGCAAAAATGGGTTTTGATCACATCGAAATACCTGTTGATGATCCTAAGGATCTGGACTTTAAGAAATGTAAAGAGACGATTAATGAAGCCGGAATTTTTTCCATCAGTGTATGTGCTGCCATGAGTCCCGATCGAGATTTGCTCGATCCAGATCCGGATGTACGCGAGAATGGATTGAATTATCTGAAGGCTTGTGTGGATGGCCTTGCTGAAATGGGTGGGACTAATCTGGTAGGTCCATTTTATTCCGCTGTTGGTCGTACCTGGCAACAAACAGCTGAGGAACGTGAAGAAGATATGAAAATTCTGGTAAAAACGCTGAAAGATCTTTCAGAGTATGCTGCCAGTAAAAACGTTCTTCTCGGTGTTGAAGCATTAAATCGGTTTGAAACGAGTTTTATAACTACAGCTGAGCAAGTCGTAGAACTGGTTGATCGGGTTAATCACCCATCCTGTAAAGTTATGGCAGATACATTCCACATGAATATAGAAGAGAATTCATTGGGTGATGCAATTCGTTTAATAGGATCACGTCTTCTCCAGGTTCATAGCAATGAGAATAATCGAGGAACCCCTGGTGCTGGTCATGTTCCCTGGACAGAGGTAGCCAAAGCGTTGAAGGATGTAAATTTCGATGGCGTTCTGGTTATTGAATCTTTCACGAATAAAGTTAAAAGTATCGCAAAAGCTGCAGCGATTTGGCGTCCCTTGGCAGTAACACAGGATGCACTGGCAGCAGATGGTGTCGTTTTCCTCAAAGAACTCTTGAAGTAAAAAATTCACCAATTATTGGAGGTATTATGACAAAGAAATTGAATGTGGCAATTGTTGGACTTGGTTTTGGTGCAGAATTCATCCCAATTTACCAACGTCACCCTAATGCAAATATGTATGCAATTTGCCAACGATCAGAAGACAAATTAAATCAAATCGGGAACGCTTTCGGTGTTGAAAAAAGATATTCCAGTTTTGATGAAATGTTAGAGGATCCAAATATCGATATTGTTCATATTAATTCACCAATCCATGAACATGCCAGAATGAGTATTGCAGCTCTCAAAGCAGGTAAACACACTGCTTGTACTGTTCCCATGGCTACATCAGTAGATGAGTGTTGGCAAATCATTGAAGCACAAAAAGAATCTGGAAAAAAATACATGATGATGGAAACCGTCATCTATTCCCGAGAATATCTATATGTCAAAGAATTAAGAGATACTGGAAAATTAGGGAAGATCCAATTCTTGCGTGCGAGTCATCAGCAAGACATGTATGGTTGGCCGGGTTACTGGGAAGGATTGCCACCAATGCATTATGCTACCCATGTCGTCAGTCCATGTCTTGCCATGGGTGGCCAGATGGCTGAATATGTTTCATGCTTTGGTTCAGGAAGAATAGCTGAGCATCTTATTCCCATCTATGGGTCTCCGTTCGCAGTGGAAACAGCTCATATTAAATTAAAAAATTCAGATCTTTCTGCAGAAGTCACACGCTCCTTGTTTGATGTAGCTCGCCAATATATCGAAAGTTTTGATGTATATGGTAGTAAGTTGAGTTTTGAATGGCAATTGCTTTCCAATGAAGAACCGGTTGTACATTTGGGAAAAGAAGATGCAGAACATGTACAACTAAAAGATTATGCCCATCTTCTTCCCGAAGGAATTCAGGAATTCACAACAAAGTGTGTTTATGATATGGAAGAGAACAAACATCTTTCCTTCTTACAAGGCTCAGGCCATGGAGGATCGCATCCACATCTCGCACATGAATTCCTGATGGCTGTGTTGGAGGATCGTGATCCATTTCCAAATGTGTTTGAATCTGCAAATTGGACATCTGTAGGTATTCTGGCGCACGAATCCGCCATGCAGGGCGGAAAATTAATCATGTTGCCAGATTATAAATAAATAATTTTCGAAAGGAAACAATCATGAGCAGACCTATTACTTTATTTACCGGTCAGTGGGCTGACCTGACCCTTGAAGATGTTGCCAAGAAAGCCAGTGCATGGGGTTTTGATGGCCTCGAATTGGCTTGCTGGGGAGATCACTTTGAAGTGGATAAAGCTTTATCAGATGATGGCTATGTCCAAAGTAGATGGGATATCCTCAACAAATACAACTTAAAATGTTTTGCGATCAGCACTCATCTGGTTGGGCAATGTGTGGCGGATGACCCGATTGATGAACGACATCGCGCTGTTTTACCAGATCGACTTTGGGGAGATGGTAGTCCCGACGGTGTTCGCGCACGTGCTCAACAAGAACTTAAAGATACCGTAGTCGCTGCAAAAAAAATGGGGCTGAAAGTTGTAAATGGTTTTACAGGTAGTCCCGTATGGAAGAATTTATATTTCTTTCCACCCACAACCCAGGATATGATAAACAGAGGCTATCAATTTTTTGCAGATATGTGGCTTCCCATTTTGGATGTTTTCAAAGCAAATGATGTGAAATTTGGTCTTGAAGTGCATCCCACAGAAATTGCCTACGATCTTGTCACATCACAACGAGCCTTAGAGGCCGTCAACAATCACCCCTCCTTTGGGTTTAATTTTGATCCTTCACATTTCATTCATCAGTTTATTGACCCTGTTGAATTCATCAATGAATTTGGGGCAAGAATATTCCATGTTCATGTAAAAGATTCACGACTTCAGTTAAATGGTCGCGCCAGTATACTCGGAAGTCATTTGGATTTTGGAGACCATAGACGTGGATGGGATTTTGTCTCTCCTGGACATGGTGATGTTAAATGGGATCGATTGATTCGTGCTCTGAATCGATTTGGTTATTCTGGCCCACTCTCCATTGAGTGGGAAGATAGTGGTATGAATCGTGATTGGGGCGCTCCAGAAGCTTTGGCGATGATTAAATCCCAAGATTTTGCTGCATCGGATGTAGCATTTGATGCTGCTTTTGCTTCTAAAAAATAAAGTCAAATTGGTTCAATTTGCAAGTTTCATTTTGGAAAAAATGATTTTGAGGAGGTAATATGTCAGAAAAAGAAACTGGTTTCACAACGATGGCTGGACCTAAAAGTACGGGTGAGGTAAAGGATATTGGAATTGGAATGTTGGGTTATGCATTTATGGGCAAAGCTCATATAAATGCTTATAAAACCATTCCTTACATGATGTATCCTCCACCCGCTATACCGGTTTTAGAAGCTATCGCTGGTACAAATGCTGACGCTGTAAATGAAGCAGCTAAACGCTATGGTTACAAAAGAGCCTATACGGATTGGAGACAAATAGTTGAGGATCCAAAGGTAGAGATTTTTGATAATTGTGGTCCGAATGCAGTTCATTCGCTACCATCCATTGAAGCAGCAAAAGCCGGAAAACATGTATTTTGCGAGAAACCGATTGCACGTACAGCTGAAGAAGCTATGAGCATGGTTGAAGCGGTCGAAAAAGCAAAGGTTAAGAATATGGTTGCTTTCAACTACCGATTTGTTCCCGCCATTCGGCTTGCAAAAGATCTCATAAGCAGTGGAAAGCTTGGCCGGATTTATCACTTCCGGGCTGTGTATCTTCAGGAATGGATTATGCCTCACTATGGAACACCAGCGATCTGGAGACTCGACAAAAAATTAGCTGGATCAGGTGCCTTGGGAGATTTGGGTGCTCATATTATCGATCTGGCTCATTTTCTGGTTGGAGATATTAAAGCAGTTAGTGCAATGGCAAAAACTTTTATTGACAGGCGCGATGGACCTGATGGAAAAAACACCTTCAAAGTTGAAGTTGATGATGCTTTTGTATCCTGTGTAGAATTTGCAGATGGCGGAATTGGCACTCTAGAAGCTTCACGGTTCGCAGCTGGACACAAGAACGGTGAAGTATTAGAAATCAACGGAGAGCTAGGTTCAATAAAATTTAATTTAGAGCGAATGAATGAATTGGATGTGCTTTGGGTAGGTGAAGAACCGTCCAATACACAGGGATTTCGTAACGTAAGCATCACCGAAGGTTATCATCCCTGGTATAGCAATTGGTGGCCCCATGGTCATATTATCGGCTGGGAACACACATTCATCCATGAATTGACTCACTTTATTGATTGTATTGTGAATGATAAAGACGTATCGCCCTATGGTGCAACATTCTATGATGGATATAAGGCAGCAGTCATTTGCGATTCAATTCTAAAATCTGCTGAAACAAAGAAACAGGTTGATATCAAGTACTAATTTAAACAACCAGGCAGGTCTAAATAACCTGCCTGGTAATCAATTTTTGAGGTGAAGTAAATGACCAATAAAAAAATTCGCCCTCCTTTTATTTTACTGATCATATCAGTTGTTATTGTTATCCTTGGAATTCTCTATCAGAATTTCGTTTTACCTGGTATTCCAGAACAAACACAAATCGACAATGTCATTTTAATTGCCGTCCCCTTTATTTGTTATTTTGTAGCAATTTTGCTAGTTTACATTTTCTTAATAAATATCACTGGCCAATTGTTAAGAGGTCGAGTTTCCGAAAAATTGTACAATTTATTAAATCTGATTTTAATCGCCGGAATAATTATTGGAATAATAATGATGCTTCAACCATTATCCATGGTCTTATTTAAGATTAGCTTTATGATCGTTTTAATATCATTATTACTTTTCATGGTGTGGAGTCATGTAACTCCAGTGCTTTCTCCCATGGAAGAAGAAGAATAAAAACCCCGCGATGGATTAACGCAAAAATTTTTATTTTAGTTTTTATAGGAGATAAAATGTCAGATCGATTTCAACCTAAACCTGAGGATAAATTTGTATTTGGTCTTTGGACACTCGGCAGTGTTGGTCGGGATCCTTTCGGAGAACCTACCCGTGAACGTAAATCCCCGATGGATATTGCCAGGATGATTGCTGAAATTGGGGCATGGGGAGTAAACCTCCATGACAACGATTTGATTCCTATTGATGCAACCCCGAGTGAACGGGATCAAATAAAAAGTGATTTCCACAAGGTATTAAAAGAAACTGGTTTAGTAGTTCCCATGGCTACGACGAATCTTTTTACAGATCCAATCTTCAAAGATGGTGCTTTTACATCCAATGACCCTCGTGTAAGAACGTATGCTATTCAAAAAACTTTAGATGCAATTGATTTAGGAGCTGAATTTGGGGCAAAAGTATACGTATTTTGGGGTGGTCGAGAAGGAGTTGAAACGGATGCTGCAAAAAATCCAGTGGATGCCATTAAACGCAACCGGGAAGCACTAAATTTCTTTTGTGAATATATTCTGGACAAGAAATATGACATGAAGATTGCCTTGGAACCAAAACCTAACGAACCCCGCGGCGATTTATATAATGCCACCATCGGTCATATGTTAGCTTTCATCGCAACTTTAGATCACCCTGATATGGTTGGTGTGAATCCTGAGACAGCTCATGAGCACATGGCAGGTTTGAATTTCCTGCATGGTGTTGCGCAAGCATGGGAAGTTGGCAAACTTTTCCACATCGATTTGAATGACCAGAAATTCGGGCGCTATGATCAGGATTTTCGTTTTGGAATGGCTGATATAAAAAGCGCGTTCTTTTTAGTCAAATTTCTTGAAGATGTCAAATATGACGGTGCCCGCCATTTTGATGCACATGCTTTCCGGACTGAAGATTATGAAGGCGTAAAAGATTTTGGTCGCGGTTGTATGCGAACATACTTGATCTTAAAAGAAAAAGCAGAACAATGGAATAGTGACAAAGAAATTCAAGCTTTGCTTGCGGAAATAAATGCAGATAAAGAAGGTGCATTGGCTTTGCTTGGTGCTTATAGTCCTGAAAGATTGAAGAACATTCGAGCTGCAAAATTTGATAGGGTAGAGATTGGCAAACGTGGTCTGACTTATGAATTACTTGATCAGCTAACGATGGATTTGTTATTAGGCGTAAGGTAGAAAGTGAATAACAAGATAATCTAAGTTAAGATTTTTGATTTCTCCTCCTGATTATTTGGCACAAACCGGAAAGGAAAGCATTCATTGTTTTCCTTTCTTTTGTAGCCCAAAATCTAAAAGGTAGGGGATTATGAAGAAGATAACAGCATTCCTGCTCTGGTAATTCGCTTTGTTTCTCACGGTACATCAATATAATACTCTCAAACTCGATTAACGTTCGAAAAAGTGAGTAGAATCATGATTCCGTTTGCTGTAGCACTCAATCATGCTCATCAAAGGAAGATTATCCATCGGGAAATTAAACCAGCCGATATTTTGTTTGGCGAGTCCGGAGAACTAATTCATTTAAAATTTTTTGAATGATAAATTTCTGAATTTCCGAAATAACATGATTGAAAGAAACAATAGCCGGTAATAAAACTATCAATACCAAAATATGTTTTGATTGATGAAAATTGGTGATGAAAATTGGTTAACATGTTGAAAATTGGTTATTGACAATTAATCTTTAGTTTTGTATTATTATGTTACCGGTCACGTTACCGGTAACATTTCTCTTTTTGATTGAATAATCTCAATATAAAATGATTGAATTTCATCCAACTATCCGTGATGTCGCGCGTGTTGCTGGTGTTTCGCATCAGACAGTATCGCGTGTCATTAATAATATAGAGAGAGTAAGACCAGAAACTCGTAAAAGAGTTGAAGCTGCGATTAAGAAGCTTGATTACAAACCCAGTGCAATTGCTCGTTCTATGGCACATGGAAAAACCAGGACTTTGGCCTGTATCGCTCCAAATCTGACCGATTTTACTTTTGCCAGCATAATTGAGGGTGCTGAACAGGAGGCGCGAAATAAGGGTTATTTCATTCTATCTTCTTCCGCTGCTGATGCTGATTCATTTGCTGATTTGATCATTCAGCTGGTAGGTTATCGCAGGATTGATGGTCTCATCGTAATCAACCCATATGTAGATAAACGTTTTGAGCATATTCCTGATAATTTTCCAACTATCTTTGTTGGTGATGACTCGAATAATCAAGATATAGGCTGGGTAGCACTGGATGATGAAGCTGCGGGAAAATTGGCTGTTCAACATCTGATAGACCTGGGGCATCGTGAGATTTTATGTATTAAAGGTATAGAAACGGATGCATGTACCCAGGACCGCACAAAAGGGTATTGCGAGGCCCTTGAAGAAGCACAGATTAAGTGTGACGATAGGCTCATCATGACTGGTGATTGGACAGCTACCTCAGGTTACCAGGATATAAAAAACGCTTTGGAAGAAAAAATTACATTTTCAGCCGTTTTTGCTCAAAATGATCGCATGGCGATTGGAGCTATTCGTGCTTTACGGGATTTCGGATACCAGGTACCGGATGATTATTCCGTCATCGGTTTCGATGACATGCCATTGGCTTCCTACTTTGATCCACCATTAACAACAATCCACCAGGATATTAATCGAATTGGTCAGGAAGCCGCACTCATGTTAATAACAAAGATCGATCAGCCTGAACAAAAATCAATTTCTCATCGTTTACCTGTTCGCTTGATCGAGCGAAAATCAACAGCTCCATTTACTGACAGGAGGTGAAAGGTAACCAAAAATATTTGTCGTTAATCCATTTTTACGTCACATTGGAGATCAGCAATGAAGAAAATTAATGGAAAATATACTTTATTTGAAAATGAGCTGTCCGAAAGAAAATCAAAAGCTACAGACCGCTGGCAACAATTTTTTGTAAAGAAATTTCAATATGATCCGAACGAAAAATATACGCTCAGTGTCCAATCCAATCATTATCTTGGTGATGTATTAGGCATAAACGATATTGTTCGGGGGGACTCCGGGGATTCTCTTCCGTCAACGGGAAGTGTTGTGATTTCTACTATTAGAATGGGGTATGGACACTATCGCATTGCAATGGCAGGTGCTTCCTGCGCCAGGGCAATGGGGTACACACCTCTCTGGTTGGATTTATTGGCGGTTCCTGGCATCACTACGGATGTTATTAATTGGTGTAATACCAATTACAGTCGCTATTCCAGGCTATCTCAACGTAATTCTTTCTTTAATAAATATATTTGGGAATCTTTAACCACAGGTGACCCATCATTACCAATACTCAACTCTATTTTGAATGCCTGGATTGTTACCTGGCCGTGGAGATTCCTGAAGACCAATATAAAAGATTACAAAATGTCCGAACTATTTCGGAATCTTTATCAGGCATTACCATCTGATATTCCCATGCTGACTTCACACATGTGGAATTGTATGGGTGCAGTCGCAGGTGGAATGACAAATGTCGTTGATATGGTGTTTGACAACTGGCCAATGGCATTTCAATTAACAGAAGGTGCCAAACATGGAATTCAATCCCCATCGGCATACTATGGTTTTAGAACAATGCGCGGTTTTGATGAAAACGAAAAGATCATGAAACCCGCACCAACTGATGCTGTGTATTACACAGGTGCGCATATTGATCACGAATTGGTCGAGAACATCGAGGGAGATTGCGCCGCCCGGATCCGCAGGATGAAAAACAAAGAACCCCGCAGAATTCTTCTAACCATGGGCGGCGCAGGTGCGCAACGCGAATTATTTAAGGCAATCATCGAATATAGCATTCCACTGGTAAAGAGTGGAAAAATGGCGTTATTCGTAAATCTTGGAGATCATAAGGATAACTGGACCTGGTTAGCAAGGTGAATTAAAGGACAGTTCAGTGGAGATTCAAACCCATTTTGATTGGGAAGATACAAAAGCATTGGCTGATCAAATCAGAGAACAATCTGCCCATGGTGTGCACGTATTCTTACATGACAACACCTTCCATGCAGTCTATTCTACCAATTATCTGATGCGTGTAGTGGATGTGATGATTACGAAACCCAGTGAATTGGCATTTTATCCAATACCGAAGATTTTTAATGCTCGGGTAGGTGGACATGAGAAGTGGGGAGCTATTCGTGGAGCTGAATTGGGAGATGGTACTGTAGAAGCCACAACCATACCATTGACTTTGCAAGCTATCGATATGTTGGTCAATCACAATGATTTGTTGGAGTTGTTCTGTGAGTCAATTGTGAAGAATAAGAGTATCGGAATTTATGACGGTGCTTACAACTGTGTGGCGCTTGCGACGGGAAAAAAATGGGAACGATAAGATAAATAAAAACGTGAGCATTTTCAGAAAAAATTAGAACGGAAATACAGAAGCGTGACCAATTTCAGAAAAAATTTTGAGGGATATGAACGACACTCTACAAAAAAGCATTTAAACGATGTTGCTTAATAAATAATTTACATAAGGAGTTTGGAGGTATTTTTGGTTTTATTAATTGTTGTGCTTTTTCTCTTCTTTGTTTCAATTTTGATTGGTTATGTATTTGCTGCCAAGGTGGTTTATCCAAAAAGGTTTGGTTTTGAAGAGACTTATGGTATTGAAATAGAAAAAGGTAGATTGATTGAGGAGGAATACCAGTTCTGGATAAAGGAAGAGGTTATATTACAATCCCAATTCGGTTATTCAATCTATGGGCTTTATTTTCCAATAGAAGGGTCCAACAAGGTGATTATTTTTTCCCATGGAATCACCTATACTTTATTTGGCTCAGTTAAATATATGAAAATTTTCCGAAACCTGGGTTTTAATATTTTTATTTATGACAATCGCTATCATGGTAATAGTGGTGGAAAAAACTCAACCTTTGGTTACTACGAGAAATATGATCTAAAAATGATCGTTGATTGGATCCAACAGAAAGTTGGATCTGACGCGATGATTGGTACGCATGGTGAATCGATGGGCGCTGCAATATCGATCCAACATGCAGCCATTGACCCAAGGATTAAATTCATCATTGAAGATTGTAGCTTCAGTGACCTATGGGATCAGTTGAAATATCGCCTTAAAATGGATTTCCACTTACCTGCTTTTCCATTTCTCCACCTGGCTAATATCATGAGTAAAGTATTCACGGGTATGGATTTTCATAAAATTTCCCCTAAAAAGGATGTTCAAAACATCCATGCACCTATGCTTTTTATCCATGGGGAACAGGATGATTTTATTCCTGTTTCTATGGCATATGAGTTGTATGAAAATAAGGTTTCTGGTCCGAAGAAAATATATATTCCCAATGACGCTGAGCATGCTACTTCTTTCTGGGATAACCAGGTTGAATATGAAAGTGTTGTTCGTGAATTTTTAGTAGAGAACCAAATCGTTTTCAAATTAGATAATTGAGGTGATTATGATAGAAAATCAGGTTTTATATGAAGAAAAGGTGCCCTTAAAAAGTCGAATATGGGTATCCATTGCGGATGCAGCGACAGCCATGTTGAATACTTTTATCGTCAGTATTGGCTTAACCTATTACTTTACCAGTTTCAGAGGCATGAATCCAGGGTTGGTTGCAACAGTCTGGATTTTATTTGGAATCTGGAATGCGGTAAACGACCCATTATTTGGGTACATCAGTGATCGAACAAAGAGCAAACTAGGCAGGCGAATTCCCTACATTCGCTATGGAGCTCCTATCATCGGGTTGGCATTTATCTTCAGTTGGATCAACTTTGGTGGTGTTAATGCCAGCCAGACCGTTATGTTCATACAAATGACACTGCTGCTGTTCATCTTTGATGCTTTATATACAGCCATTGCAACCAGTATCTATGTCATGCCATTTGAAATGGCTGTTTCCAATAAAGCCAGAAGCAGTATTTTAATCTGGAAACTTATTTTTGCAGTTTTTCCATTGGCTGTACCATTAATCCTGTGGGGATTTATCAAACCGGAACCAGGTTCTGATGTATTTATATTTCAGATGATCATGGTTGCTTTTGGTGTCCTGATGGCATTATTGATATTTATCAGTACTTTTTATTATCGAGAAAAACACTTTCAGCAGGAAGAACAACAAATGCCGTTTCTTAAGTCTCTCAAGGAATGTTTCACGAATAAATCATTTATTGTTTTTGAAGTGCTTAGTTTTACCATCATTTACGTGCAAACATCTCTGATGCTCGGATTAAATTATTACCTGGCTGAATTTTCTATTCCAGCTGTTCCTTTATATGCCAGTCTGGCAATTGGAATTGTTTTTGGTGTATTTTTATTTGTAAAAAATCGGGAACGCTGGGGTGTAAAAGGTTGCACAATGTTAATGGCAGCGCTTTTCTCATTGGGATGCTTTCTAGTTTTAGGTTTTGGACACCAGACGGTGCCGACATTAATTGGCGTCTTCTTCTTTGGGATTGGATTTGCAGGTGGTATGTACCTGATTCCTTTGATGAATGGTGATGTGATTGATATGGATGAACATCGCACCGGTTTGCGCCGTGAAGGAATGTATGCTGGTGTTAATAGTTTGATCACCAAACCGGCGATCAGCCTGGCCAATTCTGCTTTCATCTGGTTTTTAACATTATATGGCTATAATTTTTCTGGAAAATCAGGTACCCAATCAGCGGAGGCTCAAACCGGAATTTTGATGGGATGGGTGTTGATTCCAGGCATTCTGCTGGCTGTTAGTTTTCTCTCATTGTTTTTATATCCATTGGCTGGCAAGAAGTGGGATGAGATTAAGCATCAATTGGCTACTATTCATATTGAGAAAGAGAAACTAAGTTTAGCAGCAAAAGGAATCAAATTCGAGGAATAATCGTAAAGATTAAATAACATCGAGGAATCAAAATTCTATTAATAAATTCCTCGATTTTTTTTTATTTATTCTTTTTTTTGATGAATTTCACGTACTGTGCTCTCAAATAATTCTAATGGAAAAACTAAGTCTTCTGACATCCAATCCCGCCCAGATTTGACTTGATTGAGACCCTCAATTTCATAAATTACTTCAGGTAGCAATCCCTGAAGTCTTACCTTGACTGAGGTTGTTTGATCTGGTTGACCAACATTAAAAATTAAAAGAACGCCATGCTGATGATCTTCGCTCATATATTGAGTGGAATAATTTTCCAGGCGGTATTGATCACCCAACTGAATTATTTCTCGCAGGCTTTTATAACGGGAAATCCAGTAAGCAGCTTCGTTTCGCTCTTCCTCATTCCAATGTAGAAGATTACCCCCGATACCCATACTACCGCACATGCTGACATGAAACCGGAATGAGAGGGGTAATTTTCCGTGATCGGCATCTGTCACCCAGGCTTCCATCGTTATGGCAGGATAAGCCATCGAAAATCCATGTTGAATTTGCAAGCGAGCCAGAGCCTGTGTGTTATCAGATACCCAGATTTGATCAGCCAAATGTAAGATCCCCAAATCAGCCCTACCACCCCCACCTGAACAGGATTGCCAGATGACATCCGGGTGGCGCTGGCGTAGTTCACCCCAAACCCGATATAATCCCTGGACATATCGGACCCAGATTTCTTTTGGATCACCAGGTGGATGCAACCAACCTGGCTCACTGACATTGCGGTTCATATCCCATTTGATGAAAGCTATGTTGTTTTCCTTTAATAAGCGATCAATTTTTCCAGTCAGATACGCCTGTACTTCAGGTAAGGCAATATTGAGAATGCATTGGTTGCGGGCAAGCGTGGGTTCTCTCGTGGGAAAATGAAGAGTCCATTCTGGATGAGCCCGATACAAATCACTGTCAGGATTAACCATTTCAGGTTCTATCCACAAACCAAAATCCATCCCAAGTTGGTTTACTTTCTGGATCAGAGACTGTAATCCCTGCGGAAATTTCACTGGATCTGGCCACCAATCACCCAACCCGGCACGATCACTATTGCGGTTGTAAAACCAGCCATCATCCAAAACAAATAATTCCACACCGATGGAAGCAGCAATTTCAGCCAATCGTGTTTGTGAGATCTCATCCACTCCAAAAGAGGTGGCTTCCCAGGAGTTGAACAGGATTTTGTGAGGTTTGGTCCCATGCGGGATTACCTGTTCGCGAATAAAAGTGTGCAGGGATCGGCTGGCCTGGCCAAAACCAGCTGCTGTGTATCCTGCAAAGGCCGATGGGGTGATCAGTTTTTCACCGCCATTCAATCTCCAGGCGAAATCCCAATCGTTAATACCCATACTGATACGTGTCATATCAAAATTAGTGACTTCAGCTGCCAGTTTCCAATTTCCACTCCAGGAAAGGGCTCCAAACCAGACTTCACCGTGCGTTTCGGTTGCTTGTCCAGCATCGACCATGAACCAGGGATTATGGTGATGACTGCTGGTTAAGCGGCGGCTTTCCAGTACTTTTACACCGGTGGTCAAGGCTTCACGGGTTAAGTGGAATTCATCGCCCCATTTCCCGGACAAGTGAGATAAATAACATTGCTGTTGATCTGGAAAATGCCATTGTGCTGAGAAGATCCGTTCAATGGTGAATGCCTCATTTCCTTCATTAATTACTTCCACCCAACGTTCAATTAAATCATATTTGTAATGTGCTCGATAATGCAAAATCACCTGAACTGGATAATAAGTATCCCGAAGCTGAATGGCTATCTCATTTTGGGATGACCAGTCTGAATCATATTTTAGGACCAGGTCTCTAACACCATCCGAAAATGTTATTTTTAGACAGGGTTCGTGATGGAAAGCCCCACCATACACCGGATATTCTTCCGGAAGAACATTGGCAGAAGAATCAAAAGAAGCCCAGCCAGCTTTTTGAACAGGTAGGGGATAATCTCTTTTTTTATTTTTTCTTTTCCCCCAGTAAGAATTTATTAAATAAACGTCTTCATTGAGACCAAAACAATAGGCAGAATTACAAGTTTCCAGTACCCAATTTAAATTTGATGTATCCACAGTTGTATCTTTCCGGAAAATTTACGAATTTCTGATGATTACTCTAAATAATATTATCATCTAATTAGGAATATTCTTCTACTACGTTGGGTAAGAAAAGTTCGATAGGTAGATTGACCTCATCATTGTTAGGAATAATTCCGTATAGGTAATTAGAAATTTAGTAATTATAAAGGAAAAAATTAGAATGTTGGAAATGTTATTAATAAAAGGAAAAACATTAGTAACGCTTTGAAAATGTCACTATAATAAATTTTAAACAATTCACTTAGTTGAGGGTAATGATATGGATGGAATGATTGGGAGATCATTGGGTAAATATCAGATTATTGAGCCATTGGGGGAAGGTGGAATGGCTACCGTCTACAAAGCCTTCGATCCCACACTGGAGCGCTATGTAGCCATCAAGATCATCCGAGCCGTGAATCAGATTGACTCGGATTTTTTGATCCGGTTCCAACGCGAAGCCAGGGCATTAGCAAAATTGGATCATCCTTACATTTTAAAGGTGCTGGATTATGGCGAAGAGAATGGCGTTCCTTATCTGGTGATGCCTTATGTCGCTCATGGGACTTTAAAACAATATACCCGCACCCGTTTGTCTTTTGATAAGGCGATTGAAATCATCATTCCCGTCGCTGAAGCTCTCAGTTATGCCCACAAAAGGAAAATAATCCACCGGGATATAAAGCCAGCCAATATATTGTTTGGTGAGTCGGGAGAACCAATACTTTCTGATTTTGGGATTGCTAAAATGCTGGATGCTGGCGAACAAACACAATTGACCGGCACAGGTTTGGGAATTGGTACGCCAGCGTATATGGCACCTGAACAGTGGAATGGGGCAGCGGATGAACGCACTGATATTTATGCTCTGGGGATTGTCTTGTACGAGCTAATCACCGGTAGGTGTCCTTTCCAGGCAGATACACCAGCAGCCATTTTGATTAAGCAAGTCCAGGATCCTTTACCCCGTCCCAAAACATTTATCACTGACCTACCGGAAAACGTCGAAACACTCTTGTTTAAAGCCCTTGCAAAAGATCCAACGTTGCGATTTCAAACCATGCAGGATTTTATTCAGGGTATGAATACAGTGCTGCAAGGAAAAACGATCAGCTATGCCATGCCAACCCAGGTACATATTGATCCAGATGCTACCCAAATAGCTGGGAAACCGACAATTGCTAGCCAGCCTGACTTGCCTAAGCAAGAAAAACCTGCTAATAAACCCAAATGGATGCTATGGGCCATTGGCGGTGGTGCGCTTTTGGTGGTAGCTTGTATCGTAATTGTTCTGGTTATTGGGATATCGAAATTTGATATATTCAATCGCAGCGAGCCAACGAGCGTAGCACAGAACAATCCAGAAATCCCAACGCAACTGGTTGTTCAAAGTGATCCACCGCAGAATGTCGCCTCGCCCCAAACTACATTGGTAATGACAACCCCGGAAGCAGAAAATTTGCCAACGAATACTCCACAATCAGTGGAAACAATTGACAAGTTACCGGAAGATATCCCTGTATTTACCCCGAATAATGGGGATGTTACCACAACAACTGCTGAAGGAAATTTAATGTTTTCATATTCCACGAAAGCGGATGAGTCGGAAGTGGCTACATTTTTCGCGGAAAGTATGCAGAATCAAAATTGGGAATTGATCAGCACATCTGTGATGAGTGCACAGAACATGACGATGTCGGCTTATGCTAAGGATTCTCGTAATGTGGTAATCTATGTGATGGGAAATCAAAACAACCAGACATACATCCAGATAATGATCGGAAGTGAAGGGGGATAGAATCATTAATAATGAAGAACAATTAGTGATAGGTTAACAATTGGATATTCTAATTTGCGGACTTGATTGTAAAAAATTTGGTGATTAAAATTTCAATAATTAATTTGGGCTTTGAAGAATTGTGTATCGTAACAAATACCCAACATTTATGTAACTCAGCATAGATAACAGAATTTCCAGTAATTTCAATTTCCTTTTTGTACTATTGTCTTTCCTGATTATTTATAGAATCAATGTAGTGAATGACATTATAATTATCGAAAAAATTCATATATGAAGAAAAATTTTCGCTTTTCTACACTATAAATAAAAGATTTGAGGGTTTATTGACGAAAAGTAAAGGTCATAACAATTTTACAAGAGGTCACGGCTTGTTGGAACCTCTTCTCTCAAAATTACGTGCACGAAGAGCAAACCAACTAATTCCTTCTCAATTACGAAATGGTCGTATTCTGGACATCGGTTGTGGCTCATATCCTTACTTTTTATCTCACACATCATTTGCGGATAAATTTTCAGTTGAACAGAATAATCCAGCTCAAGAACCTGAAGGAATTAATTGGATCGTTTTGGACCTGAATAAAGAACCAAAATTACCTTTTGAAGATTGTTATTTTGATGTTATTACCTTATTGGCAGTTATTGAACATCTGAATCCAAAAATGTTGGTATTACTTTTTCGAGAAATTTATCGGACATTAAAGCCTGGTGGTATTCTTATTCTAACGACCCCTGCAAATTGGACCAAAGGAATACTTTCATCAATGGCATATTTGAACTTGGTTAGTAAGGAAGAAATTCAAGAACATGTTTTTACCTATACTTTACCATTACTTGGTTGGTATTTTGGAACAGCAGGTTTCCAAATGGAAAATGTCCGATTTGGTAATTTTGAATTTTTCATGAATCTCTGGTGTACAGCAAAAAAATAACAAGTTGGAAAACTCACGCATTAATAAATAAGAATGAATTAGAAAATTTGGTTGAAAAAATTACAAATAAAGCCTGTTGGATTTATGAACTTAAAAATCACTTTTATAAACAAATGTTTAAAAAAAAATATAAGATCTCAAAATTTATTTTGTTCAGATATTATTTCCAATCTGGGTGATATTTTGTGCTCTAGATTTTGATTTTTATAGGAGTTCTTTCGGTTTTTATGACTAAATCAGATTGAACAGAATTTATATTTTATTTACACCGTAGCAAACGATGAGTAGGTGGAATGGATCAAAATTCGAAGAAAATTTTTAAAAAAATAAGGGTGTATAAAATTTGGTTAGAAAATAACCAAACCAAATTTACAAATCTTATCGGCCCAATCCAGGCGATATTTTTTGCATTCTTTGCTCAATATATCTTTAATGCCAATCATGGAACTGACTGGATATGGTTGTTGTCCATTTCAGAAAATCAAAGATTATTGGTAGGGTCGGGCTTTTATTTGCTCGCGGTTATCCTCTGGTTCGTCTGTTCACCTTTGGTTAATCCTATGGTAGAAGAAACCAATAAAGTTAACCGAATTGGAATAACCATAATCCCGCATAGAAATATTCGATTTTTTTTACTGATTCTCAGTGGTGCAATTTACTTAATCAATGTGCTACTATTTAGTATCCAGGGGGAGAATTCGACTATTAGAATTCTCTGGTTTTTTTCGATCACAACGTTTATACTCTCGCAAATTTCCTGGCTAGACCAGTCTCGAATGAAATTATCTGATGATGGAAAATCTCCCCCTTTCCGTCTTGAGAATTGGATTATTTTGGGGTTGATCCTGGCATTTTCTTTTTGGCTTAGAAGTTCCCAACTGATACTTGTCCCGGATGATTTTCACGGTGATATGGCCTCTCACGGGATACAAGCCAGGGATCTATTATTAGGTGCTGAACAGAATATATTCAAGTATGGCTGGGCAAATATTCCTATGATTGGTTTTTTACCAGCTTTTTTTTCGATGGCAATTTTTGGAAATAATCTTTTTGGATTACAAATGACCTCGGTCGTTGGTGGGACCATCAGTATTTTTGCTATTTATTTACTGGTTTGGCGGTTATTTGACAATCATCGTTTGGCAGCCATCACTAGCCTCCTTTTGGCGATAAATATTCCCCATATTCATTTTTCCCGGATAGCAGCAGTATATTGATCCCTGGCCGCTTGGTTTTCTCGCTTTTTTCTTCTTAATAGATGGAATTCGTAGCAAGCGCTTCATTTCATTTGGTTTAGCAGGTATTCTGACCGGTCTCAGTACACAAATGTATTATTCCAGTAGGGTGATCCCCTTAATTATTGCTTTCTTCATTTTATATTTAATTTTCAATAAAAAAAATTGGATCCAAAAAAACTATTCATTCAATCTTTCTTTTGATGATGGGCATTTTGCTCGCAATCGGTCCTTTTATTTTTAATATTTTTCAAAATGCAGATGCATTTTTATCCCGCAGTTCTGAGGTGTTTCTTTTTGATCCAAATGTGATGACCCATTTGCTCAATAAATATGAAGTAGATTCGGTATTGGAGGTGATTCTACGCCAAACGAGAGAAACAGTGTTGATGTTTAATTATGCACCAGACACCAGCACACAATTTGGCTTTCGTGAACCGATGTTTAATGCTTTATTGTCTCCTTTGATTGTTTTAGGAATTGGGTCAGCGTTGCGACGAAAGCGGGACGCAGGCATTGTTTTTATTTTTATCTGGATCGGTTTGATGATGGTTTTAGGAAGTATATTAACAGTTGATGCTCCGTTTTGGCCACGGCTGGTAGGTATAATACCTGCTGGTGCAATACTGGCAGCATTAGCTATTGATCAAATTCTGAATCTTAGAATTATTTGTTCGAATAAAATTTTCAAAAAAATTGCATCTGTCCTTTTTGTTTTTTTAATTGTTTTTATTGGTTGGGTTAACTGGGATAAATATTATAAATCGGTAGATACGAATGCTACTGGACCGGTTTTTCTGGGTCGCTATATTCAACAACTGCCTGTTGATGTAACTACATGTGGATTTCTGGTCGATCCACCACTGAATGTTAGGGAAATCATTTTTCTTACCTGGCCTCGAAAACTGGTCGATTTCACTCCGGATGCACCCAATGAGGAATTAGAAAAGTGCAATGGCAAATCCCTGGTTTGGATTTTATTGCCAGAGGATGCTGAACGGTTGGAAGATATTTATCAATATTGGCCGGAAGGAAAATTAATAAAATATGAATCTCCCTATAATTTCTTTACCTATATTTTTTACTTAACTGGTGAAAAACCCCCATCTTTGGTCCCACAAGATATTTTACAAAAGGATCTGGTTTCCTATAAATGGAAGTATTTTGTTGTAATAGGAGGATTGGGTTTAGTAGGTTCCATAATCTGGGGATTGATGAGGAAAAAATTTTTAATTCTTAGGCTACGTCTTTTGAAATCACATCTCAATAAACAATATAAAGGGAAAGTATTCAAACAAGATTATCGAACTCTTTTCCAAAACTTCTTAATACGATTAAGGAATGATAGAACCATTCAAATAAACAGGAATGAATTGAGTGTTGCCTTCTCTAACCTGGTTGATGAAGTAACCCATGTTTTTAAAAAACCACTCTTTTTAATTTTTCGTATGAAAACAATTGGGAACATAATTTTGTTTCTCATTCCGTTAGCTGTCGCTTATGTGGGTCAGATGATTCTAAACGCCGGAAGAGATGATGGATTCACATTTCAAAAGTTAAAAGAATTACCTATCAATGAAGATCAACGCCTCTTGATTGCAGGGGCTGTTTTCCTGATTGCTTCAGTATTATGGGTAATTAAGATTAGATCCCTAAAGCTTGATACCAATAGAATTTTGAAAACCAATTTATATCAAAACAAGCGAAATGAAGCTGAAGGTCAGACAACCAAACACCAACCAAAAAACTTACTATTTTTAGGTGTAATTTCAATTGTCATTTCAATAGTTTCCTATTTGATTATGGGGGAAAATGAACTGGTTCGATGGTCGTGGTTGTCTGGTTTGGTAATGTTTTGTTTGTATCTTTTGAAGGTGAGAAAAAAGACAGAAAAATGGATTGGTAAACCTTCATCTGGATTTAAGAGCTTCCACATCTTGTTATTAGGGCTGGTTTTGATCGTTGCATTTATTTTAAGAATTTACCGATTATATGATATCCCGATTGATTTGAGTACTGATATGGCATCCATCGGGTTAAGTGCCCGCGATTACCTGTTGGGTAATGAACACCGTATTTTTGGCACTGGTTGGTATTATATGCCTCGCTGGGTTTTCTTACCCTATGTAGGAAGTATGTGGGTGGCAGGTAATAATTTGTTTGGTCTGTATTTTGGCACAGTCATCATGGGAACACTGAGCATATTGGCTATTTATTTACTCATCTGGCGGTTATTCGATCAACACCGCTTGGCATTGTTAACATCAATTATCATCACAATCAACCCTGCGCACATCAATTATTCGAGAATCCCAGGTTACATTGATCCCTGGTTTTTTGGTTTTTTCTGTTTATTCTTTTTCTTTGATGGACTAAAAAGCCGACGAATTACATCTTTTGCATTTTCAGGGATACTCACTGCTTTTACTATCATGAGTTATGCGTCCGGTCGGGTAATCATTCCGATGATCGGCTTAATAATTTTCATTGCTCTCCTTTTCAAGCGTGATTGGATCAAAGATAATTATTCTGGATTAGTCTGGTTTGTTGGAAGCTTTTTGTTGATTTTGGGACCGAATTTGGTATACCTGAGTCAGGATTGGGAAACATTCATGAAACGAGCACAGGAAGTCTATGTCTTTTCTGAATACAATTATGGCCATGTGAGATATTCTTACAATACCAATAGTAATTGGGTGATTATCTGGGAACAGGTTAAAAGAACGGTTTTTTCCTTCAATTTTTATAATGATAAAAGTCCTCAATTTTCATATATTCACCCCATTTTTAATCCATTGATATCACCTCTACTCGTTTTGGGTTTCTTTCAAGCGTTGAGAAAATGGTATAAACCTGAATATTTATTTTTGGTAGCATCCTTTGTTTTGATATTGGTAACTGGTGGAATCCTAACGATTGATACACCATCCTGGTGTCGTTTGCTGCCAGCGTTTCCATTAGGCGCATTTTTTATTGCAATTGTTTTGGAGAAAATTTATGTTTACTCAAGTGATTTCTCAAAATACCTGTTTCCATTTATTATGGCGATTTTATTGGGATTACTAATAATTTTTGTAGGCATACGAGATTGGAGACAGTACATAGACTATGCGTCAGTTGAGACAAGGCCAATCGTATTTGTGGGTCGTTATATTGATTCTCTTCCTGACGATGTTGTTGTCTGTGGTATGACAGATGACTATAGCCTTTTATGGGCTGAAAGTGCATTTCTTGGTTGGCCACATACTTTAACAGATGTTCCTGTTGATGTTCCACAAATCACGGAAGAAAATTGTCCAGGAAAGAATATAGTGTGGATCCTGTCTCCGAAGTATCAATCTCGATTGGATGAAATCAGAGAATTATGGCCAGAAGGAACAACAAAAGAGCATTATAAGTTCACCAATGAATTTGTTTTTATCAGTTACCTGGTTAGTAAATAAATTTCACTCATGAGAAATTACTAAATCTTTAGAATTCTTCCATTCCATACCATAATAAGGAGAATGGATATAATAAAGTTATTATTTTATAATTTCAAGATGGAGTGGTATTCATGAATAAACAATCAAAACCCAAACCAAATATAAATACCATTTCCGAGGAAAAATTAGTAAAAATCCTTCAGATTTCACCACGCCTGGGAAAGAGGATTATTGCATTTCGTCCTTTCATCTCAGCGGACCAAATCAATCAAATCTGGGGGATTGATTCTGTCACCAAACAAAAACTGGTTGATCTTTTTGACTTTGGATCTGAGGTTGTTATTGAACCTTCCTTGCCTGTTGAAGAAAGTGAGGAAATTAAAACAGTTTCTTCATCCTTCGAATCGATAAGTAATCAAGAGCAACCATCCGTTGAAGCAGAACCAAAAGTAAGTATTTCAAAAGCCAGACCATCCTGGAAAACTGTATCCTTACTATTCATTATTTTTGTGGTGGGAGCACTCTTCCGTTTTTATGGACTTAATTGGGATGAGAATTTTCACCAACACCCCGATGAACGTTTCATGTCGATGGTTGCGGAAAAAATCAGTGGTGTCGATGGAATAAGAGCTTATTTTGATACCCAGGTAAGCACACTCAATCCCTTGAAGCATGGCTCATATACATATGGCATGTTGCCATTGTTCATTACCCGCATGGTAGCTGCATGGCTGGACATGACCCATTACGATTCAATCACACTTGTTGGAAGAGCACTTTCAGGTGTATTCGACCTGGCAGCGATTTTTTCTCTCTTCCTGCTGGCATTACGTTTATACAATAAAAAAATTGCTTTCTTAGCTGCCGCATTGTATGCTATTGCTGTTTTTCCCATCCAGCTTTCTCATTTCTTTACTGTTGACTCATTTGCTACATTTTTTGTGGTTACCAGTTTTTATTTCCTGTTGTTAGCCATCCCCATTGATCGACCTGACCAGAAAGTCACGGACTCAAATTATGTCTTTTTTGTGTTGTTTGGAGCAATGGTAGGCATGGCAGGTGCTTGTAAAGTGAATACATTGCCAGTTTTTGGTCTCATTGTCGTTGCCGGAGCAATATATTTGTTTATAAATAAACAGCAGAGCCAATTCTTGAAATTAATTAAAACGATGCTTTTAGGACTATTTCTGGCAGCTTTATTTGCTTTTCTTGCTTTTCGAATTTTTCAACCATACGCTTTTAATGGGCCTGGGTTTTCAAATATCGGTCTCAATGAAAATTGGGTAAATGTAATTAAAGAAGTTACCAATCAGGTGGCAGGTAATTCAGAATGGCCACCTAATCACCATTGGACCAACCGCCCGATCCAATATGCCTGGGTGAATATGGTCTTATGGGGCATGGGTCTTCCGTTAGGATTGATGGCCTGGTTTGGTTGGGGGTGGGCTGGATACCGGATGTGGAAAGGTGAGTGGCGAAAGCACCTGTTTCCGTTTATTTGGGTTCTGGCATATTTTGTTTGGCAAAACATACAATTCTGGCGCTACATGCGCTATTTCTTGCCAATTTATCCATTTTTGATTTTATTTGCTGCCTGGGCTATCTATGAATTGATGATTAAAACGAAACCTGAAATATTTCGAATTCGAGAAATTGGAAGTGATTTCAGGTTACAAATGAGGGAGTTGACGCGCAATTGGAAAGGTCTTGTCAGCATATTGGTTTTAACGTCAGTAATGGCTGGTACATTCGGTTATGCCTTTGCTTTTACCCGCATTTATTCTCGCCCGCATACCCGGGTTGAAGCTTCCCGTTGGATATTGTCAAATATTCCGGGTCCACTGAACGTTTTTGTGTCCTCAGATGACGAAACGCAGATGTATCCAATTCCTGTGTACAATAACCAGAAAATTGTTCCAGGTGAGCCCCAAATTATGGAATTACGGCTCAAATCAGGTGGTAGTGTGTCCAGGATTACTGTCCCCAACTTAAGACAGCCACAAGGGAATTTAAAAATTTCGCTTACAAAAGATGAGTCAGGTGAGGAACTTCTGATTGATATAGTAGTGCCAATCCCATTCAACAGTAATCCAGAGTCACTTTTTGTTGAGTTTCCTGAAATTGAATTGGTGCCAAACCAATCCTATTTTCTCAATTATTCCCCTGATGAAGACCTGAAAATTGATTTTTCAAATACAAAGCTTTCATTGAATAATGAGGATGATGCATCAATTATTATAGAAAATGATTATCTGGATCATGAAGCTGAATCGCTTTCAACACGAAATGTATTTGAAGTGGAGGAAACTGTACGCCGCAATCGATTAGAAATCATGGATTTTACACAAGAATTTCAACCAAACACTGTGGTAATTAAAGTAAGCATTCTTAAAGACAGAGATGAACAGAATCCATTAGTGGAAGCAGAGCGTACAATAAATTTTTCTATACCGGGAGAGCGCTATTCAACAGAATTCACTTTTCCAACAATAACCTTGGAAAAAGATATCCCATATCAGGTCAAGTATGAGTTAATCGAGGGGAAAGCAGCATTGTTAAAATCTGCAGTTTTTGCTCTGGAAACTTCCTGGGATGATGCTTTGCCCTTAGCTGTGGATGATACGGATGCTTTGGGGGGGATATATAAACCACTTAATCTGGAGTTGTACGAAGGAGATACGCCTGAAAAAAGAGAAAAAATGATCGAAATACTGGATGCCAGCGAATATCTCGTTATCCCCAGTAATCGGGCATATGATGCTATGCCGCGCCTTGAATTGCGCTATCCACTCACATTAAGATATTACCAGTTGTTGTTTGATTGTGAATGTAGCTCGGATGCATTGGAAAAACGGGCTTATGGATTAGAGCCACCTTTTAAGAGCCCTTTGGGATTTGATCTCGTGGCAGTATTTGTCAGTCATCCAAATATTGGCCCGATCCAAATCAACGATCAAAATGCGGATGAATCGTTTACGGTATATGATCATCCCAAAGTATTTGTTTTTAAAAAATCCGAAGATTTTTCAATTGAAAAAATCCGAGAACAATTTAATCAGGTCGATCTGGATACCGTACTATTCCAGGTGCCCAAAGATTATTCCAGAGCAGATACCGCCCTTCAACTTCCCTCTGATCGGTTAGATGCACAGAAAAATGGGGGAACATGGTCTCAAATTTTCAACCGATCCAGTTGGTTGAATATGAATCAATCATTAAGTGTGGTTGTCTGGTATTTTTTATTGTGGATAATTGGATTGATTGTATTTCCTGTTGTTTTCCGTGTGTTCAATATATTGCCTGATAAAGGATATTCCCTGAACCGTATGGCAGGTTTGCTGATTCTGGCTTGGATACCCTGGTTTTTTGCCAGTATAAAGCTGATCTCCTTCACCAGGTTTTCAATATTGATTGGAATTTTTCTATTGATTTTGTTTAATGGATTTTTATTCCTTAGAAACAAACAAAAAATTGTGGATTATTTTAAGCAAAGCTGGAAACATGTTTTGATTGTTGAATTGATTTTTCTGGCCTTGTTTATTTTTAGCCTGATGGTTCGGATAAATAATCCGGATCTCTGGCACCCCTGGTTGGGGGGCGAGAAACCTATGGATTTCGCCTTCTTCAATGCTGTACTGAAATCTGTATATTTTCCGCCTGCCAACCCCTGGTTTTCTGGTCATTATATTAATTACTATTATTATGGATTTGTTGTGGCATCCATTCCAACCAAATTATTGGGGATTATTCCATCGATTGCCTATAATTTGGTACTACCAAGCTGGTTTGCTATGACCGGTATTGGCGTATTTGGGCTTGCTTATAATATTTATGAAGCCTTCAATATTAAACAACACAATCCTGACCTTGCCCAAGATGACCAAAACAAAACTACCAGGAAACGTTTTCAAAATCTCTTAACTTCCAAATTGGCAGCTTACATGAGTGGAATAATCGCAGTTGTTGCCACTTTATTCATGGGAAATTTCTATCAGGTGAAAATGTTATGGAGATATTTACCTGAGGTATCCAACCTGAGTGTGGATGCCGGCACCTACAGTAATTTTGATCTGGTACTATCCGGAGCGAGCCAGGTCCTGTCAGGTAATGCTGAATTGCCTGGTGATGCGGGTCGCTGGTATTTTTCTGCCTCTCGCCCAATTTTGCATGATGGTCCTGATACTCCGATTGTAGAATTTCCTTATTTCTCATTTTTATATGCGGATATGCATCCTCACCTGTTAACCATGCCATTTTTCGCGCTTGGCCTGACATGGTGTTTAAGTGCCTATCTGGCACCGATCCAAAAACGAAAATGGCAGGACCAACTCCTTGCGTTGGTATTGTTCGGGATATTTGTTGGCAGTTTCCTGGCATCCCATACGTGGGATTTTCCCTTGTTTATCGCATTGGCTTTGCTTATCATGATCTGGAAGATAATTATTGGTGAGCAAATCAACCTTAAGCTAAAGATTAAACAAATCTTTTTTTATTCAATTGGGCTTGTAAGTATTGCCTTGCTTCTATACAGACCGTTTTCCCACTGGTTTAAAACTGATTACTCTTCTATTGAGTTTTGGAGAGGTGCAAAAACACCACTTTCAGATTATTTAGTGGTGCTTGGTTTTTCCCTGTTTGTTATGTTCAGCCTTTTAATTATAAAGATAGCCCCCAACATCAAACGGTGGTTTTCTGACTGGAGCGAGAAAAGGAGTAAAAAAATCTATCTGGTTCCTACAGGTGTGCTGGCAATTATGATTATATTATGGGCTTTCAACTATCAGGTTCTGGCATTTGGTTTTCCTGTAATAATCTTCTGGATTTACCTGATATTTTTCAATAAAGATCTTTCAGAATATCATCGGCTCATATTCTTTCTGTTTGCCCTTGGGTTTTCAATCACATTCATCACTGAAGTCCTGGTGCTGAAAGGGGATGTTGGTAGATCTAATATGGTATTTCGTATTTATCTTCAGGCATGGTTTATTCTGGGAATTGCTATCAGTTTAGGTCTTATCGAGCTATTGAAGATAATACGTACCTGGAAGCCCGCTGGAAGAATAGGTTGGATCGTTGTTTTGCAGGTATTGATCTTGTTTGGGCTTTCCTATCCATTAACAGCAACAAAATACAAAGTCAATGATCGTTGGCCTGCTGTTGAAAACCCACCAAAAACGTTGGATGGAGCACTCTTTATGCTGGGGGATTCTCTGTATCGTCCAGAATTGGCACCTGCTTTCTATTCTGACGAAGATAGAAAATTGAACCTCGCGATTGATTACTTTGGTATCCAATACTTGCAGGATCATGTGATAGGTTCTCCTGTGATTGTGGAAGGGCACACCACAGAATACCGTTGGGGCGCGCGTTATGCCATTTATACAGGATTACCTTCGGTCATTGGTTGGAACTGGCATACCCGTCAACATCATTCTATTCTGGGAGGTGAGATTGTTGAAAAACGAATCCAACAGGTAAATGATTTTTATGATTCGGATGATATAGAAAATGCAGTTTAATTTCTTGAAACGTTATGATGTTGGTTATATCATTGTGTCTGATCTGGAACGGGCATATTATTCATCCGCAGGTCTGGAAAAATTTAATGAGATGACCCGAAAGGGCGATTTACGAATAGTTTATGGCAATCTTTCTGGTGATTCAGCGGTCATTTATGAAGTTGTCAGATAAATGAAAAGTTTTTTATTATTGAAGAATCTGGTACTTTTCTTGCAAATGAATATTGATGCGTTGAGATTTAAATAATTGTGGGTCATGGATCATTATAAGATCCTGGGTAGTAAAAAATTTGTTACAATTACGTTACTAATAGGTTTCAGTTTAATTACAGATTATGATCATACACTTGATCTTATTATTGCTCTCGTGTATTATATAATCAGCCCGCATTAGACATGGGAGAGGTCTGGAGATTATTTTGTACCATTTATTAAGGCGAGTTTTCAAAAATCATAAACCAACCCGTGGTCAATCCTTCGTTGAATTGGCTCTGGTATTGCCAGTTCTGCTGTTAATATTGTTAGGTTTGGTGGAAGTAGCTTTTTTCATCAGCCGATACCTGGATGTATTGGACTTGAGCCGCGAAGCAGCACGTTTTGCTTCCGTTCGACAATTTTCCACCGGGGATATCAATTGCAGTACTACAGATGATCTCAATTTCTTTTATGACACCTCGTGTATGATGTCTCCACCTGCTGGTTCTGCAGGCTGCCCAAACGCGCAATATTGTAATGGGTTTAATCACTATCTGGAATTGGATCTAAACACAGATGATGTTGTCATCACGGCTTTTACCATCTCCGGGAACAATATCGCTGACCAATTCCCACACCCCAATGGTTATTGGGCTCTATCCAATGTGGATTTTTCCAGTGACACGGACTTAAATTTAACCAGTGGAACACTTCCTGATAATTTCACAAAAGATTGTGAGGGAAATGTTGTTCGATCTGATCCACATTTTACTGGTGCAAGGGTTCAATCCTTACTGTTGTCAAGTGCACCAACCAATAAAGGCTATGTGGCTGTGGAAGTGTATTATTGTCACGAGCAGGTACTGGGGATACCAATTATCACAGACCTGATCCCAAATCCTTTACAGATCCGGGCATACACGATCATGCCGTTACCGGCAGCACAACCTACACCTACACCAATACCATGAGAAGATTATGAATAATTCAAAAAAGACATCCAGAGGCCAGGTTTTAGTAATTTTTGCGATTACTTTATTAATCCTGCTGTTTTTTACTGGTCTGGCATTGGACGCTGGTTCGGTATATATAACCTACGGGAGCTTAAAAAGAGCAGTAAATTCAGCAGCTTTAGCAGCTGTAAACGAGTTTAAAAGAGACCCTGATCTGACATCTATGTCAGCAGCCGCTGAAGAAGTGTTTAGCTTAATGAATATTGATCATTCCAATATCGAAGTATTGGTTTGCGACGCTGATAAAGATGGTGTCCGGGATACTGGATTACCACCCATCTTTCATGGCCGCTGCCCGAATTCTCCAACCGAAGCACCAAGAAAATTAGTCTGGGTGCAGGCTGAACAGGAAGCTCCCTTATACTTTTTGTCTTTAATGGGATTTAACAATCTAACTTTAAGAACCAATTCAATTTCTGAAGCAGCCCCGCTGGATGTAGTTATTGTCCTGGATACCTCGGAGTCAATGGCGTCTGATACTGTGGATTATAGCGCCTTTGCTCCTTATAACCCTGCTGGTTGCAATGGTTCGAATACATGCCAACCGATGTTGGATGCAAAAGAAGCAGCCAAAGCGCTTATTGATACGTTAGCAGATGGCTATGATCAGGTGTCTGTGGTTACCTATGATCGAACTGCCCGTGTAGAATTTGTACTAGACACTGATTTACTGTCAGCAAAAAATGCGATTGATCTTATTGCAGTGCATGATGACCCACCAGTGGTATTTAATGTGTGGTCTAAATGGTGGGCAAATCCAGGGGTTTATAACCCAATAAATTCCGAAGATCTGGATGGCGATGGCGCTGATGCCGATGATTTTGTTGCACTGTATGGCGTGGATTGCCCATTCCATGCCACCAACCCTGCGCTTGACCCGGTACACTTATCAGATCGATGGTGGGATGTAGCTGATGGGGGTCCCAACACGTATGGCTGGGGTGGGGTGCCCTGCGATCGGGATGATCGATTTGATTCCATGGACTGGGATTGGAATGGATACGATGGCATGTGGACTGAGGAAGACCATACTGCTGCTTCTTCCTGGACAGGTGGAGATCCCAATTTTCAATTCACCGGCTTATCCACCTGCATTGGATGTGGTGTGCGCGTAGGCGCTAATCAGCTCCGCAATGGCGGCCGGTTTGGTTCGGTATGGGTGATGGTTTTTCTTTCTGATGGGGCAGCCAACTTAAGCGATACCCATGATACCAATAATGATATTCCTGTGGGATTTGTGAATGGTTTTTGTGGTGGCTCACCCGGGCAACCTTTCTGGACGACTTCTTGTTTTGATGACAATTTCACCCCTAGATTTTGTGTGGATACAAATTCGAATACCTGCCCCCCAGGAACAACGCATACGATTACAAGCCCACAATATTCTGTTTTGGATTATGCCAGGGATATGGTCGATGAAGCTGCCCTCACGCGTTCTGGGAATGCTTTAGAACCCAGAGGGAATGAAATGGCAATTTACTCGATCCGCCTGGGCACCATGACGGTTGGTTCAGCGGAACCGTTTCTACGCTACATGGCTGCGGTTGGAGATGATGGTGATCGAGTTACTGACCCATGTACGTCTGTAGCTGTGGATACTTCCTGTGGTCAGTATTATAATGCGCCTACATCGGATCGTTTATTACCGATTTTTGAAGACATCGCTTCCAGAATTTATACCAGGCTCACCCAATAAGGGGTATTTTATGAAAAATATTTTATCGTTACCCAAACAAATGAAGAAAAAACACAGCGGAGGACAAAGCATGGTTGAATTTGCGCTGGCTTTGCCCATCTTATTGCTGCTTATATTTGGGATCATCGAGTTTGGACGGATGTTGCAGGCCTGGTTAGCGCTTGAAAATGGAGCACGATTTGCCGTCCGTTTTGCGGTGACTGGTAGTTATGATCCTCAATATTGTGAGGAAGCTGCCAATGCGCTGAGTGGTGTTTTTTCTCCTGAGCAGGTTCTGGGAACAGATTACAATCTTTTTGGTGGGACGATTGATTTCATCAATGCGGATGGCCCGACTGTTTTTGATTGCCGGGTATCCGATACCTGGGTAGAAAGCCAAACCTGGCATCGTACAAATCACACTCAGGAAGAGGCGGAATTATTAAGTAATGTGCTCATCGATTGGGCACGGCTTCCTTCTATACGCGATGTGGCTTTATCAGGGGCTGTAGGTTTGTCTTTCGATCCTGATGAACCGGTTACCGGTGATTATGAAGATTTTTTGGATCAGGCTTATACAATCAGCACATTTGATCAGACTCATCGCGGAAACCCCAGCTTACCGGGGTACTTTGATATCACCACCTGTTCCAATCGTACCAATCCAACAGGTGAGCAATTCTTGTTTGATCCGAACCCGTTTTTTTTCACTCCCTTTGATGTCTCATCTCAGGAAAGTTTTCGTTATCCGATGCCGTGTAGAATGGATGACTCTGCTGGGACATCAACGGTTCGATTTGTGGATGATGCCGGGGGGCCAGGTAATCGTGTAAGGGTAGTGCTCACCTATCGGCATCCGCTGATCACACCACTTTTAACTACCTGGTGGCCAACATTAAGATTAACTGCACAACGCGAGGGGATTGTTGAAAAATTCCGCACCTCCCGTGTGACCGGTTTGGTAGGCGCGATCGCCCAAGCCTCAACCCACACACCTACACCTTTACCACCTACCAATACTCCCACAGCTACCAACACGCCAACAAGCACCCCGACCCCGACGGATACCCCTACACCGACACCCAGCCCAACGCCAGCAGTCTGTTCGACGGAAGGGACAGGAATTCGTGGAAATTATTACAGTTGGTCAGGAACTCCTAATTGGCAAACCTTTTTGATGACGCGAATAGACGACACCATTAATTTCAACTGGGCAAGTGCAAGCTTTGCCACTGGGTATCCTGAAAACAATTTTATGACACGCTGGATTGGATATGTCATTCCACCGGTAGAGGGCTTTTATACTTTTCGCGGAAGAGCAGATGATGGGGTTCGGTTATTTGTCAATAACAGCGGAGAAAATGTTTTGGTTTGGCAAGGAGCAACTCTTCGAGCAAGTACTTATAGTTGGAGAGCTCAAAGTGCAACAAACTATGACTCAAATCCAATTTATCTTACATGTGATCCGAATCCGATCGTGATGGAGTACTACGAACAGGGTGGCAATGCAGTTGCACAATTATCCTGGAAGGGTGGCCCTATCTCAGGGTTTTCTATTATTGAAAGACAATACTTATATCCGGGCGATGCTCCATCCATCCCGACAGTAACTCCCACCAATACCCGTACACCAACACGTACCCCGACCATTACTCCAACCAGTACGATTACACCAACGCGAACCATTACACCCACCAGGACTATCACGCCTACTCGCACCAATACGGCAACTATAACGCCTACACCTACGATAACACCGACACCTACTCGGACACCGACCTTCACCAGAACGCCAACGAGAACGAATACACCAACGATTACTCCAACCCCAACGCGTACCCCAACGGCAACGATAACGCCTACATCAACACGCACACCCACGAGTACAATTACTCCCACGCGCACCCCTACGCAAACTCCTACGCGTACGCCAACGATTACGCCTACCCCAACAAGAACACCAACAACGGTAATTATCAATACAAATACGCCGACGAATACCCCTACACACACGCCTACGCGTACACCGACACCGACACCACTTTATACTTTTACGCCAACGAACACTCCCACGCCAACACCCACTCGATATAATCCTGGAGGCTAATAAACCTATCAGGATAAACTAAATAAAAGAAAATCAGCCACAAAACCAGATCAATTGTGGCTGATTTTCTTATCCTTCATGATTGAGAAGTTGAGACGTATGGCGAAAGTTGATGTCTGAATGCTACTCCAAGAGCACCGATATGATTTTCTCAAGGATATATTTCTGAAGGAGGTATCTTGACGCACAAGAAAAAGAAAAGGATGTCTCCTGTAAGTCAACCTCCAATTGTTTTGGTGTGGATATTTTACTTGTGGATGAGCGGGACGAAGGAAGGTATGCGTGGGTACCGATCAGTGAGAATTGATCTGGGGTGGTATTTTGAATGTTGAACAAGAAGGTGTTGTTATCCACATCGTGTTCGACAACTTCAATACCATCGTCTTACCAATTCGACTTCCCTGCCTCATAATATCCCAGCACCTCGTAACTTTCTACGTCCCAATCTTTGGGCTTATATTCCATGCAGAAAATACCAGATCTTTTTTGCTCTCTGTTGCGTTGTGGAATCTTAAAATTTTCTCTAATCGCGATTTGAGGCTTGACTCTGATTTTAAAATATGCTAAGGTATTCATGTAAACGCTTCCAAAATATTATGTCAAAAATAAAGTAATTTTTTCCAATAACGAATTGGACAGTAAATAAAAATCAATAATAAAATGCAAAACACATCATCTTTTTATAATTGAGAATTTCCCTTTGATGAAAAAACGAACAGGTAAAGTTACAATTGTTGAGGTGGCTTCTGAAGCCGGAGTATCATTTGGTACCGTCTCCAGGGTGATTAATAATGATGTGCATGTGAAACCACAAACACGTGAGCGCGTTCTTGAGACGATGCAGCGGTTGAATTTTGTTGCCAATCGACAGGCACGCAGTTTGGCTGGGGGGAAAACAAATACGATTGGACTATTGGTTCCGGATCTCGGAACCGGATATATTGGTGAAATCATTCGTGGAATTGACGCAGAATTAGGTGAAGTTGGATATGATTTGATGTTATACACCACGCACCGAGCCGCCACAAAAGAAGCAGGCTATGTATCCAACTTGGTCCAGGGAATGGTTGATGGACTTATTTTGGTATTACCCAGAAATCCAGGTGATTATATAGGCATCATGACGCAGAGGAAATTTCCTTTTGTTTTGATTGATCATCAGGGAACAGGGGAGGATTGCCCGGCGATTGGATCGACAAATTGGCAAGGTGCCTTTAATGCCACCAACTATCTAATCAATTTGGGACATAAACGAATTGGATTTATTACCGGATGGTTAGATTTAGGTGCAGCAGTGGATCGATTAGAGGGTTTTAAAGCAGCTTTACGTACAAATAAGATCCCACTTATCCCGGATTTAATTTACGAGGGTACTTTCGCTCAATTGGATGGATATACAGGTGCCTCTCGTTTTTTGGATATGAAAAAGCCGCCAACCGCCATATTCGCCTCCAATGATGTAATGGCGATGGCTGCGATGGATGCAGTAAGAGAAAGAGGATTGCGAGTACCGGAAGATATATCCATCATGGGATTTGATGATATTCCACAAGCCTCATTGGTACGCCCAGCTCTGACGACGGTTCGCCAACCACTTGAACAAATGGGCAGAATCGCTACCCAGGTCTTATTTGATATCCTGAAGAATTCGAATCACAAACATAACCGAATTGAATTACCGACAGAAATTATTCTCAGAGACTCGACTGCAAAGCTAAGGAATGCATGAAATAAATTAAAATCAATTTATTTCTTGGAGAAAATTCTGTCGTTGAATCAAATTCGAAATTTTTCACAATAGGTTAAGAAAAATAATCAGAAAGAAAAATATAGGCAAGAAATGGTAAAGCACAACTGGCAAATGAAAGTAATCAAAAAAGAGCAAATAAATTGGGAGCGCTCTCATAATTTTTGTATTCACTTACCAGTTTTTTATGAGGGTCGATCAATTTTCTTTGAATTATTAAAGGAGATAAAAAAACTCATTTGTGATGGTTGGATGTTGTCTCTGCGGAGATGTATTTCAAAACAAATTTATTAACGGTAGTGATGAGCTGCTACCAAGAGTTTAAGGTCTATAAGGAGGTGATTCAAACAAAACTACCAATGAAGTGTTGTGAAGAAAACCTATCAATAACAAAATTATAAAAATTCTTGAAGGAGAAGTATCATGAAAAAAGTAAGTTTATTAATCAGTATTTTAGTTCTGTTCAGCATGTTGCTGGCTGCCTGTGCTCCTGCAACAGAAGCTCCTGCTGCTGAAGAACCAGCCGCTGAACAGCCAGCTGCTTCTGGCAAGACAGTTTTGAATGTCTGGTCATTTACCAATGAAATTATGACCATGGCCGTTGCTTTCGAAAAATCACATCCAGACGTTGATGTTGTTTATACCATGATCCCGATGACCAATGGCGAATATCAGACCAAATTAATGGCTACCCTTGGCACCGCGGATGTTCCGGATGTTGTTGCCTTAGAAGCTGCATTTGTGAAAAGCTATGTCGAGAGTGATTTTTTGGCTGATTTAGGTGACTTGATGGTCTATGCAGAAGAATTGGAAGTTTATCCATTCGTAACCGATGTCGGTACTCATGAAGGTATCACCAAGGCTTATGCTTATCAGGCAACGCCTGGTGCATTATTCTATCGCCGTAGTTTGGCTAAAGAATATTTTGGTACTGATGATCCCGCTGAAATGCAAGAAATTTTAAGCGACATGGATAAATATGTTGCTGCAGCTGAAGTAGTAAAAGAAAAATCAGATGGAAACACGTACATGGTTGCTTCCAATGGTGATTTCATGAGTCTCTTCTATGCAAATCGTGAACAACCCTGGGTTGTCGATGGCACCTTAACAGTTGATCCTTTGGTTGATAAAATGGTGGAAACAGTAAAGATTTTCCGCGACAATGGTTATGAAGCTCGTGCAACCCAATGGCAAGAAGGTTGGTTTGCTGGGATGAATGATACCCTGACCGATGCAGAAGGAAATCCAAAGAAGATCTTCTCATACTTCCTGCCGACCTGGGGTCTTCCCTATGTATTGGCTCCAAATGCGACTTCTGCCGATGGCACCAGCACAACTGTGGGTGATTGGGCAGTCATCACCGGACCACTCCCTTACCAATGGGGTGGCACCTGGTTAGGTGTGATGAAAGAATCCTCCAAGATGGACCTGGCAAAAGAATTCATCCGCTTCTGTACTTTAGATGAAGAAAACTTGACCAACTGGGCAACTGGTGTTTATACCAATGAATACCTCAAAGCCATTGATCCCGCTGTACCTGAAGGTCAATATCAGGCAGCTGGTGACTTTGTTGGCAGCCAGGTAGTTGTGAAGAAAATTACCGCTTCATTCGATGATTCCGAAATGAGTAAATTCCTCGGTGGTCAGAATTCTTATGGTGGATTTGCTGAAGCTGCACCAAGTGTTTCAGCGAGACTTTTCCAGGGTTCTGATGATGCTATCCAACGTGCACTCAATGATCCATTGAACTCCTACCTTGAAGGAACAATTGATCTGGATGAGATGTGGTCACTCTGGAAGGACGCAGTCCGCAATGAGTTTCCTGATCTGACCATTCCCTAAATAAATTACTAGCATTCAAAAATGAGTCAGTGTATATTTATTACACTGACTCATTTCCGAGGGACTGACCATGGTGCATAATAAAATTAGAAGAATAAATCCTGGCTATTTGTTTGTTGCCCCGTTCATCATTGGCTTTTTACTATTTGGTTTGTACCCTGTGTACAATACCCTAAGCCTGAGTTTCACTGATGCTACTTTAATGAGTGTTGATTCAGAATTTATTGGGCTGAAGAATTTTGAGCGGCTATTTCACGACAAAACCTTTATAACAGCTATCACTAACACCTGGGAATTGTGGATATTGAATTTTATTCCTCAATTAGGTATTGCTATGCTTCTGGCTGTATGGTTCACTGATGTGCGTTTAAAAATTAAAGCTGGTGGTATCTGGCGTATGTTATTTTATATGCCTAATCTTTTAATGCCAGCTGCAATTGCTGCATTGTATTTCAGTCTATTCTCATATTATGGGCCTATTAATCAATTCCTGGTCAGGTCTGATTTGATTCCTGAAGCAGTTGATTTCCTGCGTAATAAAGAAATTACGAGGGCAATCGTTGTTTTCATCCAATGGTGGATGTGGTACGGACAGACAACAATACTCTTAATGGCTGCAATGACATCCATTTCAATTTCACTATATGAAGCAGCAGTTATTGACGGGGCAGGTAGTTGGAAGATGTTCAGATTTATCACACTCCCTCTGATCAAACCGGTCATGATCTATATTTTAGTTACCTCACTCGTCGGTGGGATGCAGATGTTCGATATTCCAATGCTATTGACTGACGGTAGAGGAAGTCCGGCAAATGCTATTCTGACGAACAATATCATGATGTATATGAGATTCCGGAGTAGTCAGGGCCATATTGGTGCTGCTTCAACAATTGGTGTGATGGTATTCATAATGACTACCTTCGTAGCACTGTTGATCTTTTATCTTCTGCGAGAAAAACATGATGATTTCAAAGGAAAGAGTAGTTGAGGAGATAATGCGATGATAAAAAATTACAGACTATCAACCAATATTTTAAGGTTTTTCATCTACCTTTTCCTGGCTGTCTTGCTCATTGTAACTTTGCTGCCAGTGTGGTTGTTGCTCGTTAATGCCACCCGTTCCACCCTTGAAATTCAACAAGGAATCAGCCTTTTACCAAGCCAATATACACTCAGTAATTACAAGATTTTATTAAGCAAAGGGCTGGATTTACCGCGAGGGTTTCTAAACAGTCTCATGATTGCCGCCGCCACCACAATCATCACAGTCTATTTTTCAATGCTGACTGCTTATGGAATCGTTGGCTATGATTTTAAGGGTAAGAAATTTCTTTACAATTCAATTCTTGTTCTGGTCATGATCCCGATGCAATTATCGATTATTGGTTTTTACCAATATATGTCGAAATTCGGGCTGACAGATAATTATTTATCGTTGATATTACCCAGTATTGCTTCTGCGGGTGCTGTATTCTTCTTTAAACAATATCTTGAATCGATCATGATTCAGGATCTGATTGATGCAGGCAGGATTGATGGTGCCAGTGAACTTGGCATTTTTCATCGAATCATGGTCCCAATTGCTGTGCCAGGTGCATTCACCCTTGGTATTTTCACCTTCGTTGCAGCATGGAACAATTTCTTCAATGCGTACATTTTGATTACATCCAGACAAAAATATACCCTGCCAATGTTGGTGCAAACATTGCGTGGTGATGTTTACCGGCATGAATATGGTGCAATTTATCTCGGGTTGGCTGCTTCCGTAATTCCGATTATCATCATTTACTTCCTGTTCTCAAAATATATTGTAAATGGTATCTCAATGGGTGCAGTCAAAGAATAATTTTTTTATCGTTTTTATTTTTATATTTGATTTACCTGAAATGCAGATTGTGATTTCCAGGCTTGATTTCAGTTTGTAATTTCACAGCGATTATAAAGAGAGGGTTCGATATGCGTTTTGGATATTTTGATGATAATCAACTGGAATATGTGATCACTCAACCCGATACTCCCTTACCCTGGATTAATTTTTTAGGTTCTGAAAATTACTTTGGTATCATTTCCAATACAGCAGGTGGGTATTCATTTTACAAAGATGCACGGTTAAGGAGAATTACCCGTTATCGATACAATAATGTCCCGCTCGATGAAGGCGGTAGATATATCTATATCAGAGATAACCAGCCATCTAATCCTGAGTTCTGGTCACCATCCTGGCAACCTACGAAAACTGCACTCGATATGTATGAATGTAGACAGGGATTGGGTTACACAATTATTAAATCATCAAAAAATCAAATTGAAGCACAGACGAAATATTTTGTACCCCTTGGTGAAAACCTTGAGATTTGGGAATTTCAAGTCACGAATAAACGATCGACGATCGCTGAACTTTCAATATTTTCAATGGTGGAATTTGCCCTTTGGGATGCAGTAGATGACGCTAATAATTACCAAAGAAATTATTCTATTGGTGAGGTTGAAGTTTTAGATAACGTGATTTATCATAAATCTGAATATCGCGAACGTCGTAACCATTTTGCATATTTTGCCTGTTCGGAACCAATTTCTGGATTTGATACCCAAAGAGAAGAATTCCTGGGAGCATACAGAGGTTGGGAAACGCCACAGGTTGTAGAAAGTGGGAAAGCCCACCAATCCATTGCTCATGGTTGGCAACCGATTGGTTCCCATCAGGTAGATATTACTTTACAATCAGGTGAAACCCGAAAGATCATATTCCTCCTGGGGTATCATGAGAATCCTGTAGAAAATAAATTTGATCCACCGGGATCTCAAACCATAAACAAGAAAACAGTTTTACCGCTTATAAAAAAATACCTGAATCCGGATGAAGTAGAAAAATCTTTTTCTGATCTGGCTTTGCATTGGGATAAATTACTTAATAAGTTAAAGGTCGATACACCAGATATACATACCAATCGAATGGTAAATATTTGGAATGCCTATCAAATGATGATTACATTTAACTTTTCGCGCTCTGCTTCCTATTTTGAATCCGGCATTGGACGTGGGATGGGCTTTCGTGACTCTACCCAGGATTTATTGGGATTTACCCACCTGATTCCGGAAAGAGCACGGGAACGGCTTCTTGATCTGGCAGCCACACAGCTGCCAACAGGTGGTGCATATCACCAATACCAACCATTAACCAAATTAGGAAATAATGATGTTGGTGGCGATTTTAATGATGATCCCCTGTGGCTGGTGTTAGCTGTATCAACATATTTAAAGGAGTCAGGTGATTGGTCTATCCTGGATGAAATGGTTCCATATGATAACAAACCTGGGACTGAGCAGCCATTATTGGATCATTTATGTAGATCCGTGGAATACACAATTAATCGTCCTGGACCCAATGAATTGCCCTTGATTGGGAGAGCAGATTGGAATGACTGCCTGAACCTTAACTGTTTTTCTGATAAACCCGGACAATCTTTTCAAACGACAACGAATAAAGACGGTAAAGTTGCAGAAAGTGTTTTCATTGCAGGGTTATATGTACTGGCTTCCAAAGAAATTGAAGCGATTATGCAAAAATTGGGGAAAATCCAGGAAGGCAATAGATACACTGACTTAAGATCAAAGATGGAATCGGTCATCGAAAGTACAGGTTGGGATGGGTCTTGGTTCCGGAGAGCATACGACAATTTTGGTCAACCGATCGGTTCTGAGCAATGTGAAGAAGGAAAAATCTTCATTGAACCTCAGGGAATCTGTGTGATGTCAGGAGTGGGTCTTAATGATGGCAAAGCAAAACAAGCATTAGACTCAGTCAAGGAAAAATTAGCATTTGAACATGGAATTGTATTGTTGAATCCAGCTTATCAACAATATTATCTGAATTTAGGTGAAATTTCTTCCTATCCTCCCGGATATAAGGAGAATGGAAGTGTATTTTGCCACACAAACCCCTGGATAATGATTGCAGAAACCTTACTAGGAAGAGGAGACCAGGCTTTTGATTATTACCTGCGCATCAATCCATCAAACCGAGAGGAATTGAGCGACCTGCACCGCTGTGAACCCTATGTCTATGCTCAAATGATTGCTGGGAAAGAAGCATACAAGCCTGGTGAAGCTAAAAATTCATGGCTGACCGGAACTGCATCCTGGAATTATGTCGCTATCACCCAATATATCCTTGGAATTAGACCAACTTTTGATGGATTGATGATCGATCCTGTAATTCCTCAGGCTTGGAAAGGTTTTAAGGTTGAGCGAGAATTTCGAGGATGCCTTTACTATGTGTCTGTTGAACGAATTGGTCCTGGTAATCGTGTGTCAATAGAGGTAGATGGAAAATTAATACCTGGGAATATTGTTCCGTTACCCCCAGACGATATCAAGAGCGTTCATGTCAAAGTTGTCATTGGATGATAGGAGCTTCTTTGGAAAAAAGATTTCTGGAAATCGCAAATTTTCAAGGAGAAGGTTATAAACCTTTAATCTCATTTGGAGAATGGCGTGTAGCTGCATTGCGATATCTGGAAAAATTAGAACTACTCCACCTCAGTGAAATGGAAAGACATACAGCCACAGATGAGGTGTTCATATTAGTGGAAGGGTCAGGAATTATTTTTATCGGTGGAAATCAAAGCCAGCCAGAAGGATTTCAATCGATCATCATGAAAAATGGTGAAATCTATAACGTGAAGAAAAACACATGGCATACCATTTCACTCAGTAAGCAAGCCCACGTGATTATTGTTGAAAACAACAATACAGATACAATAAATAGTGAAATTGCAGAATTATCTCAAAACGCCAGAGAGGAAATCAGATCATTGGCAATTGAGTACATGGTGCAAGATGAAAAAAATTAATACGATAAAACAAAAATGAAACATTTTATAAGGAGAAAAAATGACAACTTTATTACCAAAACCAGAACACAAATTCACTTTCGGATTATGGACTGTTGGTTCCGTTGGACGTGATCCGTTTGGATCTCCAGTGCGTGATCCCAAAACGCCAGCAGAATTGGTATATCTGTTAGGTGATGTAGGTGCTTATGGTGTCAATTTTCATGATAATGACTTGATCCCGATCGATGCAACGCCAGCGAAAGCGGAGGCAATCAAGAAAGATTTTCGTAAAGCATTGGCTGATACTGGTCTGGTCGTTCCCATGGCAACCACAAATTTATTCGGTGATCCGATCTTCAAAGATGGGGCGTTTACCAGCAATGATCCCAAGGTGCGCGCTTATGCTCTTCAAAAGACCATGAGAGCAATAGATCTCGGTGTGGAATTTGGTGCGAAGGTGTATGTTTTCTGGGGTGGCCGCGAAGGTACTGAAACAGATTCAAGTAAAAGTGCTGTGGATGCAATTAAACGCAATCGAGAAGCAATGAACTTCTTCTGTGAATATGCTATTGATAATCAATATGATCTAAAATTTGCATTAGAAGCAAAACCCAATGAACCGCGCGGTGATATTTATAATCCAACCACCGGGCATATGCTGGCATTTATTGAAACGCTGGATTATCCAGAAATGGTTGGTGTAAATCCAGAAGTTGCCCATGAACACATGGCTGGAATCAATTTTATGCATGGTGTCGCCCAGGCATGGGAAGCAGGAAAATTATTTCACATCGATTTGAATGATCAATATCCTGGGCGTTATGACCAGGATCTGCGTTTTGGCTCACGTGATATTAAAGCAGCATTCTATCTGGTTAAATTCCTGGAGGACGTTGGTTATGATGCTCCTCGTCATTTTGATGCCCACGCTTTTCGAACTGAAGATTACGAAGGGGTGAAAGATTTCGCACGGGGATGTATGCACACCTATCTGATGTTAAAAGAAAAAGCCCAGAAATTTAATGCTGATCCTGAAATCCAGGCGATACTGTCAGAAATCAATGCTGAAGATCCAGCCATGGCACCATTATTTGGTAAATATTCAGCAGAAAAAGCGAATGCAATAAAAGAAATCACCTTCGACTGCTCATTGATCTCTACTCGTGGTTTGAAATACGAAAGATTGGATCAACTGACGATCGATTTGATTTTGGGATACAGATAATCTTTCATCAAAGGTAACGAATTGAATTTTATGACAAATAAAAAAGTTTTATCACAAATAGATCGAAAAGTTGATGAGTTGCTTTCAAAAATGACTTTGGAGGAAAAACTTTCCCAGTTAAGTTCCTACTGGATGTATGACTTACAGACAAACGGCAATCTGGATGAGCAAAAGGTGGCAACAAAATTAAAAAATGGGATAGGGCAAATTACTCGTGTTGGTGGTGCTTCCACATACCCGCCAAAAGAAGCAGCAAAAATCGCCAACCAACTCCAATATTATTTGAAAGAAAAAACCCAGTTGGGGATTCCTGCCATCGTCCATGAAGAATGTTGTGTTGGATTGATGGCACCAGGTGGTTCTGTATTTCCTGAAATTATTGGATTAGCCAGCACATTTCAACCAGAATTGGCTGGGAAGATGACCGCTTACATTCGTCAACAGACCATGGCGATTGGATCCAGACAGGGTTTGGCACCGGTTTTGGACGTAGCTCGTGATCCACGCTGGGGAAGAGTTGAAGAAACATTTGGTGAGGATCCTATTCTGGTCAGTCAATTTGGTGTTGAATATATCAAAGGTTTACAAAGCGATGATATTCGCCAGGGAGTGATGGCAACCGGTAAACATTTCGTTGGTCATTCATTCTCCCAGGGTGGATTAAATTGTGCACCGGTGCAATTAGGTTGGCGGGATATTTGGGATGTGTATCTGGCACCATTCCAGGCTGCCATTCGGGATGCTGGTCTGGCGACGATGATGAATGCTTACCCGGAAATTGATGGTGAAGTAGTGGCAGCATCTAAAATGATACTCACAGATCTATTGCGGGATAAACTTGGTTTTGATGGGCTGGTTGTTTCGGATTATGAAGCTGTTATGATGATTCACAATTATCATTTCAAAGCTAAAAACCGCAAAGAAGCAGCTGTGATGGCACTTACTGCTGGGATAGATGTTGAACTTCCGTCGGTAGATTGTTATGGTAATGATTTACTGGAAGCTATTCAATCAGGCGAATTACCCATCGAGGTGGTTGACCTTTCTGTAAAACGTCATCTCCAGAAAAAATTTGAATTAGGATTATTTGAAAACCCCTATGTGAATGAAGATTCTGTGCTTGAAGTCTTTGATACACCAGAACAAAGAAAATTAGCGTATGAAATTGCTTGCCAGAGTATGGTGTTGCTTGAAAATGACGGCACCTTACCGATTAATCCTGCAGGCTTAACCATTGGTGTAATAGGTCCGAATGCGAATTCAAGCCGGTGTATGTTCGGTAATTATTCTTATGCTGCCGTGACAGAATTATTAAAAGTCATCCCAGCAGAAAATTCATCATTTCTAACTTTGACAGACGATGATGTTCAAAAGCTGTTGGTATCTGTACCCGCATTTCTGGATGCTTTTAAGGATAAATTACCAGAATCAGAAATTTTATTTACAGAAGGTTGTGGAATCAATTCGGATGATGAAAGTGGTTTTGCCAAAGCGGTTGAAGTTGCACACGCGTCCGATATTGTCATCCTGGTTTTGGGTGGTCGGTCCGGTCTGGCACCATTTTGTACAACAGGAGAATTCAGAGATACAACGGATTTATCCTTACCTGGTGTTCAGGAGAAATTGGCACATCTTGTCATTGATATTGGTAAACCAGTTGTCGTGGTACTTCTGAATGGCAGACCATCCGCTATTCCTGACCTGGCTGAAAAAGCCAATGCAATTCTTCAAGCCTGGGTGCCTGGAGAAGAAGGAGCAAGAGCCATTACCTCCATCCTGTTGGGTGAGGTGAATCCAGGTGGGAAATTACCAATTTCCATACCACGATCTGTTGGTCAAATTCCGGTTTTTTATAATCACAAGCCTTCAGGAGGCAGATCCAATATCTATGGTGATTATGCAAATGAAAAAGTAACTCCTTTGTATCCGTTTGGTTATGGATTGAGCTATGCAAAATTTGAATTTTCCGATCTGTTTCTTTCTGGCAAACAGGCAACTGTTGGTGAGACGGTAGAAATTTCATGTCGGATCACCAATGTCAGTAATATCGCTGGAGATGAAGTTTTACAGCTTTATTGCAGGGATCTGTACGCCAGCATTCCTCGTCCGGTGAAGGAATTAAAGGGTTTCTTACGAGTAAATCTGGAACCTGGCCAGACCAAAAGTATTAAATTCAAATTGCCTGTAAATATGATGGCATTTTATGATATCGATCTCGATCTGGTCATTGAACCAGGAATAATTGAAGTGATGGTTGGAAGTTCAAGTGATGAAATCCGACTTCACAGCAGTTTTGAAATTATTGGTGATAAAAAATCTATTATTCGGGATCGTATATTTGTCTGCCCGGTTGAGATAAAATCCTGATATTTAATAGAAGGAAGAAAATAGACCCAAAGAAAAATTTGGGTCTATTTTGTTAATATTGAATTCTTAAATAACTTTAAAAAAGGTTACGCAGTTTCAAAACCACATGATTTTCGAATAATTAATTCAGTATCCATCAGAACCCTTTTTATGATGGGGAAGTCATTCTCGATTAATTCTATTAACGTTTCCACTGCTTTAAACCCGAATTGAACAACTGGTTGCCGGATGGTTGTTAGTTGTAATTCATTCACCATTGGGATTGGTAAATCATCAAAACCCACAACAGCAATATCTCTGGGCACATCATATCCAGCATCACGAATAAATCGAATTGCACCAATAGCCATCATATCCGAAGCAGCAAATACTGCATCAGGTTTGATGGAAATGAGTTTTTGCATTGCGTTATATCCACCTTGTTCCGTGAAATCGGATTCGATGATGGAATTGTCGTTATATCTTAAGCTCGAACTATTCATCGCGTTGCGATATCCGGCTAAGCGATCAAGACCCACTGTGCTGGTTAACGGTCCAGTGATAATTGAAATCTTCTTGCGACCACAATTGATCAGGTGCCGGACTGCTTTTTCAGAAGCAGCAATATTATCGATGTCAATAAAGCATACATCATCACCATATAATGGTCGTCCTGCCACCAGCATCGGCAGATTTGTTTTACTAAGCTCAAGAATGATGGATTGATCTGCCTGATGGCCTGATTGTAAAATGACACCATCCAGGAAACCTTTACTGGATAATCGGGGTAGCAGTTTCTCCTGATATTCTATTGAACCAGCAACAAATAATGCCAATGTAAAATCATATTGGTTACAGGCTTGAGCAATACCTTTTATCAGGTGTGGGTAATACGGATCAGTAAAAAAAGTACTGACACTATGTGGGAGAACCAGTCCGATGGTATTCGAGCGCTGAGAAACGAGTGTGCGGGCAGCTACATTAGGGCTGAACCCTGTCAATTTAATAACATCCAAAACTTGTTGGCGTGTCTTTTCGCTGACATTGGGTTGGTTATTCACAACCCTGGAAACGGTTGAACGAGAAACCCCAGCTCTTTTTGCGATGTCTTCCAGTCTAAGTTCAGACATTATCTGTCTCATTTCATGAAAATGGATTTGTTAAATCTGGGAGCGTTCTCAGACAACTAATTATACTTCAACTCGAATACATAAACTTTAGGTTCTTTTGTTACGACGTACAGTAACCCGTCTGGTCCCACATCCAGGGCTCTCGTTTGAAGGGGTAACTGGATCTTTTCCAGCCATCTTCCATCAGGCTGAAAAATTTCTAACCAACCCCAATCATCCACCAAAACTCTGCTTTGACCATCTATGGTAATGGCAGTCAATCCAGTAAACTGGCCGTCATCGTTTCCTTCAGAACCGATCCGATTTAGATAGCGCCCATCGTGTGAATAGACAAAGACAGCTTCAACAAAATTTCCTGCGATATAGAAATTATTCTTTGCATCAACCGCCAGTAATCCTCTAGTGTCCGATTCGTCTGCTACGGAGCTTATCGCATCTTCTATCATCCACCGTGTACTGCCATCTATGTTCAGACGAACAAGATTATCCCCATCCACCAAAGCAGCAAATGAACCATCCGACAGCGATTTAAAATCCTGGTAATAATAATCATCAGGATTTGCTAAAGGCTCAAGCCTTTCACCAGAATTGGTATTAAAACGTAGTACAGTTCGATCAACAACCACATATAGAGTACCATTGAGATCTACCTCGATGGCTGTGATATTTACCTTGCCTTCGCCTGCATTCAACACTTTGACAAATTGTCCATTTTTATCAAATTGCTGGATTCTACCCCCTGGAAATTCAGCTACGAAGATATTACCATTTTTATCGGCAGTGATCTTGTCTGGCTCGAAAAGTAAAGCTGTCTCTGCCTTTTCTCCTCCGAAGGAAAATAACAAGGGTGTAGAACTCTTTGGATTATTTATTAACCAAAATTCGTATAAGAACCCATCCCGTTCAATTCCACTAAGAAAAATGGCAACACCAAAAATCAAAAGAATAAATCCAATGACACCAAATGGTAAACATGCTAAACCTACCGGAAAAATCAATAATTTTTTTGAAGAAAGTTTTGTGGCAGGTATATAAATCTCTTTGAGTAGCTGGTCGGTTCCAGGAGGTGGCTTGAGTAAATGACTCAACTCAACAATTTCACCTTGTTCTATCCGGGCTATGGCTAATTCAGCCGTATTTCGACTGGTATCGAAATTTTCCCTAAATCGATTGATCGCATCTTGTCGCTGTCCGGATTTTACCATTTGTATGATTTCCATTAAATTGCGTCCCGAATCCGGAAGTTTCTGCATTGTTTCCTCCCGGGAGAGTGTTTCGCTTTCAGGTGAATATCTCCTTAGTTCGATCGGGACAATGACTGAAGAAAAACAGAATTGGCAACGGATGGATAAATTAGATCCTGCAGGAGGATCCAGGGGAGCACCACAATTTGGACAGTGGAAGGTCTGGCTCATAGTCCCGCCTTTCATTTAATATATCTTAGTTTAGCGATTATTTATCTAAAACTCAATAAGAAATTTTGTTGAAATTGCTACTTGACTCTTGCTGTAAATATTTCTATAATGAAAGTGCTTACATAAAAGAATTTACATTAAGTAGCAATTATGTCAAATCTAATTCCAACCATTTACGATGTTGCAAAAGAAGCAGGTGTCAGTATTGCCACAGTTTCCAGGGTTTTAAATTTTCCGCATCGTGTGAATCCTACGACCAGAACAGCAGTCATCAACGCTATTGAAAATCTGGGGTATGTCCCCAAAGCAGAATCCCGTGCCAGGGCATTAATGGGAACACGCCGGATAGGTATTTTGATTCCATTCTTCACGGAACCTTCATTTGTGCAACGTTTGCGTGGAATTGCCTCGGTTTTGAACAAAAAAGATTATGAAATGGTTATTTATCCGATTGATTCAAAGCTAAGAGGTTTGAGTTATCTGGAGACATTACCAATGCGTAGGATGCTGGATGGATTAATTATTGTTTCACAGGTTTATGAACCCGCTATCTCGAAAAGGTTATTGGATTATAAACTTGAGACTGTTGTTATAGAATTTTATGATCCAAACTTTACAACCCTGGTGATTAATGATGAATGGGGCGGTGAGTTAGCAACTAACTACCTGCTTGAAAAAGGATATAAGCGCATCGCCTTTGTGGGAGGTCAAAAACAACCTGAATTTGGTGTTGACCCAATCAGTAAACGTTTGGCGGGTTTCCTTAAAGTTATCAATCAAGCTGGATTATCTTATCCAGATGAGTATATTAATGAATACGTTTTATCACCAGAACAGGTCTTGAAAAAAATAATTCCATTTGGATTACCATTGTCAATTTTTGCTGCCACAGATCTGCAAGCTATCGCTTTAATTAAGGAAGCAAGAACTATGGGATTGCGAATTCCTCAAGATATTGCTATTATTGGATTTGATAATATTGATATGGCTGAATATTTTGGTCTCACAACGGTCCATCAGCCTTTAGATGAATCGGGCAGAATTGCTGCCAGTTTATTAATCTCCCGTTTAACAAACCCTAAACAATCAAATCAACACATCGAATTACCATTGAAGATCATTCAGAGGGAGACAGCTTAAATGGTTTTTTATAGGAGGTGATTGGGAAAGAATCAGTTTATATTTACCCACAAGTTACTTTTCAGTTAAAAAAATAAGATAATCGGAGGAAGAAATGAAATCGTTTTGGAAGATAATTGCAGTATTCGTACTTGCAACAATGGTATTAACCGCTTGTGCAGCCCCTGCAGCTACAGAAGAACCAGCGGCTCCCGTAGAAGAACCAGCGGCCCCAGTTGTGGTTTATGATGCTGGTCAGGAATTAACAGATGCATATGCTGGAAAACTCAAAGGTACTGTTGTTACAATGCAAGGACCTTTTACAGATGCAGATGCAGTAAAATTTGATAATTCAATTAAAGCATTTGAAGATGCCACTGGCATTGATATTCAATATACTGGCTCCAAAGAATTCGAAGCCAACATTTCCATTATTGTTGAAGGTGGAAATCCCCCTGATATCGTTGACTTTCCACAACCAGGTTTGTTGAAAACCCTTGTGGCCAAAGGATACGGGGTTGATCTTACAAGTATCATTAATCAAGATTGGCTCAAAGAAAATTACAACCAGTCCTGGCTGGACATGTCGATGATTGCAGGTCCAGATGGTGAGATCATGGCTGGTGTTTGGGGCCGTGTAAATGGTAAATCTCTGGTATGGTATCCAAAAGCTGAGTTTGAAGCTGCTGGCTATAAAGTTCCAACTACCTGGGATGAAATGATTGCTCTTTCTGACCAAATCGTTGAAGATGGTGATGCCCCTTGGTGTGTTGGAGTTGAATCCGGTGCTGCTACTGGTTGGGCAATGACTGACTGGGTCGAAGAATTAATGCTGAGAACCACTTCCTTAGAGAATTATGATAAATGGGTAAATGGTGAATTGAAGTTTGATTCTCCTGAAGTCCGTCGGGCTGTGGAAGAGGTTGGTAAAATCTGGTTTACAGATGGTTATGTTTATGGCGGTCGTGGAGCCATTGCAACCACATTCTTTGGTGATGCTCCCAAACCGATGTTTGACACACCCGTTCGCTGCTGGATGCATAAGCAAGGTAACTTCATTACCTCCTTCTTCCCAGAAGGAAAAGTAGCCGGTGAAGATTATGACTTTTTCTACTTCCCGGGTTTGGAAGAAGAGTACGGGAAACCAGTTCTTGTTGCTGGCGACATTTATGCAATGTTCAATGATCGACCAGAAACACGTGCTGTCATACAATACTTCTCGATGGGTGATTCTGTAAAAGGCTGGGTAGAAGCTGGTGGAGCTATTTCACCTCATTTGGACTCAAGTCTGGATTGGTATACCAATATCATTGATCGTGGAGTTGCCGATATCATTCTGAATGCATCTTCAGTCCGCTTTGATGCCTCTGATCTCATGCCTGGTGAAGTCGGTGCAGGATCGTTCTGGAAATCGATGACAGACTACATCACTGAGTCAATTGACCTGGATACCGCATTGAAACAAATTGATGCTTCCTGGCCAAAATAAATATAAAATCACTATAATTAATTAACACGACGTATTCACCGAATGAAGGAGTAGTATAACTGAATAGAATCAGGTTTCTGCTCCTTCATTCTATAGTTGATTGGAGGGAAAAGTTATGCAAAATAATCCTTTCAAGGGAATAGTAAGCTTATTCACCTCAGCAATTGGTAGGATCTTTGTCTCAGTCATCGTTCCATTAATAACGTTTCTTGTTTTATGGCAAGGGTTCATCTTTCTGAGAGATACCGAAGCAAATCAATTCCTGGTTGTCCTGGTTGCTATTGTGTGGGGGGTTGGTGGGGTAATGTTACTCTACTATGTAACCAACTGGTTGGTAGAAAAATTACCCAAAGAATGGAGTAATCGCTTACAACCTTTTATCTTTGTTGGACCTGCTCTGGCGATATTGGCATGGTTTTTGGCAATCCCAACCTTTCGAACCCTGATTTTAAGTTTTCAAGATCAGAACAGTCGTGTCTTTGTTGGGATCGATAATTACATTTTTGCTTTGACTGACCGGATCATGTTAGAAGCGTTCAGAAATAATTTGCTCTGGATAATTTTTGGTACGTTCTTTAGTGTAAGTCTCGGATTAATCATTGCTGTTATGGCAGACAGAAGCCGTTTCGAAAATGTTTATAAAATCATCATTTTCATGCCAATGGCGATTTCTTTTGTCGGTGCTGGCGTTATCTGGAAATTTATTTACACCTATCGGGGTGAAGGTGCTGGAATTGCAGAAATTGGATTACTCAATGCAATTGTGATTGCCTTAGGAGGTACGTCTCAGCCGTGGCTACAACAACCACCCTGGAATAATTTTTTCCTGATCGTGATCATGGTCTGGTTGCAAACCGGATACACAATGGTGATTTTATCATCTGCGATTAAGGGAATACCCTCTGAATTATTGGAAGCTGCTCGTGTGGATGGTTCCAATGAAGTACATATCTTCTTTAATATCATTATCCCAACCATAAAAGGCACACTGATTACAGTATCCACAACAATTCTTATATTCAGCTTGAAACTGTTTGATATTGTGAGGGTGATGACGGGTGGTAACTATGGCACCAATGTTATTGCCAATGAGTTTTATCTGCAGCGGTTCACATATGGTCATGCAGGTAGAGCGTCTGCAATTGCTATTATCCTGTTACTTGCGGTGGTCCCAGTGATGATATACAACCTGCGCCAATTCAGAGAAAGGAAGGCATTCTGATGAGTAAAAAAACTAAAAGTTTTAAAAGTCAAAAGAAGGTTTCCAGCCTTATTGTCAATGGTGTTTTGATATTCATCTGCCTGATCTGGATAATTCCTACCTTGGGTGTTTTAGTAACATCATTTCGATATAGTGAAAATATTTTCCGTTCTGGATGGTGGGCAGTCTTCCCACACCGAGGATATGTCGCAACGCGCGAAATCAATATAGATCCTGATACCGATGTAAATGGTCCCATAACCATTGACGGTGTGACCCACACTTTTGAAGAATGGCGAAATGGTATTACGATGCCGGATGGTGATCGATATACCTGGTATGGTAACAAACGAACCTTGCTGGTAAAAGTTGAGGAACGAAAATGGCTTGGCTTTGAAACCAATCTGACATTAGATAACTACCGAGATACTTTAACTGGAAAGGAAATTTCCTTCACAGATGGAATGGGTAATACGATTGTTCGTAAAGGAAATGATCTGGGTGGTGCTTTCCTGAACTCCATTGCGGTATCCATTCCTGCAACGATTATTCCCATTATGATTGCTGCGTTTGCTGCCTATGGTTTTGCCTGGTTGAATTTCCCTGGTCGAAAATTCTTTTTCACCGTGGTTGTTGCATTGCTTGTCGTACCATTACAAATTGCGCTTGTGCCAATATTACAGGATTACACAAAATTGAATTTGAATGGGACTTTCCTGGCGATTTGGATGGCACATACCGGATTTGGTTTACCTTTGGCAATTTATTTGATGTTCAACTACATCAGCACAATTCCACGCGAATTATTGGAATCAGCTTTCATTGACGGTGCCTCCCCATTTACTATTTTCACTAAACTGATCCTTCCGTTATCTGTGCCTGCTTTGGCTTCATTTGCCATTTTCCAATTCCTGTGGGTTTGGAATGATTACCTGGTTGCTCTGGTATTCCTGGGTGATAAGACCAGGGTGGTGACCAGCGCGTTAGCAGCGATTGTCGGAGAAAAAGGTCAGGATTGGCATTTGTTGACTTCCGGTGCCTTCATCAGTATGATATTACCATTGGTTGTCTTCCTGGCATTACAACGATATTTTGTCCGTGGTATGATGGCTGGTTCAGTAAAAGGATAATAGTTTTATATGATATGTAACAATCTATGGTACAAACAGGCGGTCATTTATGAATTGAATGTCCGTGGTTTTTATGACGCAAATTCCGATGGAGTGGGTGATCTGGCAGGTGTAACTGCAAAATTAGACTACTTGCAGAATTTGGGAGTAGATCTTATCTGGTTATTACCAATCATGAAATCACCATTGCGTGATGGTGGCTATGATGTCAGTGATATGCAGGATATTAATCCCAATTATGGAACTTTGGAGGATTTCTCGACTTTAGTCAATGAAACACATCGCCGAAGTATGAAGATTATGGTTGAATTAATTCCCAACCATACTTCTGATCAACATCCGTGGTTTCAAGCTTCTCATGACCCATCTCATCCGGAATTTGAGAAATACAAAGATTATTATTTATGGAGTGAATCGGATCAAAGATTTAAAGATGCCCGTATTATTTTTATCGATTATGAAAAATCGAATTGGACCTATGATCCTCTCCGTGGTGAGTATTACTGGCATCGATTCTTTTATCACCAACCGGATTTGAACTACGATAATCCTGAAGTTCAAAGAGCAATGTTGCGAACCATCCAGTACTGGATTGATTTGGGCGTAGATGCGATCAGGGTTGATGCTCCTCCGTATTTATTTGAGCGTGAAGACAGTTCTTCTGAGAATTTACCAGAATCTCATGCATACTACAAACGTCTGCGTGCTTTTGTCGAAGCATACTCACCAGAAATAATGTTATTAGCGGAAGCCAATCAATGGCCTGAAGAAACACGGGATTATTTCGGTGATGGTGATGAATTCCACATGAATTTCCATTTTCCGTTAATGCCACGTTTATTTATGGCGCTTGCTAAATCTGATCGCACACCAATTGACAAAATATTGGCTCTTACGCCGGATATACCAGAATCCTGTCAGTGGGGAATCTTTTTGCGAAATCATGATGAATTAACATTAGAAATGGTTACAGAGGAAGAACGTCAATTTATGTGGGAATATTATGCTCCGGACCCAAAAATGCGTTTGAATTTAGGGATTCGTCGCAGATTGGCAGCGCTTTTGGATAATGATCAGCGTAAGATTCGGCTCATGCATTCCATTCTTTTATCATTTTTAGGGTCTCCGGTTTTATATTACGGAGATGAAATTGGTATGGGAGATAATGTTGAATTACGTGATCGCGATGGTGTTCGCACGCCTATGCAATGGGATGATACCATAAACGGCGGATTCTCAGATGTAGAACCTCAAAAATTACGAATACCGGTGATTGACGATGACATTTATGGATATCAAAATGTGAATGTTAAAGGTTCTCTGGAAGACCCAACTTCACTTCTGAGCTGGCTGAAAATTATGATCATGATCCGAAAACAACATTCTGTTTTTGGTGAAGGAACATCTACATTATGTTCACCCAAAAAAAAATCAATCATTGCGTATTTCCGTGAGAATGAGCAGGAAAAGATATTGGTTATTGCCAATTTTTCTTCAGAAAGTCAACAGATTGCCTTAAAAGAAATGGGTATAAAGAATGAAGATCTTCTGGATATATTAAATCTGTTCCAACCTGTCGTTCTTGAAGATCGCATATTGACCCTGGAAGGTTATGGCTTCCGCTGGTTAAAGGTCGGATCGGTGTAAAAAATTAATTGAGAGCAACGGGTTTTTAGATTAATGGATATTCAATATCGAGCACTATTTACATATGAGCGTTTATTACCCAGGTTGCAAAATCGTTATCAAAACTATGCAATTTCTTACCCTGAGGATTGGAACCAATTTGTTCACAGGTTGGAATTTTTTTTTCCAACTTTGTTCAAAAAATTGTTTCCCCTTTATGGGGAAGTTTATGATGCTATTTATTACATTGAAGAGCTATTCTATGCCCTGGCAGAAAGTTGGATAAATCGCCCGAATGATTTAAAAATTCTCGATAAAAAGCGAGAAGTTGATTCTCAGTGGTTTCAATCTGAGCAAATGATGGGTGCAGTTTGTTATGTTGACCTTTTCGCAGATGATCTTCAGGGGTTGCATCAAAAAATACCTTACTTACTTGAATTAGGCGTAACATATCTACACCTGATGCCATTATTCAAGACACCGACAGGGGAGAATGATGGGGGTTATGCGATTAGCAGTTATCGGGAAGTTAATCCTGATATGGGCACAATGGATGAGTTGATTGATCTGGCAATAGAATTGCGAAAAAATGGAATAAGCCTGGTGCTTGATTTCGTTTTCAATCACACCTCATATGAACATGAATGGGCATTAAAAGCACAGGCGGGTGATCCCATTTTTGAGGATTTTTATTGGATTTACCCTGACCGTATTATGCCAGATGCTTATGAAGCACACTTACGGGAGATCTTCCCTGATGAGCATCCCGGGGCGTTTACATATTTCAAATCAATTGACAGGTGGGTGTGGACAACTTTTCACTCCTATCAATGGGATTTGAATTACCAGAATCCAGCTGTGTTTGTGCAAATGGCAAGAGAAATGTTGTTCCTGGCGAATGCTGGTGTGGAAGTCTTGCGATTGGATGCAGTGGCTTTTATCTGGAAAAGAATGGGAACAAATTGTGAGAATTTACCAGAAGCTCATTTTTTGATTGAGGCGTTTAATTTGATTGCCCGAATTGCCGCACCTTCACTCTTATTTAAATCAGAAGCAATTGTCCACCCGGATGATGTGATCAAATATATATCACCGGAAAAATGCCAGATTTCTTACAATCCACTATTGATGGCTTTATTATGGGAGAGCCTGGCAACCCGCGAGGTACGCTTGCTTAAACACTCGATGCAAAAACGGCTTGCTTTACCCGATGAATGTGCCTGGGTAAATTATGTTCGTTGTCATGATGATATTGGCTGGACATTCTCGGATGATGATGCAGCCGAATTATGGATAAATGGCTTTGACCACCGTCACTTTTTGAATGAGTTTTATCGTGGCCGTTTTCCAGGAAGCTTTGCGCGAGGTCTCCCATTTCAGGAGAATCCAAAAACTGGAGATAGTCGAATTTCCGGGACGTGTGCATCCCTGGCAGGATTAGAAAAAGCCATGGCTGTTGAAACGGAAGTGGAAGTTGAACTCGCAATTAAACGAATTTCATTAATTCATGGGATCATTCTGACGATTGGTGGGATTCCTTTGATTTATTTAGGAGATGAGCTGGGGACATTGAATGATTATAGTTATCTGCAAGATAAAGCAAAATCACATGACAGCCGCTGGGTTCATCGCCCAAAATTCATTAGTTCAAAATCCGATAAACGGAAAGCAAAGAATACGATCGAAAGTGGACTTTTTAAAGAATTCTTAAGGTTGATTCAAATTAGAAAAACGAATCCGGTTTTCAGAAATTTAAATACAGAAATTCTTGAAACTGCCAATCCACATGTTTTTGGGTATGCCAGAAAGAATGAATCTGATTATGTTGTCGTGTTGGCAAATTTCTCTGAAATACCTCAAGAAATTACCCCAACAATTATTCTTTCGAAAAAAAATAAAAATTTGATGGATCTTGAAACAGAACAGATTCTAAATCCGAAAACGCTACTCCTTGCGCCCTATGACTTAAAATTCATTCGAGTTCTATGAAATACCTATCAAATACACATTGCCCTAATGTTCATAGGAAAAAATAATTATGTTTTCATATTACCTGTTTATTAATGGTATTACTTTCTTGGTCTGGGGATTTGACAAATTTCGTGCCAAATTACAACAGTGGAGAATTCCAGAAAATACCTTATACGCATTGATTATTCTTGGAGGGGGAGTAGGCGCTTTATTAGGGATGATCGTTTTTCGACATAAAACCAGAAAACCAAAATTCAAGGTTTTTTCTGTGATAAGCATTTTTATTCACATCATCATATTCTTCTATATATTAAGATGATATTTAAAATTAACCTTTTGAATCTCTCAGCAATAGGTTTTTTCTTCTTGCAAATTTAATTCAAACCATTAAGGATCTTAAATTTTTGATTTTTAGGATTTTCTGGATAACCAAAGAGAACCCTAAACCAAATTAAAGGAAGTCTACTTAGTTTTTTTGAATTTTTTACAAATGCTCTTTTGTTGAAAACATCGTAGTCATTGGCTTCTATTTCACTCAGGATTGCCTGGTAAAGTTCCCCTGCTGCGCCAATCGCAAATCTGCCTTCTTTGTTCAACAATTCAATTCCGGGCAGAGACTCTGCATATAATCGGCGGTTACGTTCAATCTGAAATCGTATGAAATCTCGCCATTTATCAGTGACAATACCTGATTCGATGTCTTTTTCTGTAATGTTGAATTGCTTCATTTCGTTTTTGGGGAGGTATAATCTCCCTCTTTGCCAATCTTCCCCGATGTCTCTTAAAATGTTTGTGAGTTGCAAAGCAACCCCCAGCCGAATGGCATACGGGAAGGCATTTTCATTCTTAAAACCGATGATGAACATAGCCATTAATCCAACGGTAGAAGCGACACTATAACAATATTCAGTTAATTCCTCAAAATTATCATAACGGTTTTTGACAACATCCTGTGCCACCCCTTGGATGAGTTGTTCGCCATAATATTTGGGGATACGAAATTGCTTGCGGGTATTGGACCAGGCTAGAATAACTTGGTCTTTTTGTTCAATATGGTCATTCAGGCTCTCTTGCCGCCATAATTCAAGTGATGCCATCAGATCATGAGTCCCACAATCGACCAGATCGTCACTCACGCGACAAAATGCATATAAAGCTCGCGCTGCTTTCCGTTTCTCTGCAGGCAATAAAGCAGAAGCCATATAAAATGTGCGAGAGTGCTCTTTTGTGAGGTTGTCGCAATGTTGATAAGCTGCGTCAAGTTTTTCTCGGTCAGCCTTACCAGTGATGGAGGCGGAGTTTGAGCGATTCAATGCATCAAATGCCAAATCGTTTAACGTTTTTTCCCATGAATATATTAACTCACTCATTCCAATATGTTACATGAAATGTTGTTTTGTGTTAAGTAAATGCATCAAGTTTGTATAATGTTTTACAAAAAGAAATCATTAATTGACCTAATTTTCAATATATTTATTCGGATAAAACCTTTTATCCCTGACTTTGAACCAGTGCAAAGATAATGGAAACAATAATGCCAATTCCACCAATTGCAATTGCTATCCAGGTTGATATTTTCTGACGCATTAAAATCTCCTACACGAAATCAAATCGTTCTGAATGGAAATCCCCTGACCAAACCCCCATATTATCAAGGGTTTTTTCAACAGCATTCATCATGGGAGCTGGTCCACATATGAATATTTCCATCCTGTTTCTTTGCTTGAAATCAGGCAAACTTTTTAATAAAATCTCCTGGTTGATAAAACCTTTTTCTCCAGGCCAATCTACAGGAGCTTTTTCCAGGACATGAACGATGTTCAGATTTAATTTGCTTTTGAGATCTTCAATTTCATCACGAAAAGTGACTTGATCCCAATCCTTATTGGCATAAATGAGAGTCAATTTTCGCTCATCTTTTCTATCAGCAAGCGTTCTCAACATGCTCATGACGGGTGTAATACCAACACCACCTGCGATAAACACGAATTCTTTTGCGTGTGGATGACGATCAACAGAAAATGAACCAAAAGGACCATCGACATAGACTTTTTCACCTATTCGAAAGTCTTTGATGGTTCGGGTGAAATCTCCCAATTCCTTGATGGTAAAGGTTAATTTTCCATGGTTTTCCGCACTGGATGATATTGAAAATGGGTGTTCTGCATCTGCAAAGGGTGAATGCCTGACAGTTATCCATGCAAATTGACCGGGTTGAAATCGAATACCTTTATGACCAATTGGTTCAATTGTCAAACTCCAGGCATTGCCCAATTCTTGTTTCACTTCAGTCACCCGATAAGGTTTTTTCAATAACAGGATCGGTTTGATCAATCGCGTGTAAATGAGTAATCCTACCCAGAATATGCCATAAGCGACCCAGAGGGCTCTCTTCCAGGGTAAATCGACATAATGACCAACCAGCAGAACATGAACCATCGCGAAGGCTACCGCAGCGCTGGCAAATATCCCGTGCCAGATCCGCCAACGGTTGTATTCAATTTTCAATTTTTTTCGCCACACTGAGAGACCGACAACAGCAAATAATGCCATAACAGACGTGACTGCTGCTCGGGCTCGCCAGGGTGCAGACCAGACCAGTAATAATGCCAGGGTATCAGGAGAAAAGATGAAAAGCAGCAGGGGGTGAGCGAGGATGAGTGCCAGTGCCACAAAAGATATTTGGCGATGGAAGTGGTAAACAATGTCTGCTCCATAAGGAGCTTTCAGCCATTTAAATCTTGTGGTTAGCGCAAACTGCAATGCCATCATCGCCAGCCCTATGAAACCCAGACTTACCGATAATTCACGCCAGAATTCTCTGCCAGCCGGGCGTGGCTCGATAAACATGATAAATACCGGAATTAAAACCAGCACCAGGTAGATGCTTATCCACAATATTCCCTGGAATATGTTCTTATTCTTCATCTTCTCCTCAAATCATTTTTTTTATGATTATTATCGATGATAAGTATTTTAATAATTGTTTGTATCATGTTTTGTATAAGATTTGTATCAGAACGACTATTCGTTGAGGAATCATTTAATTTCTCGTTCTTAATATGATATTTCTTAAGAAAAAACTGGACAAGCTGGATTTAAGATACAAAAAAGATTTTGTAGATAAGATTATTGCAAAATATTTTGGAAATATTTGATGTTTTTTTTGGCTGCAGTATCTCCATCAGGATAGGGTAGAAATTCTCCTGAGATATATCCAGTGTATCCGGTGCTGAATAAGGAGGTGGTAAGTGATTCAAAATCCAGATGCCCTCCACCGGGGTACCAGCGGTTCGAATCAGCCACGTGGAAATGAAAAATCCGATTACCGCATAATCGGATGCTTTCCTCAATTTGAGGTTCTTCAATATTCATATGAAATGTATCCAGTAACAAACCGAAATTATCAGCACCGACATCTGAAATTAGATCAAGCCCCTGATTAACATTGTTAATTAATGAGGTCTCATAGCGGTTAATCGGTTCAAGAGCCAGGCGCACACCATGATCGTTCGCAACGGAACTGCATTGTTGTAATGCCTCACGCAGCCAATCCATTGCCTGTGGATGACTGACGCCAGGTTTGAGGATTCCTCTCACCAGACCGATGATGATGACAGCATTCAATTTTTCTGCGATGGGAATATGACTCCGAATGCGTTTAATGGCAGCTTTACGGATGTCAGGATCAGGATCGGTGAAAGACAACCCTTCTTCCCCCCAGGCCTGTCCGGTACCAATGGCGGGAACTTTCAAATTATATTTATGAAGGATTTGTTCTAATTCCTTCATTTCAATCAAGTGTGGATCTCGTATAGCAAGCTCCACGCCATTGTAACCAAATCCTGCGATTTTTGCCAGATTGGCATCCAATTCACCCGAAAAGGTGGCTGCCTGAAAATTTGTCTGTTGTGTGGAATATACGATTGATAAATTCATTTTTACTTTCTTGCCGGGTATCAACGACAATGACAGTGGTTGATACCCGGATTAACAAGGGAGAGAATTATGCAATATAAGTAATTTTAACTTCAGAACGATCTGTTTGTAATCGAATAACGTTTTCGGGTAATTCTTCGAGGGTGATTTTCTTGGTGCTCATGGGGGTCATATCCATACCGGATGCCATACATTCGATGACACGCGGGAACGTTCCATGACCAGAGTGCCCTTGTGCACCAATGATCTGGGCGCGCCGAACCTGTAAAACTTCACCCATTACTGGCATCTTGGCTTCTGCGCGGGCGGTCACAACGATTTTACTGTTCAATGTGCGTCCTTCCCAAACAACCCGTTCAATGCCTGGATAAACAATTTCTGGTAATCCGGTGGCTTCCATGAATAAATCCGCACCCATACCATGGGTAATTTCCAGAACGCGATCAGCAAAGTCTTCTGTTAACGGATTGATATGAAAATCTGCACCCAGTTTTAATGCCATATTTGCGCGGACTTCTTCCGTTTCGGAAATAATAACTTGAGAAGCACCGGCTCGTTTTAGGATTGCACAGGCTGCGATGCCAACCGGACCTGCACCGAGAATGACAACACGATCTCCCGGGCGAATACCACCACCACGTTCAATGACAGCATTGTAAGCCACACAGGTTGGCTCAATCAGACTTCCTGCCACAAAGAGCTCCTGCCCACTATACCTTGCTTTCAATGGTTCCAGACTCCAAACAGTTCGAGAAGGTACTACCAGGTATTTGGCATAAGCACCGTTGACATTGAAACCAATTTCATCCAGGCGCTCACAATGGTTAGGGTATCCATCGGCGCAGGGTTTACACATGCCACACCACAGCATTTCTTCCGTTGTGACAGGTTCACCACCTTTGAAAGGTTTGTTGGTGTACTTATCAAAAGCTTTCTTGCCAGCCGATACCACCACGCCAGAAAGCTCATGCCCTAAAATGCTTGGAAAGCCTGTCAACCCAGGGTAGAAAATATAACCATCCTTGGTGGCTTGGGACATGTGCACATCAGATCCACAAATACCACAAGCTTTCACTTCAATCAAAACTTCATCGTCGCCTGGGGTGGGAACATCATACTCGCGAATTTCAAAGCGAGGATTGCGCCAGACCTGACTACCCAGATAGGTTTGCCGACCTTCAATATCTTTTGCTCCCAATTTGAAACCAGGTTTGGGGTCCCAATCTGCAACGAGGGTTACGCCTTTCATTTTACCGTTCATCAATTACTCCTTTATTGAATTTTTTTGTATCATCTCAACAAAACTGGGTAAGCAGGTGTTTTTGGCGAGCGTGCGCTCGCCAAAAACACCCAAACCGTTCATTATTGAAAGGACACGAATTTTTGAATGATCAGACTTCTGTTCCCTGACCGATACGAGGAATGCCATAAACAGGTTTCCAACCCTTGCTGAGCGGTTCACGCAAGTAGGGTTCCATTTCTTTTTCGGTACGAAGGGTAATCTCTTCGACAGGTGGGACTTTTCCAGCTGGGAATGCATCCAGAACATCGTCATGCCAGAGGGTGAGGTATTTTAAAATGGCAGCCATGGGGCGTTTGCCTTTTTCGGCTGTGCCAGATTTGGCTTTTCCTACGACACCTTCCGGAGTAGCTGCAATTTCTATTGCGAAGTGGCCTTCCCCTTCTGACCAGCGGCTGGGGCGGCCATAAGGATCGACTGATTTATCGAAATGTCCTTCAGGTAAGTAGGCTTTCCCTTCTGTATCGACCGCGTAATTCATATCGACCATTTCCGGATGTAGTAACAGGCTCAAAGAAGTTTCGGACTCATCCGCATGCACGAAATTGGTGTCCATTTTGCCGCCACGTTCCACAGGACGGAAGAATTCGCGCACACCGCGATGCCAATCGATGACACGGAAGATGCCGGGCAATTGATAACGTTTTTGGAATTCCTGAATGGCTGATTCCAAAACCCACAGTTGGCCATGATTGTTGACGATTAATTGCTTGCGGAATCCATCATTCCATAGTCCTAACATGACATCAATCATCATCTCGCGCACTACATGTTCCCGTACGATGACGGTACCAGGCATACCTAAATGGTGATAGGGATGGGCTCCATAATTTAATGGAGGAAGAGCCAGGTTAACTGGTGCACCGCGTTTAGCGGTAAAGCGACGCACACCTTCAACAATGGCGCTTACGTATAAGGTATCTGCAGCACTTGGTAAATGTTGTCCATGTAATTCGGTACAACCAACAGGAATGAAGACAATGTCATTTTTCTTGCGATTTTCTTCCACCTGCCAGCGGGTGGTGGTTTGAATGTATGATCCAGGTTTTGCCCATTCCACTGGTGATGGCACACCATAATCGGCCAGAATGGCATCGATCTGTTCATCACTGGCGTCCCAAACTTCTTTCTTCAATCTTCCAACACCATTGTCTTCAAAAAACAAATCGGGTTGGTCTGAAGGTAAATATCCTACTGGTACTTTATTGTCACTCATCGTAAATCTCCTTTTTTATTTTTAATTACGATTAATCTGGTAATACTTTTCCAGGGTTCAAAATATTTAACGGGTCCAAAATCTGTTTTATTCTCTTTTGGATACCGACTGATACTTCTCCGAGCGCTCTTTCCATATAATGCCGTTTCAATGTTCCTACTCCGTGTTCACCCGAGAGAGTCCCACCTAACGCAAGCGCCACTTCGAACTCCTCCGCTACCATCAATTCCACAGTTTTCATTTGTTCGGGATCTCGCTTGTCGAATAAAATATTGGGATGCAGATTGCCATCCCCAGCATGACCAAAAATAACAATCGGTAGGCTGTACTTTTGACTGATTGCTTTCAAACGTTTTACTGCTTCGGGAATGGCACTGCGCGGAACGGTTATGTCTTCCCCCAGCTTATTAGGTGATAAGCGGGCTAAAGAAGGGGATATTGAACGACGAGCTTTCCAAAGGTTTGCTCTTTCGCTTTCATCTTTCGCCAGAGAAATTTTTGTTGCACCGGTTTTCTCACAGATTTTTGCGATCGATTCGATTTCCTGCGTCGTTGTTTCCAACTCAACACCATCTGATTCGATCAGCAGGAAAGCAGCGATATCGGTTGGTAAGCCGATATGCATGGCTTCTTCAATACAATTAATGGCTGTCTGATCCATCAATTCTAAAGTCGCTGGAACAATTCCTGCCAATAAGATTTCATTAACCGTCTTGCTGGCATCTTCAATGCTTGAAAATTCAACCAGCGCTGTGCGGGCAAAATTTGGTTTGGCTGTCAGTTTCAACAATGCCTCAGTGATGATTCCCAATGTGCCTTCTGAACCTGTAAATAAAGATTTCAGGTCATAACCAACAACATCTTTAATTACTTTTCCACCCGTTTTGAGGATTTGTCCATCAGCTAACACCACCGTTAATCCAAGCACATAATCCCCGGTGACACCATACTTTAAACAACGCGGTCCACCAGCATTGCAGGCAATATTTCCTCCGATGGTAGAGTGTCGGATACTGGAGGGATCAGGTGGGTAAAAGAGGCCATGTTTTTCAACATATGTCTGTAAATCGGCGGTGACAATTCCTGCTTCCACATGCACAATCGCATTTTCAAGATCTAATTCAACTACCCTGTCCATGCGGGTCATGACCAATGCTATACCACCACTAAATGGAACAGACGCAGCTGCCAATCCGGATGCCATTCCGCGTGTGACGATTGGAATGAGTTCTCTGGCTGCCAGTTTCACCACCTGACTGACCTGATCAGTGCTCTCTGGTAAGACCACAATATCCGGATTGCACTCTTCAAACGTGCCATCGTAACTATACACAGCCAGGTCTTCCGGGGAGGTCAGCACCCCTTTTTCACCAACAATCTTTTTTAATAGCTTCACAATTTGTTGGTCCATTATTCTTCCTTATCCTGTGATTTGTAAGCTTGATCTAATAATTGAATAGGATGCATCACTTTGATGTTCAACCCTTCCCTTTGGATTCCGGACATCAACTGCATCTGGCAACCCGGACAACCTGAGGCGATGATTTCGGCACCAGTTGACTTTAAATTTTCCATTTTTCGATCCAGAACGTGAGTGGAAGTCCCGTAATGGGTAATTAACTGGCTTCCAGCTGAACCACAACACCAATCAGCTTCCGGCATTTCCACATAATTAACACCATCAATCATCTGTAATAATGCTCTTGGTTCCTTCCAGACATTCTGAGCGCGGCGCAAATGGCAGGGATCATGATAGGTTATGCGGGCATCGAATTTACCGGTTGGTTTTTCCAATGGAATTGACATGAGGAATTCACTGATATCGCGAATCTTACTACTGAAATTGCGTGCTTTTTCTGACCAGTCCGGGTCATTTTCCAGGATATCACCATATTCTCTAAGTTTTGAACCGCAGGTTGCGCAATCGGTAACAATCACATCCAATTCTTCTTTTTCAAAAATCTCAATATTGACTTTTGCATGTTCAATAACCAGTTCCTGACGTCCATACCCAGCCGCTGGCATCCCACAACAAACCGTCTCTTTTGGCGTGATTACAGTACATCCATTACGATTGAGAACTCTGACGGTCGCTGCACTTTCTTCAGAAAACATCAAACTTTGAGCACATCCAAGAAAGAATCCGACCCGGTATTTACTCTCATTCGTGGAGTGAGAAATAAATGGCAACTCTTTGCGCAGTGGCTTTTTTGGCTGTATAGGTAACATACCTTCTAAATCTCTTAATTGCTCAGGGAACAATTTATTGATTCTCAATTTATGAACTAACCATCGCAAGCCAAGATTTTCATAAACACGTAATGGCCAGGTGACCAGTTCCATCGTGTCAGGCTTCGATATCACTTTACCAAATAAGGTATTTTTCCAGGGTGATGGTTTAACCTGTTCAGCGACATGTCGCATTTCCATGGCGATATCTGCTGGTTTTATACCAACCGGGCAAATATCATTACAGGCTAAACATGCCAGGCAGGAATACATTTGTTCAACCAGATTGGGCGAGAGGATTAGTTCATCCTCCAGACTTTTGCGGGCTAATGCAACCCGTCCACGCGGTGAAGCCGTTTCATTTTTGTATTCGCGGTACGTAGGGCAAACTGCCAGACATAACCCACAGCGAATGCAATTGAGATATTCATTTTCATTTGGAATCTTGATGTTTTTATCGAAGGGCATAAATTGTTTTCCGTTCAAACGATGAAAATTCAATCATAGATCATCAACCAATTTCACTTATCTTTACAGGTCGGTTTTCATGAAACGATTTCCAGGCTGCATAACCCAGAACAACGGCTTTGCGACCATCATCTCCGGTGGTTGGTGTCGGGAGATCATCACGAACACATTCCACAAATTGTCTGACCTCATCAACATAGCAGGGTGCATAGCGTTGCATGAAAAAGAAGGGTAATCGACTGGCAGCGAAACCATCCACAGTTCCGGTAGAAACCGTGTCATCCATTTGATTATCCGCTTTCGCCATGCCATTCAGGCAAAAAACCTCCAGTCTTTGATCATAACCATAGACCGCCTGGCGACTGTTATCAATGGCTCCAATTGCTCCGTTTGCAAATTTTAAAGTCACAATATCCGTATCAATATCTCCGAATGTATTCAATTCCGGATCGATCATCACATTTCCAATGGCATAAACTTCATCAACCTCACCAATTTGAAAACGTGCCATATCAAAATCATGGATGGTCATATCCAGAAACATACCGCCAGAGACCTTTAAAAATTCTTTACTGGGCAACTCGGGATCACGATTGGTAATTCGAAGAATGGATGGTCTTCCGATCTGTCCGGAGTGGACAATTTCTCGCACCTTCTGATAGCTTTTATCAAAGCGGCGGTTGAATCCAACCTGCAGTTTTACCTGAGCTTGTTGAACAACCGACAATGCATCATCAATACGATCTAACTCTAAGGCAAGTGGTTTTTCACAAAAAATGTGTTTTCCGGCTTTTGCACAATCCATGATGATGTCAGCATGTGTGTTCGTGCTGGTGGCTATCAGTACGGCTTCAATTTCATTATCCTGTAATAATTCATGATAGTCCTGAACTACCCGCTGAATGCCAAGTTCATCAGCTACCTGTTGAGCAACTTCCAGGCGAATATCGCAAATGGCTACCAAATTTGCTTCCGGAATACTGCTTACGAGATTGGCGACGTGAACACTGCCCATGCGACCGGTTCCAATTACAGCAATATTGACTTTACGTTTCATAGTTTTTGATCCTTTTAGGGAGATGATAGTTAGGTTCTAATAGCAGCATTATTTTGATGATCAGCTGGAGTGAGTGTTTTGCTATCCTTATATTACCTCAACCAACATCTCCCGTCTCAAAAAAAAAGAGAATTAGGGTTTCATCACGATCTTCATTGCCTTCTTCGGAATTCTCTGCAGGGTTTTCATATCCAGCCCAAGATCCTCAAAAGCATTGATACCATCATCCAGTGAAATTACTTTGGTGAAGAAATTATCCATATCGATTCGATTTTCTCGGAATATGCGAATAGAAGGCACCATGGTGTTCTGGCCTAAATACAGACCTATTATCTTGGTTGCCCAGCGGGTAATCTCGTTCGGGACAACTTTAGCGGATATGCTTGAATCCATACCAAAGGGCAACAATTTTCCACCAGGGGTAACGCATTTCAAAGCCTGTTCAAAACCATTTCCAGTTGCTTCAATCACGATATCAGCTTTACGACCATAAGTGTATTCAGAAATCATTGTGGGAATATCAACTTCATTTGGATTCCAAACTGTCAAACCGCATTTTTTGGCAACTTCAATGCGATAAGGATCGATCTCGGTGACTGCACATTTTACAGCAATGTTCTTGCAGAACTGAGCAAACAAATAACCGATTGGGCCAAAACCAATGACCAATGCATAGTCATAAGGTAGCATCTGGAGGTGATTCATACCGTTTACCACGGTGGCAAGCGTTTCAACCTGGGTTCCGAACACATCATCAATCATATCCGGTACCACAAAACATTGTTTTTCAGGAACGAGACAGTATTCAGCATACCCACCATCCCGCATGACACCTAACGCACTGGTTTTGATATCCACACATTGGCTGGTGAGACCCATGCGGCAGAAATCACAAAAACCACAGCGGATATTATTATCCACAGCAACCCGGTCTCCGACTTTAAGGTGATCTACATGCGAACCAATTTCGACGACTTCACCACAAAATTCATGCCCAAGAACGGTGTCTGGTTTAAAGTGATGCTTGCCTTCAACGATCTTGACATCGCTGCCACAAATACCAACCGCTTTGATTTTCAATAAAACATCATCCGGGTTTTTTACCTGGGGCATAGGGCGATCCTCAAATACGAGTTTTCCAACATCTTTCATTACAAGCGCTTTCATTTTTGCCATTTCTCGACTCCTTTGTCGTGCACACGTGTGCATAAATGATTAAAAAATAGAACAATTCCGAAATTTACAAGTCATAAATCATTATCTTTGTATGCGTGCGGAACCTCCTTTAGCGAAAGCTTTTACCTGGTCAATGGTGGCCATGGTTGTATCACCAGGATATGTCGTCAGTAAAGCTCCATGTGCCCATCCGTAATTGACCGCAACCTGTTCCGGTTCACCCGAAAGTAATCCATAGAATAATCCTGAAGCAAAGCCATCACCACCACCGACACGATCATAAACATCTAATTCACAGGTCGGGGATTGAAAGGTCTTTCCGTTGATCCAGGCTACTGCCCCCCAACTATGATGGTTGGTGGAATGAACTTCCCTTAACGTTGTGGCAACAATTTTTACTTGGGGATATAAGCCAATCGTTTCTTCGATCATGCCGAAAAACACACTGGGATCCAATTTTGAAGCTGCTGCAACCTGCGGACCAACAATGCCCAGACCCATTTGTAAATCTTCTTCATTTCCGACAAGAACATCCACATACTGCATGATTTTGCGGATCACTGACTGGGCTTTTTCATGACCACCCCAGATATTCCATAATTTTGCCCGATAATTCAGATCGAATGAGACAACAGCACCAGCTTCTTTCGCTGCCTGCATCCCTTCAATGATTACCTCACCGGTTGTTTCGGATAAGGCAGCAAAAATCCCTCCACTATGGAACCAGCGAACTCCTCCAGAGAAGATTTTACTCCAATCGAAATCACCCGGTTTTAACTGAGCTGCAGCTTCATTACAACGATTGTAAAATACAACCGGAGCTCGTACCCCAAATCCACGATCACTATACACGGTTGCCATGTTGGGTCCATTGACCCCATTATGTATGAATTGTTTATAAAATGGTCTGACGCCCATGGCTTTGACGCGTTCGGCAATCAATTCACCTATTGGATAATCAACCATGGCTGTTGCGATACCAGTCTTTAAGTGAAAACAATCAGCTAAATTAGCAGCACAATTGAATTCTCCTCCACTGACATGAATCTGACACTGAGTTGCCTTGCGAAACGGGACGATCCCTGGGTCGAGACGGTGAACAAGTGCCCCCAATGAAACAAAATCTAATTCTGCTTTATTCTGGATATTCAGACCGTATTGCATCATTATTCTTCTCCCTCTATCCATTGTGTATGAAAAACGCCTTCCCGATCCACTCGACGATAGGTGTGTGCCCCAAAATAATCTCGTTGTGCCTGGGTAAGATTGGCTGGCATGCGCTCGCTACGATATGCATCGAAATAAGCCAATGATCCACTCAGAGCCGGGACAGAAATTCCCATATCAATCGCAGTTTTAATGACGAATCTCAAATCGGACTGACGGCTCACGATGGCATTCTTAAAGGTATCATCCAGGAACAGGTTGATTAGACCAGGATTGCGCTGATAAGCTACCATAATATCTTCCAGCAGACTGGCTCGGATGATACACCCGGCCCGCCATATTTTTGCAATTTCCCCTAATTTCAGATCATATTGATATTCTTCTGAAGCCAACCGGAGCATACCCATCCCCTGTGCATACGAAGTGATTTTACTGGCGAATAATGCATTTTCGGCTGCCTGGATTAATCTTTCCTGATCTCCTTGATAGGCAGGTGTTGGTCCACTTAACACCTTCGCAGCAGCTACTCGTTCAGTTTTCAAGGCTGAAATGGTGCGTCCAACCAGGGCGGCATGAATGGTGGGTATCGGTGCTCCCAGATCCAGCGCATTCTGGCTGGTCCATTTTCCAGTGCCTTTCTGTTGTGCTTCATCCAGGATCAAATCTATGACGTGTTTTCCCGTCTCTGGATCAATCTTGTTGAATATATCAGCTGTGATCTCAATCAAGTAGGATTTTAATGCACCTTGATTCCATCGTGAAAAAATTTCATGCAATTCACTATTTGAGAGTCCGAGACCACGATGGAGGATATCGTAAACCTCAGCAATTAGCTGCATATCGCCGTACTCAATTCCATTGTGTACCATTTTTACATAATGCCCGGCACCACGTGGACCCATATATTCAACACAGGGTTGTCCATCTTCTGCTTTGGCTGCGATCGCATAAAAAATGGGGGCAAGTGCTTGCCAAGCTTCAAGTTGTCCACCAGGCATAATGGCGGGTCCCCATTTAGCGCCTTCTTCACCGCCAGAAACACCGGCTCCGACAAAATTTAATCCTATCCGCTTCCAATTCTTTTGTGCGGCGTTCGGTATCCATGAAGAAGGAATTACCGCCATCGATCAGAATATCACCTTTCTCAAGGTGTGGTTTGATTTGTTGAATGGCTGCATCGACAGGTTTGCCTGCTGGCACCATCATCAAGATACGGCGAGGTTTTTCCAACACTTCAATCATGGATGGAATACTATCCAAAGAAATAATTTCTTTGCCTTTGCCTTCACCTGCTAGAAATGCATCTGTTTTGGCTTTATCGAGATCAAACCCTGCGACTGGAAAACCATTTCGCTCCATATTGAGGGCTAAATTCTGTCCCATAACTCCTAAACCAACAATTCCAATTTTATATTTCATGTCTCACCTTATCTACATTTTAAGTTTAATTGTAGCATTTTTGAGGCGGTAAAGCATTTCACCAGCTCTTGGCACGACCAGAATTCCTTCATCTTCTCTGTTCATCCACTCCTCAGGGTTGAAAACAGAAGGATCAAGGTATCCAAGACCAATCCGCTGACAACGCTCTTTTGGAATACCGGTGGCCAGGGTTACTTTTACCCTTGAGGATTCTATTTGAGTTTCTGAATCAAAACTGCCTAATCCCCGCAAATGGGTTGAGTGAGCCAGCACTCCCCATGGATATTGTTTATATTTATCCCATTGTTTTACGAAGAAATCCTGGCAATGATATCCAATCTCATCCAGGATCCGTCCATGGGTATAACTGACCTCATCAATATGGGGAGCATAGATGATTACCTCGCCACCGTCAGCTACTACCGGTTCCATTTTGTACATCCCCTTGGCTGCTGTCCACATATCGTCGTATAGGGAAGGCATGATCGAAATCACTTTTTGATAGGGTTGATCTACGTAAAGAATGTGAACCTGAGAAGATAATTGTGAAGCTGCTTGCCAGGCTTCCTGTGCAGATCCGTAATACAATCCACTGGTCCCGGTGTGAGTGACCACCAGACAGAAGCAGGTAACGGGACGATCGATGAATGATGCAGCTCGATCGATAATGGCACGTACCGGGGTGTAGCCTGCGCCGATAATTTCATAATTCGTAATTAATGCGCCTAACCAGTGGGTGAAGTTGATTATCTCTGCACCAGCAATGCCTGGGAAGAAGTATTTATTTCCACCAGAGAAACCAACTACCTCATGAGGAAATACTGGCCCACAGATCATCAAGTGGTCATAATCCTGGATCATCTTGTTCAAACGAACCGGGACATCCATTTCTAATAAGCCATTACTGATCTGACTTATTTCTGACGCTGGTATCTCCCCGATTTGTGTAAATGTGGAAGGTTGATCCCAGCGATGGTTGAATATTATACTGCTTCCAACATTGCCATTTATCACCGGTCTTCCTGTTAAATGACTTAATTGTGCATCTGTCATCGGTTGGTGCGTACCCAACGCAACCAGATAATCTAGTTTTGAAACACGCTGACCTAAATGTTTTTCGAATAGACCAAATATCAAAGGCATGGGCATTGTGCGGGTTCCATCCGGAATCAATACCAAAATCCGTTTTCCATCCAGATCTGTTGAATTTAAGGACTCTTCAACGATCTGGCTGATTTCTGAATTATTTAATTGAGAGGAGAAACTACCTTTACCAATTACCATGATTAAACTCCACTGAAAGCTGAAAAGCCACCATCAATTGGGACGACAATCCCGGTAACAAATGCAGATGCTGGCGAGACCAGCCAAAGTACGGTTCCTACCAGATCCTCTGGTGTGCCAAAACGTCCCATTGGGGTATGTTGGATGATGGTTTGACCTCTGGCAGTTAATTCACTGGTTTCTTTATCTGTTAACAAAAATCTGTTTTGTTCCGTTAGGAAAAAACCAGGTGCAATAGCATTTACCCGAATAGCCGGGGAATACTCCTGCGCCATATGGACTGCCAGCCACTGGGTGAAATTACTGACGCCAGCTTTGGCTGAAGAGTAAGCAGGTATGCGGGTCAGGGGGCGGAATGCATTCATTGAGGAAATATTCAGGATGACACCATGTTTTTGATCTGCCATGATCTTGCCAAATACCTGGGTTGGTAGGACAGTGCCGAGCATATTGAGATCGAAAACCCAACGAAAAGCATCCGCAGGTAGATCAAAAAACTTCAAATCCTGACTGGTGGTTGCCTGTGGTTTGTTTCCACCAGCACCATTGATCAAAATATCAACATGACCGAATTTAGCTATCACTTCACCAGCTACCGCTTCAACATTGGCTTTATCCAATACATTACAGCCAAATCCGGAGGCAATACCTCCATTTGAAATTATTTCTACAGCTAAATCCTGAGCAGCTTTTTCATTTAAATCCAATATGGCTACACTGGCACCTGCTTCAGCTAATGCTTTACATAAAGCAGCACATAAAACACCAGCCCCTCCGGTAATAACCGCAGTATGTTGACGTAATTCTTTTAGTTTCACTTTTTGTGAATCAATCATTTTTGGACTCTTTCTAAAAATTATCCTAGACAATAAAATGGTAGAGGTGGCGCAGGAAATGTCTTTCAATGTTCTCTGCATATAATTCAGAGTTGTCCTTCAATAATCTTATCAGACGGTCAAAAAATTGGAAACGTCCATCGGATGCTTTTTCTTTCAACACTGAGCCAAATGTGACATGCAAAATTTCACGTGCATCGAAATTTTCCAATAATCCAGGCAAATGGTCCACTGCAGAAGGAATTGGGGCGCGGGAAAGCTGGGCTGAAATATGATAGCTAACTTTATCGGTCTCAAAGCGATTTCGACAAAATTCATAAATTTCCTTGAAGAAATCAGGATCAAGTGCAGCAATTGTTCTTAAAGCTTCCAGATAGCTGGTACCTGCTGTTTTAAGATGAACCAATCCTCTGGTAGCCTGTGTTGCAATTTTGTAAATACTGAATTTATCTGATCCGGAATGTAGGCTGATTTTATACGGGCCAAATACGCGAGCAATGGCGGCATGACCTTTGATATCCTGTTCAAAATCCTTAAGATCGCCGATATAGTCAACACCTTTTTCAAACCTGCCAACAAATCGCGGCGCAAGGCTGATCCATTTGACATCCAGGCGTTTAAGTTCGCTGGCGATGTATGCATGCTCAGCATGGGATGTGGGATTATCCGTTTCATCAACAGAGACTTCAAATTCAACGGTTCTTGCTCCTGCATTTTTTATTAAATGTTGGTACATTTGATAAACATGCCAGACCGCTCTTCCATATTTCACCATGGACTTTAATAAAGTTTTCTCGTCAAATGTTAAACTCAGATGTTCTGCAGTGATGATTTGATTCAGTAGACCAGAATGTTCCATGTGTAACTCGGTAGGCAGATCTTTGGCGTATTGCCTGAGACTATTCAAATCAGCATTTTCTGCTCGGTTATCTACAAATTCTCCAGGGTCAACGGTGAAAAAAGAATATCCAGCTTTAAGACAAACGTCGATATCATCGGTTGTTTTCAAATGATCTGCATCCGCTCCATAACCATCGCGCCAATTCTCCTGAAAAACACCCCACATGGCATCATCGATTACCTGCTGAGGGGTGCGACCTGTTCGGGTATTTTCCCGAATGGATTGTTGAGTGAAAATCGGAGAAATTTTCCCGTTCATTTTCCGGATGGCACGAACATGTCCGGGAGTTGCCAGACCCAATCGATCTCCCATACCAGCAGAGGTTTTTAATCCTAGAGCAACCGGTTTGAGCCAGGGCAATTGTGTTCGTAAGGCAGAAGCATTTTCTGATGTTAGACAGGCTGATACCAAAGTTTCATTTCCGTGATGGGTTCTTTCACCATCAAATAACGTCAAACGGAAATCATCCTGATCAGCCTGAACCATTAACCGTAATCCATTCGGGGTTTTCGCGAGGCTGTAGATGATCCGATCCAGGGTGACTACTGATTGGTGGATGAGCTGTGATCCATTATCATTTTCATTTGCCGAGGTGATATACATAATTATCCTCTATTCCTTTGGTTTAGGTGCGGATGTGGAGCTTCGAACCAGCAAGCTTCCTTTTAATACTTTTTCTTTATGGGTGTTGTTTTGGTTTTCAATTTTATTCCCGAGCAATTCCAACAATAATTGTGCCGACTCATTGCCAATGGAGTATTTAGGCTGATCCAATGTTGTGAGTGGGGGGCTGGTATATGCTGATAAAGTGATATTGTCAAAACCTGTGGCGGAAAGATCTTCAGGTACCTGTATTCCAGCTTGTCTACATGCGTGTAAAAAGCCAATGGCAAGCATGTCATTAAAGCACATGATCGCCGTGGGACGATCGGATAAATTCATAAAATAATGAAGGCTTTCTTTGCCTAATGCTGGTTCACTACCTTCCACTTCATAAATATAAGCCGGATTGATTTTTACACCAGCTTTGCGCATTTCTTTTTTGAACCCGTTTAAACGGTCCAGAGACGTACGGCCTGATTTTGAATTTCCTAAATAAGCAATTTTTGTGTGTCCAAGTGCTAGTAGATGCCTGGTCAATTGCTGGCTTCCATCCACATCATCATGATATATGGAATAATTAAAATTTTCATTGGCTTTGTAATTCACAACCACAACCGGGAATCCATTTGCCAGCAACTGACGACCTTTATCGGCACTGAAAGAAGATGAACAGATGATGACACCGTCAGTGCGTTGCTCCATCATGGTTTGAACGATGTTTTGTTCCCTAATTGGGTCGTATTGAGAAGCGGCAATGAAGAGACTATAGCCAGCTTGTTGGGCAGCGTCTTCGATTCCGAATAGTATTTCTGAGAAAAAAGGATCGTCAATGCTATTGACGATAACGCCAATCACCTTGGTTTGGTTTGTTTTCAGCGATCGCGCCGCGGCACTGGGTTGGTATCCCATTTCCCGGGCTACTTTCCGAATTCGGGTGGTGGTTGCCTCAGAAATCAAAGAATTTCCGCCCAATGCCCTTGAGACAGTTGAGTGGGAAACCCCGGTTCTTTTAGCAATGTCTTTTATTGTAATTGCCATGGGAAGACCTTTTGCACACGTGTGCATTAACTACGAATAGTTTACACAATTTGATCAGAAATGTCAATAGATTAATGAAAGAATACTTGCAAAATTTTTAAAAATGTTATATTATATTCACAATGAAAGAAAACTTTCATTAATAAAATTTCTGCAAGTCAATAAAATAAATTCAGGAGATCTCATGAAACCAAATATCGAAGCAATATTTTTGGATGTTGGCAATACCTTACGTATCGTTGTCGAAGACCCAGAATTTTCAGAAGCAGCAAAGCAACAATTACTTAAGCTTCTGGATGTGAAAGAGGATCCTGAGGTGTTTTTTGAAAGATTAGAAACACGCTGGAAAGCGCATCGCAAACGCTGTAAACAAACTTTGATTGAAGCATCTGAGCGCGAATTATGGTCTGTTCACCTATTACCGGATTATCCCAAAGAAATCATTGAGCCATTAGCTGGAAAATTGACCCGTTTATGGCGTGATAAAGATGGCCGGCGGGTTCCTCGCTCCGATGTTAAAGATACGATCCTCGAATTGGATCGTCGCGGTTATTTATTGGGTATTATTGCTAATACAATCACTGAAACGGAAATTCCTGATTGGATGGAAACGGATCAGGTAACAGATTACTTTAAAACCGTGATCCTTTCTTCAAAAGTTGCATTAAGAAAACCAAATCCGGAAATTTACTGGCTCGCCGCGCGAGAGATTGGTGTGGAACCCGAAAAATGTGCTTATGTGGGGGATAATCCCGTTCGAGATGTTGAAGGAACCCATGCTGCGGGATACGGCATGATGATTTTGATCAATGAACCTGCTACGCTTGAAAAAGAACCGCCAACAGGTGAATTTAAACCGGACTATACCATTGAAAAAATATGTGATTTATTGGATATTTTTCCATCAAGAAAATAATCAAATTCCTATGACATGTCTTTAAATAAGGTCTAAATATGAATCAAAAGATAGAAGCAATTTTCTTGGATGTTGGAAATACGTTACGAATTTTAACCGATAACGAACCACACCAGGCACATGCAAGGAAAAGAATGGCTGAACTGGTTGGTACAGATGAAGATCCAGAATTGTTCTGCCAAAAAGTAGATCAACGCTACAAAGAATATCGCAAGTGGGCTTTTGAAAACTTGCGTGAAGCACCCGAAGCAGAACTATGGACTCGTTGGCTAGCACCTGAATTTCCACAAGAAAGAATTGCTGCAAATGGTGTTGAGTTGACGTATCAATACCGGCAATCGATGGGCTTTAGAGTAGTGGTTCCTGATGGAAAAGAGGTGGTGATTGAATTATCACGACGAGGATACACCCTGGGTCTGATAAGCAATGTGATCACATCGCAAGAAATTCCTGATTGGTTGGCAGCGGATGATCTGGCAAAATATTTTAAATCGGTTGCGCTTTCCTCTGTTCTAGGAATCAGAAAACCTGATCCAGCGATTTACCTGGAGGCTGCAAGACAAGCTGAAATAGACCCTGTAAATTGTGTTTATGTGGGCGATAATCTGAAACGTGATGTGACCGGTACACGCCAGGCTGGATTTGGCATGGTTGTCATCTTGATAAGCCCGGAGAAATTGCAAACAGCAGAGATCACAGCAGAAAATAAACCAGACGCAATCATTCACGAATTTTCTGAATTGTTGGATATCTTTCCTGCTTTTCCTGATGTTGCCCAGGAAAAGATACGCAAAGCTGAGATAACGAATTTATTATTGCAATGATTATATAGACGATGATTGTCATCAATAAGTTTTCTCTCTTATTTTAATGAAGGAACAGGCTATGGAAAGCGTAATTAAAACACATGGCGGGTATGAGCTAGCAGAGGCTGTAAAAAATGCATATGCACAGGGACAAAATGATTATTCATTTGAACCCATGGTGAGGGTGGATCAACAGGGACAATCAATCGGACGAATCAAAGCCGGGGATTCGGTCATCTTTTGCTGTCGACGAGGTGAACGTGAGATTGAACTGACGGAAGCATTCACCGACCCGCAGTTCAATCATTTTGAGAGAACCTTGTTGGATTCATTATATTTCGTTATTCTGACCATGTATCATGAGAAATTCAAAAATTTACCGGTTGCCTTTGCGCCATCCAAAGTAAGCCAGACGTCGGGAGAAGTGATCAGTAATGCTGGAATGACACAATTTCGCTGTTCAGAATCAGAAAAATTTGCTCATATCACTTTCTTTCTGAATGGAGGGCACAATCAACCTTTTCAGGGTGAAACAGATCTACGTATTCCCTCCCCAAAGGGTATTTCTTTTGATCAGGTACCTGCGTTAAGTCTGGAGAAAGTAGCTGACGAGGTGATTGATAGTTTTCAAAGGGATTATGACCTGGTAGTAACCAACTTTGCCAATGGCGATGTCATCGGACATACCTCCAGTACTGAAGCGAAAATTCGGTGCGCAGAAGTTGTCGATTATCATCTACAAAGAGTGGTTACAGCTGCACAAGCCAAGGGATATGTTATTCTCGTCACGGCGGATCATGGTAATCTGGAAGAGTTGTATACACCTGAGGGAACACCACATGTCGCACATACCAAAAACCTTGTGCCATTTCTAGCGATTGATCCGATGAAAGAGGAATCCCTGAAACCTGAAGATGGTAGCTTGCAGGATATTGCACCAACCATACTGAAGATCTTGAGTGTAGAAAAACCTACCATCATGACCGGTAAACATCTGCTGCCTGATCATGATTTTGGTGAAAATCGAAAGGTCTTATTAATGATCCTAGATGGATGGGGGGATGGTTACCCCAATGATACCAATCCTATTTTTGTTGGTAAAACACCTTTTTGGGATGAACTCCATCACCTTTACCATTTTTCCCAATTAAAAGCTTCGGGAGAAGCAGTTGGACTACAGGCCGGAAAAGCGGGTAACTCCGAAGCAGGTCATATGAACATTGGCGCGGGGAGAATCGTATTGCAGGATGATGTTCGTCTGGATAAAGCCATGCAGGATGGATCATTTTTCAGCAATGAGATTTTCAACCAGGCGATTGATACTGCCAGGAAGTATCATAGGAATCTGCATTTGATAGGCCTTATGACTGAAAAAAGTTCGCATGGCTCCATCGATTATCCATTGGCGTTGCTGAAATTAGCCAAACAAAAGGGGTTGGAAGACGTCTATATTCACCTGATATTTGATGGACGCAGTACTGAACCGGGCAGTGCCCCGATGTTGCTGGAGAAAATGGAAACCTATATGGCGGACATAGGGATTGGACAGATTGTCACAGCGATTGGCCGTGGGATCGCTCTAGATCGGGATGGTAATTATGCCAAAATAAAGAAAGCGTATGATGCTTTCGTATCCGGCATTGGATTTACTTACTCATAAAAGGTATTTGCATGATAAATCAATCACTTTTATCGGATGGTGAAAAATTTTCACAGGTCTTATTTGAAAAAATGTCCAGTATCAACAAGGGTATTACCTGTCTGGAACTTTATGAATTTCAATATGCGTTGGATGTCATCAAACCAAAGGATGGGTGGGATACCATTCAGCAAATTTCCAAAGAGGATCTGGAATCGATCTGCCAGCATGAAGATTTTTTCAAGAGTATCCAATTAAAACCCACCATAGGGAATAAAATTGTTCTGGATGATACCATCCTGAATCTAACCCACAACCTAATGGTTGGTCTGGCAACGGATCAATTTTCTATTGATTGGGTCAACTCACTTTTTTATTTTGATATTCGCGGTTTTTGTTTTTTTATTCACACCCATTATTACAATCCGAAAATTCTGGAAAATTTTGAAAATAAACCATTTTTAACTTATCAACCCAAACAATTTGATCTGGCTTACCAGCAGGAGATTGGATACAAAGATTTCAAAGAAGCTAACCAGGATGTTGATCAGGCCTTTATTACGATGATTTATCAATTAATTAAAATCCATGGTTCGCCAATTTTATTGACATTGGCTGGACCCACTGGCGCAGGGAAGACAGAAATTACAGAACGAATAAGAGAATTTTTGCTGGAAAAAGGAATGCAAATTACCACAGTAGAAATGGATAATTTCTATAAAGACCGTGAATACCGGGATGGAAAAACGCATGGGAAAGATGTTATCCATTTTGGTTTATTCATGCAGGCTATGCAGGATTTACTGGCTGGTAAATCGACCTTGATTCCGCGATATGATTTCTACCTCGCCACCTCCAGTCACGATCTCCATGGGGATCTACGACTTGGTCAGTCCTCATTGACGATACAACCTGCAGATGTAATTTTCCTGGAAGGAAATTTCCCATTTTACATACCAGAACTGGATGACATGATCGGACTGAGAACTGTGTATCTGACTGATGACCCGATCCGATTGAAAAGAAAGTGGCGCAGGGATATTGATCTTCGAAAAAAGTACGATCCTGTAGGATTTGTAAACCGCTATTTTAAAACCCAATTCATCAGAGCGCAGGAAATATATTTACCATTGATGGAAGTGAGCGATCTGGTGGTTGATACAACCGCTGCGAAACTTTGGCTAAAACCAGCCTGGCAAGCGAAACTGATCACAGAAGTAAAAATATAAATCCCTGACTGCAAAAAGAGGAGGAGTATGTTCGAAACATTTTTTCGAAAACAAACAATACCCGGCGACACAAAAATAGCCATGTTGATTTTGGATGGGTTAGGCGGATTGCCAAAAGAAGCTGGTGGCAAAACAGAACTTGAAACAGCGATGACTCCTCATTTAGATGCATTGGCTGGGCAATCTGCTTTAGGGCTTTCTGTGCCATTGGGTCCGGGAATCACTGTTGGAAGTGGTCCCGGGCATCTGGCTTTATTTGGATATGATCCATTAGAATGCGAAATCGGGCGTGGTCCTTTAGAAGCATTGGGAGTGGATTTTGACCTTCATCCAAATGATGTGGCTGCTCGCGGTAATTTCTGTACGGTTGATTCAGAAGGGATTTTGACGGATCGCAGGGCAGGCAGGTTACCTACAGAAGAAAGCCGAAAATTAATTGAAAAATTACGTGAAATCAGGATTGAAGGCGTTGAAATATTTATTGAACCAGTGAAAGAACACCGCTTTGCTTTCATTTTACGTGGAGAGGGATTAGGTTCCAATGTCAGTGAGACAGATCCGTTAATAACTGGAGCGCAGCCATTAATCCTCAAAGCCAGGGATAAGATTTCCCAAAAAACATCTAAGATTGTTAATTTTTTTGTGGATGAGGCAAAAAAGTTGTTGAAAGAAGAACACCCCGCCAATATGATTTTATTACGTGGATTCGCAAAACTACCTATTGTGCCATCATTCCAAGAAATGTATAAATTAAATCCGGCTTGTATCGCTGTCAATGGTATGTATCGTGGTGTATCAAGATTGGCTGGCATGAAAATTCTGGATATTGATGGAACATCCTTAACGGATGAATTTTCCACGTTAGAGAAAGTATGGGGGGATTACGATTTTTTCTATTTACATTTCAAGAAAACTGATACCTGCGGTGAAAATGGCGATTTCGATGGAAAAGTAAGAGCAATCGAGGAATTTGACCAACAAATCCCACGACTAATGAATCTAAAACCTGATGTGGTAATTGTCACAGGGGATCACTCTTCACCGGCTGTGCTGAAATTCCACAGTTGGCATCCGGTTCCGCTTTTGATCTATTCGAAATTCTGCCGTTCGGATGGCATGGCAGAATTTGGTGAAAGTGCCTGTGCAAAGGGCAACCTGGGACATGTATTCGCCAGGCATATCATGGCAATTGCTCTTGCCAATGCTGGCAGGGTCGCGAAATACGGAGCGTAATATTCAAATTAAAGAGGTGTAAATGATAGGAGTTCTACAAAATTCCGAGCAATTCTCTCATATTTTATACCAGAAAATGCAGGTCATTAATCCGGCGATTGCGGATCTGGAGTTGTTTGAATTCCTGTATGCATTGGTGAATTTATTACCGAAGTCAGGGTGGGATTCCATTCTTTTAGTTGAACCAAAAATAATTGAAGAAATGATAAATTCAATAGGCTATTACGAATCGATTCAACTAAGACCCAAAAAGAATGGAAAACCTGTTATTGATGACCAGATAATCCATTTAACCCAGGTACTATTTACGGGTTTAGTGATAGATAAATACTCTTCGGACTGGATATTGAATCATTTTTACTTTGATTTGCGAGGATTTTATTTTTTCAATCGGACTCAATACTACAATACTGCAATTCACAGATGGTTAGGTGGATCTCCACACAGAGCGTTTGAGCCAAAACAGAAGAAATTTAATCATCTTCAAGCAGTTGGTTATCAGGCTTTCAAGCAGGCTAATCAGGACGTTGATGGTTGTTTTATTGACCTGTTGAAAAAAATTATTTATCGTGGAAAAAGGCCATTCTTAATTGGTATCGCCGGTCAGACAGCTGCAGGAAAAACAGAAATTGTCTCTCGAATTCAACAGGAATTTTCGAAAAAGAATCATTCGTTTACATCTCTGGAAATTGATCATTTTCTAACAGATCGTGATCAGAGAGAAGAAAAAGGGATCGACTCGCTTGGGAAAGAAGCCCTTCATTTTGATTTATTTATTCATTCATTGAAAGAAATTTGTCAAGGAAAGAAAATCAATATTCCACAGTATGATTTTATCAGCGCTACCTCCAGTCATACCCTGGACGGTGATTTGAAACCAGGATGTTCAACTTTGGAAATTTTCCCGGCTGATCTGATTTTTATCGAAGGAAATTTTCCATTTCTTTACCCGGAAGTTGCCGAACTCATAGATTTGAAGGTCGTTTACCTCACGGGTGATGAAGTTCGATTGAAACGCAAATGGAAGAGAGATATGGATTATCGCAAGAAGTATGATGTGACTTATTTCCTGAATCGTTACTTCCGAGAACAATACTTAATGGCTGAATCAGCCTATATTCCACAGATGGGAAAATGTGATCTTCTGGTCGATACCACCAGAGCAGAAATCTGGCTCACCCCATCCTTGAAGAAAATTGTTGCTGAAGGGTAAATTTGCGGAAATTTGACGACAATTCTTAAAAATTTGAAATATAACTTGCAATTCAAATAAAATTGTTGTACAATATTTCAAATGAAAGTAAATTTTCATTAATTAATAAAATGTTCCCCTAATAAAAAATTTAATAGAGGTAATAGTGAATAGCGAAAAATCTGAAAAAAATCCGGATTTTGGTTTAATCATCAGTGAGAAATTTCCTATGCTCACAAAAAGTGAGAAAAGAATTGCGAATTTCCTCAGAAAGAATCAGGAAGAATCTGCATTCCTTCCAGCCGGAGAAATTGCAAAGAGATTGAATCTCAGTGAAGCTACACTCGTTCGATTCGCTCGTACGCTGGGATTTCCCAGTTATCCCACCATGCGATCAGTGTTACAGGATAATTTTCGTCGCCGTGTAACACACTCCAGCCGCATACGTGGCCGACTGGATGATTTAAGAGAAGCAGGTGATATTTTCGATCGCTTGGCAGTCACAGAGATTGATTATCTCTCCCAAGCACTCGATTCAATTGATCGTACTGCAATGAAAGCTGCGGTTGAGTTATTTAATCATCATAAACGCGTATTTGTATTTGGTTTAGGACCATCCATTTCACTGGTGGATTTGATGGAGATCCGTTTACGCCGCTTCGGAAAAGATGTTGTCCCATTGACGAGTTCAGGCAGAGAAGTAGTTGAATCTTTACTCATGTTACAACCGGATGATTTATTGTTTGTTATTTGTTTTTTCGATCAAAATCCAACCTTGAATTTGGTACTTGATTATGGGGGCGAAATCGGGTGCTCTATTATCATGCTGACTGATACCCTGGATACTGTCTTAAATCAGAAAGCAGATATTACATTGGCAGCAAGACGAGGACCCGTGGGAGAATTTCACTCGTTGGTAGTCCCAATGACGGTCATTAATGCGCTCTTACTTTCTGTTGCTGGTGAGGACCAGGATCGAGTGATGTCCTCCCTTGATAAATTAGATACGCTTAGGGCACGTCTGAATACTTTTAATGCTAATCATGATGCATAAAAAGACTTGTTACGATCACAATCCATTATAGGAGGTCTTCAAGAACATCACAGTAAGTCGTTTGAGAAATATGGTTATCATGGAGGAGTTTATTAATGTCCAATGCTTCAATTGTAACAAATGACAATAAACAAAAATGGATTGCGCGCTCAAGGCGATTTTTTCGCTGGCTGACCAAACCACATATCGTTCTATCACTCATCATGTTGATTGCCTTATATTTCATGGTAATTACACCTTTAATTCGTATGGTAACTACAACATTGACCTGGCAACCACGCGATGTCGTTAACAATCCCGATGCGGTGGTGGGTGGATTTACCCTTTATCACTATATTCGTATGTTAACGGGCACTTTGGGAAAGATTTATCTGTCTACCCCGTTAAAGCATTCGTTCACCATCGCCATCGGCGCTACCCTGTTATCCCTTTTGATTGGTGGATCGTTAGCCTGGTTGGTGATTCGAACGGATATGCCAGGCAGAAAATTGGTTAACCAATTGGCTTTGGTTCCTTATATTATGCCATCTTGGACTCTGGCACAGGCCTGGCTTGTGTTATTCAAGAGTACAAATTTCTCCGGGGGAACACCAGGAGTCTTTGAATACCTTGTAGGTCAACCGCCGCCGACATGGCTGTCATATGGACCCGTTCCAATCATAATCTGTAGTGCCCTGCATTATTACACTTTCTTTTTCCTGTTTGTCTCAGCAGCTTTAATGTCGATCGATTCAAGTCTGGAAGAAGCAGGAGATTTAATGGGCGCCAGCCGTTGGAGAATTTTGCGCAAGATCACTTTGCCGCTGGTGGTGCCGGCGATTCTCTCCGGTTTTATTATGACTTTTTCCAAGGTGTTAGGAACTTTTGGCGGGCCAAATATTTTGGGCACGCCCATCAGGTACTACGTTACCGCCACCATGATTCGAGGAAGTATGGGGGTTGGTGACACAGCGGACGGTTTTGTGTTAGCTATTGTGCTGATTATGTTCTCGATTATCACAATTTCGATCAACCAGAAATTGATCGGAACCCGTAAGAGTTACGAGACGATCGGCGGTCGCGGTTTCATGGCGCAGCTGAGCAAACTGGGTAAAGCAAAAATTGTCATGCTTATTGGAGCGGTCACTTTTCAAATTCTGGTTATTGTCCTGCCGTTGGGCTTGCTAATCTGGAGTTCGGTGATGCTGCAGGACGGAAACTACAGTTTGAGTAATCTTTCCTTGCAGCATTGGATCGGAGCACGAGGAACAATATATAACCACGGAGAACCAGGTGTTTTGCTAAACCCGAAGATATGGCAAACTTCCTGGAACTCAATTCGGCTTTCGTTATGGACCGGTTTGTTCACAGCCTTTTTGGGGATTATTCTAGGTTATGCCATCGTCAAAGGGCGGGGTACCTGGCTATCCAAGCTGGTGGAACAGTTAGCTTATATTCCCTATGTGATCCCTGGTATTGCTTTTGGCGCTGTTTACATTGCGATGTTCATCAAACCACTGGGGCCGATCCCGGCTTTATATGGCACCTTTGCATTGCTGGTGGTCGTTTCCGTAGCCAAGCACATTCCTTATTCGTCCCGTTCAGGGGTCTCAGCCATGATGCAGGTTGGCAGGGAGTTGGAGGAGGCTGCGAATATATCTGGTGCTAATGCCTGGCGGCGCTTTACACGCGTCATCTTTCCATTAACCAGCGCTGGTTTTGTTGCCGGATTCTTGTTGACTTTTATTACAACAATGCGGGAATTATCCTTAATTATCTTGCTAGTCACACCCAAAACCCAGGTTTTGGCAAGTCAAACTATGTTTTACATCGAAAATGGAGATGGTCAGATGGCAAACGTCGTAATTCTGATCCTGATCACGATTACCTTGATCGGCAATGCGATCATCGGGCGCTTCCGCGGCGGAAGTCTCAAAAAAGGTCTTGGAATGTAAAGAGAGGAATTCATGGAAACAACTATCACTATCAATAATCTTACAAAAAAATTTGGTAATGTTGTCGCAGTAAACAACGTAAGCCTGACGATTGATCCCGGTTCATTCCTGACATTGTTGGGGCCTTCTGGTTGTGGAAAGACGACGCTTCTACGCTGCATAGCGGGTCTTGAAGAGCCGGATGGTGGAGAGATCTTTATTGGCGATAAATTGGTTTATTCCTATGAGAAGGGTATTTCGGTCACACCTGGACAGCGAGATTTAGGACTTGTTTTCCAGAATTATGCCTTGTGGCCTCACATGAAAGTTGATAAGAACATCACTTTTGCGCTTGAAATTCAAAAATTATCCAAAGATGATATGGATAAACGAGTGAAGGAGTCTCTAGCTGAAGTGCAAATGGAAGGTTATGAGGATCGTTATCCGCGTGAGATGAGTGGGGGACAGCAACAGCGTATTGCCCTGGCTCGTATGCTCGCATACCGCCCAAAAGTCTTTCTGATGGATGAACCGCTTTCAAACCTGGATGCCCGCCTGCGTATGGATATGCGTTCCGAAATTAAGCGCCTTCACCATATATCCAAAGCGACCACTGTTTACGTTACTCATGACCAGGTCGAAGCATTGACCATGTCCACCAAGATTGGGGTCATGAAGGAGGGTGTTCTTCAACAATTGGACACACCGGATCAAATCTACCATTTTCCGGCCAATCTTTTTGTAGCCGATTTCATTGGTAATCCAAAAGTAAACCTGATTAATGGGGTTGTGACCGGCACAAACCTTGTTCAAATTGGCGATTTTAAAGTCTCTGTGGCGACTCTTTCCGCATTGAAAAACATAATTCTTTCCGTGCGACCTGAAGATATTATCGTGTTAACCGAACCTGATGCAGATGCAGTTGAATTCACAGCCTATTCTGTTTTACCGGCAGGGGCTGAAACAACAATTATCGCTCATCGAAAAGAAACAGAAATCACCGTAAAAGTAATTGGCATAAGTAAGATCGAGATAGATCAAAAAATCTGGTTGAAATTTGATCCTGAATGCTTAAATTTATATGACAAGGAAAATGGAAACCTGATAACAGCATAGAAAAAATCTATTGATCACTTTGACAGATGTAAGAAAGGAGAATAAAAAAATAAGATATTAATTATCAATCAGTAAAAAGAACTCTTCATTTAGTTATAACTTTCAATAAGGAGATTAGAATGAAAATATTTGTGAAGTTTATCACCCTGGTTGCATTATTAAGCATATTAGTCGGATGTAGCGCTCCAGCAGCAACAACAATGCCCGAGGCAAACGAAGCACCCGTGGCAGAAGCAACACAGCCCCCGGCTGCAGAAGTTTCACTGTCAGAAGGACAACAATGGGCAATGGACAACGGTGTTGGCCCGTATACACCAGAAACAGAAGATTGGGCAGCTATTGAAGCCGCAGCAATTGCGGAAGGTTCAGTGGTTGTTTATTCAAACTCATCCAAGATTGAGAAATTGCTTGAACCCTGGGCTGAACTCTATCCGGAAATTAAACTGGATGGTGGTGATACGGATGATATCGCTGTTAAAATGGGCGCAGAGCAGCAAGCTGGAAATGTTGTCGGCGATGTCTGGTTCAACAGTGATGGGCATCTTCTTTTTGGAGAATTTGTTCCTAATGAATGGATGTGGTGGTACACACCTCCGGGTGTCATAATTGAAGACCAAACTGCTGAACAACCATTCGCGTTGGCTCGCCGTTCAGTAGATGTAGTTGGATATAATTCCGAAATCAATCCTGATGGATGCCCGCTTACCAGTTGGTGGCAATTCACTGAACCGGAACTCATGGGAAAATTCTATATGGAAGATCCGCTCGCTGATTCAAGTACAACTGCCAAGATCGCCTTATTTGTTGAACATGGTGATGAGATGGCAACCGCTTATCAGGATTTTTACGGTAAGGATTGGACTACAGACGAAGCATATACGAGTGATCTTGGGAATGCCGGATACCTGTTCCTAAAGAAATTAGCGCAAAATGAACCTGGTATTCAACCTGGTGGCGATGAAGTTGATTCTGCATTCGCAACCCTTGGAATGGATCCTGCCGTTGAACCGGGCTATGGCTGGACAGGCTTGTCTAGCGTTGAGGCGACAATGGATGGGGAATTGGCTATGGCACCTTGCTATGGACTTGAACCTGTGGTGGGTATCTTGAAATCTTCCTATCTGGCTATTGCCAATAATGCACCACACCCCAATGCTGCCAAGTTATTTATCAAATTTGCACTCTCAGAAGCTGGATTTGATCCTTGGAATCAATTTGGTGCCTATCCTGCTGCAGAAGGACTCTCCATAGCTGAAGGAATGCCAGCTCGAAGTGAAATAGCACTTTGGCCAAGCAACGACTTGTTTGCTTATCAAAACATGAGCCCTGTTCGAGATTTCTGGGCTATTTCTCTGCTGGCTCCGTAAAAAATCGCTGAACTGAAATTTATAGAATTTCTTGGACATGGATGTTTATTGTCCGTGTCCAAGAAAGATTTCAAACGATTAAAAGCAATAATATTTTATTGGGTTTTCTTAAGCGCGCTTGGTTTGCGAATTTACAGTGTAAGGTAAATTGTTATCCGGGAGAGAAAATTAGATATGACCATTCAGGCTGTTTTCTTCGACATGGGCGGTACAATTGATACATTCGGGTTTACCCGTGAATTTCGAATTCAAAATGCTCATCATATTAAAGACTGTTTGGCACGTGTTTCGATTTCATTGACCTTATCTGATGAACAACTTGCAGATTCAATAACAAAAGGTGCATCAGACTATTTATGCTGGAACATGACCTCCAACATCGAGTTAAAACCAGCTGAAATATGGTCGAGATTTTTCCTGAAAGGAATCTCGGTTTCAGAAAATGAACTCACCCCAATCGCTGAAGAACTGGCATTTTTGTACGAAACACAACTTTATCATCGTGAAATGCGTAATGAAATACCAATGGTCCTAGCGAGAGTAAAAGCCATGGGATTCCGAATTGGAATAATCAGTAACACACAAAGCCTGAATCAAGTACGTTATAACCTTGCGCAGTACGGTATCCTTGAATACTTCGATCCAATTGTTTTATCCTCCGAATATGGCCGACGGAAACCAGATCCAGCCATCTTTTATCATGCCGCAAGCCTGGTAGGTGTTCCTACAGGTGCCTGTGCTTATATTGGCGATAAGATCAATCGAGATATTGTTGGCGCTCGACGATCTGGGTTCCGTTTGGCTGTTCAGATTAAACATAAATATGATGATGGCATCAAGGATGAGGGGGCCAGTCCTGATGCCATCATTGAAAACATGATGGAACTAATTCCAATTCTTGAAGCTGTAAGAGTAAAAGATAATTTTATAGAAGATAGCCAAAATGGACGAAAAGTCAAAGCAATTTTCTTTGATGCGGGGGATATTCTTTATTATCGTCCTAACAAAGAAGAGAACTTAAAGAAGTTCTTAGATGGCAAAGAATTAAAATTTCATCCAGATTTTGAATTAGAAAGAATGCGATTAAAGGATCTTGCCTTTTCAGGTAAAATCGGTAGGCATGATTATTATGAAAAAGTTTTACACCTTTTTGGCATTGATGATTTGATGCAACTTGAAGAAGGTGTGAAGGTGATGAGTTTGGATGATAATACGGTAGAAATTATTGTTGGTGTACCTGAGACAATCACTCAATTAAAAGAAAAAGGATATATTTTGGGAATCATCACTGATACTGCCTTACCGATTGGTAAAAAATTGAATTGGTTTGATCAAAGTGGTTTTGGTGGCCTATGGGATGTTTTTATCAGCTCGAAGGAACTTGGAGTTCGTAAACCTGATCCTGAAATGTATGAAAAAGCCATCCGACAGGTCGGAATTTGTCCCACCGATGCAGTTTTTGTTGGTCATAAAATATCCGAATTAGACGGTGCACATGCCGTGGGAATGAAGACAATTGCATTCAACTATGAAGACGGAGCTTGTGCAGACTATTATATAGATCAATTTTGTGATCTTTTAAAGGTACCTCTTTTAGAAAAATAAACCTGATTGGAAAGAATTATGAAAAAATCCATTAAAGCGATCTGTTTTGATGTGGGCGGAACGCTACGCGTTGCTCTTGATAAACAGGAACGAGAAACAGAAAATATTATAAAAATACAGAAATTTATTGGTGAGAATGGCCTTCCACAGGATTTTGCCCGAAAGCTTTCTACCCGGGAAAAAGAATATAGAATTTGGTCTCGAAAAACGATGGTTGAGATGAATGAAGCGGATTTATGGTCAACCTTTATGCTTCCAGATCATCCAATAAATTTTGTTCGCGATAACGCGGTTGAGTTAAATCAATTATGGCGTGAATCCCGTATCAAATCCATTCTGCCAGATGCAGTTGAAACAATCAAGACCTTATCACAGCGTGGTTATCTTCTGGGAATTATCAGTAATACTACCTCCTCAGTTGAAGTGCCACAATTATTGGAAGAAAATGGAATTACTGACTTATTTGGGTGCATTATTCTCTCAACCGTTTTTGGAAAGCGAAAACCACATCCCTCTTTATTTTTGGAATGTGCGAGGAAATTAGGTGTTTTGCCAGAGGAATGTGCCTATGTGGGTGATATTATCTCGCGTGATGTTGTGGGAGGTCGACAGGCAGGTTTTTCAGAGATAACCATCATCAACGCCAATGGATATTCTACAAATTCTGTTGTCATGGAAGATGATGATCAGGATCAAATTACTTCATCTGCTATGCATCCAGATTTCCGTATCTCAAAATTAAGTCAATTACTTGATTTTTATCCAAATCGATCATCCATTAAATATACCTTCAACCAGGAAGCAGTGGAAACAATAGAGCTATATGACGTAGCTCTATCAACCATGTGGCATGTGGATCAAAAGTTACCGTTTAATCAGACATTCGAAATTGGGCGAAAAGCTGGATTTCCTCGATTTGAACTCAATCATCGAGTCACCCCTGATTTATTTACCCAGTGGGATGCAAATCGGTATTACATTTCGACAGTGCATGATCCCTGCCCGGCAATCTTTAGCGGGGACGAATTCAAGCTGAATGATTTCCTCATCTCATCACTTGATGAAAAGAAACGAATCAAGGGATTGGATATCACCAAAAAAACCATTGAAACAGCAATACAACTAGGAGCCAGATCGGTCGTAATACATCCCGGTATGATTATGTGTGATTTTGGACCTGAAGTTGAATTAAAAAAAATGTATGAGAATGGTCTAAAGGGAAGCCCAGAATATGAAATATTAAAATCTGAAATGATTGTTTTCAGAGAAAAAGCAGCTCCACCGCATGTGGATCAGGTACTGAAAAGTCTTTCAGAATTAATAAATTTTGTTAGATCGACTGGTATAGAAATTGGATTGGAAAACCGATTTCATTTTTATGATATCCCATTAATGGATGAGATGCAATTATTACTGGATCTGTGTGATGAAGATTGGTATGGGTTTCAATATGATGTGGGACATGCACAGGTATTGAGTGAACTAGGATTTGGAGATCACGAGGATTGGCTTAAACGATATGGAAAACGTATAATAGGTGTTCACCTACACGATGTTAGTGGTGTTACTGATCATCAGATGCCTGGGAGTGGTGATGTAGATTATGCAAAAATTGCACCTTATATCCCTGTTAACGCACATCTAACAATGGAAGTAAGTCCAACATTAACTCAGGAAAATTTATCTCAAAGTCTGAAACATCTCACTAAATTTGGTCTCATTTCAAAAATTTAATTCTTTTGGAGGAAACATGTTAAAAATATTTAGAAAACGGAGAAATGTTTTTATAAAATTGATCCATGAACAAGCATCTTTGACGTTGGAAGGGATGGATTTACTTAAAAAATATCTGTCCAAACCAGACGAAATTCTTGCAGATCAACTTACAGCAAAAGAGAAAGAGGCAGATGAGTCACGACGTATTTTGATTGATGAATTAAATCGGACCTTCATCACACCATTTGATCGCGAGGATATTTTTGCCCTTTCAAGAGCCATTGATGATGTTCTGGATTATGCTTACAGCACCATGACAGAGATTGTTATTTTTAAGGTTGAACCGACGGAATTTATGGTGAGAATTTGTTCATTGTTGCGGGATGCTTCCTTTGAAATTCTTAAAGCGGTGGAATGTCTTCAAGAACATCCAGGTGTGGCTTCGGAACATGCACAAAGAGCGAAAGCTCTTGAAAATCGAGTGGAAACGGTTTACCGAGAAGCTCTGGCTGATATGTTCCAGGAGACGGAGGATATTAAAACACTGGTAAAAATGATGAAATATCGTGAGGTTTATCGTCACCTGAGTAATGCTGCTGATCGAGGTGATGAAGCTGCCAATGTTCTGGCTGATATTATAGTCAAAACTACATAATATAATATGGAATTATTATTAATCATCCTTGTTATTCTGGCATTAGCTTTTGATTTTCTGAATGGAGTTCATGATTCCAGCAATGTCGTGGCTACCATGATCTCATCCCGTGCAATTCCACCCAGGACTGCTTTGATGATGACCGCGGTAGCTAATTTTCTGGGTCCATTTATATTTGGTGTTGCTGTTGCAACCACCATTGGAAATGATATCGTTTCTGCCGAACATATAAACCTAACTGTATTGGTAGCAGCTTGTGTCAGTGCCATTATCTGGAATATTCTGACCTGGATTCTTGGCATACCCAGTAGCTCTTCACATGCGATTATTGGAGGACTGGTCGGAGCTGTTATTATGGCTTCGGGTTATAAAGTCATTATGATGGAAGGTATTATTAAAGTTCTTATTGCTTTATTTGCTTCCCCAATCATTGGTTTTATTGCTGGTATGTTGATTGCAAACATCGTTTATCTTTCTTCGTGGAAAGCTTCACCAAAAATCAACGGTGTATTCAAAAAAATGCAAATCATCACTTCCATCGGTTTATCTTTGAGTCATGGAACCAACGATGCCCAAAAAACCATGGGTATCATCACCCTTGGTTTAGTCATAGCAGGTGTTCAATCAACATTTGAAGTACCTTCATGGGTAATTTTCGCCTGTGCTTCTGCTATTGGAATTGGAACAGCAATTGGCGGATGGCAATTAATTAAAACACTTGGATCAAAGTTTTACAAAATTCGCCCTGTGCACGGTTTTGCATCTCAGGCAACATCCGCTATCGTAATTCTGACAGCATCTTTGTTAGGTGGTCCAGTTAGTACTACCCAGGTGGTCAGTTCATCCATCATGGGTGTCGGGGCAGCTGAAAGAATGAGCAAAGTACGCTGGGGTGTGGCTGGTGAGATCGTAACAGCCTGGATCATTACTATTCCTGCAACGATGGCAGCCGGTGCCGCTTGTTACTGGTTATTTAACAATGCAATCCCTTTTATCATAAATTTATTCTAAGATTTGAACTTTACAATTTAGAAGGGCTTATGTCTACATCATTACTCATATTAATTGCTCTTGCTATTGTTTTTGATTTTTTGAATGGCGTTCATGACTCAAGCAATATCGTTGCTACCATGATCTCGTCCAGAGCAATTCAACCTCGGGTTGCCCTTGCAATGACAGCCGTCGCTGAATTTTCTGGACCATTTATATTCGGAGTTGCGGTTGCCAACACCATCGGATCCGAAATCGTTGACCCAATATTCTTAAATTTAGGAATAATCATTGCTGCCTTACTCAGTGCCATTGTCTGGAATATTATGACCTGGCTATTGGGTATCCCCAGCAGTTCTTCACACGCATTAATCGGAGGATTGATCGGCGCAGTGGCAGTTGGTGCAGGTTTTAAAGCAATCCAGTTGGCTGGAGTGACAAAGGTTCTGATCGTTCTGTTCACTTCGCCCATTATTGGCCTTTTCGCTGGAATGTTGGTGGCCAATCTGATTTTCATGCTTTCCTGGAAGGCAACACCAAAAGTAAATGGATTGTTCAAACGCCTGCAGATCATTACATCTCTAGGACTGGCACTCAGTCATGGTACCAATGATGCCCAAAAGACAATGGGTGTCATCACTCTAGGTTTACTCATCAGCGGCAGAATATCAAGTTTTGATGTGCCTTTCTGGGTGATTGTGATTTGTGCTGCTGCGATCGCTCTGGGAACATCAGTGGGTGGTTGGCAGTTAATTCGCACGTTGGGTGCGAAGTTTTATAAAATCAGGCCAATCCACGGGTTTGCTTCGCAGGCGACCTCGGCTGCTGTTATTTTGACTGCTTCCCTTATCGGTGGCCCTGTTTCGACAACCCAAGTGGTGAGCACAGCCATCATGGGGGTTGGGGCAGCTGAACGCCTGAGTAAAGTACATTGGGGTGTGGCTGGGGAAATTATTACTGCCTGGATCATTACAATACCTGCGACCGCATTATTAGGTGGTTTTTTGTACTGGGTATTGAGTTCACCAATCCTTTCATATTTAAATCTGTTTTAGAAAGGTATTATATGTCTATTGTAAAGAATACTTATGATGTTATTTATGCTGGTAATTACACCAAAGACACGATCATTACCCCAGATGGGATTCGTGTCGTGGATGGTGGCGGTATGAATTACGCGGCGAATGTTGGAGCCAGGTTGGGAATAAAAGCGGCTGTAATCACACGTTTGGCAAAAGAGGATCAGCATGTGGTGGATACTATCCAGTCTGCTGGTATCGATTGTTATCCATTCTATTCGGAAACTTCCACCGTCATGACCCTTGAATATAAAACAAGAAATGTAGATGAACGTAACCTGTATATCAAATCAACTGCTGGGACAATTCTTCCTGATTATCTTGATGAATTTCAAGCCAAGGCAATTGCAGTCAGTCCCAGTTTGCGAGGCGAGGTAAAGCCTGATTTCTTCTCGATATTGAGGCAACGAACAGATGCTCTCCTGGCAGTAGATGTGCAGGGTTTTGTACGTGTATTGAGAGATGAGACATTGGTTTATGAGCCCTGGCCAGAGATGCCTGAAGTTTTGAAGAACCTGGATATCCTAAAATCAGATGCTGTTGAAGCGGAATATCTAACCGGTGCCAATGATATTGAAAAGGCAGCTGCTATTTATGCAGGGATGGGTGTTAAAGAGATTGTATTAACCCATTCCGATGGTGTGTTGATCTATGCAGACGGCGAATATCACCATTTTCAATTTCATGCTTCCTCTATGGCAGGCAGAAGTGGTAGAGGTGACACCTGTATGGGTTCCTATGTGGCAAAACGCATCAGTTTATCACCCCGTGAAGCTGGGAAATGGGCAGCAGCTGCCACCAGCTTGAAGGTGGAGAGGGTTGGTGTCTTCAATCGTCCCGTCTGGGAAGTAAAAGCCTTTATTGACCGGTATTACTCAGATTAATTGTTAGTTTCACATGGCAGATTATGCATACCAACGTAGGAAAGCTATTGAGGATTATCCAGCAATTTGGGAACGGATAATCACCGAATGGAAAACCAGTCAGGAAGATCGTTTCTGGTTGACCTATTCAGCCAATTATTTATTGAATACAGCTGGAATAAAATGGGCAATTGATCCTTTTTCACTCTTTACCCGTATTGGTGGGGGAGAACAACCTGCTTTTTCCGATGGTCTCAACGTAATGCAATTGGTGGTTTTTACGCACAGCCATTCAGATCACCTTGATTTGAACCTGATTGCAGCTTTGCGGAATTTACCCATTCTATGGGTTATTCCTGAATTTTTGTTGGCGAAAATAAAGGCTGTTGTTGATCTTCCCTCCAAGAAAATCATCTTACCTCAACCGGGAAAGCCACTGCGCATAGATAATCTGACGCTTACACCGTTTGAGGGGTTACATATTCATGGAGAACATGGAGTCCCAGCCATGGGTTATCTGGCTGAATTTTCCAATAAACGCTGGTTATTCCCAGGGGATACCCGTACCTATGATTTTTCCAAATTGCCTGATTTTGGCGAGCTAGATGGTGTGGTTGGGCATCTTTGGTTGGGAAAAGCTGAAGCATTGGAGCATCGACCTTCCAAATTGGATAATTTCTGTCAATTTTTCTCACAATTTCCCACAAAAAAACTCATCATCACGCACTTACGTGAGTTTGGTAGAGAACCGAATGAATTGTGGGACTTACAGCATTTTCAATTGGTTCGTATGCATATTCATGCAATAAAACTCGAACTTAGTGTTACAGCAGCACTGATGGGGGAATTTGTTGATTTATAATTTGAAATCTTTTGCCTATCATAATAAACCTTTTGCCTATCTCACTCCAAGCCAGTAACTTATAGTAACTTGGCTGAACCAATCAATAATTATAAAAAGTGTGCATGGATATTTCGGTTTAATTTAAAACCTCTGCGATAATAGATATGAAAGGATAAATTTATGCACCACGACCGTTTTTTTTCTTCTGAACCGAATATCAAACTTATCGCACAAAGACTTTATCATTCAGCTATAAATATCCCTATTTTTGCTCCACATGGGCATGTGGATCCCATGCTTTTTTCAGATCCTGATGCCAGTTTTGGTAACCCTGTTGATCTATTTATTAAACCGGATCATTATGTCATCAGGACTCTTTATTCCAACGGTATTCCTTTAGAAAAGCTAGGTTTTGCTCCAAAAGGGGAATCGCTGGATTATGATCCTCGTAGAGTTTGGGAATTGTTTTGTACTAATTTTTATCTTTTTAGAGCTACACCTTCAGGTGTGTGGTTGACCACTTCGTTAAGTGATGTTTTTGGTATCGTCCAAAAATTATCAAAAGAGACTGCTGGTTCCACCTATGATATTCTGACAGAAAAGCTCTCCTCTATAGAATTCTCACCCAGAACTTTATTTGAAAAATTCAATATTGAACTACTTGCCACTACTGATTCTGCTGCTGATTTCCTGCCACACCACCAGAAAATTCAAGCTTCAAATTGGAATAAAAGGATTATTCCTACGTTTCGTTTTGACTCACTCGTTCATTTATTGAATCCTGATTGGATCGAAGAAATTAAACGTTTGGCAGCAAATTCAAATACCGAAATCAACAGTTTTAATACATTCATCCAGGCACTAGAAAGAAGAAGAGAAGATTTTCGAAAACTAGGTGCGACTGCAACAGATTTTTCTGCAGAATCAGCTTATGTAGAGGAATTATCTCCACTCCAGGTCGATGAGATTTTTCAACGAGCTCTCAAAGGTCAGGTGAATCAGCAAGATACTTCTCGATTTGTGGCTCATATGCTGATGGAGATGGCCAGGATGAGCGCAGAGGATGGAATGGTCATGCAGTTTCACGCCGGTATTCATCGTAACCATAATATAACTCTCTTTCAGCAATTCGGAACTGATATTGGGGGAGATATCCCGGTCGCTGTTGAGTTTACCCGAAATTTTCGACCTCTTCTACAGCGATTTGGAAACCATCCCAATTTTAAATTGATCCTTTTCACCTTGGATGAATCAACCTACACACGTGAATTAGCACCTCTGGCAGGCCATTATCCAGCGTTAAGATTAGGGCCACCCTGGTGGTTCAATGATAGTTTAAATGGAATCGAACGCTATCTGAACCAGGTCATGGAGAGTGCTGGATTATTCAAAACAGCAGGGTTTAATGATGATACCCGTGGCTTCTGCTCGATCCCAGCCAGGCATGATCTCTGGCGGCGACAGGCAGCGAATTGGCTAGCTGGTTTGCTGGCACGACATGTAATTGATGAAGAAGAGGCCCACCAGATGATGTATGAATTATGTATCGGTCTGGCAAGAAGCGCTTATAACATGGAAAGTAAACGAGCTGGTAATGTAGAATGATGATCACAAGGATAAAAAAGCTTTCTTCCTGGACTATTTTCAATTATTCTTGTGTATCACAATCAAATATTTGTGCTCGTCCTGCATAAGCGGGAGTTGTACCACTACAAACATCGTTACTTCACAGTTGTAACACGGCGATTTTTGCTTTTGCGAAATGATAAGCAAGCGCACACCCTGCAAAGCCTCCACCGATGATGATGACATCGAACATGTTGTTTTTCATTTTATTGGTGTCATTCAATCACATTTAGAAAATATGATTGAATGATCGTCCTCATAAATGTCACAATAATTTGATGCGCTTTTTAATTCTACAGTTAGCTTTTCTTGAGAGGATTTATCTAACATTATTATGCCAATATATTCTTCCTTAAGTTTTTCCAGCCAGCCTGCTTCTGCATTTGATATAGAAAGATAATTTTCCCAATGTTGAATAGAATAAATGTGAAAACGCGTGTCAATCCAGACTGACCTTTCTGGCAATGCAAAAATCAAATAACTTCCATAAATGTAATCATTGAATATTGGACCAGGTAGGTCAGGATGCTCTCTGAGCCAGTTTACAGCATCAACGGGCGTGTCTTGTGATATCACATCGGGTGATTGCTTCCACCAATTTTCTCGAATTCCAGGCAGCAAACTTAGAGGAAGGAGGGTTAATAGAACCAGAATCGTGATGTTAATTGGGATCAATTGGAATTTAAATAATTCTAATTTTTTTCTCAATATACCCTGCAATAACCAGCAGGAAAAAAGTAGTAATAATGCCAGGAACCAAATCACGTAGCGAACACCTGAGAGTGCCATCCAGCCAAATCCCAGTAGCCAGATCCATTCATGCGGTCTTAATTTTTTGGAAGAAAATGCCACCATGGGTATTAAGGCAAGTAACCAGATGAAGAAAAGATTCATTTGCCAACCGGAATTAATTGGAGGTTTCCATTCCTGACTGAATTGGTTTCCAGTAGCCTGGATCAACTGGAAAGTGTCTAGCCATAACATTGGTCCACGGGGATTTACAAAAGTTGCCAAAAAAGCCAGTGATAGAACAAAAAAGAATTTTTTATTTCTTTGATGGAATAAAAAAAATGGTCCTGCTAAAAAGAATAATACAATTACCGAGCCATGCAAGTTAGCCCAAAACAAAGCGATAGGTATTAACCAATAATATTTTTTTGAAAATTCATCAGTTGGTTTAATTTCTTCTAAATATTTATCGTCAGATTCTATGTCTAAATTCCTATTAATTCCAGAGGTTATGGAAAAAAAATATAAAGTGAGGCCAAAAAGTGGATAAACAAACATTTGAGGACGAATCGCCCAATTATTAGCACCAGCCAGGGCACAAATCAATGTTAATACCGTAGCCAACCAGCCGGGTGAACCTTTTTTTACACAGATTATCCATAAAATGGAATAAAAAGCAGATATGAGGAGACCGCGAACCAAGACAACTGCAGTTAAATCACCCAGTTGATGTAAACCAAATAAGAATACAGCTGACAACCACATGGGATAAGAAACAGGTTGACCAAACGCAGTACTGCTATATGTTTCTAAAGTCGGAATGCTGGTATTTGTCAGGACGTCCTGTCCTAAGCGCAAATACCACCAAAAGTCATTGGGTAGAACTGGCAGCAAGAATGAAATAGAAAGGATGATGAGTAGCAAAATACCCAACCAGGGTAAATTTGTGAGTATTCTTTCATTCTTTGACGTGGACATATAGTAATTTTATCCGAGAATTTAAATAGGGTTCCTCCTTTGAGAATTTTGTTTTCTTGCAAATACAATTTGATATCATTGATGCTATTTTGAGTCTATTGTCACAAATTGCTTTAAGTTAATGCAAATTGAAACACTTTATGTTACAAAATTATTCAGGAAATTAGTTATTCTATCAAATAATTTTATTTAAGGAGATGAATATGGAAAATACTGCAAAGAACAAACGACTTATCATGGCAATTTTAGCGATCGTAATTGGTTTGTTTATGATGTATGGAGCACCATTTTTGATCCAAACATCAATCGAACGTGTTATGACAGCATTAACTGAAGTTGTACAGGAGAAGCCTGCTTATAACAGTGGCATTTTATTATTCTCTTATTTGTTCCCGATTTACAGGGGGTTCATTTTTGTTGCTGGTGTTGTGCTCGTATTAATTTCACCTTCTATCTACAAAGGAAAAGAATGGACATATCCTACTGGATTGTTGGCTTCTGCATTTCCATCTGCAGGTGGAATGTTTATGATGCTTCCATATGTTAGCTTTGTTGATGGATTTCCATTACCTATCGTCATATCAATGGTTGGTCTGGCTTTTTTCTGGACGTTGATTTTTATCCGCAACGTGGGTAAATGGCAAAAATGGGGGCAATTCCTTAGCATGACATTTGCGGGAATGCTTACCACACACACATTTACGGTTGGCACGGGAAATCTGCGGATGTTGCTTACCAGACCAGATAAACCATTTTATAATGGTTTGGAAACTTGGGTATTGGCGTGGTCAAGCCCAATTCAATGGATTTGTGTTATTTTATTGTTCATCTCAATATATCTATTATCAGCCAAAAAAGTTACAGGATGGTGGTTAGCATTGGTGGCAGGTGTTTCAATCATCGCGATTGACCTGCCTACACAGGTTGTTCGATCCTTGATGACAGATGCTACTTCTGTAGATTACTTGATGGGGTCAGTTTTGGCAGCTGGACTTCTATTCTCTATTTTGTTCCCGAAATTTAGAAAAGAAATTGTTGATTTTCCGGTAACCGATCAATAATCTTGATCGGATAGTTCCCAAAATCGGTTCTTGGTCTTGTTTTGGTTAAGAAAAATCCACATAATCCTGAAAATGATATCTTCAGGATTATGTGGATTAATTTGTATTAATTGATTTTATTTTTTAGGGATAGGTATTGTTCCAGAACCAGTTGTAGGCATAATATCCACCGCTGGTTGCTTCCAGGCGAATGGCGATTCGATCCAACCCCTTCAAAGCTGCAGGAATATCATAGGTTAAAGTTAATGCTCCACCATCACCAGAATCTGTTGTAGTTACCAGGATGCCATCAATACCTTGGGTGCCATATTTTCCCATCAGGACCTTGAATTCAACATCTTTCGGGAAATTATTTGTTTTAATGGTCACTGTGGAATCTTCAACAACTGCATTGATTAAGAATGTTGGGATACCTGTGTAACCAGGGACGACAGGAGTGGTGGGGGTGGCTGCTTCACTATCATTGTTCCAGAACCAGTTGAAGGCATAATATCCACCACTGGTTGCTTCCAACCGAATAGCAATCCGATCCAAACCTTTCAACCCTTCAGGAATATCATACGTCAAGGTTAGCACACCACCATCACCTGAGTCAGTTGTGGTCACCAATGTGCCACCGATACCCTTGGTACCATATTGACCCATCAAGACTTTGAAATCCACATCTTTGGGAAAATTATTCGTCTTAATGGTGACTTTTGCATCCTCTTCGACAGTGACAATGCTGAAGGTTGGAATTCCAGAGTAACCTGGGGTTGTACCACTACTTACTTCACTGGTATTATTCCAAAACCAATTGTATGCAAAGTACCCACCAGATGTACCTTCAAGGCGAATTGCAATTCGATCCAAACCTTTCAGACCCGCTGGAATATCATAGGTGAGAGACAAACTTCCACCATCTCCAGAGTTGGTTGTAGTTACCAGAGTGCCACCAACTCCTTTAGTACCATATTCTCCCATCGTTACTTTGAAATCAATATTTTTTGGAAAATTATAGGTTTTTATCGTGACTGTTGAATCCTCAACCACACTTACGATACTGAATGTAGGTATGGTAGAAGCTTGAACATTATTTACGGATTGAGGTGCAAAGGCTGCTACCAGAACCAGTAATAACAATATAGGGGTTAATAAACGTTTCATCAGACTCTCCTTCATTTATTTCCATCTCCTGGGATTAATCGAAGATGCATATTAAAGATGTTATTCAATTGAAAAAAGTTCCCAATATTCGTTCTTTAATTCTTATATTTAGTGTACTGATTTGTGATCTGATTTTCAAGTTTTTTATACCTGAATATTCAATAATAAGAAAGAAACGAATAAATTCCTAAATTGCTTATTTCTAGAAATTTCTTATACTAAAAATATCAAAAGAGATGATTGATCCTTTGGGAGGTCTATGAATAACAAAAAGAACGGTTTAAGAGATCAAAAAATTGAAGATGAATTTCACCATAATGAAAAAGATCCCCATAAAAAAGAGTGGAATTTATCAGAAATTATCTTGGGTGGTCAGGATGGACTTGTGAATGTGTTGGGGGTGATTTTGGGCGTTGCTGCTGCAACCAGTGATGTGAGAGTCGTGATGGTTGCTGGGCTGGCTGCCACTTTTGCGGAATCAATTTCGATGGGCGCAGTAGCCTATACTTCCGCTTTAGCCACTGCTGATTTTTATGAAAGTGAACGTGAGCGCGAATACCGCCATATTCAGAAGGTACCTAATTTAGAAAAAGAAGAGATTAGAAAAATTTATCAGGCCAAAGGATTTCAAGGCAATTTGTTAACCAGGATTGTAGATACAATCACTGCCAATGAAGATGTTTGGGTGGCAGTCATGATGTCAGAAGAACATAAACTGACTCCAGCAGATAGAAGTACGGCCATTAAATCCGCGATTATTGTTGGAATTTCAGCTATTATTGGATCAATTGTCCCATTAATCCCATTTGCATTATTGCCGATTGGTTGGGGTATGGTTGCATCCGTTATCCTCACAAGTATCGTCTTGTTTATTGTTGGTGCTTACAAGGCACATGTGACGATTGGAAAACCAATCAGAAGCGGAATTGAAATTGCTCTCATTGGTACAATATCTGCACTGGCGGGATATATTGTTGGTGCATTATTACAAGTACCGGCTACACCTTGATAAACTAAATGCTTAAATTTTGATTCAGAAATACGGATCGTTCTAATAAATAGATTGAGACTGGTTAGAAAGAGTGTATCGATATTGTTACTTTCGAGTTGAAAATAAGAAAGATGCAGAGGATCTTACTTCGCATTTTTTTTTCTTGTACTACTTGATATGTGCAGGAAATCTTATAATCATGAATTAGTTATCAGAACGTATTATAATAATTCAAAATCTGAATTAATGAGCCAAAAATGACAACAGAATCCCCAGTACAATGGTTTGATAACCGAGATTTTCGACCAAAATCGAATATTGCTTCTGTGTCTGAGGTTATCCCTCCAGGACAAATGAAACAAATCAGGTCCTTTCACCGTCAAATACCTGCCTTTCGAATGAGCCCTTTACTGAAATTATCTAAACTAGCAGATCGATTAGGATTGGGTGGAATATGGGTCAAAGATGAGTCAGCACGGCTCAACCAGGGTTCTTTTAAGGTTCTTGGGGGATCTTATGCTCTAAATCAAATCATTAAAAGACGATTAGGTAGAGAAAATGAGGAAATTCCTTTTGAAGAATTGACCAGTAGTCGGATTAAGGAACAGATTGGTGATCTAGTATTCGCCACGGCTACCGATGGAAACCATGGAAGAGGGATCGCCTGGTCTGCTACCCAACTCGGTTACCGTTCTATCATTTACGTTCACAAATTAACGACCCAGGGAAGAATTAAAGCCATCGAACAAAATAAGGGACAGGTTGTAGTAGTCGATGGAAATTATGATGACGCTGTTCGGCAAGTATTTTTGGATGCACAAAAAAATGGCTGGGAGGTAGTTTCAGACACATCCTGGGAAGATTATGAATCTATCCCCAAATGGGTGATGCAGGGTTACACGACCATGCTATTTGAAGCTCAGGAGCAATTGGCGGGGCAAGGTTTTAGTAAACCTACCCATGTTTTTGTTCAAGCTGGTGTTGGTTCGTTGGCTGCGGCAACTCTGGGATTTTATGTGAACCTTTTTGGAAATGAAAGCCCAATCAGTGTAATTGTTGAACCTACAAAGGCAGCTTGTTTGTATCATTCCGCAATCCTGGGTGATGGGAAGCCACATAGTATCCTTGGTGATCTTGATACGATAATGGCGGGTTTAGCTTGTGGTGATCCGAATCCGATTGCCTGGCAATTACTTTCTGATTGTGCAGATTTCTTTGTTATCAGTCCTGATTATGTAGCTGCAAAGGGGATGAGAGTTTATGGTATACCTTTGATGGACGATCCTGATATCATATCTGGCGAATCAGGAGCTGTTACTTTGGGAACATTAATGTATATTATGCAATATCCCCCCTTAAAAGAATTGCGAGAGAAAATGGGATTAAACAAAAACTCTCAGGTGCTTCTTATAAATACAGAAGGAAATACATCACCGGAAGAATTCAGGGACGTTGTGTGGAATGGGGGAATTCCAGTACCTGATGAATATAAGATTCACCAAATTATCTGATTTTTCACAAATTTTCGAAAAATTCATGTTTAAATGGATACTATTATGAGTGCATTTTTTAAGAATTCACAAAATCTGGACAAGAAAATTCAAGCATTAACGATTGTTAAATCAACTACCTGGATCATGCTTGGCATCAGCAGCATGTTCGTTGTTGATGATTTGACTTCTAAACCATCTGATGATAACTGGTTATTTCCTTTACTTAGATTTGGTTTGGCTGTCGCTTTTTTATTGGCCGGGATATTTTTCCAGAAGAATTCTAAGCGAAATGTTTATTTACTTCTTGTTGTGGTACTTATTGACATAGTAGTTTGTACTCAAGCTCCTATAGGCTTATTTGATTTCGTAATGTTATTATTTGATCTTGTTCTTTACTGGCTTATTTTTGTTTTCTTAAAACAAGAAAGAATATAAAGCAGTTCTTTTCAATATTATCTTCGGAGATCAAAATTTTGTCTCAAAAACGAATTAATATCATTACCGCAGGTGTCATGCTTAGTTTATTCCTCGCATCGATGGAAAGCACGGTGGTTGCCACTGCCATGCCATCCATTGTTGCGCAATTAGGTGGTTTATCCATCTATAGTTGGGTATTTTCAATCTATATGCTGGCATCAACGACAACTGTTCCGATCTATGGAAAAGTTTCAGATATATTCGGCAGGAAAAAAGTCTTTACCTTTTCAATGGGGTTGTTTTTATTTGGCTCGGTTTTATGTGGTCTCGCTACCTCCATGGAAACTTTAATCTTATGTAGAGCGATTCAGGGTTTGGGGGCGGGTGGTGTATTACCCATGGCATTAACTGTGATTGGCGAATTATTCAGTGTAGAAAAACGAGCGAAAATGCAGGGTCTCATTTCCAGTGTTTGGGGACTTTCTTCGGTGATTGGTCCCCTTATTGGTGGTTTATTGGTAGATCAAATTTCCTGGGAATGGGTTTTTTTCATCAACCTGGTTCCAGGAACTCTGGCAATACTTTTCGTTTGGTTTGCATGGATTGAAGATAAAAATACCTCAAAGAAAAAAGTGGCACTGGATCTACCCGGAGTTGTACTTCTTTCTGTTGGTGTTTTAAGTTTATTGTTAGGATTAAATGGTCTGGAGAATTCTTCCAGTTTATGGTTCATCATCATAGCGATTGTTTTATTGACAGCTTTAATTGTTATAGAAAATAAAGCACAAGATCCTATACTGCCATTAAATTTGTTTGGAAACCGGCTCTTTCTTGTAGCATTTTTACATGGAATTCTGGCTGGTTGGGCTATGTTCGGAAGCTTATCCTATATCCCATTATTTGTTCAGGCTGTTATTGGTACATCTGCTACACAAGCAGGATTATCGTTGACACCAATGTCCCTTATGTGGACTCTCACAAGCATCATAGGTGGGCGACTGATGATCAAGTTAAATTTTCGGTTGTTGGCTATTGTTGGTATGGTATTGTTAGTGATTGGAAGTCTCTTATTAACAACGATTGGTGTAGGAACATCTCAACTTGCGATTATGATTTATACTTCCTTAATGGGAATTGGTATGGGATTAACAATTCCTGTTTTTATGATTATTATTCAAACTACGGTTCCGAGGGATGTGCTTGGGACAGCCACCTCCACAATTCAATTCAGTCGAAACATTGGGGGGACGATTGGAGTGAGTGTTCTTGGGGTATTTCTAAGCAGTAGATTATCTAAATTACTGATTGAAGCTGGATTTGATATCAGTACGATTTCTTTAAGTGGCCTTATAAACCAGACACCAGGTTCAGGTGCAGCATTTTCTGAACCATTCAGAATTGCCTTGGGTATATCAATGGCAAACATGTTTTATATAGCGCTTGGGGCTGCTGTATTAGGACTCATCATTGTTTTTTTCACACCAAAAGGGGTAATCACTGAGCTAACTTCTTCTCCTTTAGAGAAAAAATTAGAAACTGTAAAAGCAAAAGAATTATCCAATTAATTGAAAATCACCTTAATGGCCAGAATACTAAGATCAAGGGCATAGACACAACCACTACTATTATTTCAAGGATCAAACCCATTTTCCAGTAATCTCCAAATTTGTAACCGCCTGGACCCATTACTAGGGTATTGGATTGATGACCAATAGGGGTGAGAAAAGCACAGGAAGCTCCTATCGCTATGGCGATCAAAAATGGATCTAATGAGACACCCAACCCCTGAGCGATGTTGATGCCTATAGGCGCCATCAGCACAACTGCAGCTGCATTATTGATAATATCAGATAGGAACATGGTTGCAACAAGCATAATCAGTAGTGTTACTTCAGGCGGCATCAAGTGAGCACCATTTACAACAGAATTTGCAATTAATTGAGCGCCACCAGTTGTTTCAAGTGCTTCCCCAACCGGGATCATTGCCCCCAGTAAAATAATAATCGGCCATTCAATGCTATCATAAGCATCCGTAAGTGATATCAATTTCGAGATGATCATGGTCAAACATGCCCCAAGAAAAGCAATTTGCACCGGTAAAACACCAAATGCAGACAGTAGTAATGCGGAACCAAAAATTACCAGTGAGAAAATGATACGCCGTGGTTGCCCCAATCGCAATCCTCGGTTTGCAAGTGGCAAGCATCCTAAAGCTGCAAAAACCTCTTTTAGTGTGTCAGCATATCCTTGCAATAAAAGGACATCACCACTTTGAAATCGAATTCGATCTAGCCTGATTCGCAATCTCCTTCCCTGACGGGCAATGGCTAAGAGGTTAACCCCATAATTCTTACGAAGATTTAACGATCTTGCATTACCACCAATCATCATGGAGTTTGCAGTGATAACTGTTTCCATGAGAGTAATTTCATCTGATTCCAGTTCATCTGATCCAATTTTTTCACTTCCAACCAATTCAACGCCTGATGAAGTTAACAAATTATCAAGATTCTCTGTGTCTATTGTCAAAATAAGCACGTCATCTTTTTCGAACATAGTTTGTGGAGAAGGAGCCAGCCTTTTCTCTTCCCCACGTATTAAACCAATGATCATTACGTCACTCTCAACAAAGCTATGAAATTCACTTAATCGTTTTCCATTTAATTTCGAATTTTCTGTGATTCTCACTTCAGTTACATATTTTTCGATGTCAAATAGTCCATTGCCTGATGTTTGTCCACGCCTTTTTGGGATTAATCTCCACCCGGCCAAAATGATGTATAGCAGACCTACGAACGCAACACCAACTCCTACCAATGCGAAATCAAACATGCGGAATGGTGGTAAACCGGTTTGTGCACGGAATGAAGAAATAATTATGTTAGGTGGTGTACCAATCAAAGTTGTCATGCCGCCTAATAAAGAGGCAAATGCGATGGGCATTAAGTATAAGGACGGTGAAACTTGTTTCTTTCGGGCTAATTGAATTGCAACTGGTAATAGAAGAGCCAGCGCCCCAACATTGTTCATAAAAGCGGAAAAAATGGTGATAATAATGGTCAGGGCAGCCAATTGTATGGTAATCCCTCCTTCTATACGAGATAACCATTGACCAATAACATCGACAACACCTGAATTTTGTAGTGCTCTGCTTAGAATAAAAACCGTGGCGACTGTGATTACAGCAGGATTACTAAATCCACTAAAAGCCTTTTCAATCGGAATTAAACCGGTTATGACAACGATCAATAAAGCGATCAGGGCAACCAGATCATATCTTAATTTTCCAGCAATAAATAAAATTAACGTTAAAATAAGTGTTCCAAAAATTATCCATTGTCCGGTTTCCAACATGTATATTCCTATTAATAAAGAGAATGAGTAAATTAATATTTTTCATTATAATAAATAAACACGACTGAGACAAATTTGTTTTTTAATTTTTCAGTTTCATTAAAGGTTACAGAATTTCCCTTGGGAATATTAAGGAGATGAATAATGGAGGAATTACACCTCTATCTTCAAATTGCTGAGTCAATTCGCAGAGATATATTGGATGGAAAATTAAATCCAGGTGACAGATTGCCCTCTGTCAGAGCATTAAGCCGACAATGGGGATGTACGCAAGGTACAGTACAGCGCGCCTATCATGAACTGTCTCTACAAGGAATTTTAGATAGTCGTGCAGGTAAAGGCACACTTGTGAGTGGAAACCTTACTCCGGCGCAACGCAACAAAGACACAGTAATTCGCCGGGCGACGTTGGTGAACCGCTCAGAAGAATTCCTTTTGGAAGCTTTATCAATGGGATACAATCTTGAAGAAATTCAGAACGCTGTCAACTTAGCAATGGATCGTTGGAAATTGCTGGATCACCAAGATCAAAATAATATCAAAAAGACAATCAAATTTATTGGAAGCCATGATCCATTATTCAACTCAATTTCGACCAGATTTACTGAAATTTTTCCAGGTTTTGGATTAAAAATCAAATTTTCGGGTAGTTTGGGTGGTTTGAGATCTTTGAAACAACAACAATCCGACTTAACCGGCTGCCACTTATGGGATTCTGATAGCGATTCTTACAATCTAGTAGATGTAAAGAAAATATTTTCAAATGAAAAAATGGTTTTGTTAACCTTGGCTCATCGCCGTTTGGGATTAATTCTTCCTCCTGATAATCCTCAAAAGATTTTTTCTATTTCTGATGTCATACAGAAGCGAGTTCGATTTGCAAACCGTCAACCTGGGTCTGGTACCAGAGTCTGGTTTGACATGATGTTGATAAAGAATGGCATCTCGCCGGATCAAGTAAGTGGGTATGATCATGAATATTCCACACACTCAGAAATAGGACGGGTTATCGCTGAAGGCAGCGCTGGGGCTGGAGTAGGTTTGGAATCGGTGGCCGTTGCTTATGGACTGGGTTTTGTATTTTTGACACTTGAAAGATATGATCTTGTTTTTTATCACGATCAAATTAATGAAGAACCATTTAACCTCTTAATACAATGGTTACAACATTCTGAAGGGAAAAAATTTGTTAAGCAGTTCCCTGGATATGAAAATACCGAGACAGGAAAAGTTCAATACTCAATCTGAGTTCGATGGGATATTAAGTGTAAAAAGGAGGAAGCAGTGAAAGCAGGTTTTGGGCATATTCAGTTTAATATTAATCCCCAAAATATTAATTTTTACCAGGAGCTATTAACCTTTTTGGGCTGGAAAATTCTTCACAAAGATGACTCCAAGTTAGGAGTTGGGTATTCGGATGGAACAAGCTTATGGTTCACCCCATTAACTCTTCGTATGGAAAATAATTATGATGGCCCAGGTATGAATCATTTTGCTTTTCATGTCGAGTCGATTGCGGAAGTGGATGAGGTAGTAGAATATTTAGGTAGTAATGGGATTCCTGCCTTATTCGATACACCTCGACACAGACCGGAATTCAGTAATGGTCCAGATCATACATATTATCAGGTTATGTTTGAGTCTCCAGACAGGATTTTATTTGAAATTGTCTACATTGGTCCGAAGTAAATTCAAAATTAAATAATTCGCAATGCCTGGTCTGTTTTATTCAGACCAGGCTCATGTTTGTTCAGATTAATACTTACTCAACAATTACGATATCGCTCTGTCCTCGGCCAAATACTTCGGGCGAATACATTTCTTCGGCCTTGGCCGGTGGAACAATGAAGGTACCAGGCATGGTTGCTCTGGCGATATACGAATATTCATAAACGCCATCCCACAATAGACTGGTAAATACCTCAACCCGCGAGTCGCGCATGTTTTGATGTTGGTACCATTGGTTCCACCAATAATAGAAACTTCTGGTTTCATTCGGGTTTGAAGGAAGGCTTTCGCTGACAGCCAGATTGGGATTAATAATTTCCAATCCTGCTGGCAAAGGATCGACCAGCGCTACGTGATATCGGCGGTTATCTGCCACCATCGTAAGTTTAACCCTAACGCGTGTACCAGCTTTTATGTGCCAGTTTCCTTCTTCATCCATCCAGACATCATTTGGGTCATCTACCGCTTCATACAATCTTTGAACGACAAATCCCATCTCAATAGGGTCTAATTGCAGGTCAGTAGGCGCATATTTAAGTCCCAGACGATAGTAGAGACGACCAGCACCTTCTTTTGAAAGTATTATCTGTTCAGAAGTTTTATCCTCAGTGATATCAATCAAGTTCTGCATGGGAATCATTGTCTGATAACGATCAGTCGAATAACCACTGAAACTATTTTCAGCTGCATAGGTATCTCCTAACCAAATTCTGGCTAAAAAGTCGGGTTCTACTGATTCATATGTATCGAAGTAATTATCCATGGCTAAAATCACAAAAACATTTTCCTGGGTATTGTCCCAACGACCTTTTGTACGGTTTGCTTGTAAACCAGTAACAATTTTAGGAATCAAATCTGACTCAGGATTATCTGCAATCATTGCATCCAACAACAAAGCATCTGTACGGCGATTGGAGTGGAGTAATACATAATCATCATCTGTGTAACTATTGAAGAAGTTGGCTGCACCAGCTGTTTCAACTATTTGGTTACCCACATGTCTGCGTATTGCCTGAACAGTGGTTTCATATTGAGAGTCTTCAAGCAATACTTGCCAAATCCAGGCGATAGCATCTAAAGATAAGACTTCAATCCCTTGGTCATCAATCAATGCTTTTGCTTTCGCAGTGTCTACATCATCCATGCGCATGCGCACATAAAGAGCATAGGCACTAATCGTTTGTTTGGCTTTTAAGCTGTACCAGTCAGGATAGTACTGTTCGATATTTTGGAGGTAAGTAAGCACATTTCCCCAAACCTGATCGTTTACTTGGAATCCCATCGATTTTGCACGTTGTAAAGCATGGGCAACATGCACTGTATGGAAAGGTATTGATTCATACCCCTTTGACCAGTATGGGAATCCACCATCCCAATTTTGTAATTTGGATAATCCTTCCAGATCATTTTGGATCGATTTTTCCATTTCCTCGGGAGAGGGAAGTCCTTCCGTATTAAATGCTGAGAGGACATCTCTGAGTGCAGCAATCGCCAGAATTCTTGATGCCATTTGGGCACTACTATTGAATGGATAGTCAATCAAATAGAGAACTGCGTCTGAGAGGCTGTGTAATGCAGTTGAAGAAGTTGTTATTTCCAATCCACCAAACTGAGGGTAAACATTTTCTGGGGATAATATTGGTTGTGCAATGGCACCTTCATCTATGACGCCATATGTCGCAAATGCTTCTGTGGTGGAGGGTGTATAAACCGGGAGGGAAATTTGGGCAGCATCCGAAACAGATCCAGAAACAGCAGCAATCTGTAAGAATGCATCACCAGCCATGATTGTTTTCCCGGGGAAACGGATTTCAATGCGATCGTTAGCGGGAACCGTCACCCGCATTCCCTGATCTTCTGTTAATTCAAGGTTACTTGCTTCAACGACTACTTCGGCAATTAATTCTTCATCCGTCTGATTTTGGAGTACAACCGGGATTTCAAACTGATCTCCGAAATTCAGGAATCTTGACATAGAAGGTCTCACCATCAAGGGTAATCTGGCGGTGATGTTCGCTTCGCTACTGCCAAACATTTTTCCACCCGGATCAGCAGCTACGACCATGATACGATAACGCGTCAGATTATCTGGTAGTTTGTATTGAACAGTTACTTTACCTTCCGCATTTGTTGTTTCTTCCGGTGAAAAAATAGCTAAGGGATTGAAATCTGCGCGCACAGAAATTCCTGATTCAGGTGATGAACTTTCTTGCTCAGCAGATTCCTCCATCGGGGCGGCTGCCATGGCAGGTTCTTCCATTCCTCCTCCACGACCCGTGTCCATTGCCATTCCATCGGTTACCGACTTGTTTAATGTTTGAGTTGCCATCGCCTGAGGTAGATCATTGGCTAGCGTGCTGGGGTCTACAAGAAGAATATTTGCTCTTGTATACGTGCTGGATACATCTGAATATCTCTGAGAATAAAACACTGATATGGGATCAACTAATTTATATTGTGTTAATGCCAGGATGGCTTCATCAACAACAACCAGTGCTACTTCCGCATTCGGTATCGGAAGTCCATTTTGATCATGGACTGTAACTTCAATACCCGACCGTTCTCCAGGAGCTAATAACAATTGTTCAGGGTTAATGCCAACAGTCAGGGTACGACTGGTAGGTGGAATATCCAGATTTAAAGATCCAGTAGCAAATGCAGGTCTGGGAGGAATATTATCAAGCTTTTCTCCCTGATCATCTATCCTTATTGAGGTTCCATTTAAATCCACCTGAATATTGATATTTGGTATCTGTGATTCTTTGATCGGAATCTGCAGAGTTTTGGTGGATTCTTCCATTTTGAATGGTTCAGAATACAATATTCCACTTCTGCTGACGGTCAGTAAACCTTCTGCTGGATAGAATGGTGATTGAACCAGAATGTTAGCTGTATCACCTGGTTGATAATTTTCTTTATCAGGAATCAAAGTGATCTGTTCCTGTTCAATGTCCCGGGATGGTGGAAGATCGCCACCACTCACCCAACGATCAAACTGGCTGTAATTTTTCCTACCTTTATCATCCGTAACTGTTGCCTTGATTTGATATTTGCCACCAAATGGTGTTTCAAAACTACATTGAACTGGTTCTTCTTTAGAATTTACCTTACAGGATTGAACGTTTTCGAAAATTTCTACCCATTCACCTTTTTGATATTTCCAAACGATTCTTCCAGCAGTTACTTCAATTGATTGATTTGGGACAGCATTGCCATCTAAATCGGTCACAATTAAGTCAATCTTTAAAGGTTCGTTTTTCTCAACAAAATATTTCTCGCTCCGTAAACCAACATATAAATCAGCGGGGTGAACCATCAGAGTCGTTGAACCAGCCCATGCCTGCCGATTGACATCCATCACAACAGCTTCAGCCACAATGCTTTGTGGTCTGGTTTCTTCTTTGGCTTCAAAATCCATTTGGAGGTAATGGTTTCCACTGGCATCTGTTTTTCCGGTAAATGTTTGACCAGGGACGCCGGATTCAAATTCCCATTCATATCCAATGGAGTAATCCATTCTGTACCTGAACCACCAGGGTTCCCAAACCCCGAAAGAGAAATCTGACCAGTTCGGCGGTTGATAATTGGTTGAGGTGGTACTTACATTCCAGGTCACTTCGGCATTTGGTAACGCGCCACCAGCATAATAAGCTGCTTCGACAGCGACAACAGCGCTTCCATCTGCAAAGTAAGGACCCACTGTTTCATTTCTGGCAAGGACTTCAAATTCTGGTCTTCTGAATTCCTGAATCTGAAAGCTATGATAAAAGTCTCTATTATCGACATTTCCAGAATAACCACTGACTGAAAATTGAATATTGGCTGATCCAAGATTTACTTGTTTAGGGATCGAAAAAGATAAATCAAAGCCACCATTTTCATTAATTTCGGCGGTCTGGTTGAGCAATTCATTACCCTGAGAATCATAAACACGATAACCAAATTGCTCCAATGAGCTTCCTGCCAGGGAAACATCTCCGGTTTGTTTACCTCCAATTTTCCGAATCCATCCCTTAAGATGAACTTCTTCGCCGGGTTTATACATAGCACGATCATCAAAAACATACCAACGCAGCATATCATAGACGGGTCTTGGCATCCAGCCAGTCTCTGACCAATAACTTTCATTAGAAGGGAGTAAGGCAATATCATCACCGCTTGTTGCTGTCAGACCTAATATTCCTTCAGCCGGTAATTCGAATTCTGCCATCCCATAGGCATCAGTTTTTTGCGATTTTCCATTATTTAGCGATTGGATATCAATACCTTTGAGTGATTCCCCTGTTTTTAAATCTGTTGCCCAGGCAATCAATGAAGAATGATCAACAAATGCATCCAATCCAATTTGAGTCACCTGTACCCAAACCTGTATCCATTCCCAGGGACGTTCTTCTTCAAAGAAGCCTTTCGGTGGTTTCACGATGACGATATAATGTCCAAAATCACCATCCATAATGGAGTCGATATCAATTTTAATCTCGCTGAGTACATCATCTTTGGTCTTAAGATTTATGATCTGGTTGAATGCTAATCTTCCGGGGGGTTCAACCTGGGAATCGGTCTGATAGAATTCTCTGAGGTATTTCTGGTATCCTGACCAATCTTCAGGTTCTGCTGCGTAAATCTTTACATCTAACTTAGAATAGTTGATCGTGTAAAGAGATAATTCCGGTTTCTGACTAAAGGGATCGATGGTAATGAAATTCTTTTGAGGACCGACCAATACAGGTTCCGCTTTTCCAATCGAAATGCTAATTCGTTCTTCGCGTTCTAAAGTCTGACCAAAGATATCTTGAATCTCAGGAGCCAAAGTGATTTTATAAGTGGTTCTCCCCTGCGTCGCACCTTGAATTGAAATCGTGTTTCCAATCGCTGAAATGGTTGCTGCTGGAAGCTCGGGAGTAATGGTGATGAATGATTCATCGAATAATTCTTCATTCAATGGATTATTGAATCGGATGTAAAGCGGTGTTAGTGGTGGACAGTCATTCCCGTACCAGGAACATCCATATTCTTCTATTCTCAATTGCGGATACGTCTGAAATTGGAAAGATTGAACAGTCTGGGTGGTTAATGTTCCTTCGGTGGAAGGAGTTCCGGGACCAATATCAATATTGATGTTTGCATCTTTCGGAAGTGCTTCAACAGCCCTAATGGCAAGCCAACGTTCAGCTGGATAGCTTTCAATGAGACTGGAGACAGCTTCATCATCTTCAATTTCTTTTTCTGTAGCCAATCTGAGATCGAAGGATTTTCCATCTGCAGTTAATTTGATCGTCTCCAGAACAGATTGTTTTTCGATCCTTTGGTCAAAGCCAATAAAAATTACAGGTTCTAATGGTTGAGGGCCATAAGAAGGGTAAGAAGATTTGAGAGTTGGGGTTGGAGTCTGAAAAGTCCAGGTTACTGCGGCTGAAAGCTCATTGCCATTTACCGATGTGGTACCTTCGGGAACTGTGACCTTGTATTCAGTTGCCATTGGTAACCGATCAATTTCATCAGAATCGAATTCAAACGTTAATGTTTTTGTTCCAATCCAGCGCCAGGTACCTGAGATTGCCGGGACGATTTGAACGGGGATTGATTCCTGGGAAAGTTGCTCCAAAGTGCCCAAAGGAACCATTGGTTGATTGAAAGTAATACTGATAAATGGAGCTATTGGAATTTCACCTTCAGGTGAATAACGCAAAACTTCCAAAGGTCCTTCGTCTACTTCTATGGGCTGGGAATTCTCAGGCATCATTGGAAATGGTTGGTCTATTGTTTCACCTGGGCGTGGAGGCGGCAATACTTCCGGAGGAATATTAAATTCAGATTGAAGATCTTCCATTGCAGGTAAATCAGGTAATCTCGCCAGGATTGCAGAAATCTCTTCTTCTGTTAGTGCTTCTCCCACCACAACAGGGAGATCCTCTGGCGGTTTATAATCTGTTTTTCCCTCACTTAAAGTGACAGAGAAATCATCTTCACCAGTTTCATCATTAACAAGCAGGTTCATTGTTTTTCCTTCTGAGATAATAGAAGTTGAATTCCCATTTTCATTATTGTTGACAGAAGTGGGAATTACATCATTAATCAATCCACATCCCATTGTAAAAATCATGATCATGGAAACAGATAATTTCCTTAGATAACCAATTTTGGGGTATTTAATAATGAACATAGTAACTCTCCCTCTCCAATTCTCATTTTAAGTATAGACGAAAATACAAGCCTTTTTGTTCCTGATATCAAATGGATGGCGTTAAATGATATTCCTCTTTCTGGTGATTTATTAATCTAATTCTACCTAAATGACACCGTCTTTGATCTATAATAAAAAGAAACTAATCATCCAGGAGAAAAAATGCCCCATCTATTTGAACCTATAAAAATTGGTGAAGTAACTTTCCGAAACCGTGTTGGTGTTTCACCTATGTGTCAATATTGTTATCAGGATGGGTTTTCAAATGAATGGCAGGTTGTTCATTTAGGTGCCAGAGCGATGGGGGGCGTTGGTTTTGTTATTTCTGAAGCAGCAGCCATCGTTCCAGAGGGAAGAATTTCACCCAATGACCTGGGAATCTGGACTGATCACCATATTGAAGCTCTCTCCAAAGTAACAAAATTCATCATTTCTCAGGGAGCGGTTGCGGGCATTCAGTTAGCTCACGCAGGCCGAAAAGCATGTACCCATCGTCCCTGGGATGGTGGCAAATCCATTCAGAAAGGTCATCCAGAATGGTGGCAGGTAGTGGGTGCAAGCCCAGTGGCATTTAATGAAAATTATCAAACACCTCATGAGCTTTCTACCCAAGAAATTCACAAGATTCAAGATAATTTTGTAAATGCAGCCATGCGAAGTTTGGAAGCAGGTTTCAATTTACTTGAGATTCACGCTGCTCATGGTTATTTGTTGCATTCATTTTATTCACCCATATCTAATCGGCGCACAGATCAATATGGCGGTAGTTTTGAAAACAGGATCAGATTTCTTTTAGAAACGGTTCAGCAAATTAGAAAAGTATGGCCAGCAAGGTTACCATTATTTGTGAGAATTTCTGGAACAGAATGGACGGAAGATGGTTGGGATGTCCAGGATTCAATTCACCTGGCTCAAATTTTAAAAAATGAAGGGGTGGATGTCATCGATTGTTCCTCCGGAGGCAATATTCCCGGAGTGAAAATTCCCTTGACGCCTGGATATCAGGTGATATTGTCTGAAGAAATACGAAAAAAATCGGGCATTAAGACAGCCACTGTGGGGTTAATTACAGACCCTGAACATGCTAATAATATAATCCTTCAAGGTGAAGCTGATTTTGTTTTATTAGGCCGAGAGTTGTTGCGAAATCCTTTCTGGACCTTGAACGCTGCAATTAATCTGGGTCATCCATCCCCTATTCCTCCTCAATATCTGAGAGCGTATAAATAACCTTATTCAGAAAGAAGGTCTTATGTCTATTCATCCTTTAGCTGGAAAACAAGCACCACGTGATGTTTTGGTAAATATTCCACGTTTGGTTGCGGATTATTATCATTACCAACCTGATCCACAAATATCCGGACAATTAATTTCATTTGGTACATCTGGTCATCGGGGGACATCCAGTCAAAAATCATTTAATGAAGATCACATTCTGGCTGTAACTCAGGCCTTATGCGAATACCGGCAACAAAATGGATATGATGGAGCGTTATACATCGGGAAGGATACTCATGCCTTATCTGAACCTGCGTTATTAACAGCCATTGAAGTTCTGGCTGCAAATGAAGTCCAGGTTCGTTATCAGGATGGAATGGGCTACACACCGACCCCTGTTATCTCGCATGCGATACTCAGGGATAATCAGAATAAAAAATCCCATCTATCGGATGGTGTAGTGATAACCCCATCCCATAATCCACCAGGAGACGGAGGGTTTAAGTATAATCCTCCTTCAGGGGGACCAGCTGGTCCGGAAATTACCAGTGTTATTCAAAAACGAGCAAATGAAATTCTGCTAAATCAGTTGCGTGATGTAAAAAGGATCACGATCGAAAAGGCATGGAATTCAGACCATGTTAAGAGCTATGATTTTATTCATCCTTATGTTGAAGATTTGCAGAATGTAGTCAATTTATTAATTGTCAAGAATAAGGGTTTGAAAATTGGTGTTGATCCCATGGGTGGAGCAGCCATCGAATATTGGAACATAATCGCTGATTATTATGGGCTGAATTTAGAAGTAGTCAATACTGATCTTGATCCACGCTTCAGCTTTATGACACTCGATCATGATGGGAAAATCCGTATGGATTGTTCATCCCCCTATGCGATGGCAGGCTTGATCGGATTAAAAGACCAATATGACATCGCCTTTGGCAATGATCCCGATGTGGATCGCCATGGAATTGTCACGCCATCCGGTGGGTTGATGAATCCCAATCATTACTTGGCTGTCGCAATCTGGTATTTATTCCAGAATAGGGATCAGTGGAACGCGGATGCCTGTATTGGTAAAACGATGGTTTCCAGTTCAATGATAGATCGGGTGGCTAATGCATTAAGTAGGGAGTTGGCTGAAGTCCCGGTTGGATTTAAGTGGTTTGTGGATGGGTTATTGGATGGTTCGTTTGGGTTCGGTGGCGAAGAAAGTGCTGGTGCTTCATTTTTGAGGTTCAATGGTGAAACCTGGACGACGGATAAGGATGGCATCATCCTTAATTTACTGGCTGCAGAGATACTGGCAACCACTGGAAAAGATCCCCATCAAATGTACGTTGATTTAACTAAACTATTTGGAAATCCAATTTACCAACGGATGGATGCACCTGCTACTCCAGATCAGAAGAAAATTCTGAGTAATTTAAATCCTGAGAATGTCAAAGCTGCCGAATTAGCAGGAGAAAAAATTCTTCAGAAAATGACCAGGGCACCTTATAATGATGCGCCAATTGGTGGATTGAAAGTTGTGACCGAAAATGGCTGGTTTGCTGCCCGCCCATCCGGGACTGAGAATATTTACAAAATTTATGCAGAGAGTTTCATCAGTGAAAAACACTTAAAACAAATACAAAGTGAAGCTCAGAAAATTGTCAGTGATGCATTTAAGCCTGGATAAAGGGAGATTGAGATGATTGAGTTACCAGAAGCTTCGGTTTTATCAAAACAACTATCAATGGAACTATCAGGGAAGGAAATCGTTGAAGTCATCACAGCTCAAAATCCGCATAAATTTGCCTGGTATTCTGGAGATACTGCTTTGTATGGTGGTTATCTTTCACATAAAAAGATTGAAGGTGCCGTTTCGTATGGTGGGCAGGTTGAATTATGGGCTGATGATATGGCACTTGTGTTTAGTGATGGAGTTAACCTGCGATATCATTTAGAAAATGATCCACCGTCTGGTAAGCATCAATTATTTTTGAAATTTAATGATGAAACTACTTTAAGTGCCACCATTTCGATGTATGGGGGATTGTTGTGTACACCGAAAGGCAAGAATGATAATCAATATTATCTGATCGCCAAAGAAAAGCCTTCGCCATTGAGTGGATCATTCACTTCGGATTATTTCTTAAAGTTATTTACCCCCAAAGATCAAAAACTATCCTTAAAAGCTTTCTTAGCCACTAATCAACGGATTCCAGGGCTGGGAAATGGGGTATTACAGGATATTTTATTCAACGCAGGATTTCATCCCAAGAAGAAAGTAGAATCACTAAACGATAATAACAAGAATGATTTATTTGTAGCTTTAATAAACACATTATCAAAAATGATGGCATTCGGTGGAAGAGATACTGAGAATGATATTTATGGAAATCCAGGAAGATACAAATCCATCCTCAGTAAAAATACACTGAGTAGTCCCTGTATAAGATGTGGTTCACAAATTATCAAAGAAGCATATTTAGGAGGTAGTATTTATTTTTGTTCCGGTTGTCAGACCGTTTAGTTTTTGCCTTATAAAGCAAATAAATTTCCTTTAATAAATTCAGGAGTAGAAAATGTTGTTGTGTATTGATATTGGGAACACGAATATAAAGTTAGGTCTTTTCAATAATGATGAAATGGTACAAAGATGGAGAATATCAACGGATCGAACAAATCTTGCAGACGAATACGGTGTTCTGGTTGGAGATTTATTTGAAACAAGAGGATTATCCATTCATGAAATCACGGGGTGTGCGATTTCATCTGTGGTTCCCAGCCTGACACAGGAATTTATAGAAATGTCAGAAAAATATTTTCTTTTGGCACCCACTATTTATGGACCAGAAGTAAATATTGGTATGAAAATCAACACGGACTATCCATCTGAAGTAGGTCATGATTTGATTATGAATGCACTGGCTGCAAGGAAATTATATGGAAAACCAGTCATAATCGTTGGTTTTGGGACGGCAACTTCTTTTGTTGCAGTCTCGGAATCTGGGAATCTCGAAGGTGTAGCGATTGGCCCAGGTGTTGTTTCAAGTTCCGAATCTCTCTTCCGAGCTGCATCTACTTTACCACGGGTCGCTTTATCGCACCCTCAGGTTGCCATTGGTAAAAATACAATTCAATCCATGCGATCTGGCATTGTTTTTGGATTTGTAGGTATGGTTAAAGAAGTAGTTTCCAGAATGAAAAAAGAAATGTCTGGTGACCCCAAGGTCGTAGCAACCGGCGGAATGGCTACTCTCATCGCACCTGAATGCGATGTGATTGATGTTATTCAAACGAATCTGGCTTTATTAGGCTTGAAAGAAATGTTTGAACTAAGCCAGCAAAATCAATAAATAAATGATAGAAATATTACTCCGTTAATATGACTAACCCGATGACACCTGCACCAGCATGGACTGATAATCCAGGAGTGAACTCTGCGAAGATTGGGTTGTCAGCGGGACATGGAAATACATTACATAGTTCCTGAAACAGGTTTTTTGCACCTGGCAGATTGTTCACATGAATGAAACCAATTTGAACAATCTTTTTATCACCAACAGATTCAGACGCTAAATCAATCAAGCGTTTTTGTGCTTTTTTCATTGTCCGAATCTTTTCCAATAAATCTAATTTTCCATCCTGAACGGAAAGAATTGGTTTAATGTTCAGCGTGTCTGCCAGACCAGCTGCTAATTTTCCAACCCTTCCACTCATGGCAAGGTATTTCAATGTAGGCAAGGCTGCAAATACATGGAAATTGTTTTTCATTTGTTCGATATCATCTAAAATATCATCTTTGGGGATACCATTTTGTGCTGCTTTTGCAGCTTTCAGAACAATTAATCCTTGTGCTAATGAGAGTTGCATGGAATCAACTACGGTAATGTCCTTGTCAGGAAATTGTTCCTTTGCTGTTAATGCAGCCTGATACGTTGCACTCACCCGGCTGGAAACACAGATACAAATGATCGCATCATATCCATTATCAAACGCATTTTGATAAGCTTTTTCAAATGCAGATGGGGGAGGTGCTGATGTGGTTGGCAATTTATTTGTTTGATCAATGATTTCAAATAGAATGGCGTCATTAATATCGAGGCCGGTTGTATAAATCGACTCTCCAAAATGAATGGTAATTGGTACCTGAGTGATATTGAATTGTGCGGCTATATCAACAGGTAAACTTGAATCAGTGTCGGTAATAATGGATAATTTTGTCATGCGTCTCCAATTTTTTTTGATTGTGATTTTCTACTATTAACACCAATAACCTGATATTGGTTTCCAAACGTTTCAAATAATATTTTTCAGGATAGGCTGAATTTTTTTATCATTTATTTCTTTTCATTCAGCTAATTGACTCTATTTCCTGATTTGTTGATTATACGTAAAAATGAACAAAAAATTAATTACTTTGATTGATTTTTGCCCAACTATCTTTCAAGCTGACAGTCCGATTGAAGACCAAGGAGTCTTGTGTTGAATCAAGATCAGCGCAGAAATATCCCTGTCTCTCAAACTGGAAGCGATCTCCTGGAAGTGAATTTCTCAATGATGGCTCAACTTTACAGCCAGGAAGAATTGTCAATGAATTAGGGTTCAGATTATCCAGGAAGGTTTTTCCTTCTTCCGTATTATCCGGATCCGATGTATTAAATAAGCGATCATAAAGACGAATTTCAGCAGCAAGTGCGTGTTGGGCAGAAACCCAGTGAATGGTTCCTTTTACCTTTCTTCCATCTGGCGAATATCCACCTCTGGTTTCAGGATCATATGTGCAATGAACTTCAAGAATTTCATCATTAGCGTCTTTCACGACGTGGGTACACTTGACATAATAACCATACCTCAAGCGAACTTCATTGCCTGGTGAAAGACGAAAATATTTTTTGGGTGGGTTTTCTATAAAGTCGTCTTTTTCTATATATAGAACATTTGAAAAAGGTACTGACCGCTTACCTGCAGTTTCATCTTCAGGATTGTTAATCGCTTCTAATTGTTCAACCTGATCTTCAGGATAATTATCAATGACCAACAGTAAAGGATTCAGAACTGCCATTACCCGGTTAGCGGATAAATTCAGATTATCACGTACACAGTGTTCCAACAGGGAAATGTCCACAACACTTTCATTTTTAGCCACCCCAACCTTGTCGATGAAGTCGCGAATTGCTTCAGAGGTAAAACCTCTTCTTCTCATCCCACAGAGAGTGGGCATACGTGGGTCATCCCAACCATTCACCAATTGATTATCAACCATCATTTTGAGGAAACGTTTGCTCAGGATGGTATAGGAAATATTCAGCCTGGAGAATTCTAATTGACGAGGATGAAAAATGCCTAATTTTTCAACAAACCAGTCATATAACGGTCGATGTGCCTCATAAGCCAGATCACATAATGAGTGGGTGATCCCTTCAAGAGAATCTGATTGGCCATGCGCAAAGTCATACATCGGATAAATACACCATTTATCGCCGGTGCGGTGATGTGTTGCATGCAGAATTCGATACATGACGGGATCACGCATGTTGATATTACCAGAAGCCATGTCAATTTTTGCTCTTAGAACCCGAGCCCCATCCGGAAACTCTCCATTTCTCATGCCTCTGAAGAGATCCAGATTTTCATCTACAGAACGATCCCGATAAGGACTGTTTTTGCCTGGTTCGGTAAGTGTTCCGCGATATTGGCGAATTTCTTCTGGAGATAAATCGTCTACATATGCATCACCTTGAAGGATCAATTGCTCTGCCCATTGAAACAATTGTTCAAAATAATCAGAAGCATAAAACTCCCTGTCATCCCAATCAAAACCTAACCAACGGATGTCTTCTTTAATGGCGTCAACATATTCTGTATCTTCTTTAACTGGATTTGTGTCATCGTACCGTAAATTTGTTTTGCCACCAAAAGCTTGCGCCATACCAAAATCAATGCAGATTGCTTTGGCATGGCCGATATGTAAGTAACCATTTGGTTCTGGTGGAAATCTTGTGTGAACTGTCGTGAAGCGACCGGATTTCAGATCTTCTTCAATGGCTTCTTTTATAAAATTTGTGTTTTCATATATTTCAGGCATATGTATCTCCAGAAAAAAGTAATGTACTGAATTCTAATCGCCTTTAAGTATTGACGCAACCTAAAAATTATTGCGGTGATACCAGAAAAACCAGAATCAATAATCCCCTCATCGAAAGGAGGGGATTGGGTAAATTATTTAATTTGAATGAATCAATCGGAATTAAACAATTTAATTTTTTCCCTGCCAAGGATTAGTATTCTATTTCGTAATGGAGAAATCAACGAAAAAATACCTGTCACCAGTAGAAAGATTCCAATTAAATTCATTTGAGTTGGCCAGGCATTTGCCCAATTCTGACCACCTGGAGCAAAAATATGTGTCGTTGCGCCCCATACGGGAGCCGTCAGGACAGCAATTCCACATAAGAGAAGGGTGAATGCAGCTGCTATTCGATTACTATCATCTGGTTTTGTTCCATCCAGGTACAACTCATTCCAGATTCCTGGAATTTTGAAAATTGCAAAAACGATCAATGTCAAAACTGTGACATAGACCACTCCATCGGTGGGCATTGAGCTTCCTCGTAATGATCGTGATACTACCATGTGGATTACCCCAATGATGATACCCAAAACTAAAGAAATGATTGTTTCGCGATAGCCTTTTGGTTTCTTTTTTATCAAACTTATCAGAGCTTTTACCATATAAACACCTATCGCGGTTGTCAGGAGCACAAAAAGAATATACAACCAACTATAAGGTGCAATTGCTGCCATTTTTGGGCCAAAGCTTTCTGCAGCCACTGCAACACAGGTTGTTCCAATACCTGCCATCAATGTAAATACTGATGTGATCCCCATTAAGATGATTCCTAAAACTCGTAACGTTTTTCCCCACCATTTGGTTTTTGACATCGCAATCCTCCTCAAAAAATTAATAATCAACTTCGCTTTAAACCATCATAAGAACCATGGCACTTAACATATATAGAGAGGCGTATTTAAATAAACCAAAATTTATTTTTTCTGATGGTTTGATTATGCTCATCAATGCCAGAAAAATTAAGCCAAACGAAAGCACAATCAGTAATCTTAAGTATCCGATTGTCATTCCAATGCCAATTGCAGCCAAACCCATTGTTATGGCGGCTAAAACGCTGGAAATTGCAATCATCAATCGCGTAAAGGAAAAACTATATCGACTTGGGAAGGTTGGTATTCCAGCAGTTTGATAGTCATCATAATATCGCATGGAGAAGGTCATAATATGTGTGGGAATCCAAAACAGAATACCTATTGCCATCAATAATCCAACCCAATCAATGTATCCTACTGCCAGGGTTCTTCCAGCCAGGATAGGTATCCCCCCAGCCAATCCTCCCCAGATGATAGACCAGCAAGTTCTTCTTTTTAACCAGATCGTGTAAATCAGCACATCAAAGAAAATCCCCAGAAATACAATCAGGCCATAGAGAGGATCTATTAGCAGTGCAAATCCTACTCCCAGAATGGATAAGATCAAACCAAGCGATAGGGCTTCTTTAGAAGACACTTCGCCTGAAGCCAATGGTCTGAAGCAGGTTCTCTTCATTTTTGCATCAATATCACGGTCATACCACATATTTAAGACAGTACTACCACTAATGGATAGAAAGAGACTCACTGCCACCCCTGTTAATAGTGGTAAATTGAAAACCGGACATTTAAAACTCATGAACCCTGCTAAACCGGTCGCTAATAGCAGACCGGTTTGCAGGCTCTTGATCAACTTCCAATAGAGGGAGAGTCTTTCTTTAATTATTTTCAAAGCAATTCCTTAATGATGTGTCTACATGTTTATTTTACACATCGAAAACCAAAAGCAGGACTGGTATAAGTCGGGATAGAACTATTTCTTACCCAGATGCGTAAATAATTCTCATATACGTCCTTACTGCCACCACGCAGATAACGGTAGTGTTGTTCTTCATAGACATTGGATGTCCATTCCCAGACATTTCCGGCCATATCATAAATTCCGTATGGGCTGGACGAGTCTAAGGTAACATAACCATCATATGTTTTTCCATTATAAAATCCAACAGGAGTTGTGCGAGAACCAAATGCGCTCATGTCTTCAAATGGATCCCGGCTGCTAATAAGGTTGGCATTGTTTCGTTCAATTGTTTCACCCCATGGGTATGGCCGAGTATCTTCGCTACCTCTGGCAGCTTTTTCCCACTCCAACTCAGAAGGCAAGCGCCAGTCATAATATTCACAATATGCTTTTGCACCAAACCAGGAGACCATTGTCATAGGATGATTTGCCCAGGTTGATTGGGCAATGAAAATTTGACGATCATAATCAAGCCGTAACGATGGATCGTCTAATGGAATATGAATATAATCTCCTGCAGGGATTTCTTCTTCATGTCGTCCATCATGAAATTCATCTCCGGGATAATATCCAACTACTTCATTCCCTTCAATTTTGATATAACCATCTTTCAATGCTTCGTTTAAGTATTCAGCAAATTGTTGGTTGGTAACATGGGTGACCATCATTTCATAATCATAATCAATCATTTCCTCGAAGTTGAATTGTCCCGAGAAGAATTCTCCAGCAGGTACAGTAGCCCAGGAGTCTAGACCAATCCCCGTATCAAAAATTGGAGCAGGTGCATTCACATCAACTGGTTTACAGGCAGTAAGGATGAAGATCAAGGAAATCAGGCGTAGAGTCAATTTTTTCATCAGTTTTCCTCCACGTAAGACTCTAGTTTTTCATGCACTTCTTGTGACCACCTGCCATTCTTTTTGAATAGGTCTATCAATCGCCATAACATTAGCGATGCAAGTGCGAGTAACACAACAACCAATCCAATGTCTCCAAGAAGGTTAGTGATATTAACGAGAGGTTGTTGGTAAGCTTCCTCGACAAATAAACGTTTCATTTCGTATATTGTCACTGCACCAAAGGCAAGGTCAGAAAAAATGATAATGGACCAACCAAACCATTGTCTTGCTTTTCCCTTTAACCCTGCTAAATCAGCATAATACAAAAGCAAAATTGTGGCTGTCAATGTGGCGAGAATGTGCCAGTGACCAGTCAGAATCAGTTTTTCATCCATAAATGGCCAGTTACGGAATATTTCATCCAATTTTACTGCAACAAAAATTCCGATAAAACTTACAGTGAAATTCATAAAAACCATCTGCCAGGTTACACCAAATTTCAAGGGATCCCTTACAAGAGCGGCTATCCCTTGGAAAAAATTACCTTTTTTCAATCCTTTTTCTGCAAGGCCAGTTTTTATAAGTTTGTCCCAGGAAAAAATAACAAGTAGCAATGCGCCTAGCATAGCAATTGTTGAGCCGCCATAGATCACTGCATGAGCTACTCCTTCGAAAGGTACAACCAACCAGGTTCCAAATGACAAAACGATAGCACCAATGATCAACAATGGCATTGCGGTTTTGTGCAGGATTCCTTTGAAATCCATATAACGACAAATGATAAGTGTACAGGCAATAGCGATCAAAGCCAGCATGATATGCAGGTGACCGATGATTGATTTTTGTAAAGTTGTTTTGAATGGCTCCCGAACTACATTTTCTGCTAGAAATGTGAAAAAGCCATTGCCATAAAATGAGCCTGGAATTGCGCCGAAAAGTGCTGATGCCAGGGTAACAATTGATACTGAGAAAAACGCAATTCTTTCCAGGTTAAACCCAGATTTTGTATGTGCGTATTCTTTATTCTTAACCTTATATTCCTGGCGCCATGGCCATAATGCATAGGCAAGCGAGCATCCAGCAAAGAAAATTAATGTCAATCCTGCTATGTAAATACCATGTAAAATCCAGCTTGTTCCCCAATAAGCAAAAGGTAACCCACCAAAAATTACGGCCAAATATCCAAAAGTGATTGTGGAATTAATTTGAACGCGTTGATTTTCTTTCATGGCAACTAATTCTGTGATCATGTATGTTTCTATAGCGATAACTGCCATCGCAATTGTGTGATACAGAATAATCAAGCGTCCTTCTCTTTCTGATTCAACCAGATCGATTCCAAATGTTTTCACAATAATATCTTTTACACCCAGATCTGCCATGGGTCCGGATAAAGAGCCAAAAAACGCCGAAATCAAAGCACAGAAGGCAATTGCAACCAGAACCAGACCTTTGGTTGATGTAAAGAGATAATTAAACCGGGTTTTAAATGCCAGCATTGACGCTCCTTAAGAAAAATTCTAAAAATTTTATTGTGTAATTTTGCACATATTAGCATGTTGATGAATGAAAGGCATTAACAAAAGTTAATATCAGCGTGATATTGATTGAAAAATCATTCATCAGAGACAAATTCGGGATTGTCAGAATTAAACAGTTAGGTGAGAATTATTTTGCATTTTAATGCTTTTCATTCTCACCTCTTCTCTTCATTCCTTTTTATTTCTTAAAAGCGAGATTTATTTATGGATATTTCAATCAACAGCATTGGTCCATTTTTGCCATAAAGTGGGGATGACAAGAATAACGACCATCACCAGGCTGGAAATAGGCGCCAATGAAAATAGTGAGAAGCGACCCAGCTCCTGTGCTGTAATGACTGCTAATGGAATTCCAACAATTAACTCTACTACTCCTGCTAATAAACCAACAGGAACCATCCAATTTTTAGGTTTTGTCAAAATACCAAAAGTCACAATTGCCCATCCAATCATAGCCACCCAATGTAGACTGACTACCAGATAAAATATTGGGGTTCCAACAGTGATGATTCGACTGGTGCTGGAAACACCATTCATGAAGCAGAAAATGTATGTAACACCAGTTCCCAATCCCAATAAAATTCTACTCCACGGGATTTCTCCCACTTTCCAAAGGAAAACAAAGTAGAAAAGGATATAAGGGAAAAACAACATGAAATAAACAGGTGGTAAGCTGGCTGCCATGAATGGAATATTAATAAAGAAGCTGGCCAATAATGCCAAAATGATCCCAATGACTGACAGGGTATATGCCCAGTTTTTCTTCACAAAAAAGCCGTAAGCACTGACCAGGAAAAATGCGGATGCAAGAAATCCCACATCACCTAAACCAGGATGAATATATTTCAATAAAATCTCACATCCTGGCTCAGCTGATTCAGCGGACATTCCAGCTGCGTACCACTGGAAGAACAGAACAAAATGACCAACGATACCAATGAGAGCGGCGATGAGCGCCATTATTCCACCTAAAACATTATTTTTCTTCATTTTTTCCTCCATAATTATTTAATCTCTTGTAATAAATATCACAAACGACAGTTTTCAACTTTGACTTAAAGCAAAACCTGCACAAGTCATCTTCGTTATTCGTCACTCATGTGACAAGAATTGCATCCTTTGTAATAAGCTGTGTTATTGTGCGCTGCCACATAAATGATTGCATCAGGCTCGATAGTAAAGTTGCAATCATCCAGGAAATTCGATTTATCTTCCCAAGCATAGATTTCAATGTCACAACCTACGTAGACCAATCCTTCCAAATTGTTATTGCACAATTGACCTGAAACGAAATGGTCAAAATCTTTCATTTTTCCTTTAATTTCGATTTGTTGAGGATTGAGTTGTTTTTCTGTTATGGATGGAAATGGATTGGCGCGTTCTTGATAGGTTATCATTCCAGGAGTACACAAAGAACGCGCATCCATGCAGGCGCTTAACAATACAATGAAAAAAAGTGCGAAGCTAAGAGGTATTTTGTTTTTCATATAACTTCCTTGAATAAAAAAAATTTGATTATTGAAATTTGTAATATATTTCACATACTTATTCTTTGACTTAACGCAAATAAGCGAATTGACTCACTTTAGGAGATAAAAATATTTTCTGCTATAGTTAATCGAGGAGAAATTCATGAAAGATTTAGCATTGTTATTTGATCAGAATCCAGTGTTCGCAGTCTTATCAGAAGAAAATAAGGTAGTGGTTAAAAAGGTGGCAATCTCCAAACAATTCGTAAAAGGTGAATTAATAGCTATTGATGGTGATATCTGGCCATATATGTTTTTAATTACCAAAGGAAGGATTAAAGCATTAAAGAGCTCCATGGAAGGGCGCAACCTGGTCGTTACGACTTTTAATGAAGGTGATATTTTTTGGGGACTTGCATTCTTTTATGAATCAATGCCTATGCCTGTTTCCCTGGAGGTTGCTGAGAACACCAGCATCATGCTCTGGTCAGCTGAGAGTTTGATACCAATTCTCAAAAGCGAAGGTGCAGCAGCATGGGAATTATCTCGCTTAATGGTGTATAAAATGATGCGGGCAAGTGAAATTCTGGAAGAGATGACATTTCAGCCTGTTGCTGGGCGTTTAGCAAAATTATTAATGGAAACAGCCCGTGATCAGGAAAATGGACCGGTTACCAGAAGTTTAACATTAGATGAAATGGCAGCCAGAATAGGTTCAACCAGAGAGATGGTTTGTCGTTTCCTGCATCACTTTGCAGATGATGGAATTATTGATATCACCCGTACAGAATTCCGAGTAATGGATTCGAAGAGATTGGCGAAAGTAGCAACGAATTCTAAAGGATGAGAGATTGTTGTCGATATGAATTGAATTATTGAATTTATTTCTATTTAGGTAGTGCACTTTACCAAATGATTGTTATTTGAAGAAAGTTGACAGGATTCTAATGACTAATTCTATTGGGAAGCTGGAATGTTTTATTGAGTTTCATTTATAATTTTTAATATGCGAAAAGTATTTTCAATTAAAAATGTTGGTTTATTCCTTTTAATTTTAATATTATCCGGATGTCAAAATAATACCAATGGGGAACAATCAGCCAATCAAAATGTGGCTGATTATTATTATCTGGAAAATAAAGGGTCTGATACGATGGTCAATCTGGCTTTGTATTGGGCTGAACAGTATCAAAAACTCCATCCCGAAGTTCGTATTTCCGTTACAGGAGGGGGAAGTGGAACCGGAATTTCCTCATTGATCAATAATACCGTTGACCTGGCAAACGCATCCCGAAGAATCAAACCGGAAGAAATAGAGAGCGCGAATAAGAATGGAGTGGAACCGATTGAATATGTTGTAGCAAGGGATGCAATTGCTGTGATTGTTCATCCTGATAATCCAATCAATCAATTAACCTTGCAGGAAGTATCAGATATTTATAAAGGAAAAATCGACAACTGGATTCAATTAGGGGGTGAAAATAGACCAATCGTACGCCTATCCCGAGAAACAAATTCTGGAACACATGTCTACTTTTTAGAAGAAGTCATCCGCCTTGGAAATTCCGATGATAAGACGATTTTCTCAGCAAATACTTTATTACTACCTTCATCAGAAGGAATCATTGCTGAAGTTCGGGCAAATCGTAACGCGATTGGTTATGATGGATTGGGTTATATCACTGAGGAAGTTAAAGTCCTAGGCATTGCCAGAGAAGTGGGTGAAGATTATATATTTCCCACATTGAGCACAGTCAATGATAACCTCTATGCCATTTCCAGAAATTTGTTCATCTATGCTCCAGGAACACCACCGACATTTGTAAAAGAATATCTCGACTGGATCATATCTTCTGAAGGGCAAAAAATTGTTGAGGATTTAGGGTTCATTCCAGTTAAATGAGGAAAATTAAATGATACAGAAACGCTCAATGATTTTTGAAAAATTAATCACCCGCACAATTCAATTTTCGGGGTACTCTTCTATCCTGTTTGTCTTACTCATTTTATTTTTTCTATTATCAGAAGGAACTCCAGCACTTTTTGATGTGCCATTATCACAATTATTCTCGGAGCGATGGTATCCCATCGAAAATTACTTTGGGATCCTTCCATTAATATTGGGTTCTCTGGTAGTCACTTTAGGAGCATCGTTGCTTGCGGTACCATTTGGTATTCTGACAGCTGTTTTTATAGCGGAAATTGCTCCAAATTGGTTGCAGGAAATTATGAAACCGTTGGTTGAATTATTAGCTGGTTTGCCAAGTGTCGTCCTGGGATTTCTGGGTATCCTGGTGGTTTCGCCTTTTCTGCGGGATTCACTGAATTTGCCCACCGGACTCACAGCGCTGACAGGATCCTTATTATTGGGTGGGATCGCTATCCCAACCATTGTATCCATTTCGGAAGATGCACTTAATAATGTCCCGATTTCCTATCGACATGGCTCGCTGGCATTAGGGTTGACTCGCTGGCAGACGATCTGGGGTGTGACGGTGCCTGCTGCAAAATCGGGAATTCTAATGGCAGTTATGTTAGGTTTGGGAAGAACCATTGGGGAAACGATGACAGTCATGATGGTTACCGGAAATGCTCCCATTCTGCCCACATCATTGCAAGCATTGTTCATGCCCATTCGAACGATGACTGCCACAATCGCTTCCGAAATGGGTGAGGTTGCCACGGGAAGCCCGCATTATCATGTATTGTTTTTCATTGGTATCGTTCTGTTTTTATTCACTTTATTGGTAAATGTAATTGCGTCCAACATCAGTTCACGGAAACTAAAACGATCTGAAAGGATTTTGTCCTGAGAGAATCTATGCAATCAGCAAAGAAATCAAATGTGTTGAAACAACTTCGCATTGAAAAAGTGGGTTTTTCAGTGTTAACAATACTATCTATTGCGACAGTTATCCCCATCATTGCAGTTGTCATCTACATCATATATCTGGGAGCGCCAGCCATTTCCTGGGAGTTTGTTTCCGCCATGCCCAGTGATGGAATGAGGGCAGGTGGAATCTGGCCAGCGATCGTAGGTACTTTCTATTTGACGGTCGGTACCGCTATTTTCTCCGTCCCTTTAGGCATTGCTGCAGCGATTTATTTATCGGAGTATGCACCCGTTAATAAAGTAACTCGAGCAATTCGCCTGGCGATCATTAATTTGGCCGGAATACCTTCCGTCGTGTATGGTTTATTTGGTTTAGGATTGTTTGTCATTTTTCTGAATTTCGGTACAAGTATATTATCAGCGTCTCTTACGTTGTCTATCATGACACTGCCTGTCATCATCAGCACCACGGAAGAAGCACTGCGAGCGGTTCCACAGTCCTTCAGGGTTGTGAGTGTTTCTTTAGGGGCTACCAAATGGCAGACAATCTGGCGTTTGGTATTACCCCAGGCAATCCCTGGCATTCTTACCGGTGTGGTTCTCGGGTTGGAACGGGCTGCAGGTGAAACAGCCCCCATTTTATTCACAGGGGCTGCTTTTTTTCTTCCCAGATTGCCTAATTCTCCTCTGGATGCGACCATGGCATTGCCATATCATTTATTTGTAATTTCCACCCAGGTACCTGGTATGCCAATCCAGATTCAATATGGGACAGTTTTGGTACTGCTGGTGTTTGTCCTGATCATGAATATTATTGTTACCGTGATTCGTTCCCGTGCCAGGGCGAAAAGGCAGTGGTAGTATGGATAAAATAATTGTTGAAAATCTTTCCATTACCTATTCGGATGGGGTCGAATCTTTGTTTGATATTACTCTTCGGATTCCCATACACCAGGTTACCGCGTTGATTGGTCCATCTGGTGGAGGTAAATCAACCTTCTTACGTGCATTGAATCGGTTAAATGATCTGGCAGATGTAGCAAAGACTACTGGAAAAATATTAATTGATGGGATTGATATACTTGACCCAACTCTGGATGTAATCGCTTTACGTCGAAAAGTTGGCATTGTATTTTCTCGACCGTTACCGCTGCCTTTGTCAATTTACCAGAATGTCTCTTACGGTCTGGAATTAATGGGTGAGAAACGAAAAACCGTTTTGGATGATGCGGTAGAACGAGCCTTGCGATTGGCTGAATTATGGGATGAATTGAATGATCGATTACAGGATCCAGCCAATTCTATTTCTGGTGGTCAACAACAGCGTTTATGCCTGGCACGGACTTTGTCATTGCAACCTGAAATCATCATGCTGGATGAACCGACTTCCGCGCTTGATCCCGTCTCAACGGCGAAAATTGAATCATCTCTGATTGAGCTAAAGAAAGATTTCACGGTGATTATCGCGCCACATAATACACAACAAGCCGGACGAATTGCTGACAATGTCGCATTCTTCTTACAAGGGAAATTAATAGAATTTTCCAGTGCCGAGGAAATCTTCACCCGACCTAAGGATAAAAAGACACAGGATTACATTTCTGGAAAATTTGGATAATAAAAAAATATTTGTTGAAGTTTTGATTTGATTTGTTAATTTGGATCAATAAAATTAAACCATTATTGATTGAAAACCATTGATTTTAAATTTGGAGGAACGATGTCACGACCAACCTGGGATTCATACTTCATGAAAATAGCGGAAGATGTTGCAGTGCGCTCAACCTGTGATCGAGCAAAAGTTGGCGCAGTATTGGTTAAAGACAAGCATATCATCTCGACCGGCTACAATGGCTCACCAGCTGGATTGGAGCATTGTGATGATGTTGGTCATTTGATGGTGGATGGACATTGTGTGCGCACTGTGCATGCTGAGGTGAACGCTATCATTCAGGCAGCTGTTTTTGGATTGGCTACAAAAGATTCATTCTGTTATGTGACTCACTTTCCGTGTCTAAATTGCACAAAAATGTTAATTAATGCCAGAATTTCCAAGTTAATCTATCTCAATGCTTATCGCGTTGATCCAATTGCTCTTGAATTCCTCGAAAAAGCAGGGGTAATTATGGAACAATATTCTTCTGAGGAATAATTATCAGACTAAACTCTGAAACGAAATTGAATTGGTTACACAGAGTCAATCAATTCCTTTAGAATTGTGTTCATAATGCCACCATCTTTGAAGTATTGAATTTCAATGATTGTATCGATTCTCAATTTGACTTCAAAATAAATTTCTTTTCCATTCATGTTTACAGCTTTTACTTGAAGAATTTTCCCCGGGAAAATAACTTCTGTATGATTAATGGTGAATTTTTCACTACCATCAAGCCCCAAAGTTTTTGAATTTTCACCCGGTAAAAACTCCAATGGCAGAATACCCATCCCAACCAGGTTGGAGCGGTGGATTCGTTCAAATGATTCGGCAATGACTGCTTTTACACCTAACAGCATAGGTCCTTTAGCCGCCCAATCCCGTGATGAGCCGGTTCCATATTCTTTCCCAGCTAGCACTATCAGGTCAATTTCTGCCTGTTGATATTTTTGTGAGGCATCATAAATACTCATCACCTCACCGGATGGAATGTGGCGTGTCATCCCTCCCTCGATTCCCGTCAATAGCAGGTTCTTAATGCGGATGTTCCCAAAAGTCCCGCGGGTCATAATGCGGTCATTCCCTCGGCGAGATCCAAAAGAATTGAATTGCTGGGGATGAATGCCGTGATTAATCAGAAATTCTCCAGCTGGACTTTTTAATGGAATCGCTCCAGCAGGAGAGATATGGTCGGTGGTGACTGAATCTCCTAAAACGACGAGCGCATGCGCATCAACCACCTTTACGGAAGAATCATCTCGTGATAGGTTTACAAAATATGGAGGTTCCTGTAAGTAGGTTGAGTTTTCATCCCAATCATAGATTTTTTCAGAATTAGTCTGCAACATATTCCAATCGGAATTACCAGAAAATACATTTGCATAGTTTTTGATGAATAAGTCCGGTTTGACAACAGAATTCAAGATTTCCTGAATTTCAAGTGAAGTTGGCCAGATATCACGCAAGTAAACTGGTTTTCCAGTGTGATCATGTCCAATCGGATCGTTTGTCAAATCGATATTTATTGTTCCTGCTAACGCGTATGCGACCACAAGTGGGGGAGAAGCCAAATAATTTGCCTGTGTATGAGGATGAATCCTACCTTCAAAATTTCTGTTTCCCGAAAGTACAGCGCTGGCAATAATTTTTTCCTTTTCTATAAAATCAATAATATCTTCATGGAGAGGCCCACTATTGCCAATACAAGTTGTACAACCATAACCAACCACATGAAAACCAAGATTTTCGAGATCACCCATTAAGCTACTTTCGGTAAGGTATTCAGTGACAACCCGGGAACCGGGGGCAAAACTGGTTTTTACGTATTCCGGGATAGTAAGTCCATTTAATACTGCCTTTTTGGCAACCAGACCGGCAGCAATCATGACTGTTGGATTGGAGGTATTCGTGCAGGAAGTAATTGCAGCAATGGCAGTAAACCCATGTGATAATTGATATGATTTTCCGGCATAATCAAGGGTAAATGTCTTCTCAGTTTCATATTCCGGATAACCAAATCCCATTTGATTCCGAGGTTTAACCATACTGATTTGAAAATTTTCTTGGACTGACTGCAGTCCCAAGCGATCCTGTGGCCGTTTTGGACCAGCGATACTGGGCTCTATTTGATCCAGGTCAACCGCAATTACCTCAGAAAATTCAGGGAAAGGTTGATGTGATTCACGGAATAAATTTTGTGCCCTATAGTATGTCTCAACGAGATTGAGGTGGTCTTCATTTTTGCCGGTTAAGCGCAGATATTTCATCGACTGCACATCAAATGGAAAATAAATCATGGTTGCACCACTTTCCGGGGTGATGTTGGCAATCATCGCCCGATCAGCCAGGCTCAGGTGATCCAGACCTTCTCCAAAAAACTCAACAAACTTATCAACAACACCTTTTTTCCTTAGAATTTGAATGATAGTCAATGTCAAATCTGTGGGTGTTAACCCTTCTTTTAATTGTCCTTTAAGGTGGACACCAATGACTTCCGGGGTGAGAATTTGGATAGGTTGTCCCATCATAGCTGCAACTGCTTCAATTCCGCCTACTCCCCAGCCTACAATGCCTAACCCGTTAATCATGGTCGTATGGGAATCCGTACCTACCAGCGTATCCGGAAAGATGAAGGCTTCACCATCCGTTTCATTGGTTAAGACAGATTGGGCAAGAAACTCCAGGTTAACCTGGTGGATGATTCCAGTAGATGGAGGGACGATGCGAAAATTCTCAAAAGCAGAGCTACTCCAGCGCAGAAATTGATATCTTTCAAGATTGCGTTCAAATTCATTTTTAGCGTTTTGGTCCACAGCGTCTTTCTGTGCGGATACGTCCACCATGACTGAATGGTCAATCACCAGGTCGACTGGGATAATGGGATTGACCTTTAATGGATCCCCGCCAATTCGTTGAATCGCAGCTCGCATCGCTGCCAGATCATTTAATACCGGAACCCCAGTGAAATCCTGAAGAACTACTCTGCCGGGAAAAAACGGAATTGGTTGACGCTGATCCTGATGAGGTTGCCAATCAGCAAGGTTGATGGCGTCAATTTCGGTAATGGATTCGCCATTAATATTTCTGAGAATACCTTCAAGCAAAATGCGAATCGAAAAAGGTAACTTATCCAAAAATTTTGGGTTCTCTGGATGTAATTTGGAGAGTTGGAAGAATTGATAATCCTTTCCATTTGTTGAAAGTGTTGATTTTGTATAAAGTAGACCTTTTTTCATTAAATCACTCCTGGGGTTATTAGAAATTGTTGATGATGGCTTTGGCAAATTCACTGGTACTCAATGCTGTAGAACTACTTACAAATTGCGCCAGGTCCTGGGTTAATTGTCCTTTATTAATCGTCTTTTCCAAGGCTGTTGTAATGAGTTCAGCTGCTTCACTCCACCCCAAATATTGCAACATGAGGACCGAAGACAGGATCAAAGAGGAAGGGTTTGCCAGGTTTTTCCCAGCAATATCGGGTGCGGTACCATGGGTTGCTTCAAAAACAGCAATTCCGGTCTGATAATTTATATTTGCTCCTGGAGAAATTCCAATTCCACCAACCTGAGCAGCCAGTGCATCTGAAAGATAATCACCATTCAGATTACTGGTTGCAATCACACTGAAATCCTGAGGGTACAGCAACAAATTCTGGAAGGCAGCATCTGTAATAACATCATTCATCCAGATCTTGCCGTTTTTAAGCGTCCATTCTTTTTCTTTTTGGGCTTCGACAATGCCTGTATTTTGCCTGGTTTGTTCAAATTGACGGGCTGTGTAAATAAAATCTTTGTATTCACTTTCAGCCAGATCATAGCCCCACATTCGAAAGGCACCTTCCGTAAACTTCATAATATTGCCTTTGTGAATCAATGTGACGATGGGCTTTTTATTTCTGATGGCGTATTCAATAGCTGCCCGGATCAACCGTTGACTGCCTTCCTTTGAGATGGGTTTGATGCCCAGCCCGACAGACTGAGGAAAACGAATTTTTTGGTAAGAATCTGGCAATTGTTCCTGCAACCAAACTAAAAACAGCTTTGATTCTTCACTATCCGCTTCAAATTCCAATCCTGTATACACATCTTCGGTATTTTCTCTGAAGATGGTTACATCAATCTTTTCCGGTTGTGTTACCGGGGCGTTGATGCCTTGAAAGTATCGAATAGGTCTTAAACAGACATAAAGATCGAGGTCTTTTCGTAGAGCTACGTTTAACGAACGAATTCCACCACCTACAGGTGTTGTGAGAGGGCCTTTGATTCCAACCACAAATTCTGAAAAAGCATTTAGTGTCTCCTGCGGAAGCCATTCGCCTGTTTGGTGAAATGCCTTTTCTCCAGCAAGTACCTCTTTCCAAATGATTTTTTTTTCATAGTGGTAAGCTGTTTTCAATGGCGGCATTTACTACGGATTGCATCGCAGCATGTCACATCCGGTCCGATGCCATCTCCTGTGATGAAGGGGATGGTTACCTGATCGGGGACGATTAATGTTTGGTTGACCATTTGAATGGATGTGGTTGAATGAATCATGGTATTCCTTTCTACAATTTTCTGATGATATTACTATCCTAAAAAAATCAAAATAAACCCTTGACTTTTATCGGTTTAATTCCTATAATCATTATATTCAATTTCGGGACGGTGTCCCATTCTCCGGTACAATGTTATGGAAAATGAAAAAGTTCAAACAATTGAGCGACTGATTCAAATCATGGATTGCTTTACCATTGATCAAAATGAATTGGGTGTCAGGGAAGTAGCCAGATTAACTGGACTCTCTCCCAGTGTCTGTGGTCGATTAATGATTGCATTAAGGCATCAAGGATTACTGTCTCAGAATCATGAATCCAGAGCTTATTCAGTTGGCCCCAAAAGTCTTCGTTGGGCAGAGGTTTATACGACCAATCTGGATATCAGAAATGTTGCCTTACCGGTGATTAACGAACTATTACTGGAAACAAAAGAAACCATCAGTCTTTATATTCTGGATGGGGATGAACGTTTATGTGTAGAAAGAATGGAAAGCGCACAGAATGTTCGAATTGTCGCCCGAATTGGGAGACGATTGCCTCTATATGCTGGTTCTGCTGGCAAACTATTGTTAGCCTATCTCCCAGAAAAAAGGCAGGAAGAAATTCTCTCTCGAACCAATTTTCAGCCATTTACGGTTAAGACGATCACAGACATAAAGGCATTAAAAGAGGAATTGATAACCATCCGTAAACAGGGTTATGCTTTCAGTGATGGAGAATGGGTCGAGGATGCTGCAGGAATTGCTGCCCCAATCTTTGATATGAAAGCTGATATTCTGGCTGCTTTGACTGTGTCAGGTCCTTCTTTTCGATTTACACCTGAAAAAATTAAATTTCATAAAAATAGTGTTCTTAAGGCTGCAGAACGTATTTCCAGAGATTTGGGATATATGGGCACAGCCTATTTTTATCAAAACCATCCCCAATAATTAAAAGGTAAGACTATATCAGCATAAATGACCCTGAATGGGGTGTCCATTCAAGTTATTAAAGTAAAAAAATTTATTCAAAGGAGTATCACCATGATGTTATTAGAGGAAAGAATTGCAGAACAATTGCCTGGTTGGCGGGAACGGGTTAACCGATTACGAAATGAATATGGAAATTTTAAGGTATGTGATGTAACTGTTTCTCAAATTTATGGGGGTATTCGTGGTGTTCAGATTCAGGTCAGTGATATCTCTTATGTTGATCCAATAGAAGGAATTCGCATCCGTGGATATTCAGTACCTGAATTATTGAAAATTCTACCTAAATTACCAGGTTCTGAATTTCCATTAGCTGGAGGTGTTTATTATTTACTGTTGACCAATGAACTGCCAACCTTTGAAGATGCCATGATTGTGGAAGAAGAATGGCGCAAAAGAAGCTTAATCCCAACCTATGTGTACAATACCATCCGGCGTATGCCAAAGGAAACTCATCCGATGACATTATTTTCAATCGGGATTATGGCCTTACAACGAGAATCAGTTTTTGCGAAGCAATATGAAATTGGTGTGGTTAAAGATGATCATTGGCGCTATTTCTTACAGGATTCATTAAACCTGACAGCAAAATTACCCGGGTTAGCGGCTTTTATTTATAATTTGAAATACCAGGACGGAATTTACCTGCCGCCCAAAGCGGATCATGATTGGAGCGCGAATTTTGGAGTGATGATCGATCGTGAAGCGGATCCTAAGTATTATGATCTTTGCCGGTTATTCTTTTTCTTGCATTGTGATCATGAAGGTGGAAATGTCTCTGCGCATGCCACACATCTGGTGAGTTCAGCCTTGTCAGATGTGTATCTTTCCTGTTCAGCAGGGATGAATGGATTGGCAGGACCACTGCATGGACTGGCTAACCAGGAATGTCTCAAATGGCTTTTGGATGTAAGAGAATATTTCAATGGACTACCCACACAGGAACAATTGGAAAGCTTTCTTCGTCAATCACTAGCAGAAGGAAAAATTATTCCTGGTTATGGACATGCGGTTTTAAGAACAACTGATCCTAGATTTACTGCACAGTTGGAATTTGCCAGAAGCAAAAATTTAAACAGTGATCTGATAAAGTTGGTTGAAATGGTGTATGCAATCCTTCCAGGAATCTTAATGGAAAATGGCAAAGTCAGTAACCCCTGGCCAAATGTGGATGCGATTAATGGAGCTTTACAATATCACTTTGGTGTAAAAGAATTTGACTTCTACACAGTTTTATTCGGAGTGAGTAGAATATTAGGCTTATCAGCGCATATCGTATGGGCTAGAGCATTATTAAAACCAATCGAGCGACCGAAATCCCTGACAACTACGATGCTGGAATCAATGATTTCTAGATGACTAATTGTTTAATTATAGAGGTTTACAACAAAGCTATAAATATTGGTACAAGGAGAAAAAATGGAAAATGGCTCTTATAAAATTTATGGTGATAAATTAGTTCTTAGAACACGCAACCGATTATGTGACACGGTTGATGAATTAATCAACAGCAATTTATTTTTAGATTTACTGAGTAATTATGTTCGTTATTTATTCCGTCAGCAATCGCGATTATTGCGGGTTTTCTACAATGAAGAGAAAGTTACACACGGAAGAATTAAAAACAATGCAGACAACCTTATTGTTATTATCAAAATTACCTGCGGAACAGGTATGCAAGATTGTTCCTGAAAGTATGACATTTTTTGAAGATCTTGATTTACTCAGTGATTTTGTGGAACAATTCTATAATTTCTGGCGGCGCTTACAACGTTTGGTGGTTATCGATTCAGTGGATGATCGTCTTGATAAGCGACCGTACCGATCCTTCACTGAGACAGTCGAAAAATTAATGCATGTTGTACGAAGTGCTCAGCGTGATATTCTCGAAAATGTTTCGGGAAACCATCCCAGAGTATACCGCCAGGTCAGCGCTGGAGCGAATATAGCTGCAATCACATTACCTTATCAGATGCCATTCATCTGCGAATATGCGGATAAATTATGCGATATTTTGATGACACGCCAGGTATTAATTTATCCTCCATTAATTTTCAATACCCCTAACAACAAAAGAAGTGGAAAATTCAAAAGGATTGAATACAATCCGATCGATCATCTTGATATTGATCCAGAAGAATGGTTATGTTATCCTGCCAAGGTAGGTGAATTAATCATTCTGGTTTATTTCACGGTGCAATGGTTTGAGTTAGGTTTTTCCTTAAGTAATTTATTTGAACTGGCTGAGGATGCGGATTTAAAGAAAAAACCGGATGCGATTTATTTTTATGGTGTTCCGGTTAAGGGGAGAAAAATCCTGAAACTACTGAGACAATTTTTTATGATGATAAAGAAAATGATATCCTGATAGGTACTGTACCATTCCGCAAAGAATATGCATATTTTGGCTACCTGAAGAAAATGATTCTTACCTTACATAATGTTAAGATGATGAAAATTGGAAGAATGCCATTTCATGGTGCGATGTTCCACATCGTCTTAAGAAATGCTGGGACATCGAATGTGTTGTTAATTGGCGATACAGGGGCAGGAAAATCAGAGACACTGGAAGCACTGCGGGGAATCATCGAAGATCAGGTAGAAGATCTGGTGATCATTGCCGATGATATGGGATCGATCGATATTCTTCCAGATGGCAGGATCATGGGGTATGGCACTGAAATTGGTGCATTTGTACGGTTGGATGATCTTCAAAAAGATTATGCTTTTGGCCAAATTGATCGATCCATCATCATGAATCCAGATCAGGTAAATGCGCGGGTTGTGTTACCAGTGACAAAATTCAAGAGTGTTGTGGAAGGATACGAGGTAGATTTTGTTCTATATGCCAATAACTATGATACCGTGGATGAAGATCATCCTAGCGGTAGAACGAATTAAAGTCACCTGAACAAGCAATTGATGTGTTTCGTTCAGGCGCGGTGATGAGTAAAGGAACAACCACCACGACCGGATTGACTCATTCCTATTTCGCCAATATTTTTGGTCCACCAGAATATCGGGAATTGCATGATGAAATAGCCAAAAAATTCTTCCAGGCTTTTTATGATAAGAATGTTTTCGTTGGTGAAATGCGTACTCAATTAGGCATTTCGGGTAAAGAATTCTCTGGTCCAGAAGATTCCGCCAGAGCTTTATTGGAGATATTAAAGAAGAAACCAAAATAATACTTGGAGGCATGGAACTACGGAGAACTCATTTCTCCCAATATTACCTCAACAGTCATTAATTGATTATCGCGAGAAAACTCAATTGATAATTTGCTTGATTTGGTTCATATTCAAATAAGGCATTTATAAAGGATTGTTGTTCATCAATGGGAACATCACCAATTTTTGTGATGATATCACCAGGTTGTAAACCTGAAATTTCTGCCGGACTGTTGCGATCAATCCCGGTAATATATGCACCATAATTGACAGGCAAGTTATACCAGGATGCAATGCGTGGCGTAATATTCTGATAATTGGTCCCGAGATATGGACGGGCAAAATAGCCTTTTTCAATGATATGTTGTGCGATCATGGCAGCGGTATTGGAAGGAATGGCAAAACCAAGTGCTTCAGCGCTTGTACTGGAGTTATTGCTTCCACGGATTACCAGTGTGTTGATACCAATTACTTCACCAGCCAAATTTAGCAATGGTCCACCTGAATTTCCCGAGTTAATGGCAGCATCGGTTTGAATTAAATCCTCAATTGCATATCCATCACCACTATCCAGGGTTCTACCGGTTGCACTGATGACACCGACAGTCACTGAATTTCTGAATGTACCTAATGGAGAGCCAATGGCGATCACCGTTTCACCAGGTTTTAGATTATCTGAATTTCCAATTTTAGCAATTCCGGGGACTTTTCCTTCAATTTTGAGCACAGCCAGGTCTGCAAATACATCGCGGCTGATCAATTCAGCAGGATGTTCGGTTCCATCATTGAGGATCACAGAAAGTGTTTGTGTACCTTCAACAACATGATTGTTGGTTAATATATAACCATCTTCAGTAACAATCACTCCACTACCGCTGACTTCCTGATCGGAGGTTACGCCAAAAAATGTTGCGCGACCACTGATCGTACCAACAACGGTCACAACAGCCGATTCGACATCCTGAACCACCGAAGTAATGGTTGTTTCAATACTCGAATTCAAAAAACTTAATATCGCTGGCGTAGTGGACGAAGGAGTGGGAGAAATTTGATTTTCAATCGAAATTGCAGAATTTCTCTCGACTACTTTTAAGGTAATGAAACTTCCGCCGATCGCTCCTAAAAATGAGCTACCAAGCATGACCAAAATGATGATTAAGAAATATAAGATTTTCTTAGGATCCATATCAAAAATTCAACCTTTGTCTCCGTATCATCATCAATTTTAATTCCTAATTATAAGTACAATATTAGAATGAAAAATTTTGCTTTTCTATTTACTATTTTTATCATACTCCTGGCGGGATGTTCATCAGAAAAACCATTAGAGGAAATTATAAATCCAACTTTTGAAATAACAACAACGATTGAGGTTGAAGAAAAACCATCCCCTACATTGATCCAGACGGTTGTCCCAACCACTGCTCCTTCACCGACGTCGATTGTGATAAATGTCTGTTCTCCATTAATTGATGTTCCAACTGAAAACCTGGTCAATATGATATCCAATCCATTTCTTCCCCCCAAACCAGGCTCGGACGATCCACACCAGGGGGTAGATTTCAGTGTCATTGATCCTGACCTCCATATAGCCTTAAAAGGCTCTGCGGTACAGGCAATATTGGCTGGTGAAGTAGTTATGGTGATAAATGACCGGTTTCCTTATGGCAATGCTGTTTTAGTGGAAACTGCGTTTCATAGATTACCAGTTGGCTGGAAAGAAAAATTGGAGAACCAAACAAAACCTGAATTATTTGGTACCAACACCAACTTAACTTGTCCTGAAGAGTGGGATCTGCCTGATCAGGAAAATATGGATCTTTCTTTATATATCCTTTATGCCCATCTGGATACTCCCACATCGTTTGAATTGGGTGATCCGATAAATTGTGGTGATGGAATCGGTTCAATAGGGGATAGTGGTAATGCGCTGGCTCCACATCTGCATGTAGAAATGCGGTATGGCTCATCTTCAGGCATCGAAGGTAGCATGGCTCATTATGATGTCAGCGCTGATGAACAGGAAATGAGTAATTATTGCCGTTGGCGGGTGAGTGGTTGGTTTCGATTATTGGATCCTATGGATTTATTTTTCACAACCCCCAACCCCTAAGGGGATACATTTCTTAAGTCAGTGGTATAAATTTCCACAGTCTATATATATGGGTCTATTGCGTCCATGTGGTCAAGATATGGGGGTAAAAAAATGTCTAATTTGTCGATTCCTTCTATAGTTTCCAGGCTATTGGCAAGAGATTGGCAACAGCTAACTAACTTGGAAAGGCGACTCGGTTACAATAATTCGTGTTTTGCTAGTATCTTATGGGTAAATAGCTATTAATTCCCGTTGGGAGTTAAATTTTCTTACTGTTCACATTTCGGAATTATAGCATTTAATTTTTCCGAATAGCAAGACAGAGTAAACCCTCAATCTCAGAAGGAACATTCTCGTCAACACATGTTGTACGCACAATTTTAGCAATCAGGTCCGGTGTATCAACCTGGAGATAATGATCTGCACAGGGGATACGCCAATATGTTGCAGGTGTTTCTCTGTCTTTAAGGTAATTCGTCCATACGTGATCAGGCACTGCCACGGGTGCAATCCCGTCTAACTCGCCCCAAATAAGTGTGGTGGGGATATCACTTTTCACCAACGTTTCCAACCAGGCAACTTCATTTTCAGTTCGCTCATTGAGGTATTCAATGATTTCATGTTGGTTTTTTATCCCATCCTGGTAATCAAAAATCGATGAGTATGCGTCTATTTCGCTTTGTGGCAAGGTGGTCGCGAAGGTTGATTCACTTATGTTATTGGCAAACCAATCGGTAGGTAAAATATTAGAGACAAACGGCCCGAAGACTGGATTCAGTAACACTTTTTGTCCTGCTGTCAACTGGGCAAGAGGTAGGTAGATGTTCCCATTGGTGATGAAGTGGTGGGTGATGGTATAGGGTTTCTCATCGTAGGTCTGATAAATTTGTAACAAGGCCAGGCCAACACTATCGCCTTTATCATGCGTTAGCAAGTAAAAATCATCTAATTCTACTATTTCGCGGATGTAATGATCTACCAATTGAGCGTCATCAAAGATGGAATAATCGAATCCATCCAAGGGTTTATCAGAAAAACCATAGCCTGGGGTGTCCAACGCACAGACATAGAAATCATTTTTGAGCTCATTAAAAAGTGGTGCATAATCAAAGCTCATGGTAGGGTAGCCGTGAATCATCAGAATTGCTGGGTGCTCTGGATTCCCCTGGCAGATATGAAAGATGTTCAGTGCTTTAAAGTCTGCGTTGACGGGCAAAGTAGATTTCCAGGGAAAATACTCCCCAGCCTGACACCATTCGCGTGCGGCAGCAGGGGGATTTTCCATCTCTGCGTAGTACTCCATACAGGATTGGGATTGATCGCCTGCGCGCATCGCAACAAAGGCAATGGCAATGATCAGGATCAGAGCGAGGGCTATGAGGATGAAATTTATTCTTTTCATAATCTCTTTTTTTCTTAGGGAACCGGGATAACGATCTGCATGCCATCTTCACCGACAATAAGTTCACCGGAAAACTGTTCTGAAACCGGGTCTCGGAAAAACAAATTCGCCTGTCGACGTGACTGAGGTTTGGGGGCCAAATGGTTGAGGGCTAGCCGCTTTACATTCAGCCTCTTCAGCCAATGCACCAACATCGCTGACATCCATATGATAATCCTGGATGTCGAAGAGAATGGTGGCCTGGTTCCTCATATCCAAGTTCCCGGTTGATGTCTTCTATGGCTCCCACCACCTCCTTGTTCATCGCTTCTGCAACGAGCAGGTCAGCGTTCCGGCTGTGTTCCAGAAGCGAATTGGTGCGCACAGTATCCCCGGATAGAACGACTACCTTACCCGCATATTCGATGCGATAGCCAACGGAGGGCTCTACCGGAGCATGATTGACTCGAAAGGCCTTGACCGTGACGCCATCCTTTTCGTAAATCACAATCGCAGAGTCATCGGTCGGGGGAGTAAATTCGATGGGTTCGGATGGTGACCACTCAGGCGGCATGATTTCCTCGCCATGGTGGGCGGTGCGGTAGCTTTCTTCCAATTCATAGGCAGATCGAAAGCCCTCCACGATTTTGGTGATCCCGGTGGGACCATAAACCGGCAGGATGTGCCGCCGACCCCAGATCCAGGACCATTCCATCACATCACCCAGGTCGCCATAATGGTCGTTATGAAAATGAGTGATGAAAACGGCATCTAATTCATAAAGTGGAAAATTCAAGCTGTTCATGACGTCCAGCGTATTGTTGCCGGCATCGAACAACAGGAATTGACCATTGACGAAAACGGCGGTGGAGGTCTGGGGACCCGCCTGTGCAAGCGGGCTGCCTGTGCCGAGCAGCACGAAGGTGATCTGGTCGGTGCGCTGCAGTTCAGCTGCCGTTTCCCTGTCCTGTTCGAGGTTGCTGATGATGGTGCGGCGCAGGGCTGCTTCAGTGCCGTTGCCCTGCAGAAAGAGCAGGCCGATGACAAGAATGGCGATGATAACGATTATGCTGCCGATAATGAGGTTTCGTTTGGTCATAATGGTCTCCTTTTTTCTCCTCGATTTCATCAATCGAGCAAATAGCAGCTGCTCAAATTGTGAGTATTAGTTTGGTCCTGTAGCTGCAATGAATTCGTTGACACGGCGGGCAATTTCCTCGCCTTGATCATCCTGCAAGAAGTGGCTGGCTTCTGGCAGGCGGACATGATCCCAACTCTTCGTACCGGGGATTCTATCTAATAGCGTCTGCTGGGTTTCCGGCAGACCCAGATTACCAGGGTCATTATTGCCCCAGATGGTTAGGAACGGTTTCTCAAATGTGACAAGTCCTTCCCACGATTCCTGCGTAAGGCCTGGTAGTTGATAAACAAGCCCAGGGAAGGCCCGTACCCCACTCATAAAAAGGCGTGACGGAAATGGCGCATCATATGCGGCTTCTTCTTCATCCGTGAGCGGGTAGTACGTTTGCGACTCCACGACTATAGAGGGAACAAATCGTTCATCATTCCTTGCATAGTCGATCCATATGCCGAAGATTTCGTTCGCGTCCAGGCCATTCGCGTCTGTCCGATAGCCATCCTTATCATAGAGTGGCTCTTGTTGGGCTGGGGCATTGATTAGGGAGAAGTGGGCCAACTGACGAGTCAAGTTTGGATTATCTGGCTTATTAAAGGGCACTTCATCTTTCTCGAATTCTGGCAGAAAACCATTTCCCACTACCACACGATCAAACCAGTCTGGATTATCCCCAATCACTTTTAGCCCGATCAGGCTGCCCCAATCTTGCACGAAGATCGTAAGATTGCCCTGTTCTAGTCCCAGTTCCTGGATGAAGGCTTCGAGCCGTTCAGTATGGTCAAGATAGGTATAGTAATCAGGATCAATCGGTTTGTCGCTGCGCCCCATGCCGAGGTGATCCATCACTATCACACGATGTCCGGCATCCGCGAGGACAGGAATCATCTTGCGGTAGAGATAAGACCATGATGGTTGCCCATGCAGCATTAAGATGGTCTCGCCAGATTCACCGGAACCCTCATCGACATACGCCTGGCGCATACCGTCAATCTCAACGTACTGTGCTTCATACGGCCAGTCTGTGAGATCATCAAAACATTCCTCTGGTGTTCGGACAAACTCGACTCCGCTCTCTGTAGTCCTAATTTCAATATCTACACCATCCAGGCAGGCTGCATCAGGGGGAGAAAATGCAAAGCCAATCAACGCGACAATCAAGATACCTACAAAGGTCAAGGCCAAAGCCATCCACCAACGATGGAAAAAGCGAATTTCCACTTCTTCCCCATCGGTTAAAGTTTCAGCTGAATATGCCAGGTGTTTGACTTGCGTCCAACGAATCAGGAAGAAGACGGTCACACCGATGAAGACAAGCATCGGCACGACAAAACCAGCCTGAAATGAGAGGATAGAATTGAGGATTACAACAACCACTACCGAGCCGAGCAAAACGTCATGCGACCATTTTTTTGTCCCGACAGCGAAGATGACCACGGCCACCGCAATCGCTAGCACATTCCCACTCAAGCGTAATACTTCAACCATATCCACGGCGATGTGGACTGCGATGTCGATCAGGTTCCACACAATTATTAAGGTGGGTAACCATTGGATTTTTTTATTTTTATTTTCTGTCTTCAATTTATTTCCTCAGAACCAAGATTCCCCAGATGAAAAATCCTATTTCCACAATGGTGGATACGATCGTGATGGCATCCAAACTGCCATTGATAAAAGCCGGTATTCTGCTCAGGATGAGCAAGCCAAAAACGACCAACACGGCTTTGATATACGTTGTTTTATTCATCGCTGCACCTCTATTTCTTCAATAATTCTACGATTGTGATTTTTTCTGAATCCACAGGGATTTTGACCATAGTGCCATCATTGGCCATATAAAGCTCACCATCATAGATTGCTCTGGCGTCTCTTAAAAAGGGATTGACCAATATTTGAGAAGGCACTGGCGGCAACACATGGGTGATGATCAGATAGGGAATTCCGGCGTCTCTGGCAACGATCCCGGCTTGTTCGGGGGTAATATGATAGTCTTGAATATCTTCCGCAACTGTTGATATATTGTTGTCAACATCCCGACCAGCCTCAGCCACCATTTGCGAAAATTCATGATTCAAGGCTTCGCTGATCAGAACATCGGCACCCATAGAATGATGGGTCAGGCTTTCGGTATAAACCGTGTCGCCTGTGATCACGACACTGCGGTCTTTATAGGTCACTCGATAACCCACCGCCGGGAAGATGGGGGCGTGATCGACATTGAAGGCAATTACCTGAACGCCATCTTGTTCATATACCACCTCACTTGCCATCAGATCGGTTCCCAGATCAAAAAGATGCACCTCACCGCCAAACCCTGAAGGAGGCATGGCTTCTTCTCCGTGGTGCGCTACCCGATAACCTTTATCGAGTTGATAGGCAGCCTCAAATCCGGCCACGACTTCTTCAATACCTGGAGGACCGTAGGTGGGCAGCGGCTCAGCGGAACCGCCGGTTCCCCATCGCTTCAGCATCAACTCACCCATATCGCCGATATGATCCGAATGGTAGTGGGTCAGAAACAATGCATCGACCGAACTGGCATCCATGATCAATTCAAGTTTATGGGTGCTGCCAGGTCCGCAGTCAAAGACCAGCACCTGATCACCGGCAACCACGACAGCCTGCGGACCAGCACGCCCGGGGTCTGGCAGGGGGGCGCCTGTTCCAGTCGTGATGACGTAGAGGGCATCATCTTCAAAATGTTTTGCGGTTTGATTGGTTGATATCGTACTGTTGAAAAGCACTTCAACTATCGAATCTGGCAGGTTATTCATGAACCAGACACCAGCAGCAACGAGGAGGATCAGTACAACCGCTCCTACGATAAAGGCTCGCTTGTGCTTCATAACAAAGTCCATTATTTTAGTTCTCCTCCGCCAGCATGCGCAGTAATGTCTGTGCAGTCTCGCCAGAAGAATTCTGGTTTTGCCCGGTGACGATATTGCCGTCAACCGCCACATAAGTAGCAAAGAAATCCCTGAATGCCGTGCCACTTACGAAGTTCGCACCCAGTCGACGCAGCTCTGTTTCCGGATGTTGCGGCGTGATCTCAATACCCAGTTCTTCAACCTGCTTGTCGGTGACAGCGGTCATCGTCCGGCCTTCAACCAGCGGACTGCCATCGATGTCGGTTGCCTTCAGGAAGCCAAGTGCCCCATGACACACCGAACCCAGCAGAATACCTTCCGCATGGGCTGCTGATATCTTCTCACCTAGCACTTCACTGTAGCCCAGGTCGTAGGCTGCACCCCAGCCACCGGCCATCCAGATGATGTCGTAATCCAGGAAATTGACATCTATCAATTTTGAGCGAGTTTTGGGTTTTGTTCTGAGCATCCTCGTCATTCAGGTAGCGTTTGTCGGCATGGGTGGCCAGCGGCCAGCGCAAACTCACCGGTTCAAACGGAATTAGTCCCCCTTCAATGCTGGCAATATCGACAGTCATACCGGCATCCAGGAACTCATAATATGCAATGGTTAATTCGGACCCATACACACCAGTCGCCTCACCTGTATCGCCTAAGGTGTCGTGATTGGTGGCAATGATGAGCGCCCGTTGCCCCTCGAGATCGTATTCCACACGCTCATAGGCAGGATGGAATCCAATCCAACTGAGTATCTGCGGTAACAGGATCAAGACTAGTGCAATGATCCCTACTAACGATATTGCTGTGATCACAAATGTTCTTTTCATAATATTATCCTTTTGTTATACTTGTTTCAACTTGTTATTTATGTTACAATTCGTATTGTATTTACAAAGTTCAAAACACACAATAGGCAATTTCAGATGATGATACTTAAGTAACAGGTGTAACTTTATGGCTAATTATCAAAATGATTTGCGGGTCATCAAAACGGAACGCGGGTTACGTGAAGCATTCCTACGATTGCTGTTTGAAAAAGGGTATGACGCGATTTCGATCCAGGATATTGCGACGGAGGCGGAAGCGGCCCGTGTGACCTTTTACCGGCATTATACGAACAAGGAAGAATTACTGATCGATTGTATAGATGAGATCTATGAAAACCTTGCCGGGAGTATCAGCCAAGTATCGGATGAAGAATTTCGACAGGGGAATACACCGTTGCTGGCTTTTTATAAGCAGCTTCAGGGTGATGGAAAAATCTATCGCCTGCTATTATCCAGCCGGGCCGGACGGTTTTTAACAAATCGATTGATCGAACTATTTGCGAAAAGAATCAAAAGCCAGATCGAAACGAGCCTTCCGGCAGAACAACTGCTGGTCCCAATTGAACTTATCGCACATCATGTCGCCAGTGCTCAAATTGGATTGGTGAACTGGTGGATCGAGAACGATCAGCCCTATTCCCCAGAATACATGGCGCAAATTTCTATTTGGCTCAGTTTGGCAGGCAGTGCTCGCGGATTTGGACTTGAGGATTTATCAATAGCTCCCCCGACTATGCCAGAAAATGTGTAAAACATTAAAATATCATCGAGTGAATTCGGTACTGGTACGCGAAACGGGTTGCAAATCGGTTTATCCCGACCGACGGTAGACTCGGTGATATGTTCAAACTGGCAATAGAGGTTGCCGAACTGGGGGTGGACATTCACAAGTGGGCGGCGTTGGAGAAAACGCAGGTTTTCCCGGGGAGACATGAGTTCATTTTACCTGATCAAATGGTTCAATTATCTCAACTATTGATCAGCCCCCAGTAGTTTTCTGGCAATCTCAATATCGGCTTCCATTCCATAGACTTCAACAACATCATCGATGTGAAAAATCGTCTCGCCATGGGGAATGATTGTTTTATGATTCCTGGTAATGCTAACAATTAAAATATTCCCTGGAAGTTTAATTTCTTTGACCATTTTTCCAGTAATTTTTGAACCAGCTTTGATCACAATTTCTTCATGATAGGATTTTTGGTTCTCGGATTCCAGAATTTCAATTGTTTGTCCTGTGAGAATTTTCTCAACATCTTTCGCACAATCCTCTTCAGAGAATATGGTTAAGAAATCTCCTTTTTTCAGGATCGTGTGACCATCAACAATTTTTAGCTCCCGTCCTCTTCGTAATGAAACGATTACGCAATGCCCTGGAAGCCTGATTTCACTTACTCTTTTTCCAACTACATGTGAATTGGCAGGTATATTCAAATGGATAAATTTTGCTTCATCCAATTTTCCCAATTTGATAATTTCAACATCGTGTTGCATGTTTGCTTTTTTAGTGATGGCTTGGTCATAGGCTTTTATGACATCCTGTCGATAGATCATGCCCAATAACTTTTTAGGATCTGCTTCTTCCACCACAGGTAACAGGCTGATGTTATGCGTGCTCATACGGAAAATAGCCTGCCACATAGGTTCGTTGGGATGAGCAAATAATAAATCTCCCATCGATGCGATATTTGACAATTCTGTAGAGCCAGGCATTTCTTTTAATCGGGCTTCCCGGAGATCATTGGTGGTTATGACACCAACCAGGTCACCATCCAAATCAGTGACTGGTAAACCTGTAAGCCGCGTTTTAGAAAATAGCATTTCTAAATCCTCAAGGGTTTGATTTGATTTTATGGATAAGATATCCTTTGACATGACTTCCCCAACGGATATTCCCTGCATTACATCAACATCCTGGGTCTGACTTAATTTGATTCCACGCCGGGTTAGTTTAAGTGTATAGATGGAATCTTTGCTGAGGATTCTTGAAATGATTGTGCTTAAGACGGAGGCAAGCATTAACGGAAGGATCAATTGATAGTTATTTGTCATTTCAAACAAGATCAGGATGGCTGTCATCGGAGCATGGGTAGCACCACTGAAGAAAGAAGCCATCCCCACCAGAGCATAAGCTCCTGCGCCGGTGGTTATGTTCGGAAACACAGTCGTTGCCCAACTACCAAATCCTGCCCCCAGCATACTGCCCATAAAAAGAGAGGGAGCAAATATACCACCTGAATTTCCTGATCCTAATGTGAAAAGAGTTGCCAACAACTTCAGAATAAACAGTAATAATGCGGCTTTTAGCGTAAATTCACCGAAAAGGGCTGGTGTCATGGATTCATAACCAACACCAAAAATTCTAGGGAAACCTTCCGGGGTTTTGATCGTGAAGATTCCCAACACACCCAATAACAATGCGCCAATCGTTGGTTTTATCCAGGCAGGAATTTTGATATCATCGAAAAAATCTTCAACGATGTACAATGATCGGCTAAATCCCACCGAAGCAAATGCTGCAATAATGGCTAAGAGGGTATATAAAAGCAGTTCCCAGGGGCTTTTTAGAAAATATTGTGGGATTATAAAAGTTCGAAAGTCACCCATGAAAAAATGAGCGATGGAATCAGCAATTACAGCGGATATAACAACCGCACCAAAATAAACAGAACTAATGCGATTTAAGATGACTTCCATGGCAAAAATAGCACCGGCAATAGGGGCATTGAAAATTGCAGCGATGCCTCCAGCAGCCCCACAGGCTACCAGGGTTTTTGTACGTTCTTCATTTAATTTCAGGAATTGACCAATGGTTGAACCCAGAGAGGAACCTATTTGAGCGATTGGCCCTTCACTTCCTACCGATCCACCAGTACCGATGCAGATTGCAGAGGTGATCGCTTTCACGATTCCAACCTGAGGTTTTATTTTGCCACCCCGGAGTGCTACTGCCAGCATGACCTCTGGAACGCCGTGTCCTTTTGCTTCCCGAGCAAAAAGATAAATGATTGGTCCCGTAATCATGGCACCAATCATTGGAATGATGACTAAATACCAGGGATGTATGGATTGGAGTAATTGGACTGTGTCTTCGAACGCAATCTTTTGAACACTTTCCACCAGGAAAGTAAATAGTACTGCACCTAATCCAGAACCAATACCCACAATTATGGCGGTACCAATCAGGATTCCAGAATCTGAAATGGGACGTTTTTCCACTTCTTGTCTGAATTTCTTAAATAAGGTTTTCAATCGCTCTAGTATTCCTGGTTTTAATTCCATGATTTAAAGACTAGGGTTTTTCCTCCAAAAGTAGTACCAAGTATACACCCAAGTTTCAGGTCAATTTATGACATGGGTATTCAATATCAGTGATTATTACGACTTTTTTACTTTTATTTTTGCCAGCGCAAGAATCGAGAAGAGGAACAAAACCACATAAATAGTCATCAAATTTGTATATCCAATTTGATCCGCAATTGGACCTCCAATGTATGCGCCGACAGCTCCGGCTCCAGCACCAGCCAGATTCGAGATTCCCAAAAACCTTCCAGCCTGGTCTTTTGGAACAATCTCCGTCCCCAATGCCCAGTTGGAAGCGTAAAAGAATCCAATTCCAGCACCTACCAGACAACCGGCTGCATACATCCAGGAAATGGAAGGCGATAGGAGCACCAGAGCAGTTCCAAGTGTGGTCAGAATAGCACTGACTAAAATTATCTTTTTGGTACCAAACCGATCCGTTAACCAACCACTGGGAACTGCAGAAATGAGGATGAAAATACCAATAAACATCGTAATGGATGCTGCCGGGCCAGCTGCTTTTTCACCCTGTAATTCGACGAATCTTTCCTGTAAGAAAAAGACCAGAAAACCAGCCAGGTTGGTTGATCCGGCTAAGAATGCCAATCGATTTACAACCCACCAGGTGAAATTCTGATGGTCCTGAATTTTTTGGCCAATACTGATGTAAATACTACTCCAAACTCCGAATCCTATTGCTATCAGCATTCCCAATAATCCTATTGCCATTATTATCAGATATCCATAGGAAGTTTCTTTCTGGAGAATAATATTCATAATTTGGCGAACAATGAATCCTGAGGAAAGGATGATCACGGTAAAAGCAGCTGTCATCAGAACCAGTCGAATGATTGGATTCCAATCAATCTTTGTGGTTTTTTGCTCCAATGGTTCTTCTTTGATCGTCAATGTGATCAATAGACAGATGATCATAACGACAATTAATGTAATTAACGCTCCCCAAATATTGCCAGAACTGACCATTTTGCCAATTACAAATGAAACGAAGATGAGGGGTAAAGGAAGTTCAAACATCGCTTTGAAACCAGAGAAACGACCTCTTTTTTCTTCAGGAACGAGATCAGGAATAATTCCCTGAACCGCTGCATGGGCAGTATTGGCAGTCACCATCGACAATGTGTAAAGCAGGAATAAGAACCAGTAGCCAGCCATACCTTCCATACCGGCTGAAAAGCCGATGAAAATGTAAATGATAATCTCTCCGATGGTACCGGCAACGATGAATGGTCGACGTCTGCCAAATTTTGATGTAGATTGATCGCTCAATAAACCCATCAGAGCCTGGACCAGAACAGCAGCCATTAACGCCCACAAGCGCATGTTTCCTAATAATTCACCTTTGGCGGCTTCACCAACAAAACGTTGAATTAACAATGGAACGATGAGTGGTGATAAAACCTGTGATCGTGCAGTGAGCGCAAACCAGTAAATATTGTAGGTAATATAGTGGTACCAACGGATGACTCGTTTCATTTAAACTCCTTATTTCTATCTAAAAAGTAAATGGAATAAAGATCTAGTTCCAGAGTTGCAGTATCTGAAATCGTATGTATTTCTTGCGTCTGCTGTTCTGGAGAAATAAATGTCAATATTGAATTATCTGGTATTTTTAATTTTATTACTTGCTTTTGACCATGGTAATTTACGAGATGTATATGCACACCATTCGATTTATTTTCCCATAAATCCATTAACACAGGATACTCAGAAATAACTCGAATTATTTCCTGCGTGTTTATTTTTCTGAGCAATTCTTGTTGGAATTCTTGTGCCGGTAAGGTGAAAAATGGTGTGTGAGTGACCAATTTAGCCATTCCCAACCAGTCCATTAATTTTCGTAGGGATTTATTGGCATGATAACCCCGGATCAGGTTATCCGCAATATTCGAAAGGAGGCTTTTCATCCCCGGATGGCGGTCAAAAAAGGATTGGGAAAAGGTATTACTTGATGAGAATTCATGAGCCTTGATGATGGATAGTGCAGGCGGGATTTTTTCTGGTTGTTGAAGATGTTCAAAGACGATTAATTGACGAATTCCATCCAGATCTTCAACGTCAGTTATGGTTCTCCAGGGAATACCTGCCGCCAAAAGAGTTTGTTGGCATGCAAAATATAGGGGTGCTATCTGAAACCATTTTTGCCATAATTGATCTCCCGGGTGAAGAATTCCAACGCTAGCAATTCGTTTGGTTTGGGATTGGTAAATGGATTGATGGTCCTGCAACCAATGATGAAGATTGCCAATGACATTCTGTTGCTCCTTGTATTCTGTTGCGGTCAACAGTGTCATCTTTTTACCATCATGATATTCTGTCCCTTTGGTGGTCATACTGCATCCTAATGCGGCTGCTTCAGCCATGCCGGTCAGAATTCTGCGGGTGGGGTAGACCGGATCAAATCCAATTCCTGCATCATATGAAAGAACGCTTAAATGTTTCTGTTTGGGTAAGTATGGCTGGACGTTACGAACGGTAAGGGCATTATTAACCAATATATTTGGTTGGCTGACCGCCCATTTTGGCAGCGCGAAGTTTTCGATCATGGTAACGTCCTGAATTTTTGCCAATGATTCGAAATCGATGCCAAAAATAAGTTTGACCGGACGCATGACAGGATCGTAATCATTGGCGCTGATGATAACGTCCGATTTTAATGAGCGAGCAAAATCAGACAATTGCTGGATAACCAGGGTCATTTTCTCTGAACGCCATTGGATGTAATCCAACACTTCCTTTTTTTGTAAATCAATCAGAGTAGGTATTGATTTACCTGTTTCCTGATGGTATCTTTCCTGACAGGTATCACAAAAACAACCAGCTGCTCCCAACCAGGTTCTGAATAAAGCATTTGGCTGCAATCCATACCAGAGATTGTCAAAAAATATCCCATCTGCTCCACGATTGATGGCATCCTGAATTCGTTCTTTCAGGTAATTGATCCAGTCATTATTTTGAAAACACGTCATGTAACGGCCGGTATAATAATAGACCTTCTTTCCTTTGGGGGTGAGTGCATACCAATCTTTATCTTTGAAACTACCTGAATAAACGCAATTGGATGATTGAATATAAGCAAAGACTTTAGCACCTTGTTTATGATATTCGGAAGTTGCGTATTCAAAGGATCGCCAATCTTCCTGTTCAATCTCTGGCGGAAATCCCCAACTGTATGTCAGATGGATCCAATTCTGGTAGATTGTGTTTACCACCAGGTCGGCACCTGATGGCTGATGGGCAGAAAAATGTACACTTTCATCTACATCCACCTGCATGAACTTCAGTTTATTCATGCGGATTGTTCCAGGTCCTGCCCATAGGTAGATCGGTCGATAGTGCCCTATTCGAAATTCTGTTGAATTATGCATGGATCTCCTGATGATAGTTCTGGAAACCGGGTAGATGTTGCAAAATGGAAAAAATATTTATGATGAATGCTCCTGAATCGCCATGATCTTTTCGGTTGACTTTAAGCCATGACCAGTAAAAACAGATATCCATTGGTCTATTTCAGGATGAGATTGAACCAAATTGGGAATAGCTGCGATTGTAGCTGCAGCTGTTGGCTCAATATAAAATCCCTGACGATGCATCGCAATCATAGCAGCTTGAATTTCATCTTCGGTGACAGAAACAAAGGTGCCATTTGATTGGCGAACAGCCTGTAATATTTGTGTGCCGCGGATGGGTTCAGCAATGGCAATCCCTTCAGCTAAAGTTGGACTTGTGTTTATCCTGGATGGTTCTGATGCATGTAGATAATGGGCTGCATGTAGAGGTGCGCAATTTTTAGCCTGAACAGCAAATATTCTTGGAATTGCGGTAATTAATCCCGCTTTTCTTAAGTCATTGAAACCAATCCAGGCACCCAATACTAAGGTTCCATTTCCAGCAGGCACAATGATTGCCTGTGGGGCTTGAAAATCGGATTGTTCCCAGATTTCATAGGCGAATGTTTTGGTTCCCTGAAAGAAGAAAGGATTCCAGGAATGGCTGGCATAATAGGTCGTCCGGGCAGCTGTGAGCACAGCATGGGCAGTGTCTTCCCGACTGCCTGGAATCAGATGTAAATTAGCTCCATATTGGGTGATCTGCGCTAACTTGGCTGGTGATGTATTCGCCGGAACATAAATATCACAGGAGATATTGGCTCTGGCACAATAGGCTGCAATTGCACAACCAGCGTTCCCGGAGGAATCTTCGACCACATGTTTTATACCTAATTCTTTTGCGATGGATATAAGGACAGATGCCCCGCGATCTTTATACGAACCAGTTTGAAACAAATGATCCTGTTTAATCCCAACCATTTTGCCAGCAAATTCAACAGGGATGATGGGTGTAAATCCTTCGGAGAATGAGATGATGTTTTCTGTTTGATTGATAGGGAGAGCTTCCCGGTAACGCCACATATTGGGGGGTCTTTTTTGAATTTCCTGGATGGGAAAACTTGTTTCCATTTCAATATCCAACAGACCACCACAGGTACAACGCCAGATGGCTTGGTCAGCAGAATAAGTTTTTTCACATTGGGAACAGATTAATTGGATATTCTTCATAGTAATCTCCTGTTACCCAAAATGGATGCGCAAGGTTTTGATTTCATACGGTTTGATATACAGGTGTAATCTCATGATCCACCAGGATACATGGTTCCTGGTTTTCTTCCAGCAGATTGGTCTCCCAGGCTGATTGGATAGGCATGAATGACTTTAGAACAACCAATCCCCGTTTCCGCTGACTTTCAAATAGGCGGACAATCAGGCCATCACCGTCCTCTGCTAGTTTGATTGTCTCAATGACAACATTCGGGCAGGTTACCGAAAACATTGATTGCTTGAAATCACTGTTTTCTAATTTGTTGGATGGCTCATCCTGGGTCTGCGATCCTTCACTTATTATGATCGGATCATTCAATGCGTAGGCCGCGGCTTGCGTTCGTTCGTCCCATGAATTTGAGTGGGGGAGAAGACTGTATTTAAATTGATGGATGCCAAGATCAGCCAATGGATCAGGTACCGTTGGCCCCCGTAAGAGAGATAAGCGCATCACATTATCATGAATATCATGACCGTACTTACAATCATTCAAAAGACTGACACCGTAATTTCCTTCACTGAGATCGACCCATTTATGCGCACAGGTTTCAAACCTTGCCCAATCCCAGCTGGTGTTACGGTGGGTATTGCGCTGGACATTTCCCCATTGAATTTCAAAGGTAGCAACAGGAGCGAGAACATCGACCGGAAAAGCAACCTTGAGTAATTTGTAGCGTTCCTGCCAATCAATGGTAGTGTCAAAATCAATCTGTTTGCTATCTTTCGTGATTGAAATTCTTTGCGTGTAGATACTATCAGCGATCTTACGTTCAATTTTAATGGTTTGGCGTAGAGGACCATACTCTTCCCAGGTAAAGGATTCAGCTGGTTCAGCAAGTGCAATTTTGTCATCGTAATAAATATCGATATCCCAGGCATCATAGGTGAGGGGACGATCCTCAAAAATCTGAAATTGATTGGCAAATGCATTTGATGGTAAGATCTCACGCCCCACCTCTTTATCAAAGATACTGATAATATCACCATCCTGATTAAATTCTAGCCGGATGAGATTATTTTCCATGGAGAGGTTCTTGGAGATATTTTTCGCGATTTCAGGTAACTGATATTGTTTCGTTTTAGTGTATTCAATTGGGGTAACACTATATGGAGTTAGCGTTCCCGGATCAACAAGAATTCCTTTATCTTTTAATTGAGTTGGCAGATTTTCGCCTTCTTTTGTGAATACAACATCATTAAAATCAGAAATGAGAACCAGATCATTCCTTGTGAATGGGGTCGGGTTGATTAATAAGATATCACCTGAATAATATTTTCTGATACTTTCCAGCGCTGAATGCTGAAGTTCTTTCAAAGAAGCTTTCAAGTCTCGAAAAGCCTGATCTGCTTCTTTATATACTTCCCCAATGCTGGATCCGGGCAGAATATCATGAAATTGATGCAGGCAAATGGTATTCCAGGCTGCGTTGATTTCATCTTTGGGGTATTGGTAATGCTTATCCAATGTGCTCGCCAGGCTTGCCAGAAATTCCACATCATGGATCAGGAATTCACTCTTGCGGTTATTCTTTTTCATTTGAGCTTGCGAAGTGTACGTACCACGATGATATTCAAGATACAGCTCCCCATTCCATACCGGGAGCATTTTTGAAGAAAGCACAGGTTCAATTGATTCAAAAAACTTCTTAACACTGGAATGTTGAACCTGCGGTAAAGCTGGAAAATAATTCATAATCTCCAGGTTTTCCAGCATTTCAAGGGTAGGACCCCCTCCACCATCTCCAAAGCCATAAGCCATCAGTAAATCATTGTGCAGTTCTTTTTGTTGGAAATTATTCCAGGTACCCAGCGCTTCTTGGGGATTTGCCATAGAGTTGTATGTACTGGCATAATTGCTGCCTAATTCTTTGACTGTGCTGAAATGGGTGAGAATTTGGGTTCCATCAATTCCCTGCCAAAGGAAAGTATCATAAGGTAGACGGTTATATTGGTTCCAGCCAATTTTGATGGTCATGAAATATTTAAGGCCAGCCTGTTTAATCAATTGAGGCAATGCCCAGGCATACCCGAAAACATCTGGCAACCATAAAACCGGCGTGTCAGCATGTTCTCCAAATTTATCCTTAAAATAAGTTCGACCCAAAAGAAATTGTCTGGCAAGCGATTCTGCCCCTGAAATATTGCAATCAGCTTCGACCCACATTCCCCCCATTGGCTCCCAACGACCTTGCACTACCAGATCCTGAATTTTCTCAAATAATTGTGGCTGGTCTTCTTCGATGAACTGGTAGAGTTGCGGTTGGCTCTGGCTGAAATGATACTTTGGGAATTGTTCCATGTAACGGATTACATTATGGAAAGTTCGTTCGGCTTTTCTGCGTGTCTGACCCAGCGTCCATAACCAGGCAACATCGATATGGGCATGTCCACTGGCATGAATGATGACATCCATGGGAACACCTGACTTTTGAATGCCAGCTTTCAGGATTTCACAGGCAGGAACCACACTTTCATAGAATTTTGTCCCTAGTGGATGTGATGTATCCAAACGAATGAAAGCTTCGTTGATTGCATTCAGCAAGCAATTTTTCCCTGGATGGTCATCTGCAATATTCTCAATTGTAGATAATGTTACACGGGCTAACGAGCAGAGTTCGCGGGTTTCTGAATGAATTTGCACTAAATCCGGTTCACCCATCTGTAATTTCATTTTCGGATCACCAGAAGCTGTATATCCCAAACCAGTCCAGCCATGCAGTATGAGGGTATGGTCACGATTATCGTACAACGCTGATTTGAGTAGAATTTCTTTATGATGGCGGTCACAGGCGGCGTAAGGAATTCCATCCACATAGGCCAATGCTTCAGGGTGGCTGAAATCACCTTCGATCCCCCCTAACGGTAATTGGATGGCAATCGGTTTTTGGGTATCCCAACCTTCAGGGATTCTGAAAGTTGTGTAAAGTTGAAAATTCGTCTGCCAATTTCCCCAATAAGAATTTGGATAAACAATAGTCCAGCTGGACAAATCAGGTTCAAGATCCGGTTTCGACGTCGGTCCCGGTAATTCCTGGTAATAAAAAGGGGGAAGCGGAAAATTTTCTTTATAAGCCAATGGCGTGATCAGGGCAAGTCGAGCTTTGAGTTTTTCCAATGTCCAGCGTTGTTGATGATACATGCTACCTCTTTGATGATGTTCTCTTAATCGATAAATAGATCTTACTGTTTCTACATTATTTGGTGTTTCAATGGCTATCACGATCGTTATTTCATTTATTATATAAGACCTTCAGCAAGTATTCAGGTAGACTTGATCATTAAATTAACTGATATTTTGTATAGATCCTTTAGCAATTCATGGATTTAATGGATTAACAGTTGGAATAAATTTCAGAACCTATTATAATAATAAGTGTTAAAATAATTGTAAGTCAAATATTACTATATCGAATAATTACTGTTTTTAGGAGGCAAAATGCCACAAGATCGAACTCGAAAATTAGTTATTACCGGTGTGATGGGTGCGATAACGATCCTTTTAGGTGTAACACATTGGGGATTTATTCCCTGGTTTGGTGGAATTTCCTTAACCATTATGCATGTACCTGTAATTATTGCTGCCATTCTGGAAGGACCGGTTGTTGGTCTGGGGGTTGGGCTAATTTTTGGTGTTTTTAGCATGATACAGGCAGCGGTTGCTCCAACGTCCCCTGCAGATGTGTGGTTCACCAATCCAGTGCTGGCTGTCTTGCCACGCCTTTTCATCGGTCCGGTGGCTTACTTTGTATGGAAATTATTGGAACGTATCCCGGTTGTCGGTCTGATTGTAGCAGGAATTGTTGGTAGTCTCACAAACACAATTTTGGTATTGGGTGTGATTGGTCTGATGGGATTATTACCCTGGGCAGTCTTGGGTGGCATTGTGATTTCTAACGGATTGTTGGAAGCAGGTGTGTCGGCCTTTATTGTCCTGGTTGTGGTTGCAGCCTGGCGCAGGATAAAAGTTGGGAAGCGACAGGGATCCGATTTATAAAAAGAGTAACAAAGCAGAGATAAGCACGGCGGTGACCAATAGGAAGCCGTCTTGTTTTTTAAATGTGAGTTGCCGATAGGCTCCGCGTTTGAGGTGATTACCATATCCCCGCGAGTCCATCGCCAATGCCATTGTTTCTGCTTTTTGCAGGCTGGTTAGGAACATTGGCACGATGACCGGAATGATCAATTGGATTCTTTGTTTGAAATTCTGATTCTTGACACCCCAGGCAGCACCACGCGCTGCCTGGGCTTTAGCAATCTGTTCGGTTGCCTGACCTAATAGAGGTAAAAATCTTAAAGTAATCTGGACGACCATAATAAAATCCTCACTGGGGATTTTCAGCCAGTTCAACGGCTTGAGCAGGGATTGCAATCCATAGATAAGATCACTAGTGGACAGGGTGAAACTTGCCAGACTGATTGTCAGAATCAGACTCACAAAGCGCAAGATTACTGTTCCGGCCGCAAATAATCCTTGTGGGGTGATCGTAAAAGACCAGATGGTTAAAATGAGTGGGTTATCTGCACCAGGTGCAAACCTGAATAACTGGAAGAATGCAATAAATATTAAGAAAGGTAATGGGGTACGAATTCCCCTGAGCGCATTTTTGAGGGGAATATGAGAAATAAGAAAAATAAATAACACAATCAACAATCCAGCAAACACCATGTACGTATTACGTGCGAAGGTGATGGCCATCATTAAAAACAAAACCACCAGAATTTTTGCTCTTGGATCGCGTTGATGGAACCAGGAATTGGTTGGCAAATATTGTCCAAAGGAGAGATTCTGAGTGAATTCAAAATTAGCCATTGCTTTCACCTAATGTTTGAAAGGCTGCCACCAATTGTTGTCCGATGATAATATTGTCAGGCACCATCCAACCTTTTTCATGTAAAACCAATGCCATTTGTGCTGCGATGGGGGCAATCATCTGATATTGATGAAGCAACTCGTGATCTGAGAGGATTTTTTCTGTTTCCTGATTGCATACCGCTTTGCCTTCGGAAAGCAGGGTCACATGGTCGGTTAACAAAGCCAGATCTTCCAACTGGTGAGAAGAAACAATCAAGGTTTTACCTTCATTGTGGACTCTGACCATTTGTCCCAGAATCTCGCGTCGGGCGATGGGATCCAGACCAGCGGTTGGTTCATCCAGCAACATGAGTGATGGATGCAACACCAGGGTCGAAGCTAAAGCTACTTTGCGTTTTTCACCACCTGACAAGGCAAAGGTCATCCGATCTTTGAATTCTTCAAAATCGAGTCCAACCTGTGACATTGCCAGTTTGACTCTTTCCCGTAATTCACTGCCTGTGATCCCAAGGACTTTGAGACCATAGGCAATTTCATCACCTACATATTGTTCGAATAACTGATAATTGGGATTCTGAAAAACCATGCCGGTATAACGTCGCAATTGCAGCAAATCCGTTTCCTGGTTGACTTCAAAAGGACCCACCTTAAGGTCTCCGGTTTGGGGAATATACAATCCATTCAGGTGTTGTAACAAGGTTGATTTGCCTGAACCTGTTGCACCAATTAAACCATGCACACTAGCTTCCCTGACTGAAAAATTGATATCATCCAATGCCTGATGGGCGAGGGGTGTGTTTTGAAGGTATGTAAAGGAAATATGGTTGCCAATGACCAGGTTTTCCTGGTTGTTGTGGGAGAAATGATGATCCTCTAATGGTGAAAATAATTGTGGGGAAGGTCTCGGATCGATTTGTTTCTTAAATTGCTCTACAGTTAGAGGACTTTTAATAGTTGGAATCCAGGGCGTGAGTTGTTGGGCAAACCACAGAACCCTGGGTTTGTCCAGATTCATTGACTTCACCAATTTATCATCAGTGAATAAATCTTCCGGGGAACCATCAAATCGCAACCGGCCTTGATGAAGTCCGATAATCCGGTTTGCAAGGCTGGCTTCTTCCATAAAATGGGTAATCATTATCACGGTAATGCCAGATTGTTTGAGTGTCTCAATATTCCTTAATACATCTTCTCTGCCGAATGGATCCAGCATCGCGGTGGATTCATCAAAAATTACACAGCCTGGTTGCATTGCCAGAATACCTGCCAGCGCAACCCTTTGCATTTGGCCAGCAGATAAGTGCTGGGGAGAGCGTGTGCGCTGATCCCACAAACCAACCAGTTCCAAAGAATGTCTGACCCTTTGTTGTATTTCCGGGGTAGAAAGACCTAAATTTTCTGGACCGAAAGCTACATCCTCTTCAATCGATGTGGCAATCATCTGTTCCTGTGGGGATTGAAATACCATTCCAATCCTTTGGTGAATTTTCATGTGGTTCGCCTGCTCTTTTGTGTCGAGACCCATGATTCTTATTGTTCCAGAGTCAGGTACAAAAAGCGCATTCAAATGGCGAGCTAAGGTTGTTTTGCCGGATCCATTTGCACCGACAATGGCGATATGTTCCCCTTCGTTAATTTGAAAACTTATTTCTCGAAGAGCTGGGTGGGGAGGACCACCCGGAACTGGATGTGAATAAGAAACTCGATTGACTTCGATTAATAATGCCATGCCAGGTTATTTAACCAATAGCCTTTTCTCTATTATCTTATTTCCAACAGGAATATGATCAAGTCAATGCCTCTTGTTCGAAATATTGTATCATAGGGCTTCATTTCTTACGCTTATTTAGCTCGTCTGAGATGGCACTTAATGGTATTCCTTTTTGAACCATCAGGACGAGAATGTGGTAAGTCAGATCTGAGATTTCTTCCACAAGTCTTTGATCTCCCTGTCCTTTGGCTGCCAGAATGATTTCGATGGCTTCCTCTCCAATTTTCTTAACGATTTCATCTTCGCCGGATTGAAGTAAACGAGCAGTATAAGAAGTACTCAGATCAGCAGATTTTCTGGTTTCTAATGTTTTGTAAAGATCATTAAGTGTATTCATTTTTTCTCCATTGAAGTGATTTTGAAAGTTTTATCTTTGGGGATTGATTTCGGTATAAAAACAGCTAGTGTTTCCTGTATGACAGGCTGGTCCGGCAGGTTTTGCCAGGAATAAAAGAGAGTCCTGATCACAATCCACAAACATTTTTTTCATGGATAGAAAATTTCCACTGCTTTCCCCTTTGGTCCATAACTTTTTCCTGCTGCGGGACCAGAATGTGATCAGCCCCGTTTCCAGCGTTTTTTCCAGAGCCACCGTGTTCATCCAGCCTACCATTAAGACCTGTTTGGTGTCATTATCCTGGATAATAGCCGGGATAAGCCCATTCTGGTCGAATTTCAATTTTGAAACATCCATTTTATACCAACCTTATGGGGAGATTTTGTTTTACCAGGTATTGTTTTAATTCCCTGATTTTCATTTGACCATCGTGGAATAGAGAAGCTGCCAATGCTGCGTCCGCTCCAATGGAGAGGACATCAGCAAAGTGCTGCAAGGAGCCTGCTCCACCCGAGGCTATCAGAGGAACATTGACCAATTCTGAAACTGCCTGATTTAAATCAAGATCGTAACCTGAAAGGGTCCCATCCCGATCCATACTTGTTAAGAGGATCTCACCTGCACCGAGGTCTACTGCCTGTTTAATCCAATCAAGTACATCAATTCCCGTTGGTTTTCGGCCACCATTGATGAAAACTTCCCATTTGTTGGGTTTGGCATCCAGGGTTTTGACTTTACGGGCATCCACTGCCAACACTATACATTGACTGCCAAACATCGCTGCTCCCTGTTTGATGATTTCGGGGTTGAGGACAGCTGCTGAATTAATGCTGATCTTGTCTGCTCCTGCTAATAAGATTTTTCGCATATCCTCTACTGAGCGTATGCCACCACCAACCGTCAATGGAATATGAATCTGGTTGGCGACTTCACGAACGACATGTACAACCGTCTCATGACCAAATGCTGTGGCTGATATATCCAGGAAGACCAACTCATCAGCACCCTCTTCATTGTAAACTCTTGCCTGGTCGACGGGATCGCCAGCATCGCGAATATTGACAAAATTGATCCCTTTAACCACACGACCATCTTTAATGTCCAGACATGGAATAATTCTTTTTGCTAACATTCATTCACTCCTGCAGATTGAAAACAGTTTGGGGGTCAATACTTTGCTCATAGAGTGCCCTGCCAATGATGACGCCTGATAAGCCAGCTTTTTTCACAGCGCAAACATCCTCATTTGAATAAATACCACCGGAGGCAATCACGTCCAATCCACTTTTTTGAGCCAGTTCTACGGTTGAAATCAGATTGACTCCACCACCGACACCGTCCCGGCTGATATCTGTGTAAATAATGGTTTTTACACCTATCTGCCTTAAGTTTTGTGAAAAGGTTAACACGTCCAAAGGTTGATCTACCGTCCATCCATGGGTGCGAACCACTCCATCACGAGCATCAATTCCGATGATGATTTTCTCAGGACCGAATTCCTTGATCGCTACTTCCACCATATCCAGCTTCTCAACTGCAATGGTTCCCAGAATGACTCTATGGATACCCAGATCCAGAGTTTTCTTAATCATTTCCAGAGACCGTAAGCCACCACCCATTTGTATATTGATGAAGTTATCTTTAGTTTTGAAAAGTATCCTCTTGATTGCTTTGATGTTTTTATTATCTTCATCATCGAACGCTCCATCCAGGTTTACAATGTGGAGCCATTTTGCTCCTACATCCAACCATTTTTTTGCCATTTTTTCAGGTTCGGATGAATAAACCGTTTTTTGGGAAGGATCACCCTGCTTCAAACGGACAACATTGCCACCTATTAAATCAATTGCTGGATAAATTGTAAATTTTCTCATCAGCATTTCCTACCTAAATTGACGAAATTGCTTAATACTTGTATACCGACTTTCTGACTTTTTTCCGGATGGAATTGAACGCCATAAACATTATCTCTTTGGACAATGCTACAAAAATCGATACCATAATCAGTGGAAGCAGCAATATCACCACGGTTCTCAGGAATGCAGTAATAAGAGTGGTTGAAATAAACGTAATCTCCCGGACTGATATTCTGGAGAAAAAGAGCATTATTCTGGAACCATAGTTGATTCCAACCGGTATGAGGAATCTTTAAATTGGGCAAATTTTGGAATACTTTTACAGAACCCGGTAAAATTCCCAGTCCGGCATGAATTCCATTTTCTTCGCTGTAATCGAAAAATGCCTGCATTCCTACGCAGATACCTAATAGTGGATTTCCTTTTTTGATAAAGTCAATAATTGGATCGATTAAATTCTTCTTTTGTAAACCTTGCATAAAACCTGAGAATGCGCCCACACCTGGCAATATGATTCGACCTGCATTTAAAACATCTTCCGGTTTTTCACTGATGACAATTTGATCGGTGATGGTTCGCAGCGTATGGAAAACTGAATGCAGATTGCCAGTTCCTGCATCTATCAACAATATTGGAATGGATTGCTTGCTCATCATTAAAAAATCTTTTCCTTGGTTGATGGAATTTGATCCAGACGGCGCACATCCAGACTGCAAGCCTGATCCAATGCTTTTGCCAGTGCTTTGAAAATTGCCTCACACATGTGGTGATTATCTTTTCCAGCCTGAACCTGTACATAAAGATTACATCGAGCAGCAATGGCAAATGACTCCAGGAAATGTTCAAATAATGAGACGGGAATTTCGGCGATTTTCTCACCATTCCACTTACTCTGGATCACAAAATAAGGCCGACCAGAGAAATCAATTGTTACGGATGCCAGGCTTTCATCCATTGGAACTGAGGTTGAAGCGATGCGGTTAATGCCTTTTTTATCACCCAATGCAAGGCGAAAAGCATCACCCAGGATGATGCCGCAATCTTCCATCGTATGGTGCTGATCAATCTCCAGATCGCCGGTTGCATCAAGATCTATATCAAATAAACCATGTTTGGCAATTTGACTGAGCATGTGATCCAGAAATGGAATCCTGGTATTGATATTGGATTTTCCACTTCCGTCCAAGGACAGGTTAACCCTGATTTGTGTCTCAGCTGTTTCACGAGATAAAGCTGATTGCCTGATGTTCATCGTCTGCAGATAGGTTTGCCATGAGGATTCGATCCCCAATGTCCTGGCAATAGTGAGTATTTTTTCCGGTTCGAGGATTTGTCCGAGGATTTGTAAACCGACAAAAAAACCATTAAGTGGATTTTTGGTGTTTGATTTCCACTGGTTGGGTACTTTAATCAAATTGATGATGGATATCCCTTCATGAAATCCATAGATTTCTGAATCAGAAGTTGACTCTTGCACCCAGGTTAACCAATTGATATCTGTCTTTAATTTTTCATATCCACCAGAACCGGGTATAACAAGGATGTTGAACCCAGATAAAGGCAAACCAACAAAACTCGGGCTGATATTGATACCAGTTTCCTGCGCTTTTTGTGGCAGGAAACTGCAGATCTTAAATTGGATGTCCAGATCAGAAAATAATTGTTTGGAAAGGGTAAAGGTCTGAATCATTCCAGCTATATCAACAACAGATGCTGAGGGTGAATAGATAATTCCGATTTTCATATAAGTTCCTCCAAAGCCTGCATAAGACGCAGGTGATCACCAGGTTTTCCAATGCTGATACGGATGTAATTTTCCAACAACGGTGTTTCGTAATATCGCACCATAATACCTTTTTCCAAAAGAAAATTTTTAAGATATGAAGCCGGAAAATTCTTTACACGACATAGAATAAAGTTCGCTTCCGATGGGATAGGTTCCAGAAAAGGTAGTGTGGAGAGCATTTCAAATAATTTTTTCCGATCCTGCCGGATTTTTCGAACATTGTTCGCGAGGTAATCAAGTGATGTCAACGATTCAATTGCCGCCTGGTTGGCAGCTACATTGACATTATAAGGTTGCTTGGCTGCCCACAAGGCTGGCATTAACCAGGCAGGAAAAGCTCCGTAACCCACTCGTAAGCCTGCCAGACCAGACCATTTACTGAACGTTCGTAAAACAACCAGATTTTCATATAAAGATACCCACTGAATGCGACTCTTTTTTCCCCAATCTGTTGGTGTATCACCAGTAAACTCAATATATGCCTCATCCAGAACAACTAATACTGGTAATTCCAGAATTTGTCTCAGTTCTTCATCCGAAATCAGGCTGCCATCCGGGTTGTTGGGGCTGGTGATGAATAAAATCTTGGCCGAATTTTCTGCAACAGCTGCACAGATTTTATTGGTATTAATTGAGAAATCATTGTTTCTGATCACCTCAAAAACAACCCCATTATTTAAACGGGTATCAAACGGATACATTCCAAAGGTGGGTGGGCAATTAATGACGACCTCACCTGGCTCAAGCATCACCCGTAACAATAAATCGATTAATTCATCCGCGCCTGCGCCTGCCAGCAACAAATCCTGATCCACTCCTGTGAACTCAGAAAGTTTTGCTCTTAATTCCCGGCTTTCCGGATCTGGATAAATATTGATAAAATTCAGATTAGCCAAAACTTTTTTAACAGTCGGTGCGGGTCCATAGGGATTTTCATTGGCATCCAGCTTGACAATATCTTCCATCTTCCGACCCAGTCTTTTCGAAAGCACTTCAAATGGCTCAATAGGCGTGTATTTTTGGAAATTGCGAAAACGTTCCGCAGGTTTCATAGGCGTATCTCCGCTGCTGATGCATGTGCATCCAGTCCTTCTGCTTTGGCGATGATGGCAGCAGCTGGGGCAATCTGGGAAACGGTTAGGTCATCCAAACCAATCAGGCTGATAATCTTAATAAAATCCCAGACATTGATGGGGGATGCAAATCTGGCGGATCCACCGGTTGGCATCACGTGACTTGGACCGGCAACATAGTCCCCAAGCACTTCAAAAGAGCTTTCCCCAATAAAGATACCACCCGCACAGGTAATTTTTTCCACCCAGCGCCAGGGATCCTCAACAGCGAGACAAAGATGTTCAGCACCATATGCATTCGCTAATGCGATTGCTTCTTCTATATTTTTTGTAATGACAGCCCCTCCTCTGTTAAGAAAGGCGGAACTGATCATTTCAATTCGGGCTAAATTTCTGGTTTGTAGGATGATTTCGTCAGCCACTTGTTCCGCCAATTTCAGAGATGGTGTTAATAATATTGCAGATGCTAACAGGTCATGCTCTGCTTGCGCCAATAGATCAGCAGCGACCCAGGCAGGCTTGGCATTTTCATCCGCAATGACCATGGTTTCTGTTGGCCCAGCCAGATTATCAATCCCTACGGAACCATACACCTGTTTTTTTGCCAGCGTCACAAATAAATTGCCTGGTCCGAAGATTTTATCGACGGGTCTGATGGTTTCTGTGCCGTATGCCAGGGCCGCAATCGCCTGGGCACCTCCAATAGAATAAATTTCTGTTAAACCCAACATATTGGCTGTAGCTAAAATTAATGGAGAGACTTTACCGGTACTCCGTTCTGGTGGCGCTACCAGAACGATCTCTTTTACACCAGCTACCTGAGCAGGCACAGCTGACATGATCACACTGGAGGGTAGTGGGGCAGTACCAGCTGGAATATATAATCCAACCCTTTGAATCGGGCGGATCAATTGTCCAACCGTTCCTCCCAGGTCATTGCTGATCCAGGATGATAATGGTTGACGCTGGTGAAATGTACGCACTCGGTCGATACTCAGTTGCAATGCTGCTTTTATTTCCGGAGAAATGGAATCGCTGGATGTTTGTATTTCTTCTGTACTGATTCGGAAATTGGTCACAGACGTTTCATCCAGTGTGAGAGTCCATTGTTTAAGTGCCTGGTCTCCCTGGGTGCGTACCTCTTTGATAATTCTGGCGACTGCCTGATCCGGTGTTAGCTTTTCACCAAAAAATTTCAGCATATTTTGTCGCATGGATTCCGGAATGTCATAATCATCAATTGGTTTTCGTCGCAAGATGGTCTGTTTGGCTTCTTCGGGTTGATAAATTTGTAACATAGTTCCTCGCTTAATCGGTGATTTGTAGTTTTTCCAACAGTTTGCGATAGCGGGGTGGCTCTTCATCAAACACATAATTGACTGGGATTACAATCACGCCACTACCACCAATGGCTCTCAATTCGCTGATGGCTTTATACATTTCCTTCTTTGAGACGATGATATTGACAGCAAACCAATTTTGATCGGCATTTTTAACGATCACCTGCGATATTGTTGGTCCCTGTAGCCCCTGGATGGTTGTACTATCGAATATTCGTTGGGCAATGGCTTGTGGATTGTCACCACGCATGTTGGCAAAGACGGCTAATTTATCCTTTCCGATCAGATGTGCTTCAAAAAATTCGATCAGTATTCGGGCGGTTTTTAATACCTCAGGATCAGATAATAACGTTTGCTTATTCCCAATCAAAACTGCCTGTGATTCCAATATCTTTCCACTCTGGATCATGCGGAGGCGATTATCACTCAAAGTTAATCCGGAGGAGACCACATCACAAATCATATCCGCATATCCTATGGCAGGGGCAATTTCGACTGTGCCCTCGGAGGAGACCAATTGAAGATCCAGATTGGTCGGCTCAAAGAATTTTGATACCAGATTTTTATATTTTGTGGCGATGCGTAAAGGTCGATTTAATTGGTTTGCATATTCAATCAGATTATCCACCGAGGAGACATTTTTCCACCCTTCAGGAATGGCCAGGTTGAGGGAACAATCACCAAAACCCAAAGCATCATGAATGATGACAAAATCATGATCTTCACCCAATGATTCAGCGACCACATCATATCCTGTGATACCGAAATCAATACTGCCATCCTGGACACTGGCGACAATATCAGTAGCGCGCTGAAAAATAACTGTTACGCCTGGTAAAGCAGGAATTGTTGCTTCATATTGCCGGGGGTTTGGCTTATAGATTTTTAGTCCGGACTCTTCCAGAAAATCGAGGCAGTCTTCAGCCAACCTTCCTTTTGAGGGTAATGAAATTCGGATGTTTCTTTTTTCGGGTTCTGTACTCATATAAAAATCCTATCTATGATTAAAATAAAAAGCCCCCGTGACTGGGGGCTTTTGTGTTTGTGTTTATTTATCCATCAACATCAAATTAAACCGTCTCAGTCAGGTTGGGTAAAAAAGATATGATGATGATGAAGAGAAAAAGTTTTGTTTAGCATGAAAAGAAGTTTATTCATGATTTCCACATTTGTCAATAGAATTGTATCAATTTGTATAAATCTTCCAGACTGATTTTCTTTCTATTTTTGGATTTGATAAATTTGCTCGAAATTATTGAAAAAAATCAATAAAATGACCAGGAAAAGTTTAGTCTCGGATATTGTGGTGGAGATCAGATTATCAATTAAAATCATCTGATAAAGGTGAAAAATCAAAATGAAAAAAGTAATGATTTATTTATGGGTTATTATCAATTGTGTTTTAGGTTTTGCTTTAGGATGGTTGATCGCATTTGGGTTTTTGAATCTTAATAATCAATTGGTCGTTGTTTTTATTGGAATTATCAGCGCTGTTTTGCATGGCTATCTCTGGATCAGAATTTTATTAGGGGGAAAGCGACAACAAAAAAGTATTTTCTTAGTAATTCAACTCGTAATCGTTACGATGATTGCCGGACTTTACTTTTCGCAACGATTGACTTTTCAAAATACTCCAATCATTGGAAAGAATTTTGAAAAATCCTTTACGAAACTCTGGAAGGCTATGGATGAAGTTTATCCATATTTTGAGCTCAAAGGAGTAGATTGGAATCAAACGTACGAAAAGTATCATCCATTGGCACTGGATGTAACCAATGATCAGGAATATTTTCTGATTATTGCTCATATGTTAGGTGAGTTGAAAGATGCTCATACAGATGTCATTACACCCAATCTGAATAATAAGGCTTTATGCATCGGTAACAAATCAGGGAGATTTGGCCATCGTTGATCAAATTGGATTTTCTGCCGAGATGGCAGGTTTACGCCCGGGAATGATCATATTACGAGTCGCTGAAAAATCCATTGAAGAAATAGTTCTTGAAATCGATATTTCATTAAATGAAGCATCCACCCAGTGGGCAAGCAAGATCAGAGCTTATAACCAGTTATTGGATGTACCGGAGGATGCGGATGAAGTGCTTTTTTTAACTGTGATGGATAAAAATGGCGAAGAATTGGAGTTAAAAATTAAACAACTGAGTGCACCACCAGGTTGGATTTCAAATTTTAGTGTTCAAAAAACAAAATCTGTAACCTGGAAACAGATGAATGATGAGATTGGATATATTCGAATTGACCGGTTATGGAACAATAATGATGATATCGTGAGTGAATTTGATCATGCTTTGAATGAGCTCATGGATTTGCAAGGAATCATCCTGGATTTACGACAAAATGGTGGCGGAGATTCCAGGATCGCTGAGAAGATCGCGGGTAGATTTCTGGATGAAAACTTTACTTATGGGCATGAAGAATTACGAAAGCGGCTTTATAAATTTGCCTGGAGAAAATCAGTAAATTATTCAGTCAAACCGAGAGACGACATTTATCAAGGAAAACTGGCTGTATTAACTGACTATCCGGTAATGAGTAGCGCTGAATGGTTGGTTGGAGCGCTAATAGATAGTGGTCGGGCAATTTCAATTGGCCGGGTTACAGGCGGATCAACGGGGAATCCCATCCAATTCTCTTTACCAGGTGGAAAAGTAAGGTATTCCACTGCAGCCTTCTACCGTCCAGATGGCAGGTTGGTGGAAGGACTGGGATATTCGCCAGATATTGACGTCAAATGGACGATTGAGGATTATATTTTGGGGATTGATCCAGATATTCAGGCAGCTATAGATTGGATGGAAGCGCGAGAATAATCCAGATCAATCCTGTGATCATTAATTTGCAGCTATTTCTTCAGAACGCCTTTGACCAATAAGAACACACCCAGTGCAATGATGACGATTGGCCAGAGAATGAATGAATCGACTCCAAAGAATCTTGCTCCACCAAAGATGAAGAATAAAATCAAGCTGATTGAGATCAAAATAAGGCTGGCAGAGAGCCCATCCGGATTTTCCTTTGGAGAAATGAGCGTTGCCAGTGCAACTCCAACTCCTACAAAACCAGGGATTAACGACCAGGCAAATGCCCAGGTTTCCCAATTCCCTGTCATATTTTGATAAAAAAGAATAGCTCCGATCCCACCCACAATACAGCCAGGGATGGCTAAACCACCAGTTTGCGTGAATAACGCCAATAAAATAAATACAGCTCCAACTCCCATGACGATCCATGGCCAATCAAAGATTGATTTCAAACCTGGAACCAATTGATTTGCCAATAACAGTGCACCGAAGAGGATCAGTATGATTCCCCAGGCAAAACCCGATTTCTTGTTTTCCATATTCTACTCCTTTAGATTATTAATAAAATATAATTTGATTTTAGAAAGGTTTTAACAACCTTTTATTCTTTTGGTTTTAATAACATTGCTGATAATTTCCCGATGGACTGCCCCAGAAAATAATAAAAATGAAACAAACCTGGTAGTGCCATCAGACCGAGCATACATAATCCGATTGCTTCGCTAATTGTATCAACTTTCCAAACACCAAAATGGATGGGGTTCCAGGATATGATTAATGGAGAAAATATCATTGAAAACAAGACAGCCAAACCAGTTACGAGTACAACAAATGAAATAATTCCAATGGGGAATTTTAATAGGATGAATAAAACACCTTTCCAGGTTGCTGGGTCGGTCAAAAACAATTTTAATTTTTGCCAAAGTGAAATGTTTTCACTGGATACAGGTGAGGTTATTGGAATTGAAATCCCTAAAAGATGGGTAGTTTGTAATCTTTCAAATGAGATGAGTAACCAAATGGTAGGAAAGAGCAATGCCAGAATTAATAAACCAACCCAAATGATTATCAAAGAAAATCCCAGTGAAAAGCCGACCACCAACAACACAAAATACGCTATTCCAAGGGGGAATGCCAAAAAAAGATATAAGAGCGTTAAATACATTTTTGGTTTTGCAAAGATTGTAAAATATTTTGTTAAAATTTGATCCTGTGGCATAAATCCTCATTTCTGTATGGATGGAGATAAATTTCTAATTTTTCATATTTAATATACGCCTTTTTCCTGGAAAAGTTGCAAATGGAATGTTGACAGATATTTCATCACCGACCAACACGCCACCGGTTTCAAGTTACTGATTCCAGGATAGCGCCTACTCTTTTTGATGGATGTTGGCTGTTGCACTGAAACTAGCACTGGTTGAATCCCATGGGCTTGTAGAAAGATCGTTGGACTCTATATCACATTAAGAGTAACATTTCATAAAAATTGAGTGGTATTAAAAATCACCTGATAATCACTAAAAGCCCTGGAATTAAAATGACAAACGATACCAACAAGTGAGCCATGAAAATAAAAGTAGGCTTTCCTTGCCTGTGGAATTCAATCCATGCTGATACAAGCCCACCACAGGCTGCCACAAATAGGGCAATTTCATACCAGGTATTGATGACGGATCCATCTGGATTGGTTTGCAAATTGGACACCAGGGTTATTATGCCTACAAGAATCACAGCAGCTCCCCAGGAAAAAAACCATGGATGAAGAGCTCGAACAATCCTGCCAGAACCTTTTTCTTCGTTAACAAAACCAATCACCAGCATAGATAACCCCGATAATATGATGATAACCGGCAGAATAATATTCCAATTCAGCCCCAGAAGCAGAATAACACAAATAGCGAATGGAAAAATAATTCCAACTATATTGCTCGCCAACGAGAATGTGAATCCTTTTTTGTTCTGAATTTCGGTATACGAATTATTAATGGAAGCGATGGCTGGTATCAAGAAGAGTAAAGCCCACCAATTTTTCAGCCAATCAAGATTCGTGCGCTGGATAAAAACCATCATAAGAAGCAGCGCTAAAATTGCTGCCCCTGTAATTCGATTGGTTTTTTGCGTTGGATTCTTTTTGATATTTTTTTTCAATACTTTACAGCACCTTCCTGGTTTCGCTGAACATTTGGTTTTCCAGGTTCACTTTGGTTATGTTTTCCGATGAACCTAACACAATAATACTGGACAGTTTGTTCAATTCCTCCAGAATTTTGGCGAGTTGACGGAAATCCGATTCTGAGGTGGACAATAGTTCATCCCGGAATTTCTGGCGATCATCGTCTGTAATTCCCAAAATATACCGTGCCATGGATGTATAACCTTTAGCATCCGGTAATTGATAGGCATCCAACTCACCAATTGCCCCAATAATGGATTTGGTCAATTCCGATTCACTCAGTTCAAAACTGTTGAGGAATTGGGCGGTTAAATTATAATTTTCTAGCGTGCTCAATAAATTGGGATCACGATAAGATAGAAATGTGAAAATTCCAGAGAGACGGTCAAAACTGCAAAAACCACCATAAGCCCCACCCTGGACACGTATTTTTTCCCATAACCAGGTGCTGCGTAAATATTGGAGAATTACGTTCATTGATCCATGATCTTTATATCCGAGTGCGTATAAATCTCCACCTTTTCCAACAAAATTTACCTGACTTGGCACAATTAAACCCTCATTGATTATCTGACTTTTCTTACTCCAGGGTTGATGCGATAACACGGAAGATGGTAAGAGATGAACAAAATGGTTTATCTCTTTTTGAACTGAGTCCCAATGAGGTTGGTCTATGGTTATATTGACTAATAGATTGTTTTGATTGAACAAACTATGTTTTATATCTTCGAGGGTGGCGGAAATTCGTTCCCATTCCTGATCGAAATTATTGATGAGTGATCGGATGAAGAACAGGTAATCTATTCCACTCATTTGTTCTGTCATCCAGGCTGATAGAGAGTATTGGGATTTGAGACGGTTATTGACTACTCGATGGCCGGATGGGATCAGCCCGGCTTCCATACCTGATTTTTCTTCCAATAAGATTTGGCGGAAACGTTCCTTATCACTGAAATTTGGTACCAGCAAAATATCTGTTAATATTGACATTAATGCAGAAAGCTTGTTCACCATTACCTTAGAGCGCAGGAATAAATAAGCAACAGAGCCATTTTGCCTGGCTTTTTCCGAAGTATAAAGCGAATGATGGATACCACCAGTCTCTCTTCCGATATGCTGAATTAACGCTACAAAGGACTCCTTTTGCGTGCCCATTTCTAACAAAGCACGAGAAAATAAACGCATGTAAGGAAGTTGCTCTGGTGATAATGACAGCAGATTAAAACCTAAATCTACATAAAGAATTTCACTGGTAAAGAGATCATGAAACAAAATAGTAGCTGGTTCTTTCTGCATGATTTGTAAAGGCAGAGTTTTTATTTTTGGATCCAGATCGTCTCTCCCAAGCATGGGAATGGTAGCCAGCGCTGCAGGTGAGTCAGGTGTTTCCTGCCGCTTTTTTAATTCCAGTGTATCCAGCATGATTTGTTCCAGCTGTTCGTGAGAAAAATTGATTTGCGCCTGTTTCAAGCGAATTTTTTCTTTTTCAATGCGTTTTGCACCAATAGTTGAATCAGGAGTAAGAATTACCGTAATACGATGCTTGTTTTCTAACAAATAAGAACGGATCAGATTTTCAAATCTAAATGATCCATCCGATAATTTTAATTTGATTTCATCCAAAGGCTTTTGAAAGGCAAGCGGTGGGATGGGGTCCCGGTCATACAACCAAGCACTAAGGGTACGCAACATAACAATTAACCCTCGGGGGTATGGTCCTGTATTGTTTTCTCTTAAGCTAAATTCAATGGTATTGATGGAGGCTTCAATCGTTTTTGGATCAATCCCTTCTTTAACAATATTTTCAAGAGCAGTGAGAATGAGCGTTTCAACATGGTCCAGATTTTTTGTTTCAATTCCACGCATGCCAGTTGAGAAAGCCATCTGACGTGTTTCATCTGCTAAACCTCTACCAACGACATCTTCCCCCAATCCAGACTCGGTCAGAATTTTTCGTAAGGGTGAAGCCGGTGTTCCTAATAAAATATGTTCAAGAATTCCCAGACTGAGTACCAATTCAGGCTCAGTTCCTTCCGGCAAAAGCCAGTTGACTGTCAAATAGGCTTTTGAATTTTCTGTCTCTTCTCCGCTATCGTAGGGAATGGTCCTTCGTTCCGGTTTGGAAAATTTCGGTTGTAACGCTGGCAAGGAATTTACTTGAATTTGATCAAAATCCTGAAGATATTCGTTGACGCACTCCAAACGTTTTTCAGGAGCATCATCCCCATAAAAGTAAATTTTTGCATTGCCTGGGTGATAAAAAGTTTCATGGAAATTCTTAAATTGCTCATAGGTCAGATCAGGGATGCATTCTGGATCACCACCGGATTGATATCCATAAGGTGTGTCTGGCATCAATTGCATTTGACTTTCATCCCCCAAAATATCATCAGGAGAAGAATAAGCCCCTTTCATTTCATTGAACACGACACCTTTGAAAGATAATTCATCATCCAGGGTATTCAACTCATAATGCCAACCCTCCTGCATCAGGGTTTGTGGGGTGATGAGCGGGTAGAAGACAGCGTCCAGGTAGACATCCACCAGGTTATAAAAATCCTGTAAATTTGTGCTCGCAACCGGGTAGCAGGTTTTATCCGGATAAGTAAAGGCATTCAAAAAGGTATTCAGTGAACCCTTAATAAGCTCAACAAATGGTTCTTTGACAGGGTACTTTCTGGATCCACACAATACTGAATGCTCCATGATGTGCGGCAATCCGGTAGAGTCGATTGGCGGCGTCCGGAAAGTTACCCCAAATACTTTATTCTCATCATCGTTAATAATGGACATTAATTCTGCACCGGTCTTGATGTGGCGATACAACATTACTTTGCTGTTTATTTCAGAAACATCAACTTCCTTGACTAATTCAAAACCGTGAAGCTCTTTCATGGTCCTCCGTAAATAAATGTTAAATTGTTGTTAATCAATCATTCAATTGATAGGTATTATAAGTGCTTTTGCAGGGTGATCCCCAGGCTGCATGCATTTGATGATTGGTCAAATCAATGACCATCGACATGATTGTCTTCTCACTATTTAATATATTCTTGTCTATTCCATGATTGCAAATTGAATCAGGGTAATTGATGTGGTCTTTTTGAATTCGCTGGAGCGTTCTGATGGTATGTTTGTCTGTTTGTTTCAGCAACCTTAATGCGCGATAGTAACGGACTCTGGCGCTGATGAGTTCATCTGGCTCATCTTCAAGAGTACGCATCAATGGATCTAAGTAAAAATTCGTGTGCACCAGGTAACCGTCCTCACCATAGATCATGCCAAATTGCCTGGCAGATACTTCAATATTGTACATTTCTCCACTTTCATGAACGATCAAATGGTTATAACCAGCAGCCCTTTGTGAAATCAGGATCCGTCTGATCGCATCTGCTGGCGTGGTAGCAGCCAGCACTGCGCGCGAGTAAATAATACGGGGAACACCCATCCGGCTGTCGTTAGGATAAACCGAGTCACAACATTGGGAAATACCATTCGCATTAAAACCAATATTCGGTAAAAGACCACCATAGGTCATTGCCAGAAAAGGAGGTTCATCGACGGGTTTGGCATGCACCAGAAATACATCCAGTTCCTCATCTGGCGTCCAATCTTCATTATGAGCAACCAGTACATTGCTATTGGCTGTCATGCTTTGATTTACTGAGAAGGAAGTGCATTTTGTTAAATGAAGGGCATCACTGGTAACCGCTTCCATTGCATTGACAACTCTGATTTCATCATAAGGAACATTTGCTCCTTCTGCAATGCCTTTCATTTCATCAACATATTGAGGGTAGCGTTCTTCTGCAAAAGGGATGTATTTTTTCGCCTGGATGATAGCGCCATCCCATGTTAATTGAAGTTGATCGTATGTTTTGTGAATCATGACTTTAGCGTTCTCAATTCCATGCTGAATTTGAGGACGCATACTTTCTCCAATTTGCCGTCCAATTTCAGAATGTGAGCCTTGAACTTGGATCATTGGTATTTTATCTGACATGCAGAAATCCTTTCATACCCCCCAAAAAATCGAACTATTTCTCCCTGGGAAGCGTTGAGAATACATAATCCCAAATCGGTGAACTGACACCAAACAATTGATCTGGGTATTTATAGTGGTGTTGCATATGCAGCCGCTTTAATTGTTTCCAGATACCTTTTCGCATAGGAAAGTGGTGCGTAGCATAATGCATAAGATCATAAATCAAATAACCAATTAAGAAACCAGCGAAAGCCGGGAACATCCATTGCCCTGCGTTCAAAATTACCTCAAAAACAAGATAAAAAAGACCATAAAATAATGAAGCCAAAGGAATGCTAACAGCCGGTGGCATAACCAGACGGGTTTTGACTTTCGGTTGTGCATGATGCACACCATGAAATAGAAATGCGACTCTTTCCTGCCAGCCATTATGAGGTTTGAAGTGAAAGAGAAATCGATGCAGAATATATTCTGAAAAAGTCCAGATAAAAAGACCTATCAGAACACCAAATATTGTTATGGACCAATCACTTTTCGGGTGCAATGATCCAAGCCAGAAGCAAACTACCAGAATGGGGATCCAGATGATTAGAATGGCGATGGGACTGATATGAGTAAACAACTCCATAAAATTCGATTTGAATAACCTGATAGGTTGTTCATCGTGATTCAGTTCTACATGAGACATGGAACACTCCTAAAATGACACTAACGTATTGCAATAAAAGCAAATAATACACTGATCAGATATAACAGGAATAATGGCAACATGAGAATAGCCATATTTATCGGATCAATCGTGGGTGTTATTGCAGCTGAAAGAACAGAAATTATTACAATCGCAATTCTCCACTGCTTGAGCAATGTTTGTGGAGTAACCAGGCGGAATTTTGCTAATGCAAAGACAACAATTGGTAATTCAAACCCAATGCCCAGCCAAAAAATCAAACTTGTTGTAAATTTTATATAACTTAATAAACGTGGGGTGGTTGGAACTCCCAGAAAATTAATCAAGTAAGGGATTGCTACAGGAAGCATGACAAAATAGGCAAATGCAGCCCCTGAAAGGAATAAAATTGTTGCAATTGGAATGATGATGAATATCCAACGCTTCTCGTTTTTTTCTAATCCTGGAGCAAGGAATATCAATATTTGAGAAAGAATGATGGGAAAAGCGAATAGAAAACCCGATAGAAGGGAAATACGCATAAAAACACCAATGTTCTCGGTTATTTCTATGGATTGTAGGTTTTCAATTCCTCCAACTGGAACCGTTATAAAATCCAATAAAAACGGGACAATAGCAAAGCTGATTAAAGTGGTTATGAACAATGAAATGACTGCGACAAACAAACGTTTTCTCAGTTCATTGATATGATCCCATATAGACATTGTAGGTGATTTTTCAGCGCTCATAGATTTATATGAAGGTATAGATTAAGTTTCCAGATTTTTTGTTGTATCACTGTTTTGCGATTCAGGATCGCTTTCCTGGCTGGTCTCTGAGGTAGAAGAACCGCTAAGTATTTCTTGTTCCTCTGCAGGTTGTTCAGGAAGAATAGTGTTGATTTTTTCTTGATTATCTTTTTTTGATAAATTAACCGAAATTGGATCAATAGGGACAGAAAAATTACCGACATGTTTTAAAGAATCGGTGGTGGACTTGATGTTTTTAAGATCCTCCTCAATCCCTGCGTCACGGATCAAACGAGTTGGAATTTCCCGAATTTCTCGTGATGTATCCATTACGGTTGCCCATAGAGGAGATTTAACAATTTTTCGGAGGGTGATGCCTAATTTCTGAGCACTGATTACCATGTTTTTGGGACCTAATACCAAAATCATGATAATTAAAATGAAAATAAGTTCCATCGGTCCGATGCCGAAAAAGCTCATAGAATCTTACCTGCTTAAGAAGTTTATAAGGATTTTATTATTATTCTTCGTCTTCGTCTTTTTTATCGCCAGTCAATCCATCTTTAAAAGAACGAATACCGCTACCTAATTCACCGGCAATCTTGCTGATACGGCCTACACCGAAGAGTAATAAAATGATAACAAGGATGATGATCAATTCAGTTGGTCCGAAACGCATTTGTGACTCCTTTTATTTATAATAGATGAATTATAGCATGCAATTAAAGATCATTTTAACAAATGAATGTAAGTTAATTTTTTATAAAAATTACAGTGTCCTTACAATAATTAGTGGTCAGGGTGTTTTTGGTAGGCGTACGTCTGCCAAAAACACCCATTTACCCCGATTTATTGAGATAATACAAATTACATTCGTTATTATTGTCATGTAAGCGGAGTTGAGTTTCTATTATTTTCAATGAAAATCGACTGAGTGGGGTAAGCAAATTCAATTTCATTTTTAATAAACTCATCAAAAATTTCCAGAAGGATTTTTTGTTTTACATCCATATGGAGTGAATAATCGGAACTTTCAACCCAGTAGACCAACTCATAATTGATTGAAAAATCTCCGAATTCTGATAAATGAATTCGATCAAGGGTAATATCTTCATATTTTGAAAAATTATTCTTAATAATTTCAGGGATCTTCCTTAATTGTTCTGGTGTCGTCTGGTAAAGAACGCCTAATTTGAGTAAATTTCTGCGCCTTTCCAACCTTTTGAAATTTTGAATCCTGGAATTTAACAAATCAGAATTTGAAAAAATCAACTGTTCTCCAGAAAGACTCCTAACTCGAGTACTTTTTAAACCAATTTTTTCAACAGTACCAATGTGATTATCCACCTGGATCAAATCATTTATGATAAAAGGTTTATCCAACGTAATGGATAAAGAAGCGAATAAATCGCCCAATATGTTTTGCAAAGCCAATCCTATCGCTATACCACCAATTCCTAAACTTGTGATGAGAGCGGTTATTTGAACACCAGGAATATTATCAATTACAAGAATTAAGACGATGCTCCATAAAACAATCCTGAGGATGGTCTTCACTGCATTCATTGTAGTTTTATCTTCACCATTGGTTTCTTTATGATTTCGGATATCTATAAATTTTATGATCAGATGATTAACCCATATGCCAACCTGAAACCAAAGAGCAATCATGAAGATTGTATTTAAATATATACTCGGTTTTTCGGAAAGAAAAACCCAAACAGAGGCGATGTAAAGACTCAAAATGAGTAAAAAAAAGTTTTTCGTTTGGACTAGAAATGTCAGAATATAGGTAGTAGGTAATATAGCATTTTTTTCCAAAATAGCTTTCAAACGACTTTTAGCCAATTTGATAAAGATAACGAGTAAAAGGTAAATTCCGATAAATGAAATCAAAGCCTTCAGCCAAGATAAAAGTGAATTATCCCATATGACAATATCAGTCATTATTTTCTCCTCAATGAATATGTATTAATTTTAGCACAGCCATCCGATTGAAAAATTTTTCAATATTTTCATATTGATTTCAACAGAAGAAGTACTGTAAATCCATAGATTTGTCTTTAATAGTTCTTATTAATGAAGGGTATCCAGAAAAAATTGTATTAATAATGAGAAGTGTGCTAGTATATAATACAAAAATGATCTGGTCATTTATGAGTGAGCATTCGAAATTACATTATCCTCGTGTGGAAATAGATGACAAAAACTGGATTATTACATATTACAAATAAATCTAGTTCGAATATCTTTACCTTTTTTGAACTAAACAAGTTTCCGGTTTCTATATATTATTTTTAATATTCGATTATAAGATAGCCAGGTATGTTTAATGGAATCCAAGAAAAAAATTCTAAACGGAAATCTTCAATCTAAAAGAATACCATCAAATGGGGATAAGTCTTTGGCTGGTATCTCGCTTTCTGATTGGAAAAAAGAGAAAAACAGGCTTGAAATCTTAAATGAAGTTGGATTAGCTGTTACTCAGATGTTAGATTTGGATCAAATTTTACATTACACTGAAAATGTTTTAGTGAAAAGACTGGGGATAACTGAAAGTTTAATTTATTTAAAGGATGATGAAACAGAAAATTATAAAATGTGGCGTTCTTATGGGATAGAAGACAGGATGACGCAGGAAATAGAAATCAACAGACAGGCGGGAATGGATTTTGTACAGGAAATAGCCAATTTGCAAAAAGCCATGTTTGTTCCGAAAATTCATGAAGACAAACGCTTTAGCTCAGAAATGAGAAATAAGTATCGGGGTCATTTTTATTTTGGTTTTCCTTTAATTTCCCGAACAATGGTGATTGGTGTTATTGAATTGATTTCTCCTTCCTTGCCAAATTATGAAAGTGAAAATATTTTCTTCCTAGAAAGTTTAGGCCGCGAAATTGGTGTAGCAATCGATAACGCATTCCTGGTTGCCAAAGCCAAGAAACAACAAGATGATGCCATGACTTTATATCAACTTGGTACAAAGATATCTTCCTCCTTAATCCTTAGTGAAGTACTTGAGGCTGTGGCCGAATCAGCCAGAACTTTGGTAAATACCGATGTAGGTGTTGTTGGATTATTTCAGGAGACATGTCAGGAGATCAAGATATGGTCCGCCAACGGAGAGGGTGGAAAAAAACTGGAAGGACTCATCATCCAGCTGGATGAGAATAGTAATGGCAGAAAATTGTACGATGGAGAAATTATTTCGGGCAGTATCATTCGAAGCAGTGACACGCAAACCAAAAACCGAATTTTTTTTGACGTGGAAGAATTTGATTCTTACTTAGCCATTCCGTTGCATTTGGGTGAAATATTCTTAGGAATGATTGGTGTGTTATCAAAGCAATTTCGCCAGTTCTCCCGCACAGATATTCAGTTATTAAAACAACTGGGTTATCACGTGTTTGTTGCCATTGAAAATGCGCGTTTGCACCAACAGCTTCGCTATGGAGCAACATTAGAAGAACAAAACAGGATAGCCCGGGAATTACATGATAATTTGGCTCAAGCCATGGGATATATAAAAATAAAAGCAATTATGACCCATGATATGTTGGCAAAGCAAGATATTGAAAAAGCACGATCTCATTTGGGTGAATTGATTAACACAACCAGCGTCCTATATACTGATATCCGGGAAGCAATATTCAATCTGCGTAACACAGACTCCAACCATGGAGATTTCTTCAGTGCTTTGCGAGAATATTTGACAGAATATCAGCAATATTACGGTCTTGAAGTGAGATTAACGGTGGATGATAGTTCTTCCCTAGAATTTTCTCCAGAAGTAGCCAATCAGTTGATGCGAATCGTCCAGGAAGCGCTATCCAATGTGCGTCGCCATGCCTGTGCTCACAAAGTTTGGATACAATGCTGGCAGTATCTAGGAGAAATTAATATCAGTATTGAGGATGACGGTAGTGGCTTTGATCCGAAGGAAATTTCAACAAAAGATACATCCAAACAGAGTTTTGGATTGCAAATTATGCGAGAACGAGTTCAATATATCAATGGAAGACTTAAAATTGATTCTGAGCCTGGAAAAGGAACCAAAATATTAATTCAAATTCCATCTATCTACATCCGGTAAAGGATAACGATTATGTTACGGATAATGCTTGTTGATGATCATGTTTTATTTAGAAAAGGATTGGCATCCCTATTAGATGCTCAACCAAACATAAAAGTGATTGGAGAAGCCAGCAATGGCTGTGAAGCAATTGAATTGGCCAAAGTATTGCGTCCAGATTTGATTATGATGGATATCAATATGCCGAAATGTGATGGGTTACAGGCTACCCGATCCATTAAGCAGATTTTACCGGATACGAAGATCGTAATGCTGACAGCTTCAGATGATGATCAATATTTATTTGAAGCAATAAAAATTGGTGCCCAGGGTTACTTGTTAAAAGATCTTGAATTGTATCAATTGCTGGATTTGTTAGACTCGATCGCAAAAGGGGAAGCAATCCTCTCCAGTGCAATGGCGACAAAAATTTTTCGTGAATTCAGTCGCGGAAGCCAGACTGGAAATAATTCAGAAGATCAGGTAGAAGAACTCACCGAAAGAGAAATAACGATTTTAAAAAATGTTGCCCAAGGGTTAATGAATAAAGAAATAGCTGATACGTTGGGGATATCTGAAAATACGGTAAAAATTCATCTGCGCAATATTCTTGAAAAATTACACCTGCGAAACCGAATTCAAGCTGCTGTTTATGCGGTGCGCCAGGGAATTGCTGATCAGGAGAATGAAGCTAAATCCTAAGGCATTCATTTTAATCAGAATTTGTTAATTTATTTTCAATTATATAACCCGTCTGGGCTATATAAGATTATCCATCTAGTTTTAAAAGATACCTCATCGTAATATTTTATTTTCGAGTTCAATTTGGTATCCTATTTATATTACAAGTAGTACCTCCGTTTTCAGATGTCTATCTGAAATATTTCCGCTAATGAGAAAATCTATATGCGCGACAGCTTCAATCCGGACATTTTTCAATTTTGGAACATCCTGTGACCATCAGGGTAATTTGCGTTTAAATTGTTGGCTGTTGCAAGGAAGGAGAGGATCACCAAAAAAATCATATATCCAAATTTCGTGTTGATTATAAGCAAGCCCAACATTATTTTAAATAGAGGAGGCAATAATTATGGCAGAAATAAAAAGAAGAGATGAAGCACCGAAGCCTACGAAAGAACCGCAAAAGGCTGAAACTTCTGCCTCGGGCGTATCCCGAAGGGAGTTTCTAGTTGGTTCAGGGGCTGGGGTTGCTGGTCTCGTTATTGGTGGAGTTATAGGCAATCAAGTGATCGGAAAGCCAGCTGCACCAGTCGTTGAAGCTCCAGCTGCTGAAGCACCAGTGGAAGGCGAAGAATCACCCTACAAAGCTGGTTACAACCTGGTCTTTGATTCAGTTCAATGCACAGGCTGTATGATTTGCGCTGTAGCATGCTCTGAGAAATATGCTGCTCTTCTTCACCCAGAGGAGACAGCGAATATAGTTAGTCTGGAATTTGCTCGAATTCGTCCCATGCGTTTCCAATATGTAGACGTTGTGAACGTGTGTTCATATTGTAATTTATATGAATGGGCGGAAGGTTCAAGTAAATTCCCCTGTGAAGCTGTATGTCCAGAAGAAGCTATCATAACCGTACCTGAAGGCGAAGGTGAAGCTGGATATTATGGTATGGGGTATAAGTGGGTTGATCGCGAGAAGTGTTTGGGTATTGATAAATGCTGGCGCTGCGCAGAGATTTGTGAAGATCAATTTGCCAGCGGCATGTCATTTGACCCGATTGACCGAAAAGCTCAAGTTTGCAGCCGCTGCGGTGGTGATCCTGAATGTGTCAAAGCCTGCCCAGAACCTGGTGCCTTAACCTGGGTACCAGCTGCGCGAAATGGCCGTTATTTTGCAAATACTCCTTCGGACTATGCAGAGTTACTTTACAGAAAAATCTATAATCATGTGAGGGACCTATAATGGCTGAATATATTTGGATTTACCGGAAAAATTGCTCGTGTTGACCTAACAACCGAAACTGTAACTATTATTGAACCGGCAGAGGAAATTTATCGCAAATACCTCGGTGGATCAGCCATGGGAGCCTACTTCCTTTTTAAAGAAGGAATTTTTGATCCCAAATTGGACCCACTTGGACCAGATAATTTATTACAGTTTATGATTGGACCTGTGACCGGTGCTTCACCCAACGCCCGTATCACTTTAGTAACTAAAAGCGCATACAATATCTTTTGCGCATCCACCTGTGGTGGACACTTTGGTTCTGAATTGAAATATGCTGGTTGGGATGGTATTCAGGTTGTTGGAAAAGCATCTAAACCCGTTTATCTGGCTGTATTGGATGACACGATTGAAATTCGTGATGCTAGCCATGTCTGGGGTAAAGGTGTTGAAGAATCAGAATTAATTCTGAAGAGCGAAGTATTAGCTGAAACAGAATTACGTGAAGGTATGCTGCGTGATGCTGACCTGAATCCTACAGTGGGCAGCCATGCGTCCACCCAAACGGTTAGGTATGCATGCCAAACGCCTGGCACATGTCATGGCGATTGGACAGGGTGGTGAAAACCAGGTCTGGTATTCCTGTGTTGTCACTGAAGGTGCCCGTGCTGCTGGACGTTGGGGAGCTGGTGCTGTCATGGGCTCCAAGAACCTCAAAGCAGTTGTTGTGCGCGGAACCAAAGGTCACAAGTTAGCTGACAAGAAGACATTCCTTGCGCTTGTCAGTGGAATTCAGAAATCTGAACGAGGCGACTACTTCTGGCGATCATACGGTACTGCTGGTATCGGTGCAAATTCGGCTTATGTGGAAGATGCCTTCCCGATTCGTAACTGGCAGTGGTGCTCCTGGGCTGACCCGCATGTAAAAGCAATTACTGGTCCATTCATGGATCAAACCAGCTTTGTGCGCAAAACATCCTGCTATGGTTGTAATTTGCATTGTCTCTACCCGGTAGAAATTACCAGTAGCAGATCCATTAATGGATCGTGTCATGTCTGATATGCCGGACTGGGAAGCCATGGGTATGGTTGGCGGAAATCTTGGTTACATGGAAATGGAAGGTGACTGATCCTGGACAGCCATTTACCGGATCCGTAAAAGATCAGGCAGAACATCTTGCCAAACTCCAATACACGACCTTTATACACGATAACTACAGTCTTGACTTCATTGAAGGTGGAAATAATCTCGGCATTATTGATGGAACTGGTCCAACGTGGCTTCATCGATAAGAATGATCTGGATGGTATTGACCTGAAATGGGGCGATGTACATGCGGTTGATGAATTGGTGACGAAAATTGCCACTCGCGAAGGTATTGGTGACAAATTGGCTCAAGGAACCTACGAAACTGCCCGTTATTTTGCAGAATTGAAGGGTAATCCAGAGATAATGAATTACTCTATGACTGCTCACCACTATGGACAACCAGCACATGACGTTCGTAGCCCTGCTGATAAGAATGCAATGGAATATGTGACTGTCAATCGTGCCTGTGCCCATACAGGTGGTGGAACAGCTGGCTTCAAGACAGGTGACTGGGCAGCAGCGATTGCTGGGTCAGAATGTCAGCGCTGCACAGAATTCACTGGTACATTGCCAATTTGCTGCTGGTCACTGGTCTGGCAGCCGTATTGACCTGATCAAAGCTGCTACTGGTTGGAGTGATTTCAGTGATGAGGATCTTCAACTGGTTGGTGCCCGTGAATATGCTCTTTCCCGCTTATTCGAGATCCACATCCGACAATTAAAGGATCCAAAAGCGGAATGGGATCGACAGGTACCTCCACGCTGGTTCAATGATCCACTGCCAACTGGCTCACAAAAAGGCGCTGTTGCCTACGAAGGAAAACCAGACGTTTTGTTCAATGAAGCATTACCTGCTTATTGGAAAGAACGTGGTTGGACCGAGGATAAAGGTGTCCCGACATTGGATACGCTCAAGAAATTGGGTATCGATGACGTAGCTGGAGATGTTGCGAAAGAACATCTGTAATCTGAAATTGGGAAATAACTAAATACAATCGAGGCTCCAGATTATTTAAATAAGATGGAGCCTCGAATCTAATCATTAAAAATTCATTACGAACATTGTTGCTTTATGGATAAATTAAAAAGCCAGAATACAGAATACAAATTCCTTTTTGAACGAAATTATGGTGTTTTTTCTCCTGAAGAACAGGAGAAGCTTCGCAATGCGAAATGTTTTGATTATTGGTAGTGGTGGTATTGGTGGGATTGTTGCAATTTCACTTGCCCGAAGTGGCATAGAAAAAATGACAATCTACGAGTTTGATACATTTCAGGTGTCAAATCTCAATCGTCAGATATGTTGTAATTTTGATACGATCGGACAAAATAAAGGTGTTGTCACCAAAGAGTCTATCTTAAAAATTAATCCGGAAGCAAAAATCAATATAATTCCACGGGAATTACGACCTGATGAAATATCATCTGTTATCAAACAAGAAGCCTGGGATGCAATTATGCCTGCTGCAGATAGTTGGCCATTGAGTGTTTCCATGCTGGATGCAAGTGTTGATGCTGGTATACCAGCTATCATGTCATATCCAGCTGGAGCTCTTGGGCGCGTGTCATCCTTTATGCCAGGTGGTCCATACGCCTCTGAATGTTTGACCATGCCATACAAAGCTTCCTATGATGAACTAAAAGTTTTCATGGAAAGCAAAGAAAATCGTTCCATTTTGTATTACTATCGCAGTTTAGGAGGATGGACCCAGGAGTGGTTTGAAGGTTTTTGTGAAGGGAAATTACCTCATCCTCAAATTGCCCCGATTGTCTGGATAACGGGAACATTGGCAGCCATGGAGATTATCAAAATCGTCACCGGCCGTTGGAAGCCGGTTGCAGCACCTAATTACTGGCATATTACGCCTGATGGGGGTCATATTGCCAAATTTGGTTTAGGTCGTCGCTTGTTATCACGAATGATGCGTCGGGAATGGGGAAAAGCACTGATCCCTGCGTTGGCAAAACGCCCTGGGCTTGTTCGTATTTTTACACGTTTGATCAGTTGAAAACCAGGAGGAGGTTTTATTGAAGAAAATTAAATTTGGTATCAATCCTCTGGCTTTATTTGCAGGAATTTCATTAATCATTTCGATGCTTTTCCCCTGGTGGACATTAGAGGTTTCTGTGATGAACCGACCAACCGATATATACCCATATCTGATTGATGGTCCTGCCAGTGATTTTATTGGTTATAAACGCAGTCCACAAATGACAATTTTGTTAATCTTATTAATAATATGTATTTTTCTGTTCCTCTTAGGATCATTTATAAGGGGAAAAGGAATTGCCATAACATCATCCATTGGAGGTAGTTCTGGTTGGTTTGGCGATCTGGCGATTCTTAGCTCGAATACAAGGGGTAGCCGCTCTTTATGAAGTACCTATTCAAGGCCATGGAGTTGGCAGTTATGGGGGATTTGCTCTGGTAGATGTTTATACTTTGATTCAACCAGGACTTTATTTGGCCATTGCTGCTGCAGTTTTGGGTGTTTTATCTGGATTTTTCCATAAAAAATTGACGAATAAATTTAGTTTGAATTGGATATCAAATGATTCCAACCAAACTAAATGACATAAAAATTAATTATGATTAAAAAAATGGAGGAAAAAGAAATGAAAATTAAATATACATTCTTCGTCGTTTTGGTAATTGCAACGATTGTCTTAGTTGGTTGTGGATCAGCCGACGCCTGTTGCACCCACACCGCATCCTGGTCAGGCATTGGTAGCAACAAAATGCAGTACCTGCCATTCGATTGTTCAGGTCGATAATGCCAAATACTCAAGAGAAATCTGGGAAACAACAGTCAATAGAATGGTAATGGCAGGAATGCAAATCACAGATGAACAGAAAGCATCAGATCATCGATTATCTAGCGATTCGTGATAGTGAATAATCAACATAATAAGGGACAATTATGGACCCAAAAATAGCCGAAGTATTAAGAAAACTTCATTAGGGAGAATTAAACCGTAGAGATTTTATCCGGGCAGCCGGATTACTTGGGTTAAGTGTTGGGAGCAGCGGAAATCCTTTCGGCATGTGCACCCGAAACAATGTCACAAGCTACTTCTGATGCACAAATTCAGTATGAAGGATACAAAACTGTTCCAACATCCCCGCATACATTTCTTACACCGGAAGCAACAAATACACCAGTGACTCCACCAAAGATCAATACATGGTTCTGTCAAGCCTGTGGTGAAAGATTTACAAAAATTGAACAAATGCAGGCGCATCTTTTGAATGTGCATGTCAGGTTATTACCGGAAATAAATCGGGTAGATGAGCCTACATTCAGTGAGTATCTTGTCAACGTGAAACGCTTTGATGAGAAAAATACAATATTTTCTCGCATCGCCTGGGATGAAGAATATCAACAACGTGTCGGAAAAGTAATGCCATTTGTTACACTTACCGATCCTTCGCTTTTATGGAAGGAAATGCTCTGGTGGCTGGAGCAATTCATGTTGATGACACAGCCGGAAGTCTGCATCCATACTATCCAGGTTATTTTGGTCACATTCGCGAGTTTGGTGGTCTGTATAACTGGGAAGATGAAGTTAATCCTGAAAAATATCAAATTGAAGATCCAGCGGAAATGTCAGAACGGATAAAACAGGTAGCCAGATTTTATGGAGCTGATCTGGTTGGAATAACCAAAGTGGATAAGCGTTGGTTATATGAGAATTATTTTGAACCATTTACCGGAAATGCAGGCCCGGTGGAGATGAATTACAATATGTCATCATGTTAGGCGTTGAGATGAAATGGGAAATGATACATGGTTCTCCAGGACCAGAAGCCAGTGCAGCAACTGCATTAGCTTATTCTCACATGGCTGAGATTTCATCATCGTTGGCTAAATACATTCGAATGCTGGGTTATGAAGCGATACCATCCGGGAATGATTCTGGCCAAAATATTCCATTAGCAATCAGTGCAGGCTTGGGTGAACTTGGCAGAATTGGTCTTATGCTCAGTCCAGAATTTGGACCACGGCAAAGACTTTGTAAAGTGTTCACAAATATACCTCTAATTCCGGATAAACCGATTGATTTTGGAATCCAGAAATATTGTGAAACATGTCATGCCTGTGCACAGGCCTGCCCTGCACGGGCTATTCGTTTTGAAGATCGTACCACTGAACAGACCTCCATTTCAAATCGTCCAGGAATATTACGCTGGCCAGTTAATGTTGAAAAATGCTACATGTTCTGGCAAGAGAATGGTGGCATTGATTGTGCCAATTGTGTGGCAGCATGTCCCTGGTCACTTTCACCACAGACGAAATATATTTTAGTTTCAGAAATCCAATCATTATCAGAAGAAAATTAAATCTCAGAAAGGGATACAAAACTTATGGCAATTGATATTAACAAAGTTGAAACAATCATAGGTGAGCATGGAAAGGACGAAAATGATCTGATCCAGGCAATGTTAGCGATCCAGGAAGAATTTCATTATCTTCCACCCGAAGCGTTGGAAAAAATATCGGAAAAATTAAATGTCCCAACAATTCGCATTTATCAGGTAGCAGCATTTTATAAAGTCTTCAGTCTGGAACCCAGAGGAAAGCATATTATTACTGTTTGCAAAGGAACAGCCTGCCATGTTCGCGGAAGTAATATGCTTGTTGACCAGGTTGACCGTGTATTGAAAATTGGACCTGGTGAAACAACAGAAGATTTGCAATTTTCACTTGATGAGGTTAATTGCCTTGGTTGTTGTGCGATTGGTCCAGTCATGACCATTGATAACAAATATTATGGCAACATGTCTGTCAGTAAAGTTGAACGAGTAATCAATAAATATGTCGAGAAGGAGGCTGTCGCTGATGACTGAAAGAATTACACCAGTTGAACTGGAAAAACAACGCAAGCAAATTCTGTCTGCCAGAGACGCGTCCAAACCTATCCTTATGGTTTGTGGAGGTACAGGGTGCCTGGCGCTGGAATCGGATCAGGTTGCAGAATCACTCAGAAAAGCTATCCAGGATCAGGGGGTGGATGCGAAAGTTGAACTAAAAACGACTGGTTGCCCTGGTTTTTGCGAACAAGGTCCTTTGGTGGTTGTTCATCCGGAGAAAATTTTTTACACGCATGTCAAACCCAAAGATGCAAAGGATATCATTTCTGAAACAATCGTCAATGGGAGAGTGGTAGATCGATTGTTATACACTGATCCAATCACGGAGAAAAAAGTTCTTTATGAATATGAAGTCCCATTTTATAAAGAACAAACCCGTGTGTTATTAAAAAACAGTGGCATCATTGATCCGGAAAAAATCGAAGATTATATTGCTGTTGATGGGTATAAGGCTGTTTCAAAAGCACTTTTTGAGATGACTTCAGATCAGGTGTTGGAAGAAGTCAAAAAAGCAAATCTTCGTGGACGTGGTGGGGCGGGATTCCCTGCAGCCATAAAATGGGAATTGTGCCGAAAGGCAAATGCTGATCAGCGCTATATTGTCTGTAATGCTGATGAAGGTGATCCAGGTGCATTTCAGGATCGGGGCATTATTGAAGGAAATCCTCATAGCATTTTGGAGGGTATGATTCTGGGAGCCTATGCCATTGGTGCCAGTAAGGGATACATTTATATTCGCCATGAATACCCTCTGGCAGTAAAAATGATCAAAAAAGCAATTGTTCAGGCACGGGAATATGGCTTTTTAGGAAATAATATTCTTGGCAGTGATTTCAGTTTCGATCTTGAAGTACAGCTGGGTGCGGGTGCTTTTGTGTGTGGAGAAGAAACCGCGATGATGGCATCCATTGAAGGTCGCGTAGGTGAACCGCGTACTCGTCCTCCTTATCCTGCTCAAAGTGGTTTATGGGGAAAACCAACCAATATTAATAACACAAAAACGTGGGCTTGGATTCCGCATATCATTAACAATGGAGCCGACTGGTTTGCCCGTATCGGAAACGATAAAAATAGAGGAACCACGATATTCTCAGTTGTAGGTAAGGTAAATAATACCGGTCTGATCGAAGTTCCCATGGGAATTAGTATTCGCCAATTGGTCGAAGGTATTGGTGGAGGTGTTCCAAAAGGTAAGAAAGTAAAAGCTGTCCAAACAGGAGGCCCTTCTGGAGGTTGTATACCCGAACGGATGTTTGACCTGCCTATCGATTATGACAGCCTGCGTGATGCCGGATCCATCATGGGTTCGGGTGGTGTGATCGTAATGGACGAAGACACCTGTATGGTGGATGTCGCCCGATACTTCCTGGAATTCTGTAAATTTGAATCGTGTGGCAAATGTAGCGCCTGCCGTGAAGGTGTGAAAAGATTGTGGGAGATTGTAGATTACATTTCCAGAGGATATGGTGAAGAGGGTGATATCGAGCTCCTGGAAGAACTTGCCCAATCAGTCAAAATCGGATCACTATGTGGGCTGGGTCAAACTGCACCTAATCCGGTTCTCACGACGATAAAATACTTCAGAGATGAATATGAAGCTCATATTCGAGAGAAACGCTGCCCTGCAGGTGTCTGTAAATCATTGATTACATTTGAAATCATTGCAGACAACTGTCCTGGATGTACATTATGTGCCAGGTATTGTCCGGTAGAAGCCATTTCTGGCGAGAAAGGTAAACCACATGTCATTGATGAGAGCATTTGCATTCGTTGTGGTGTTTGCCGTGACGTCTGTAATTACAATGCTGTTGTGGTCAGATAGGGAGAAGATACTATGGTAAATCTGACGATAAACGGAAAAAATTACGAAGTTGCCGAAGGCAAAACAGTGTTGGATGTTGCACGTGAGAAAGATATTTATATTCCAACGTTATGTAATCACAAAGATCTATCCCCTTATGGAGCCTGTCGACTCTGTCTGGTTGAATCAAAAAATAATGGTCGTTCAGCGATTGTTACTTCCTGTAATACGCAGGTTACTGAAGGCATGGTTATTGAAACGGATACACCAGATGTAACCAAGACTCGCAAAGTGATGGCAGATTTTATTCTCTCACGCTGTCCGGAAGTTCCCGCTGTACAACGCATAGCTGCTTATTTAGGTGTTGAGAAACCTTCATTTTCCAGCGCGGATCCAAAACAAGATTGTATTCTTTGTGGTTTATGTGTACGTGCATGTGATGAGATAGCAGAAAATCATGTTATTGGTTTCAAGGGAAGAGCACCAGAACGTGTGGTTACAACAGCCTTTAATACCCATGAAGCAATCTGCGATACCTGTAATCAATGTGTACCTTATTGTCCCACCGGGGCGATTACTCATCTGGGTGGAACTGAGATTGGTAAAACAGTAAAAGCAAAAGATAGAGTCTGGAAAAGAGCAAGGATCGTGGTCCAATATGCCGCCCTGGCTCTGTTCCTGGTACTCATGTACTTCACGTTGACCACTGGAATTGGATCAGGTCCGGGTACTCCAATCAATCTGTTTTCCCGTATGAATCCCCTTCAGGCAATTACTGCTATGATTGGTGGACGTGAATTCATTGGAAATTACTGGCCTGTATTGATCACCGTCGCAGTTACTCTTGTTTTTGGACGTGTTTGGTGTGCCTGGTTCTGTCCATTAGGTGCGGTGTTAGAGCTGTTTGGTTTTAAAGGCCGTCGCATAAAATTCCAATGGTTACGAAAAGTAAAATACGTCATTCTTTTCACCATTCTGGTTATGGCTGCATTTGGTAGTCTGGCATTTATGTTTTTAGAACCTATCACCATCATTGTCCGTGGAATTACCACCGGGGCGAAACCATTAATGGAATACTTCCAAATGGCTGATAAGAAAGATTTCATCTGGCCAGGATTTAGCTGGTGGATGATTGCTCTTCCCTTTGTTCTGGTTTTACTCCTGAACCTGGTAGAAAAGAGATTCTGGTGCCGTTACTTATGCCCATTAGGGGCTTTGATCGGCTTAGGTTCCAAGTTCTCCTGGATTAAACGTCGTGTTGACCAGATGAGTTGTGTAAAATGTGGTGATTGCGCCAAAATATGTCCGATGGGTGCCATCAGTCCTGAAAATGATTATAAGAGCGATCCAGCAGAATGTATCATGTGTATGGATTGTGCTGTTCCTTGCCCCAAATTGGCGATTACTTACGAAAAGGGCAAAATGGGTGGTTGGAATTATGAATTTGATCCCAGCCGCCGTGAAGCTATTGCCACTGTTGCAACCAGTGCTATTGCAGTTGGCTTGCTGGCCACAGATGTTGGTAAAGTAAAAGCAGCCAAAGCCAGTGTCATGCGTCCTCCTGGAGCGGGAGATGATTTCCTGGCAAAGTGTATCCGCTGTGATCAGTGTATTGAAGCCTGTCCTGGCCAAATTATTCAACCTGCAATAACGAAAGGTGGTTGGGAGTCTTTATTTACACCTATCATGGATCCCTTCGCTGGTCGCTGTGAATACGACTGCAACCTGTGTGGTCAGGTTTGTCCCAGCCATGCCATTCCACCACTCAGTCTGGAAGAGAAGCGCAAGGCAGTCATTGGTATTGCCAAAGTCAACTTTGATACCTGTGTGCGTTGTATGGATTGTAAGGATAATTGTCCATATGATTGCTTCGAATTGGTAGAAGTTGAAGGTATTCGTGGCGTATTCCCAAGAGTAAAAGATAACTCTGACTGTGTTGGATGTGGTATATGTGTGGATGTATGTCCAAAACAAGATGAATTAGCCATCGATGTCTATCCTAAGGATCAAGTTCCTGAAGAGAAATATGCATATACCCTTTACGTAGAAGAAGAATAAAATAATTACGAAATCACAGCCTCTGAAGGTAATTCCTCAGAGGCTGTGATTTTCCGATGATAAATGGTGACAAAAATCAGGTCAATTGATTTTTGTTTCATCTTAAATTCTTTGCTATACTTATGTCCAGGTTTAAATTTCTGATTGTTACTATTGGTATATAAATTTATTTTATCAATTATAAGGATGTTTCATTGAAGGATTCTATTGGTAGAACGATTAATTATTTGAGAATATCTGTTACTGACCTATGTAATTTCCGTTGTGTTTATTGTATGCCGGCTGAAGGTGTGAAACCACGTGAACATTCTGAAATGATGAGGTTTGAGGAAATTGTTGAGGTTGTCCGTGTAGCAGCAGAAAATGGTATATCAAAAATTCGATTGACTGGTGGAGAACCACTTGTTCGACATGGTATTGTCGACCTGGTGCGCATGATCCGTCAGGTATCCGGAATTAATGAAATCACGATAACAACCAATGGCTTTTTACTTGCCAAATATGCCGAAGCGTTAAAAGATGCGGGTTTAACCAGGGTGAACATCAGTTTTGATACGTTAAAACCAGATTTATTCAAGAAAATTACCCGGTATGGTGATCTCGCCACAGTCTGGCATGGAATTGAAGCAGCTGAGAAACACGGCCTGTTACCCATAAAAATAAATATGGTTATGATGGCAGGCATTAATGATAACGAAATTCCGGATTTCATGAACTTGACGATGCAAAATGCCTGGCATGTACGCTTTATTGAGCTGATGCCGATACAAAATCAGGTTTCATGGGGCGAAGGTTTTCCCGAACCTTCAGAATGTTATATTTCAACTGGAACTGTTTTGGAACGCTACCAACATTTGAATCTGAAACCTGTGTACCAACCAGAACAACTGGGTCCGGCAAAACTGTACAAATTACCAGGGGCAAATGGTTTCGTAGGATTCATTTCACCTTTGGATGATGACCATTTTTGTAGTCGTTGTAATCGATTAAGATTGACAGCCGATGGGAATCTTCGGCCTTGTTTAATGAGTGATTTCGAAATACCGCTATTAAATGCTATTCGTTCTGGTGAGGATATTTCCGTTTTAATCGAAAAAGTAATAAAACAAAAACCTGTTCGCCATGAATTAATACTCAATCACACACCTGAAAATCGAAACATGATGCAGATCGGCGGATAATCCGGTTTTGCTTGGCATGATTATCCATATTTACCAGTTTTAAAATCCCGCACAATCGATCGATCTTAGAAATGGAGAAAAAAATAAATGACCTCTATGCATGACGTTGACAAGAACTCATTGACGGAATTGTTTAAGAATATAGATTCAACTTATCAAACAATCTTGATGGCCTGTAGCTGGTTAGCTCCCAATGAACCACTTCCAATCGATTTGCTCAAAACAGTTTCCAAAGTGGAACAAGAAGTGGAATTAAATCAGAAATTAAATTTTTTGGTGACGATGAATTTCCTGGAAAAAGCAGGGAATGAATTCGTTTTACACCCAAAGGTTGGTTCATTCATTCAGGAAATTGCGGATAAAAATGACTTGAATGAGACATTACAAGCAACAAGTCGAGCGATGCATGCAATTGTTCATCCTTTAGAAAAAACCGCTGAATTTCAGCCGTATGTGAACCATATTGAAAAATTAGCTCAACATGGCCAGATCCACAAAATCGCGGTGTCAGGTTTATTATTCGGGTTATTAGGGCGTTATAAACTTCAAACGGGGGAATTTGAAGATGCGGTTAAGTTAATTCGACGTGCTTTACTAATTGTTGAAAAAGTATCTGGTGTTGAAAGCACAGAACATACTGAGAATATGAATAATCTCGGTACTGCTTTGCATCGCATGGGTAGATTTGAAGATGCGAAAAAATGTTTTGAACAAGCCATCATCATCGATAAAAAAATTCTTGGTAAAGAAGACCCTGCCGTTGCCATTGGTCATAATAATCTGGGCCAGGTGTTGATTGACATGAATAGCCTGGAAGGAGCAATTATTCATTTAGAAAAAGCATTGGAGCTAAATATTGACAATTACGGAAATGAACATTATCTGGTCGCGTCTGGACACTACAATCTTGGGATGGCATTAATTGCAATTGGGGATTTCCCACGGGCGAGAGCTCAATTTGAGTTAGCCCTGGCTAAAAGAAAGAATAATTTCGGCGATAGCCATCCTCATGTAGCTGAAGCTCAGCATGGATTGGGAATGATTTTGCAGACAATTGGAAATGCACCAGAGGCATTGGACCATTACAAAGAAGCCATCCGGATTTTTGAATCTGAAAACAAAGAAGGTAATTTGAAATTGGCAGCTTCTTACACCAATCTGGGAGGTGTGCTGCATGTTCAAGGTGAAGCTGATCAGGCAAGAATTTATTATCAGAAAGCGTTGGCAATCTTTGAAGCTGGATTACCGGAGTCTGATAAAAATATTCGCGATTTACGATTACAATTGCAATTGATTGATCATGGAATGACAATGGCGGATTTACTGGATAAATTGCAAGCGGGAGATGGACTTCCTGAAGAAATATTGAAAATTCTTGATGAAAGTTTTGGAGCTGATAAAGCTTAGTAAATTAAAAAAACTATAAATTGGGTATAATTAAATTACCATTTCAAAATGAGTAGAAATTTCAGGATGTAGGAGAGACTATGGGAGCGGATAAACCCATTCGAGTAATGCTGGTTGATGATCATGCGGTTGTAAGGAGCGGATTGGGTGCTTTTCTTTATGTTTTTGATGATCTTGATTTAGTAGCAGAAGCAAAAGATGGGAAAGAAGCTCTTGAAATCTGTGAAAAAGAAAAACCGGATGTCATTTTAATGGATTTGGTCATGCCAGTGATGGATGGAGCTGCTGCTACTAAAGCGATCCGCCTGAAATGGCCGGAAATTCAAGTTGTTGCATTGACAAGTTTCAAAGAAGATGATCTGGTTCAGGCAGCATTGCAGGCTGGTGCGATTGGGTATTTACTAAAAAACGTCTCCGCTGATGAATTAGCTAACGCAATTCGGGCAGCGTATCAGGGCAAACCGACTCTGGCACCTGAAGCAGCCCAGGCATTAATCCACGCTGCGGTTAAACCTGGCAAGCCGGATTATGGTTTGACCCATCGGGAAGATGAAGTGCTGGCGTTGATGACAGAAGGATTGAGCAACGTGGATATTGCTGAAAAGCTGTATGTCAGCCGCTCCACCGTCAAATTTCACGTGAGCAGTATCCTTTCGAAATTAGGGGTAACCAGCCGTACCGAAGCAGTAGCGATGGCGCTCCAACAAAAATTGATAAAGAAATAGATAAAAAAATCACTCCTCGAGGGGAGTGATTTTTTTATTAACTCAGATTTTAGAACAGACCCAGTACTTCACCTGTATCCGGATCGAGATCCACGTCAAAATAAGCTGGTCGGGTTGAGAGACCTGGCATAGTGCGCATCTCGCCAACCAATGGATACAAAAAGCCTGCGCCAACCGAAGCACGAATATCGCTAACGGGTAATATATACCCGGAGGGAACACCCTTCCAGTTGGGATCATGGCTGATGCTCAGGTGGGTTTTTGCCATACAGATTGTCGAGTTCCCAAAGCCAAGTCGCTCGTAATCAGAAATTCTGGCTTCAGCTTCTGGGCTGTAATCTACACCATCTGCGTTGTATATTTCTTTCGCGATCGCTTCAATTTTTTCTTTGATGCTGGCTTCCAATGGGTACAGGAATTTGAAATCATGTTTTTCTTCGCTGGCAGCAATCACTGCTTCCGCTAATTTGACTGCGCCTTCTCCACCGAATTCCCAATGCTCGCTGACGACAGCATCGAATGCATTACCCTGTTCAACGGCTGCTTTCCGAACGAGTGCTAATTCGGCATCCGTATCGGTATAGAATTTATTAACAGCTACCACTACCGGAACACCATATTTCTTGGCAATCTTGATGTGATGAAGCATATTGGGTAAACCAGCTTCTAATAATTCCAGATTTTCTTCGGTGTAAGCGCGATCCAATGGTTTACCAGCCACAACTTTTGCGCCACCACCGTGCATCTTGAGAGCACGAACAGTGGCAACCAGCACAACTACATCGGGAACAAGCCCTGAGTAACGGCATTTGATATCAAAGAATTTTTCCATGCCCATATCAGCACCGAAACCAGATTCTGTTACCACATAATCTGCTAATTTCAATGCGATTTTATCTGCCAGAATGGAACTATTCCCATGGGCGATATTGGCAAACGGACCGGCATGCACAAACACAGGAGTGCCTTCCAGTGTCTGCAGAATATTGGGCTTGATGGCGTCCTTCATTAAAACGTTTAAGGCTCCAGCCACACCGATATCATTAGCATCCACTGCTTCGCCGTTTTTACTGGTGCCAATCACAATGCTACCAAAGCGTTCCCGCATATCGCGTAGATCCGTCGTGAGCGCAAGAATCGCCATTATTTCACTGGCAACTGTGATGTCAAAACCAGTTTTTCGTGTGTGACCTTTTTCATCAGGTCCTTCACCAACCGTAATACCGCGCAAGAAGCGATCATTGGTGTCGATAACACGTTTCCAGGTGATTGAATCGGGATCAATATCCAGGCGCACGAATTTGCTTTTTTGCTCTTCTGTCATTTGATCAGGGTCATCGGTCTCGATCCCTAATTTTCGTTTGCGGTGTTGCATACCGACGGAGAAATGTCGTTTTCCCTGTTTATCTTTGGGAAATAAATTCTCAAAAAGACGCTGGTCTGATTGGGTAGATTCATGGAACATACGCGCATCAATAGCAGCTGCCAGAAGATTGTTGGCGGCTGTGATGGCATGAATATCACCAGTGAGATGGAGATTAAATTCATCCATCGGGATTACTTGACTATAACCACCACCGGCAGCGCCACCTTTGATGCCAAAGGTCGGACCCTGGCTGGGTTGGCGAATACAGGTGATAACCCGTTTATTGAGATGAGCTCCTAATGCCTGGCTTAACCCTACAGTTGTGGTTGTTTTACCTTCTCCTAAGGGTGTAGGCGTAATAGCTGTCACATCAATATATTTCCCATTAGGGATATCTTTCAGGCGGTTTAAGACTTCCAACTTGACTTTGGCTTTATAGGGACCATATTGTTCCAATTCATCGGGTAGTAACCCCAATTCCTCAGCGATGGTTGTGATGTGCTTTAGCTCGGAAGCCTGTGCAATTTCGATATCGGAAGGAACAGGTGTGACACGTTTCAATTTTGTTGCTTTAAATGGTCGGACTACTGCATCGGATTTATTACTCATGTAGCATTTCTCCTTTCAAATTCTTAATTATATGTGATCTGCAAATTATCAAAAATCACCGCATTCTCTATTAAAGAGTATTGTTAATGAAAAATCAAGCAAAAATTGAATGTATTTGCGCTTAAAATGATTTATAGTTGATTAAGTTAAGTAATACTTTATTGTTTTACAAAGGAAGTTATTGGTAGGCATTATCCATCCAAAAATACTCAAACCGCTAATAATAGTATGATGAATGTTGCTAATATTTCTTAATTAATCGCCAGATCCAACGGTGAAATGCATGCACACTTTTAACCGGTTCTGCGTACATCATAATACATCCACCAGAGACAATATTCATTCCAAGTGATTCCCCATATTGTATGGTCTCGGGTGTTTCCGATCCTTGCTGTAACCAGATCTTCTTGGTACCGGCTTGATGAGCATCATCCAGTATAGCCTTTACGTTTTCTTTCTTGACATTAATCAGCACCCCATCCACTTTTGGATCAATCGACTGAATATTTTTAAAACAACGATCCTTATCGAAAATTTCCATGGTTTGATGCACAGGGACCACATCATATCCCTTCTCTTTTAATTCGCGATACACATTATTTCCGAATTTTGTGTCAGACTGAGATACCCCCACGATCGCAATGCGTTTTGATGCAACAAAATCTTTGATGGCCTGGTTCATTATAAATTTCCTCCGGGTTTTAGATTTGGAAAATGGATGAGATGAAGAATTTGTTCAGATGGATTTGATAAAAATAAAGCCGCAAGTTTTCATTGCGGCTTTGTGGGGCGAGTGGGACTTGAACCCACAAGGTGTCACCACCGGAGGATTTTAAGTCCTCTGCGTCTGCCAATTCCGCCACCGCCCCAGATATTTCAATTTTATCTCACTCTAGATAGACGTCAAGGTTTTCAATACGTTTTATTGAGGAAGATCGATAATTTTATGTAGAATCTTAGTCCTCAATGTATCCAGGTTCTATACCATTTGAACCTTTGAGGTAAGCTGAATGATTGTATGGCAATCTAAGAATGATGCGACCAGAAAGATCGTTCAATGCAGATTTGACCATGGCAGTGCAAATTAAAGAAACTGATGTAGGTGAGTAGAAACATTCCGGATGCAAGGAGGTGTAAAAAGGTGTCTGTGAGTCTCGTAAAATATAAAGGATGGTCATACCTTCAGGGAGCGCATCAACCGGTTGAATGGTGTAGATACCTGGTCGTAATAAAAAACCAATGCCAATGAGGACAAGAATGATCAAAATCAAGTATAGGATGTTATTTTTATTTGGTGGTGGAGTCTGATTTGTTTTTGGTGAGGTTTTTGGTTTTGCCATAGATCTTACTCCAATCATACAGGATGAAATTGAACCATAAAATTATTCGTGGATTTTTTTGTTATACAGAATTTTCAGGAGTGAATACTCTGAAATTTATCTTATTATATGCCGGATATTGATTTTATATAGGTTAATCAAGGGCATAAATTAGGAAAAGTTTTTTTGTGAGGTAACCCATTATTAATTGAATGAATTTTGATTAAAAATAGATTAAACAAAAATAGATTAAAACCTTGACAACTAGAAAAACCACATGTTAAAATCTATGCATCTTAAAAAGAAAGGAAGGCGCTAAAATGAGCAATACAATCTTAAACATCCTCGTCGTTCGAATCCGCGCTACCAGCTTTGTTGGTGGTGTTGCCAGTGTTCCTTGTCGTAATGCGCCTGTTCGTCGTTAGTCAGATTTAGCTGAAATGACGGCCACGGGTGACATACGAACCCCGTGGCCTTTTTATTTCCTTGAACTCCTTGAATCAGGCCATGGGTGACAAAAACCGATGGCCTGATTTTTTATAGGAGCCGTTGATGAGAAAAAAATTTGAAGGTACTGATTAATTAGGCAGAAGCCTTACTGGTTGAATTTATAGCCGGCTGACTGAAAAGGAGGCCAACAATGTTGAAAAGTATGATGAAAAATAATTCACATCGAGTAGATTATCTCAATTTCAAAGCCTTAGGCATGAATGGTTCGTTTGGTATTTACGTTCGAGGTTGTTTACAGGAAGACCAACCTTATAGTATGGAAGCAAAGAGACGCCTGTTTATCTGTTTAGATTATGTGCGTCGTTACTTGGAAGAAGAAAAGCTCGTGGCGGTTTATATGGACATTTTTGAATTAGAAAACGCAAAAAACCTGGCATTTCAAGAAATGGAAATAGACTTACGCAAAGGGATGTTTGAGAAGGTTCTGTTTGCTAATCTTGAAGAAATATTCAAAGATTCAGTTTTGAATGACAAATTATTTGATCTGGCTGAAGATATGGAAGATATTGAATTTATCGACGTGGATGGCAATATCTTTGAAGCAAAGAAAATTCCTTTAAACCAGATCCTTGGTGTTTAGTGTGTCATCTCCAGGAGGTACGATGATCAATGATAAATTATTTGAAAGTGAAGATTTTTTACTCTCAGCAATAGACTTTGAGAAGGACCCTGAATTTGATTCGACTTATTCTTTGAATTTGCGTTATGCAAAATATTGGTGTAATAGTTTTATCAAGCCTTTATCTAAAAACGAGTTCAAGAAAAAGTATGAAAAAATTGAGAAAAAAGTGGACGAAGCCAAAAATGTGGTCCACTTTGCCATCCGGACAAAAGCTGATCCACATCTGATTGGTTATCTGCGTATCTGGATGTTATGGAGCCAGGGGGTGGGAGCGTTGGTTGTAGCGATTGGTGATCCTGAGAATTATGGAAAAGCTGAGAAACAAATTATCCCACTGGCATTGAATTATGCTTTTAGAGAATTGAACCTGTACCGGGTGGAATACGATCTACCTGAATATGAAGGAGAAATAGGCAAAATTCTGACCGCCAATGGCTTCACCCTGGATGCTATTAATCGTGAGGTGATTTACTTTGATAACCGTTATTGGAATGAAATGCTTTATGGCCTACTCAGACCTGAATGGGAAGCTTTGCAGGAGGAAAAAGCCTGATGAATGAAGATAATTTGGTAGGAGAAAAAGTAAGACTGATCCCGATGGATGCAGAGCGAGATTCGAAACTCTTTGCAGCCTGGCGTAATAACAGCGAATATTTACGTCTGATGGACGCGGATGTTGCTCTGCATTTCTCGATCGAGAAGATGAAAAAGTGGATGGAAGAAAATGAATTATCGGATGCGGTGGCTTTCTTCATGATCAAACGTAAAGAGGATGACCAGATCATTGGAGAAATTGGATTATCCGGTTTTCAGGGAAAGCATAGCAACGCTTTTGTGGGCATTTCGATTGGTGACCCTGAAAACTGGGGCAAAGGACTTGGAACGGATGCCATGAAGGTGATTCTGCGTTATGGTTTCAGCATTCTCAACCTACATCACATCAGCCTGACCGTTTTTGAATATAACCCGCGGGGCGTGCGTTCATACGAAAAAGCTGGATTCAAACTGGAAGGGGTTGAACGCCAGTTCTTACATCGTGATGGCAGACGGTGGGATGTGTACCGGATGGGAATCCTGAAGCGTGAGTGGGAGCAAATGACTCATATGAACTAGCTCGTGATAAAATTCACCACAGGAGATTCCATGAAATCAGATCACATAAAAGCTGTCGTTTTTGACATGGGTGGTGTCTTTGTGCAATCAAAAGATAAAAATCCCAGAACCCGGTTGGCACAACAATTCGGATTGAGCTACGACGAATTGAGCCAGCTGGTTTTCCAAACTGAGACAGCTCAATTGGCAACAGTCGGGGCGATTGATGAGACAATGCATTGGGCCTTCATCGCAAAGCATTTTAATCTGAATGACACTGAGATTTTGAAATTTTGGGATGATTTTTGGGGCGGTGATCAATTGGATCACGAGCTATTGATGTTCACAAAAACATTGAAAGCAGATTATGCACTTGGATTGTTATCGAATGCCTGGAATGGGGCCAGAGATTTATTGACACGCAGGTTTGGCTTTCTGGATATTTTTGATGTAACCGTTTTTTCTGCAGAAGTGAAGATGGCAAAACCTGATCCCGAAATCTATCAATGGATGCTGGATGCTTTGCAGGTCAGCGCGGGGGAAACGATCTTTGTGGATGACTTTATCGAGAACATCCACGCAGCTAGAGATTTGGGATTTAACACCGTTCATTTTACCCAGACATCACAGGCAATTGAGGAAATTAAAGCAATTTTAGGATCTTAAGATTTATGACAACATCGACGAGCACATTGCAGCAAATTAAAACGTTTCCCCAAAGCGCACTGCTGTTTCTACTGGCAACCATCATCAATGGCATCATTTTCAGTACCTGGCAATTATTTTTTAATTTCTTTATTCTTGCACGGGGATACGAAAAAGATTTTTTGGGGCTGATCAATTCCATGCCGTCCATCGCCGGATTGTTCCTGGGGATACTCATGGGGATGGTATCGGATCGAATCGGGCGAAAACCAGCCATGATCATTGGACTATCTCTGTCCACTACCGCGATGGGTTTGCAATTATTTGTTGACTCACAAATTCTAATGCTGATGGTGGCATTTATGGGTGGAATTGGTAATTCCCTGTTTTTCATCAGTCAGGCACCCTTCATGATGAAGGTCACCAATCCGAACAATCGCTCGCTAATGTTTAGCCTGAACTTTGGATTGGCTACTTTGGCTGGGGCGTTAGGAAATATTTTTGCCGGACAGATGCCAGGCTGGTTCGGTGGATTAATGCAAATCCCAGCGGACAGTGCTCAAGCATATCAGATGGTTTTAATGGTCAGCGTCATCTTAGGTTTCTTTGCATTGATCCCGATCTTCATTTTAAAAGAACCTGTAAAAATTCAAAGTTTAAATCAGGTAAAACCGAATCAATGGGCATTATTGAAAAAAACAGTGAAAAGGGGATTTACCTGGAAATTAGTGCTACCGGAATTGTTGTTGGGTTTTGGGGCTGCCATTACCATTCCCTATATGAATCTGTATTTTTCAGAGACATTTAATCTGAAGAGTAATGTGCTTGGAGCGCTTTTCAGCCTGAGTGCCTTGTTAGTAGGTGTGGGCTCGATCCTGGGTCCGCGCCTGGTACAAAAATTCAACAGTAAAATTCGAGTGGTGGTAATGACACAGGCAAGTAGCCTGGTGTTTTTGTTAGTGCTTGCATTTTCACCCTTTGCCTGGCTGGCAGCCATAGGGTTTCTATTGCGCGGAATGTTGATGAACATGGCAGTCCCGTTGTATAACGCCTTTTGTATGGAAAATGTCTCTGAGAATGAACAGGGCGTGGTTAACAGTCTGATCAGCAACTCCTGGACGGCTGGTTGGGCGATTGGACCATTTCTGTCGGGCTTGATCCAGATCCGCTATGGTTTTCAGCCCTTATTCCTGACAACGGCATTCATTTATTGTCTTTCCATTCTCTCCACCTGGATATTCTTCAACCAGTATGAGAAGAAGAAATTGGCAGAAGACCTGGTTCTTGAACCAGGATTGGTTTGATTTTCAATGGCTGATGATCTCATTCGCATAGGCGTCATTTCTGACACCCATATCCCGGATCGGGTTGGCGCTTTGCACCCGGATATTCTGCCTACCTTTAAAGAGAAAGGCGTGGATTTCATCATCCATGCCGGGGATATCTCATCCCCGGATGTGATCCGTCAGCTGGAGACGATTGCTCCGGTACAGGCTGTGATGGGAAACCGTGATTGGTGGAGATTTAAAGAACTACCTGCCCTAAAAGTCATCACGATGAAGGAAGTGAAGGTCCTGATCACCCATGGGCATGGACATTTATTCTCCTATATCTGGGATAAGTTTCCCTATTGGATATTGGGATATCAATTTGAGCGCTTTGTGAAGAAATTTTCCAAATTAAATCAGGATTTTGACATCGTCATCTTTGGCCATTCACACCGTCCAGAGAATCGTTGGGTGGCGGGCAGATTGTATTTCAATCCAGGGTCAGCGTACGAACCATTAACGAATCACTCTGGACCTTCGATTGGATTGATTGATATTGGGGAGGGAAAAGTAGTAACAGCGCAGATAATCCAATTACGGGGGTTAAAATGGCGCGGTGGAGAGTGGAAGGAATTAATTTAGGTTTTCTGAATTTTAAAAAAGAAGACGACACAATTTTTTTAAAAATTTTTCCTCCAAAATATGAAAAAATAAATAAAAACAATGTTTTTCCAGAATTGCTTCTTGACCACATGGCTCGCCTTTGCTATAATATCAGATTGCATTTTACCTTTAGAATGGGAGAATAGGCGGTTCTTCCATTGAGGTTAATAACGCCAGGAGAAAAATATGTCATTTTTGCCAGTAAAGTCTTATGGAAGAATTCCTGCAATTTTTGATTTGCCCCAATTGATTAAAGTTCAATTGGAATCGTTTCAACGTTTAAAAGATGATATGCTGGGGGATTTATTTGACGAAATTTCCCCGATTGAATCTTACAACAAAGGAATGAGGTTATATTTTCCAAGTAAAAATCCAGAATTAAAAGATTGGGATCTCAAATATTGGTTTGAAGCACCCAAACATTCCATCGATGAATGTGTGGACAGAGATTTAACCTACGCCAGTCCATTGAAAGTATCGGTATTATTGGCTGGTCCTGATGTTTCCGAACCGATCAAAGAAGAAATTTTCCTGGGAGAGTTCCCTGAAATGACCGAGAAGGGTACCTTCATTATTAATGGTACCGAGCGTGTGGTGGTTTCTCAGCTGATCCGCTCTCCTGGTGTGTATTTCGAAGCCCCAGTAGATCGTTCCACCGGTCATCGTTTGGCCATGGCGAAATTGATCCCTGATCGTGGTGCCTGGATGGAGTTTGAGACTCGTAAGAATGATTATCTGATCTTGAAGTTCAACCGCAAACGTACTGTTCCGATTACTATTTTTCTGCGTGCTTTAGCAGCCATTGATGATGGTCTGGTAGATCGTCCTTTAAAAACAGGATCCGATGAAGAACTGATCGCACTTTTCCGGGATGTGGACAATGACCCGGATCGCATGTTTATTGCCAATACCATTCGTCAGGAACCAGACTGGGACTTAAGTTCTGGTATCACAATCGCACAGGCTGCTTTGATTGAATTTTTCAAACGCATGCGACCTGGTGACCCTGCCACCGTGGAGAATGCACGCCAATTTTTAGAAGAACAAATCGTCGACCAGCGCCATTATGATCTGGAGCGTGTGGGTCGTTATAAACTCAATCAGAAACTGGATCTGACTGATCATATCCCGGTGACCCATCGTACTGTAACAGCCTGGGACGTGGTTTCTCTGGTACGCCGCCTGATCATGATTAACAACAATCAGGCAGATAAAGATGATATCGACCATTTGGGAAACCGCCGTGTGAAAACCGTAGGTGAATTGATCCAGAATAAACTGCGTGTTGGTTTACGCCGGATGGAACGTGTTATTAAGGAAAGAATGTCCATTCGCGACCAGGAACATGTGACTCCTACCAGTCTGGTGAATATCCGTCCGGTAGTGGCTGCTTTACGTGAATTCTTTGGCTCCAGCCAGTTATCCCAATTTATGGATCAAACCAATCCATTGGCTGAATTACGCCACAAACGAACACTATCCGCATTAGGACCCGGTGGGTTACGCCGCGAACGTGCAGGTTTCGATGTTCGTGACGTACATCACTCCCATTATGGTCGTATTTGCCCGATTGAAACACCAGAAGGTCCAAACATTGGTTTGATCGGTCGTATGGCCACCTTTGCCTTGGTGAATGAATATGGTTTTATTGAAACCCCCTATCGACGCGTGATCAAATACCTAGCCAGCGATGATACACAGTTGTTGAATCGTGTGGTTAAAGAGACATTGGCTGATCCACAAACGGGTGAAGTGATTGTTAGCGAAGGCGATCGTATCACCAAAGAAATGTTGCCGCAAATTAAGAAAATAAAGCGCAAAAGCATTCCTGTTGTTCCTTTTGTTTCCAAAAATGTAGATTATCTATCAGCGGATGCAGAAGATAAGTTCATCATTGCGCAGGCAAATACCCCTCTTACCGAAAACTTTGAGTTTGACACTGACAGAATCTCAAGTCGCCATTACTCAGATTTCATTATTTCGACACCTGACAATATCAACTACATGGATGTTGCACCCAACCAGTTTGTTGGCATTAGCGCTTCTTTAATTCCATTTCTGGAGCATGATGACGCCAATCGTGCATTGATGGGTTCGAACATGCAGGCACAGGCAGTCCCATTGCTGCGTCCTGATATTCCAACTGTTTCGACTGGTATGGAACGTTTCGCCGCCAAAGATTCCGGGCAGGTATTGGTCGCTGAAGAAGATGGTGACGTGATTTCTGTCACAGGGAAAGAAGTTGTGGTGCGTGGAGATGGTGGATTACGGCATTATCAATTACGAAAATACCAACGCTCCAACCAGAGCACCTGTATCGATCAACGACCGGCAGTTGTCAAAGGTCAACAGTTGAAAAAAGGTGATGTGTTGGCAGATTCATCCTCCACCGTCAATGGCCACCTGGCATTAGGCCAGAATGCTGTTGTGGCATTCCTTTCCTGGGAAGGTGGTAACTTTGAAGATGCTATCCTCATATCGGATCGATTGGTGCAGGATGATCGCTTTACCTCTGTACATATTGAGAAATATGAAGTGGAAGCAAGAGATACCAAGTTAGGACCTGAAGAAATTACACGCGATATCCCCAATGTTGGTGAAGATGCGATTAAAGACCTGGATGAATCCGGAATTATCCGCATCGGCGCTGAAGTCGGTCCTAATGATATTCTGGTGGGAAAAATCACCCCCAAAGGTGAAAAAGAATTAACCCCGGAAGAACGTTTATTACGTGCTATTTTTGGTGAAAAATCCCGCGATGTAAAAGATACTTCCTTAAGAATGCCACATGGCGAGCGTGGCAAAGTTGTGGATGTAAAGGTATTTACGCGCGAAGAAAATAGTGATCTATCCGCAGGGGTGGATATGATGGTGCGTGTCTCTGTTGCACAACGCCGGAAAATTATGGCTGGTGACAAAATGGCTGGTCGGCATGGAAACAAAGGCGTCGTTTCCCGCCTGATCCCCGTTGAAGATATGCCATTCCTGGAAGATGGTACCCCGGTTGATATTATCCTCAATCCCTTAGGTGTTCCTGGTCGTATGAATATTGGACAGTTATTGGAAGTTCATTTAGGTTGGGCTGCATTACGCCTGGGATTCCGGGCAATCACGCCGGTGTTTGATGGTACAACAGAAAGAGAAATTGAAGCCGAATTAGGTCGAGCCTGGATGATTGATCAATCCTGGAAAGAGACCGGTATCAAAGCCTGGGAATGGATCAAAGACCAGGGATACTCCAAAGAAATGATCCGTGATGATGATGAAGTAAGATTGCTTTACTTTGAACAATGGTTAGGTGATATGGGCTATGATATTTATCGCTTATCGTCCGATCTTCAATACGCTAGACAATCGGTATTGGAAGGCTGGCTTCGCGATGAAGGTTATGATCCTGAAAGAATCATTGCGTTTGAATCAGTACAAACAACGGGCGTGAAAGCTGCTCAAATACGCGATACGAATGCGATCAACGCGTGTTTGAAACTATGGCTGGCAGCAGAAGACCAGGATGTTACTGATCTGACCGATGATAATGTACGTGAAAGAGCCGTTGCTCACATGACTGCGAGTGGTAATCCTATTCCGATCTTTGGAAAAATGATTCTCAGAGATGGAAAAACAGGCAGACTATTCGACCAACCAGTTACAGTTGGCGTTATGACAATGCTTAAACTACACCACCTGGTTGAAGACAAAGTTCATGCCCGTTCAACTGGCCCATACAGTCTTGTTACCCAACAACCCCTGGGTGGTAAGGCACAATTCGGTGGCCAGCGGTTTGGTGAAATGGAAGTGTGGGCTCTGGAAGCATACGGTGCTGCGCATACCTTACAGGAAATGTTGACGGTCAAATCTGATGATGTTCAGGGGCGTGTAGCGACCTATGAAGCTATTGTCAAAGGTGATCCAATCGAAGAACCTGGTTTACCAGCTTCATTCCGTGTATTGGTCAAAGAGTTGCAGTCGTTGGGTCTTTCCGTAGAAGCTGTGATGGATAACGGTGATAATGTACGCTTTGGCAAGGATGAAGAACGTGCGAAACCACCAAAATTAGAAACCGGTTTATTAGGACTTGGAGGAGGTTTTGGAGGTCTGGGTTAGAAATTGCATTCCTTGACTGTGAATGTCGCCCATGATATAATCTGCCCTCGTTGCCTATCAGACTGATTGTCTGGTATACCGGTGTATCGTCGAGGCCATCATCAAGAGCGATGGCCTTAATTATTGAAAAAAATTTTGAGATTTTATTTTGGAGGCAAGAGAACGTGCCAACTATCAACCAATTGATCCGAAAAGGTCGTCAGACCAGAAAAGGCAAGAGTAAAGCTCCTGCTTTATTGTACACACTCAATAATATGAAGCAAAACCGATCCAAACAGGATAAAGGTTCACCACAAAAACGTGGCGTTTGTACAGTCGTCCGAACGATGACTCCAAAGAAACCAAATTCGGCTTTACGTAAAATCGCTCGTGTTCGTTTAACGAACGGTTTAGAAGTTACAGCCTATATCCCTGGTGAAGGCCATCAATTACAGGAGCACTCTGTCGTATTGGTACGCGGTGGTCGTGTGAAAGATTTACCAGGTGTTCGTTACCATATTGTCCGAGGAACCCTCGATAGTACTGGTGTATCCAATCGTGGACAGGGTCGTTCCAAGTACGGAACCAAACGACCAAAAGCAAAGTAAATATTAAAGAACGGAGAATGACAAATGCGTCGTACTAGTCCGGAACGGAGAATTACTCCTCCCGATATTAAATACAATAATGTTTTTGTTCAGGTTTTCATTCATCATATTATGAAGAATGGAAAGAAAAGTGTTGCCACAACCCTCGTATATGATGCTCTGGATATTGTTCAACAAAAAACAGGCAAACATCCGATCGAAGTGTTAGACACAGCTTTAAAAAATGTTGGTCCTATGATGGAAGTCCGCCCACGTCGTGTTGGTGGTGCAACCTATCAAGTACCCATGGAAGTTGCTTCAGATAGACGTACAGCCCTGGCAATCCGCTGGATTATTAACTCATCCCGCTCACGCACAGGCCGTTCGTTCTCAGAGAAATTTGCAGCCGAATTAATGGACGCTTCCACAGGTCAGGGTGCTTCTGTACGTAAGAAGGAAGAAACCCATAAAATGGCTGAAGCGAACCGCGCCTTCTCACATTATCGCGTATAGGAATCAAGGTTATAATGCAACGTACTTTTCCACTTGAGAAAGTCAGAAACATCGGTATCATTGCTCACATTGATGCTGGCAAGACCACCACTACCGAACGGATTCTGTATTACACGGGTAAAACCTACAGAATTGGTTCTGTTGATGATGGTACTACCGTTACCGATTGGATGGCTCAGGAACGGGAACGGGGAATCACAATTGTATCCGCTGCTGTGACTGCTGAGTGGAAAGACTACCAGTTCAATATTATAGATACTCCCGGCCATATTGATTTTACTGCTGAAGTTCAGCGCTCTTTACGTGTTCTGGATGGCGGAGTCGTTGTTTTTGACGCCGTTCAGGGTGTAGAACCCCAAAGCGAAACTGTTTGGCGACAGGCAGATCGATATCTGGTTCCCAGAATTTGTTTCATCAATAAGATGGACCGAATGGGTGCTTCATTTGAACGTTCAGTCCAATCCATTATAGACCGCCTGGGTGCAAATCCAATTCCCATGCAGATCCCGATGGGTGAAGAAGCCAATTTCATTGGTGTCATTGACCTCATGGAAATGAAATCTATCGTTTGGGAAAACCCTGATGGGCGTGAATTCATTGTTGGTGAAATTCCAGCTGAATATAAAGAAGCAGCTGAATTTGCCCGTGAGCAAATGGTTGAAAAATCTGCGGAATTAGACGATGAATTAATTGAAAGGTTTCTCGAAGGAGAAACGATTTCCAATGATGAGTTAAAGACATCACTTCGTAGAGCTGTACTGGATAACAAAGCTACATTGGTGTTTTGTGGATCTTCTTTGAAAAATAAAGGTGTCCAGCCAATCCTAGATGCAGTGATCGATTATTTACCATCACCTCTGGATATTCCTGCTGTGAAAGCTACGTCTCTGGATGGGGAAGAAATCATTGAATTACCCACTTCGGATACTGAATATCTGAGTGCCCTTGTATTCAAGATTGTCAGTGATCCATACGTTGGTCGATTATCCTATTTTCGTGTCTATTCGGGCAGAATGGTTGCTGGTGAAACAGTCATCAATCCCACCAAAGGTAAGAAAGAACGGGTTGGACGTTTAATCCGCATGTATGCTGATCGCAGAGAAGATGTTGAATTCATTCCTTCTGGCGATATTGGTGCGATTTTAGGTCTAAAATTTACTTTTACAGGGGATACACTTTGTAATCCAAGCAAACCAATTGTGCTGGAAACGATTAGCTTCCCTGAACCTGTCATTTCAATTGCCATTGAACCAAAAACAACAGCAGATCAGGACAAAATGGGTGAGGCTTTACGACGCTTATCAGAAGAAGATCCTACATTCCGGGTTCAAACGGATGAAGCTACCGGTCAAACGGTTATTTCTGGAATGGGCGAGCTCCACCTGGATGTACTGGTTGATCGAATGATGCGGGAATTCAATGTCAAGGCTAATGTGGGTCGACCACGTGTTTCATATCGAGAGACGATTTTAAATCCAGTCAAAGAATTAAGTTATAAATATGTAAAACAAACCGGGGGTCATGGTCAGTATGGGCATGTTGTCATCAACATGGAACCATTAGATCGTGGTGGCGGTGTTGTTTTCGAAGAAAAAGTCGCTGGCGGGACGATTCCGCGTGAATATTTCAAAGCCATTGAAAATGGCATTAAAGAAGCGGCTCAATCCGGTGTTTTAGCAGGTTACCCGGTCACTGACTTAAAAGTGACTTTGGTGGATGGATCTTACCATGAGGTAGATTCAAGTGAAATGGCATTCAAAATGGCAGCTGTTTTTGCATTCAAAGAAGCGTTCCAGAAAGGAAGACCAACATTACTGGAACCTATCATGAAGATTGAAGTTGTCATGCCAGAAGATTACTTAGGTGATGTATTGGGACAGGTGAATGCCCGTCGTGGTGAAATTCAGGGTACGGATATCCGTCCAGGAAATTCTCATGCCGTGAGAGCACAGGTCCCATTGGCTGAAATGTTTGGTTATGCTACAGAATTACGCTCTGCAACCCAGGGACGTGGTGTTTTCTCCATGGAGTTTAATCACTATGCTCCGGTTTCAGACTCTGTGGCTCATCGTATTTTAAATTATTAATAAAATCATCAGGATTTTTAAGGAGAAGTAACTCGAATGGCGAAGGAGAAATTTGATCGCAGTAAGCCCCACCTGAATGTGGGAACAATGGGACATATTGACCATGGGAAGACTACGCTGACAGCAGCAATCACCAAGGTCAGTCAGTTAATGGGATTCGGTGAATACCGGGCATACGATAGTATCGACAATGCACCGGAAGAAAAAGCACGTGGAATCACCATCAATATTGCACACGTAGAATATCAAACCAAAGCACGACATTATGCTCACGTCGATATGCCTGGTCACCGTGACTACATCAAAAACATGATCACCGGTGCCGCCCAGGTAGATGGCGCGATTCTGGTGGTAGCAGCCCCCGATGGACCAATGCCACAGACACGAGAACACGTGTTGTTAGCCCGCCAGGTGGAAGTACCCAGCATTGTTGTATACCTGAACAAAACCGACCAGATGGACGATCCTGAATTGATCGAACTGGTAGAGTTAGAGTTACAGGAAATGTTGAGCGAGTACGGCTTCCCTGGTGATGAGACCCCGATTGTCAAAGGCTCAGCCTTGAAAGCATTGGAAAGCACCTCTACCGACCCGATGGCACCCGAGTACGACAGCATTCGCGAGTTATTGGATGTGGTAGACAGCTACATTCCCCAGCCAGAACGAGAAATTGACAAACCGTTCATGATGCCGGTGGAAGACGTCTTCTCGATCAAAGGTCGTGGCACCGTGGTGACCGGTCGTGTAGATCGTGGCCTGGTCAAAGTGGGAGAACCCGTTGAAATCGTAGGTTTGCGTGAGAAAAGCATGAACTCGGTATGCACTGGTGTAGAAATGTTCCACAAACTGTTAGATCAGGGTATGGCCGGCGACAACTTAGGTTTATTACTGCGCGGTATCAACCGAGATGATGTGGAACGAGGGATGGTAATTGCCAAACCCGGTAGCATCACCCCACACACCAAATTCATGGCAGAAGTATACGTATTACGCCGCGATGAAGGTGGACGACACAAACCATTCTTCCCGGGATACCGACCACAATTCTACATCCGCACGATGGATGTGACCGGGTCGATCACCCTGCCAGAAGGCGTGGAAATGGTAATGCCAGGTGACAATGTCAACATGATGGTCGAACTGATCGTCCCGGTGGCGTTGGAACAGGGTTCAAAATTTGCAATTCGCGAAGGCGGCCTGACAGTAGGCGCTGGCGTGATCACTAAGATACTTCAGTAGGTGTTAAATGGCTAAACAACGTATTCGTATTCGTCTTAAGGCATATGATCATCGAGTTCTTGATCAATCAGCAAAACGTATTGTCGATACAGCTGAAAGATCTGGTGCAAAAGTTGTGGGACCCGTTCCACTTCCTACCAAAAAAGAACGATTCACTGTGCGCCGTTCAACTTTCATCGATAAAGATTCACATGAACATTTCGAAATTCGAACCCATAATCGTCTGATCGATGTTTTAGAACCGGATTCAAAAACAATTGATATGTTGATGCGATTAAATTTACCCGCTGGCGTTGATATTGAAATAAAGATTTAATTCGTTAATAAAAGCACTTTAAATTAGCATTACAACCGGGAAGGATGGCAATCGCTATCCTTCTCAAAAAGTAAGAATTATGATATATTTGAAAGGTTGCGGGTTTCTCGAAACCTGCTTCATTTAGGCTGAGTAAGAGTGGTTTCGTGCGCGGACTGGAAAAAATGCGGAGTCTTGCAGCGAACGACTTACTGCTCAGCATACGGGGATGATGCAGCTTAGCCCAAGCTGACAGTCCTGGCAATTTATAAAACAAGGAGAAAACTGATATGTTGAAAGGGCTAATTGGCAAGAAAATCGGTATGACCCAGATTTTCGATGAAAACGGTTCCGCTGTTCCGGTAACTGTTATCGAAGCTGGGCCTTGCTATGTAACCCAAGTACGTACAGAAGAACGTGATGGCTACACTGCTGTACAGCTAGGTTATGGCGAGGCAAAACCAAAACGCTTGACCAACGGACAAAAAGGGCATTTAAAGCGCAATAACATGAATTTACCTCCTCTCAAGTTTTTGCGTGAATTTCGCGTTAAAACCCCTGCGGTAAATGAAGGCGATAAATTGTCTGTTGATGTCTTTACGGTTGGTGAGTTTGTTGATGTAGTCGGTACCTCAAAGGGAAAAGGTTTCGCAGGTGCAGTAAAACGATACCATTTCCGTGGTGGTCCTAAAACTCATGGTCAATCGGATCGGCACCGTGCCCCAGGTTCTCGAGGTGCGGGAACGACTCCAGGTCGTGTCTATAAAGGCTCGCGAGGCCCAGGTCATATGGGTGATGAGCGGGTTACTTCGCAAAACTTGAAGGTTGTTCTATTAGATACAGAACGAAACCTGATAGGCGTGCGCGGTTCAGTGCCTGGGCCACGAGGTGGTGTGGTGCTGGTTAAAGAGGCACGAAAGAACTAAGGAGCTGAGAGACTATGAAAGTAGATGTCTTAAACATTGAGGGCAAAAAAGTAAAAACTGTGGAGTTATCACCCGCAATTTTTGAAGCCCCAATCAACGTAGATTTAATGCACCAGGCATTCCTTCGTCAAATGGCGAATGCAAGGCTTGGTACAAGTGACACCAAAACTCGAAATGAAGTTGCTGGTGGTGGTCGTAAACCATGGCGTCAAAAAGGCACAGGCCGTGCCCGTCAGGGTTCTATTCGTGCTGCGCAGTGGAAAGGCGGTGGCCGCATCCATACTCCCCATCCACGTTCGTACGCTCAGGCAATGCCGCGCAAAATGCGTCGTGCCGCGCTGCGTTCCGCACTGTCCGTAAAAGCATCAGAGAATGCAATCGTGATTATTGATGATTTGATTTTACCGGAAGCCAAAACCCGTGTGATGGCTGGTGTTCTGAACAACCTGGTTGGTCAGGAAACCGCACTGGTTCTTATTCCGGAAAAAGCAGCTTTTGAAGAAGTTATTCGCACAAGCAGTAACCTGCCTGGAACAAAAGTGCTTTTGGCCAATTACATCAATATCCGCGATTTGTTGAAGTATAAAAAAGTGGTATTTCCATTAGCTTCTCTGAGTTTGGTAGAAAGTTTTCTAGGGTAGGTAGGAGTAAATAATGACATCAATTTATGAAATTCTCCGCCGTCCTTTGGTGACTGAGAAGACCAATTACCAGGTAAACAAATTACATCAATACGTCTTTGAAGTAGCTGGTGAATCAACCCGCTCGATGGTGAAAGATGCAGTTGAGCAGATCTTCGATGTGAAAGTTTTGAATGTGAATATTATCAATGTTCCAGCAAAACGAACGCGAAGAGCTCGTAGCAGAAAGTTAGCAGTTCGCAACCCTGGTTACAAGAAAGCAATTGTTACACTTGCACCAGAAGACAATATTGCGATTTTTGAAGGGGTTGAATAATGGCTATCAAGATTTACAAACCAGTAACCCCTGGTCAACGAAATATGACCGGGTACAGCTTCGAAGAAATAACCAAATCAAAACCTGAACGCTCATTAATCGTTATTCGTAAAGCTCATTCAGGGCGTAACTCATACGGTCGTATCACCGTTCGACATCGTGGTGGTGGGCATAAGCGGTATATCCGTTTGATTGATTTCAAACGTGACAAACGCAATATTCCTGCCAATGTAAGCGCTATCGAATATGATCCTAACCGTACTGCTCGTATCGCTCTTCTGACTTACGTTGACGGCGAGAAACGCTACATTTTAGCACCGGTTGGGTTGAAAGTTGGAGATACGATTGTTTCAGGATCAGAAGCAGATATTCGCCCTGGTAATAGCTTGCCCATTTCACGTATTCCTTTGGGAACAATGGTTCACAATGTTGAACTCCAAGAAGGCCGTGGTGGTCAGATGGTTAGATCTGCAGGTGCTGCAGCTCAGTTATTGGCAAAAGAAGGCGATTTTGCACAGGTTCGTTTACCCTCAGGTGAGGTTCGGTTGGTTCGACAAAGTTGCTATGCAACTGTCGGTCAGGTTGGTAACCTGGACCATAAGAACATCAAATTGGGTAAAGCTGGTCGCAAACGCCATCTGGGTATCCGCCCATCTGTTCGTGGAACAGCGATGTCACCAAGGGACCATCCACATGGTGGTGGTGAAGGTCGTTCACCTGTTGGTATGCCAGGACCTAAAACTCCGTGGGGTAAACCAACATTGGGATACAAGACCCGCCGGAATAAAACAACGAGCAAATACATTGTTCGTCGTCGTTCGAGCGGTAAACGCGGATAGAAAGATGCTAAAGGTTTGAGAGGATAATTATGTCTCGATCGTTGAAAAAAGGGCCATTTGTTGAGCCAAAGTTATTAAAGAAAATTGAGCAAATGAATGCCCGTGGAGAAAAAAAGGTGGTCCGCACCTGGAGTCGCGCAAGTGTGATCTTCCCGCAAATGCTGGGACACACAATTGCAGTCCATGATGGTCGCCGACATGTTCCGATTTACATAACTGAGAACATGGTGGGTCATCGTTTAGGTGAATTTGCACCAACCCGAACTTTCCGCGGCCATGTTGCTGAAAAATCTTCAAAAGGGAGATAAGAAATGGCAACTGACATTCGTGCAAAATTAAGCTATTTATCGATTTCTGCGCAGAAAGTTCGCCTGGTGGTGGACACTGTACGTGGAAAACCTGTTGTGGAAGCAATCAATACATTGAAGTTCCTTCAAAAAAGTGCAGCAAAACCTGTAGAAAAATTGTTGATCTCAGCAGTTTCCAACGCAGAAGAAAATTTCGGTATTAGCCGGGATGACTTATTTGTTTATATGATCACCGCAGATGAAGCACCAACACGACGTTGGCGTCGATTTGGTGCTCGTGGTAGGTTTAAGCCGATTTTACGGCGAACATCACATGTCAATGTGGTCTTACGCGAACGGCAATAAGCCTGGGCCGATCATTAGCTAACAAAGGAAATGTAGGAGAAAATATGGGTCGAAAAGTTCATCCGATAGGTTACCGATTGGGCATCATACAGCCCTGGGACGCTCGTTGGTTTGCAAAAAACAAAAAATATAGCGAGCATGTAGATCAAGATCTTGCTGTCCGCAAGATGTTGAAAGAATACTCGGTGAAAGCTGGCGTATCACGAATTGAAATCGAACGCTTCCCAAGTAAAATTCGTGTGATCGTTCACACAGCCAAACCAGGGATTTTGATTGGTCGTAAAGGTGAAAATGTCAAAAAAGTCCGAGGTGATTTAGAAACCTTGACCGGGCAAAAAGTAGATTTGGATATCAAAGAGATAAAGAATCCCGATCTGGATGCTTTTCTGGTTGCTATTAATATTGCCGGACAAATTGAACGTCGTGTTGCTTATCGTCGCGCTATGAAACGTGCGATCAGCCAGGCAATTCGACAGGGCGGTAAAGGCTGCAAAATTCAGGTTTCTGGCCGTTTGGCTGGTGCTGAAATGGCACGCACAGTCTGGCTGCGAGAAGGTCGCGTTCCATTGCAGACCTTACGCGCCGACATTGATTTTGCCCGTTATGAAGCCTTGACTACTTACGGTCAAATCGGTATCAAAGTATGGATTTACAAAGGCGACGTATTGCCCGAGGCGGAAGAGAAATTCGAACGCACCGAAGGCGTATACGTCAGTGAGTAGTAAGGAGAATTAATTGCTATGTTGATGCCAAAACGTGTTAAGTGGCGTAAGCAAATGCGTGGTCGTATGCGCGGAAAAGCGTTGCGAGGAGCAGAGCTTCTGAATGGTGAATTCGGTTTACAAGCTCTCGAACCTGGTTATGTTTCAGCTCGTCAAATCGAGGCTGCCCGTAGATCGATTGTGCGTTATATGAAGCGACGTGGTAAGGTATGGATCAGAATCTTCCCAGATAAGCCATATACCAAGAAAGCTGCCGAAACCCGTATGGGTAAAGGTAAAGGTAATGTGGAATACTGGGTGGCGGTTGTCCGACCAGGTCGCATAATGTTCGAGTTAGCTGGAGTGCCGGAAGAAGCAGCATTGCATGCTTTGAAACAAGCTAGTTACAAGTTTGCAATTAAGACAAAAGTTGTTGGCCGCACTGAAGAGACTGTAGGAGAGCAAGAAGAATGAAAACAGCTGATATTCGAAACATGTCCGATGAGGAAATCCGAAGCCGTATCGATGATACACGCCAGGAATTAATGAACTTGAGGTTTCAGGTTGTTACTGGTCAGCTAACAGATACGAGTCGATTAAAAAGAGTTCGCCGTCAGATCGCGCAATTGGAGACAATTCTTCATGAACGAGAGATGGATCGAGCTAAGGAAGGTGAAGCATGAATAGTCGACGTCGATTAACAGGTGTTGTCACCAGCGATAAAATGATGAAGACCGTGATTGTTGAAGTTACAAGCACATTCCGTCATCCTCTTTACTTAAAAGTGGTGCATAGCAAAAAACGCTACAAAGCCCATGATGAGTTAGGATGCAGTGTTGGTGATAAGGTCGAAATTGTTGAAAGCCGTCCGCTTTCCAAAGAAAAACGCTGGGTTGTGCAATCGATTATCCGTCGTACCGGAGAACCAGCAGATGCTGGAAAGATTGTTGAAGGAGAATAGGTATGATCCAGCAAGAGTCGAGACTAAAAGTTGCTGATAATACCGGAGCAAAGGAACTTCTGGTTATCCATGTAATGGGTGGTTCAGTGGTCCATTATGGCAGAGTTGGAAGTATTGTTGTAGCGACAGTAAAATCAGCTGCACCGCAAGGTTCTGTTAAGAAGAGTGATATCGTCAAAGCAGTGATCGTGCGTTGTTCAAAAGAATGGCGTCGTGAAGATGGTTCAACCATCCGGTTTGATGATAATGCCGCCGTAATTCTTGATGGTGAAACGCAGAATCCAAAAGGGACCCGTATCTTTGGGCCTGTTGCACGTGAATTACGTGAAAAAGGCTTTATGAAGATCGTCTCACTGGCTCCGGAAGTTCTTTAGGAAAATGGTAGGAGAATAGCCAATGAGTACAAAAATTCGTAAAGGCGACAATGTGATTATTGTTACAGGTCGCGAAGAAGATAAAGGCAAAAAGGGTGAGGTCATTAAAGTATTGACTGAAGATAACCGTGTTGTTGTGCAGGGTGTAAATCTGCGCAGTAAACACCAAAAACAAGTTCAGTCACAAGGACGAACCATTAACCCTGGTATGGTGCGCTTCGAATCATCTATTGATATTTCCAATGTAATGTTGGTTTGTCCTAAATGTGGGAAACCTACCCGTGTTGGGAAATCAGATCAGGGTGAAAAGAAGTCAAGAATTTGCAAAAAATGTAATGCCTTAATTGATGAATAGGCCAGCTGGGAGTTAGAGAATGAATTCATTTAGAGAAAAGTACCAAAATGAGGTTGTGCCTGTTTTAATGAAGGAATTAGGTTTAAAAAACCCGAACGAATTACCTCGAATCAGAAAAGTTGCTGTCAATATTGGTATGGGTGAAGCACTTGATAATCCCAAATCCCTGGATGCAGCAGTAAATGATTTGAAAACGATTACCGGGCAACAACCAGTTGTTACCAAAGCTTCTAAAAGTATTGCTGCTTTCAAGCTTCGTGAAGGTCGAGAAATCGGTGCAAAAGTGACCTTACGTGGAGATCGCATGTGGGCGTTCTTAGATCGCTTATTAAACATTGCGCTTCCCCGTGTGCGTGACTTTCGAGGAATTTCCCCTGATTCATTTGATGGACGTGGGAACTACACGCTAGGTTTACGCGAGCAATTAATATTTCCTGAAATTGAATTTGACAAAGTTGACAAAGTCCGTGGATTGGAAATCACAATTGTTACTACAGCAGAATCCGATGATGTATCTCGATTATTATTAGGCTTGTTAGGCATGCCATTCAGAAAGGATTAATATGGCAAAGAAGTGTATGGAATATCGTGAAAAACGTCGAAAATTCTCCGTGCAGGTGCGTAATCGCTGTAATCGTTGTGGTCGCCCGCGTGGATTTATTCGTCGATTTGGTCTGTGTCGTATTTGCTTCCGCGAATTATCGCTGGAAGGTCAAATTCCAGGCGTAAAGAAATCATCGTGGTAGTTCTCGAGTGGAGGTATAAGCATGAGTGTTAACGATCCAATTGCCGATATGCTGACACGTATTCGCAATGGTTTGATGATCCAACAGGCAGCAATTGCGATGCCAAATTCAACAGTGAAAGTTGAAATCGCAAGAATCCTGAAGGAAGAGGGCTACATTGAGGACTACGAAGTGGTTGAAGGTGAAAAGCCCTATTTGGCTACATTGAGAGTCAAATTGAAATATGTTGGTGAACGTCGTTTCAGACGACCGGTGATCTCAGGGATTGAGCGTGTAAGCCGCCCAGGGCGCCGATACTATACAAAGAAACAAGACATTCCTTGGGTTCTCTCAGGGATGGGTATTTCCATTCTTTCCACACCAAAAGGTGTGATGACAGGGCAACGCGCACGCCAGCTAAATGTTGGTGGCGAAATCCTCTGTAAAGTCTGGTAACCCTGATGTCAAGGAGGTAGGAAGTGTCGCGTATAGGACGTTTACCGGTAACCGTTCCGGCTGGTGTGGAAGTCAAAATTAATGGCCTGCATGTTCATGTTAAAGGTCCCAAGGGAGAATTAGCATATCAATTCAACCCGGAAGTCCAGATTGAACGTGACGGTGATGATATTATTGTTTCCCGATTAGCTGAAGAAGCTCCATATCGATCTTTGCATGGAACGACCCGGGCATTAATTCAAAATATGGTAACAGGTGTAAGCGAAGGCTTCACCGTTGTCTTACAGGTTCAAGGTGTTGGTTACCGCGCCGAATTGAATGGTAAGAATCTGGTGCTTTATGTTGGATATTCTCATCCAAAAACAGTTGAGCCGCCAGCTGGTATCAGCTTTGAGGTTGATACAAGAGCAGGCTTGATCAAAGTGATGGGATACGACAAACAGCAGGTCGGTCAGGTTGCGGCAAATATTCGCAAGATACGCCCAGTAGAGCCTTACAAAGGTAAAGGTTTATTCTATCAGGGTGAGCGAATCCGCCGTAAAGCTGGTAAATCTGGAAAGAAATAGAATAGGTGAACGTAAATGGCAAAGCTGAGTCGTAAAGAACAACGTTTGCGAAGACATGCACGTGTGCGTAAATATATCAGTGGTAATGCAGAACGCCCTCGTTTGGCAGTTTTTCGCAGCAGTGAAGAAATTTACGCCCAGGTGATTGATGATGTTGCAGGTCATACAATGGCCGCTGCTTCAAGTATTGATCATGCATTGCGTGATCAGGTTGACGGTAAAACCAAGACTGAAAAATCTCGCCTGGTTGGTAAGCTGGTGGCAGAACGTGCGAAAGAAAAAGGAATCACTGTAGTCGTTTTCGATCGTGGTGGTTTTCGCTACATCGGCCGAGTCAAGGCTCTCGCAGAGGCAGCCCGCGAGGCTGGCTTGGAGTTTTAGGAAAAGAAAGGGCCTGACATATGGAAAAGAAAGAATTTCTTAGTATGGAACAACAGTATGATGAACGCGTAATTGAAATCGCCCGTGTGGCCAAAGTTGTAAAAGGTGGTCGTCGATTCCAATTCCGTGTCGCGGTTGTAGCTGGTGACAATAATGGTCGTGTTGGTCTCGGTGTTGGTAAAGCAAACGCTGTACCTGACGCAATGCGAAAAGCAACGGAACGTGCTCATAAAAACATGAGATCCGTTTCAGTTTACAGCACAACCATCCCACACATTGTTAATGGTAAAGTAGCTGGTGCTAAAGTAATGTTGAAACCTGCTTCACGTGGAACTGGTGTTATTGCTGCTGGTGGTGTTCGTGCTGTATTAGAAGCCGCTGGAATTCGAGACATTTTAACCAAGTCACTTGGAAGTGCTAATGTTCTCAATGTTGTAAAGGCAACCTTCGACGCTCTGGATCAATTAAAATCACCAGAAGAGGAAGCAACTCGCCGCGGAAAATCCGTGAAAGAAATGTTACCTTTCTGGGATCGGAGGAAGAATGCCTAGGAAAAAAGCTGAAGCAAAGAAAATAATGTTACGAATTACGTTGGTAAAAAGTGCTATCGGTTATTCCGAACGTCACAAAGCAACTGTTCGTGCATTAGGCTTAAGAAAAATGCATCAATCAGTGGTTCAGGAAGACAACCCAACCATTCGTGGTATGTTGTCAAAAGTGAATCATCTTGTAAAAATCGAAGAGCAGGTGGAAGAATGAAATTGAATGATCTTATCCCCAATGAAGGATCGCGAAAATCTCGCAAGAGAGTTGGACGTGGTATCTCTGCGGGCCAGGGTAAGACAGCCGGTAAAGGAACTAAAGGTCAGAACTCTCGTTCTGGTGTAGGTGGTAACCTGTACCGACAGGGTGGTAACCTCCCGTTTTACCGTCGTCTTCCGTTCATGCGTGGTGAAGGGTTCACTCCACCAAATCGTGTTGAATATAATGAAATAAATCTCAGTCAACTGGCAAAATTTGAAGCCAATTCTGAAGTCACACCGCAAAAATTAGCTGAATTGAATTTGTTGCATAAAAACAGCAATCCAGTTGTGGTATTAGGACGTGGTGAAATTTCAGTTCCTTTGACTGTGAAAGTTCAACGGATAACTAAAACCGCTCAAGAAAAAATTGAAGCGGCTGGTGGAAAAGTGGAATTGATTGCCTAAGTGCAATCAACAAAGGAGCCCAACAAATGAAACGGTCCGCTTGGCGCTATTTATTCAAATCTGAGGATATTCGAAAGAAATTACTGTTGACATTGCTATTGCTGGTAATTTACCGGTTGGCTGCCAACGTGCCGGTTCCTGGGATTAACCGTGAGGTAATCGCAGGCTTAGTAAGTCAGGGGGGGGCAGCTGGTAATTTATTAGGATTGCTTGACCTGCTTTCCGGTGGAACTATTTCTAATTTTTCCATTCTGGCAATGGGTGTTTATCCTTACATTACAGCACAAATTATTCTCCAATTATTAGTTCCGATCATTCCTGCCCTGGAAGCAAAGATGAAGGAAAATCCACGTGAAGGCCAAAAGTGGATGGAACGCTGGACAGTTATTCTGACAGTGCCCATGGCTTTGCTCTCTGCTGTTGGTCAGATCAATATCTTTAATTCCATGGCTCAACAAATGGGTGGTCAATCGGTGCTTACATTTCAGTTTGGTTTTACCGAAGGAAATTTAATTCCTACATTAACCATTTTACTGAGCATGATGGCCGGAACTATGTTTGGTATTTGGCTGGGTCAATTAATTTCCGAGTATGGTATCCCGAAGCAAGGTCTTTCATTAATCATCTTTGCGGGTATCGTTGCTCAAATCCCAAGAAATTTGGTAAGCCTGTTTGCTGATCAAACGAATGGTTGGTGGTTATTCCTGATGACAATAGTTATTCTGGTTTTGACTATTTTTGCCATCGTGTTTGTTCAACAAGGTCGCCGGCATGTACCAGTTCTTTTCCCTGGAAGACGTATTGGAAGTCGCATGTCAATGCCAGTTCGCAGTAGCTTACCATTAATGGTGAATATGGCTGGTATGATCCCGTTGATTTTTGCACAATCAATTATTACATTCCCAGCAATTTTGGCTTCGTATTTTATGAATAGTAAGGCCACCTGGGTAGCAAATTTCTCAACAGGGATCTACAACCTGTTCAACGGGCAGAGTATTGCTTATGCAATTATGTTCTTCCTGATGGTAGTCCTATTTACTTTCTTCTATACTGATGTACTTTTTGCGCAACAAAACTATGGTGACAATCTAAAACGCCAGGGTGCCCAAATTCCAGGCGTATTACGAGGGGCACCAACTCAGAAATATCTCACAAAAGTACAACGACGAATCACATTCCCAGGTGCTTTGTTCCTCGGTCTGGTTGCGGTATTGCCTTATCTTGTTAGTTTTCTTTTACCGCAAAGTATTAGTGGAGCAAGTTTGTTCCTTATCAACTCTGCAGGTTTGCTGATCGTTGTAGGTGTCGTACGTGATACCTTCAATATCATCGAGACAGAATTGAAGTTACATGGGTACGAAGAAAGTTTGATCAAAGGTTAGTTAAGGAACCAATCTGATGGCAAAGTTTATTGTATTACTCGGACCTCCTGGCGCTGGAAAAGGTACACAAGCACAGATCATATCCAAGACATTGAATCTTGCCCATATTTCATCTGGTGATATATTTCGAGAGAATTTGAAAAATCAAACTGACCTTGGAAAATTAGCACAGACATATATGGATCGAGGTGCACTTGTTCCTGATGATGTGACAATTGCGATGATTCAAGATCGCTTGAGCCGTCCGGACTGCAATAACGGAGCGTTGTTGGATGGATTTCCCCGGACACCTACGCAAGCTAAAGCACTCGACGAAATGTTGAGTAAAACAAATCAAAAAATTGATTGTGTACCTTACATAAACGTTCCAGCTGAAGTATTGATAGAGAGATTAAGTGGTCGATGGTCATGCCCGACTTGTGGTTTGGTTTATCACGAAAAATTTAATCCACCTCACAATCCTGGAATCTGTGATGAAGATCAAAGTGAACTTTATCAACGTGTAGATGACAAAATTGATACTGTTAAGAAAAGAATTGATGTTTATTGGGAACAGACATCTCCATTGATTGAGTACTATCAACAGAATAACTTGCTTTTAGAAATTGATGGTACACAAGAAATTGAGAATGTCTCCTCCCAATTACTTACTTCAATTCAAAGGAGAAATTCCTGATGATGTCATGGGAACGCCAGATTACGATTAAATCCACGAGAGAACTGGAATTAATGCGAACAGCAGGAAAAATCAACGCTGAAGCATTACAGGCTGTTGCGGATTTAGCTCAACCTGGTGTTACAACTGCAGAATTAAATGCAGCCGCTGATGCCGTACTCAAAAAACATGGCGTTTATTCACCATTTTTTAATTATCCTGGAGCATATCCATATCCAGCCAGCACAACGATCAGTTTGAATGAAGAGTTGGTGCATGGTATCCCAGGAAAAAGAGTATTGAAAGAAGGCGATATTGTTTCTGTTGATTGTGGTACAGTGTATGAAGGATTTGTTGCAGACTCTGCCATCACCGTACCGGTCGGAGAAGTTTCCGACCTCACACTTAAACTCTTGACGGTAACAGAAGAATCATTGTATGTTGGAATTAAACTGATGGCACCTGGAAATCGGGTTGGAGACGTATCTTCTGCAATTCAAAATTTTGTTGAAGATAAAGGTTTTTTCGTAACCAGAGAGTACACAGGGCATGGTGTTGGTAGAGATATGCATGAAGGTCCACAGGTTCCAAATTACGGTGTACCTGGAAGAGGAATTCTACTTCGTCCTGGTATGACCATAGCCTTGGAACCAATGGTGCTGATTGGTACTCCAGCAACCCGTGTATTGAAGGATCAATGGACAGTAATCTCGGCTGATCATTCTTTAACAGCTCATTTTGAACACACCGTAGCAATTACCGAAAACGGACCTGTCATTTTGACGTTGCTTGAGGACGGAAGCAAGCCTGGACGAAAAAAGTAAGAAGAGGTATAATTGCGGCTTTGGCTGTAAAATAGCGAGTTATTGAGGAGTTGTGATGAAAGTATCACCGTCGATTAAAAAAAGATGCACAAAGTGCAAAATTGTGAAAAGACATGGCAGATTAATTGTGATCTGCGAAAACCCAAAGCACAAACAGCGACAGGGCTAAGAGGACTTATGGCGAGAATTGAAGGTGTAGATTTACCGCGCAATAAGCGCATTGAAGTTGCCTTAACCTATATTTATGGTGTTGGACCTACACGTGCTAAAGAAATTTTAGCACTGACTAGGGTAAACCCGGATACACGTGTCCGTGATCTCACAGAAGACGATGCAAATTTGCTGCGTGAATACATTGCAAAGAATTTTGTCGTCGAAGGTGATTTACGACGTTCCGTGCAAATGAATATTAAACGGTTAGTTGAAATTGGCTGCTATCGTGGGTTACGCCACAGACGTAGTCTGCCAGTACGTGGTCAACGAACTCGTACAAACGCTCGTACCCGTAAGGGTCCGAAACGTACAGTAGCGGGTCGTGGTCGACGTAGAGGCGCAACGAAGAAATAATCCTGATTGGATTGTTGATTGGGAATGGTATAACACCCCTCTTACATACCGCGGCAACCCAATCCATAAACAAACAGGTTATGATGTTGAGAACTGAATTAAGAGGTTAGTGAGGAAAAATGGCTCAAAACGTAAGAACAGCTAGACGCTCTGCTTCGGCTCGAAAAGTGAAGCGACAATTATCCACCGCCGAGGTGCATATTTTTGCTTCATTCAACAACACAATTGTGACTGTAACAGATTTACAGGGAAACACAGTTTGTTGGGCGAGTTCTGGATCAGCGGGTTTTAAAGGTTCTCGGAAAAGCACACCATTTGCAGCACGTTTGGCTGCTGAATCAGCACTTAAAACTGCACAACAAATGGGTGTACAGGAAGTGGATCTTATTATCAAAGGTCCTGGACCTGGACGTGAATCTGCAATCCGTGCCATTCAAGGCATGGGAATTAAAGTCCGTTCAATCGCAGATATTACACCGGTACCTCATAATGGTTGCCGGCCACCGAAGAAACGCCGCGTCTAAATCAGATTAAGAGAGGGTAGTTATGGCAAGATATACCGGTCCGGTATGTAAATTATGTCGGCGCGAAGGAGAAAAACTCTACCTAAAGGGTGCGCGCTGCTTCAGTCCAAAATGTGCAATAGAAAAACGCAATTATGCTCCTGGTGTCCATGGTCGTGCTCAATCAGGTCGTTCTGAAAGAGGATCCGACTATTCCCGCCAACTGCGTGCAAAACAGCGTGCTCGTCGCACATATGGTGTTTTGGAACGTCAATTCAGACGTTATTATACAGACGCTTTGAGAAAACGTGGTTTGACAGGTTTGAATCTTCTTCAACAGCTGGAATTACGTCTCGATAACGTTGTTTATCGTATGGGTTTGGCAGATAGCCGCCCTCAGGCACGTCAACTGGTCAATCATGGCCACTTCACCGTCAATGGCATTAAAGCAGACATTCCTTCCATGTTATTAAAGGTTGGGGATGCTGTGACTTTGCGGGAAGATTCAGCAAAACTTGATTTCTTCAAGGACATGGCTGAAGTTGCCGAAAAAAGAGCGTCATCATTATGGCTCGATCGTGATTTAGGTAAAATGAGTGGCAAAGTCACTCGCTTCCCCGAACGCGCAGAGATTGATGGCACCCTTGACGAACAGTTAATTGTTGAGTATTACTCACGGTAATGAGAATAAATAAAATGAGTTCACTGAGTTATCTGGAAGGGGTGAAACGTGTGCGCCTTAAGTAGTATGGTAACGCCGAAAGTAGAACGAGAAGCCGAAGCGAGAAATTACGGTAAATTTATCATCAGTCCCCTCGAAAGGGGATACGGTGTCACCCTTGGCAATACATTACGCCGAGTACTGCTTTCCTCGCTGGATGGAGCAGCGGTCACTTCTGTACGGATTTCGGATGTCCTGCATGAGTTCAGCGACATTCCAGGAGTACGGGAAGACGTAATTCAGGTGATGCTTCAAATTAAGCAATTACACTTAATTCTGCATGATACTGATTCATCTCATTTACACCTGGAAGTACGCGGAGAAGGTGTTGTCACAGCAGCAGATATTCAAGTACCGGCTGAAGTGGAAGTTGTGAATCCAGAGTTGTATTTATTTACTGTTGATGATAATCAAACTCGGTTAGAAATTGACTTTACTGTTGAACGTGGTCGCGGGTATTCTCCTGCATCCGATCGTAGTGGTCGTTTACCAATTGGTGAATTACCCGTGGATGCAATTTACAGCCCGGTCCGACGCGTAAATTACATTGTAGGGTCAGCCCGAGTTGGTCAAAGCACTAATTTTGATCGTTTGGAACTGGAAATTTGGACTGATGGAACTGTAGAACCTGAAAAAGCTCTTGGTGAGGCTTCTAAAGTTCTTATTGACCATTTACGCTTCATTTCTGGTATTTCGGAAGAAACATTTGTTGTAAGTAGTGAACAGGAGCCTACTGCTGGAAGTCGATTAACCAGTGAAGCTGCTGAGACACCTATCGAAAACCTTGATTTATCAGTTCGTGTTTTCAATTCGTTGAAACGCACTGGTGTAACCACTGTTGGTGATGTACTTGACTTACTGGAAAAAGGTGAAGAGGCAGTGATGTCAATTCGCAATTTTGGTGAGAAAAGCCTGGATGAGTTACGCCAAAAAATGATTGAAAAAGGTTTCCTACAACAAGATGAAGAAGAAGATGAGACGGAGTAAGCAACTATGCGTCATCGTGTAGCAGGTTACAAACTTGGTCGGACAACCGACCAACGCAAAGGACTTCGCCGAACTATGATACGGCAGCTTTTTGAACACGAGCGAATTCAAACCACTCGCGCTAAAGCAGCTTCCATTCGTGGTGAAGCAGAACGTCTGATTACTGTTGCGCGCAATAGCGCCGAAGGTAGTGACATTGAAAAAGTGAACGCTCGCCGTTTGGTAGCTGCGCGTCTCGGGAATGCTCCCGAAATCGTGAAAAAATTATTTGATGATATTGCACCTCGCTTCAGTAACAGAAAAGGTGGCTATACCCGAGTTCTTAAATTGGGTCCCCGTTTGGGAGATGCCGCTGAAATGGTGTTATTGGAGTTGGTGGAAGAATAATTCCTCCGGGATTTCCGGAAGAAATGGCACGTTACCAAGTCAAAATAGCTTATGATGGGTCCGAATTCTTTGGCTTTCAACGCCAGGGAAAAACCCGCACTGTGCAGCTAGAGATTGAGAATGCCCTGAGAAAGATTGGATGGGATGGTCAATCGATCACTGCTGCGGGCAGGACGGATACTGGAGTACATGCCTCAGGTCAGGAAGTAGCGTTTGATTTTGAATGGAAACATTCAGAGGAAGTGCTAATGAAAGCACTAAACGCCAATCTATCAGAGGATGTCGCAGTACATGCGGTAAAGGTGGCAAATGAGGGTTTCCACCCCCGTTTTGAAGCAATTTCCCGTTGCTATCATTACCGCATTTACTGCCAACCCACCAGAGATCCATTGCGTGATCGCTACGCGTGGAGAGTATGGCCTCCGGTATCATTCCAGGATCTGCAGCTTGCAGCGAAGGAACTGATTGGTACGCATAATTTTGCGGCTTTCGGATTACCTCCCAAAAAAGGGGGGAACACAATACGCACGATTTTTGAAGCGAATTGGGTTATCAACCATGAGGAATTCCTTTTCAATGTAAAAGCAAATGCTTTTCTTTACCATATGGTTAGAAAAATTGTTTTTTTGCAAGTAAAGATTGCGCAAGGAATTTGGACATTAGATAAATTACACGATGGTGTTCACCATCAAGTAGAGCAATTGCCAGGATTGGCAATTCCAAATGGGCTAGAATTGGTACAGGTTCAATATCAAAATATAAATATTGATGAGTAAAAAAGGAAAAAACCTTTTTTTATTAGAGAAAGGATGACCGTGGAAAAGACGTATGTCATAAAAGGCACACCCGAATCAAATTGGTTATTGGTTGATGCCAAGAATCAGAAGCTCGGACGCCTGGCCACGCAAATTGCCAGTTTTTTGTTGGGAAAACATAAACCGACATATACACCAGGTGTTGATATGGGCGATTTTGTTGTTGTGATCAATGCAAAAGATCTTGATATTGATCAAAAAAGGTTAGATACAAAAATGTATCACCACCATTCGCATTACCCAGGTGGTCTGAAGAGCGTAACCATGCGCCGCCAAATGGACATTTATCCGGATCGTGTTATTCGCGCAGCAGTATGGGGCATGATGCCTCATACCAAACAAGGGCGACAATTAATCAAACGCCTGCGAATTTACTCCGGTGCTGAGCATCCTCATGAAGCTCAGAAACCTGAAGCTGTAGCGTAAAGGAGATTGATTTATGGCACAATATTATGAAGGTATCGGCCGAAGAAAACAGAGTACTGCTCGTGTTCGACTCATGTCTGGTTCTGGCAAGTTCCTCATTAATGAAAAACCACTGGATGTTTATTTTGGTCGCTTAGGTGATATGGATTCAATTCTTTCACCATTTAATGCGGTAGATCAAGATAATGCTGGGTTTGATGTAACAGTCAAAGTCAGTGGCGGTGGCGTTAATGGTCAGGCTGAGTCCGTACGATTGGGTTTAGCGCGTGCATTTGTAAAAATGAACGAAGACTATTTATCCTCACTCCGTAAAGCTGGTTTATTAACCCGAGATGCTCGCGTTAAGGAACGGAAGAAACCAGGTCTTAAGAGAGCACGTAAAGCACCTACTTATACAAAACGTTAATTCTTTCCGTTTTACTAAAATAAAACACAGAACTTGGATTGTTTTACAATCAGGTTCTGTGTTCTTTTATAAAACTGGGTTAGAATTCTGACAAACGAAGGATTTCGGATTGAAAATTAGATGATCAGGTGAACAGCGTGGAATCTTTTACTGGAATAACAATTATTGGCCTTGGACCAGGAAATATTGATCTAATCACAAAACAGACCTGGGAGTTATTAAATCAAGTAGATTTAATTTATTTACGCACAGCGCAACATCCAGCTGTGGGGGGATTCCCAAAGAATATTCAAATCATTAGTTTTGATGAGTACTATCAAAAATTTGATGATTTTGATGAAGTATATGAAAAAATTGTTGATACGATCATTGAGAAAGCTAAGGAAGGAAAATCAATCACCTATGCTGTTCCTGGTCACCCATTTGTGGCTGAAACAACCTCACCGCGAATTTACCAACGGGCAAAACAAATCGGAATTCCTGTTAGAGTTTTCGAAGCAGTCAGTTTTTTGGAACCCACTTTTACTGCATTAGAAATTGATCCGTTTAGCAGTATCACACTGATAGATGCTTTTGATGTGGGCAATGCAAATTTTCCACAATTTCCCCCCAGCCGTCCGGTTTTGATTTCACAAATTTATTCCAGAATGATTGCATCTGAAGTGAAACAAACTTTATTGGAGGTTTATCAGGACGCGCACCCGGTAAAACTTATTCATGCAGCCGGAACCAAACAACAAAAAGTTGAAAGTATCCCATTATATGAGATGGATCGAAGTAAAAATATCGGTATATTGACTTCTTTGTTTGTGGAACCACTGCAAAACGACACATCTTTTGAAGAATTTCAGGAGATCATAGCACATTTACGAGCTCCGGATGGGTGTCCCTGGGATCGTGAACAGGATCATAAGACGCTGCGGCCACATTTACTTTCCGAAACGTATGAATTATTGGCTGCCCTGGATGAAGAAGACCCCGATCATTTAAAAGAAGAATTAGGTGATTTGTTATTGCAAATTGTTCTGCATGCTCAAATTGCTTCTGAATATGGGGAGTTCTCCATGGCTGACGTGATCAAAGGAATCAGTGAAAAGTTAATACGACGGCATCCACATGTGTTTTCTCAAGTCCACGTTGATGGTGTCGACCATGTCTTAACCAATTGGGAAAAGATTAAAGAGTCAGAACGAGCTGAAAATGGAAACAAAAAAGAAAACGGTATATTATCCGGCGTACCAAATGAGTACCCTGCTTTAGCGCAATCACAGGAAATCCAAAATCGAGTTGCTCGCGTCGGATTTGATTGGGATACTATTGAACCGGTCATCGAGAAGATTCATGAAGAGGTAAATGAAATTGCCAATGCCACGGATAAAGAATCACAATTAAAAGAAGTAGGTGATTTATTATTTGCGATCGTAAACCTCATCCGTTGGTATGGTGGTGATGCTGAATCAATATTACGTGAAACGAATCTTAAATTCAGGAAACGATTTAATTTTATTGAGACACAGGTCAAGAAGATGAACAAGTCCATGAAGGATTTTTCATTGGAAGAGTTGGATGCTTTCTGGGACCTGGCAAAAAAATCAGGTTTATAAGGGTTTGAATCGGGCAGTAAAGTGCCTTAACAATTCCGGTGCATAGGTAAACTCGTACCCTTTATATTTACTTTTCTGCTCATAAACCTGTTTTGCAGTTTGCACCACAAAATCCAGATGACTTTGGGTGTAAACTCGTCTGGGGATTGCAAGTCGTACCAGTTCTAATCTGGGGTGGATCATTTTGCCACTATCAGGGTCAGGATAAGAAAACATGACCGATCCAATTTCAACCCCGCGGACAGCTCCCTCGAGATACAAAGCTACAGCCAGTGCTTGCCCGGGGAATTGATGAGGGGGTATATGTGGAAGCAAAGTACCTGCATCCAGGTAGACAGCATGACCTCCAGCTGGTTGCATGACAGGAATGCCACTCGAGGATAATTTGTCAGTTAGGTAAGCAGTTTGCCCGGTCCGGTAAGCTAAATAATCTTCATCCAGGCCTTCCCGGAGCCCGACAGCAACTGCATCCAGATCTCTTCCTGCGAGACCTCCATAACTTGTAAAACCTTCTTTGAGGATTAATTCATTACATATTTTTTGATGGATACCATTGTCTCTAACGGCCAGAAAACCACCGATATTTACCAAAGCATCTTTCTTGGCACTCATCCAGGCTCCATCTGCATAACTGAATATCTCCTGTGCAATACTCAGGATCGAGCGGTTTTGGTAGCCATTCTCTCTTTGTTTTATGAAATACGAATTTTCAGCGTATCGACAGGCATCAATCAAGAACATGATCCCATGCTCGTGATAAATCTCGGCTACCTGACGAATATTTTCCAGGCTGACTGGTTGACCACCTCCAGCATTGTTGGTAATGGTAATGGAACCAAACGGTATATTTTCTGGTCCTGTAGTCTGGATAAATTCCCGCAGCTTTTTCAGGTCCATATTGCCTTTGAACGGGTCGAGATTCGATGGGTCAAATGCGTTTTCATTGACAAGATTTACAGGAAAAGCTTTTCCGGCACGAATATTTCCTTCAGTTGTGTCAAAATGCATATTTGAAGGAATAAACTGACCAGGTTTGACTAAAATACTGACCAAAATATTTTCTGCGGCACGTCCTTGATGAGTAGGTACAAAAAATTCAAATCCAAAGATTTCTTGCATAGCTTCCGAAAATCGAAAATATGATTTAGCCCCGGCATACGATTCATCCCCTGTCATCATGGCTGCCCACTGATTTTGACTCATTGCACCAGTACCAGAATCAGTCAGCAGGTCTATAAAGACATCATCCGCTCGTAAATTGAATAGATTATACCCGGCCGTTTTGATAGCATCCATTCTTGCTTCTCTTGATATTAATCGAATTGGTTCAACCATTTTTATTCTGAAATGTTCCGGTAAATATCTCATTATCAACTCCTCATATGCAATTTCATTAATCTAAGTTTACTAATTTTTTATTAATTTCAAAATTATTAAGGAATTTGATTATAAATGTGAATATTTTTATAATCATTAGTCGAATATTAATAATATTTATATTTACATTGAATATATTCAATAACATATTGACAATTTTTTAATTTATGCTAAACTTAGTTTAGAATTCATTTGATTGGAGATAATTATGAAAAAAGCAACCTTTAAAGATGTAAATTCGCTCATTATCAATTGTAAAAAAAGTGTGTTTATTCGAGGCTGGGGTGATGAAGAGGTTGAAGTTCGATATCCTGAAAATAAAGAATGTATTCTAAATCTTGAAAATGGTTTACTTGATATTCATGCGAAAAGTTATTGTATCATTTCAGTTCCAAGAATTGTAAAAATATCAGTCGAAAGAATTTTTGGCAATTTTGAGACTGCAGGTAACCTCGGACTGCTGGAGATTGAAAATGTAAGTGGTAATTGCACAATTCAAAGTGCAGATGGTTTAGCCATCGAAAATGTAAGTGGAAATTGTAAGATTGGATACATTGGCAGCAACGCGAATATTCGAAATGTGGGTGGCAATTTAAGTTTTATTGTTGAAAATGGGATGATGGAAATTCATGGTGTGGGTGGAAATTTATCCGGTAAGGCGGATGGTATCAGTCTTACCACTTCCGTTGGTGGAAATCTAAAAATTATGACCAATCGTTTTGATGGAAATGATAATCAATTGCGAGCAGGTGGATCAATTAAGCTCAATATCACTGATCTTGATAATACGGTTATCAATGCCAGAGCAGGCGGAATTGCATCCATAAATTATCAAGAAGCCAGTGAGAAATTTTCCAATGGTAAATTTGAGAAGAAGTTCGGCAGTGCTGAGAAGGCAGTCCAATTAAAAGCTGGAGGAAATATAAAAATCAGTGATGAGGAAGCTGATTTTGAGATTAATCAGATTTTTGGCTCAGCTGATGATGATTATGTGGAAGAGATTGAACATAAATTTGAATCAAGAGCATTACAAAGCAGTGGATTTGATTTTTCTGACCTGTTTGATATCGATGGTGACATAAATGAAAGGATTCGCGAGAAAACTCAAATGGCTGATGAGAAGATCCAAAAAGCTATGGAGAAAATGGAAAGAAAATTTTCCTTCAAAGAAGAATTTGGGATGCCACGACCTCCACGTCCTCCTCGTCCTCCGATTGAACCACAACCAAGAGGACAAAAATCATCACCGATTAGCACAGAAGAAAAAATGATGATTTTGCATATGTTACAGGATAAGAAAATTACTGCAGAAGAAGCAGATCGGTTATTACGAGCATTGGAACAATCCTAACGAAAAAGGACGCCTCATGGAACAGAATCGATTGGATATCTTAAAGAAAGTCGAATTGGGTGAAATTTCTTTAGAAGAAGCCTCTAATCTTTTGTCGGAATTTGAAGAAAAACAAGTGTCAATCCAGGTACAACCTGAAGTAATTTACAAAGAGCAGATCATAAATAATCAGCCCATACATTCTGATAAAAAAGAAAAACCGGCCTGGTCTATGGTTTTCTGGATTATCCCATTGATATTTGGGGTTTTATTGACAGTTTTTTCCTCAACATGGTTATACCAAAATTATTTAACTTCAGGATTTGGTTTTAAATTTTGGTTAACCTGGATACCTTTTTTAATTGGTGTGTTTTTAATTTACTTTGGATGGATTTTACAACGTGCCAGGTGGATCCATTTAAACATAAAACAACCCAAAGGTGAAAGTCCACAAAGAATTTTTTTGGCATTTCCTTTACCATTTCAGTTAATTGGGTTTTTTCTCCGGATCTTCAAAGGCAAGTTGCCTACCAAAGTCTCTGGCTTGGATATAGAAGAAATTTTGGTGACGGTTGACCAACAATTGAAAAAGGATGAACCCCTATATGTCCATGTGGACGACGAAGATGGAACACAGGTAGAAATTTACATCGGATAGGAAAAAAACTTCTTGAATGCATCTTTAATTTCGGGTGCATTTTTAATTTAAGATCAAAATCTTTCATAAGAGGGTTTTATAAAAATTTGATTTTGGATCAACAAAATAATTTCCTGTCCAGATATAATGAATGAATGCAAATGCAAAAAAGCACATTTATTTCTTTCCTGACTCTTCTATTATTTCTACTCTTGTTGATTATTGTTAATTTCCCAAATCCACGAATGGTTAGTGAAATTAATATCACAAATCAAAAACCAAACCAGTATTTATTAAAATTAAACCTTCCTGAGCAAATTTGGTCAGACCAAGCAGAAAAAATCAATATTCAACTAATAAACGACAATTCTCAAATTGGGGTCATAAATGAAAAGCAAGATATATCAAATTTTGATTCCAAAAAAATTCAGAATTTTGAAGTTGATTGGGTTTTGCCAGGTGCAGAACTCACCCCCGCTGGCAATTCCATCACCCCGATCATTGAGGAGAATGATATCAATATGAATTGGGGGATAGCGCCCATTACAAATCAGGATGTTATTGGGACTGTTTGGATATACATCAATACTATTTCTGATGGCGATGAAAAAATTAATAAAAGAGAACTGATCTTTACCAGAAATTTATCCCTTAAAATCAGAAGTGTTTTTGGTTTAAAAATTGGCACAATTCAATGGATTTTGTCCATTTTCACCCTTCTCAATATCATTTACTTGTTTAGATCATTCAGAATTATGAAGGTCTTTAACAGTTTCCAAAAATAAAAAACTATTATAATTAATTATCATAATTGATAAGAAATTCCCAAATTCAAAAATCAAGTATTAAAAATCCTTTGTGATAAAATGAACTTGCGCCAGCAGGTTGGGCGAGATTTATCACCAGCAGTGAAAAAAATTAAGGAGCGTCTATGCTAAACCAATGGCTGTATATCGGTATTTTTTTCGCGATTGCATTATTTTTACCAGCCGTAGCCATCTTTCTGGCACGAATCTTATCACCAAAAAAACCAACAAAAATTAAGAATTCAGTTTATGAATGTGGTATGGAGACTTATAAACCTACCTGGATTCAATTCAAGATTCAATACTACCTGTACGGATTAATTTTCTTAATTTTTGATGTGGAATTAGTGTTTTTATTCCCATTTGCTGTTGCTTATGAAAAATTAGCATTATTTGCAGTTGTTGAAGCCATAATATTCATACTTATCCTATTGGGTGGGTATCTGTATGTGTGGCGAAAAGACGCTTTAACCTGGCAATAATTCCAAAAGAGAGATAAAGCATGAAAATACTGGAATTCTTAAGTGACCCAATCATTGAAATTGAAAAATGGATTCTACAATTATTAGAAAATTGGGGGGTTGCTCCTGAGTGGCAAACCTTCATTGTGTATTTAATAGGTGCTGCCATTCTCGGGACAGGGGCTTTGTTAATTACATTGATCCTTATTTGGGCTGAAAGAAAAATTATCGGTAGGCTTCAGGATCGATTAGGTCCAAATAGAATTGGTCCCTGGGGGATTTTTCAACCCGTTGCTGACATGTTGAAGATTTTTATAAAAGAACATATTATTCCTGATGGTGTTGATCCTATTCCATACCATTTGGCACCCATTATTTCTGTTGCATCGGTTCTTTTGGTATGGTCAGTGGTTCCTTTTTCGGACAGTGTACGAGGATCGAATCTTAATGTTGCTCTACTGTTCATCCTGGGTGTAGGTGGATTGGGAGAGCTTGGTGTTATATTGGCTGGTTGGGGATCCAACAACAAATATGCCATGCTGTCTGCTTTCCGGGCTTCTGCACAAATGATTTCCTACGAAATTCCAATGGCGATCGTCCTTTTGGCAACGGTAATATTATCCGGATCCATGTCATTGGGAGATATTGTAAAATCACAAAATATTGCTTATATCTTCTTTCTTCCGTTAGGTGCTTTCATTTTTTTTGTTGCTTCGATCGCAGAGAATGGTCGGGCTCCTTTTGATTTAGCGGAGGCTGAATCAGAACTGGTGGCAGGATTTAATATGGAATATTCTGGTCTAAAATTTGGCATGTTTTACGTGGCTGATTTCTTAAGAGCATTTACCTCTGCGGTGATCTTTTCGTCAATTTTTCTCGGAGGATGGAGAGGTCCGGGAGTTGAACAAATACCGATTTTGGGTTTTGTTTATTTGATCATCAAATCTGTAATTGTGTGGTTCCTGGGGGTATGGATACGTGGAAGCATGCCACGTTTCCGTATTGATCAGATGATGGCCATTACCTGGAAATTCCTGACACCACTAGCTTTAGCTTTATTTATTGTTGTGGCTTTTGTAATGAAGTTGATCGACAACACAAATCAATGGTTGCAAGTTTTAATCTTATTGGTGATTAATGTGGTTTTATTTGTTGTTGGATTTGCGATTATCAAGAAATTCGAAAAAGAAAAAGAACGAAAAATTGTACCTTTCAAAAAGCGCGTGTTAGCCCAACCAACAAATCCATTTACGAAATCGGAAACAGGAGGTTAATGTGACTCCCTTGCAAATTGTGTTTATCCTCGTCTCTCTGGTCACAATTGTCTCCGCCTTATTTGTGGTCAGTTTACGAAAAATCTTTCATGCGGCTTTGTGGTTGATTGTTACATTAATGGGTGTAGCGATCATTTTTGCTTTATTAGAAGCGAGTTTCTTTGCAGCTGTTCAAATCCTTGTTTATATCGGGGCTATTGCCATTATATTGATATTTGCCATCATGTTAACCAGGGATATCATGGGCGATGAAGAAAAGCAAATCAATCGATCATGGGGAATCGTGCTGTTACTTGTTCTGATATTTACGGTTATTTTCATCAGTCAGCTTTCCAGGAGTGATGTTATCAACACAATTCTGGTACCTTTGGAAATTCAAGGGCAGGAGAACATCATTGCATTAGGCGAAGGATTACTGGATCCAGCCGGCTATGCTTTACCTTTTGAGCTCGCGTCATTATTACTCTTAGGTGCTCTGGTTGGGGGTGTTTATATTGCTATGGATAGAAAAGGAGGGGAGAACAAATGATCCCACTTTCCTGGTATTTGATCCTAGCTGCAGTCTTGTTCAGTATAGGTATGTTTGGCGCCATTTCCCGAAAAAATGCTGTGGCTGTGTTGATCAGTATTGAGTTAATGTTGAACGCCGTCAATATTAATATTCTGGCATTCTGGCATTTTCATTCTCAATCACTTGGATATACAGAAATCAACGGATTGGTTTTTGCAGCCGTCGTGATCATCGCAGCTGCTGCAGAAGTAGCAATTGGATTGGCAATCATCATTGCTGTGTATCGTCTGCGAAAAACCATTGTAGCTTCAGATATTAATGCACTCAAAGGTTAATGGAGGATAGCAATGAATTATGAACTCATCACCTGGTTGATCCCATTAGCTCCGCTTCTGGCTTTCTTTATCATTTTTCTGGCAACCTATAAAAACAATCGACTAAGTCATTCTTTGGCCATCGGTTCAGCTTTCATCTCCTGGTTACTCAGTATGATCATTTTTATTTTTGCTGTGACCAATCAAGAGGTTATTGAAAAGGGGATCTCCAGTTCAATTTCCTGGTTACCAACCGCGGAAACATGGTTGAAGATAGGTGTCCAGGTTGATGCTCTCACAACAATCACGCTATTTTTTGTGTCCTGGACAATTTTAATGATCTTTATCTACAGTGTTGGTTATCATAATTTCGGCCAACCTGAAGGAGATCATGATCGTCCCGGTTTGCCGCCACACGGAACTGAAATCATTGACCAGGAAGGGAACCACCAGCATGTTCCTTCAATTGAGCCAATGTATGCCAGGTTTTTTGGCTTCTTTGGATTATTTGCTTTTGCTATGTATTTGTTGGTCGTCAGCAATAATTTACTAACCCTGTATATTGGGTGGGAGATAATGGGTTTATGCTCCTATTTGTTGATTGGTTTCTGGTATGCCAAACCGTCCGCAAAGGCTGCAGCTCAGAAAGCTTTTCTAACCACAAGGATTGGTGATGTTTTTATGCTGATTGGTCTGGCAGCTCTCTATACTATCACAGGGAGCCTTCAGTATGAAGTAATTTTTTCTGAGAGCGTCATCCAAAATCTTGCAACATCCATTTCACCTGTTCTCGGTTTATCCTGGGCTGGATTGATTGGACTGCTCATTTTTATGGGGGTAGTTGGCAAAAGTTCTCAATTCCCATTGCATGTCTGGTTGCCGGATGCGATGGAAGGTCCAACGCCCGTTTCAGCAATGATTCATGCTGCCACGATGGTTTCGGCTGGTGTTTATCTGGCGATTCGGTTCTTCCCGGTGCTGTCAGCAGGTTGGGATGGTGGAGCCGCCATCACCACTCCCATGCTGGTGATGGCTGTGATTGGTTCATTTACAGCATTATTCTCAGCAACCATAGCTGTAGCCCAAAAAGATGTGAAAAGAGTGCTTGCTTATTCCACCATCTCTCAATTAGGCTTTATGATTGCCGCTTTGGGTGTTGGTGCCTATGTTGCCGCAGCTTTTCATCTGGTAACCCATGCAATTTTCAAGGCTTTGTTATTCCTCGGATCAGGATCAATTATCCATGGAATGGAGCATGGGGTATTACACACTCAGGAACACATTGATCCTCAGGATATGTATAACATGGGTGGGCTTTATAAAAAAATGCCTAAAACATTTGCAACCTTTGTTATTGGTGGGTTTGCACTGGCAGGATTTCCCTTTATAACTGCTGGATTTTGGTCTAAAGACGAAATATTATCGGGTGCCTTCAATGGTGGTTTCAGTATTGTATTTTGGGTGTTGGCAATTTCCGCTTTTATCACTGCCTTCTATACTATGCGGCAAATCTCCCTTGTATTCCTTGGTAAAGCACGTACAGAAGCTGCAAAACATGCTCATGAGACGCCTAACACCATGACATTTCCATTGATCGTATTAGCATTTTTTGCCATAACAATCGGTTGGGTGGGTATACCTGAGTACTTTCCTGTGATTGGAGGTCTGGTACCAAACTGGCTTGAGTCATTTCTGGGGACTATGCTGCATGGAGAACATGCTGTTGTAGAACATCACAGCTCTATCCCCTTGATCACTTCCCTGGTTGTTAGCCTGGGTGGTTTGTTCCTGGGTGGACTCCTTTATCGTGGGATCAAAGAAAACGAAAAAGATCCCTTGGAATGGTCAATTTCCGGGTTCTATAAAGTATTGGCAAACAAATATTATATTGATGAGTTCTATCAATTGGTATTTATTCGACCAGCCCAATGGTTTTCCGAAATAATTGTCTATCAATTGTTTGATCAAAAGATCTTTGATGGTTTCCTGCATGGGGTTGGAAAAATCAGTATCTGGTTGGGTGATAAATTTAGATATTGGTTCGACTTGCCGGTCATCAACAAAGGTGGTGACAAAATGGCCTCCGGGACAAGGAAAATCGGAACAGACCTCAAAGTCACACAATCTGGCCGGATTCAGGACTATATGTTGCTTGCGCTCGCATTCTCGTTGCTGGGTGGTTTTATCTTCTATTTGATTTTGTATTAGGGATTGATTAAGGAAAATATGATGGGAAATAATCTACTTTTTTACATTCTTTTACTTCCAACCCTGGCAGCTATTCTGATTGTTGTTTTACCAACATCCAATAAAAATACAATCAGATGGGTAGCTTTTGGAAGTTCCTTAATTCCTTTCTTGTTATCTATTCTTTTGTGGTTCCAGTTTGATAAAACCCAACCTGGTTATCAATTCGAGATTCAATTCCCATGGTTTTCAGCGATCGGATCATCCTTTCATTTTGGTGTAGATGGTATTTCGTTACCAATGGTTCTCCTGACAACGATACTGACACCATTAGCGATCCTGGCTTCGTATGGAATCAAGGATCAGGTCAAAGCGTACATGGCACTGTTTTTATTCCTGGAGACCGGGGCATTGGGTGTATTTATTTCCTTAGATTTATTGGTCTTTTTCCTGTTTTGGGAAATTGGATTAATCCCCATGTATTTTCTCATCAACCAATGGGGTGGGGCAAAGCGCAATTATGCTGCTCTCAAATTTATCCTGGTTACCATGGCAGGATCCCTGGGATTGCTACTCTCCATCCAAATTGTAGGTATCACTACGGGAAGTTTTGATCTGGAAAAAATTTACCAATTGTGGCCAACTTTAACAGAAGCAAATTTCCAGAAAGCAATTCCACTAGGTCTATCATTAACTTCTGTTAAGGCAATCGCTTTTTGGGCTTTCGTACTGGCATTTGCTATCAAGGTGCCTGTCTGGCCAGTACATACATGGTTACCGGATGCCCATACCGAAGCACCAACCGCTGGATCAATGATCCTGGCAGGAGTTCTGCTGAAATTAGGTGCCTATGGATTTATTCGACTGGTTATTCCATTTTTTCCAGTCGAGGCAAATCGCTATGCAGGAGCATTAGCGGTTTTAGCAACAGCAGCAATTATATTTGGAGCTCTGGCAGCTTTTGCACAAAAAGATTTGAAACGGCTCGTGGCATACTCGTCCATTAATCACATGGGATTTGTTGTCTTGGGGATCGCTGCAGCTGCCTTTGCCTGGCAATCCACAGATAATGGGGTTATCGAAAGCGCAACGATCGCATTAAACGGATCCATTCTGCAAATGTTCAATCATGGATTAACTTCCGCTGGGATGTTTTTCCTGGTTGGAGTCGTCTATGATCGGACCCACACCCGTCAGTTGGACGAATTGGGCGGTTTATGGCCAATTCTTCCCCGCTATGGAGCCATTTTTGTTTTTACAGCAATGGCAGCACTGGGCTTACCCGGGTTGAATGGTTTTGTCTCTGAATTCCTCGTGGTTCGAGGTGCCTGGGGAATTTTCCCACTTGCAACAGCATTATCTATGATCGGTTTGTTCTTTACTGGGGTATATATTTTGAAGGCGATTGCTGGTGTATTACATGGTCCTAGAAATGATCGTTGGTTGTCAATCCCGGAAATCAGTAATAGAGAAGTATGGGTAATCGCTCCAATGATGGTTTTGATGCTTTGGATTGGAGTTTGGCCAGCATCAATATTGAATTTAATCAATCATGCAGTCAATTTTTTCTTCTAAAGAGGTGATGGAATGGGTTTTCCTATCCTGAGTGTAACCATTTTTATACCATTAATCGCCGGACTGATAATCCTTTTGTTTGGGCGTCAGAAACCTGGTTGGATCAGGCCGATCGCTCTGGCAGCTTCCAGTCTTGTGCTTTTATTAACGCTCATTATCTGGGCAAGTTATAGCATCGAAAAAGCTGGCTATCAATTCACAGAATATCTCGCCTGGTTACCCCAATTGGGAATATCCTATCATTTGGGTGTGGATGGTATTGGCGTTGCCATGCTGGTTATGACCGGATTGGTTGTTTTTTCCGGTGTGATGGTTTCATGGAATATTGATAACCGCCCAAACGAATTCTTCTCATATCTGATGTTTTTAGCAACCAGTGTTTTAGGAGTTTTTTCTTCTCTTGATTTATTCTTGCTTTTCTTTTTCCTGGAATTAGCTGTTTTTCCGAAGTACTTGATGATTGTGATATGGGGGTACCCCAAAACCCGTAATTATGGCGGTATGAAGCTTACATTGTACTTGTTCATTGGTTCAGTCCTGGCTTTGATCGGTGCATTGGCCATTTACATTTACCAGGCTTCACCTGAGAGGACATTCGATCTTTTGTTGCTTGAAAATGCAGGTTTCTCTGTAGAGATGCAAAGACTGTGGTTTCCATTTGTTTTCCTTGGATTTGCTATTTTGGGAGGTATCTTCCCATTCCACTCCTGGGCGCCAGATGGTCATGTGGCAGCCCCGACAGCGATTTCAATGCTTTTGGCTGGTGTTGAGATGAAAGTCGGGGTATTTGCAGCTTTGAGAGTGGGGATCATGTTATTGCCTGAAGGAGCACGGTATTGGGCTACCTGGATTTTGGTTTTAGCGACGATCAATGTAGTGTACGGTGCCTTTATTGCATTGATTCAAAAAGATTTTAAATATGTGATTGGTTTTTCTTCTGTGTCACATATGGGATTGGTGTTAATTGGATTCGCATCCTTAAATTACAATGGATTATTAGGGGCTGGATTACAAATGTTCTCGCATGGTGTAATGACAGCTCTCTTCTTTTCTATCGTAGGAATGGTATACGATCGAACGCATACTCGTGATATCGCCTCACTGGGTGGTTTATATAAAGTAATGCCATGGGCAATGGTTGGATTTATCGTAGGTGGTCTGGTTTCGATGGGTATGCCAGGTCTTTCCGGTTTCATAGCGGAAATTCCCATTTATATGGGTGTCTGGCAGGTTGCACCGGTTGTGGCAATCATATCAGTGATTTCCATCGTTGTAACAGCAGCCTATATTTTACTGGTTGTCCGCAAGGTTTTCTTTGGAGATCTACCCAAGGAATTTGAAGGAAAAATTAAAGATATCACCGTCAAAGATAAAATCGTTATTGGATTGCTTAGTTTGTTTATGATCGCCATCGGATTGGTACCCAGTTTGATGGTGCCGCTGATAGAGACCGGTGTTAATCATATTCTGGCAATTCTGGGAGGTGTATAAATGGTGTCGACTATGATCACTAATTTTGATTTGATAGCCATTTTGCCAGAAATTTTTCTACTTGGTTTGATTGCCATCGTGATGATTGTTGATGTAGTAAGGAAAAAACAAGTTAATGGAAACACATTAAGTTGGATTACGTTTTTAGGTCTGTTAATCATCATTCTGGTTACGCTTCTATTCTCATCTCCCGGAAATACCACCCGTACTGCCTGGGGTGGGATGATCCGGGTGGATGCAGCCAGTTTTACATTTCAATTGATTGTGATGGTTGGTGCAGCTATTACGACTTTGTTCTCCATGTATCATCAGGAAGTGAATAATAAGGGCGAATATTTTGCCATGTTGTTATTGAGCGTGATTGGCATGAGTATGATGGCAGCTTCATCCAACATTATTTTGCTCTACCTGGCTATTGAAACGACGGCGATTCCTCTCTATGTTCTGGTAGGTTTTCTTACGAAAAACAATTACTCAATTGAAAGCGGTCTGAAATACTTCTTATTTGGTGCTTTCACATCAGCAGTATTATTGTATGGGTTCAGTCTATTGTACGGCTTCACGGGCAGTACACATTTCCCGGAAATCCTGGCAGCTATTGAAGCTGGAAAAATTTCTTCAGGTTTGTTGATATTCATTTTGTTATTAACTGTTGTGGGATTTGGAGCAAAAATCTCTGGATTCCCATTTCATTTTTGGGCACCAGATGCTTATCAGGGTGCGCCGACACCTATTACTGGTTATTTGTCCACGGCATCAAAGGCAATTGGCTTTGTGGTAATTATGAGATTTATGGTGTCAATTTTCTCACCAGAACCTCAAAGCTGGACTTTGTTGTTAGCGTTGATCGCAACAGCCTCCATGTTTGTTGGTAATTTACTGGCATTAGTGCAGAAGGATATCAAACGGATGTTTGCATATTCATCGATCGCACATGCTGGCTATATATTAATTGGTGTGGCTTCGGGGACAACTTTGGGTTTCAAAGCAGCCATGTATTATCTGTTGGCTTATTTGTTCACCAACCTGGCTGTATTTGGTGTTATCCACATTGTTGAAAAATCTAAGAAATCAAATGAGATCGAGTCTTTCCATGGATTGATGAAACGATCTCCCGGTATTGCCCTTGTTTTCCTCATCGCCGTGTTATCACTGGCAGGAATCCCTCCATTTGGTGGATTCGTCAGCAAAGTTCTTGTTTTTATGGCAGCAATGGATGCTGGCTTAATCTGGTTGTTGATCATCGGAATTGTCAATTCGATCATAGCCTTATACTACTATCTGACAGTGCTCAGGATAACATTTGCAGATAGTGAGGAAACAAAGTCGCAACCCATCTATTTAGGTTGGCAGCTGGCAATGTCTGTTTGTGTGATTGGGATCATCGTCATGGGTGTGATATTTACTCCCTGGTTGAATTGGTTGGAAGTGGCTTCTACAAATCTGATGCTGCTTCATTGATACTCCTATTTGAATCTGATATAATTTTCTAATATGCAGCCTGAAAAACCAGCACCTGTTGATTCAAAAACAAAAATTTTTAACTTAACACTTGCCAGTGTTGCTGGACAGGTAGGTTGTTTAACCTTATTAATCATAATAGGTGCATTATTTGGGGGTTTGTGGTTAGATAATCGTTTCGATACAAAACCAATGTACACAGTTGGTTTAATGGTTGTCAGTATACCCATATCTTTGGGTGTTATGTTATTAGTAGTGCGTGTAGCAATTTCCAAGATTAAAACGTCTCAACCGCAAGGCAATCCCGATCATAAGGAGGTAGAACTTGGAAAAAACTCGTAAGTGGAAGTGGGGAAAATACCGCTGGTGGGTGTTAGGATTACTCATCCTTACCTGGGTTTCAATAACCTTTATTGCATCCCCGATTCAACCACATATTCAGGTCGCACCGGAAAGAATTTTATTAGAACCATTATTTACCCTACCAGTCCTTGGCGATTTTTATCTGGTAAATACTTTGCCAACCTTATTAGTGCTGGATATCATCATCATATTGATGGCTTTGGCAGTGAAAAAAGCATTGCAAGGCGGGAATTTGGTTCCAAAAGGTATTACGTCTATCATGGAGATGCTGGTTGAGGTTCTTTACAACATGACTGAGACATCAGCCGGGAAATATGCCAAGAAAATATTTCCTTGGTTTGCTTCGATATTGATTATTGTTATTGTTGCCAATTTTATGAAAATAATTCCTGGGATGGAGACAATTGGTGTACTTCATCATTATGATCATGGCTACGAAACCCAGGCTTTAGGTGGAAATTGGTACAACATACTTCCTATCGAAGCACAAGAAGGTGAGGGTTATATAGTTACTCCCTTCTTCCGTGGTGTGTCTACAGACCTTAATTTCACCCTCTCTTTAGCGCTAATCGCTGTATTTATGACTCAATTTATCGGGGTGCAAACGCAAGGTGTTGGATATTTTACAAAATTTTTGAATGTAAGAACAATTTTTAAAAAACCTGCTTTGGGTTTTATAGATTTTCTGGTGGGTTTTTTGGAATTAATTTCTGAAATAGCAAAAATATTATCATTTACATTTCGTCTTTTTGGCGTAATGTTTTCGGGAACAGTTTTAGTGGCTTTATTGGGATCAATGCTACCAATATTTGCCCCCGCTGGGATATTCTTATTCGAATTATTTATGGGAGCAATCCAGGCGTTTGTGTTCGGTATGTTGACCATGGTCTTTATGGTACAGGCCACACAAGGGCATGGCGAACACGCTGATCATTAATTGCAAATTTATGGAGGAATAATGGAAGGTGAATTAATTCAAGCTGCAAAATTTATTGGTGCTGGATTATCGATGATTGGAGCCTTAGGAGCAGGTATTGGTATCGGTTTATTGGTCCAGGGTGCATTGAATGGTATGGCTCGCAATCCTGATGCATACGGCAACATATTAACGACCATGATTTTAGGTATTGCGTTCGCTGAGGCAATCGCGATCTATTGTCTGGTTGTTTCTTTCATGATGTTGTTCGTTCTCTAGACAAGAAAGGAGCGAACATTGGAAAAGCTTGGTATAAATCTAGGATTTTTATTGGTGCACATCATAAATTTTGCAATAGTTTATGTTGTGTTGCGTGCCTGGGTATTTGGACCTGTGACGAAAATGCTGGAAGAACGAAGAAACAAAATTGCCCAGGGTCTTGAAGATGCACGTATTGCTGCTGATGCGCGTGCGACTGCGGAAAAAGCTGCTGATAAAATCATTGGTGAAGCACAACTAAAAGCCAATGAGATTATTCGTGAAACCACCACAAGGGCAGAATCTCTGCAAAAAGAAATGGTTGCAGAAGCCAAACAAGGTATTGATAAACAAAAAGAAAATGCTTTGTCAGAGGTGGAGGAAGAACGCGTACGTTTGTTGAGTGAAATGCGTGGTGACGTTTCTGCAATTGCTATTGCTGCAGCACAGAAATTGATTGGGGAAGCTTTGGACGAGAAACGTCAAAGAACTCTGCTGGCAGAATTCTTCAGTGGTGTCAAAGATGGAAAAGTCATAGTCATTGATGATCAAACAATTTCCGGCTCAGGAGCTGAAGTGACCAGTGCCTTACCATTGACACCTGAGGAGCAGACCACGGTTAAACAGGATGTTCTCAGCAAAATTGGTGATACGGCAAGTATCAGTTTTAGAGTTGATCCTTCCATTCTCGGTGGATTGGTTGTAAAAATTGGTGATCGCGTTGTTGACGGATCAGTTGCTGGGCAGCTCTCCAACTTACAAAGATCATTACAGTAATTATTAATTTCGTTAAATTTGGGTTGGAGGTATTTCCTTGCTTCCAACCTTTTTTTATAGATTGGCAGTATGCAAAAACAGACATTAAACCAAATATTAGATAACATTCCCATTTCCTATAGAACTTCTTCGGCTCAATTTGATTTTGTGGTTGAAGGGATTCAATACGACTCGCGGATGATAGAACCAGGGAATATTTTTGTCGCGCTGGAGGGAGGAAATGTTGACGGACATAAATTTATTGAGACCGCTGCCAAAAATGGTGCAGTCGCTGCCATAGGATCTCAATCAATCAAGAATTGGGAACATCTGGATATCCCCTATCTTCAATTCGGAAATTCTCGAGAGGCATTGGCATATTTATCAGCCAGCTATTATGGATACCCGACGCGTTCCATGGTGTTGATTGGGGTGACAGGCACAGATGGAAAGACAACAACTTCCAACCTGATTTATGAAATATTACGATCAGCTGGATTTAAGGCAGGTATGATTTCAACTGTAAATGCACAAATAGGGGAAGAGGTGCTTGATACAGGTTTTCATGTTACTACACCTGAAGCACCAGCTGTGCAATATTATCTGTGGCGTATGAAAGAAGCTGGATTGACCCATGTGGTTCTGGAAGCAACATCGCACGGGTTGGCGCAGCACAGGGTTACTGGATGTGATTTTGATATTGCCGTGGTGACTAATATTACCCATGAACACTTAGATTATCATGGTTCTTATCCCGCCTATTTACAGGCTAAAGGACGCCTCTTTGAATATCTCAACCAAACAGAGGTAAAATCATTCTTCTCTGATCGCTTAGCGGTCATTAACAAAGATGATTCTTCCAGTGAATATTTAGAAAGCATTTCGCATGTCACCACAATTCATTACTCAATACAAGAAAAAATCGATGTATGGGCAGAAGAAATCCAACCGGTAAAAGACGGTGTTCGATTTAAAGCATGCGGTAATGATTTTTCGGTAGATATACGTTCTCATTTACCGGGTGATTACAATGTTTCAAATGTTCTGGCAGCATTATCAGTGGGAATATTCGGGCTAAAAATCGATCCAGATCTTGCTGCAAAGGGAATAGAGAATATGCAGGCAGTCCCTGGCCGAATGGAACAGATCAGTATGGGACAATCTTTTCACGCAATTGTTGATTTTGCACACACACCGAATGCACTCGAAAATGCCATTAAGACCGTACGAAAAATGACAGATGGAAGGGTAATCACCATATTTGGTTCTGCCGGGTTACGCGATCGGGAAAAAAGAAGGATGATGGCAGAAAAATCTGCGCAATTGGCGGATATCACTATTATTACTGCCGAAGACCCTCGTAGTGAAGACCTGGATTCGATTTTAGCGGAAATGCAACTTGCAGCGGAAAATCAAGGTGCTGTTCTGGGCAATAACCTTTTTATTGTACCTGATCGTGGAAATGCAATTGATTTAGGTGTTCAAATGGCTAAAGCTAGTGATCTGGTTATGGCTTGCGGTAAAGGGCACGAACAATCCATGTGTTTTGGGGAAACTGAATATCTCTGGGATGACCGAATTGCCATGCGGGCAGCATTGTCTAAATTATTGAATATCCCAGGTCCGGAGATGCCTTTCCTACCGACGAGAGATCGATAATATCTTAAGTCGTTAAATAAAAAATTCAGTCCTTTGAACGGGACTGAATTTTTAGTTAATTCATTTTAGTATCTGTTTTGTCCGCCGCGGTTCCCTGAGCGATTGTCGCGATTTCCACCACGATCTCCACGATTGTTGCGGTCACCACCTCTGTTTTGTCCACCTGGACGTCCACCAGAAGATGGTTTTCCACCACGATCGCGTTCTTTGGCTTCTTCAACGGTCCAACCTTCCAAAACAGCCTGTCTCGATAGGCGGATTTTGCCATTGCTATCGATATCTGTGATCATGACTGTGATTTCATCACCAACGCTTACAATATCTTCCACAGAATTGACGCGTTCTGTGTCCAACTGGGAGATGTGAACCAATCCGTCTGTACCTGGAATGATTTCTACAAATGCACCAAAGTCCACAGTGCGAACGACTTTTCCGGTGTAAATTCTACCAATTTGAGGTGTTTCAATGAGTGCTTCGATTCTTTCGCGAGCGATATCAGCACCGTATCCTTCAGCTGCTGCAATGAAAACACTACCATCTTCACCAATATCAATTTTGGTGTTGGTTTCTTCCTGTAAAGCACGGATATTTTTTCCGCCTGGACCAATAATTGCTCCAATTTTATCCACAGGTACTTTCACGATTGTAATCTTGGGTGCATGAGGTTTCAAAACCGTGTTGGGAACGGCGATTACCTCAAGCATATTATCAAGGATAGACAGTCGGGCATGATAGGCTTGTTTAAGCGCTTTGGACATGATTTCTGGTGTTATCCCAGCAATCTTGATATCCATTTGTAAAGCCGTGATGCCTGCGCTTGTTCCTGCAACTTTGAAATCCATATCACCAAGGTGATCTTCTAATCCCTGGATGTCGGTCAGAATGGCAAATTTTTCATTTTCTTTGATTAATCCCATGGCAACACCAGCTACAGGAGCTTTGATTGGGACACCGGTGTCCATCAATGCTAAGGTAGATCCACAAACAGATGCCATAGAACTGGATCCATTGGATGCCAGGATTTCACTAACCAGACGAATTGTATAGGGGAATTCAGATTCATCAGGAATGACAGGGACCAATGCTCTTTCTGCTAATGCGCCATGACCAATCTCTCGTCTGGATTGACCGCGTAAGGGTTTTACCTCACCAGTTGAATAAGGAGGAAAATTGTAGTGATGCATATAGCGTTTATTTTCCATGGGTGCCAGGGTATCCATCTCCTGGGCTTCTCGAGGAGTTCCCAGTGTGGCTAATGTCAATGCTTGTGTTTCGCCGCGTGTGAATATGGCCGAACCATGTGCACGGGGACTGTAGCCTACTTCACACCAGATTGGTCGAATTTCTTCTGTGTTTCTACCATCCGGGCGAATTCCCAGGTCCAGAATTCTTTTGCGTACGACATGTTTGTAACTCACTTCAAAAGCTTCTGAAACAGCCTTAGAAAGGGATTCATCTTCAGTCGCAAATTCTTCAATCATTTTTGCTTTCAGTTCATCAATGGCTTGATTTAATTCAGCTTTGGTGTGCGGTGTAGCCAGCGCATTTTCGATTTCTGAAGCAACGCGAGCTTCCACTTTGTTGACAAGGCTCTCATCAGCTGGGAATAGCGGAACAACAGTTTTTGGTTTACCAACTTCAGCAGCCATTTTCAATTGAAGATCAATGATTGGTTGAATCGCTTCATGAGCAAACGCCAGTGCTTCCGCCATAATATCATCAGGAATTTCATTGGCACCACATTCGACCATTGAGATGGCTTCTTTTGTTCCTGCCACCCGTAGATCCAGATCAGATTCTTCTATTTGTTGGAAGGTAGGATTGACAATAAATTTCCCATCGATACGGCCAACACGAACAGCACCAATCGGACCACTCCAGGGGATATCTGAAATTGTCAATGCAGCAGAAGCAGCATTGATACCCAGGATATCGATTGGATTGATACCGTCAGATGAAAACGAAACCATGATGATCTGGACAGGATTGCGCATGTCGTTTGAGAACAATGGTCGAATTGGCCGGTCAGTTAGTCTGGCTAACAATATGGCGTCAGTGCTGGGTCGACCTTCTCTACGGAAGAAAGAACCAGGAATGCGGCCACCAGCGTACATTCGTTCTTCATAATCAATGGTCAAAGGAAAGAAATCGGTACTTTCTTTTGGTTGTTTATCCATTGTTGCTGCAGCAAAAATCATTGTTTCTCCACAAGTGATTGTTACTGCTCCACCAGCTTGCAAAGCTAGCTTTCCTGTTTCAATGGTTATTACGGTTTCCCCCATGGGGGTGCTAAAAGACTTACTTTCGGGTTTCATACTTTTTCCCTCTTAACTAAAATGTCCCGCCTGGTCAGGAACTGAAAATTATCCAGAACTTCAAATGTTCTGAACAGGTTTCAATACCCAACCTGCGAGTTGATTCATAGAAATGGAAAAGCAATTTGAATTGCCTTTCCATCCTCGCGATAAACTTATTTTGCGCGCAGACTTAGTTTTTCTACTACTGCACTGAAGCGGCCAAAATCACTGGCGCGGAGATAAGCTAGCAAACGACGTCGTTTTCCGACCAATTTCAACAAACCTCGGCGGGAAGATTCATCATGTTTATGAGCACGCAGGTGCTCGGTAAGTTCCTTGATGCGTGTTGTTAATATTGCAATCTGAACTTCAGGTGAACCAGTATCGCCTTCATGGCGAGAAAATTGATTGATAATCGCGGTTTTTTCTTCTAATGTTAATGACATGACATGTGCTCCTTAATAATTTTTTTATGCAGGTCTCCATATACCCAGATCATTCCAGATATAGGACCAGTCACTAATTAAATATTATATCAAGGATTTTAGTCAGCGTACAGGGCTATCGATTCGCTGAAAATGACGTTATCTAATTTTTATTTAAAAAAATCAAGGAAATCAGGTTTCTTCGTCAGAGATATTTGATAATGCTGTTCTCAGTTTTTTTTGTTCATCTACAGGGAATGATTTCAGACATTTTCTGGCGATTTGCTTGGGGGTTGAGTACGATGAGCTTAATAACAAATTTGATAAATAATGTGACGTTTCGATTGGATTTACCAGCGCAAGATCATCTACCAACAAGGTTAATCCAGTTGTAATCTTGCGATTGTTCATAGAAAATAGAGGGGTTAAGATACGAAAAACTTTTGGCAGATTTATAAATGATGGATCATTTATCAGGGTTTGTAATGCATATATCGCAGTAATTGCCTGAGGTACTCCGGTTGAATCTACCCAACTCTGAATGGTATCCAGCCATTTCGTAGAACTCGATTGTTTGATATTTTGTGTTCCGTATTTAAATAGAATTTGATGGATTTCCTTGTCTGAGGTTTTGGATCCCCAGGCAACAAATCGTTCGATAATCTCACTATTGTAGGCAACAGGTAATGAGCCAAGAATTACAGCAGAAAAGAACTTGGCTTCATACAAATCTTCTAACCAGAGGTGATCCGCGTATTCAAGCGCTAATTCAGGTTTTGTTTTGGCCAATGATGAAAGTTGTTGTTGTAAATGATGCATAACGATCGGAGCAAGATGTAATTTTGGGACCAATGATTTTCTTTGAACCTCAACACCTGCTCGATATGCAAGATTTGCATGTACATCCAACAAAGACCTGAAATTTTCACGAAAAATCGGACCAGGTGATTCCGGCTCAAATATTGTCTGAATTTGTTGAATCAACCGGTCAATATGAATGGCAGGCATCCCAGTGATCTCTACTTTAAAGAACCTTGAATCCGATTAGTATGCTTTGGCAAAATATGTTTTATATTCTGCGTGTTTTCCGCAATAAATACATTTACCATCGGATTTTTCCTGGCCTAATGGGCGGCATCGTGTCGTCGCTTTGGTTTCATTTTTTATGGCAGTTTCACAAACAGAATCTCCACACCAATAAGCATAAGCCCAACCATTCTGTACGATTTCCTGAAACTCAGCATAGTCCTTTGGTTCAAAAATATGGGTATCACGGAAATCAGTTGCTTTTTTGAGAAGGCGGTTATGAAAATCATTCAGGATGGTATCAAGCTGACTGGCAAGATTTTCCATGGGCAGGAATAATTTTCCACTTTTCCCCGGAATATCTCTTTGTGCAACCACAACAGTTTGATTATCTACATCACGAGGACCGATCTCAATACGCAGGGGAACTCCACGCAACTCCCAATCATTGAATTTAAACCCGGGGGTTAAATTATCGCGATCATCAACTTTCACTCTGAATTGAGCGAGATCTTTTTCAAGATTTCTGACAACCTTCATAACCTTGTCGCGATCATCGTCATTTTTGAAAATAGGTACGATCACAATTTGAATAGGAGCCAGGCGAGGAGGAAGAATTAATCCTTGATCATCACCATGGGACATTATGATGGCACCCACAAAACGTGTCGAAACACCCCAGGAAGTTGTCCAGGCATATTGCAGTTCATTATTTCGATCAAGATATTGGATTTCGAAGGCTTTTGCGAAGTTTTGTCCTAAATTATGTGATGTTCCGGACTGAAGGGCTTTTGTATCCAGCATCATGGCTTCAATGGTATAGGACTTATTAGCACCGGCAAATTTTTCTGCATCTGATTTAATACCTGGAATGACCGGAACAGCAGCTTCGTTAATGGCAAAATCGGCGTATAAATTTAAAATTTTTAACGTTTCTTCTTCGGCTTCTGCTGCTGTTTCGTGGGCTGTATGGCCTTCCTGCCAATAAAACTCGAGTGTTCGCAAGAACATGCGGGTGCGCATTTCCCAACGAACTACATTTGCCCATTGATTGATGAGGATGGGTAAATCACGATAGGATTTAACCCATTTGGAATACATGTGGCCAATGATTGTTTCAGAGGTTGGGCGCACAACCAGGGGTTCTTCCAAAGTTTGCCCTCCACCAATGGTTACGATTGCTAATTCAGGTGAAAATCCTTCAACATGTTCTTTCTCTTTTTCCAAAAAAGACATGGGAATAAACATAGGAAAAGCAGCATTTACGTGACCAGTCTCTTTGAAGCGTTGATCCAATGCTTTTTGAATATTTTCCCAGAGTGCCCAACCGTAGGGTCGCACTACCATACAACCTCTAACAGGTGCATAATCGGCTAATTCTGCACGCTGAATAAGTTGGTTGTACCATTCTGAAAAATTTTCACTTTGTTTTGGGAGTTTTTCTTCACTCATGTTTTGCTTCTTTCCTGTATGTTTTGATGAGATTAAATTCTTGTTTCTAGTGGTAAATATGAAATTATTTCTTCAATTGTATTGGCAAATATTATTGTTTCAATACTGGAGGGAGGAATATATCGGTTAAGTTCCTGGTAAAATAATGAAAAGATTTTCTTCCATTCGTCACCAACCAGAATAATTGGAACTGAAGGAATTGCTTCGATTTGAATTCTGTTCCACATAAGAACGATTTCAGCCAGGGTACCAGGACCACCAGGTAGGGCGATAGCAGTATCACATGAATCAATTAACCTGATCATGCGCTCATGTAATGTTTCCAGTTTCCATTCTTCTTTTACCCATGGATTATGTGAGCGGTTGCGCCAGCGTTCAATCTCCTTACAGGTGATTCCAATTACATGTCCACCCACCTCAGCCGCGCCTCGAGATGTTGCTTCCATTGTTCCCATATAGCCACCAGTCAGCACAGTATGACCAGCCAAAGCCAGAGCATGCCCAAGATTATAGGCAAATTGATATTCATTACTTTCTGGGAGGGGAGCTGAGCCGCCGAATATGGTGATTTTCATAGTTTATCCATTTGGAATACGTGCTATTTTACCGTATTTTGATCCCATTGACGTTCGTAATTTTGTTTGAGTTTTTGATGAACGGCTTTCTCCAGATCTATGTTACAGATTTGACAGAGTTGAAAGAGATAAAGGGCAACATCTGCTACTTCACCTTCTAATTTCTCTTTATCATAATCGTTTTCGCTCCATTGAAAGTGTTCCAGAACCTCGCTGGCTTCCAATACCAGGGATATGGCAATATTCTTTGGTGTTTGGGGTCGCTTACTATCCGGCGTATACCAGCCTTTCGCGAAAACAAATTGGTGCATTTCATATGTTAATTGTTTGATGTCTTTCCCCATTGATCCTCACTTTTTATTTGTCGAAATAGTTCTGTGAAAGAATTAGCGATAATCTGGATTACTCAATATCTGAAGCATATTGGGCATTCCCTTGCTGATCCATTCTTCAATTTCATTCGCCGTATTCATGTAATCCTCTAACGTACCACCGATGGGATCTTCGATGGTGATTGCATTCCCAGACATTTCTGATAACATGAACACTTTTTTTGAAAATTCAGGAAATTCGATAAGGATGGCTTCTTTATGCCCTGATTCCATTGTGAGAATCAAATCAAACTGGTTCAGTAAATCTTTTGTGATGGCTTGTGATTGATGCAAGCTGGTATCCAATCCGCGTTTTGCCATTGCTTTGACGCCTGAAGGGGTTGCGGGATGACCATTTTCAGCCCACGTACCTGCAGATTGAACGAGCCAATTAGTTGGGAGATCCATCCTTTTGAGATAATCTTTCATAATTGCTTCAGCCATTGGGGAGCGACATTGATTGGCCGTACAAACGAAAAGAATGGATCTCTCTTTTGACATATTAGCGGTCCATGCTGACCACCTGGCTATCCCAACGATGCCAGCGGCCATGATGTTTTTCCAGGAGGGATTTACCTTCTCCAGGAGATTCTAAATCGACCAATTCCATATCAGCGTCGACCATAATTCTAACCAATTCTTTGAAGGACACACGTGGTGTCCAGCCAATTTCCCGGATCGCCTTTGAAGGATCGGCTAACAAATAATCAACTTCATTGGGTCGAAAATAGCGTGGATCAATGCGAACATATTCATGCCAATCAAGATTCAAATAACCGAACGATTCATCCAGGAATTCACGCACAGAATGGGCTTCGCCAGTTCCGATCACAAAATCCCCAGCTTCATCATGTTGCATCATTTTCCACATGGCTGCTACATAATCAGGGGCATAACCCCAGTCACGTTTGGCGTCCAGGTTCCCCAGGTACAGATGTTTTTGAGTGCCTTTTACAATATTGGCTAATGCACGTGTGATTTTTCGGGTCACGAAGGTTTCTCCACGTCGGGGAGATTCGTGATTGAACAAAATGCCATTGCTGGCAAAAATACCATATCCATCACGGTATTGTTTCGTGACCCAGTAAGCATATAATTTTGCAGCTGCATAGGGACTCTGTGGGCGAAATGGAGTGTCTTCATTTTGAGGGGGATGTGATGACCCATATAATTCACTGGACGAAGCCTGATAAAATCTGGCTTTCGAACCGCTCTTTCTAATGGCTTCCAGAATTCTAATGGTCCCTAATCCGGTTACATCACCAGTATATTCGGGCATATCAAAACTTACGCGAACATGGCTTTGTGCTGCAAGATGATAAACTTCATCTGGACGGTAGTTGTAAATCACATCCAGAAGTGCTTCTGATTGGGATACATCACCATAGTGGAGAGTTAATTTAACTTCCTCACCAGTATTATGTGGATCATGATAGATATGATCAATGCGCCGTGTATTGAATGTACTGGCCCGGCGGATCAAGCCATGAACTTCATATCCCTTGGCCAATAATAGTTCAGCTAAATACGAACCATCCTGACCAGTAATTCCTGTGATAAGTGCTTTTTTCAAAGAAACCTCCTACACCCAATTAAGTGGGAAATTGTCTATTTTGGCTGAAATCAAGTATAACGACAGGCGAGGTGACTGTCAAACAGTATAAATTTAAGAAAAATACATATGATCAATTTCGAATTACTTAGGAAATTTTATCATTAGATTCGATTCTTATTGAAAATGAAAAAATCCAGGTTTGATTTTTTTCATACCTGGATTTAGGCTTACTGTTAAGAATCTCTATTCGGATTCCTGTGGGGATTCTTTGGTTGATTCTTTGGTTTTTTCTATCGTTTTTTCTTTCTTGATAAATTCTAGTTTATTGGTTTCCGTGTTCAGTTCAGCGAAAATAACGTCGCCATCGTGGAATTCACCTGCCAGAATGCTGACTGAAAGTGGACTTTCTACAAATTTTTGTAAGGCTCTGCGTAATGGTCGTGCACCAAACATGGAATCATAACCTTCATTTGCCAGCCAATCCCGGGCAGCTTCGCTTAACTCAACTTTAATGCCATTTTCCTGTAGACGATCCTGAATTTCCTTCATTTGTAAAATGACGATATCTTTGACCTGTTCTACTGTGAGCGGTGAGAACATGATGATCTCATCAATGCGGTTAATAAATTCTGGGCGGAAAGTGCTTTTCAAGGCTTTCTCAATATTCTCATGAGCATCTCGTTCATCATTATCACTGGAAAGGAAGCCCAGGGTACCACCTTTTTTCACAAATTCAGTACCCAGGTTGGATGTCATGATCAACACCGTGTTGCGGAAGTCGACCTGATGACCCTGTCCATCGGTGAGTCTACCATCATCTAAAATCTGAAGTAATGAGTTCCACACTTCGGGATGAGCTTTTTCAATTTCATCAAACAATATTACACGATACGGACGGCGGCGGACAGCTTCGGTTAACTGGCCACCTTCTTCATAACCGACATATCCAGGAGGAGCTCCAAACAGGCGCGAGGCTGTGTGTTGTTCACGGTATTCACTCATGTCCAATCGCACCAAAGCGTCTTCATCACCAAACATGAATGAAGCCAAAGCTTTGGCAAGCTCAGTTTTTCCAACACCTGAGGGTCCGATGAAGATAAATGAACCAATTGGCCGGCTTGGATCTTTCAACCCCGAGCGGGCGCGACGAATGGCATCGGAAATTGCTTTAACTGCTTCGTCCTGTCCGATGATATTTTCGTGTAACCTTTCTTCCATGTGCAGTAATTTCTCAGATTCAGTTTCCATCATCTGGTTAACCGGGATACCTGTCCACTGGGCAACGACTTGTGCAATATCATCAATATCAACGACTTCATCCAATTGATGTTCTGCTTCCCATTTATCACGCAGCTCATCAAATTCTGTTTGGAGTCGTAATCGTTCGGCTTTCATGCGGGCTGCACGTTCATAATCCCGTTCCACACCCGCTTTTTCTTCTTCAGCAGCTAATCGATCTAATTCAGATTTCGATTTTTTCAAATCTGCTGGTAAAGAGTATAAAGCAACCCGCAATTTTGCGGCAGCTTCATCCATCAAATCGATGGCTTTATCCGGTAATCGTCTGTCGGTGACATATTGTGAAGATAACCTGGCAGCAGATACAAGGGCTTCATCTGCAAAACGAACTTTGTGATGGGCTTCATACCGGTCACGCAGTCCAAATAACATCTGGATGGTGTCATCTACAGACGGTTCTTCTACATAAACTGGAGCAAATCGACGCTCCAGTGCAGAATCTTTTTCTATATGTTTGTGGAATTCGTCCAGCGTTGTGGCTCCGATACATTGTAATTCACCACGTGCCAATGCAGGTTTCAACATGTTAGATGCGTCCATAGCACCCTGGGCGGCACCAGCTCCAACAACTGTATGTAATTCATCGATGAAAAGAATTACTTCTCCTGCGGAACGCTGTACTTCTTCAATGGCTGCTTTCAGTCGTTCTTCAAATTCACCTCTAAAACGTGAACCAGCAATCATGGCGCTGAGATCTAATGAAATCACCTTTTTACCCATCAGTATTTCAGGAATGTCATTCGATGCGATCTTTTGGGCTAACCCTTCGACGATGGCTGTTTTACCAACACCTGCTTCTCCGATGAGGACAGGATTGTTTTTCGTCCGACGGGAAAGAATCTGCATGACACGCAATATCTCATTATCTCGACCAATAACTGGATCTAATTTTCCTTCACGGGCTTGTGTGGTCAGATCACGAGAATATTTCTCGAGACTGCGGTAACGGGTCTCAGATTGTGGATCGGTTACCCTTTGGCCACCGCGTAATTGATTAATTGCTTCGACAACTCTTTCACGATTGATGCCTGAGCCCTCCAGCAAGCGCGCTGCTGGGGTATTCTTTTCACTTAGAATAGCGAGGAAAATATGTTCCGTTGAAATATACTCATCTTTTAATCGACTGGCTTCTTCATTGGCAAGATCGATAATCCTTTTTACCCGAGGCGTAATAAACACCTGACCCGCTCCTCCGCCAAAAATACTGGCTTTTGGGCTGGTGCGAAGAATGTAATCTAATCTTTCTTCAAGAATACTAGGGTCAATTTTTAAAATCTCCAAAATTTGAGGTATAACACCTTCTGGTTGTTCTATTAAGGCTAAAAGAATATGCTCAGTATCAATTTGGTTATGTCCGTATCTTTGAATGATCTCAGCTGCTCTTTGGGCAGCTTCCTGAGCACGTTCTGTAAATCGGTCAAATCTCATCATATGGGTATTGTCCTTCCATTATGCGTGCTTCGTACACACTTCTTTATTATGATGGATTATATCAAAATCCAATGCTTTAAAATGCAAGTATTGTATTAGAAGCGTATAAGAATTTCGATAGAAAATAATAATTCGGTTGCAGGTCTACCTGGTTGATGGAAAAATCTTTTGATAAAGATTTGAAACATTTTATTAATCTGTTTCAGTGGTGTAAAATAAATCTGAATGAATGATGAATCAGGAAATAGGGCAGGACAAATTCGGGCGTTAAATCCCAGTACTGATCTTCGAGAGATCGCTGATCTGATTGAAATGTGTTTTAAAGGCACGATTGATGAAGATGGTCTGGACTATATTCGATATTTAAGAAAATTAGCATCCGACAGTAATAATTTATTTTTGGGAGTAGGGCGACCGCAGCATACATTAGCACCGATTCAGGGTTTTGTTTATGAGGTAGATGGACGCATTGTTGGAAATTTATCCATGATTCCATTTCATAAAAACGGGGATTTTGTTTATCTCATCGCCAATGTAGCGGTTCATCCAGCATTTCGCAGGCAGCGAATTGCTTTTGACTTAACCGCCAGAGCATTGAAATATGCAAGAGAAAAATCCGCCAAAAGTACATGGCTTCAAGTTCGGGACGATAATCCACCGGCCATAGACCTGTATAGACAAATGGGATTTGTTGAACGTTGCCGGCGCTCAACATACACAATCAAATCCAGAAAGAAGTTGGCTGAATTCAATGGAATGGATTTCAAGATTCGAAGAAGAAAAGATTTCGAATGGGAAAGACAAAAGCTGTTATTGCAGGAGATCTATCCAGATGATATCCGCTGGAATTTAGGACTTAAAGAAAAAAGATTTTTACCTGGCTTCTGGCATGGATTATCGAGAATTTTCTCAGGGGTATCCATTTCCAATATCAGCATTTATCATGGAAACAAGCTACTTGGATTAGCATCTTTAGAAAGAACCACGTTATATGCTGATAATCTTTGGATTGTGGCAGAAGAAAATCATGATGAGGATGTAATCTGCGCTGCTGTCCCATATTTTCGAGCATCAACGATAAGTATGAGACCTCAAACGATAAATTATCCTGTTGGCCGCGGTGAAAATGCTTTTACCAATTTAGGATTTGGAAAAAATCACACATTGATCTGGATGGAAGAAACGATTACACCAACAGGATTTCTCTCTTAGATAGATGCAACTAAATCAGAAGATAAACGTATTAATTAAAAAAGGAGATAAAGATGAAAAAATTGCTTATTCAATTAGGAATCAACGCAGTAGCATTATATGCAGCAGTTGCATTATTGGATGGCCGCGGCATCAATCCTCAAAATGAAAACTGGTTGAGTTTTGTGTGGCTGGCATTAATTTTTGGCTTGGTAAATGCCATTATTAAACCGATTTTAATTGTAATGAGTTGCCCACTTATCATTCTGACCCTGGGATTGGGAACACTGGTTATTAATACCTTGATGTTTTTAATGGCTGGTTGGATTGGTACTCACTTCCAGATCGGCTTTACCGTTGATAGTTTCTGGGCTGGTCTACTTGGCGCTATCATCGTCAGCATTGTCAGTTTTGTATTATCTGGTTTATTTAAGGATGATTTGAAGAATCGTCCTCATAAAAAATAATCAATTGAATTGATTAAATTACAAAATATATTAATGGAATTGATACTCAGAAATCGCTAAGCTTTCCAGTTTTTCACTGGTCGGAATGCCATCCTGACTCCAACCTCGCAACTCATAAAAGCGAGGCAACATTTTATCCAACTCAACAACATGACCTTTCCCGGGTCCTTCCGGGAGAGGTTCATATAACATTCTGTGAGGAAGCGTATCATCTACCTTAGTGAATCCTGCTTTCAACAAGAAAAGTCTTTCCATATTGAATATACGATCACCAGCGTCCAACAAACTTTGTTGTGTAAATGGATATCCGGTGGATAATCGCATAACTTCTGATAGCGGCGTTGGCCATAACTCAACCTTGTCTTCGAACATATATCTCACCGACAGGAACACACACAATCCTGTTGAATCAATGACCGCAAATGCATCCTCAAAACGTTTAACCAGTTCTGGTTTGTTCTCCAGGGATAATGCATCAATTTTTCGTGGGACACCAAAGACTTCACTGTAGGCTATATCACCCGCCATATGGGATGCACCCTTGTTGGAGGTTGCATAAAGCAACCCCATACCTTTCGATCCTCGAGGATCGTAACCTGGAAATTCCTGCTTTTTGGCTGTGACCGCTAACTCGGGATGTCCGTAACTGTTCGCTAATCGGAAGCTTCCCTGAGCTAATTCTTTCCCGAATCCGCTCATATTCGCAATCTGATGAGTAAGCGTAATAATGGCATCCGGATCACCAAATTTCAGATCAAAACCAATCGTATCCATTGGGATAATCCCTTTTTCTGCCATTTCCATAGCACAGGCAATCGTCATACCCGCAGAAATAGTATCCAATCCATACTCATTGCAAAGATAGTTGGCTTTTATGATCGCAGCCATGTTGTCGATACCACATCCACTTCCATAAGCCGCAATGGTTTCGTATTCTGGTCCTTCACCTTCTCCGGCATATTTTGGATCATCTACTTTGGTATCGCGACCGCAGGCTATAGGGCAACGATAACATGGTTTTGGTTTTTTCAAATATTTTTCATTGATGACATCTCCGGTAATGCCAGCAATCCCTTCAAAACGACCGGACTGAAAATTTCTGGTAGGTAAGATGCCCATTTCATTTGTAATAGGTGGTACATACGATGTTCCATAAACGCGCATGGCACCCCCAGCCTTCATGACATCTCCAACTTTTTTGGCTACTGCTTTGCAATACGCATCCAATTCGTCGGGATGGGCAACATCAACTTTGTGTGACCCGCGAACAACGACTGCTTTAAGGTTCTTTGAACCCATCACTGCCCCAACCCCTGAACGCCCGGCTGCTCGATGTTTATCATTCATAATCGAAGCAAACAAAACCTGGTTCTCTCCTCCCGGTCCGATGCAGGCAACTCTGGCTTTTGGATCCGTTTCTGAAAGGAGGAGATCTTCGGTTTCGGGTACTATTTTTCCCCACACATGTTCGGCTGATCTCAGTTCAACATGATCATCATTAACCCATAAATAAACAGGGAATTCAGATTTGCCTTCAAAGATGAACATATCAAACCCGGTACGTTTCATTTCGGTTGGGAAGAAACCTCCGGAATTCGAGTCTGTAAGCGCTCCAGTGAGTGGAGATTTGGTCACAACCATGTATCGATTTCCGGTTGGAGCAACTGTCGCAGTGAGCGGTCCTGTGGCAAAAATCATCATATTTTCTGGTGAAAGTGGATCTACTGTGGGATCCATTTCATCCAGAAGGTACTTAATCGCCCATCCCCGGCCGCCAAGATATTTTGCTGCAAATGCTTCATCAACAATTTCGACTTTTATCGTTGTCGTACTAAGATTTACTCTTAAAATTTTTCCATGCCAGGCAAACATTTTGTATCTCCTCTAAAATTGATTAGCCTCCAGCCATCGCCGAAAAAACACAAAGGACATCCCCCTCGTTTATAGGTTCTCCATGTACCATTGTTCGACCATTTATTAATACGACACTTTCAGGAATTGGTGGGATTGATAAAATTTCCAGGATTTTTTCTGGAGGAATATCATCAGGCACATCAATGGAAATTTGATTCCCATTTGTTCCTTCCGGTAAGAAACTACGGTAATTTGCTAATAATTTAATATATATTTGCATAATTTACTGATCAGGTTGCCTTAAAATGATACAAAAGCCAAATGGATAAAACAAGTTTAACTTGTCATTGATTTTTTTTGACAAACTGCAAAATCAGAAAAATTACAAAAAGATGATGGCTACTCCGACCATAGCAATAATAGTACCTGTAATGGCTTGTTTTGTAATTTTTTCTTTCAATATTGTGCCAATCGGTAAATGGAAAATAGGGGTTAATGCCATGAGCGTCGATGCGATTCCTACCTTGGCGAATTGAACAGCTATCAATGATAACCAGACACCCAGGAATGGCCCCACCATTGCTCCTGCAAATGCAAACTTAAACGCTTTGGGAAATTGTCTGATTTGTTGAAAACTCTTTTTAAATTGTTTGGTCAAAATTGCAAAAAACCACACAGATATCACAGCAACCAGAACCCGAATGACTACACCGGAAAGTGCAGGAAATTCAGGTGGTAAACCTTTTTTGGCAAAGATAAGCCCGACTGCCTGGCCAATGGCTGCACCAACTCCAAAAAGAATTCCAATCCATTTGTGGCGATCACTGTAAATTGGATTATGAGAATTATTACGATCCAAAATCACAAGTGAAATCCCTCCAATTGTAAGCATGATCCCACTTATTTGAAGAAAGGATAAGGTCTCCCCTAGAAAAATCCAGGCAAACAAGGCACTGATCACCGGAGTTATGGCCATCACTAACATTGCCAATCGGGGTCCAACCATGATGAAAGATTGGAACAAAAAGAGGTCTCCCACAACTAGGCCAATGATGGAGGATAATCCCAACCATATCCATTGCTCAATGGTTGCATTGAGTGGGATCGGAGTTCCATAAACCAATAAATGTGTAATGATCAGAAATAAAAAAGCAAAACTTAATCGAATTCGATTCAAAGAGGAAGAACCGATTTGTTTTCCTGAAAACGAAAACAATATCGATGATAAAGCCCATAAGAAAGCTGCTGAAATAGCGGCAATTTCGCCCATAAAGTTCCAATCTAATCAAATCGATGTATCTTACCATGAAGTCAATTAATTGTTATCAATCTCACCAAAAGATTGGGAAACATTTGGAACCTTCGTCTGGATTTTACTGCCTACTTGGGTAGGGATTAATTTTATAGACCATGCTATCTTAAGAGAGATCAAAAAAGTGTCCGAATAAATTTTCTTCGAGGTGCAACATGGATCATCTGGCTTATTGTGAAGCAAAAGCAAAAGAATTGGTGAGGCTTGTTAATGGTGAAAAATCAATGCTAATCAGAGGTGCTGCCGGTAGAAAACTCCCCTATGGGAGAGTAAATGAAGGCGATCCTGTATATTTGATTGAAAATGATGGAAAGGGATTGATTGTCGCAAAAGGAGAGGTTGGCATGGTAATAAACTCTGACAGGTTAACAGAAGAAGAGTCAATCCAATTGATTTTGGATCATATGGAAAAACTTCAATTAACCGATGATCAATTTAAGAGATGGTCGGGAAAAAAATATCTTTGTCTGATTGAAGTAAAAAATGTAACCAGAATTGCTCCATTTACATATGAAAGAGCAAGAAATATGGATGATTGGATTATTGTTGAATCGATTGATGAAATTAGAAAAGAAATCTAAAGAAAATATAAAGAATTGATCATTTTCAAAGAATTGGAGCAATGTGTAGAATAGAAAAAAACTCTTTTTGAAGGTACTGGAATCATCTTTGGCTTCCCAGTTGGATTGATAATAAACTTGATAATCTTTAATCAAATCAATTCAGGTGGTCCGTTTGGAAAGTGTTTTGAAATAATCATTGGTGATTGTGTTGATGGCTTTGAAAAAAAGAAATCCGCTTCTCGTAAACTGAAATTTCTTAATGATAAAGAGTGAAATTAATTGAAATAAATTTAGCTTAAGGAGTGTAATTATGCAGGCAAATGAAAGTAAAAAGACGTCTATAACTGGGTTGGGATTAGTGTTTGGTGTGGCCATTGGTGCTGGACTGGGCATCATCTTCGAGAACATGGCTATCGGTGCTGGCATTGGTGCCGGTATGGGAATTGTGATTGGTGCTATCATTGATAGTTATAAAAATAAGAATTCGTAGCCAATTTGTGTCATCAAAAAAGCCTGGTAATCTCAATGAGTAGTGCCAGGCTTTTGTTTTAAATCAAATTAAGACTTATGGCAAGGTGTAATGTAATAAAACACTATTCCCGGCATCAGACACCCAAACACCGTTGTTGCGGTCAAACGCTAAGGCAGCAGGTAATCCAAAACCATCAGAACTTGGGCTGTAATCACCCCAGCCCATAATAAATTGGCCATCTGGTTGAAAACCTAAAATTCGAAAACCTTCAGGATCCGTGGTATATACATTCCCAAAATTATCAGTTGCCAGGAATGGTTTATTATCCAGGCTTTGTCCAAACCATCCGACGACTTCCCAGGATGTAATGGCAAAGTAGGCTGTTTTCTCAGAATCTGGCATGAATACTTGAATACGTTGGTTCCAGGTATCGGAGACATAAATTTCTCCATTTAATCCCATAGCGAGACCCACTGGCTCATCCAATTGTCCCAGGTCGAAACCTGCCTCACCGAATTGAGTCAGGAAATTACCATTTGTGTCGAAAACTGCGACACGTTTATTACCAGTATCAGCGATATAGACTCGATTTTCATCATCAACGATTATTCCTCGGGGTCCCCAGAATCCATCCGGATTTTCTGCTGCGCCAAAGTAACCCCACATTGTTATGAAATCACCTTCAGCGGTGAATTTTTGGACGCGATGGTTCCAGGTATCGGTGACATAAACCGATCCATCCAGACCAACTGCTATCCCCCATGGTTCGTTGAATGTTCCTTGTGGTGCTTCTCCAGAGAGGATATCCGCAAAACTACCCCAGCTATTCAGCAAGGTACCATCTTCAGCAAAGCGTTGAATACGGTGATTGCGCGAGTCGGCAACATAAATCGATCCATCAAGACCAATGGCGACTCCACGTGGAGCGTCTAATTGACCAGGTTCTTTTCCATAAATTCCAATGATCTGATCTGGCAATAATGACTGGATTTTTCCTTCATAGGGATCGATAACAGGTTCGGAAATAACGGCTGGCATAGAACCATAATTCCAAATCTGTCCGATTACATCCTTGCGTATGTACATTCGAATGGGATCAGATGGTGACCAGGTGGAGACAGTGAGGTCACTTCTGCCTTTAATTTCCGCATATTTGCTGTAATCTTTGTTGAGCCAAATTTGGAAAAGAGCTGATCGCATATTAGCATCAGTGAATGCATATTTGATTCTTTCCCAAGTCAGAAAATAATAATCCTGGGTTGGCCATACCAGGCGGACGTAATCGTATTTCACATAATCATCTTTTACCAATGAATCAATCTTGGAGTAGTTCTGATCACTTGCCAGAATAATGGGAGAATTTAACAGGTCACGGGTTGGTTTGTCGGTATACCATTGTTTATTTGGATAATCACGGAAATACCACCAATATGGATACAAAGAGTCGTTATCATATGCCACACTGATCTTCTTTTCGCCAACTGTTCGTTTAGATATTTCTTCCACCTGCTCCAGGATATCTTTTGGACCACGGTCAGCGTGAGCGTAAACAAGAAATTCTTTTCCATTATCATAATTGATGAAAGATGCCATGAAGGCCGTACGAATTGTTAAGAATGATAACAATACAGAGAATGCTAAAACCAAAATCCTGGAAATTCCAATCCAGGAAAAATTTCTCAAGTAATGAAATAACCCGTAGGAAGCAAAGATTAGGGCGATGATGGACGTGATAAACGTACTCGTTACCTGTAATTGTTCCAATGAATTGCCCTGGAATGGGGGAACTGAGCCCATAATGGAGCCCAGAAAGCCCAGGAGGCTGGTGATTACTACTGGTAACAGTAAAATACTGATCCAACTTTTACCTTCCTTAAATTTTTCCCATGAAATTTGTTCGATGAGCTTATCAAATCCCCAAGCAGCCGTCAAGGCAAATGGCAGAGCAATGTGAACCGTTAACCACGGCATCTTTTCACCTGCCAGACTATATGCCAGTAAATTCATAAACGAGAAAAAGCCTAATAGAAAAAGCACAGGCACCCGGTAATGATCCGGGGTAAATTCTGAGGATTCCATTAGAGAACCATCGTCATCTTCATTTTCCTGAATGATTTCAGTCTGACTATCATCAGAAATATTTTCTAGTAGAATTTGGTCTTCAGAAACTACCCGGTCATTACTCGCCTGAATTTTGGTAAGGGGCGGATCAGCTTGTGCCAGGGGTGATAAAGGAACAGAGACTGCTAAACTTGATTTTCGTAAATGCACCAATCCAAAAATGATTGCAATGAAAAAACCAAAAATTGTCAGATATTCATAAAAAGGCATTTGTAATATGGCATAGTAATAAAGTGGTTGTGTGCCACGATTTACGGCTTGTTGTTCCAACCAATAACCCAAAGAACCAACGATTCCGGTAAAGAAGCCTTTTCCGTTCGTAAAGAAGGTTGTATAAAAAACAATGAAAATTGCCCAAAAAATCGCCATATTCTTAAACCAAACTTTACGGTTCCACCACATCCCAATTGCGACCGCAATACCTCCCAATACCAATAGGGATATACCGATACGAATCATTCCCATGGTCGTGTAATCTGTTGGTTTCCATGTCTGACCTAAAAGTGAACCGAAAATATTAATTGGAAAGGCAGCTAATAAGGGAAGAACAATTGTCCCGTTAAGAATTAATAAATCAAATGTTCTTAAGTGACGTATAGTATCCAGTCCTATTCCTTTGACCAGCATTACAATCGCTGCAATTCCGAATAAAATAGCAACTAAGACGGTTAAACTTGCCATCGTAGCAATAGTTGAAGCAGATTGTGATACCGCCTCACCCAATTCGTTTGTTGGATTTTGTTTGGCATTTAAGAACCCGAGAATTATTCCCCCAAACAAAAGACTAATTGTGACAATCGTCAAAATAACAAATAATTTTCGTGATTTGGCAGAAAGCCAATGTTCCCGAATCACCTCTGTGAGAAATTGAAAGGCAAGAAACAGGAGAAGAATTGCTATGTAAATATAAGCTGTCTCTTTTGCGGCGAAATTCAATGCATGGGAAACGGTCAATAAAACCAACGAAATTTTATCTCCACGATCTAAGTACCGTAAAGTAGCATATATCATCAAAACGGCAATCAGTTCAATCAATCCCTCGTTTCTGGTGTAGCGACTATAAAAAAGCAAGTAGGGAGATATTAAAAGAGAAATCCGCCAATCAAATGACCATAATTCCCCAGATAGCGTTTGAAAAGTAATAATATTAAAACAATAGCCGCAACACTCGCCAAAGCAGCTGGAATGCGGGATGTAAAATCATTGTCCCCGAACATAAAATAGGTTAGTGCGATCAGATGAAATTGTAGAGGTCCATGTGTGACCGGATCCTGAACATATCCTTTTCCAGTTGCGAGATCCCATGAGGGAACGACATGATTGACTTCATCATGGCTCATCACCCTCGCTCCTAAATCATAGAAACGGCTAATAATGGCAAAAATAATAATGATAATAATTAATACATTTTCAATTGTAAGTTTTGGCAAGTAATCTGAGATTGGTTTATCAAGCCATGTGTTGGATGTTTTTTCAGAATTCATACCGGACGTCTCCACACCTCTTTAGTTTCAAGTTGATAATCACAATTATTCAAAATTCCCATTGACTATACTAGATTAGCAAAGTGTTGACAAGCAATAGCTGCTTCCTCAAAAATCAAATTCATTTCTTCAACAGGTTTTTCTTTTGACAATCATTTAATTCAATTCTATACTTTTTATAGATCAGAAAAGTATAGAGTAATTTTATCTCAAAGTAGGAATAGATATGAAGCAACCATCAAAACTGACCCGATATAGCATGTTTGGTCTCTTGTATTTTGCTCAAGGTTCGGTATTGAGCTACTTCACCGCGTTAAACGCGATCTATCTTTTATCATTTGGTCTCAATCTGGGGCAAATTGGATTAATCAGTGGTATTGCTTTAACACCATTTGTTTTGAAGATTTTTCTAGGCATTTTGAGTGATAAAGTCAATTTATTCCAAATGGGGTACCGGAAACCATATATTGTTATCGGATTGATCATTCAGGCTGGGTGTTTATTAATCGTTCCATTTATTGATCCTGGAAAAAATTTCGCTTTATATGGTCTGATTTCATTTTTAGTGATGACTGGTATGGCATTGTATGACACAACCACTGATGGCCTTGCTTTAGATACAACACCTGCAGATGAAGCCGGAAAGATACAGGGTATTATGGTTGGTGGCCGAGCCATGGGAGTGGTGGTTCTATCCAGCCTGATTGGGGTTCTGGCACAGAACGTATCCTGGAAGGCTGCTTTCTGGTTGCTGGCGATTATTACCCTTTTGCCATTAATCCTGGTGGTTGGATACAAGGAATCTCCCAGAAAAGCAGAACAAAAATTTGAGTGGAAAGCTTTTTCCGCATTTAAACACGGGCCAATCATTGCTTTGGGATTGCTGGGTGCTTTGTATTCTTTAATCATCAATGCTGCCAACGAAATTATTAATCCATTTCTACAATCTGATTTTGGTATATCGGTCATGATGGCGGGGTTTTTTACGACAGTATGGGGGATAGGTGTGGTTGTTGGTGGAATTACAGGTGGTCCATTGACCGATCGAATTGGACAACGGCGAGCAGTAGAAATAGCTTTGGTGATTTCCTTTGTTTCTGTAGCTATCTTTACGTTCACCCCCACAGAAGCAATCGCCTGGCCTTTGGTTTTTATCTTTGGTTTGGCGTTTGGTTATTATGAGACAGTCTATTTTGCCATATCCATGCGGAAATCTGACCCCAGAATAGCAGCTTCCATGTTTTCGATATTGATGGCAATAGCCAATATCGGGACAGGAATTGGTTTGCCAATTGCGGGCTTATTGGCAGATGGTATCGGGTATCGTTGGACATTTGCCATCATTGCAAGTTTGAATCTTTTAGCGATTCCGTTACTACCAGCAATATTTGGAAAAAAGGAAAAATAAAAAAAGAAATGGGCTGTTTCAAAAATTCGAGCAGCCCATTTTTTATTATTTAGATTTTGATCTCATTCAAAATTTGTTCAGGTAGGTTGGGGATCAGATTACTTTCCGCCGTTACCGTCACCATTTCCACCACTACCACCGTTGTCACCGTTATCATTATCGCCCTGGTTACCACCATTGGGATGGTCATTGTAAGAATTTTGCGCTCCACCAGTTGATCCGCCTTGATCTACACCACCAGGATCAATTTCAGACAATCTGTTGCCAAGAAGATGCATCCACATAAATGGGTCTTCAACCGGATGTTGTACCTCGCCCTGATTTTGAACTTCCCCAACAGTTCCTTCCGTATCAAGAGCTTCAAACATGTACATATTCATCCATACATTTTCAAGTTTTTCTTCACCATATTGTTTTGAAAAAGTAGTCATGAATTCAAGTTCGCTGTTTAGCAACTCAGGTTCTTCAATACCAGCATCAACCAAACCTGTTTGATACGAAAACATATGAGCAAATTGATTTTGGAATGGTTCACCAGTTTGTACACCTTTGTTCATCATCTTTTCTTGCTGTTGCAATTGATTTTGAACCATCAACAACTTGCCAATAGGATCCTCAGTTTCTATACCACATTCCAAAGCTCTTTGAAATGAATGCTGCCATGCAAATAATTGTGCTTCATTAACAGTTTCACCTTCACCAACTAATGTGTTGATTTCCTCAAACCGATAATTGGCATGTTTTAATGCAATGGCAAATGCGGTTTCTGGATCGGTTGCAAGACCTAATTCAATATCTTCCACCAGGGTTTTTACTGGATAAAGTAAATCTCCTGGCAGGCTGTCCTGGGCAGCTACTGCGGTAATTCCACCACCCAATAAGAGTGAGAGGATCGTTGCGATTGTTATTAGTTTCATGGAAAAAGACTCCTTCTTGATATTTAGTTGGTTCCACCATGATTTACCTGGAACAGAAACCGTTGTTTCACCAGCTAACTGTTGCATTTCACTCATGAAATTCTTCTTGGCTGATTGCACCCTTAAAGGATTTCTTTCAGGAATTGCGTCCAATTTTTCCAGTTTTTGTTTGATTTCATCTTCCCAATTATTCATAGCTTCACCTCTAATTTTTTTCTGATCGTCTGTAAACCACGATGTTGAAGGGCTTTCACTGCACCGACAGGTTTGTTCATTGCTAAAGCGATTTCTTGATTTTCCAAACCTTCCATAAATTTGAGGACAACTGCCTGCCGTTGGTTTTCCGGAAGTGCTCGCAACACATCCCGGATTTCCTGACTTTCGATGTGATCTATGACGATATCTTCCGGATGATCATTTTGCGAAGCATGATGCTCTGGAAGACCCTCATCTTCTGGAATAGCGCGTCGGTATTGATCTGTTATCCAGTTGTGCGCCATTCGATACAGGTAAGGCCGTACATACTTTTTGGGACCTTTTCCATTTTTGAGAGCATGTAAAAATCGGCTAAATGTTTCAGAAACACATTCTTCAGCTTTGTCCTGACTACCCAATAATCGGTAGCCATATCTGTATATTGCTTCATTATATTGATCAAAAACCGATTCTATCGCACCCATATCAAACGCCTGTAACCTGGAGATCAAACCTTCTTCTTCTTCGATGATAGACATATGTTCACCTTTTATGACGCGTTATTCCATGAATCGATACGCTTTTATCTTAGCAAGTACTAGTATTGTATAAAATTTAACGAAATAAGAAATTATTTTTTACATTTTGTTAATATTTTGTTAGCACATTTCTAATATTTCCAATATAAATTATGCAGTAGAAAATATCATATATTCAAGGAGGTTTTTATGATCTATAGAAGAAAATCTTCACCGTCTTTATGGGAAGAAATGGACAAATTACAAAAAGAGATGAATCGAATGTTTGATAGCGCATTCACTAATCGTCTGAATGATCGTCCGCTCAACAGTCATGATTTTCCAGCAATGAATGTCTGGACAAAGGCTGACGCTGGGCAGGTGATCACCGCTGAAATTCCTGGCATGAATGTGGATGACCTGGACATCAAAGTAGTGGGTGAGACCTTGACGATCAGTGGTTCAAGGCAAGTGCCTGTAGATGATGAAAATATTCGGTATCATCGCCAGGAGCGTGGTTATGGAAGTTTTACACGTACCATTCAATTGCCCTTCCCGATTGATGTAGACAAAGTGGAAGCTAATTATGAAAAAGGGGTTCTAAAAATCTGGTTACCAAGAGCAGAATCGGATAAACCCCGCAAAATTACTGTAAAAGCAATATAAACAGGAGGTGATTTATGAATGAACAACTATCCAATCCTGAAACACAAAAACAAGAAATTGTTGAACAGGACCAGGCAGAACGCACCCGGGAGAGTCGCATGTACGTTCCGAGAGTAGATATATACGAGTCCGATGATGCAATTCATATCCTTGCAGACATTCCCGGAGCTGACGAGAATTCTATCGATATCACTTTGGAGAAAAATGTTCTCACCATTGACGCCGAGGTGCAGGCTGAGAAACCGCAAGATTATTCATTGATGTATGCTGAATATGGCATTGGTGGTTTTAGAAGGAAATTCAACCTGTCCAACGAAATAGATCAAGAAAGAATTGTCGCGGAAGTAAAAGATGGTGTATTAAAATTGGTATTACCAAAATCCGAAAAAGTTACACAAAAGATTTCTGTTAAAGGTGCAAAGGAGTAAAAAGAATAAATTTAGGAGGTCAAAATGGTAATGAAAAGTTTGGTTCCCTGGAAAAGAGATGAAAAAAGAAGTGATCTGGTTCGCTATTCGGATGATCCATTATGGCAATTGCGAGATCGAATGAACCGATATCTTGCCTCTTTCTGGAGAAATCCGTTCGAAATGGATTTTTTTGAGGAAAACGACATTTTCTCACCACAGATTGACCTGAGTGAAACCGATCAAGAATACACTGTGATCGTCGACTTGCCAGGAATGAATGAAAAAGACATTGACCTATCATACAGACGCAATGTACTATCCATCTCAGGCAAAAAAGAGGAAGAAAAAGAAGAGAAAGAAAGACAATATCATCGGATCGAAAGATATTCAGGCCAATTCAGACGAGATATTCCGCTTCAGGAAAATGTTGATGATAGTAAAATTGGGGCGGTGTTCAAGAATGGGGTTCTAACCATCAATTTGCCAAAATTATCCGATCCTTCTCAAAAAAAGAAAAAAATCTCGATTATCAAGAAATAAAGGAAAGAACCAAAAACCGGTGTTTCACCGGTTTTTGGTTTGCTTAATTTTGACAAAAATAATAATAATCAAATTACATTGAGGAATTTTTTTATCTCCATTTCATCGGTATAATGGATGCAAGCTGATTATATTTATAATGAGCCAGCATTTCTTTTTCTAATTCGAACTTTGTTTTTACTATTATTTTTCAATTGTTGATTCATGTTAGCATGGAAGAAAAATAATTGAGTTACTGAGGGTTTGATGCCTGCACATCGAGATGAAAATCGAATTGTTTATTCAACCGAGCATGGAAGAGTCTGTCCCAATTGTGGAAAGCCTGTTCAAAATTGTCAATGCAAAAAGAAAAAAGACAGTGCAACTGTAAAGCGTGATGGTATCATTCGATTGCGATTAGATCGCAAAGGTAGAGGGGGAAAATCGGTCACGCTGGTTGAGGGACTTCCACTAAAAGAAGATTTATTAAAAGAACTGGCCAAAGAATTGAAGCGTCATTGCGGGGTTGGTGGATCTGTAAAAAATGGAGTGATTGAAATTCAAGGTGATGTGCGTGATTCTGCTTTACCCTTATTACAGGGAAAAGGATATGTTGTGAAAAAGGCTGGGGGATGAAGCCAAAAAATTTGACATTAGGAGAAATAGATGCAAGATAGTTTAAAACCATTCTTTGACTCGACTGGTGTGGCCATTATTGGCGCAACCAACAAGCCGAATAAACTCAGCTATGGGATTGTAAAAAACCTGACTTTATATGGATTCAAAGGGGGAATATATCCAGTCAATCCGAAAGTGGATGAAATATTAGGATATCGATGTTACCCTGACATTCTGAGTGTTCCTGATCCTGTGGATCTGGCTGTGATTGTCTTACCGGCTGGGATCATCCTGCCCGTTATCCAGGATTGTGAAAAAAGAGGGATAAAAGCAATAACAGTGATCTCAGGTGGATTTAAAGAATTAGGACCACAGGGTGAAGCTCTAGAGCAAAGAATTCTGCAATTTGTGGAAGATCATGATATGCGAATGGTAGGACCAAATTGTGTTGGAACAATGAGTTTGCATACTGGTTTGAATACAACCTTTATATCCGGTGTGCCGGATACTGGCGGGATTGGCTTTTTGTCCCAATCCGGCGCAGTTTTGGGTGGTGTTGTCGATTATGTAAAAGGCAAAGGGATTGGTTTTTCACATTTTCTCAGTTTGGGGAATGAAGCCGATGTAACCGAGACAGATATGATTGAATACCTGGGCGATGATCCAGATACCCAGGTTATTGCAGCATATGTCGAACAGATTCGGGATGGGCAAAGGTTCATATCCATCGCAAAAAATGTTACTCAAAAGAAACCAATTGTATTGCTCAAAGCCGGGCGAACCTCAGCTGGGGCCAGAGCAGTTTCATCACACACTGGTTCCTTGGCAGGTAGTCATGCTGCCTACCAGGCTGCTTTCGCTCAAAGTGGCGTTGTGGAAGTTCAGGTCGTTAATGATTTATTTGATGTTTCACAAGCATTAGCCTTGCAACCATTACCTAAGGGGATAAATGTTGCCATCGTAACGAACTCGGGAGGGCCAGCGGCATTGTTATCTGATAGTCTGGCAAATAATGGCTTTTCAATGGCCGATTTGCAACCTGAGACCATGCAAGCGCTACGCAAAGTTTTAAATCCCAGTGCTCAGGTTGCCAATCCTGTGGATATGCTGGGCGGAGCTGAACCACATGAGTATGAGCAAGCAATGCAATTATTGGTGGATGATCCAAATGTAGATGTAGTCATTCCGATTCTCGTTCCCCAATCTCTGGTAAATCCAATCGAGGTTGCTGAGAAAATCGCCACTATTTCTGAAACCACAAATAAAACTGTTATTGCTGTATTTATGGGTGATTCGCTGGTATTGGAACCCCGAAAACTTCTTCACCGTCGTAAGGTGCCGATGGTTGTATTTCCGGAAGGTGTTGGAACGATCCTGGGAGCGATGAAAGTTTATGCTGATTGGCTCGCAAAACCAAAGGAAGAACCAGTACATTTTTCGGATGTTAATCCAGGTATTGTACGAACATTCATTGACCAGGCAATGCATCTTGGCAGTATGGGTGAAGCGCTTACCCGACCTCTCCTGCAGGCTTATGGAATACCATTAATACCAGCGAATGTAGCTGATAACGAAGAAGATGCAGTTCGTGTGGCAGATGAGATTGGTTACCCGGTCGTTATGAAAATTAATTCACCGGATATCCTGCACAAATCTGATCTGGGTGGTATTCGTTTAGGATTGAAGGACAAGACAGCAGTGATCGAAGCTTACCGGGACATGCTCTCAAATATCAGGCAAAAGATGCCGGACGCAAGATTGGAAGGTGTTCTTATCGAAGCAATGGCACCAAAAGGTCAGGAAGTTATTATAGGCATGAAACGTGATCCGGGATTTGGAGCCATGATGATGTTTGGGTTGGGAGGAATTTTTGTCGAATTATTTAAGGATGTTTCTTTCCGGGTAGCCCCACTAACCAGAATTGATGCTTTTGACATGATCCATACCACGCGTGCAGGAAAATTATTGACCGGGTATCGCGGACAAAAGCCAGCAGATCTTGATGCGGTTGTGGATACCATTCTCAGATTAAGTCAACTAGCTGTGGATTTTGATGAAATTGAGGAAATTGAAATTAATCCATTGTTGGTGCTTGAACATGGCTGTCTGGCATTGGATGGCAGAGTCATTCTCAGACAAAGTGCTGGATAATATGGAGGTATTTATGAAAAGAATCCTTTCAGGGAATGAAGCAGTAGCCAGAGGCGCATGGGAAGCAGGTTGTTCCGTAGCTTCCGGTTACCCGGGAACACCCAGCACTGAAATTATGGAAACATTCGCCCGATTCCCGAATGTGTATGCAGAATGGGCAACCAATGAAAAAGTAGGGCTGGATGTGGCCATTGGAGCTGCATATGCAGGCAAACGTGCAATTTCTACCATGAAGCATGTTGGTCTCAATGTAGCAGCGGATGCATTATTTTATGTGGCCATGACAGGTGTAGAAGCCGGGTTGGTGATTGTATCAGCTGATGATCCCTCCATGCATTCCTCCCAAAATGAACAGGATAACCGTCAATTTGCCAAGTTCTCCAGAATCCCATGCCTGGACCCTGCTGATAGTCAGGAAGCGCGTGATTTCACCATCGCAGCTTTTGATTTAAGTGAGCAATTTGATACCCCGGTTATGTTGCGCATGACGACACGGGTGTGCCATACCAGTTCTCCCGTCGAAGTAACGGAGCAACAACAACAAATCCCTGAAAAAGGAAAATACCCCCGTAATCCAGCAAAGTATGTGATGATCCCGGCAAATGCACGCCGCCGACATCCAGTAATAGAAGCAAGAGTAAGTGAATTATCCAGGTTTGCTGAGAATTTCCCATATAACAGGGTTGAATATCGCAGTAAAGATCTCGGGATCATCACCGGAGGCGTTGCGTATCAATATGCCAGAGAGGTCTTTCCGGATGCTAGTATTCTAAAACTGGGCATGGTGTACCCTCTTCCGGTAGAAATGATTCGATCATTTTGTAAGTCGGTTGATAAAGTGATTGTTCTGGAAGAACTCGATCCATTTATTGAAGATCAAGTCCGATTAATGGGTATCGAACTTCACCAACCTGCACATCCAATGAATACGGACTTTGCACACACCAAATCTATCTTTCCAATCACAGGAGAATTGAATCCAGCCATTGTCAGATTAGCTGCTCATCAGGCAGGGCTCATCGACTCCAGCGAAGAACTGGAACAAGTTAACCTTGATATCGCTTTACCAGCCCGTCCCCCAACGTTGTGTCCAGGTTGTCCACATCGTTCTTCATTTTACGTTTTATCCAAAATGAAAGTGCCTGTCAATGGGGATATCGGGTGTTATACATTAGGGATCACTCCACCTTTATCAACCATCGATACATGCGGCTGTATGGGAGCCAGCATTGGAGTGGCCCATGGCGCAGCCGTTGCTGGAGATCAGGAACGGCATGTAGCTGTCATCGGAGATTCCACGTTTTTCCATACCGGTATTCCGGCATTGATTAACGTTGCCTACAATCGCAGTAATGTGATCACCATCATTATGGATAATCGCGTAACCGGTATGACTGGTCATCAGGAAAATCCAGGAACTGGTTTTACATTACAGCATCAAGCAACGATTGAACTGGATATTGAAAAGTTAGTGCTTGCTTGTGGTATTGAAAAGGTTTTGACGGTTGCAGCCTTTCAGGTGGATGTGATTGAGAAAACCCTGAAACAATGGATGAAAGAAGATGGCCCAGCGGTTCTCATTACAAGAGAGGAATGTGCTCTACTGCCCTCTGCCAGAAAACGATATCTACCATTACAGGTAACCGATCAATGTAATGGATGTACTGTGTGTTTTAGAATTGGCTGCCCAGCTATTTTAATATCAGATGAACTGGATCCAAAATATCACCGACCTCTGGCTATCATTGATCAGGTATTATGCACGGGTTGTGAAATATGTGCCCAGGTCTGCCCCAGGGATGCCATTCTATTTCGTGATCAGGTGATCGCATTAAGAAAGTCGGAAGAGAGCTGAAATGGATATCAATCGATTAAAAACTAACTATCCCGATGGCATCAATTTCTTACTGACGGGAGTCGGTGGGCAGGGGACAATTCTTGCCAGTAATGTACTCGCTGACCTTGGCATGGTTTTAGGATTTGATGTAAAAAAAGCTGAGATTCACGGCATGTCCCAGAGAGGGGGCAATGTGATTTCTTACATTCGCTGGGGAGAAAACGTCTATTCACCAATTATTACCAGAGGAGAAGCTGACATCATCCTCGCATTTGAAAAACTGGAAGCCTTACGGTCGATTGAGCAGATAAAACCGGATGGCATGATTTTAATCAACGACTATGCGATTGTACCTGTGACAGTAAGTTCAGGGTTGTCGGAGTATCCAGATGATGAAAATATCCAGGAGAACATGCAAAAATTCACTGACAAGGCTTATTGGGTAAAAGGTCAGGAAATTGCAGAAGAAATCGGATATCCAAAAGCTTCCAATGTTGTTTTATTAGGCGCATTAACATCTGTTTTAGAGATTGATCCAAAAGAGGTGTTAAGAGTAATTGCAGCCAGAATTCCACAGAAGTACTATTCCTATAATGAGAGGGCTTTTGATGCTGGTTACGAATCAATTCAAAAAAAACCTGATTTTGGATGAAATATACAATAACGTTGAATTTTGAACTGGAATTACAAAAAACAACCTACTTAAAAATCTAGCCGATCGTATTTTCAATTTCTCCTCCCCCCAGCAATTCATCACCTTTGTAAAAAACTGCATACTGACCGGGTGTAGCGTCTCTGATGGGTTTGTCAAATTGAATTTCAACTTTTGCTTGATCCTGAGGGGTGATTTCTGCTCGTTGGTAATCAGCCTTATAGCGAATTTTTACATCGGCTTCGAAACGGGATTGGGGAGTTTCACCGCTGATCCAATTTACATCTTTAACCGTGATCTTTTTTTGGTTCAGATCATCGGCAGATCCAACAACCAGAATATTTTCAATTGCGTTTTTTTCGAGAACATATAAGGGCTCTGCAGCAGCGATTCGAATCCCTTTGCGCTGGCCGATTGTATAGAAAGCAAGACCCTGATGTTGGCCTAATTTATTGCCATGGCGATCCATAATATTCCCTGGTTGGGCAATTTCTGGGGAATTTCTTAATAGAAAATCTCGATAGCTGTCATCCGACACAAAGCAGAGATCCTGGCTGTCTTTTTTCTCAGCCATGGGAAGCTCATATTTTCTGGCTAATTCCCGCACTTCAGTTTTTAGCATATTGCCAAGTGGGAACATCGTTTTTTGTAGTTGTTCCTGTTGCAACATACACATGACATAGGATTGATCTTTCAGTGTGTCTATGGCTTTTAATACCTTTACTTTGGAATCTTTATCCTTATCCAACCGGACATAATGACCGGTTGCTAAATAATCAGCCCCAAATTCATTTAATTTATCAAAAAGCAATCCCCATTTAATGTCTTTGTTACAAACAACACATGGGTTAGGCGTTTTGCCTTTCCCATATTCATCCAGAAAATATTGCACGATTTGTTTTCTAAAAATCTCAGCAGCATCAATCACATGAAATGGATAACCAATGGTTTGAGCTGATTTACGGGCTTCTTCCATGGATTGAGGTGTGCAGCATTTATTTTCACATTCTTTTCCGGCTTCACTCCACAGGTGAAGCATGACACCGATAATGGGATATCCTTGCTCTGCCAGCATGGCAGCGACTACAGAACTATCAACACCGCCGCTGACAGCGACGAGAATGGTTGGTTTTTTTTCAATCATAGTACTTTAATTCCCGTTCAAACTACCTTTAAGAATCTTAAATTTACCAGCTAATTGGTAGGGTGGGTAACTGGCAGGAACCAGAACACTTTCAAACTGATTCAAAGAAAAATGAGAGTCAAAACCAATGAATTCGGTGACTCCTTCGATGACAGTCAGCGCATGGAATGAGTCTTGATTGGGGTTTAAATCAATCTTTACACCCTCAGCTTGGTATAAATCCAGTGAAAAATATTGGCATATGAATATATTTTGGTATGGTAAATCGAGTGATTGTTTGAGCTGTCCTATCGAGTCAATATCAGTCACTGCAATAGATTTTTCAATATGTACAGGACGACCTGCAGATACTGGGCGATCCCAATCATAAACACGATAAGTTACATCTGAATTTTGTTGTATTTCAAAGACACGCGCACCAGGACCTAATGCATGGATGGTACCGGCTGGAATGAAGATGAAATCATTTTTGTGAATGGAATGATATTGTAAATGAGAAGTAATCGTTCCACTATGAATGCTTGACGCCAATGTTTCTTTTTCTATCCCAGGTTTTAATCCAGCGATTAATTGAGCTTCTGGGTCAGCATCGAGAACGAACCAACCCTCTGTCTTTCCATTAAACCCATTGCCTTCGAGTTTTACAGCTTGATCGTCATTCGGATGAACCTGCACGGATAACCACTGCTGACTATCCAACAATTTAATTAAAAGTGGAAAATTCTCAAAATAATTAGAATTGTAAAAGTTTCCTAAAAGAGTAGTCCCAAAATTTCTGACAAGATTCTGGAGAGTTTTTCCAGAAAGATATCCATTACGAATTCTGTTATGGTTATAAATCGCCCAGATTTCTGCGACTGGTTGTGGCGGATCAGGATTGTTTTGTAAAAAATGGGAGAATTTCTGACCTCCCCACACGTAATTCTTAATAGTTGGTTCTAAAAATAAAGGGTACAAAATATTATTCATCTCCCAGTGATTTTAACACTGATCTAAGAAAATCCAAAATTGACAAACTGTACAATCAACAAAGATTATAATAAATCAAAGCATAATTCCTTCCGAGGTCATAATGGATTCAAAAGTAAATAAACTACCAATCCCCGACAAAAATACCAATGTTTTATTATCACTAAATGAAGAGAAGCAAAAATTTTTAACCGAATATCCGAATTTTCAAAAAACGTCTGTTATGGATGAAATCCGAAAGGATGATTATCCCAATCTAGACCTACATGGGCATATTTACCTGGATTACACTGGAGCAGGGCTTTACGCACAATCTCAGCTTCAGAAACATCACGATTTAATGTCAAGTAATGTTTTTGGAAATCCACATTCCAGCAATCCAACCTCATTAGCCATGACCAGATTGGTGGAGAAAACCAGAGAGACAGTTCTTGGTTTTTTCAATGCGTATCCAAAGGAATATATTTGTATTTTCACTCATAATGCCAGTGGTGCACTGAAATTAGTGGGGGAGTCCTATCCATTTAAAGCCAATAGTCACTATCTTTTGACATACGATAATCATAATTCGGTGAATGGGATCCGAGAATTTGCACGTGTAAAAGGCGCAAAAATCAATTACATTCCGGTTTTACTCCCTGGCTTACAAATGGATCAGGAAGAATTGCGCTGTCAATTGAACCAGAAAAATCCAGGAGCTGACAGCTTATTTGCCTATCCTGCTCAATCCAATTTCTCTGGGGTGCAACATTCACTGGATTGGATTAATGTTGCCAAAGAAGCTGGATGGGATGTGTTACTGGATGCTGCAGCTTTTGTACCCACCAATCAGCTTGATCTACAGCAATACCATCCGGATTTTGTTACATTGTCCTTTTACAAGCTTTTTGGTTATCCAACCGGGGTGGGTTTATTGTTGGCTCGCCGAGAAGCTCTGAGCAAATTGCAGCGGCCGTGGTTTGCTGGTGGCACCATCACGGTTGCATCGGTGAAAGGTGATCGCTTCTATCTTCATCAGGGGGCTGAAGGATTTGAGGATGGAACGATAAACTATTTAAGTCTACCTGCCATTGAAATTGGCCTGAATTACATCTCCACCATCGGCTATGAAATGATTCATAATCGGGTGGTTGATTTAACTGACTGGCTAATTAAGAAACTTGCAAGCATTTGTCACAGCAATGGCAGGAACATGATCAGTTTATATGGTCCAGACAGCATGGATAACCGGGGTGGTACGATTGCCATGAATTTTTATGACCCGGATGGCCATTTTATTGATCATTTACAGGTGGAAGCCCGGGCGAACAAGATGGGGATTTCCTTACGAACAGGCTGCTTTTGTAATCCAGGAGATGGTGAAATGGCATTAGGATTGTCCGCTGATGAGCTGACATCCTGTTTTGCCATCAAAACAAATTTTGAGTATCAGGATTTTCGTAGCTGCCTGGCAGAAAAAAGCACCGGTGCTGTTCGGGTATCGATGGGTTTGGTATCGAATTTCGAGGATGTTTACCAGATGGTGAAATTGGCTGAGAGCTTTCTTGATCAGAAATATACAGAAATCTGATTTTTATTTTTTTATCAATTGGTTAAATAAAAAAGTTGATTGAGTGAATCAACTTTTTTTGTCGGGGCGGGCGGATTTGAACCGCCGACCTCACGGACCCGAACCGTGCACTCTATCCGGGCTGAGCCACGCCCCGCAGTGGTTTGGATTATACACTTGCTCTTCTTTCCCGTAAAGGAAAAAGAAAAGCCGTGGCAATGTTGAAAAACATATAACTTGAGTGGACGATGGATTATTTGTCTTCAGCTACTTTGGGAATACGAAAGACTTCAATCAAATCGTTCTTCCTGAATTTTTCAATATATTTTCGCGTATCCCAATACTCCAGATCCAACTCCTCCACAATATCGAAAATCGATTGGTCTCCCTCAAACCGCATCATGATTTTTTCAATATTTCTGTTCAATTCCCAGTCATCCTGCCAATCGACAAATAATCCGTATCCTGAAAGAAACACGGGTCCCCGGAATTTCCTGACCGGAAAATAATTGGTTGCATATATCCTGATGATATCTTCAATGATTTTTGCTGCTTCCAATAATTTTTCTTCATGGATAATGGACAAATTATCATCCGATGTATGATATTCAGGATAAGGGTATCGGGTTAGTGAAATGGTCGGAACATTTATACCAGGACCATTTAAGACACGTTCATCATTTGCAATGATTTCTGCAAAAGAACCCTCTCTGAATTTGCAGTTATTTTTTGTCAAGACATAATGACCAATTTTGTCAATCAGTGTGTCGTTCTGACGCGATTTTTGAAGCGCAAGCGTATTGTTATTGCCGGTCATTTCAATGAAAATTCCAGCTCTAATGTCAGGAATCATATCTTCATGATTCGCAAGGTAGGTGATTGTACCAATGGTTTCTGGACCAAACCAAAAGCGGACGCTCATCGAACCGGCTGGAAGTGGATTCATACATAAACGTCTGGCTATTTCTAAAGCTGTAACCACTCCGGCTGCATCATCATTTGCTTGATTTGGATGGCATGTATGTGCCATGATGAAAATTTCACCAGCCTCAGGGTCAGGTCCACCTTTTGGATGAATGACTGCGGTAGCAACTTTAAACCCCTTTTCTGGATTAGTGACAAATTCTGCATCAATGACAACATGGTAACGCTTGTCTCTTGGTAGACGATTAAATTGGTTTTTTGACAAACAAAATCCCCAATCCCTTTCATAATATTTAAAATTCCAGGGGATCGTATGGGGAAGATTCTCATTAAAGTAAAGGTGGGGTTCTAATTCTTCCCAGTTCAACATTTTATCAACTGGCAATGAATACGATACCAAATGCAAATAATTATCATCAAAATCAACAATTTTTTCACCATCTTCTGTTTCCAGATAGGCTTTATTTACCTCATACCTTTCTGGAACGTACCAGGTCCATACTGGAGAAAGAGGAGGGAAAGTTTCAATCGTGTAATTGGCATTCTCTGGAAGATACGAACCAATGATTTTTAAAGTTTTATCCATATCTGCAGAAGCTAAAGTCCGATGGAGTGGGAAAAATTCTGCCAGAACATCCTTCAAGTTTGAAATGGGTTTTAAGGATGGAAGCCAATCAATTGCTTTTTCTTTTGATTCAATCTGGTAAGTCAAACCAGGACCTGAAAAATTTTGAATAGCATCAAAAGATACTTCATAAGAGAGATTGCAATCCAATAACCGGACTGAACTTGAACCGATTTGTCGGATTTTGGCTACTTTTTCATCAAGGATTTTTCCAATGGGTTCAAAATCCAACACCACCCCTTTTTCTACATCTCTAACAAACATCGTGATGTTCATTTCATGTGGGACACCACCTTGGTCAATCGCTGTGCCAGAAAATTCTTTTAGATATCGGTAATCCACATTAGCCATTTGCTCACTATGATGTAAGAATGTAAATGATTTACTGTACGGCAAACCGATAACAAGAATTTTCGCGTTCCAATCACGTAATTTTTTAAAAATGGTGGTCTCCCCAAAACAATCGTTAGATCGAACGGTTTCAATTTCATCCGCTAATCTTCCAATCGCTGCTACTGAATAGATGGGGTGGAACATTCGCTTTGTTCTTGGATCTTTTCGTACCAATTCGGTGAGTATTCCCATTTGGGATGGTGTGTTGCGAATATCCCATTTTTTCCCTCTTAAGAAATCATAATTAAATGTTGGCATGATCAGTGTACCATTTTTACCAAGGATTGATAACAATGCATCAATCACAGTTTGAGGGCCATGTTCTATACCTCCTGGTGTGTTTGAGAGGGTTGAATAGGAACTATGAACAAATAAAGTGTCTCCTGGTTGTATTCCTAATAATTCGAATTCTTTGATTAAGATATTTTTTGTTAACAAGATTCCTCCTGATTTTTACTATGCAGAATTTGTATAAATTTGGACAAAATCATCCTAAGCCTAAACTGCATTTTTTTCTAATTGAACGGTTCCTGAATATTATCTATCTACTGATACTATGTGTAGAATTTTAAGTTGCGAAATAATCCACCAATCGATTTTTATTATAAAAGATATTTACCTTAATTTTTTGTAAAGGAAAATGTTACAAATTAACTGGAAAATGAATATTCGCTGTCAAATGAAGTGAGGTGAATTTTGAATGAGTTGTTTAATTGATCGTATCTGGTAATCATAGGTTGTGTTAACAAATTGTAAATTTTATTTCAGGTTTATTTGAAGAAGGTATAATCTCTTAGCAAAATTGGGATAAAAAAAGAGGTTTAATTCAATCATTTAACCTGAAATTCAGAATAAGTTGTAAAGGAGTAATCATTAAATGACCGAAAAGAAAGTACGTGTAGCGATTATTGGGGTAGGTAACTGTGCTTCTTCATTGGTGCAGGGTGTCCATTTTTATAAAGATGCAAAGGATAGTGATCGTGTACCAGGTTTGATGCATGTTAATTTGGGTGGTTATCACATAAAAGATATTGAATTCACTGCTGCGTTTGATGTTGTAGATACCAAGGTAGGCAAGGACTTGTCAGAAGCGATTTTTGCTTATCCTAATAACACCTTCAAATTTTCTGAGGTCCCATTTATGAACATTAATGTCGAGCGAGGAATGACTCATGATGGTCTTGGAAAATATTTGAAAGAAATTGTTAAAAAAGCACCTGGACCAACCGCAGACATCATTCGAATTCTTAAAGAGACCAAAACAGATGTTGTTGTCAGTTATTTACCGGTTGGATCAGAAATGGCGACCAAATGGTATGTGGAACAGATTTTGGAAGCTGGTTGTGCTTTTGTCAACGCAATTCCTGTTTTTATTGCCAGTTCAGAATATTGGGCAGAGAGATTCCGGCAAAAAGGGTTACCAATTATCGGCGATGATATTAAGAGCCAGGTGGGGGCTACCATCTTGCATCGTGTGTTAACCAGTTTATTTGTGGATCGAGGCGTGCAATTGGATCATACCTACCAGCTTAATTTTGGGGGTAATACAGATTTTCTTAATATGTTGGAACGAGAACGGCTTGAATCCAAAAAAATTTCCAAGACGGGTGCAGTAACCAGTATGTTACCTTATAAATTACCAGAAGGTGATGTGCATGTGGGTCCCAGTGATCATGTTCCCTGGCTAACAGATCGCAAATGGTGTTATATACGTATGGAGGGTACCACTTTTGGAAATGTTCCATTAAATTTGGAAGCAAAATTGGAAGTCTGGGATTCACCTAATTCTGCCGGTGTGATTATTGACGCTGTAAGATGTGCCAAATTAGCCTTAGATCGAAAAATTTCAGGTCCTTTATATGCACCAGCATCCTATTTTATGAAGACACCTCCCAAACAATTTCAGGATAATATTGCCAGAGACATGACTGAGGCATTTATACGTGGGGAGGACACCGAGTAAATCTGTGGCATAATTATCTACTAGGTATGAAAAACCGGGTAGTATTTCACAAGGTAATTATTTCCATTTTGCTATTGATGATCGTTGGATTATCTGGTTGTAATATCCTACCCGGTCAAAGTATTTCCATTATTCGTGATGCTGTCCAGATTACAAACACCCCTTTGCACTCATTGACACTTGCCATTTCCAAAACCCCATTTATCCCTGTACTACCAACTGCAACACCGACTGAATTGCCAACAATTCTGCCCAGTTCCACACCCTCGCCAACTCCAACGAAGTTTACTTTGAATTCTTTTGAATATAATTTCAAACCGAATGAAGTCTCTCCCCGCACCTATCAGGATACCTGTGAATATCTCTCAAATCGTTGGGGAATTGGTAAAAGCGAACCTGGCACAATAATTGTACCTGTTATGTATCACTCAGTCCGACAGAGTGGAAGAGAACTTCAAGATAACATGCAGGTAAGCCAGGAATACTTTGAATATACAATGGAATATGCTAAGAAAATGGGTTTTGAAACGATAACAACAGAGGAACTGGTTGGATTTCTTTATAACAATGCGCCAATCCCACAATTATCCATGATTTTAATCATCGATGATCGCCGGCTTGGTGTCGTTAAGGATCATTTTATGAAGTATCTGGAAGAAAATGATTGGACCGTAACGCTTGCCTATATAACGGGTATTGCAACCGCCAATGAATGGAATGAATTCGCCAGATTAAATGTTAACGATCAATTGGATCTGCAGGCACATGGATTTCTGCATAACGGAGAAACTTATATCACTGAACATACTTCCGTAGAAGTGATTGAACAGGAATTATATAGCCCAATTCCAGTGATTGAGGAACAGGCAGGCAGAAGACCACAAGCCTTTATCTGGCCGGGTGGGAATTTCACAACGGAATCCGTACAGATGGCGCGTGAAGCAGGTTATGAAGTGGGCTTTACAGTTTTTTCACGTGGTCCGCTCATGTATAACTGGATTCCATTAGGAGCTGCGGAAGTAAATGTCAATGATCCTTTGATGGTTTTGCCCAGATTTTGGAGTAACACTGCAGCTTTGTATTTGGAGCGAGCAGTAGAAATTTCTGCAGAAGCGAAAGAATTTGCCAATCAGAATAAAGTGAATGAGTATTTCTGGTACCAAAATTATTGTCCTGAATATCCGCCCTTAGCTGAGGATGACGAGGGAGTTGACCGGGAATGAAATTCTTTAAACCCCTTACTGGCTTATTATTTATTTTAATAATTGTACTCACCAGCTGTGTACAGCCTTTTCCTGAAAAGGAATCGTGGACTTTGGATGTAACCCCAATGGTTATTTCTCAAGCGAATACAAGCACACCGCTTCCGCAACGTACCCCTTTTCTTCCTGCCACTCGGGAACCCGGGAAACCCTTGTATTCTCCTACACCAGATTTGCCGAAGGTAATGCCAACGATGCGATCAGCAGAAGAAACTTATCTGGTGCAAATGAACGATTCCTTGAACCTGATTGCTAGACAGTATGGGGTGGATATGAATGCCATCGTCTCTGCCAATCAGCTCACGAATCCGAACTATCTGGAAATTGGACAGGCCTTGGTAATACCACCGCCAGATCCTGATTCGAAAGCCCCGTCCTTTAAAATTATTCCCGACTCAGAACTTGTTTATGGTCCATCAGGCGTCGGATTTGATCCTCACGATTTAATCTATTCATTTGATAGTTATCTCTCATCGCTCGAACACTCTGATAAAGTAGTCCTTCAGATCGCCAGAGATTATTCGGTCAATCCCCGAATATTGTTAGCGATCCTTGAATATTCAACCGGATGGGTGACCGGACCCAATCTGGAATTGGAAAAACCGATTAATGGCCAGGAACCTGAAAAAGATGCCTGGAAAACAGGATTGGTTACAATCCTTTCGAGAATGGCCAATTCGCTTAATTGGGGATACTATTCCTGGAAGGCAAATAACCTGAGTTATTATGTTTTAAGTGATGGAAGTTATTTTCCAGCTGATGAAACCATTAATGCAGGTACAGCTGCCATCCAATATTGGGCAGGAACGATTTACGGAAAAGGTAATTGGCTAAATGCTATTTCCGACAATGGAATTTATAAAACCTATTCCTATTTCTTTGGATTTCCTTTTGATTATGCCTATGAACCTTTGATCCCTGCTAATATAACCCAACCAGAATTTGTTTTGCCATTTCAACGGGGGGTTGCCTGGTCATTTACAGGTGGACCCCATCCTGGTTGGGATGATGGTTCTGCCTGGGCTGCTTTAGATTTTGCACCTCCTGGAAGCCCGATGGGTTGTGCAGTGAGTGGTGATTGGGTCACAGCAGTGGCTGATGGATTAATCGTTCGATCCGAATATGGTGCAGTAGTACAGGATCTTGATGGGGACGGAAGTGAACAAACTGGTTGGACTGTCTTGTATATGCACATAGCATATTGGGAAAGAGTTGCAGAAGGAACATTATTGAATGCTGGTGAATTGATTGGGCATCCTTCCTGTGAGGGGGGTATCTCGACCGGTACACATTTACACATCGCCAGGAAATACAATGGAGAATGGATTGATTCGGTTGGAGAAATACCATTTGTGATGAGTGGTTTTCAACCTCAGAGTGATGGTGTTGCCTACAATGGTTTTTTAGTAGGAAATGGAGTTTTTATTGAAGCCTGGGAGTTCTATAGCCCTGAAAGCCTGGTTCAGCATTAAAAACAAAATTTTAATTCTAGTCTGGGTTTTACTGATACTCTCACTTACATCCTGTAATTTGGGAAATTATTATGTCAGTGCTCTTGATTTAACCGCAACAGCTGTATTTGCCACCGCATTGGATGATGCATCATCCACCTTTTATGCTACCCAATCTCCTCCTCCGTTGGCAGAACCTACTCCGAATCCGATTGTACCAACTCAAAATATTGAAATTCCCACTCCCACAGAGATAAGCATACCAATATTAGAGAGTGAACCTCTTCCAACTGCTACAAGAGATAATGAAGAAAGACCACCAATTTTGTATTATAGTCAGAGTGGTGATACCTTACCTGTAATAGCAGCTCGTTTTGGAGTTGAGATTGAAGAAATAAAAACCCAGGTTGAAATATCACCAAGAGAATTAATAAAACCTCAAACATTGCTGGTGATCCCTGATTATTATGGATTTGACATCGCTTCAGATTCGGTCTTGCCGGATAGTGAAATTATTTATTCCCCTTCAGCACTTGATTTTGATATCACTGCATTCATTAACCAAGCTGGAGGTTACTTAAGTTCGTATCGAGAATATACAGCCGATGGATGGAAAAGTGGTGCAGAAATTATCCAAAAGGTAGCCATCGAAGAATCTATCAATCCTCGTATTCTGATTGGATTATTGGAATTTCAAAGTGGTTGGGTTTATGGACAACCAGAAAATGTGTTTGAAAAAGATTATCCAATGGGATTCCCTATCGTTGATAGAAAAGGCCTGCTTAAACAAGTTTCATTCAGTGTCAAAATATTAGCCAATGGTTATTATGGCTGGCGAGAAGGTCGCATAACCGAGGTTGTTTTTATGGATGGGACCCAACAACGTATCCATCCGAAAATAAACGCTGGTTCAGCTGCACTGGAACATTTCTTTGCAAATTTTTACGATCCTGCCCGTTGGCTATCTGTAATGTATGGAGAAGGTAGTTTTTCAACATTGTATGAACAGATGTTTGGCTCACCCTGGATACGAGCTCTGACGGTTGAACCCTTGTACTCAACGGGATTGACACAACCCAACATGGAGCTACCATTTCTTCCAGGGAAAATATGGGCACATACAGGTGGACCACATCCAGCCTGGGGTTCTCACGGTGCCTGGGCTGCTTTGGATTTTGCACCAGCTTCTGATAAGTCAGGTTGTACGGATAGTTATGAGTGGGTAGTTGCGTCAGCCCCCGGACTGGTTGTTCGAACGGGTCCAGGCCTGGTGGTTTTAGATCTGGATGGTGATGGATATGAACAAACTGGATGGGTGATATTGTATTTACATGTCGCCAGTAATGGAAAAGTAGAAAAGGGAACCTATCTGGATCAAGATGGGTTGATTGGGCACCCATCTTGTGAAGGCGGCAGCGCCACTGGGACACATGTTCATATTGTCAGAAAATATAATGGTGAATGGATAGCTGCAGATGGGCCATTAGCCTTTAATTTGAGTGGATGGATCTCGTTCAAAGGTGAAAAACCTTACGAAGGGAAACTGATTCGTAAAGATGCGGTTGTGATTGCAAGAACCTATGGGTCTTCGGAATTAGTCGTTACCCGATAAATGAGCAATTTGATCCATTAATTTACTTCTTAGGATTTCGAATTATAATTTTCAGTTGAAGTGAAAAAAAATATCATAATAAAACCTTCTAAGAATTTTGCTGTAATCATATTTGTGATCAGCTGTTTTTTGATTTCTGCCTGCGTACCAGAGGCCAGTCCCCAGCTTCATCTTGTGCCAACAGAAGATACAGTATCAACGCCAATTGATTTATTACTGGAAGTTACCCCGAATCCTACCCGACCTTCTTATACACCTGGTACCCTGGTTGAATACATAGCGCAAAGTGGTGATACATTGCCTGCGCTTGCGGCTCATTTTAACAGTACAGAAAATGAAATTCGAAGCGCAAATCCAATCATTCCTGCTGATGCAACAACAATGCCTCCAGGTTTGCCAATGCAAATCCCGATTTACTACGAAGCCATCTGGAGTAGTTCTTTTCAAATAATTCCAGATTTCGCTTTTGTATATGGTCCTCGGGATGCAGGATTTGATGTGGTTGCATTTGTGAATGAGCATCCTGGGTGGTTAAAAAATTCAAAAGGTGTTGTGGATTTGTTGATTCGACCTGGTGCCGAAGTTGTGCTGAATATCAGTCAGAACTTCAGTGTCAGCCCAAAGCTTTTATTGGCAATTCTTGAATATCAAACAGGAGCTTTGTCAAATCCTGAACCACCAGAAACAATATCAGATTTTCTATTAGGATACAAAAATAGATCGTACTTGGGATTATCTCAACAATTGGTTTGGGCAGCCAATCGATTGAATAATGGGTATTATGGTTGGCGAGAAGGCAGTTTAAAGACCTATTCTCACCAGGACGGACGTTTAGAAAGGCCTGATCCGTGGCAGAATGCTGCTTCTGCAGCATTACAGTATTATTTTTCCCAGATAATGGATCGCGATACCTACACTCATGCAATCAGTTCTGTTGGATTATTAGAAACTTACACACAATTATTTGGAAATCCATGGGAAGGAGATCTGACTTTGATTCCAGGAAGTCTTCAGCAACCTGAAATGATTTTGCCCTTTGCTCCTGGAATTGCCTGGGCATACACCGGTGGTCCTCACACAGGCTGGGGACAAGGCGCTCCCTTTGCTGCGATTGATTTTGCTCCAGGAAGTATTGTTGGTGGGTGTTCTATATCAGATGAACCTGCTCTTGCTGTTGCTGATGGTGTGATTGTGCGAACAGGAACTGCGATCGCAGTTCTTGACCTTGATGGAGATGGTAATGAACACACTGGGTGGGTGGTTTTTTACCTGCATTTGAGAAACACAGATCTCCCGAGAGTCGGAAAGCAACTGAAACAAGGAGACATCATTGGTTATCCATCCTGTGATGGTGGACGATCCACTGGTACTCATATTCATATCGCTCGAAAATTTAATGGAGAATGGATGTTGGCAGGCGGTATCGTGCCATTTAACCTTGAAGGCTGGGTAGCCGGAAATGGCTCAACAGACTATTTGGGAATTTTAGAAAAAAATGGTCGTGTTTTACGTGCCTGTGTATGTTCAGATATAGACAGTCAAATCACATCTGAAAGAGTACCATAGTTATTTGTTTTATCTACTAGAATAATGTTTTAATAATTTCATTTCGTGAGATATAATCGTGATCACAAAAATTTCTCATCAGGATCGAAAAAAATGAAATTATCAAAACCAACTGGCATGAAAGCGTTCACGATCGTGTGGTTTGGTCAATTAATATCCCTGACTGGATCAGGAATGTCGTTTTTTGCTTTAACTTTATGGGCCTGGGAAAAGACAGGTCAGGCAACAGCTTTAAGTCTGGTAGGTTTTTTTGGCTTAGCTCCCCAGGTTATCTTCAGTCCAATTGCTGGGGCGTTGGTAGACCGATGGAACAGAAAGACATCGATGATCATAAGCGATTTGGGCACTGCCTTTGGGATGTTGGTTATCCTGATTCTGTACAGTAATGATTCCTTGGAAATTTGGCATTTGTACATTTTAGCTATGATCTCAGGAATTTTCCAGACATTTCAATGGCCTGCTTATTCCTCAGCCATTTCCGTCATGATTCCTAAGGATCAATTTACTCGCTCCAGTGCAATGATTTCTCTGGCTGAATGGGGTTCTGGTATCTGGGCACCGGTGTTAGCTGCAGCTTTAATTGGTCGCATAAAATTATCGGGGATAATCACAATTGATTTAATTACGATGGCGATTGCGATACTAGCCTTGCTCATCATCGTAATCCCTAATCCAACAAGATCAAAAGAAGGTGAAGAAAGTCGTGGTTCCATCTGGAAAGAATCATTATTTGGATTTAAATATATATTGGCTAGACCAAGTTTGTTTGGACTTCAAATGATCTTCTTCTTTGGAAATTTTTTTGCAGCTTTCCTAGGAATATTGAGCAACCCCATGATTTTAGCCAGAACAGGCAACAATGCTACAGTCCTTGGTAGTGTACAGTCCATTGCTGCCATTGGTGGAGTCGTAGGAAGTCTGATCATCACCGCCTGGGGTGGATTTAAAGTAAAGCGGGTTCGAGGCGTCCTTCTGGGTTGGATCTTCAGTGGTTTATTTTTCTTCTTTGTTGGTGCAGGGCAGGGAGTGGTGTGGTGGAGTGTATTCTTTTTTCTTTCATCCCTTGTCATTCCATTGGTGAATAGCTCAAATCAGGCTATCTGGCAATCAAAAGTGCCTCCAGATTTACAGGGCAGAGTTTTTTCGGTTCGAAGGCTAATTGCTCAAATTGTAAATCCTCTGGGTTTGTTGATTGCTGGTCCATTGGCAGACAAGCTTTTCGAACCAGCTATGTTAATACCAAATCGTGAAATAACCATTTTCTTAAGTAACTGGTTTAAACCTGGTCCTGGGGCGGGAATGGGTTTGTTGATTACAATTGCCTCGTTGATGATAATTTTTGTGGGCATTTTTGGGTTTCTTTCACCATCTGTTCGAAATGTTGAAACGATTATTCCAGATTTTGATGATGAATAAAAAAAGCATGCTTTGAACTGCATGCTTTTCTCTCATTAAATTTTTATTTTGATTAAGCTTCCAGTATGGTGATCTTATGATCAATTTCTGCTGTCTTGATCAAAATAGCCTGACCGGGGCAGTAAGTAGTTTCGGATAGGTTTACTGCCTTCTCTACCAATTTTGGATCCAGGCTTTTGCCAGTAACAATGTATTCGATCATAATCTTCGAAAAAACTTTTGGATGATTTTCAACACGATTGGCGTGAACTTTCACTTCAAAATTGGTAACATTCTGTTTCATCTTTGCCAGGATGGAGATTACATCCATTCCAGTACAACCAGCTAACCCAATCAGGAACATTTCCATTGGTAAGAAACCATCTTCATCTCCACCAACTGCTTTTTTACCTCCGAGAGGTAAGGTATATCCAGAGTCAGCTGTTCCAGTAAAACTCAATCCTTTATGCCAGGTAACTTTTGCTTCCATTTTAATTCCTTTCCAATCTATTAATTCAACGAGAGCGCTTTTTCAATTTCGCCCATTAATCTTGATTCCGGAACTGCGCCAACGACTTCTCCAGAACCACTATTAATTATAGTATGAGGTACACCTGATACATTGAATTGATTGGATAATTCAGCAAATTCCATTGCCTCAACCATTTCACCGGTCACAAATTTACTTTCCATTGCCATCTGATGAGCAAGAATAACTGCCTGAGGGCAATAAGGGCAGGTGGGTGTCACAAAAACCTGTAAGGTGACAGCATTTTCTAATTTTGATAATTTCTCGCGAATGGCTGGAGATAATCCAGAATCTTGCTTTGACACCATTACGAGATCATTAATCAAAGTAGTGAATTCATGACCTGCTGGAATGCCAGAAAGACGGATACCATAATCAATGATTTCATCTTCATTCATGCCTGCAATGACTGTCATGGGTACTTTATCAATGTTGTATTGATTTGCTACATCCATATTTTTTTCAAAATCATATTCTTCAATAGAGATTAATTCGCATAATTCAGCAATTTCATTTAATAATCCAAGTGTTTCGCTACAATATTCACAGTTTTGTTGACTACTACCAAAGAAAACAATCTTGACTGGTTTATCTAACTCGCCAAAAAATTCTTTTACCTGTTCCTTTATTTTGTCATCCAATAAATTACTTGCCATTTTTCCTCCAAAAATTTTCATCTCTACGAGATGAGGTTTTGTTTATCAGGTGAAACAACCACCTGATGTGTATCCACAATTTGAGCAAACCAGGTTGAGCATCCCATCATAATCAAATGATCCGATCTGACATTTAGGACATCTAAATCCAATTCTTATTTCAAATGAGTCGTTCTGCTCAAAAATAATTGTTTCAAATATTGTTTGTTTCTTGACTGGTTTTGAATCGTACTTTTTATTACTCATTCCAATTCTTTAGATGCCAATATATTGAAAAAGTGGCACATGAGTATTTTCTTCACAATAAAAAAATAACCAGGTTATCGACCTGGTTAAAATTGTTGGTTTCAAGTTTGAATGCGTGGTGATGAATTATTTTCTAAATTGCTCAATATTGAGTCTGTAAAAAAGCCGATCTTTTACATCTTCCGGGGTTTTTTCTTTTTCTGCTTGTTGATGATAAATATCAATTGTTTTCTTGAGTGTATTTACGACAATTCTACAGTTATCACATTCACTGAGATGTTTATCCAGTTCAGCACATAATTCTTCAGATAAATCCCCATCCACATAAGATGAGATGGTGTCAACAAATTCTTTACAGTGGAGATGTTTTTCCATATCAATACTCCGTGAGTCTTTCGCCAAAATAAACGCTTAATTCTTCTCTTAATTTCATTCGTGCTCGTAATAATCGTGTTTTTACATTGGTCTCAGTAAGTTCCAGTGCCTGTGCTGTTTCAGTAATGGATAATCCCTCGATATCTCTTAAGATAAAAACAGACCGTAAATTCTCAGGTAACTTTTGAATTGCATTATTTAATTCATTGCGGGTTTCATTAGAAAGAAACTCCGATTCAGGCAAACAACACCAATCCACGATCTGCGAAACAGAAATTCCTTCGTTATCCTCATCACTTGTTTCATCATTTAGGATAGATATTTCAGGTTTTCGCTTGCGGATCAGCATTAAGGATTCATTGACAGCAATTCTGTATAACCAGGTGGAGAGGTTTGAACGACCTTCAAAGTTTTCTAATGATCGTAAAGATTTGATGAACGTTTCTTGAAGTACATCTTCTGCTTCTGCCTGATTATTCAGCATTCTAAGCGCGACCCGATAAATGGGATCGGTATATTGTTGCACCATTTTCGTGAGTTCTTCATGGTCACCCGATTGCAACTTTTTGAGATTTAAAGGTTCTGTTTCTTCCTTAATCATTTAGATGGTTTCTCCTGTCAAAAAGTTACAAATTTAAGATAATGGCCAATTGGGAAGCACATCTATGTCTAATGGATCTATTTGATTATTAACAAAACGGAAGTAACCTGCTGCCGCAATCATGGCTGCATTATCCGTGCAATATTTGAATGGTGGGATAAAAATTTTGAAGTGTGTTTGTCCCAGGAAGGTATCTCGTAATAATTGATTCGCCGAAACACCGCCTGCAACAATGATATTCTTTACTTTATGTTGACGGGCAGCTTGGATTGTTTTCTGAAATAATACATCCACCACTGCCTGTTGAAAACTTGCAGCCAAATCTTCCACCGGTAATCTGGATCTTGATTTTTCTAATTCTCGTACCATTCGTAAAACGGAAGTTTTAAGACCGGAAAATGAAAAGTTCAAACTCCCATCCAAATGAGCACGTGGAAAATTATACGCATTGGGATTCCCATTCAAGGCGGCTTTCTGAATGGATGGACCGCCAGGATACGGCAAACCCAATAGGCGGGCAACTTTATCAAATGCTTCTCCTGCTGCATCATCCAGTGTGCTACCCAGTCTTTTGTAATTGAGATGCCCATCCATTAAATTAATTTCAGTGTGACCACCAGAAACTAACAAGGCAATTAATGGAAATTCCGGAACTGGTGGAGGATTGAGAATCTCTGAGGAATAAACCCAGGATGAATAAATGTGACCTTCCAGGTGATTGACTCCGATTAATGGTAAATTTTTCCCCAGTGCAATTCCTTTTGCCATATTCATTCCAACGACCAGTGAACCTGCCAACCCTGGCCCTCTGGTCACAGCAATCGCATCAATATTATCCAGACTAAGGTAAGCCTGCTGAAGTGCTTGCTCAACAACATCATAAATTGTGAGGATGTGTTGTCGTGAAGCAACTTCAGGAAACACGCCACCATATTGTTGATGAAGGTCAATTTGTGACGCCACAACCGAGGATAATAAAACGCGTCCGTTTTCAAGAACAGCAGCAGCAGTCTCGTCACAGGATGTTTCGATTGCCAGAATTCTGGCTGCAGGGAAAATATTTTTTGGATCACTCATAAAAGAACCACCAATTTATTCGAGAAAAAATCATCCACAGGGCTAAATTAAGAATCATGATTTGATGGGAATGATTAAATCCATGGGAAAATCAAACATTTTCACTATTGTACCGCTTTCAGAGACATAGTATGTATCTTCCAACCTTACTCCCATTCCTCTGTCTGGATAATACAATCCAGGTTCAATTGTAAAAACGGAACCTCTCTGGAGAGTTTCTTCATCACTCGCTGTTAAACCTGAGAAAGGCATTTCATGGACGTGTAATCCCAGCCCATGCCCGAGACTATGCACGTAACCTTCCAAGGTGGAAGGATTAGAGAGGACAGTGGAATGTCCCATTTCCTCGAATAATTCACAAGTTCTGCGTTGGTATTGTTTAAAAGGAGTGTTTTCAGTTAATTCTGAAACGACCGTATCATAAACGGATTTGACCTGATCATATAATTCCTGGACATCCTTTGGGGCATAACCAACACACCAGGTACGGGTAAAATCATAAAAATATCCGCCACCATTTTCGCACGGGAAGATATCGAAAACAATTGTCTTACCCAGTTGAATTACATCCGAGTCGTTTCCCTGACTGTGCGGTACTCCAGCGTCCCGTCCAATGGCAAAAATGGTCTGTTCAGGATTTTCTGCGCCTGCTTCCGCCAGCCAAAAATTAATTTTGGATTTCACCAAACCAATGGTTATTGGTAAATTGTCTTCACCAATCAACGTCTCGTTTTCTACCCTTTGCTTGCTGAGGAAATCGGCTACTTTTCCAACCACGTTGGTTGTGATCACACCCATTTTCCTGATCCTATTAATCTCATCAGGGTCTTTTATCATCATAGCTTTTAAGAGGATTGAATCTGGGACCAGACCAGTTATTTCAAATTCAGGAAATAGTTGTTGAAAACGTTGCAAGATCGCAAATTTTGAACCGATTTCTGTCGATCCATATAAGGCAATTTTCCCTTTTTCAACACCTGCTTTTGAAAAAAGATCCCGATATCGGAGTGCGTAGGCATCTATCTGATTATGATTGGTTTTCTTTAAATAATCGGAAAATGAAAACTGATCATAACTGCGGGTAATTAAACCTGTTCTAGCTGCTTCTTCCCGTTCCATCGAACCGTGGAAAATCACGGGGGTTTCGCCGACTTTTTTGATCAGGTCCGCATTGGTAATATGGCCTCCACCTGTCAGATAAAACATGGATGGATTATGTTGAGCAGGCCCGACAATCAACAATGCATCAATGCCGTTTTCTTTCATTAATTGATCAATATCATTTTTCATTTAAGTTTCCTTTTTAAATCCATCAAAGATTTTTTGAAGCCCAAAGATAAATACAGTTTCCTGTTCTGGTAATACTGTTCTGGGGTCGAACAGGATTTTATTATCTTCGAGTCGGGCAATAATGGGATTATCGAGCGAGCGCAACTTCTTCATGACCAAATCTGGTTTTGGGTGTTTAACAGCCAACACAAAAGTAGGAAGCGTTTCCTCAGGCAGGCTGCCACCTCCGATTGTGGATAATGCTGGCACTACTTCACCGATATTTATTTTTTGCTGCCAGGATTTAGCCTGGGTTTCTAAGGACGAAGACGTACGAGAAATCATTTGCCAGACAGGAATTTTTACTAAGGCTTCATTTCTTAAATAATGCGTGAGAGTCGCAGTCAGACCAGCCAGACAAATTTTATCTGGTCGAATAGCCCTGGCCAGGGGATGTCTTTTGATTTTTTGGATGAAATCACTTTTACCAATGATAATACCAGCCTGTGGACCACCTAATAATTTATCACCAGAAAAAGTAATTATGTCCGCATCCGCCTGAATGGAATCGAATATTGTTGGTTCGTGTGAGAGACCGAATTCGGTTGTGTCTAAAAATGTCCCTGAACCGAGATCATCCATGACAGGAATGCCGAATTGATGGGAGATTTCTACAATTTCGCGTAAATTCGGTTCTTGTGTGAATCCCATTATCTTGAAATTTGAGTGATGAGCGCGCATGACCAGCGCAGCAGATTCCTGCAGAGCTTGTTCATAGTCGGAAACTCTTACCCGATTGGTCGTTCCAACTTCTTTCAACTTTGCTCCCGATTGTTTCATAACATCCGGGATGCGAAAACCTCCCCCAATTTCTATCAATTGAGAACGCGCAATGATAACATTTTTTCTGGTTGCCAGCGCGCTCAAAACCAGTAATACTGCAGCAGCATTGTTATTGACAACAATGGCTGCTTCTGCTCCGGTCAGTTGCTTAAGAATTTCTTCAGCGTGGACCGAACGGGATCCGCGTTTACCTGTCGATAAATTGAATTCAAGGGTACTGTAATTTGATCCGATGGATTGCATCGCTTGCATGGTTTCTTGACTTAAAGGTGCTCTTCCAAGATTAGTGTGTAATACGACACCAGTGGCATTAATGACCGGAATTAAAGTTGGAGAAAAACGATCGGATAAGATCTTATGGATCTGCCTTGAAATTTCTTGATGATCAGGTGCTTTTTTGCCAGATTTAATTTCTGATCTGAATAAATCTAATATTTCCCGGATAGCTTGAATTGTCTGATCGCGACCAAACTTGCTGATCAATTCTTCAGACTCAGAGTACTGAATTATTTTTTCGACGGATGGTAAGTTGCGTAAATCATTCATTTGGTTCGTGTGAAGGTTGCCAATGACTGCGTTCGACTAATCGAATAAGGTTCTCAATGACGATAATTCCAATAGCAATTACAACAATCAAAATTGAATTTAACACACGACCTAATTGTAACCAGGCTAACAGGTCGATAAAAATTGCAAACCAAACCGCCTGACGGATAATTACCGAGGTATTGGCTGGTGGGTCATGGGGAAAGCGAATATTTAAGAAATATACAATTGGTAGTGCAGTCCCACTAACGCCCATTGTCAATAAAAAGAAAAACAACCATCGAGGACCTAAAAAAGGTTGTGTATATTGTAATAAAAAGAAAAGACCAACCCAGCCAATCGCAGCGATGAGGATTGATGAAATGAAAATTGAAGGCAGATCTTTGAGTTTTGATTTCAAACTGCTCACCTCGAGTAAATTATATCCGAATCTTATTATTAATACTCTAAAAGCATACACCATTTTTTGACCTTATATCTCTTTTGTGGTAGGATTTCATTACGTGCTGCTCATCAAGAGAGGTTGAGGGACCGGCCCATAGAAACCTCGGCAACCTGGAATTTCAGGTGCCAATTCCGGCAGAGCAAGGTAGCTCTGGAAGATGAGATCAATCAAAAATTGACCTCTCATGAAGAGAGGTTTTTTTGTAACTTTAGACACGTAATGGAGAATATATGCAGAGAAAATACACCAATCGATCATTTCTGGATGCAGTAAAAGAACGTGTGTTAATTTATGATGGGGCCATGGGTACCAGTTTACAAAAATTGGACCTTACAGCTAAAGATTTTGGTGGAGAAAAATATTTTGGATGCAATGACTTTCTTGTCATCAGTAATCCTGAAGCTGTGGAGAAAGTACACAGATCATTTCTGGAGGTCGGGGTTGATGTGTTGGAGACCGACACATTCCGATCGAATCGAATCACTCTGGCTGAATATGGACTCCAAGACCGTGTTGTTGAAATTAACAAAAAAGCAGCAGAATTAGCTAAAAATCTTGCAGATGAATTCTCCAAAAGTACCCATCATAAGCGTTTTGTTGCAGGATCGATTGGCCCTTCCGGAAAATTACCCAGCATGGAAGATCCCGAATTATCGAATGTCCAATTTGATGAATTGGTCTCCGTTTTTCAGGAACAGACTAAAGGATTGATCTTGGGGGGGGTGGATGTTTTATTAATTGAAACATCGCAGGATATTCTCGAAGTAAAAGCATGTATTCTTGGAATTCAGCAGGCTTTTGAAGAAACAGGCATCTATTTACCCATTCAGGCACAGGTAACATTGGATACCACCGGACGTATGTTGTTAGGGACAGACATCGCTGCTGCTTTGGCAATTCTGGAGAAACTACCGATTGATATCATAGGTTTGAACTGTTCTACTGGTCCGGAGCACATGCGAGAACCGATTTCCTTTTTGGGTGAGAATTCTAATTTACCAGTTTCCTGTATCCCGAATGCCGGTTTACCATTAAATGTGGATGGAGAAGCAGTTTACCCATTATCGCCAACCGAATTTGCTGATGCGTTAAGTGAATTCATTGAAAAATATCAGATCAGTGTTGTGGGAGGATGTTGTGGAACAACTCCTTTACATTTAAAAGAATTGGTTAATAGAGTTGGTGGCAAGAAACATCCACCTCGTCCTATCATTCACCGTGCTCAATTAGCCTCTGCCATTCAGGTTATGAATATGCAGCAAGAACCAGCTCCATTCCTGATTGGTGAAAGACTCAATACCCAGGGCAGTAAAAAATTTAAACAAATCGTTTTGGATCAGGATTATGAGCGTGTACTGGGAATTGCCCAGCAACAGGTGGATAGTGGCGCACATGGTCTGGATATCTGTGTCGCTTTAACCGAACGAGCCGACGAAGCGGAGACTATTCGCAGAGTAATAAAAAAGATTGCACCGAATATTAATGTCCCACTGGTGATTGATTCGACTGAATTAGATGTCATGGAAATGGCACTGCAAACCGCACCAGGACGTTGCTTGATTAATTCAACGAACTTTGAATCGGGGAGAGAAAAAGCCGATAAAGTTTTTCAGTTGGCAAAAAAATATAATGCAGCTGTTTTGGTACTAACCATTGATGAAGCTGGCATGGCAAAAACTGCCCAGAGAAAATTAGAAATTTCCAGGCGACTGGTGGATGTGGCTGTAAATGATCATGGATTATCACCCTCCGATCTGGTGATTGATGCTTTAACATTTACGCTTGCAACCGGTGACCCTGAATTTAATTTGTCAGCTCTGGAAACAATTGAAGGAATTCGATTAATTAAGGAAAACATACCTGGTGTACTAACTTCCTTAGGTGTCAGCAATGTTTCCTTTGGGTTATCACCTGCAGCTCGGGCTGTTCTCAACAGCGTCATGTTGTATCATTCAGTTCAGGCTGGATTGGACATGGCGATTGTCAATCCAGTCCACATCACACCATATCTGGAAATTTCTGAAGAGGAAAGACGCCTGGCGGAGGATCTCATTTTTTATAGAAAAGAAACCGCATTACAGGATTTAATTGGTTACTACGAAAAAATTAGTGGTAAACCTGGTGATAAGGATTCAAAACAGGATGTTTTATTGAAGTCAATGACACCAGAAGAACGACTACATTGGAGCATCGTTCATCGGAAAAAAGAAGGTGTTGAAGAAGATATCGACACTTTAATTGAAAATCGCGGGAATATTTCCTCCTCCGATAGAGCAGTGGAAATTCTAAATAACGTCTTGTTGCCAGCTATGAAAGATGTAGGCGATAAATTTGGCTCAGGGGAATTGATTCTCCCCTTTGTTCTTCAATCTGCTGAAGTGATGAAAAAATCAGTTTCACATCTGGAAAATTATCTGGAGAAAAAAGAAGGGGTGAGCAAAGGTTTAATGGTTCTGGCAACAGTTTATGGAGATGTTCATGATATTGGTAAAAACCTGGTCAAGACGATTTTATCCAACAATGGATATGATGTCATCGACTTAGGAAAACAGGTGCCAGCGGAAACAATTATTTCCAAAGCCATAGAATCGAAAGCCAACGCAATCGGATTAAGTGCTTTATTGGTGAGTACCAGCAAACAAATGCCACTGATCATTAATGAATTACAACGAAGAAATGCTAATATTCCTGTTCTGATTGGGGGAGCAGCAATTAATAAAAGATTTGGACGACGTATCCTGATGACCGACTCAAATGAATATTATCAAGGTGGTGTATTTTATTGTAAGGATGCCTTCGAAGGTTTGTCAACAATGGATCAAATTATGAATTCATCAGAATTTGAGAAACTCATGGATCAAACGATTAAAGAATCTGATATGGAATTGGGAAGAGCTGTAGATAAAGGGAACGAGAATTTGCCTAAGGAAAAGCAACATTCCAACATTAAAACATCGGAACAAATTCCCCATGTACCGACCTGGGGGGTAAAGGTTGTAAAATCCATGCCATTGGAAGCAGTTTTTGAGCATTTATCACTGAATGAACTATTTCGGTTATCCTGGGGAGCAAAAAATACCCATGGTGATGATTGGGAAAAATTGAAGAAAGAATTTGAAGCCAGATTAGCCAAAATGAAAAAAGACGCCAAACAAAATGGATGGCTCAATCCCAAAGCAGTGTATGGGTATTTCCCGGTGCAGTCCTCAGGTAACGATCTGCTTGTGTATGACGACAAAACCATCACAAATTCTGAGCCGAAAGTTCTTGAGGTTTTTAATTTCCCAAGGCAATCAGATGGAGAAAACCTATGTCTGGCAGATTACTTTGCTCCGGTTGAAAGCGGCAGAATAGATGTTGTTGCATTACAAGTGGTTACTGTAGGTGATAATGCTACAGCACGATTTGAAAACCTACAGGCAAATAGTGATTATACAGAAGCATATTTCACACATGGATTAGCGGTGCAGACTGCTGAAGCAACAGCAGATTATTTACACAACCATATTCGTAGAGAGTTAGGGCTGACGAAAGAACAGGGTAAACGCTATTCCTGGGGATACCCGGCAATTCCGGATTTGAACGATCATGAAAAAGTGTTCAGATTATTACCGGTTGAGAAAGAATTGAAAATGCAGCTTACATCAGCTTTCCAATTAGTCCCGGAACAATCTACAGCGGCCATTATCCTGCATCATCCCCAGGCAAAATACTTCAACATTGGAACCAGCCGATTGGATCAACTTATGAAAGAACAAAAGAAATGAGTAATCAAAATAAATTTATTGAGAGTCTTTCACTGGAAAAACCAATTATATCCGATGGTGCAATGGGAACCGTTCTTCATCAACGAGGAATCAGATTTGATGAGTGTTTTGATCATTTAAATATCACTCATCCTGCGCTGGTGGCTGATGTGCATCGTGCTTACATAGATGCTGGTTCAACCATGATCCAAACCAATACATTTGGAGCGAACCGCTATAAATTATCTCAATTCGGTCTTGAACATAAAGTTGCAGAAATTAACCAGGCTGGCGTGGATCTGGTTCGTCGGGTGGCAATGGCCAGTTTTCGAGACATCATTATTGCCGGCGATGTTGGACCATTAGGTGTTCGCTTAGCTCCTTTTGGCCGTGTACAACTGGAAGATGCTCGAACTGCTTTCAAAGAACAGATTCAGGCACTTGTAGATGCTGGTGTTGATGTCATCATCATAGAGACAATGACCGATTTTTACGAGGTGCGAGAAGCAATTTTAGCATCGAGGGAAATTAATCCAAATATTCCGATCATTGCATCCATGACATTTACCCGTGACGATCGTACCTTATTAGGGGATACACCTGAAAAAGTAGCCACTAGTATTTATGCCAGTGGTGCGGATGTCATCGGGATTAATTGTTCCGGTGGCCCTTTGCAATTATTGAGAATTCTAAAAAAAATGAAAACCGCTGTTCCCAGTGGGGTGTTCTCAGTGATGCCCAATGCTGGATGGCCAGAACAACAAGACGGACGAATCATGTATCCAGCTGGGGCTGAATATTTTGGTGATTATGCGATCTCCTTCTGGCAAGCTGGTGCGAAAGTTCTCGGAGGTTGTTGTGGAACCACGCCAAAGCATATTCAGGCTATTTCTCGGATCATTCAGGAGACCAAATTATCTGATATTGCTTTTGGACTTGAAATACCTGAAATGCAAGTAGAGAGCGAACCTGAAAAAGAAGCACCTAAATCAGAATTATCTCAAAAAATTGACGCAAATCAATTTGTGTTTTCCGTTGAAATGGACCCTCCCAGAGGCTTAAGTACAAAGAAATTACTGGCTGGCGCGAGTTTATTAGCCGATTCAGGTGCTGATGTAATTAATGTAGCTGACAGTCCGATGGCACGCATGAGAATGAGTCCTTGGGCGGTCTGCAGTCTGATTCAACGCTATGTGGGTATCGAGACTGTTTTACATTTTCCTACACGCGGAAGAAATTTATTACGAGTACAGGGTGATTTACTGGCAGCGCATGCTTTGGGTATCAGGAATGTGTTTGTGGTGATGGGTGATCCCACGGCGATTGGGGATTATCCAGAGGCAATGGATAATTATGATCTGGTCCCGTCTGGCCTAATAAAGTTAATCAAACAATCCTTTAATATTGGTATTGACCATGCTGGCTCTGAAATTGGACAACCAACTTCATTTTTTGTTGGAAGCGCGCTCAATCTCAATTCCCCCAGCCCTGAAATTGAATTGAAGAATCACTTAAGGAAAAGGAAAGCAGGATCTGATTTTGTGTTAACCCAGCCAATCTTCGATGCCAAATCTGCATTAGAACTGCTGCGATGGTTTCGGGAACAAGCAGGAGACCCGAATTTAAAAATCCTGGTTGGAATATTGCCACTCGCCACTGATCGCCATGCGGCTTTTCTCCATAACGAAGTTCCGGGGATTACCATTCCTGATGACATTATTAATCGTATGCGGAAAGCAGGTGATAAGTCCGCCATAGAAGGTATAAAAATAGCGGTAGAATTAATTGAGTCAATGAAAGCTGATTTGCAAGGCGTGTATTTAATGCCAGCTTTTAATCGATTTGACTACGTTGCGGAGATCATCGAGACAGTTAAGAAAAAAGCTTAACCATCATCCAATCCCTTCACGACCGATCTGGAGAAAAAAATGAATGTAATGACTGGTAAAAGAATTTTGTTGGGGGTAACAGGTTCTCTAGAAGCATATCAGGCTGCCACCATTGCCACGAAATTGGTTGAATTAGGGGCTATCGTGGATGTTTTTATGACATTTAGTGCGAAAAAACTAATTTCACCATTGATTTTTCAAGTCATTACTGGAAGACATGTTTACACGGATGAAGAATGGTGGCAAATCAACCAAAAACAATTTTTTAGTGAAAAACAGTACGAAGCTGACTTGTTGATCATTGCACCTGCCAGTGGAAATACGATATCAAAAATTGCCAATGGTATCAGCGATAATATCCTGGTATACACTGCTATGTCTGTTAGATGTCCTATCATACTGGTACCAGATTTGGATTTGATGATTTCTGATAATATCGCAACAGTTGAAAATCTAGCGAAATTGAGATCTCGTGGAATTCAAGTACTAATGGAAACAGACATTCAATTGAAGGAAAAGTTTGTCCAGGTAGATGAGATCATCAAGTTCATGAGATTATTTTTATCAAAAAATGGACCCTTGCAAGGGAAAAAAATTGTGGTTACGGTTGGCGCAACCCGAGAATCCATTGATCCCGTCAGAGTCATTACGAATAGATCCACCGGCTTACAAGGATGGTCTATTGCGCAAGCCGCTTTGGATACAGGTGCCAAAACAGTTCTGATTACAACGATACACAATCGACCTGTGCCATATGGAACAGAAGTAGTTAAAGTTGATAATGCACAGGAAATGAAAGAAGCAGTTTTGAGAGAAGTAAATGATGCGGATGTTTTAGTCATGACCGCAGAGGTTGCTGATTTTAAACCACTTCATTATTCCCCACATAAACTCAAGAAGGATGATGATTTAGCAAAGATAGAATTAGTGCCGACGGATGATATTCTCTGGCATGTGGCTCAACAAAAATCTAGTTGCGATTGCCCAAAAATAACCATTGGATTTGCTTCTGAAAGTCAAAACCTGTTAGAGAATGCGAACATCAAATTAACATCAAAAAATTTGGACTTCATTGTTGCGGATCATGTAACAAATTTTGATGAAAATAGCGAGACGATTCTTAATCGATTGACTATTCTATATACCGGTGGGGAAGTTGAGATTATTGACGATGTAGCCAAATCCTCGATTGGATTTTTAATTATGGAGCGGATTGAAGATGTTCTCTGGAAAAAAACAGACAAATAAGGAGAATTTCTGCCATTTTAGATGAAGAGCAGTAGTATGGTTTATAATCAACCATTAGAAATAATAATAATTTATACTCGAAAATTTCGGGTTTAGAAATGAATTTCATATGAAAAATTTAGTTATCTCAGATATCCATGCTAATTTAGAGGCTTTCAAAAGTGTGTTGGAAAAATCCGGAAATTTTGATGCGGTATGGTGTTTGGGTGACATTGTTGGTTATGGTCCAGATCCGAATGCCTGTGTAGATTTATTGAAGACTTTGCCTAACTTATCGTGTGTTCTTGGGAATCATGATGCTGCAATATTAGGAGATATGGATGTCAGGTTATTCAATCATGACGCCCGATCCTCTATTGATTGGCAAAGGTCTCATATCTCTATCGAGAATTTATCATATTTAAAGAATTTGCCAGAAAAAATTAATATGCAGGATTGTCTTCTGGTTCATGGTAGTCCAAGATATCCGGTTTGGGAATACATCCTTGATCCATTTGTTGCTCGTGCAAATTTTGATCATTTTATTGAAAACTTTTGTTTTGTCGGACATTCGCACCAGGGATTAATTTGTCGTTGGGATGCTTCCCGAGAAAAAATGGATTGGAATAGCAACGTTAATGGAAATTTATATAAAATGAAACCAAGGATGATCCTGAATCCCGGATCTGTTGGTCAACCCAGAGATAACAATCCTAGAGCATCCTATGCAATATTTGATGATGAATTAGTAACGTTTGAAATTTTCAGAGTAGAATATTCTTTAGAAACCACTCAGCAAAAGATTAACGATCTTATGCTACCCGGCAAAAATGCCCAAAGATTAGCCGGTGGTTGGTAGAATTGTTCATATAGGGAACTATTTCTTATTCATTATCGTCATATGAATAACTTTGACATTGGGATATACGAGGAGGAGGAAGAATGAAACTAAAGATATTCATTGGGTTATTGGTGTTAAGTATGGTACTGGGTGGTTGTGCATCGTCAAAATCAAGCGGGAATATAGCCATGGAAGGTGATTTTGCACAGGCAGAGATGCCCGCTGCAATGGAACCACAGTATGAAGAATATGGTAAGGAATTGGCATACGATGAAGCAGTTACAGATAGTGACATTCAAACAAACGGTATTGAGAGAATTGTCATTCGAAATGCTGACTTATCAATCGTTGTAGATGAACCTCTGGAAGCAATGAATACAATTGGTCGGATGGCAGAACGTATGGGTGGATATATTGTCAGTTCCAATTCGTGGAAAACCAGCAATTATAAAGGAATTGAAATTCCGGAAGCAAATATTTCAATTCGTGTACCAGCTGCGCTTTTAAATCAAGCATTGGAAGAAATAAAAGCCTTATTGAATGATAAGGAACTTGACCTATTGAGTGAGAATGTTTCTGGACAGGATGTCACCAAAGAATACACTGATCTAAATTCTCGCCTCAAGAACCTGGAAGATGCAGAAGCACAATTAAAATTGATTTTGGATGAAGCCTATAAAACAGAAGATGTGCTGAATGTTTTTGACCAGTTGACCTATTATCGGGAGCAAATTGAAGTTACCAAAGGTCAAATCAGGTATTATGAAGAATCTGCTGCTTTATCTTCTGTCAGTGTCAGAATCCAGGCACATGAAGCTGTGAATCCAATTACGGTTGCAGGATGGAAACCTTCAGTGACAGTCAGCAAAGCTCTTCAATCATTGGTAAATGCTTTACAGGCAATTGTTGATGGCGCGATCTGGCTGATCTTGTTGATCATCCCGATACTGGTCATCATCTTGTTACCTTTCTACCTGTTATTCTTGCTTGTCCGCGCACTGGTAAGAAGAAGTAAACGCCGTAAACAAGAAAAAACTATAATTTCTGAATAAAAAATCAAAGCCCCGAAAGGGGCTTTATTTTTGAATTAAAATCGTTGCATGGCTTTCAAATGCAACTTGAATTCTATATACCGAATTGGCTTCTTCTTCAAATGGAATTTGCTCTCCATTAAGATAAATTTTTTCTGGTGTTTCCAATAACTTCATAAAGATATCTCCCTGCGCTTTTCTGGGTAGGTCTAAATCCAGTTCAATTCCATCTGAAGTTTTTTCCAGACAGCTTACTTCCAACCCCATCGAAATATGTAGGTTACTCCCTAAATATTGATTATCTGAAAGAACAGGTCTAACTCCTAAGAAGGCTACCCCATGCGCTGTTAGTGATGGAAAATGAATTGGCTCACCCGCCTTGATTAATTGAATTTTATTTTCCCAGAATGAATAAACCCAATAACTCAATTGTGGCAGACCGAAGTCTGGAAAACTTAAATATGTTTCACGAGGTTCATCTTTCCAATTAAAACGTGCCAATATATTCCATTCACCGGATACATTATTAAGATCCAATCTCAAATTGTGTGGTGTGGTGGTATCCAACCAATCCATCACATTTGCACGTTTTCCAATAATTGGTAACAGGACTTCGATAATTCTTCGTCGTTCCTTTGGAAGTTTTGGTAGATCATCAGAGACTAATAATGATCCACCTGTAATTGCGATCAATGAAGCTAGAGATTGAATTTCGTCAATAGACAAATCAATTTCTGGCCGTACCAGTAAACAATCTGGATCATTAATCCACCAACGATTATGTTGTTCTGCTCTGGCAATAATATTCTGGATAGCATTTTTGGCAGATGGCATATGAGGTTCTTTTTTGAAAAAAAGTGATATACCATTGAATTGTGGGTACCAATTTCCACTTACGTCTGCACCGATTCTATTAGCTTGTACCAGACCTACTACCGATCCCAAAGGAGCACCACATGCCAATAAAAAGGTATCCTCTCCAGCACTCAAACGGATTTCCTGCATTGCTGTACGAAGGATCTGTGCTCTTGTTTGGGAATTATCAAATCGGTTCCCTTTCAAAGCACCTGCATAAAGAAAATCTAATTTAAGATAAGGGAAACCCCATTTATGAACCGCTGTTTCAATCATTTCTTTAACGAGATCGATTGCACCCGGTACAGTTAAATCGAGAGCTTGAGTGAAAACATTCCAAACAAAACCTGCGTTGACGGGTCTTCCACTTTTTTTCCTTAATATCATTTCTGGGTGGTCAATGGCAAAATCACTATTGGGATGCAATATAAAAGGTGCCATCCATAAACCAGGTGTATGCCCTGAACTTGAAATTTTTTCGGCAATGGGTGCTACGCCATGAGGAAATCCTTTTCGGAATGAATACCAATCACCGATTTCTTTCTGGTAACCATCATCGATTTGAATCAATGAGAGAGGCATTTCAGATTTTAATTCATTAATCGTTTTCAGATTCCGTAAAATCTTGTCTTCATTAATATTTTGATAAAAGTGATACCATGAACACCAACCAGCCGGGATTTTATTCGAGATTTGAACCTGATTTTCCCGACTAACCGCTTCGTAATATAAAGCTAAAGGATCTGGCTGGTCAAAATAAAATGGAAACATGGTTGCCCAATCAGTTGAAAAATTCTGTCCGGGAACGAGGATGGTCCTATCTCCATTCGCCCATAACCTGATTTTTGCCTTAGTAGAAATATTAGCTTCAATAGAACCAAATTGTTGTTTTTGTGATAAAAATCCAAAAAGGTAAGCACTACGGGAATTTCGATCAGCTAAAACACCAAAAAAATCACCACTAAAATGTCCTGTTTGGCGGAAAACTGGAGTGCCAGGATTCTGAACCATGACATCCTGGAAAAATCTCAATCGAGTGTGGTGTTGTATCTGGTCGTCCCGATAGGTGCCAGTATGGGACCAGGACTGCCACCCATTGGCGTGAAAAGTGAAATTTGCTTTTATTGTTTCATTTGCCCGAATTAATTTACTATCTAAATCATGGGCAGAGTCACCAATATTTAATAAATCGATAAAATTCACAAAAATTGGTGAAGAAGATTGGTTTTCTAAGACAGCATTCCATAAAAAGATAGGAAGTTCTTCACTTAATGCAAACGTCAACCTTACAATTTGGGATATTTCTTCAATAAAAATAGAAAATTCCAATTGATGTAATTTTCCATGGAGCGAGTCTGTGGTTGTCTTCATCAATTGATATGGATTCCAGGAATTTGTTATCAGGTTGTGCTTAATGCCTTCTTTGATAATCTGTACTCGTAATGATGCGTTTTGAATCGATGGCAGACCGATTCTCTTTGAATCGAGATTGATCGTACCTATATCTGGATTACAGGAAAATTTAAAAAAGTTATTTTGAATTTCAACAGGTGGCATAATTACTCCTGGTATTATTTCAAATTTTTATTCTTCGATCTTGTGTTTATTGTATGCCATTTTATAGGGGTTTGTCTGATTTCGCTTGAAATTCTAGAAAAAATCCTGCTTTTCAATTATTATCAATGTTTATGGAGATACTGCATTGAAAAGATCGAAAGTAATTATTATTTCAAGATTGATCGGTGTTGGCTTTATCGTCATTAGTTTGATGATAACTTTTTTTTCACTCCAAAAATCAACCCAACAGGTCTGTGTATTTCCCACAGGTTCTACCATAGCATCTGTAGACGTTGGCGGATTGGATCAAGAGCAAGCCTTGATCCAATTAAAATCGGTCTATGAAAAACCTATTCAAATTCAATTGGGCAATTCACCGTTTAACTTTTCGAATGAACAGCTTGGACTTATCATCGATTACGAAGGCACTGTGTCAGAACTAGATTGTGGATTTGACAATCGGCTTTCGTCATTCTGGTCTTTTATCTGGAATAAACCAAACACTGAACTAACCAGTAATGATTTATTATTTACCCTGAATGAAGAGGCAATACGCTCAACAATTATTGAACAAATCCAACCGTATGTTACATTGGAACCATCTCCATACAAACCTATTCCGGGCACGACAAGGTTTGAACCAGGATCATCAGGGATTACTTTTAATCAAGCTGAATTGGTAAATCGAATCAAACAAGAGATCACACAAATTAACAAAACTACCATTCAGTTGGAATTGACACAAATCCCTGCAATACCTCCAACAATCGAACAAATAACTGAACAGGTAAGCTCAATCATCATGAAGGAAAATTTTTCAGGTGTTGTTGAAATATATGCTGAACGAATGAGTGATCATCAGAAGATCCAAATTTTGAATTGGTATGGAGAGGAGAAAGAACCCGGTGTAGCATTTACAGCAGCAAGCACCATGAAAATACCGATCATGTTGTCAACTTATTGGCGTGAGGATATTCCGTTAAGTGAAATGATGGAGGATTGGATTGAATACATGATTGTGTATTCCGAGAATGATCCTGCGGATCGTCTTATGGAACAGATTGACGCCATTAGAGGCCCTTTACTGGTTACTAGTGATATTCAGTCACTCGGTTTGGAAAATTCCTTTATTGCAGGATATTTCTATCTGGGTGCGCCGTTATTGAACTTATATGAAACACCTGCGAATCAACGTAGCGATGCATTTATTGATCCCGATGTTTACAATCAAACCACGCCTGAAGATATTGGGAAATTATTGTCAATGATTTATGATTGTTCCATTAATTCATCCGCAACGCTAATTCGTGAAACGCAGGGAAAAATTACACAGGAAGAATGTATCTTAACCATTGATATCTTAGCCGCCAATAAAATGGGGGCATTAATTGAAGCAGGTTTACCGGAAGGATTAAAGATTGCGCATAAACACGGCTGGAGCCAGGAAAGAGACGGATTGGTGCATTCATTCAGTGATGTAGGGATTGTTTATGGACCAGAGGAGGATTTTGTTCTGGCTATCTTTACCTACAGCCCCAATCAGCTTCTCTTTGACATTGCCAATCCTTTAATTGCCAGAATATCCCAGATCATATATAACGGTTTTAACCCCAACAATCAGATCGCATGGCCGTTTCCAGAATAGGTAGTGTCTGAACTTTTTGTAATAAGATTTCTTTCCGGTGTGGATATTCCCCTTTTTTTATCTGCATATGAAAATTCACATGGCTGGCCACCTTCTAAAAAGATGACCTGAGCAAGTCCTGCGTTTGCATAAATCTTCGCAGGTAAGGGGAGCGAATTTAAAATTTCCAAAGTAACGTAGCTATCCCATTCAGGCTCAATAGGTGTCACGTTCACAATAATGCCACAACCCCATATTAATCCTCCGGTTTTAAGAGTACGGTTGTAAATTCGTTTGCTTGTATGGTGAAAAATTTCTCAACAAAGTATTGATATGCAAATGCGCTGACCCGATATTCTCCAGCAGGTAAATTACTGATAACAAAATTTTCTCCCCAATTTTGTTCACCAGAAATCGTTTTGGCGTAAGTTTCGACGTAGATGGATGTTCCTGGTACCAGAATGCCATCCTCCATTCTTTGAACGACAACTGACACTCCGGGAATTGGGTTTCCATTCTGACTGATTAACGAACCAATTAAGATGCCTACGTTGGGATGATCTTCTGTTGGCAACAAGGGTAAAAACAGTTCTGGATTGCGAGCATTTTGTAAGAGTACATCACCGATCCGTACCTCAAAATGTAAATGATTAGTAAATGCTTTTCCAGTCGCTCCAACTGAACCTATTTCTTGTCCACGTGTGACGGTCTCCCCCTCATTTATGTTAATTTCAGAGAGATGAGCATAAAAGCTATACACTGGAACTGAATAATTTAGTAATTCATGTTCGAGGATAATGATGTTTCCATAAAAATTCGTAAAACGCCCTCTCTTAAAAGTTCGATCATTACCACTGAAATAAACCTTGCCATCTGCAACTGCCAGAACAGGTGTTCCCTCAGGGTTCAACATTTCTACTCCATCGTGAGGTATTTTCTCCCCCAACTGGGTTGATCCAAATCGATAACTTGTTTCAATCAAACGTGAAGCATCCTCCGGGATGGGAAAATCGAACGAAGGTGAATAAAGGTTTTCATTGATTTGTGGTAATTCAGGAGTTGCTATCGGGGTTTCCACCAATTGGATTTGGGTTGATTTCACTTCCAGCCAAGTGGGCATCGGATTCGGTGTAGATTGATGAGTTTCATCATCCAGTACCAAATCCGAAGCCAATGATTGAGCTAATGTTGGAATTATCTCAACACCTGCATTCATTGATAATCCAGTTTCACATCCGGTATTAACCAATAATATAAAAAACGAAAATATTATTATCAGGGAATGGGAAAACCACCCCGGTCTTTGAGTAATTGCCATGTAACCTTTTCTAGTGAGTTGCTCTGGTTTTCAAGCTCCTGAACATTCTCCAATAAATTTTTATTGATTGATTGATCGCTGATACCCAATGTGTTGGTTCTTACGTTCAATGCTGCGCTTGTGAGCGCGGATTTAGCAAAAAACAAACCAGATGCTGCATCGGAAATAGCATTAAGATTTCCTGTTTGGGCTGCCTCCAACGCCAGTTTCATTACTTCCAATGCCATTGAGGCAACATCTAAAGGAACTTCAGCAGCATGAATGGTCACTTTTTGGATCTCTTGTTCCCGTTTTTGGATTTCTTCTTCCGAGTTTTTGGGTAAACGAAAAGCTTCCAAGACTTTATTGAAAGCAGCTGAATCATTTTCCCCGGCCTGTACTAATTGATTGCGTAATTCTTCAGCCTGATCAATGATCTCAAACATTCTTTCCTGAACATCCAGATACTTCTTTTTTCCAATCGATAATCTGGCTACCATCGCCACCAAAGCTGCCCCTTCAGCAGCAGTGTGGGCTGCCGCAGCACCACCACCAGGTGTCGGTGTTGCTGCTGCAAGCTGATCCAGGAACTCCGGTTTGTCTTCCTGGGATTTCACATTTGATTCCTGCAAGTCCTGGAAGAGACGCTGTTCGAGAATTTGTTCATTTTTAAAATCATCCAGTTGAATATACCATTGGGCAGCATCCGATAATGCATCCTGAGGGATCAAACCTACCAGTTCAGAGTGATGGATACCAACACCGTAGCGCTCCGCTTCTCTACGGACAAATTCTACGACTCTGGCAACTGGTGTTTTCTTGAAGTTTGTGAGGTTCATTGAAACCTGTGCTCTACCTTCCACCAGAATCCCCATCCCTTTTACATATCTTAATCCACCGGAAGAATGCCGTACAGCTCGGGCAATTTTTTGGGCAATACTGACGTCATTTGTGGTCAGGTAGATGTTGAATGCAATTAATGGCTGTCTTGCACCGATGACAGTTGCACCTGCTTTGCCTAATTCAGCAGGTCCAAAATCAGGTGTTTTTACCGGTGTTTGGCCAATCTCAGTCTTCATTTTTTCGTATTGACCGGAGCGGATATTTTCAAGATTTTGTTTTTCTGGAATGGAAGCCGCTTCTTCATACAAAAAGACTGGAATGTGTAATTCGTCACCAACTTTCTTTCCTAATCGGCGTGCCATTTCAATGCATTCCTGCATGGTAACATCACTGATGGGAACAAAAGGCACGACATCTGTTGCCCCAAGCCGGGGATGTTCTCCGCTGTGTTGATCTAGATCAATCAACTTTGAGGCAGTTTTAATAGCAAGATAAGCGGCTTCTTCAACTGACTTTGGATCTCCAATATAGGTAACCACTGTGCGATTGTGATCCAAATCAGAATGATGATCCAATACATGAACGCCTGGAACTGAAATTATTGATTCTATAATCTGTTGAACAATTTCTGGTCGGCGAGCTTCTGAAAAATTAGGTATACACTCAACTAACGGATTGGTCATTGCACCCTCTTCTTTATGAGATAATAGTATTATATCAATGATCATTATCAATGATCCGGAGCTGGTTGGTGTTGTTGGAGGGTAATACCCTTTAAAATCACCAGCCCAATAAAAATTTACACGTTCCTATATCTATAAGGAAATTTTTTAATTTAAGGAATTTAAAAATGTGTGGACGATTTACCCTTTCATATAAATCTAAAGAACTTCAGTTGGAGTTGGGATTACCGGAGTCACAATTGGATTGGCAACCACGATATAATATCGCTCCTTCTCAACCGATTGCTTCTATTCTTAATGCTGAAACTAAAAAAATTGAATTTCTACGTTGGGGTCTGGTTCCAGGATGGGCGAAAGATATTGAAATTGGTAACCGTTTAATCAACGCCAGATCTGAAACAATTATGGAAAAACCTTCTTTTAGAAATGCGTTTGCCCGGCGTAGATGTTTAATCCTCGCTGACGGTTTTTATGAGTGGAAAAAAGCCAGTAAGAAAGGCACACCTTCACAGCCGTATTTTTTCTTTTTAGAAGATAAGAAACTATTTGCTTTAGCGGGAATTTGGGAGATCTGGCATGCTCCGGATGGAAGCGAGTTGTGGAGTACTGCGATTATTACCTGTGAACCGAATGATATTGTAAAGCCCGTTCACGACCGAATGCCCGTAGTTTTTGATAAAAATCAAATGTTTAACTGGTTGGAAGACCGCCCTCAAAAAGAATTAGTTGAAATGATGCAACCATATTCCTCAGAAAAAATGAAATCCTACATGGTTGGTAAAGCAGTCAATTCTCCTTTTAATGACTCACCTGAGTGTATCGAGGAGAAAAAACAGAGTGATTCTTTATTTTCGTAAGGAACATAAAATGATACGATAATTGATGAATGAATTATCGATTTTCCCTTGACCAACAAAGTCCCATCTGATAAAATCTCGTTCATTCAATGCCCCCATCGTCTAGGGGACCAGGACGCAGCCCTTTCAAGGCTAAAACGGGAGTTCGAATCTCCCTGGGGGCACCTTAAAAACCACTAAATCAGGTGGTTTTTTTATTTTGCATGCACCACCAGAATGAATTCAGCTTTTTTCTGGTTCAATTGTTTACTAATTTCTGCAACAGTACCACGCAGGAATTTTTCATTGTCCATAGTGATGTTAATGCCCAGGGTAATTCTTCGATTTTTTCCAAAAGTCTGACCGACTTCATCCAATAATTTCTGCAATCGATAAGGGGTGTCCATTAAGATAATTGGTATGTCCATCGATCTGAGGGAATTAAGAACGCTCTTGCGATGTTCTTTTTCTCTTGGTAGGAATCCAGCAAAATAGAATCGATCGAGTTTGAAATCTAATACAGAAAGGGCAGCCATTAACGAAGAAGGACCAGGAATGGGAATCACAACAATTCCCATTTGAGTTGCTTGATTGATTAATATGTGGCCAGGATCTGCAAACACCGGGGTGCCACAATCCGAAATTAGCGCGATATTTGCCCCTTCAAACAGCTTTTGGATCACAATTCCAACCTGCTCATTTTCATTATGTTCATTGAGATCGATTAATTCTTTTGGTGGAAGCGAAAGTTTTTTCAAGAGTGTACTTCCCACTCTGAATTCCTCACAAACCAGGAGGTCTACATCTCTTAAGATTTTCAATGCGCGTAAAGTTATGTCATCCCAATTTCCAATGGGGGTGGAGACAATGTATAGTTTTCCAGGGTTTTTCATGTAAAGGCTTGTTTTCCCTTATGAGTTTAATTCTATTTTTTTACATTCATTACAGAGCCCAAAGAGTTGCAACCAATGGTCTCTCACATTATAGCCAAATCGTTCGCCAATTTTTTGGAAGAATTGATTGAGATCTTCTCCTTCAAAATATTCTGCTTTACCACAATTGGTGCAAATTAATAGGTGTTGGTGCCCATTACTGGATTGAAAAAAGGATTGACAACCATCAGGCATGTGAACACGATCTATCAATCCAGATTGCTCCATTTTTTCAATGGTTCGATAAACAGTTACCAGACCAATCTTTGGGTTAATATTTTTCGCCTGAAAATAAACCTCTGTAGGGTTGAGTAAATGATCACTTTTCGATAAAATATCTACAATTATTTTCATGGGATTTGTTATACGATATCCTTGAATTTGTAATTGGATTAACCAATCTTGCTTTTTTTGATCATTCACAGAATTTGTTCCTTTTATGTAAATTATGATTAATTTTATTATAGTAAGTGCATTAAAGTACGTCAAACAAAATCCGAATGCTAAGGAAATGAAATGAGTTATTTTTTATCTCTTAATCCAATTTTACAGGCTTTAATTGCCACATTGTTTACTTATGCGATGACGGCACTTGGTGCTGCTGGTGTTTTTCTTGCTAAAACCATCAATCGCAAATTACTGGATATGATGTTAGGATTCGCTGGTGGAGTCATGATTGCAGCCAGTTTCTGGTCATTATTGGCACCATCCATTGAAATGGCGGAAAAAAATGGGCAGATTGGATGGGTTCCGGCAGCAGTTGGGTTTTTGGCTGGCGGAGCCTTTCTATTTGGAGTTGATAAACTTTTACCGCATCTTCATCTTGAAGCTCCAATTGAAGCAGCTGAAGGTGTAAAAACCACATGGCAACGAAGTGTTCTTCTGGTTTTGGCTATTACGCTGCATAATATTCCTGAAGGTTTAGCAGTTGGAGTGGCTTTTGGCGCAGCAGCAGTAGGTTTCCAGGAAGCGCTTATTCCTGGTGCTATCGCATTAGCGATTGGAATTGGTTTACAAAATTTACCCGAGGGTCTGGCTGTTTCTGCTCCTTTAAGGAGAGAAGGAATGTCAAGGACCCGGAGTTTCTTTTATGGTCAGGCTTCTGGTATGGTCGAACCGGTTGCTGGTGTTTTAGGCGCTTTGGCAGTCATTGTCATGCAGCCCATTTTGCCTTATGCGTTAGCTTTTGCAGCAGGTGCCATGATATTTGTGGTTGTTGAAGAATTAATTCCTGAATCTCAGGCAAGTGATAATGGCGACCTGGCGACGATCGGATTATTAGCAGGATTTACTGTAATGATGATTCTGGATGTGGCGTTGGGTTAGGGTATAATTGCCGCTATGAGCAAAACTGAATTTCAAGAAAACCAACCAATTCAAAACAAAAAAAAGCGACCAAAACAAAAAAGGTTTTTATTCATCCTCCTCGGAATTTTGATTCTGATCATTGCCAGTGGGGCTGGTTGGTATTTTGGATCACAGGAAGGTCAACTGTTACGCACCCAGGAAAGAGAAAAAGTTGAATTCGAAGTTATAACAACTCAGTTTGAATTGGGTGTTCGGGAATTGGAAGAAGGACGCTATGAGAATGCCAGAAAGCGTTTTGAATATGTCATTCGAATTAAACCGGATTATCCTGGCGCACAGGAAAAATTAACAGAAGTTTTGATAGCTCAATCGATTGTCAATACACCTACTCCAGTGCCGATCCCTACACTTACGCCTACACCAGATTTCCGCGGTGAGCAAGAGTTGTTTGATCAAGCCTGGCAATTTATTCTGGTAGAAGATTGGGATAATGCAATTTATACGCTCGATCTGTTGCGCGATAAGAATTTACAATTTAACCCAGTTGAAACGGATGGAATGTACTACATTGCGTTGCGAAACCGTGGTGTCAGAAGAATTCTCCAAGAGGGTAGTCTTGAACCTGGAATGTATGATCTTGCCCTGAGTGAACGGTTTGCTCCGCTTGATAATGATGCCGATGGATACCGGACCTGGGCAAGATATTACCTGACTGGCGCCAGTTATTGGGGAATTGATTGGTCACAGGTGGTTTCCATTTTTGCCCAAATTTACCCATCGTTTCCTAATTTGCACGATAGCTCAGGGATGACTGCTCAGGAAAGATATCGTGTTGGATTAATTAAATGGGGTGACGCATTAGCGTTGCAAGAAGAATATTGTCTGGCTCAAGAAAAATATGAACTTGCATTTATGCTTTTTGTTGATGAAAGTGTAGCGCCAGCAGCAACAGCTATTTATGAAGCTTGTGAAAAATCCAAAGAACCAGAGGAAACAGAAGCCCCACCTGTCACTCAAACACCGACACTAACCTCAACACTGTCAACAACATCGGAAACACCTCAAGTGACGGAGGAAACACCAGTACCTACTGAAGAGACAGAAGTTACTCCGGAACCTGGTGGAACACCGACTCCATAAGGGAAAGATGACAGATCCAATGCCAATCTGGGCACTTTCTTTTTCTTACTGGATACACATGATTGCCACAGTAATCTGGTTGGGTGGATTAATTACGGTAACTTTTGTACTACTTCCTTTTATTCAGAAAAAAATGGCTGGTGAGGAGAAAGAAAGAATATTATCCAGCTTGCAAAATTACCTGAATCCTTTGGGATGGTTATGTTTATTTATTCTGGTAGGAACGGGTATGTTTCAGATGAGTGCTCATCCTTCGTACCAGGGATTCCTGGCTATTGATAATGATTGGGCAGTGGCATTGTTTATCAAGCATATTTTCATCATTTTAATGGTAATTACTATGGGATATTTGACCTGGTTTGTTTTACCAGGATTGAAGAGAATCGCATTAAAACAGAAGCTCGGAAAAGAAATCGACCACTTTGAAGTATTGCGGTATCGAAATCAGGAAAGATTTATTCTTTGGACAAATTCAATTCTGGCTATTTTAGTTTTGATTTTTACAGCCTGGGCACGATCTGTCTCTTAACTGGGATGAAATAAAATCAAAAACCTGATCATTCAATGAATCAGGTTTTTTAAGGGAAAAATCAATGCTTCAGATGGGTCTGGCAATCAGGTCATGTACCAGCGCATCAGTTATTTTAACTTCTACAATTTCACCAATTGGCAAATTTCCTTCAACGAAAACCATCCCATCAATTTCCGGGGCATCGCGGAATGAGCGACCAATGGAAATTCCCTCATTAAAGCCTTCCACAAGCACAGAGATATTCTTTCCTACCCAGGTTTGGTTTTTTTGGAGTGAGATATCCTGTTGTAAGGTCATCAGCCTTTCCAATCTTTCCTGTTTTACATCTTCTGGAACTGGATCCCCCAATTTTTCTGCATAAGTACCTTTTTCCTGAAAATATGTGAAAGCTCCCACGTGATCAAACTGAATTTCTTGCATGAAATCTAATAATGTCTGAAATTCCTCTTCTGATTCACCAGGATAGCCAACAATAAATGTTGTGCGTATAGCTATCTCAGGTAAAGAAGATCTTAATTTCGCTATGGTGTCTTTTACCGATTGCATATTGGATGGCCTGCGCATACTCTTAAGAATGTTTGTGTCAGCATGCTGCAGGGGGATGTCCAGATAAGGTAAGATCTGTTTTCTGGTTTTCATAACTTCAATAAGGTGGTCAGTTACAACACCTGGAAATGCATACAAAATCCGAATCCATTGAATTTGAGGAACCCGATCGGTTATTTCCTCGAGGAGTTTTGCCAGACCATCTTTGAAACCCAAATCTGAGCCATAATCAGTTGTATCCTGAGCGATTAAAATTAATTCCTTAATACCCAGGGAGGCTAATTGTTGGGCTTCCAATACGATGGTTTCCATGGGCCGGCTGACTTGAGTACCTTTTATCAAAGGAATGGCACAATACGCGCAGGTTCTTCTGCAGCCATCGGCGATTTTCAGATATGCGTTACTCCCCTGGATCGCTGCCCTCAAGATTCCACGTTCATCCGTTCCCATCGTAGGCGCATCCGGTATGTGATAACGGGCTTTATTTGGATTGGTTCGCAATTCCTGAATCAGTTCTAATATATCCATCCAGCGTCGGGTTCCGATAATACCATCCAGACCAGGGACTTGCTCAGCCACTATCTCGCGATATCTTTGTGTGAGACAACCAGCTGCAATCAAAATTTGGCCTTTCTTTTTTCTTTTGGCCAGATTTCTTAATTCAGAAATCGATTCGTCACTGGCAGGTTTGATGAAACCACATGTGTTGACAATCAGGATTTCCGCCTGTTCCGGTTTTTCTACTCCTCTGAGACCACCATGGGTTAAAAGATGAGCGATTGAATCGGAGTCGACCAGGTTTTTTGCACAACCTAAAGATAATAAGTAAAAAGTTTCTTTTTTTAAAGATTTCATGGGATTAAAGGTGTCACGGTTGGGGTAATGGTTGGAGGTGTGGTCGCTGTAGTGCTTGGTTGCAATGTCGGACTTGGTTGCAATGTAATCGTTGGAGAAGGGCTGAACATAGGTGTTGGAGTGATGATTCCAGTAGAGGTGGTAAATACAAGGGATTTTACTTCTCCTATATCTCCAATCACTCCAACTGGAACAAGGTTATAGAATATTTCTAATGCTGCAGCATTTCCCGTTAGTATTTCAACAGAAGATGAACCTGAATATTCATATGCATTTCCCGGAATAGTTCGGCCTGTGAATACTGTTTCGCCATCCACATCCACTTTGAGATAGGCTCTTTGTCGAGCGATGATATAGACTTGTACAGTTAAACCTGAGCTTGGAGATCCAATTTCAGTCTCACTTACTTCTTCAGATATTTCTTCACTTGCATTAGTAAGAAGGGTAGCAGTTGACTCAAGGAATACTTCTGTAGAAATCTCAGTTTCTTGAATTTCAGGGGTGTTCTCCAATAGAATATCTGAAATAGAAGGTGGTTCGACTTCTTCATTTTTTTCTTGAAAGCCACTGATATTTGCAGCACCCCAGAGAATGAAGATAAATAAAGCAATGATCAAACCTGACGTGAGTAATAAATCAGCTGTTATAAATTTCAACCAGCCAACCTTTTTTATTTCAGGTGATTGATAAGCTAATTGATTGTCCGACCCAATCTTGTGTGGAGCATAGCTTTCATTACGACGGGTTTGTAAACCCTCCGCAAATTCGTTCATAATTTTATCAACATCAAGATTCAGGAAAGTAGCGTAATTATTGAGCATGCCTCTTGCCTGGGGTATGGAGGGTAATTTTTCTATAGATCCTTTTTCTAAAAATTCTAGATAATAGGGACGAATACTGGTAAATTGCTCGATATCATTTGTTGATAGATTTAATTGTTGGCGTTGAGTATGTAATTTTTCACCAATAGAAATGAAGATTTGTTGAGAAAGCGAAGAAATCTTTTTCTCATTTTTGTCATTTTCATTGGGATTGCCTTCTCCCCCATGATATATCTTTTCTTCTTTAGGGGATATTTCCTCATGTAGAACGATAGTTTCTTCCTGAATTTCTTCAGGCAATTCAGGTTCAGATGAAAGTTCTTCAATTACTTCTACCGCTTTTTGCTCAACCACAAGTTTTTCTGGATGATCCCAGGCGGTCAGAATCATTTTTTCATCGAGTTCAAGTAATTGAGCATAAATTCGTAGATAACCTTTTCCCTGCATTTTAGATGGCATTTTTTCGATATCGTTATTTTCCAGTGCGAAAAGATAGTGCTCACGGATTTTTGATTGGTAAGCCACTTCTGCCAGGTTCAGCCCTTTATCTTCCCGGGCTTTTTGAAGAAATTCTCCTAATGTGATAGCCATGGTTATAGTTTAACAAATGACCGGCATGTCAACAAGGGTGATGAGATGCCGGTCTTTTTCTTTCTAATATTTAATTTTTTTATTCTTCAGTTGTTTCTTCTGTGACAACTTCGGGGGTTTCTTCAGCAACTTCTTTTTTGGGCTCATCAACTGCTACCGTTTCACCTTCGCGATGAACGATAATTTTGATTTCTGGAACAAGATCAACTGTCAATCGAATCCTTGCAAAATGCTCACCTAAATTTCGAATGGGTTGAACTTCAATTTGTCGACGATCGATTGTGGTTCCTAATTTTTTGTTAATGGCATCAGCAACCATCTGGTGGGTGATTGATCCGTATAATTTACCAGTTTCACCAGCTTTGCTTGGAAAACTTACGGTCAGTTTTTCCAACATAGCAGCAATGCCACCCAATTCGTTATTCAACACGGCTCGTCGTTCAGAAGCTCGCTTACGGATCTGATCAACTTGTTTCAATGCACCTGGTGTTGCGTTGACAGCAAATCCTTGTGGTATGAGAAAGTTGCGACCATATCCAGCAGCAACCTTTTTAATATCACCAGCACGACCTAATTTATAAACGTCTTTTAACAACAATACTTTCATTTTTCTAGCCCTTTCAAAAATTTATTTCAAGCGAAGGGTACAACGCTTGAGGCGTCCGAATTCTATCAGACGGTTGATTTCATGTCAAATAGAAATTTTCAGGTGTTTGGCTTCCTGAAAAAGATTTGGTAATAGTTTGATTATATTCCGTCGTCTAATTCAGGATTATATTGTCTCAACCCATAAACTTGCGCAACAGGTAAAACAATCATAATACCAGTATTCGGTTTATGTAAATCCCCAACTACTTTTTGGGTGTGATATAGAACGCTTTTTACAATCTCATCGGATTCCACGACTGAAAATAAAGTTCGGCTGAGGTCCATATTTTCCACCCGATCGAGGATTTCACTCATGGTAGGAAAAAGTGGAAAGTCTTCCATTAAACCAAAATTTTTTCGAATTCTTCCCAAACCGGTACTAAAAAGAACAGTAGCTCCTTTAACGCCAGCTTCCTCCCAGGCATGTAATAAATCTTTCATGTAGGATATGTCATGGAGTACAAAAAGAATAAAGTACATTTTTCCTCCTTATGGTTGCACTGATTTGTCTAAATTGATGGATTTCGCAAATGACGCTCGTAACAATGGTGGGGTGATTAATGTTGTGATCAAAACCATTCCTACGATAGCTGAATACAATTCAGGATTGAGCAAATTTTCTTGTAATCCTACTGTAGCGACGATGAGACCAACTTCACCACGACTGACCATCCCGATGCCTAATTGAAGTGATTCCAACCAGCTGAACTTTCCAATTTTAGCTCCCAAACCTGCGCCAAAAATTTTTCCTACTATTGCAGCTATCGTAATCATGATAAGGATCCAAAGAGTCGAAATACTCATACCGCGAACATCGACATGTAAACCGATATTGATAAAGAAAATAGGCACAAAAAAACCATATGATAAGGATCGCAGTCCTCTTTCAATTTCAGTTTTTTCTCTCGTGCGGGCATACATCAGACCTGCAATAAAGGAGCCTGTGATGGCAGCCATTCCTCCCAACAATTCAGCTGATACGCCGTAGACCAGCATAATAATGATTGCCAGAGTAATTGTTCCCTGTGCTATCGGAAGGTTTTGAACGCTTCGTGAAATTTTTGGTAAAACCCAATATCCAAAAGCCAGAGATAAGCTGAGAAACCCTATCATTTTGAACAAAACAATGATGATCTCAAGCGCTGAACCACCTTGATTAAGAGCAATAAAACCTGATAATAAAAGGATAACCAACATATCATCAAATACAGCTGCGCCTAATAATCCAAAGCCGACTCTACTTCTTAAAACTTTTAATTCAATCAGTGTTTGAGCGCTGATACTGACACTGGTTGCCCCGAGCGTTAATCCGAGAAACAATGATTGTTCAATTTCCATTGAAAAAAATTCACCAACCAGAAAACCTAGTAAAACAGGAACCAGAACGCCGAGTATACCTGCATACGCGGATGCGCCTTTATTTTTTGCCAAATCAGATAATTGTAATTCCAGCCCAGCAATAAACATTAACAAAAGTACACCGATTTCTGCAAAATCATCAATGAAATGAGGTAATTCTTCATAAACCAGGAATGAAAGATTGAATAAACTAAACAGTGAAGGGCCTAGGACAACACCAATCAATAATTCTCCCAACACAGATGGTTGACCTAATTTAGTACTTATATATCCAGCAGCTTTGGCTGCCAGTAATAAGATGGCTAAAATGATACTAATTTGCAGAAATGGTGTCATAATGAGAATTCTTCCTTGTTACAAGGACTTATGTCGATATTTCGTGGATAAAATATCACTCCAAAATAAATTTGACATCAAGTATACTGATTTTACACTAAAAATTTTTCAGAGGTAATTATGGACTTAGAGGCAAGAAAAAAACAATGGGAGAAGGATGTTCTTCATCCTATCACGAATAAATATCCTGAAAGGAAAGAAAATTTTTTTACAACCTCTAATATTCCAGTACCCAATGTGGCGTTGCCAAATAATGCAGATTATTTAGAGCAAATAGGATTTCCGGGGGAATTCCCGTTCACACGCGGTGTACAACCAACGATGTATCGAGGTCGTTTGTGGACGATGAGACAGTATGCAGGTTTTGCGACGGCTGAAGAGTCCAACGAGCGCTACAGATATTTGCTTGCACAAGGTCAAACAGGCTTATCAGTTGCCTTTGATTTACCAACCCAAATAGGGTATGATGCTGATGACCCGATCGCAACAGGAGAGGTGGGGAAAGTAGGTGTTTCCATCTCATCCATAGATGATATGGAGGCTTTATTCCGAGAGATTCCTTTAGATCGAGTCTCCACCAGTATGACAATTAACGCACCAGCGTCTGTTTTGTTGGCCATGTACATTGCTATTGCCAAGAAACAAGGTGTTAATCCAAAACGCCTGCGTGGAACCATCCAGAATGATATTCTTAAAGAGTTCATTGCCAGAGGGACGTATATTTATCCACCACAACCATCCATGCGATTAATTACCGACATATTTAAGTATTGTAAGGAAAATATTCCGCATTGGAACTCCATCAGTATTTCTGGATATCATATTCGGGAAGCAGGATCAACTGCTGTGCAGGAAGTAGCATTTACATTGGCTAATGCCATCGCTTATGTTGAATCAGCTATGCAATCAGGCCTGGAAGTAGATGAATTTTCGCAACAATTATCATTCTTCTTTGCTGCACACAATCAATTTTTAGAGGAAGTAGCAAAATTCAGAGCAGCCAGACGTCTTTGGGCAAGGATTATGAAAGAAAGATTCGAGGCTAAAGATCCAAGATCGTGGATGTTGAGATTCCATACCCAAACAGGAGGATCTACTTTAACAGCCCAGCAGCCTGAAAATAACGTAGTGCGAGTAGCCATTCAAGCATTAGCAGCTGTTATGGGTGGAACTCAGTCCTTGCACACCAATAGTATGGATGAAGCGCTATGGTTACCTACCGAAAAGTCAGTCAGGGTTGCATTAAGGACGCAACAGGTAATAGGTTACGAATCCGGTGTGGCCGATTCGATTGATCCTTTGGCTGGTTCTTATCTGATTGAGTACTTGACAGATGAAATCGAATCGCAGGCAAAGAAATACATTGAAAGAATTGATGATTTGGGTGGTGCTTTAAAAGCAATTGAACTTGGGTATTTACAGAATGAAATTCAAGAGGCTGCTTACCAATATCAAAAATCTGTTGAGAACAATGAAAACCTTGTCGTTGGTGTCAATGCATTTGAAGTGAACGAGAAGATTGAATTAGAGCGTTTATCAGTTGATCCCACGATTGAGAGAAATCAGATTGAAAAACTTATGAAACTGAAATCTTCCCGAGATCAGATAAAAGTGAGTGAATTATTAACCCAACTAGAAAGAGAATCTCTTGGTAACAATAATTTGATGCCTCTTATGATTGAATGTGTTGAAAATCAATTAACCCTGGGTGAAATTTGTGGTGTCCTTAGAAATACATGGGGCGAATATCAACCACCTACCTTCATCTAGAAAGGATTAAAAATGGCAAAAATCAAAAAAATCAACCACATTGCAATTGCAGTAAAGGATGTGGAGGAATCTCTAAAATTTTGGCGCGATGCGATGGGTCTTCAAGTTGACCATATTGAGGATGTTCCCAGTCAAAAATCTGAAGTTGTATTTATTCCCGTTGGTGATTGTGAAGTTGAGTTGGTGAAACCTACCAGCGAGGATACTGGTGTGGCAAAATTTATTGATGAACGTGGTGGTGGAATGCATCATCTATGTTTTGAGGTGGATAACATTGACGAGATGCTTGCTCAGTTGAAAGAAAAAGGCGTGCGTTTGATTAATGAAGAAGCTTTGGAATTGCCTGGCAGGAAGATGGCTTTTGTTCACCCAAAAAGCACCAACGGGGTATTGGTGGAATTGTACGAAGTCCTGTAAAAATGAATTGATGGGAGAAAAACTCCCATCGACGAAATATTAGATAATATTGTTAGCGATCAGAATTTTCTCTTCTGCATCTGCGATCGCGATTCCATCTTTTTCTTTCACACCCCACAATAACAATCCGCCAAGGGCGAAAAAGATAATCAAAGAAACTATGCTCAAGCGACTACCACCCATGATACGACTGACCACACCAAACAATAATGGACCGACAGTACCCGCAATTTTCTCACTGACGCTGAAAAAGCTGTAGAACTCTGCAGATTTTGATTTTGGCATCATACGACCAAATAATGATCGACTGAGCGCCTGGCTACCTCCCTGCACAGTTGCCACGGCAAAACCTAATAGCCAGAAATGAATCTCTTTATACAAGAAATACCCACCTATCGCAATTAATGTATAAACTAACAGGCTGAGGAGGATCGATCGTTTTGTACCAATCTTTTTTGCCAACCAACCAAATAAGAATGCAAAAGGAATAGCCACAAATTGAACCATTAACAATGTGCCGATGGTTGTTGTGGATGAAAAACCCAATTCGGTACCGTAAATGGTTGCCATGAAAATGATTGTTCCAATACCATTGTTGTATAACCAAAAGGCGACGATAAATTTGGTTAATTCTTTATATTTTTTAATTTCTTTAAATGTATTAGATAAGCGACTGAAACTGGCTTTTACTGGATTGAAACCTATTTCGGAAGCTAGAATTCGACGTGGTGGTTCTTTTACATTTCTCCAGAGAGGAATGGTGAAAACCAACCACCAGATAGAAACAGTCAAAAAGGATAACCGGGTCATTAATTCAGTTAGATTATCCGGCGAAAACATAATCATAACCAGATTGATCGCCAATAATATTCCGCCACCAGCATACCCCATGGCATACCCACGGGAAGATACCTGGTCAATTTCATCCTCCCGCGCTATATGTGGGAGAAGTGAGTCATAGAAAACATTCGCACCAGCGAATCCAATGGATCCAATAATATAAAATACAGATGCCATTAACCAATCCCCACTCTTTACCAGATAAAGGAGTGCAGTTCCAGTTACACCAACAACCACAAATACACTCATGAAGCGTTTTTTTGCACCTGAAAAATCTGCCATTGCACCCAGAATTGGACCTAAAAGCGCAACTAAAACCAATGCAATCGTTGTGGTGAAAGCCCAGTTAGACGTCGCTTCGTGTGGTTGCAGATTCTTTGATGCTACCGTTGAGTAATAAACCGGTAGAACAGCAGCTGCAATCGTGGTAGCAAATGTCGAATTCGCCCAATCATACATAGTCCAGGCACGTATCTCGCGTTTGTGTGCAATTTCATTCATTATTCACATCCTTTTGTCAGCAAATAAAAATGATTATACAAGGGTTTTCTACCAGAGAATAATGAATTTAACGTAGAAAATGATGTGATTATGTAATGATAAATATCAGCCAACTATCTTTTTACAAGTATCTTTTTAGAGGGTGTTGATAAATACTAATTTTTGACAAAATTCACTTTCCAAAAAGCAAAATCTGTACTTTTTGGTTCAAAATATATAGATTTGAACACATAACTAGGCCATTTTTAGCTCGAACTTCTCTCCATTTCTGCCAGTATCGACAATTGTCCCCTGGCTAGCTCAACACCAAATTTTTTGTCTTGAATCCAACTCCTGTAAGCAGTCTTACCATCCGTTTCAAATTAAGCACAATCGCTGTCAGAAAAGCCTGATATGCAAACTTCGTTTTTCCTATATATCGACATCTGCCCAATCCATGCCCTTGCTTTGCTTCTCCAAATTTACGTTCAATCTTATAACGTTCTTTAGTGCCCTGTCTGTACTCAGATGTTTGAATCAAATTCAGCCACACCTCTTTGTTTTTATCTTTCTTTTTTATTCGGTTTTCTTTCAAACGAATGGCTGAATGGAGTCCTTTGTAGACCAGATAGAAATGATTGTTAGTATCATCATAGCCTCTGTCGCCTGCATATGTTTCCAATGGCAAGGATTGTTCCAGATCCTTGTCCACCAGCGAGCAGAAATGATGTCCGTCAAATGCTCCTCCAGGGGTTGTCTCCATACTACTGATCAGCCCCGTTTCTGCGTTCATACTGACGTGTGCTTTGAATCCATAGAAGTAATCTGTTTGTTCGATCTCCTTGCCTTCTGGTGTTTTTGCTTTGCGTTTGTGTTTCACTCCCCATTTGGCATCCGGGTCACGCGGACCTTTCCCCTTGTCTTCCCGTTTTTTATCTTTAGCTGTATTAACGTTTGCAATACTATGAACGCTATCAACAATCTGAATTGACCCAAACTTTATTCCCTTTTCCAGAGCGATCTGTACTATCTCTGCCAGCATTTCTTCAAATATCTTTTGTTTCCCGCGCTGTAACAAACGATTGCGAAATACAGTCAGCGTGCTATGGTCTGGTGCAGGTTGGTCAACTGCCAGACCGACGAAGAATTTTGCTGACAGGGTGTCATTCAGATATTCTTCAACCTGCCTTTCAGAGAGATTGTAAAGGTATGCGACCAGTTCGATTTTGAGTAACATCCCAGGGTCAAAGGGTGGTCGACCAGCTACACCTCCTCCTTTGTACAGCTTGATCAGTTTCTTCGTAAAGCGGCTCCAATCGATCAGGTCTCGTAATATCCGGAAGAAATGATCTTGTGGTACCACCATATCATATAGGTAATCTCCGTAGAAGGATTGATTTCGTGTTTCTGCATATCGTTCTTGATCCATGCTGGTCACCTCTCTGTTGGTTTACCTGTATTGAATCAAATTTTCCCTGATTTGTCAATTAATCACTTGTTTTTCAACACTCTCTTTTTACAAATTTTAATAGTTGTGAGAATGATTGATATAATTATTAGTTGGCTGTGGAATCATTAAAAATAAAACATTTGTGCTATAATAATAGCAATAATTTAGTCAGGTCAGGTCCTTTATGAATTCAATTCGAGTTGTTGGTGCTCGCGAGCACAACTTAAAAAATATTACTGTGGAAATCCCAAGAGATAAATTAGTTGTCATCACTGGTTTATCTGGTTCTGGAAAGAGTTCTTTAGCTTTTGACACAATTTTTGCTGAAGGACAGAGAAGATACGTAGAGTCTTTATCAGCATATGCACGTCAATTTTTAGGACAGATGGATAAACCAGATGTTGATGCAATCGAAGGATTATCCCCAGCTGTGTCAATCGATCAAAAAGCTACCTCACGTAACCCAAGATCCACTGTTGGAACCGTAACAGAAACATATGATTACTTAAGATTGTTATTTGCCCGGGTGGGTATTCCACATTGTCATGTTTGTGGAAGAGAAGTTTCCCGTCAGAGTGCACAAGAAATTGTGGATGCAATTCTACGGTTGCCAGACGGATCCAGATTGATTATTCTGGCACCAATCGTCCGAGGGCGTAAGGGAACTTACCAGGCAGTTTTCGATGAAATCCGGAAGGCTGGATTCGTCCGGGTGCGGGTGGATGGTGTTGTCTATAATCTGGACGATGATATTAAAATGGATCGCTATAAGATTCACACCATTGAAGCAGTTGTCGATCGACTGGTAATTGGAAATTATGAATCTGAGGAAGATAAACAATCTGCATTAACCCGATTGACTGATTCAGTTGAAACAGCTCTCAAAGTGGGTGAGGGACATATTACGATACAGGACATGACAAGCGATCCTAATGTAGACCATCATTATTCTGAACAATTAGCCTGTCCCGAACATGGCAGCACGATTCCTGAGATTGAGCCACGAACTTTTTCATTTAATACCCCCCATGGAGCCTGTCAGGATTGTCAGGGATTAGGTACGAAAATGGAGATTGATCCAGATTTATTGATTCCGGATAATAAACTTACGCTTGAACAAGGAGCAATTATCGCTTTAGAATGGTCTAAACCCAAAGATCAGGGGGGATATTATTGGGCGATGTTGAAGGCGATGGCTGATGCCTATGGCATAAAATTGAATGTTCCAGTGAGCACTTATACGCCGGAACAATTGCAACTAATTTTATACGGCACCAATGGTGATTTATTTACCATAAACATGGTGGGCAAAAACGAACGTTCAGTCAGTTACCAGGCTCCATTTGAAGGAATTATCAACAACCTGCAAAGAAGATTCAAAGAAACGAATTCCAACTATATTCGAGAGAAAATCGGTAGTTGGATGGGGGATCGCCCTTGCCCTACCTGTAAAGGAGCGCGATTAAGAAAAGAAGCATTAGCAATCACCATTGATAACAAAAACATTTTGGAAGTAACTGATTGGCATATTTTGAAATTATTGGAATGGGTGAATTATCTATCCGGGGATCAATCACCCCTTTCAAATAAAGAGCAGATCATTTCCTCCAGAATCTTAAAAGAAATTCAATCCCGATTAGGTTTTCTGGTAGATGTTGGTCTGGATTATTTGACTTTAGGAAGATCCGCCGTCACACTTTCCGGTGGTGAAGCGCAGCGAATTCGTCTGGCTACACAAATAGGCTCAAGACTTATGGGGGTTCTATACGTGTTGGACGAACCTTCCATCGGATTACATCCCAGGGATAACAGTCGCTTATTGAGAACACTAGAGAGTCTTCGAGACTTAGGCAATACCGTGTTAGTTGTGGAACATGACGATGATACGATTCGTACAGCAGATTGGATTGTCGATCTGGGACCAGGCGCAGGAGAACATGGTGGTGAGGTTGTTGCTGAAGGAACGATAAAGGACATTCTAAAATCAAAAAAATCCCTCACGGGCGATTATTTATCGGGCAGAAAACAGGTCCCGTTACCTTCGTTTCGACGTAAAGGCAATGGCCAAATGATTACCATCCATGGAGCACGTGAGAATAATCTCAAAAACCTGGATGTTCCGATTCCATTAGGTAAATTGGTTTGCATTACAGGAGTGTCTGGGTCAGGAAAATCAACTTTAATGGTAGATATTCTATACCATGCACTTGCGAAAGAAATAATGGGCGCTCGTACACAACCTGGATCTTATGACAAAATTGATGGTATAAAATTCATCGATAAGATTATCAATATTGACCAATCACCAATCGGTAGAACCCCGCGATCAAATCCTGGTACTTACACCAGTGTATTTGATGAAGTCAGGCAGTTATTTGCAGAATTACCTGAAAGCAAGATGCGTGGATATAAAATTGGTCGGTTCTCATTCAATGTTCATGGTGGTCGTTGCGAGGCCTGTCAGGGTCAGGGACAATTAAGGATTGAAATGCAGTTCTTGCCAGATGTCTATGTTCCTTGTGATGTCTGTCATGGACAACGATTCAATCGAGAGACCTTACAGGTGAAATTCAAAGGGTTTAGCATTGCTGATGTCCTGGATACAACTGTGGAGGGGGGACTTGATTTATTCGCAGCATTTCCATCCATTGTAAATAAATTACAAACTTTATCGGATGTTGGTCTCGGGTACGTGAGAATTGGCCAGCCCGCACCGACCCTTTCCGGGGGTGAAGCGCAACGGGTGAAATTATCGAAAGAACTTTCCAGGAAATCAACAGGTAAAACCCTTTATGTATTGGACGAACCATCTGTTGGTTTACATGCAGCTGATGTCCATAAATTAATTGAAGTACTCCAACGCCTGGTTGATGCCGGAAATACGGTATTAATCATTGAACATAATCTCGATATTATAAAAGTTGCAGACCATATCATTGATTTGGGACCTGAAGGTGGAGATCGCGGTGGTTTATTACTTGCCAGTGGGACTCCAGAAGAAATTTGCAAAATCAGTGATTCTTATACAGGAATGTTCCTGGATAAATATCTGAAAGAACATCATCCTGATGGAAAACCAGTTCCCTGTTGTGATTAAATAAAATTTTGATATTTTCACGGTTACTGATCCAACCAAAAACGTGAGGTTGGATTGGTTTTTTTAATATTTCCTATGTATAATTTAATCTATTGAAATTATTGTGGAGGTTAATCGAATGACTGCAACTATATTGGATGGAAAATCAATAGCAGAAAATGTGAGACTGGAAGTTAAAGTACAAGTTGAGAAACGGGCTGCTGATGGAAAAATGGTGCCTGGATTGGCAACTGTTTTAGTTGGAGAAAATCCTGCTTCACAGGTGTACGTGCGTTCAAAACACAAAGCCTGTCAGGAAGCTGGAATTAATTCATTTGGTCATTTATTACCAGCCGATGCTTCACAACAAGAAGTTGAAGACCTGGTAAAGAAATTAAATGATGATCCAACTGTTCATGGTATTCTTGTTCAACTTCCGTTGCCATCCGGGTTGGATGAAGAACGTGTACTAAATATGATCAGTATTGAGAAGGATGTGGATGGCTTTCATCCATTAAATATTGGCCGGTTAGCTCAGAAGGGTCGTGATCCACTTTTCATCCCCTGTACTCCAGCTGGGACAATGTATCTGATTGAACAGGTTGTTTCAAAGATCGAAGGGCAGAATGCAGTCGTTCTGGGTCGGTCCAACATTGTTGGAATGCCAGTTGCCTTGTTATTAGTAAGAGCTAATGCAACAGTAACAATTTGCCACTCAAGAACCAAAGATTTACCGAGTGTTGTTCGTCAGGCTGATATTTTGGTTGCTGCAGTAGGACGAGCTGAAATGGTGAAGAAAGATTGGGTAAAACCGGGTGCAGTCGTTATTGATGTAGGTGTAAATCGAGTTGATGATCCAACAGCAAAACGAGGCTATAAATTGGTTGGTGATGTAGCTTTTGATGAAGTTTCAGAAGTGGCAGGTGTGATTACCCCGGTACCCGGTGGTGTTGGACCAATGACGATTGCCATGCTAATGAAGAATACATTAAGGGCAGCTGAAATTGCTGATTTGAAATAAAAAAATTGATGTTGTCTGACAATTGACTTTTATTTGAATTCTTGCTAAACTCTGGATGATTGTATAGTTGTCTAACAAATCAAAAAGATAAAAGAATTCAGAAAATGAAAAATCAAACCATCTTAATAAAGAATGCAACTTTACTTGTAACTATGGATGGCCACCGCCGCGAGATTCGCGATGGTGGCCTTTTTGCTCGCAATGGATTCATCGAGCAGGTTGGTCATTCAGCAGATTTACCAGAAACAGCTGACGAAGTGTTGGATTTAACTGGTCATATTGTTCTACCCGGTTTAATCAATACTCATCATCATTTTTATCAAACACTCACAAGAGCCGTACCTGCTGCCCAGGATGTGAATTTATTTAATTGGCTTAAAACACTTTATCCAATCTGGGCGAAATTGACACCTGATGATATACGCATTTCCACTCAGACCGCTCTGGCGGAATTAGCACTCTCAGGATGCACTACTGCATCAGATCATTTATACCTCTTCCCGAATGGATCAAAACTGGATGATGAAATCGATGCAGCATCTGAAGTAGGATTACGGTTGCATGCCTCACGTGGTTCTATGAGTCTGGGTGAGAGTAAAGGTGGTTTACCGCCGGATACAGTTGTAGATAGTGAAGAATTTATTTTAAAAGATTCTCAAAGACTGATTCAAAGATACCATGATCCTAAACCTGGTTCGATGGTTCAAATCGTTTTAGCTCCCTGCTCACCGTTTAGTGTAACTGGCGAGTTGATGATTCAATCTGCAAAATTAGCCAGGGAATACGGCGTACAATTGCACACGCACCTGGCAGAAACGCAGGATGAAGAGGTCTTCTGTCTCGAGAAATTTGGTTACAGACCTTTTGGATATATGCAATCACTGAATTGGGTGGGGAATGATGTCTGGTTTGCTCATTCTGTTCACATTAACCAGGAAGAGATTCAAGCGTACGCACACGAAGGATGCGGGGTTGCTCACTGTCCTAGTTCCAATATGCGCCTGGGATCAGGAGCTGCTCCAATTCTGGATTTTTTGATGGCAGGTGTGAAAGTCGGCCTGGGAGTTGATGGTTCAGCAAGTAACGATGGTTCTCATTTATTGGCTGAAGCGCGACTGGCGATGCTATTAGCCAGATTGAGAGCAGGATTAATGGGTGCTTCATTGTCCAGCGATGGATCTGAAAAGTTATTTACCGCACGTCAGTCTTTAGAAATAGCTACAAGAGGTGGCGCAGCTGTCCTTGGTCGCAAAGATATAGGGGCACTTGAGGTGGGTAGTTGTGCGGATTTTATTGCGATCAATCTGAACCGCCTGGAATATGCTGGAGCTTTGCATGATCCAGTTGCTGCAATTTTATTCTGCCAAACTGGAAATGTTGACCTGAATGTAGTTCATGGAAAGATTGTAGTGAAAGATCAACAATTGGTGAATATTGATTTACCAGATTTGATTTCTAAGCATAATAAAGCTGCATCCAGATTATTATCCGATTAATCAAATAGAAAGGTTATTTATGGATCGTAGATTCAAGCAAAAGGATAGCAAGAAACTCGTCGATGTTGCTATGGGAAGGCAACCTGCTTCGCTTGTTTTGAAAAATGGAAGATGGGTATGCGTCCAAACCGGAGAAATCATTGATAACATTGATATTGCTATCTCTGATCAGCGAATAGCTTATGTGGGTGAGAATGCCAATCATTGTATTGGTGAATCCACAAAGGTTTTAAATGCAGAATCGAAATTCCTTGTTCCTGGATTAATTGATGGTCATATGCATATTGAATCGGGAATGTTGACAGTAACAGAATTTGTTCGTGTTGTCCTTCCTAAAGGTACTACCACCATGATGGTTGATCCTCATGAAATTGCTAATGTCTTTGGTCTCAAAGGTGTCCGACTGATGGTGGATGAAGCATTAAAACAACCCAATCACGTTTTTGTACAGGTTCCTTCCTGTGTTCCATCCGCACCAGGGTTTGAGACCCCGGGTGCGTCCATTTCTCCTGAAGATGTTGCTGAAGCGATGGATTGGGATGGAATTATTGGGTTAGGCGAGATGATGAATTTTCCTGGTGTGATCCATAATGATGAAAAATTGCATGCAGAATTGGAAATCACCAGATTAGCAGATAAAGTGATCGGTGGGCATTATGCTTCCCCGGATTTAGGCTTACCTTTTTCCGGGTATGTCGCTGGTGGAGCACAGGATGACCATGAAGGCACCCGAACCATTGATGCGATTGCCAGAGCAAGACAGGGGATGAAAGTGATGATGCGTTACGGTTCTGCCTGGCATGACGTTGAAGAGCAGGTAAAAGCGATCACTGAACATGACCTGGATTCTCGAAACTTCATTTTATGCACAGATGATTCTCATTCAGCTACTTTGGTAGAAGATGGACATATGGATCGGGTACTTCGTCACACGATTGAACAGGGTGTAATTCCCATGCAGGCCATCCAGATGGCGACCATCAACACATCAACTTATTTTGGTATGGAAACAGAAATTGGTCAAATTGCTCCCGGAAGATATGCCGATATTCTTCTCGTCTCTGACCTTGAGAATTTTCATCCAGATCTGGTGATTGCTAAAGGATCGATTGTTGCTCAGAATGGTAAAAATCTGATTGATTTCCCTGATATTGAATATCCAGATTGGGCAATCCAATCAGTCAACATTAAGACACCAATTTCACCTGAAGTATTCCAAATTAAAACTACAAAAGAGGGCTCTACTCAGGTTAATGTAATCGGTGTCATTGAAAACCAGGCACCTACAAAACATTTAATTATGGATTTACCTATAAAAGATGGACTGGTTACGCTTGATTCGGATCAGGATATTGCTAAAATTGCAGTTGTTGAACGACACACGGGATCTGGTTCCGTATCCAATGGATTTGTTTCTGGATTTGGGTTCAAAGGGGAATGTGCGATTGCGACTACTGTGGCACATGATTCGCACCAATTAATTGTTACTGGAACCGATGAAAAACAAATGGCTTTAGCTGTCAACCGCTTAGCGGAAATTGGTGGAGGACAGGTTGTGATCAAAGATGGTGAAATTATTGGGGAAGTTGGTTTACCGATTGCAGGATTAATGTCCAATCAAAATGCAAAAATTGTCTCCAATAAAGCATCCTCTGTTTTAAGGGGTTTCAAGGAATGTGGTTGTGTGTTGAATAATCCAAATATGCAATTAAGCTTATTAGGTCTGGTTGTAATTCCTGAAGTGAGGTTATCAGATAAAGGCCTGGTAGACGTAAACAAATTCCAATTCATCCCAGTGATTATTGAAGACTAAAAGGAGTCGTTGAATGGCACACATACAGGAAACACAAGAAAAAAGTTCACTAACATCATTTCAACGTTTACAAAATGAACTCGCAAATGTAATTTCCACCGTACCACACGGAGAAAAATTACCGTCTGAACCTTTGTTGGCAAAAAAGTTAGGCGTTTCAAGAGCTACTTTAAGAGAAGCTATGCGAACATTCGAAGGACAGGGAATCATTCGAAGGCGTCAGGGAGTAGGCACATTTGTTGTTGGACCCATTCAGGTAATTGAAACCGGTCTTGAAGTTTTGGAAAGTATTGAAACTCTGGCTGAAAAAATTGGTCTGGATGTAAAAATGGGGGATTTATTAATTACCCAGATTAATGCGAATGATTATTACGCAAAAAATCTAAATGTTGAGGAAAATACGCCATTAATTAAAATATCTCGTGTCATTAATGCTAAAAATCGCCCAGTGGCATATTTGGTGGATGTTCTGCCTGAATCGATTTTTACTCATGACGATCTGGCAGCTGGATTTACCGGATCTGTACTTGATCGTTTAATAGAAAGTGAAAAAATCGATTTATCGGTTTCAAAAACCATCATTCAAGCTGAGGCAGCGTCTTCAAATATCGCACGTGCCTTACAAATTCAAAGAGGTGATGTTTTATTGCTATTTACAGCTTATTTGTATTCAACAGAAGGAAAAATAATAGATTATTCTTATAGTTACTTTTTACCTGGCTATTTTCGCTTCCAGGTTGTGAGGCGAGTAGGTGAATTAAAATAATTAATTAAAAATTAGATTGGAGAGATCTAGAATGGTCAGCACAGATAAAGTAAAAGAAGTTATCGAAAACGTTGAAGCATCACGCCCAGATATTATAAATTTCTTTCGTGAGATCGTTGCTATTCCCAGTATGGACTCCAAAATTGGTCCTGTTGGTGAACGAATTGCTGAAGAAATGAAAAAATTGAGCTTTGATGAAGTCAGATTTGATGTGATGGGTAATATCATGGGAAAGATCGGTTCAGGTAGAAAAGTCATGGTATTTGATTCACATATTGATACGGTTGGTATTGGCGATCCTGAGGAATGGACTCATGATCCATTTATCGGAAAAATCGAAAATGGAATTTTTTACGGGCGTGGTGCCTGTGATGAAAAGAACAGTACACCTGGAATGGTCTATGGTTTATCGATCGCCAATAAGCTCGGTCTGTTAGATGGCTGGACTGTTTATTATTTTGGCAATATGGAAGAATGGTGTGATGGAATTGCCCCAAATTCATTCGCAGAGGTAGATCCAAATATTCGTCCGGATTTTGTTGTCATTGGTGAACCAACGAAAATGAATGTATATCGGGGGCATAAAGGTCGTATTGAAATGAAGGTTACTGCAAAAGGCCGCAGTGCGCACGCAGCCAGTAACCATCTTGGTGACAATGCCATTTATGCTTTAATTCCTGTCATCGCTGGTATCCGCGACCTTGAGCCAAAGTTAGGTGACCATGAATTCCTGGGTCATGGAAAAATTACAGTCAGTGACATGGTGGTTCAAACGCCAAGCATTAATGCTGTTCCTAACGAAGCGATTATTTACATAGATCGCCGGATGACATTTGGAGAATCAAAAGAACAGGCAATTGCTCAAGTAGAAGCCTTGATCCCTGAAGATTTCAAAGACAGAGTCACGGTTGAAGAATTGTTTTATGACGAACCTTCGTACACTGGATTTGTTTTCCCAGTTGACAAGTATTTCCCAGCCTGGGCAATTGATGAAGATCATCCATTGGTACAGGCAGGGCTCGAAGTTCGCAAATTGATTGGTCTGGATGAGGCGCCAGCTGGAAAATGGAATTTCAGCACGAATGGCATCTATTGGGCTGGTAAAGCAGGAATCCCCAGTATTGGGTTTGGCCCCGGAGATGAGGAAACAGCCCATACCATCAACGACTCTGTTTCTCTGGACGATATGGTGCGATCAACAGCATTTTATGCTTTGATACCATCCCTGGTAACCTTACAATTAGAAAAATAATTCCAAATTCACTTTGGAATTAATAATAAATTCATATTTTTGGAGGTAAAAGAAATGCAAACTAGTTTACAAGGACGTGACTTCATTACCGATCTCGATTTCTCAAAAGAGGAGATTGATACCATTTTAGACGTGGCGTGGGATTTAAAAATGAAGCGCGCCATGCGTCAACCAACCCCATACTTACGTGATAAATCATTAGCATTGCTATTTTTCTATAGCAGTACTCGCACACGTTCTGCGTTCGAATCAGCCTTTGCTCATTTGGGTGGTCATCCGGCATTCATCGAAAGTCGAACCACGCAGATTTCTCACGGCGATACCGAAAGAGAGATTGGACAGATTATGGGTCGTATTTATGATGGTATTGCCATCCGGCACGTAGATTGGGGTATTGGAAACCGGTATATGAATCTGGTAGCAGAAGCCTCTCCCGCACCGGTATTCAATATGCAATGTGAGTTTTATCATCCTTTCCAAATTCTTGCAGATCTAATGACCATCATGGAGAAAAAAGGCAGAAATTTGAAGCGCAAGAAAGTTGTTATGTCATGGGCGTATGCTGAGTCTTACCAGAAACCATTGTCCATACCCAATTCAATGGCATTACAATTCCCTCGTTTTGGAATCGATTTAGTACTTGCTCATCCACCAGAATTCAAGCTCTCTGATGAGACCATTGAACGTGCAAAAGAAGAAGCCAGAAAAGCTGGGGCAGGTTTTGAAGTGGTGGATGATATGGAAGCAGCCTTCAAAGATGCGGATGTAATTTATCCAAAATCATGGGGTCCCTGGATGGTTACGACTGACGCAAATGAAGCCGGTGTTATAATTAACAAGTATAAACATTGGATCACCGATGAAAGAAAAATGGCTCTGGCTAAGGAAGACGCGATCTTTATGCATCCATTACCGGCAGACCGTGGTGTTGAAGTGACAGATGGTGTGATGGATGGTCCACAATCGGTTGTTTTTGATGAAGCGGAAAATAAAATGCATATATGTAGCGCAGTTTATGCTTTAACCATGGGTCAATAAAAATATATTATTGGAGGAAGTTTTATGAGTAAAGGCGTAGCAGTAGTTGCAGTAGGTGGAAATTCCTTAATTAAAGACAATCAACACAAAACAGTTCCGGATCAATATGAAGCCGGTGCAGAATCTGATGCATCATATCGCTGAAATGATTGCCCAGGGTTGGAATGTTGTTGTCACACATGGTAATGGTCCACAAGTTGGTTTCATTCTCAGAAGATCCGAACTCTCATCCCATGAATTACACGAGGTTCCATTGGATTATTGTGGGGCAGATTCACAAGGCGCAATCGGTTACATGTTTGCCAGAGCATTAACCAATGAATTCAAAAATCGCAAGATGGAAAAACAAGTTGCTGCGGTTGTGACGCAAACAGTTGTTGATATAAATGATGAAGCATTTCAACACCCAACCAAACCGATTGGTTCGTTCATGGGCGAAGAAGAATCTAAACGACGTACAACTGAAGATCGTTGGATGGTTGTAGAAGATGCTGGTCGCGGTTGGAGACGAGTAGTTGCATCGCCCAAACCCATTGATATACTTGAAAAAGATGCCATTAAAGCATTAATTGATGCAGGTATCATTGTGGTAGCTGTTGGTGGTGGTGGAATTCCGGTTGTGCGCGAACCGAATGGCGATATTGAAGGTGTGGAGGCTGTAATCGACAAGGACTTCGGTTCTTCTTTATTAGCAACAATGCTTGGCGCTGATTTGTTTGTTATCAGCACAGCAGTTGAAAAAGTAGCCATCAATTTCAACAAACCAGATCAAAAGTGGTTGGACAATTTGACACTAGCCGAAGCAAAAGAATACGCTGCAGCTGGTCACTTTGCTAAAGGCAGTATGTTGCCAAAAATAGAAGCAATAATCAAATTCCTCGAGAACGGTGGTAAGAAAGCGTTGATCACCAATCCAGAGAATATTGGTAGAGCACTGAAAGGCGAAACTGGCACCTGGATATCCAGGGAATAATTCGTTCAAACTGGGATTCCCAATGAAAAGGGAATCCCTAATTATTATTTTTTAGATCAATGGATTTCTTTCATTCATTTTAGAATCATGTAAAATAATTTAATCACCATTCAACATGTTGTTTAAATTATCGATTTACAATAATTATTATCAATTCATCAAAATTTCTCATCTTCATTGCAGACCATAAAAAATTTTCTACTTGTAATATTAACTTTCGATTGTTTTTTATAAAAAGGAGGTGATTTAGTCCCAAATAATAAGTTATATTTATCAAAGTCGTGAACCAAATGTAAAATTTGTGATTTGAAGGAGAAAAAATGAATAAGAAGTTTGCTTGGACCGTAATTGCTTTATTAATGGTGATGGCTCTGGTTTTATCAGCCTGTCAACCAACTGTTGAACCAACTCCTGAGCCTGCTGCTCCAGTAGAAGAACCAGCTGCTCCAGTAGAAGAACCAGCTGCTCCAGTAGAAGAACCAGCTGCACCTGCTGAAGAATTTATTTTTGGCTTATTATTGGTCGGACCGTATAATGACAAAGGTTATAGTCAGGCCCATTACGAAGCTGGAGAGTACGTTGTTGCAAATGTTCCTGGAACCAAAATGATTTATCTTGATAAAGTCAATACGGCAGATCGACCTGGAACAACAGCAGCTCAATTAGGTGAAGAATTGATTCAACAAGGTGCCAAATTGGTTGTCTTCAACTCTGATGATATGAAAGATGATGCAGTTGAATTTACGAAAAACCATCCAGATATCTTTGTAATCCATGCATCAGGCGATACCGTATGGACAGAAGGTGAAAACTATCAAGCTTTGGCTAACATGGCGAATTTGATGGGTGGTATGGAATATGGAAAAATGATCGCTGGATGTGACGCAGCATTACATACCCAAACTGGTTCTATTGGTTATCTTGGACCATTGATCAATGAAGAAACACGCCGTTTAGCTTCTTCTGCATTCTTAGGCGCACGCTATTGTTGGGAAAATTACCTGGAAAAAGATCCGGCTGATCTCAAATTCCGCATTACCTGGATTGGCTTCTGGTTCAATATCCCTGGGTTTACAGAAGACCCAACACAGGTTGCTAATGAATTCATCAATTCCGGTGCTGATGTTATTATTTCTGGGATCGATACAACTGAAGGATTGGTTGAAGCCAGAAAAGCAACAGGAGAAGGAAAAGAGATCTATGCGATTCCATACGATTTTGTTGGTGCCTGTGATGAAGCTCCCGATGTTTGCTTAGGTGTGCCGTATTTCAACTGGGGTCCTTCTTATACTCGTTACGTAACCAGCGCAATGGAAGGAACCTGGCAATCAGCATTTGAATGGATGCCACCAAGTTGGGATGACATCAATGATCACGATAAATCTGCTGTTGGTTACTTAAGTGGACCAGCAATGTCTGCAGAAGCAAAACCTTTACTTGATCAATTCATCGCTGAATTAGCAGGTGGATTGACTCTATGGACCGGTCCATTGAATTATCAAGATGGAACCGAATTCCTGGCTGAAGGACAAGCAGCTGCTGATGTAGAAATTTGGTATCTTCCTCAATTATTGGAAGGTATGGAAGGCCGTTCAGAATAAATTGCCTGAAGAAGAAAAGGGGAAGACATTACGTCTTCCCCTTTTTTAAAAATTAAAAGGGAAAAATGAACGTAGAATTCAAAAATATAAATAAACATTTTGGTCCAGTACATGCCAATGTTGATATAAACCTTTTAGTAAAAAGTGGATCGATTTTTGGAATTTTAGGTGAAAATGGTGCAGGAAAGAGCACCTTGATGAAAGTACTTTCTGGATTTATGCAACCCGATTCTGGTGAAATTTTGTTGGATGATAAAGTAGTCACAATTGATTCTCCAGCCGATGCGATTAATTATGGAATTGGAATGTTGCATCAAGATCCATTGGATTTCCCGCCAATGCGATTGATTGAAAATTTTATAGTAGGTCAAAAAGGTGGTCTTGTTCCATCTTATAAAACCACCGTAAAAGAATTTGTAGAATTACAGAAAAAATTTGGTTTTTCGTTGGATCCGGAAGCATATGTTGATACTTTGACTGTTGGTGAACGGCAACAATTAGAGATCCTCAGGTTATTGTGGATGGGGGCAAATGCCTTAATTTTGGATGAACCAACTACTGGAATCAGCTCTCTTCAAAAAGAAAAATTATTTGCAGCGCTAAAAATCCTGGCGGAACAAGGAAAAACGATCATTTTTGTCTCTCACAAGTTGGAAGATGTTGAAGCGCTGTGTTCAAGGGTAGCCATATTAAGAAAAGGTGTATTGGTTGGTGAGGTTTCAGCACCATTTGATTCGGATGAATTAGTTGAAATGATGTTTGGAAAAGTTATAACTTTGGGAGAACGGAATAATTTATCACAAGAGAAAGTCGTTTTAGCATTAAATGATTTATTTATTGAACAATACCCATTAAGAATTGAGAATGTAAATTTCCAATTACGTGCCGGTGAAGTTATCGGTCTTGCAGGCATGGAAGGAAGCGGTCAGGATATTCTGTTAAGGGCATGTGTTGGTTTAATAAGACCGATCTCTGGAAAAGTGATTGTGAAGGATAAAGATCTTTCCAACAAAAAATATCATAATTTCATGGAAGATGGCGTCTCTTTTTTACCAGCATCCAGATTAGAAGAGGGTCTCGTTCCTGGTTTAACCCTGGCGGAACATTTCACAATTGCCGGAGATGAAAAAAAGGGCTTATTCATCGATAAAGATTACTTCAAACACAAAGCTGAAAAAATGATCGATGAGTATCACATCATTGGACGCCCGGATTTAAATGTTGAATCATTATCTGGTGGAAATCAACAAAGAGCTGCTCTATCGTTATTAAAGAAATCTTTATCCATCATTTTGTTAGAACACCCTACGCGTGGTTTGGATATAGAATCCGCCATTTATATGTGGGGCAAATTAAAAGAACGATGCCAGCAAGGGGCATCTATCTTTTTCATTTCCGGCGACTTGGAGGAGATACTGCAATATAGTGATCGAATTCTGGTGTTCTTCAGTGGCCATGTTTCATCACCGTTGGATGCCTCTACAACTACTCTCGATCAATTGGGTCAATTAATTGGTGGAAAAGGGTGGGAACAGGTTTTTGACACAAAGGAAAAATTATGAATAAATCACGAACTCGCAGCATTTCTTTATTATTTCAATTGGGTGGACTGGTCTTTTCTTTGTTGTTTGTTTCCATCATTTTATTATTAGTAAAATCCCAACCATTGGAGGCATTTCGTTTAATTTGGGAAGGTGCAACAGGAAATTCCACTCGTATTTCCAGCGTTTTTGTTGTGTGGGTGCCCTTGTTATTGGTTACATGTGGATTATTGGCTACTTTTACTGCAGGTTTGTGGAATATCGGTATTGAAGGGCAAATAACACTCGGTGCGATTTTTACAACTGGCGTGATGAGATTATTTTTGGATAGCTCTCTTTCTCCGATATTAGTCATCACGATTTCTATCCTGGCTGGCATGCTAGGTGGTGCCATTTGGGCAGCCCTGGCTGGTGTCCTTAAGACTTTCGGTGGGGTCAATGAAATTTTTGGTGGTTTGGGGTTGAATTTTATTGCTACCGCCTTGAATATTGGACTTATTTTTGGTGCCTGGAGTCGCCCAGGAGTTGCTTCCATGAGTGGAACTGAACCATTCCCTGAACAATTCTGGTTACCAACGTTCCAGGATTTTCGAGTAAGTATATGGTCGATCGTTTTTGCGGTCATCGGATTGATCATTATTTACTTTATGCTCCAGGGTACACATTTTGGCTTAAGGTTAAAAGCTGTTGGAAAGGGAATGAAATCCGCATTTCGGATGGGTATCCCAACCTGGCAGCATATGATGTTATCTTTTATTATTTGTGGATTATTTGCTGGATTAGCAGGAGCAATTCAAGTAACTGCTGTCTATCATCGTTTGATTCCTTCAATTTCATCCGGCTATGGTTTTATGGGCTTGATGATCGCAATGTTAATTAATTTTCAAGCGATTTGGTTAGCTCCAATTGCTCTTTTCTTTGCAGCACTTAATATTGGTGGCATCCAGTTACCGATCGTTCTTAAATTAGATTCTTCGTTAACTGGTGTATTGCAAGGAAGTTTGGTTTTGTTTGTGATGATTTCGCAAGGCGTAAAACAAAAATTCTTAGGAAGGAAATAGGAGCTGCTATGGGAAACGATATTATTCTTTTCGGATTAGCAGGTGTGATTGCTTCGGGTGCTCCTATCGTCATTGCTGTTATTGGAGAGACACTTACTGAACGAGCAGGTGTGATTAATTTATCTCTGAATGGCACAATACTCTTATCAGCCATGATTGGTTTTTGGGTAGCAGTAGAGACTGATAGTCTATTTTTTGGCTTTCTGGCTGGAATGGTAGTAGGTGCTTTGGTAGCAACAGTTGTTGCTTTCAGCAGCATTACCTTAAAACAATCTCAGGTAGCTGTGGGTTTTATTCTGGCGATAACCTGTCGTGATCTGGCATATTTCCTAGGTAATCCAATCATGGGATCCCAAGGTCCAATTATGCTATCAACCTCGATCCCACTATTAAGAGACATCCCAATTTTGGGAAGATTATTTTTCCAACAGTCATTAATGACCTATTTAAGCATTATTATGATTGGCATTGCCTGGTTCTGGATTTTTAAGACTCGTCCCGGATTAATGCTCCAGGGGATTGGAGAGAAACCAGCTGCTGCTTATGTTAGGGGTGCAAACGTCCAAAAAATGCGATATTTTTATACCATCGTCGGTGGTGCACTGGTTGGGTTAGCCGGCCCCCTATACACATTAAGTGTAAAACCTGGCTGGAAAGGAACAATCACTGGACTTGACGGAATTGGATGGATTGTATTGGCAATTACAATCTTTGGTGGTTGGAATCCTATTCGGGCTGCATTTGGTGCTTATTTGTTTGCCTTTTTACAATGGTTAGGCCTGGTTTTACAACCATACATGACATCAATTCCCTCACAGGTGCTGCAGGTAGCGCCATTTCCCCTGATGATTCTGGCGTTATTATTTGTGAACATGGGTAATACTGAATGGATGGAAAGATTAATAGCTTCCTTACCGGATAAAGTTCGGCTACGGGCAGTAAAAATAATGAGATCAATGCAATCTCGTCAACCAGGTGCTCTGGGTACACCTTTTGAACGCCAATAGATATCCTGGCATTCATCATGTGTTGATACAGAAAAAACCATTGAATGAGTTGTTTAATTGTCAGACAACTTACACAAATAAAACCTTAAAAATACAATCAAGTTATAATAGTACTATTCGAAGAATACATTCGTGTGTTTAGAATTAAGGTAAACAATGAATAAATTTCTAGGTTACTCTTGTTCCATTTGTGGAACAGAATACGCATGCACACAAGAACTTTATACCTGTCCAAAAGATGGTGGTAATCTGGATATTGTCATGGACATTTCCTCCATTAAGAGAAAATATGAAGCCAGTGATATCACATCCAGAGAAGAAAATTATCTCTGGCGGTATTTACCATTATTGCCTGTGGCTGATCCTGGGTTTGAGGGTACTCCATTTCGAATGACTGGTGGAACGCCTGTCTATTCTCCAAATCAGTTAAAGAGAGAGTTGAACCTTAAGAATTTGTGGATAAAAGACGAGGGAAAAAATCCCACCGCTTCATTTAAGGATCGAGCCAGTGCTGTTGTGATTGCCAGAGCAAAAGAGATTGGATCTGAAGTTGTCGTAACTGCTTCAACAGGAAACGCTGGGGCTGCCCTGGCAGGTTTAGCTGCTGCTGTGGAACAAAAAGCTATTATTTTTGCACCAAAAACTGCCCCACCTGCAAAAATTGCACAACTACTCGTATATCGAGCTGAAGTGATATTGGTAGATGGTAATTATGACTCTGCATTTGACTTATCGGTTGAAGCAGCAAGTGAATTTGGTTGGTATTGTCGAAATACTGGATTTAATCCATTCACCGTAGAAGGAAAAAAGACTGCAGCGTTTGAAATCTGGGAAGAAATTATATTCAAGAAATCCATGGACAATCAACCACTGTCTATATTTGTCAGTGTGGGTGATGGAAATATTATTTCTGGAATTCACAAAGGATTTAAAGATTTGATTTCGATAGGTTGGTTGGATCATATGCCAAGAACTTTTTGGTGTGCAATCTGAAGGATCTGCAGCAATTGCCAATGCATTTCAAAGAAAATCTGAAGAAATTATTCCGGTAAAAGCGGATACTATTGCGGACAGTATTTGTGTGGATTTTCCTCGTGATGGGATCCGAGCTGTAAGAGCAGCATCACAAACCAAAGGTTCTTATCTTTTTGTGAGCGACCAAAAAATATTAAACGCAATATCTGAGCTCGGTAAAGTTGGGATTTTTTCTGAACCGGCTGGTGCAACAGCATATGCAGGCTTGGTAAGTGCAATTGAATCAGGTATGATCAAACCGGAAGACCCAGTTATGGTAATTAATACAGGATCAGGGCTAAAGGACATAAGAGCTGCGATGATGGCAGTTAAGGAAGCGCCTATCATTGAACCAACCATGCAATCTTTGAAAAAATATCTTCAAAAAAATAGAGAATAACAGTGGATAATTCACCAGTTTTTACAATAATTGCTCCCATTTATAACGAGTTAGAAAACTTACCTATTCTTTACGATCGTATCTCGGAAGTAATGGACAAATCTGGACAATCCTGGGAATTGATTCTTGTGGATGATGGATCAACGGATGGTTCAACCAAGGTGATTCGGGAAATTGCTAGTAGTGATACGAGAATCAAACCTGTAATATTCGCCAGAAACTTTGGGCACCAGATCGCAGTTACAGCTGGTTTGGATTATAGTCGTGGACAAGCGGTTGTCATTATTGATGCCGATTTGCAGGATCCACCAGAGGTAATTCTTCAGTTGATTGAAAAATGGGAAGAAGGATATGATGTTGTTTACGCAGTCAGATCAGATCGGGAAGGGGAGACATTCTTTAAGAAGGTCACCGCTTCTGTTTTTTACCGCCTGATTTTTAGAATCACAGATGTCAAAATTCCCCTGGACACTGGTGATTTCCGATTAATGGATCGAAAAGTTGTCAGTGTGATGAACTCGATGCGTGAACACCATCGCTTCCTGCGAGGGATGTCAGCCTGGGTCGGGTTCAAACAAGTAGGTGTGACTTATAAGCGAGCTGCTCGTCTTGCAGGTGAAACAAAATATCCCTTCAAGAAAATGATGAAACTGGCATTAACCGCCATTACAGGTTTTTCATATGTTCCATTACAAATTGCCACTTATATGGGGTTTATCTCTGCCGGTATCAGTCTGATAGCCATCCCTGTTGTAATTTTTATGAGAATTCTTGGATCACAACAGTTTACAGGTCAGGCAACAACTTTAATTGCGGTGTTATTTTTAGGGGGCGTACAACTAATTTCCTTAGGAATATTAGGCGAATATATTGGACGTATATACGATGAGGTTAAAGGGCGACCACTCTACATTGTTAGTGAAGCACCTTTGGATAAAAAAAATTTAAAGGAATAGGAAGTTAATATGGCAAAAATTGATTTTTCAATCAACGAAGAAGCAAGAAATCGAACAGTTCAGAGGGCACGAGAAAGAAATATCATTCTCCCAACTCTTGCACAACAACGAAATCCAGCTGCAGTTCCGGACAAAATAAAAGAGGAATTGGCGAATATTGGATTATGGGATATTCATCCAAGAAATCTTTTCCGTATCACCTGGAAAAATGAGCCAAAAGATTTCGGTGGAAAATTTGGTGGTGTAAATTATATGGAATTACCACCTTCTCTCACCGGTGTCAAAGCAAGAATCATTGTATTGGTTGGAAAATGGTTTCCAACTGGTGCACATAAAGTAGGTGCTGCCTACGGTTGTTTGGTTCCCAGATTGGTAACTGGTCAATTTGATCCTACTATCCATAAAGCAGTATGGCCGTCTACAGGCAATTATTGTCGTGGAGGAGCGTACGATTCCAAGCTGTTAGCTTGTGATTCAATTGCGATTCTTCCAGAAGAGATGAGCCAGGAAAGATTTGACTGGTTAAAGAATGTAGCCACACAGGTGATCGCCACCCCAGGAAGCGAATCTAATGTAAAAGAAATTTTTGATAAATGCTGGGAACTCAGGCAATCTGGTGAACCACTGGTTATTTTCAACCAATTTGATGAGTTTGGTAACTATTTATGGCATTATAGTGTCACTGGACATGCTCTGGAAGAAATTCTCAAAGCCGAAATGAAACCCAACAGTAATTTTGCTGGATTCTGCGCGACTACTGGATCAGCCGGTACCATTGGTGTTGGAGATTATTTGAAACAATTATTCCCAACTTCAAAGATTGTTGCGTCTGAAGCATTACAGTGTCCGACTTTATTGAACAATGGTTTTGGTGCCCACCGAATTGAAGGTATTGGTGATAAACATGTTCCTTGGATTCATAATGTGAAAAACACAGATATGGTAACAGCTATTGATGATAATGATGTTGTAAACCTGGTAAGGTTATTCAATGAACCGGAAGGTAAGAAATATCTGGCAAAGAAAGGTGTCCCTGAAGATCTGATTGAAAAATTAGAATTATTTGGTCATTCTGGCATTGCTAATTTATTGACATCCATCAAATTTGCTAAATACTTTGAATTAACGGAGGATGACATTGTATTAGCTGTACTAACTGATGCAATTGAATTGTACGACTCTCGTATCATCGAATATCGACAACAATTTGGGGAATTCACAAGTCATGATGCTGCCGAAGCTTATGCATCTTCACTCATGGGCGAAGGAACAGATAATATGGTGGAATTGACCTACCAGGACAGAAAACGAGTTCATAATCTGAAATATTACACATGGGTGGAACAACAAGGAAAAACATACGATGAAATCATGGATCAATGGTATGACAAAGATTATTGGACCGGATTCCAATCTCAGTTAGAGGAAATTGATGAATATATTTCCGAATTCAATGATCGTGTTGGTTTGTTGAAAAAATACAAGTAAAAATCAAAGAAATTCCTAATAAAGGGTTCTATGGCGCAAATTCATAGAACCTTTTTTATAAAAAAGGTATCAGGACATAAATGAATTCTTTACCCGCAGACACAGATCTAGTTCTTGTTGCTATCGTGCCAAATCCTAAAGACCTTGAACTCGCGCGTTTATTGGGATGGTATCGAATTCCACTCAAAAGTGCCCCCAAGGTCATTGCAGTAGATTATCTGGCTTTCTACCAGACAGCGGCATTTGATGAACAAAATCGTTGGCAGATTAAATATATTTCTCCGGTCAAAGGACATGAATTGACAACCAGATCACAATTGTTCCGAGATCAACAAGAGCATCCTCGAGCAAATGAAGAGTATTTCAAGATTCAGATCGGAGATTTAGTCCTTCTCGAAACTCCCATCCATGCAGACCGGTGGCGTAGAATTACGTTTTTGTATACAACCGGATATTTACTAAAAAATGCATCTTCAGTACGTGATATGGTCGTCGAGGGTGAGGAGCGGGAAATCTTATGGAAATCTCTGAAGGAAAGAGCAGGAAAAAACCAGGAATATAATCAACCTGAAAATAATTTAGAAAAATTCGAAATGGATTTTTTGAAGATACTTCTGGAATGGGATAAAATCAAAGAAGATGATTAAATTAAGGTAATTGGATAAGATGAGGAAGAAATGAAAACGATTATTCAGGGTGCAACAATAATTTCTGCATCTGATGAATGCAAAGCAGATATTCTAATTGATGGAGAAAAAATTGTACAAATCGGAATAAATTTATCTACCATTGGTGTTAACCAAATTGTTGAGGCTCATGAGAAATTAATTCTTCCTGGTGGAATTGATGTGCATACTCATTTTGATCTTCCCATGTTTAATACCATTTCCTCAGATGATCACTACACCGGACATAAAGCAGCTGCATTTGGTGGAACAACTACAGTTCTCGATTTTGTTCCGCAGACCGGAAATGATCTGAAAAAAGATATTTTGGATTGGTTCAAGAAATCAGAACCGCAAGCTGCGATTGATTATGGTTTTCATATGAACATTTCCATATTTAATCCAGAAGTTGCTGCACAAATTCCTTCGTTACTCGACTTAGGGATATCCTCATTAAAAGTGTTTACAGCTTATAACTCCACTTTACGGTTGCAGGATGCTGAAATTTTTAAAGTAATGCGCATAGCAAAAGAATATGGGTTTTTGACCATGTTGCACGCAGAAAATGGAGATATTATTGAAATCCTTGTTCAGGAAGCATTAGCAGCTGGTCATACCACCCCTGAATGGCATGCACATACAAGGCCTGCCTGGGGCGCAGTAGAAGCTGTAACCAGAGGAATTTCGCTTTCTGCCCACACGGATGCCCCTCTGTACATTGTCCATATGAACGCTGGAGGGGAGGTTGATCAGTTAGCCTATGGGCGAGATTTAGGAATCCCGGTTATGGGAGAGACCTGTCCCCAGTACTTGTTTTTTACAGTAGAAAATCTTAAGCAGCCGGATGGTGCCAAGTGGATTTGTTCTCCTCCTATGCGTTTGGATGAAGATAATCAACGGTTGTGGCAGGGGATTGTGGATGGAACAATTCAGGTACTGGGAACAGACCATTGCCCATTTTTCTTTGATGGAACACAACCTATTCTTTATGAAGGGAAGGAAGTAAAGATACCTGGAAAGGAATTAGGAAAAGATGACTTTACCAAAATTCCAAACGGTTTGCCTGGTGTAGGTGATAGATTGCCTATATTTTGGACAGAAGGTGTCGTAAAGGGCAGAATCACACCCCATCACTTTGTTGCACTTACATCCACCAATCCAGCTAAAATTTTTGGTCTCTATCCTCAAAAAGGAGTAATTCAACCAGGGAGTGATGCGGATTTTGTGATTTGGGACCCAAAGATGAAATTAACATATGGACGTGAATGGTCTCACCAACGCACGGATTATAACCTTTATGAAGGATGGGAATTAGAAGGGTATCCCGAAAAAGTTTTTTTAAGAGGAAATCTTCTTGTTGATGGTAAAAAGTGGTATGGAAAAGCTGGAAATGGGAAATTCATACGACGTAAACCATTCAACACGATTATTTAATTTCGACGTATGATAACCCTTATTCCAATTGGTTTCAATCTATTTGCTGCAGCACTTATTCTGATTCTATCGAGAGTTAAAACAAATATCGGTCGTGTATGGCTCATTACAACAATTTTATCTCTCACGAATTGGGGGATTATTTTAGGTTTACGATGGCTGTACCCTTTACAAATTAATTTTCCTGAGTGGTTTCCAATTGGTGAAATCTCTCAAAGGGGGATCATCCTTCAATTAGATTCTGTATCATGGCCGCTAATGATTGCATTGTGTGCTGTTCAGACAGCTGTGATCATTACTGATTCATCTCGTTTGGATGAAATTCCATCTCCAGTTATTTGGTCCGGTTTATATCTTGTTTATACTGTCGGATTTCTGGCGGTATTAACCAGTAGCATTATTACAATTCTTTTAGTTTGGGCATTGGTCGATATAATCGAATTTATTATTCTCATTCGGAATGTAACTTCTGGCAAAAAAATAAATGAAATCGTTGTGTCGTTTGCTGTAAAAATTCTTGGCTTGTTCATATTCATTTTTAGTTTATTAATCAGTTATGAACAGGGTAATCCACTCAGGATTGGCCAGGAAGCAAATTCCATAGGTTTTATCATATTAATTGCAGTGGGTTTGAGATTAGGAGTTATTCCATTCAACTTGCCATTTGTGTCCGGCTCACCAATTCGACGTGGTCTGGGTAATTCAATCAGGATGGTAAGTGTTACAACTTCAATGATTGTTTTATTGCGGTTGCCGATAGGAACCTTTGATGAAAGAGTACAGGGTATCCTACTTACTTTGACAGCTGTGGGTATATTATTTGGGGCTATTATGTGGTATGGATCGTCATCAGAATTAGAAGGGCGCCCTTATTGGATTATCACAATGGCTGGACTGGCAATTTATTCTTCCATCAACGGAAACCAAATAGCTACCCTTGCCTGGACTTTAGCTTTGATTTTAAGTGGATCTGTTTTATTTTTGTATTCTGCCAGAGGAAGAATAATATCGGTTATACCTTTACTTGCCGTTATTGGAATAACGGGTTTACCATTCACACCGTCTGCGATTGGGTGGCAAGGAATAATTATTTCGGGTGGATTATTCCGAAATTTATTGATGATTCTTTCAGTTTCTATCATTATTCTTGGTTATCTTCGCCACACTACCATCGTTGACACATTGTTATCAATAAAAGAAAAATGGATTTGGATCACTTATCCAGTGGGATTATTCATTTTGGTCCTATCTCAATGGCTGATTTTCCTTATCAGTGACGTTGATTGGTATATATCAGGTACATTGTACGCAAGTATCCTCAGTTTTCTCTTGCCCCTTATCCTTCATTTTTTGATTCGAAAATTTTTAAGAGAGTCAGAGTATGCAGATTTTTTGCAAAGGATTCTAAAGCCAATAGGGAATTTCATCATAAGATTTTTAAGTTTTCGCTGGGTTTATGACCTTATTTGGTCTTTCCTAGGGTTGTTCCAACGGATTGTTAATATAGTTACGAATATCCTTGAAGGTCAGGGCGGTATTATCTGGGTCATTGTTTTTCTAGTTATGCTATTTACCCTGATAACCTCCGGAGATTTATCTTAATATGAACTCACTGATCGATATACTCCCGGTTTTGTTAGCAGGTTTGGCGTCTTTAATTCTATTCATTAATAAAAAATGGCGTTGGAATATCCTTGCAATTGCAGCCATTTATGTTTCAGTCTTTTGGATGGTACTTCAAGTTTGGTCAACCGGATTGGCAGTGGTTAAATTAATTGCAGGTTGGATGGCTGGCGCAATCCTTGGCTCAGCAGTAAAGGAAGATTCGGAATTATTGGTTGAAGACACAAAAGTAGAACAAAGATTTAAGCTGGTTATCGTACTTATTATCTGGATATTTAGCTTTTCTATTATGCAAAGTATTAAAGTAAGATTACCAATACCTGATACGTTGATCTGGGGTGGTGTTCTTCTCATCATAATGGGTATTTTGCAAATTGGATTGTCCGTTAGGCCGATTCGAATCATATTTGGATTATTAACAGCTTTCTCCGGCTTTGAGGTTCTTTATGCTGGGGTAGAACAATCAGTTTTGGTGGCAGGATTTTTGGTTATTATTACTTTAGGCATCGCATTGGTTGGCGTCCTATTCATTCAACAAGAAGAAGGAGAAATTGTTTGAACGCTCCAATTATATGGATTGGTATACCAATGATTTTTTCTTTAATTCTCTTCTTTATAAGGGCAAACCGATTATTAACATTATTAGTTGGTGGGGGAATCAGTGCATTTTTGGCTCTGTTGGCATTAACTTTTAAAATAGAGAGCGTATTTCCTCTTGGTCCATTATCACTGGAAATCTCTTCTACTTTCACTATACTCGGAAGGAATTTTGTTATAGCTGATAGTGAGCGTGTTATTGTTGCACTTATGTTTTCATTGTGCGCTTTTTGGATTTTCGGCTCCAGAATTTCCGGAACCAATAGTTTCTTTGTCCCGCATGTATTAGCAATCATAACTCTATTTGTTGCTGCGTTATCAGTACAACCCTTTTTATATGCAGCTTTAATTATTGAAATTGCAGTTCTTATCAGTATCCCAATATTTTTCCAGAGAGGTCAATCCGTTAAACAGGGTATTATCAGATATCTGGTTTTTCAAACGCTGGCGGTTCCATTTATCTTATTCTCTGGTTGGGGATTCGAAGCTGCACCATCCAGCGTTGATAGTCAGGCCACTTATTATCAAGCAGGAGTTTTGTTAGCCATTGGCTTAGGATTGTGGTTGGCAATTTTTCCATTTCACACCTGGGTGCCATTATTAGCCAGGGACGGTCACCCATATTCTGCTGGATTTATTTTCAGCATGATTCCAACCACTATTCTAATTTTTTTTATGGACTTTCTCAATAACTTTAGCTGGCTGAGAGAACAATTACTACTATTAACAGTTAGCCAGATTTTAGGTATTGTTATGATTGTTATGGGAGGTCTTTTTGCTGCTTTTCAGCGAGAATTGACGCGATTAATTGGATATGCAGTTATGGTTGAAATTGGTTTTTCTTTATTGGCAATGAGTTTGAATCAGATTATTGGGTGGCAATCCTATATATTGATATTGATTCCAAGAATAATTGGTATTGCCATCTGTACATTAGCAATTTCAATTTGGAAAAATAAAGAATTAAATATGGATATTGATTCATTTCACGGCGAATTTTACAAGTCAACTTTTACAATGGTTGGATTTCTCGTGGGATGGTTTACTTTTTCCGGTCTCCCATTATTACCGGGCTTCCCAACGAAGTTACCCATATTAATTGGGTTGAGTCAAATATCTATCACTCCAATTATTTTTGTTTCCATTGGTCTTTTTGGGTTATTTGTTGCGGGGTTCAGGTTTTTAGCTATTATCTTCTCTACCGGTAATGTGTCAAACGATTCATACTCAGAATCATTATTACAAAAGATATATTTTTCTTTTGGAATAGTTCTATTATTAGCGATGGGGATTTTTCCGAGTTTGGTCTTAAATCCATTTTTAGAAATATTATCAGCATTTACTAATTTGAAATAAAAAAAACAATTTTTCTGAATGGTATAATTTTTACAATACAAAGCTTATAGATCCTTATGGAGCAGATAGATGGATTTTGAACAATTACTCAAGCGTGTGGAATGGCTAGACGAAGAACGCAGAAAAGATAAATTAATCATTGCGTCTTTAGATGATAGATTAAGAAAAGTTGAAGGAAATAATACTTCGATTCTTCAAGAAATCCGTGAAATATCCAACGAGTTAAATCGTTTAAAAACAATCCCTTCCAGGTTTGATACTGTAGATGCCGCAATTTCCCAAATACGGGTTGAATATACCAGAGCAGTTGAAAGTATCGAAAAACAAAGAATTGAAAAAGACAGAGAGATAGAAAAAACCAGATTAGCAGATATTGAATCGATAACCACTTCAATCGCTCATGTTCGCAAAGGTTTAGAAGTTTTGCCTGAGATGAAAAAAGATATTAAGGCACGCGAAGAAGAGGAACACCGGTTAATCAAGTTGATCGGTGAATTTGATAAAAAGATTTTGGATATTAAGAGATCTGATGAAGAATATCGCCGTGCCCTTAAAATTCTTGAGGAAAATGTACGTCAGGATTCCAAAAGGATCCTTGATTTGCAAGGAGAGATATCTTCCACGCGTAAAAGAACTGAAGAGCAAAGAGGGAAAATTGATTTAGCGACTGAAAACTTGCGGAAAATTGAAATGCGTCAAAACGAAATTTTAAATTCTGAAACTGAAAGAAAACAAGCACAGGTAGCATTTATTGAAAAAAATAATATGTTACAGGTTGAAAAAGATAGGGTCTGGAAAGAATGGCAGTCAAAATTTGAGGTGATCACAAGCCAAGCAATCAATCTTGATGAACAATTACAGACTTTAGATGCAACTCAAAGGGCAATTCGACATTCCCAAGCTTCTTTTGAAGAGATAACGCAGAAATTTGAACGTAGAATTAATGAAATCACTGAAATGCAACGTTTGGTAGAAGATCGGATGCGTCAGGATTGGATATCATTTAAGGCAGATGATCAAAAACGATGGTCAAATTACATGATATCCCAGGAAGAACAATATCAAGAAGTCAACCCGTATTATTGAAAAATTAGAAACCAGGGTGTTGCAATTAGAGGAAATATCTCAAGAGATAAATGATTTAACTAACCAAATCGTTCAATCAAATGAAAGATCTTTACAGTCGTTATTTAAATTTATAAAAGAGGTTAATGAAGATTTTACAGATAATTTCGACACAAAGAGATCTTAAGTAATGTATGTCATTGGCACTGCAGGGCATGTCGACCATGGAAAATCGACTTTAATTAAAGCGCTAACCGGTATACACCCCGATCGCCTTAAGGAAGAAAAATTACGGCAAATGACGATTGATCTGGGATTTGCCTGGCTGAAATTACCCAATGGAGAAGAGTTGGGAATTGTTGATGTTCCCGGTCATCGAGATTTTATTGAAAACATGCTGTCTGGCGTAGGAGGAATAGATGCTGCTTTGTTTATCATAGCAGCTGACGAAGGGGTGATGCCACAGACAAAAGAACACCTGGCTATTTTGGATTTATTACAGGTCAAAAATGGAATTATTGTACTGACAAAAATAGATTTGATCAATGATCCTGACTGGCTTGACCTGGTAGAAATGGATATTCGGGACGCTACAAAAAACACAATCCTTGAACATGCAAGTGTAGTTCGTGTTTCTGCTCTTACAAATGCAGGTATCGATCAATTAATTAATACAATACAAGAATTATTAGCAACAGTTGATCCAAAACCTGACTTTGGTCGGGCGAGACTCCCAATTGACAGAGTTTTTTCAATCACCGGTTTTGGAACAATTGTGACAGGTACCCTTTTAGATGGGAGTTTACAAGTTGGTCAGGAAGTAGAATTATTACCAACTGGAAACAAAGTTCGGATCCGAGGATTGCAAACACACAAAAAGAATGAGCAGATTGCTTTCCCGGGAAGTAGAACCGCGGTTAACCTCTCAGGTATCAACGTTGATGAGATTCAACGAGGCCAGGTTCTGGCAAATTTCCACAAATATCTGCCCACACAACGATTTGATGCTGACTTAAGAATATTATCTTCTTCAAGTTTCTCTGTAAAACATAATCAAACAGTAAAGTTATTTATTGGCGCATCAGAAGTATTATCCAGAATCCGGGTTTTAGGAAGAGATGAGATCAAACCCGGAGAAAATGGGTGGGTACAAATCGAACCGGTATTTCCGATTGTTGGAATTCGTGGGGACAGATTCATAATCCGTATTCCTTCACCTGGGGAAACCATCGGTGGAGGAATGATTGTTAATCCAAATCCTGCCCGAAGGCATAAAAGATATTCACAGGATGTTATTAAACAACTGGAAGCATATTTGAAAGGTACCCCTGATGAAATTTTCCTCCAGGCGATTCAGGATGTAGGGGTTGGTACTTTTGATACGGTATCAAAAAAAGCGAAATTAGAGCTATCTGTGATTAAAGATTTCTGGAATAATCTCTTAGCAGAAAAAAAGATTTATCAATTGGAAAAAGGGGATGTATTTCAAAAACCAAATCTAACATTATGTTCTTCAATCTGGTTAAATGATAAGAAGAATAAAACCTCGTTACTATTGGAGAATTATCACAAACAATTCAATTTACGGGCTGGTATACCAAAGGAAGAATTAAAGAGCAGGCTGAAATTGGAACAAACGGTGTTCATTGCTGTTTTAAATTTATTTCAGGAAATTAATTTTGTCGAATTACATGGAAATTTTATCCGCGTAAAGGATTTTACAACCAATCTTAATCCCTCTCAGGAAAGGGCTAAAAATTCAATTGTAAAAGCATTTTCGGATTTGCCTTATTCTCCACCTAGTTTAAAGGAAAATATTGATTTACATGGTGAAGAAATCCTCAATTATTTACAGGTTGAAAATATTCTTATTTCTGTTGGAAATGATGTAGCTTTCTTGAATGAAAATTACCGGGAAATGGAAAATTGGGTTATTAAGAAGATAGAACTCTCAGGCTCTTTGACCGTTGCTGAATTCAGAGACAAGTTTCAAACATCCAGAAAATATGCTTTAGCATTTTTGGAACATCTGGATGCAATCGGAACCACAATTCGTGATGGAGATTTTCGTAAATTACGTCAATTTCGAAAATAAGATAAATGAAATTGTTCAACGTGGACAGATTAACACGTGGACAGATTAACACGTGGACAGATTAACGTTGACAGCTTTTCATGATGCCTGTATAATATCTGACGCTAACCCCGGCTAAAGCTGGGGTAAATAAATGCAATTCCAGCTTCCCCATATTTCGGCGTCATAAGTTCGCGGGATCCATGGTGAAGTGAAGATGGAGAGATATAAATGAAGTATGCAATTGTCGAAAGTGGCGGCAAACAATATAAGGTCGTCGAAGGGACCACATTAGAAGTGGATCTCTTACCCGTAGTACTTGGCGAACAGGTTGATTTAAATCAGGTTTTACTGTTTGTTGATGGTGATGAGGTAAAGGTCGGCGCTCCAGAATTGACTGGGGCAAAAGTGAAAACTACAGTAGTTTCCCATGTCAAGGGTCCAAAGATCGTTGTCTTTAAGTATCGACCCAAGAAACGCATTCGGGTTAAAACCGGCCATCGCCAACAGTACACCCGTTTGATGGTTAATTCGATTGAGTTGGAGTAGATATTATGGCACATAAAAAAGGTGGCGGATCAAGTCGCAATGGTCGTGATAGTAATGCACAACGACTTGGTGTTAAAAGATATGCTGGTCAGAAAGTAATTTCTGGAAACATCCTTGTACGGCAGCGTGGAACACGCATCAAACCCGGACAAAATGTTGGTCGTGGTAGTGATGATACATTATTTGCAACAATTGAAGGTGTCGTTGTTTTTGAGTCTCTACCGGATGGCCGCAAGCGTGTAAATGTTCTACCCGCTGAAGCTCTGCTTTAAATTCTGTTACCCGTTAATTCGCACAAGAATAAACGGAAGTAGCATACATCAGGAAGGTCAAAGACAATGAAAAAAGAAATTCATCCGAAATATTATGCGGATGCAGTAGTAACCTGCGCTTGTGGAAACACCTGGAAAACCGGTTCAACCCGTAAGGAAATCAAAACCGAGGTTTGTTCCGCCTGTCATCCATTTTTCACTGGTCAACAACAGCGAATTATCGATATTGAAGGTCAGGTTGATCGCTTCTACAAACGATTACAGGCTCGCCAAGAGTATATCGAGACCAAAAAAGAACGTGAAGAATCCAAAACTTCTTTGGATCGACCCGTTTCTGAATTGGAATTGGGAAATCGAGCAACGGATGCTTTACTCAAAGCAGAGTTAACAAATGTTGGTCAGATTTTTGAATTACTTCAAAAAGGTGACGAAGCATTATTGGCTGTCGATGGCTTTGGTCGAAAATCATTAATCGATCTGAAGAAACGATTACGCTCACTTGGTTATGAAGTACCTGAAACAACCAAGTAATTAGGAAATTGGTATCCATGAAGCAGCCCTGAACAGGCTGCTTTTTTATTTCTTGGATAAAATATGTATATGTCATTTTTAATTACGAGGTATTAATGAAGCATCATAATGGATCTCTCGAAGTAATTTGTGGTTCAATGTTCTGTGGAAAGACCGAGGAATTAATTCGCAGACTGAGGAGAGCAGAAATAGCCCGCCAAAAAGTTCAGGTTTTTAAACCGATTATTGATACACGTTATCAGGTAGCAAAAGTCGCATCTCATAGTGGTGCTGACTTTGAAGCACTCCCGATCGAAAATTCTTCGCAAATTCTGGAGAAACTCAACCAGGATACAACTGTTGTTGGAATTGATGAAGTTCAATTTTTTGATGCAGATATCCTCGATATCATTCAAAGATTGGTTAATGAGGAAAAACGTGTGATTTGTGCAGGGTTGGATACAGATTTTCGTGGAGAGCCATTCGGAGTTATGCCAACATTGATGGCTATCGCTGAGCACGTTGATAAATTACAGGCAATCTGTATGGTGTGTGGAGAGCCAGCTTCGAGAACGCAACGTTTAGTGAATGGAAAACCGGCTTTTTACGATGACCCAATTATTATTGTTGGTGCCTCAGAAATGTATGAAGCTCGTTGTCGGTCACATCATAAAGTCCCCAGGAAATAAAGAGGTTTATAATGGAATCGTATCAGGAATTTTTATCTGAAATTTTGATTTCTGAAGAAAGCTTAAAAAGTCGAGTCAAAGAACTGGGGGAACAGATATCAAAAGATTATGCAAATTCATCCAGTCTGGTATTAATATGCATCTTAAGAGGGGGAGTGATGTTCTTAACCGATTTGATGAGAGCTATAAAAATACCACACGCCATCGAATTTATGGCTGTTGAATCATACGGGTCTGGTTTACGCGCCTCCAGTGGGCAGGTTCGCATTTCTCATGACCTCAACACAGATATTCATGACCGGGATGTGATTCTAGTTGAAGATATCATTGATAGTGGACACACATTATCATCTGTGTTGGAACTGCTTTCTTCCAGAAAACCCAGGAGTCTTCAGGTTTGTACATTATTGGATAAATTTGAGAGAAGAGAATTAGAGGTATTTGTTAAGTACGTTGGATTCCCTATTCTAAATAAATTTGTATTTGGTTACGGATTGGATTTAGATGATCTGTATCGAAACCTGCCATTTGTAGGTGTTGTTGATGAAGAGAAGTATAAACTAGTCAAGTTTAAACAAAAGAAATGACTTATCAATTTGATTCCGAATCAGAATTAATTTTTTCTGCATTGTTAAAAAATTTAAATTCTGATAACAAAATATATATGGTTGGAGGAATGGTTCGTGATATTCTCATGATCCGTCCCGTTCATGATATAGATTTATCTTTTTGTGGGAACGTGCGAGATTATGCAAAGCGTGTAGCTGATTATTTGGAAGCTTCTTTTTTTATGCTTAATAAGAAGTTTCAAACTGCCAGAATCATTTATAATTCCCAAACCGGAAAAAAACGATGGATCGACATAGTCGCTACCCGAGAGAACAACATTCTGGAAGATCTCGCATTTCGGGATTTTACTGTAAATGCAATAGCCATTGACCTGCAAGATCGAACAAAAATAATTGATCCCTTAAATGGGGCGATAGATCTCAAGAAGAAATTATTACAAATAGGTAGACCAGATAGTTTGGAAAATGATCCAGTGCGCATTTTACGGGCAATACGTCTGGCTGTTCAGTTCGATTGGAAAATATCATCAACCACCATTCATGCAATAAAATCCTCTGCAGCAAAATTGATTGATGTGACGGCAGAACGTAAAAGAGATGAGTTGTTTCGAATTTTCGATCTCCCAAATTCTTCCAAAGCAATCCGTATACTTGCTCATCTTAATCTCTTAGAATATTGTTTTCCTGGTTTTAATGGAGGGGTAAATCTGGAATCGACCTTATTATTGGATCAAGCCATAGCCAACATTCAGAAATTTTCACAATTCGATCAACTGATCATCGGTACATACTTTCTTGAAGGAGCAATGGAATTTCGCCAGGGGGAATTGGTTATGAGTTTGGGGCGATTTCGCGAACCATTAGCTGTTTATTTTCAATCCAATATTCATCAAGATAGAAGCTTGAAATCACTCGTAATTTTCTGCGTTCTCAATAATGTAATCATTCAGAACTCATCATCCATTCAAAATGAACAAACTACTATAGATCAAAAACCTGGAAAATTAGAAAAACTGGTTGATAATGCTGCTAAAGAATTGGTTCTGTCAACTGCTGAAAAGAAATGGATAAATGATTTTTATGCGGGTATAGAAATGTTTGCGAGCATAATTCAGCAAGATTTTAACCTGAACCCGGAACTTCCTTTTTTATTTTTTAGTCGAAGCAAGAATTCAGGTGTTGCTGCGTGTCTTATAGCATTAACCAATGCGTTGGTGCGAGATGAGTTCACTCTAAATGAAATCGATTGGCAGAAAAGTCTCCAATTATGTCGCTACTTTTTGGATGCATATTTTCATCATTATGATGAATGGATTAACCCACCAACTTTTATTAATGGCCATGATGTCATGAAAATCTTAGACATACAGGATGGAAAGAAAATTGGATGGTGGATCAATCTATTAAGAATAGAAACAATCAATGGAAATATCAAAAATCACAAGGATGCAGCCAAATTCCTTATGAATCATAAAGATAAATTAAATTCTCGCTTAAATTAATGAGGGTAACTTTAGGGAAAGATTTCATCCAGGATTGGAGCATAGGTACACTCACAACCTCTGGCACCGGAGCATCCCTCAACTGGTAAATATGGAAGCGTTTCTTTGGTATAAACACCTTCTACAAGACGACAGGTGGGGCAGGCATTTTTTCCAACACTAATCCTTATTGCAGTAACTCTGGGATTTTCGATTAGTTGTATTCTAGAAATCGCGTGCTCGGAAAACTCGCTCAAATCGGCACTACAATTTTGACAATTTAATTCATTGTCTGGAAAAATATGAAAGCATTTTGAACAAGTTTGCACATTACCCTCTCAAAAGGAAAATTATAGTAAACCAGAAAGTGAGTCTATTTAACCTTAAGATATTTTACTATGAAATGCTAATTGTTATGAATTATCTGGTTTGAATTCTGGTATTCGTTAATCTTAATTCTCCGGTAGTTCTTCTGACCAGGTTATAAATATGAGCAATCAATGATGTGCTGGTAACAGGTTTAATGAGGTAATCATCTGCACCCGCATCAAGCGCTTCTGCAATCATCGAAGGACTATCTACTGCTGAGAGGACAAGAATTGGAATATTTTTGATTTGTTTAATCTTTCGGCAAACTTTCCAGCCATCAAATTCAGGCATTAATAGATCCAGCAGTATGATGTTTGGTGAAAAGTTATTAAGACAATCAAGTCCTGTTTGGCCATCATTAACTATTTTAACTTCCATTTGATTAGAAGATAATATTATTCGTAATAAATCAGTCATTCCAGGATCGTCATCAATGACCAAGACTCTATGCATTCATCCTCCAGCAATTAAAAAAAGCAACCATCTGTCGTGTGTAATACTTCATGTATGTAATTTACACAAAAAATCTTAGTTTGTGTTTAATCCTAGCAAATTTGTAAAGTCACATTTTTAATCTTCTCCACATTGACAACATTTTGAAATGAATGTATGAAACTATTGACAAAATCTGCCTTGTGAAATCAAGAATCCATCCCCTTTATGGTAAAATTAGCGATTAGTGCGATTTTTAGCAAACCAATCGGTTTGTTTTACCAAGAAAATAATTATTCTTTAGGAGGAATATATGTCTGATAAAAAATGGGTTTTTCTATTCCACGAAATCGACCAGGCTATTGAAGCTGTCGGTGGGGATTGGGAAGGTGTTCGTGGTCTTTTAGGTGGAAAGGGTGCAAATCTCGCAGATATGACGAGAATTGGTGTTCCAGTCCCACCCGGGTTTTCGATTACCACAGAAGCTTGCAATGCATACCAAGAAAATAAAGAATTTCCAGCAGGATTATGGGATCAAATTCTTGCTTCTATGAAAGATGTGGAAAAAGCCACTGGAAAAGTTTTTGGTGGGACCGATAATCCATTACTGGTTTCCTGTCGATCTGGAGCAAAATTCTCCATGCCCGGAATGATGGACACTGTATTAAATATTGGTTTGAATGATGAAACCGCTCAGGCAATGATCAAGTTGACTGAAAATGAACGATTTGTTTATGATTCTTATCGGCGCCTGGTTCAGATGTTCGGCTCCGTCGTTCTGGATATTTCTGATGAAGCATTCGAAGAAGTATTCGATGGTTTTAAAACCAAAAAAGGAATTGTCGCTGATACTGATCTCTCAACAGAAGATTTGAAATTCTTAACCGAAGAGTTCAAGAAAGTTGTTCGTAAAGAACAGGGTTTCGATTTTCCCCAGGATCCTTATGAACAAATGAAACTGGCAACTGAAGCAGTTTTCAGATCCTGGATGGGTAAAAGAGCAGTTGATTATCGCCGAGCAACTGATATCCCAGATAATTTGGGTACTGCAGTCAATATACAGACAATGGTCTTCGGAAATATGGGTTGGGATTCCGGCACTGGTGTTGCTTTTACAAGAAATCCAGCCACAGGGGAAAGCAAACTTTACGGTGATTATCTTTTGAATGCCCAGGGTGAGGATGTGGTTGCTGGTATCCGTAACACCGAACCGATTCAACACATGGCTGGAACTTTACCAGAAGCATACAATCAATTTATTGAAATTGTTAACAAACTTGAAAATCATTATCAGGACATGCAGGATGTTGAATTTACCATTGAGCGTGGCCGGTTATGGATGCTGCAAACTCGTAATGGAAAACGAACAGCCAATGCAGCTGTAAAAATCGCCGTCGATATGGTTGACGAAAAATTAATAGATAAACGTACAGCAGTAACTCGTGTTACCCCAGAACAGGTCGATACGTTATTGCACCCCCAATTCAACCTGGAAAATAAAAATCAGGCAAAAGATAGTGGCCGTTTCTTCTGTAGTGGAGTGAATGCTTCACCCGGAGCAGCTGTAGGTCGCGTTTATTTTGATGCTGACACAACCGAACGAATGGCAAAAGAAGAGCACCAACAAACCATTATGGTGCGTCCATTCACAAAACCAGATGATGTTCATGGCATGTTGGCAGCCCAGGGTATATTAACCAGTGAAGGCGGAGCCACATCCCATGCAGCAGTAGTTGCAAGACAATTTGGCGTGCCCTGTATTGTTGGTGCGTCATCGGTGAAAATTGATTTAGACCGCCGCCTCATGTTTGTGGGTGATGTAATAGTTCGTGAAGGTGAATGGATTTCTGTTGATGGAACGACTGGTGAAGTATATCTTGGCCAGTTAGAGAAATTTGCTCCTTCACTGGATGAACAAACAGAATTATTAAAGTTATTGGATTGGGCAGATGAAATTTGTGCTACCCCTGGTGTACGCTCGGGGGAAGGTCCTGGATTCCCGACTGTTGGTTTACAGGTTTGGGCAAATGCTGATTATCCAAAAGATGCTGAACGCGCCAGACAATACGGTGCAAAAGGTATTGGCCTTTGTCGTACCGAGCATATGTTCTTCGAACAAGAACGCCTTCCCAGTGTACAAAGAATGATTCTCGCAAGCTCCAGTGAGGAACGAACTGAAGCGCTCAATGAATTACTGCCACATCAGCGCAAGGATTTTGAAGGTTTATTCACTGCAATGGATGGCTTACCAGTTATTATTCGTTTAATTGATCCGCCATTACATGAATTCTTACCAGCTGCTGAAGATTTACAGGATCAAATCATCACAAAACGTGTTGAGAGCATGGCAGACTATCTCCTTGGCAAAGGTGAATCCAAATCCGTTCAGGAATTAGAGAAGCTTTTACACGCTGTCGAGTCCATGCATGAAAGTAATCCAATGATGGGTTTACGCGGGGTACGTCTCAGTATTGTCATGCCAGAAATCGTTGAAATGCAAGTACGTGCAATTATGGAAGCAGCCGCGAATGTAGCATTGAAAGGTGTCCATCCAAAACCAGAGGTTATGATCCCATTAACTGGACATGTAAATGAACTCAATGTGATTCAACCTCGGTTGATAGCGATCGCCAAAGAAGTTATGGATGCGAAAAAAGTCAATTTTGACTATAAATTTGGCACCATGATTGAAATACCTCGTGCAGCTGTTACAGCGAATGAAATTGCAGAAGTTGCAGAATTCTTCTCATTTGGTACCAATGACTTAACCCAAATGACATTTGGATACAGTCGTGACGATGCAGAACGAAGCTTCCTGTTGAAATATGTTGAGGATGAAATTCTGCCAAAGAATCCATTCCAGACAATTGATCGGGAAGGTGTTGGTGATTTGATGAAGACAGCTGTAACCAAAGGTCGTAAAGTTCGACCTGAATTGGAAGTTGGTATTTGTGGTGAGCATGGTGGTGATCCAAGTTCCATCGAATTCTGTCACTTAATCGGACAAAACTATGTTAGCTGTTCTCCATTCCGTGTGCCAGTCGCTCGATTGGCTGCTGCTCATGCAGCAATTAAGCATCAACCAAAATAGATTAAAAATCAAATAACAAAGAAAGGTTTGGAATTTTTCCAAACCTTTCTTTGTTTAATAAATGATCGCCTATGTAAAATCCATGTACAATCCAAACAGGAAATGTACACATTTGATATAATTTTATAACGATTGTAGAAGGAATTTTACAGAGAATAATAAAGAATAAATAAGGCTTTTTACGAGCTTTAAGATAGGAGTTTTTACTAAGATGAAAAAATCAGAACATCTTGATCTTTATCAACAAATGGTCGTCATACGAATTTTGGAAGAAAGATCTGCGGAACTGTATCAACAAGGAAAAATAGGTGGTTTTTTACACCTGTATATAGGTCAGGAAGCAGTCAGCACGGGTTTGATTTCAGCGAGGAAACCCCAAGACAGGGTTATCACCGCCTATCGTGACCATGGGGTTGCGATCAATTGTGGATTGTCCGCAAAAGAGGTGATGGCAGAGTTGCTTGGGAAAGCTACTGGTGTATCCGGTGGCAAGGGTGGTTCCATGCATATGGCGGATGTTAATAAAAATTTTTGGGGTGGTCACGCAATTGTGGGGGCACATCTTCCGATAGCAGCGGGATTGGCCTTAGGGGATCTTTATCAAAAACATGATGGTGTCACCATTTGTATGTTTGGTGAGGGAGCAACAAATATTGGCTATTTCCATGAGGCGTTGAACCTATCAAAAGTCTGGAAGTTGCCTGTTCTGTGGGTATGTGAAAACAATCAGTATGGTATGGGTACAACTGTGGATAGAGCTTCAGCTGTTTCTGAAATCAGAAAAAAAGCCGATGGGTATGCGATGAAAAATGACAATGTGGATGGCATGGATATCATGAAAGTTCGTGAAAAAGCCTTGGAGATGATTGAAGAAATCCGAAGCGGATCAGGTCCACAATTTTTGGAAGTTAATACATACCGATTCAGAGGTCACTCGATGGGTGATCCGGAACGGTACCGTCAACAGGAAGAAATTCGGAAATGGCAGGAAAGTGATCCAATTGGGATCTACCGCAAATATCTGGTAAAAGAAAAAATTGCCAGCGAAGAAGAGTTGAATAAGGAAGATAAAAATGCTACTAAAATCATCGAAGAAGCAGTTAAATTTGCCGAATCCAGCCCTGAACCAGCAGCAGAAGAATTATTCAGGAATATTTATGTGGAAGAAGGGAGGTAAAAAATGGCAAAATTAACAATGCGTCAGGCAATATCTCAGGCTTTGTGGGAAGAAATGGAACGGGATCCTCAAGTATTTATTCTAGGCCAGGAAGTAGGTGTATGGGGCGGGACATATGCTGTGACAAAAGGTTTTTATGATCATTTTGGTGCTGATCGTGTAAGAGATACCCCGATTGCCGAAGCAGCCATTATTGGCGCAGCGATTGGCGCTTCAATGACGGGTACTCGGCCTGTTGCAGAATTAATGACCATCAATTTCGCATTTTCTGCTATGGATCATATTGTGAATGAAGCCGCAAAAATGCATTACATGTTCAATGGCCAGATGGTGCTTCCTTTGGTAATCCGAACAGTTGGGGGAGGAGGTCGACAATTAGGGGCAACACACTCCCAGACCCCAGATACCATTTTTGCACACTTTCCTGGACTGAAAGTGATCGCTCCTGGTACACCTGCGGATGCAAAAGGTTTATTAAAAGCGGCAATTCGTTCAAATGATCCAATTATGTTTATCGAGCATGCTACCCTTTATCAGGTTCGCGGTGAGGTTCCTGACGGTGATTATATTGTTCCCATTGGCAAATCAACAGTGCAGCGACCTGGTGATCATGTAACCATTGTTACATATAGCAAAATGCTTGAACTTTCATTAAAGGCAGCAGACGAGTTAGCAAAAGATGGAATTGAAGCTGAAATTGTTGATTTACGCACATTAAGACCACTGGATATTGAGCCTGTCATCGAATCATTTAAAAAGACTAATCGCGCTGTTATCGTGGAAGAAGGCTGGAAATCCTTTGGTATTGGTTCGGAAATTTCCTCTCAAATTTATGAACAGGCTTTTGATTATGTAGATTCACCCATCAAACGAGTTGCTCAAAAGGAAGTGCCTCTTCCGTATAATCGTGACCTGGAGCAAATGGCACTGCCTCAAGTCGATGACATAATCAAGGCTGTCAAGGAGGTGTTGTGATGGCTGAAATTGTGACAATGCCCAAACTGGGTTTTGATATGAAAGAGGGTACTCTTGTTCGCTGGATTAAGAATGAGGGAGAAGAGGTTAGCAAAGGAGATGTTCTGGCAGAGATAGAAACAGATAAAGCCACCGTTGAGGTTGAATCATCTTTTACCGGTATCCTCGTAAACAAATTGGTTGAAACAGACGCTATCGTTCCCATCGGGGATCCGATTGCAGTGATTGCTGAGAAAGATGAAAAAGTAGATCTGGAATCGCTTTTAGGCAAAAAATCAGAACCCAAACCTTCAAAAACTGAACCTGAATCTTCAAAATCTGAACCCAAATCTGCAAAAGCAGAATCCACAGAAGTTATTGAAGATGATTCCACTGAAGATAAAACCACGCTTACCAGTGAAGATGATGATGGTGAACGAATTAAGGCTTCTCCGGTGGCAAGAAAAATGGCATCAGAAAACAAAATCAATCTGATTGAAGTGGAAGGTACCGGCCCTGGTGGAAGAATCATTAAGAAAGATATCGAAGCAGCATTGGATTCCAAACCTGAGAAAACCTCTCCAATCGTAGAATCGAAACCAGAAAAAGCAACAGAAAAGTCAGTTGAAAAGAAACCTGAAACGGGTACACCTTTACCAGCAACAATTTGGCTAACCGATGAACTAAAGAGAGAAGAAAATCGTAAACCTCTAAATAAATTACGCCAGGCGATCTCCCGAAGAATGGTGGATTCGAAACAAAATATTCCCCATTTCTATGTAACGAAGAGCATTAACGTAGAACCGCTCATGTCGGTTTACAAACAGGTAAATGAAACATTACCAGCACAACAAAAAATCTCCATCAATGATTATGTAATCAAAGCAACTGCCCTCACATTACATGAATTTCCAAATTTAAATGCTTCGATTTCTGACATCGAGATGACACAACACGGACACGTAAATATTGGTGTCGCGGTTGCAATAGAAGGTGGTTTGTTAACAATCGTGGTTAAAGATGCTGATGTGAAACCAATTCGTGTCATTTCCCAGGAAGTAAAAGAAATGGCAACCAGGGTTAGATCAGGAAAAATAAAATCAGAAGACGTAGAAGGCTCAACATTTTCAATCAGCAATTTAGGAATGTTTGACGTTGAGAATTTTGCGGCAATCATTAATCCCCCTGAATCTGCGATACTGGCTGTTTCGTCAGCAAGAAAAGAAGCAGTTGTGACCGGTGATGAAATTAAAGTATCCTGGCGCATGAAAGTTACATTATCTGCTGATCATCGAGCTACTGATGGTGTTGAAGCTGCAGAATTTATGAAAGCATTGGGCTTTCAATTAGAGAATCCCTTAAGATTATTGCTTTAGATAAATGGTGTAGAGCAAAACTGTAGAGAAAGGGCTCCCCGGGGAGCCTTTTTTTTAGCTTGACTTAAAATTTATTGATTTTTATACTTATAACCATTCCATGTCTGGTGTCATCCTTAGTCTGCCTCCAGAGACAATATTAGTTGATTTAACGCACGATATAACATCTCATGAAGTTCAGGATGCTGCAGTTATTTTAAACCGCTATTTCTTCAATTTTCCACCTAATTTCTCAAATTCCACTTGCCAGTCACTGCCATACCCAAACTTCGTTCTTTCGATAAAGCTGCCCTGGCTGACCGCTAGTGAGACACGCATCAACTCATTCGTATAGATGATAAAGTCCCCTTTGGGCACGAAACCAAACGATTGGTAATGCGCCACTGCTTGCTGGAAGACAACCTCCCCTGCATGCATGACAGTCATTTTCAAATGGACGCCGTAAGTAAAACCGGCTTCGGTGAACAACGCCTGGGGAATATTTGTCCAAAGGTTGCCAAAGTTGGGATCGACAATTTCAAAAATACCACACACCTTGCCCCCTTCCAGCACCGCCTCATGGATAGGCAAAGTGATGATCTCATCCACCGAATATGCCGGCCCCACGCCTTCATAGGTGATGATGCCAGAGGCTAGACGGGCGGCGCAATACGAGAACACATCCCGTCCGTGGAACACATTGGTGTGCTCAGTGTTCTTGCCGCGCAGACGGTTAACGTTCTGATCAATCTCGCGAACCTCGCTGATACCCAACCAGGCTTTGACATGGGTCAGTGAGCCATTATCGGGGGTTACGATGAAATAGCCTTCGGTCGTTTTCGCCACACACGCTTTGCGCGGTGTGCCCACACCTGGATCCACCACCGAGACAAAGATCGTACCTTTCGGCCAGAAGTTCATCGACTGCGCAAGACGGTAGGACGCACTCCAGATATCATACTGGGGGATTTCGTGTGTGCCGTCGATGATTTCCAACTCGCGGTCCACAGATTTGACCACGCCATACATTGCGCAGACCGCACCTTCTTTGTATGTAAAATCGGTTTGAAAAACCAATATCGGTTTCATAACATGTAACTCCTCTAAACGAACGGATTGTAGAATCGGCTCTGATTGATGAAGATGGACACACAAACGGTGGCGATAAAGATCAGGCCGGAAACAACCAGCGCCAGGGCATCCTGTCTCGAAAGCTTGCGCGACATGTACCAGGTGCGCGTTTTGCTCTTGGAGAATCCGCGCAGGTCCATGGCATTGCTGATCACCTCTACGCGGTCAAGAGTGGAAAAAATGAGTGGGATGACGATCAGCAGGGAATTCTTGAAACGGTCAACAAACTTCGCCTTGCGCGACAATTCCAGGCCGCGTGCCTGCTGAGCCAGATAGATGTCTTTATAATCGCGCTGAATATCCGGGAAATAACGTAGTGTCAATGCCACGGCAATGGCAGCCTTATAATTGACTCTGATGCCATTCAGCGAGGATGCAAACTCGCTGGGGTTGGTGGTGAGCAGGAAGATCATACCCAGTGGGATGACTGATGCATACTTGAACATCTTAGTCACCTGGTAAAACAACTGCTCATAGGTCAGCGAGATGCCAAACACTCTGGCAAACTCGTGCCTTGTGCCGTAGATGCCCGTGCCAAACTCGGGTGAGAAGAAGAACGAGATGACTGCGTTGGTAACAATGAAGATGAGCACATAAATGACCATCAAGCGCACCTGTGAAAACTGGATCTGCGCTACCCGCATTAGTAGGATGGAAAAAATCATCACAACCAGGATGACTCTGATATCGTAGGAATACATCACCGCAAAGGTAAGGAACAGGAAGCAAATCAGCTTGGTAAGACCAGAAAGCCGGTGAATGAAGGTGTCAGCCAGATTGTAGGAGAAGAGCTTCATTTTCATGTTCATCGGTTCTTCAGCCTCCGCTCATAATCGATGAAGCCCTTCACGAACTGTGTACCATCTTCGACGTCCGCCATTTGGGAAAGAGCAAACAACGAAGTCTCTTTCAGGTTGGCTTTGGCAATCACGCGCGCATCAGTCAGCACTTCCGCTGCGGTGGTGTCGGCAATCTTGCGTCCGTCAGCAAGCACGATGGCTCGCGGTGTGTATTCCAGCATCAAGTGCATGTCGTGCGTGATGAGTATGATCGTCACACCCAGCTTGTTGACCTCCACCAGGAATTCCATAATCTCGGTGTAATGACGAAAGTCCTGCCCGGCAGTAGGCTCGTCCAGAATGAGAATCCTGGGGTCAAGCACCAGAATGGAGGCAATGGTAACGCGCTTTTTTTGCCCGTAACTAAGGGCAGAGATAGGCCATTCGATGAATGGAGCTAAACCGCACACCTTAAGTACTTTCTCCACCCGCGCGGTGATCTTATCCTCCGGTACCTGGCGCAGACGCAGGCCTAGCGCTACCTCATCGAAGATAAGTGGTTTGGAGATCATTTGGTTGGGATTCTGCATCACCAGCCCGATGATCTCGGCCCGTTCCTTGATCGACTTGGTCCGTATATCCTCACCTCGATAGAGGATGCGCCCGCTGTCCTCCTTTTCAAAGCCACACAGCAGCTTAGAAAGGGTGGATTTGCCAGCGCCATTCTTGCCCACAATGGACACCATCTCGCCTTCCTGAATATCAATGTTGATTTCCTCTAACACTGGGCGGAGACCGTCATAGGAAAAGGAGATATCTTCCATCTTAAGGATGGATAGACAGGTGTTTAAATGCCTGGTTGGCTGGATGCGTCTATACCAGATTTGCAGCGCATCTCGGGAGAGTTCCTTCTTGAGAGTCTCAATATACCCCGCCTGCATCGCTTCGGTCACTTGCACCCCGGCATATTTGAGGGCAGTAACATACAATGGTTCGCGGATGCCGGTCTCCAGCAATACGTCTGAAGCAACCAGGGTATGGGCATCCATGTCGGCAATGATGCGTCCGTTATTAATCACAATCACCCGGTCAATATCCCGATGCAGTACATCCTCCAGTCGGTGTTCAATAATCAGGATTGTCTTGCCGGACTGCTTGTGAATATCATCAATGATCTCGATAGCTTTCTTGCCGGTGGCGGGGTCTAGATTAGCCAGCGGTTCGTCAAAGAGCAGGATTTCCACATCATCGATCATGACCCCTGCCAGCGAAGTACGCTGTTTCTGCCCGCCGGAAAGCTCGAAAGGGGAAGATGTCAGCCAGTTATGCATGTCCACCATTTGTGCCACGCTGCGCACTCGCTGGTGCATCTCATCTGTGGGTATATTGTCATTTTCGAGGGTAAAAGCAATATCTTCGCCTACCGTCAAGCCAACAAACTGGGCATCCGAATCCTGCAAAACAGTGCCAATCGTTTTTGACAACTTGAAAATATCGAGGGTAGAAGTTTCCTGACCATTGATCTTCAGACTGCCGTGAACTTCGCCTTTGTAGGAAAATGGGATCAATCCATTCAGGCAGTGACCTAGAGTGCTCTTGCCGCTGCCGCTGGGGCCGACAATGAGGATCTTCTGACCGGTGTATATCCTCAAGTTAATATCATGCAGAGTGGGTTCAGCCTGGCTGAAATATTGAAATGTGAAGTTGGTGAATTCGATGATCGGTTTTGAGTTCATAAGCGTTAATTATTGAATAAAAAAGCTCAGACTCTGCTGGCATGAAAGTCTGGGCTTTTATTCTGACCAAAAACGGCCCAAAAAAGGTGCGAACCCTACTTCATGCTGAGGCTGCCCTTCTTGGTGCGGGTGGCAGCGTAAGCAACCAGCAACAGTGTGCCGATCACGCCGGCACTGACGGAATTCATGATGGCGGCAGTGATGCCCTGGGTGAAAACCAGATTTGCCGGTTCCTGATAGATGAGGATGTCCAGCAAGGGGGCAACCACAACCCAGGCAATGACATTTCCGATGATCTGGATAACGTTGAAAGTAATGATGTCCTTAACCTTGAATTCGCCTTCTTCAACTTTGGTGCGTTTGAAGGCAAAACCGAAGATGAAGCCGGAAACGCCGCTGGCGATGACCCAGCTCCACCAAGGTGATCCATACTGGATGGCGTCGCTGAGCGCGTGACCGATGAATGAGATGAGAGCACCGGCGATGGGCCCAAACAGGGTGGCGAAAAGTGCACTTACACCGTAAGCTGTCTGAAAACTGGTTTCTGGGACAGGGGAAGGAACCTTGACATACATGAATAGAAGCGTGAAAATTGCTGCGCCCAACCCCGTGGCAACGATGGTCTTTGTGTTGACCGTAAATAAATCTTTCATGTCTTTTTCTCCTTGAAAAAATTTGGATAAATCAGTTTGGAAATTACAAATATGATTATATATCGAAATTCCACTTCCGATATATTATGCCAACAATTTCACCCTATAAGGGTTAAGGTTGTGGCTGAACACATTTAATTTTAGCATCATTTCCTCCATTTTAATTTATTTTTAGCTATCGAAATCATAAAACCGTTCACCGGGTTTTCATTATTTTAAGCGCAGCTTAAATACAAATATAGGGGTAAGACGCGAATTTGGACCTTTTATTTGAGGCTTATTTCAAAAATCTCTCGATCCTGATTTTTTTGGAAGTCTTCCATTTTAATTCCATGAACACAAAATTTTTAGTTTCTTAATAATTTCCAATTTGCAGGGGTTGTTGGCAAAAATACACAATAAAACCGCAGTTACATCTGACTAAATAGATATGAAATTTTTTATTGAACTGTTCTTACAGGGTATAAAGTTTCGTAAATTCTATAGAAAGTGTAAATATTTCTTAAATAGCGACGGGTTTCTTCATATGGAATGATTTCCAAAAACAAATCCGGATCGTTATCAGCCTTTTCAAGCCAACTGGTAACATTCCCAGGTCCGGCATTATAGGCGGCCAGGGCAGCAAAAATGTCATCATCAAAATAAGTGCGCATTCGGGATAAGTAGCTCGCACCCATGCGAATATTGATCATTGGTCGATATAGGTCACTCTCCACATAGTTGATCGGCCATTTAAGTAAATTGGCAATTTCCTCACCGGTAGCAGGCATGATTTGCATTAATCCTTTTGCACCAGCGGATGATACGATGAATCCTTCGAAAAATGATTCCTGTCGGATCAGACTATAAAGTAATAATGGTTCAAAATTATATTCATTTGCTGCATTTTCAACGATCTCATTGAAGTAAAGCCCAAATCGTATATGGTTGAACCAGAGCGGTGCATTCATCGATGCAAAATCATCCATATTTGCCAGATCTAAAATTTGACGGCTCGAATAAATAGCTGAACGATACAAACCAATCTCGACAAAATGATTGGTTAATCGAAACAGATTCAGGGGATCATTTTCATATAATGTCCGTAAAGTTTCATACTCGTTACGAGCCTGTGTATATAATCCCAGATCCCAATAAGCGTTAGCTTTGATGAAGGTTTCATTCGCTAAGAATGGACTCAGGGTTATAAAATTTGTATCCTGGGAAAGGGAAAAAGTATTTCGCATCCAAACTTCTGCGATTAACCTTTCCTGGTCAAGATTTACCTGAAAATTCACATCATTGAATGCTGAAAGGAGATCGGAATCCAGTAATATTTCTTTAGCTCTTTCAGAATAATAGCCAGTCGGGTCTTGCTGAGCTGCATCTTGCCAGGCTAAAGCAGATTTTTCATTGTCTCCTAATTTTTCATAGGCTTTTCCTATCCAAAAATAAGCTGCTGCTTTTTCTTCTGGCACACTGGTGAGTAATAAATAGCGTTGAAATTGTGATAATGCCTGGTCATATTTTGATAAACGAAAATTTGTAATTGCACTCAGAAAAAGACCCTGAGAGGAAATTTCAAATTGAGGATATAAATCAATTAATCCTGACCACGTATCAGCTGCATCGGTTAATTGTTTATTTCTTTCATATATCCTGCCTGCTTCGAGGATCGCTTCTGCTGCATCTTCGTTGCCAGAATATGAATTAGCAAATGTTAATAAGGTTTGTGCCCCAGTAGAATACTGGTTCAAGTAAACCCATTGTGCATAGGCAATATCTTCCCACGCATCCACAAAAAAGATGTTATCCGGGAAATTATTTTTTAATTTATTCCAATAAACAATGGCATTAACCGGGTCATCCATTTTGAGGTATGAGAGACCAATAAAATATAAAGAATTCCCATTATGTTCTGGATTTTGTTCCATATATCTGAGGAAGGCATTGATTGCTAATCCATAACTGCCTGCATAATAATTTGTCAATCCACGATTGAATTCATCGACTGGAATTCCAGCATCAACCAATGCGACCAAACCAGAATGGGTATCGAAAGCTTTGGGATAATTCTGGACAGACTCCTGGAACCTTGCATAAGCCTGATCTGGTAAACCCAGTGCCAGATAGGATTGGCCAGCAAGTAAATTCATTTGGGCTCTTACAAACTCATTAGGGCTGGCATCATGCACTTCCATAAAGATACGGATTGCATTTGTATGATCCAATTGAGCAGCAAAAATTCTGCCAACTTTTATTTTTATATATAAAGTATCCTGGGTTTGGCCTGATTCCAAAGCCATATTGTAATAAACGAGGGCGTCATCCAGCAAATTTGACTGGAAGTAAACGTCTCCCGCCTTTTCTAACATAAAGGTGTCCAACTTACCTGGCAGAAATTGACTGTATCCAGCGTAACCACGTGCAGATTCAAGAGGATTATTCAGGTTCTCCTGGCTGACACCATAAAAATAATGAGCTCTGGCCTTTTGTTCATCATCAATTGTCTCATCATCAAGATATAGATTGAGAAGATTGGTCGCCTCTGAAAAACGAGATTCAGAGATATAAATTTGAGCCAGACGAATATCCGCTGCTGCTTTCAGGTTAGTATCGGTTGAGTTAGCTTTTGCCTGATCGAGTTCAATAATCGCTGCCTGATAATCGCCTTGAAAAACAGATTTTTCAGCCAGAGTAATTCTCTCTTCAGGGATGGGTGTTGGTGTGGGAGTAGGGGTAGGGACAGGCGTAAATGTGGAAGTTGCCAATGCAATATCGTTATTATTTCCATCCTGTGGCAATTCTTCTTTAGAAGATGTTTCTGAGCACCCGGTTAATATTATTGCGAGACTTATTAATGATATTAGTAAGATTTTTTTCATAAGGTTTCCAAACCAAGACTAAATTGTAACAAATAATAGAAAGAAAATCAGTCTTAATTTATAATTGCTCTCGTGCATGCTTTACAAAGACTTCCTACTATGTTAAACTAGGCGGGCTTTAATAGTTCGCTCTCAGTCAAGAGGGCGTTTTTTGTGTAAGGTAATTTTTTTTTGGAGTTTAAAATGTCAATTGTCTGTACCGGGTCTGTTGCATATGATTATTTAATGAAATTCCCTGGTTATTTCAAAGATCATATTTTGCCAGATAATTTAGAGAATTTGAGCTTATCCTTTCTTGTTGAGAGTATGACTAAAGTACGTGGGGGGATTGCTCCGAATATAGCCTTCACATTGGCTTTATTAGGTTCGGATAAACCTATCGTTTTTGCCACAGTCGGAGAGGATTTTGAAGACTACCGCTTCTGGTTGCAGGACCACAAAGTGGAAACGAAATACATTAAAAAAATTGATGGGGTTTTTACAGCCTCGTTTTTTGCCAATACAGATAAAGCCAATTCCCAAATTGCAAGCTTCTATCCTGGGGCAATGACATATGCCAGGGAATATTCTTTAAACGAATTGGATTTTAAACCTGAATTGGTTGTCATTTCTCCGAACGATCCAATGGCAATGAATCGATATGTGGATGAATGTGCTCAATTGAACATCCCGTACCTTTTTGATCCCAGCCAACAAATCGTTCGAATGAGTTCGGATGAAATGCGGAATGGTGTGGAAGGAGCTTATTCATTATTTGTGAATGAGTATGAATATCAACTTTTACAAAAACATACTGGATTAAACCAGGATGAGATTTTAAGAATTGTTAAATTTCTAGTTGTTACATTGGGTAGCAAAGGGGCAATGATTTATGCTGATGATCATAAATATGACGTACCGGCTTTTCCTGTTGAGAACATTATTGATCCAACCGGCGTAGGCGATGCATTTCGAGGTGGATTTTTGCGTGGTTATCAACAGAATTTTTCCTGGGAATTATGCGGTAAAATTGGTTCTTTATCGGCTGCTTATTGTCTTGAACAAAACGGAACGCAATCACATCAATACTCAATTGAAGAATTTGTAGAAAGATTTCGACTGCATTACGATGACAATGGTGAGTTAGATCAAATACTTATCAAAAAATAAATTAGTGGAGGAATAAATGTCTAATTTCGATATCAAGGACTCAAAGCTTGCTGAAGGTGGGCGGAGACGAATTACCTGGGCTGAAAGAGAAATGCCTGTTTTGCGTATGATCAAAGAAAGATTTGAAAAAGAACGTCCATTTGTTGGCATTCGAATGTCTGCCTGTCTGCATGTTACATCAGAAACAGCCAATCTCATGAAAACTTTACAAGCTGGTGGTGCGGATGTTGTGTTAGTTGCATCAAATCCATTATCAACACAAGATGATGTCGCAGCCTCACTGGTTGTCCATGATGAAATTCCAGTTCATGCCATTAAGGGTGAAGACAACGTTACTTATTACAAACATATTAAAGCTGCATTAGCACATCGTCCCCATTTAACCATGGATGATGGCGCTGATCTGGTTTCAACCATTCATCAGGATTATCGCGATTTATTGCCAGAGATTATTGGTGGAACAGAGGAAACCACGACTGGTGTTATTCGATTACGTGCAATGGCAGCCGATAACATGTTGGCATTTCCAGTGATTGCCGTCAATGATGCCATGACAAAACATTTCTTCGATAATCGCTATGGTACCGGCCAATCAACCATCGATGGCATTATCCGCGCCACCAATGTTTTGTTAGCTGGGAAATCTTTTGTCGTGGCCGGCTATGGTTGGTGTGGACGTGGATTAGCAAGTCGCGCTCGTGGAATGGGTGCCAATGTCATTGTTACCGAAATTGATCCACTAAAAGCTTTGGAAGCTGTGATGGATGGTTTCCGAGTTATGCCAATGAACGAAGCTGCAAAAATCGGTGATTTCTTCTGTACATTAACCGGTGATATAAACGTCATTGATCAACACCACTTTGAATTGATGAAGGATGGCGCGATTGTATCCAATTCTGGTCACTTTAATGTTGAAATAAACATACCATCTCTTGATCAGATGTCAGTTGACAAACAATTAGTTCGTCCATTTGTTGAACAATACACATTAAAAGATGGCCGTCAAATTCACATTTTGGGAGAAGGTCGTTTGATTAATTTAGCAGCAGCAGAAGGACATCCTGCTTCAGTCATGGATATGTCATTTGCCAATCAGGCTTTAAGTGCAGAATATATGGTCAAAAACGGAAAATCATTAAAGAACATGGTCTATTCAGTTCCTGATGATATCGATAGGGAAATTGCCCGAATCAAATTAGAAGCGATGGGAGTCCACATTGATAATTTGACTGAAGAACAGGTTCATTACCTGAATTCCTGGCAAGAAGGCACCTAAAACTGAAATAGTTTAAATAGAAAACTCATCCCGCATATCATTTAGGGATGAGTTTTTTTATTCTTCAGCTTTGACTTCGAAATCAATATAAAAGGAATCACCAAATGCCAATTCAGATGGATTATATGCCTGCCAGGCACTCCGGTAATTTCCAGGTTCTTCAGGAGCAACAAAATCAATCTGAATAGTAAGGGATGAACCACTACGAGCTGGAAAAAGATCCTGTGGTGAGGAGGCTTCTAAGTCTGGTCCACCTATTAATCGAATAGTATATCCAGAACCCCAATTGCATGTACCAGAATTCTTTACCTCCCATTCTTTTTCAATGACTGAACCTGGGGTAACCTGAGTACCATCCGGAATACTTTTGTCCTCGATAAACGTTAGATTATCGATACAAGCGTCCGATTGTGAATTTTCTGAATTTTGTGATTGGGTAGCAATTGGTTCGCTGGTTGGGGTTGGCGGAATTAATGTAGGTGGAACAAATGCCGGAACGTCCGCTTCCATAGGATCAGCCTGCAGGGGTCGAAAACAACCTGAAAGAAAAAATAACATCCCTATCAGATTGATGATTATGAAACCCTTTTTTCCCATGAACCAACCTTACCAATCACCTAAGCGCATAATGAAAATTATATTTCATCTTCTGTGAAATTTTCTTCGGATTCGGATGTGACACCTATTGCAAAACCATGCATGGCATGTTCACGGACAGCACTATCAATTTCATCCATAAGATCCTGATTTTGACGTAGAAATTCTTTTGCATTTTCACGACCCTGTCCCAGCCGAATATCTCCATAGGAATAGAAAGCTCCCCGTTTGGTAACAATCTCCAATTGTGTGCCCAGATCCAGGATATCACCAGCGGTTGAGATGCCCTCATTGTACATGACATCGAATTCAGCTACTTTGAATGGGGGAGCAACTTTATTCTTGACTACTCGAACACGCACCCGGTTACCGATAATCTCTGATCCAACCTTGATGGATTGAATCCGTCGGATGTCCAGGCGTATTGAAGCGTAGAATTTTAATGCCATTCCTCCGGTTGTCGTTTCAGGATTTCCAAACATAACACCGATTTTTTGTCTTAATTGATTGGTAAACACGACAGCAGTTTTTGTTTGATTGATGGCTCCAGATAATTTCCTTAATGCTTGAGACATTAATCGAGCCTGCATACCCATGGTAGCATCACCCATATCACCTTCAATCTCATTCCGGGGTACTAAAGCAGCAACTGAGTCAATCACCACAAGATCGATTGCACCGGAACGTACCAATGTTTCTGCAATTTCAAGTGCTTGTTCGCCTGTATCTGGTTGGGAGATTAGTAAATTATCAATATCAACGCCAAGGTGAGTGGCATAGATGGGGTCAAGCGCATGTTCCATATCAACATAAGCTGCCATACCTCCCATTTTTTGAGTTTCTGCTACTAAATGCAAACATAAGGTTGTTTTTCCAGAAGATTCTGGTCCGAAAATTTCGGTAATTCTGGCTTTTGGGATTCCACCCACACCTAAGGCTATATCCAAAGATAGTGATCCAGTAGGGATAGCTTCGACATTCATATGTTTTGCTTCACCCATGCGCATGATGGATCCTTCCCCATAGCGCTTTACAATATCATTCAAGGCTTTGTCCAATACAGCCCGGCGAGCTTCGTTCATTGGTCCATTTTCATCCTGTGAGAATAAATCATTTTTCTTCTTACGAGCCATTTGTCTCTCCTTAATGTAAGCTTATAAAATTATAGCTGAGTATTATTGTATATAAAATTTCAATATTAGTTTATAGCACAAATGTTCAAATGTCAAGTTTTAACCTGCGTGAATTTTGCCCCTTGACAACAATATCCTTTTTCAGGTAGACTAACTCCATTGAAAATTAAAAACAAAATAGATGGAGATCTAGCGACTGAATCTCATCATTGAGATGACGAGGAGGAGGTTCCTCTCTGCAAAGAGAGAGTTAATTCTGTCAGGGGCAAAATAAACAGAAGAAAATCGAGTGATCAGCGGATGCCTTCAAAGCCACACCATTGGCTTCAATCTCCTGGAAAAAATGTGTTTCTGAAAATCTGTTGGTGACAACAGAAACAAAGAACCGTAGTGGTAAGAAAAAAACCTTTGTAATTAAGGTTTGTTTTGAGTATCCAACATATTTACCGAAGACAGTAGGTCAGTTTGTTGTGGACTTTATTTTCATTGATATGGAGAATGATCATGGATAAAAAAGAAATTTTAGAACGAGTAGAAGCTGATGGTGTGCGATATGTATCATATCAATTCACTGATGTTACCGGTACAGTAAAAAGTGTTGACGCACCGGTGAAGAGATTAGAAGTGGCATTAGATGATGGAGTTTGGTTTGATGGCTCATCTGTTCAGGGATTCGCGAGAATCCAGGAGAGTGACATGCATCTACGCCTGGATACGGACACCTATGCGGTGTTACCCTGGTCTCCGGATGAAAATAAAAGAGCAAGATTTTTTTGTGAAATTTTCCATCCTGATGGATCACCTTTTGAGGGTGATCCCCGTGGTGTTTTAAAACGAAAATTAAAATCATTGGAAAGTAAAGGCTTCATTTTTAATGTGGGTCCAGAGCCGGAATTTTTCTTATTCCGGAGAAATGGTACTGATAATGTTCATCCGGTTCCGCATGATGTAGGTGGGTATTTTGATTTTTCACCCAATGACGAAGCTGTCAGGGTGAGAACCGAGTTAATGAGCGCACTGATACAGATGGGCTTGGAAGTTGAAGTGGGACATCATGAAGTGGCATTAGGTCAACATGAAATTGATTTTGAGTTTGGTGAAGCTTTACGGACTGCTGACAATGTTTTAACACTCAAATATACAGTAAAGGCTATTGCCGCAAAACATGGACTGATCGCTTCCTTCATGCCAAAACCCATTTATGGGGTAAATGGATCTGGTATGCATTGCCATCAATCACTGTTTGATCACGATGGAAAAAATTTGTTCTTTGATCCTCATGATGAATTTCATTTGTCAGATCTGGCGTATCATTTTCTGGCCGGGCAGTTGCATCATGCGCGGTCTTTATCAGCTATTCTTTCCCCAACGGTTAATTCATACAAACGATTGGTTCCAGGTTATGAAGCTCCTGTATACATTGGGTGGGCTGGTGAAAATCGATCAGCATTGATTCGGATTCCCCGATTTACTCCGGGAAAAGATAAAGCAGTAAGAGCAGAATTACGCTGTCCTGATCCATCAGGAAATCCTTATTTGCAATTCAACGCCATGCTTTCCGCAGCCATGGATGGTGTTGATAAAAAGATGACTCCGCCCAAACCTTTGAACAATGTCAACATTTATTCATTATCGATCGAGGAAAGGGCAGCCATGGGAATCCGTCAATTACCTGGATCTTTATTAGAAGCACTCAATGAACTAGAAAAAGATGAAGTGATCAAAAATAGCCTCGGTAGTGAAATGTATGGTGCTTTCATGCGCGCAAAACGAGCCGAATGGGATGAATACCGCATTTTTGTCACCGATTGGGAAAAACAGCGCTATTTAGAAACCGCGTAAATAGTGCAGTTAAAAAATCAACAAAAAAAGAGGAATTTTCTATGATTGAAAACTCCTCTTTTTTATTTTTTTATGAATCTTGATTATGATCTGGTTACCATTCTACAAAATGTGCAATTACCTGGTTTAGGTGTTGGCTGACCACAGATTGGACAGGGAAATAATTCTTCTGTATACATATCATTCTCAAGATCAGTAAATATATCCTTTTTTGCTTTCAGAAATTTGAGATAAAAAGCTAATTTTGTGCCAGCCCGTTGATGTTCTAATTGATTGAGTAATTCTTTATTTTCGATGGTTGTGCTCCCAACTGAAAATGGACATTCATCTTCCATGTATTCAATATTTGCCAAAATTGCATACGCAGCAGTCTCACGTTCATAGAAACGACAAAATGGTTTGGCTTTGGGTATCAGCCCTTCTTTTGCAGGTATGAAAGGTGCCTGTCGACGCAGAAAATCAACTTGCCATCCCAGGACATTGTTAAACAAAACTGATACTTCATCATCTAAATTATGACCGGTCACAAGAACATCATAACCAAGCTTTGATGCAATATCATTCATGGTATGTCTCTTGATCAAACCACAGACCGAACAAGGTTTTGATTTTCCCCGTTTGTTGGTCTCAGAAAATTCTGGGATGGTTTTTCCATATTCGGATTTTATATTGGAAATATGTAAAACGAGGTTATGATCTGAAGCAAATTTCTCGGCAAGGGTTTGAGATTTCACGGAATATAGGTCATTACCTGAAATGCCTAAATTGATATAAACGCCTGCTGTTAAATAACCCAGTTTATTCAGGACATCCCATAAGGCTAGAGAGTCCTTACCTCCAGAAACAGCGACCAGAACCCTATCATCTTTGGTAAATAATTTATATTTATTTATATTCCGTTCAGTCTGATCACAAACCCATTCTAAAAAATGATACTTACAGAGTGCCAGTTTATGCTGGCGCATGTTGATCACTGCTTTAAGGTTACATTTTCTGCATTTCATCATCAGCCACCAGAAATTACAGGAATTAATCGAATCACATCACCATCTTTGAGAAGTTCTTGTTCGGTGATTAATTCACCTTCCCGAACACATAAATATGTTTCTGGCAATATACCTAATATTTTAAAAACTTTGCTGACTGTTAAATCTTTTGTTTCTTCAAATGTATGTTCTTTTTTTCTGAGAATTGCGGTTATTGTCATATTGTCAAATTCCTGAGGTAATTATCCACGTATAAAGGTGACAGCCAATGTTACAAGGGATATTACAACACAATAAACACTAAATATCCACAATTTGTTTTTGTTTAGGAATTTTAATAACCAATGAATAGAAATGAATCCAACTACGCCGGAAGTAATAAATCCTACCAGTACAACCGGAAGAAATTCTGTTAAATTTGGAACCTCTAAAAGATCGTTTATGCTCATGACCCCGGCACCGAGCATTACAGGAATTGACATTAAGAACGAGAATTTGGCTGCTTCCTCCCGCTTGAGCTTTCGGAGGATGCCACCAGCAATTGTAGAGCCGGATCTGGATAGCCCAGGAAAAATTGCCAACACCTGAAAACAACCAATGATGAACGCATCCAGCGTTGATAAATCTTCCATCTTTTTCATTTGCTTGCTCAGGCGCTCAGCAACCCATAATAAAAGAGCAGTTACCAGAAGAAAGACTGCTGTAATTTGCACAGAATGAAAAGCTGCTTCCACCTGATCTTTAAGGAAAAGTCCCCCGAGAAGTGCAGGAATGGTAGACAGCACAACCAACCAGCCTAATTTAGCGTCCTGAGATCCAAAAGGCTTTTTATCGATTAAGCCTTTTACTACTGCAATTACAATTTTCCATAAATATTTCCAAAAATAAATGATCACCGCGATCAAGGTACCCATTTGGACGAGTACATCAAATGTAAAAACTTGTGCTTCTGGGATTTTCCAACCCAGCAAATATGGTGTAATCACCAAATGACCAGAACTGGAGATTGGTAAAAACTCGGTTACACCCTGAACAATACCCAGTATAAATGCCTGCCAGATTGTCATAATTTCTCCCTTGATTCAGAAATGATTTGATCGGCTGTAATGCCTGGTTTATATTCGTAATTCGAAAGGTATTTTTTAGAAAACTCTTCAAAATTGTTGTTCAAAATCGCTTGGCGAATGTTTTTCATCAATTCTTGCAACATGTGAATATTGTGGATTGATATCAGTGTGCCAGATAAAGTCTCTTTCGCCATGATCAAATGGCGAATATAAGCCCGTGAGAATGTTTTGCAGGTGTAACAAGAACATCCCTCTTCAATCGGTTTTGGATCACGAGAATACTTTGAGTTCATCAGGTTTAGACGTCCTTTATTTGTCAATGCGGCAGCATGACGAGCCAAACGGGTGGCCAGAACGCAATCAAATATGTCAATTCCTCGTTGAACACCATAAATTAAATCTTCTGGTGTGCCAACCCCCATTAGGTAGCGTGGTTTCTCAGGAGGGAGAATTTTATTGACTATCTCAATCGTCTTATACATTTCAATTTTTGTTTCACCCACTGACAATCCACCAATTGCATACCCTGGAAGATCAATAGAACTGATGAATTCAGCAGATTGTTTTCTTAACTCAGGGAAAATTCCCCCCTGAACAATACCAAAAAGAGCCTGATCATCACGTGACTTAGCGTTTAAACATCGGATTGCCCAGTCGTGAGTTCTCTCCATTGCTTTTGTACTATATGCTTCATCATATGGTGAAGCACATTCATCAAAAGCCATGATAATATCAGCACCTAAATTTTCCTGTATCTGGACTGCAATTTCTGGCGTCAGCCTTTGTTTGGATCCATCGATATGACTGCGGAATGTGACACCATCCTGGTCAATTTTTCGCATTTCAGCCAACGAAAAAACCTGAAAACCACCCGAATCAGTCAGGATTGGTTTGTCCCAATGCATAAAATTGTGCAAACCACCCATTTCTGAAATCAAGTCCGCTCCAGGACGTAGGAATAGGTGATATGTATTTGCAAGAATTAGGTTTGCTCCGGTTGATTCTAACTGAGCAGGAGTCAATGTTTTAACGGTTGCCTGGGTTCCGACTGGTGCAAAGATAGGGGTAAGGATCGTACCGTGGGGGGTTTCAAATTCCCCAGCTCTGGCTTGTTTCTCGGTGTTGATCAAATTGAAGTAAAAACTCATTGATTAGATTCCTAAAATATTTTAAAAATGGAAGCTTGTCGATTATACTATGGAGAATTGTGGTCTTACTAATAAACTAAAATGAGAAAAGTGATTGATATATATAAACTAATTGTAGTAGAGAAGAAACCAATGCTTGTAGGTTTTCATAACAATCAAAAAAATAAAAAACAATAGAAATTTGTTTCTTCGGACTATTGATAATAATTTATTTTTAAAATTTTCTGGGCTCAACTGAATTACTTAAATTGTGCCTGATCAAAAATTTAATGATTGAAAAAAGGATCAGAGGAAAGTTATGCAAATGCCAATTGAAAAAGAATGGATCATCGCCCCTAAAATACCAGTTGATATCAAGAGTGAATTGAGTGGTTTTTCGGAAATTATGCAACAAATCTTATTTAACCGCGGAATTATGGACTCATTTTCTGCTGCAAAATTTTTTAATAAAGAAGCCAGTGCTTTTGATCCATTTTTAATCAAGGATATGGAAAAAGCTGTAAAAAGAATATTTCAAGCTATTGACTCTCAGGAAAGCATTGCCGTGTTTGGGGATTATGATGCTGATGGAATTACATCTACTGCTTTATTATCAGAAGTTCTGAGCACTTTAGGTGCGAATGTAACACCTTATATTCCTGAACGGGAAGAAGGGTATGGGGTAAATACCAATGCGATTGATTTTTTACATGATCAGGAAATATCACTCGTTATTACTGTGGATTGTGGTATACGGTCTCCAGAAGAATTACGCTATGCTCAGGAGCTGGGTATGACTGTCATTGTTACAGATCATCATGTGCCAGCTGAAATTATTCCTGATGTACACAGTGTGATCTGTCCGAGAGTGAAAGGTGATCAATATCCAGATAAAAATCTATCTGGTGTCGGTATTGCTTACAAATTAGCTCAGGCTTTGTTCCAGAGAAAAAACGGATCAATCGAATTTGCGGATGAATGGTTGGATCTGGCTGCGATTGGGACAGTAGCAGATGTCGTTCCTTTATTAGGTGAAAATCGGCTTATTGTTGCTAAAGGATTAACTTCAATTCGATTTTCAAAAAGAATAGGTCTAAAGAGTTTGATTGCTGTTGCTGGGTTTGATCAAAGGAAAATAAATACTTTGGATATCAGTTTTGGTATTGCACCTCGTTTGAATGCTGCTGGACGATTAGATTCACCGAAGAAAGCTTTGAAATTGCTAATGACGAAGGATATGAATGAAGCAGGGCTTCTTAGCCAGGAGCTCGATGATATTAATCGAACGAGACAAAAAATTACACAAAATATGCAAGAATTAGCACAAAAAGAAATTGATGAAAATAAATTGATCATTCATGTTTTTGATAAAGAATTCACATCTGGACTTGTTGGTTTGGTTTCAGCAAAATTAACCGAATTTTTTTACAGACCTTCTATTGTAGGGTATGTGGGAGAAGTGTACACAAGAGCGTCCTGTAGAAGCATACCTGAATTTAACATTACGAACGCACTTGATAAGTGTGAAAATTTACTTGTCCGTCATGGCGGACATGCCATGGCGGCAGGGTTTACGGTTGCTAATGAAAACCTCAAAAAATTAGTCGAGGAATTGGAATTAATTGCGGAGATTGAACTTGATCCGAAAGATTTGCGACCAAAAATCAATATTGATATGGAGTATCCTCTGCATAAACTTCCCCCAGATATTTTAACCGAATTAGATCAATTAGAGCCCTTAGGAGCAGAAAATTCAGAAGCAGTTTTTGTTTCAAAGGGTGTGGAAGTGAAGACAGCCAGGACAGTTGGGAAGGATGAAAATCACTTGAAGTTACGTTTAAAAGATAAATATGCTGAATATGACGCCATAGCTTTTAACCAGGGTTATTGGGGAAAAGAAATGCCAACCTCAATCGATGTGGTTTATTCTATCGAGAGAAATCATTACAATGGGAATATTTATAAGCAACTCAGGGTGAAAGATTTGAAACCCTCTTCTTAAATGTCTCTTTTTATGAATAATTATGATCATTTCGTAATTGTTTTGAGTGGTGTAAAAAAATAAAAACAATTTATTGGCATGCTATAATTATTCTTGTTTGATTGTTTTCCTAGATGGAGGAATAATGGCGGAAGAAGCCCCAAAACCCAAAAACCCAATATCTGCAGTCAGTCCGATTCAAAAATCTTTTATACCACCACCCATTTCAAATTTGGAACAGACTGGGTTATCAACTCTTTGGTTACAGGATCTGGCTTTGAAAGTCTTCTATTTTCAAGGGTACATGTCTGGTTTCAAGTTGGCAGAAGAGATGGCATTGCCATTTACCGGGATAGTTGATCAGATTATTGAAATTCTTAAACGAGAAAAACTGGTAGAAGTCAGAACATCCCAAATGGGTTTGGGTGAAGGCTCTTATACTTACGCAATTACAGGCGCTGGTATCCATCGTGCCAGAGAAGCATTGGATCGCAGTCAATATGCAGGTCCGGCACCTGTTCCGATAGATGTATACAATGAATCCATTCTAAAGCAAGGACGGGGTCGTTTACAGGCAACCAGTCGATTAATGCATCAAGTTTTGGCTCATTTGGTGTTGAATGAACCGACCTTCAATAAATTAGGACCTGCAGTCAATTCTGGAACCTCCATATTTTTATACGGTCCTCCAGGAAATGGAAAAACGAGTGTTGCTCGATCAATTGGCAATTTGGTCCAGGGTCAAACCATGTACATCCCATTTTCCATTTATGTGGATGGACAGGTGATCAAACTATATGATTCAGTCAACCACCAATTAGTACGTGAAGATGATACGACTACAACTGGAACAGGTTCAGCCAGGACTGGGGTTCGTCGAGACCCGCGATGGTTACGTGTCCGCCGCCCCTTTATTATCACCGGTGGTGAACTAACAATGGCTGGTCTGGATCTGGTATTTGATACAACCAACAAATATTATGAAGCGCCATTTCAGGTGAAGGCAAACGGTGGTATTTTGCTGATTGATGATTTTGGACGTCAATTGGTTCGTCCGAGGGACTTATTGAATCGCTGGATTGTGCCATTGGAAAATCGAATTGATTATATGAGTTTACACACAGGTAGAAAGATAGAAGTTCCTTTTGATGTTCTGGTAATTTTCTCAACGAACTTGCCTCCAAAAGATCTGGTCGATGAAGCATTCTTGAGACGATTGCGTCATAAAATCGAAATTGGTGATCCGTCTTATGAGGACTATCGGGAATTATTCCGTAGAGTGTCCTCCCAAAAGGGCGTTACTTATACGGATGAAGGATTAGCTTATTTATTGCAGGAGCATTATATTAAACGCAGCCGTAATCTTCGTGCTTCTCATCCTCGCGATATTTGTGATCAGATTATTGACATTTCCCGGTATATGAATATTGAACCCATTTTGAATAAGGAACTGATTGATAGAGCAGCTGCATCCTATTTCGTAGATTTATAACAAAGGTTTCACTGTGGAAATTAAAAAACCTATTATTATCGCTCATCGAGGCGCTTCTGCTTACGCACCAGAAAATACGATGGCTGCTTTTCGAAAAGCAGTTGGATTATCTGCTGATGGCATCGAGTTTGATGTTAAATGCTCTAAAGACGGAGAAATGGTAATTATTCACGACCAGACATTAGATAGAACCACCAATGGTCATGGAAAAGTGATTGACACAAATCTGAAAGATTTGCGAGATTTGGATGCGGGAAGCTTTTTTTCTTCTGAATTTACAGGAGAAAAAATCCCCCTTTTAAGCGAAGTACTGGAAGAATTTTCAAAGAGTTTATTAATAAATATTGAATTAACAAATTATTCTTCCATAAGTGACGGATTAGCGCTGAAAGCAGCTACTTTGGTTAAGCGAATGTGCATCGAGGAAAATGTGTTTTTCTCGTCTTTTCATCCATATAATCTCATCTTAACCAGAAGAATAGTGCCGACCGTGCCTGTTGCTTTACTGGCACCACCTGGAATCAGTGGTTGGATTTTCCGATCAAATCTGATGAGATGGGTAAGTCCAGATATGATTCATCCTTATTATAATGATGTAGATAAACGATTTATTGAAAAGCAACATCAACAAAATCGAAAAGTAAATGTCTGGACTGTAAACACTGAAGCGGAAATAATAAAATTGCTGAAGGATAATGTAGATGGACTCATTACTGATGATCCTTCCCTGGCAAGAAGACTTATTAAGGAATGATGATTAATTCTGACTCTATTCTAGCTGCGGCAACCAGAATCAAAGAAAAAATTAATTTGACACCATTAACTCTTGATCCTGTTCTGAATGTGTATATCAAATGGGAAAACCAACAAAAAACAGGTGCTTTTAAGATTCGTGGTGCATTAAATAAGATTTTAGCTTTAGCCCCCTGGGAGCAGGAAAGAGGGCTGGTTGCCGTCTCTGCTGGAAATCATGGCCTGGGTGTTGCGTATGCAGCCAAATTAGTTGGTGCAAAAGCAACTGTCTTCATTCCCGAAAAGACGGCTAAGAATAAAGAAGAAGCCATTCTTAACTTTGGAGCTACTGTTCATAAAATTGCTGGAGATTATAGTCAGGCTGAAATCGAAGCACAAAATTATGCTGTTAAACGAGGATCAACATGGGTTTCTCCTTATAATGATGAGCAGGTAATTGCTGGACAAGCGACGTTGGGTTTGGAATTAATAAATCAAATAAAGCCCTATGACTCCGAAGCCTGTCTGGTTCCCGTCAGTGGGGGGGCACTTGTTTCTGGAATTGGTTTGGCATTTAAGTTAAATGGTATAAAAACAAGGATTATTGGTATACAAAGTGAAAATTCTGCTTATTTCCACTCCCTTTATCATAATGGAACAATGAAAAATGTTGTTGAACGTAAAAGCGTTGCAGATGGGTTGACGGGCGGTGTAGAAAAAAACTCAATAACAATTCCTTTAGTAAGAAGCATGCTGGATGATTTTGTTCTTGTTAATGAAGATGAAATTGAACAGGCGATTGCTTATGTCTGGTATCATTATCAAGTGGTCATTGAGGGCTCTGCTGCTGTTCCATTTGCCGCAATTCTTATGAATAAAATTATTGTCAACAAACCAGTACTGGTAATAACGGGCTGTAATATTCAAGCAGATTACCATAAAATGATATGCGAACGCTGGAAGGATTCGTTTTAATATTTAATGAGAAGATTTTTTAGAATCTGTATACTGCTCACAGTAATATCCATGTTATTTCCCTCAAGAATTGGATATTCTGCTGCTGATGCACAAATTAATGATGTAGATATAAAAGTTCAAGATTTATTTCAAAAAATGACTCCTGAAGAAAAGGTAGGGCAATTATTCCTGGTTGCATTTCAGGGGCGCGAAGTTTCGGAAAAAAGTGAAATTTATGATTTGATTGTAAATCGACATGTTGGTGGTGTAGTTCTTAATTTAACGAACGATAATTTTACGTCACTTAACACGATTGAAAATGTATATCAATTAACCCAAACATTACAACAAATTGAATGGGATGGGCCAATAGTTCTTGAATCAGGTGATTCAAATACCAGTACTATGCAACCGTCTAACTATATTCCAATATTTATCGCTATTTCTCAGGAAGGTGATTCATATCCTTATAATTCGATTATCAATGGTGTGACAACTTTACCAAGTCAATTGGCAATTGGTGCCACCTGGGATTTGAACCTTGCTGAAGGTGTTGGAAATGTGTTGGGTGAAGAACTATCCGCTTTAGGATTTAACATGTTATTAGGCCCTTCTTTGGATGTCCTGGATTTTCCTTATGTTGAAGGTGGCGATGATTTGGGGGCCAGAACATTTGGAGGAGATCCTTTTTGGGTTGGAGAATTGGGAAAGGCTTATATCAAGGGCGTTCATTCTGGCAGCAATAATCAGATGGCGGTAATATCCAAACACTTTCCTGGAAGAGGGTCCTCAGATAGATTGCCGGAAAATGAAGTGGCAACTGTTCGGAAATCTCTCGAACAATTGAAACAAATTGAATTGGCACCTTTTTTCTCAGTAACGGGTAATTCACCAAATGAAGAGTCAACTACTGATGGCTTATTAATGTCTCATATCCGCTATCAGGGATTTCAAGGAAATATTCGTTCAACTACCCGACCAGTCAGTTTTGACCAATCCGCCCAAGAGCAACTCATGTCATTGCCAGCCTTTGAATCATGGCGCAATTCAGGAGGAATTATCGTCAGTGATAACCTAGGTTCGAGTGCTGTCAGGAAGTTTTTCAATCCAACCGGTGAAGGTTTTGATCCCAGGCAAATATCTCGTAATGCACTCATTTCGGGGAATGACCTTCTACTCTTGGATCTGTACGTGGATACGAGCGATTTAGACCCATATTCAACCACATTACGGGTGTTAGAGTTCTTTACCCAAAAATATTTGGAGGATCCGGCATTTGCTCAACGAGTTGATTCATCAGTAAAAAGAATATTGAAACTTAAGTATGAACTATATGATGATTTTGAAATCGAAAAAATTATTCCTGATGTGGAGAATCTAGAAAAAATTGGTAACAATCAACAAATAAATTTTGATATCGCGAGCAATTCGGTCGTGTTGATGAGTCCGGATCTGGTCGAATTGAGCGTGATACTTCCAGAACCACCTCAACGTGATGAGAGAATTCTATTCATTACTGATACAATTTCTGCAAGGCAGTGTGTAGACTGTCCATCCGAATCGATATTTGGGGTTACTACTTTTCAGGATGCTGTATTACGCTTATACGGTCCCGGAGCAGGAGAGCAGGTTACACTATCACGAATGTCTTCCTATACATTTGCTGACTTAAATCGTTATTTAAATGATCCCCAATCGTCATCTGTTTTAGATTCTGAATTACGAAATGCAGATTGGATCGTTTTTTCATTTATAAAACCAAACTTTGAAAACCAGGATTCAATGGCTTTGCAAAAATTCCTGGCGGATCGACCTGACCTGATAAATAATAAAAAAGTGATCGCTTTTGGATTTAATGCACCATATTATCTGGATGCTACTGATATCAGTAAATTGACTGCTTATTATGTCTTGTTCAGTAAAACAGCTGAGTTTATCGATACTGCAACCAGGTTATTGTTTCAGGAGATTTCAGCTGAGGGTGTCTTACCAGTAAGTGTTCCGGGAATTGGTTATGACTTAATTTCCAGAACTGCTCCCAATCCTAACCAGATTATTTCATTGTTTATGAGAACACCAGCGGAAATATCTCCAGGTGCAAGTGATCCCTCACCGGATTTTTCGAATATTCCTAAGGTGGATTTGGGAGAAACAATTAGTTTGGAAACGGGTGTAATCGTTGATTACAATATGAATCCAGTCCCAGATGGTACCATTGTCAGGTTTTTATTCAGCTATATTGAAAAAGGGAGTAATGTTCAACAAGTTGAATCAATTACCCAAAAAGGAATCGCCAAGGTAAACTACCGTGTGCAAAATACCGGTTTATTGGAAATAAGAGCAGTAAGTGATCCTGCTTATAATTCTGAAGTCATTCAAATCGACGTCCCGGTACCAGAGGGTGCTGAAGCAACAATCGTAGTTTTATCCACCCCGGAAATGACTGAAACTCCAAGTCCGACTTTAACAGCAACTTTAACCCCAACAGTACCGGTATTATTGATTAAAGATAATCCACCTGTCCTTCCAAGATTCAGTGATTGGATTGCGATGGTATTGATTGTGACATCGATGTCGGTTGGTGTGTTTTTCTTTACAAAGAAAAGAATTTCAATTCGTTGGAGTACCCGATGGGCAATATTGGCATTTATCGGGGGATTGCTGGCATACATAATGATCAGTTTTCAAACGATCATGAGAGTGGAGTGGACTTTATCCCTCAAACCGATTGATTTGATGGCTGTTTCATTTCTAGGTGGGATCATTGGATGTTTTATCGGATGGGTCTGGTACGTCAAAGGAAGAGTGGAAATAAGGAAATCCTGATTAATTTCCCACTGTCATTAGAAAACTGAGAATAAAAATAAAAATTGCTGAAAGTACTAAAGTCTGTTCAGGGTTCATTCTAATAATTTCCTGAAAGGTAATTTTTTTATTGATGGGGCGGAGAGGAATTGATCGATCTCCGAATAAGGCCTGACGAAAATGGCTCACATCAATTGGTCTCTCATCAGGATGTAAATTCATTGCCCATAAAACACATTTCTCAGTACGCATACTGATATCTGGATTGATGGATCGAGGTGATTTAAGCGATTCGGGATTCAGGAATCGCTGACGAGCATCAGTTGGAGGCGTGTTTGTCAGGAGATGGTACATCGTTGATCCCATGGAAAATATGTCACTCCTAACGTCTGTATGTCCCTGATCACCACCGTATTGTTCCAGTGGAGTGTATAATGCAGTTCCCTGTCCCTGGACGATCGTAATCGTCACCTCACCAGGAGCGGCAATTTTCACCAATCCAAAATCGACAAGTTTTAATAATCCACTGGGGGTTAATTTCAAGTTACTGGGCTTAATATCTCTATGTAGGATTGGGGAATCTTGTTCATGTAGAAAAATTAATGCATCAGATAATTGAGAAATCCAGCTCAGTACATCAATTTCGGATAGAAAATGATTTTTTTGTTTAGCTTTCAACATAATGGTGCGCAAGTCTTCGCCGGGAATATAATCCATGACCAAATAATCCCTCGTACCCGTGGAAAAGAAATCAGACACTTTTGGCAAGTTTGGATGATCCAACCTGGCCAGAACTGTAGCTTCTCGTAGGAATTGGTCACGTGCTTCTTTAATCAAATCTACCGGAAGGTTTGAATAGTGTTCTACTTCTTTTAGGGCGCATTGTCGGCCCGATAATCGCAAATCATCTGCGAGATAAATTGATCCAGAACCACCTTGTCCAATGATTTTTTGGATGCGATAACGACCACGCAATACATCCCCCGTTTTCAACGGGAGCGGCATTTTCTTCTCTCCTATTTAAATTGTCACTTGCTATTTTTTTACAAATCGGCGTTTATTTGATATATTATACCTTATTCGATATACCAATAAAGCTGAGTAATTGGAAATTATTCCGAGTTTAATTTTTATATTTGTGGGAAGTTGAAGAGATTCCTGAAGGACTGAGGACATGATGGAAGAGCTATTTTCTGAATTTCCAATTTTAATTGCACAGAATGGGCCTTTGTTGGGGCAACGCTGGGGGATAAAAACCGAAATTCACGTTGGAAGGGATCCGGACTGTGAAATAGTGGTTCCAGACCGTCAAGTTTCCAGAGTTCATGCGCGATTTACTTATAACAAAAATGGTGTACTACTTGAGGATTTAGGAAGTAAAAATGGAACCTTTTTAAATGGCTCATTACTGGAAAGTCCGTCCATTCTGGAAGAGGGTGATATCGTTCAAATTGCATTGGTTCAGAGCTTCTTTTTCCTGAGTTCTGATGCAACAATGCCACTCGATCGGGAATTGTTACCGGATCCTCAGACTTTAAAAAAACAGAAAAAATTGTATCTGGACTTTCGTTCTCGGCGAGTGTGGTTAGGGGAAGATGAAATTCTACCACCATTAAGTGTGCCTCAGTTCAGACTACTACATACATTAAATGAACAACAGGGAAAAGTTGTTTCCAGAATTGATTTGATTGCGATTATATGGGGAGATGAAAAAGCTGTGGGTGTTTCTGAACAGGCTTTGGACGCATTGGTGCGCAGACTTAGAGATCGACTTTCTTTGTTTGACCCGACACACGAATACCTGGTTACTGTCAGAGGGCATGGGTTACGCCTGGATAATGAACCAAATTAATTTTTCAGATGGTTTGATTATCCACCAGAATTTGATAAATTCTTTAAGCCATCAATAATTTTTGCAGAAGCAAGGTGAAATTCTGAAGGATTTTCATTATCTTCGTATCCTGAGATTACGATAATAGCATTACAGACATTGGGACCGGTATTCCGCCAGCGATGCAGAAGTTGAGAAGCAAAAATTAAACTATCGCCTGTTTCCAACTGAAATTTTTCGCCCGCCACATCATATTCAAGCTTTCCTCTCAAACAATAAACAAATTCATGACCAGAGTGAAGCATTCCATGTGGACCACTGGATCCTCCAGTCTCTAATGTGAGCATAAATGCTTCAATCCGCCCAATGAAAGATTCGCCCCCCAGACCTTCCCAGAGTCCCTTCATAAATGGCACACGATTTCTTTCAGAAGCCTTACAAAAAACAACATTTTGTTTATCAGGATTGTATCTAAAGAATGCAGTAATTGGAATTTCCAATGCAGTTGCTAATTTATTCAACGTGCTTACTGAAGGAGAAGTCAGGTTCCTCTCGATCATGCTTAATGCATTTGCCGATAAATCACTTCTACGAGCTAATTCTCGCATTGATATATGTCGAGCTTCACGAAGTTCTTTCAAACGTGATCCTACATCCAAAGAAATCGCATCTTTTTCAACTGTCATTTAAGAACCTAGCCTTTCAAAAAACATAATTATGTCACATTAATTTGATTATAGAAAAAATAAAACAAAAAATCTTTGTTCTGTAATATCTTTAATGTATCTGGTTGTTTTTTATTACATTAGTCATTGCACGTTGGGAATAGGGAGCATATAAAATTAGGTTGTATAATCAAAAGATAATGTATTTATTCAAATGAGAGGATTTTTTTATCGTGTTTGATCTATTCATATATCCTTTTGGTTTCAAAAAAAATGAAGAATATTCCAATTTATCAGGATATTTTGCAGGGAATGTCCATCGAAAAGCCACTAGAACACGAGTAGAAGATATTATTGTAATCCGCTTTACCCCATTTAAAAAATTAACTGCCAAAGAAGAAAAACAAATAAATGAAATGGTGGCAAAGACCGGTGATCAATATTACAAAACGAAGGGTCCGATTACAACAGCTGCAAAAATAGCTGGTGAATTTCTTAATAATCTTCTCAACCAGCTAAACGTAATAACCACTTCACAACCTCCCATTCTGGGATCCTTACAATTACTGGTTCTCAATAAAGATGATTTATACCTGGTTCACGCTGGAGGCTCAACTTCCTATCACTTATCCAGAATCAGAATAGAAAAATTTGAGGACAGAACACATGGAATAGAGGGGATAGGTGTTGGCAAGAGTATAAAGCTTCGATTTTTCCATTCAAAAATTAATGAAAGTGATCGAATCATTCTTTCAACAAAACCTCCAAAAACGTGGACAAAAGATGCATTATTCGATAACCAGCGACTTTCCATTAGCCATTTAAGAAGATCGCTTAGGCAATTATGCCAGGATGATTTTGAAGCAGTTATTATTCAATTCCGAAATGGAAATGGAAGTGTTCATCAATTAAAACTTGATTCAGCAGAATTTTCTACTTCAGATAATGAAGACATAAATTCTTCTTTTCAGGAAGTTCCACCTGTTTTTAGTTCACCCATATCAATTTCTGGAAGAAATGAAGACAGCTATGAAAATTCTTCACCCACAAATAAATTTTTTACAGAAAAATTTGATGATGAAGCTCTCGCTGGTTCAACTGTAGATCTACCGAATTTTACAACGGGAGAAAATTATGATAAACCACGCACTGATCAAATTACTGAACAATTCCAATTGGAAATTTTTGACGATGAACGAGCTAATCAACCAATAAAGGAAGAAGAAACTCCTCATATGCAGTCACAGGATGGCATTTATATAAGTGGCGATTCCTGGGATTCTGGAAAAGATGATCAGGAAATATTTCAAAAAAAGAAAGTTACAAAAAATGAATCAAAAGCTTTTGCAATTTTCCTTTTGAGTGTTCGGAAATTTTTTCACAACCTGAATGGAAAATACACAAAATTTACAAATAACCTAAAAAAAGGTCTTCAAAAAGTTGTTAAATCTTCATCCAACTCAGATATTGAAAAAGATCCCAATTCCTTGTCTTCATCATCCATGTTGATGATTGCTATTCTGGTAGCTTTGTTTGTGTCTGCGATTGGAATCACGGTTTACATTCAAAGTGGGGTTGGTTCACAACAGAAAGAATTAATTGCGAATGCTAATTTATTAATCAGTGACGCTTTAAATGAACCAGATGTCAACAATCAGATTTTGATGTATCAAGAATCTTTACGATTGGTCACCGAATCAGAGAGCTATGGAAAATCAGAATCGACCACTGAAATTAAAAAATTTATTCAAACCCAACTGGATGAACTTCAAGGTGTTGCCAGAATTGACATACAGCCAACAATTTTTGGTGGTCTGGATAAACGAATTCAAATCAGCCGTATGGGAATCAACACGAATGGCGATGTGTATGCATTGGATTCTGGAACAGGAAGAGTAATCAGAATGATTGCGACTCGACCAGATTATATAATTGATAATTCATTTGTGTGTGGACCAGGTAAGTATGGTGAAGTCATTGTGGATCCATTGATTGATATTGAACCAGTCAATAATGCGAATGAGATCAACACATCCCTAATGGGAATCGATGGACGAGGAAATCTTATTATGTGTATTCCTGGAAATGATCCGATCGCAATTGAATTGAAAAGATCGGATATGAATTGGGGTGAGATCAAAGCAATCGCCTTTAATGGTTATAGCCTTTATGTTTTGGACTCAGGAGACAAAAACAGAGACATTTACCGGTATCCATCCAATGAATATGCTTTCGATCAGGTTCCTGAAAGTATTTTTTCGAGTAACATTCCTGAAGATTTAGCAGGTTCCCTTGATATTTCTGTAAACCAGGAGGAGTTATTTTTGGTTCACGCGAGTGGACAATTAACGAGATGTAACTTGAATCAATTAACCTGTGAGAACAACATAGGGTACGGTTTGATATTGGGAGGAAAGACCAGAGAAAATTACAGTGTTTTACCTGGATCAGAGATTTCCCAAGTTTACGTTACACTTCCACCTGATCCATCGATATATTTTATGGATGCGAATCATCAGGCTATTTATCATTTCAGTATGGCACTTAACCTACAACAACAAATTAGCCCAAACATATCCAGTCAGGCGAAGGATCTCGACGAGTCAAGTAAATTAACCGCCTTTACGGTGAATCCAAATGGGATTATTCATTTTGCTTATGGAAGTCAAATCTATTTTGGGTATTTACCTTAAATGGAGAATGAAAGGTGACAATTTTTTCCAGTATTCATCAACCGACATTATTAATAGATGAAATTAAAGCCAGGAAAAATCTTGCGCTAATGAGTAAGAATATCCTTTCCCAGGGCATACAATTTCGACCTCATTTTAAGACTCATCAATCTGCTGAAATTGGAGAATGGTTTCGGGAAATTGGGATTGATAAAATCACAGTCTCATCCATTGATATGGCGATTTATTTTGCGGCTCATGATTGGGATGATATTTTTATCGCCTTTCCGGTAAATATATTACAAATCGAAGAGATTGTTGAATTATCTAAAAAAGTTAAATTATCCTTATTGTTTGAGGATGAAGGTACAGTCGCAATTATAGATCAACATCTTCCCAACCAGATTTCCGGCTGGATAAAGATCGATACGGGTGCAAACCGGTGTGGTTTGAAAAGCGATCAATTTGAAAAAATAACAGAATTAGCAAAAGAATTAGAGAAAAGTAAAAATATTACGCTTAAAGGATTAATCACGCACGCTGGGCATAGTTATCGGTTCAAGACTATTGAAAAAATTCGCTCTGTTTATGATCAGTCGGTGAAAATATTATTTGATATACAAAATCAATTAAATCAACTTGGATATTCCAACTTAGAAATTTCTGTAGGGGATACACCTTCTTCCAGATTAGTAAATGATTTAGGAAATGTGGACGAACTTCGACCTGGTAATTTTCTTTTTTATGATGTACAGCAGCTTCAGGCAGGTGTTTGCCAGTTAGAGGAGATAGCAGTTACGGTGGTTTGCCCTGTAGTTGCAGTCCATCCGGAACAAAACGAAGTTGTTATTTATGGGGGTGCCATTCATCTGTCAAAAGATTCTCATGTGTGGGGTGCGGTTCAGAATGCATATGGTCTGGTATCACTTCCATCCCTAAATGGCTGGGGTTGGGATGACAAAAAGATTGTCGGTTATCTACGCTCACTTTCTCAAGAGCATGGCGTGGTTGTAATGCTGGATGGAATACCAGAGGAAATTAAACCAGGTAGTTTGGTGTGCGTTTTTCCAGCTCATTCATGTTTAACAGTCCAGGCAATGGGAAAATATATCAATCTGGATGGAGAAACGATCCATACCATGCTGGCTTAACCCAGTATGATAACCAATGGAACAGGGGTGAAAACCAAAATAAATAAAATCAGCATAAGGAAGGACAATTTCTTTCTGGTTGGGTCTAATTGGGTGACAGAATCCTTCATTTGAGATGGTATTTGATTGAGGAATACTAATAAAAATGCCCAGAACCACCAACCAGACCATGCAAATCCTAACAAACCCATGATGACCAGAAATATTGGGGTTAATTTTCTGGCTTTTTTTCCAAAAACGGCGGTTAGAACATGTCCTCCATCTAATTGGCCGATGGGTATAAGGTTTAAGGAGGTTACCAATATCCCCGCCCATCCAGCCCAGGCGACTGGATGAATCATGACGTCATATCCACCAAATGGAAAGGGTTGCCCAGTAAAGAAATATCGCAGCCAATAAATAATTGGATTTAATCCTGCATAAGATTGAGGATTAGGGAGCCATTCCCCAAACACGAGGTACTTCAATCCCAAATATAGCAAAGAATTACCTTCCATTTGAAGCCCACTATCCACTGGAATTTGAGTTGGCAGCATTTCAACCTGTGACAACGTCAATCCTAAAATAATTATAGGAATAGCAACAACAATCCCACTGATTGGCCCTGCAATCGCGATATCAAATAATTGTTTCTTATTTTTGGGAATGCTTTTCATATTGATGAATGCGCCCATCGTCCCAAAAGGGCTGATGATTGGTAATGGTATGAAATAAGGTAAAGTAACATTGACGCCATGTTTTCTACCAGCTATGTAATGACCCATCTCATGTGCTCCAAGAATTGCCAGGATAGCTATGGCAAAAGGCCAACCATTTTTTGCAATGAGTAAGATGGCTTGTAAATCAAATTTTTCTGGCAATGTTGGGGTGGAAAAAATTCCACCTGTGACAAGAACACTGAAAATGGTAATAATGAAGAGAATCAAATTGGTTCTGGGATTTGATTTTTTCGCAGCAGGAATTTCATCGAGGAGATAAATTACGTGCTTGTTATTTTCTTCTGTTAATAAAACTGAAAATTTGTAATTTATTGCTCTTTTTTCAATGGTATCAAATGCGGTTTCACTTTGCTCTGGATTTTTTAAATTACCAATGTAACGAATCAACCACTTATCTTCTTTTCTGCCGGTTGTGATACTTTCGACAATCATGTAGCTTCTAATAAATTCGTGCAGAGGTTGTAGATCATATTCCAGAAATGAATGTGTTTCCATAATTAGCCCTATTACCATTCTAATAATTTTCTAAAAGAAATACCAATTAATGTAAAAAAGACAAGCAATGAGCCATGTCTTTTTGATACAGGCGGGAATGGATGGGAGTCGAACCCACCGCGGCCTGCATAACAACCCGCCACCGATTTTGAAGACCGGGAAGCCCACCGGGACCTAACCACTCCCGCCTTTAAGAATACTCGAACAAGTTTATTTGGTCAATTATTAATCAAGTTGAAGGTTGGAATGATGGGAAATTTGGTGTTTGATTGCAAGTGATTGATTTTTTGTTTGCCCGAATTCAGGTTTGTTCATGATAATTTTAAAATCCAATATAATTATTGAATAGGTGAATTATGAAAATTTTTGGATTGAAATCACAACATTTTATTGATCGTGACAACCGAAAAGTTTTTTTTCGAGGTGTAAATTTAGGCGGTAGCAGTAAAGTACCGGTTAAACCGAATGGAGCCACATATAAAAAAGATGGTTTTTTTGATCACTTAAATTTGTCGTTTGTCGGAAGACCATTCCCACTGGCAGAGGCAGACGAACATTTTGAGAGATTGAAAAAATGGGGATTTAATTTTCTTCGGTTACTGACCACTTGGGAAGCCATTGAACATTATGGGCCTGGAATTTATGATGAAGACTACCTGGATTATTTTGAAGAAATTGTTAAGAAGGCCAGGGATTATGATTTCACAATTTTCATTGATCCCCATCAGGATGTCTGGAGTAGATTTACCGGTGGAGATGGCGCACCTGGATGGACTTTGGAATTAGCTGGATTTGAAATTAAGAACTTGCATCCAAGTGGGGCAGCAATTGTTCATAATGTTCATGGCGATCCATTTCCACGAATGATCTGGTCGACTAATTACCAAAAACTTGCGTCTGCCACAATGTTTACTTTATTTTTTGGAGGAAGGGATTTTGCACCTAATTTCCATATTGCTGGTGTACAAATTCAGGATTATCTGCAAGACCATTATATAAATTCCATTTTGAAAATTGTCGAAAGACTAAAAAAATTTGACAATGTAATCGGATACGACAGTCTCAATGAACCATCGAATGGTTGGATTGGGCTTCCGGATCTAAGAAAAAATCATGGGCAACTGAAACTGGGAGAAATGCCAACTCCATGGCAATCAATTCTATTAGGTGATGGTAGACAACAGGAAGTCGAATTATGGAAAGTTCAAATGTTAGCATTGCGTCTGACAGACTGGAAAATGATCAATCAAAAAGAAGTCCGAGCCTGGCAGACAGGTAATGAATGTTTGTGGAAACAACATGGTGTATGGACAACTGATGATAAGAACAATCCAGTGTTGCTCAATCCTTATTATTTTTCTGAGGTTAATGGAGAAAAAGTAGATTTTTCAAACAATTATCTGAAACCTTTCATCAATCGATTTTCTACAGCTGTCCGAAAAATTGACCCGGATGCTTTCATTTTTATTGAGGGAGTACCTGAACTTCAAGTTACCCGCATGGACCGATCAAGATACTCAGATGATTATTAATTCCAACCATTGGTATGATGGCGTCACCTTATTAACCAAAAATTTCAATTCCAATTACACAATGGATACCGAGAAGATGAAGCTTGTTTTTGGGAAAAAGAATGTCAGAAAGGTTTTTTATCATCAATTGAAAAATATAAAAAATGATGCTGATGTGAAATTGGGTGGCGTCCCAACAGTAATTGGTGAATTTGGCGTTCCCTATGATTTAAACAGAAAAAGATCTTATAAAAGTGGTGATTTTTCCTCCCAGGCTGAAGCTTTGGATCTCTATTATCAAATTATTGAAGAACTTTTTCTAGATTCGACCATTTGGAATTACACCGCTGATAATTCGAATGAACGTGGTGATTTGTGGAATGATGAAGACTTATCCATTTTCAGCCCAGATCAACAGGTTGATCCGGACAACATATACTCCGGAGGTAGGGGATTAAAGGCCATCATCCGGCCATATATGAGGATAATCTCAGGTAGTCCCAGGAGTCAATCGTTTGATTATCGGCGTAAAGAATATACTTTATTGTTCGAAGATCAAAATGATGGTGAGTTGGTTGTATTTGTACCAGAATACCAATATCCTCGCGGTTTTAGGGTTGAATTTGAATCAGGAAAATGGGACTTTAATGCTGAGGAACAGGAAATTCGAGCCGTTTATCGTGGTGCCTCCAGTAACCAAATTCTAAGAATTTTACCTAAATAGCGAGGAAGTTTAATGAAAATTTCTATCATGATAGAGGGGCAAAACGGGCTGAATTGGACCAATTGGAAAAAAATAGTAAATATAGTTGAGAAATATGGTTTTTATGGTTTGTACCGCTCTGATCATTTCACGAATGCGAATCCTCCTGATAAAGATTCTTTAGAGCTATGGACGTCATTAACATTTCTGGCAACAACGACGAAAAGGATCAGGTTTGGCTCACTTGTCTCACCTGTATCATTCAGGAATCCCGTCTTTACTGTCAGAATGGCAGCTGCGGTGGATGATTTATCCGCAGGAAGACTGAAATTAGGATTAGGTGCGGGTTGGCAGGAGCGTGAACACCAAAATTATGGATTTGACTTGTTGAGCTTCAAAGATAGGTTCTTACGATTCGAAGAAGGTTTGTCAATTATCTCAAATTTGTTTCGTTCGAATGATCCCATAACGATAAATGGCAAATATTATCAATTAAACGATGCGATACTTTTACCTCGTCCAAATCGTAAAGATGGTCCAGAAATCTTAATCGGTGGGAATGGAGAAAAATATACTTTTCCACTGGTCGTTGAATTCGCAAAGGAATGGAATGCAATTTTTCTTACACCTGAAAAATACAGGGAAAAGAATTCTTTATTGGATCAATTACTCCTTACAAAAGGTAAAAAACCCACCGAAATTCGCCGATCGCTCATGACGAATTTAACTTATGGAAAAAATCAAGAACATCTACAAACAAAATTGAACGGTAGAGATCCAAAAGAAATGACTCAACGTGGCATCATTGTTGGATCACCTGAACAGGTTACAGATAAATTACATGAATACCACCAAACCGGTCTTGATGAAATTATGCTGCAATGGATTGATCTTGAAGATATGGAAAGTCTGATCCATTTTTCAGAAACAGTTTTACCGAAATTCCAGAGTGCTTAATCTGTTAGAATGCCCAGGGAAACCATAGGACAATCATAGGAAGCATTAACAGGACTAATTTCCCTAATACCCAACCCAAAAGTACACCTGCCAGCACATCGGACAGAAAGTGTAAGCCTGTTTGAATTCTTGATAGGGCTACCAAAGGTGCCCAAATGGAAAGTAAAATGGCAAACCAGATAGGTGCAATACTCCAGGCCATCGAGGTCAGAAAGAATACTCTGGTAGCATGCCCGGATGGAAAAGAATGAGGATCTGTGTTCCGATAAAATTCACCCCATTCACCAACGGGTCTTTTTCTTCGAATGGAAAATTTTATGACTAATACGATAATTGCCAGAATAAAGGTACCTAAACCCATAGAAGCAGCAATGCTACGCCATTCATTTCTTGCAAATAACCAGATGATTAATAAGACACTCAGACAATACCAGGAATCGCCTGAATGAGCTGTTATGGTTGCTAATCGCCAGATTAATTTGGAAGATGGTTTTAAGCGGATTTTGTTTGTAAGATGATTATCCCACTCTATAATTTTTCTTATCACCTTCTGCATGAACCATCCTTTTACCTTGAAGTAGCTCGCAGTATACCGCGAAGAAAGAAAATACGCAATTTTTAACTTGTTTATGAATTTTTAATTAATCAAATATTATTGCTTCATGATTTGGAGGATTGATTAAATATTGAATTACCAAAAAATTTCGATATAATATGTCATAGAGATCAAAAAAAAATTTAAAAACCAAATAATTAATTCGGTGGTCGGTTTTTGATGATAGACCGGCGTCGGTTCTTTGAAACCGTCGAAAAGTGCCGCCAGATGAAAGGACCCACCGAAAAAATGACAATCTGGAAAGATTACCAATTAGCCTATAGTTTAACAGAGGCAGTAGAAGCATATCAGCAGGCAGAAAAACCTGTTCGTTTTGTTTCTGGCGGAACGGATTTGTTGTTAGAAATACAACAAGGCAGCCATCCAACTATGAAAACTTTAATCGATCTCAACCATATTGATGAGATGCGAGAATTGAGGGCGATGGGTGAACAGATATTTATTGGAGCTGGAGTACCTGTCAGTCAAATCACAAATTCAGCATTGATCAAAGAACATGCAATGGCGGTTGCAGAGGCGACTGGTTTGATCGGTGGACCTCAGGTTAGGAATTCAGCAACACTAGGTGGAAACGTCGCTCACGCATTACCTGCTGCAGATGGAATGATTTCATTGGTGGTGATGGGTGCAACTGCCATCACCTACTCACATTCCGGGTATTCAAAAAAGAAAATCCTTGATTTATTCAAAGGACCAGGCCAATCAACCCTGGCAAATGATGAAATTTTGGTGGGGTTTGAATTCCCGGTTAAAAATTCTGGAGAAGGATCTGCATTTGATCGAGTGATGCGTCCTCAAGGAGTAGCTTTACCTATTTTGAATCATGCAGTTTGGTTACGAAGAAATGACGACGTGGTGGAGGATATTCGGATATCTTTTGGCCCATCAGGTCCGGTTCCAACCCGCGCATTGCTGGTGGAGGATGCATTTCGAGGAAATAAATTAAGTGATGACATAATTTCAAGGGCAAAAGCAACCATTCTGGAGACAGTAAAATTCAGAACCAGCAAAATGAGGGCGACTTCCGAATATCGTTATCATTTGGCACAAGCCTTACTGGAAAAAGTTCTAAGAATTGCATGGAATAGGGCTGGAGAAACCGAATGAAAGAATTGAAGAAACTAGAAATTACTGTTAATGAAAAAGAATATTCACTTCCAATTGTTGCAGGAGAGATGTTATCTGACTTGCTACGGGAGCGTTTAAGATTAACCGGTACAAAGATTGGTTGTAATGAATCTGAATGTGGAGCCTGTACGGTCGTTGTTGATGGTGAGACGATTTTATCCTGTTCATATCCAGCGGTTAAAGCACATGGCAAGAAAATTACCACAATTGAAGGTCTGGCTAAAAATGTTGGAAATAATGGTAACACTTACACGGTATTACACCCTCTCCAGGATGCATTTATAGAATATGGAGCAGTGCAATGTGGGTTTTGTATACCCGGTCAAATCATGACGAGTTATGCATTACTTGAAAAAAATCCCGTTCCGGAACTACAAGACATAAAATATGCTTTAAAAGATACTTTATGCCGCTGTGCAGGCTACCCGAGTATCATTGGGGCGATTCAGGCGGCATCAAAATCCATCACATCAGGAAAACCGGTCATCTCGCCTGTCATTCAGACATCAAAAATGGGAAAAAGGATGGTTGGTCAGGTCAGTCGTCGCCCTGATGCAATCGCGAAAGTAACCGGGAAAGCAATTTATAGTGACGATATCACGTTTGAAGAAATGTTGCACGCCAGAGTAAAACGGGCAATGATTCCTGCTGGTATTTTAATTGAATTGGATATTTCCGAAGCATTAGCATTGCCCGGTGTCCAGGCAGTTTTGACTGCAAAAGATGTCACATTCGCAAAAACACATGGTTTATTTATCAAGGATTGGCCGGTATTGGTTGGTATAGGTGATCCAATCCGGTATGTGGGAGATGCAATAGCCATCGTCGCTGCTGACACCAGGGAAATCGCCTCTGAAGCAAATGATCTGATCAAGTTTAAATATGAGCCTTTGCCCATTGTTTCCTCTGCTGTGCAAGCTCATCTTCCTGATACCAGAAAAATTCATGAATCAGGAAATTTACTGAAACACATCAAAGTCCAGAAAGGTTTGGTATCTGAAGGTTTTAAAGATGCTGATGTGATCCTTGAACACACATTTTACACAAATCCAAATGACCATGCATTTATTGAGCCTGAATGCAGTATTTCCCGGTTAACGGATGAAGGTAAGTTAGAAATTTATGTCGGTTCACAGATTCCCTATTCCGATAGAGAACAGGTCGCTGCGGTACTTGGACTACCTGAAAATCAAGTGAGGATTATTGGTCAACTCATTGGCGGTGGGTTCGGTGGCAAAGAAGACATAGCCGGTCAAATCCACGCTGCAATGTTGACGATGAAAACCAAAAAACCTGTTAAATTGTTATTTGATCGTCAGGAGAGTTTAATCGTTCATCCGAAACGACATGCCACCCAGATCAATATCCAAGTGGGTGCAAAGAATGACGGACAACTCGTGGCAGTCCAGACAGAATTACATGGTGATACAGGAGCATACGCATCCTTAGGTGAAAAAGTGATGACGCGTGCCACCACACACTCCTCTGGCCCTTATGAGGTTCCAAATGTAAACATTGATTGTTATGCCATGTATACCAATAATCCTCCCGCCGGAGCGTTCCGCGGATTTGGTGTGATGCAGTCCGCCTTTGCGGTCGAATCGATGATGGATTCACTGGCAGAAGAGCTACAACTTGATCCGATTGAATTACGCAGGAAAAATGCACTACGCGTTGGTAGTGTTACAAATACTGGACAAGTGTTGAAAGATAGTGTCGGATTACTGGAATGCATCGAAAAAGTAGAAAAAGCCTTGTATGAAAAAGCTGGACCAAATCCATTCATTCCTGTTCAAGATTCAGATGATCCAGCCATTGTCAGAGCCTGGGGTTTCGCCGTAGCCTATAAAAATACCGGACTCGGTGGTGGCGCGCCTGATAAAGCAGGGGCTGAAATCGAATTGTTACCCGATGGTCAATTTGAAGTTCGTTCTGCATCAGCAGAATTAGGGCAGGGGTTACCAACTGTTTTACAGTTGATTGCAGCTGAAGAATTAGGACAGAATGCTGAACAGGTACAGGTATTATTATCTGATACTGACCTGACACCTGATGGAGGTCCTACTACAGCCTCTCGACAAACTTACGTCACAGGTAATGCGGTTAAGTATGCTTCCAGAGCCATGCGTGATTTACTGACATCTGAGCTTGCGGAACGATATGATGTGTCGCCAGAAAAAATTGAATTTAAAGAAGGTTTAGCTCAAATTGATCGTCAGGAAGTTCAACTTTTCACGATCTCCCAGAATCTGCGTATAGATGGAATTATTCCAAAAGTTTTATATACCTATTGGGCACCAGAAACCAAACCTTTAGGGCAGGGTGGGGACATGCACGTCGCTTTCTCTTTCGCGGCTCAAGCAGCGTTAGTGGAGGTCAACACGATTACAGGTGAGGTTAAGGTACCGGAAGTCATTGTTGCGAATGATGTGGGATACGCGATTAATCCATTAGGACTGAAAGGACAGGTGGAAGGAGGTATCGTCATGGGGATTGGCCATGCATTGGTTGAAGATTTCATCCTGGAGGAGGGAAGGGTCATTACAGACCGTTTGGCTAAATATCGTGTACCTTCGATATATTACACACCTGAAATCACATCATTTATTGTCGAACATCCAACAGCAGATGGACCTTACGGTGCAAAAGGGATTGGTGAGATTTGTTTAATTCCAACCATTCCAGCCATTACCAATGCAATCTATAATGCTATTGGCGTTCGGGTGGATAAATTGCCTGTCGATCAGGAAAAAATTGTAACTGAACTTCAAAAGCAAAAACAATTCGCATAAGAATTAAAAAAATATTTTTAAAACAGAAGAACCTTCAATTGTCTTCTGTTTTTTTTATTCTCACAATTGGTAATATAAATAGTGTAAAATGTTCTTAACAATTAGAAAAATTGTGATAATTTTCACATGACAAATTATTCTTTCTGAAGTATAACCAATTAGGTTTTTCAAACCCCAGATCAAGTTAGGAGGAACTCCATGTGGCATATCATCATCCTGGTGGGGATTATATTTTGTGCTTTTCAAGCTGTTCGAGATAAAAGACTATTGGTTTCTGCAATATGGCTGGCAGGTACCAGTGCTCTGGTAGCTATCATGATGTACATAATAGGTGCTTATCAAATCGCTGTTATCGAGTTGAGTGTTGGGGCTGGTCTTGTGACGGTACTCTTTGTTTTTGCCATTAATATTGCGGGTGATGAGCCGATCCCTAATTTAACTTTTATTCCCAAATGGCTGGCAAGGATTTTTACAGTTGTGGCAATTGTGCTGATTGGATGGCAATTGCTGCCTTTATTAAATTTTCCGATCAATTTAAATCAGGATGCCGGATTTCAACAAATGGTTTGGGAGAATCGAAAAGCTGATTTGTATCTACAGGTAGTTATGATTTTCGCTGGCGTCATCAGCATGTTAAGACTCTTGACCGACGAGTATCAAATCAGGATTCTTCACAAGGAGGTTCAAGAATGAATATTAGTACCTCAATGGTTGTATTAACCGCAGTGATTGGATTATTTGGCGTTGGGTTGTATTGTTTGCTCATAACCCGAAATTTAATCAGGGTATTGGTTGGTCTGCAGATTATGGTTAAAGGCGCTATGCTGGGTTTAGTGTTTGTCGGCCAGAGTCAGGGACAGCCCAGTCTTGGTCAGAGCATGGCATTAACAGTAATTGTTGCCGATACAATTGTGGCTGTGATTGGTTTAGCGTTAGCTGTCCAGGTGAAGCGAATTGTTGGTACCCTGGATATTGCCGACATATCAAAGCTGAAGGGGTGAAACGATGGTGCAAATAGAACCTCTGGTCTTAATCACAATTTTGGTGCCCTGGATTGGGGCAATGGTCGTCTGGCTGATAGGCGATCGTCATGAAAAAATTCAACATGTTTTGGCTGTCGTTTTTTCAACCACAGCAGCTATTTCTTCGATTGCGATGTTGTGGGTTAATAAAAGTGGGACCATCCTTTCATTTACTATGGGTAGTTCTTATGGAGATTTTTCTTTTATCACCGATGGATTAGGGTTATTCCTGTCTATTGTGGCTACTGTTATTGGTGCTCTGGCTGTAATTTTTTCTGTCGACTATATGCACGGTTCAGCTCAGTTGGGAAGATATTATTCGTTTGTTCTATTCTTTATCGGCGCAATGGTTGGTCTGGTATTGACCAGTAACCTATTGTTGATGTTCATTTTTTGGGAGATCACGGCCTTGTGCTCTTACGCTTTGATCTCTTTTTATAATGACGATCCAAAAGCGGTTGCGGGTGGTATGAAGGCATTAATCATTACGCAAGTTGGCGGTTTGGGATTACTGCTGGCAGCAGCGTTGTTGTATGCTTACACCGGCAACTTTGATATCAATATCTTCATTTCAAACACCTCCCTCTTCCCCAGCAATATCCTGGCGATCATGGCATTTGGAATGTTGATAGCCGCAGCAGCAAAATCTGCACAATTCCCATTCCAGACCTGGCTCCCGGATGCGATGGAAGCACCTTCTCCTATCAGTGCCTTAATTCATGCGGCTACGATGGTGAATGCTGGTGTGTACCTGTTGGCCAGGTTTTATCCGGCTTTTAAAGATGTTCCCGGATGGACGTTGTCTGTCATGATCGTTGGAATGTTATCTGCATTCATGGCTGCACTGATGGCTCTGGTTGCTGATGATCTCAAACGAGTACTGGCTTATTCAACAGTCAGTCAATTAGGGTATATGGTCTACGCAGTCGGGGCTGGTGGGATTCTGGCTTCCCAATTTCATCTCTTAAGCCACAGTGTCTTCAAAGCATTGTTATTCCTTGCTGCTGGTGCAGTTATCCATTCTGTTGGGACCAGAGACATGCGGGAGATGGGTGGTTTGGGGAAAGAATTACCGTTTGCGAGAACAGTATTTATTATTGGATCGCTTGCCCTGGCTGGAATACCGATTTTCAATGGTTTTTGGAGTAAGGAATTAATCCTTGAGGCGGGTTTAGAGCATGGTAATCCTATCTGGATTTATGTGGTTATGCTTATAGTGGCAGGTCTTACAGCACTCTACACAACACGCTGTGTCTGGATGGTTTTTTATGGAGAAAAGAAATTGGAACGTCATATTCATCCAGTTGGCAGGAATATGAAAATTGCCTTAACTCCTTTAGCGATCGGTGCCCTTCTAACCTGGTTATTAATCGGACCATTTTCAAAGATGATGAGTACATCACTTCCTTTCCATTCCATTCAGGAAATTGACTTAGTCCATCTCTTCAATCATGTTATTTTTGCGCCTGCAACCTGGATAGCTTTGGCGATTATTGCTCTTGGAATTATGACCTGGTTTGGTAGAGCAGTCTTAGTTGGAATTCAAGCGGCACTGAAACCAATTGCAAGAATAGCAGAAGCGAGTTTTGGATTTGAAAAAATTAATAAATTTATAGTGGATGCAACGCAGGGTATAGGTGAAAGTTTAAGAATTACTCAAACTGGAAAACTCAATTGGAATGTTTTCTATATTTTGATTGCCCTGGTTGGTGTATTTGCTGTTTTGATGATAGGAGCGTAAGATGGATGTAAATACAGCATTTACCTGGTTATTAATTTTTCCGATGATTTCTTCTGCAGTTATTTATTTGGTTGGGAGAGTTTTTTCTCGAAATGTTAAGAAAGAAAAAAGAACCAACCCGGCAGGATGGTTAGCCTTAATTGCTCTACTGGGTACAGGTGTTTTCTTGTATTTCGTTATCACGAATGTCTTTTCTACCGGACAAAGTCATTACCAGAGTTTTGGAGAAGTCTGGTTCCGTTTTGATGGGATCAGTATGATGTTATCAATTTTGGTTTTGGTATTGGGGATACTGGTGACAATCTATTCGTTTACTTATATGGGAAAAGAATCTGGTCAGGAAAAGTTCTACGCCTTGCTGGTTATTATGATTGGAGCTATCAGCGGGTTAGGATGTGCGTTAGATCTATTCAATTTATGGGTATGGTTTGAACTCATGACAATCAGTTCGATCGTTCTGGTTGCATTTTATAAAGATCAGGCTGCTTCATTAGAGGCAGGGGTTAAATACCTCATACAAAGTGCGACCGGATCTATGATGGTAGTGATTGGCATTGCACTCATTTTTCTTGAAACTGGAACGCTTAATATTGAAATGTTAAGGATGTCCATTAGTTCTCCTTCACCCTATTTGATCATGGGGGGCGCCTTATTGGTGATTGGTTTTGGTGTAAAGATTGCCATGGTCCCATTACATACCTGGTTACCGGATGCACACTCACAGGCACCCAGTGGAATCAGTGCTATGCTTTCCGGTATTGTCATTGAAGTAGGTCTGGTTGCACTATTACGAGCTTTAGGTGGAATTGCATTAAGTGGCGGTCGATGGGGTTATCTATTAATCGGATTTGGTGTTTTAAATATGATTGTTGGAAACTTGCTGGCTTTACGGCAAAAGGAAGTAAAACGAATGTTGGCTTATTCCAGTTTGAGTCATATGGGATATATGCTATTAGGCTTTGGAGTGCTCATTTCCTTAAATGGACTAGGTGCTGGTGTAGGTGCGATTTTTCATCTGATAACGCATGGTTTAATGAAAACGCTCGCATTTTTAGCTGCCGGTGTCTTTTTATACAACTTTCATATTTCAAAAGGAAGTCACAAAGCTCTGGTAGTAGATGACCTTAATGGTGCTTCAAAAAAATATCCATTTACCGCTTTCGCATTTTCAGTTGCACTACTTTCATTAGGTGGTTTACCCCCCCTGGCTGGATTTATGTCAAAATGGCAATTATTAGCAGGTGTCGCACAAACTCAAAACACAATCATGATCATTATTGTTGTTTTCGCGGGATTGATGAGCGTTTTCTCATTAGGATATTATGCACCTTTGGTTAACAGAATGTATCGCAAGGAACCAGCCGATGTTGTGATGGAGGGTGGATCGGTTTCAATCTGGATGTATATTCCCATGGCATTATTAACACTTGCGGTCGTTGTTTTGGGTTTTGTACCCTCCATTTTGTATTGGTTAACCGGTCCTGCTGGATATAGTTTGTTTATTTTCTTTGGTCAATAAAGGAGTTACGATGGAAATAATACTAACACCTCCTCTCGCTTTTTTGATTTACGTGCCTTTTGTCATTGCTTTCTTATTATTTGGAAAGGGAATGGCCGGCACTTCTAATAAATCAAAAATAAAAGAAACCATTTACGCGAGTGGTGAAGAAGCATCAACGAATCCGGCTGCACCAGGGTACCGTCCATTTTTCCTGATCGCATTCTTCTTCGCGATATTACATCTTGGAATGTTAATTGTTGGTTCGGGTACTTTCACTTTTTCGTCAGTACCTTTTTTACTCGGCTTAATGGTATCCCTGATTGCTTTATTGTTAGGCTAGAAAGGAATGATTAATGAGTACAGATTCAGAAAATTATTACACTCAAATCGTAAATAAATTGAAAAATTGGGCAAGGATCAATTCTCCCTGGGCAATCCATTTTAATAGTGGTTCATGTAACGGATGTGATATCGAAATTTTAGCGACACTAACCCCTCGTTATGATGTTGAACGTTTTGGAATAAAATTAATTGGAAGCCCACGACATGCTGATGTACTGATTGCTACAGGACCTGTTACTTTGCAGGCTTTGGATCGTTTAATTCGGGTATATGAACAAATGCCAGATCCAAAATATGTAATAGCTGTTGGTTCCTGTGCATTATCCGGTGGTGTTTTTGATGGTTGTTACAGTGTTATTGGTGATCTAAACAAGGTAATTCCAGTTGATATGTACATTCCAGGTTGCCCTCCCAGACCTGAAGCCATTATTTATGGGGTTGTTCAATTATTAGATAGCTTAAAAAAAGGCAAAAAACCAGAAAAAACTGTCGTCCCAAGTGATGTTCCAGATTTGTTAGTAGAGGAGAAAAGCAATGGAAACGATTAATTTATTAGAATCTGGAAAATTAATCCTGGAAAAATGGATTGAAAAATCTCAAACAAATGACGAAGATCGCCTGGAAATCTGGATTTCGACTGATAGTTTAAAACCTGTGGTCCAGAGTCTTGTGGAAAATCATTGGGGTTATCTGATAACCATTACTGGATTGGATATTCCTGCAGTATATGATCAGGATAATATTGAAATCCAACCCGGTCAATTAGAAGCGTTGTATCACTTTGCCAATGACGCAGCTATCATAACCATCAGGGTTAAAGTACCTTACAGTAAACCTCAAATAGATTCAATCTGTGACATTATTCCTTCGGCGACGATTTATGAAAGAGAAGTTATTGAATTATTTGGTTTTGATTTACTGAATACGCCGAGTACAGAAAAATTGATATTACCTGATTCCTGGCCTGAAGGTGTTTACCCTTTAAGAAAATCATTCACCAATTTGCAGGATCTTGAAACATCCAAAAAGGAGCAATCCGATGACTGAAGCGAAAAAAGAAAAATTCATTGTCCCAATTGGACCACAACACCCAGCACTTAAAGAACCTGGAAATTTTGAATTCACTGTCGATGGTGAAATTGTTACAGATGCAACAGTTCGGTTGGGCTTTGTTCATCGAGGAATTGAAAAAGCTTGCGAGACGCGTAACTACACTCAGGATATGTACTTACTTGAAAGAGTGTGTGGAATATGCTCCCATGTGCATGCAACGGCATTTGTTCTGGGCGTTGAAAAGCTGGCAGGTGTTCAGGCACCTCCACGTGCTGAGGCAATTCGTGTTCTGGCATCAGAATTAGAACGAATTCATAGTCATCTTTTATGGTTTGGTGTTGCTGCCCACGAAGCCGGGTTTGATACTTTATTCATGTATGCCTGGCGTGACCGAGAAGTTGTGATGGATATTTTGGAAACATTATCGGGCAGCCGGGTGCATTACTCTGTAAATATTTTGGGTGGTGTAAAAATTGATGTTAACGAAAAATTGTCCGACTTGATCAAAAAAGACATGGATTTTTTGGAAGAACGAACAGAGTATTACATGAAGGTTGTCACAAACGATGAAACATTTCTTGGAAGAACGCGAGGAATTGGAACCCTCTCCAGAGATAGAGCCAATTTATTAGGAGCTGTCGGTCCAACAGCACGTGCTTCCGGTGTAAAAAGAGATGTAAGGGTGAATGCTCCTTATTCTGGATATAAAGAATTTCCAATAAAAATTGTCACCGATAAAACTGGTGACCTTGAGGCAAGATTTGTCGTTCGGTTAAAAGAACTCTATGAATCTTATCGCTTAATCAAAGAAATCCTAGATAAAATCCAACCTGGTGAAATTGCCACGCGCATAAAAAGAAAGATTCCGGAGGGTGAGGTAATCTCCAGAGTTGAGGCACCTCGAGGGGAGTTGTTTTACTATATTAAAAGCAATGGAACGGAAATGCCAGACAGGGTCAAAATTCGCACACCAAGCTTATGCAATTGGGGAACAATTACCGATGTTGCGGTTGGCCACAAATTGGCTGATATGCCCATGTTGTTGGCAGGTATTGATCCTTGCTTTTCCTGCAATGATCGGATGGTTGAAATTCGTTCAGATAAAAAACCATCCCAAATTATGAATTGGGATGGTCTGAGAAAATATGGAATAGAGTACTACCGATGAACCTTTCTTTACACCCACTAATTCTTTTATTAATCTTTCCAGGTGGCTTGTTCTTGATGAACATCGGATTATTGTATGAATGGGCTGATCGAAAATTAGTTGCCCGTTTTCAAAGCCGCGTGGGACCTCGCTGGTTTCAACCTTTTGCCGATATTGTTAAACTTATGGCAAAAGAAGAGATTATTCCAAATGGGGTTCATAAAATCATGTTCCTGGCATTGCCCATTATTGCACTAACAGGGGCACTCACTGCAGCTCTTTACATCCCGATGTTTGGATTTAAAGCGGCCTTTAGTTTTGAGGGGGATTTGATTGTTGTGCTCTATATGCTGAGCATGATGACACTGAGTATAGGGCTGGCAGGAGCAAATACCTTGAGTCGTTTCACGATCATTGGTGCAACAAGAGCTTTGACGCAAATGTTTTCCTATGAAGCTCCATTTTTACTGGCATTGTTAGGACCAGCTATTGCTGCAGGAACCTGGAATATTGGGAAAATAAATTCATTCGCTGGCGAAAATATATGGTTTATTCTCGCTCAACCCATTGGGTTTATCGTAGCAGTTGTAGGTTTGATGGGAAAGCTGGAACTCCCACCTTTTGACGCTCCAGAAGCAGAAACGGAAATTGTCGCTGGTGCGTTAACTGAATATTCAGGTCGAGGTCTGGCGCTCTTTCATATTGGAAAAAATGTTGAACTGGTGATTGGTTTAACCCTGGTGGTGGTTTTTTACCTGGGTGGTATTGCGAATCCAATAGAATTTATTCTTAAGTCAGCCGGTCTATTTCTGGTTGTGGCAGCATTGCAATCTATGTTTGCTCGTTTACGAATAGACCAGACCGTTGGATTGTGGTGGAGACTTGGAGCGTTAATGGGATTATTACAATTATTGGCTATAATTTTTGGTAGATATTTAGGAGAAATCCTAAGATAAGGTAACAGGTGAGAAATGGCTATCGGTGTATTATTTGGTGATTTAGTTAAGGCATTATTTACAAAACCAGCAACACAAAATTACCCGTTCACAAAAACGATTGCGCCTGAACGGCTTAGAGGAAAACTGGTTTATGATCCAGAAAAATGTGTTGGATGTATGTTATGTATGAAGGATTGTCCATCCAATGCAATTGAACTCTTAACTGTTGATAAGATTAACAAAAGATTCGTTATGCGCTATCATCCGGATCGGTGTGTTTTTTGCGCTCAATGTGTACAACTTTGCAGATTCAATTGTTTGAATATGTCCAATTCTCTGTGGGAAATGGCTTCTACCTCTAAGGAAGCATTTGAGGTTTATTACGGAAGGGAAGAAGATATTGCCATCTTACTTGAACGGGCAGCTCAACCAGGCCTTGACGAACCACCTTGCGAATAAATCAAAATTACCCCGATTGACCATTCTTGGAATTGGAAATGAATTGAATGGTGATGATGCAGCTGGAGTTTTGATTGTAAGGAATTTAAGAAAAAAATTCCCTAAATTAGACCAGATCCAATTAATTGAAGGCTTAATTGCACCTGAAAATTACTCAGGTGTCATCAGAAAATTTAATCCGGATTGGATTTGGTTAATTGATGTAGCTGTTTTTGGTGAAAACCCGGGCTGCGTTCAATTATTTGATCCTTCCAGAATCGAAACATTGGCTGCAGACACACATCGTCTTTCACCTGATTTATTGATTTCATTTTTACAATTAGACACCAACGCAGAAGCTTTTCTGATAGGAATTCAGCCTGAAGTAGTTGAACCTTTTTCAGATATCTCACCTGCAGTTAAAAAAACGATACAAGATACTACAAAATTTTTATTGCGCTGGTTACAAAATACCTATAATATCTAATCATGCGAAAGAAAAATCCAATTGTTACTGCATTCATTGCGTTTATCTGGTTTTTCCTGATTATTATTGGATATTATGTCACCCATAAACCTGTAAATCCATCACAAACGATTATCTTATTTACCCATACATGGAAAATTATTTTAGGCTTAGGACTTATTACTCTGGCGGGTGGATTAGGACGAATTATATTTGCGTTTGATAAACAACCAGCCTGGGTTCGATGTTATTTACAGGCTGGTATTGGTATTGGTATGCTTTCGATTCTTGTTCTTGTAATTGGCTCTTTATGGAAAATTAATCCACTGATCATTATTGTATTATTACTCATCTTGAGTCTGATTATTTTTAGATTCAGTAGTTCCTGGGTAAGAGATTTATTTAGCAAAGAAACCAATACACATCAAAAAACCAATGGATCGACCAAAATTATTGTCATATTATTGGGGTTGATTTTATTATCTCAATTATTTGTTTCGTTAGCACCAGCAACTCGTTATGACGCTCTTAATTATCATTTAACATTACCCAAAACTTACCTGTTACAGGAAAAGATTAGCGACGTTCCCTGGTTGGTAATGTCGGGTATGCCACAGGTGTCAGAAATGGTTTATACCGTTCTGATGGGCTTGGGGGGTGAGTCATCTGTGCTGGTTTTTAATGGGTTAATTGGCGTTTTGATTACGCTAGGATTGGTAGGTTACCTGCGTAACAAAATGGATCAGGAAAGCGCCTGGGTGGGCGTAGCCAGCCTTTTTGGGGGATTTACATTTGCCTCTGCACTTTCCTGGGGTTACGTGGATTTAATAGCAGCCTTTTTTGGTTTGGGTGTCGTTGTTTTGTTGGATGATTACCGAAGATCAGGTGATAAAAAGGCAGTATTTTTAGCAGGCGTTTTCAGTGGTCTGGCATTTGGATGTAAGTATCCAGCTGGCGTAATTTTTCTGGCCGGCTTATTTTCCCTTATTTTTTATTTTCTTAAGAATAAGAATAAGAATTGGTTCGAGGTGTTAGGTATTTTTGGTTTAGGGGCAGGCTTGCTTGCTTTACCCTGGCTTATAAAGAATTTTGCTTATACTGGAAACCCAATTTATCCATTCTTTTTTGAATCCGGGTCGATGACCCTAATCCGGCTAAATGTATATCAAGGCATGCAACCTTATGGAAACCTGTTGGATTTATTTTTCCTTCCCATCCGCGCCACGATTATGGGAGTGGATGGAGCACACGGTTATAGTGTATCGATGGGTCCTCTCCTGTTGGGTTTGGGCGTGATCGCCTTTTTAGGTTGGGAAGAAAAAGATGCGGAGCATAAGGTATCGATAGCAAATGCTTGGGTGATTGCACTTTTTGGTATGTTGGTTTGGGCTGTCGGTAATCAGTTTTCTGGATATCTCATTCAGACCCGGTTCTATTTTGTTTTGTTTCCAGCATTTGCGATATTAGCCGGGTTTGGTTACTTCCAAGTCAAACAATATCAAATAGGTCAAGTGCGTATCAAACGCCTGGTTAATATATTTGTCATTATGGTGCTTGCCTTTAATTCGTTCCAATTGATTGCAGAAGTACTAGAAAAAAACGTTCTACCCAATGTTTTTGGTTATCAGTCCGATCAGGAATACCTGGAAAAAAATTTAGGATGGTATGCCAGAGCAATCGATGAAATTAATCTGCTGGATGAAGGAGAAAGAGTTTTGCTCCTATATGAACCCAGAGGCTTCGGGTGTATTCCTGTCTGCGATCCGGATGAAATTCTGGATCAATGGAAAATTACTTTTCATGAATTTAATTCAAAGGAAGAGATCATAACATCGTGGAAAAATAATGGGTTTACACATATTCTGGTTTACACCAAAGGAATGGAGTTTCTACGAGAAGAACAGGACCCACATCATCCTCCCATAGAATTAGATGCCTTAGAAAAACTAACAACCAGTCTTCCACTGGTTGCTAATTATGGCGATTGGTATAAATTATATTTTCTGGATGGAAACTAATCAGAGGAAATTTTCAACTTCTCATTTGCCAGATTTTCAAAAATGGAAATGATGGCTGAGTTATCCAAATCCCCGAGATTATTCTGTATCATGCTTTGATATAGCTGTAAATCAATTGCACAGGACGGTAATGGAATACCGTATTCTTTGGCAGTCTCCATAACAATATTAAGATCTTTGGTTTGCATGGATGCTTTAAAGCCCGGCTGGCGGTTACCGCTGAATAAACGGGGTGGTTTAACATCCAGAGTCCAACATTGAGCTGCTCCACCACGAATCGCTTCTACTACCTTCATTGGATTTGCTCCTGCTTTTTGAGCGAAAATCAGCAATTCTCCCATCGCAACCATTTGAGCAGCTACCATAATCTGGTTGGCTGCTTTAGCAATTTGTCCTGAGCCTGCATCTCCAATATGGGTGATTGTTTTACCGATTACTTCAAAGATAGGACGAACTTTTCCTAATGCTTCTGCGGGACCACCTACCATAATGGCAAGTGTTCCATTAATAGCTCCGATATCCCCACCGGACACTGGTGCATCCAGTGCAAGAATTCCTTTTTCAGCCAGCGAATTTGCGATCGTACGGGCAACAGTTGGCTTGATGGTGGAATTATCGACAAAAATAAGCCCTGGTTTTCCACCAAAAATAATTCCATCCTCGCCCAGGACAATGTTTTCTACATCTGGTGAGTCTGGCAGATTTGTGAAAACTACATCCACCTGAGCAGCAACTTCTGCAGGAGAAAAAGCTTCTACAGCACCATCCTGTACCAGCTCTCTTACTTTTTCTCTACTTCTATTGTGTACCACCAAAGGAAATCCAGCTTTTAAGATATTCTTAGCGATGGGTTTTCCCATTAATCCCAATCCGATATATCCAACTTTTAGCATCTGTCCTCCTGATTATGATGTTTCTCAACGTTTTCTTTTGATTAATGGTTCATAAATCGTCAGATAATTGTACAATAATAAAACCATAAAAATCTTAAAACAAATCAAAGTCGAAAAGATAGGAGGTTGTGGATGTCTGAAGTTCAATATCATATACGGGTTAAAGAAGGTGATGTGGGAAAATACGTTCTGTTGCCTGGTGACCCTGGTAGATGTGAATCCATTGCCAATTATTTTGATAATCCAAAATTTGTTTCTTTTAACCGCGAACATAAGGTTTACACGGGATATTTAAGTGGAGAAATGGTCTCGGTTGTATCAACCGGTATGGGATGTCCATCAACCGCAATTGCCGTTGAAGAGTTGGTTAAGATTGGGTGTCACACGTTTATTCGGGTGGGGACGTCCGGTGCGATGCAGCCGCATATGGAGGTTGGGGATATTGCCATTATTAATGCTGCCATCCGGGATGAGGGGACAAGCCGACAATATTTACCGATCGAATATCCAGCAATTGCAGATCTGGATGTGATCAATGCCCTGGTACAGGCATCCGAAAAATTGGATTACAATTATTCTGTAGGTGTATCTCACACGAAGGATTCTTTTTATAGTGAGGTAGAACCACAACGGATGCCAATGGCATCATTTTTGAAAGATCGTTGGAATCAATGGGTGGCTGGAGGAGCAATCTGTTCGGAAATGGAAGCATCGATCGTATTCATACTGGCTGGTATTTACCGAAAACGAGCTGGTGCAGTCACAATGATCATAGGGAGTGATATGGATACCATCGCCAGGAAGCATGATCCAGATGGAATGATTCGTGTAGCCGTAGAAGCGCTACGTATATTAGTAACAAATGACAATTACAAATCATTATAAAAAAAATTCCCTCCATAAGAAAAATGGAGGGAATTTTTTGCTTAAGCAAGATTTTCTAATTGTTTCTTTAACTTTATTGATGTTTCTGTGAACTGACTCAATTTCTCTTTCTCTTTTTGAACCACAGCTGCCGGTGCTTTTTCACCAAAAGGAGAATTCAATAAGTTTTCGAGACGCGTAATCTGGATCTGAATCTCGGTTAATTCTTTATTGATCCGCTCTTTTTCAGCATCAACATCAATTAAATCATCCAATGGAAGAAATAGTTCAACACCTGAGATAACAATCGATGTTTGGTTTACTGGTTTTTCTTCCAGATCCTTAAAAATACTTGTTTCATTTTTATTAAGATTAGCAAGTGAGATGATGGTTGTTGCCTGATTCTTGATGATTTCGAACTTTTCTCCAGCAATAATCGTGGCTGGTATTTTCTTAGAAGGGGGAATCTTCTTTTCAGTTCGAATATTTCGAATGGTTCGGACAATTTCCTGAATAATATTGAAATTTTTAATTTTTTCTTCTTCCCACCCTTCAATTTCCTGAGCTTCTGGCCATTTGGCAATAATGAGCGCTTTCTCCCATCCCTGTTTTGGTGAGAATTTTTCAGATTTCTCCTGACAGGCGAATTTGAGATGTCCCCATAATTCCTCGGTCACAAAAGGAGTGAAGGGGTGTAATAGTCGTAAACTATTATCCATTACTTTCACCAATGTTTGAACTGTATAGAAGGCACGATCCGGGTTGTCTGCAATTTGAATTTTGGCGATTTCAAGATACCAATCCGCAAATTCACTCCAGAAGAAATCGTAGATTTGGCGACCCGCTTCTCCATATTGATGATTGCTGAATAACCGCTCAACATCGCGAATTAATTGATTCATTCTTGCCCAAATCCAGGAATCTGCTAATGTCCATTCGGGTTCTTGAGCAGGCTTATCGGGTGTTTTTTCTAAATTGCCAATTACAAACCTACCAGCATTCCAGACCTTATTCGCGAAATTACGATTGGCTTCCACTTTTTTGATCGAAATGTTTGTATCATTGCCCGGTGTAGACCCTACCAACACCGTGAACCGCAGGGCATCAGTACCCATTTCATCCATGACTTCTAAAGGATCGATTGAATTTCCTTTGGTCTTACTCATTTTCACACCATTTTCATCCCTTATGATGCCATGTAAATAGACCGATTCAAATGGTGCTGACCCGGTAAATTCCAATCCAAACATGATCATCCTGGCAACCCAAAAGAACAGGATGTCATACCCGGTTTCCATCATGGTGGTGGGATAAAAATAATTTAAATCAGGTGTTTTTTCAGGCCAGCCCAATGTCGAAAATGGCCATAAGCCGGAACTAAACCAGGTATCCAACACGTCCTCATCCTGGAAGATATTGCTGCTCTGGCATTTTTCGCATCGATCAGGATCTTCTCTGCTGACGGTGAGGTGATTACAATCCGAGCAAAACCACACGGGTATGCGATGTCCCCACCATAACTGTCGACTGATACACCAATCCTGAATGTTTTCAAGCCAATTATTATAAATTTTGCTGAAACGTTCAGGGATTATGCTGATCTGGCCATTACGGACAGCTTCCAGACCTGCTTCGGCTAAGGGCTGCATCGTTACAAACCACTGGGTAGAAATCATGGGTTCAATAATCTCGCCACCACGTTCTGATCTTGGAACCATGTGTGTATGTGGTTGTTCTTTGATTACCAGATTGGCAGCTTTCATATCATTCCAAATTGCTTTTCGGCACGCAAATCGGTCTAACCCCTGATAAGGTCCACCGTTTTTGTTAATGACTGCATTTTTATCCAAAATGCTGATGAATTCCAGTTTATGACGTTTACCAATATCATAATCGTTGGGATCATGCGCAGGCGTGATTTTTAATGAACCTGTACCAAATTCACGGTCGACATATTCATCTGCAATCACAGGAATTTCTCTATTCAGTATGGGAACCAACACTTTTTTACCAATATAATGCAGGTAGCGCTCGTCTTCAGGATGGACAGCTACAGCGGTATCCCCAAGGATGGTTTCAGGGCGGGTAGTGGCAACAGGAATAAATTCTTCTGTATTATCAACTAACCTGTATTTGAAATAATACAGAAAACCTGGTTCTTCCACATACTCTACTTCTAAATCCGAAACCGCTGTTTTTAAACGTGGAGACCAATTAATCATCCTGGGACCACGATAAATCAGTCCTTTTTCGTACAAGCGCACGAAAGCCTCACGTACAGCTCGGGATAAGCCATCATCAAGGGTGAACCTTTCTCTCTCCCAATCGCAGGAAGCCCCTAGTCGGCGGATTTGTTGGGTGATGCGGCTACCATATTTTTGTTTCCAAGCCCAAATTTCGGCTTCGAATTTCTCACGCCCTAATTCTTCGCGTGATGACCCTTTTTCTTCCAGCATTTTTTCAACCATGAGTTGAGTTGCGATGCCGGCATGATCGGTACCAGGCACCCATAAGGTTGGTATACCTTTCATGCGGTGATATCGGACCATCAAATCTTCCATGGCTACAAATAATGCATGTCCTAAATGTAGTCCTCCGGTAACATTGGGTGGTGGAATAGAGATCACATACGGTTTTTTTGTAGGATCAAAATCAGGACCATTTGGTTTATTAGAAGGTTTAAAAAATCCCTCTTTTTCCCACCATTCATATAATTTTTCTTCCACATTTGAAAATTCATAAGCTTTTGGTAATTCTTTCATAGTTCTCCTGACTGAAGGTCATATAATAAAAAAACACGCTGCCTCTAAGAGGACGAAAGCGTGCTTCTTCCGTGGTACCACCTCAATTCGTCAATAAAATTGACGCACTTATTCTAGCGATAACGGGCTTCTCCGTGCTGTTCTACTTTCAGTTCAGATTTCTTCAGCATTGTTCCCTGACGACTTCAGTGGTTGTTTCCCGCAGAGGTTTTCAGCCGGTGACCTCGTTTGCTGTCGGTTCTTTGCCATCTTACTACTTCAGGGCATTTATTGAGAAAATTATAAGATGTTCGACTTGCAATGTCAACAACCATTTATTTGCTTGTGAACAAAACTTGAAAAGTGAACCGATAACACTTCAAAAGTGAATCATGGAAAGATTAGAGGTTAATTTTTAATTTAGTTCAAATATTAAAAGAACTTTGATCAAATAATTCCTTCAAAAAAATCGATTGTGATAACATTTAGTAAGGTCTCAATTGAAGATAGCAACTATGAAAAAACAAAAACCTTTTTTCTTGTTTATTGTATTTTTATTGCTAATGTCCAGCTGCAATCTAAATCCTGATGCGGATGAGATAAATTCCACCCCATCAGTAGATTCAGATTCTCCTGAATCAACTCAAACGAATTCAATGTCAAATTTATTTCTGAAACCATGTGCTGCAATCAACATGGCGGATATGGAAACATTATTTCAAGAAAGTCCATTGTTTATCAATGAAGAAAATGGTGGTTGTGTTGTAAGAAATCAGTGGGATACGCGTTCGATCTGGTTTTCTGTCTTTTCGGGACAACAGGCATTACCGGCAATGCAATGGCAGACCAGGCATTTAATTGCTGGGTGGAATGAAGATGATTACAGGATAATCGTAGATGAAATCATTAGCGATGAAGCCAACCAAACATTAATCGACCTCCAGGAGGCTAGATTGGCTGTTTACGAACAATTGGAGTATCGCTGGGAACGATTTTATACAGTTGGGGACAGTGCTTACTGGATCCAAAACTCCAGGGCATTTAAAGGGATTCTGGATGTTGTTGAGAATGATATCTATTTACAGATTGGTTTCAGTGGGTTTCTGGCAGTACAGGTTCAAACCGAAATTGAAAATTTGGCAAGATCGATTATTAATCAACTCCCTGAAACCTTTATTGTTGAATTTGATTTTCCGGATGAGGAAGTTGGTGAACTTAATTCAGACGAAAGCTTAATGGACGTTCCGCAAATTTTGGAAGTTACCACAACATCACAAGAGATCTTCTTTGGTGATTTATGCGGTGATGAATTGACAACCATCCGAGCTCAGATTGATAATTTCGAGATGATCGATAATGTGTATCTCGTGTATCGATTAGTAAGTGCTAGTGAAACAAATGATAATTGGAATACAGTTTTTATGAATCAATTAACCCCTTCAACATGGGAGTATTCATTGTCTGCCGAGACTTCATTTCTAAGCTATCAAATGATCAACGGTGCACAAATTGAGTATAGTATTGCGATTATTTATGGCGTCAATAATGTGGTGAGAAGTCCATCGTATTCAGAAATTTTATTATTGCAATGTAGACAGTAAAAAACACCAAACTTGGGAATCAGTCTGGTGCTTTTAAAAATTCTGAATATCTTACTTAATCTTCGTTATTATCATCTAAAGGGCCGATGATGATTTCAATTCTTTCCAGAACATCATCTGTCAATTTTTCCTGTGCTTCCGCTGCCAGCAAATTTTCATCCAATTGTTCCAATCGTGTTGCTCCGGTTATCACTGCAGAGATTTCTTTCCGCCTCAATAACCAGGCAATTGCTAATTGTGCAGTTGTAATCTCTAATTCAACGGCTAAAGCGGTTAAAGATTTGACTTTTTCGATTTTATCATCCGTAATTCGATCACGGATCCAACTCATGCTGTCCAGAGAAGCTCTTGAACCTTCTGGAATGCCATCATTGTATTTTCCTGTGAGAATACCAAAATATAGTGGAGACCAGGTTGTTAGCCCAATCCCAAATTCTCTGCAGACAGGTGCTAATTCTTCCTCAACTCTTTTACGATGGAACATATTATATTGAGGTTGTTCCGCTACTGGTGGAATGAGATTGAATTGACGCGCTAATCCTCTGGCATGAGTGATCTGAGAAGCTTCCCATTCAGATGTACCCCAATACAAGATTTTTCCCTGTTGAATAAATGAGTTCATCGTGGATACAACTTCTTCCACAGGCGTATCAGGATCGTACCGATGGCAATAATAAATATCTAAATAATCTACATCCATCCTTTTTAATGAAGCATGCAATGACTCTGTCATATGTTTCCGTGATAATCCTCGTCCATTGGGTCCTGGCATTGTTGGCCAAAAGACCTTACTGGAAATAACCAACGCTTCCCGCGGAAGATCTTTTATGGCTTTTCCCATTACTATTTCTGCCTGACCATTTGCATAAGCATCTGCATTGTCAAAGAAATTAATTCCTTGATCATATGCTGCGTGAATCAAATCGGAGGAAATTTTTTCATCGATCTGACTCCCAATTGTTATCCATGCACCTAATGCAATTTCACTTACCTTTAACCCCGACTTACCTAATCTTCTATAATGCATTATTTCTCCTTTATTTTTTTTCCTGACCAATCCCAAGTGGTTTCCATTTATCATCATTATTTCTTAAGCGGTGTTGGCCACCACCACGATTATGTAGTAAATCGAAACCTTCCGGTTTAATAAACATTTCCTCACCATCCAGCAAACCAGAAACGCCGCTTTGTCCAGGTGCGAACCGTTTAGATTTACAGTAAGAACATGTTTCTGGATCATGTATCTGGTAATCTACAGGTTCTTCGTATGTGGTTATGTATCCTTCATAATTACGCAAAACAATCTTATGATCAGATGCGCTGATTAAATAATTGGGCATCACCGGGATCTTACCACCACCACCAGGAGCATCCACAACATAGGTTGGTACAGCATATCCCGAAGTATGTCCACGTAAACCTTCGATGATCTCAATTCCTTTAGCAACAGGCGTTCTAAAGTGACCCGCTCCATCTACCAGATCACACTGATAAAGATAATAAGGACGTACCCTTATCTGCACCAAATCCTGGACCAGTCTTCGTTGAATATGAACACAATCATTTACACCAGCTAGAAGAACCGATTGATTCCCTAAAGGAATGCCAGCTCTGGATAATTTATCACAAGCAATCTCTAATTCTTTACTGATTTCATTCGGGTGGTTGACATGAATGTTCAACCAAAGGGGGTGGTATTTTTGCAACATATCACAAAATTCATCGGTTACCCGCTGTGGCATAAAAACAGGTACTCTGGATCCAATTCTTATGATCTCAATGTGGGGTATTTCTCTCAGTGATTTAATTAATTGTTCCAGTACCTTGGGTGCTAAGGTTAGAGGATCTCCTCCTGACAGAAGTACATCGCGTACCTGCGGAGTTTTACGAAGATATTCGAGCTGCAATTCGAACTCAGATTTTGAAAAAGTTGCGCTGGGATCCCCCACAATTCTTGAGCGTGTGCAATAACGACAATATGATGCACATTGAGTTGTAACCAGCATTAAAACTCGATCTGGATAACGATGAACCAACCCAGGTACGGGGGAATGTCGATCCTCTGCCAACGAATCTTCCATCATTCCGGTAAATGGGAGAATTTCACCCGCTGTAGGAATTACCTGTTTTCGTATAGGATCATCTCCATCCTCTGGATTAATCAGAGACGCATAGTAAGGTGTAATATCAACCCGAAATAAGCCGTCGGTACTGAGTGCTTTTTTTTCACTTTCGGTAAGTTTCAAGATCTTTTGGAAATCATCAACAGAATTCAAGCGATTTGCCATTTGCCAACGCCAATCATTCCACTTTTCATCAGGGACATCTGCATAGATAGGGGCACGCTTGCTGGTAAATTTATTAAGTGTCATAACATTTTCTCCTTATGTAAATAAATTTGATTTTCTGGCATTCCTGATTGAATAGGAGGATCATGATCGGTGCGAAAAAATCCAGCAATGGGATGATTGTTTATCGTTATTAACATAATAATATTGTATTTAGATTAGTAGGTGGGGTCAAATGAGTTGCCTATGTTTGAGGGATTATCAGAATTCTATTAGAAAACCATATAGTGGGTTGACGTTGATTTTTCGACATGATATTATATTTTACAGGTTATTAGCACTCTAAAAGCTGGAGTGCTAATTGAGAGAAATATGGAAGAGTTAACAGATCGACAAAAAATATTACTTACATTAATAACGCATGAGCATATCAATTCAGCAGTGCCTGTCGGTTCAAAGATGCTGGTTGAACGCTACAATGTTGGCTTAAGCCCTGCAACAGTGCGGAATGAGATGTCTGTCTTAACAGAACTGGATTACTTAAGGCAACCCCATACATCAGCAGGTCGAGTACCAACAGAAAAAGGATATCGGTTTTTTGTGGGTCGTTTGGTGAATGAAAGGGATATTCCATTATCAACCCGACGAACAATTACTCATCAGTTTTATCAAATGCGTAACGATGTAGAACAGTGGGTAAAATTAGCTGGTTCTATTCTGGCTGATCAATCAAAAGCTGCGTCTTTGATTACTGCACCACATCCAACTTTAGCTCGATTAAAACATGTGGAATTTATTGCTACCAGGGGTAGACAGGTTTTGATGGTTTTGGTGCTAATGGGTGGCGAAATTAGACAGAGCATTCAGACTCTCAGTGAGTTTGTAGGGCAGGATCGACTTTCGCAGATTGCAAATCAGATCATAGAAAATTTTCAGGGATTTGATGTCGAAAAGATAATTCAAGATAAAGATGTAGATAACAATCTCGAGAATGATCTTATCGATTGGGTTATTGTTGAGTTACAAAGAGCTGACTCACTGGTTTCGGGTGAACTTTTCCTGGATGGTATTACCAATGTAATGGCAGAACCAGAGTTTAATGATTCTGAAGAAGCAAGAAAAACATTGAAAGTTTTTGGCGAAAGGTCAATGTTACAGGATGTGATTGCTCGTAGTATTCAGAATGGAGACGAAGGTTCTGTGCAGGTGCTGATTGGTGGCGATGGTGCATGGGAAGAATTAAAACATTGTTCCATTGTCATGTCCAAGTATGGTGCACCAGGAGTCGCTTTTGGAACCGTAGGTGTCTTAGGACCTGTCAGAATGCCTTACAGCCAAACAATCTCAGCAGTTCGTTTTATGTCGGGTATTTTGAGTGATCTGGTATCTGAAACATTATATGACGATCAATTCAAATCATCGTAGAGAGGTAATGAATGATAAAAAAGAAAAAAAATGATGAACCCTCAGAGGAACAAAAGTTGGGAAAAAGCGAAGTTAATGTACCAGATGAAGTAACCAGGATAGATTCTGAAGAGAGCCTATCAGACGATAAAGATAATAAAAAATACGAAGAACTTTTGGAACAATCTAAGGAATATTTTGATGGGTGGCAACGCGAACGGGCTGATTTTCAAAATTATAAAAAACGAATTGAGAGAGATCAGATTTCTCTCAAAGGATTCGTAACGGCAGAAATAATTAAAAAATATTTGGTTATTATTGATGATTTGGAACTTGCATTAAAAAATCGACCAGCTTCAACAGACTGTAAGGGATGGGTTGATGGTATCGGTTTGATTTATCAAAAATTAATTTTAATTCTTGAAGGAGAAGGAGTAGAACTTATACCGGTAGACGGTGAATTTAACCCGAATATTCATGAAGCAATTACACAAGTAGAACATCCAGAATTTCAAAGTGGAAGAATTGTTGAAGTAATGCGTCAGGGATATAAGATTAGTGAACGGGTTATTCGACCAGCGCTGGTAATTATAGCTCGCTAGGAGGCAAATAATGGGAAAAATAGTTGGTATAGATTTAGGAACAACAAATTCTGTCGTTGCAGTTATGCAAGGTGGTGAACCGGTTGTAATTCCTTCAGCTGAAGGTGAAAGGTTAGTTCCATCGGTTGTAGCAGTAAACAAAAACCATGAACGAATTGTGGGACGATCTGCCCGAAACCAGGCAATCGTTAATCCAGAGAATACAATTTTCTCAATAAAGCGGTTGATGGGTCGCAAGTACGGAGACACAGAAACGACTCGTACAGAACAACGGGTTCCTTATAAAATTTCAAAGGCTCCGAATGGAGATGTTCGTGTTTCACTGGACGGAAGAGATTATTCTGCACCAGAAATTTCTGCAATGATTTTATCAAAATTAAAAGCAGATGCAGAAGCATTTTTGGGAGAACCTGTAACCCAGGCGGTAATTACAGTCCCTGCTTATTTTAATGATGCGCAACGAAATGCAACCAAGGATGCTGGACGTATCGCCGGCCTTGAAGTATTGAGAATCATCAATGAGCCGACTGCATCTTCTCTGGCGTACGGCCTTGATAAAAAGAAAAATGAGATTATCGCTGTGTATGACCTCGGTGGTGGTACATTCGATATCTCTGTTCTCGATGTAGGAGATGGCGTGTTTCAAGTCAAATCCACCAGTGGAGATACTTTCCTGGGAGGTGATGATTTTGATTTACGTGTTATGGACTGGTTGATTGATGAATTTAAAAAAGATACCGGTATGGATCTACGCAATGATCGTCAGGCCTTGCAACGTCTAAAGGAAGCCGCTGAAAAAGCCAAAATTGAGTTATCAACCGTAATGCAAACTGAGATCAATCTCCCGTATTTAACGGCAGATGCAAGTGGTCCAAAACATATGGTTAAAACATTTACCAGAGCGAAACTGGAACAATTAACGGAAGATCTTGTTCAGCGCTCAATGGAACCCGTACGAAAAGCTATGTCTGATGCGGGATTGAGACCCGCTGATATCAGTGAGGTTGTTTTGGTAGGTGGTATGACCAGGATGCCAGCTGTGCAGGAAGCAGTCCGCAAAGAATTCGGCAAAGAACCACATAAAGGTGTAAATCCTGATGAGGTAGTGGCTATTGGTGCTGCTATTCAGGCTGCAGTATTAGCTGGTGATGTAAAGGACATTTTATTATTGGATGTCACACCCTTAACGCTTTCAGTCGAAACGATGGGTGGTGTCGCTACGCCTATTATTGAAAGAAATACAACCATTCCAGCTCGCAAGAGTCAGATTTTCTCAACCGCTGCCGATAGTCAAACTTCTGTGGAAATTCATGTTCTGCAGGGTGAACGACCCATGGCAACTGATAATAAATCCTTAGGAAAATTTGTTCTGGATGGTATTCCGCCAGCTCCCCGTGGCTTACCTCAAATTGAGGTTACGTTTGATATAAACGCAAATGGTATTCTGAATGTTAATGCTGTCGATAAAGCGACAAATCGTTCACAAAATATTACCATCACAGCATCATCAGGTTTGAATGAAGCTGAGGTAGAAAAAATGCGGAAAGAAGCCGAATTGCATGCAGAAGAAGATAAAAGACGCAAGCAGTTGGTAGAAGCCCGTAATCATGCTGATAATTTGATTTACCAGACAGAAAAAACGCTTCGAGAAAATGCTGACAAGATTGATAGCGAGAAAAAGCAACAAATTGATACCAAGATTTCAGATTTGCGTAGTAAAGTTACCGGTGATGATGTCGAAGGCATTCAAAAGTTAATTCAGGAAGTGGAAGAATTAATCCAACAGATTGGTGCCAGTATGTATCAACAGCCTGGTGGAGAACCTGGACAACCTGATCCACAACCTGGATCTGAACAAGGTGGAGATTCACAACCTGGAAATGATGATGTTGTGGATGGTGAATTCAAGAGTGTCTAATATTTGCAATTACTTGAATGCAGGGAGGGAAATCCTTCTCTGCATTCAAGAAAGAATATTAATCTCAACTTTGTGACACGCTAACCGGTAGCATTTGCTTCCGGTTTCAATTTTTATGCTATTATTGTGAAGTTAAATTTTATTTTGTAGGTGAACATGGCACAAAGAGATTATTATGAAGTATTGAGCATCAACCGTAATGCTAGTGCGGAAGAGATTAAAAATTCATTCAGAAATCTGGCTAGAAAATATCATCCGGATGTCAGTAAAGAACCGGATGCTGAAGAGAAATTTAAAGAAATCAATGAAGCTTATGCTGTATTATCTGATACGGATAAACGAGCAGCATATGATCGTTATGGTCATGCAGGCGTAAATGGTATGGGTGGAATGCCTGATTTCACAACGATTGATTTTTCAGATATTTTTGAAGAATTCTTTGGCTTTGGTGGAATGGGCGGCGGATCAAGACGGAAAAATGCACCTCGCCGAGGTGCTGATCTTTCTTATGCTGTTACCCTTGAATTTGAAGAAGCCGTTTTTGGACTAGACAAAGATATTGAAATCACCCGTGATCAAACCTGCTCCAACTGCCAGGGAACCGGAGCAGAAGCAGGAACCAGTCCGGTCACTTGTACCAATTGCGGCGGAAGAGGTGAGGTCCGTCAAGTGAGACAGACTTTCCTTGGTTCTATGGTTCAGGTTGCTGCCTGTCCAACCTGCCAGGGGAAAGGTACGGTTATCCAATCGCCCTGTAAAGTATGCCGGGGAAGTGGTTTAGAGCGGAAAACCACAAAAAAATTGGTACATATTCCTGCCGGTGTTGACAATGGAACACAAATTCGTCTGGCTGGCGAAGGGCAACCAGGTTTAAATGGTGGACCAGTTGGGAATTTATATTTGGAGATTCGTGTTAAACCCCATAAATTCTTTAGAAGACACCAGGAAGATATCCAAGTCGACTTAAATATCAATATTGCCCAGGCAACTTTAGGTGCAGAGATCGAAGTACCAACATTAGATGGTAAAGAAAAACTTGTTATTCCACCTGGAACACAACCCGGAAGAATATTTAAACTCAGGAATCATGGAGTTCCGCATTTACGCAGTAGTGGTCGCGGAGATCAATTGGTGATCGTCGGTGTCGAAATCCCCACTCAAGTAAATCAAGCACAAAGAGAGTTGTTCGAAAAATTGGCTGATACGCTAGGAACAGAAGTATTACCACAAGAAAAAGGATTCTTTGATCGGTTGAAAGAGGTTTTGAGTGGTTGAGGAAATTCATTGGTTAGAGGTAAAAGTAACATGTGATGGAGAAACTGCTGAAGTTGTTAGTGAAGTGCTATCGCGATATATTACAGATGGTGTAGTAACAGAGACAGATGCGAAATATGATGAAGCTGAAGAAGTATTGATTGAAACCGGCGATATTCGGGTATTTGGGTATCTGGCTTACGATGACAAAACCGATGAGACATGCAAGAAAATTGAAGAAGCATTGTGGCATCTCAATATGATTCGACCCATTCCAAGTCCAACTTATAAAATCATTTTGGATCAGAATTGGATGGAAAGTTGGAAAAAATATTATAAACCCATAAAAATTGGTGAAAAATTATTAATTCTGCCTTCCTGGCTCGATCAACCGAGCGAGGATAGAAACCGAATCAGTGTCAAGATTGATCCTTCTATGGCTTTCGGCACTGGTACACACCCGACAACCCAATTGTGTATGGCTTTGACTGAAGAACTGTGTCAACCTGGTATGGATGTCATTGATGTGGGTTGTGGATCTGGAATTTTATCTGTCGCAGCAATCAAATTAGGAGCAAAAAAGGCTTTAGGTGTTGATTTAGATTATGCTTCAGTTGTTGCTGCCAAAAATACTGCAGAATTAAATTCCGTAAACGAAAAATTGGAAGTTGGGATGGGTTCGGTCACAGAAATAAATAATGGGGATTTTTCATTCAAAGAAGCCGACCTGGTTTTGACCAATATATTAGCTCCCATCATTCTGCGATTATTCAAGAATGGTTTATCAAAGCTGGTGAAAGTAAATGGCTATTTAATACTTTCTGGTATCCTCGATTATCAATCTGAGGAAGTGGTTCAAAATGCTATTGAAGAGGGATTTCACCTCATTAAGAAAACGATGATCAATGATTGGGTTGCATTAGCTTTCCAAAAATCGAATTAAATCACCATACTCTTTCCAGGTCGGGATTAGCCAATTGTTTTCGTCCGACTTTTGCCATGTCAACCCACTCTCCATTAATCTTAACCCTGACAACGTCAGCAGTGTAATCAGTAACAGTTGGTCCATGATTGTCAAATAAATAAGATCCAACGGCATAGATGTCTGCTGGAACTGACAATTTTTCAAACCGGGATATTTTTTCTGGATTGAATCCACCAGAAACAACGATTTTCACCTGTTCACAATATTCTTTTGCTTTTTGTTTCCACTCTGGCTTGATATCCCAGAATTGCCAATCTGAATCGAGTGCCTGACGAACATTAAACACGAGACGGGGATTAACTCCCAGATCCAATGTAGGGTCACCAATAGGATTAATTGAAACATCCCGTAACGAACCACTCGTATCCAGCCGTACACCATAAAGTATGTACCTCTTTGCTTCTTCCTCATTTCCTGAGGAAAGTTCAGCCATGTAATTTTCGAACATTACTTTACATACTTTCAATGAATCAGTCACGCAATCATTATTAAAGTCGACCAAAGCAATACGGGGAATTCTGGCTGGTAAAAGCCTTGCAAAATTGATCATTGCCTCGGCTGTATCACCCAGAAAAGCGGCTATCGCAGCATGGGCTACAGTTCCTCCTCCCGATCCTCCCCACCAATCTCCCTGTGCGTCCGTAGATACAAACGTGTCAATTTGGTGTGCAAAGTCATGATTAAAGCGCTTTATGGCAATATTATACGCGTATCCATCAGCTGCCTGAACCTCATGCAAATCGAACCGCGCGGGAAAAAACAAAACAGGTTTTCCTTTGGATGCAATCAGTGTCTGATAAACATTCGTTGCGACACGGCTTGCTCTCGTAAGGATCCCCAATGTTGGAGTTTCCAGGATTGCAAAATCTCGATATCTTCCTTGAACTCTTATAACAGGACTAACACTTAATGGATCACCATCACTAAATACTTTGCAACCATCTTGAATTGCCCATACTTTCAAATTTTCAGAGGTATCTATAAACTTATCCTCCTCCCAGTATCCACAACAATGCTGGAGCATGCTCAACGCTTTATCAACACCAACCACAATCGTATGCCCCTGACGTCTTGTAAACCACTGCATTTCTACTTCAATGTCACCATTGATAATCTCCTCAACACGCAGGTTTTCATGGAGCCTGAAATTTGATCCGGTGTAGGATTGATTTGATTTGGATAATTCTTCTAACATGATCATAATGTTTGTAAAATACTTATCGGTATACCAACCCTTTCGCATGCGGTCGATATCCAATTTGAAGGTTTTGTTGTCAAGCCGTTTACTATCGAATAAACTCATCTCATCTCATCTCCTGATGTTGAAATCTCTTTTTTAGTATTATAACGAAATCAATAACATTCTAGGGTTCTGGAAAAAGATTGGAAATATGTTTATCGGAATAAGATTAATCTTAAGGTGATTTTCTTTAATGAAATAGAAATTATGATAAACTTTTTATGATGATAATGTTACCTGGTAGGAAGTAATGTTATCAATTTTCTAAGAGTGTTATGGAGATTATTATGAGGGAAACTTATTCAGTAGATATAGCAGGTGTGAAAAGAAATTTACCTTTATTTGAGGTAAAACCAGGATTAAAAATAGCTGTATTAAATATTTTAGGTGATACGGAACTTGTAGAAGCCAGCGCAAAAGAATTGGTAAAGAAATTAAATAACATTGAATATGATTTGATTGTTACTGCAGAATCAAAAAGTATCCCTCTTGCACATGCAATGTCAGTAATGAATTACAAACAATACGTGGTTTTGAGGAAATCTTACAAACCGTATATGGGAGATGCCTTACAGGTTGAAACGAATTCCATCACAACCGGATCTGAACAAAAATTATTTTTAGATGAAAAAGATTTAAGAATGATTGAAGGTAAAAAAGTTCTTATTGTAGATGATGTGATCAGTACAGGATCAACACTTGAGGCGATGAGAAAATTAATGGCAATGGCTGGAGCGACGATTGTAGATGAAGTGGCGATATTTACGGAAGGTGATCCAAATGAGTGGGGAGGGATCATTTCCCTGGGTCATCTGCCATTATTCTTTGAATAATAAAATGATTCATGAAAATATTGATGAAAAAGAGCTTGATAGCTCTTTTTTTATTCTTCAGTTACCAGAATGGCAACTTCGGGACATTCAGCAATTGCTTCTTCCACAACATATCTAAATTTCTCAGGAATTGGGTCCAGGATAACTTTTGCATGCAGTTCATCACCCAATTCGAAAATATCAGGAGCAATACTCTCACAAACTCCACACCCCATGCACAAATCCGGATCAACGAAGACTCTCATTGTTTTCCTCCAATTAAACCTTATTGATTAATTATACAAAAAAATTTTTTTTCTAAAAAATGATTCATTCCACTAAATTAATATAATATTCAGGATTGAAATGGTCAATCTACATGAGAAGCAGTTATTTCATGCCATTGAACTGTGACACCTTCACTGGCTTTACATTCATAAGTTTCTACATCTTTACCAGTTATTTTTAAATATGTGGATTCTAATTCTTTAACAAACTTATTTATTGACTCTGTTTTGACAAGTGAGACTATGCAGCCACCAAACCCGGCACCAGTTAATCGTGAACCGTAACACCCATTGATATCATTCGCTATCGAGACCAATAAATCCAATTCTGGCGTACTAACTTCATATAAATCGCGTAAGGAGTTATGACTGGCTTTCATCAGTTCACCAAACTCAGAAAGCATATTATCATTTAGAAAATTAATTGCCTGATTAACCCGTGTACATTCGTGGACAACATGCTTTGCACGTTTTTGCAGCATTTCATCTAATTCTTTTTCTAAATTTTCATATTCTGAGATAGAAATCTGACATAAATTAGAACGGTCTGGATATTTTTTCTGAATTTCAAATAAGGCTTTTTCGCAAGACTCCCGACGTTCGTTGTATGCTGAATTGGATAATGAGCGTGGTATTTTTGAATTCGTTATGACAATGGCGACATTTTCTGAAAGTTCTACCGGGAACCACTCCAAATTTGTAGAATTAAAGAAAAGGAGGGAGTTTTGAACACCATTTGCCGATGCAAATTGATCCATCAAGCCACAATTAACACCGATAAATTGATTCTCAGCGATTTGACAGATTTTAGCTAAATCCATGTTATCGATATCCCAGGAGCAAAACTCGCGCATAAGTGCTGCAAATGCAACTTCAACCGCAGCTGACGAACTTAATCCAGTGCCCATGGGAATGGTAGATGTAAATATTCCTTCAAAACCTGAAATTTCTAAATTTTGTTTTGAGGCAGCCCAAAAAACACCAGCGGGGTATAACGACCAATCTGGCAAAGGCTTACCTTGGAGGTCAATTTTCTTGTAAATCTCATCGATTCTAAAAGAAATTGTCTGATTCAAGTCCAATGCTGAGATGGTTATAACATGATCATCGTTTTTGTTTGCTCCCAAAAATACATAACGATCAATAGCAGCCGGGAGAACAGAACCTCCGTTATAGTCGATGTGTTCTCCCAACATGTTAACTCGTCCAGGAGCAATTGAAAGATATTCAAAATGATCAAAAGCTTCAGGTAACTTCAATTTCTTTCTCCACCCAAAAATTAAACGCTCTTTTTGTTTCCTGTTAAATTTCTTGATTTCGATTTCTTTTTTCATCGCAGCTGATTTATCTTTGCAGGTTTTCCAATAGACCACTTTAACAGGTTTGTTTTGTTTTGTGTATCGCGAACCATTCCCGCTTTTATGTTGTTTAAGCCGAAAAGAAATATTTTTCGTCCAGCCAGTATAAAAAGCCTGATTTTCACAAAGAATCATATAACAATAGACGGGTTTGTTCAAAATTCTTATTTATCTTTTCTTTTTTTTCCAAAGCCTAATAAATTCTTAAAAAAGTCAGCACTGGATGGAATATCTTCATTGCCAACGATTTTATTCCAGGCTGCTAAATTTCGCTCCTCGGACCATTTTTTATGATTGTCCAGGGAATCCTGGTACCATTTCTGAATAGCAGGAGAATTTTCTTCCTGAAGCAAATCCCGAATGTTTTTCAAAGAAATGATCATATTGTTGATCGTTCTGATTGTATTTTCTTTATTAAGTTCCGCTGATTTTCCATAGTCTTCCCGTTCATCAAGGTGGGAAATTAATTGCGTAATTGAAAAAAATGAATTATTCGTTAATTTCCTGCCTTCTTTCCAACCAGGTTGATCCATGACGGCATGAATATATGCTGAAGAAATTAGTTTCGGCAAGATTTCAGTAGCAGCTAGTAACCCATCAACTTCATGTGGGTCTGCAAATAACACTTGGGCACCCAAATACTTTGATAAATCTGTACCTAATTTATAGGCTTCGTTGCTCGTACGCGCTGAACCAGTTAAGACAATAAGAGAATTGTGAAACAGATCTTCGTGGGCAAATTTCGGTGAGTTTTCAGCTTCATGAATAAAAGCAGGATTAATCGTCGGGAAAAAGGACAAGAAATAACGATCTTCAGGTAATTTGTCCTCAATATAATCTTTGATACTAATCTTAATAGGGGATGTATCAATAAGAGTGGATCCAAATTTAAGGATAGGAATTATCGTATCAATGGTAATTTGTAATTCATCAACTGGAATCGCAAGAATTACAACATCAGCATTTTCTACACATTCATTGATTCTTAGGGCAATATGGTCAAATGCTTTCAATTCAAAAGCTTGTTTTGAAAAAGCTGGATTTCGATCAAAACAAGTTCGAATAATTTCCTGTGTATGATTTTTTAAAGCCAGTCCGATTGATGTGCCAATTTTTCCACAGCCTATAACAGTTAAGTGGATCGTCATTAGAAACCTCCAATGAGAACTCTTAATAACCCTGATAAAGCGGGTGTCAAAAACATGCTAATTAGATCAATTCCAATCATTGGTAATACAAAAACTAATGCAAGTAGAATAATTGGCCCATACTGTTTTATTTTATTCCATCCCTGCCTTAGGTTCTGGGGAAGAAGAAAGTCCAGAACCTTTTCTCCATCCAAAGGGGCTAATGGAATCAAGTTGAAGAGCATCAATGCTAAGTTAATGATAATGAATTCAATCGCAAATTCATAAGCTGTGGGTAAAAATTTTGATGTTGAAATTTGATATTGAATCAAACCTAATCGAATAGGAATTGCAGCTAGGATTGCCATGAAAAGATTGGATAATGGTCCTGCTAACGAAACCCACATAAAAGCACTGGGAGAACGCTGGTTAAGTACGTATGGATTTACTGGGACAGGTTTTGCCCATCCAAAGCCTGCGACAAGCAAAAGCAAACTACCGAAAGGATCAAGATGAACCAATGGATTTAATGTCAATCTTCCATGGTCCTTCGGCGTTTGATCCCCAAATGAATTCGCAGTCCAGGCATGGGCAAATTCGTGCACTGTGAATGCGATGACCAATGTGATTATCCGAATGATTAGTTTTGAAATAGATAGACCCAGCATTTTTACCTAGATTTTTGATTATATCATGGGTGGTATAATCGTATCGTGTTACCAGAAATACGTTTGCATGACCGATTAATTCTTCGAAAACCGCATCCTTGTGGCAGCTATGAATGGGAAGTTGTCCGATTAGGGGCGGACATCGGCCTGGTATGCAGCCAATGTGGGCGGAAAGTATTGCTTTCCAGAAGAGAATTAGCCAAGCGAATGAAAACTTACCTCAAAAAAGAGCCAGAAGCAACCAAAGATGAATAAAAAACCAAGCATTTTGTTTCTATTTTCTGATACAGGGGGGGGGCATAGAAGTGCTGCCGAAGCCATTATAGAGGCAATTCATTTAGAATTCCCAGGTCAGTTTGATACCAAAATGGTTGACATTTTTCGTCAATATGCGCCATTACCCTTGAATTACGCCCCAGATATTTATCCACATCTATCACGTTATCCAAATATGTGGAAATTAGGGTATGAAGTGAGTGATGGAACCCGCAGAATTAGAGCATTTTATGATGTGATGTGGCCGTATTTACGAAGTGCTGTGCATCAATTATTAAAAGAAAACCCGGTAGACCTGATCGTATCTGTTCATCAATTGGTAAATATCCCTTTGTTGAGATCTCGCTTACACATGAATAAAAGATTTGTCACTGTGGTTACAGATTTAGTTTCCACACACTCTGCCTGGTACCATCCTGGAGCAGATCTGGTAATTGTTCCTACAATCCCCGCCAAGGAAAAAGCGTTAAAAAGTGGACTACCGATTGAGAAAGTGATGGTTATTGGCCAACCTATCGCAGAAAAATATATTAATCAAACTCAGAATAAAATAGAGTTGAGAAATCGATTTGGTTGGGACAAAGATCTACTGACTGTACTTCTAGTGGGTGGTGGCGAGGGCATGGGGAACCTTGAAAGACATGCTATGTCAATCAATAATTCACATCTACCCATCCAATTAATTATTGTTGCAGGAAGAAACCAGCCATTAAAAACAAAATTAGAAAACCAAAAATGGAATATGCCAACAAAAATTTATGCATTTGTAAAAGAAATGCCTGAATTTATGCAAGCGTCTGATGTATTGGTTACAAAAGCGGGACCCGGAACCATCAGTGAAGCGTTTATTGCAGGGTTACCTTTGATTTTATATAGCAAGATGCCTGGACAGGAAGATGGAAACGTTGGGTATGTTACCAATCAGGGAGCAGGTATTTGGGCGCCGAATCCTGAATTATTGGTAGAATGTTTACAAAGTTGGATAGACCATCCTGAAGAATTGAAAACTGTTGCAACAAGATCTTCACAATTAGCTAAACCAAATGCATCCAGAGATATCGCCAAAGCCCTTGAAAAACAATTACGCATCTCCATCGGAAATAGAACCTAGAAAAGTGTATAATCATTTCTATGCCAATACTTGATCCATTCAGCCTGGAATTTTTTAGTAAAAGTGGTGAACAAACTCGACGTTTGGGAACCCGTCTAGGCTCAGCTTTATTGGTTGGTGATGTTATTTGTTTGGCTGGGGATCTGGGTTCTGGCAAAACAACTTTTACTCAGGGAATTGCAAAAGGATGGGGTTCTCTTGATATGGCAACAAGTCCAACGTTTGTCATTGTGAATCAATATAAAAAACCAGAAGGAACAATTCTTCATCATATGGATGCTTATCGTTTAGAAAATGCTGAGGAAGCTTTTAACCTTGATATCGAGTACATGTTCCAATCAGGAGCGTTAGTGATTGAGTGGCCAGATCGAATAAAAGCAGCATTACCAGAAGCATACCTATGGATTGATTTTACTTGGATCGATGAATTCCAAAGAAGAATGGTTTTTTCTCCAGTAGGAGATCGATACAGGTCATTGTTAACTGCTTTTCGGCAAAAAGCATTTGGAGGTTGAGTTTTAATGTTATTGGCAATTGATAGTTCAACACAAACGGTAGGAATTGCATTATTTGATGGCTCACAGGTTATCGGAGAAATTATCTGGCAGACCAGAAGTCACCACACTGTTGAATTATCACCTGCGATTGATGAATTATTCAAAAAATGTGGAATCAATTATGCTCAGTTGAGAGGACTTGCCGTAGCAGCCGGACCTGGTTCTTTCACATCTTTACGAATTGGTTTTGCGATTGTTAAAGGTCTGGCATTATCGTTGCATATTCCAGCAGTAGCGATCCCAACTCTTGATATCTTAGTTGCTGCACAACCATTACGAGATATCCCAATGTATGCCTTACTTCAGTCTGGACGGAACAAATATGCAATTGGAAAATATATTCATCAGGCGAAAGGTTGGTTGCCTGATGGGGAGATTGTTATAAAGAAAATAGATGAAATATCAGAATTAGCAGCATCACCAACGTTACTTTGTGGAGAATTGTTAACGGATGATAGGCATTTCTTGTTGAAAAATAATAAGAATTTTATCCTGGCTTCACCTGTACAATCTCTAAGAAGACCTTCTTACCTGGCCTATTTAGCTTGGCGGAAATTAAAATCAGGAAAATTAGAGGAAGTTCGCATCTTATCACCCATATATATTCATATAGCAAATCCTATATCTTAATTCAGGAGATTTCATTTGATGCTATTGTTTAGACAAATGGAACTGGAGGATTTAGAAACTGTTAAATCTATCGATAAATTAGCTTTTCCAAATCCGTGGCCAGAAAATGCATTTCAATATGAACTTGAGAAAAACCCAAATGCCAGATTGTGGGTTGGAGAATTACAGGATGGAGTTAAATCCACATTATTTGCTTTAGCTGTCATTTGGGTTATTCTGGACGAGGCACACATCGGTACTTTTGCCCTGCATCCTGAATATCAAAATAGGGGATTTGGACAGCAATTTTTAGCATTTATTTGCAAGCAATTAATTTCTGAAAAAATAACAAAAATTTTTTTGGAAGTAAGACAATCTAATCGTGCAGCGATTTATTTATATGAAAAATTTGGATTCATAATCGATGGTGAAAGGAAACATTATTATCAGGATAATAATGAGACCGCTATTCTAATGAGTGCTCCTATAAATAATATTGATTTTTATGATCAGTTTCTTTTGGATTATCACTTTACTCTTAATGGTGCCAGGAAGGAGATTTAGAATTGATGGAAAACTTATCCGAAATTGCTTTGCTTGTCTCGAAGTGTCAAAATTGTGCTTTATACCATTCAAGAGAAAAATCTGTTCCTGGTGAAGGTCCCAATAATGCCAAGATTATGTTCATTGGTGAAGGGCCAGGCTTTCATGAAAACCAACAAGGCAGACCATTTGTCGGACAGGCAGGTAAATTCTTAGATGAACTATTATCAGTTTCGGGATTAAGACGAGAAACTGTTTTTATAACAAATGTAGTAAAATGTCGTCCACCTGGAAATCGTGATCCACAGCCAGAAGAATTGGAAGCTTGTTCGAAATTCCTGGATCAACAAATAGAATTAATAAATCCAGAGATCATTGTTACCTTAGGACGATTTTCAATGGCAAAATTCTTTGGTCAGGTAAAGATCAGTCAAATACATGGAAACATGCGAAAAATTGGTCAAAAGTATGTTGTGGCAATGTATCATCCAGCTGCGGCTTTGCATCAACCTGCTCTCAAAAATACTTTATTAGATGATTTTTCCAAACTTAAGAAATATATCTATCAAGTTGAGTCAGATCAGGATTTGAAAGAAGTTAATTCTAAAAAGTACGATCCAATTGGTGTTGAAAAAAAAGATGATGAGGAAACGCCAACACAATTGTCATTATTTTAAAACTCAGTGAGGGAAAAATGAACACAAAACAAAGATTAATTGAAAAATTTGAAAAAAAAGAAGCAAAAATTGCCATACTTGGCATGGGTTACGTTGGTCTACCTTTAGCTGTTGTATTTGCTGAAGCTGGTTTCGATGTCACTGGAATAGATCCAATTCAAGAAAAAGTTGATCTCCTAAACAAAGGTGAAAGTTATATTCTTGATGTTTCGACGGAACAAGTAAAAAAATTGATTGGTGAAAACAGATTGCATGCAACTTCCGATTTTTCAGTAATCCGAGATATGGATGCTGTCTCGATTTGTGTTCCCACACCATTGCGAAAGACTGGTGATCCTGATTTATCTTTTATCATATCAGCAACAGAATCTTTGTCCCAATATATGCATCAAGGAATGGTAGTGGTTTTAGAATCCAGCACTTACCCGGGCACAACCCGTGAGATGGTACTGCCAAGATTATTAGAATGTTGTGATTATAGAGTAGGCGAAGATTTCTTCCTTGCTTTTTCTCCAGAGCGGGTTGATCCTGGTCGACAGGATTGGACAACAATAAATACCCCTAAAGTTATCGGTGGTATTACCGAAGATTGTTCCGAAGTTTCAGCAAAATGGTATGAACAAGCACTGGAAAAAGTTGTTCCAGTTACTTCCACTGAAGTAGCAGAAATGGCAAAACTCCTGGAAAATACTTTCCGAATGATAAATATTGGTCTGGTAAATGAATTGGCCATTATGTGTGATCGTTTAAAGGTTGATGTTTGGGAAGTAATTGAAGCAGCGGCGACCAAACCTTTTGGCTTTATGAAATTTACCCCGGGTCCAGGACTAGGAGGGCATTGTATTCCGATTGATCCTTTGTATTTATCCTGGAAATTAAAATCATTGAACTACAATGCGAGATTTATTGAACTTGCGTCAGAAATTAATACCAACATGCCCAGATTTGTGGTTGGCAAAGTTCAGGATGCTTTGAACAACGTGAGTAAACCTGTAAAAGGTAGCGATATTCTTGTTTTAGGTGTTGCTTATAAACCTGATATTGATGATGTGCGTGAATCCCCAGCCCTGGATGTTATTCATCTTTTGGAGCAGAAAGGTGCGAAGATAAGTTACCATGATCCTTATGTGCAACATATCAAACATGAAGAATGGGAAATGGAATCAATACAAGATCTCAATGAAGGAATAGAGAAAGCTGATTGTATTGTTATTGTCACCAATCATAAGGTCTATGATTATGATGAAATCCTTGATAAATCCCAACTGATTGTAGATACAAGAAATGCATTGGGAGAAAAAGGCCGTAAGAGTCCCAAGGTTGTAAGACTATAATGGCTAATTATCTTGTCACAGGTGCTGCCGGGTTCATTGGTCAACGGGTTTCTGAACTTTTAATCGCTGATGGTCATGGTGTGTTTGGTGTTGATAATTTGAATGATGCATATGATGTTCGCGTTAAGTTATGGCGTTTAAATCAATTAAAACAAAACAAGTTATTTCACTTTCAGCAACTGGATATCAGCGAGTATGAAAATCTAAAGGATTGGATAAACCAAATAAAAAATCCTATCGATGCAATTATTAATCTTGCAGCACGTGCAGGCGTGCGCCAATCGGTAGAGAATCCCTGGGTTTATGTAAATACAAATGTGGTTGGAAATTTGAATTTATTAGAAATCGCCAGAAACCTGAAGATAAAAAAGTATATTTTAGCATCTACATCCAGTTTATATGGAGAAAATCCTCCAATACCAACACCGGAATCAGCCGATAGTGACCATCCCTTACAGCCTTACGCCGCCAGTAAAAAAGGCGCAGAAGCGTTGTGCCATTCATATCATTATCTATACGGAATCGATACGACTGTATTTCGCTATTTTACGGTGTATGGTCCTGCAGGCAGACCTGATATGGTCATGTTCCGGTTGGCAAAATGGATTGCTGAGGGGCAACCGGTTTTTGTTACAGGAGATGGGAATCAAGCGAGAGGGTTTACCTATATTGATGATATAGCCCAAGGCACTATTCTTGGTCTGAAAAAATTGAATTACGAATTGATAAATCTAGGCGGTCATGAAGTAATCACCATTAATGAACTGGTTCGAATCATGGAAGAAAAAATAGGCAAAAAAGCAAACATCCAATATATAGAACAGCATAAAGCAGATGTGATGCAGAATTGTGCTAATGTTGAAAAAGCCAAACAGATTCTAAATTGGGAACCAAAAGTAAATTTAGATCAAGGAATTGCAAATCTAGTTAATTGGTATTTTCAAGAAAGGGATTGGGTCAGTCAGGTCGCTACTCCATGAAATCTCCTTTAAAGATTTACCATGAATGGAAACAAGATAAATCTTTAGGGGAGGTCATCAAAAATACTGGTTATATGGTGACCAGTAATACCGCCAGCACGGGTTTAACCTTTGTCCAAGGAATGCTCGCTGCCATCATTTTAGGACCCGTTGAGTACGGCCTCCTGGGAATGGTTGTATCATTTGCTTCGAATGTTAATCGCTTATTGTCCTTCCGAATGGGGGAATTGGTCGTCAAATTTGGCGGGGAGTATCTTGAGAAAAAAGATGTTAAAAAGGCAGCAGCAGTAATCAAATTTGCAGGTCTTGCTGAAATATTAACATCATTAATTGCGTATTTATTACTAATCATTTTAGCTCCATGGGCTGCAAAAGTAATTCTCAAGGATCCTCTTATCACCGGATGGATTATTATTTATGGAACAGCATTGCTTGCGAATTTTATGACGGAAACATCAACAGCAATCCTGCAAATTGGTGATCGATTTAGAAAGTTAGCTACTTTAAATTTCCTTCAAAGCTTATTGACAGCCATTTGGATAGTTGCTTTATTTTTTACAAAAGGCGACTTAATCCAGGTACTATTAGCCTATTTAGCTGGAAAATTTCTGTACGGCACTGGAATATTCATCCTCGGTATGATAACTTTGCGAGAAATAATTGGCAAGAATTGGTGGAAAGCAAGTTTGAGCGAGCTTAATAACAAAAAAAGTTTGTTGAAATTTGCTTTCAGCACCAATATTAGCAGCACTCTCAATTTGGTCATTCGTGATAGTGAAGTATTATGGGTTGGATATTTTCTCGGCCCATTGTATGCAGGATATTACAAGTTCAGTGTAGCTGTTATTAACGCAATGATATTACCTGTCTCTCAATTTATTACTGTTACCTATCCACAGATTAATAAAAAAATTATTGCAAAACAATGGAAAGATCTGAAGAGATTACTAAGAGGAACCAGTACCATTGCTTTTGCATGGATTGTCTTATGTGTTGTTGGTTTGATGTTTCTCGGAGAATGGGTATTATCCTTTATAAAAGATGGTGCTTATATGCCTTCTTTACCATATATTTTTGTTTTAATGATTGGATATGGATTTGCCAGTGTCTTTTTTTGGAATAGAAACCTTTTATTATCGTTTAATTTACCAGATCTTCCAATAAAAATAATGGCTATTGTAGGTGGAATAAAAACAGTACTATTGTTTATTCTCGTTCCAAAATTTGGTTACTTGATGCAGGCCGGGTTATTGAGTGCATATTTTCTTTTCTCAATAGGCGTAATGGTATACTTGGGTTTAAAGAAAATCTCCTTTGAAGAAAAGGTGGCGTTCGTTAATGCAGATAGCTGTAATAACAACTAGCCAGGTTCCCTCCATAACGGCCAATAGTATCCAGGTTATGAAAGTCTGTCAGTCCTATTGTCAATTAGGGCATGATGTTACTTTAATTGTTCCAGGTAAAATGACAGCCGATTGGGATGAGATATCAAACAATTTTGGGATTGATACAAGATTTTTAATAAAATATGTTCGATCACAAAAATCTCTTCGTCGTTATGACTTCTCATTAATTTCTGGGTTACACATACTATTTAAAAAATATGATCTTATACACACCTGGTTACCACAGATTGCAATGATTGCCGGGTTGCTTGGACGAACCTACATAATGGAATTGCACGGTACGCCTACTGGAAACGCAGGACCAAAACTTTATAAAAGGATCCTTTTCTCTCATCAAAAGAAAAGGTTTTTATGTATCACAAACGCTTTAAGAACAATGTATGAAGATACGTATAATTATAAATTTAAAGATTCCGAAATTTTGATTGCACCTAATGGGGTTGTGTTAGAACCATATCAAAATATTTCCGGTCTTTCAAATTTAAAATTTGATCTTGATTTGGATAATTCTTTCATTGCTGTCTATACTGGCCATCTTTATGATGGTCGCGGGATGAATTTATTGGTTGATATTGCAAAAAAGATGCACGAAGTGAAATTTCTTTTGGTCGGGGGCAGAGATGATGACGTTAGATTTTGGAGAAATTACATTCAAAAAAATGGTATTCAAAATATTATATTAACTGGTTATATTGAAAACAAATATATTCCAACCTATCAATCGATTGGTGATGTGTTATTAATGCCGTATGAGATGAATATTGCTGGTAGTAGTGGTGGTAACTCAGTGGATTTTTGTAGTCCGATGAAAATGTTTGAATACATGGCTGCCGGGAAGCCAATCATATCAAGCGATTTACCAATTCTTCATGAAGTTTTGAATGAAAAAAATGCCATTTTTTGTCAATACAATGACGTTAACCAATGGGTTGAAGCAATAAACCTAATTAAAAATGATCCTGGTTACGGGATCAGGCTTGGCAATCAGGCAAGAGTGGATGTTGAAAAATATTCCTGGATCGAGCGGGCAAAAAAATCATTGGATGGATTTGTAAAATGAGTAAGGTTCAGAAAATTGGTTTGCCTATCATTCTTGGATTAATTGTTTCATGGATTTTTTATATCTTTTCAGAATTTAACTTGAAAGATGTTTTTTGGGGAACATGGATATTAACATCGCTTTTCTTCTTGTTATTGATTATTTTATATCAAAAATTCGGTCCCACAAAGTTTTTATCCTGGGTAATTGGTATTTCTCTCTTTTTACGATTAGGATTGGGTTTGGTTACGACTGAAAACTTGATAGATTGGGGATATGATCAAGAGCCATATGAGAGTGGATATTTATTCAAAGATGCGTATAGTCGAGATTTCCAGGCGTGGGACCTGGCAAATTCAGATCAACCTATATGGACAGCGTTTTCAAACGATTTTTTTACTGACCAATACGGAGGGTTATTAGCACTCAGTAGTTTGATTTATCGCGTTTTCACACCCAATGCTCATTTCCAAATTAATATCATCTTTTTTGTTGTAATGATAAATGTAATTGGTATTATTTTCCTTGTGATGGGTTTGCGGGAGAAAAATGAAGAAAATGGTTTTTCGACAACATCAAAAATTATTATCTTAATTTTTTCATTTTATCCAGATGCGATTTTATTTAGTGCATCCCAAATGCGGGAACCGCTTCTATTAGGCATATCAGCTTGTTTATTCTGGGTTATTCACAAACAAGAAATTAAAATCTGGAGTAGATTTGCTTTATTCTCCTTATTCTCATTAATCTTATTATTGATTTCATTAAAAATTGGCATTTTTATTATTTTTTCATTCTTTATCTGGATGCTTTTTCAACCATATATAAAGCAATTTAAATTATTCAGATCGAAAATCATTTTTCTTCCAATTATCTTTGGAGGCATAATCGCTTTGTACTTTTCTTATAATTGGATTTTAGAAGCAGGGAAATGGGATGCGGTTTTACTTGAACAAAACTCAGGGTTTGTTCAATATATTGTCTCAATAATTGGATCGCAATATCGATTACTATTTGCGTCCATTTACGGTTTATTCCAACCTGTTTTACCAGCAGCTTTAATTGAGCCTTCAAAATTGTTCTGGAAAATTTTGAATTCGTTTAGAGCACTGGGTTGGTATTTAATGATGCCTGTTCTGCTTTATGGAATCGTTTACTTCATTAGAGAAAAAGAGAAAAATAAGAAATTCGAATTTCTTTTTATCTGGCTACTAAACATATTTTGGATTGTCTTATCCTCCACAAGAGCTGGTGGCGATATGTGGGATAATCCGAGATACCGAGTGAGTTTCCTGATCTTTATTGCATATGTAGTTGGGATTGCATTTGTACACGGCTGTAAAACAAAAGATCATTGGTTAAAACGATTTTTCATTGCTGAAATTATTTTTGTGCTGTTCTTCTTACAATGGTATATATCCAGATATATCGGTCTTTTTCAAAATCTCCCTTTCTTTCAAATGGTAATAGTTCTATCAATAATTTTTGGAATAATCCTTATCACTGGGATTATCAAAGAAGTAAAGATCCACAAAATTAATAAAAATAATTTAGGTTAACTTTCAACTGAACAATCTAAGAATTTATTGGAAACCAATCCAAAAATAATCCAATAATAAGGTAAGGCAAAACTATCAATACTGAAGCCTTCAATCAGAATGGTTAATAATGCGATTTTGCCTACCAATCCCCAATAATTGTGAAGGCGAGATTCCCTCCTTTGGTATTGGTTTGACTTTACAAGAATTAATATTAACCAGGTTCCAAAGCATAAAAATCCAATAATGCCTGATTCAGATAATAGCCTAACCCAGAGGTTTTTTACATTCCCCTGATAATTGGCTTGATAAATCAGGTGTCGAGGTTCATCCAACGCCCAGGCAAAGGAAGGCATATATTCTTCGAAAAAGAATCCTACATTTCCTAATCCCACACCAAAGATTGGATAATCATTAAACACCTGCCAACCAGTTTGCCAGTATAAAACTCTTTCTGCAAATACAAATTCATTTGCGATAGAGAAAAGATTTCGGTTTTGATAAGTCTCAACTTCGAAAAGTGATTCCATACGAGAGTCGAATTTACTAAAGAAAAACAATCCTGTAATCAATATCAGAATATATAAAAAGATGAAAATGACGGGTAATAATTTTAAGAAAAAACGGAAATTTTTGGATTGATACTTTTCTTGAATTTTTCTGATGATGCGCTGATTCAAGGTAATGAAAAGGTAAGAAATCACCACAATAAAGGTGATCCAACCGACCCTGGACTTGGTAAAAATTAAAATTAAAATCGAAATTACGAGAAAAAAATCCTCGAGAATTAATTTTTGAAATATACGCTCAAAAACACTCCTTCGATTTATTGTTGCACTAATCCAAATTGGTATGTAAAACATATTTAATTGATGGGCAAGCCAGGAAGGTTCAAAAGCAAATCCCGTTAAACGATCTTTGTAAAGAGTTCCTGAAGTCGTTATGAATTTTTGGAATGTTTCCATCCAGGCAGGATAATCGTGAACAATCTGGCCAAAGGCAAATTGGAACAAACACCAGATCATTAACGGGATAAAACTATAAGTAATAATCCGTAATGTTTTGTTTAGAACGTTTTCGGATTGAATAATTTGAATTGTTACAAAATAAAACGAAATACCAATTAATAATGTTCCTATTCCCTCAACGAAATTTCGGAAAATTGAAAAACCTTTTTGAAATGGGATTGGTAACCAAAACGCGAGTAAAGATGAAAAAATTGTAAATAACCCAAAGATCAGAACAGGTTGCAATAATGTTTGGATCTTTACCGTACCTTTTGACAAGGAAATTATTAGGATGATTAATAAAACAAAAAGTATTAAGATTGAAGGCGCAGCAACCATCTCCGAGCCTAGTAACTTACTGGCTAAAGGCAGACTGGTAAACGGTAAAAGAAAAACAAGTATGTACCAGAATAAATGACTTACTTGAAAAGTTTTATTTTTTTCCATTGTTGAGATTGACAAGAAATATAAAAGATACCAAAAGTCCAAAAATGGCACCGCTCAGGACTAAGTTATTGGTCTGATATCGAGAAGCTTTTTGAGGTATCTCTGCAGAAATTACATCAGAAAACCGAATACCCGGAAATATATTCTTACTTAGTAGTAATTCCTGTTGAAGCATTTGATTCAGATTATCGAAGGATAAATTATCAGGGAGAATATCTAAACACTCGGCTGGTGTTGGGAAAATAAAATATGATTGTTGGATACAACTTTCATAAGATAGTTGCTCTCTCATCAACGATTCATACTTTAATGCATGAAAATATGCTTCGGAAAATATTTCATGTGACACCATTGCCCATTGATTTGCCCAACGTGTACCAACCGTTGGATCTGTCGATTGACAGCGAAATAAGATTGAGTTCACCTGCCGTTCGGTGAAACATGATTTTTTGAAAGTAGATACATCCAAGTTTTTGTCAGAAATATTTGTAATTGTCTCGTTTATTACTTCATTCATTTGGAAAAGACTGATGATATTTCCAATCATTTGATCCTGTTCATATTGAGAAAGGTGACCAACTTCCTTGAAATTTATACTGACGGATAGTTCTGCTTCTGCCACAAAAATTGGGGGGAAAAAAATGATCGATGTTAAATAGGCAATTATTCCACCAATAATTCCACCGACAAGTAATAACCACCAATTGTGGAAGATTTTTGCGTTGCTGTGAATGATAGAAAACTGTCCCATACGAATTCTAAGATAATCCTTCTACCTGATTATATGATGATTTCAAATATTGTTCAGGTATAATGACAAAAGAAAGGATCACTAAATTTGATTTATTTGATAAGTAAAAAATACAAAAATTATGGTTGACAAACTCATCTTGGTTACTGGGGGAGCAGGATTTATTGGCTCTAATTTTATTTATTATATTCTTAAAAAAAAACCTAATTGGAAAATAGTAAATCTTGATGATTTGACATATGCGGGTCAATTAGAAAATTTAAAAGATATTTCAAATAGCAATTACACTTTCATTAAAGGAAATATTTGTGATCAGATGATAGTGGAAAGAATCTTAGTTGATTACAGTATTAATACAATTGTTCATTTTGCAGCTGAGACACATGTAGATAGATCAATTGAAAATCCTGAACCATTCATTGTAACAAATATCGTTGGCACATATAAATTATTAGAAGCATGTAGAAAAATTTGGCTAAAAGGCAATGATTTGTGTGAAGGAAGCTTTCATCACATTTCTACAGATGAAGTTTATGGTATGTTGGATAATGATTCTCCTGCCTTTACAGAAAATAGTTCTTATTCACCAAATTCACCTTACTCTGCCTCTAAAGCTTCAAGTGATCATTTAGTTAGAGCTTATCATCACACTTATAATTTACCGATCACCATAACAAATTCATCAAATAATTATGGACCATACCAATATCCAGAAAAATTTATTCCCCTCATAATTCACAATGCAGTAATTGGTAAGCATTTGCCAATTTACGGTCATGGAAATCATATGAGAGATTGGTTATATGTCAATGATCATTGTGAAGCAATACTGGGTGTTTTGATTGGGGGAAAAAACGGAGAGACTTATAATATTGGTGGAAGAAATCAGATATCTAACATAAATCTAGTTGAAACAATATGTAATTTGATCGATGAATATTTACCTCAATCACCTAACGTACCTCATAAAAAATTAATAAAATTCACACATGATAGACCTGGACATGATTTTCGATATGATATGAATTCTTTAAAAATTGAAAATGAGTTAGGGTGGTCGCCAAAACACACTTTTATAGAGGGTTTAAGGACAACCATTAAGTGGTATCTTCAAAATCCAGAATGGATGTCAAAAATTACTGGAAAAAAAGAATTTTTAGAAATGATTTGGAAATTCTATGAAAAATAAGAAATACAAAAAGATGTTTATTGTTTTGATTTGCTTATTTAATCTCACAAAATATCTATCCTTAAAGTATTATTATTAAGTTTCTTTACTTACCCAACCTCGCTCGTTCTTCTTCCACAATCGAAACATCAAGCTTCTTAAACAATGGTTCTGGTCTGAGGAATATCATTCCTGGTTTGAGCTCACTTGGTTTCCAATCACCCTTGCCTGTTTCCGGGTGGTAGCGTAAGACTGTATGTTCTCCAAGGGAATCACTATGTCTCTCTATAGATTGTGTTCCGAATAGCGTGTTAGAATATCCCAAAAATTTGTTCAGTTTCTCGCTGGTAAACGGAATAAATGGGGCAAAGAGGGTCTTCAATGAATCAATCGCTTTCATGGCTGTAAAAATGGCTTTGGCGGCTACTTGTTTGTCGGTTTTGATGGCTGTCCAGGGGGCTGTTTGGTCCAGATATTTGTTTACTTCTGAAGCCAATCTGACCACTTCCTGAAGTGCTGATCGTAGATGCACGGCTTCGATTTCTTTGCCAACGGTCTCAAAGCCTCCTTCGATAGCCGTCAACAATGTAAGATCAATATCTGCTAATGGGCCAGATTCAGGTACTACACCTTCCCAATGCTTATAAGCAAAGGATAATACCCGGTTGGCCAGATTTCCCCAGGTGGCGACTAATTCATCATTATTGCGATGATAGAACTCATCCCAATCCCAATCTGAATCCCGGGCTTCAGGCATTGATGATGTTAAATAATAGCGAAGAGGATCAGGATCGTAGCGAGAAAGGAAATCCCGACCATAAACTGCCCAATTGCGACTACCTGAAATTTTTTGTCCTTCCAGATTCATGAATTCATTGGCAGGAACATCATATGGCAATACCAGCGTACTGGGATTTTCGGAACCCATCATTTCATCAAATGTGGTTGATAAACCCAGCAATTCAGCTGGCCAGATGATGGCATGGAAGGGGATGTTGTCCTTTCCAATGAAATAATAGGATTTGGAATCTTTATTGGTCCACCATTCTTTCCAGGCCGCAGAATCATTTATTATTAATCCATATTCAATAGCCGCAGAGAGATATCCAATGACAGCTTCAAACCAGACATAAAGACACTTGCCGGTTTGACCTTCCAAAGGAACTGGGATTCCCCAATCCAAATCACGTGTGATCGGGCGACCACGTAAACCATCCGATTGGATTTGCCCGAGCGATTGGCGCAGGACATTTTGTCTCCAATAGCTTTCACGTTCCTTTAAGAAAGTTGCAATTTGAGGTTCTAATTTACTTAAATCAAGGAAAAAGTGAGTGGTTTCTCGTAATTCCGGAGTCGACCCATCAATTTTGGATTTAGGATCAATTAATTTTCCAGCTTCCAATAAATTTCCACACTTGTCACATTGATCACTCCGGGCATTTTCATACCCGCAAATATAGCAGGTACCTTCTACATAGCGATCAGGTAGAAATCTGTTTTGAGATGTTGAATACCATTGTTCCTGACTTTCCTGATATAAAAAACCGTTTTGTTTAAGCGCTAAAAAGATCTTTTGGGAAACATTGAAGTGATTTTCGGTATGAGTGCTAGTAAAGACATCATAAGTCAGTCCCAGGCTTTGAAAAAGCTCTAAAAAACCCTCATGGAAGCGAAGATACACCTTAATAGGCTTGATATTCTCAGCATCTGCCCTTACTGTAATGGGTGTCCCATGAGAATCAGAGCCGGAAACCATCAAAACTTTTCTACCCTTCAGACGCTGGTAACGTGCAAAAATATCAGCTGGTAAATAGGACCCAGTCAAATTTCCAACATGTATTTCTGCATTGGCATATGGCCAGGCAACAGCGACAAGGATAGGTTCAGACATGTATACCTCCGAAAAATAAATGAAATTTTATCATGTTTCCTAGTAGCCCGAGTTTTAATTATGTGAATTGGAACATGTAATTTAAAGGGTAGATAATTGCAATTTCTTTATGCACCTAAGGTCAATAAGTGGAGTTTCTCATGTATAATAAATTATAGGAAGGTTTTCTTTCATGAATCCGATCATAGACCCCAATATCGCATATGTTCTGCTTGTTGTAGGATTTGTTTTGTCAGTTCTGGCATTACTCACCCCCGGCACAGGAATTGTGGAAATTATTGGATTATTTTCCATGATTTTAGCTGGTTATGGAATTATTTCAAACCCAAGTAATTATTGGGCCTTGTTGATATTACTCCCATTCTTCCCTTTGATTTTTGTATATCGAAAAACCAAAAAAGATTATTACCTTATCATCTCGATTGCATTATTAAATATTGGCTCTTATATGATCTTCAAATCAGAATCTGGCGGTTTTGCAGTTTCTCCTTTTATAGCAATCGTTGTGCTTCTATTAAATGCACCCATTCTATGGGTGGTGGTAAAGAAAATCATTGAGGCGATTGATAAAAGACCTGATTTTGATCCAGCTAACATTATTGGGGCAATTGGCGAAGCAAGAACGAATATATTCCCGGATGGGACTGCATATGTCTCCGGAGAAGAATGGAGTGTGAGAAGTGGCTATAAGATTGATAAAGGAGAAAAAATTAAAGTAGTTCGGAAAGAAGGCTTAGTTCTTTGGGTAGAAAAAATAAATATATCTGATAGGAGAATAGAATGAATTTTGATTTTTCTGTATTAACTTGTCTTATAGGGGCAATCATTGTCCTTGGACTTATGTTTCTTTGGTCAGCAATCAAAATTGTCCCAGAATATCAAAGACTGGTCGTATTTCGATTGGGTCGAAGTATTGGTGCAAAAGGACCTGGTCTGATCATCCTGATTCCTTTCGTTGATCGTGCAGTGCGCGTAGATTTACGAGAACAGGTCCGCGAGATTCCTGCTCAAACATCGATCACGAATGACAATGCCCCGATTAATATCGATTTTCTCTGGTATTACAAAGTAGTTGACCCCATTCAATCTGTACTAGCTGTAGGCAATTTTGAATTAGCTGCACAGGGTATTGCAACAACCACATTACGTTCTGTAATCGGTGGGATCATGCTGGATGGTGTTTTATCCGAAAGGGAAACCATTAACACATCATTACGGGTAAGGCTTGATGAAGTAACAGAGCGATGGGGTGTTAAGGTTACAAACGTAGAAATTCGCGAAATCACCCCTCCACGCGATGTTCAGGATGCCATGAACAGACAGTTAACTGCAGAACGTACTCGCCGTGCAGTAGTTACTGAATCTGTGGGTAAAAGGGAATCCGATATTAATGTTGCCGACGGTGAAAAACAAGCTGCGATTCTAAAGGCTCAAGGTATAAAAGAAAGCTCCATTTTGGTTGCTGAAGGTGAAAGGCAGGCGCAATTATTGCGTGCTGAAGGTTATGCCGATGCACTTGATAAGATTTTCTCCATTGCGAAGGGTATTGATTCTCAAACAATGACTCTTCAATATTTTGAAACTTTGAAATCAATGGCTGCCAACCCATCAACAAAGTATATATTCCCGATGGAATTCACCAGTTTATTGACAGACTTTGTCGCCAAGAATAAAAAATTTGAATAATCTTTCCGGACCTCCCTGACAAAGGGAGGTCTCGTTTTTCTAAAGAATGATCAATATCGCGCCTGCTTCATTAAAGGATTTGAATAATCTGCGTGAATTGGAAAAAATTTGCTTTCCAATTGATAACTGGCCCTTACTGGATTTAATCGGTGTACTGACCATTCCAGGTATCATCCGGTTAAAAGCAACATTTATTGATAATTTTGTTGGGTTCATATCTGGGAATTTCAATAACAGAGATTCCACTGGTTGGATTACCACCATTGCTGTTCTTCCAGAATACCAAAACAGGGGAATTGCTCAGCGGTTATTAGGGGAATGTGAATCTCGAATGAATGTCTCGAAAATTAAGTTGACGGTGCGAAAAAGTAATTCAAAAGCGATTCACTTGTATGAAAAAAATGGATACTTTATCCAAGAAGTTTGGAAATCCTATTATATTGACGGCGAAGATGCAGTTTTGTTTCAAAAATTGTGTTGACATTTTCCGTTAACATTCGTATGATTGAATTAATCAGGAGATTTCATGAAGACAATTGTTTTTTTGACATATTAAACTTAGAAGGCACGCTTTTTTGCGTGCTTTTTTGTTTCATAAACTCAAATTTCTTGAAAGGAGAATGAATACTAATGGATTATGGGATGATTGGAAAAATTGAAAAAGCTAAAAGATATGCTCAACAAAAAGATCGGTTCTCGGTGAAAAAATTTGAAGTTGAAGTAGGTGGTGAGAATAATCCTCATCATGTGACATATGATAATGGTCAATGGACCTGTGATTGTGAATTTTTTCAAAGCCGAGGTCGTTGCAGCCATACAATGGCCTTAGAAATCATTCTTGAAGGAATGGTTGAGATAAAACAAGAAGATTTATAGTAAGAATTGTAATCAAATAAAAATGCTGTTCGTATTAATTTTCGAACAGCATTTTTTTGCGGAGAGAGAGGGATTCGAACCCTCGGTGGCCTAAAAGACCACAACGGTTTTCGAGACCGCCCCGATCAACCACTCCGGCATCTCTCCTCTAAAACGTTTTCAATTATAGCAGAGGAGTTTCAGATTTCCACATAATCTGATCTATCTGGAAAATAAACGGGGGCAATATGGTTTTCTTCAAGTTTATCCATTAATGCATGTGCAGCATCTTCTTCTCCATGAACAAGATACAAACCTTTTAATGAGGCGCGAGTTCCCAATACATATCGGAGCAATTTATCCTGTCCGGCATGAGCAGACAGTCCTCCGATCGTTGCTATTTCAGCTCTTCTTTCAAATAATTGTCCAAAGATCCTGACAGTCTTCTGACGTTCAGCTAAACGTCTTCCCAATGTATGTGGTGCCTGCCAGGAAACAATCATGATGGTGTTGAGCGGATTTTCAATATTATTCCTTAAGTGATGAAGAATCCTACCTGCTTCGGCCATACCTGAGGCAGAAATGATAATTGCCGGTCCTTTTACTTCATTTATTTTCTTCGATTCTTCGACAGATCGAGTGTAAAATAAATTGGGGCTGGAAAGTGCTTTATGTTTACCTTCCTGAATGAAATGCTTAGTTTCCTCATCAAATAGAAATGCATATTTTTTGAAAATATCAGATGCATTAACTGCTAATGGACTATCTACATAAATCGGAATGGGGGGAATATCATTGCCTGCAATCATCTGATTGAGAAAATAAACAAGTTCCTGAGTTCTTCCAACAGCAAAGGCTGGGATGATGATCTTTCCACCCCGTGCAATGGTTTTCATCGTTACTTCCCTAAATTCCAGAAAAGCAGTCTCCGGATCTCTATGGTTCTTATCACCATAGGTACATTCCATTATCATATAATCAACATTTACTGGCATGACAGGGTCTTTTAGTAAGGGTAGCCTGTCTCTTCCAATATCCCCTGAAAACCATAATTTTTTCGTCTTTCCATTCTCATTTATGTCAAGGATGATGGACGCTGAACCTAAAATATGCCCTGAATCTACAAAGGTAACATTGACCCCTTTCGCTACTTCAAAAGTTTGATTATATTCCACAGGCGAAAATTGATTACAAGCAATTTCAGCATCTTCATATGTGTATAAGGGGTCTATAGGTGGCTCACCTCTGCGAGCTCTTTTTTTATTTACATACTGGACATCCGATTCCTGTATATGACCTGAATCCCTTAACATAATTTCTGCCAGGCTGACTGTTGCAGAGGTAGCAAAAATTTGGTTTGTATATCCTTGCTTAACCAAATTTGGGATATTTCCACTATGATCTATGTGAGCATGAGATAGAATTAACGCATCAATCTCGTTTGGAGAAAATTGAAAACTCTGATTTTTCTGGTATGTATCAGCTCTTTTGCCTTGAAAGAGGCCACATTCTAATAGAATTCTTGCACCATTCACTTCAATCAAGATCTGTGAACCAGTAACTGTTCTAGCTGCACCCAAAAAATGAATTTTCATGTTTATTCCATTCCTTCAATAATTGCATATATTTCTTTTCCGAATTTTTGGAAACGATAGGGAATATTTTGCATGATTTCTTGGATATCAGATAACGTACAATTATTTTTCTGTGCTATTTGTTCCATATGTTCTTTTGGTAAAACAATATCCGATTCAACGGACAATTCAAAGCCTTTTACCTTGCGCCAATTTTTCAAAGCGTCGTATTTTTGTAGGAAGAGTGGATTTGGTCGAATTCTCTCTTTTCTATTTGTAGAAACCTGATTAAAACCAATTGTTATCGCATGTAATATTTGTTCACCATATTTTTGAATCAATTTAGGTGATAATCCGCTGATGTTACTCAATTGATTTTCATTTTTTGGCATTTTTTTCGCTAATTCGACAATTGTCTGGTTTCCAAACACCTTAAAAGGTGGACGATTAAATTGTTTGGCAAGAGTTTCTCTTAAGAAGTAAATCTCAATTAAAATGTTTTCCTGTTGAGGTGATAATGAATTCCCTTTTATGATTTTCCAATAATGATCGTTATTTTTATTGTTTACGAAAGCATCCACGCAGATCACTCTATTAAAATCTTCTAGGGCTAATTCCCATTTACTTTCTTGTTCTAATTTTTCAAGGAGAATCTTTCGTAAATCAATCAGATAATGGGTATCACCTTGAGCATAACGTAGCATTTCGAATGGAAGAGGCCTTTTGCCCCAATTGGCACGTTGATATTTCTTTTCAACATCAATATCAAAATAGTCCTTTAGCAGCGATTGAAGTCCTATCGATTGGAATCCCAGTATCCTTGAGGCAATCATGGTGTCAAAAATATTGTTAAATTCAAAATGAAAATCTCTTTTCAAGCACATTAAATCATATTCAGCGGCATGAAAAATTTTTTCAATATCACCGGATGAAAAGATTTCATTTAATGGTGATATGTCTTTCAGTTTAATTGTGTCAACTAAATAGTCTCGATCCTTCGTAGAAAATTGGATAAGACAAATTTTTTCCATGTACTCAAAAAGACTATTCGATTCCGTATCAACTCCAATGAAAGGTTGATCTCGTAAGTCTGAAATCATTTCCAATAATTGGCGGCTTGTTTCAACTAAAATTGCAGGTTGAATGACATTACTATTCATGTGTTGATTATAATGCATTCGAAGAATGGTCTATCAGAGTATGAAATGATGGGTAGAAAGAAAAAAATAAAATTTATTCCCCCTTTTTTACTTGTGAAAGATAATCTATAATTAGTTTGTAGATTATTAATCTTAAAAAATTATCAAGATATTTAAATTTCTGTGGGAGGGAAGATCATGAATGAGCGGATCTTAATCGTCGAAGATGATCAAGCCATTGTAAGAGTCCTTAAAAGAACTTTAACTTACGAAGGTTATAATGTGGAAAATGCCTACGATGGCGAGACAGGCTATGAAATTTATAAAAAATTCCATCCCGATTTAATTATTCTTGATTGGATGTTGCCTGGAATGGATGGATTGGAATTTTGTGATCGAATTCGCTCGACTGAAGATAATGTCCCCATTATCATGTTGACAGCAAAAGATACGACCAATGATAGGGTCATGGGTCTCGATGCAGGTGTTGATGATTATATGGTTAAACCTTTTGAAATCGAGGAATTGACTGCTCGAATCAGAGCCTTACTTCGAAGAACTAAGTCTGAAAGAACATTAACTTTGAGTATGGCTGACCTGGTATTAGATACTTCAACTCGTCAGGCAAATCGTAACAGCAGAACAATCAATTTGACAGCAAAAGAGTATGATTTACTTGAATTATTCTTACGCCATCCCAGACAGGTATTAACGCGTGAAGTAATTTTTGATCGTGTTTGGGGTTATGATTTTGGTGGGGAAAGTAATGTGCTTGACGTGTATATTCGTTATTTGCGTCAAAAAATAGAAGAAAAAGGAGAAATCCGTCTGATTCACACCGTTCGTGGGGTCGGATATGTGATGCGCGAAACACCTTAATGTCATTACAATCAAAATTGACATTATTATTTACTGGATTGATTGGGGGTGTTTTGGCAATTTTAGGGTTATTGGTCTATGGTCTCGTAAATGCAATTTTACTTGATCAGATTGACCAACGAATATCGATATCTGCACAGCGAATCATAGACGGATTAAGTGTGACATCAGAAAATCAGATTATTTCTGAAAGAATTTTTGATTTTCTGGCTGTTGAAAATCAGTATGTTCAGATTTGGAAAAATTCAAACCAATTATTAATTTCAAAACCTAGCATTTATACCTCTGCTTTAGATGAAAACGGATTAAGACAGGGCCAAATTTTTTATCGAAATAGCAATATCGAAGGAACTCGCCTGCGAGTGCTTACAGTCCCATTAGAAACTTCACGCGGCCCAGTTGGAATTTTACAGGTGGCAATTGACTTAACATTGGTGGATATTACCCTCAGAACGCTGGCAATCGTTCTTGTCATTTTGTTGATCATCGCATTGATTGTTGCTGCAATAATCAGTTGGATCATGACAAAACAAACTTTAGCTCCTTTAATGGCTGTAACTGAATTCGCTAAAGAAATTACTGAAACGAGAGATCTATCCAGAAGGATACCAATTGAAGATCAACAAAAAGATGATGAAGTTGGCCAATTAATTTTTGCATTTAATGAAACTCTTGGCAGGTTAGATCAAATACTTCAATCCCAAAAACAACTCGTAACAGATATCAGCCATGAACTCAGGACTCCTTTGACAGTGATAAAAGGCGAAGTTGGGTTGATGAAAAAATATAAACAATTAGATTTCGAATCTCTGGTTAGTATTGAAAATGAAGTTGACAGGTTAACACGATTGGTAGGGAATTTGTTGTTCCTTTCCCAGGCAGAGACCGGGGAAATCCCGTTGGATATCAAACCTTTCTCTCTCGATGAATTATTGTGCGAAGTTTTTCAACATGTTCAAATGCTTGCTGCAGATCGATTGACAATTTCGATCAAAAAAATGGATCAGGTTGAAATGAAAGGTGATCGAGATCGAATAAAGCAAGTACTTCTTAACTTATTGGGAAATGCCATACAATACACTCCAGAAGATGGAAGAATTATCATTGAATTAGAGAACGATGGTGAGGATGCAAAAATAACAATTCAAGATAATGGACCGGGCATTGCCAAAAAAGATTTACAGAAAATATTTGATCGGTTTTACCGAGGAGAAAAATCACGGACCAGAAGTCACAGCTCGGGGTTTGGATTAGGTCTATCAATCTCTCAATATATTGTCAACTTGCACAATGGAAGTATTGATGTCAAATCGGAAATTGGCGAAGGGACAACCTTTTTGGTAATACTGCCGAAGAAAACAAATTTAATACCTGAGCCCAAAAAATAATGGATTTCTCTATCCTGGAAAGATTTTTGAATAAACCATTTGCGCAAATTTATTAACCATTTCACTGGATAGTGAGTTGGTTTTACAGATTTGAGAAAAAAGATCGACACTTTTGGTTTTAATTCTGGTTTGATCCTGTAAATTCAACCGCCATAAACCAAATCTTTGAGACCAACCTCGTTCCCATTCAAAATTATCTACAAGGGTCCAATGAAAATATCCTTTAATTTGATAATTTAAGTTAGCTGCTCGCCAGACTTTATGGATATGTTCAATTAAATACTGAGGTCTTAATAAATCATTTGAATCTTCTATGCCATTTTCAGTGATGATAATTGGACAATTGAATTTTAATGCCCACTGGATCGCTTTTTCAAAGCCATTGGGAACATTTGCGATAAAACCATTCTCACTAATTTCGGATAATTTTGGATAAGTACGTTGATGAAATAATTCTTTTGGTTTCAGTAGATTAAACTTTACCTCATCTCCGGAATAATAATTTAATCCAACAAAATCAAAAAATCCATGCATAAAAGAAATTTTCTGATTTTTGAGTGCAAATCGCAATTTACCGAACTTGAGTGCATTCATAAAGGAATCATTGAATTGATGGTCTAGAAAATTCGTCATCCATCTATCAAAAGGATTTTTTTCACTTTCTGGCCAAAAGGCTCGATAATTGATGGCTGTGCCAATTCGACTAGTGGGTGAGATTCTTTTTATTGTTGAGTAAGCAGAAGTGTGTGCTTTGACCATATTAGTTAATGCATGAAAACTGGACTGTAAACTATTTTTACCAGGCGGGAAGTTACCTTCGATATACGCCTGGTGGGCAAGTACATTTGGTTCATTGATAGGAATCCACAAATTACAATACTCTTTCAACCCTTCCACAACTTTACTGACATATTTTTCAAAATAGGAAATGATTGAATCATTTTCCCAACCTCCAATTTCGGATAGCCAAAGCGGTTCTGTGAAATGGTGCAAGGTTATAAGTGGGGAAATTCCTCTATCCCTTAACCCTCTTAAAATCTCTCTATAATGATCTAAAGAATCTTCATCCCATCTGTCGATTTCCGGTTGGATGCGGCTCCATTCAATAGAAAGTCGGTGCGCGTTTTGGTGGCTCAGCACAGCTCGATCCATATCTTCTTTCCATCTACCGGACCACCAATCACAGGCTTTGCCTGCTGTTTGATTCTCAAAAATTTTATTTGGAATCTGTTCCCATTGATACCAATTTGTGTTTGTATTATTTCCTTCCACCTGATAGGCAGAAGTTGAGGTTCCCCATAAAAATCCAGCAGGAAAGTGAAATGTGGCAGATGGCATATTGATTTTTTAATCCTTGTCGAGTATTTTCATTAAGATATTTGCAAATTATAATTGGAATAATAATATTTTTTTCTACATTATAAGGAGAAATCTGTTGCAGGAAGAATTAGAAGTAGAGGTTGGCCCATTATTGCTTAAAGGAAATTACAGATTGGTTGTTGCCGAATCCTGCACAGGAGGTTTAGTCAGTCATCGCATTACGAATGTCGCGGGTTCATCAGAATACTATATCGGTGGTGTTTGTGCATACGCATATGAAGCCAAGCGATCTTTATTGGGTGTAAAACGAAAAACCTTGAAAAAATATGGAGCTGTTAGCAGAGAAACTGTCTTAGAAATGTCAACCGGTGTCAGGAAATTATTTTCGATGGAAATTCCTTTTGAAAGTCTGATAGGAATATCCATCAGTGGAATCGCTGGTCCTGGAGGGGGATTACCCGGAAAACCTGTGGGATTGGTCTGGATGAGCTTATCTACAGATAAAGGAACCTGGGCATGGCAAAAGTTGTTCAAGGGTAATCGAATACAGATCAAAGAACAATCGTCTGATTACGTTCTATTACTTTTATTACAATATTTAAATGGCAGTCTTTCACATCAGGAATGAGGTAATTTAATGGAAAACCAAAAAAAGAAAATAATAATCCTGACTGCTGATGCAGGATTTGGTCACAAAAGTGCATCCTTGGCCATTCAATCAGCCATTGAAGATTTTCATCCTGGCCAATACCAAATTTCTTTAGTCAATCTTTTAGATAACAAAAAAGCACCTGTATTCCTCAAAGATTCCCAAAGTGAATATGATAAATGGGTGCATGACGTACCTGAGCTTTATAAGTTCGGTTATGAATTGAGTGATTCGTCCATACCAGTGGCAATTCTCGAAACTATCCTGGTTGTTTCGTTATTTGATGTCATGAATGAAATGATCGAAGAACACAAACCTGACATAATCATTAATACTTATCCTTTATATCAAGCTCCTTTTGTGGCAGTTAAGTCCTTGCAAAAATTAAATATACCAATGGTTACCATCGTCACAGATCTGGCAACCGTACACCAAATCTGGTTCAATGATAAAGTGGATTGGTTGGTCGTCCCGACAGAAATTGTACGTGACGATGCGATCAAAGCTGGTGTCAATCCAGATAATATATGTATCATCGGAATTCCTGTTAATCCCAGGATTTTTCAAATGGAGGAATCAAAACAAGAACTCAGAAAAAATCTAGGGTGGAATGAGGAGCTCACCACCATTTTGGCAGTAGGTAGTAAACGTGTTGAGCATTTTGGAGAGAGTTTAGACATATTAAATCATTCAGGATTTCCTTTTCAACTTATCATTGTCACCGGGAAAGATCAAGATTTATATGAGGAATTAAAAGAAGTTGAATGGCATCATGACACCTATTTATATGAGTTTGTTGATCAAATGCCGGAATTCATGCGCGCATCGGATCTTTTAATTGCCAAGGCTGGAGGTTTAATTGTTACGGAAGCATTAGCTTCTGGGTTACCAATGATATTAATTGATGTAATTCCGGGACAGGAGTCTGGAAATGCAAAATTTGTCCAGGATGCAAATGCAGGTTTCTGGACAAAAAATGCGATTGAATTTATACGGGTTTTGGGACATTTATTTTTTGAAGAAAAAGAAAATCTCAATAACGCAAAAGAGAATGCACTGAACATTGGAAAACCCACATCAGCCTTGCAGATTGCTGAATTAATCTTAAATCAATTGGAAACACATAATTTTACCTGTACGCTAAAACCTGATTTTATTCAAAAGATTGAAGACATACTGGAAAAAAATCAGATCCAGTGGAAGAAAAAGCCGTAATATTAATGACTTCTAATATATCTACTATTAGACAAGAAATGTTTGGATGATATAATTTCTGTAATTCTGATAATAGAGATGTTTTTTATTTGTTATAAAATTTAACCCTCTATTAATCTCAGTGTGGAAAAATAGATATATATAATTTTATTTCCCTGGAGGTTTCATGCAAGACTCTACAATAACATCACCTGCAAAAGGCAGTCAAAAGAAATTTGTCTTTGGTGGCATTCTCATTATTGCTGCGATTGTTTTATTAATCATCACCAACACAAAAGCAGGTGCTCAATATTTTCTCACAGTTGATGAAATCATTGCACGCCAGTCAGAAATAACCGGAAAAGATATTCGTGTCTCTGGTGCAGTTTTAGGCGATACGATTGAATATGACACTGAAAACCTCATCATCAAGTTTGAAGTAGCACATGTCCCTGGTGATAACAAAGAAATTGATGCCCAGGGTGGCTTGGCAATGGTTTTACATCAGGCTGTTACCAATCCAGATTCAAATCGCATTTTTGTTGTGTATGAAGGTGTAATGCCTGATTTGTTACAAAATGAAGCCCAAGCTATTATGACCGGTAAAATTGGGGAAGATGGCATTTTTTATGCATCTGAATTATTGTTGAAATGCCCCACAAAATACGAAGAATCAATTCCAGAACAATCAGCAAATAGCTGATCAACACCAGATTTCATATTGGAGAATATATGCTACCAAACCTTGGATATGGCTCTTTGGTCATTACTTTAATTGTCAGTATTTATGCAATCGTATCGGCAGTCATTGGTGAAAGAAAAAATTTATATAAGTATGTAGAAAGTGCTAGATTAGCACTTTTATTAACATTTCCGCTATTAACATTGACTGTTATCAGCATTGTTATTCTGTTAATCAATCAGAATTATGAAGTTCAATATGTTTACAATGTTACCAGCAGTACCATGCCATTATATTTGAAGGTCACTGCTTTATGGGGTGGACAATCTGGTTCACTTGTATTTTGGGCATGGTTATTGGCAGCTTTTGGTACTGCAGTAACACTAAGGAAATGGGATCGGGATCTTGATCTTCTTCCGTGGGTGATCATTGTTTCATCGGTTACATTAGTTTTTTTCCTGATTATGATCATCGCTTTCGAAAATCCATTTATCAGATTCTGGACGCTTCCAACAGGGGGCGAGTTGGTGGCTATGTTTGCTCCAGCTGGTAGTCAGCTGATTCACCCATTCGATGGTAGAGGGCTAAATCCGCTTCTAAGACATCCAGGGATGATTATTCATCCTCCGATGCTTTATCTTGGATTTGTTTCATTTGTCATTCCATATGCTTTTGGGATGGCAGCCCTCATTACAGGTAGAAAAGACGATCGGTGGATCAGATTAACCAGAAGATGGACATTAGTAGCCTGGATGTTTTTATCAATTGGCTTGATTTTAGGGAGTCGCTGGGCATATGATGTTCTTGGATGGGGTGGATATTGGGCTTGGGATCCGGTAGAAAATGCTGCTTTCATGCCGTGGTTATCCGGTACTGCATTTCTACATTCAGTCATGATCCAGGAAAAAAGAGGATTGTTCAAACGCTGGAACATGATCCTTGTCATATTTACTTATTCTTTGGTCATTTTTGGCACTTTTTTGACTCGGTCTGGCGTACTATCTTCTGTTCATGCCTTTGCTCAAAGCGCAATTGGGCCAATGTTCTTTATCTATATTGGTTTGTCCTTTATTATTTCGTTGGCATTTTTAATCAAGAGATGGGATGAACTTCGTTCAGAAGGTGTAATGACCTCATTATTGTCAAGAGAATCACTCTTCTTGATTAATAATCTATTATTCCTCGGTATTTTGGTGGTTGTATTCTGGGGCACAGTCTACCCATTGATATCCGAGTTATTTACAGGTCAGAAAGTTACAGTGGGACCACCATTTTATAACAGCACCACAGGTCCTCTATTTGCGGGTTTGTTGTTGTTGATGGGAATAGCACCATTATCTGCCTGGGGACATTCCACCTGGAAGACTTTGGGCAAGGCATTATGGATACCTGCAATTGGATCACTTATTTTACTTGTCGTTTTGTTAGTTTCAGGTATTCGAAGTATCGGTGCATTAATTGGATTAACGCTTGCTTCTCTTGCCGCCTTTGTGACCATATATGAATTTTGGCGGGGAATGAAAGCCAGACACAAGAAAAGTGGTGAGAATTATCTGGTCGCTTTATGGAAATTGACTTCAAGAAATCGAAGACGTTATGGTGGCTATGTAATTCATTTGAGTGTAGTCTTTATGGCGATTGGAATTATTGGAATTGAGCTGTTCCAAACAGAAACACAAGGAAGGATAGCGCCTGGTGAAAGCCTTTCATTGGCTGGATATACTGTTACCTTCAAGAATTTGGCTGAATTTGATGTTGCTGATGGAAGAAATGTAGCCAGAGCCGTTCTATCAGTTTCCAAGAATGGTAAAGACCTTGGAGAATTGTATCCAAGACGTGATTTCTATTATGATAGTCAACAACCAATGACAATCCCGGGTGTTCGAAGTACTGTCGAAGATGATCTATACGTCATTTTAGTAAACTGGGAAGAGATTTCATCCTTGGGAGCTACTTTCAAGGTGTTCCATAATCCCCTGATTAATTGGTTGTGGTATGGTGGCATTCTTCTGGTTATAGGGTCATTTATTGCAGCATGGCCTGATCCAGAAAAAGAGATAGAACTGGTGCCATCAAGAATAATGAGCAAAGAGTCAGCAAAGTTGGTTTCGAAACCATAAAGGTTGAGAAGGAAAATAAATCAATGACTTATAAAAACAGGATATTTTCCAGGAAAAAAATCACATTCGTTTTTTATGTCCTAATTTTCTTGCTGCTTATGGTTCCATTCAATAATGTAATTGCACAAAATGATTATCCAACAGATGATCAAGTAAACGCCATTGCTAAAGATTTGTATTGTCCCGTATGTGAAAACATACCATTAGATGTATGTCCAACACAAGCATGTGCTCAATGGAGAGCATTAATCAAAGAAAAGATGATTGCCGGTTGGTCCAAAGATGAGATTAAACAATATTTTGTAGATCAATATGGTGATCGTGTATTAGCACAGCCTCCAGCCAGAGGATTGAATTTGTTAGTCTATATTTTGCCCCCAGTTGTTTTTGTGGGAGGAATTGTCGTTGTTTATCTTAACCTGAAGAAAATTAAAAAAACACCTGTTAAAGTTATTCAAGATTCAAAAAATAATAATGATAAATATTTACAAGAAATGGAAGAAGCTTTGAATGTTCTAAATAAAAAAGAGGATGTATCATAGGAGTAAATATGGAAAGTTCACATACCGAAGAACCAATAAATCAGAAAAAGCTTCCTCGTTGGGTAATTATTGGTGCTTTCGCGGGTTTATTAGGCTTCTTGGCATTAATGGGTTGGGGACTTAGAAATGCTCAACAAGGACCCGTTCAGGTAGGGCAAAAAGTACCTCCTTTTGAATTATCAACATTCGATGGATCAAAAATTAAGACCGATGATCTACTTGGAAAGGTTATCGTCGTAAATTTCTGGGCATCCTGGTGTAAACCTTGTGAACAGGAAGCATCTGAATTAGAAGAAGCGTGGCGATATTACAAGGATTCGGGTGAAGTAGTTTTTCTTGGCGTTGACTATGTCGATACAGAAACAGAAGCAATGGGATACCTCGAGAAATTTGATATTACATATCCCAATGGTCCTGACCTTCGAACAGCCATTTCACAGATTTTTAGAATCAGTGGTGTACCTGAAACATATATTATTGATAGAAACGGAAAATTAGCTTCCAGAAAAATTGGTCCATATGTTTCCATCAGTGAAATTACGAGTATGATTGATTCAGCACTAAATCAATAGAGGAGAATAAGCATGGATATTGGATCCATTTTTTTGTTGCTTGGGATTTTGGTTGTTGTTATGTTGTTTATTTTCCGACCATTTATTGATGAACGTAAACATAAAGTCTTAATTATAAAAGCTTTACCTTCTATCGAAAAAGAAATGCATGTTTCTTCTATGCTGGCTGAAAGAGATCGTATTTTACGCGCATTACAGGAACTTGATTTTGATTTCAATTTAGGAAAAATTCCTGAAGAAGATTTTCCTACTCAACGCCAATTTTTACTCCAAAAAGGTGCTGATATCATCAAAAAACTTGATGAAATCAGTGGGGATGAACATAGCTCAGACCAATTGCAAAGAATTGAAGCAACGATCGGATTGGATAAACCTGAGGTTCGTATAGATAATGAGAAAATTGAAAAAGATGTTGATGTTGAATCGATGATTGCAGCAAGAAAACGTTCAAAAGAATCTAAACCAGATGGCTTTTGTCCGAAATGTGGAAAACCAGTCTCAAAAACTGATAAATTTTGTTCAAAGTGTGGGAATACTCTTTGATTTTTAGAAAGTTGAACATGAAAAAAGCACAAAATATTTTTTTTGCATTGATTTTTTTAGGATTTCTTTCTGGATGCTCAGTTTCTCTTGCAGCGGATGTAACCCCTCCTCCTAATTTAGCCCAACAAGATCCAATGCCTATATCTCCGACAACAGCGCCATCAATTGTTTTGCCAATGATGGAACCTGATATTCTCAATGGGGCATTGATCTACGAGCAAAAGTGTGTTGCCTGTCATGGAGAAACAGGTATGGGTGATGGAGTTCAGAGTAACCAACTCCCAAATCCGGTTATTCCTATTGGGGATTTAAAAATTGCCAGAGATGCAAAACCAATTGATTGGTACAAAGTTATAACGATTGGTAATTTTGAACGATTTATGCCTGGATTTCAAAGCCTGAGTGATCGAGAAAGATGGGATGTTACTGCATACGCGCTAACATTATCATTGACGGAAGATATGATAAACAATGGCGAAGTTATTTTTTCCGAGAATTGTGTCGAATGCCACACGGAGGAAAAATTACCGCTGCAAAGTGCCAGCGCCATGGCTGAAAAATCTTTAGCTGATATTTTATCTGTTGTTACCACTGGAATCGATACTGAAATGCACGCATTTTCAGGTATTTTATCAGATAAGGAACAACTGGCAGTTGCCAGTTATGTGCGTTATTTGGGATTCACAGAAAACATTGGTGTTATTAAAGAATCCGGAACAGAAAACGCTGAAGCACTTGAACAAACTGAAGAATCAGCAGTATCTGTTGAACAAACAAAATTTACAATTATTGGTGAATTGGTTAATCTGGAATCAGGAAATGAAGATTTAATTGTTACTCTTACTGGTTACGACGGAATGGAAATGGTCGTTCAAGTTGAATCACCTGTTGTTGAGGATGGTTCATATAAATTCGAAGAATTAGAAAACGTTTCAGGAAGAATTTATCAAGCTTCTTTAGTCATCGATGGAATTCAACACACCTCTGAGGTTTTGCATGAACCTGTTATAGATTCTCAGGGAAATGTAAATTTACCCATTGTAATTAAGGAGACCACCGTTGATTCCGCTGCTTTGTATGTAGAGAGAATGCATGTCTTTTTTGAATTTATTGCTGAAAATACCATTCAAGTTGTTGAAATGTATGTTATCCAAAATCCAACGGATACCGTGATTGTGCCATTTGATAATGAAACACCCGTCGTACGTTTTAAATTACCTGAGGGAGCTCAGAATTTACAATTCGAAGGTGGATTGCTCGGTAGAGAATTTGTTCAATTGGAAAATGGATTTGGATCGATGCAATCGTTTGGGGCGAATTCTTCAGTACAGATTTTATTTGCTTTTGAACTTCCTTATGAAAAATCTTTGGATTTAGATATTCAACTCCCACTACCGGTAAATGCGTCCATCTTTATGTTACCTGCCGATACAGTTAAATTTTCAAGTGACCAGTTGGTATTCTCAGGTGAAAGAGATATTCAAGGGATGAATATCCAAACATATTCAGGTGGGGTTATGGATGCAGAAAGTTCAATAAAAATGAACTTGTCTGGAAAAGTGAAGGATAATGTTTCGATTGTCCAAAGCGGAAATACAACCAGCTTGATTATTGGTGGTTCAGCATTATTAATTGCCATATTTAGCGCGATTTTCTATTTGAGTAAGAAATTGAAAATTAATGAAGTCGGCGACGATATGGAATCTGACGAAGAGGATTTGGAAAGCTTGTTGGATGCAGTTATCGCTTTGGATGATGCTTATCAATCGGGTGAGATTCCTGAAAGCGCTTATTACAATCGCAGGAATGAACTAACCAAGTTGATCAAGATGAAACAAAACACAGAGGCTTAAGCGTGACAGCTATCATTGAGGTGCGGAATTTAATTAAGCGGTTTGGTCATAAACAGGTCTTACGTAAATTAAATTTCTCAGTTCAACAAGGAGAGTTTGTTGCTTTATTGGGGTCAAATGGGGCCGGAAAAACAACTTTATTACGAATACTTTCCTCCCTATCAAAACCAAATTATGGTGAAATCCAAATCGCAGGTTATTTTTTGCCTGGACAAGCTGCTCAGGTTAGACAAAAATTAGGTGTTGTCTCACACCTTCCACTTCTGTATGGAGATCTAAGTGCCGAAGAGAATCTGAAATTTTATGGGCGCTTATATGGTTTATCTGATTTCCAAAACCATATTGAAGATATATTACAACTTGTTGGATTGCTGAAAAGGAAAAAGGATTTGGTGCGCACTTTTTCCAGAGGTATGCAGCAAAGATTAGCGATTGGTAGAGCGATTATTCATGATCCTGAGGTGTTATTATTGGATGAGCCACATACTGGCCTAGATCAGGATGCAGCCAATATGCTGGATACATTGCTACAGGAAATTGCTGCTCGGGGAAGAACGGTGGTCATGACTTCGCATGACTTTCCCAGGGTAGCGAATCTGGCGACACGATTTGATGTTCTGTATAAAGGAAAAATCCACGCTTCTACGTTTGCAAAAGATCTTCCACAACACGGTTTATTAGCTTACTACCAATCCATTGTGGATGAAATTGATGCAGGAGGGGGGAATCAAGATGCAACCTAAAACATCATTTTTTAAAGCCATGTTTGCTGTTGTGTGGAAAGATCTGATTGCAGAACTACGCGGAAAAGAACTGATCAGTGCCATGTTGGTATTTGCCCTTCTGGTTATCTTCATTTTCAACTTTGCCCTGGAGTTGGACCCGAAAACACGATCTTCATTAACTGCTGGAATATTATGGGTCACCATCATTTTTGCTGGGAATCTGGGGCTCAATCGATCCATGGCAGTCGAGAAAGACCGTGGGTGCCTGGATGGATTATTATTAGCCCCGGTGGATAGGACTGCTATTTACTTTGGTAAAAGTTTAGCAAACTGGATATTCATGCTGATTGTAGCTATGATTGTCCTGCCAATTTACAGTATTTTATATAATACCAACATCATTTCACCAGCTTTAATATTGGTTATACTTCTAGGTTCTGAAGGATATGTCGCGATTGGGACTTTGTTAGCGAGCATGGCGGTCCAAGCCAGGACAAGAGACATATTATTACCAATCTTGTTATTTCCTGTTATTTTGCCAGTTCTGATAGCTGCAGTAAAGGCTTCTGCTGGTATTCTAAATGGGTTTCCATTTTCTGATTTACAGACCTGGTTCAATTTATTGATCGTTTACGATATTATATTTACTTCGGTTGCATTTATGGTTTTTGATTCAGTAGTTGAAGAATAAAAATTTGGAGGTGAAATTGAAGAAACCGACTGCTTTAAAAATTCTGGACATTGTAACGCTTGTTACCTTATTGGGTGCTACAGCTATGGTTTTTTTCTATGCACCCATTGAAAGAGTCATGGGAGCGGTTCAAAAAGTGTTTTATTTTCATGTGGCTGCCGGATGGGTTGGCATGTTGTCTTTTCTATTTGCAGCAATCGCTGGAGTTTTATATCTAATTAAAAAGAAGAAGATATGGGATTTGGTTGGAGTGGCTGCCATTGAAATAGGAATAATATTTATCCTCATTAATATTGTTACAGGTTCAATCTGGGCACGCCCGATATGGAACACCTGGTGGACCTGGGATCCGAGGTTGACAACAGCCACCATCATGGAATTGGTTTATATTGCGTACTTAATGCTCCGGCAGGGGATTGATGATCCCGAACGTCGTTCGAGATTTGGAGCTGTATATGCCATTATTGGTTTCCTAAGTGTTCCTTTAACATTCTTCTCAATCCGAATTTTCAGAACAATTCATCCTGTAGTAATTGCTGGTTCTGATCCCTCTGCAGTTGGAACATTTGATATGACACCAACAATGTTTCAAACAATGATGGTGAGTATCGTTGTATTTTCTATCCTTTTCGTAGACTTAATCTGGCATCGAATCCGTTTAGGAAAATTAGCCAACCAGGTGGAAGAGATGAAATTTAATATTCAGGATTAGAAAGTCGAAAAAGGAGCGAAAATGAATACTACAATTAATACAATAAACTATTTTATAGCTGGATACATTGTTATATTTGGCTCAATCATTGGCTATATTATCAGTCTTTTTGTGCGTTGGAAGAATCTTAAGCAAGAAGAAGAAATATTATCCGAAAACGTGGATCAAAAATAAAACAAATTATCGATAAACATAGAATTTCTTAAGAATACTCATGATATCTGCCAACATACCATATGCAGTCGTTAGAGGACCTGGATCTTTTTCTAGAATTCCCAGACCTGGTAGAACATCAGTCTCGAATTGGACGAATGAACTTGTTCCATTGACCAGATAAAGTAGGGAATCTGCTTTTACGGTCTGCGGTTGAACACTGGCTTCTATTAATCGACTTCCCTTTCGTTTGGCTGTACAGACCAACTTCCATTTTTCACCATTCTGTTGAGCTGTCTTGATCATCTCGGGTGTGACGTCACGAATCCCTTTACAATCTACCTGGTGTGGAGTTATCGAAATTCCCATGAGCACAGAGACCAATGCTGCAACCTTAATCGCAGCATCCCAACCATCGATATCTGCACTTGGATCTGTTTCGGTAATCCCTATTTTCTGAGCCTGAATTACTGCTTCTTCAAAAGTTGCCCCGGCATCCATCAGTTCTAAGAGATAATTTGTACAGGAGTTGAGAATACCAGAAAATCCTTTTAATTCGATCAAAGGTAATGTTTCTCTGAAGAGTGAGAAAATGGGTGCTCCATCCATTACAGCAGATTCAAAATAAAAACCTTTTCTTCGATCCAATGCCAGTTTCAATAATTCTGTATGGCCGTAAACTACCGGTCCTTTGTTGGCTGTTACAACATGTTTTCCGCGATTAAGAGCTATTTTATTATAAGAAAGGGCTGGTTCGCCATCATAAGGATTTAATGGTGTGCATTCCACGAAAATTTCAGCTGAACTTCCATGAATAAAACTTTCCGGTGAAAATTCCCGATTATCTTCGGATAAGTTTGATAAAGAGGTTCCCTGGACGATAAATTCTAAAGCTCTGGTTAAGTTAACTCCACCGGAATTAATCGCTGCACCATGATTTCTAGTAAAGATTCCAGTAACGATAAATTCTATTTCAAATTCTTTTTTTAGAATATCCTGCTTTTTTAATAATAGGCTTGCAAAAGCCTGTCCTACATTCCCAAAACCCATTAAAGCAATTGAAACTTGACGCATTTTTATCCTCCGATGTTAAATTGGTGGCCAGGGGTATGATCTCCTGTTTGGTTCAGGATTTGGAAATTCTGCCTGGTCTATCAAGTATAGTCCTCTATTAATTAAAGAAGTCACTTCTAATTCAGATAATAACATATTTAATTTTCTGACCAAGTGTAATTTTCCAGATAGCATTTTATCAATAAAAATTTGAATTTCACGTTTCAAATTATCTGGTATTGGCATTCCTGCAAAATCCCAAATAACTGTTCGATGTTTAAATTCAGAATTGAAACATAGCCCATGATCGATCAGCCATGGTTTATGGTCAAAATCAAAAATAACATGACCAGATTTTCTATCTGCATTATTGATGATTAAATCAAAAATGGCGATTTTCATAAATAGGGTCTGATCGTTTATGGGAGCTTTCAGATAATGTAGTGCAGGATCGTGTTCGATAAAGAGTTGCAAAGATCCCTTGCCATACACAGCTGGTTGTACACGAAAAACAGTCGGAGGGACAAGATTCCAACCCAATAAATTTGAGACAATGAAGGCAGTAACTTCCCTTTGAGCTAATGTAAAATCAGGAAAATCCCACAAGGGTCGTTCACCTCTTGATGGTTTGTAAATTGCCTGAACTGAGAAATCTTTGTCTGTAACCTGGGTTAAGAATGTTGAATTTGATCCGCGAAGTGCCTGACCAACTAAGGTCAGCGTACCATTTTGCAGAGTCTGGATGATGTGTTTTGTTTCAATATCAGACAATTTAGTGTTTTTTATGCCCATTCTTTTTTGGACACAAATGCCCTTCAGGTTCTATTGGTTCGTTGCATAAGGGACAGATTGGTCTACCTCGCTGGAGTAATTCAACACCCCAATTGAGAAATTGACTTAATTGTTCCCTTGAGCACCAATAATTGACAATGCGTGCTTCTTCCTGAGCTATCATTTGAGAAGCAGGATCTTCTTGTTCAAAAATAATTTCTTTGGCAACAATGCAAACCTTGTCCTGATCAGGATCGAAAGTAAAGTTAATATCCCCAATTCTAAATAATGGATCAACAGGAGGTGTAATTTGCATTTCTGGTTCAGAAAATTTACCCTCTTCAAGATGGAGATCAGGATATTTTTCATGTAAATTTTCGAAAAACCGGATAATTGCCATAATAAGAGATTGTAATTGTATCTTTTCGTAGATCAGGGTGATGGTTTCGCTGACTGTTTCCCCTTGAATAAAAAAGGTTCTTTGACCTGGTTTTCCAATTGCATCGGTAGTGAGTTTTGTACAGGGATCTAAGTTTAATTCAATCATATCATCCTCAAAATTTTATAACCTTAGTATATCAAATCTCTCTCCTAATCATTTTCCGTGTACGATGTTGATTTCGCTTCGGTCCTGTGACCATTTGACCTGATGAATTTCATCATGATTTATTTTAATGAGTTTAATAAAATTTTGGAATTCAATTATGGGACCGCTGGTCAATAAAATAGTGTAATTTTGATTCTTGGTAGTACCAGAATCATCGACTTTGGATAATATTCTCAATGTCTGTTTTGCCACAGCTGGGGCAGGATCAATAACCGTTACATCTGATCCAACGATTTCTTTTATCAGTGGGATAACAAATGGGTAATGGGTGCAACCTAAAACAACCGAGTCGATTTTATTTTCCAACATTGGATATAAAGCGTTTTCGAGTATATTTCTGGTTTCAATACCTGAAAAATTACCTTTTTCAATTTCCTGAACCAGTCCCGAACAAGTATTTTGATAAATTTTCACATTTTTCGCAAATCTTTCAACTACCGAATTATATAATTTGCCCTGGAACGTCGCTGGAGTAGCTAACACCCCAACGCTGCCAGTATGTGTTTTTTCTGCAGCAGGTTTTATAGCTGGTTCCATGCCAACAAATGGAATATCAGGAAATTCCTCCCGTAACGGATATAGTGCAGCCGCTGACGCAGTATTGCAGGCGACGACAATTATTCCAGCTCCTAAACTTAGTAGAAATTGTGTAATTACTTTAGATAGTGAATATACTTCATCCAATTCTCTAGGTCCGTAGGGAACATGAACTTGATCAGCAAAATAAATGATTGGAAAATCAGGGATGTGATTGCGTATTTCTCGCAGGACAGATAACCCACCGACACCTGAGTCAAAGATACCAATAGCGTTTTTTGAAGTAATGGGATGTGTATCCATTATTGTTTTGTTGCGTGAATAAAGGCTTTGAACAATTTCTGGGTGGTATCATAATCGAATAACCATTCGGGATGCCATTGAACCCCTAAGAAAAAAGGATGGTCTCCGTATTCAACTGCTTCTATAATGCCATCAGGAGCATAAGCGGTTGCTGATAATTTATTGGATAGATTCTTAATTGCCTGATGGTGTAAAGAATTAACATCAGTGATGGAAATTTCTAGAATTTGATGTAACAAGGAAGTAGATTTGATTTCTATAGGATGAGATAATCGATCTCGTGGATAATCCGGGAACCAATCGTGCTTTAATGGATCTATTTTTTGATCCTGAATATCTGTATATAAATCTCCCCCCAATGCCACGTTAATGATCTGAATACCTCGACAAATTCCTAATAATGGTTTGCCATTCAATCTGGCAGCTAGAACCAACTCAATTTCCAGATTATCCCGATTTGTATCAACACCATAGACTCGTGGATGATCCTGCCCATTAAATCTTTTGGTTTCAATATCACCTCCACCCGTGATCATAACTCCGTCTACACGATTTATTATGGTCTCTATTAAGTGAGGAGAGATATCCGGTGGAATAACGAATGGAATTCCACCGGATGCAGATATGGCATATGAATATTTGTCTATTAAGCAGATTTTTTGGATATTTGTATCACTGCGATCTATTCCCGCTGTTATTCCAATGATGGGCTGCATGCTATCTCCTGTTTTGTGATACATAAAAAAGGTGCAATCTAAGGATTGCACCTTTAATGTTATCATAAATTGGTTGAAATTAATCGAATTTTTGTTTGAGGCGTGCGCTCTTGCCAGTGCGTTTGCGTAAGAAGTAGAGTTTTGCGCGACGAACCCGGCTGTGTCGTTCTACTTCGACTTTTTCAATTCTGGGGGAGCGGGTTAAGAATGTACGCTCAACACCAATTCCGTTGCTGGCAACACGACGAACAGTGAAGGTTGAATTGGTGCCATTGTTATGTTTATAGAGAACTGTACCTTTGAATACCTGAACGCGCTCGCGAGCACCTTCTTTAATTTTCACATGTACATTGACCACATCACCTGTCCTTAATTCTGGGATATTGGGGTTTACAGGGGCATCTAATGATTTTAAGATTTGATCCATTGTTTTTTTTCCTTACCAAATGGTTAAATTTTCAAATAAACAATATAAATCGCCCTATTGGGCGAGAGCAGATTATAACACGAGATTTTTTTCCCGTAAAGGCAATACAGGCAAATTTAGGAACTATTGTAAGACAATTGAACCATGCCATTCGTGTAATTTGTTCTTTGTGCCATATATTAAAAACGAAGATAATTTATTCAAGGTAATTTCGAATTGCCTCAACAATTCCTGCATGGATTCCTGGTAAACTTAATAATTCTTCGTCGCTGGCATGGATGATACCTTCAATCGAACCAAAATGATTGAGCAATAATTTCCTGCGATGAGACCCAATACCAGGAACTTTATCGAGCTGAGAAGCTAATCCCATGATTGTTCTGCGTTTTCGATGAGCGGTGATCGCAAAGCGGTGTGCTTCATCCCTTATACGTTGGATTAGATACAAGCCCTGAGAATTTCCAGGTAATTTTACTGAGTCAGGTTGATGGGGGAAGAAAAGCTCTTCTTCCTGTTTTGCCAACCCAACCAATTTAAATTTATCTGTGAGATTGAACGATTCAATGACTTTTATAGCTTTGCCTAATTGTCCTTTTCCGCCATCGACAATTAAAATATCCGGTAATAAAGCAAAAGCTTCATCCACTTTTTCACCAACTTCATGCTTTTCCTGCGCATTCATCCATCTTTTGAACCTTCTTGTTAATACTTCTTCCATACTGGCGAAATCATCTGGACCTTCCACAGTTTTGATATTGAATCTTCTATATAGTTTGCGGTTGGGAACTCCTTGGGTGAAAACCACCATACTTCCCACAGAAGCTGTTCCCTGGGTGTTGGAAATATCATAACATTCGATGCGGTTTGGAGGTTCGGGCATTTGAAATGCTTCCATTAAATCAGCTAACGCCTCTGCTTGTCGATTGGTGTCTGCTTGCCATTGAGATCGCAGAGCTTTTAAAGTTTCTACAGCATTTTCTTTCGCCATGTTCATTAATTCAACTGGTGTGCCTTCGTGAGGGACGATGATGTCAATTTTTTCACCATTTCGTTTGGTGTTGAGCCATTGACGAATAATATTCATTTCTTCAATGTCATTTGGAAGTAAAACAGTGGATGGTATATTCGCTGCTTCGGAATAGAATTGCTTCAGAAATTCTTTAATCACTTCCTGATCCTGGGCCTCTTCTGTGCCTTCCAGAATAAAATACTCCCTACCAATCAACTTACCATTGCGAATAAAGAATATTTGCACGCAGGCATCCCGGTCTTCTCTGGCTAATGCGATAATATCGGAGTCTTTTTCCTCGGTCGAAACTACTTTCTGTTTTTCAACAATTTGATTGATAGCGCGAATTTGATCACGGATGGTAGCTGCTTTTTCAAATGCCATGCTTTCTGCGGCATCACTCATTTCTACTTCCAGACGATCCACAATTTCTTCCGTTCTACCATCCAGGAATTCACACAGGTCATTGATCATATTTCTATAATTCAGTTTTTTGATCATTCCAATACAGGGTCCACTGCAAAGCTTGATATCGTAATATAAACAAGCGCGTTTATCCAGACCTGTAATCTCTCTGTCACAGGTCAGATATGGAAAGATCTTTCGCAAGACATCCAATGTTTGGTGAACTGCCCACACAGAAGTATAAGGGCCAAAATACCTTGAACCATCATTGACCATTCGCCGTGTGACTGAAATTTTCGGAAAAGCATCCGCCCAATGGACTTTAATGTAAGGGTAGCGTTTATCATCTTTTAAGCGGATGTTGTAAATTGGCCGGTGTTTCTTGATCAGGTTCATCTCCAGGATGAGTGCCTCTAATTCGGTATCAACAACAATCCATTCGAGATCGAATATGTTTTGTACCAGTTGACGGGTACGTGGATGCAACCCTCCATTATCATGAAAATACGAGCGAACTCTATGTCGTAAATTGACAGCTTTGCCGACATAGATAATATTCCCGGTTTTATTTTTCATAATATAACAACCAGGTTTATTGGGAATCGTATTCAGGATTCTTTGTAATTTTTCTGATATCTCAATCATGTGGATATGTAAGTCATTGCGCATCCGTCTGCGCGGGGATCACTTCCGGCTGCCAGGACGCCCTCCTTATCTCTTAATATTACCTGACCTCTTCCAAATAATGCCCGGTTCATCCCGCTTACCGGTTTAATAACATGCCCCATATCAGATAAAGTAGACATGGTTTCTATTGGGATACCTTCTTCCAGGGCTATTTCCTGAGAAGAACTATCAGGTAAAATACAAAATCGTGGGAGATCCAGAGCAGCCTGTGGATCCATTTGATCTAAAAATAAATTATAGGCAACCTGAAGATGGCCTTGAGGTTGCATGAACCCACCCATGACACCAAATGGACAGAGTAAATGATGATCATTCGGATCGGTAGCCATCGCAGGAATAATTGTATGATATGGGCGTTTATGGGGTTCCAACTGGTTTGGATGACTTCTCTCTAAAGAGAAGTTATGTCCGCGATTCTGTAGTGAAAATCCAAATCCAGAGGGAACAATCCCGGTACCAAAACCCATGTAATTGCTATTGATGAAGGAGCAGGCATTGCCCATTCCATCCACCACGCAAAAATATACAGTATCTGAAATCGATGGAGGGGTGCCATGTCGGATATCTTTATTAGATCGAGTAGAATTGACAAGCTTTGATCTTTGCCTGGCATAATCTTCGGATAATAGCCAATCCATAGGAATCGAATAAAACTCCGGATCACTAATAAATGCCCAGGCATCTGAAAATGCCAAACGCATAGCTTCGATCTGGAAATGGTATCGCAGGGGTGAGGATCTTGATGCAGAATCGAGGTCTAAATACTTTAAAATATTTAGACCGATTAATGCAGCCAGACCCTGTCCATTCGGGGGACATTCCCAAATCCTGGTATTTTGAAAATCAACGGAAATGGGCTCGACCCAATCACTGTGGTGGCTTTCCAGATCCTTTAATGAAAGACACCCTCCGGCTGTGGAAATCACATCAACAATCGCAGACGCTATTTCTCCTTTGTAAAATTCATTTTTACCATTTTCTGCCAACTGTTTAAAAGTCCTGGCAAGACCAATATTTTTGAAAATTTGGCCTGGTTTGGGACCATTTCCGTGGATGAGTAACTGATCTCCATTTAATCCGGTTTTTAATTGCCTTTTAGCTGCAGATTGCCAGAAAAATGATGTAATCGGAGCTACAGGATAACCATTTTCAGCTAAATGGATAGCAGGGGATAATAATTGATCCATCAGTAGGTTACCAAACCGTTCGTTCAATGTGAACCAGGCATCACAGGCACCTGGTACCGTGATTGTGTAAGGATGATAGGGTGGTAATTCCTGGAATCCTTCGTTTTCTAATTTTTCCAAAGACAAATCAAAAGGTGCTCTTCCTGATCCGTTTAAAGCATAAACCTGACTGGTTTCCTGGGAATAATAAAGAACAAAAACATCACCACCTAATCCGGTTGATGTTGGTTCTGTTACATTCAAAGCAGCTGCAACTGCAACAGCAGCTGAAGCTGCATTTCCTCCTTTTCTGAGAATTTCAATGCCAGCGGCTGTAGCCAGAGGTTGTGAACTGGCAACCATTCCGTTTGTTCCATAAACTGGTGATCTCTTTGATTTAAATTCGAAATCCATATTGAAACCCTTCTTCTTTTTCATACCAACAGGATCAATTTTTGCTTTAATTTATTTAACAATTATTCCGGATCCATTAATTGCATGGCCAATTTTCCAATAGGGCATATTTTGATTTTTGGCTGTAATCTCAAATTCAGCAAATTTTTCGGGTGGGCATGCCAATAGAAGTCCACCAGAAGTTTGTGGATCGAAAAGTAACATTCTGGTTACTTCATCGATTTCTTCGGAAAACTCTATAAATTTTTCGTAATATAAACGATTATCAGCAGCACCACCAGCAAAAAACCATTTTTCGCCATAGTATTGTGCACCTTTGATGAATGGAATGTCCTGTGAGTTAAAAATGATCCTGACTTTTGAGGAATCTGCCATTTCATATGCGTGTCCTAACAAGGAGAAACCAGTAATATCTGTGGCTGCTTTCAGATTTAATTGTGTAGCTATTTGGGAGGGAATTTTATTCAGCTTTCTCATCCAGAATTTGGCTTCTTCAATATCTTCTAGCTTTACTTTTTCTGCTTTATTAGCGGTTGTAGTAACACCCATCCCTAAGGGCTTGGTAAGGATCAATATATCATCTGGTTTTACACCTGATTTCTTAAGGATCTTATGGGTTTCAATCATGCCAATCACGACCAGACCGAATTTGGGTTCCTTATCCTGAATGGTATGACCACCTGCTATGACAACGCCGGCTTCTTTTGCTTTTTCAGCTGCACCCCGAATGATCTGGCTTAAAAATTCAGCTGGTAATTGAGGTGGGAAGGCAGCAATATTTAACGCCAGAAACGGATCAGCACCCATTGCGTAAATATCTGACAGGCTGTTAGCAGCCGAAATTGCTCCATAATCATAAGGTTCATCAACCACTGGTGTGAAAAAATCAGTAGTAACAACGATAGATCTGGTATCATCAATTCTCCAAACAGCTGCATCGTCCGGAGAATCAACTCCAACCAGAAGATTAGGATAATCTTGTGCATTGAAAATACTTCCTAATGGTCGCAAAACTTGCGACAGCGTTTCCGCGCTTAATTTAGAAGCTCAACCAGCACAATTGGAGAGAGAAGATAGTCTTATTTGTTTACCAGAGTTACTTTTTTCATTCATGAAAACAATTATAAGGTCAAATCTGATATTTGATAAAAAAAGTATCATCTCAATAAATCGGGGTATGTGGGTCTTTTTTTCTGGTGAAATCCCGCCAAAGAGACCCTGGCGCTAATGATTGAAATGACATAAAAAAAGAACGTCCTCGAATTTCGAAGGACGTTCTTTTGATTTCCTTTATGGAGTTGGCTCTGGCTGCGGAATGATTGTTGTAGGTATTTGGTTTTCCGTCACATTCATCTCCGGTAACGGAAACAGGAATGGTAAATCGGCAGGTAATAACATTGTCTGGATATTGGGAGCTAATTTTGTTATATATTGATAGGTTAACAAATCAGGTCGATCCCTGACAGCTTCTGCAATCAATAATAATGCTTTTGCTTCTGCTTCTGCCTGGATCAATCTTGCTTCTGCTTCACCTTTTGATCGAATAACAGATGCATCTGCCAGACCCTCCGCGGTTTGTCGCGCTTGTTCTGCTTCCTGTTTCTTTTGTTCGACGACAAATTTAGCCTGTTGAGCAAGTTGTTCAGCAATCTGTTTTTGTTCCACTGAGGCTGCATATTCATCTGAAAATGTAATGTTCCTTAATAAGAATTGATCCATGATTAACCCATTCTCTGCTAATTTTGCAACCATATTTTCTGTGATCATCAGAGTCAATTCTTCTCTTTTACTGGAATATACTTCCTCGACACCAAATTGGCTGACAGCGTCCCTGATCACCGAACGAGCCACTGGCCGAACCAGTCCATCACTATAACGATCTTGCCATTCAATATGAACTTTGATGACAGATGCTGGATTAATACTGTAAATGACGGAAGCATCGACATAAATTTGCTGCCCATCCGAGGTACGGGCTGTGATGGAATCATCTCCAATATAAGCACCTTCAGATGGTGCAATCGACATGGTATAACTTTGTTTCGATATTGGATACAGTTTTACATTTTCAAGACCAGGAATGATCCATTGGAGCCCAGGTTGTAAGGCTTGTTCCCGGTAACCTAAAGGAGAAACAGCGGAAATAACAATTCCTCGCTCCTGGGGTTCAATAAAAACCATACCCATGGAAATTAAACTGAAAAACAAAGATATTATAAAAGCGACAACGATTGTTAACCCGCTTTTCCGAATGGGTTTATTCTGGCTGGATCGCAACATGGCAAACACTAAAAAACCAAAAGAACCAACCCATAAAATAGTTGCTACTACACGAAAAGAACTCGCAATATTCATAATTTCTACTCCTTCTTAAATAATTGCCTCACAAATTATATCGCACATACTACCATCCTGTATTTTTCAGTTATAAATGATTTAGGGGAAATAAGCTGTATTTCTCATTCCATGGAATATCAATATTTAATGTTGTAAAATTATCACGTGAGACAAAAAACAGAAATTTCCATCATTAGAAACTTTGGTGACCAACAATTAATATCGCTCAATATGCCGGTGCCTTCGATTAAACCTGGTCAATTCTTCATTGTTTATAACCCTGAAAAGGATGATCACTTAAACCCAATTTATTTCACTTTACAACTCGATGAGATATTTTTTTTGAAACCAAAAAATACGAACTGGGAAATTGGTGATCAACTCATCGTAAATGGACCGATAGGTTCTGGATTTTCAAATTATTTCAATTTTCAAAATTTATTGTGTATTAGTTTGGGCCAATCATGCGGTGGTCTCAACCCAGTGGTCGATCATAGTGTTAGCATTGGAAAAAATGTCGCCTACATGCTTGATGATGCGAATGTGGTTTTACCCAATTCTGTTGAAATCGTTTTTCCGAATATGTTGGATGAAAACCTGTTGTGGGCAGATTTTGTTTTGATTGAGGTTGAACGAGGTCTCCTGGAGAAAAATCAGGAAATTTTGAAAAGAATATTAAAATCAGACGTACCCACAGAAATAATGATATATTGTCCAATTCTTTGTTCAGGTGATGCGCAGTGTATGGTTTGCTCGGTTAAAACCAAAGAAGGCTGGATTCAGACATGCCAACAGGGAACCGTCTTTAATTTAAAAGAATTGGAGTTTTAATGAACATACTTGTTTTCTTTGCCCATCCAGATGATGAAACGATGCTGTGCGGAGGATTGTTGGCATTATTATCTAGCTCAGGTCATGATGTTCATTACCTGTGCTGTACCCGCGGAGAAGGTGGCGAATGCGGAGTACCTGCCCTCTGTAATCAGGCACAATTGGGGTCATTGAGAGAATTAGAATTAGCATGTGCTGTGGAAGAGCTTGGAGGAAAATCTCTACAGTTTCTCGATTATACGGATCCTTTGGTGGGACCAGAAAACACGCTTTTTTCTTTTACTCAGGATCAGGAAAAATTAGCCATAGAGGTGAAGGAATATATAAAAAAGAAAGATATCGACCTATTGATAACACATGGCAGTAATGGTGAATATGGACATCCTGGTCATTTGACAGTTTATCAGGTTGCTCAAAAGATTATTCAAAGTGAATATCCAGAGATTCTCTGGTATACAGTTCAGGCATATTATGATATTTCACCAAGACCTCATCTTCTCAACAAAGCTGATCAGGCAGATTGGATCATTGATGTGTCATCGGTGATTAATGAGAAGATTGGTGCAGCCTTATGTCATAAAAGTCAACACGATCTCTTTGTTCGAAGAAAATCGAAAGAATTAGGAAAATCAGTGAGCGTAGCTGAGGTGATTCAGAGGGAAGAAAGTTATCATTTTGCGAAAGGTACAAAAGATGTTTTGAAAAGTTTGTCTGAAATTGAAAAGAACCTAATTTATTTGAAAGTTGGGAAATGAAGTCAGATCTTGATTTTCTGAGTCGAGGAAAATGGATGAATGCTGCGGGAACAGCTGGTTTTATCCCAGGCAGGGGTTTTCTCAACCAATTTCCTGAAATTGCACTTTTTATCACCAACCCTATCAGTTATCAGCCCAGAAAACCAGCCACACAAAGAAATCTCATTCCTTTTCAGGGTGGTTTTATGGTTCATAATGGTCATCCAAACCCAGGATTGAAGAAAGTTATCCATCAATTTCGAACAACCTGGGAAAACACAATTTTGCCTGTATGTGTGAATGTATTATCGGATGAACCACATCATATCGAAAAAATTGTCAGAGCGCTTGAAAATATTGAAAATATTGCTGCGATAGAATTGGGAATCGATAACTCACTGAAAGAAGCAGAAGTAAAAGAACTCATTCAGGCTGCTTCAGGTGAATTGCCTATTATTCTAAGTCTGCCCTTCGAGTATATTTTCCAGGATTGGTTGGTGAAAATCTTAATTCCAGAGATTGTGGCTGTCAGTATCCAGGCTCCAAGAGGTATTCTACAGCACAATGATCAATATATTCATGGTAGATTATACGGAAGATCAATATTCCCTTTAACATTGCATGCAGTTCAGCACTTATCTTCATTTGGAAAACCGGTATTTGCTGGGGCTGGAGTTCTGCATGAGTCACAAGTATCCAGGCTTCTTGAAATGGGTGCACATAATTTTCAGGGTCATGAATTAATTTGGAGAAATAACATTTAATTTTCAATCCAAATGGTAACTGGGCCGTCATTAACCAAAGAAACCAGCATATGTTCTCCAAATTCTCCCTGTTGTGTGGGGATTCCGAATGATCTTAATTGATCTGCAAAAAAATTGACCAATTGATCTGCTTTTTCCGGATTAGCTGCGTTGATGAAAGAGGGTCTATTTCCTTTTTTCGTGTCAGCATACAGGGTGAATTGAGATACAACTATTGCCTGCCCTTTTATATCCAGGATTGAGAGATTCATTTTTCCGTCTTCATCTCCAAATATCCGTAAATGGGAAATTTTTTTTGCTAACAGATATGCTTTATCCTGATTATCCTCATGACCAACGCCAAGAAAGATCATCAAACCGATTTCAATTTCTTCGGCAACCATTCTTTGATCAACCGAAACAGATCCTTTGTTGATGCGTTGAATCAGAGCACGCATGAAGAGATCCTTTCTGCTACTGAAAAGAAATAATACTAAAATAAACCGATTGCTGAGCGAACTTCCTGCATTGTTTTTTTAGCAATCACACTGGCTCTTTTTGCTCCGTCATCGAGCATATCGACCACATCTTCAGAGTGTTTTTCAAATGCTGCTCTTCGTTCCCGGAAAGGATCCAGGTGCGCATTGAGATTCTTGGCGAGCAATTTCTTGCAATCAACACAACCAATACCAGCCAATCGACATTCTCTGTCGACCATTCGCACTTCATCCGGACTGGAAAAGATTTTATGTAATGAAAATACATTGCATACATCCGGATTCCCTGGATCAGATCTTCGTTGACGTTGCGGATCAGTCACCATCATCATGACACGTTTATTCATATCCTCAGGTGTGCTGGCCATTTCAATATGATTGTCAAGACTCTTGCTCATTTTTTGTTGACCATCAATGCCAATGACCTTCGGAAACTCAGTAACTTTCATTTGAGGTTCCACCAGGACATCGCAATTGTATCGATAATTGAAGGAGCGCACCACCTCTCTCGTAAACTCGATATGCGGTGCTTGATCCAATCCGACAGGGACTGTATCAGCTTTATAAAGTGCAATGTCAGCAGCCATAAGTACTGGATAACCAACCAGACCATAATTTATATTGTGGGGTTGTTCACGAACTTTATCTTTAAAGGTCGGTAAATCAGTCAATTTGCCTAAAGGGGTAACCATCGAAAGGATTGTGTGTAATTCCATTACCTCTGGCACATGTGATTGAACAAAAATGATGGACTTTTCAGGATCCATTCCTGCAGCTAACCAATCTAGGACCATATCAAGTGTGTTTGATTTTAGATTCTGGGTTGTTTCAAGCGTCGTTAGGGCATGAATATCCACGACGGAGTAAACACACTCATAATCTTCCTGAAGTGCAACATAATTTTTCATTGCACCCAGGTAATTTCCTAAATGTTGTCGACCAGTTGGTCTTGCACCAGAGAAAACTCGACCTTTTTTGCTCATTTCATTACCTCATTTCAATGTTATTAAAAAGAATGACCAGTATTCGAAGGGGACGAAAACTGGTCCGCGGTACCACCCCAATTAGATACGAAGTATCTCACTCATCTGCGATAAATCAACAGATTCCCTAATAACGGTAGGTGACCGGCGAAGATTACTCATTTCATCTTGCAGCTCCAAGGCCCAAACATCCCGATTAGTTCGATAGTCTTCTCAGCAACAACTATTCTCTGTGCGATAAGTATCAGGACGATCCCTTTTCATCGCTATTGATACGATATTATCTCAGATTCTAAGGACTTTTGCTTTAAAGTCAAGAAAAATTGATTTTTTCCTTTCACACCTTTTATTCAATAGGGATTTGATAAGGTGAAATAAAACCTGCTTGTAAGTTTTCGATCATACTTGTGATGAAATTGGATTTTCCAGGTGATAATTCCTTGCTTGCCGCGTATACAGAAAATTCGACTGGTATTGTTACCAATCCTTCTTGTTGGTCAGGTTCTGAAATTGCGTCCATGATTAATCCAGATAAATTATCAGCGATTGCATAATCAACCCAATCTGATTGATCAACGCTCGGTTTTGCATCACTCACGATGGTCACACCGGATTGCTTAAGCAGAATTACCAAATCATCGAATAAATAAGCTGAAGGAATATACAAAGTGTTAATTTTATTTGTAGAGATCTCTCCATAGGCTTGTAAAGTTGCATCATTGTCCTCAGGGTTAGTTAGTAAAGTGGTAATAGGGAAATCAACAATCGGGCCAAACGTAGGCGCACAACGCCCACATAAGTAAACGACTCCATTTTGAAAAACCATATCAGCACCGGTATTTTGATACTTAATGGTCGGCAATAATCCGCCAACCCTCCAATCGTTTGAAATCATGGCAGAAAGATAACCCGCGATAAATAGTCGATTTGCTGGTGACATAACAAACACAGTCGACGGTTTTTCAAGTGTTTCATCAACACTTTCCTGAACAATTAGAAAGTTTTCAATATTATTGGATTGAAATTTTGATAATGTTTCCTGAGAGGGTTCAAAGAGTAATGCAAATGAAAAAGACTGATCAGCACTGGGAGGATCATTGCTCGACAGCACTTCATATCCCAACTCCATCATGAAGGAAGAAAGTTGGATTATTGCAGTTTGGTCTGGAAAATACTGGTCAGAGTTTTCCAAATGGATAAATATGTTTTTTGATTCTTCAATGACCTCTGTTTGTACAGGGGTTGTGGGAGTAAAAGATTCAAGTGGTGTAGCTTCCACCAAATCAGTACTGGTAGGTTGAGGTTGAGTCGGTTCTTTATTAACACAAGCACTCAAAACCAATGCAAATAAAACAATTATTAATTTGGTAGTTATTTTGGTTATTTTCATAATTTTTTTCTCAACGATTTCGTTGGCGTAAGTCTGTATTATAATTGCCTTATGATAGAAATGAACATACCTGGACAAGGTATTTTTCGATTAGAATTTCTAGTTTGCGATGTGAATGGCACATTAGCAATGGATGGGGTTTTATCACCAGGTATCTCTACCGTCATAAAAAGGATTCAGGATCGATTAAAAGTTTTTTTGATCACTGCAAATACTCACGCAAACCAGGGTAATATTGATTTTGCATTAGGGCTAGAAGCAAAGATAATTCAAAAAGGGGATGAAAGCCAACAAAAAAGAAACTTCATAACACAATTAGGTGCAGAAAAAGTAATTGCTATTGGACAAGGCGCAAATGATGCGGGAATGCTGAAGGAAGCAGCCATCGGGATATGCGTATTGTCAGAAGAGGGAACATCGCTTGATGCATTAATGTCGTCTGATGTTATTGTCAAAGATGGTTTAACTGCTTTAAAATTGGTACAAAATCCGATGAGATTGGTAGCTACATTACGTAAATGAACGAACAATCTGAGAAGCATTCCAAAGTGTCAAAAAGCGAATTCAGAAGCAATGATTCAAGATGGTCTCAGTTTGGACCGACAGGCTTTAATGGGTTTTTAGATCAATTAAGCCGCAGGTTGGAAATAAATGTCGAGACTTTTTTGGTAGGAGCAATCTCATTATTATTAATTTCTCTTGCATTATTGCTGGATAAATTTCCATTATTTGTGTTAGCCATTTTGGTAACCCCGATCTTGTCTCCGATACTAGGATTGGCGTTTGGATTTAATTTAGGTTCCCTTAAATTTATAAAGATAGGACTGTTTTCTCTTCTCCTGAATTTTGTCAGTTTTTTTATTGTTGGCGGATTTTCAGGTTTTATTGCCAGGCAATTTCCAGAAAGAGAATTTACACTTTGGCAATATTTTATCGAGTTTAATTGGTCAGGTTTGTTGTTATTATTTGTCGGTATTCTCATAATGGTATCGACAATCATCCGTAACCCACGGCAGGCTTCTTTGGTGGCAAATATCGCGCTTGCGTATAGCTTTTATTTACCATTGGTTTCCTCTGGCTTTGCTTATGGTATGGGATTACAAACCCAATTTATGACAGGCATGATTACATTTCTGCAGTATTTTGGCATCGCTATTGTATTTGGAGTGGGAATATTATTAGCCTATAAGATTCGACCTGTCAATATAAAAAATGTCTGGGGAATGGGGAGTCTAATAATTTTGATTGCGATTGTAGGGGTTTTCTATTTTAAACCGGATATCCGTCAAAAAGCTAAAGAAGTCATACCAGAAACAGAAAATTTGGTAAATATAGAAAACAATTCCTTAAATCAGGATGCGCCAATCCTTCCTAGCCCAACGCATACGCAATCAATTTCCTCGGTTGAACAAGAAAAACCGACAGAAATATTGATAATCATTCCAACTTCAACAGCCACCATTACACTAACACCACTGCCATCTATCATATGGGCAGAGGTTAGATCTCCTGAAGGGGATGGAGCAAATATCCGGGAAGAACCCGGATTTGACGCAAGAATTGTTCGAACTGTCCTGAACGGCACAGCCGTGCAGGTGCTTGACGAGATTGAGGTGATTGATGGAGCAACCTGGGTTCATATCAGATTTATGGATCAGGTTGATGGCTGGATTGTGCGCAGCTTGATCGTGTCAGCAACCCCAGAGCCTGAATGGTAAAAAAATTCAAAGGAGTATTCTATGACAATAAGTTTTGGTACCGATGGATGGAGAGCAGTAATATCAGATACGTTTACATTTAATAATTTGCGTTTGGTAACCCAGGCAATCGCGGACGCTGTAGCTACAGAATCATGGATGAACGGTTCTGCTGTTGGATCAGGACCGGATTCCCGAAAAATGGTTGTAGGGTTCGATACTCGCTTTTTATCAGACCGGTATGCGAATGATGTAGCAAGAGTCCTGGCGGGAAATGGATATAGCGTTTACCTAAGTCAGGCGGATGCACCAACCCCAGCCATTTCTTTTGCTGTAAAACATTTTAATGCTATTGCAGGAATCATGATTACAGCTTCACATAATGCTCCCAGATATAACGGGCTAAAACTTAAAGCAGCTTTTGGTGGTTCAGCACTACCAGAACAATGCCGAAAAGTTGAAGTCTTTTTGAATGATAATGAAGCACAGGCCCGTGGACCAAACTTAATGGATTATCAACAAGCAAAAAATTTGAATTTAATCCAGAAATTTAATCCAATTCCACCTTATTTTGAACATCTCACTACCCTGATCGACTTTGATATTATCTCTGATAACCCACAAAGGATTGTTGTTGATTCAATGTATGGCTCAGGTCGTGGGGCTATTCGTTCCATTCTTCAAGGAAGTGGAACTGAGGTTACTGAAATTCGAGGTGAAATGAATCCGGGTTTTGGCGGAGTTCATCCCGAACCAATTGCCAAAAATTTAAATGCTTTGGCAGGAGCCATCAGCATGGGAATGGGATGTTTAGGTCTTGCAACCGATGGCGATGCAGATCGGATTGCTGCCATGGATGAGCGAGGAAATTTTGTTGATCCACATAAAATTATGGCGTTGGCTTTAAAATATCTGGTTGAGAAGAAACACTTAACCGGATCAGTTATTCGAACTGTTTCTACCACGAGAATGATTGATAGACTGGCAAAAAAATATGGACTTACAGTCCATGAAACCCCTGTTGGTTTTAATCATATTGCCGATTATATGTTAAAAGAAGACGTATTAATTGGGGGGAGGAATCCGGGGGCATTTCTTTCAAAGGTCATATCCCCGAAGGTGATGGTGTTGCCATGGGTTTGCTTTTATTGGAAATCGTAGCAGAATCAGGAACCGGTTTATATGAATTAGTGGAGAATTTATTAGCAGAAGTGGGACCTGCTGAGTATGAACGGAAAGATCTGCGATTGAAATTACCTGTCTCAAAACAAAAATTGGTTGATCGTTTAACTCAGGATGCACCCAAGACAATTGGTGGAGAAGCACTTTCTTCAATTTCAGCGTTAGATGGTGTCAAATATTTATTTACTGATGACTCATGGTTGTTAATCCGGCCATCTGGTACCGAACCAGTTTTACGGGTTTACGCAGAAGGAAGAACAAAGCAAATGGTCAAAGCCATGATCGCGTACGGAGAACATATCGCTGAGTCAGTCCGATAATTGCACGTCTCATTAGATAATAAAAAATCCCCCGAAAGGGGGATCTTCATTTAACACAATTTATTTCTAATTGGTTGAAAATCGTAATTTTCGAACAAGGAAAATGATTACGATCAAAGCAATTGCCGCACCTAAAAGTGCAGGTAACCCAACTTCATCCATAAAACCTGCTGTTGGCAGGGTTGTGGGTGTTACTTGTGGAACCAGGGTACCCATAGCAATTTGAGTTCCAGCAGAAACCTGAGTTCCCATCAGGGTTGCAGCTGCCTGGGTCTGGAAGGCAGCTACTGTCGCCGTTCGAATAGCAGGATCCTGGCCTGCTACAGAAGTTGATTGTGAACCGGCAACTGATGTGGCTGAGGGCATTGCTACAACTGAAGTTGGGCTTGGCAAAACTGGGGTCGTTGAAGGAGCTGCCTTTTGAGTGGCAATCTTCTGCTCAACCGCAGCTGTTTGAGTTGCAATTAAGGAAATCGCCGTATTTTGTGCCTGAATTTCTGCTGCCTGATTTTGTAAATCAGAGGTTGTTTTCGGCCTGAAGAGGATCACATAAGCAATGATCGCTAAAATAGAGAAAACAACGATGGCTCCTAAAATACCAACACCAATGATGAATGGTTTGTTACGGGAACCATTTTCGTTTGGATTTTCTAGTGAAGGTTCTTCTTCAAATAAATCATTGTCATCTAATCGGCTGGGTTCCATATCATTCTCCTTAAGATAATACTTAATACTTTACTCCAGGATATCCAAATTCGCAAGCGGTACAGAAACCTGATCTTCATCGCTGAATTCTATCGTAGCACAAGCTGTTCGGATACCATTTGGTAGTTTTGTTTTTGTTGGATTTATCCTCTTTAAAACAGCAGCTTTTCCTTGATTGGGGCCAGAATTTACACGTACCACGCAACCTTTTCTTAGTTCCTGTCCATCTACTGGCGGATTAGCTTCCACAGGTAATTGTATGATAATTTCTGGTTTTTCATATTTTTTGACATCATATATTGCACTAAGAGAAACGACCTTTTTCTCATTTGACGTCAGTAATTCGTAAGCTCTTTCATTCAGTGGAATGGGTCCAAATCCTTCTAATAATATAATCGGAATGCTGCAATTAAGCGCTGCATTTGCTATAGAAGCACTCATGCTGGAAAGAATCAAACCTTTAATATTCAAATCTTCTGCAGCTTTGAATACATCGCTATTTGCACAATATCCACCTAAAACAATTGAGCCCCTGAATGTCACATCAATCTTTTGGGGTGTCAGTTCTTCAAACAAATCTTTCATATTTGAGACAATTGGTCCAGATGTTGTTTTTTGATTTCCCCAGACCCCCTGGATGAGTGCCCCATTCGTTTCGATTACAACACCATGGAAAGGAAGGATTTCTGTGACGATTGACTCAAATCCGGCCAGAATTGTTTTTTTTGTCTGCATCAAACGTAGTACGACCTGACTTCCGATGATATTTACAACTTCAGAATCATTTTGAGATTTAACTGATTTTGATATTGTCCCGGAAGATTGAGCAATCACACCACCTTTTTTTAAATTATCTCCAATTTTTACATTGATAGATTTGCGGGCATCATCCGAATTTTTGTAATTCAACTCTTTGCGAACATTCACAATAATAAATTTTTCTTCAGGAATAAATTCTGCGATTTGGTCAGATGCATCAACTTTTTGCCCAACACGAACCAAAACATTTCCTCTTCCAGAAAATAATCTGGTCCTTTGTATTTTTGCCAATCCGAGTGTGTGAAAGTTTAGAGTTTCCATAATTTTATAAATTAGATGCAATAACTATGCCAGGTTAACATCCATGCTTTTGTACCAGTTTTGGATTTGACCGAATCGCTCAGAATTATTTTTCTGCAATTGGATAGGTCTTCCACGAGCGTCAATAATTACTCCGCATAATCCACCTTGTAAACTAATGCCTTTTTCGATATTTTTCCCAAATTGATTCAAGTCGATATTAATGAGTGGTTCAAAAAATAATTTTACAATTTGACCAGCCAATAAAGGTAATTTTGTTATTGAACCTTTGACGATTTGTTCTTCTAAATAAGTTCCGTCTTTGAATTCAAGCCTGACTTTTAAAATGGGGGTGCCTATTTTTGCTCTGGATTGAATTGAAAACACTTTCGCCAAAAGACTGATAGAAGACCCTTCTAAGATCTGGATGGGTAAAATTGGATTATCACCAGCAATACAGCCTAAAACAGGCAAAATACCATGTTGGTCAAGGAATAAATTTGTGACGCCTTTTGGCTGAATAGCATCCAAAAGTATGAGTGCGATATCATTCGGATTATCAAAATTCGATAAATAATCGCGATTAATTACAATCTGGTTCCAATTATCTGATGAAAGTCCAAATTTATTTTTAAATTCTTGATAATTATTCCGAATTAAGTTTTTTATGATGCTAATGTCAATGAATAATTCATCTTTATCATTAGGAATGGTGTTGGGTCTGATAGATTTAGCCCAAACATAATTATTTATATCATCTTTTTCTTTACTTTTAGGTGACCAATTTATAATATCACGGATATTTGTTTCAGAAATGAAACGGTCTGGATTGTTGAATAACGTATTTTCCACTACATTTTGATGAAGGGTGCCATTGTTACTTCCAGACATTAAAATAATTTCTTTACTCAAATCTATGGCTAAAACATTTCCATTTTTCTCGTTGCCTAATTTGTTTAGAAATTTTGTCATGATTCCATTTGCCTGATTATAAGGAAGAGGAACAGATCTTGTGAAGCTGAATATATACTCAAACCCAGGAATTTTCTTTGCCATCATTTGAGAACTTAACTCATTTATAAAAGTTAAAGCCGGTACCAAATTTTCATCTTCTAAAGTTGGTCTAATATTTTCTGTAATTGATAATTTTGAAATAGAGGACGCCATATCCTGGATCTTTGTAGCGATGGATGAATTTCCTGCATATACCAGTTCGGGTATTCTTTCCTTCGGTAGATGTTTGATACAAAATAATATGATCTCCATCATTCTTAACACAGACTTATTCGCGCCATTTTCCGTACCCCCGGACAGTAAAATTATGTCTGGGCAATGGTTTATGACAGATGATAATATTTCGTCAATTTTTCTGGGATCATTTAAGCTGATTTGATCTGAGTGTTTTATATGGGTTGAATTTATTAAGTGTGACAGGCTGGAAATAGACACGCCTTCAAGTAAACCAGCTGTGATAATGGAAATCTGGTCCAAAAATCCGTAAGTAAAGGCAATTTGATCAATTCCACTTCCATCAGTCTGGCTAGGAACAATCAAATTCATGCTATCATCGATTAGTATTTTTCCAGAAATTTGTTGTAGATTATCAATGGCTTTAAAAAATCCTTCTCTTATGTCGTTATAAGGAGGTTTAAAAGATGTGTCAGCCTCACTTGTCGCTAGCAGATGAAATTTTCCATCTACCACATCAAATAGAAACAATTTTGTAGTGTGAATATCAATTTTAATTCCCAGAACGGAGGCTAATTCAACTAATTCACTCATTTTTTACCCACTCATAAAATTATAAATAAATGTAATGATAAAGTTTAATCTTTCAATCAAGGCTAGCACGGATGAAATGATAACCCCCGCAAAAATAGAGCCAAGTGTTATGCCAATAAATACCGTACCTACTGTTTTTGAAAAATGCAAAAACCTGGAAAATAATGATTGACTTTCAGCAGCTGTGATGGTTGAAAATTGAAAATAAAGTAATGATGAAATTGCACCAATTAGAAGAATTATACCTCCAACTAATTTCTGGAAATTTAACGAATTCAAAGAAAAAGGTTCAGTAATCATATCAATCATCGGCAATAAAGTGCCTGAAAATGCACTTGTTAGTATGATTGCGGCGCCACTACCAACTAAAAATGCCAGTGATATGGTTCCAAGCGAGCTTGTTCTTTTGAATAATTTGAAGAACAAAAGTACTGATAGAGTTATCGGAATAATTTGAATTATTCTCTGGTTGTTATCACCTGTGAATAATGGCATGATCAGTTTTGGAATTAAGACTTGATAAAAAATTAGTACAAATACATAGGCAGCAGCTACTCCAATAAATAAATAGGTAGCGATTCTAAATAATGGATTGTCACCAAAAATATAGCTAAAGACCATAATTGTCAGAATGAAACTAAAAAGTAACCAGAAGAATTGATCTTGATTCATTTATTTTTCTCGCATTTCGGAAGATATTACTTTACTAAAAATCGAAATAACACCACCAGCCAGAATAAAGAATATAAAAACAATTGCTGCAAGTTGGATAATAGCCCAATATCTACCAATGTTGGTTGTCTCCGATTGGGAAAGGAGATTGAAAGCCAACCCACCCACAATGCCACTCAACATTCCATCTATCTGGTTTGTTTGCAAATAGGGTTGTAATAAAGGCGATGCTTTTGCAGAGGAAATTAGTAATAAATCTGAGTCAGTGACGAGTAAATTAATTTGCTCAATCCATAACTTTGCATTCTCAGAGTTATCAGTTACCAGGACGATCATATCGAAATCATTTATTGTATTAATCTCAGAAAGAGGAGGCTTTTCCCAAATTTTTAGGTTTAAATCAATTCCTGGTGAAGTCATTTTGGGATTGGAAAGAAATGCCTGAATTCCTAAACCATAACCAGGCAAATATCCGAGATTTGTTTTTCTCTCCTCAAAATTATAAGAAGGAACATTAAGGGATGAGTTTCTTAATATTTTTTCTGATACCAATACGCCATTTGGATTGGTGGCAATTGAAGTAACCCAGTGATTATTAAAAAATAGATTTTCAAAAAATCCTTCTGAAATTAAATTAATTTCAGGATATGAACTGGCTTCTGTTTCAAATACAACTAAAACATGACTTGGCTCTTGATTCCGATTGAGATAACCTGTTGCAAGATTATGGAATCTTACTGCTTCAGCTGGTAAAATTTCCGGAAATTTTAAATTGGTATGATCAACAAATAAGGAATAGGTAATGATTAATAATAGAAATGCAGGAATCAAGAAAATTTCCATTCGATGTAATAACGATTTTGATTTCTTTTTTGATTCATTTTTCTGCACGACAGGAGAAATAATTTCTTCTAAAATTCTTAAGTGGGTTTTTTGTTTATCAGTTACATCAATGGTTACAGAATAAGCGGGTGGAGGTGAATAGGTTTTGGCAACACTTTCCGAAGTTAAAACCCCTTGTAGTCCAGCTAGTGGGCCTGATTTTTCAACTCTTTTCTGAGATTTAAATCTCGAAACGTCAGGTGAAACGACATCAATTGGTCGGATTGCTTTTAACCAATCCGGTAGATTCCCTTTTTCAATACTATCCATTTCCGAAGAGTCTGAAATTTTCCCTTCTTCAATCGTTTGTAAAGTTTCATTCTCTTTATATTCAAGATCGACGTTTGCTAACCAATCAGGAACATTATCGAACTTGAAAGGGAGAAGATGCGCGTCAGATTCATCCCTTTCTGCTTCCATTTCTTGAGGATGGGGATCAATTTCACTCTCTTCATCATTGGATGTGGGAATTTCAATATTATCAAACCAATCTTCGCTTGCATCGAAACCGATAAATGGATTTACGGAAAGACTTTCTAATTCAGATTCCTCAAAGATGAAGGCTGGTTTTTCTGGTTGATCTTTTTCTAAAGCACTGAATTCTTGTTTTAATTCGCTGAGTTCAGAATCAAATATATCTCTGGATTCATCATTGGATTTTGAATCTGGTGAAATGTCTAACTTATTGAATAATAAAACAGAATCGTATGTTTCCTGATTGCCGACTCCTGATTCTTCTTGTGATGTTGATTCGTCAGGACTTTGTTTTTCTTTATTTTTGTTGAGTTCTATGACCCAATCAGGAAGATTTTCTGTCTCGTTGGAATTTTCTAATTCAGAGCTTTCTTTTATCCCTTCATCAACCAGAAAGTTAGCTTTTGATAGCCAATCAGGAAGGTTAAACGGTTCTTTTGGTGTGCTGGTTCTCTCAATTGGTACTTGCTGATCGGGTGTTAACCAATTAGGTATTTCTGTATTATTTAAGAATTCATCTTTTTCGGACATATTTGAGATATTTTTACTTAACCATTCAGGAAATTCTTCTGCAGGTGAAATATTTTCATCATTTTCTATATCTAAAGAATTGGGAAATTCAATTTGCCAATCTTTTTTTATATCATCTATTTTGAGGGGCAGATTGGATATTTCTTTTTCACGATCCTGGTCATCTTTTTCTAATTTAAGGATTTCTTCATCGGCAATTGGTTCTTGGATATTTCGAAAATCGGCTATCCAATCAATTGAATTTTCCTCATGATGTTTTTCTTCATCTCGCAAGGATTGGACTAAATCAGAATTATCAGTGGAGGAGTGTGGTTGCAGATCCCCAGTTTTTCGAGGTTCAATCTTTGTGAATTCATCATCTGCCTGTTTAATATCCCTGATTCTATTTAACCATTCTGGTGACTCTTCATCTGAACGATCATCTAGATCAGAAAATTTTTCTATAAGTTCGGGTAAATTCGACTCATCAGATTGATTTTCATCTTTGAAATCTCTCAAAAATGCTAACCAGTCAGGCTCAGATCCAGAATCTACAGAATCTATCGGAAAAATAAAACCACAATTTATGCATTTAGTTGCAGAAAAATCGTTCTCAGTATTACATTGTGGACAATTAATTTTTTCAGTCATCTACTTCCTGTCATAAGGTCGATCAAATCCAAATATGATTCTCAAGCTTGTAAGAATTGCACCTAAAGAAATACCAATCAAAATACCTGTACTACCAGCTATCGGTAATGAGTTTAATGCATTGATAAAAGCTTTCATCAGAGGAATTTTTTCTCCTAAAGATAAGATTCCACTGGATAAAAGTAGAAATATGATGGTAGAAATTCCAAATACAATTGCTAGAAGATTTTGTTTCCGTTTAAAGAAACGGAAACTTGCCAGGCTTAGGGTCAAGGCAAGAACTGCTAATAAGCTTGCTTCGACCGTGATAATTGTGGTGCTTGTAAGGTTTAAAAAAAATTGGTCATTTGGTCCCAATAGAATTCCAACTAAGATAACTGTGATAAAACCAACAATAAAGAATGGACTGCCATAATCACGTTTTTCATTAGTGAAAACTTTATTCCAATGCACAGAAAATAAATGGATTATTGCTATTGCCAGTGCAACTGCACCTACAATGATTGCCCAATCTAAAATATATAATCGGATTCTATCCAAAATTGTTCCTGGGAAAAACAACCCAAGGATTAATAATAGACCGGATGCAGATGAAACAATAGCAAGAAAAATCTTCTTCATAGCAACCCAACGATTTTGATGACAAGAACAAATAGAATTATGAGAATTACAAGCCATCTTAATAAATCCTGGATTAACAATGAAACCTTAAATTTCGATTGATTGGACAATTGAGCAGGAATTGCAAAAATTTCTTCCCCAATTAAGGCATCATCAGAACAAGCGAAACTCACAGATTGTCCTTCCAAACTATCTGTAGCTGGTAAAGAAAAATGGCGCTTTTTTTGATTGGCATCGAGTAATAATCCAATTTCAGGTCCAATGTTTCCAACAAAGATTTGTGTAGATAAATCTTCATCCGAAGATGGCGGAATAACACCGGCAATATAACTCAGGTTTGTAGCGCCGGATAAATATGCATGTGATTGTAAATCTGACGGAGAACTTGATTTGTCAATGATCACGTTTTGATGTTTGTTCTGGGCTAAGAGTGCTAAATCGCCACTTCCGACTGTTGTAACGGGTGGGTTATCACTTAAGATGCTTTGATCAATGATCTGGTTTAATGTTTCCAGGCCAATTAATGAAGCAGCTCCATGGATATTGTTTAGATCTGATTTTCCAAGAGAAATATGGAGGCCTTTGCCGTGTTCAATGGATAAACCAATGGATTTATGCAGATTTAGTAATGAGGGATTTTTTCTTATATCGAAACGGTCTTTTATTGAAGAAAAATGAAAAATACTCCCAGCGATCAGGATGATCAGGATCAAGACCAGAAAAAATGGCAAAGTGGTGTTAGTCATTAACTTCCCTATTATTTACATATTCCAGAAATGCTTTCGATTGTTCTTGATCTTCCAACACTTCAGCCAATTGGCTTATGATTGAATTTTGAACAAAAGGCTGTGTCATCCATAATGATTGGGCTGCAACAATCCTTACAGGACCGGATGCATCCAATAAAAATTGAAATAACCCTATCAGATGATACCGTTGCAAGTATTGAGCCCATTGATACCAATTTTCCTGATTGATCAGCATCAATTAAGTATAGCAAAGAATTCATTTAATAATCCATTTCAGGAAAATTTCCATAAGTTTTTTCCTCCCCCGCGGCCCGCAAATTCAATAATTTCCTCTATCATTCGATTTGGATTTTTCCAAAACGTGCTGATTTGAGATTGATAAGCAGCAATGGCTGCATGCCAAGTTTTAATATTCTCTTTCTGTAAATCATATTTGTGAGGAGTCAATTTGGAATAGTCAATAGGAGATGAATTAGATTTAACAACATACGGATAATCTTCATAAAAGAGTAAAGAGAAAGGGGACAGCTTTTTAATCGCAGCCTCAATGATGCGATGATCAATATGATTACCAATTGCCATCGGTGAAACGATAATATCATCACCTGTTGCTTTACGATTTATTTCATCAGAAATTTTATTGACAAGAAATTGTTGAGATGGTGGAATTGGCTGATACAAATCATCTTCTTCTCTTACAATAGGATTGCCTTCCGAATCTTTTCTATAAATACAATCAGGGAGGTTAAAATGCGTATATGCTGCCCCAAGTGTCTTGCATGCTTTTCTATCCTCTATACGCCGTATTTTTGGCGCATTCAATGGCAATTTCCATCTTTTGTGTAATGAGAATGCAAAATCTGACAAATTTTCATCTTTTGGAGAACCAGAAAAAAATGTCCAAATCTCCGTATCAATTTTATTATTGACAAGGTTATTTACAATACCACCTACAGAAAGAGCGACATCATCGAGGTGAGGAGAAATAAATATATATCGCATTGATTTCCTAATTTCAAACGTGATAAAATTATTTTAATAGTTATTTAAAATTAAAGTAGTTTTCAAGGAGAGAAGAATGAGTTTCCTTGCAGATTTGTTGGGTGTTGTACCCTGTCCTGCCCATGCCAGAAGTGATGTTGATCGGTTACTTGCCGAGCTATTGCGCATAGGCGAAACTGAGGATTTTTTATCTGAAAGACCAGGTGGTGGTTTTAATATGCAATGCCGGCACGTACGAGCCATCGAAATTGGAAAACGGTTAAACGAAATAGGGGGAGAAAAATTAATGGAATTCACACTTCGCCGGGTAAGAAAGAAATTAGGAAAAACTATTTTTGCCCATTTAGAATATGCCTGGGACGAACTGGGGCAGTGGATTCCTTAAAAAAAATCAGAAGATACTGATTTTTAAAAAGAAGAATATTTAGTGGGCCCGGAAGGATTCGAACCTTCGACCAAGCGGTTATGAGCCGCGCGCTCTGCCGCTGAGCTACGGGCCCCCTCGGCTCCGAAAATTATAACACAAAGACCATTTCAATGGAAAAAAATACTGAATAAAATTTTTAATTAATGTCGTTTTATTTTTTATAATTTCATTTTTAAAGAAGACAGAATTTATTGTATTCAGCAGAAATTGCGAAAACAAAAAGAGGCTGATTTTTAAGTTCATCAACCTCTTAAATCCCTGATGCAGCGTTCACCAGAGACCGGCAATAGTAATTATCTGGCAGTGATGTCTTGACCTGCTTTGATCACATACAATGGTGCCTCATGGTTCCAGATCGCTTCCCAAACTGACTCAGCATTCAGTACAACTATATCTGCGTTTCCACCTTCTTTAAGGTGATGACCTTCAGCGCCTAGTGCCTGAGCTGCGTTGGTAGTGATCAAGTCATAAAGAATTTCCATCTCCTGACGGCTATTCATCCACATTAAATGGGCTGCCAGAAATGCAACTTCCAGCATGTTGTTACGACCGAATGGATAATATGCATCTGCAATATCGTCCTGACCTAAGGCAATTCGAACACCGGCTTTGTAGAGATCTTTGACCCGAGCGTATAAAGGACCCGTCTGCGGATCGGAGACAACACCGATCTGTGCACGTTTAAGCAAGTATTCAATTTTCCGATAATATGGTTCTGGATAGAGTGCCATTGCGCGACTATGTTGGGCGGTCACACGACCTTCCCAGCCATTTTTAATCGTGGTTACTGCTAACATCTCCAGAGTCTTGAGGGTTGGATCACCAGCATCATCAATTAACATGGAGACAGGTTTGTCATATTTTTTTGCTATGGCAAACATCCGATCAATGTGTTCCTGAGCATCGGCATCGGTATACTCGATCCATGGAATACCTCCCACCACATCTGCACCTAATTTCATGGCTTCTTCAATGTATTCTTCTGCCCCTGGATCTCTCACAACACCATCCTGCGGAAATGCGACAACTTCCACTTTGACACGGTCTTTATACTCTTCTCTGGCTCGAATTAAGGCTTTAACACCTTCTAATTTGGCTTTTGTGTCCGTGTCTGCAAAGGCACGGATGTGGGTATTACCAAATTTCACTGCTAAATTGAGCGCTTTGCGAACATTTTCAATGATCCAACTTTCATTGTATTGTTCTTTTACCGTAGCTGCCAATTCAATCGCCGTCATGGCACCACCCATGGAACCATCGGTGTACGCTCCCATGGCTGCTTCGTCCATCATTGAAAGTGTGTACACTTTACATAAATGCAGGTGACCATTCACAAAGGACTCAGTAACTAATTTGCCTTCTGCGTCGATCACTTTGTGTGCATCGCCATCCACTTTTGCATCAATTTTGGCGATTTTCCCATTCTGAATTGCAATTTGATATTTCTCACCTTGAGATGTTCGGGTAGTTGCATTTTTAATTAATAAATCGTATGTCATTGGAATTCACCTCCTGAAAAAATTTTAGTTTTTGTTTCGGTCTTGAATTAATTTCTGAGCCATCATAGCACCATCTTTTATGGGTTCATAACCGGTACAGCGACAAAGATGTTTATTCAATGAATTTGAAATTTCTATTTCTGAAGCGTCTGGTTTGTTCTCAAGTAAGCCATATAACTCCATAACGATACCTGGTGTACAGAAGCCACATTGAATTGCACCGGACTCAGAAATAGATTTTTGGATCGGATGCAATTCTTTTCCTTTGGCTAACCCTTCGACAGTTAGAATTTCTGCCCCTGCTACTTTGCTTATTGGTGTATTACAGCTTTTGGTCGCTTTTCCATTAATAACAACCGTACAGGTTCCACAGGTCGCGTTATCACAACCTCGTTTTGTTCCGGTTAAATTCAGGATCTCGCGAATTACATCGATCAACATCATTTCTGGATCAACTTCCACAACCCGGAGCTGACCATTGATGGTAAAACTAATCTTTTCAACCATTATGCATACTCCTTTTGATGTTTGTTTGCTAAAGCTTGTTTGATCATTTCTTGAGTTACAGGAATCTCGTAGAAGTCGACACCAATTGCATCATAAATCGCATTTAAAATCGCTGGTGCTGGGCCAATTACTGGGTGCTCACCTATTCCGCGAGCGCCAAATGGACCAATCGTCCCTGGATTTTCAATAAAATCGATGGTTTGCTGAGGAGCTTCTTTATATGTGGGTAAATGATACTTGAAGAAATGCGGATTGGTTATTTTTCCATCCTGATCAAATTCTACCTTTTCATACAGTGTCGCTCCGATAGCCATCAAGACGCCACCCATGACTGATCCACGGATTTGCATCGGGTTGATCACCTGACCTACATCAAAAGTTGAAGTGAAATGATCGACAAAAATCTTACCAGATTTCTTCTCAATCCGAACCTCAGCAGCCTGGGCACCGAATGTGTATTCAACACCTAAACTACCCTGGCCGTTCTGATCCGGATTTGAATAACGGGGTAAGCGGGCATCCGATACCGATTGTGCTACCTCTCCAATGGTTATCCCATCACTGGTTATGTAACCGCGACTGAGCTCTGGGACGGCAACTCGTATGCTGGGGTCGTTTTTCAGGAATACGTATTCACCATCATAATCCAGATAATCAACATCTGTTTTGAGCACTTGCGCAGCAGTCTGCTTCAAAACCATAATCAATTTATCCGCAGCTCTAATAATTGCACGACCGCCCTGGGTGGTGAACATGGATCCAATTGTCTGCCATTCATAAGGAGAATATTGGGTATCAATTTCATTGTAGACTCTGATGCGCTCAGGTGGAATTTGCAGAGCTTCACCCGCAATTTGCTGAACGACCGTACGTAAGCCTTGGCCCACTTCTGCACCGCCCATATTGATGGATATACTTCCATCAATATTCATCTTAATGTAGCACCCTTTGGTTGAAAATGGAGCACCTTTTGGTGATTTCATTAATGCAGCAAAACCACGACCATAATAGAAGTTTTCATCTTCGTGTAACGTCTCTTTTGAGAACACCAGATTTTGGATTTTTTCAGCGCAGGCTTTCATGTCCCCATTGGTTTTCCACATTGTTTCACCGAGCGAGTTTACTTTTCCCTCACAGAGATAATTCATTTCCCTTAATTCTAATGAATCCATCCCTAATTTTCTCGCAAGAATTTCCATTAATCTTTCGGTCGCAAACTGGGCTTCCTCGTGACCATATCCTCGAAATGCTCCTACAGGTGGAGTATTTGTGTAAACTGTGTAACCAGTTAAATCACAATGATCAAATTCATATGGACCGGTGCAATTATGAGTAGCTGCAATGGTTACATTCACAGCTGTGTCAGCATAAGCACCACCGGAATGTAACACCTTTGTTTCCATGGCGACCAGTTTTCCATCTTTCCTTGCACCAATTTTCATGATCATTCTGATGCCATGCCCTAAGAGGGTACTGGTGAAATCTTCTTGGCGGGAAGCAACCCATTTCACTGGATAACCAGGGACAAAACTGGCTATGTAAGCCACAGTTTGTTCCACGGTGATATCTGATTTGTAACCAAAACACCCACCAATATCCGGGATATGAACCCGAACATCCGATTCTGGTAAACCATAGGAATGTGCCAGGTCCTGGCGAATAATAAATGGGCAAATAGATGAAGACCAGGCTTCAATCGTATTGTCTTCTTTAAACCAGACGATCGATCCATGGGGTTCAATCGCCGAACAGGAACCTAATGGGTATAGGAAGTCGCCTTCAACAACAACTTCAGCTTCTGAAAAACCATCTTTACCCTGTCCCTTTTTTAGGTGGTAAAAATTAGCTACATTCGTCCCAGCTTGAGGGTTTAATGTGGGAAGATGCCAATAATCACCATTCTCCTCATGAATCAAAACTGCGTCTTCACTCATTGAATCACGGGCATCAACATAGACTGGTAAAGGTTCATATTCAACTCGGATTTTCTCTAAAGCTTTCTGGGCGTTGAATGAAGTATCTGCAACAACAGCTGCGACAGGTTCTCCAATGTATCTTACTTTTTCTACTGCCATAGGGACAAGGTCTTTGATATTATCCCCATAATGTAATTCACAACCTTTACCGGTTACTACTTTTACTACACCGGGCATTTTTTCAGCTTCAGATGTATCGATTGAAATTATTCTGGCATGAGCGTACTCAGGACGCAGGATTGCTGCATGGAGCATCCCAGGCAGACGAATATCATCAAGATATTGTGCTTTTCCGGTTACTTTATTAATTGCATCAGGTCTGATGTAAGATTTTCCGATGTATTTGTAACTCATACAGATTTTTCCTTTCTAAAATTGCTTCCCTACACCTATTCTCGTTTGTAAGGTTTGAGTAATGCTGCAGGGTAAGAAGCATTTCTTCCGGCCAGGACCAAAGCAATAATGGTTACTACATAGGGTAAAGCCAGAAAAGTCTCGTAAGGTATTGGTAATTGCAATCCCATTGCCTGTAACCGAAGTTGCAGAGCGAACGTACCCCCAAATATAAGCGCTCCCCCCATAACCTTTACGGGTGACCAATTACCAAAAATGACAATCGCAATGGCTACCCATCCGCGACCTGCAATAATTCCATGCGTGAAGGCACCCAGTTGAGCAAGAGATAGGAACGCACCTCCAGCTGCCATCAATCCACCGCCGATTGCTAAGACACCATACCTTACCGTATAGACATTCACACCGGCAGCATCAACTGCCTCCGGGTTTTCACCGACTGCTCTGATATTCATTCCAAAGCGTGTTTTATACAGGATAAACCAGGCCAAAGGAACAATTACCAGAAATGTTATGTATGTCAACAGGTACTGTTGGGAAATTGTACCCAGTATTGGGATATCACCAAATGGATTTACCGCCTTGAATGATGGGATGGATGGAGGTGTAGAACGACCACCGTATACCAATCGAAAACCGTATAGCGATAAACCAGTTAAGAGTAATGTAATTCCAAGGCCAGATACATGCTGGTTTACACCTAGTGTTACAGTCAAAAGCCCCATCAATAAGCCTGCAACGACACCACTTAGAATAGCCACTAATAATCCCGTCCATAAGGAGCCACTTTTATCTGCAACAAAGAAGCCAATGAAGGCACCGAAGTACATAATACCTTCAATACCCAGATTAAGAATGCCTGCCCGTTCTGAGTAGGTTTCTCCTATTGCTGCCAACAGGATGGGAGTGGAGACACGAAATGTAGCTGCAATTAGATTTACAAGAAAGACTTCCATCACATCCTCCTGATCCGATATCTTTGTAAAAGTAACATACCCAAGGCTACGAGGAGCATGGTAGCTTGTGTGACCTCACCCAGATACACAGGAACTCCTAATGATCGACTTAAAGTCTGAGCTCCCGTATCGACGAGTCCGAAGAACAATGCAGCTAACCCGACGCCAAACGCATTCAAAGAACCTAGGGTAGCAATAATGACTCCGGTATACCCATATCCAGGTGAAATTTCACCGATTAAGTGGAAATGAATACCTGCAACTTCCGCAACACCAGCAATGCCAGCGATGCCACCGCTAATTAACGCAGCAGTTAAAATGGTTCGATTAACTTTAATACCTGCGAATTTTGCTGCTGGTTTTCCCAATCCCACTGCACGCATTTTTAGACCAAACGATGTCCTCGTCATAACAATCCATAAAATAAGGATCAGGACAATCGCTAAGATAAATCCAAAATTTAACCTTGAGCGTGGAATTAGTTTAAAAAACACCGCAGTAGGGGCTATATCAGGCGACTGTGGCCATCCGGAGTTTGGATCCCTCCAGGGACCATTTAAAATTGCGCTGACGATATACGCCATAATGGAGTTCATTAATAATGTCGTAACTACTTCATCAACAGCCAGTTTTACTTTTAATAAGGCTGGGATTAATGCCCATGCCATCCCTGCGACAAACCCACCGACAATCATTAATGGTAAGGCAACAATTGATGGAACACCATGCATAGCCATACCAATCCCAGTGGCAGCGATAGCGCCAGCGTATAACTGACCTTCAGCTCCAATATTGTAATATCCGGTGGCAAAAGCGTATGTAACAGCTACACCTGTGATCATCAGTGGAGTGGATTTCACCAAGATCTCTAACAGAGAAACTTTGTTTTCAAGAGGAGCAAAAAGAAAATAGTAATAAGCATCAAATGGATTTGCATCTGCCAATAAAATCAAAGCAGAGGTGAGAATAAAAGTTCCAACCAACGCGAGGATAGGAATGAGAGGTTTAACCCAAAATGGTGGGTTGTCCGATTTTACCAGGCGCCAGCGAGGTTTTTCAACGTTTTCCATTATGCCTCCTCTCTGAGAGCACCAGACATCATTAACCCTAATTTTTCAGGGGTAGCGTCCTGCGCATTGATCGTTCCAACAATTTCACCTTCGTAAATAACAGCGATTCTGTCAGATAAGCTCAAAATTTCATCAAGATCTTCTGATATCAACATGACGGCAGCTCCTCTGGATCGCTGCTCCAATAATTGTTGACGGACGTATTCCGTCGCACCTACATCAAGTCCTCTGGTGGGTTGCGGTGCGATAACCACTTCGGGTTGTCTTGATAGAACTCTTGCCAGCAAAACTTTTTGCATATTTCCACCAGAGAGAGTTCGAATTCTATCGGTAGGCTTTGCTTTTATTTGAAAATTCTTTATCAACTCTTCTGCATTCTTTCGAATTGCTTGTTTGTCAAGGAAACCATTTTTTGAGTATTCATCTAAATGTTCCAGAGCAAGATTTTCATATACAGTCAGGTCTCCAACGACTCCTTCATGTCTATCTTCTGGAATTCGCCCCATTCCCATTTTTGAAAATTCAGAAGGATCCTTCCCTATTAAATTTTTTCCATTAATTTTTATGACACCACTGGTTGGTGATTTAACACCACTCAGGATCTCAGCCAACTCTTTCTGACCATTCCCTCCAACACCAGCGATTCCAAGGATTTCTCCTGATCTGATTGATAATTTTAAATTTTTCAAAGCGGAAAGACCTTTGTCATCTGTTGCACATAAGTCCTCAACTTCTAAAATTTTCTTGTTATCCGGATTTATTTCGGTTTGTCGGGTGACACCAAAAGTATCACGACCAACCATCATGGCTGCTAATTGTTTTTGAGTAACATTAACGGTATCCACAGTACCAATAGATTTTCCATCCCGCAGGACGGTGACACGATCTGTAATTTTTGTAACTTCATCTAATTTATGGCTAATGAAAATAACCGATAAACCATCTTTTCGAAGTCGATTAAGTGTCTCAAATAAACTATCAACTTCTTGAGGTACAAGAACTGCTGTAGGTTCATCAAGAATCAAAACTTTGGCATTGCGATACAATGCTTTCAGAATTTCGACTCTCTGTCGTTGTCCTACAGATAAATGTCTGACGATTGATTTTGGATTTATATCCAAACCGAACTGGTCAGCAGCTTCACCCACCTTTTTTTCTATCGCATTTTGATCTAGTATGAAGCTATCTGTGTAACCAAGTACAACATTTTCAGCCACTGTCATAGGGGGTACCAGGGCAAAGTGTTGAGTAACCATTCCAACACCTTTTTTAATGGCATCCTTAGGTGAATGTATTGTAACTTTCTCGCCATCTATGAAAATATCACCAGTTGTTTGTTGATAAAGACCATATAAAATCCTCATCAATGTAGTTTTTCCGGCTCCATTTTCACCTAATAAAGCGTGAATTTCACCTTTGCGAAGCTGAAAATCGACATGGTCGTTTGCTACCAGTTCACCAAATATTTTGGTGACTTTTTGCATATCTACGATGTACATTTTTTCTCCGACATTTCTCTCCCCTCTTGGGAGAGGGGAGAGAATAATTCTTCTTAGATTAAAAATAATGTCAGGTGAAAAGTGGTAAGCCCTGACATTATTTTGGTTTTAGTTTGAACCAGCGGGTGCTTCTTCCGCAATGTTTACACGGAAGAGACCATCTTTAATTTCCTGTTCGCGTTGTTGAACCAGGCTGAGAACATCAGCTGGCAATTTCGCATCCATACCATGCCATGGGGCTAATGATGCTCCACCTTTACCAACCATGCTGAAATCTTTCAAATCCTGGGCTGTAAATGCACCAGCATTGACCTGATTGATTACATATTCAACAGTTGGTGTCATGTTCCAGACCGGGCTATTGACAACAAAATCAGGGCCTAATTCATATTGGTCACTCATGTTACCGAATGCGTACAGTCCATTTTCAACAGCAGCATCAATAACACCAAAGCGTTCTGCGAAGAGAACATCAGCACCATTGTCAACTTGCGCAAGAGCAGCTTCTTTCGCTGCAGCAGGATCAAACCAGCTGTTGATAAAGGAAACAAGTACTGTAGCATCTGGATTCACTTCTTTGACACCTTCAATGAAAGCATTAACGATACGATTAACTTCAGGTACCGGGAGACCCCCAACAACACCAATTACACCTGTTTCGGTTAATCCGCCAGCCATTAAACCACATAAATAAGCTGGCTCATGGATCCAGTTGTCAAATACCGCAACATTGGGTTCTGATGGTCCAAAACCAGAGCCAAATACGAAAGCGATTTCAGGATAATCCTTTGCAACACGGCGGACTGCTTCTTCATTACCGAACGCATCACCGAAAATGGCAGCGGGTTTCTTACTTTCAGAAACTTCGCGCAAAATTCTTTCCATATCACCTGAGTAACCAATATCATCGGTGTACTCATATTGGATTTTGCCTTCGTCGGCTGCTTTCTGTAAAGCTGTGTGGATAACACCATCCCAGGGTTCTTCAATAGCTGTGGCAAACGCGCCAAAGAACAAAGGAACATCGCTGGTTGTTACTTCTGGTGCTGTTTCAGCTGGTTTACAAGCTGAAAGCAGAACTGTGAGTAATAGGGCGAATACAAGAATAACTTTTAGTTGCTTCATTTTGGAACTTCTCCTTGATTAAATATAGGTTTGGATTGATAAATATCGACTAACGAATATAAAGATCAATTACTTATCGTGAATTTCACCTCCTGGGTATAGTCTTCAAATTTATTTTGAAAAACGCAATTGGTTTAATTTGCGTATGAAAATTGCATGGAAAGTAGAATACTTAAAAAGGTGTTTAAAAATTAATAATTATAAAATTTAATTTAGTATAAGTTTATAAACTTTTACAAAAAAAATCAAGACATTTCTTCAATAATATGTAATTTGTCTGACATTTCAGGATGATTAATCGGATGGACAACTATCAAAGAAATTAAATTCCACCCCACACGTAGGATATAATAATTAAATGGCTGATGAGAATGAACTAAGCGACCGAGAGATCGAAATCATCCGGTTGGTTGCAACTGGGGCGAGTAATAAAGAGATCGCGCATGCATTAACCATCAGTCCTAATACCGTAAAAGTACATTTAAGAAATATTTTTGGAAAATTAGGGGTTTTATCCAGAACGGAAGCAACCATGACTGCGATTCGGATGGGTCTGGTTGATTCACCTGGATTAGATAACCAGGCAGGTAAACCAAGTGAAGGTTTTGCTGGGAACGATATTAATTGGCAGGTTCAACAGCAAGATATTCTGGCGCCTGTTAGCTCTAGGAAGAGTTTATTTATAATCATCGGATTTGGTCTGATAATCCTTATCCTGGCAGGATTTTTACTCAATCGTATGCTATCTGATTCTAATGAGCCAGAGGGTGGGATAACGGTGGCTGAATTGGAAGAATTAAGTTCAAAGCGCTGGACGACCATTCAAAATTTACCTCAAGGGCTATCCAACATGGGTTTTGTCCGTTATGAAAATAAATTTTTGGTATTTGGCGGTGTCAATGAAAATTCAATTTCCGATAAATTATTTATCTATGATTTGGATCTAAATTCCTGGACAGAAGGGGCAAAACTTCCAATTGCATTAAAAGACATTCAGGTAGTCATGTTAGGGGAGAGAATATATCTTCCCGGTGGAATTGATGATAACAATGAAGTCAATTCGGGATTATTGATCTACAATCCGCGGGACAACACATGGGAAAAAGGTGCCGAGTTGCCAATCCCCATCAGTGGTTATGCTCTGGTGACTTATGAAGGAAAAATTTATTTATTTGGGGGCTTTGATGGAAAACAATATCTGGATAACATTTATGAGTTTGATCCTGAACTAAACGAGTGGATCCTTTTCGGTGACATGGAAACAACCAGAGCTTATTCTTCTGCAGTTGTATTGGGTGGTCAAATCCATCTGGTGGGTGGAAAGAATGAGTCAGGAGTTCTAGTTAATCACAATTTGTACTATCCGCAAAGGGAATTGACAGGTGAAAATGCCTGGGAAGATGCAGCTGATTTACCTGAAGCAAGATATGGAATGAATTCAATTGTCCTGGCTGATATGGTTTACACAGCGGGTGGAAAGGATTCGAAGGGAGAATTCTTACCCGTCATCCAATATTTACCACCCAGGGACTCCTGGTTAGAAGTTGAAACCCCTCCGAATGAAATCGGATTATCACCTGCTGTTTTACCGTATGAAACCCGGCTGTATATTCTGGGGGGATTGAATTCTGAAGGATACTCTGATCAATCTTTGGCGTATCAGGCAGTTTATACCGTTCTTGTTCCTGTTATTCAAAAAGATTAGTGGAAATTTAAAGAAAAAAAGCTGATTTTTTGATCAGCTTTTTAGGAGCGGGAGACGGGATTCGAACCCGCGAATGTTAGCTTGGAAGGCTAATGCCTTACCACTTGGCGACTCCCGCGCAACGTTGGCTATTATACCACTGTTGAATTCTTTGTGAAGGCTGCCTTGAGCAAAATTTTTGAAATTTACTCTTTATACGGTTGCACAACTAATAGATATGTCAATGCTCTTTTATCAGAATCACCATCACGAACACATAAACTGTCATAACGGGCGGGTAAATTTGGGGCTGTGAAAGTAGATGCTGAATTATGCCCAGCAATGGCACTTGCGGAAGCAAGAATGTTTTTCGGGTCCTGATCCTCAAATTTTCCTTCCACGGGTCTAAAAATGAGGTACCAGGTGATGTCAAATTCGCTTTCATTAATCAATGTAATTTCAATCTCCTGACCCTGGGGAACAAAGGATTCATAAGGTTGGCACTGGTTGCCATCATACGTCAGAGAAATCCGAGTCGAAGCCATTGAGCGGGGATCATCGTGGAAAGAACAGGATGAAAAAAGGATCACTAGTAGAGAAAATACAATCAGGAAAATTTTTTTCATTAATTTAATTTTACATGATTCAATTTAAATACTGATAATTTTCAAAAATTGATAACACGATATCTGCATATTGATAGCCAACATCCATGGGACCATATGCTCTTAACGTATCTCGCCAGTTTCCATACTTTCCGTGTAAATTTAAGAGCATTCGACTTCCGTATTCGATGTTGAACTCCGGATTGAATAATTCTTCCATGGTCGGACGATTCGAAAAACAGGGACCATTAATACACATAAAATTTGCGGCAATACCATCCTTAGGCATAATTTGCATCAATCCAACTGCTCCGGAGGTGCTGTAGGCATCTTTGTTTCCTCCTGATTCCTGAAGCATTACAGCTGCAATCAGATTGGAATCTAATAAATAAGTTGTTGCATTTACTTCAATCAGATCACACCATTGCTGGATTTCAATTGGATAGAGTGGGGAGATTGTGCAGTTTAATTTCTCATCATTCGAATTTTCAATGATATTGGTTGATAATTCAGTGTTTTTCTCCGGTGAGGCTGAAACAATCTCTAATGGGGATAGTAACCTTGTTGCAGCAAAAATCAAGAAAACAGATCCCAATATCACACCAAAGAAAATTTTGTGAATAGAAATCATCATGAAATTGCTCCAAAAAAAAATAAAAACAAATAGATAACAACATTATAGCACAATAGTTCTATATTTACAAGATCAAAAAAAGGTATTTCCATTAAGGGAAATACCTCTTTAATCAGCGAGAAGGTTATTCTTTTTCTTCTAATTCCCGTTTGTGTGCATTGATGATTTCCTGTTGCAGGTGGGCAGGTACTCGTTCAAAATGATCAAATTCCATATCGAAGATTCCGCGTCCGCCCGTCAGAGAGCGAAGTTGGGTAGTGTACCGTAGCATTTCTGCCATAGGCACCGACGCAGTGACAACGGAACGGCCTTTATCGGTATCCATACCCTGAACCCTAGCTCGTTTGGTATTTAAATCACCAAGGATATCACCCATATTGTTCTCGGGAACGATTATTTTTACGTTCATAATCGGTTCCATGAGGACTGGACCTGCTTCCTGGAATGCAATCTTAAATGCTTCACGACCGGCGATTTCAAACGCCACTGGTTTTGAGTCCACGGCATGCTCTTTTCCATCAAAGACGGAAACGCGAACACCATAAACAGGATAACCAGCGATAATACCGTCTTTCATCGTTGAGAGTATACCTTTTTGAATGGAGGTAAAATATGATTGAGAGACAGCACCACCAAAAACATCCCAGGTCATTTCAAATTCACCTTCAGAGGGTAAGGTCTTAAGATGGACTTCGCCAAATTGACCAGCGCCACCGGTTTGTTTTTTATGACGATAAATTCCAATACCTTCTTTGGTAATGGTTTCTTTATAAGCAACTTTTGGTTCTGCAGTAATGATATTTAATTGGAATTTGGATGATGCACGTCTTACGGCGACTTCAATATGCTGATCACCCATACCCTGTAAAACAGTTTGGCGGGTTGAGGATTCCATGGACCAGGATAGAGTCATATCTTCTTCACACAGTCGGGTTAACACCGTACTGATTTTTGCGGAATCTTGTTGCGTTTTTGGAGTAACAGCCACACGATATAATGCGTTAGGATATTTCGCCGAAGGCAGAATAATTCGAGTACTTTTATCCCCCAGGGTATTACCAGTGACAGTTTCGGATAATTTTGGAACGATTGCTATATCACCAGCATGAACTGTTTTCACAGGGATATTTTCTTTACCTCTTGGGATACTGACGGTTCCAAATCTCTCTTCAACGCCTTTCTCATGATTCCAGACACGTGAATCAGAATTCACCATACCAGAATAAACACGGAAGTAAGTTTGTTTTCCAACAAAAGGATCTGCAGTGGTTTTCCATACATAGGCAACTAATGGACCAGAATCAGATGATGTGATCTCAACTTCTTTATCTTTATTTGTGGCTTTATAAGGACCGGCATCCACTGGAGATGGCATGAGATTGATGATGGCATTTAATAAAGGAACCAATCCAATCTGAAGTGTCGCAGAAGAGGCAAATACGGGAACAAAACTTCCCTGTTTGATTACCGATTTTAAACCACGAGAAATTTCTTCAGGTGAAAGGGCACCTTCATCGAAGAATTTTTCCATCAAATCATCTGCACCTTCAGCTGCAGCTTCTATTATTGCTGCATGTGCTTCTTCTGCAGCTGCTTTATACTCGGCAGGAATCTCAACACTATCGGTACCCACACCTTTGTAAGCTTTCATGGTGACCAGGTCAATAACACCTTTGAAATCTGATTGTTCACCCCAAGGGAATTGTAAAGGAAGTAATCTGACATCAGATAATTCCTGGAATGAATCAACCATCTTCTTGAAATTGGCATTCTCACGATCCATTTTATTGATCAAAACGAAGCGAGGGATATTCTTTTCTCCACTATAATTCCAGGCTAATTCGGTTCCAACTTCGATACCAGCGACAGCATCAACTAAAATAATGGCTCCATCAGAAACCCGTAAAGCAGAAATTTCTTCACCAAGAAAATCAGTATAACCAGGTGTATCAAGAATATTTATTTTATGATCGTTATATTCAACCGGTAAAACAGAGGTGTAAATGGATATATTGCGACGCTGTTCCTCTTCGTCAAAATCGGAAATGGTTGAACCGTCCTCAACTTTACCCATACGGTTGATCGCGCCTGAAAAATTTAATAATGCTTCCCCTAAAATTGTTTTTCCAGCGCCACTATGAGATGCGAATGTTATGTTACGAATTGACTCGGTCTTATATTCTTTCATGAACCTAACCCTTCTTAAAAAAATTTATTTTCTAACTAACCTCCCAAACCGATCATTTTGATGGTAAAAAAGGCAGCTTGTCAAGGTATTCACTCAAAGCGTCATTATTATATCAGTGATAACCAGATTCTTCGAGTGACTTCATAAATAATCAGCGATTTCAAATTTTTATAATCGAGTGGATAAGTAAAGACAAGAAATCATTGAGAAATTGATTTCACCATTTTCCAGGCTGGTTCTACTACATTCTGCAATTTGTTTTCATGATCGCGGAAAGACCATTCACCTGGTTCAGACCCAACAATCTCAAAACCTAATCTTTCATATAGACGAATCGCTAAATCATTTGTTTTCGAAACATTTAAAGTGATTTCTCGAAAATTGCGCTTTATGAGATCTACTTCAACTACCTTGAATATGCGAGATCCCAAACCTGCGTTTCTAAATTCAGGTTTAATCCTGAATGCATACAGATACGCACTAAAAAATCCATTGGCAAGATCTTTTCTTACAGAATTAAGTTGTATAAAAACCTGACCAATGACCCCAGTCTGAGGAAGATCTGCAACCCAGAGGACATTTTTTCCCTTGTTTCTGTTTTTATACGCATTCAAATAAACCTGCCGCAAGTGTTTATATTCTCCATTCCATTCCAATTGAGGTAAATCAGAAAAAATTAAATGGCGAATGATGACTTTATCAATCCAGAGATAAGGTTGTGTTTGATTATTATGGACAGGATCACAATTCATGTTCTAATTAAAGAAGCTAATACTTCATCCAGTAATATATTTTCATGTTCGATGGAACGAATTTCTTCATCCAACCAGGCTCTACGAAGCCGGGAAAGAATTTTCTTGTAAATTGGCCCAGGTGTGATTCCCATTTTTTGTAAATCTTCTCCGCTGGTGAAAGGCTTTACTTTCTTCCAGTGAGAAATATATTTAAAAATCAATTCACTAATGCGATGATCTTCTATTGTATGGTAAAGGATAAACAGAACACATGGCAATAAGGAATCCAGATACTCGGTGATATCACTTGGTTTCTTGTTCACCAATTTAAGTATCAGTTTTCTTGAATGTTGGGCTTTTAGACTGGACTCTGTAACAATCGCTGGTGTGCGTAACCTTTTGCAGATTGGTCGGGGATTGGTATCTAAATTCATAAACCAGGTAATAAAAGCCAGAATGATACTAATCTTTGAGGTTCCATTGAAAGGCGAAATTTGCCAGATCGGATCAATTGGCAATTTTAATATTTTAACCATTTTTTCAATGATATCCGCATTAATGCTTAAATTTGGATGAATTTCTTGCAGGAAATTTAACTCCTGTAATCGAAATAAGGCTGGTCTGGGATCAGTTTCGGAGAGTATCAGATTCAATTCATGTCTTAATCTGTCACCAGAAACCTGATTGATTAAATCTCTGGCTTCTTCCATCAATTGGAATGTACGAGCTTCAATCCGAAAATTAAATCTTTGTTCAAACCGAATTGCCCGAATTAGCCTGGTTGGGTCATCGACAAATGATAATGAATGCAAAACTTTGATCAAGCCTGAATTAAGATCTTCATATCCACCCCAGTAATCATATAGTTCACCATAATGGTTTCCATCTAATCGTAGAGCCAGCGTATTAATGGTGAAATCTCTACGATGCAGATCTAGTTTTATACTACTTCGTTCTACTTGAGGAAGGGCAGTTGGAAAATCATAAAATTCAGTACGTGCGCTGATAAGATCGAGAGTTTCTGGTAAATCAGAAAAATCCACATCTGAATATTCTGGAAAAATTTCTTTTAAATTCTGCTTAATTTCAGCAATTTGCCATTTAGCTGTACCAAAACGTTTATGGGTGTTAATAGTTCCGCCAAATTGTTTTAATAAACTCTGGGTAAATTGAATTGCATCTCCTTCAACAACGATATCAAAATCCAGTGAGGGACGATTCAAAATAAGATCCCTGACAAATCCTCCCACAATATAAATGGCTGTTTTTTGTTGATGGGCATTCTGGGCAATCAGATTTAGAAGGGTGATATGCGCTTTAGGAAGTGCAGAATTCAGCTTTTTTGACAGGTTCTTTTTGTCCACCAATGTGGATTTTGGTTTTCCGATGGCTTTCAATAAATCAGTTCTGGTGATTATTCCAACGATTGAACCGTTCTTAAGATCCAACACTGGTAATTGACCCCAACCAGATTCAGTCATAACCTGTTGCACTTTATCGAGAGAATCCTTTAACTCGACAAAAACCTCACCAGTATCCATCAGGCTGGAAGCAGTTAGGTTCATCTTATGTGAAATAGCGCGTTCAACACTACGGCGATTCAATAAACCAACAATTTTTCCGTCTGATACAACCGGATATCCTTCGTATCCATAGCGCTTCATCAAGATGGATGCTTCCTCAGCACTTGTTTGAGGGGAAATTAGCAAGGGCTGTTTGGACATGATTTGAGCTGCTGAAATAGCTGGTTCCACAAATTCGTGTAGCTTTTCAATTAGTTGCTTGTAAATAGTCTCAATGAGGGGTTTTCCGTCATCCACCTGGATTAATGCAGCTGCTGCTCTGGGATGCCCACCACCACCAAATTGTTGAGCAATTTTTCCGACATTTATCTGGTCTGTTGTGGATCTGGCAATTAATCGCAGCCCCTCCTGAGATTTCACCAACAAAAATAAAGCCTCAGGATCCAATAAATCTCTTATTTTGTGTGCAATACTGGAAATCTCCTCATTCAATTCACTGGCATCTGTCATTGCAGTCACAATTCGATTTCCATGGATATCGAAATGTTGAGTTCTCAGCAGTAAACGGTCGTATACTGCTCTTTGTTGATCAGACAAAGGGGGATTGAGATATTGATTTGCTATGGCCAAACTGGCACCTTTTTCAATTAAGTAAGCAGCAGCGTGTAAATCTTTTGGTGTAGTGTTGGCATAAGATAATGACCCGGTGTCTTCATAAATTCCAAGTAAAAATAGGGTTGAAAGAAAGATTGAGAGCGTACCATTTCTCTTTTTCAGTTCTTCTACCAGAATTGTTGCGCAACTCCCAGTGCTTTCAAACACAGTTGTCCATTGTTCGGGCAAATCTTTTTTCTTCTGGTGATGATCAATGACATGGACGGTAGTATTCTTTGAAATCCCCTTTAAGGTGACTAATGCTTGTGTGTCCACGAGTGTTATATGATCGATTTTGATGGGAGAGATATCTTTGTATTGGTGAAGCGGTAACTCATTTCCACAAAGATCCAGAAATGCGCGCACATTTCTGTTAATTCGATTTGGCAGGATTGCAATTGCGTCTGCATCCAGAAGTGCGGCTGCTGTTAATGAAGCGATTGCATCGAAATCTGCTTGTTCATGGGTCAGAATAACATCCATAATTTCATTTTATCATTTTCTGAATCTGGAAACATCTAATATCTGGATTGAAATTGGTGATTCTTTTGGTATGATTCATTTCGGAGATAAATATGACACAAAAATTAAACCAACAAGAAGTACTAAGATACTCAAGACACTTGCTGATTCCTCAAGTAGGATTATCCGGGCAACAAAAATTAAAAGATGCCAGTGTCCTTATTGTTGGAACAGGAGGATTGGGATCACCAATCGCATTATATCTCGCAGCTGCTGGGGTAGGAAGGATTGGGCTTGTTGATTATGATGTCGTTGAGGACTCAAATTTACAACGCCAGATCATTCATTCAACAAAAAAAATTGGTGCTCCGAAAGTTGAATCAGCCAAACAATATCTGGAAGATTTGAACCCGTTTGTAAAAATTGAAACATTCAATGAAATGTTATCAGCTGAGAATGTTGAAAGTATTGGGAAAAATTATCTGATCATTATAGATGGAAGTGACAACTTCAGCACCCGCTATTTATTAAATGATTATTGTGTTTTTCATAAAAAACCCTATGTTTATGGATCGATCTTTCGTTTTGAAGGTCAGGTAAGTGTATTTGATGCACAACATGGTCCTTGTTACCGTTGTATTTTCCCGACACCACCTCCTCCAGGTGTTGTTCCAAGCTGTGGTGAAGGTGGAGTTTTTGGTGTTTTACCTGGTACTGTAGGAACTATTCAAGCTACTGAAGTAATCAAACTCATCCTGGGTCTGGATACTAATCCCTATGGAAAATTGTATCTTTATGATGCAATCGACCTTTCTATTCAAACCATCCAACTACGAAAGAATCCCAATTGTAAAATTTGTGGCACTCATCCGGATATCTTAACATTGCAGGATACAGAATATTTTTGTGAATTGCATGGAAATGAAAATCCTCCTCTTCCGGAGTGGGGATGGAGCGTACAGCAATTAAAGACATCGATCGACTCAGGAAGAGAAATTCGTCTGATTGATGTTCGGGATTCAATTGAGCGTGAAGTTGTTCTACTTCCCAATAGTGAAAATGTACCTTATGAGCGAATCAATTCTGAAATGATCACAGACGAAAATATCCCAGTCGTATTTTATTGTCGCAATGGAATCAGATCAGGTAGAGTTGTACAAAAACTGCGGAATTCCGGATTTCAGAATATATTTAACCTCGTTGGTGGTACAAATGCCTGGGTAAGGGAAATTGATCAGGAATCTTTTTTATACTAAGAAGTGAGCAAAAATAATGGAATTGAATAAAAATTTATCTTTAATGGCTGTGTTAGCGCATCCTGATGATGAAACATTTGGTATGGGCGGAACATTGGCAAAATACGCCAACGATGGCGTGGATGTATACCTGATTTGTGCAACACGGGGAGAAGTGGGGGAAATGGATGAAGAATTCTTAGAGGGTTTTAAATCCCCGGCTGAAAGAAGAGAATATGAACTTCGCTGTGCAGCAAAATATTTGGGGATAAAAGAAGTAATTTTTCTAAATTATCGTGATTCTGGTATGGCTGGATCAGAACATAATCATCATCCCGATTCATTATTTTCAGCAAATCTGGATAAAGTCGCAGAAGAAGTTGTGCAACTTATTCGCCGGGTTCAACCTGACGTTGTTATTACATTTGATCCAATTGGCGGGTACAGACACCCAGATCATATAAAAATTCATGAAGCGACCGTTGCAGCTTTTAAGCTGTCTGCAGATTCTACTTATCAGGATCAGCTAAATCAAGAACCTTTTCAGATCAAGAAATTGTATTTTCATAGTATTCCTAAAGATTTTCTGAAATGGACAGTCAGGTTATTGCGCCTGGTTGGAAAAGATCCCAGAAAATTTGGAAAAAATAATGATATCGATCTTGTTTCGATTGCTGAGGTACATTTTCCAACGCATGCGATTATCCATTACGCAAAGGTTGCTAGACAACGTGATCAGGCATCTGCCTGTCATTCCAGTCAAGGTGGCAGCCGGGCGAGCGGTGGATTGATGGGCTGGCTCCAAAGGATTCTGGGGAGTAAAGATCGGTTTATGAGAGCATTTCCTGAACCTCTTCCTGGTGAAAAAATAGAAAAAGACCTTTTTCAGGGGATTTAAATGAATAGAATGGGAGCTGTTCGTTTTCCCATTCTATTTCGTAAGGTTTTTATTGCGCTTTGAAAACAAGACTTTCGTTATCCATTGAAATGACGATTTCCTGTCCATCTTTGATTTCCGATGTAAGCAATTTCATGGCTAATGGATCCATGATCTCTCTCTGTATAGATCTTTTCAGCGGTCGAGCTCCAAAATCAGGATCATAACCGACTTCGGCAAGATAATCCAGGACCTCAGGCTCAAGCGTAATCGTTAAACCTCTTTCTTTCAATCTTTCAGTTAAGAATCCCAGCTGAATTTTGATAATTTGCTTCAGATCATCCCTGGTCAATCGCTGGAAGGTGATAATTTCATCAATTCGGTTCAGGAATTCTGGGCGGAAATGATTCTGAAGAATTTCATGAATCTTTTCGGGGCTGATATTATCATCCTGGTACCAGATTCCACCTCCTAAATTACTGGTCATGATCACTACCGTGTTTTTAAAATCAACCGTTCTGCCATGACCATCGGTTAAACGACCATCATCTAATAACTGAAGTAAAACATTGAAAACTTCAGGATGTGCCTTTTCAATTTCATCAAATAGGACAACACTATATGGACGCCGGCGAACTGCTTCCGTTAACTGTCCGCCTTCATCATATCCAATATAGCCAGGAGGAGCACCAACCAATCGTGAGACAGTGTGTTTTTCCTGGTATTCACTCATGTCTATCCGGATCATGGAATGCTCATCATTGAAAAGAAACTCAGCTAGTGCGCGTGCGAGTTCAGTCTTACCGACACCGGTAGGTCCGAGGAAAATGAATGATCCAATCGGGCGGTTGGGGTCCTGCAATCCTGCCCGCGCTCGACGTACTGTGTTAGACACGATGTTAATGGCATCATTTTGTCCAATAACCCGTTTATGGAGTTCTTCCTCCATGTGTACCAATCGCTGCATTTCAGCTTCCAGCAACCGTGTCACTGGAATTCCAGACCATCTGGAGACAACACCTGCAATTTCTTCTGCATCTACTTCTTCTTTTAACAATGCAGAGACCCCTTGAAGTTGTTTAAGGTTTTTCTCAGCAGCTGAGCGTTTATCAGATAATTCCCTTATGGTTCCATAGCGCAAGCGTGCCGCTTTTTCAAGATCTGAAACGCGTTCTGCTTTTTCTATCTCCAGATTTGTATTTTCAATTTTCTCTTTAATGTCTCTTAATTCTGATATAGCTGCTTTTTCCATATTCCAGCGAGCGCTTAATTGACTCGATTCTTCGCGTAGATTAGCCAGATCATGTTCAATTTTCTTTAGTCTCTCTTTACTGGCAGAATCAGTCTCTTTGGTCAAAGCCTGCCTTTCGATTTCCAATTGCATAATATCTCGATCTATTTCATCTAATGCTTGCGGTTTAGAGTCAATTTCTGTTCTCAACCTAGCAGCTGCTTCATCGATGAGATCAATTGCTTTATCTGGGAGTTTCCGATCGGTGAGATATCGGTTTGATAATGTTGCTGCTGCAATTACTGCTGGATCAGTGATTCTTACCCCGTGGTGTACTTCATAACGATCTTTTAATCCGCGCAAAATACTGATGGTATCTTCCACAGAAGGTTCTTTGATCAGGACCGGCTGGAATCGACGCTCAAGGGCAGCATCTTTCTCCACATGTTTGCGGTACTCATCCAGGGTCGTTGCGCCAATCATATGCAACTCACCGCGCGCTAACATAGGTTTTAACATATTACCGGCATCCATCGCGCCTTCAGCTGCTCCAGCTCCAATTACGGTGTGCATTTCATCAATAAACAAGATGATTTGCCCTTCAGCATTCTGAATTTCTTTCAGAACTGCCTTTAATCTTTCCTCGAATTCACCCCGGTATTTAGCACCTGCTACCAGGGCACCCATATCCAATTGAAATAAAGTCTTATGTTTTAACCCTTCAGGCACATCTCCGTTGATAATACGTTGTGCTAAGCCTTCAACAACGGCGGTTTTGCCTACACCAGGTTCCCCAATCAATGCCGGGTTATTTTTACTGCGACGCGATAAAATCTGTATGATTCTTCGAATTTCTTCATCTCTGCCGATTACTGGGTCCAGTTTGCCCTGACGTGCCATCGATGTGAGATCACGGCCATATTTTTCTAATGCCTGATAAGTATCCTCAGGATTTTGACTGGTAACGCGTTGATTTCCGCGGATATCCACCAGCGTTTTTAAGACGGCATCCTTCGTGATACCAAATTGTTTCAACAAAGATGCATCAGAACTTTCTGTCAAGGCGAGTAAAATATGTTCGGTAGAAACATATTCATCCTTCATGCCTTTTGCAAATTTTTCCGCGCTATTTAATGAGTCATTCGCGGGTTTGGATAGCCCAACCTGCCCAGTTGCACCATAAATTTTTGGGCGATTTTCTAATTCTTTTTCAATTTCATCTCGTATCGCAATTGTACTTCCAGCAATTTTGGTAATAATAGCTGGAACAATACTCTCATCCTGCCTGAATAAAGCTGCAATTAAATGGATATTCTCAATATTTTGATGATTGTTTTCCTGTGCAATTTCCTGGGCATTTAAAATAGCCTGCTGAGCTTTTTGTGTAAATTTCTCCAAGTTCATTATTTACTCCTGATAACTTTCTCATTCTTTTTTAATTCTAGTCTTCAATTATCAACAATTGATTAACAAAAAATAAGAATATTCTATATATAGGAAACAGGAGCATTGTCAAAACAACAACTTTATAACTTGATAATACAACCACAAAATTGACATGAAAATTGTTCCATTCCTCTTAGAATCGGAACGGTTATGGTAGCGCCACATTGTGGACAAATGGAGGGTGCATTTTTGATCTTTTCGATGATTTCCTGATCAACCTGTTCCGTTCGGTTCTTATCAAATTCACCTGATTGAACCTTATTTATCAATCCCTTCCAATCTTCACAGTCCTGATTGTGGATATGAAATTGTGCAGAATTGTATTGAGCACCGGAGGCAAAATTTATTTCAAGAAAATCCTGGTTCTTAAATATTCCTTGTTTTTCGGCTTGGACAGATTCAATCATATTTACCGGGATATCGATCAGGACTTCTTGACGCACCTCTCTCTCTTTGGTGAAAAAAAGAATTTTCTTTGTAGCCACTTCCTCTTTTTGTTCAAAGAATATGCGTTGGTCCGATAAATACAGGATACCTTCAGGATCATCCTTATCCTCTTTTCCATCTCTGGTCCAAACAGCTTTTACCCCCATAATCAGAAATTCATGCATGAGTAATTTAATATTGGAAGATTCAAACTCCTTGACAGTCCATTCAATATTTTGGAGATGATTAATAAATGAAGTTAATTCTCGTTCGAATGAATCGTACATCCCACGCAAAAGAGCTTCAGAAGCAGAAACTTTTTTTGATAAATTTTCAACGCTTACCTTTAAAGGATTGTGTATTTGACGTGTTAAGTAAACATTATTTGGATTGGTAGATGCTTTAACGAGTTGTTGTTCAATTGGTTTGATTTCAGCTTTCAGGTGGATTAATTCCTGGTTAAGCCTTACTTTGGTCGTAGTGCGAATTGGTTGCCACCGTTTAATCAAATCCTGGGCATTTACCTCAAGGGTGGTGTCAAATATATAGTTTTTTTGTCGAAGGTCGCTAATGCGTTTATTTAAACCACTTACTTTGATTTGTAGATCTTCCAATTTATCATGAATAGAAGACAAATTTACTTTGCTGTTTAACTCATTAACATCCCTTTGTGTTGCTGCCAGGTCTTTCTTCATTTGCTCGATAGGGGAGATTGGGGTTGGTGTTTGGCTCATATTTACCTCTGCGTAAAAAAAATATTTTGAATATTTATTTGTCGTAGTTTTCAAAAATTATGCTTAAATTCGACCAAAATTGATTTTGAAACTGCTCATTCCATCTTTCCAGGAATTTTTCATGGACTTGGATTTTTCGGCTTTTAATATCGTCGATTAAATAATTTATTCCTGGTTTTATAAAGTTAAAGGGTCCGGTTTGGCCGTAAAACTTAGTAATTCTTTGTTTTTCTTCGGCTAAAAAGCAATCCAGGTCCGCCAACCAGACATCATAATCATGGATTTCACCTAAATCATCCTGGAATTTTTTCATGGTAGAAATGAGTTGTTCTAGTTCTGGATAAATTGGTTGAAATAATTCTGTTGTGTAGCGCAGGTTTTTCATGGCAATTCTTAAACTATGCAATGCGTCTGTATTATCTGGGCTTGTTATAAAAGGAACATAAGAGAAACATATTTTGGTTAATTTTTCAATTTCTAAATGACCCAGACGTTTTAACTCATTCGGAGGCGAGAAATTTTCAGAATCAAAAGGATTGTTGTCAATAAATAACTGAATTTCAGTCAAAGTTTTTTCTTTTTCAAAATCCAGGATTGATTTCTTCACCCCAGTTTGTTTCTTTTCTCGCAGCTGTTGTTTCCTGAGTAGTAATCTTTGCAGTCCTGCTAGAAACTTTTGTTCTGAAATGTCCGATATTTCCTTTTCAAGGAATTCAATCTGGACATCTAAATCTCGAACCTTCGTTAATGATTTGGTCAGATTCTTAAATGAGCTAAACCATCTTTTTGTAGTTTTTTTTCCAACAAAAGGGGAGAATATCGTTAAAGTATTCCGAATTCTTCGACTCATGACCCGGGTATGATGTAAGAACTCAATATTGTCATCGTATACAATACCCTCAATTTGGTTTTCCAAATAAGATACCTGGGATTTAAATAAATCTGCAACATAAGATCTTATGATAATTTTCTCTAAGGTTTCCATAAAACATTCCTCTCCTAAATCATGTGTATCAATTATCCATAAAATCAATCAAAAATTCAAATAAAAATGCGCTTCAGATAATGAAGCGCATAATAATTCTATTCTTTTGATGCTTTACTCAAGATCTAGCTTATCATCTTCTTCATCAACTTCTAATTCCATCAGTTCACCGGTTGCTATAAATACTGTTCTTTCACAAATGTTAGTCACCCTATCAGCTAGTCTCTCCAGATTATGTCCAACCCATATTATCAAGTTAGAATTATCTACATTCTTTGGATCACTCATCATTAATTCAACAGCCTTGTGATAGACATCTTCATAAATTCGGTCAACTGCATCATCTTCGTAAGGAATTTGTGCAGCCGTCTTAGCATCTTGATTAATGAAGGCAGTGAGTGCTTTATGCAGCATTCCAATCGATAATTCAGCCATTGTTTCGATTTCCTTGATGGGAATTTTTAAATCTACATTTTCTAATTTAATTACAACTTTAGCAATTCCTTTGGCATAATCTCCCATACGTTCCAATTCACTAATCACGTCTAACATGGATGCTAATTCTCTCAGGTCACGTGCCATGGGCTGTTGAGTGGCTATCAGGATCAGTATTGCATTCTCGATAGAAAACCTTTTATCATTGAGTTCAATATCACGTTGATAAATTTGTTTCGCCAGTTTTGTATCTCTCATTTTGAGCGCATATATAGATTTATTGACAGCTTCTTCTACCATGCTGCCAAGTAACAAAACCTCATCTTTAATATTCTGTATTTTTTGGGAAAATAATTTTCTGGACATAATGACCTTTCGATATACTTGTTTATCCAAATCTTCCGGATACGTAATCTTCTGTTAATTTTTCTTTAGGATTGGTGAAGATTGTTTGGGTAAAATCATGTTCAACCATATAACCAGCTCGATCAGGATGCATATTAAAAAAGGCTGTGTAATCCGAAGCTCGGGCAGCCTGTTGCATATTGTGAGTAACGATCACGATTGTATAATTCTGTTTCAATTCTTGCATTAATTCTTCAATTCGTAAAGTAGCAATTGGATCCAGGGCAGATGCAGGCTCATCCATCAAAATTATTTCAGGCTCTACTGCTAAAGCACGGGCTATACATAATCTTTGTTGTTGACCACCAGAAAGCGCAAGACCGGATTTGTTTAAATCTTTGTAGACCTCATCCCATAAAAAAGAATCTTTTAAGCTTTTTTCGACGATCTCATCTAATTGATTTTTATTGTTTATTCCATGGGCACGAGGTCCATAGGCGACATTTTCATAAATGGACTTAGGAAATGGATTAGGACGTTGAAAAACCATCCCAATTCTTTTCCTTAAAGAAACTGGATCCAATTCGAGTATATTCTCACCATCCAGGATGATTTCACCTTTTGTAGAAACAGATGCAATTAAGTCATTCATGCGATTAAAGGATCTTATGAATGTGCTTTTTCCGCAACCAGAAGGTCCAATAATGGCTGTAATTTGCCGTTCAGGTATTTCAAAATTGATATCTCTCAGTGCCTGGAATTTTCCATAAAAAAAATTAAAGTTTTTTACTGATATTTGTATTTTCATTAAATCCGAAACCATTATTTTTCCTTTTACATTGTTATTTTATCTTAACTGGAAAAATAAAATAAAAAAGAATTTATAAGCACTCATATTCCACATCATACGATTTTACCGCCCCTCCGTTAATAAGAGTTCAAATTCATGTTAATAGAATGTAAATAATTCTTAAGATCATTGCCATGCCTAAAAAGATTAGTTTTAGCGTGAAAGTAAATTTTTTCATCGTGTGAAAATTAACAATTATTAACAAATTGATCGATTTCTTTCAACAAACATTAACCTCCCCTTAAATTGCAGTTAAGTTGTGTAGGTTATATTTGCAACATTGAGAAAACGCAAAAATAATAAAAGGAGAAAAAAGAATGTTGTCAAGAAAGTTTTTAGTTTTATTTATGGTTTTAATTATGTCGTCATTAATATTGGGTGCCTGTAGCGGATCACAAGTTACCCCAGCACCCAGTCAACCAGAGTCAACTCAGGCTGAACCGACCAAGGCTTCAGAACCTGAACCTGTTAGCAATTCAGAATTAGCTGCTTTAGAAGGTGACGTGGTAGCAGATGGATCGAGCACCGTATTTCCGATCACCACAGCGGTAGCGGAAGAATTTGCACTGGTAGCACCGAATGTACGAGTATCAGTAGGTTTATCGGGAACTGGTGGTGGATTCAAAGTATTTTGTGTAGGAGAGACAGACATCAGTGATGCTTCACGACCGATCAAAGACTCCGAAAAGGAAATATGTCAAACCAACGGGATTGAATATGTAGAATTCCTGGTAGCATTAGATGGATTGACTGTGATGGTGAATCCAGAAAATGACTGGATGACCGAGATAAGTGCTGAACAATTGGCAGCCCTGTTAGGTGCCAGCAGCACGATCACAAAATGGTCAGATTTAGATCCATCCTATCCAGAAGAAGAAATCCTATTCTTTATTCCTGATCCAGATTCCGGGTACACGTGATTATATGACTGAGGTAGTCGAAGGTGTGAGTGGGGATGAAGATTTACGCCAGGATGAAAACACAACCTTCTCGAGTGATGACAATGTCCTGTTAGATGGTATTGCGAATGAAAAATATGGCTTTGGTTTCTTTGGATATGCATACTACATCAACAACAAAGACAGCGTGAAAGCAGTCCCAGTTGTCAATAGTGATGGAAATGCAGTATTACCGAGTGATGAAACTGTCCAGAATGGTACCTACAACCCATTATCACGACCTTTGTTCATCTATTTGAACCAAAATAGCTTACAAACGAAACCACAGGTGGTTGAATTTGTACGTTTCTTCTTTGGAGCAGATGGTGGACCAGCCATCATGAGTGATGTTGGATACAGCATGCCTCCAACCGGAACATATGAAGCAAATTTGGAATTGTTAGCAAAATCAATCCAATAAATTAAAAACAGAAACATCCTCGATTGAGAGACAGATGGGTAATCATCTGCCTCTCAATTTTGTGGAGAACTTAAGGAAAATTTTTGATTATGTTGAAAAATCTGAATAAATCTTCGTTCATTTCTTTTTATAACCCACAAAGAGTAAGAAATCTTAGAGAACGGATTATTGCAATAATCCTATTTGGATGTGGTGTTTTTTCAATTTTAGTCACCATTGGAATTATAGTTTCATTGTTTTCTGAAGCAATCGGCTTTTTTCTTCGGCCTGAAGTAAATTTGATTACCTTTTTAACGGGTACAACCTGGAGACCTTTAGCATCCCAAGTGAGTCCAGAGAATTTTGGTGTACGACCGCTGATACGCGGGACATTGATGATTGCGGTCATTTCTGGGGCTATAGCTTTACCTCTAGGATTAGGAAGTGCGATTTTTTTAAGTGAATATGCTTCTGATAGGTTGAGAAGTGGTTTAAAACCATTGTTGGAATTATTAGCAGGAATTCCTACAGTTGTTTATGGATATTTTGCGCTTTCATTCGTAACACCGATATTAAAAAGAGTTTTAGAAGACCAATTAGGAATTCGAGTTAGTTTTTTTAATGCCTTTAGTGCTGCTGTAGTTGTGGGGATTATGATCATTCCGATTGTAGCATCCATCAGTGAAGACGCAATGCGTGCTGTTCCCAGGTCATTGCGTGAGGGAGCCTATGCACTTGGTGCGACCAAATTTGAAGTGTCGACAAAAGTTGTAGTACCTGCTGCCTTAAGTGGGATTATCTCTGCATTCATTATTGGAATATCTCGGGCAATTGGTGAAACCATGGCAGTCACCATTGCAGCTGGAGCAACTCCACGTATGACATTGAATCCTTTGGATGGTATACAAACCATGACTGCATTTATCGTTCAAGTTAGTTTTGGAGATGCTCCTTCAGGATCCATAAATGGTCAATCAATATTTGCAGTTGGAGCTACTTTATTCATGATGACTTTTGTAATGAATATTATCAGTGCGTCCATATTAAAGAGGTTTAGAGAGGTTTATGAATAATGCAAGCAGAAAAAATAATCTCAATCGATACTAAGCAATATAAAGAAAGTATTTCAAGACGGAATCGGGCAGAGAAAATATTTAATATAATCCTATTATTATCTGTTCTATTTGCGCTTTTTATGCTAACGGTATTGATAATTGATATTGCAGTAGAAGGGTTTGCATGGGTACGGCCAGAATTATTTGAAAATTATCATTCCAGGAAACCTGAAAACGCTGGAATGAAATCAGCAATTGTAGGAAGTATTATTGTAATTTTATTAACTGGTTTAATTAGTTTTCCAGTTGGTGTTGGTGCTGCTATTTATTTGGAGGAATATGCTCCTAAGAACAGATTAACCGAATTCATAAATTTGAATATTAATAATTTAGCTGGTGTTCCTTCCATTGTTTATGGAATGTTAGGTTTGGTTGTATTTGGACGTATGTTTGGTCTTTTCTCAAAAGATAGTTGGTTTGTCAATCTTTTTAATATACCAATTGAAAGTGGTGCTACTGGAGGTTGGGAATTTTTCTTATTTGGTATTCCCTGGTTAGAAATTCACTTACCATTTGGACGGAGTATGGTGGCTGGGGCACTTACAATGTCACTGTTAATATTACCTGTTGTGATTATTGCATCAAGAGAGGCGATTCGGGCAGTACCACCATCAATTCGTGAAGGTGGATATGCTTTGGGAACAACAAAATGGCACGTGACCAGTACACTAGTTTTGCCAATTGCATTTCCAGGAATTTTAACTGGTATGATTTTATCTCTCAGTCGAGCAATTGGCGAGACAGCTCCATTAATTATTATGGGCGCATTCACTTATGTACCTTTTTTACCAAGATCCGTGTGGGATCAATTCACAGTAATTCCAATTCAAATCTATAACTGGATAACATTGCCACAACCAGAGTATCGAGTTCATCTTGCCGCGGCAGGAATTTTGGTACTGTTATTTATATTATTCTTGATGAATGGAATTGCTATTTATCTAAGAAAAAAGTTCGAGATTAAATGGTAAATGATATGACACTGACATCAAATTTTCATTCTTATTCAATTAATTTTAGTGATGATGTAACGGTCATTCGTGCAGATCAAATAAATATTTTTTACAGTGGAAAATTAGTTGTTGAAAATTTTAATTTGCGAGTACCGAAAAATAAGATTATTGCATTAATTGGTCCTTCAGGTTGTGGAAAAAGCTCAATCATTCGATCATTTAATCGAATGAACGATATTATTCCAGGATTTTCCTTAGAAGGCGAAATTATTTATAAAGGTAAAAATATTTACGCTTCAAGTGAAGACCCGGTTCGAATTCGTCGGCAGATAGGTATGGTTTTTCAGAAACCAAATCCATTTCCAAAAAGCATTTATGAAAATATTGCTTTTGGTGCAAGAATTAATAAGTATCAGGGAAACCTGGATGAATTGGTTGAATATAGCTTAAGTCAAGCAGCACTATGGGATGAAGTCAAAGACAAATTAAAAGAAAGTGCTTATGCATTGTCAGGGGGACAACAACAGAGATTATGTATTGCTCGTGCGATTGCTGTCTCGCCAGATATATTATTAATGGATGAACCTGCATCTGCGCTTGATCCGGTTGCCACCCTTAAAATTGAAGAATTAATGCAAGAACTGAAAGAAAAGTACACCATAATTGTTGTTACTCATAATATGCAACAAGCCAGTCGAGTTTCGGATTACACGGCATTTATGAGCCTTGATCGGGAAAGAATTGATGACAGAATTGGTGTTTTGGTTGAATTTGATGAAACAACCAAACTATTTACGAATCCTAAGTTGAAAGAGACTGAGGATTATATTACTGGAAGATTTGGATAAAGTTTCACTCTTAATCGTTTTTCACAATAATTAGATGGCGCTGGTATAATATCCTGTTGCCAATTCTTAATTAAAGAGTAAATGTTATTATGTTAGATAAAGTTAAATCAATAGAAGAAAAATACAATGAATTGTCTCATGCTCTTGAAAATGTGGGAGATGATTATCAAAAAGCAGCTCTAATTTCTAAAGAGCGTTCCGACATTGAAGAAGTTTACGAAAAAGCACGAGAATATCGTCTCATCTGGGAACAAATCCAGGAATCAAAGGAACTATTGGATGAAGATGATGAAGAATTAAAGGAATTAGCTCAATTAGATTTGGAAAATCTGGAACCAAAGTTAGATAGCCTGGAACATGAACTCAAGTCATTATTGGTACCCACTGATCCCAGAGATAAGAAAAATGTAATCATGGAAATTCGGGCAGGAGCTGGGGGAGATGAAGCCGCTTTATTTGCATACGATTTATTTAGAATTTATTCAAGGTATGCTGAAAAGAGAAATTGGAAAATTGAAACCTTAAGTTTGAACGAAATAGGAATTGGGGGAATAAAAGAAATTTCCTTTAGTGTAAAAGGTTCTGGAGCTTACTCGAGACTAAAATTTGAATCAGGGGTTCATCGTGTTCAGAGAATTCCATCCACAGAATCGTCCGGAAGAATTCATACTTCTACCGTTACTGTGGCAGTGCTCGCAGAAGTCGAAGAATTTGATATTGAAATTCCTGCAAGTGATATTCGTATCGATGTATTTAAATCAGCTGGAGCTGGTGGACAAAATGTTCAAAAGAACTCTACAGCTGTTCGAATAACACATTTTCCATCTGGTATGGTTATCGCCTGTCAGGATGAGAGATCACAATTACAAAATAAACTACGAGCAATGAGTATTCTCAGAGCCCGTCTTTACGAACTTGAAGAAAGCAAACGCAGTAACGAATTGGATGCTGACCGGAAGTCACAGGTGGGTAGTGGTGATCGATCAGAAAAGATACGTACATATAATTACCCTCAAAACCGGGTAACAGACCATCGAATTAATGTTTCTTCTTATAATTTACCGGCGATTCTCGATGGTGAGATTGATGTTTTTATTGATGAACTTTCCATGAGAAGTGAATCCGAGCGATTATCTGCAGTAGGTGAGGATGACGATTAGTATCGCCGATTGGCGATATCAATCCAGGAAAATTCTTTCTGATATCAGCGAATCAGCTGAGATAGAAGTCAATGTCATACTTTGTAAGGTTCTCAATAAGAACCTTGCTTGGTGCCTCGCAAATTCGAATTGTGTTCTGGATCAAGGTAAAGTCGTTGAATTAAATGAAAAGCTGATATCCTTAATCGCCGGAGTACCTTTGCCTTATGTGCTGGGGACAATAGAATTTTTTGGGAAACAATTTTTTGTTGACGCAAATGTATTAATTCCCAGACCAGAAACAGAACTGTTGGTTGAAACTGCGATTGAATGGATCAATCGACATGATAAAACAATAAGAGTGGTTGATGTTGGCTGTGGCTCAGGTGTAATCATCATTAGCTTGTTGAACCAATTTCCCCAAATTAAAGGTGTTGGTACAGATGTTTCCAGAAAAGCTTTGAATATATCTGAAAGAAATAAAAATTATCATGGCATCAAACATCTCGAATTCGTTCAAATGGATTGTTTGAGCGGGATAAGCTCGAAATTTGATGTAATTGTCGCAAATTTACCGTATATCCCTGAAGATGATTTGATTGATCTAAAAGTTTCAAAATTTGAACCTGACCTTGCATTAAATGGTGGTAAAGACGGATTATTGATCATAAATAAATTGATTGAACAGATCCCTTCTCTGCTTAATTCTCCAGGATTGGCTTTAGTAGAGATTCAATTTGACCAATCTGCACGTGTTATTCAAAAAATCCAGAAATACCTCCCAACTGCTGCTGTATCGATCATAAAAGATTATTCATCCCATGATCGCATTATTAAGATTGAGGTGTGATATGCCAGAAATTATTGATCTTCGCAATTCATTTGAGGAAGCATTAGAAAAATCTGTGTTAATCCTAAATAATGGTGGGCTGATCGTTTTTCCAACTGATACTGTGTATGGATTAGCTGCGAAGTTTGATGAAACTGAAGCCATTGAAAGAATTTACCAGGTAAAAGGCCGGGATCAGACCAAAGCATTAGCAGTTCTGGTATCTAATCTGGATCAAATCAATATTATTTCTCCCAGAATTTCCAAAAATGCAAAGAAATTAATTAAATTATTCTGGCCAGGTGCATTGACAATAATTCTCGAAAAACGTGAAGATTTAAAAGCACCTTTGTCAACCGACAATTCAATCGGGGTTCGAATTCCCGATGATCCATTTGTTCAGCAATTATCTGAGCGGATTGGCCCACTGGTAACAACTTCTGCTAATCGCTCCGGTTTTTCCAGTACTACTAACATCGATCAAGTTATGGAACAAATTGGAGATCGGGTTGATCTGATTGTGGATGGTGGAGAATGTGAAGGTGGCATCCCATCTTCTGTAGTTGATTGTAGGGGTGCAGAAATCAAAATCCTCCGAGAAGGTGCGATACCAAAAGAAGAAATATATAATCAAATAGCAACTGAGATTTAACTGTAAAAATCTATTACTTAGCATTTATGAATTAATATTTCATGCTACAATGAAAATATGTCGTCTACGAAAAAAAACACTGGAACGAAAGAACAATCTAAAAAAGAACATTTTTTACAAATTTATTTGCCATTAACTTTCTTTTGTCTGTTAGTAATCATTACTGCTGCATTGGTGGTCAATATTTCTGGCACCAAAATTCAATCTGTTCAACAATGGGCGGATATATCTGCGGTATTATTAATCGTTCCATTACTATTTACCTCTTTATTAGTGCTTGCCATTTTTATTCTTCTGATTATTGGCCAGGCAAAATTATTAAAATGGTTACCTATTCATTTTGCGAATTTCCATGCGTTTATTATGAATATGGCTGTTTTTATTATGAATAGCTCAAATAAAATAGTTTCTCCAATTATTAAATCAAAATCAAAATTTTTCTCATTCAAATCTATTTGGAAGAAGGGTAGAATTTAGGTAATTATGAGTCAATCTGGATCATCCAAAAGGAAAACTTTGTTCGTTGGAGGCGTTCTTGGTCTTGTTATCGGATTATTAGCTGCCTATTTACTACTTCAACGATCTGAACAAAACGAAGAAAACCTGAGTATCAGCCCAGGTGATGGTGTAAAAGTTGGGTTAGGTGTTCTTGGCGTTTTAAAATTGATTTCTGATCTTGGTGAAAGAAGTTAATTTAACACTAGCAACATAAACTTCTTGATATAACCAGGGGATCAATGGATTCTTCAACACCTATACTACGATATATCGTCGCTGGAAAATTTTCACGAGATTATCTTATTTTGCCTAATGGACAAACCTGTATTGACATAATAGGGGGAAGTGGTTTTTATTCTGCTGCGGGACTTGGATTATGGGACAACGGCATTGGATTATTGGGCATCGTTAATGAAGAATATCCTTTGGAATGGTTGCAAGAAGCTGAAAATCGAGGTTTTGATACTCGAGGGATACAAATATTACCTGATTATTTTGACCAGAGGAATTTTACTGCTTACCCAACACTAGATGACCCTGATCATAGTAATCCAATTTCCCATTTTTCAAGAATAGGAGAACCCTTCCCTAAAACTCTTTTGGGATACTCTGGCGTTGAAATGATCAATCCAAAGAACAATCATTCAATACCAGTGATCAAGATTAAAGATATACCATTTGATTATCTGGACGTTACTGCAGTACATATTTGCGCAATGGATTACCCTTCACAATCCAGATTACCCTCTTTTTTTCGTCAGGGACATGTCACCACGATAACATTAATGGCTGCTGATGAATACATGAATACATTATATGGAGAATTGGTCCCGACCATTCTAAAAGATATTAATGCGTTCATCTGCACCGAAACACAAATTAAGAATCTATTTTATGGAAAAACATCTGATTTGTGGGAAATGGTATCTGAATTGGATGTGTTTGGTTGTGAAAGCATCGTTATTGTAACTAAAAACAATAAATTTCTTTTGTGGGATCGAACCTCCCGCAAGAAATTTGAAATTCCTCTTTATCCAGCAACAATTTATAACCCAACCGGTGTCAAAGATTCTTTTTGTGGTGGATTTCTGGCAGGATTAAGGTCCAATCAAAATCCTGTGGATGCAGTTCTTAAGGGAAGTATTTCTGCTTCTTTTACAGTTGAAGGTGTGGGTCCATTTTATTGTCTTGATTCTATGAAGCAATTAGTGAAAGCGCGATTGGAATACTTAATTCCATATGTGAATGCGATATAAGTAATCTACTAATTTTTTGATTTTAATCCAATAGTTATCAAGAATTAATCGTGAGTCAATTTCTAAATTGAAAGAGACTTTTAATTTTCATGGATATTGAAAATTTAAGAATTTGATTACTTTGATCTTGGATCATTTTTAAATTTATTGGGTGTGGTGAATAGATTGCTTTTTGATATTCAAGTAATATTTCATCAATTTTTGTGGACATTTCTGGAAAAATGCTTTTATATTCTTTAGCCACTTCTGCTGGAGTGAATGAATTTAAACTCAATTTATTAAACAATGAGAGAGACCAGATTATTCTTGCGAATGCTTTTTCTTCCGCTGAAGTTCTGGAATAAGTAGACCACTGTTTGAGCCAATTAGGTATTTTCCATCCGCGACGTACCAAAAATGTTTCTATGATGACAGGAGTCGAAGGCGATTTAGAAGCTTTTTTGTCATTGAAGATTAAAATAATAGAAAAAAGAACCACGATACCCATCAGAATAAATGGCAAAATCGTTGGTTCAACAATTTTGACTTCGGATAATTCCTCAAGCTCAATTGTGTCCGGGATTTCTCCACCTATCCCAAAACTCTCTCCTCCATCCATTACCGGTAAGTCATCTCTGTTCGGATCACGAACCGAAGGAATATCTGTTATGGGAGGAACTGTTTCACCTAACAATCGATCTAATGTCGGTTGAAGTGTGGTTGGTTCGAACTCTACCCAACCGATGCCTTCAAAAAAGACCTCCGGCCAGGCATGGGATTGCTCTCTTCTGACAACGAACTCAGTTTCATCTGGATTTTGGGATTCACCCTGGGCATATCCAAATACTATTCTGGAAGGTATACCGATTGAACGTAACATGAGGACTTCCGCTGTAGCGTAATAATTACAGAATCCCTCTTGATGTTCAAAAAGAAACCATTCAATAAGGTTAGTTTCCATTGGAGGTTCAGGGATTTGTTCTTTATATGTTATATTTTTTCGAAGGTAATTAGTTATTGCCTGGGTTTTATCATATGGATTTGAATAATTTTCTGTGATTTCAAAAGACAGATCTCTAATTTTTTCAGAGAAATCTGGTGGCAATTGGAGATAATTCTGTAATACCCAATCTGGATACTCATTTGTAGATTTCCGCATTTGCGCAATCGTGGGGGTAGGAATGCGATTAACAACTTCATAAGTTTCACCAGAGAATGCGATCTCTTCTAACGTAAGAGCTATGTAATCAATCTTTTCATCGGACAGATTTGCAAAGAAAGCTTTAACGGGGCGATTGATTTTCTGGGGATAAGGAGGTGTATATAACAATCCGAGGTTGGTCCTCGATTTGAATGTGAAAGTTCTCAGGGGAAAAGAGAAATACTCAAGCAAATCTGTTATGTCTGTATTTGCGTCAATGAGTTTACTTGAGTCAAATGAAGAAATCCATTGATTATCAATAAATTGATCATATGATCTTGCCCGCCAATAATACCTGCTTCCTGCTGGTTTCTTTTGGTTAACAGAGATTTCGAGTACTATATCATCACTTAAATTCGATCCGTTTCCAAGACTAATCGTGTCGCCAAAAAAATCAGACCGTAAAAAAGCAGTTCCTTCCAGCGGTGCAGTTAATTTTGAAAATTGGTTTCGGATATCTTCAACAAATCCAATGATTTGTTTTTGTTGTTGACTTCCTTTTTGAAAAGCAGAAACAATATTGGGTGCATTCCAGGCTAAAAAAATTATAACGAACGCAACAATAAATGCAGATCTTCGAATTAGTGGTTCTGTCTCAAAATCAACTGGAATTCCTTTCGATCGCCAGTTTCTATTCGATTCGATAAAGTAATTCTGAGCCAGGAAAACAAGAACAAAAAATATAAAGAATGCTGTGTATAAATTATTACCGATTTGATCATAAAATTCTGAAGTAAATATCGTTACTCCAGAAAACAATATTGGTGTCCAAGGTTGAGCAGTTCTGGAAAGAAGAAAACCACCTGATATGGCTGTGAACCATACCAGTAAACACAAGAAAATAAAAAACAAAATCGGATCTTCAATTCGTACATTTCCTAATAATTGTTCAATCGAAAAATAGATTCTCCCATACAAACTTTCAAAGCGTGACCTCCAGAGAATACCTGAATTGTATGTTGTACCAATTGCGAAAGGAACAATCAATATTGAATACAAGATGATAAATAATTTACTGACGAAACCCCGAAATTGACTGTAACCAAGGCCTATACCCAGAATGAAACCGATAAAAGTAAGCCAATTCATGAGATGAAGATCCTCTGTCCAGTTTGTCGATTGGATCTTCAAGGCAGTCATCATGAATGCAGCTAACAACATAATAGCTGCAGGGAAATTCCACGAGCGATCTAAACGAACTTTCATATTTCAAGTGTACAATAAACAAAATCGTTCATCAATAAATTATATGGAGTTGAAATTATGTTTTGGGAAAATATGTCACAAATAAACATACTATTTCAAAGTCTAGGCGAATGGTTGTTTATACCAATGCGATTCTTCTCATTTCTCGGAGATGAGGAATTCTATTTATTTATTATGCCGGCTATTTTTTGGTGTTTTGATTCAAGATTAGGTTTCAGGTTAGGGATGTTATTAATGTTATCCAATGGAATCAATGGATCTTTAAAATATTTATTCCATAGTCCAAGACCATTTTGGGTGAGTGATAGAGTGGTTGCTTATGCCCACGAAACATCATTTGGAATACCTTCGGGGCATTCACAACATGCTGTAGTCATGTGGGGTTATTTAGCTTCATTATCTAAAAAAGCCTGGCTGAGATGGTTATTGATCCTGGTATTTATTTTTGTTGGATTATCAAGAATATATTTAGGAGTACATTTCATCCTCGACGTACTAATTGGTTGGCTCATAGGAGGAATTCTTTTATTTTCATTTATTTATCTTGAGAAAAAATTCTGCAATCAAATTTCTTCCTGGAAAGATAATAAAAAAATTGGTGCTGCTGTTTTCGTGAGTTTATTTTTAATAATTCTTGCGGTTTTGATGGTTCAGGTTAATAGTAATTGGCAATTTTCTCCTGCATACCAGGAAAATATCAATAGGGTGTTTGAGGGCGAATCCATCAATCCTTTCGATCTGGATGGTGTGATAACTGCAAGCGCTGCCTGGTTAGGGATTGTGATTGGCGTGGTTCTGATTTCTAAAACTATTCCATTAGGAAGAATCACTTCTTCTAACACGAAAAAAATTATTCGATTTATTATCGGATTGATAGGTGTTATGGTTTTATGGGCTGGTTTACGTTTAATTTTCCCAGAGGATATCCCTTTTATTAGTGAAACCCTTCGATTTGTGAGATATTTTTTAGTCGGTATGTGGATTTCTGCAGTAGCACCATATCTATTTAAGAGATTCAATTTATAATTTGTCAGAATCAGAAAAAGTTGGTAAATTATTTAATAATTATCAATTTACGACCCTGGAGGTTTATGTGAAAAAATTTTTATCATTCTCAATTGGATTCTTTACTGGTGCTGTTGTTATTGGAATAGTCACCTTATTATTTGCTCCTGATTCAGGCGCAGGTTTACGTGAAACATTAAAAGATTCTGTCATGCAGACCAAAAATGAAATATCAACAGCTGCCCAGAGAAAAAGAGAAGAATTAGAAACCGAATTATCTAAACTTCGTCAGGGATAAATACATCAAATTCTATACTCTTGTTGATATAGTTTTATTTTTGAAAAGACCGAAATTCATAAAAAGCTGGTTGTCGGGTATATCTGGTGGTACCACTGACAATCAGAATGGTTTTATTGTTTATCTTTCCACTTATTGGAATTTGTATTTCCTGCGATGGGGGTAAATCAATACGGTTGATATTCACTTTTCCGGATTTAAATTCCAACAATATGATTTCATACGTTTGAGGTAATATATTATTGATTCTTGCCCAACCTTCTGGAATCCAACCCCCATTATCCTCTTCAAAGTCTGAAAAATAATCAATAGCTGTTATTTGGATGTCATCCAGAAGAAAGCCTTCGCCATTCACAGCAGCATCAGTCACATATTCAAATCTCAATTCAATCTTTTGACCGGAAAATGAGGACAGATCTACAAATTCCTTGATCCAACCCCCAGTCGTACCATTAAAGCCACACCCAAAGCTATTGCCTGTGGGATTGTTATTTGTGCAGGTTGGGGATTCCAGAATTTGCCAGTTTTCGCTGTCGATAGATGCAGTTAAGTAAACATAATCATAATCAAATTCTATGTCATACCAGGTCATGAATGTCATTGATATGGGACCTTGAACTTCTGAAAAATCGAACGTTTTAGAGAGGATCATATTCGATTCATCACCTTTATTTGACCAGAATGCATAATCACCAGAATAACTGGATTCTGGCATAACGTTTGTGATAGAGTTCCCTTTAAAGTTAAGCAAGAAATCTTTGTTACATTTTAACTCAATGTAATCAACCCCAAATTGAGCGACAGTCCTTTCTTTCCAATCAAATTCACATTCGTTAATTTTTTCTGTAATTGCTGCGGAAGGTGCCTGGGTGTAATTTTCATAATAATATCTACCATCACCAACTTTCTTATCCTGAACGAAATTTGTCACAATCCAATCAGCAAACAAATCATCCGATGTGATTTGTTTTTCACTAATAGTATCTATGGCATTAATGTTGTAAAGAATTTCATCAATGCTGTCCAATCCATTACCAGCATTCTGTACCAGAGATTTAGTTGCGTCTTCTCCAAATCGATTAAGAAAATAATTTACAAACAAAAAAGAAGATCCATAATGTGGCGTTGTAGTATTGGGACTATTAGGCCAATCATTTAGTTGTATATCTGTATTTGCAAGGTAAAATGAATCAAAACCAAACTCGTAAAAGCCGTTTATAAAAGCAGCCAGTTCTGAAAATCCTTCATTCAACCAGGATGTCTCATTACGATCACGATACCAATGAATCATATGTTGGTACTCATGCGCTAAAACCCCATACGTAAATTTCTGACTTAATCGGATATTGTCAGCATTCAGCATAAACATTTCATGGGCGTTAGAAAATTCATGCACTTGTGGGGGTACTGCATCAGACGAAGAGAAATATCCAGCTAATCCTGACCCTAAACCATTGGCAAACAAAACAAATAAGCGTTTATTATCATCAATCCCTGGAATCCATTCTGTTCCAAAAAATTCTCGATTGGTTGGCAATATATCTGTTTCGAAGGTAGTTACCAACTGCTTGAGCTCATTTTTATCGTAATCTACCCCTTCCTCGATCCAGAAGAAAATATTCTCGGTCTTATATCCTAATAGAGCAGTTACGCTTCTATTTTCGTTTGTATCCACATTGGTAACCCAAAATTCCTTTGAATCTCCAACCTGATAATCATTTCGATCTGGAATAATTTCAGGAATAAAATCGATTCTCTTTAAGCGTCTAGCCAAATCACGTGGGTCATTTTCCGGAATATAGATGTTTTGTAGGATGGATAAAGTTTCAAAGGACGAATTTTGACTTTCAGGGTCTAACAAGGGTAATAACCCGAAATTATCTGGGGAATTGAACTCTTCATCTGGTAAAAAGTCGGAGTTTGGATTTGGAAGGGGAGTTTCTTCTGTCAGGGAAAGAATGTCATCATTAGATGCGGACATCTCACTGGAGGTTATGAATAAGAAAATTCCTGAAGTAAACAGAACTAAACATAAGCAACAAATAATAATAAATAGAGATACCAAAATTATTAAGACTAAATTTTTGTTATTCAAGAATTCTCCCTTAAGCCTTATTATTAAATCAATTATAAACTGTTCAGGAAGAGAATCCTAAGCTATGTAAATAGGTTGAGACAATCTACCAAAATAATTGAAGAGGTTGAGTTTAATTTTTAAAATTTTTCGTTTGGCTCGGATGAGATTTATCTTTCTTTAATATATCCCGTATCCAAAATGATAATAAGAAAATTAATAAAAATAATCTACATAAAATAAGGATCCATAATCCTTGAAATAGTTGTCGACCGAGTAAAACAGGCCATTCCAATAAGGAGATTAAAGAAAGTAAAAAAACAATTAAAAACCCTTTGTTAATGGGGAGGGTTAATAGAATTAATGGAATCAGATAAAGAATCCATTGAGGACTCCAACCGGGAGACCATAAAAAGAATAAGATCCATGTGATTCCCATAAAAGCAATCAAGGTTCTTTCATTCAAATTCTTAATCTTATTCATTAGGAAAATACCGACTCCAGAAAAAACTAGAAAAGTTAACCAAACCGGAATTTTTGCTGAATTTCCATACTGCTGGTTAATTAGAGTTGGATCTATACGATCTTCAAGGGGGATGAATGCACCTGTCATCAAGTTTCCATCAATTAGTGCCCATAAAGTTTCCCAGGAATTCCTGGAAGGTTGAGATTTTAAGGATGCAAAAGTTAATTCGGGTGAGAAAATGAATAAACAACCCCAAACGAAAACCACGGTACCTATTACAATGAGCAATATTTTTAGAAATTTCTTTTTTTCGGCAAACAGAAAAATTGCCGGAAACAAAATAATAGGAAACCATTTAGCTAAAATCCCGATACCAAGCCATAATCCAACGGATTTCTCTTTATTATTCAGAAGAAAATGGATAGTTAATAGGATGATAGAAACAATAACAAGGTCGAAGTACCACCAACTATAAGAAATAAAGGCAAGAAATCCAAAATAAATAACACTTCTTAAATTAACATCATTTGGATTCGTTTGCAGATGGCCTGCGATCTTCGAAAAAAGCCAAATGGAAATTGCTCCACTTATGGTGATTAAGAGATAGAGAATAAAATCAAATAGAAATTGGTTCCCCTGAGAAATTAAATGTATGATTTCAATAATAAACGCAAATAGAGGTGGATATTCCGTCCAGTAATTAAAAAATGGTAAACCTTGCAGGTTTGTTACAGAAAAATAATTTGGAAAATCTCCCATTCCACGCAAGTCTGTGGGAAGTAAGGCTAAATAAAACAATAATCTTCCCGCCAAGAAAAGTATTGGTAAGATTTCTGTTGCGGAGATATTCTCCGGTTTCAGGCTAGAAGGATAATTGAATTTCATAAGAAAGGATTGTATTTTTTTTCATAACCAACTGTAGTTTCAGGACCGTGTCCAGATAATAACCTGGTCTCATCAGGTAAAGTCTTAATTTCTTGATCAATACTTTTTAATAATTGTAAATGATTTCCACCAGGCAAGTCTGTTCTGCCAACACTCATGCGAAATATTAGATCACCACAAAAAACAATATTTTCCTCAGCTAAATGATAGATAATATGGCCCGGAGTGTGACCCGGGGTGTATTTGGTATGAACTTCTACATTACCTAATTGTATTGAATCAAAATTCCCAACGAGATGGGTGGGTGCGTATCTGCTTTCAAATGGAAACCCAAAAAGTCTGGCACCTCCTTGATCATTCCATAAAGGCAAGTCATCCTTATGTAAAAAAATTTCAGGTGATTGAGATAATTCTGGAATAATTTCGTTAATTCCACATATGTGATCAAAATGGGCGTGAGTACACCAGATTTGTGAAATTTCATAATTATTTTTCTCAGCTTCAACGAGGATTTGTTTGCTCCCAAATGAAGGATCTACAATTGCTGCTTTTTTGGAAGGCTCATCTACGATAAGATATGAATTATTTTCAATAGGTCCAAGGATGAACGGGATTATTTTTATAGCCAATTTGGATCCTTTCTTTTTAATCTTGAAAGTTGAATGAAGTTTATTAACCCAACCAGAACCAACCCAATTGCTGACACCCAAAAGATATTCTGAGGATTTTGATTATAAACAATTCCGCAAAGGGACGGTGCCAGAATTATTGCCAGTCCATTTGCAGTCTCAATAATTCCAAAAGCCAGTCCAGTTTCACGGGAGTGGATAAATTCTCTGCTATAAGCAAGCAGCATACTGCGAGCTAAACGATAACCTCCAAAAGCGAAATATCCCAAACCGTACCAAACAAATTCTTCACCTGTAAGCAGTAAAATAGGAAATAAGAGAGTTAAAGGAAAACTTAATAAGAATCCGGTTTTTGATGATAAGTGTCCCAAAGTCAATGCAAAAACCACATTACCAACACTTCCGATTGTTCCTAAATAACCAATTTGTTGCAAATTGATTGATTTGAAATCAATAAGATATACAGATGTAAAATTTTGAGTAAAGACCATAAAAAATAAACCAATAAAACCGAAGAATGCAATTCTCATGAATGCGCTATTTTTTAATATATTTTTCCGCTGACCCAATTCATGGTGTAATTCGATTTTTGGTTTATCGATAAATAAAATTAAACAGCTTGAGACAACAAAAAAGCCGGCAGCAATATAATACAAAATTTGAAGGTTAAATTGTTGTCCAAAATACCCTCCTATCGTTGGGCCAATGACCGCTCCCAGGTGAAAAGCTGCCGAGGTGAATGTTAAGGATCTTTCTGCAGTCCAATTACCCCTCATGGAGGTTATATACGCATTCATAGGGGCTAATACAGATCCGGTTAAACCATAGAGCAATAACGCAATAATAAATAAATTTAATGACCCTGCGAGAGCCATCAACCAGGCAGAAATCATACCCAAAATCCAGGAAATCCACATGAGCGGTCTTGGTCCAAATCGATCTGAGAGATACCCAGAAGGAATTTGTGAGATTGTTGTCATGAATCCCATTCCGCCCAAAATAACTCCAATTCCGATAGGATCCGCTCCTAATTGAAGCAGATAAATTGGTTGGAAAAGCAAAAACATCCCTTCACCGACACCCCACATAAATAACGAAATTGACACTAATTTGAGGTTTCGATTCATGGTTGCTTATGTTATTGGTTTGATATGAAATCGTAAATTTCTTCAAATACTTGAAAACGATCAGGTTCTCTGATGACAACGTGCCCACTATTATGAACGATCAGAGTTTGTTTATTGGCAGATCCGTTATTTTCAACAATTTTTTGTAAATGGAAAAATGGCACGCTTTTATCCTGTGTGGAATGAATATGAAAACTCGGCAATCTCAATTTGGGTAAGGATTCTTGAAGATGAACAAACAAATCAAGTAATTCGGCAATTGATCGGGTAGGTTGATACGGATAGTCTACATGATCTTTTTCTGCATCCTGGTTGTGCCAATCTCCCTGACCTTTATCTACTCTTGGCATAAAGAGTGCTAATTGTCTAACATATCTTAACCGCCAATCCTTTTGAGGAATTTCATAAGGAGTTGAGATGGTTATTAAGCCTTCAAATTGTAAATAGGATGCTGTAATACTGGCTAAGATGCCTCCCATCGAAAGGCCAATGATGAATAATTTTTCCACGTTTGGTCTGAGTAAATGGTAAGCATCCTCGACACTTGTGATCCAATCCTGCCAGTTGCTTCTTTGCATATCCCCAGGTTCGGTGGCGTGACCTGCTAATCTGGGGGCGATAACCGTAATAGATTTTTCATTCAAAAATTCACCCAACCAGCGCATTTCTTTAGGAGAGCCAGTGAATCCGTGAACCAAAACACAGCCAATTTTATTACCTGGTAGGTAAAATGGTTCAGCTGTAGGTATTATATGTGGAAATAAAGACATTTGATTACCTGATTGTTTTTAATTCTCTGGGTAAATCCGTTAGTGATTCAGCGCCATTCTCAGTGATAACCACATCATCTTCAATTCTTACCCCGCCTTTGCCGGATAAATATATACCTGGTTCAACGGTAAACACCATTCCTGGTTGAAGCACAACTGAATTCTCAGAAAAGATGTATGGGGTTTCATGCCCTTCCATCCCAAGTCCGTGACCGGTTCGGTGGAAAAAGTATTCACCATAACCTGATTGAGAAATTACTTCCCGTGTGGCATCATCAATAGAGCCGGCTGTTACTCCTGGCCTTGCTGAATTGAACCCTTTTCGATTGGCTCTCAACACGATATCTGCGATTTCATGGAGGTTTGGATCGACTTCACCCACTGCAAAAGTTCTGGTGATGTCGGATGCGTACCCTTCACAACTTGCCCCCCAATCAAACAATAATAATTCTCCTAGTTGGATAACATAATCTGAAGGCGTTGCATGAGGATCTGCACTATTAGCCCCAGATGCAACGATAGGTTGGAAGGGCAATTCTCCTGAGCCATTTTTTAGAAGGTTGATGGTTAACAACGACGCCAATTCTTTTTCAGATTTCCCAATAACAGACTCTTGTAAAGTGTCTAAAAGTGCGCTTTGGGCAATTTGAGCTGCTTTTTTCATATGGCGAATCTCTGATGGTTCTTTGATGATTCGGAAATTCGCAAAAATCTCATCCGCTGAGATAATTTCAGATTCTGGTAATGAGTTTTTTAAGAAATTAAATTCCAAAAAGCGTAAACGAGTTGATTCGATCCCAACCATGGATTTTCTTAATTGTAGATAATCAACTGCTGATTTAAATACTTCGCTCCATGTGGCAGGGTTGTCCCCATAAGTAAAAAGCTGTTCTTTGGCGAACGATCTTTCTGCTCTCGTAGATTCTAATTTTGGAAGGATAAAAGCAGTTTTTCCGTCCTTTCTAATCAATAAAACGGTAGGACGTTCCATAAGGTGAAAATCTAAATTGGTTAAATACCGCAAACTATATCCGGGATTTAATGCAATTGCATCAAAATTTTGTGATGCCATCAAGTCAACCAATTTTTCTAATCTTTGTGAATGCATTCACCCTCCAAATCAATCTTTGAAATTCATTATATATCAGCATCGCTTTGAAATATTATTTTCAGTCAATGATAGATCAAGCACCTAATAATTTGTTGATATGTCTATCAGTCCACGTTCGCGGGCTGAGTGATTACATTTATTAAAAAGAAAAATTGCTATCAAACCTGCAATCAAGGATGTAAGAAGTAATACCAGAATCAAATCAAGATTTGACATTGATGTAAATGTTGGAAAGGCTTTTGCGATATCTCCAACCAGAGATCTTCTTAATAATTCCAGCCAATAAGTGATTGGTAAAGCATATCCTACTGGTCTGAGCCAAACAGGTAAAACCTCCAGTGGAAAAATTGCCCCAGTAAACAGAAATAATCCGCTGGCTACTACATCACCTATATAATAAGAATGACGAGCTGTAATGAGCGTAATACCTGCTAATAATAAACCTAGAAGAGCTAACATAAGAATGCCAAGTATGAGGGATAAAAAAAACAAGGGCCAATTTGCTTGTTGGAAATCGAAAGGAACTTTTAAAAATAAGAATCCTGCCAGTAATGTTATTAAAACAGCAAATGAACCGGTTATAAACTTGGCAACACCACGTCCAAAAAGGTATAGAGGGATATTTACTGGTGCAATATAAATATATTTCAATGTTCTATAATGTTCCCGGTCATCAATGATTGTCCAGGATATTCCCGAAAGAACCGCAGGAACATACTGATAAAAAGCATTGCCCAAATATAAATATGCAAACATGGGATTGTTAAAATTTTGATCAGTCACGATAGAGTACATGAGAACCAGAATACCCGCACTGGCTAAAGGTTTAATAATCGAATATATGGCAAACAAGAAAGGATCGGTCCAATTCGATTCAATTTTCCATCCTAACCAGGAAGCCGATAAAAATGATCGGAGTGATATCGAATTCTTCATGGGTTACCTTCTGTTTTCCGTTAATCGGCCTTCTTGCACGGCTAATTTTTCAATATGTGAGAGAAGATATTTTGCGGCTGTTATATAGATGATCGATAGAACGATCAGAGAAATGATTTCAATTTTTACACTGAGAAATCCCAGACTTGGACCGGATTCAAAAATTAATTGACGCATTGCATCCAATCCCAGTGTGAGTGGGATGAGTGAACCAAACGCTGAACCCCATAAACCAAGATTTTTTACTGGAAAATACATTCCTGAAATTAAATAAACCGGCTCAGTTGCCAGATTTGAGATATGCCAGGCTTCCCGGCTTAATAATAAAAAGATCGATGCACTCATCATTCCTAATCCATATAAGGCGATCATACTTAACGAAAAAATTGCGATTAATTGCCAGAAGCTAACCACAATATATGAGACATTAAATATCAGGCTTCCAAAAATCATGATAGCAATGGCTCTTAGTATTGTCGCAAACAATCCGCCAAGCGCCATACCCAGAAGAACCGCCATCATGGAAGCAGGTGAAATGATATATAACGCCAGATTTCCCTGTTCTTTTTCCCAATATAATTGGCTGGACATACTCCAGAGAATATTCATCCAGAAGGCAGTCATCGCTCCGCCAACAACTACGAATCCAACATAATCCTCTGGTGCACCGATAGCGCGGTAAACAAATACATAAGCAGAGACACTTAATAATGGCACAAAAATATCAAAGAAAATCCAGGACCTTTCTCGTTGCATTCCAACAACCCGTGGATAAGATCTACCATAAACGGTCATAAGGAATAATCTCAATCCCGAATGTTTTTCCAAAATTGGTTCTACCAATGACATACTAAACCTCTTCAATTTTCTGGCCAACTAATTTGATGAAGACATCTTCCAGTGAAGGCTCTCTCTTTTCCAGTCGAAGGATTCTTAATGATTGACGACTGGTTTCAATTATTATGTCAGAAAGAACAGAATCATCATCAAGAATAATATCAAGGGTTGTACTATCTTGTTTTTGAGTCATTACACAATTTTTTACACCAGAAATTTTTTTAAAATTATCAATATCCAAACCAGATGGAGCATATAAATTTAAATTAAAAATCGCTTCCTTTTGTAGTGTTTTTTTAAGATTTGATGGCGTATCACAAGCCAAAACCTTTCCCTGGTTAATGATTGCCACCCGATCACATAATTCATCTGCTTCAACCATGTAATGAGTTGTCAGTAATAAGGTGCGTTCACCGTTGTCATTCATCCAACTTTTTATAAAAGTACGCACATCACGGGATGCACCTACATCCAAACCAAGTGTTGGTTCATCCAGAAATAGAACCTGTGGGTCGGTCAGGAACCCACGAATTATATTCATCTTCTGACGTAATCCTGTGGATAAATCGGATGATTTTGTATTGAGCCGATCTGAAATTCCGACTATTTCTGAGAGTCTTTTTATCCTATCATTGGCAACTTTACTATCGATCCCATAAAATTGAGCAAACATCCATAAGTTTTCCCGTACTGTTAATAAACCATATCCAGAAGTTTCTCCACCAGAGACCATATTAATTCGTTTTCGAACTTCATCGGGTGATTTTTCAACATCAAAACCAGCAACTGTAGCGGTTCCGGTGGTTGGTGATAGTAATGTGGTAAGAATTTTAATCAAAGTGGTTTTACCAGCGCCGTTAGGACCTAATAATCCAAATAATTCACCTTTTTTAATGGTCAAATCGACGTTTTCCAATGCTAATAATTCTTTGAATTTTTCTTTTCGATTATTGCGGATTTTATAGATACGACCCAGATTTTTTGTTTCGATTGCAATGGAATTTTCCATAATGAACCCTTTATAGCTTCAAAATTTATTCTACAATTTGATGGAAATACATTCAAAATTAGTGCTTGGTGATTATATCGCAATAAGTTAAATCCCTTGAAAATATTTTGATTTGCAATTTATGCGGTTCTTAATCTCTTGACACAGGTCTTTCTTCGGAGTAGAATTTCACCTACCCTGAAAGAGGGCCTGTAGCGCAGTTGGGAGCGCGCTTCAATCGCACTGAAGAGGCCGAGGGTTCGAATCCCTCCAGGTCCACTTAGGTGCTACCTCTTGAAATTCGGATCAGGTTAACAATTGATAAATTGGGCCCATAGCGCAGTTGGGAGCGCGTCTCAATGGCATTGAGAAGGCCGAGGGTTCGAATCCCTCTGGGTCCACTTCAAATTATTTTTACCAGACACCAAAGATGATATTATTATCCAAGGTGTTTTTTTATTCTTAATTAATTCTCACCATATTTTCAGATCAAATCTTGAGGAGATTCTTATGCGTTTCGAAGAATGCAATTGGATGGATATTGAAAATTATCTGAAGAAAGATGATCGAGTTATTTTGGTTGTTGGTGCTTGTGAACAGCATGCTTATTTGAGTCTCTTAACCGATACCAGAATCCCATTCGCCTTGGCAGATGCAGTATCAACAGAAACTGGAGTTGTAGTCGCTCCTGCAATTAATTTTGGAATTTCGCCTTATTTCTTAAGCTATCCGGGAACCATTAGTTTGCGTACAAGCACGTTAATGGATGTCGTTCAGGATGTAATTGATAGCCTTTATAATCATGGATTCAAAAAAATATTAATTTTGAACGGTCATGGCGGTAATGAACCTGTTAAGGGAAGATTAAATGAAATCCTTAATAAATATTCAGATATTCAGGTTATATGGTATGCCTGGTGGCAATCTCATAGTGTCGAAAAAATTGCTATTGAAAATGACATTAAACCTGCACATGCAAATTGGTTAGAAGCTTTTCCGTTTACCAGAGTTGGTGATTTACCAGAAACTGAGAAAATCCCACCACATTATCAAGGATTATTAAGTGCTGAAGGCACGAAAAGTGTTTTTCAGGATGGTTCTTTTGGCGGTCCTTACGAAGTGGATAATTCAATTATGAATGAAATATTCTATGCTTCCTATCTGGATATTTTAAATTTATTGAAATTTGAATAGTTTTTAGAAAATAAGTTTGTAAAATTCGGGTTCAATAGGATTTATTGATTTTGCACAAAAAACTAGTTAATTGGTTGATTAATTTTCCCAATCTTTTCATATTTTCTATCTTTTTTTTTGAAATTGGGACAATATTATTAATATTTCAAATACAACTCATATCCCAATTAATTAACAAAGTAATATTTATTAATCAATCATTGGATCAACTCACAAAACCAATTTTGTTGATTGTTTTGTTAATAATTTTTCGAGGTTTTTTTAATTTTTCTGGAGAAGTACTCACAAAAAGAGTTGCTCAAAAAATTAAAAGTTTATTTAGAAAAAAATTAGCTGATAATTTAATTCAGAATAACTCAATCAATAAAACCCATTCAGGTGATTTGATAACAATATTTTTTGATCGCGTTGAGGCGATTGAAGATTATTACACACTTTTTCTACCACAAGTAGCCTTATCAATTCTCATTCCTGTCAGTATTCTGTTTTTCGTTTTTCCTCTTGATTTACTATCCGGATTTGTTTTTATTTTAACCGCACCATTAATCCCATTTTTTATGTTCTTAATTGGAAAATACAGTGAAAAAACTAATAAAAAACAATGGGAGACCTTAAGCAAACTATCAACCTTTTTTTTGGATTCAATCAGGGGATTAAAAACAATTCTATTATTTAATCAACATGAGAATCACATAGAAAGAATCAAAAGAGCAAATGACGATTATCTCCAGAAATCTATGTCGGTCTTAAAAATCACTTTTTTATCGGCATTGGTTCTGGAGCTACTAAGCACATTATCAATAGCTGTGGTTGCTGTAGAAGTAGGATTGCGACTTTTGTATTTTAAAATCACATTTGAACAAGCGTTTTTTATCCTGCTCATTGCTCCTGAATTTTATTTACCATTGAGAAATTTAGGATTACGGTTCCATGCAGCCTTGAATGGGGTTGAAGCTTATAAGGAAATTCATTCTTTCATGTCAAAAAACGAAATTCCTGAGAATAAGGAATGGCTGACTTCCCCTACAAACCTCGGTCAAAGGATAAAAGTTGAAAACCTGACAATTCAATATCCTCATCAAGAAAAACCCATTATCAATGATTTCACGTTTTGTTTTGAAAAAGGTAAACATTATGCCATTGTCGGCGCAAATGGGACCGGAAAATCTACTTTTTTTCGTGTATTACTACGGTTCATCAAACCCAATGAAGGAAAAATATTAATAGATGGAATTAATATTAATGAGATAAACCCCAGAAAATATTATTCTCTAATTTCCTGGTTACCTCAGAGTCCAGCTATTTTTAATGGGAGCATTATAGAAAATCTATCAATTGCGAACCCAGAATATGGCTTAGATAATCTGGAAAAGATTCTTAGAATTGTTGAACTTAATGCCTTTATCGATGCTTTACCCAAGAAATACCATACTGAAATCCAGGAGTTTGGAAAAACGGTCAGCAGTGGTCAAAGGCAAAGAATTGGTCTGGCAAGACTTCTCATGCGAAATTCCTCCATCATATTATGTGATGAACCAACATCATTTTTAGATCCAATATCAGAACAGGTAATTTCAAAAGTACTTGAGGAATTCCGAAAAGATAAAATTCTCTTAACAATTGCCCATAGAATTCATACCATTCAAAAGGCGGATTCACTTCTTTTTTTTCAGAAAGATAAGCCAATAACCAGTGGAACTTTCGATGGTTTAATGGCTAAAAATATTGATTTTCAGCAATTCATTAAATTTTATTTCGGAGAAAAATTTAATGATTAGGAATTTCTGGCATTATGCAAAAGAGTCTTGGCTAAGCATAGGGATATCCATTATTCTTGCTTGTTTTACTGTGATAAGCTCTGTAGCTTTGATGGGTGTCTCAGCTTACTTAATTATTTTGGCTGGATTTCATCCATCGATTGCCACACTTCAAGTATCTATTGTCGGGGTTAGGTTTTTTGGAATATCAAGAAGCATATTCAGATATATAGAACGATTACAAACTCATGAAGTTAATTTTAAGATTTTAGGAAATATGCGATTGTCTGTTTTTTCTAAATTATCTACCCAATATTTTCAACTCATTGAAAGATATTCTGGTACTGATCTCCTTTCAATTATCATTCATGACATTAATCAAATGGAAAATGTGTTTGTACGCTTATTATCGCCAGCCATCGTTGCATTAATAATAAGCGTACTTGTAGGAATCTTTTTAGGACTTCAAGCTGTGGATTTATTATTTGTTTACGCTGGGGGATATTTAATAATTGGTTTAATCATTCCATATTTTTCAATAAAAATCGGCAAATTATCGAAGGAGAATTTAAAACAATCCCGGGACAAATTCCAATCTTCAGTGATAAATTTCAACCAATTCATCTACGAAGCAATTTTCTACCAGGTGGAATCACAATTAACGGTAGATCTGGAAAATAGCATAAAGGATTTGGAAAGAGAACAAACCAGAACAGTTGTCTGGCAATCTATTTGGCAATTAATTAGTTTTAATTTAATTCAAGGACTTTTTGTATTGGTATTGGTTCTAAGTATTTTTCTTGCGAATGAAGGGAAAATGGATTTGGTGTTGATTGGAGTAATCTCCTTAGTTGTCCTTACCAGCTTTGAAGTATTGTCAAATATCCCATCCATGGCATATCTGTATGGTGATATTGAAAGTTCCATTGAAAGAATTCAAGAAATTGAAGATATTCCTTTAAAAACGGAGATGGTTTTCCGGGAGCTCGATCATGAAGTCTTCCCAATAAGATTCCTGAATGTGTCTTATGCTTATCCTGATCAAAAAAATCATCTGGCAGTAAAAAGTATCAATATTGAAATCAATAAAGGAGAAAAAATCGCCATCGTTGGTGTGAATGGTGCTGGGAAAACTACATTCATTGAGTTGCTTTTAGGGAATAGAAATGATTATGGAGGAAGAATAATCCTGAAGGATCAAGATTTAAGAACAATACCAAAGAAAAAAATCAGGGAAAGGTTTGGATATTTAACAGTAAATCCTTATATATTCGGAACCACTATCCGGCAAAATCTACTTTTAGCCAAAGAAGATTCGAAAGAAGAGGAACTAATTCAAGCCCTTCAGAGTGTTGATTTATATAATCCCAAAAGACTGGATTTAAATACACGATTGGATGAGTTTGGAAATAATCTATCAAGTGGTGAAATTCAACGTTTGTCAATTGCTCAATCAATTTTATTAAATGCTGATGTGCAAATATTTGATGAGCTTTATGCAAATTTGGATCCAAAATCAGCCTTTGAAATAAGTCAGTTGATTCAAAATAAATTCAGCGATAAAACAATGATTTTTGTCACACATCGTTACATTAATATGGACTATTTTGATAAAATTTTGGTTTTTCATCAGGGGCAAATCATTCAAAAAGGAAATCATAACGATTTATTGAATCAAACTGGAAAATACATTGAATTATTAAATCTGTAATTATTTTTATGTACATAAATTTATTGATTTCATAATAAAAAATGAGTTATAATACTTATATTAATTTATATTTATGATTATGATTGCGGATCACTTTATTTGATCTTGAAATTGTTTTTTCTCATGTTGAATGAGAGTTAATAAAAACATAACAATCGGTTAACGATTGAAAATTTGATGAATGGAGATTTCAGAAAATGAACCACAAATTTTATGAATCAAATGGTTCATGATACGTTTTCTGGAATAAATCATAAAATCTAAGAAAGTTACTGGTTGAGAAACAAGGTCATCTGAATCCGCAATAGGATTTGATGGCTAAGTGGTGCAAAAAACAATAACTGCATTATCGATACAGAAAAAAAATCCTAATCGAGTTAGTATTTTTCTCGATGGGGAATTTGCGTTTGGTTTGTATGTTATTAATGCAAGGCTACTAAAGGTTGGTCAAGTAATTTCGCAAGAAAAGATGGATAGCCTGAAGAAAGTTGACCAAATTGAAGACGGGTATCAAAAAGCTTTGAAATACATTTCTTATAAACCTCGGACAAAGTCTGAAGTTGTAAAGAAATTGAATGAGAATAACTATGATGAAGATATCATTTCAGATGTCATGAAAATGCTCATTGAAAAAGGTTATGTAAATGATTTGGACTATGCAAAAAATTGGGTAGAAAACAGAAGTATTTATAAACCAAGAAGTAAAAAATTAATTACCTGGGAATTAAAAAATAAACAAATAAGTGAAGAAATTATTAGTGAAGTAACTGGTGATATTATGCCAGAAGAAAAATTAGCAAATCTGGCTGCTGAAAAATTTGCCAGGAGATTGTCTGGATATGACAAAGAGATTTTTATTCGAAGATTATCTGGATATTTAATCAGGCGCGGATTCTCATATAGTACTGTAAATTTAACAGTTCAAACAATATGGAATAATCTTCGCCAACAAACTTATGAAAATTCAAATGGAAAATGAGGTGAATAGATGGGGAAGCAAGAATTATTAGCACTATTTTTGATTATAGGTGATGTGGTTATCATCGCAATTGTTGTATTCTTTTTGAATCGTTATTATGCAGAGCGATTAAAAAAAGATAGACAAAACCAAGCTGATTCTATGATTGTTAATGCGAAGGAAAGTGCGAAGACAATAGAATTAGAAGCAAAAGATAACGCAATAAAGGTACTTAAAGACGCTGAAGATGAAATCACAAGAAGAAGAAATGAAAATCTTAAAGAAGAAGAAAGATTACACAAAAGACGATCTGAAATCGATAACCGGATTGAGAGACTTGAGCTTCGCGAGCAAACGATAAATAAACGTCAAAGTTTACTCGATAAAAGATCGAACGAAATTGAGAAAATGTACGCCCAACAATTAGGCGAATTACAACGAATAGCGCAAATGAGCGTTGAAGAAGCCAGAGAGATCCTTCTTCAGGAAGCAGAAAAAGAAGGCCGAGCAGATATGGCCAGAATTATTCGCCAGATTGAAGCAGAAGCACGTGCTGAGGGTGAAAAACGAGCCCGGGAGATTATTGCTGATGCAATCCAAAGAGTTGCTTCGGAGCATGTAAATGAGGTTACAACATCAGTCGTGATTCTACCGAATGAAGAAATGAAAGGTAGGATTGTTGGAAGAAATGGTAGAAACATTCGTGCCTTTGAACAAGCTGCAGGAGTAGATGTGATCGTGGATGATACTCCTGAAGCTGTAACTATCAGCTGTTTTGATCCAGTAAGAAGAGAAGTTGCGCGTCGGGCTTTGGATTACCTAATATTAGATGGAAGAATCCACCCCGCACACATTGAAAAAGTACTGGAAGATAAAGGGAAAGAAGTTGAAAAAACGATCGAAGAGGCAGGAGAACAGGCAGCTTACGATGCAGGAGTTTCAGGCATACGACCAGAAATTCTGAAGGTGCTGGGAAGATTAAAATACCGAACATCATATGGCCAAAACCAATTATCACATGCTGTTGAAGTTGCTAGATTGGGCTCAGTCATCGCTTCTGAATTAGGTGCTGATATTGAGATCGTCAAAGCTGCAGGATTACTGCACGATCTTGGAAAAGCCATGGACCATAATACTGAAGGTACTCACGCATTAATCGGTGCGGAATTTGCCCGTCGTTATGGTGTCAATCCAAAGATCGTAAATGCGATTGCCTCACATCATCACGAAACTGAACAGGAATCTTTAGAAGCAATCATTGTTGAATCTGCAGATGCAATATCTGGTGCAAGACCTGGTGCCCGTAGAGAAGATTTGGAACAATATATAAAAAGATTGCGTGCTTTAGAAGATATCGCTAACTCTTTCAAGGGAGTCAGCCAGAGTTATGCAATTCAAGCAGGTCGTGAAGTTCGAATTATTGTTCGTCCTGAAGATATTGATGATCTGGACGCTTTACGCATCGCCAGAGATGTTGCCAAGAAAATTGAAGAAAATATGCAATACCCTGGTCAAATCAGAGTTACAGTTATTCGTGAAACACGTGCAATTGATTACGCGAAATAAACGAATCGAAAAAATGAAATATAATTCTGATACAGGTTACGTAACCTGTATCAGTTTTTTTAAGGATAATCCATGAAACAATTATTGCAAAACATCAAAGAGGGCAATGCGGAGATTGTCGATGTGCCAATTCCGGCCATAAAATCTGGTCATATTCTTGTAAAAAATCACGCTTCTGTTGTCTCTTCTGGAACTGAACGAATGGTTGTTGAATTTGCAGAGAAGAGTTTATTGATGAAAGCGAAATCAAGACCTGATCTGGTGAAGCAGGTGCTTGACAAAGCTCAACGCGAAGGCATCATCCCAACCATGCAGGCAGCCTTAAATCGACTGGATACACCAATGGCATTGGGATATTCTTCAGCGGGTGAAGTGATTTCGGTAGGGGATGGTGTAGAAGATATTAAACCAGGAGATAGAGTCGCCTGTGCAGGAGGTGGTTTTGCTGTCCATGCTGAATTTGTCCTCATTCCTAAAAATCTTTTCGCAAAAATCCCTGATTCAGTCAGCTATGAAGAGGCAGCATTTTCAACATTAGGAGCGATCTCTTTACATGGATTTAGAATCGCAGCTCCTCAGATTGGGGAAAAGGTAGCGATCATTGGGCTTGGATTATTAGGCTTAATCATGATAGATATTTGTAAAGCGGCTGGAATGAAAGTATTTGGTATCGATTTAGACCAATCAAGAGTAGATCAAGCAAAAAGCAAAGATATTTCAGCGGTACATAGAGAACTGGCTCTAGACCAGGGCATGAATTTTTCAGAGAACCGCGGTTTCGATGTAGTTTTCATTTGCGCAGATACAAATTCCAATGATCCAATTGAATTAGCCGGACAATTAGCTCGTGATAAAGGTACTGTTGTTGCTGTTGGCGCTGTTGGCCTTGAAATTCCAAGAAAAATTTATTATGAAAAAGAGTTAAACGTATTAATTTCAAGATCATACGGTCCTGGTAGGTATGACCACGCTTATGAAGAACAAGGTAAGGATTATCCTTATGGTTATGTGCGTTGGACTGAAGGGAGAAATCTTTCTGCAATTATTGATTTACTGGAAAATAAAAAATTAGATGTCAAATCATTAATTACTCATCGTTTCCCAATTGATGAAGGAGTTAAAGCTTACGAGACGATCACAGGTAAAAAGAATGAAAAATTTCTTGGAGTAATCATCCAGTATCCAGATAATGGATCCTCAAACCTATCAGAACGCCGTGTGGATCTTCAGAAAACCTCTGTATTAAATTTGGGAGAAAATAAGGTTTCCATAGGAATTCTTGGAGCAGGATTATTTGCAAGTGCAGTTTTTTTACCAATTATTCAAAAAACTACATCTGTCAAAAAAATGGGTATATGTAGCGCAAAAGGTTTAAGCGCCAGACAATTAGCAAAAAAATATAATTATGAATTCGCCTGTACTGATGAAACAGAGATATTTAATAATAATGAAATTAATACAGTAGTTATATTAACGAGACACAGTGATCATGCCAGACAAATTCTCAGTGGGTTGCAATCGAATAAACACATTTACTGTGAAAAACCACTGGCATTAAACACGTCTGAATTGTTCGGCATTGAAAAGGTTTATAAAAATTCCAAATCAAATTTGATGGTAGGATTCAATCGAAGATTCTCCCCGTTTATTTTGAAAGCCAAAGATTTCATAAAAAAGAGTGCAGAACCAAAAATAATTCATTATCGAGTTAATGCTGGTTTTATCCCATCAAATCATTGGGTACATGATCCAAACGAGGGGGGGGGGAGAATTATTGGAGAAGCATGTCACTTCATTGATTTGTGTATATACCTGGCAGATTCAAAACCAGTAAGTATTCAAACGCTTGGACTTCCCAACCTTGGAAAATACAATGATGACAATGTAGTCATAAATATGATTTTTGATGATGGTTCAATTGCTACAATTGAATATTTAGCGAATGGTGATAAAAGTGTTGAAAAGGAAACTCTAGAGATTTTTAGTGGTGGAAAAGTAGTTCAATTAATAGATTTTCGAAAATTAATTTTGACGGCAAATGGCAAGAAAACACAATATCAAAGTCGCTTTGCTCAAGATAAAGGTCATCTAGGTTCATGGCAAGCTTTTATTAATTCAATTAAATTAAATTTAGAAGAACCAATCACTTTTGAAGAATTATTTGAATCATCATTGGTTACATTAATTGCTGTAGAATCTTTTAGAAAAAAAGAAACGATATTTATTGACGAATATTTGCAATTGATTGAAGAATAAAATTCGAATCATCTTCTCTTTGTTAACAATTGTTGTTGAAATGTTAACACCTTCTTATCCGTTCTGGTTTAAAATGAAGTAACTTATCATTTAAATTAAATCCAGTTTGGGTTTAATGGAGTAAATTATGGTAGAAAAAATTCTTATAGTAGAAGATGAAATCTCATTGCAGGAGACACTTGCTTATAACCTTACTAAACAAGGATATGAAGTTGTCATAGCAGGTGATGGTCCATCAGCCTTGGAAGTAGTTAGAAGTTCAAAACCCGATTTGATCTTACTAGATATTATGCTACCTGGAATGGATGGATTTGAAGTATGTAGGAAATTACGGTCAGAAGTAAGCACACCAGTTCTCATGCTAACAGCGAGAGATGATGAGATTGACCGGGTAGTTGGTTTGGAAGTGGGTGCTGATGATTATTTAACAAAACCTTTTAGTATGAGGGAATTAATTGCAAGAGTTAAAGCAATGCTTCGAAGAGTAAAAATTATCAGAGATGAAATGAATTTAATCAATAGTGGTACAGATCAAAAATCATTCTTTGAATTTGATAAGATTAAAATTGACTTAGGCAGAAGAGAACTTCGCGTAGATAATAAAATTGTTAATCTAAAACCAAAAGAATATGAATTATTGATTTACTTAATTAGACATAAAAATCAGGTGCTTTCCAGAGATCAGATTTTAGAATCGGTATGGGGATGGGAATATATTGGGGATAGTCGAACAGTGGATGTTCATGTGCGTTGGTTAAGAGAAAAAATAGAAGAAGATCCATCCAATCCTAAACGGATATTAACTGCAAGAGGTGCTGGTTATCGGTTTGAAGGGTAGTGAATGCGAAAATCGATCTTAGTCAGAATTGCAAGCCCTTACGTTCTCTTAATTATTGTTTTATTCATTGGTCTTGGAATTTACCTCACGGTTTTTGTTAAGAATATTTATATAGAATCTTTGATTCAACACTTGGAAGTTAATGCAAAAATAAATGCAGACCAGGCAAAATCGTTTTTAATTCCTGAATTCGATAGTCAGCAATTGGAAAAAATTGTAACCAATAATTCCAAACTAATGTCAGCACGAATTACAATAATTCGCCCAGATGGGGTTGTATTAATCGATTCTGAAATTAATTCGGATGATTTAGAAAATCACAGTAATCGGAAAGAAATAATGGAGGCCTTACAATATGGATTCGGATCCGATATTAGAATTAGTCAATCCATAAATGAGGAATCCTTATATGTTGCTTTGCCAATAACGAATGAAAACAACGAAATTTTAGCAATTTCAAGAGTATCGATTTCAATTTCAAATATAAATCAGAAATTGCGAAATTTCCAAATAACGATTTTTGGGGCGTCTTTATTAACAGCGACTATTATAATTTTCCTTGCTTTTAGGATAACAAAACGAACTTTAGAACCTCTTAAGCAAGTCAATTCAGCAATTGATCGCATGGAAATTGTTGATTTTGGCCTTGAAAATAATTTAAACGGAAAAGATGAAATCGAGTTATTAAGTTTGTATCTTTTGAAAATTACAGATTACTTGAATCAACAAAATGAAGAATTGAAGTTAGAAAGAAAGACCCTCAACGCTGTATTAAACCAAATGACAGATGCTGTTTTAATTGTGGATGAAGGTGGAACAGTCCAATTATCTAACCCTGCCTCAGAACGACTTTTTAATTTCAAAAAAGAAGATACATCTGGCAAATCAATCATTGAAATATTGAGAAATCACCAATTGTTTGATCTGTGGAAAACCTGTAGAAAAGAACGCCAACAAATTGAAATAACCATTGAAATAAATCCAAATAAACTGTTTGTTCAAGCAATCGCCAAGCCTTTGGATGAAATATTTTTGGGGGGAGTCTTATTAGTCATTCAGGATTTGACCCGAGTTCGGCAACTTGAAAAAATTAGAAGTGATTTTGTCAGCAATGTCTCACACGAGTTAAGAACCCCAATTGCTTCGATAAAAGCCTTATCGGATACATTGCAAGAAGGTGCGCTTGAAGATCCTCCTGCAGCACGAAGATTTTTAAACAGAATGGATGTTGAAATTGATAGCCTTACCCAAATGGTGCAGGAATTATTAGAATTATCAAAAATTGAGTCAGGAAGAGTTCCCTTACGGAAAATTATTATTTCTCCAAAGGTATTGGTTGATCAAGCCATAGAAAGAATGCAGGTTCAGGCAGAACGTTCTGGATTAAGTCTTTCCCCAGATATTCCCGATTTCTTACCAGAGATTTTGGTTGATCCGGACAAAATTGGACAGGTTTTTGTAAATTTATTACACAATGCGATTAAATTCACTCCACCTGGTGGAGTTATAAATGTTAGAGTTCAAGATGAACCTACGGAAATTACTTTTTCCATAGAGGATACTGGTATCGGAATTGATAGTAATTCAGTTAATAGGATTTTTGAAAGATTTTACAAAACGGATCCAGCGCGATCAACAGGGGGAACTGGACTTGGCTTATCTATCACGAAACACATAATTGAAGCACACAATGGGAAAGTTTGGGTGGAAAGCAAATTAGGAATCGGTAGTAAATTTTTCTTTTCAATCCCTAAAAATTGAAATTTTGATTTTTTGTTTGAGATGATAATTCGATCATATCTTTATTTTGTGCGATAATTCACATTGATTCTAGAGAAGTCTTAGTGCAGTTTTATTTCTTTTTTTTATAAACCTCTTATTGGAGAGAAAAATATGAATGAAATCGTAATCATCTTATCAAGATGGCAATTTGCATTAACCACTGTATATCATTTTTTCTTTGTGCCCTTAACAATTGGTTTGGCATTACTTGTTGCAATCATGCAAACTATTTATTTCAGAACTGGCGAACTAATTTATAAACAAATGACCAAATATTGGGGGAAACTGTTTCTCATAAATTTCGCTATGGGTGTTGTTACTGGTATCGTAATGGAATTTCAATTTGGAATGAATTGGTCGGAATATTCAAGATTTGTGGGTGATATCTTTGGAGCGCCATTGGCTATTGAAGCATTGTTAGCATTCTTCCTTGAATCAACCTTTATCGGAGTATGGGTATTTGGATGGGATAAACTATCAAAAAAAATACATTTGATATCCATCTGGCTAGTTGCTATTGGATCTACGCTTTCAGCTTTTTGGATACTCGTTGCAAATTCTTTTATGCAATCTCCTATGGGTTTTATGCTTGAAAATGGAAGAATGGTGATGAATGATTTTAGTGCTCTGGTAGGGAATCCGAATGTTTGGGTTCAATTTCCCCACACGGTATTCGGAGGATATACAACAGGCGCTTTGTTTATTGTAGGAGTTAGCGCTTACTTTCTATTTCGAAAGGAGCAAGTAGCTTTCTTTCAAAAATCATTTCAATTAGCTACAATTATTGGATTGATTTCGGTGTTTTTGGTTATTTTGGTTGGTCACAGTCAAGGACAACATATGGTAAAAACACAACCAATGAAAATGGCAGCTGCAGAAGCCTTATGGGAAACTGAAAATCCCGCTTCATTCTCCATCATTTCCATTGTTGATCAAGAGAACCAAAAAGATGTTTTTTCTTTCAGAATCCCTGCTGTTCTAAGTTTGTTGTCTTTCAATCGGTTTGATGGTGAGGTAAGAGGAATAAAGGATATTCAAGTTGAGTACGAAGAAATGTATGGACCTGGTAATTACATACCTCCAATCACCATCAATTATTGGTCTTTTCGGGCTATGGTGGGTTCTGGATTCCTGATGTTTTTTCTTACATCTTTAGGACTCTATCTGGTCATGCAGGAAAAAGTTTTAAGTTTTAGGATGTTAAGGTTTTTTCCTTTTGCTATCGCTTTACCTTACCTTGCTAATACTTCTGGTTGGATTTTAACTGAAGTCGGACGACAACCCTGGGTCGTTTATGGTTACTTGCAAACATCAGAAGCTATTTCCCCAAATGTGACTGTTGGTATGCTCTGGTTGTCAGTAATAGGATTTTCAGTAATTTATGGCGCTTTAATGGTGGTAGATGTTTATTTATTAACAAAGTATGCTAAGAAAATTGCATTTGATGAACCAAAACGAACTGAAGAAGAAAAATCTTATTGGGAATGATCGAGGTGAATTATGAATTATGAATCAATTTGGTTCTTACTAATTGCTGTTTTATTCATTGGTTATTTCATTTTGGAAGGTTTTGATTTCGGTGTTGGAATTTTGCTACCCTTTGTAGCAAAAAGTGACACTGAGCGAAGAATGGTAATCAATACAATAGGTCCTCATTGGGATGGAAATGAAGTCTGGTTAATCACTGCCGGTGGAGCAATGTTTGCAGCTTTTCCAAATTGGTATGCAACTTTGTTCAGTGGTTTTTATATTGCATTATTTTTAATGTTAATTGCTTTGATTTTAAGAGGAGTTGCCTTTGAATTTCGAAGTAAGGTTGAAGACATTAAATGGCGAAAATTTTGGGATTGGTCAATATTTTTCGGAAGTATTATTCCTGCAATATTGTGGGGAGTAGCGTTCACTAATTTTATTAGGGGCGTTCCGATTGGAGAGAACTTTATTTATGTAGGTAACTTTTGGGATTTGATCAATATTTATTCAATTATTGGAGGTCTTGTGACCTTAACAGGGTTTACTGTGCAAGGGGCGATTTTTCTTTCAATGAAATTGGATAAACCATTTGCAGATAGAATCAATAATCTTGCGATGAAACTCTGGTTCCCAAATATTTTAGTGTTACTACTATTTGTTATTGAAACTTATTTCTTTACAGACATCATTGATCAACTTGGCGTAAATCCAGGAGTTGTACCGATCGGCGCGGTATTATCTTTGTTTGCTGTTGGTTGGTTTATAAGAATCAAACGAAATGGCTGGGCTTTTTTTATGAATTGTCTGACGATTTTTTTTTCAGCCAGCACCATATTTCTGATCCTCTACCCACGTGTTCTAGTTTCAAGCATTAATCCAATGTACAACTTAACAATCATGAACAGCGCATCCGGTGAGTATACATTAAAAATCATGACGATAATTGCTCTCATATTTGTACCGATTGTTATTGCATATCAATCCTGGACCTATTGGGTATTCAGAAAACGAATAACGAGTGAAACTGGAAATCTTCATTATTAATTCGAAAACTTTTCAAAATCAGGTGTGTTTTTGATAGCAAGGTATAATTGTCAGACAGATAGAAAAGGAACATAATATGAAAAAAGTAATCATTTCCGAAAAAGCTCCAAAAGCAATTGGTCCATATTCAGCTGCGATTGAAACTGAAGCTTATATTTTTACTTCAGGCCAATTAGGCCTTGATCCAGTCTCTGGTGAATTGGTTCAAGGAGGTATAGAAACTGAAACACATCAAGCAATAAAAAATCTAATTGAGGTTCTAAAATCATCTGGTTCAGATTTAAATTCAGTAGTAAAAACAACTGTATTTTTAAAAGATATTGGAGAATTTCCATTAATGAATAAGATTTATGGTGAATATTTTACAAATGAACCACCTGCCAGATCTGCTTTTCAAGTTGCTGCTTTACCAAAAAATGCCTGTGTAGAAATTGAAGCAGTTGCAGTAAAAAAATAAATTTTGATCTTTAGAATTCGCCTTTTGCTGTAAAAAACAAAAAACCAAAGGATTGAAACCATTAATGAACTTTGTTTCAGTAATAGTGCCATGTTATAACGAAGAAAAAAATATTGGGTTTTTACTTGAAGCACTCAATCAACAAATTTACCCACATGAATTGATCGAAATCGTTATCATAGATGGCCAATCAACTGATCAAACCATTTCAGTTATAAATACTGAAAAAGAGAAATACAATAAATTAAGCATAAAAGTCATAACAAATCCACAAAAAAATATCCCTGCATCGGTGAACATTGGAATCAGAAATAGTTCAGGTGATATTATAGTTCGCATGGATGCTCATTCAATTCCAGACCCAAATTACATAAAATATTGTGTTGCGGATCTGAATGATAATTTGGGTTCAAATGTGGGTGGACGATGGATCATTATTCCAGGTTCTGAATCAAAGATGGGGAAATGCATTTCACTAGCTGCTTCACACCCATTTGGTGTCGGTGATGCAAAATATCGTTATAGTTCTGATCCTGGTTTTGTTGATACAGTTCCATATGGTGCATTTTATCGAGAACTGATTGAGGACATCGGATATTTTAATGAGGATTTATTAGCGAATGAGGATTATGAATTTAATGTAAGAGTCCGAAATTCTGGAAAAAAAATATACTTTGACCCAAGAATCAAAACCCAATATATTGCCAGAGACACAATCATGAGTTTGTCAAAACAATATTGGCGGTATGGTTATTGGAAATTTCGAATGTTAAAGAAGTATCCTGACACTATAAGGTGGCGGCAAGCAATTCCACCGATATTTGTCTCTGGTATAATTTTATTAATTCTCGCGGCAATTTTCATTCCAATGGTTTGGTTTATTCTGAGCATAATTATCCTCTTATATTTTCTTATTTTAAGTATTGGAACATTGACTGTTATTGATATTGAAAAAGAGTCTTATTGTTTAATTGGAACCCCAATTGCTATCATTGTCATGCATTGTTCTTGGGGCTTGGGTTTTATATTTAGTTTGGCAACCGGATTCGGAAAAGAAAAGCATGGTTAATATTGATATAAGTCAAAAAGGTTTCTGGAAATTAAGGCCATCTGAAAGGAAATTGATCTTATTAACCGGTGACTTTGTTATTGCGATTCTATCTCTACTTATAGCACTCTATTTTTGGTCTGTTGAGCCCGATGAATGGCTAAATTTTTCTTTGCAATTTTTAGTTGAGAGACCGCCATTTTGGTTTTATTTATTGCCATTTCTATGGATTCTTTTTCTATCTGGTTTGTACGATGTAAGAAAAGTTCACAAAATTTCTGAGACAATCAGTGGAATTGGCATTTCCATATTTCTCAGTATATCCCTTTATTTAGTAGTCTTCTTTTTATCTGAACCGAACACATTGCCAAGACTAGGTGTTGCATTATTTTTCACCTGCGCAGCCATTTTGACTATTCTTTGGAGATTGATTTATATAAAAATCTTCACTGCATCTCGCTTTCAACGACGAGTAATCATTGTTGGAGCTGGAAATTCTGGTAAGGCATTAGTTGAGATCATTAAGAATTCGAATCCCAAACCTTTTCAATTGATAGGATTGGTGGATGATGATCCACAAAAAATGGATGGGAATATATCAGGTTTCCCCATATTAGGATCAATTTCCGATCTCAATACACTTTTGGTTGATTTCAATATCTCGGATGTTGTTTTTTCCATTACAGGCGCAATGGATCCTGGTGCTTTGAATGCCTTAATTGAAGCAGAAGAAAATGGAGAAGTTATTACATCCATGCCAGTAATGTATGAAGAATTGACGGGGCGAGTTCCTATATTTTTGTTAAAACCGGACTGGTTATTACGAAGTTTTATAGATTATGCTCATGTCAATCGATTTTATGAATTAGGCAAAAGATTGATAGATATTCTAGGTGGTATATTTGGTGTTGTTCTAATTATATTATGTTTTCCACTTATATCTCTTTTGATAATTTTTGAAAGTGGTCTTCCGATAATTTATTCACAAATTCGATTAGGCAAAAGTGGAAAGCCTTACAATATTTATAAATTTAGAACGATGTATAAAAACGCGGAAATGGACGGAACTGCCAAATTTGCCGAACAGAACGATGAGAGAATTACATGGGTAGGAAAAATCTTGAGAAAAAGTCATTTGGATGAATTGCCTCAATTCTTTAATATTCTTAAAGGACAAATGAGTCTTGTAGGGCCGAGATCCGAAAGACCTATGATTGTTGAAGAATTACAAAAGCAAATCCCGTTCTATCGTGGAAGATTATTAGTGAAACCTGGACTCACTGGTTGGGCGCAAGTAAATTATGGGTATGCATCCACAATAGAAGAAAATGCTATTAAATTAGAATATGATCTTTATTATATTAAACATCGTGATTTGATGATGGATCTCTCAATCATGTTACTGACTATTAGTTCCGTTATTGGATTAAGAGGACGATAAAATGAGAGGTCGACCAAGTGTTCGAAACAAATACATTCTCTTTGGCGATATTGTGTTAATTTTAATTTCGATTCTAGGTAGTTATGCACTCAGGTTCGAATTAGGTCCTCAATTTTTCCAATATCTCCCAAGTGCTATTTGGATGGTCGTAACTTCTCTGGTAATTAAACCACTCGTTTATTACTTATTTGGACTATATCGAAGAATGTGGATGTATGCCAGTGTTCAGGAATTAAAGGTCATAATTGTCTCGGTAACTACTGCATCTGTTGTAGTTTCATCGATTGTTATCTCATTATTATCATTTGGTGTTTTTGAAGGTTTACCGCGTTCAGTTCTGGTAATTGATTGGATATTATCCCTTGTTTTTGTTGGTGGCATTCGTTTTTCCTTGCGAATCATTGGTGATTCGGCGTCAGTCGGTTCAGCACCTTCAAAAAATGGCGAGCAACGGAGATTAGTGATTGTTGGTGCTGGAGATGCTGGTGCATTGGTGGTTCGTGAAATTCAAAAAAACCCCCAGATGAACTTAATACCTGTTGGATTTTTGGATGATAATCCCGCAAAGCAAAAACAACAAATTTTTGGAATTCCAGTTGTGGGGACGATAACAGATTTACCAAAAGTACTTGAAAAATTAAGTGTTGATGAGGTTATTATTGCAATTCCAAGTGCTCCAGGTCGAGTGGTTCGTTTGGTGGCTGATATTTGCCGTTTAAAGAATAAACCTTTTCGCACAATGCCCGGTATTTATGAATTGTTAGGTGGTTCTGTAAATGTAAATCGGTTGCGGGAAGTCGATATTACTGACTTGTTAAGAAGACAACCAACGAATATGAACGAAGAAATTGTTGGTTCTTCGTTGAGCGGAAAGATAGTCGTAGTAACTGGTGCAGGTGGCTCGATCGGTAAGGAATTGTGCAGACAGATTTCCCGGTGGGGACCTTCAGAACTTATAATGATCGGACACGGAGAGAATAGTATTTTTGAGAGTTTATTGGATATGAAAGAAAGTTTTCCAGGTATTTCAATCATTCCAATCATTGCAGATATGAAAGATAAAAACAGATTAAAGCAGATAATATCAAAACATCGACCACAAATTGTATTTCATGCTGCAGCTCATAAACATGTTCCAATGATGGAATTAAATATCGAGGAAGCAGTTACCAATAATATTTTTGGAACGAGAAATTTAGTCGAAGTTTGCCTGGAAGCAGATGTTGATAAGTTTGTTATGATTTCAACAGATAAAGCAATCAGACCTAAAAATGTCATGGGGGCGTCTAAAAGAATTGCAGAGATGATTGTTTTAAAAGCAGCTCAAAAAAGTAAGAAATCTTATTGTGTCGTGAGATTTGGAAATGTGTTAGGTAGCAGAGGAAGTGTTGTACCATTATTCAAACGACAGATTTTAAAAGGTGGCCCAATAACGATCACACATCCTGATATGAAGAGATACTTTATGACGATTCCAGAAGCTGTGTACCTTGTGCTGCAATCTGCGGGTATGGCCAAAGGCGGTGAAACATTTATATTGAATATGGGTGATCAGGTTAAGATTGTGGACCTAGCTGAGGATTTGATTCGCTTATCTGGATTGGAACCGGGGAGGGACATTGAAATCGTTTTTACTGGTTCGCGGCCAGGAGAAAAACTAGAAGAAGATTTATGGGATGAAGGTTTGACTTTTCAAAGAACGAACCATCCAGATATATACCATTTATCCAATCAAGATAATTTGCCATCGGAAGATGTTGATGAGGTGGTGAATGAATTGATTAGTTTGGCTACAAAGGGAAATATTTCTGAAATTGTTAATATTTTTGACGAAAAAATTCCAGGCGCGCAGGTCCGTAAAACACCGCCCGCAGATTTAAATACAATTAATTAATATGAATTTGATCAATAAAAAAACATGGGATGAAATTTTTCCTACAGTAGAAAATCCGCATATTCTTCAAACTTATGAATGGGGAGAATTAAAATCTGAATTTGGCTGGACACCTTATAGGTTTGAACATAAGGATTTCGTTTTTCAAATATTAATGAGAAATTTGCCGTTCGGGTTCAAAATTGCGTATATACCTAAAAGCAAAATTTTCATTGAAAATGATATTTGGAATTCAATCGATGAATTTTGTTTCTCTAAAAAGGTAATTTTTCTCAAATACGAACCAGACAGTTTTGTTGGTGAGTTTACTCAAGCCAAAGTGGATAAAAAATTCATTGTATCTAAACCAATCCAACCAGGAAGTACTATCGAAATAGATTTACAAGGTAGTGAGAGTGATTGGTTGGAGAGAATGAAACAAAAAACCAGATATAACATCAAACTGGCTATAAAAAAAGGAATTCAGATTGAAAAAACTGATGATATTTCTAACTTTCATCAATTGATGCTTGACACAAGCAAACGTGATAATTTTGGAGTTCACTCAAAGAAATATTATCAACTAGTTTATGATTTATTTAGTCCTAGCAATCAAGTTGCCCTATTGATTGCAAAATATAATCAAATCGCCTTAGCTGGCATCATGGTTTTTAGAATTGGAGCTCGGTCCTGGTATTTTTATGGTGCTTCTAATAATTTAGAACGCAACAGAATGCCTACCTATTTATTACAATTTGAAGCAATAAAATGGGCGAAGTCTCAAGGATGTACATCGTACGATTTGTGGGGAATCCCTGACGATGAGGAGGAAATTTTAGAGAGGGATTTCAACTCCAGATCTGATGGATTATGGGGAGTATATCGGTTTAAGCGAGGATTTGGCGGAGTTATTAAAAGGGCATCTCCTGCATATGATAGAGTCTACAATCCGGTTTTATACAAGATGATTAACATTTTCCAAAGAGTCCGTAGTGACCTCAGTTAACATATTTTCATCTTATTTGAACATATCAATAAAACAGGAAAATTAATGAAATTTCCAACAAATTATGAACTCACTGATGTAAATACATGGACTAAAAGTATTGATGTTTTTCCAGATTCGCATTTCCTTCAAACCAGTTTATGGGCAGATGTGAAACGAGAAAATGGTTGGAAACCATTTTATCTTTTATGGAGGGATTTAAATGGAAACATCATTGCTGGTGCATTGATTCTCGAGAGGAGTGTAAAATTTTTATATTTCATATCTGCAAAAATCCATTATTGTCCTAAAGGTCCACTGTTGAGCACAAGGGATAATGACAAGATCAGTAAGGTACTTCTAGGGTTACAGTTATTTTCTAAAAATAGAAATGGAATTTTCATCAAAATTGATCCTGATTTTGTTAAAGAAATTCAGACAGAAAATTTAGAAGATTTTTCTTTCATCAATTTTAATCCTGACTATCCGGAATTGTTAAAAAGGAATAACTGGATTGAATCTAAAGAACAAATTCAGTTTCGAAATACGATAGTCATACCACTTGAAAAGTCTGATGAAGAGATTTTGAAAGATATGAAACAAAAAACACGCTATAACATTCGCTTAAGTGAAAAAAAAGGTGTGAAAGTAAGAATTGGTAATAAATCTGATTTTGAGGATTTATTTAAGCTTTATGCGGTAACTGCATTGAGAGATAATTTTGTGATCAGGTCGAAACAATATTATTTAAATTTATGGGGAAAATTCTTTGATGCAGGATTTAGTGAACCGATTATTGCTGAATTGGATGGGGAAATTTTAGCTGCTGTGATCATCTATTTCTATTCTGGAAAAGCATACTATGTTTATGGGATGTCCTCAGAGAAAAATCGTAACCTGATGGCTACCTATTTAGTTCAATGGAAAGCTATTCAGAGAGCCAAAGAAAAAAATTGTATGATGTATGATTTTTGGGGAGCGCCAGATGAACTAAATGAAAATGATAGAATGTGGGGAGTTTATAAATTTAAACTTGGGTTTGGTGGAATTTTCATTAGAACAGTTGGTGCGTGGGATTTTCCTGTTAATAAGTTTGGATACTTAATTTATGATTTTGTATTACCAAAAATTCTCAATGTTATGAGAAACATAGGGTTCAGAAAAACTCAAAGTGAAATTGAATAGTTAAAATAATTATGGACGCCAATCTGGACTAAATTCAAAACTTGATTCTGTATTAAGTTTTGTTAAATTCGCTCCATTGATCGTTGCTATGTAGATATCATGATTCACACCATTGGGCCAACTTTCAAATACAAACCATTCACCATTGGGGGAAATGACTGCATCGACTGATGGACTAAAACTTTGTTGACCGGAGGGCGGAATTCTGAATTCAATGTTAACACCAGCATCTTCGATTCTTTTTCCAACAATATATGGGAGACTTCCGGCTGAATTGTTTTGGTGGGTAAAGAAAATAATCTGATCGTTCAGAGACCAATGAGGATAGAAAAAATCTATATTACTTTTTGCTGCAAAGGCATAAGGTTCTGTTGAATTTAGATCCAGAATCCAAATTTCACTATCGGCAATTTTTCGGGAAAAGGAAATCTTTGAACCATCCATTGACCATGAAGGAGCACGATCTCTCCATCTCGAATTTGTTAATTCACTCAAAGTACCATTCAAAAGGTTATATGTATAAATATGAAGCATTCTTTCTTTCGTTGTTGGGTGGTTACCTGGTCGAAATGAAGAAAAAGCTATATGATTTCCATCGGGTGACCATACAGGATCAAAATCACCTGATGGATCCAGTGGAATTGATATGGGGGTAATTTCATTATTTAACGCCAAATCCATGATAAATAGTCTCGCACCTTCATAGGTCTCTTTTTTTGCTTTACAGGGGGAAATAAAAACAATTTTATTGCCGTCCGGAGACCAATCTGGTTGACATGCTCCATCTGCCAAATTCGTCAATTTTAATTTATTGTTTCCCTCAATATCCATCATCCAGATTTGCATAACGTTATCCTGAAAATCTGAAGAATATGCAATAAATCCTGAACCTCCGCCCAGAAATGTTGTTTGTTCTTGTGTTGAAAATGGTGTTTGAGACTGGATAGGTTTATCAGTTACTTCCAAATTTGGCATGGCTAGATTTTCTAAAGTAGAGTTTTTTTCATGTTGATCTGATAATTCCACTAATTCGTTGTCATTATTATTATTACTTGATAATAAAAAATCCGTAAGGTTATTATTTTGGTTTATAAAGAAAAAAAATACAATGATTAAAATTGCCAATAGACTCAATAACCAGACTTTTCTGTTGGATTTTTTGACTTTTTGATTATTGTTTTCATAAAATGATTTGATTAACGGTTGAGAGAACCCATTTTTTATCGAAGTACTTGAGTGAGATGATGGGGGTGGAGTTATTAATCCGATGTTCTTTGAAGAGATTAAGAAATTTCCTTCTGCTAGTAAAGCCATATAGAATTCTTCTGCTGTCTGAAATCGTCTTTCAGGATCAATTTCCAAAGCAGTCTGAATGATCTTATCCAGGGATTCAGAAATCGTGGAACGATATTTCTTTATCGATGTTAATTTTTCTTTGCCTGATATCCGATTAAGACTTTCTTCAGGGATCATTCCCGTAAGGGCTGCATATAAAGTTGCGCCTAGTGAATAAATATCAGATCTCTCATCAGTCGGTCCCCGACCATATTGCTCTGGAGGAGAATATCCCGGCGTCATTGCTCTCGCGCCGGTTGCTGTTTGTTGATTAATATCAAAAACTTTTACCAGTCCAAAATCGACCAGGATCACATTTCCTTCAGGTGTAATACGAATATTTCCAGGTTTGATATCTCGATGAATCACTTTAGGCGATAAGTTATGTAAATACATCAAAGCATCACAAATCATCAAACCAATAATTATTACGTCTTTTTCAGATAGTTTTTCTTCTCGTTCAATTCTTTCTCGTAAATCTTCGCCGTCAATATAATCCATAACTAGATATTGACCCTGGCCAGGCAAATGGAAATAATTACTAACCCTGGGAAGGTTTGGATGTCGAAGTCCTGCAAGAATAACCGCTTCTTTTTTGAACTGGGTTGAGTAATTTTCAGTTAGAACCAGATTTTCCTTAATAGCTACAGGAGTATGAATATTCTCATCAATAGCCATATATACCGAGCCCATTCCCCCATGGCCAAGTATTTTCTGAATTCTATATCTTTCGTGTATGATACTATTTATTGGAAGTGGCATTGAAGATATCCCTTATCATGGTGACTTATTTGATTATATTGATTTTTGGAGATTTTGTTTGAGTAAAGTCATCAGGGTATAATAATCCAATCAATTAAGGTATTAAATAAATGTTTGATTTAGATATAAAAACAGCAGTTCAAACCGCTTTTTTCTTGGCTATATTAGGTATTTTATCAAGTTTGTGGTTAACGATAAAAAATTATAAACTTGCTCAGAGGATGCCTTTCTATCAGAAAAGAGTAAAAATGCAATGGAAAGCAGTCCGCTTTTTATTTGTTGGGATTGTTTTCGGTGTTTCCGCCTTCTTTTTTAATAGGTTTGCGGAACCAGCTATTTATCTAATCTTTCCACCATCACCAACTATAACTCTCACTCCGACAATCACATTGACACCGACTATAACTTTATCACCAACCATCACGCTTTCACCAACTATTACCTTTACACCTGCAATCAGTTCAACACCATCACTTCCAGAAATGATAGAAGCTTTGTTTGAAAGCACAGTATTTCCAAATCCTGATGCTCTATTCAGTCCGATTATTTTCTCAAAAAGCATTGATGAGAATCTACAACCGATTAACCCATCTGAGGAATTTGATCATCCATTATCTATTATGTATGCTACTTATAGTTATGTGAATATGATCCCTGGCAGTCAGTGGACATCGATTTGGTATCGAATTAGTGACATGGCTATGTTATGTTATGAAACTGTTCCTTGGAATGGTAGTACAGGGGGATATGGATACTCTGAATGTACCCAAGAGGCTTCTGAATGGAAACCTGGTTTTTATGAAGTTCAGTTGTTTGTAGGACCTACCTGGAAAACATCTGGACGATTTGCGATTATAGGAAATCCCCCTACAAATACTCCGTCACAAACTTCAACAGCTACTATTACAAGAACATTTACCGCGACTTCTTCCAGAACACCATTACCTACATTTACTCCAAGCATTACAAAAACGCCGACAATTACTTCAACCATCACACGCACTCCCACAATTACCAAAACGGCAACCAGAACGTTCACACCTTCTCCCACCCGAACACCAAGACCCTCAGATACCAGGTGGCCATCAGATACTCCAATGAGGTAAAAAATTTCCTTCATGAAGTAATCAGATTATGGTAATAATGTGAGTCAATGATTAAGAATCATAAAAATTGATATCTAAATATTTTTCAAATAAAAAAATTTATTCATTTAGTGAATGGACTTTTATTGATTGTCTGTTTCCTGGTTTTCCCCATTATTTGCACTGTCTTGGATTTCAGATTCGCCCAGAAAAAATGCTTGTTCTTTCATTACACTTATTTGATATTTTCGGCTATGCGATAAAGCTCGTTCAATTTGTACCGGAACCCTTCCTTTTTTCTTAATATACAAATCTCGGGCACTCCATAATTTCGCGTTATATTCGTTGATCAATTCATTAACTATTTCAGAATTTGTTTTACCATTTTCTCTTTTATGGATAAATGAAATAATTGGAATAGACTGGATATTCTTTGCTAAATATTGTTTTCTATTTTGGTTAAAGATGCCAGAGAGCACTTTTGGATTAAGTTTTAGGGCATTTTCGCTAGACATTTTCCAAGCTTTGATATATTGTTCAGGGACAATTTTGGATGAAGAATGCCAGGTGCCAACATTGATCCATTCCAGCCTCATTCCGTACTTTTGCGCTTTACTTTGGAAGGAACTGGTTAAGTTTTCGTAAAACAGATTCGATAATGCAGTGCGAGGTATGAGCTCTGGAATGTAGCCACCTTTATTGATAAATAGTCTGGAAAACCGTTTATTTTTTTCATGAGTCTTTTTATAGTAAATTGGTTTATGATTTGGAGATCCAATTTTGTGTTTCCTAATAAACAGACGATTGACTTTGTACCTTCGTGTATGAGCCCAATTTTTTCTAATTTTCTTCGCAATCTTGTTTTGATTTTGTAATAGTAAATTAATTTCTGGTGCTCCTGCAGAAGATAGTAATTCACTAAGCAGGTGATGGTTTATGTAATTTGTTAATTCTGTTCTTACCATTTCAATTAATGAGGTAGTCCAGGGACCAGGTCCTTGTTGATACACTAACCAATAAATAGATTCTTCAGTAAATGGATATGGTTTTGTAATTGACATCTGGTTCGAATTCCGGAAAACGCTAAAGATTAAGCGAATATCTTTGATCTCTATTGAAATCCCATCCAGCGTTTTTGCTGATATATCCAATTTGGCTGTTTGATCTCTTAAGTCAATTATTTTTCGAATTCTTTCGAAGCTTTCCAACTCAATTGGTTTTTCTGTTGTAGGTCCAACAATTCTTGGTGATCCATTAATATTTTCAAAAACAACAGCATTTTCAAGATTTATCAAAACTTTCCCAGGACCGCCAATTCTTACGATTGGTGATAATTGATCTTCTGATCGGACCTGGGCATTCTCAATTTGAATTTGATAATATACGGGGAATGAAAAAGCAGATTGCTTGATGTATTTTTCCGATATTGCTAAATCTTTTATGTCAAAAATATCAGCCAGATAGATTGATGCTAAATTGGAGGCAATATGATACCCCATAAAAATTGAAAACATGACAAGTAAGACATCCCAAGCCAAGAAAAGTTCAATGATATTAACTACTGTAGAAATAATTGGGTAAGGAATTGCAAATAAAAAATCAAGCCAAGGATAATCAATTTCTCCAGGTTGATTAAATGTAAAGGCGCACATTAACCAAGTTAGTACAAAAAGTGTTTGAAGGAAAAGAGATCTAACATAACCAGCTTTTGAACTCGTTGAAAAAATTGAGTTAATTAATCCATCCAAATAATTAATAAAAAAGTTAGACGTTTTTTCGAACTCCTTTTCAAAATGAGAATTCTGGTTCATGAGAGATCTCCATGAGATCTTACCCATTCAATTAGTTCTGAAATATCCTTGTATTCACTATCTAGCAAGGAGGATAATTCTGGATCTTGCGAGATGGTATCCAGATTTCCCTTTAGTAGAGAGATTAATAATTCTTTCGAATCTAAATCAATTGTTTCTTGATATGAACCCAGGTGTTTTGATGTCCCATATGCGTAATCCATTAATGCCTGGTCTTGACCAGAAAGTGTTTGGATAGCTTGTTCTTGTTCTACAATTTTCTTCTCTCTGTTGGCTACATCCAACCAGGATGTTCTCCACCGGGTTTGTAATTCCTCCTCAATTTGTGCTGGAAATCGCAAGTTTGTAATAGATATATCTATAAACTTGATGCCTCTTTTCTTTAATAAATCAAATTCTTTACTGAACACAGTTTCTTGTAATTCCTTCCCATAACTATCAATTTGATAATAATGGGATTGAGTAAGTCTTAGTTTTATTTGATTCGACATTAAATCTATCAGGTTGATCTCTGATTTCGTTAAGGGAAATATTTCGTTCAGTGTATATTTTGATATGTACTCGCGAAGTATATCGATCGATAGATTGACTGGGTACCATTTCCAACTTGTAATTCTGTCAGGATTATCATCTGGTTTTTCAAAGTTTATACTTTGTCCCATAATGGCTTTTTCTACTGATATGGGATTGTATCCATAGGCTGAATTACCTTCACCTGGTTTTGCATCCAATTTGAAACGTACCGACAGATTGACACAAATCTGTATTCCATCTCTTGTTGCAGCGAGTGTTTCGTTTTTTCTGGCCATTCTTGCTTCATATGCAGCAGTTGATTCGCCTTTTTGGAGAGGAGCAAATGGATCTTCTTCCTGTCTTGGACCAATACTCTGAGATTGAATGTGTAAATCAACAATTCCTGCGATGATGTCATTTCGCTCTGTAAATGCTATTCCTGGTCCAATAGCTCCCTTGTATTTCACAGGTGTTCTTAATACCGCAGCACTGGCGGTGTCTAAAATAATTACACCAGGACCTTTCTTTGATCGGTCAATTCTTCTTTCTCTTAGTTCACCATTCTCAATAAAAAAAGCAGGTCCGTGATCTCCGAGGAGATATAAGATCAATCGTTGGACTGCTTTTATTCTTTCAGGAAGATTTAAGACCGGTAAAATAAACTGACCGAAGAATATTAAAAAAGTCAGAAAACTAAAGAAAAATATCAATAACACTAAAATTCCAAATTGAAAATTAGATTGGAGATCCCCATTAATACTAATTCCGGCAATCACAATTAGAATATAAAATAGAAAATAAAAAATTATTTTGTTGTAATGTTTATTTATTGATGTTTTTTTATGTTTGGATGCCATTGCTAATATTCTATACTATTTTTTGACAATCGTGAAAAATAACTATGTTCTCTCTAAATGATGTAAGATAAAATCTAATAAAATTGAGCACAAGAGGTGGTAATGTTTAGAGCGTTTTTCATTTTTCTATCGAAGGCATTTTGGGCACAAAAATTAATCATGAATTGGAAATTTGCATGGCGTGTTGCCTCTAGATTTATTGCTGGAATTAGTATTGACGATGTAATTAAAGTTGTGAAGAATTTGAACGACCAGGGATTAAATGTGACAGTTGATCATCTGGGAGAGAACGCAATAACTGTTAAGGACACTTTAGCAGCTACAAAGGAAGTGATTGTCTTATTAGAAGCAATTAATAGTAATGATGTTCAGGCAAATGTTTCCATTAAATTATCACAATTGGGATTGAATATCGACAAAGAATTATGTAAATCCAATCTGCAAAGTATTTTTGAACAAGCAAAAATAATGCAGAATTTTATTCGGATTGATATGGAGGATAGCTCGATCACACAAGAAACATTAGATTTAGTCAATTGGCTGAAGAGTACTTATTCTGGGGTTGGCACAGTTATTCAAAGCTATTTGTTTCGCAGCGAAAAAGATGTGGAAAATTTATCAAATGAGTGTATTCCGATTAGAATGGTAAAAGGAGCATACAAAGAACCAGCCCAAGTTGCTTTTCCAAAAAAGAAAGATGTTGATGAAAACTTTGATCACTTAATTAGAATTTGTCTGGATAAAATAAGTCAATGTAATTATCCTGAAATTAGCAACAATGGCAGATTTCCTCCATTAATCGCTATTGCCTCTCACGATGAATTGCGGATCGAAAATGCTATCCTTAATGCAAATATTAAGAATCTTTCCAAAAAGACATACGAAATTCAAATGCTTTATGGAATTCGTCGAGATTTACAAAAGAAATATTCACAGCTTGGCTATCCAGTAAGAGTTTATGTCCCATACGGAACACATTGGTATCCCTATTTTATGAGAAGGTTGGCAGAGCGTCCGGCGAATGTCTGGTTTTTGTTTTCAAATTTATTCAGGAAGTGAGAATCCTCCAATTTTTGAATTTATTGTTCCTAATGCTGGTATGATAATAGTCTGATTAATGAGTTTGTATTTCAACCAATCAGCCCGTAAATTTAAGATACTGTGGAATTTTGATAATATTTTGAGAGTTTAAAAATTTGGAAGAAAAAAAAGTTTACAAAGAAATTCGGGAATGTATCAAATTAAAATTAATCTTTTTCTCCATAATTGGTTATTCAATTGGAGCAGGATTAGTTTCCTATATTGGGAGAATGATTAACCCCCAAATATTTTGGTTAGGTTTGATTGTCGTCATACTTTTTACCCTTTGTACAGATACATTATCCTGTTTTTTCAATTTAAGTGAGCTTTTCCATAAGAAGAGATCATCAAAATTGACTCTTCTTAGGAACAGCTTCCTAATTTTATCTTTGTCTTTATTGACAATAGGCGCAATCCTTTCTGTACTGTTATATTCAATAACAGATTTAAGTTTTGTCCTATGGGTGTTTTTGGGGATTTTCTTCATCATTCTTATTTTGTCTGCAATACCTCCCTTCTTTTTAAATAAAAAAGGATATGGAAGTTTTTTTAATACAATCAGTGTTGTTGCTTTAGCTCCTTCTTTTGCATGTTTATTACAAATCAATGAATTGCACAGAACATTATTTTTGATTACTTTTCCTGCTTTTTTTCTCTTACTGGCTTATTTTCTGGCTCAAGCTTTAGAAAATTATTATGAAGATATCAAGAATCAAAGTCATACTCTTATGACTGTATTGGGCTGGAAGTTAGGAATGCGAATTCACAATTATTTTATACTTTTGACTTATCTGCTATACGGATTAGGTTCCTTTTTTGGCTTGTCTGGAATATTGACTTTGCCAGCCTGGTTCTCGCTTCCTCTAGCTGGGATTCAATTTTGGGAAATGTGGCGAATTGGCGAAGGATACAAACCCAGGTGGATGCTATTAAAATTATCTTCTCTGGGTTCAATCAGTGTTTTAGCATACTTTTTAATTTTTATATTATGGTTGAGGTAAAGAATGCCTGAATTTTTGGAATTATTAACACCGGAAGAAGGAATAAACAAATTATTACAACATTTTAAATTATTTGTTATTCGCTCTGAAAAAATCAAAACAGAAAAAGGATTAAACCGAGTTTTAACAATAAATATCAATTCAGATGAGGATATTCCCGCTTTTACCAGAAGTACAGTTGATGGTTTTGCTGTGAATAGTAAAGACTCATTTGGTGCTTCGGATGTTTTACCAGCGTTTTTTGATTTGATTGGTGAAATTCAAATGGGAAAACCTGCAAATTTCCAAATCCATAAAGGACAAACTTGTTTGATACATACTGGAGGCATGTTGCCCGCCGGTGCAGACGCAGTGGTAATGGTAGAAAATACGCAATATTCCAATGCTAAGGAGATCGAAGTTTATAAAGCAGTTCCTGCTGGCGAGAATGTAATTCTTAAAGGCGAAGATGTCATGAAAGGAGATCTTGTTCTCCAAAAGGGGACAAGGATACGAGCAAGTGAGATCGGTGCTCTTATGGCTCTTGGAATTACTGAAATTGAGGTGTATGATCTGCCAAGAGTTGGTATATTGTCGACAGGTGATGAAATTATCCCACCGCATAACCGACCAGAACTTGGCCAAATCAGGGATATTAATTCATATTCTTTGAGTGCAATTGTAGAAAAATTTGGAGGAATTCCGAAATGTTATCCCATTATTCAAGATAATAAAACCAAATTACTTAATAGTCTTAGAATCGCGCATGATGAAAACGATCTGGTTATTGTTACCGCCGGGTCTTCAGCAAGTGTACGAGATCTGACTTCTGAAGCAATCAATGAATTAGGATCACCGGGTGTATTGGTGCATGGAATCAACGTGCGGCCCGGAAAACCAACAATATTAGCCTATGCTAACGAAAAACCGATTATAGGTCTTCCAGGAAATCCGGTGAGTGCATTTGTCATTGCACATCTACTTTTACGTCGGATCATGCCAAAATTACGTGGTGAGTTAAAAGCATTTGAACCTCAAACATTGAAAGGGATTATAACTATAAATATTTCATCTGCAGCAGGTCGAGAGGATTGGGTGCCGGTCCGCTTGCTTGAGGAAGAAAAAAATGGATTGAAATTGGTTGAACCTATTTTTTATAAAAGTAATTTAATTTTTTCTCTCATTGATGCCATTGGTCTGGCAAGAATTGAACCTGAGGTAACGGGGCTTGAAGCAAATTCCGAAGTGGAAATAATATTAATTTAAGGATGCTCACATGACAATTTATTTACACGATATACCTTTACAAGATGCTCAGAAACGATTTTACGATGCTTTAGATAAATTCAAATTGCGAGGTTGCTTAAATACTGAAATATTAGAACTTAATGAAAATCTCGTCGGGAGAGTCCTGGCCAAACCGGTATGGGCAAAGATTTCCTCCCCTCATTATCATGCCTCAGCCATGGATGGTTTTGCAATCAAATCAGTAGATATACAGAATGCAATGCCAACCAGACCAATAATTTTGCGTATAGATGAACAAGCCGTTTATGTTGACACTGGCGATCCAATTCCTGATTGGGCTAATTGTGTAATGCCAATTGAAAATACAGAAGCGATAAACGTAAATGAAGAAATCGTATCCAATAAAAGAGATCCTTATGCAGTCAGAGTTCGAAATTCGTTAACTCCCTGGTCACACATAAGACCCATGGGCGAGGATATTGTGGCTACGGAACTCGTTTTACCTGCAAACAGAATATTAATACCAGTTGATCTGGGTGCTATCGCGGCATGTGGACAAACTCAGGTTGAAGTAGTAAAAAAACCTGTTGTATCAATTTTACCAACGGGAACTGAATTGGTTCGAGTCGGTGAAGAGATTAATAGAGGGGATATTATTGAATACAATTCTATTGTTTTAGCCGCACAAATAATTAGCTGGGGGGGAGATGCAATCCGTTTACCAATTACAAAAGATAATTTTGAAGATCTTTGTGCTCAGGTTTTGTTCGCAGCGGAGCGTTCTGATTTAATCCTCATAAATGCAGGATCGTCAGCTGGTTCAGAAGATTTTTCATCAAAAGTCATCGAGAAGTTAGGTGAAGTTTATGTTCATGGTGTAGCTGTACGGCCGGGACATCCTGTAATACTCGGGATGATATTTACAGAAAATAGCAGACAGGTGCCAATAGTTGGTGTTCCTGGTTATCCCGTATCAGCTGCGCTTACTGGAGAAATCTTTATCAAACCGCTTATCTATGAATGGGCTGGAAAGAATAATCAGGATCTGGAAACAATTGAAGCAGAATTAACTCGAAAAATTACGTCACCAGCTGGTGATGATGATTATGTCAGGGTTGTCACAGCAAAAGTGGGGGATAGAATTTTGGCAGCTCCACTTTCGCGAGGAGCAGGCGTGATAACTTCAATGGTTAGATCGGATGGATATGCAATTGTGCCAAGAGGAATTCAAGGTAAAGAGGCAGGGGATAAAATAACCATCATCCTGAATAAAAATAAACGCGTCATTGATGAAACATTACTTGTCATTGGTTCTCATGATCTCACATTGGATTTATTAGCTGAATACCTTTCATTAAGAGGCAAACGACTTGTTTCTGCCAATGTGGGTAGTCTGGGGGGTTTAATTTCACTTAACCGTGGAGAAGCGCATTTTTCCGGCTCTCATTTATTTGACCCCATAAATGCTACATTTAATACAAGTTATGTCCAAAAGTATATTACAAACTTTAACGCATTAATAATTCCATGGGTGTATCGAGAACAAGGATTAATTGTTCAAAAAGGAAATCCCAAAAATATTTCCTCCCTGGAAGATCTACAACGCACAGATATCAGCTATGTGAATAGACAAAGAGGAGCAGGAACAAGAATTTTATTGGATTATCATTTAGAAAAAATGGGAATAGATTTTTCGCTCATCCATGGATATGATGAGGAAGAATTTACACATTTGAATGTTGCTGCAGCTATTATGTCCCTCAGAGCAGATACAGGACTGGGTATAACCGCAGCAGCACGAGCTTTAGGTTTGGATTTTATTCCACTTTTCAAGGAAAGATACGACTTAATTGTGCCAGAAAAAATTTATGAATCCGAGATTTTCAATCCTATTTTATTGGCTATGAAAGATGACGAATTTCGATCACGTGTACAATCTTTAGATGGATATGATGTATCGTGTATGGGTAAAGAATTGATACAATAGTTATACAATGACAGGAGGAATAAATGATTGAAAAAAATGTAAAAGTGCCTGATTTTGAATTGTCAGATGAAAACGGAATCAGCCATAAACTCAGTGATTATTTAGGTAAGCCAGTTTTATTATATTTTTACCCAAAAGATGATACACCTGGATGTACAACAGAAGCCTGTGAATTTCGTGACGATTATGATCAATATGAAAAAAGTGGAGTCATCATTTTGGGTGTAAGCCCAGATTCACCGAAATCACATAAAAAATTTAAAGATAAATATAATTTGCCTTTCACTTTACTTTCTGATGAAGATCATCATGTTTGCGAAATGTATGGTGTCTGGGGTAAAAAATCAATGTATGGTCGAGAATATTATGGTGTAATGAGAACATCATTCTTAATCAATGCTGAGGGTAAGTTGGTAGAAATTTTTGAAAATGTTAAACCCAAGGGTCATAGTTTACAAGTTTTATCAGCTTTAGAATAACAAAAAAGCAGTTCAGATTCTCGTGCTTTTTTATCAAAACTATTATTTATTTGCTAGATTTGAGCAAATCAGAAGCCAATTCCTGTTTAGCTAAAATATCTAAGTTAATTTCACCCAGAAAGTTAACAATTTGATTCTGCATTGTAGCCCACATCGTTTGAGCGGTGCAGTCATCAATTTTTTGACATACATCATTTTCGGAAATACAAGAATTGAGACAAATTTTTCCTTCCAATGATTCAGCGATTGCTAAGACTGAAATGGATTCCGCAGGATGATTTAATTTAATTCCACCACGTGGACCTGGAGAAGCTTTAATCAACCCGGCTTGCATTAATGAATGCCCAATCTGATGGAGAAAGGGAAGGGGAATATCCAGCATTTCTGAAAGTTTTGCAGTTGGAATTGGTGTTCCTTCTTTCTCTTTTGCCAATGCAACCATTAACTGAATCCCATAATCTAATTTACGACTAATACGAAACATTTCTCACCTCTAATAATTTTTCTATCTTTAAAGATAATTGAGTTTAATGATCTATGAAAGTGACAAATATCATTAGAATAATTGTTCATTAACATAATAAATTACGTTTATGTAGTTATGTATAGTTACACAGGTTGATTTCTGATGTAATCGACTTATAATAGCAATATAAATTAGTTACCACAAGGAGGAGTTAATGAAAAAATCTTTTACAATGATGCTTGTCGTTTTGGTTTTTAGCGCATTGGTTTTAAGCGCCTGTGGAGGTGGTTCGGCTGCTGATACCCCAAATATCCCTGCAGAATACGCTGGTAAAACAAATCCACTGGGAAATGATGCTGCTACCGCAGGAAAAGCGGTTTATGATGTTCAATGTGCATCATGTCATGGGGAAGGTGGTAAAGGTGATGGTCCCGCTGGACAGGCTTTAACACCACCAGCAGCCAACCTGGTTGAGAGTAATGCAAAATTCGGCGATGATTATTTGTACTATAGAATTGCTGAAGGTGGTACGATGGATCCTTATAATTCCTCAATGCCCCCATTCAAGAATGTTCTTTCTGAGGATGAAATCTGGCAGGTAGTTGCACACGTAAATACATTTAAGTAAAAATAGTTAAGGACATCAGTAAAAAAAACACGAGAGTCATCTCGTGTTTTTTTTACTATATCTTAGTAAAATGGATGTATGAAAAATGAAAAAATTATTAGTATCTTTTTAATAGATAATCACGCTCTATTCCGAAAAGGATTAAAAGCGATCCTGGTAGATTATCCAGATTTTAAGGTTGTTGGTGATGCGTCTACCTATCTCGAAGCAGGATCATTTTTACAAGAAAATCCAGTGGATTTGATTTTAATTGATACTGATTTTCACACGATTACCAATAATGAATTTTCAGAGAACATTCTGAGAAAAAACCTCTCCAAAAAAGTAGTTGCACTTACTCTTGCAAAAACTAGGCTTGAGTTTTTAATTGCAATTAAATCAGGCATTCAGGGATATATTTTGAAGGATGAAGAAATAGACTATTTAATTGAATGTCTAAATAAAATTCATTCAGGTCAATTTATTGTTTCTGAATCTATGGTTGAAAAACTTGTAGAATTATTAATTGAAAAAAGTGAATTTCCTATTGACGTATTAATTTCTGATAGAGAGTTCGAAGTATTGAGCTTAATTAAAAATGGTTTTTCAAACGTTCAAATTAGTAAGTATTTGTTTTTGTCCGAAAACACGATCAAGACTCATGTTAAACATATATTCAAAAAAATGTCGGTTTCAAACCGAAAAGAAGCAATCGAGAAAGGTATTTTGTGGGGAATATTAAAATAAGGGGATAATATTATCACCTTATTACAAGTAAATAATCACCCTTCAAGGTTTTATAAAAATAAGATAAATACTATAAAAGTAGTATTATTTATATTATGTATTTAACCTAGATGGAGTTTGTAATGGATCATGAAAAAACATGTGTGTTGATTGCTTCTGCTAATTCCATATTTCGAAATGGCATTTTAAAAATTTTATCTGAAAGAAGCGATTTTCATAATTTAATCATTGAACAGGCGAGTGATATCAAAGATGTAATAAAGAAATACTCAAAAAACAAACCCAGTGTGTTAGTCATTGACTATGATGACAAAAATATTAAAAAGAAATTATTTATGAATTCATTTTTACAAGATCAACATAATGCACAATTGCTTCTGGTTTCAATAGAGCAAAGTGGAACTGTAGTTTTTTACGATCGACAGGTGCTTTCCACAGACGAAGCGCATCATTGGTTGCAAATTCCGTGGAATGAAAGTAAATCTTTTTTAAACTCTGAATAAATTTATTGGAGGAAGAAATTTATGAAACATTTTTCAATTGTCACAATTCTCGTAATTTTGCTAACAGTTATTGTCTATTTCTTGTTACAAGCAGCGGGATTACTTCCGATACAAGCAAGCTCTCAGGCAGTTGTTATTGATCAATTGTTTGATATTCATATTGGCATCATTGCCTTTCTGTTTTCATTAATTTTCGTTTTTATCGGATACAGTCTTATTGTGTTTCGAAGAAACAATCAAATCCCTGACGAAGAAGGTCGGCACTTTACAGGATCCTCAAAACTAGAAATTGTCTGGACGCTAGTACCCCTGACAGTTGTTATTTTTATCTCGTACCTGGGAGCAATTTCACTAGCTGAAACAAGGAAAATTGATCCACAGGCGTTGGATGTAAAAGTCACGGGTGGGCAATGGTATTGGTCATTTGATTACCCGGATTATGGGATTACTTCTGATGTTTTATATCTTCCGGTTGACAGGCAGGTAAAACTTTCACTCACATCCATGGATGTAATTCATTCTTTTTGGGTACCAGAATTTCGAGTTAAACAAGATGTTCTACCCGGAGAAAATTTGGTTAAAGAGCTTCGATTTACACCTATCGAAACCGGTGATTTTATGGTTTTATGTGCAGAATTATGCGGTGGGGCGCATGCATATATGAATAGTCCTGTTAAGGTCGTGACAGATGGGGAATTTCAGGACTGGATTGATGGAGAATTAGGAAATTTTCCACAAGATCCTGAGAGTTTAGGTGAAAGATTAGCCAAGAACAATGGTTGCTTTGGGTGTCATTCTGTGGACGGAAAAGATGGGGTAGGTCCTACATGGAAGGGACTTTATGGTAGTGAGAAAACGTTGGTAAGTGGTGAAAAAATAACCGCGGATGAAGAATACCTTTATGAAGCCATTGTTAATCCAAATAGCCAGATTGTTTTGGGATTTCCTGCGAATGTCATGGCACAAAATTACAGTGAATTATTCACGGATGAAGAATTAAACAACATGATTGCATTTATCAAATCATTGGAATAAGGCGAGGACGAGCATGAAGAATTTTATTTCAACAGGGATTGTTAAAGGGTTTTTGTATCAAATCATAGGATCATTTGTTGGCGCTGGAATTTTAGGTGGGATTAGAGCGTTGATGGGATTATCATGGAAAACTGAACCTGCCATTGTGCTGGGAGGTCTGGTTGGTGCTATTGCTTTTATGGTGGGAGTCGGTGCCTTTAATGACTGGTGGAAGATGGCCATGGGTGATGAAGTCACAGAAGCCAGCGAAGCAGCCGATGAACCAGGATTAAGAAGGTATTTTGGATTTAGTCTGGACCATAAAGTAATTGGTATTCAATACGGAATCCTCTCAATGGTTCTATTAGTACTGGGAGGTTCACTTGCACTAATTTTCAGGGTTGAATTAGCCCAATCCGGATTGCAGCTATTAAATTTTGTTCAATTTAATACACTGGTCGGTTTACATGGAATGGTATTAATTGCTTCAATATTACTTGGAATCGCGGCAATGAGTAATTATGTGGTTCCTTTATTAATTGGTGCTGAGGATATGGCTTTTCCAAGATTAAATGCTTTTTCATTCTGGATTGCTGTACCAGCATCAATCATATTGATGAGTTCTATGCTTTTTGGTGGCTTTGAAACAGGCTGGACTGCCTATCCGCCTTTAAGTGTGCGTGGACCAATGGGCATTCAAATGTTCTTCATAGGCGTTTTTATCGTTGGCTGGTCCTCGATTTTGGGGGCATTGAACCTGATCGCTACAATTTTAACCATGCGAACCAAGGGAATGGGGTTATTTAGAATGCCCATTTTTGCCTGGGCTGTTCTGGCCACATCCATCATCTCATTAACAGCTACTCAACTGATTGGCCTTTCTTTCCAATTAGTCATGTTTGAGAGATTATTAGAAATGAGTTTCTTTACACCTTCAGGTGGAGGAAATCCTATTCTTTTCCAGCATTTGTTCTGGTTTTATTCACATCCTGCTGTGTACATTTTTGTGTTACCAGGATTGGGAATAATCAGTGAATTATTGCCAGTGTTTGTGCGAAAACCTTTATTTGGATACAAATGGGTTGCCATGTCCTCCATGGGTATTGCTCTGACCGGATTCCTGGTATGGGGTCACCATATGTTTACTTCCGGTATTGAAGAATATCTCAGAGTCCCGTTCATGTACAGTACGTTATTGGTAGCGGTACCTACAGGTGTGAAATTCTTCAGCTGGGTGGCAACAATTTGGCAAGGAAAAGCCAGATTTCCCGTTCCAATGCTATTTGTGCTTGGCGGGATTATTGTGTTCTTATTGGGAGGATTAACTGGTCCGCCCAGCGGTACAGTTTCAACTGATTTGCATTTACATGATACTTACTATATTGTCGGTCATTTCCACAACACCATGTTTGGAGGTTTCATTTTTCCAATTTTTGCAGCCATTTACTACTGGTATCCAAAGATTACTGGGAGAAGAATGAGTGAGACCTTGGGAAAAATTCACTTCTATCTCATGACACCATCCTTTTTCCTGATGACATTTGGACAAATGAGAATAGGTCTTTTAGGAATGCGCCGGAGAATTGCTGATTATGACCCGGCAATGGGGTTTGATTTCACCCAATTGCTCATCACGATTGGTGGATATCTCATCGCTATTTCGATCCTTGTATTCTTCTACAATCTGATCGTTAGTGCCAAAAAAGGGGAATCTGCGACAGGAAATATTTGGAATTCTCGCTCACCAGAATGGGATATCCTGCCTTCTCCTGCACCAGCTCATAATTATGCAGGCATTCACTTCAATGTTGTTGGTGAGCCTTACGATTACGGATTAAAGGGGAGTAAATATGTTGAATTGGCACATGATGAAGCACAAATTATGGAGAGTGACAAATGACAAAATTATCATCATTAAAACGGGGAGTAGTAATATTTTTAATATTGGGAGTTCTAACAGCCATCGAGTATTATCTTGGCGTAAGTAATGTTCCTTCCATATTGTTATGGACAATTGCAATTATTAAAATATTATTGGTATTGCAATTTTTTATGCACATCAATAGGGTCATCAATCCAAATAAGGGAGGTCATGAATGAGTTCAATAAATAATTCGATTGTCAGTTATCGACAAAAACTGGCTATCAGTCGATTAGGATTATGGTTATTTTTTGCGTCCGATGCGTTCATGTTTGGCGGGTTATTGGTTACCAGATTCTATCTATTGGGAAATAAAAACCTAAATTTAGATCAGACACTTGGATTGTTGGTTACTTCCATTTTATTGATCAGCAGCTTTTTTATGAACAGAGCTGAAGTTATGGTGTCTGAGGGGAACCATAAGGGATTTATCACTTCGTTGATCATTACAATCCTTCTAGGTGTCAGCTTCCTGATCGGTGTTGTTGGGTTGGAATGGGGTAGTGCTCATTTTGGCCCAGCTGATGGTGCTGAAGGGGCCGTGTTTTATATGATGACAGGAATGCATGCCTTTCATGTGTTAACTGGAATCATCTTCTTATTTCTGATTTTGAGGAATGGGTTAAACAAAAAGTATACCCCTGAGAAACATTATGCAGTTGAAGCAAGTGCTAACTATTGGCACTTTGTGGATGTGGTGTGGATTATTTTTTACCCCGTTCTTTACTTAATGGGCACGGTGTAATTGGTGGATTAAATTGAAAAATTCTGGTTTTTGGTCTCTAATTTTGTTAATTGCTTTCGTCGGTATTGTATTCGGATTTGTTATTGAGCGACCACATACTTTTACAGGGTCAGTGATCGATCCGGCAGTGCCTGCACCAGAATTTTCTCTGCTTTCAAGCCAGGGTGGAGAGTATCGTTTAGTTTCCAGCACCGGAAAATTTGTTTTGATCTTTTTTGGGTACACCCACTGTCCGGATGTATGTCCTACTACGCTTTATGAAATGAAAGAAATCAAAGCACGGTTGAAAGAAAAAGCTGAAAAAATAGAATTTGTTTTTATAACTGTCGATCCTGAAAGAGATACCCAGGACCAATTAACGCGGTACTTAGCTTCTTTTGATGAATCCTTCTATGGATTAACCGGGACAACTCAGGAATTAGAAAAGGTTTGGAAAGATTATGGTGTCTATCGGGAAATTCAGGAGACTGATAACTCTTTAGGCTATTTAGTTGATCACACATCTCGGCTTTATCTGATCAATTCGCAAGGTGAGTTAATGATGACTTATCTGTATGAAACAACTCTAGATGAGATTGTTTCGGACCTAAATTACCTTATTAAAAAGGCTGATAAATAACATGGCTGCGGGTATTCGAAATAAATTGGTGCTTCGCCTTCTTTATTCTTTAATAATTGCCTTTTTTTTTGGCTTATTGATTAGCGAAGTTTCCTTTCAGATACTCACGAAAAACACAGAACCGGAAGTAGAAATTTATGAAATCAATATTCCCGAAGGCACATCTGAGAGAGTTGAAAAGGGGTTTCCAATTCCAACTATTCCTGAATCAATGATTTTCTTTGAAGGTGACAAAATTATTGTCCAGAATGATGATAACGTCAGTCATCAATTAGGACCCATATGGGTTCCAGCGGGATCCACCGGTACCCTAACTTTGGAAAAGCTGCAAACGTATTCATTAGCATGTACATTTCAACCCTCCAAATTGATGGGGCTTGAAGTACGCCCCCGATTAACGAATAATATTCGTTTTCAGGGAATTTTGGCAATTGGTCTTCCTTCAGGTATATTAATTTGGTTATTTTCAATCGTGATTTTTCCTTTAGATTCTAAAAAAATCGAGGTAGAAAGTAATTATGACGAATAAAGAAATCCTGAAATGGACTCTGACGACCATTCTTGTTCTTATCGGGGTATATGTCCTTATTCGACTGGGATTTTGGCAATTAGATCGCCTCGAAAGCAGGCGACTATTTAACCAACATTATCTTGAACAAAAATCATCGCCAAGCATTAATTTAAATGATGAGATCAATTTTCAGGAATTAATAAATATGGAATACAGAGAAGTATCTGTATCAGGATTTTATGATTTTAAAAACGAAATATATTTACAAAATCAAGCCTTTGAGAATATTCCAGGATATAGAGTTGTTACACCATTAAGAATAGAAAATAGCGAAAATTTGGTTTATATCGAAAGGGGCTGGGTATCATTTGAAGATTTGAAGATTATTGATGCAATTAATAGCAATTACACTCATCATCAAAATCTTCGAGGGATCATCAGACTTCCACAATCGGAGAGTGATTTTGGTGGAAAATCATCCAATGCAAGTGAATCCAATTCAAAATTTTTCCTCTATGTTGATCTGGATTTATTAAATACTGAATTGGATTATGGTTTACTGCCAATTTATATTCAACTTAATGGTGAAAAAAATGATCAGAAACCGTATTCAAAATTGACCGAAATTGAAATTAATGAAGGACCACATTTTGGGTATGCTATTCAATGGTTCTTTTTTGCGAGTTTATTGGGGATTGGATATCCATTTTTCGTGCGGAAACAAATCTGGGGTGAAAAAAATAGGAGCAGGGAATGAAATTACTTACAACAATATTAGCAGTAAAAACGAATATAAAATTCTTAAATATCATCTTATTCAACATACTCATTTTTGGATTAATAATTGTCTCCAATTCAATGATTCGTTTTGAAAATCAGATATTTTCATGTTCATTTTGGTTAACTTGTGAAAATGATGGTTCTTTATCCAACAGTTTTAATCTTATTTCACAATTAATTTTATCCAGTTTGGGTTTGCTTTCATTAATCACTACTAAAAAAAATTATTTGATTAAACTTGAAAATATATTTGATAATAAATTCCGTATTATTACATTGATTCTGGCAAGCTTTGTCTTTCTCGTTAGCTTCTATTCGTGGTTCATCAAACCAGCTCATCCACTCATTCCAACATTTTTCTCATTTTTTCTGACAATTGTTTTCACAACATGGTATGTGCGAATAAAATATATAGAAGCTATTCCTGGAAAATTATCAGGTAAAAATAATTCATTATTTTTTTTATTGATTTCTTCAATATTTATGATAGGACTTGGAATTCTGATTTCATATACCGGTTCAGCTAAAATATGTAATCAATTTCCCATTTGTTTTTCTCCTAATGGATTGACTATTGATATGATTTTCGTAAATGCTCACCGCTTTTTCACCTTGACAACCGGTATCTTAATCACAAAGTTGTTATTCAGCACCTGGCGAAAAAATAGAGAAAACATTGATTTATTATTATCAGTAACAATCAGTTTCATTGTTTTTGGTGGACAAAGCGTTATTGGTGGAATTCAAGCAATCAGAAATTTGCCGTTGGACCTGTTATTTGTTCATTCGGTTAGTGCAGTAGTTTATTTATTATCTGTAGTCTATGCATTTCATGCAAGTAAATTTGTTAATCCTACCTCTGTTATTGAAACAAAAACCATTTTTAATGATTCTCAACGGAGAAAAGATTTTTTGACTTTGAATAAGCCAATTATTGTAGCCTTGTTACTGGTAACAACTTATGCGGGTATGGTCGTGGGTGGAGAAAAAATTCCTTCATTCTCACTGACATTCTGGACGATGTTAGGTGGGGCTTTAGCCGCGGGTGGTGCCTCTGCCATCAACCAATACATTGATCGAGAGATCGACCTATCCATGCAAAGGACAGCAAAACGTCCCCTGCCTGCAGGTCGTCTGCACCCAACGGAAGCATTGGCTTTAGGAATTTCTGAAATTATTCTTTCCTTTTATATTTTTGCAGCTTTTGTAAACTTAAATGCTGCCCTTCTTGCCATGGCGGGGATGGTCTATTATGTTTTTATATATAGTAGCTGGCTCAAACTTATCACTGTTCAGAATATTGTTATAGGTGGAGGAGCAGGTGCCATTCCGCCGCTTGTGGGTTGGGCGGCAGCAACAGGGGGATTAAATATTCCTTCATTATTCTTATTTGCTTTGGTATTTTTATGGACACCACCGCACTTTTGGGCTTTAGCACTTGTTAGAAAAAATGACTATGCCAGAGCGAATATTCCAATGATGCCGGTCATTAAAGGTGAAAAGAAAACTCGCTTCCAAATATTGATTTACACAATTCAATTGGTCGTTTTAACGTTATTAATGCCATTATTTGGTATTGGTGGAAGTGTTTACTTTGTTCTAGCAACCGTTTTGGGGTTGTGGTTACTCAGTACAGCCTGGCAGGTATTTAAGATAGAAGGCAATAAAATTGCATTTAAAATGTACCGGTACTCGAGTATGTATCTGGCATTTATATTTTTTGCTATGGTTATAGATGTCTTGTTGTAGAAAAAAAAGAGGGTTTACACAAAATTATAAACCCTCTCTATTTTTAATTGTAAATATTCATGAATTATATTGATAAACAAATCAATTTATTGAAGCTTTACCAATACTTTTCCTTCGTTCCAAAGTTCTTCCAGTCGATAATACGCTCTTTTTTCGGGAGAAAACAGATGGACAATCACGTCACCTAAGTCCATGAGGACCCAACCATACATGCTGTCTCCTTCTGGGGATGAAGAAATTTTGAATTCTTTCTTTACTTCATCTTTGACGATTTTTGAAAGTGCATCTAACATCCGGTCGCTTGTTCCGGAACAAAAAACAAAATAATCTGTAAATGGGACTACTTTTTGAACATCCAGAAGAAGAATATCCTCACCCTTTTTTTCGTCAAGAATGTTTACTATAAATTTTGCCAAATCAATACTATTCAGATCTCACCTCTCATCCAATACTAGGTTTTCATTCTAACACAGATAATTTCATTTTCAGGTTCAAAAATCATATTTACGAAGCTCAGTATAAATGGGTCCTTTGGACGTTAAAATACTTTGATAGATACAAAAATGATTGATCGTAAAGGAAATGGAATTTATTTCCTTCCTTTTATACAATTCCTGCTTAATGATATCCAACTGGTCTTTTTTAACGCCTGGTCTTAATCGGGCAATCGTTAAATGTGGTGAAAACGATTTGCTATCATTTTCATTTTTAACCATCGAAGTTGAATTTTCGACAAATTTGGCTAAATCTGATAATGTATTATGAGTGGATGTACCCACCCATATGACTTGAGGTTTATATAAAGATGGGAAAGCACCCAATTTGTTAATTGTCAGGTTAAACGGAGAAAATTGATTTTCACTTTTTAATTTTTCAAATAAGAAATTCAATGTTGATTTGGAAATATTTCCAAGGAATTTTAAAGTTAAGTGAATATTACCAGGATGAACCCATTTCACGGATTTTTCCAGCATTGTTAACTTCAGACTAGATATGATTTCAGCTAAATATTCAATAACTTCTTTCGGTAATGGTATTGCAATAAACGCACGAATCTCATCATCGTGATTCATTCAGTTTCCTTCACCTCAACGACAATATTTTTAACACCTGATTTCTCGAATGTCAAAGAAATTTCAAATTGATCCCCTACATTGAGATCTTGCTTCAAGTTAATGAGCATAATATGATAACTCTTTGGTTTGAATTCAAGTACCTGATTTGGTTCAATTTCAACAAATTCCTGTTCCATCATTTTCATTGTTCCATCGACCATGCTACTCAGGTGGATTTCGTTGAATTCTGCAACTTGACTTGTCACTGAGATGAGTTTGTCTGTTTCTTTTTGATTATTATCAATTCTAAAATAAACAGCTGATGGGTTTCCTTGTAATGCAGGTCTGGCCCAGGCTTTTTCAATGGAGATTCCATTATCTTCGGCACTTAAATTACTACAAGATACCAAATTCATAACAATTAATAAGTTTACGATGATGATTAATTTTCTCATTCCTGATCTCCCAAATTAATAAGGAGTATAAAAATATATTGAATTAAGGTCAAGTAATATGCTTATGCAATTAAGAATTATCTATTTGAAGGAAATTGATAAGTCTAGTCAAGGAAAATAACTTGTGGTATAAAAAGATTACCCTGTGGTGTTCGTGACTGCTGCACAACCGGTTTTGAGCCAACACCCCTAAAATGGGACTCAGTGTCACTGAGCGTACGCGATAGGCTTGAGCCAAGGCGGAAACTCCGGAGCGAGCCCCCACCTGCATTTGCAGGTTCAAAACTATGTAGCACACGGCATTGCGGGGTATTTTTTATTAATTTCTCCTATAATTTATAGATAATAATCAAAGGGAGAACTATGAATCCAAATCCATTACTCAAAAAATTAGGTTTTTCAAATAATGATCGTGTTGTAATCATCCATGCGGATGATTTGGGTATGTGTCAATCAACCATAACAGCTTGCAAAGAGCTATTTGTATTGTCTGGAATTTCTTCTGCCGCGGTTATGGTACCCTGTCCGTGGTTTCTCTCGGCAACCAGATTGTCGAGAGAAGTTGAGAATGTTGACCTGGGTGTCCATATTACCCTTACAAGCGAATGGAAGGAATATCGCTGGAGACCCATATCGACCATTGATGTTGAGAGTGGTTTATTTGATTCACAAGGGTATTTTCACGCTAAAAGTAAGGAAGTACAAATTAATGGGAATCCAACCTATGTTAGAGAAGAAATAAATGCGCAAATAAACAGAGCTATGATCGCAGGGATTGTACCAACGCATATTGACACCCATATGGGAGCGGTTGCTCATCCAAAGTTTATGTTTGATTATATAAATGCTGGTCTGAGTAGAAAAATCCCTCCAATGCTATTCCGGTTGACAAAAAATGAATGGATGAACATAGGATTAGATGAAACCAGTGCGGCAATGGTAGAAATGTTTCTGTTAAATCTCGAGGAGCAGGGTGTCCCTTTACTGGATCACCTCCGATCTATCCCATTGGATGTACCAGATAATCGATTTGAGCAAGCTAAGGATATTTTTGAAGCACTCCCACCTGGGATCACTCATTTTATTATTCATCCTGCCACCGAAACGCCGGAGCTAAAAGCTATCACTCCGGATTGGATGTCACGCGTGGGAGATTATCAATTGTTCCGGGATTTGGAAATCCATAAGTATTTGAAAAATTATGGAATTCACGTGATTGGATATGAAGATGTGAAATCTGCTTTTCCAATTTCGGATATTATTCTAAGTTGACAGACAATTAGAAGATTTGTACACTTATCAAAAATGACTTGATTTTTCAGGAGGCGAACATGAGCTCAAATTATCAATTGGTAATGACAACAGGACCGAATCCAGGTCAGACATTTGTTTTAGATGGCACAGAATTCTCTATTGGAAGGGATATTAATAATGACTTTGTTATTAATGAAACAGAACTGTCCAGGAAACATGCCAAAATTTATATTTACGGACAAGGATTTGTAATCGAAGACTTGGGTTCCACCAATGGAACATTTGTCAATGGTCAAAGATTGGTGGGAATCCATCAGCTGGTTTCAGGTGACAACATTGCATTTGGTGAAAATGTAAATTGCACATTTGAGGTACCAGCTTTTGATCCTGATGCCACACGTGTATCAGCACAACCTCCCTCCTATAGTCCTCCAGTTTCTAATCCATCTACTTTTGTTGCTCCGATTCCGAAACCGATCACGTCAGTTCCTCCTCAGGATACTTTTATATCGGCTCCGCCTGCACAACAATATGTTTCAGCTCCTGTACAATCTAGTTATTCAGGAGATGTTCCCGCTGCTTATCCAATGGGAGAAAAACCCAAAAAGAAGAGTAAAGTTTTTCTCATTATTATCATTTTGTTGTTACTCTTTATTTGTGGGTGTATTGTTTTTTGGATTGTAGTTGATTCAATGAACCTATATTGTGATATATTTCCTGGAATTATGAATGCAATTTTTGGAAGTGGTTCCTGCCCGTAAAATCTTTCTATTCGAAATAGGTAGAATCTTTCATTGTATAGAGATTCTACCTGCAATAATTTTCAAAAAAAAATAGAGCAGGGAAGAAATGCATTCAAAAAAAGTTGAAAAATCACCATCCTGGAGCAGTACTACAAAGCTGTTAGTGGCTTTGGTTATGATTGCTCTTTTCACCTTTTTCATTGTTCGATTTAATAATATTCTGGCACCATTGTTTTTTGCTTTTTTGCTGGCTTTTCTTCTTTATCCCATTCCAGATTTTTTCAAAGAAAAATTAAAAATCTCCTGGCGTTTAACAGTCATAATTATCTACCTGATCCTGCTGTTATTATTTCTAGGATTAATCACCTTGGGTGGATTTGCAGTTATTGATCAGATAACAAGTCTGATTCGCTTCATTCAATTTGAAATTAGGGATTTACCTGTTTTTCTGGAAGAATTATCCCAACTTCGTTATGAATTTGGTGGTTTTATTATAGATTTTTCCGAATTGGATCTGGTAAGTACAGGAAACCAATTATTATCGATGGTACAACCCATGTTGTCTGGATTGGGAAATGTTGTCGGTTCATTAGCTGGTAGTGCAGCAGCCTTAATAGGTTGGTCCCTATTTTCCATATTAATTTCTTACTTTATCCTATCAGAGGCAAAAGGTGCACGGAGTGAAATGTTTAAGTTTGATATTCCGGGTTACAACTACGACATCCAACAGATAGGTATTGAACTGAAGCGAACCTGGAATGCATTCCTGCGTGGTCAATTGACGATTATTCTTATCACGATCGTTATTTATATCATTTTACTGGGGGCTCTAGGAGTTAACTTTTACTATGGGTTGGCATTTATTGCAGGATTTGCCAGATTTGTCCCGTATGTTGGACCTGCTGTTGCCTGGACATCGTATGGTTTGGTGTCGTTATTCCAGGGTACAACACTATTTGGACTGGAATCTTTTCCTTATGCATTAGTCGTGGTTGGTGTAGCGTGGATCACTGATGTGATTCTTGATAATTTTGTTGTTCCCAGATTAATGGGTGATGCACTAAAAGTACACCCTGCGGCTGTGATGGTCGCTGTAATTATCTCTGCCAGCTTATTTGGATTTATTGGGGTATTATTAGCAGCACCCGTTTTAGCCACAGCGAAATTGATTGGACAATATATTTTTCTTAAGATGTTTGATATTGATCCATGGGAAAAAATATTAATGGAAAGAATACCAACCGAACCAAAAATTCCAAATCATTTCAAACCCTTTTTCCGTTTTTTGAACCGGATAAAAAATAATATGAAGAATTGGTTAAAACAAAAACTTATAAATAATAAAAATAATTCAAAAAATATTCAAGTAATATCAGAGAAGGAGAAAATCGATGGATAACGGACCATTAACGAACACTCTCAGCGAAACTTCAAATTATATGGCGTGGAAAGCCGATGAACCAGATGGCGAAACCACATATCATTTAGAATTGAATAATATTACACTGCATTTCTTCAAAGAAGAGTGGGTAGAATTTTTAGAATTAATCGCCAATTTGACGAAAACAAAATAAAAAAATAGCTGTTTAATTTAGAAACAGCTATTTCATTTGTAAATCACACGGAAATTAATATCGACCTCTGGGTTGGTAGGGCTGTTTGGTTGGTAATTGGTCTTCGGTAACTTTTTTAATTTTGACCGCACATGCTTTAAATTCCGGAATGAGCGCTTCTGGATCCAATGCATCATTCGTCAGGAAATTTGCCGCCGCTTCCGCAAAATGGAAGGGAATAAAGATAACACCTTCGATCGTTTTTTGGGTGACATTGGCTCGTAAAACTACTTCACCACGCCTGGATTGTACTTTGACAACATCAAGATGATTAATATCATATGCTTCCGCATCCACAGGGTTAATTTCTACTAATGCCTGGGTATACAAATCATCAAGCCATGAGTTGCGGGTTAATGTTCCGCCATGCCAATGCTCTAATACTCTGCCAGTATTAAGAATCAGTGGAAATTCTGTATCTGCTTCTTCGTCAATGGGTTTGAATTCAAGAGGGTAGAATTTGGCTTTTCCAATGGGGAAGCTTTCAGCATAAAGGAACGGTGTTCCAGGATGGTTTTCATCCACTACAGGCGTCTGCAGGCCTGTTTTTTCGATTCTGGCGTAATTTATTCCCCGGTAGGATGGTACGACTTTGCCAAATTCATCCATGATTTCTTCCGGGTGCGCGTAATCCCAGTAGGCAGAATTGGGTCTTCCCAATAATTTTTCTATTCTCCTGGCTAAATCACAAATAATTAGCCAATCTGGACGAGCATTCCCTAACGGATTAATTGCTTTTCTAACCCTCTGGACTCGACGATCTGTATTGGTAAAGGTCCCATCCTTTTCAGCAAAGGTAGTGGCTGGTAAGAAAACATCCGCATAAGCTCCGGATTCATTGATAAACAAATCCTGGCAAACGATAAATTCCAATTCCTGCATATGTTTATGCGCTGAATTCAAGTTTGGTTCTGTCATCATAGGATTTTCCCCCATGATAAACAAACTACGAACACCACCAGGATGTGCATTTGATAAAATTTCAGTGGTCGTCAATCCCTTTTCTCTATTTAAACCACCTGGTTCAATATTCCACGCATTTTCGAAAAACAAAGCAGATTGCTCATCATCCACTTCTTGATACCCAGGATAATGCCAGGGCATAGCACCAGCATCCGATGCACCCTGGACATTGTTCTGTCCTCGCAAGGGATTTAAACCAGTTCCGCGCCTTCCGACATGTCCTGTCAGTAAAGCAAGATTTATGAGGCTGTGGGCGTTATCGGTACCATGTGTGGATTGAGATATCCCCAACGCCCAATAAATAGCTCCCCGGTTCGCATTTGCATATAGGCGGGCAGCCTGGATGATCTTATCTTTTTCCACACCAGTGATGGATTCCACGTATTCCGGCGTGAATTTCTCCATTGCTTTAGCGAAATTTTCAAAATTCTCTGTCCTGGTATCGATGAATTCTTTGTTGTAGAGATTTTCCTTTAGGATGACATAGGCCATGCCTGAAAAAACAGCAACGTCGGATCCAGGCTTTTCAGCCAACCACAGCGTAGCATAATTTACCATCTCGATCCGGCGTGGATCCACGACGATTAATTTTGCTCCATTCTTTTCAATTGCTGCTTTCATCTGTAAGGATATGATCGGATGTGTTTCAGTTGTATTCGAACCCGTGATAATAAACACGTCTGTATCCATGATCTCTGCGGCAGTATTTGACATTGCAGCAGAACCAATTGCTTTTTGGAGGGCTACCACGCTACCAGCATGACATAAACGTGTACAATGATCAACATTATTGGTGCGGAATAAAGCGCGGAACAATTTCTGTAATAAATAATTATCCTCATTCGTTGCTTTCGCACAGCAATAAACTGCCATTGCATTTGAACCGTCACGTTGATAAATCTCTACCAAGCGTTTAGCAGTGAAATCTAAGGCATCGTCCCAGGAAACTTCCTGCCATTCTTCTACATTGAATGCCTGGGATCTGGTTCCAGGTTTTTGTGGTGTTTTTCGAATTAATGGGTTCAAAATTCTGCGTTTGTTATAAATAAAATCATAACCAAAGCGACCCTTAACGCATAAATTTCCTTTGTTTACGACAGAATCAAAAGGAGCCGTGACCTTATAAACTAAATTATCTTTGATGTGTAATTCCAGATTGCAGCCAACGCCACAAAATGGACAGGTAGTTGTAATTGGATTATTCTCAATCATATTCATATCAATCCTTTCACTTTTCAGCTGATGATGTTTGAGGCTTCTTCGTCTTTTTATTGCGTTCACTACGTGTCATTTGCATGATTTGATCACTTTCATATCCAAGTTCAAGTAACCATTGGCGTTTTGGCTTTAACGCTTCTGTGGGGCAGACGCCAATGCATTGGCCACAGAAAACACAGCTACTCTCAGGTAATGGAATTTCATAAAAGGTACTGATTTGTGTATGATAACCCCGACCTTTGAAATTAATAGCAAAAGCATATTGAGCATCTTCTGCGCAAACCTGAACACAACGCCAACATAATATACATTTCTCATAATCACGCACAAACATGGAATTATCATCAATTAAAGGCGGACTTCGCCGTTCAGCATCACCAAACCGGTTATGATCAGCCCCATATTCGGCAGCCATGTTCAATAACTCCGGAGATTGGCTCAGGTCAGATGTACTTAACATCATTTCAAGGATGGTTTTTCTGGATCGGTTTACTCTCTCATTATGCGTTTCAACATCCATGCCATCAGAAACTTTTGCCACACAGGATGCAACCAGCGTTCGGGCACCCTTTACCTCTACGACACATATTCGGCAGAGGGCATTCGCGGTGCAATAATCGTGATAGCATATGGTAGGAATGGTTACACCCACTAACTTTGCTGCCTGAAGAATGGTAAGGTCCTTATCGCATTCTATTTCCTGTTGATTTATTTTCAATTTCACAGCATCAGTCATTTTGGCCTCCAGCAAATTCTTTTTGTGTGTCCAGGTTAGAAAATAATGATGGCCACTTTTTTATCGCACTTCCGATTGCCGATCCAGCTGTCTGGCCTAACCCACACAATGAAGAGTCAGTCATCGTGACAATAATATCCTCCAGATCGCTGATATCACTATTTTTGACATTTTGTTTTGCAATTCGTTTCAAGATTTCATGTTGTCTTTGGGTGCCAATCTGACAGGGAAAACATTTTCCACAAGATTCTTCTGCAAAGAAATTAGCCAGACGTAATAATACATCGCGTAAATCTCGGGTTTCATCAAACACTGTGATTACACCAGAACCCAAAGGCAAATTCTCATTCCGTAATGCTTCAAAAGAGAGACTTACATCCAGTTGGGAAGGATCTGCCATTGCTCCAGCTGCACCACCGATCAAAATTGCCTGAAGGGGATGTTCAGAACGCATTCCGCCTGCTAAGTTTTCAATGACATGCCGAAGCGTTACCCCAAAAGGAACTTCATACAATCCTGGTTTATTAACATCTCCCGAAAGGCAAAATAATTTTGATCCTGGTGATTTCTCTGTACCAATGGATTTATATTCCTCAATTCCCATGGAGAGAATGATAGGGATATTTGCCAGTGTTTCCACATTATTAATCACAGTCGGTTTGCCAAACAACCCTTGTGTCGTTGGAAACGGTGGTTTAACCCGAGGAAATCCTCTTTTCCCTTCAATCGATTCAAATAAGGCGGTTTCTTCACCACAAATGTATGCACCTGCACCTCGTCTTACCTCGATATCAAATGAAAAACCAGAACCAAGTATATTTTCGCCAAGATATCCAGCTTTTCTTGCTTCCTCCACTGCCTCATTTACATGCTTATATGATGTGAGATATTCACCTCGGACGTAGAAATATCCTTTTTGTGCTCCGATTGCGTAGGCGGTAATAAGCATTCCTTCAATGATTAGATGGGGATCATCTTCCATCAAAACACGATCTTTGAAAGTACCCGGTTCAGCTTCATCGCCATTACAAACCAGGTATTTTATTTTTCCTTCAGCGTTGGCTGCGCCTTCCCATTTCACACCTGTTGGGAAAGCTGCACCTCCACGACCGACTAAACCAGAATCTTTTACCTGTTTAATCACTTCTCCTGGATCAAGACTAAAAGCTTTTTTGATACCAATATATCCACCCGATGCAAAGTATTGCTCTAAATTTGTTCTTCTACCTTTTCCACAATTTTTTGTTAATCGGTGGACGTCACCTCCAAGAATTGTCTGAGGTCTTATTCTTGATGGTTCAAAAATTTCTTCCCAGGACTGCAAATCTTTCGAGATCATAGGTTGGCCTTTGACCAACATAGCCGGTGCATGTTCACATAATCCTAAACAAGCAGCAACTTCGATCGTGATTTTTGGGTTTACTTCTCCACCAAACTTAAAACTATCTTTCTGGTTTAGAAGTTTGTAGATCGCTTCTGAACCTGCCATTGCACAGGCTGGATCATTACAAACATGGACAATTGTTTCACCGATGGGGTGTTTGAAAAATAGTGAATAAAACTCGATAACACCAAACACATCGGCCAATGGGACATTGATTGCTTTAGCAATATCTTCTGCAACAGTTTCTGGAATATAACCAAATTGATCTTGTGCTTCATAAAGAAGTGGTAATAAGGCTGTTCTTCCTTGAGGAGCTAATTGATTTATGGTTTTCTGTATAGGTTTTAGATCCAATTCACTCATTTACTCTCCTTTTTGGTGGATTATTTAATCAGGGATTTTGGACAAAATTACTCTAATAAAATTATATTAAGTATAATTATATCTAATGAATGTTTCAATTGTAATTCAAGCTGGTGGACAATCATCTCGGATGGGAGAAGATAAAGGTTTGGTCGATTTGTGTGGGAAACCGATGATTCAAAATATCATAGACCGGTTGTATCCCTTTGCTGACGAAATGATCATTACCACTAATCGTTCTGAAAAGTATAAACAATTTGGTCTCCAGATTTTTGAAGATATCTATAAAGATTATGGGGCACTTGCCGGATTGCATACTGCATTATCCTCAGCAAGAAATGAAATGGTTTTTGTGATTGCTTGCGATCTGCCATTTGTCAACACCAATTTGTTCAAGTTTATGAAAAATTTGTTTGAAGCAAAAGCTGTAGATATCGTAATCCCGAGAACAGAAAAGGGATATGAGCCTTTTTACGCAATCTACAAAAAAAACAACTGTCAACCGCTGGTTACGGATGCAATTGAATCCGGTAAGAGAAGATTGGTTTCCTGGTTTGAAAATGCAATAGTACATCCTCTATATGAAGATCAATTGCGAGAATTTGATCCTAATCTGAACTCATTTGTTAATATCAATACACCAGAAGACCTTGAAATTGCCCGAAATAATTGTATTTCGATTTAAGTCTTAATTCTATGTGGGTGTGTATAAACCGTAAATTCGGTTCTTCGTGTGTATCCAATCAAGGTAATATTATGATCTTTAGCATAATCAACCGATGATTTTGTTGGGCTCGTACGAGAAACAACAATGGGAACGTCTAATCTGGCGGATTTCTGAATCATCTCAGAGCTTACCCTTCCTGTTGTTAAAATGATTTTTTGTGACCAGAAATGATTTTTGTCAAGCAAAAATAATCCAGCTAATTTATCAATTGTGTTATGTCGTCCGATATCCTCTGCGACAAGATGAGAATTTTTTCCATCAGACAATAATGAGCAATGGATCCCCCTTGTTTCTTTATATACTTCCTGACTTGAAAGCAAGAGGGAAAAAAGATCAAAGATCAATTGGGGTTCGACCTGAAATTCACTATTGATGAAATTTTCTCTTTTATTTACCATGCTGGTTTTACCACCAGCACAACCGGAGGTGTTTTCCCATTTTTCGGGTTTTTTTGCGACATGATCAAGCCAAACATCAATATTTTTATTGTTTTCGCACAACCTGACAATTTCCACTTCGGATACAGATTCAATAATGTGTTCATTGTAAAGAAAACCAATAGCCAATTCCTCTAACATAAAAGGGGAACAGCTAAAGGATAACCAGGCTTCACCATTCACGGTTAAGATGACAGAATTTTCTTCCGGAGGTATATGATTGCTATTTTTCCAGCCATCATTAGAGAAAGTTACTGGATGAATGTTATTATTTTTTTCCATTTTTGTAAGCCAATTATAATTAGTATTTGAAGATGATGATAATTAAATCTTATTTATCATAAGTGAAAAGGAAAGAGATAAAAATCATTGTGGAGGGTTTCTGATGTATTTTGATGATATTAGAAAGATTCAAGTTATTGATCAGGAAGGCATGATTGTGAAAATTAGCGATCTGGCGAATCAAATACAATTAGGCTGGTCATTTGTTCAACAACATCAGAATGTAGATTTTCCCCCAGTAAAACACATTTATGTTGGTGGGGTAACGAAGCATTCAAATACTATTGATATCCTTCGAGTAATGTTGACTGAAAGTTGTACTGTTGAATTATCTGTACATGAAAATGGTAATTTGCCATTGTGGTGTCAAGGTAAAGATTATTTTTTACTTCTTGTTGTGGACAATGAAAATGTAGGAGAAATGAAAGATTTATTAGAGCAGGGGATTGGAAAAGAATGTTCCATATTTGCATTATTTGCTGATCAGAAGATTAAGAATATCTTCTTAAATGAATCTATTGCTCATTGGGTAGTGCCTGATCATAAAGTAGATAGAACAACAATCGGGTATGATACTTTTATACTTTATGGGATCCTTAATAAATTGGGGTATGCTCCAGATATTTCTCAAGATATATCAAATCTAAAATTAAATATGGAAACAACCATCCAGCATATTGATGTAAAAGTCCCATCTGCATTGAATCCAGCCAAACGCCTGGCAGGACAGATGGTTGGAAGGTGGATAAAAGTTGTTGCTGGTGGGGTAATGTTACCTGTTGCTAATCGATGGAGTGACCAGATTAGCCAGAGTGCTAAAGCATTGTCAAGTTCTGAAAATATTTATCATATGGCACATCACTCATTGAGTGGAATTTATAATCCAGAAGGTATTGCCCAACAATCTATGGTGGTTTTTCTTAAATCTCGTTTCAATGATAAAAATATCGAATGGTTAATAGATCAGGTAAAAGAAGAATTAATGTGCAATGGCATAGGAACAGATTCATACGCTGCCCGTGGAGAGAACCTTCTTTCCCAAATTTGGACGACCATCCTATTCGGAGATTTTCTGGCGTACTATTTAGCCATTGCGTATGATTGTGACCCAACTCCTACTGCATCACTAAGCTGATCGTAAATATATCAGATATTCAGTTTGTGCTTTTCAAGTACCTGGTTGTAGACTTCTATCATTTTTTCGCTGATATTTTCCCAGGAATATAATTGAGCATATTCTACACTTTTATTCCCTAACTTTATGCGTAAATCCTTATCCTTAATTAATTCAATTATCCGTTTGGCTAACGTTTGGACATCATTTCCTGGAACAACGAATCCGGTTTCTCCATCACGAACCAAAAAAGCAAGACCACCTACTTGTGAAGCAATAACAGGTGTACCGCATGCCATTGCTTCCAAAGCAACCATACCAAAAGATTCATAATGAGATGGCATAACTACAATTTCCGAAGCAGAATAATAATAAGGTAGCATTTGTTGATCTTGTTTTCCAAGAAAAATTACAAAATTCTCAATTCCTAAATCTTCGACTATATCCTGTAACCGAGCCATCTCTGCATTCATGTCTTCTGGTTTGGCATTCGGTTCACCTCCGATGATAACGAGGTTGTGAGGACAACAAAGAAGTTCTCCGTTTTTTTGGATGATTGAAATTGCTTGAATCAATTTATCGATACCTTTCAGTGGTTCGATTCTTCCAACAAATAGAATTGTTTGGGAATCTTCGGGAACGCCAACCACTTCTTTTGCTTCGTCTTTTGGAATTGGATAGAAATGGCGAGTATCAACACCAGGTGGTATCACTGATATTTTTGAGGATGGCGCTTCATACAAGAATTCTAATTGGGACTTCTCGGCTAATGTTGCTGCAATGATTCGATTTGCTCTTGAAATCACTTTTTTTTCACCCAGAATCCGATATTCTCCTTCCATTTCCTGGGGTGTTCGTGCGATTCGATTTTTCATAAGAACAAGCGTATGAAACATATGAAGAAATGGAATATTCCATGTTTCTGATAATTCGATAGCAGCCAGACCACTCATCCAATAATGACTGTGAATCAAATCATATTGAATATTCTTTGTTTCTGCAAAGGATTTGATCCCCTGGACGAATTTTGGAATATATCTTTCTAATTCTGCTTTTGGTAATGGAACTTCAGGTCCCGCCGGGATATGGACAACCCGATTGTGGTAACCAAGATCGTGCAGGACATGGGGAACATGTTCATCCTGAGATCGGGTGAACACATCCACACGAACGCCTAATTTTCCCAGTGTACGGGTAAGTTGATGAACATAAACGTTCATTCCACCGGTGTCTTTTCCACCCAATGTGGCTAATGGGCACGTATGGTAAGATAACATTGCAACGTTGATCATAAATCCTTGCCTATCGTTTTTTCTACTGATATAATTTCGCACGTGCCACCGTGGCTCAGTTGGCAGAGCAGACAATTCGTAATCGTCAGGTCATGGGTTCGACTCCCATCGGTGGCTCTATTTTTTTATTATAAACCTGTGGTAATTTTCCAGATAATTTATTGTGGCTTTTCGACCTTCATCTACTAAATCTAAGAATTTTTGATCCTTTTTTGTAAGTTGGAAATCCGTAGAAGACACTCCCAATGTGTTTATTTTTACTGAACGCCGTTGGTCTATTGGGTTATTTTCGATTTCTGCAATTTGAAGACTTATGTTATACGACTCGTATAAATGTGAAATGAAATCTTTGAAACTTTCAATTTTCCTGGTTTCCGATACTAATTCAGCATTTGTATATAAATAAAATCCGAGTGTTTCCCAATTAATTCCATTCTCAAACCATAAATTATTTTCCTGAAATTTGGGGTGGTCAAAAATATGTAACGGGTAATTCATTAAAATACCACCATCAACATAATAATCACCTTTACCAATAACTTTCCCATTAAATCGCATCACCTCAAAATATAGTGGTATTGAAATGGACATCCTTACAGCATCAGCTACGGGAAAATCCGGGGTTGTTTCTGCTGAAAAAACAGAAACTTCTAATTTTGATATATTTGCGCTGACAACATACAAGTCTTTGTGTCCTAATCTTTGAAAATCTGAAAAAGTGGCATCAGAATTTCCTTCACAATGCTGTGAAATTACTTGTCGTAACCATTTGTAGAAATATTCACTTGAATACCAACCATATTTCGTCATTAGTCTTTGTACAGCCTCAAAATCACCGGTAATTTTCATAATTTCTTTACCAATAAATTTTGGGATCCATTCTGGCTCATTTTCTCGATTATCTGATCTTAATTGTGGAACTTGTGAAAAATCGATCGATTCAATCAATTTAAGTGTTTCAGAAAAACTAAGATTAAAACTGACCACGGTAGCGGTAATTGCCCCTGCAGATGACCCTGCAACTCGTTTTATTTGTTGCAATATTCCTTTTTCCTCAAGTACTTCCAATGCGCCAGTGTAGGCAGTTCCTTTGATGCCGCCACCTCTAAAAACCAAATTTTTAAAAGGATAGGTTGGAATTACAGAATTGAACGAAATGGGTGGAAGGGGTATTATACGGCCTCTCACTCGTTTTTTATATTCAAGGTAAAAGCGTCCAAATTCTATTTCGAGATTTTCCTCTTCGTGAATGATGTGAAGTTGTAAGGCAACCCACCAAATAGGTGTGAATGCTAAACCAATAATTGATCTGAAGTAAAGAGCAAGTCCCAGTGAAAATAATATTTCTCCTAGGTAAAATGGATGACGGACGATACTATATAAGCCTTTCGTCATGAACCCCAAACTCTGTTTTGGTGCAATGAGAGGCTGAGACATCAATCCTGGGATTACAAAAACCAAACTGGAGACACCTAGAAAAATACCCCCAATTGTAAAAAGAATGGATTGGTCAAATCTTGGCTGTGGCACGAAAGGGAGAACCATTATTATTCGGCCGATGCTAAACAATAGCCCGGATAATTGCCCGAATAATCGAAATCTTTTTCCGAAACGGGTGTTGACTGCTGTATTAGCCCCAAGAAGTCCGAATAAACTTATCCCAGCCCAAAAAAAGGGGTTTTGGATGAAATCAAACATTTCCTCTCCTGATTTTGATATGAATAATCTTACTTTATTTATTGGAATATGATTATAATTTTTATATGATTAAAAGAAAAACGCCACTTGTTATTGGAATCGCAGGGGGATCTGGATCAGGGAAAACGACTGTTGCCAACGAGATATTAAAGAGTGTTGGATCTCATAGAATCGCGTTTCTACAACATGATGCCTATTATCGTGATCTCAGTTCATTACCAGAAAACCAGAGAAAACTAGTAAATTTTGATCACCCTAATTCGCTAGAAAACGAATTACTGATTGAGCATGTGATTCATTTGAAAGCCTGGCAAAAAATAAATTTACCCGTTTACGATTTCACAACACATACCAGAACCACTCAGTTAATCCAGATTGAACCTCAATTGGTGATTGTTGTTGAAGGCATCCTGATATTCGCTGAACCGAAATTGCGCGACCTATTTGATGTAAAGATTTTTGTTGATACGGATGATGATATTCGTTTTATACGGAGATTACAACGTGATATTGCAGAACGTGGTCGCTCGATGGATATGGTGATCACACAATATTTAAACACAGTCAGACCCATGCACCTGGATTTTGTTGAACCTTCCAAGCGTTACGCGGATGTAATAATACCTGAAGGTGGTAGAAATCAGGTTGCTTTGGATATGGTGATTGCGAGGATCGAGTCATTACTAAAAACGAATGTTAATAATGTAGAAATTGATACATGAGCAAAGAAAAGCGATTATTAATCCTAAGATGGCTAGCTCTACTTTTTGTTATTGGACTAACCATCGCATTATTTTTAAACCGTGAAAACTTACAATATCTGGAGCAATATGGATATGTTGGAATTTTCCTGGCCTCTTTGTTAACGAATGCTTCTTTGATATTACCTGTGCCTGGTGTATTGATAACTTCTGCTATGGGGGCTGTTTTTAATCCCATATTTGTTGCTTTGGCTGCTGGTGGGGGAGCTACAATTGGTGAAATAACGGGTTATCTGGCAGGCTTCAGTGGCCAGACAATTGTAGAAAAAACCAAATGGCATACGAAATTAGAAGGTTGGATGCAAAAGTATGGTGATCTTACGATTGTGGTTTTGGCATTTATCCCCAACCCTGCATTTGATATAGTGGGAATAATGGCTGGGGCAATGAAAATACCTCTATATCGTTTTCTATTTTTTTGCTTTATCGGAAAAGTTCTAAAAATGTTTGTTTTTGCATATGGGGGTTTTTTATTGGGAAATCAATTAGCCAGTTCGGGAGGAATGCGATGATTGAAGACTATAGTGCAAATGATAAATACATAGAAGATAATTTGCATCATAATATTGATGAGCTAAGACAGTTATGCAAATTTCAAAGTGTCTCAGCCAAGAATTTACAATTGCCTGAAACCGCTGCATTTGTGGGTGATTTATTAAAAAAACGAGGATTTGATGTAAAAATATTCACAGTTACTGGTGCTCCTGTTGTTTATGCAGAGAGGCTCGGTAGAAACGATAAAACTCTATTATTCTATAACCATTATGATGTTCAGCCTGCTGAGCCATTAGAACTTTGGGATTCGGATCCTTTTGAGTTGGTCACTAAAGATGATAAATTTATTGCCAGAGGTGTGAGTGATGACAAAGGGCAAATTATCAGTAGGATTGCAGCAATCGATTCACTCCTGAATGAAAATGATCTTCTTCCATGTAACATAAAATTTGTGATCGAGGGAGAAGAAGAAGTAAGCAGCAAGAATTTGAAACCATTTGTGGAAGAAAATAAAAATTTATTAAAATCTAATGCATGTGTTTGGGAATTTGGTGGTGTTGATGATTTTGATCAACCTATCCTCTACTTAGGACTAAGGGGAATATGTTATGTAGAGCTTTCGGTCAAGACGGCAAATCAGGATGTACATTCCGGTTTGGGAGGATCCATTTTTCCGAACGCAGCCTGGCGTTTAATATGGGCATTAAATTCATTGAAAGACAAGGATGAAATTATCCTCATTCATGATTATTACAGTGATGTAATACCACCCAGTGAGATGGATATTGCCTTGTTCAGACAGATCCCAAATATGGGAGATATTTACAAAAAACGTTATGATATTAAGCAATTTATTAAAGGGTTACAGGATGGCGTGGATTTAAATGTAGCAGAGGCTTTCTTGCCTACCTGTACGATTTGTGGACTTACCTCAGGGTATCAGGGAGATGGATCAAAAACCGTTCTGCCTGCCAAAGCCAGTGCTAAGGTTGATTTTCGTTTAGTGCCTGGCCAGACTCCAGAAAGGGTATTGAAACTATTACGAGAACATTTAGACAAAGAAGGTTTTGAGGATGTAGAAGTAACATTCCTGGGTGGTGAAGCCCCAGCACGAACAGATCCGACTGATCCCTTTGTAAAACTGGTAGCGGACAGCGCTACTTCAGTCTATGGCATGCCAATGATGATGGTTCCAATGGTAGGTGGATCCGGACCCAATCATTTATTTATAGAAAATCTAAAAGTTCCAGTTGTTACCGCAGGGGTTTCGTATCCCGGTTCACAAAATCATGCTCCCAACGAGAACATACGAATAAAGGATTTTATTAATGGGACCAGACATATGGTAAGAATTATCAAAAATTTTGGTAATTCGGAATAATGTGATTGACACGGATGAGAGAAACCGTTTTTATAATAATTTGATAAAATCATCTAAGTGTAAATTTTTGAAAAAATCAGTATGGTATAATCCAATTCACAAAATCCTATTACAGGAGTAAAAATTTGGCATTTCGTCCACTTAATTGGTTGTTTGGACTTTTTTCATTAGATATTGGAATTGATTTAGGCACAGCCAATACCTTGGTAAATGTGCGTGGTAAAGGTATTGTTATCAACGAGCCGTCCTGGGTTGTTTTGGATAAGAAAACCAGAAGACCCGAAAAAATTGGTTTACAGGCAAAAGAAATGGTTGGCAGAACACCTGCTACGCATATTGCAATAAGACCTCTCAGAGATGGCGTGATTTCAGAATATGATGTCACGAAGGATTTAATTGGTTATTTCCTCAGTAAAGCACATCAACAAACCCTGGTTCCTTTGCCTAGACCGCGAGTTGTCATCGGGATTCCATCAGGAGCAACAGAAGTGGAGAAAAATGCTGTCTATGATGCTGCTAAGGAATCAGGAGCTCGTGAAACTTATCTGATTGAAGAACCAATGGCTGCTGCATTAGGGGCGGGTATGCCAGTCACGGATTTTATTGGTAGTATGGTTGTTGACATCGGTGGTGGTACTTCTGAAGTAGCTATCATCTCTATGAGTGGCGTTGTTGTCTCCAGATCCTTGCGAGTTGCAGGAGACGAACTTGATCAAGACATTATTACTTATATTCGCAATAAGTATAATTTGTTGATTGGTGAGAGAATGGCCGAACAGGTAAAAATGACGGTCGGTTCCGCTTATCCTTTGCCCTCTGAAAAAACGATGCGTGTTCGCGGAAGAAATCTTGTCACAGGCTTACCAGAGGAACTTGAAATTTCTTCTGTAGAAGTTCGGGAAGCGATCAGTTCATCTGTGCAGGTTATTATTGACACAATTAAAGACGCACTGGATGAAGCCCCACCTGAAATTGTGGCTGATTTGATGGAAAATGGCATCTGTTTAGCAGGTGGCGGTGCTTTATTATTAGGCTTGAAAGAAAGATTAACGGATGAATTGAACCTGCGAGTTTGGGTTGCAGAAGATCCTTTGACCTGTGTTGCTCGTGGAGCCGGAATGGTGCTTGATGATCTTGAAAAATATTCCAAATTACTCGTTGATATAGATAATTAGAATATATTTCGAATAAAAACTTCAAAATGGAATGAAAAAATTTTTAAATTCAATAAAATCCTTTACAGTTGTGTTTATTGCTGGTGGATTAATATTGTTAGCTTTAGGTGGATATTTGAGTCCAGTTCTTGTTACGTTAACAAGGCCTTTTCTTGGTGTTCAGGAATGGATTTCCTCACGTTATATTGCGGTAAATCAATTATTAAATGCGCCTCAGGACGTAGATGAATTAAGAGTAAGGAATATTGAACTGGAGAATGAGGTATCTCGCTTACAATCTCAGATAATCATCTTACAAGAGCAATTAGAGGAATCTCAAGGATTAGAAGAATTGTTAGGTTATGCCAGAACCCGGCCTCAATATCAATATGCAGCAGCAGCGGTTATTGGCAAAGACCCCAGCCCTTTTTTGCATTACATAATTATTGACCACGGAAGCGATGAGGGCATTCGAAAGGGTATGCCTGTGGTAACCCAGTCCGGATTGATTGGCAGAGTTGATGCCGTTACAGCTGGCGCCGCTCGTGTTCAATTAATCACAGACCCTGGTTCTATTGTAAATGTTAAGTTACAGACACAAGCAGTAAATGCACAGATTAATGGGTCCATCACAGGTGAAATTACTTTGGACATGGTGCCCCAAGACGCAAATCTAGTGCCTGGAGAGGTTATATTAACTTCGGGGCTAGGGGCAAATTATCCGATGGATATAATTGTTGGTCAGGTAATTACTGTTCGAAAATTTGAAAATGAATTATTCCAAACTGCTACTATCCAACCAATCATAGACTATTCACAATTACAAGCAGTTTTAGTGATAAAAAACTTCAGACCAGTTGATACCACACCATTAATTCCTGATCAAACAGAATAATATGAGAAAAATATTTATCTTAATATTTGTATTAATTATTGCTATGGTGCAATTGGGTATTTTTAGCAACATACAAATCCTTTCTGGAAAAATCGATCTTTTAATGCTGGGTGTCATTGCCTGGATTATTCAAAAAAAGACAGAATTGATTGATATTATCATTTTTGCGATCATCACGGTTTTCTTTATTTACCTGATATCAGCAGAACCGATAATAATCATTCTCGGTCTCTACAGTCTTCTTGTTTTTGTGGTTTTTTGGAGTAAAAATAACATTCAACAATTACCTATCGTTAGTATGCTAATTTTTAGCGCTATTTTCACTCTTCTTCATCTCGTAATTTTTGGTTTCTATTTACAATTGTCCGGAATACCGATGGTAGCTGAAGAAGTGTTTCAATCCGTAATTCTACCAAGTATGATCATAAACTTAATCGCGGCAATACCAATGTATCTTCTGGTCAATGAATTACATCGCTGGGTCTATCCATTAGTGGAGGAAGCATGAATCAATCTTTTCTAGATCAATTTAGAGTACAGAAGTGGAGAGTTATTATTTTTTTTGTTGTAATGACTGCTGTTCTGTCCTTTTATGTCTATCGTTTATTTTCTCTCCAGGTGATTGAAGGTGCCGCATATCTGGATCAGGCAAATGAGAACCGTATTCAGGAAATCAGTGAGCCTACTCAAAGGGGAATTATTTATGACAGGAATGGATATGTTCTTGCGAGAAATATCGCATCCTATAATGTTGTGATTACGCCCGCTTTATTACCGGATGTAGACACAAAAGACCCTAACGGGGATATGCAACGTATCTATCGAGAACTTTCTGAGTTGATCGATATTCCAGTAACCACTGGCAATATTGATGATGAAGAAGCGATTAAAAACTTTACTCCTTGTTATAACGATTTTGGAATAAAAGAGATCGTCTATATTGGAGACACGAATGCTCCATTCAGCCCAGTTCAATTGAAGTGCGATATTGATCCCGAGACAGCTATGGTGATTAGAGAAAAAAAGGGGGACTGGCCAGGGGTAGATATTGAAATTGTGGCTGTTCGTGATTATCCAACTGGAGAGTTGACATCAGAGGTAATCGGTTTTTTGGGTCCAATCCCGGCCTCACAGGTTGATTATTATGAAGATCTGGGTTTTGTTGCTAATCGGGATAAAGTTGGATATGCAGGTGTAGAGCAATATCTTGATGAAATTTTATTAGGTACAAATGGAAAACGGGTTGTTGAAGTAGATGGTGCTGGTCAACTCATACGTGATCTTGAAGTTCCTATCATTGCTGAGCCCGGAAATAATATTAAATTAACCATTGATACCAGGTTGCAAGCAGCAGCCAAAACAGCTTTACTCGCAAATATGCAAAGGTACAACCTTCTCAAAGGTGTTGAAAAATATAATGTTGGCGCAGTCATTGCCATGAACCCAAAAACTGGAGAAATTCTGGCTTTAGTCAGCTATCCAACATTTGAAAATAATAGATTGGCCAGGATCATACCAGCTTACTATTACAATCAGTTGCAATTAGATCTCAGAAAACCATTATTCAATCATGCCATCTCTGCAGAACACCCTCCTGGATCCGTTTTTAAACTTGCCCCTGCTGTTGGGATCTTAAATGAAAATGTTGTCAGGCCAGAAACGACTATTTTTGACCCAGGAAAAATTACCATTCAAGAACAGTTTTCTCCAAATGATCCAGGATTTACACGAGATTATGTTTGTTACACATACAAAGATACAGGGGCAGGACATGGAACAGTTGATTTTATACGAGGTGTGGCTTTATCCTGTGATGTATACTTCTACAAAGTCGGGGGTGGATATGGGGATGAAGTTCCGGTTGGACTGAATATATGGAGAATCGGTGAATATGCTAAAGCATTAGGGTATGGTGAGATCACAGGCATCGAATTACCTGGAGAAATGAAAGGATTAATTCCCGACCCAACCTGGAAAAGAATTAATGTTGGTGAAAACTGGTCCACTGGCGATACTTATATCGCAACGATGGGACAGGGTTATGTGCTATCAACACCGATTCAAGTTTTGGTCTCGTTCGCGACAATCGCCAATGATGGCATTATGATGAAGCCTACATTGGTAAAAGAGATTCTGGATGCAGAAGGGAATGTTATTCAACCATTTACTCCTATTCAAGTTCGGGATATCACAAAAGATCCCTTTATTCAGGTTTATGATGAAAATTTCAGGACGACCGGAGAATTAAAAACAGTAGAACCGTGGGTGATTGAAAAGACCCAGGAAGCACTCAGGGAAGTAGTTGTGGATGGGACCTCAGCTTTAATATTTCGAGGTGAGACAGTTCCTTCTGCAGGAAAAACAGGGACAGCTGAATATTGTGACAACATAGCCCAGGAAAAGAATATTTGTTTTCCAGGTAGTTGGCCTGCGCATGCCTGGTATGTTGGGTATGCACCTTATGATGACCCGGAAATTGCTGTTGTTGTATTTGTTTATGATGGGGATGAGGGAGCTGTATTGAGTGGTCCTGTTGTCCGGGATATTCTGGAAACATATTTTGCATTAAAAGCAGTTGATCAGGGATTAGAGATCAATCAATAAGGGATATGTCTTAATGCTATAATTGAACCTTCGATGAATCCTAACCATGGAATGAAACGATTGAAACAACCTGAAACGATACGAATAAAAGGCATTCGAGAAGGCTTGTTAATCACTTTGGGGGAAGGGGATTGGCAATTTATTTTTGAGTCCCTGATGGATAAAATTACTCAAAAAGAAAAATTTTTCCAAGGCGCGAAATTAGCATTGGATGTGGGAAATCGCATTCTTCACGCAGCTGATTTAGGAACCTTGCGAGATCGCCTGGCAGATAAAAATATTAATTTATGGGCGATTTTATCCAACTCACCGGTTACTGAATTAACAGCCCAGGACTTAGGGTTGGCAACGCGGATATCGGTTCCAAAACCTGAACGGATCATAAAATCACTTGAATCTTCTATCCCAGGTGAGGATGCCATCTTACTTCGCAAAACGATTCGCTCCGGGTTTAAAGTTGTTTCGAGTGGTCATATTATTATTCTTGGAGATGTAAATCCGGGTGGGGAAATTATCGCAGGTGGTAGTGTAATCATTTGGGGTCGCTGTCAGGGAGTTGTGCAAGCAGGGGTTGATGGAGATCAAAATGCTACTGTATGTGCATTGGATTTAAACCCCACTCAATTGCGTATAGCTGGTATTATCGCTATTTCTCCAAAACGAAAAGGAAAGCCCCAACCAGAAGTTGCAAAAATTATTGCAGGGCAGGTTGTTGCAGAAACATGGAATCCAAAGTCGAGGTAAATCACATTAATGAATGCAAAAGTAGTTACAATTTCAAGTGGAAAAGGAGGTGTCGGTAAAACGACTACCTCTGCCAATTTAGCGGTAGCTTTGGCTCAGGAGCATCAAAAAGTTGTCTGCATCGATGGAGATATAGGCTTGCGAAATTTAGATGTTATTTTAGGTCTGGAAAACAGAATTGTTTACGATATTGTTGATATTATTGAAGGACGTTGTAGAATTCGACAGGCAATGATCCGTGATAAACGCTTACCTGAACTTTTCCTGATTCCTGCCGCCCAAACACGGGATAAAAGTGCTGTCTCACCAAGTGATATGATCCGTTTATGTGATGAATTAAGAAACGAAATGGACTGGATCATCATCGATTCCCCGGCAGGAATTGAGCGAGGATTTCGCAATGCTTTGGCACCGGCTGACTTAGTTCTGGTGGTAACCAATCCAGAAGTTTCATCGGTAAGAGATGCGGATCGAATCATTGGTCTGGTAGAAGCAGAAGAAAAAGGACCTGCACAACTTATTTTAAATCGTGTAAATCCAACGCTAACAAAAAGAGGCGATATGCTCAGTACTGATGATGTACTGGAGCTTTTAGCAATAAAATTAATTGGTGTAATTCCTGAAGATGAATCGGTGATTGTCGCGTCTAATCGCGGACAGCCAGTAACATTTGGGAATAATTCAAAGGCTGGACAAGCGTTTCATAATATTGCGAAAAGATTACTTGGAGAAGAAGTTCCCTTCATGAATATTGAAGCAAATAATGGATTCATAAACAAACTGGCAAAAATGATGAAATTCAGAGGTGATTGATGGATAATTTCCTCGAAAAACTATTTGGTAAAGAAAAGAAAAGTGCTAACACCGCTAAAGAAAGATTAAAGTTGGTATTGATCCATGATCGTACTGATATAACACCCGGTCAACTGGAGAGCTTAAAAAATGAATTAATTGATGTTATTTCTAAATATATTCATATTGAACCGAATAAAGTGAAGATTAATATGACCCAGGAAGGCAAAGAACATCGATTAATTGCAGATATCCCAATTGCATCAACTTCTAACCGTAGGAAATGAGAAGAAATTTAATGAAGTAATTTATCATGTTTAAAAGAGAATTCTGGCAGCAATTTGATTATTTATTATTTGGGGGTGTGCTTATCCTATGTATATTTGGAATAGCGATGATTCAATCTGCCATTGCAGGAAATGAAGAAATAGCCATATCTGTATCAAGACAAGTTATTTTTGTCGTGGGTGGGTTTGTTGTTTTATTCCTAACTTCACTCATTGATTATCGTTACTTATCTTCATTGACACGAATTATGTACATCTTTTCTGTGGTCATTTTGATGGGTATTTACGTCATTGGAACAGCGGTATACGGATCTGCGAGATGGTTTGATACGGGTGTAATTCTTATTCAGCCTTCAGAGCTGGTAAAAACCATCATGATTGTGATCCTGGCTGATTATTTTTATAAAACCCAGGATCAGGATAAAAACTTAAATTGGATTTTTAAGAGCTTTCTTATCACCGCCTTTGTCGTGTTGTGGATTTTCATCCAACCTAATTTAAGTATGTCCATTGTTATTTTTGTTATCTGGTTCGCTCTTCTATGGTATGCGGGATTACCTTTCAAATATTTACTGATTTTTGCGGGAGTTGGCTTTGTAATAGGGTTAATCGGATTTAATTTTCTTGAAGATTATCAACAAAATCGGATTCTTAATTTCATATTTCCTGATCCGAATGCACGATACGGAGAAACTTATAACGTGGATCAGGCCAAGATATCGATTGGTTCTGGAGGCTTGTTAGGTATGGGATACGGCCAGGGTTCTCAGGTACAATTGCGATTCTTAAAAGTCCGTCATACCGATTTTATTTTTTCAGCCATGGCACATGAATTTGGATTTGTCGGTACGATCTTTATTATGTCGATTCTTGTATTTGTGATTTACCGCTGTTTCCGGGTTGGACAGAAGGCTACAGACATGTTTGGCCAACTCATTGCGTATGGTGTGGGCACATTGCTCTTTTTCCAAATGGCTGTTAATATAGGCGTAAATTTGAATGTAATACCAGTTACTGGTTTAACATTACCATTTATCAGCTATGGAGGTAGTTCCTTAGCTTCCCTGTTACTTGGAATTGGATTTGTTGAAAGTGTTTCTGCGCATAGGCATAGAGAATAAAAATGGAGAAGAATTAGATGAAACCAGCAAGAGTTCGTTTTGCACCCTCACCAACAGGTCACATGCATTTGGGTAGTGCCCGTACTGCTTTATATGATTATTTATTAGCCAAACAAACAGGTGGCCAATTTATTCTACGGATTGAGGATACCGACCAAAAAAGATATGTTGAAGGTGCTGAACAGGAATTACTGGATGGTCTGCATTGGTTGGGATTGGATTGGGATGAAGGACCCGATAAGGGGGGAGCGTTCGGACCTTATCGACAATCGGAACGCAAAGAAATCTATCAACAGTATGCCCGGCAATTGGTTGAATCTGGTCATGCATTTTATTGTTTTTGCTCCTCTGAACGATTACAAGCAGTGAGAGAAGAACAAATCAACAACAAAGTACAGGCAAAATATGACGGCACTTGTCGGAATATTACTGTAGAAGAAGCTGACCGGAGAATTCAAAATGGCGAAAATCATGTAATTCGGTTCAAAACACCAAAAACCGGTACCACAATCGTTTATGATCACCTCAGAGGAAAAATAGTTGTGGACAACAAAACATTGGATGATTACATCATTGTGAAATCAGATGGATTAGCTCTGTATCATCTGGCTGCACCGGTTGATGATCATTTGATGAAAATCACTCACGTATTACGAGGATCAGAATGGTTACCAACTTTTCCCTTACACAGTTTGATTCATAAAGCATTTGGTTGGGAGGAGCCGGTTTGGGTGCACCTGAGTGTATTCCTGAAGCCTTCCGGTAAAGGAAAAATGAGCAAACGCGAAGCGGCGGATCTAGCAAAGGATGGAAAATCCATTTTCATCAAAGATCTGCGTAAATTGGGGTATATTCCAGAGGCTGTGGTTAATTGGATTGCCTTAATGGGATGGAGTTTTGACGATCACACAGAATTTTTCTTGTTGGATGACCTGATAGAAAAATTTTCCCTTGATAAACTTAATCCTTCACCAGCAGCGATTAATTTCACAAAGTTTGATCATTTTAACGGCTTGCATATTCGCAATTTGAGCATACCTGATTTGACCAATCGGATTTACCCATTCTTCGTTGAAAAAGGGATCGAAGTAAATCTTGAAAAACTAGAAAAGATTACTCCCATTATTCAGGAACGACTACAAACGTTAGATGATGCTCCTGATCTGGGAGGATTTATGTTTGACGAAGATGTAGTTGTAACAGCAAGTGAATTGATTGCTAAGAATACAACGCAATTGGAATCATTGAACCTGCTTAAAGAAATTTTCCAGGTCCTCAAACAATTACCACAAATCAATCACGAAATGGCGGAGCCACCCATGCGTGAATTGGTCGAAAAATTAGGGTATAAACCTGGGCAGGTGTTTGGTATTTTGCGCGTAGCCGTAACAGGAAGGATGGTCAGCCCGCCATTATTTGAAACAATGGAAATTATAGGCAGAGAAAAAGTGATCTCCCGGATGGAAGATGCAATCAGGTTGTTGGAGAATCCTATATAAATTAAATGCTATTCCTAAGCGATAATAATTCAAAAAATGCCCTGTACAATGAATTCTGAATATGATAAACTTGCGGTCGGTGGGGGTTCGTCTAATGGTAGGACAACTGACTCTGGATCAGTATGTAGGGGTTCAAATCCTCTACCCCCAGCTAACAAAAAAAGTGGCAAACCCACTTTTTTTGGTTTATAAGATAAAAAAGCAGCCTTTTCAGCTGCTTCTCTGTGAATTAGTACTCTTCGTCCTCATCGAGCCAGTCATCTTCATCTTCTTCGTCTAAACTGGTTAATTCCCCCCATTCATCCGCTTCATCATCTTCGTCATTATCCCAGGGTTCTTCCGGTGTTGAATCAGCTGTAGGTGTGTAGGTTATACAGCCTTTATCGGGATCCAGCTCTATCAAAGCAGCCGAACAAAAACCTTCATCTAAAAATTCACAATCCTCATAATGACATCGAATTTTTGGCATTTACAAATTCCTCCTGATAAATCAATTTTATTCTAAATTTGTTTCTCTTTGATCGTTGAGTAAATTAATAAGAGAAAGGATAAAAACTATTGTCATAGTGATTGCCGATATGATACAAAAAGGACAAACCGCTTTAATAACAGCAAATTGCAAGTATGTCAAGTATATTGAAAAAAAGAAGCCTGTTAATGCAATACCAAATACAAATGTGCTGCCAAAATCGAAAAAGAATTTTACTCTATTTTGTAAAATTAATATCATAATTATTGTTAAATATGCGAATATTCCAAAAATCGATATTGGTATTCCATTCCACTCCGAATAACTGCTATTGTTTACTGTCCAACAATCGCCAATTCCTTCGATACACAAAGCTTTATTATCAGTAAATTTTATGATTGTCAGATAGATTGCATCCAGGATACCCAGAATTGCAATGATAATCGTTGCTTTCTTAATATTCATGTGTCTATTAAATCCAAAAGAAATTTACCCTGTTCCGTTTAGGCACGGATTTTACACCAGCTGGAATAATCAGTAAAGCATTTGCGCAAACTAATGAAAATATATTTCCTGACCCCTGATGGCTTGTCAGTCTGGCATGGTAGTTGCCCTGTTCAAAAGAAATTTCGGCTCTTAAGTAACTTTCGCGTCCATCTGAATTAATTTCCTCTTCCAGAATTGCTGAATGTAGGACTAAATTTTCTTGAATTCCGAGTAATTGATAGATGATCGGTTTAATGAAGACCAACGCAGAGACAAACGCTGAAACGGGGTTCCCTGGAAGTCCAATGAATGGAATTTTCAGATATTCACCAAAGGTAAGGGGTTTCCCAGGCCGAATGTTCACTTTCCAAAAGCTCAAATTTCCATTTTCCAGAATAACATCCCGAATGAGATCATAAACGCCAACACTAACGCCAGCTGTTGAAACGAGTAAATCCACATTCAGCTCCTGGATGTTCAGTAACTTGTTTTTTATATCCTGAAAGTCATCCTTGGCTACTCCCAGATCGATGACTTTTGAGCCAAATGATTCCAATAAACTCTTGATTGTGATGGTATTCGAATCGTAAATTTTTCCGGGATGTAACGCTTCGCCTGGTTGGGTGAGTTCATCTCCAGAGGATAATAACGCAATGACAGGTTGATCGACAGTATCAATCTCCCAAAAACCCTGGGCTGCTAAGAATCCTAAATCCTGAGGCCGTAATTTGTGCCCTTTAGAAAAAATTTTTTCTCCAGCATGGATATCCTGACCTTCTGGTCGAATGTAATCTCCTTGAGAAACTGATTTGTAAACGTGGATGTGAGAAGGTAATTCTTTTTGATAATATCGGTCTGAAAAATTGGTGAACTCAACCGGAACGACCGCATCCGCTCCTGGAGGTAAAGGCGCACCAGTCATAATTCTGGATGCCTGACCTGGATTTATGTGATGTTTAGGAGCTGTACCTGCAGCGATATCTTCAATGATTATCAACTCAACAGGATTTTCCTCTGAAGCATCCCTTACGTTATCAGATAAGACTGCAAATCCATCCATACTTGAGTTATCAAACGGTGGAAGGTTTAAGATTGCAAAAATATCACTTGATAAGATTTTCCCCTTTGATTGGTCTATGGGTAATAACACACCATTCTTTGCCTTGAATTTTTCAAGAATGATAGTTTTTGCTGATTCTACAGATAATAATTTTTCCAATTATTCTTCCTGATTTTTAAGTTGATCGCATTCGGTAAGCTTCCATAACATTTGGTAAGTTTTCAATGCGGGTTAATAATCGACTGAGTTGAGAAATATCACTCACTTCTACGACCAATTTAATGGTTGCTAAATTATGTGAAACTTTCAATTCAATGTCAATCAGATTTCCACCCTCTGAGCTAAGAACATTGGAAATATCACCCATCAAACCCTGGCGATCATAAGCCTTTACCTGAATGGCTACTGGATAAGTTTTATGTAATTCTCCCCACGATACTTTTACTATTCTTTCCCGATCCGTCATGCGCAGCATATTTGGGCAATCTGCCCGATGAATTGTTGCACCCCGTCCACGTGTGATGTATCCTACAATATCATCACCTGGAGCTGGTTTACAACAGCGAGCTAAAACTGTCAAAAGTCCTTTTAATCCCAACACAGTTATGGAATCACTGGAGATGGGTTGGTCAGACGCTGGTTTAGTGATCAATAATGGATCTTCTGTTTCTGGTTCGGTATCAACTAGTTGGCTGATGACCCGACTGATAGAAATATCCCCACAACCAATGCCTACATATAAATCTTCAATATTCTTAAGGTCATAATTTGAGAGCAGATCTTCCAGGCTGGAATTCTTTAATCCCAATCTCTTGATCTCCCGTTCCAACATCAATTTACCTTGCGAGGCGTTTTGATCGCGATCTTGTTTCTTAAACCAGTTTCGGATCTTAGATTTTGCTCGTTGGGTTTTCACCAGACCCAGATTGGAATTTAGCCAATCCCGGCTTGGACCACCTTGCTTGGCTGTTAATATTTCAACCTGATCCCCAGTTTTGAGTGCATAATCCAGAGAGACTAATTTCCCATTGATTTTTGCCCCACGACAACGATTCCCGATTTCTGTATGGACATGATAAGCAAAATCGATGGGTGTTGCGCCGGATGGAAGGTCAATAATATCTCCTCGGGGTGTAAAAATATAGACTCGATCCTGGAAGACATCACTCTTCATTCCATCGACAAATTCCTGTGCATCTTCCACTTCCTGACGCCATTCCATTAATCGCCTGAGCCAATTGATGCGTTGTTCATAGGTTTGGTCACGTGGACCACGTTCTTTATAACGCCAGTGAGCTGCAATACCAAATTCTGCATTCTGATGCATCTCTGCTGTACGAATTTGAACTTCAAGCGGTTTACCGTCTTCGTAAATAATCGCGGTGTGGAGGCTCTGATAAAAATTATCTTTTGGAGCAGCGATGTAATCATCAAATTCATGTGGGATTGGACGCCAATGTGTGTGAATCACGCCCAAAGATGCGTAACAGCTGGGAACATCATCCACAATAAGTCTGATACCTCGCAAATCAAGGACCATATCGAAAGGCTTATCTTTTTCTATCATTTTTTTGTGGATCGAAAAAATATGCTTGGATCTGCCCGAAATTTCGATATTTTTGATTCCAGCATTCAAAAGAACCCTTTTCAAGTTGTCTTTGATTTGGTTAATTTCATGTTCGCGATCACCTCTACGAATGGAGAGATTATTGGCGATTTCTTTGTATTTATCCGGGTTTACATAGCGGAAACCGAGATCTTCTAGTTCCCATTTGACTTGCCAGATTCCAAGTCGATTTGCAAGTGGTGCAAAAATATCAAGTGTTTCCTGTGCGATTCTTTTTCTTTTGCTTTCCGGCATATAACCGAGTGTGCGCATATTATGAACGCGATCGGCTAATTTGATCAGCACCACTCTGATATCATCACCCATAGCAAGGAAGACTTTTCTTAATGTCTCGTTACTTAAGTCCTTTTTGCGATCCCTTACAGTTGGAAAGATATCTTCCGTATATTCCTGATCATCTTCGATTTCGTCAGCTCGCAAAGTTTGATCTTGTTTGCTTATCTGATCACCACGGGATACTCGTGGCAGGTTGGTTAATTTAGTTACACCATCTACTAATCTGGAGATTTCTTCCCCAAAATTATTCTTAATATCCAACGTGGTGGTCGTACTATCTTCAACAGTATCATGTAACAATCCAGCGATCACCACTGCTGGAGGAACTTTCATTTCTGCAAGAATAGCTGCGACAGAAACACAATGAGTAATATAAGGCTCTCCGGATACACGCTTTTGACCTTCGTGAGCTTTTTCCGCAAATTTATACGCTTTCATCACCATTTCGCGATCAACGAAATTGTAATTTTCTGGCAATGAATCCATTAATGCTTCAATTTTCATTGTGTACTCTCTCGTGCTAGATTATATCCAAGAAAATGAATTTATTTATGAATTAGTAATGGTTTATAAATTATTTATAAAAAAAGTTATCAGAAAATAATAGACCTGATAAATTAAAAAATGACTTAAATCCATTCAAAACCTTAAAGTGAGTCTAGGAAACTCTTCAGTTGCCAGAAAGCCTTCTCATTAGTCCTTTGTCACATTTTATTCATTGATTTCACTAATGTATGGTCATATTGAACCATATTTCAGCCCCACCACGGAATCGCCCGAAAATAAGATCCAGATCTCCATCTCCATCCAAATCACCCAGGGTTGGGCGACCGCTCATCTCGGTTACTGTCCCCAGACGTAGACCGCTGTCTAAAAACTGGCCTTCTTTGTACAACCAGATTTGGTTGGGTTGATCCATATTAGTGACCACGACATCCAGGTCACCATCCATGTCCAGGTCACCAACTGTAATATGTGCACCCATCGTGCTCGGTAGGATCAATCCACTTTCAGTGAATTGTCCATTACCGTCATTCCAAAACAACCGACAGGGATGGCTACCTGTATCGCGAAACCCATTGCAGATCAGAGAATCCAGATCGCTGTCCTGGTCGAAGTCAGCCAGGGTAATGTCTCCAATTGTTGTCTGTTCGTCTTCCAACTTCCAACCAGGGATTAATTCCCCTTTGCCCTGGTTTATCCAAGTCTTTAGACCTTGCCCCCATATCTTTCCCACCGCATCAATATCGCTATCTCCATCTATGTCACCCCAAGCCAAGAAATCCTCGTTCAGACTTAACCCACTATCATAAAAATATCCGGATCCATCACCTAAATAGACCTTATCTGGAACACCGGAACTGGAATAATAAACAATATGAGCATCCATATGTCCATCATTATTCAAATCTATCAAATTTACATCAACACCACTGTGACGGGTAGATTCCAATTCTTGACCACTGTCTGTAAACTGTCCGGAACCGTTATTGAAGAAAATTTTACTGGGCAAGATGCCCTGGTGGCAGACCATCAGAATATCCAGGTCGTCGTCGTGATCGAAATCAGCCAGCCCAACGCCATGCCCATATTGGGTAAGTTGCTGCTCGGAATTGATAAAAACCCCTGCACCGTCATTAAGCCATACCTCGCCATGATTCTGCATTGGGTTTGCAAAAACAGCATCCAGATCCCCATCTCCATCCAGATCTCCAACTGCAGCCTGGAAAGTCTCACGAATCTCTAGATCCTGGTTGCTTTTAATAAAGGAAATCAGTGGAGGAACTGGTCCCCAGGAGGGCCACAACACATCGCTACTTTCTGACAGCAGTGGGATTTGGACGCTGCCGTCGGGGTTCATGGTGTATAGAGAAAATTGGCCTTGCCGTGCGGTCTGGAAGGTGATTTGATTGCCGTCGGGTGTCCAGGCGGGATTTTCATCAAATCCTGGAGTATCAGATAACTGACGTAGGTTTTCTCCGTTGGAATCGATAAGATATACATCCGTGTTGCGAGAATTAGGTATCAATCCGGTAAAGGAAATTTGCTTTCCATCCGGTGACCAGGCGGGAAAGAGCTCCCAGTTGAGTTCGGAAGTGAGGGGTTTCTGATCGCTTCCGTCAATGTTCATGATGAAAAGATCCCAACCTCTGTTCCTATCTGAGGCAAAGGCGATTTTCTCTCCATCCGGAGACCAATCAGCAAATTGATCATTGGCCTGGTTACTGGTCAGGCGTGTCAAATTTGAACCATCGCTCCGCACTTTATAGATTTCATAGAATCCGTCCCCATCATAATCTGCATCAAAAATAATCCATCTGCCATCCGGTGACCAAGCAGGATGGTCTTCAGCAGTCTCTGTTTGGGTTAAGCGACGTAGATCACTGCCATCACTGTTGATGAGATATATTTCATATTTCAAGTTAGGAAAATGAGGGTTGGGATCGTTACGCGCTGACAGAAACACCACCTGGCTGCCGTCCGGGGAGACTGCTGGGCTGTCATCAGAGGACGGGTCGTTCGTCAGCCTAGTGATTTCTCCCTGTATCCCATGCTGGAGGTAGATCTCAGGATTTCCATCGCGATTGGAGTAATATGCGAGCACACCACTGATAATGAGAGGTGGCTCCTGAGTCTCTTCCGATTCGGCTGTTGGCTGAGGAGTGTAGGTGGTTTCGGCAGTCATGGTTGCTGGTTTTATCGTTACAGATGGTTGGAGCTGTGTCTGGTGATCAGGCACTGCACCCTGGCAGGCAGAACCGGTGATGGCCAGAGCTACCAGAAAAAGCAGGCAAAATTTTCTCATGATAAAGACTCCTAGATCAGGACGATTCCTCTTGGGATTCCTAAATTTCCAAGTATGATTTATTTACAACATTTTTACAATACATTGATGATGGATGTGGCGGATTTCAATATATTTTAGCATTATTTTCTCTGTAATCTATCTTGAACAGCAAAAACAAATTATTAATCAACATCATTAATTGAAAGATGGCTTCTTTTGCCAAAAATGATTTGAGTAATAAGAGTCCAATACCATGTCATTATTGATTTCTTTGAAGTAATTTTCAGAATTGCTTCGCTTTTCGTAGCAATGAACAATTATTTTGAAGCTATCTCAGAATTGGTTACAACGCAGAAAAATTCGACTTTGTCACCTTACATAATTGAACAATAAAATTATGGGAATTATTTTAATAATTCCAGTCCACTGAATTCTCTATCAGGGGCAACATAAGGAAGTATTTCATGATCCTGGTCTGTAAGGGAGTTGGTTACAAAACGCTGTAATAATTCACCCATCCCTGGACCCAGCATAAATCCCTGACCGCATGTACCAGCAGCATGCAAAAAACCTTCAACGTCTTTTGCCCATCCTATGATCGGGAAACCGTCGGGAGTCATTGGATATAAACCCCGCCAGGTTCTTCGGACTCGAATATTTAATAATCTGGGCATCACTTCAATCATTCTTTTGGCTACCATTGGTAAGAATTCACTTGTTTCTTCCACGTTGAAACCCCAGATATTTGGTTTCGGCGTGATGCAAAAAATGATTTGCCCGGTTGAATGCTGGTAGAAATAAAAATTTGATGATCCTGGTTGTGGACGAATATCAACCACCATAGGGTTTAAAAAATGAGCGACTGATTCAGTAATGGCTGCTTCATGGCTGTCAGGATCCACCGGAATATCAATATTTGCTAATTTAGCCACCTGTTTTGCCCAAGGTCCAGCTGCATTAATCAATACATCAGTACCATAGGTAGCAAGATTGGTTTTTACTCCTTTGATTTTTCCATTAGAGATAATTATTTCCTCTACTGATTCATTAAAGTGAAATACAGCACCCAAATCCATGGCTTGACGATAAAAGGAATGAGTTGCCAGGAGTGGGGACGCGCTACCATCATCAGGAGAATATGTTCCTCCTAATAAACCATTTGGGTTGATATCAGGCACAATTTCCAAAAACTCATCTTTATTCAACCAATTAATATTGAGCCCGAATTCTTTCTGTTTTCGTAATAATTCTTTTAGTGTTTTTTCTTCCTGTTCGCGATAAGCAACGAAGGTGTAACCGCCTTTGTACCAATCGATATCATCCCCATACAATTCTTTCCAGGTTGAGAATATTTCAATGGACCTCAGACATAAGCGAATTTTTGCTGGGTCGGAATGAGTGGCTCGAATACCCCCAATCGCTCGTTTAGAAGACCCCTGTCCAACACTGGGTAATTTATCCATGACAAGTACTTTAAAACCGTATTTAGCGAGGAAAAATGCACTAGGGGCACCAATTGACCCTGCACCAATAATAATCACATCATAATGTGGGAAATTCATCTTAGTCATCAATTAAATCCTCATCTCCATTTAATCCCGCAAAAATACCCAGTGGGACTTCCATAAATAAAGGTCTTTTGGTCTGATCGGTTACTTCATCATCAGGAATGCCTTCTTCTCTGAAAATCCGTTTGATGATTGATGTACAAGTTTTAGCACCGCAAGAACCCATTCCAGCTCTGGTAACAGTTTTGATTTCATTGAAATCCCGGATTCCCTGTCGAATCAGAGAACGAATTTCTCCTGCTTTCACCCGTTCACATCGACAAACAATCATGTCGTCATCTAAATGTTGGATGTAATGATCCATGGGGTGAGTGATTTTACTTTCCTGCATGCGTATACCAGCGATTCTTGATGCGATTTCTCTGGGTGCCTGAAGATGAACTACTAAAGTCCGATCACTGGCCGGAATTGTGTGTGTTGATAATACTTCGAATTCTCCTAAAGGCTTTCCTTCAGTATCCATTGCGGTTACTAAATCTTTTTCCTGGATTGGATCACGATTGAATTCATATGGAACAGAAATAATTGGCATATCAAGATTACTTCGGTAATCCACCAACGTGATTGCTAAACCGGGACAACCTGCCACGCATTGTTCACAAACCTCGCAACAAAAACCATCACCCAGAAACACAGGTGTACTGCGTATATCTTTATTATCAATGAAGATTAATCCATGCGGACATAATGCTGAACAAGGATCACAGGGGATTTCCTGAGTGCAATGAATGATGGGAAAGACACCTTCTTCTATTTCCGGGTATTGAATTTTCTTACTTGCCCCAGGTTTTGACTTGAGAATTTCTGATGTACGATACAACGATTCAGGCACAGATCCAACATCTAAACCTAACTCCTGAGCAATCTCCATACCTCGAATTTTTCCTGCAATGATTGCAGCGGATGCTTCTGCGATTTCCTCGGCATCACCTGCAACAAATGTTTTCATTCCATACTCGACACCTTTTTTGTAGAATTCATTAACAGGATCCAAACCGACAGCCACTAGAATACTATCGCATTCAAAAGATTTTTCTGTACCTGCAATCGGCTGAAATTTATCATCTACCTGAGCTATTGTGATTGACTCCACTTTATCCTTCCCATTTGCGCTCAAGATTGTGTGCGAAGTCATGATAGGAACACCCATCCGCATCAATTTATCTTTGTGAACCTTGTAGCCACCACATTCGGGTAGTGCTTCCACTAAACCCACTACCCCAATACCTGCCTGGAGTGCATGATAACCGGTTATTAAACCTACATTGCCTCCACCAATGATGAATAATTTTTCTGCAGGTCGCACAAGGTCGCGGTTCACAAGGGTTTGAAATGCTCCGGCACCGTACACTCCGGGCAAGGTATTCCCGTTAAATGTTATAAATTTTTCTCGAGCACCGGATGCAACTAAAAGTATTTCTGGTTTGATGAGAAGATAGGTATCTCCATTTTTCAAGACGCCTACTTTTTTGTCTGAAAATACAGCCAACGCTGTTGAATTCAACCAGATATCAACGCATACAAACCCCCGTAATTCATCATCTAACTTTGTAGCAATATCAATACCGCGGGTACCAGCAAAAACTGCTTTTGTTGAACCGAAAAATCGGTGAGTTTGTAAAACTAATTTTCCTCCCACTCGGTGTTTGTCATCCAATAAAATTGCGTTAACGCCTAACTTACCTAGTTCCAGCGCAGCTGAAAGCCCAGCTGGTCCCCCTCCAATAATCAAAACGGGAATCGTTATTTCCGGGATTTTATTCATGCCGGGAAGATCTTTAATGATTGGCAAAACTGGAAACCCGTCCAGGGGTTCAACGTTTATTCCCTCTATTACTTCTTCCATGCATGCTTTTGTGGGAATACCATTCACCATAACCATGCATTGCGAACATTGACCATTCGCACAAAAGATACCTTGTGGGGATTGATCTTTGTGGTGGTGGCCAAATACCCGTATGCCATTCGCAAATAAGGCGGCAGAGATTGTTTCCCCTTTATGGGCTGGGAGTAAATGACCTTCCCATAAGAAATGAATCTCTTCATGCACAGCGATTGGAAGTATTGGATGTTTCTTTATTCTATAATCTGTCATTGAATACCCTTCATTAAGAATAATTTTCCTACTATAGAAATAAAGTAGTAGTATCGTTTGGGTTAATTGTAAGAATAGACCAACGTAATATTACAAAACTTTGAAGTAAATTTATACTGTAAGAGTACATATTTTTTTAACTTTTCTGTCATAATTAATTGGAAATAGAATTGGAGATAATTTAATGAATTTTAATATGTGATAAAATTTTCAAATTCGTTTCCAATAATTTTTGGAGGTTTCTTTATGAAAAAGATAGCGGTACTGACAAGCGGCGGAGACGCACCCGGAATGAACGCTGCGATTCGTGCAGTTGTTCGCTCGGGATCAGCAAAAGGTTGGGAAGTTTATGGGGTCAAAAATGGATACTCTGGGCTACTGGCTGGGAATTTTATCCATTTAGGGCCAAGAGATGTTGGTGGGATCATGCAAAGAGGTGGCACTATGTTGGGTAGTGCCAGGTCTTCAGAATTCAAAACTGATGCTGGTCAGAGGAAAGCAATTAGAAACTTAAATTCTATGGGAATTGAAGGGTTAATTGTCATCGGCGGAAACGGGTCACAAACTGGTTCATTCAAGCTCTCAGAATTAGGTTTTACTGTCGTAGGTGTAGCGTCTACGATAGATAATGATCTGTATGGATCTGAAATCACAATTGGAGTAGATACAGCACTCAATATTGCTTTAGAAGCTGTTGACAGATTGAAAACCACAGCCTCATCTCACCAGAGAGCTTTCTTACTGGAAGTTATGGGCCGGGATTGTGGATATCTTGCTCTGATGACTGCCCTTGCTGGTGGAGCAGAAGCAGTTATTATCCCCGAAGTTCCAACGAACCCTGAAGAGGTTGCTAAAATAATTGAAGAGGCATACGAAAAAGGAAAAGCACATGCTATCGTAATCGTTGCAGAAGGTGCTGAATATAATGCTGAGAAATTATCTCATTATTTTAAAGATCATTATGAAACGCTAGGATTTGATTTGCGTATAGCGATTCTTGGTCACATCCAACGTGGTGGTGATCCTTCTGCTTATGATCGATTATTGGCCAGTCGCTTAGGCGCTGGGGCAGTAGAAGCGATGGCAAATGGAATTTATGGTGTTTTAACTGGATGGATGCAATCAAAGGTATCATATACGCCATTAGCAGAAGTTGTCGCCAATAAAAAGACACTTGATAAATCTTTAATTGAGTTGGCTGCTGTTCTCGATTAATAAAAAAATGAATGGACAATATAAAAACAAACCTCTCAAAGTTGAAGAGGTTTGTTTTTATTGCATTAAATTTTGGAATTTATTCGATATTGTACTTGAGATACGCTTCAATAAATCCGTTAAGATCGCCGTCCAGAACCGCGGTGACATTCCCTACTTCAAATTCAGTGCGATGATCTTTTGCTAATTGATAGGGGTGCAGGACATAGGACCTTATTTGACTTCCCCATTCTGCTTTTTGATAAACTCCACGTAACTTGGACAATTCCTTTTCCTGTTCAATTCTTCTGATTTCGAGCAATTTAGCCTTCAAAACACGAAAGGCGTTCTCGCGATTCTGTAATTGAGAACGCTCATTCTGACAGGTGACGATAATCCCCGTTGGAATATGGAGCAGACGGATTGCGGTACTATTTTTCTGAACATTTTGCCCACCTGCCCCTGATGATTTGAAAATGTCAATGCGAACATCATCCTGTGGAATTTCGATAGGCATATTGTCTTGATCAATGTCTGGTAAGATTTCAACCTGAGCGAAGGAAGTATGCCGACGATGGGCAGCATCAAACGGAGATAATCTGACTAATCGATGGACCCCTTTTTCTGATTTCAGGTAGCCATAAGCATATTTACCATCCATAGCGATGGTTACACTCTTGATGCCTGCTTCTTCACCAACTGATCGATCGAGGATTTCTGCTTTAAAATTATTCTTTTCTGCCCACCTCAGATACATTCTTTCCAGCATTTCAGCCCAATCCTGAGAATCAGTTCCTCCAGCACCAGCATGAATTGCCAGAAGCGCATTTCCATAATCATATTCTTCTGAAAGCAGCGTGCTTAACTCCAGTTGATCAAGTTTGTGTTCTATATCGACCAATTCACTTTCGAGATCCGAACGAATTGATTCATCACCCAAAAGTGCTAAATCGTGTGAATCAGTAATTTGCAATTTTAGTTTCTCTAAATCATGAATTTCATCACGAAGATCAACGATTTTTTTTAATATACCCTGTGCTTTTTCGCGATTCTCCCACAGGTCAGGGTTTTCAGCTAGTTTTTCTAATTCTGATAGTCTTGACTTTTTTTCAGGTAAGTCAAAGATGCTCCAGAAGATCGTTGATTTTGACAATACTGTTTGCCAGGCGATCAATTATATCTTGCATAAATACTCCAATTAATTTAACAATCCGTCAACAAAAGCTGCCGGATCAAATTCTTGAAAATCTTCTGGTTTTTCACCTAAACCAGCATAAAGGATAGGCAGATTTAGTTCTTTTTGAATGGCGAATGCCATCCCACCTTTGGCAGAGGAATCCAGCTTTGTGAGAATTACTCCATTGATGTTGACAGCTTCCTTGAAGGCGCGGGCTTGCATCAGTGCATTTTGGCCAGTTGTCGCATCCAGAATTAACCAGGTAGCATGTGGTGCTCCGGGTAAAGCTTTACTGATAACACGATTTACTTTTTTCAATTCTTCCATCAAATTGAAACGCGTATGCAATCTACCGGCTGTATCAACGAACACCAGATCATATTGCTTGGAAATTCCAGCCTGAACTGCATCGTATGCAACAGCCCCAGGATCTGCATTTGGTTGGCCAGCAATGACCGGGATACCCAGACGATCACCCCAAACTTCCAGCTGTTCAACGGCTGCTGCACGATAGGTATCAGCTGCCGCAAAGAGGACTCTCTGACCCTGGTTTTTGAATTTCTTACCAAGTTTCGCCAGTGTTGTTGTTTTGCCTGAACCATTTACTCCTACAACCATGATGACAGCAGGTTTTTGAGCGGAAAAATCGGGGATTTCTGGCACGATAAGTTTTGACTGAAGTTCATGTGCCAGATGTTGGCGTAAATCAGCAGTGGTTATGATTCCTTCAATTTCAACTTTATTGATCAAATCTTCGATGATCGCACCCGTTGTATCAATACCGATGTCTGCCTGAATCAGCACAGATTCCAGCTCATCCCAGGTATCCAAGGTAATTTCTGTTGCTCCAAAAAAGTTTGCCAGACGTCCAAAAGCTACTTTTCTGGTACGCTCTAAACTATTTTTCCATTTATTTAGAAAATCTGCCATCGGGTGAAATTATAACATAAGGTCATCCCGAGTGATGGATCGCCAATTGTCCACAGCCTGCCTGGATATCAATACCACGCCTAAGGCGAATCGTGCAGGGAATCCCATACCTTTCAAGTACTTTTTGAAATTTGATCGTTTGTTCTCTGTCTGATGCCTGATAGATGGATTGGCTGGTTGGATTCAGTGGAATGGCGTTCACGTGGCAAATTAACCCTTTTAGAAGGTGAGCTAATTTTTGGGCTGTTTGTTCACTATCATTCTTGCCAGCAATCAATGCCCACTCGAAAGTAATTCTGCGATTGGTCTTTTCGATATAGTATTTACAAGCATCTATGATGTCCTGGATGGGATATTTCTTGTTGACAGGCATAAGGGATGATCGTTCAGAATCGTCCACGGCATGTAAACTAATCGCCAGATTAACCTGTCTTTTTTCATCAGCAAAACGTTTGATCATGGGAACCAGACCCACCGTTGAAATGGTAAATCTTCTTGCGCCTAATCCGAAACCGTTCGGATCACCAAGGCAGTCAATGGCTTTCATCGTAGCATCATAATTATGAAACGGTTCGCCCATTCCCATCAGTACAATGTTGGTAACTTTTTCACCCTCAGCTTTCAATTGCCGCGCATAAAATAATACCTGCTCAACAATTTCTCCTGAAGTAAGATGGCGCTTAAATCCCATTTGACCGGTTGCGCAAAAAACACAGCCCATGGCACAACCAGCCTGTGTGGAAATACAAAGCGTGCGTCTCTGATCGTACTTCATTAAAACAGTCTCGATTGCCTTTTGGTCTCGTAATTGAAACAAGATTTTCTCTGTTTCGTTATCATTTGATTTCAAGGATTGGATTGGAACCATAGGTTGAAACTCAAAAAGGTCAAATAGTTTATCTCTCAATGGTTTTGGAATATTCGTAAATTCCTCTGGTTTGGACCAAAGATTCTTGTAAACTCCCGACCAAATCTGATTAACTCGAAAGGATGGTTGCATAAGATCGTTAATAATTACGTCCTGCAATTGCTCATAAGATAAATCATAGAATATCGTTTTCATAGTTCTACTTCCCAATTATTCATAATGAGGTTATCGACCAACTCAGTTAAACTCTCAAAAACAAAATGAGGTTTGTAAGAGGAGTCATCCAAATCTTCTTGTGTTGAAATACCTGTTAAAACCAATGCTGTCAGACATTTGGCTTCAAGACCTCCCAGGATATCAGTATCTAAACGATCACCGATGACTAACGTGAATTCCGATGAAGCGTTGATTATTTTCATAGCAATTTTAAACATTTTTGGTTTTGGTTTCCCAGCGAGGATGGCATTTCTACCACTGCCAACTTCCAATGCTCTTAAAATAGAACCAGCACCTGGTATGATTCCGTCCGGTGTTGGAAAGGTAGAATCTGCATTTGTGTAATAAAATTCCACTTCTTGTTGCAAAAGTAATGTTGCGATTTTTAATTTTTCATAATTGATCTTGCGATCCAATCCGCCAACAACGGCAAGAACATTCTGATCACGATGATAAAAACCGTTCTGCTGCAATGCTTCCCTTAGCCCATTTTCTCCCAGGATGTGGACAGGCCCGCCATCTGGAAATTTTTCGTTTAACATTTTAGCTAATGTAGTTGCGGACGTTATGATTTGTTCTTCTTTTGCTGTAATCCCAAAATTGTTAAGTTTATCCATATATTCAGAGGGGGATTTTGTACTGTTATTGGTCGCAAATGCAAATTTGATACTATGGTTTTGAAGCAGTCGAAAAATCTTCCCCAAATCACCAATGGGAGTCTGATCTCTCCATAAAACTCCATCCATATCAAAAATCAACGATTTTATTTTATTCATTTTAATTTTCACTTAAATATAAAGCCGGATGGCTTTTAGCTGTCCGGCTTTGTTTCACTTAACCTGTTTTTACTTTTTTGTTGGCACTTCGAGAACTTTATCCACCAGACCATACGTGACTGCTTGCTCAGCACTGAGATAATAATCTCTCTCGGTATCATGTTCGATGGTATCTAAAGTTTGGCCAGTGCTTTCAGCCATAATCTCGTTCAACCGAGCTTTCAAGCGAAGAATTTCTTTTGCTTGAATTTCGATATCCGATGCCTGTCCTTGCACTCCTCCTAAAGGTTGGTGCATGTGGATCGTTGCATGGGGTAGGGCGTAGCGTTGACCTTTTTCGCCGGCAGCTAGTATCACAGTTCCAAATGATGCGGTCATTCCAACTGCCACCGTGGATATCTTGTTAGGGATCATTTTCATTGTGTCGTAGATCGCCAACCCGGCGTAAATATGGCCACCAGGAGAATTGATATACATTTGTATACTCGCTTCAGGATCTTCTCTACTTAGAAAAAGTAATTGTGCGACAGTCACATTGGCTACCTGATCGTTAATAGGTGTTCCCAACATGATTATTCTATTTTTCAGCAGCAATGAGAAAATATCATATGCTCGCTCACCTCGGCCAGATGATTCAATCACCATTGGAATTACAGATGAAAATTCAGGGATACTCATAATCCTGATACAACTCCTTTCGTTTTATTCTTTGGGAGTTTCTTCTCCCTCAGATTCAGCTTTTTGTTCGTTTTCTTTTGATTCTACTTCTATTTCCTGTTCTATGATGGTTTCTGTAGCATCTTCGGAACTCTCTTCAACTGATTCTTCGGTTGCTTCTATTTCCTGTTCTACGACGATTTCTGTAGCATCACCAGGACTCTCTTCAACAATTTCTTCAGGTGTTTCAACTTCGGTTTCGCCGGAAGCTAAAGCTTTCATGCGTTCCAGTGTTCGCTGGTTGTACAACCGTGAAATGGCATTGTAAGCAACATTATTCACAATTTCATCATTCAATTTTGCTTTCTTACCTTTTTGGTCAGGCCTATTTTGAAGCATTTGAACAGTATCATTAATGATTCCGTCAATGTCTTCTTTGGCTACTTCAACTTTCTCTTCCTGAGCAACCTGTTCAATGATTAAGGTACTTTTGACACGATTGATTGCTGCTGGACGGACATTGTCTTCAATGTATTTTTCTTTGTCTGTATTCAACAGTTTCAAGTATGTGTCAAAATCCAAATTCTGTTGTTTGAGATCCCGTTCCAAAGATTTCAACATGTGTTCAATTTCTTCTTCAACCATGAAAGGTGGAAATTTGACGGTTGAGATTTCAGCATATTTTGCAATCAAATCTGAATAATATTTGTCATCATATTCTTGTTTTTTATTATTTTCTTGTGTTTCGCGAACCGCCTGTTCAAGTTCCACGAAGCTCTCAAATTGTCCCAGAGAATTCGCAAATTCATCATCTAATTCAGGCAAAGTGAGTGTTTTGACTGAATTAATATTGGTGACAAATTTGACATTTTTTCCTTTGAAGCGCTCGTCTTCTGCTTCATCTGTGAATGAATATTCAATATCCTTCGAATCGCCTTCACTCATACCCATTAATTCATAGGAAAACCCTTCATATGGCCAATTGTCTTTTTTCTCATCTTCACCAATCACTAATTGAACTGGGGTTTCCTGTAAAACGGTTTCTTCGTTTTCAAAACCAGTGAGTTGGAAATAAACGACATCACCTTTTTGGATGGGTCGTTCAGCAGGTTCGGCAGTTGCATAATTTTTCTGCAATCTGGTGATGAATTCTTTGATTTCTTCATCCAAAACCGGTTCTGGGTTGTATTCCAATTCAATCGATTTATAATCACCCATTTCAATTTCTGGCTTGAGTGGAACTAAGAAACTCATTTTTGGGGGATCCATGGAAATGATTTCCTGCAACGAACCTGGACCAGAAGGAGTAATGGAAGCTTCATCTAATACTTTTGCATATTGTTCATCAATCAGCAGTTCAACAGCTTCCTCATTAATCGCACCTTCACCAAACATACGTAAAATCACGTCATAAGGAGCTTTTCCGGGTCTAAATCCAGGAATTTTTGCCTGTTTGGCAATTTTTCTGGCAGCCCGACGTTTAAAACTATCAAATAATTCAACATCGAATTCAGCTTCGATTTTTACTTGATGATCTTCTTGTGGAATGGTTTCAATTTTCAAAGCGACAATCCTTTATATAAAAAATTCTTATGGGGAAGAGGGGACTTGAACCCCTACGCCTTTCGGCACATGATCCTAAGTCATGCCTGTCTGCCAATTCCAGCACTTCCCCACAGCCTCCAAATTATAAGCGTAACCAGGCGGAGCGTCAATAATCAGACTTAATCAGATATAATAAGGTCTTCATACCAAATAGGAGATGCATGCATTGGGAAGAGTAATCAATCCGGACAGCAGTGGGAAAGAAAGAACGAAATTAACCAAAAGTATCGTCAAAGCAATACGGCAACTTATGACACAGACACAACCTGATCAAAACACCAGAGATCTGGCTGCTTATATTGTTCTGGGATTAGAGGATATCTTTAAAAGCATTGATATCTCAGTTTTGGCCTGGGAAAAACGGGGATATTGGGTGAAAGCAGATCGGTTCAGAATCGATTGGGAATGGACATTACAATTCAGCAAGCAGATGCGCGAAGCTTTACTCAAAGAGGATTGGGCTCAGGTTGCACTGATGGCAGCTAAAACTGCTCAGAAGTTTAACAGTGTTAAGATTGCGGTAAATAATCGTATAGGAGAACCCTGGGTCGGAGCTTATAAAAAACTGCAGGAAAATTAAATTCAATTTCTCAAGTTAAAAGTAAAGAGGTCGGATTTTCCGACCTCTTTTTTTGATGCCAAAATTCTTATTTTTTCAAGATGATACGTGCGTCAACAACTTTAACGCCCCTGCCTTCTTCGTATACAAGGACAGGATTGGCGTCAGATTCGCTGACCTCATCTGCCAGATCCACAATCATGTTGGCGTAACGGCTAATGGTTTCAGCTAATACTTCACGATCACGAGGAGCTTCACCACGAACGCCAGCTAGAATGGGGGCACCGCGGATTTCGCCAATCATTCGTAATGAAGATTTCTTGGAAACTGGAGCTACACGGAAGGTCACATCTTTTAAGACTTCCACAAAAATTCCGCCGAGACCGAACATCATCGTTGGGCCGAAGGTTGAGTCATTCACTGAGCCTAAAATAACTTCCGTTCCCCAGGGGGCCATTTCCTGAATAGCGATACCGTGGATGTTTGCATCTTGTTTGTAGGCTTTTGCGTTTGCGATAATGGTTTTGTAAGCTTCTCGAACGGAGGCTTCGTCTTTGATATTGACTTTTACTCCACCAGCATCTGATTTATGCAGGATTTCTGGAGAGACAATCTTCATTACGATCGGAAAACCTATTTCTTTTGCCATTGTTACTGCTTCTTCTTCGGATTTGGCTAATGATGTCACTGTAATCGGTAATCCGTATGCGGCAAAAACCTGTTTGGCTTCAATTTCTGTTAGCGCATCGCGTCCATCTTCTCGAGCGGCTTTGATAATGGCTAAAGCGACTGGCTTATCCAGGTCTACTAATTTTTCTTCCGGCTCTGAAATGATTTCTTTCATACGGGCATATTCGCGTAAGGCAGATAATGCGCCGATTGCTAAATCAGGTCCACCATAAGCGGGAATACCATTTTCAACCAGCCATTGCATTGCTTTTTCTGATTTTTCACCACCGACAAATGAAACACAAACTGGTTTGTTATTAATGCCTGATTCATCAATCGCCTTCTTGATACCTACAGCGATGTCCATCGGTTCGGTCATGGCGGTTTCACAGTAAAGAATTGCTAAACCATCAACCCACTCATGTGCAAAAGAGAATTTTACAGAATCGTGATACCAGTCGTAACCTGCCATTCCGGTAAGATCAACAGGATTTTTTGCTGAACCAAATGCAGGCATGTGTTTCTTAAGCTCATCCTGAACATCTTTAGGTGCGAATTTCAAAGGAAGATTGAACTTTTCAGCAGCATCAGTTGCCAGGACACCTACACCACCGCCGTTGGTGATAATTAGTAAATTCTCACCCTTCATGGGAGGCTGTAAAGATAATGCGAGGGATAAGTCAAATAGATTACCCAGATCTGATGCTTGAACAATTCCGGATTGTTGAAATGCAGCTCCATAAACCTTAGCAGCGCCGGCTAAAGAACCGGTATGTGATGCAGCTGCGGCTGCTCCATGGGCTGATACACCAGCTTTGAGTGCAATAACGGGTTTTGATACTTTTCTGGCAGCATCCATGAATTTGCGTCCATCTTTAAAACCTTCGATATATAGTGAGATGGAGCTTGTGTTTTCATCTTTGTCAAGCCATTCTACCAGATCGGCAAAATCAACATCTGACATATTCCCGATCGAAATCAATTTTTCAAAACCTACACGGCGTGTAAATGTTGCCATGTCTATTGCTATTAATAACGCACCGCTTTGGGAGACTAAAGCACCTTTACCAACCAGAGGTAAGATGGGGGCAAATGAAGCATTGAGTTTTTCTGCATTGGAGAGAGTCCCCACAATATTGGGTCCTAATATTCGGATACCGTATTCATGGGCTTTGGCAACCAGTTGGTCTTCAAGTTCTTTATTACCTACTTCAGAGAAACCGGACGTGATAATAATCAAGCCTTTAACATTTTTTTTGCCAGCTTCTTCAATTGCTTCCAGGACGAATTTGGCAGGAATTGTAATAACTGCAGCGTCAATTTCACCAGGAACATCAAGCAGAGATTTGTAGCTTTTGATACCTAATATCTCTTCTGATGTCAAGTTGATCGGATAAATCTTGCCTTCATATCCGCCTTCAATAATATTTTTAATAACACTGTGACCTATTTTGGTTGGATCTGATGAAGCACCTACTACAGCAATTGATTTAGGACGCATTAGTCCATCTAAATATTGATTATCCACGCTAACTTCCTCCTCAAAAATTTTCAAATTTTACTGATAATTATCAAGCAAATACGAATAAAATAATTTTCAACAACAACTTGTAGTGACAAATAACAAAAAACCTCCCTGGAAATTTTTCAACGGGAGTTTATCAACTAGAAAGCGACACAGCATTAATTATTTTCGAATCTACTAAATCCATTACTCTACTCTTGATATATTTATAGTTTATCATAATACAGTTGTCTAACATCATATTTTACGTTTTTTTCGTCAAACAAATGTACTCATTAATACGGTATTTTTATCATCAATTTAATTAAAGAGCTCCTTTTATAGCAGGAGCTCTTTATCAATTTCTGCATTTTATTTTTTTAATGCAACCTCAATTATTTTATTGACTCTTTTCACCAAATCAGCACTATTTGGCTGAACTCCTTCGGCGATCAATGCATTTTCATAAAGCTGTTCTATTACCAACTCTCGCAGAGGATTAATTCCTTCAATCGCAGCAAGATTCTTAATGATTGGGTGACTGGCATTGATTTCTAAAATTCTTTGAGGCGAGTCAAACTCTTTTTGTAAATAGCGATAAGCTTTTTGAACCTCTGGGCTGGGACTGCCTTCAGAATCAACCAGCCTGACAGGTGATTCGACCAATTTTTTTGTTGTTCTTACTTCCTTAATTCGTTCGTTGAGCGTTGTTTTGAAGAATGTAAGTAGTTGGTTTAGTTCATCTTTATCTACTTCTTCTCCCTCATGAGCTGGTTCCTCTTCGGTTTTATTGCCGGGTAATTCCAAATCCTTAGAGGTCACATTTGTGAGATCATAATCTTTGTACTTATTTATTCGCATGAGAACAAATGGATCAATGGGATCCGTAAATGTGATAACTTCTACACTGTGTTGTTTGAAAATTTCTAAATGTGGTGAATTGATTGCAGAATTTTCATCTTCCGAAATAATATAATAAATCTTCTTTTGGTCTTCTACCATTGCCTGAACGTAATCATCGAGAGATTGCCAGGATGAATTCTTCTTAGTAGTTTTAACTTTCATGAGGGACAATAATTGATCATCATATTCGGATGTTGAAGCCAGACCCTCTTTGATAAAGAATCCAAATTCTTTCCAGAAGGAATCATACTTTTCAGATTCATTAGTTTTTAGATTCTCGAGATAATCTAATACTTTTGAAGAGAGGATTTTCTTAATTTGCGCAATCGCCTTCGTGGATTGGAAGGCTTCCCTGGAGACATTCAATGGAATATCTTCAGAGTCAACCACTCCCTGAATAAACCGTAAAAATTCTGGTAGTAGATCTTTGGTAAACTCCTGGATCATTACTTTTCTTGCGTATAGTTTCAATCCATAATCTTTTCTATCAGAGAACAAATTGGGTTCTGCGGTTGAAGGAATATACAATAAACCATACATTTGAATTGGAGCATCAATTGAAAGATGTAAATGTCCTAAAGGTTCATTAAAATCCAAAGTAAATTGATTATAGAAATCTTTATATTCTTCTGGTTTTACCAGATGGGGTTGTTGACGCCAGATGGCAGTTTGACGGTTGATCTGTTCTTCGTTTTCATTGAGAAAAATTGGATAGGGAATATAGTCTGAGTGTCTTTTGATTATTTGTCTGATGCGATAATCTTCCAAATATTCAGAAGCATCATCTTTTAAGTGTAAAACGATGTCTGTTCCGCGGGCATCTTTTACACCTTTTTCAATGGTATAGGTTTCACCACCATCAGATATCCAATGGATTGGTTCATCCACTTTGTCATAAGATCGGGAAATGACCTCGATTTTGTCTGATACCATGAATGCTGAATAAAATCCCACACCAAATTGGCCAATGATATTACTAAGATCTGAATCGCCAGATTTTGTTGCAGCATCAAGAAATTCCCGTGCTCCTGAATGGGCAATCGTACCAAGGTTTTGCATAATTTCGTCCTGGTCCATGCCTACGCCTGTATCAGTAATTGTGATGGTCTTCTGATCTTTGTTAACTTTGATGGTAATTTTTGGTTCAATATCCGGATCCAATACATCTTTATTCGTCAATAACTCAAAATTCAATCTAGAAATTGCATCAGATGCATTGGAAATTATTTCTCTTAGAAAAATATCTCTATCAGTATAAAGAGAGTGAATTAAAATATTTAATAATTGTCTTGTTTCTGCTTTAAAATGATGTGTGTTGGTTGATGTTGGTGTTTTTTTACTCATAATTATCCTCCTGATTAATATTCAAATCAATCATAATTCATAATTATTAGATTCTTATAAAAAAACGGGTTCTCCAATTGAAAAACCCGCCTCATCTAAATCATTAAATAAAAATTAATGATACTGTGCTTTAACTGCAGGAATCAGATACTCATTAAAAGCTCGTTCCTGATCAAAATCTGGTTTCCATCCCCAGTCTGTGCTGGCAGCGCTATCCTCCACATCAGCTGGCCACGTATCCACGATTCCCTGTCTGGCGATATCAGGCTTAAAGGTGATTTCAGCATTTGGAAATGCTTTTATCACGATATCGTAAAATTCCTGAGCAGATGGATTAAAGCTTGTTACGTTATAAACTAATTTCGATAAATTCTTTTGGTCAGCTTTTTCCAGATCTAATAATGCTTTGATTGCATCAGGCATGACCATAAATGGAAGTCGTGTGTCTGGCCTGACAAAACAGTGGTATTTTTTACCCATGGCTGCATGGTGGAGCATTTCAGGACCATAATCACTGGTACCACCTGTTGGGGTAGTAAGAGCAGAAATAAGCCCGGGGAATCGAATAGCGCGAAAATCAATACCACTTGGATTTTTGTCCGCAGCCAATTGTCGATAATGTTTCGTGTAGTAACGCCCTAATTGCTCGCAATATAATTTATTACAGCCATACATGGTGGTCGGTTGGCACCAGAGTTCCTCAATGATTTTACCAGACGCGTTTTTTGTCGCAGTATTCGGCAAACCGTACACTGCAATCGAGCTGGGATAGAGAAATTTAACCGGTTTACCCTGCCAGGTGGCTTGCTCGACTGCTAAACGTAAAAGATTTAGGGTCCCTTCAACATTAACGCGATGGGCTGTTTCCGGATTATATTCTGCTTTAGTCGACAGAATAGATGCCAAGTGGTATATCGTTCGGATTTCATATTCTGCAACCAATCTACCCAACAGCATATGGTCTAGAATATCTCCCTGGATAAAACGTTCACACTTAGACCGGAGATTGTCATCCATGGGCATTACATCAAGGGCAAGGATGTGCGTTTTTTCATTTTCGGCTAAATGGGAAATCAATCCATGTCCAATTTCTCCATTTGCCCCGGTAATCAGGACTACTTCCTTTCTCATTCAATCTCTCCTTTTGCTGAATAATGGGGATGAAAATACGATCTTCAAGAAATTATGAATTAATTGTAGTCAAATTATTGATTTCCCATAGATACTATTTGTACTGAAATTATTATAAAAAGCTCAGCTTAATGCTGAACTTTTTATCATTTTCCCAAATTTTTGAATTATCCTGCAACGGTTTCTTTTTTCTTAAACCAATTTTTCCATTCTTTGTTTTCCCAAACTACCAGGAGCGGAGCTGCAATAAATATGGAAGAATAGGTTCCACTGAAAAGGCCAACTAACAAAATCACAGCGAACTCACGCAAGGTTATTCCACCAAATAATGCTAAAGCCAGAAGCATAAATTCTACGGTCATTAATTGGGTGTTGATGGATCGTTGTAAAGTCTGGATGATAGAGTGATTTACCAATTTTTCGAATTGTAATTTTCTGAAAATAGAACTGTTTTCTCTAATTCGATCAAATACAACGATTTTATCCTGGACAGAGAAACCAATTACCGTTAGTAATGCAGTCAGGAACATTGAATCGACCTGCCAACCGAATAATTTTCCACCGATAGCACTTAAGCTAACAACAATCAGCACATCGTGGATCATGGCTAAAATACCACAGATCCCATAGCGGAAGGCATTGGTGATTCCTCTAAATGCAAAGGTGATGTAAATTACAACTGCTAAGGCAGCAATTCCTACTGCAACCGCTGCACGTTGAGTAACCTGCTCAGCAATGACAGGCCCAACACTCTCGAATTGATTGACCGTGATTTGATCGGTTGTCAATGCTTCTAGTTGGGTAATAATATCGCCTTTGATCTGTTCGTCCATAAATGGAGACCGGATAACAAGAATTGTTCGTTGACCATTGGTATCTACAGCTGTCTGGACTGAAACTTCCTCGTAATTAAAATCTTCATATATAGCGATTACTTCTTCAGTGCCTGGTAAATTAGGTGATGAATATTGTAATTCTAACAGGGTGCCACCTTTGAAATCAACAGCAAGGGGTAAACCATCAACGGCAATAATAACCAAACCCACCAGAATAAAGAGAGTTGAAATTGCGAAAAATAAGTAACGTTTTCCTAATATATTCATTATTTACACCCTTTCTTTAGATGCCAAACCATTTCAAATGATTTTCAGGATGTTTGATGACATCAAGTGAAATTGCAAGGAAGGTTCTGGTAACAAAAATAGCTGAAAATAAACTGACGCCGACACCTAAAGCTAAGGTAATGGCGAAACCTTTAACAAAACTTGCACCAAATGTTGAACCGAACCAGAAAAGAATTGCACAGGTGATGAGAGTCGCTATGTTTGAATCCCGAATAGAAGGCCAGGCTCGTTTCCAACCTAATTCGATCGCTTGAGAGAGGGTGCGGCCATTGCGAAGTTCTTCTTTTAATCGTTCAAATATCAGAATATTTGCATCCAATGCACTTCCAGTACTCAACAAAATACCGGCAATGCCTGGTAACGTGAGCGTAACAGGAATTAACCTAAATAATGCAAATGTGATCAATGCATAAATGATGATTGAAAAATCAGCTAATATGCCAGGGACTTTGTAGAAAATTGCCATGAATAGAGCCACTAAAATGAAGCCAACCAATCCTGCGATTAAACTTTTTTCCAGAGAGTCCTGCCCAAGTGTCGGACCTATCACACGAATTTGTTCAACGACCAAAGGAATGGGTAATGAACCGTAACGCAGTTGAACTGCTAATGCATTCGCTTCATCGATTGTAAAGGAACCAGTGATTGAGGCTGTTCCTTCTGTAATAGCATTTGAAATCGTTGGAGCAGAAACTAATTTATTATCTAGGACAATCGCCAAAAACTTACCTACATTATTGGCTGTGTGTTCAGCGAATACTTCGCGTCCATTGCTGGTGAGTTCGAAATCAATTTCATACGTATTGGCAATTGGACTATTGACAGCGACTGCTTTCAGATCGATACCGGTCATAACAGTATGGAAGACAGGTTTTTCCGCTTCACCCGTGTCTGGATCAGTGGCCAGAGATTCAGGGGAAGGTACTGCTGTTACTTTGGTTGTGGAAGCAAAATCTGTAAAAACTTCGTCGCCTGGTAATAAATTGAATAGGTTGTCACCAATATCCACAAATTCAAGTACGCCTGTCTGTTTTATTTGTTCAATGACATCTTCAGCATTACTTACGCCAGGGAATTCGCCAACAATCCGGTTACTTCCGGCTACCTGAAAAACAACCTCACTAACCCCTAAACCATTGGATCTGTTTTCAAGAATTTGTCTGGCAACCTGCAAAGATTCGCTGGTTATTTCAGATTCTTCAGGAAGATCTGCTTTTAATATTACTTGCATACCTCCACGAAGATCCAAACCCAAGACAGTTGAAACTGATTTATTAATTAAGGGAATTTGAGTTGTCGAGGGGAGATCAATCCAGATCACTGCGGCGAGCAGGATAAGAATGAGGATCAGATTGGTATAGCGTCGCTTCATGGGAAAATAGCCTCCAGTCCTAGTATCTGCAACTTATAGTTGCACAACCCGCAAATTATACACTCATATTTATGTTATGTGTAGGAATCGTATGGACAGGAATCGTACGGGAACTGTTGTTGGTTAATCAACAGTGATGAAACGGCGGTCTACCAGAAAATTGGATTGACATAATTACTTGGATTTTTAAAAATTCGCCAGGAAAACAGATTAGAATGAAAAATCTCTTAATTCATCAGAGATTAATTGACAAATTGCGTTATAACCCCAATCATCCCATTCTTCCTTTACACCAATACCAGCCAGATCCAGGTAATTCTTAAAAATCAGCCCTCCCTTAAATAATTCAAACATTTCTTTTGCTCCGCGTTCGATTATTGATCGATCTCCTGTAGGTAGTATTTTTTGTATGTCTATAGGACTGAATAAAGCAGCTTTATGCTTTTTTAATAAATCAGATAATTCTGGCATGTTGTATACAGCAGGTTGGTCAAATTGAAAGGCATCAACACCAATTTCTAGAAGGTCTGGTAGAATTGCCCAATTTTTTCCACAAGAATGCATAAAAACTTTCAAACCATACTCATGAGCAATCGAAAATAAGCGCGCATATTCAGGTTTGAAATAATAACGAAACATTTTGGGACTAAATAACAATCCAGTTTGGGTTCCCATGTCTTCAGCCAGGAATATTCCATCTGCACCATTTTTTCCCGCGAGATGGATTTTTTGTTCGTACACATTCGAAATAATTTCGTGTAATCGGTTCAATTCATCTGGATTTGCTGCCATGTCTAAAAAATACACTCCCATTGCTCGTATATACCTTGCATTATCAAAAACCCAACCGCCTAATACTGCCAACTTAAATTTATCGGTGGGTCGGTTGAAAAGGTTTTTCATTTCTTTTGCACAATCAGGATGTGAATAATCAGGAGGTTCTAATCGTTCCAGATCATTCCAATCTTTAATAAATGGTTGATGGATTTCACCTTTTTGAGATCCTGTAACCATTCTATGCCAGATATTTCCCCATTCATCATCGTAGTATTCGCGGTTTCCCTCTGTCCATCGTTTTTGATGATAATTGTGAGGCTTTAGTTCAGCGAATAAAAAGTCACTTATACGATTTCGATCAAAATCCAAACCTGGTCGGGGAGGATTATCATGATTAATATTGGCTAAAATTATTTCTTTTGAATTCATTGATTATTCACCTGATATTGGTACTTTCTTCTTCGAATAAATTCATAAATTTCATTCCATAGTCTATATAGTTTTGGAATCTTATCATTTCAACCGGTTTTTCTGATTGTTCATGGTGGACAACTGAAAGGTGAGGTTCGATTGAGAAACCTCCATCATAACCTGTCTTTAACAAATGGTTCACAATTCTTTTCACATCTCCATGACCTTCTCCAGGAAAGGCGAAGTTCAACTCAGGAAAAATCTGATCTGTTTCTTTGATAAATATGCAATCTTTAATGTGAACATATTCAATAAAATCTCTGACATTAGAATAAAATTCCCAGGAAGATTGTTTTTTATGAGGAGGTTTACCTATATGATTATCCGAACCAACTGGATTACCTGTATCGAAAACCAATTTAAAATTTGGTGAATTAATTTTATCCAGTAATCGCAATGTATGAACATGGGATAGTCCTCCATAATTCATGCAATTTTCGTGTAGGTACAAAATACCCGCATCTTCACAAATTTTAACCAAAATAGACAACTTCTCAAATATGAGTTTTTCTATTTCTGGAGCGTCTGGTTCAACATCCTTAACAATCTTAAAACTCATACCACGTAAATATTTTGTTCCAAGACGATGCATGCGTGATATTGCCCGGTGAAGTGATTCAATATTTTCCTGAAAACCGGCTTCATCTCTTGGATCTTTACTCCAATTTGCAATGGCACTACCAAAGCAATTAATTCTGACTTTATTTTCATCTAAATTTTTGCACACATGATCAAATTCATTTTCACTGATATCTGTGGTGTTTATGTTATTGATTGAGCGTGATTCAATATGATTCCATCCCAGTGCTAAAGTCGCTTTTATTTGGATTTCTATTGAATCTCCTGCTTCATCAGCAAATCCGGTGAAATACATGTTCCCTCCAGGGGCCATAAAGCCGTAGTTATCTCATATAAATGATTTAATTTCCAAACGATTTTGAAATATCAGGAATTTTTGACATTCCAGTTTCTTTCTTAACTGTAGAAGTGCGAATTTTTTCTTCCAATTTTCTCTTAAACAACTCAGAATTCATCGGTAAATGGATTTTTTTGTTTAATAACGAAGACAAAAGTATTGAATTACTCAAATGAAGCTGGTTTAATCCTTCTTCTCCTTGAACAATTAATTCTTCATTCCCACGAATAGCATTCACAAAATTTTCGATGATGATCTTATGACCTGGTAAGCCATGATGCTCGTAAGGAATATTCATTTCAACCGATTCTGCAAATGCATAGGGATCAGTAGAGGTTTTAATGTGTTCCAACATTGAGACTTTGTTTTTCAAAAACTTCAGGATATTATTTTCAAATACTAATTTTCCCTTTTCACCAATAATTTCAAGACGATTAGTCCCTGGGGATTCTCCTGTAGATGTTATAAAATGACCGATCATACCATTTTGATATTCAAAAATTGCTGTCACTTCGTCTTCAACTTCAATGTCATGATACTTTCCAGTTGCAGCCAATCCAATCACTTTTTCTGGCATACCAAAAAACCATTGAAAGAGGTCAAGATTGTGAGGACATTGATTTATTAATACACCCCCGCCTTCACCTTTCCAGGTTGCACGCCAATCTCCATTGTCATAATAACTCTGATTACGGAACCAATTTGTAATGATCCAAGTTGCTCGAATTAATTTTCCTAATTCACCATTGTCTATCATGCTCCTAATTTTTTTCCAATAGCCATAGGTACGTTGCTGAAACATTATCGCAAATTTCAGGTCGGAATGATGCTTGAGAGCTTCTTTATATGCCCGTACCATTAGTTTTCCATCACTCAAATGGGCTGCAATCGGTTTCTCTGTCAGAACATGAATTCCTTTCTGAAAACAATCCACTGCAATTGGTGTGTGTTGGTAGTGTGGTGTTGAAATCAGCACGCCGTCCAATTCCATTAAATTCAACATTTCCTGGTAATTTGTAAAAGATTTTGTAGTGGATGAAGTGGTAATTGCATCCATTCTTTTGGGAATAAGGTCACATATTGCAGAAAGTTGAACTCCCGAAATTGAGTGAATATCCTTAACATGTTGGCTTCCCATAGCCCCGACACCAATTACAGCTAGTCGTAAATCTTTCGCCATTGTAGACCTCCAAATACTACTGGTTAAGATACTCTTTAATTGTTTGAATGGCTATTGTCAAACGATCTTAAACTATTGGTCAATATTCAATTTTCGCCTTGTGTTGCCCTGGGTTCGACGGAAATCGCTTGGGGTTACACCCGTTTCTTTCCGAAAAATATTTGTAAAGTGACTGAAATTCGTATAACCAACCTGTAGACTTATTTCTGAAATCGGAAGTGAACTCTCCAGTAATAATTGTTTGGCACGATCAATCCGTAATTGCATCAATCGTTTCGAAATTGTCATTCCGGAAGTATTACGAAAAATTCTTGCCAAATGAGACGGAGAGATATGAAAAACTTTTGATAGATCCTCACGACTAATATTTTTGTATAAATTTCGCCTTAAATATGCATGGATTTGATTGAACGCTTCATTTTGAGTTTGTATATTCAGGGTCGATAATTTTTCAGTCTGAGAAGGAGACTTTGTTTTTCTAACCAATCCAATTAAGGTGCGTGTGACCAGTGCTTCTACAAATTCGTAAGTGTTTTCACCGGGTCTATTAATTTCGTTAATTAATGTGTTTAGATCGAAACGTAATTCATTAGGAATAGTTACAATCTTTTCTGCTAAATCATCCAAAATGAGGTGATGATTTTCAAATAATACATAAAAATATCCGATAGATTTATTGTGATATTTAGGAGCTCTCGTTATACCGGGAGAAATGAGAATTGAGTCATCTGGTTGAAGGGTAAATAATCGTTCATTGCATGAAAAACTAACATTGCCATAGACAACACAGTACCATTGGAATAAGGAATGGGTGTGCGCAGGAATATTATAGGAAGACCCCACCTCGTTATAAACAATTTCTCTGATATTGATTGGTGATTTGTTGGTTTCCATAATCTCAATTATATTTGGAAAATATTTAATATAAAAAAACATGAAGGATTAATGATATATTTTATTTGCTTAGAATTTTATGTCACCTTATTTATTTGTTGTAAGAATTAGCAGTTTTTGGATGACTATCAAAGTTAAGGAGATAATTTCGTTGTATAGATTGCTGTCTAGGATTGCTGTCTAGGATTGCTTGACAGTTTTTAACCCCTGAGATTATAATTTGTCGGCTTAACAAATTAGTAAATTACTGAAAATTCAGATAGGAGTAAGAAAATGGGTCCGCAGCCAAAAAGGAAAATTTCAAAAGGTCGACGTGATCGACGTCGTGCACATGACAGCCTCACCGCTGCATCACTGGTTCAATGCAGCAATTGTGGTGAAATGCGTTTATCACACACGATTTGTCCATCATGTGGACATTACCAGGGACGAGAAGTTATCCAGGTAGAAAAAGAAAAGAAGAAGTAAAAAAGAAAACTCCGCAAGGAGTTTTTTTTTACAACGCCCAGGCAACTAAAAGACCCAGAAACCCAATCACTATTCCTAAATGAAGGAATAAATTTGATTGAGCAACCCAATTATTGAAAATCAAACCTACCACAAAATTTAAGATCACCAGAACAATAGCGATAAAAATCAACAAACCTTTTCGGTTGGAAAAAAACCCTGAAAGTTTTGATAATATTTGGGAAAAATTTGTTATATCATTCTTCTTCATCAACAATCCCAGCAGTTGAAAAGTAATGTTCAAACAAGGAAACATATCTTACAGGTATTTTCCCTTCAATCATCACACCCCCTTTTTTATGTGAGATATTCTCAATTTTTCCCTGTTCATGAAAAATAGAAATCAATCGGCCTTGTTGGTAGGGTAAATTTACTTTTACGGGAACATAACTGAAAAACAACTCATTTTCCACCATTTTTAAGAGGTCAACAACGCCGGTACCAGTTTTAGCAGATATGGCGATAGCATCTTTATATTCCTGTGATATTTCCTGCGCCAAATCTGGCTCTGGAAGTTTATCAATTTTATTAAGAACGGTTATGGTGGGAATGTGGTCTGCTTTTAAAATGGATAATGTTTCCTGAACAGATTGCCACTGCGATTGAGCACTGGGGTGGGTGATGTCTACTAAATGAAGTAACAGATCAGCTTCATTTATTTCTTCCAGGGTTGCTCGAAAAGCTGCGATCAATTGGGTAGGGAGTTTTTGTATGAAACCTACTGTATCGGTAAACAAACTAACATTATTGTTGGGTAGAATAACGCGTTTTGTCGTCGGGTCTAGAGTAGCAAATAATTGATCTGCAACATATACATCTGCTTTGGAAATGAAATTTAATAATGTTGATTTACCTGCATTCGTGTATCCAACCAGAGCGATTGTTGGGATTTGTGATCGTTTTCTTTGTAATCGGTAACGGCTGCGATGAGATCTGACTTTCTCAAGTTCTTTTTTCAAATTAGAAATTTTGTTGCGAATTTCACGGCGGTCGACCTCAAGCTGCGTTTCACCGGGACCTCTTAATCCAACACCACCGACACTGCCTGTGCGACCAGCACCGCCACCAGCCTGTCTGGCGAGATGAGTCCATGCTCGGGTTAAACGGGGCAATCGATATTCATATTGTGCTAATTCAACCTGCAAAATCCCTTCTCTTGTATCCGCATGTTGAGCAAAAATATCTAAAATCAAAGCGGTACGATCAATGATGCGTACTTTATCACCAAAACTCTTTTCTAATTCTCTTTGATGTCTGGGGGATAATTCTTCATCAAAAACGACTACATCAGACATGGTTTCATTTACAAGCGCAATCACTTCCTGAACTTTTCCTGAACCAATGTAAGTTTCGGGATTGGGGTGAGAGAGGCTTTGGGTTGCTTCACCCACTACTTCCAGACCTGCTGTGGATGCCAGGAGACTTAATTCCTCTAATGAATCTTCCAGAGAAAGCCAATTGTTCTGGTTATAAATATCAACACCAACTAAAAAAGCTTTTTCGTTTGCCATTCTTGTGGGTTCTGGGTTTTTCTTTGACATACTTTCCTTATTTCGCTTTCATCCAAAGCTTGATTCTTTCCATTGCTTCTTGAATTCTCTCTGTTTTGGTGCCTAGAGAGACTCGTAAATAACCTTCACCGTATTGTCCATAAACAACACCAGGGGTCACACTTACACCGGTTTCTTCTAATAATTGGTTGCAGAAGGACATACTGTCTTCAAATCCTACAGGTAGTTTAGTCCAGATATAAATTGCAGCAGGTGGAGTATCCACTTCGAATCCTGCTTCTTTCAATCCTTGCACTACAATATCTCTTCTGGTTTGATAAATCGCATTTCTATTTGACAACCATGATTGATCGCCTGTGATAGCAGTTATTCCAGCATCAATTATGGGCGCAAATTGTGAGGTATCCATCTGGCTTTTATACGTATGAATATATCCGATGATATCAGCATTCCCAACAGCCATTCCTAACCGCCAACCAGCCATATTGTATGCCTTGGATAACGAATTGAATTCAACTGCGACATCCTTTGCTCCTTCGACCTGAAGAATGCTAGGGGCAATATAGCCATCAAAGCAAACATCCACATATGGGGCATCATGAGCAATGATGATTTGATTCTTTTTGGCGAAATCAACAATTTCCTCAAAGAAGGGAAATGGAGCAATTGCACCTGTGGGATTATTAGGATAATTTATCCAGATTATTTTTGTTTTCTGAATTATTTCTTGTGGTATTGAAGATAGATCCGGTAAAAAGCCATTTTCCTTTAGGAGCGGAAGCGTATAGATTATTCCTCCTGCGATTTTTGTGCTGGCTGAATAAACCGGATACCCGGGGTCTGGCACAATGACATAATCTCCTGGATTAACCATGACCTGGGTCATATTGAATAATCCTTCTTTTGATCCGATTAAGCCAACCGTTTCAGTAAGTGGGTCTAATTTCACGCCAAATCTTTTTTCATAATAATATGCAATTGCTCTCCGATATTCTGGGCTTCCTCCCAAAGGAGTGTACCCATGTTTATTGGGTAAGGCAGCGGATTCGGTTAGTTTATCAATTATAAATTGTTGAGGAGGCAAATCCGGTGATCCCATATCAATTTTAATAATATCTACTCCATTTTCCTGGAGTTGAGAAATTTTCTTAGCCAGAGTGGCAAAGTAATATGGTTTGAAAGATGCTATTCTGTCAGCTGGTTTGATAAAAGAATTGTTGGTCATAAGATTATTTCCTCACTTGTTATTTTCCGGTAATTTATCCAAAAGTGGTAATAATATATGAAATGTTGAGCCTGGGAAGTCAGTTTCACTATATCCAGAGGATTCAACCCAGATTGAACCTCCGTGTGCTTCTGCAATTCCCTTTGCAATAGGAAGCCCCAGACCTGGTCCACCACCTTTGAATTTTGTTTTACTACTGGAATGTAATGCTATGTTTCCAAGTCGATTAAATTTTTCAAAGATGATTGTCTGATCTTCCTGGTTTATGCCTATTCCAGTATCAGAAATCAAAACCTCAATAAAACCGGTCAATTTTCTTCCATTGATGTTGATGATTCCACCATCAGGGGTGAATTTAATGGCATTAATGATTAGATTTTTAAATAATTGTATAAGCCGTTCAGAATCCCCATAATTCATTAAGTTATAGCCATCAAAATCGTGAATATTTATTGAAATATCACGCTCCTTACTAACCGGGGAGAGTTCCAGCAAAACAAATTCGAGAATTCTATTCAACCAAAAGGGTTGATAGTTAAGGTTTAATAAATTATTTTCCAGTAATGAGACATCGATCATATCCTCAATGATTCCACGTAATCTTTTTGATCCATTCAAAATACCATTGGTGAATACCAATAAATCATTATTATTCTGTTTCAAAATCACATCAATCAACATGGATGTGTACCCATCAATTAATGTCAATGGTGTTTTTAATTCGTGTGCTGCCACAGCAACAAAATTACTTTTACTTTCATCTAATTTTGCCAGGTCTGACTTGGCTTTTTCTACTTGTTTCGAAAGATACTGGATTTTTTGGTTTGTCTCAATGTTTGCAGTTTTATTGAATAAATAAGAATAAATTGGCAATAATATTGTGATTAGTTGAACTGCTTGTTCTGCCTTGGAATTTTCAACGATCGTTTGATTGAGGATTGAGATCAATTGAGTGATGAAATCATTGATAATCATACTTTCATCTTCCAGATCGGATTGAGTTAACGAATTTGCCCATTCCTCAAGCAATGGATCGAACCATGATGGATCCCCAGTTTCAACAGTCTGAAGTAGATGATTGAAAAAAATTTGAAATTGACCAGCAATTTCATCCTTGAGAAGAGATCCCCTTGTCAACTCAAGAACAACTCTATTTTCAATTACTGGGAAAAGTTTCTGCAATATTTCTGATGGTTTCGACATACTTGAAGTTTATGATAAATGATGCTGTTTTTCCAATGTTTTATGGCACTAATAACCAATGATAAATTGTTTTTCCAATAACCTCCAAACTCTCAGGTGACAATTTATCGATTGTATCTTGAGAAGTGTGCCAAAAAGGGTAATCAAAATCAATGATATCAATAGCCGTTATTCCTTTTTCAATAAACGGAGTGTGATCATCCAGAATACTATGTCTGAATTCTGGTATGAAATACACACCATAATCAAGATTGGCTGCAATACCCCAAATTTCTTTTTGGAGATTCACATCTGAATTTCTTTCATAATACACATTCAGATCTTTATCTCCAATCATGTCTATTATCACTACTGCATCCGGTTTGTCTTCCAATGTTTTTACGAAACTTCTGGATCCCAGAATCCAATCCCATCCATCAATATTACCTTGATCTTCTGCATCAAAAAATACAAACCAAATATTCTTATTCAGGTCAGGTGGGAGAACTCTTGCTAGTTCTAATAATACTGCAACACCAGACGCACCATCATTTGCGCCTAAAACGGGTTGTAACTGGTTTTCGATGTTTGCATCTTTGTTTGCATAAAAACGAGAATCGTAATGTGCACCAATAATAATCCATGGCTCAGCAGTAGTTGCTGGATTTTTTCCAATGATATTTTGAATCAAATATCCATTTAATACTTCGGATTGTATATCAACACTCCAACCAAAAGATTCTAATTCTTCTGAAATCAATTCAATTGTTTTTTGATGTGCTTCACTGCCAGGGGTACGTGGTCCTAATTCAACCTGTGATTTCGCATAAACGTACGCGTTTTCTCCATCAAATTCAGTGGTTGGTTTTCCGTTACAACTTACGAGAAAGATAATTACAAGTAAAAATAACAATAACCTTTTTTTCATAGTTGCAATTCCGGAAAAATTTCAGATAAATAAATTTCCATACTCTTTTTCGCTTCCTGTGCGTATAACTTTGCTCGTTCTCTTTTGCCTTTTGCATGGATTGGGGGGAGAATCCCAAAATTTGCTTTCATTGGTTGAAAATCACGCATATCTGCATTCGTGATGTAATAAATCAACGCACCCAGCATCGTTTGTTTTGGTAATTCTATCAATTGTCGTCTAGTTAAGTATCTACACATATTCATTCCAGCTAATAATCCAGTTGCTATATTGCCTACGTATCCTTCTACTCCAGTGATTTGCCCAGCAAAGAATAAATCATCACGCTGGTTGAATTGTAAAGTTGGTTTTAATAAGTTTGGTGAAGCAATAAAGGTATTCCGATGCATTTGACCGTACCTGGCAAAAGTAGCATTTTCCAAACCAGGTATCATTCGGAATACTCTTTTCTGTTCTGAAAACTTTAGATTGGTCTGAAAACCTACCATATTAAATAAAGTTCCAGCAATATTATCCTGCCGCAATTGTAAGACAGCATATGGTCGCTTTCCTTCGTGAGGATTCCAAATTCCTACAGGTCGCAGTGGGCCAAATGATAGTGATTTTTCCCCGCGGTTTGCTAATACTTCAATAGGTAAACACCCTTCGAAGTATTGATCAGAACCTGCATTCACACCCAGATTAATTTGGGACTCGAAACTCTTTAATTCGATTCTCTGTGCATTTGTTAATTCAAATATAAACCGATCGTATTCTTCTTTTGAAAACGGACAATTTATATAATCCCCTGCGTCATTTTCATTTTTTTGATATCGGGAAGCTCTGAAGGCAATATCCAGATTGATTGAATCACAATTAACAATGGGGGCAATTGCATCAAAAAAAAATAAATTGTTCGAGTTTGTTATTCGTGAAATGCTTTGACTGAGCGCTGAAGATGTCAATGGGCCAGATGCTATTATCGTTGGGTTGTCTGGAATCTCTTTCACTTCTTCCCTAAATATTTTGATATTTGGATGAGTAGAAAGGACTCGGGTTACTTTTTCTGAAAAGAGGTCTCGGTCTACCGCTAACGCACCTCCAGCTGGCAATTCAAATTCATCCGCAATTTTCATCAATAGTGACCCCAACTGGCGTAATTCATTTTTTAAGACCCCAGCAGCGCGATCAGGTAAATTAGACCCTAATGAATTTGAACAAATTAATTCAGCAAAATAATCCGTAGTGTGGGCACCGGTTTGAACCAGTGGACGCATTTCAAATAATTTGACTTGAAATCCAGCAATTGCCAATTGGTAGGCTGCCTCACTGCCTGCTAATCCAGCACCAATTACATTAACGGTTTTATTCTCCAAATTAAGTACCTCGGTTCATATTTTACATCATAAAATTCGTCTGGCATATAACTTGCAACATAGAAGCAAATAGATATACTTAATCAGTGAGGACAATATCATGTTCCAATACCAATATCAGGTACATAAACCAACAACGACAGCGCACCTTGCGCAGACTATGACATTATTAAGTCTATCTGCATTTGAACTCAAACAGCAGATTGACTCAGAGTTGGCTTCAAATCCAGCCCTGGAGATTATTGAAGAGAGACGCTGTCCTCATTGTAAGCGGGTATTACCGGAGAATGGTGCCTGTCCTATTTGTTCACGTCCAATGAATTCTGACGTAGATGAACCGATTGTTTACGTTTCTCCGATGGAAGACTTTATTCCCCAATCAGATTACGACGATTCTGATTATTCCGAGGAACCTTTCTCACCGGTAACAGATGACTTAACCAGCTATGTGATCAAGCAAATCGCGCCGGAATTATCCAAAGAACAACAATTAATTGCAGTGCATTTGTTAACAAATCTGGACGATGATGGGTTTCTGAGCGTCAATTTGATGGATGTGGCCAGATATTTCCATGTACCAATTTCAACAATTGAAGAAGTGCAAAAGATTATTCAATTAGCAGATCCAATTGGAGTAGGCTCAGTAAATCCACAACAAGCGTTATTGGTTCAATTAGAAGTTTTATCTGATTCAGTTACCGTACCAGAGTATGCCTATGAAATCATCAAAGATTTTATGGACTTATTGAGTAAAAGACAACACCCAGAGATAGCCAAAAGACTAAAAATTAGTGTCCAGCGTGTGGAAAAAATCGTTGAATTTATCAGTGATAACTTAAACCCATTTCCTGCCCGCTCTCATTGGGGATCTGTACGTAATCCATCGTCTCCTGATACAAATGTATATCATCGACCTGATGTTTTAATCTCGTATGCAAATAATGACCAAAAAACGCAACTAATTGTTGAAATTGTTATGCCTTATTCAGGTACACTTCAAGTGAGCCCGCTTTATAAACAAACAATCAAAGAAACTGATGCAGAATTAAAGGATGCTATGAAGGGAGATCTGGAGAAAGCTTCCTTATTTGTGAAGTGTTTACAACAAAGAAATCATACCATGCAGAGATTGATGCATGAATTGGTAATGATCCAAAAATCATACCTCACAAAAGGAGAAAAATTTTTAAAGCCGATTACTCGTGCAAGTCTGGCGGGAGAACTAGAAGTTCATGAATCAACGATTTCTCGTGCTGTTTCAGGCAAGTCAGTACAACTTCCTAACAAGAAAATTGTCCCTTTAGCAGCTTTCTTCGATCGCAGTCTTTCAGCACGGACAATTTTACGTGAGATTGTATCTTCGGAATCTAAACCTCTCAGTGATACTGAGATCCAGAAGAAATTAGATGAAAGAGGTATTCAGGTAGCGAGAAGAACGGTTGCAAAATATCGAGCTATGGAAGGAATCCTTCCGGCACATCTAAGGCAGGCGCCATAAATTAATGAATTCTGATAAGCCAAATTGGTTCAGGGAAGTTTTATTGGGTAAGGCACAGGATGAAAGTGCCTTGATCTATAAGAATTTGTTAAATGTAATCCCAGATCCGGCAATCTTGATTGATATACCTCGCAAAGAAATTATCAGTTTTAATGTAAATTTCCAAAAATTAACCTCATATTCTCCTTCAGAATTAACCGATCTAGCGGTTGATTTGTTATTTAATTTGGATGTTATCGAAAAATCTGCTTTTAACGAACCAATCTCGTTTGAAATTATCAAACGGAACAAACAACTGGTTGGTGGATTTGCTTGGAAATATGGAATCGATGAGAAAAACTCTAAATGGTTGATTCTTTTTAACGAAGAACAGGAATTTGTTGAGAAACAGAAAGCCTGGCAGGATCAACTCTTCCTGACAATGCAACAATTATTGAGGTTGATCGAAGAAGAGGATTTAATTATTGCTTTGCAAAAAGCTGTGAAATTGATTGAGAATTTCTTTGAGACACCACATGTGACTATCTATCAGGTAAAGAGTGATATTCCAGAATTAACTCGAATACCTGGGGATACTGATAGCGATTTACTCCCGTTTACATTGCCATCCAGTGATATTCGGTTGGATCAAAAAACAACAATATGGACTCCTGGGCATCGGGTAATAACCGAATTACATAAAATCGCCCGAATCAGCAACTTATCCTATCTCGGCACTTCTGCACTGGGACCAGGAAAAAGTGCATCGGCATTTTTGGTCGTGGGACAGCAAAAAAAACAGCCACCTAAAAATTTATCCTCCATTTTAGAAATGTTTTCTGCAGCTATTTCGTCTATGTTGCAATATTTTATTTTGGTTAATGCATTGCGTTCAAAAATTGATAGTCAGGATTGGATGATCAGAGTTAGTAATGAAATCCTTGATCATGTCCAGGATGGAATCATCATACTGAAAACAGATTTAAAAATTTGGATGATCAATCCGAGCGCTGAAATTCTGCTTGGTTATCAATCTCGAGAGGTATCAGATCAAACCATTGAAAATATACTGATTGGCCCTGACAGCTTTTTTCCATTATTAGAATCTGCAAAAACTGACTTTGAAATACATCGACTTGGGATTGTTCACATTCATAACAGAAATGGGGATTCAGTTCCTGTCGATGCCAGAATAGTCCCGGTTACGCAAAATAACTCATTGTTATCGATCATTATCTATTTGAGAGATGTAAGTGAAAATGAAGAAATAAAAACACGAGCGCAACAATTAGAACATAGGGCTGTTTTGGGTGAATTTACTGCAGTTTTTGCACATGAGGTTCGCAACCCAATTAATAATATTTCTATGGGACTCCAGATACTTTCCAGGAGTTACAACGAAGATCCTAAAAATAAAGATATGGTGGATCGTATGATCCACGATTGTGATCGCCTAACTCATCAGATGGAAGCTGTGTTGGCATACTCAAAACCATTTGACCCAAAATTTGAATCAGTTGACATTGCTATTCTTTTACAGAGGATATTGGATCGCTGGAAACCCAGAATGTCAAGAGTAGGTGTTCAGGAATTTTTTCAAAAATCAGATGAATTACCCATAATTTCAGCTGATCCGAGATTATTAGAACAAGTTTTTACAAATTTGATTGGTAACGCTGTCGAAGCTATGGCTCCCAGTGAGAAAGGCACTCTGGCTGTTCATATTGATATTTCCAGAACAATTTCAAATTATCCACAAATTGAAGTGAAAATCATTGATAGTGGTCCCGGTATCCCTGAAGAAGTACGTGGACATGTTTTTGAGCCATTTGTTACCACGAAAAAAACCGGAACAGGCTTAGGATTAGCGATCAGTAAACGCATCATGACTGCTCATCGTGGTAATATTACGGTTGAGTCATATCCAGGTGGAGGGACAGTATTTGCTGTTTATTTACCGATCAAACAAGGAGAATAAATCACATGGGTTATACCGTCTTGGTAGTGGATGATGAAGAGAATGCAAGATCAAACCTGGAAGCATTTTTAACTCCCTTAGGATACGAAGTGGTTGGAGTGGGAACTCTTTCAGAAGCACGCACAGAGATTCAGAAAGGCAATTGTGACGTTGTTCTTTTGGATGTTCAGTTACCAGATGGCTTCGGTCCAAATTTGTTATATGAAACATTAAATATGCAACTAAGACCTCCCATGATTTTAATCACCGGCTTTCCGGATATAGAGATAGCTGTTGAAGCGATGCGAAATGGTGCTCACGATTTTTTAATCAAACCAATCAAATTGGATCGACTTGAGCTTTCCATACAAAGAGCACTTGAAATTGTCAGAATGCGAAGAGAATTGGCATTGTTCAGAAACACGCAAAAGAATAGTGTTCAGTTTGTTGCTGGCGGTAATCCAAAGATTAAACATGTTCTGGGGCAGGCTGAAAGAGCGGCGTCTATGTCAGTCTCTGTGCTCATTACCGGGGAAACAGGTGTTGGAAAAGATGTTTTGGCCAATTACATTCATAGTGTAGGTCCACGATCTCATAAAATGTTTGTTGCAATAAATTGTGCCGCCATCCAGAGTACGATGCTTGAATCAGAATTATTTGGTCATGAATCTGGTGCTTTTACTGGTGCGGATAAAAGAAAACACGGACTCATGGAAACAGCAGATGAGGGCGTGCTATTTCTGGATGAAATTTCCTCCATGCCATTGGATATGCAGGCAAAATTACTGCGTGCATTGGAATCAAAAGCATTTCGAAGAGTAGGTGGGAATAACTTGATTAATGTAGATGTTCAGGTATTAGCAGCATCGAATCGGAATCTTGATCAAATGATCGAGAAAAATGAATTTCGCTCCGACTTATTTTACCGATTACGGGTAGTTGATTTGCATATTCCCCCTTTAAGAGAACGTAAAGAAGATATTCCGGAATTGGTTGGTTTTTTTATCCGTCAAAAGAATTCAAAAATGGGTGTAAACATTGTTGACATTACACCAGGTGCGATGGAAAAACTAATGGCTTACAACTGGCCGGGGAATATTCGCGAATTAAGTAACGCAATTGAAAGTGCGATGTTGTTTTGTGATACAGGTGTTCTTGAAGTGTCAAATTTACCCTTGAACCTGCAATAAAACACTGTTGGCATATAACTTGCATCATACCTCTAGAAGAATGATCTGGAGGTTTTTTTTATGATAAAAGAGGATTTAATCACATTATTGACACTTGTTTTTATGGGATTAGGGTTAATCTCATTCATAACCGGTTTTATCGTCTTATTGACCCGTGTTTTAGGCAAGGGTATTACCAAAATAGCCAAGGAAACCCAAAAAGTTGTTCAAAAAGGCATAACTGAAGAAATTGCTTCCATCATAGGAAATGCTTCTGTCCTCATCGATTCATTGAATCAGATGGTGACCACCGCTGCGGGTATTGGTGTGTTCCTGATGGTGTTAGGTGTCTTATTAATGGCTGGATCCTTCGCTTTATTCTTACGCTTCTAGATTATTCACAAAGGAGTATTGATGAATACAACATTATTTTTCCAATCCTTAAGGGATAGTCTGAATGAAAACGATCAGAAAATTCTGCTTGAATCTGCTAAGCAAGATAAATTGCTTCTGAAGCAAATCAGAAACAATGATTTTTTTATGAAATGTGTTGAATCCTTTGGAAATTCCTTAGATAAATGGTCACTGGGTAAAGTGGCAATGTTATCGATGAATTCGAAGATTGAAGTGCTGGGAAAAGATGTGAAAGAGAAGCACTATCTGAAAAATGCGATTTCTATTTTGGATGAAACACTTAAGCAACATGCCAAGGAAATAGATTTTGAGAGAGCTACTTATATTGCACTTGCATTATTTGAAAGAAAAAGGAAAAGCCAGTCCTGGTCTGGATTGCTTGAAGAACTATCAAAAGGATTTTCCCGTAAATCAACTTTGTTGACCTGGCGGACAAGTTTGGCAATTTTGTACAGTTTGATTAATTACGATGATGATCTTCTTGAAGCTTTAATCATTGACAGTGATCCATATATTGGTGTTGGCCTTGTAAATCATATTCTGGCAACACAATTAATCTCTCAAAAGGAAAAATCACTTAAGTTGGTAAGGTTATTAGAGAAACAATCTTTAGAGACACAGATTATTTGGGTACAAACTTTGCCCGCCCAGGTTTCCTATTTAGGAAATCAAATCTCAATTGTTCTTGGAGAATCGATAAATTTCTCAAACCGAATTAGTGAATCGCACACCCATCAGGATTTTGATTTTGTATCCAAATTTGAGCCAGCGTTCAAGGTGAATTTACTCAATGGATTTCGATTTCAACTTGAGAAATCACCATTGCAGGCAAAATCAAATTTTCTATATGCCAAAGATAGACTAATAAAAATTCTTAAATTAATTGACTTGAATCTCATTTCCCAGTCCTATGACGAAGTTCATAATGATCTGATGGGGTACATGAATGAACCGAAATTTAATGATCTGGCTTTCAATCAAATGGTTGAAGAAAAGAAATTCTTGAATGGGGCAAGTACAGATTTTCAGAATAAAGGAATTTTAGCAAATCTGATTTATGCCTGTGAAGTACAAAAAAATGGTGACATCTTAAAAGCAAGGGAAATAGGGGAAAGACAATTCAAAAACTGGTTCAATGCACAAAAAGTTGATTGGCCATCATCTGAAACTGTATCTTATTTCCACAATTTTAATCATAAAAAATTAATGCTCTTACTAAACACGCTTGGTTTAAATGGTTTGAGTGCGGAGTACATAAATTTTCTATCAACAATTTCAATGTCTATGGATGAGATGCAGGATGAATTAATTCAAGGTTACCAGACATTAAATCTAATCGATGAAGCATATAGTGAATTGAAGATATCCTTGAATGATAGTGAAAATCAAGAGGAAATTTTTAGAAAGATTTTTGATTTATTGTCAAAAAATAACAACTGGAATGCTTTATATACCGAATGGGAAAATTATACCAAATCTTATACCATGTCACAGGAAGATTGGATAAATTATGCCAGTGCAGCTCTCAATGCAAACCAACTGGAAAAAACCAGAGATCTACTAGAGAAAATGAAATCCGAGGGTGTCAATCGGACCCAGATCGATGTCATAAGCGGGAAACTGTATTATGTTGAAGGCGATTATGAGAAAGCCAGAATCATTCTGGAAGAAACCACGAAGCGATTACCAGAATACGAAGAAGGTTGGACTGTATTAAGTGATGTGTACAATGAGATGGGGTTATTCCAGAAATCTATGGAAACGCTCCGATCAGCCGTTTTAGCAATACCCAATTCTTCAGTTATTCATTTCAATCTAGCAAAAACATGTATCGATCAGGAATTATACGCTGAAGCTCTTCCTTACATTAGAAAAGCAGTAGGATTAGACCCTGAAAATTCTTTCTATAATCTCAATTTGATCCAAACATTGCAAACCCTGGGCAGAACAGATGAAGCTGATCTGATCTTGAGTCAGGGAAGACAAAAATGGCCTTTTGATCGAGAAATTGCATTTGTGGATGCTGTTCGTCAGGTTGAAAAGCAAAACCGTGATGCCGCCCTGACAGCGTTTGATGTCGCCATTAATTTACATGATGTTAATACTCCCATCAAAAAACTATTATTATTTGTACAAACAATACTGGGTGATCGCCCAGAAAAATTCCTACCTACAGACGGAAAGTTCAACGAAATAAGTAATTTATTAAATGCCCAGAAAATTCTTCAAACAGCAATCAAAGAAGGCTCTGAAGATACGAATTATCTGCAATTGCTTCTCGGCGAAGTGTACTATTTGACTGGTGAAGCTGAATCTGCCAATTCAATATATTCAAAACTTGTTAATGAATTTAAATCCGATCAGAACCAGCATACTTTGCTCTGGAGAGTATACGCTGGTTTAGGACTCGTTAAAATTGATCTTTCTGAGGTTGATAGTGGGATTGCAGCACTACAAGAGGCTGATCAACTCAATCCAAAACATTTAGGGATAAAACAAAAAATCACTGAAACATATCTCTCAGCATCGCTGGCAAATCAAGCTGAATCTAAAGCAGAAGAAATTTATCAGTTGGGCTCGACAGATATTGAAAATTTGTTGTGGTACTCAAACTTTATGGTAAAAATTGGGAACTCAGCAGGTGAAATTCGAGGATTAGAACAAATATTACATTTTGACCCAGTAAATTCAATTTCTATTACCAGATTGGCAAATATCTATATTACCAATGGAGACCTGGATCGTGCTAATGAAGTTCTTGAGAAGTTAAGTGGAGCAGAAAACCTAGATAATCATGACGTAAGAAATGCTGTTATATCATATTTACGAATTGGTAAATATCAGGAAGCTTTAGAATGGTTTAATAGAACCTTTGATAACCAGAACGGTGTGGAGATAAAGAAAAGAGTTATTGAAAAAATATTCTTATTAATGGCCAATCAAAATTGGGATGCAGCTCTGACAGAGATTCAGAACTTGAAAAGGACCGCTTCAAATTCAAGGATATTGTCTTCATTAGAGGGCGAATGTTTATTCAATAAAGGAGATTATTCTGCAGCAATTTACGCATTTGATGCAGCTTTTTCCTTCCCTGTTGATGATAAAAATTCAGTCCAAGAATACCTGCAAAATGATTCTTTAATCCCACAAAATTGGATAGAAAAGAAAAATATAGATTTCTCAATTCTGCAATACCTGACCAATTCCCACAAGAAAAAATTGGAATTTGATCAGTGTCTGGAAATGATAGACAGAATGATCAAAATCAACCCAGAAGAGCCGTGGCTATACTTAATGGGCGCTGAATTTTCATTGCAATTAACGGACTATGATTTGGCTTCGAATTATCTTTTGAGATATAAAAACACATCTATCTTAGAAAATGCAGAGCTGGACACAAATTTATATGCAACGGCATTGGACTATGCAGTGGCATTCCTGGATGATCGTGAATACCGGTTCTCATTTAAGGATGTCGGAACGACTAATGAATTACGAAAAGTTCTGAAAGCTCATTATTTACTGGATAAGAATTTATTTGATGATGCCAATCAATCATTCCAAGAGACTGGCATTGCTAATGAACAATCTTTCGCAACAAACGCAGATGATCCTTACGATGATATTAAAGTATCTATTCATAAAAGATTATCTCTGTTGTTGGTTTGGAGATTGAACGATTATCCAAAAGTAGCAAGATTATTGGAACTTTTCGATAAAGACAATATCGAAAAAGCATATCTGAACCTGGCAATTGATTTCACTTATCAAAGCATGCTTGGTGTTTTTGAAAAAAATGAGATTCAATCACACAGGAGCAGAGTGATTGAAGATGAAATTGCTGATTCACGGTCAATAAATCATCTATTAGCCCTCATCAACAGTCATGGAAAAACAAAAGCGATCAAGAATATTGAAAGCCTTTATAAGGTAATCATCGATAAAGATTTATCCACTGCATTTAGTTTGATTAATTCAAAAACACAACCTAAATACACGAGTTTTGTTCTGGTGGACTCAATGATGAAGGCAGGCAAATCGGAAATCATTAGTGAATATATTTCAAATTTCAAGTCTGAATCCTATGAAAATTTGTTTTTCTTACATAACAACCAAACGATGACGTTAGAAGAAAAAATTGCTTTTATGGAAGTGCAAGTTCCAACTGATGATCCGATCTGGTTGATGGAATGTTCGAGAATTTATGAAAAAAATGGAAATTTGAATGAAGCCATCGAATTAGCAGAACAAGCTTATAAAATTTGGCCAGATGAAGATAAGTGGAGCATTCGAATAGCAAAACTTTATCAAAAAACTGGTGATTTTGAAAACGCAGATCAATATTGGATGAGCATCTTAACGAGTTCCAAAGATCCAGAAAGCGTAATTTACCAATACATAAACTTATTGCAGGAAAATAAAAAGGCAGCTGAAATAATTCGATTATTGGAAGATTACAAAGGAAAAATTGCTGAATCCTATGATTTTCACACTTCATACGCAAAAGCGAATTTATTATTAAAATCCTATGAAAAGAGCATGATTTCTATACAATCAGCCAGAAAAATCAAACCGGTTTCAATCGAAATAGATTATTTAGAAGCAGAAGCATTTTACTTGAATGATGAAGATGAAAAATCGAAAAATAAAATTTTTGAAATACTTCAAAATAATCCTAGATATGACCAGGCATACATTTTACATTCAGTGATTTTAAGAGAATCTGGAAAATCTAGCGAAGCCTTAAAAATAATCAATAATGGACTGGAAAAATGTCCGGATAGTAAGGGACTGCAAATTGAAAAAATTAAGAACTTGCAATCAATGGATGATTTTTCCAATGGATTAATGTTAGCTTCTGAACTTTCTCAGCGGTTTCCGAATGATGTTGATGTGTTGAGAATTCTTGCAAATCTTTATCACGATATTGAAGACTATCAGGCAGCAGAAGTTGTCGCAAGGAAGAGTTTACATCTTCAATCGAACCAACCAGATATCCATCTTTTATTAGGGAAAGTTGCAAAACATCAGGGTCAACTTGATCAAGCCTTAAACCACTTTTCAAAAGCTGCCATGTCAATTGATGAAGGCGTTGAACCCTGGTTGGAGATTGGTGACATCTATTTGGACCAACAGGAAACTGAAAAAGCATTGGAATCATACCGAGAAGCTTTTACCCGTAACGACAAAGATTATCGAGCTTTTTATAAGACGGGTCTTTTATTGCGAGATCTAAAAGATTATCAAGGTGCAGAAAAAATGCTTAAAATCGCATCTTCTCTATCGCCAAAAGACACAAGTATTCGCCGTCAATTAGCAGGTGTCATCGCATTGAATCTGGTTCACTCTTCATAGGAGAATAAACATGGAATTTTCATATCCCAAACATGACGAAAAAATAAATCGTGGAACTGTAATTCAACTTATCGTTTCTGCACTTCAAAATAAAAAATTTGTTTTTGGACGTCAATTAGCTCAAAAATGGTTATCTTTTTACCCGGGAGATCTCACCGTTCAGTATTATTTAAGCTTGTTTTATCAAAAAGAGAACCAGCTAGAATTAGCAGCTGAAACAACCAGAAAAATCATTGAAACCGACCCTGAATATTTATCAGCTCATGAGCTTTTTGTTACATTGCCAATTTCAGACGACGAAAAAGATCTCTCATTGGCTTGTATCCATGTTTTAGGCGGGATCACAAAAAATAAAGGTACCTTGCCTGCCTGGGGTCCGGCTTTACGAGTCGTGAAAAAATCAATTGGAAAAGAAAAATTTGATAATGCTGGGGATCTAATGGTGAGGATATTATCCTTAAAATTAGACAATCCAATCATTAATTTATTTCACCTAAAATCTATTTATTTCCAGAAAGATTCTAATGCGGTTAGAAATTTAGCTGAGATATATCACAATAAATGGCCAAACACCTTGTTTTACAAATTGATCCTGGCAGAACAGTTGCTGGAAAGTGGTGATGAAGAAGAAGCGGTGAACTTGTTACATGATTGTGTAGCAAGAGATTCATCCGGCCAAATTGCGCGTCGATTGTGGGGAGACCAGCATGTTTTCTTACCATTGTGGCCAGATGAACTCAGTATTCGATTTGACTTTCAAGTTCCTGGAGAGGTCGCCTCAGACATGGGATGGAACCGGTTGCCAGAAGGTAAATTTGAAGAATCGAATTATGTTTATGCTGATCAATCAAATGATACATCGAAGAGTTTTTCAGGTGCACCGCGTAGTAAAGCATTTATGGAAGCTGAAAAAGAATTTCAGCGCATTGCAAGATCTATAAAGAAAGATTTTAGCGGAAAATTAGATGGTCGTTTTCCAGTTTATGTGATCATGACAACGAAAACTGGAATGATCCAGCAGTATGGTCAACAAACATATAATGTGATCAACCAATCCATGGCACAGATCAATCAGGTTCTCCAGAAAAAATCTGGATGGGATAGTTTGATTTTCATTCCGGATGATGCGAAAACTCAACAAAAATTAAATCTTGCCCCTATTACAGTAATAGACCCATGGAAAATCAAGTTAGCTATTCATGATTTGGATAAGATGCTGGCCAAGAGAGGGGAGAGAATTGGGGCAATGTTAATCGTCGGTGGAAATGAAGTGGTGCCTTTCCATCGCTTACCAAATCCAACAGATGATGTTGATGACGAAATTTATTCTGATAATCCTTATGGTAGTCTGGATAACAATTATTTTGTGACCAATTGGCCAATAGGCCGCGTAATTGGTGAAAAAGGTCAGGATGCTGGTCTACTGATTCAACAATTACGCCAAATTGTAAAATTCCACATGCAGCCAAAATCAGTGAACAAAGTTTGGGAAAGGATTGTCAGATCATTTACCAATATATTTACCTACAAATATTTATCGAGTTTTGGATATTCAGCATCTGTTTGGAAGAGATCATCAACAACCGTTTATAAAGCCTTAGGTGAATCCAAATCCTTGTATGTCTCTCCCAACGGTAAAAAACAGTCTTTGACGAAACAAGATTTGGTATCTGTTGACTTTGGTTATTTTAACCTGCATGGGTTAGTTGATCGTCCTGAATGGTATGGACAAAGAGATTATTTGGATCCTCCTGGAAATGATTATCCGGTGGCTTTATCACCAGACGATTTAATCAATAACGGAAAAGCTCCAAAAGTATTACTCACGGAAGCCTGTTATGGCGGTCATGTGTTTGGTAAAAATGAAAACGAATCAATCGCACTAAAATATTTATCCCTTGGCACCAATGTTGTAATAGGCTCAACCAGCACATCCTATGGTTCGGTTGCACCTCCGTTAATTGCAGCTGATTTATTTGCACAACTATTCTGGCAACAAATTCGCGAAGGATACCTGGTGGGTGAATTGTTTCAACGGGCAAAAATCTCATTTGTTCAGGAAATGATGAAACGTCAGGGGTATCTGGATGGAGAAGACCAGAAGACATTAATCCAGTTTGTTTATTATGGAGATCCATTCTTTATTTTTGAGGGCAAAGAAATCCAGATTAAACGTGTCAATTTGATTGATCGACCCGACAAAATCAGGACAATTTCAGATCACAAAAATGGTGGATCAAGTATGGACATTCCTGAAGAGACGATGCAGCAGGTAAAATCCACCTTAAAATCATATTTACCCGGTATTGATAATGCAGATGTAAAAATGAGTCGACTTCAATTTGGTTCATCAAGAACAGGAAGAGCTGATGGACAGAAACAATCCAAACCAAAAGTGTTAAGCGACAAATTTATGATTACTGTTCGAAATCCTATGCAGATTAATAAGAACCGTTATTATCAAATAGCCAGATTAACATTTGACAAAAAAGGCAGTGTGATCAAAGTAGCGATGTCAAGGTAATATTGTCACTGAAAGTTTGATCGCTTATAATCATGGGCAAATCATTTTGCCCATTTTTAATTGGAGTCTTCATGGAAAAAACCTTTAGTGGAAATGAAATTCGTAAATCTTTCATAGAATTTTTCAAAGAAAGAGGTCATACCGTTGTGACTTCTTCTTCTCTCGTACCAGGAGGGGATGCTACTTTATTATTTACAAATGCTGGCATGGTTCAGTTTAAAGAAGTCTTTTTAGGAACAGACAAAAGGCCATATACTCGTGCAGTGAATTCTCAAAAATGTATGCGTGTAGCTGGAAAGCATAATGATCTCGACGACGTCGGGCGGGATGATTGGCATCATACTTTTTTTGAAATGCTTGGAAACTGGTCCTTCGGTGATTATTATAAAAAAGAAGCAATTGGTTGGGCATGGGAACTCCTGACATCTGTGTGGGGACTGGATAGGAAAAAATTATGGGTGACGGTCTTCCAGGATGAAAAAAATGAGATTCCCACGGACACTGAAGCTGCAAATATTTGGCTTCACCAGCCGGGAATGGAAGAGGATCATGTCTTATTCTTTGGTAGAAAAGAAAATTTCTGGGAAATGGCGGATACCGGCCCATGTGGACCTTGTTCTGAGATCCATATAGACAGAGGGGAAGCTTTTTGCGATAAAAAAGGAGTCCCTGGTCATGTTTGCGAGGTAAACGGAGATTGCACCCGCTTTCTGGAATTATGGAATAATGTTTTTATCCAATACAATCGATTGAATGAGACGGAATTAGAACCTCTTCCAGCGACACATGTCGATACAGGTATGGGATTCGAGAGAATTGTTTCAGTACTTCAGGATGTCGATTCAAATTATAAAATCGATTTATTAGCAAATCTGATAAAACAGGTTCAAAACCTGACGGGGATGAGTGATACGGAAGTCAATTCAAACTACACTCCTTATCGCGTGATAGCTGATCATGCCCGTGCAGCCACTTTTTTGATTGCAGATGGGGTTATTCCTGGAAATACAAGCAGAAATTATGTCTGCCGTATGATTATTCGGCGTGCTGCTCGGTTTGGTGGCAAAATTGGATTAAATAAACCGTTTTTAGCTGAAATAGCCAGGGAAGTCATCAAGAGTTATGGTGAAGCATACCCGGAACTTATACGGAACCGGGAAACAATTCTCAATAATCTCACCCGAGAAGAAGAACGCTTTCAAAAAACTTTGGAAGCAGGTCTCAGTAACCTTGAGGAAATCTTCGGGACTCTCAAAACAAAAAAAGAAAAGATTGTTTCAGGAAACGAGGCATTCGAACTTTACGCTACCCATGGTCTTCCACTTGAAATTACCAGAGATATTGCTCGCGAGCAAGGATTCGAAGTGGATGAAACTGGATTCAAGAACGCTATGGAGCAACATAAGTTGGATTCAGGTGCTGGCAAAACTTTCGGTGTCATGGGTAATGATGATGTTGATAATTATCGATCAGTTTTTGATCAACTTGTGAAATCTGAAAAAATTTCGAAAGATGGTGTGCTTTACGATCCATATCATGATTTAGCTTTCAAATCAGAAATTCTCGCAATATTTAAAGATGGTAACACTACTGAAGAAGCATTGCCTGGTGATCAGATTGAAATATTATTGCCAAAAACTTGTTTTTATGTGGAATCAGGTGGACAGATTGCAGATACAGGTCTAATTCAATCATTGGACAATGAATTTGAAATTGAAGTCCAGGGAATTCGCAGACCAGCTGCTGGAATGATTGTTCATTTTGGCAAAGTAGTCAGTGGAAAAGTAAAAGTTAATAAAAGTGTATTGGCGTCAGTAGATGGACAAAGACGTTTGGATATCATGAGAAATCATACCGCTACCCATCTTCTGCATGCAGAGTTGCATCGGGTTTTAGGTATACATGCCAGACAAGCGGGGTCACTCGTCGCTCCCGACAGATTGCGATTTGATTTTACTCACCCTGAAGGATTGACTGCTGAACAATTGGAGGATATCGAAAAAGGTGTAAATAAAGCGATTTTAGAAAATCATCATCTTAATATTACACAAAAATCTTTGAATGAGGCAATTTCGGAAGGTGCCATGGCGCTTTTTGGTGAAAAGTATGGAGAAATTGTGCGAACCATAACGATTGGAAATCAAGAACCTTTTTCCTATGAATTGTGTGGTGGCACCCATGTTGATGAAACAGGTGATATTGGTACTTTTATTATCACGAGCGAAGGTAGTGCTGCAGCAGGAATTAGAAGGATAGAAGCAGTAACTGGACGAACTGCCTATGATTTGGTCCAAAGACGAATAACTTTATTAAAAACAGTTGCTGGTAAATTAAGCACAACAGAAGAAACTGTAGTTGATAAAGTTGAAGGATTACAAAGAGAGTTTGAAAACCTTCGCAAGGAAAATTCAAAACTGAGACATTTGCTCGCAAAAGAATCTTTCAAAAAAGAATTAGAAGAAGTTAAGGTTATCAATGGAGTTCCTGTACATGGCCAAATATTACCCGGTGCAGATATTGAAGCTTTACGATCTATGACCGATTTATTCAGGGAGAAATATTCATCAGGGGTTGTTGTTGTTGCGTCAATCATTGATGGAAACCCGATGCTGGTCGCTTCGGTGACGGAAGATCTGGTTTCTCGCGGTATACATGCAGGTCAACTGATAAAATATCTTGCTGGATTTGTTGGCGGTGGTGGTGGAGGAAAACCTACATTGGCGCAAGCTGGAGGTAGAGATCCGGAGAAATTACCTTTAGCGTTATCAAAATTACTAGATTATGTAAATGACAATCTTAAATAATTAAATTTAGTTTTGAAATAATAAAATCAGGTGGCAAAAATGATCCACCTGATTTTTTGTCTTGTTATTATTTTGTTTCGAAATTATTTATAGACTATCAACTTATTGATTATTTAGATAGTCCAGCATTAATCTAATCCCGAAACCATTTGCTCCTTTTGGTTGATAATTTTCAGCTTTTGTGCTGATGGCAGCACCTGCAATATCAATATGAGCCCATGGCACGTCTGTTTCTATAAATTGTTTTAAGAAGATGCCGCCCATTATGGGACTACCTTCCCGACCTCCGGAATTCTTGAGATCCGCATCGTCGCCCTTAATAAATTCGAAATAATCATCATCCAGAGGCATTGGCCATAGTCTTTCAAACGTGCTTTCACCTGATTTAAATAATTGATCTGACAGTTCAGAATTATTTGAAAACAGACCTGCACGAATTTTACCTAATGCAGTCACAATTCCTCCGGTTAAAGTAGCAAAATCGATAATACAGTGAGGTTGGAAATTGCGTTGTGCATAGGTTAAGCCATCTGCTAATACTAATCTGCCTTCTGCATCCGTTGAAAGAATTTCTACTGTTTTTCCGGACAAGGTCTTAATGATGTCATCTGGTCGATAAGCATCATGTGATATCATATTTTCTGCGGCACAAATGATACCAACCACATTTTTGGGAATTTCAAGAATAGAAGCTGCAAGAATTGTTGCCAATACAGTGATTCCACCCATTTTATCGAATTTCATACCTTTGATTCCATCGACTGTTTTTATTGAATAACCTCCGGTATCAAAGGTAATTGCTTTTCCAACCAGAACTATCGGTTTTTCATTTGTGGATTTTGCGGCGATGTATTCAAGAACGATCATTCTGGGTTGTGATGAACTTCCTTTTCCAACAGAAAGAATTGCTTCAGCACCTATTTGTTCGAGTTCTTTTTCGTCAAGGACCTTAACTTTCAGATTATATTTCTCCGCCAGTTCAATACAAATTTCAGCCATTGATGGTGGATTAATCACATTTCCAGGTAGTTGACCTAACTCCCTGGCATAATTGATGATTGAGCAAATTTTCTGAATTTTTTCTATTTCATTTTTTAGTGTAATTTCTTTACTCGCAAGCAACAAATTTATCTTCTCAACCGGTGAATCTTTTTTAAAATACTCAAAACTATAATTTCCGAGGAAAATACCTTCAAAAAATGCTGAAAATTCCCTGAAAGGCAAAGAATTTATTATTTCTTCAGATAGAAATAGTTTCAGAATTTTATGCGATCTCATAAATTTTGCCAGTATCCCCCCTAGTTTTCTCCATTTGTCAGTGGATAATTTCTCTTTGTCGCAAGCATTCAATATTAATTTCTTTCCACCAATTCCTTCACTGATATTTATTTCTCCAAAAGAAAATTTTATAGTGGAGTCAATGATTGAATATTGAATTGAGAGATCAAAATACTCATGGTGTTCTTTTGAGCCATCGAATTCTAAGACATCTAATTCCGGAAAATTTATTTCCATTTTTTTCTCCTGCAATTTAAGTATTTATTTTCCATTCAATTATTTCTGGTGAACATAAGAATCTTACCCTTGGAGCACCTAAGCCTTCCAGTCCAATTCCTCGTGAAATATATAATATTGTGTCATGAATTTGATAAAGACCTTTCTGCAATTTCCGACCGTACAAAGACCCGGTAAAAATTGCTCCGAATATGGGTAGCCGAACCTGTCCACCATGGGTATGCCCGGAAAGCATCAAATCTATTTTGTCTTCAGCTTTAAGCTCATAGACAAGATCAGGTGAGTGGTAAAGTAGAATATTCTTGCAGCCTTCCTGGATTAATGGTGACAAATGCTTTATATCCAGATGGGGTTGATGGGTACAGGTAATTCCAATGATATTTATATTGATACCTTTATGGTTTAAAAAAATATTAGAATTATTGAGACGCATTGGTTTCAGTTTTTTCTCAATTATTTTTAGTGTATCTTCAACATCAACAGCAGGACTCCCAGAAACATAGTAGACAGGGGAAATTGTGTGAATTTGATTGAAGAAACCAATGATATTTTCAATTGATGCTTGATTGCGAATATTCGAGAGGTTTAAAAAATCACCAGTGTAAAGAATAAAATCTGGTTTTTGATTTTCAACGATTCTTAATAATTTATTTTCTCTAACGCCTAATTGTTCCAGATGAATATCCGCAAGATGTATAAATTTAAAAGTGGAAGAAACTTTTGGATCGTTATGAAGTAACGTGGTTGTTTTGATATCAGCAGGTTCTTTCATGAAACCATAAAAAACTAGCAAAGATCCGAAAATTTGAAAAATCAGATTAATTGGGAATGGAAACCAAATAAATAATGTGCGTAGTATGAATAAGAGAAATATTTGTGATTTATAAGATCCAAATGAGATTTTTAATTTTGGTAATAAACCAATTAAAAAGGAATCAGTAAGAGAAAAGAAGATTAAAATGGGCCAATTCTCAAGATTAAATAATGTGAATATTCCACTAAAAAGAAATAAAAAAATAAAAAACAATATTGTTGGTATCTGATTGATTTTTTGAAGAAGTCTTAAAATCCTGTCAAAAGGGTTTCCTTCTTCTCCGGGGAATTTGGATCGTGATATAAAGCTCTTTTTGTCCTTTGGGTCAAGTAGTCTTATTTTAGTCATTCATTTATTTTACATAAGGTTTAGTAAATCAAAAATCTCCAGAAAACCAGGAGATTTTTGATTTAATTGATTGTTAATTAACTATTTTTCTGGAATCCAGCAACACAACACCAGATCCTTTGCCGCTTTTACTTCATCTAACCTGCCAATTGGTGTGTTGTGCGGAGCAGATTTCAGGAGTTCTGGTTGAGTCTTGGCTTCTTCTGCAATTTTCAACATGGCATCTGCAAAAAGATCAAGAGTCTGTTTGCTTTCGGTTTCTGTTGGTTCGATCATTAATGCTTCTGGAACAATGAGTGGGAAGTAATTTGTTGGTGGATGGAAATTATAGTCCATCAAGCGTTTCGCAATATCCAATGCATGGATATCAGGCGCATCGGTCCAATGTCCTTCTAAAACAAATTCGTGCATGCAAAGACGATCATAGGCAACTTTGTAGGTGTCTTTGAGTAAGGTCATTAAGTAATTTGCATTAAGGACTGATCCTTCGGCGATTTTCTTGAGTCCTTCTTTGCCATACATACTGATATATGTATAGGCTCTGACCATCATACCAAAGTGACCATAAAAAGCTTTCATTCTACCAATGCTCTTTGCTGGTTCAACAAAACCATACAAAGGAGGATAATCCTCGGATCCCTCTTCAAGAATTCCTACTGTAGGACATGGTAAGAAATCAACCAGATGCGAAGCTACACCAACCGGTCCTGAACCAGGGCCACCTCCACCATGCGGGGTGGAGAACGTCTTGTGCAAATTGAAGTGCATAATATCTATGCCAAGATCACCTGGACGTACGACCCCTAATAATGCGTTGAGATTGGCTCCATCACCATAAACCAAACCACCTGCTGCATGAACAATATTAATAACTTCAACTACATCCTGTTCAAAAAGACCTAATGTATTTGGATTGGTTAACATCAATCCTGCTGTGTTTTCATCACAAACTGCCCGTAATGAATCAAGATCAACGTTTCCATTCTGATCCGTGGCCACAGGGACGACATCAAAACCACTCATTGATGAACTGGCGGGATTGGTTCCATGGGCAGAATCCGGGATTAGCATTTTGGTGCGTTTCGAATCTTTACGATCTTTGTGATAAGCACGAATAATCATTACGCCAACATACTCACCGTGTGCACCAGCTGCTGGTTGCAATGTAACCCCTGGAAAACCACTGATTTCACCAAGCCAATTCTGGAGATCATACATCAGTGCCAGACTACCCTGAACAGTTTCTGGGGGTTGGAAAGGATGAACTTTCGCAAATCCTGCTAACCTGGCAGTGACCTCATTGATGCGAGGATTGAATTTCATTGTGCAGGATCCCAGAGGATAAAACCCCGTATCGATACTATAATTTAATTGGGACAGACGTGTGAAGTGTCTTATCACATCGATTTCAGATACTTCCGGCATCGGAAGTTCATCACGAAGAAATTCCTTAGGAACTTCGAATTCTGGAACATCACTGGCCTGGAATTTTACACCAGCTCTACCAGGAGATGAGATTTCAAAAATTGTAGGTTCAGTCATTTGTCACCTCCTGTAAGATTTCAACCAGGTAATCAATATCGTCTTTGGTGTTCATTTCTGTAACGGCTAATAGCATGTGATTCTCGAATTCAGGATACTCATTTGATAAATCATAACCACCCAGGATATCATAATCGAGCAATAATGAATTCAATTCACTGACTGGTTTTGGTGTGCGTACAACAAACTCATTAAAAAATGCTCCGAAATCAACGACTTCAAATCCTTTTAACTTCGAAATCTGATCTGCGGCATAATGAGCTTTATCGTAATTGAGTTTTGCCACTTGCTTCAAACCTTGTTTGCCCAACAAGGACATATACACAGTTGATGTTAAGGCGATTAATCCTTGGTTCGTACATATGTTTGAAGTAGCCTTTTCTCTTCTGATATGTTGTTCACGTGCGGTTAATGTAAGCACGTAACCTTTGTTGCCTTTATTATCGACCGTTTCGCCAACCAGTCTACCGGAAAGTTTTCGGATGAATTGATTTTTTGTAGCGAATAAACCCAAATATGGACCACCATACGACAGTGGTATGCCAAGGGGTTGGCCTTCACCTGTCACAATATCAGCATCAAATTCAGATGGAGGTTTGATCAAACCTAAGGATAATGGATTTACGGATACTGCCAGGATTGCACCAACCGCATGTACTTGTTCTGCAAAAGCTTTGAAATCATGAATTCTTCCAAGAAAATCCGGATATTGGACATATACGATGGCAGTTTCGTTATCAACAAATTTCAATAAATCTTCATTTGTCTGAAGACCATCCACAGCACTGTCGCCATTAATTTTGATTTTTTCATAGCCCTGGAAGTATGTTTTAATTGTCTCGCGATAGTGGGGATGCAGATACCTGGAAAGGACAAATTTGCTTCTTTTACCACGAAAATGATGGTATGCCAAAACACAAGCTTCAGCAGCCGCAGTAGCACCGTCATAATGTGAAGCATTACTAACGTCCATACCTGTAATCGATGCAACCAGGGATTGGTATTCAAAGATAGCCTGTAATGTTCCCTGGGATACTTCTGGTTGATAGGGTGTGTAGGCGGTTAAGAATTCTCCACGTGTGATGATCGCATCAACAGAGGCAGGAATATAATGATTATATGCACCTGCTCCAAGGAAACAGATCAGATCATCGGTTAAGTCGTTTGCGATAGCCAAATCTTTGAGATTTTGCAGTGCTTCCATTTCAGAAACGGCTTCAGGAAGATTTAGATCTGGATATCTGAATTCTTTTGGAACATCAGAAAACAAATCTTCAATTTTTGATAAGCCGATTTTTTGCAACATTTCGTTGCGTTCGGCTTCAGTATTGGGGATAAACATTAGTGGTCTCGCTCTTCACAGTAGGTGGTATAAGCATCAGCGGACATAAGTGAATCCAATTCGGATGGATCGCTTAATTCAACCTTCACCATCCATGCCCGACCAAATGGATCTGCATTTACAGCTTCAAAATCATCTGTTAAGGCTTCGTTAATTTCTATAACCTTGCCTGATACCGGCGATGAAACATCAGCAGCAGCTTTTACAGATTCGAGTGTGACAAGTGAGTCTCCCTTAGAAAATTCATCTCCCGGTTCAACAAGGAATTCTAAGTATACAATATCTGAAAGTTGAGATTGGGCATATTCAGATACGCCAACGGTGGCAACATTTCCTTCTACGCTAACCCATTCATCGGTCTTTGCAAATTTAAAATTACCTGGATTTGACATTTTATGCTCCTTAAATTTTTTTTATATTTTTTCAAAAATTGGTCGCGATTATTTAGTTAAATGGATTCTACCCATAAATGAATAAAATATGTGAAAGTTCTATCCTTTCTTTTCTGTTATTATGTGATTTTATTACATAATTATTCTATTTGAATGAAATGTTAAAGTCAACAATAACTATATAGAGACAAAGATTAAAATTTTGTTGGATATCCGGTAATGGATCGTATCTCCTCATATAAAGGCTTCAAGCGTTTATACATAGGGAGATAAACTTTGCGATACAAATCATCGTAGATATTGATATTTTTCAGATTTGGTTCTACCGTTTTCCCAACTCTTGTCATGTTCTTTACGGCCGATTCAAAATCTGAATAATACCCCATCCCAACGGCTGCATCGATGGCTGCTCCTAATCCTGATGCCTCATAAATGTCAGGTCGGGATACCGGCAAATTAAAAACATCAGCAGTTATTTGCAATGCTGCTTTGCTTTGACTTCCACCACCTGCAACTCTAATTTCAGTGATAGGTATTTTGCTTCGTTTCTCGGTTCTCTCAGCTCCTTCACGCAGCGCATAAGCGAGCCCTTCAATAATGGATCGATATAAATGAGCACGTGTATGCACATCCCCAAACCCGATAATCGCCCCTTTAGCTTCTGGTCCTGGCTTTTTTAATCCAGGCGACCAGAATGGTTGCAAAACCAGACCCATTGAACCTGGAGGAGCAGAGTTTATGAGATCATCAAATAAGTCTTCAGGTTCAACCCCTCTTTGAGATGCCAATCTTTGTTCGTTCAAGCCAAATTCTCGCTTGAACCAACTTACCATCCAATAACCACGGTATATTTGCATTTCAAGGCTGTATCTTCCCGGTACTGCTGAAGGATAAGGAGGTATCAAAGGTATGACTTCTGTATATTTAGTGTGAGTTGTATTGATTGTTGCTGTGGTTCCAAAACTAAGACAGGCGACATTGGGTTCAACACATCCTGAGCCAATTACTTCACAAGCTTTATCCGCAGCGGCTGCAATGAGGGGCAATCCTGCGGGAATACCCGTTTCCCTGCTGGCTTGTTCCGATATAATCCCGAGTGTTTTTGAAGCAGGTACGAGCTCTGGAAGAACATGTTTTGATAATGGAACTGCCTGCCATTTCCAATCCCAAGAAGATGCCCAATCTTGATTTTTATAATCAAAAGGTATATAGGCTACCTGGCAACCAATAGAATCAACAAACTGGTTTGTCATTCGGTAGGAAAGATAACCAGATAATAATAAAAATTTATCTGTTGCACTCCAAATATCTGGCTGATGAGTTCGGATCCAATTGCATTCTGCTTCTGCCTGTAAATAAGCTACAGTTTCCCGCATTCCTGACAGGGCGAATAAAATGCCCCAAATCCCACTTACAGGTTTTAATCCTTCAGTTCGTCTCTGATCCAACCATACAATCGCTGGTCTGAGTGGTTTTCCGTTCTTATCAAGATTGATTAAAGTGGATCTTTGTGTCGTAATCGTTACACAGGAAATGGAATTTTTCTCCACACCTGGGATAGCCCACAATTGATGACACGCTTCACACAAAGTTTCCCAGAAATTTTCAGGATCCTGCTCCATGAGCCCTGGCTCGGGGGAGGAGTAATTATCAATGGCTACTCTTGATTTAAATAAAAGTTTTCCCTGTGGATCAAAGATCATTGCCCTTGTACTTTGGGTACCATTATCGATTGCCAGAATGTTCTCACCATTCATCATTTTCTCCCGTAGGTTCTACCTAACATTTTTCCAAAAGGAAATACTATCTTTCATCACTTTTTCTGTTAGATCAAAAACAATTTCCGGTTTTTGATCTAAGAATGCTTTGTGCAGGTCTATATAAAAATTGTATGAATAGATTCGAGCGCGTTCATCTTGAAAGTAAATTACTGCTTTTTGTGTAAATAATTCTTTAAACCCATTTAATATCAATGTAAATATAGGATTACCCGAAGACTGAGTTAATTTTAGATGTAAATTGAAATCATATACTGAATATATTTCTGGTAAATCTGAAATCTCAGGTTTCATAATTAAATAATTAATTACTTCATCAGGGTTATGCTTTATTGCCAGTAATGAGTAAGTAGGGCATAAAAGGTATCGAATTTGCAGTAAATTCTCAACGAAGTTTTGAGTTAAATGCTCTGGGTATTTGGATAAGGAGGATAAAACATTCATATTTCCTTCCGACCATATGTCCCTGACTCTGGTTTGTTTGCCTTGATGAATCTCAATCCACCCATCTCTGGATAATCTTTGTAAAGCTTCTCTTAATGTTGGTCTTGTAACACCGATGCGGGTTGATAATTCCCTTTCGGAGGGTAGGAAACTATTGATCGGAAACACGCCATCCAGAATTGCTTTAATTATTCGTTGCTCAGCTAATTCCGCTGGTTTTTCAGGTTGATCCCACTGCATTTCTCTTTATCCTTTCAAAGGTTAGAGGTCTTACCATTTGAGTTTACATCAATAATTAAAATTTTCAACTATAGAAGATTTCTGTTATAGGCAAGGTTTGTTTATAATTTTGTTATGGAGAAACTGTTCAGGGCATTCGTGGGTTGGTTCTTACAGGTACTATATGGATCATTTGCCTTTGGTTATGATGTTGTTGCCCATATCGTTTCATTTGGAAATTGGAATCACTGGACATATCAAATAAAAAAATTTCTAAACCATGAAGAAAAAATTCTTGAAGTCGGTTTAGGAACTGGAATATTACATAAGAACCTGTTAAAAGAAAAGTATCAAATTTTTGGTTGTGATTTGAGTAAGCAAATGTTAAAAATCTCTTCCAGGCGATTGAAATCTTATGAATCAAACATTCTTAGAGCAAACAATAAAAAATTACCATTTAAAGATAATAGTTTTGCAAAAATTATTGCCACATTCCCAAGTGAGTACATTTTTTCTGATGATTTTCAAAAAGAATCCCTAAGATTGTTGAAATTTGGTGGGGAGTTGATTGTTTTAATAAGCGTCAACTTTATAAAAAATGACCTGATAAGTCGTTTGTATCGAAATCTTTACAAAATATCAGGTCAATCATTATCCAAAATAGAAAGTGAAAAAATTATTCAAGTTCTTTTTGGATCATATATGGAGGTAAATCTCTTTTGGGAACCTTATAAAAACGTCGAGTTATGTTTTGTGACATTAAAGAGTAAATAATCATTTTGATTTAATCCATATTTATATTAAAATCAGAGTTATGGAAATTCAATTAGCAGTAGCCAAGGTCGTTAAATTTGGTTCTTTAGAGAGTGGTGATACATTAGAAATTATTGAGAGACCCACGGGAGGAGTATCCTGTGTTCTCGCAGATGCTCGCTCTTCAGGTACATCTGCCAAATCCATTTCTTCTATGGTGGTCCGAAAGATTATCAGTTTAATTTCTGATGGTGTCAGGGATGGTGCTGCTGCGCGTGGTGCATCTGATTATCTCTTTATGGAAAAGGGTGGTTCCTGTAGCGTATATATGAATATTCTATCTGCGGATTTGCAGACTCAGACACTTGTGATTACGAGAAATAATCCAACACCAGTGTTTATTTCGCAATCTGATCAAATTGAATGCATATCAAGTGAGAGTATTCCTATAGGTCAAACCAGGAATATCAGACCAACGATTACTGAAATTAGCTTAATCCCGCGAACTACTGTTGTGCTATACACAGACGGAGTCATGCGAGCTGGGGAGAGATTTAGTCAATCTATTGATTTTTGTTCACTTATTCAGGCTTATCTGGATGAACAGGAACCATCTGCCCAATACATAGCTGATTCTTTACTCTCCCATGCAATACGCCTGGATCAAAATCAGCCAAATGATGATATGTCAGTTGTTGTATTAAGAGTCATTGAAAAATCAGAGGATAATATCAGAAGATTGTCCGTCAGGTTACCATTTGAAAATCAATATCAAGGGTTGGATTTATAAAAAGAGTAGAAATTACCCTAGTTGTTAATTGATATGAATATTGGTTACTTCATCTCATCACATGGATACGGGCATGCTTCCAGAGCATGTGCAGTGATGGGCAAATTATTTAAGCAAGATCCTAGCAATTTTTTTATTTTCACGACAACGCCTGAATGGTTTTTCCAAAATTCTCTTTCTTTTCCAATTGAATATATTAAGACACAAACCGACGTTGGTTTGATCCAGGCAAATCCATTTATTGAAGATATAGATACAACAATTAAAGCTCTGGATAAATTTTTACCATTTTCGGATATTCGATATGATGAATTTCTTCGATATATTTCAAATTTAAAATTGGATTTAATTCTTTGTGATATATCACCTTTTGGATTATGGGTAGCAGAAAAATTAGAAATTCCTTCTATTCTTATTGAAAATTTCACCTGGGATTGGATTTATGAATTTTACCTGGAACAATACACGAAATTGGATGTATATATTTCAATATTACGAGAATTTTATCAACTACCCAAAATTCATTTTACCTGTGAACCTTTTTGTGAGCTATCAAATCGTTCAATTATAGTTTCTCCGGTTTTTCGAGAAACCAGATCCAGTAAAGAGCAAATCAGGAGACAATTAAAGCTAACTGATGAGGAGCTGCTAGTGCTTGTTACGATGGGTGGAATACCAATCGATCATAATGATGGAAACAAATTTTCAATTACAAATTCTATTAAATATCTGTTTCCGGTCAACAATATAAATGCCAAAAATGAAAATGAAAACATTATTTTTTTATCTCACAATCACCCATATTTCCACCCCGATTTAGTCAATGCCTCCGATCTTGTAATTGGTAAATTAGGTTACAGTACTGTCGCTGAAACCTATTCACTTGCAAAACCATTTTTATTTATTGGGAGAAAGAATTTCCGCGAGTCAAGAGTTCTTGAAAAATTTGTTCGTGAAAATATGATTTCCGATGATATCGAGCTTAATGATATTTTTTCTTTGCAAACAATCAAAAAAATTCGGGAGTTGATATCCAAAACGAATAGTAAAAAACCACCAGCAAATGGCGCTGACCAAATTGTTAATATAATTAGAAATAAGTGTTAATAAGAAAAAACTATTTTTCCTGTTTCCAAGTAATAGAGACTGTTGTTCCCTGATTTGCCTGACTTTGAATATCCAAATCTGCACTTATTGCTAATGCACGTTCTTGCATAATCCCCATACCCAGATGGTTTGAAGGAATGTTGGCATCCGAAATACCTTTTCCATCATCCCTGATAGTTAAGATGCATCCATCATTTTCTCTTCTCAGGATTACCTGTACATTTTTTGCATTGGCATGTTTCGCAATATTATTAAATGCCTCCTGGGCAATGCGATAAAGTGCAATTTTGGTATCTTCAGTAATATCTGGAATATCAGCCAGATCAACTTCAACAGGAATTCTTGTTCGCCCACTAAGTGCTTCAGCCAGTTGTTTTAATAAGTCAGAAAACGAAGCGTCTTTTAGCGCAGCAGGTCGAAGTTCAAGTAGAAGAGTTCGCATTTCCGCTAATGCGCCTCTTGTTAAATGGCGAATTTCTTCAAGGCGTTTTTCACCTTCAATTGGATTTTTCTTCCACAAACGAGGAATTACTTCTGCAATTAATGTAGCTGAAAAAAGTGTTTGAGTGACAGCATCATGTAAATCTCTGGCCAGGCGATTCCGTTCAGCAGCAATTGCCATTTCTTTTTCTTGATTTCTCAGACGAGCGTTTTCAATTGCCAGAGAGACTTGAGATGCTAAAGTTAGTCCAAGATAAATGTCTTCATCGGAAAAAGTTGTTTGATTTTCATAATAAAAGGTTAAAGTCCCATAAAGATGCTCATCAATAATAAGAGGAACAATCAAATGGCTCTTGAAGTAACGAAGAATGGCTTTTGCCCATAGCTGTTGAGCTGGTGAAAGTTCATGAGGATTATCCAGATAACGACCGAGAGATTCATAAAGATCTGATACGACCACTGGTTTATTCTCTTTGAGAATAGTTTCTGAACCTCCTGAATAAAATGGTAAATCCTGAATGACTGAAAACTCTTCAGGTAGATTGGAAGAAGCTTCGGTAATTACTGTATTTGCCTCATAATTTATTTTTCTAATCATCGCGGAAGAAGCATTTAATAAATCTCTTGATTGTTCAGCAATGTAGTTTAATAATTCTGTGATTTCCATTTTGGAATTCAGCAACCGCAAAATATCCCGCAAGGCTTCAGCAATTTTTCGTCGGCGTTCAGCTTCTTCTCTGCGATCATGTTCTTCTTTATAGAGGCGGGCATTATCTAGTGCAATAATCGCGCTGTTCGCGAACATCTTTAGTAACCGCTCATCTTCGTGTCCCAATTCTCCAGAAATTTTATCCGCGACAGAAATTACACCAATTGTTTTCCTTCCAGAAATGAGGGGGACAAATAGAATTGACTCTACATTTGACAACTGAATGGCTTCTTTAAACGCCCCTACTGCATGGGAAACATCATCGACCAGATATGGTGATCCGGTTTTAAATGCAACACCTGCCAATGAACCTTCAATTGGGATTTCAAAACCGATGGGGAGATGCGTTTCTCTCTCACCTGAAATAACTTTTAAGATCAATTTACCATTTTCATAAAAATAAACTGTACCTAATAGGGTTTGGGTCAGTCTACGTGCTTCATCTGCAATAATTTGAATAACATGATCCACGTGTAATTCTGAAGTCAATGCTTTTTGTATATTCAATAATGTCGATAATTCATTCGTTTTTTCATTAATTTTTTGTTCCAGGGATAAATATAAATTCTGAATTTTATTTTCATATTTCTTGCGCTCGAAAACATTAATGAATATATTGGCAATATTATTGAAAATCTCTATAGAAACATCATTCCAGAATTTTGATTCTTCATAATTTGTAAATGAAATCCAGCCAATCAAATCTTCTTTAAATATCATTGGAATTATTAGTGTGGATTTGACGTTTTCAATTACGAAAATTTTTTGTTCAGGTGGAGGTAATTCCCTGAAATCTTGATCTGAGGTTATTTGTATATGATTATTCTCTCTTAATTTACGGATACAATTTTGACAATTTAACAATAATTCCGTTTTGGTTAAATGTTTATGAGTTGGGTAATGAGCCTTTGATTGCCATTCAATTACAGAAAAATCGATTTCTGGGTCAATATTGAAAATAGTAATCTGGTCATTGCCAGTATAATCAGCGATTTGTTTTAAACCAATAAGCACACCTTCTAAGAAAAGATTGGTGTCTAAATTGATAAAATGGGTGGAAATCGTTCTAACAAGACTTTCCAGTTTCAACCGATCTATCAAATCATTCTGATGGTTATTGTTATATTGTTCCATTTTTCCTAATCATACTAACTTACTAAAAAAGAAATTATATCGCCTAATATTAAAAAACATTGATATTATCCGATATAATTCTAGAACAATTATCGAGGGAGGTTCTCGTGGAAAGAACAGTACCAAAAATTGCTTCTGAGGAAATCGAACTTTATTTACGTACGCTGTATTCATTACTTCGATCTACCACGGAAATTCAAATTAGAACACTTGAGGAAGTTCATGCTGGAATGAATTCACTTTTGCATCCGTTTGCCAGACAAAATGATCCGGACGCATCAGCATTTGTTTATAGTCTTTTACGTTTGCCGGATTGTATGCCAGATGTAAAAGTTGTTGCTTTGGGTCAAAGTGCTTCTGTATTTGAAAAGTATGGGTATGAGAATGTCGAAAATTGGATACCTGTTAATACCAGGGCGAGACGACGCAGATGTTTTTATGATGGCAAGGAAAAATTAGCCTGTTTTATCGCCAGTCGATCGGATATTGAAGATGTTATTCCTGCGATGACGGCTTATCAAATTGAGTGGAATAAGCTTCATATTTATCTCAATCAATTACCGTCATCCTTTGATTTCAAAGGTGTATTGAAAAATCCCACCCAGTTCTCATCTTTAGCTGACTTCTTACATTTATCAGAGGAAGATTTGAGAAGATTTGAAGTAATTTGGGGTGATGAATTTCTGGATAATATAGAACGAATCAAAAATAATAAATGTGATTTTCGAGTAAATTTATTAGCAGGTTCTTTGAGTGAATATTGGAGAGCAACACGTGCCTGGTGGGCAAATATTGAATTATCAAATTCATTAATAACCAAAAGACCTGTTTATTTTATTTCAAGTAATACCCACTCAATACCAAATTTAATCACAGGTTTTGCTCTGAAAAATGAAGAACTCTTGATTAATTTCCTGAAGAATTCTGATGAAGAAAACATGTTAAATGAATTAAATATCATTAAGAACAAACAAGAAGAAGCAAGCCTGGAGAATTTTCTCTATTATGTGCTTAAAAAAGCACAACAAACACCTCAATATGATTATTTAAAGAAAGAACAATCAGATGAGGAAATTTTGGGTGGTATCACACGAATTTTAAGCCAGCATTATTTTGATGTAGATGCTCAAATAATTGAAATTAATAAGATTAATTTTGATGAAGTAGATCCGAGATTGAAAAATAAAAGAGAGTATAAATTACTTAAGAAAAGTGATGCCATAATTCTGAACATTGACTACCCGTTAGGGTTAGCAGCATATAACATTCTGACAAAAATCGCTGAACATTCATCTCCTATATTAGGTGTATACATATTGGGTAAAGCTGCAACATTGAATGGGGTTCTTGGCGATGTAATGATCCCCAATGTAGTTTATGATGAACATTCACAAAATACTTATATGTTTAGTAATGCTTTTTCTGCCAGGGATGTTGTTGATGATTTAATTTACGGGACTGTTTTAGACAACCAGAAAGCAGTAACAGTCTTGGGTACATTCCTTCAAAATGGAAAACTTGCTGATGTATTTTATCGAGAAGGATATTCTGACATTGAGATGGAAGCAGGTCCATATCTGTCTGCCATATTTGAAATGTATCGACCAACCAGACATCCAGTCAATGAGATCGTGAATCTATATAACATAAATTTTGACCTAGGAATAATACACTACGCGTCTGACACACCACTGAGCAAAGGTAAAAACCTTGGAGCGGGTGCACTATCTTATTTTGGAATGGATTCCACTTATGCAGCCAGTTTAGCAATATTAAGACGCATTTTTAAAGTCGAAGTTAATCGATTGACTACAAAATAAAATGAGACCAATAAATTTAAACAACCACTCAAGCGGATAGAAATCGGGTGAATCAATGAAAAGTCGTCTGAATGAATTTAAAGAATACCGAGAAAAAATGAATGAAAGAATTCTAAACCTCGACCATTTAGGAATACAACGCTTTTTTAATCTAGATACCAATGCCTATAAGGAAGGTAATCTGGATGTTAAAACCAAAGAATTACTTGGACTGGTTGCTTCGATGGTATTACGATGCAACGATTGTATTGATTATCATATTATTCAATGTGTTCAAGCTGGGTGGGATGATGGTTCAATGATAGAGGCTTTCAATGTTGCACTTGTTGTAGGAGGGAGTATTGTTATCCCACACTTGCGTCATGCGGTTGAAACACTGGATTTGGTTAGAAGTGAGCTTGATTAATTTGTGCATCCGCGATTGAAAATAAAGATGACTTCAACTTAAGGGGGTCCCGTTGATTGTAAAGTTCCGATCGGAGTTCTTTTCCAAGATTGGATATATCCAGATAAAATTTAATATATTTTCGAAACAGAATTGAACCACTTTCCAATCCATAAAATTGAATCATCAAATCAAGATGGTCAGATAACAAATCAAGTCTTTGTGTTAAAGTTACCTGATCTTGATCCATTCCTGAGAATATCCAGGGATTTCTAAGGGCTGCTCTACCAATCATGACGCCATCACAATTCGTTAAATTAATTATTTTTTGTATGTCGGCTAAGGAATTTACATCGCCATTTGCGAGAACAGGAATTTTTATATTTTGTTTTATCTCAGCAATAGCATCCCAATTTGCTTTACCCAGATAGCCTTGCTTTTTTGTTCTTCCATGAACTGAGATCATGGCACAACCATAATCCTCCAATAATTTTGAAATCGACAAATAATTTAAGGAAGTATCATCCCAACCCAAACGAATTTTTGCAGTAATAGGTACCTTTAGATTGTTTGTTAATAATGTTAAGATTTGCTTAATTTTCTCAGGTTCTTTCAATAAACCTGCTCCAGCACCGCGGCTAGCCACAGTTTTCGCGGAACATCCCATATTTATGTCGATAAAATCGGGATTTTTTTCTGACAAATATAAAGCAGTTTTTAATATCCGATCAGGTGAATTATCAAATATTTGATAGGCAAATGGTCTTTGTTCTTCTGAGAAAACAATTTGCTGTGGAAAAAATGGATGGCTATTCAAGTAATCATATGCGTTTATAAATTCAGAAAATATGATTCCTGGATGAAAACGTTTTATAATTTCTCTGAACGGATGATCAGTAAGACCATCCATCGGAGCGAGAACTAAACTCGATTGAATTGGAATATCGCCAACTTTGAAAACATATTCTTTTGCCATCTGGCTAATTTTACGCTAAATTTATAGATGGAACAAATTTCAGACAATATACGTCTTCAGTGTAACAATTGATTTAGGAGAAAAAAATGAAGAGAGTCCTTTTATATTTATTCTTGATTATGATTTTTATGAGTCTGGCTGCGTGTAATTTAACCAAGCAATTTGTAAATCCATCCGACCCCAATTCAGTGAGCACACTTGCCATGCAGACTGTGCAGGCTTTAGCAACAGAGCAAGCCTTTTCAACCTTGGTAGCTGATGCAACCGAAGTTTCAAATCTTCCAACTTTGATTGTAGTAGAAGAGACTTCTTCTCCAGTACAAAATACACCAGTTACACCTGAAGTTTTATCTCCAACGAATACCCCGGTACCTACTTTTACATCTATGCCGATGGATAAAGCAACTTTTGTAAAAGATGTTACTTATCCTGACAATACAGTCATTGCATCAGCAACAACCTTCACAAAAACTTGGAGATTAAAAAACGATGGACAAACCACCTGGACTGCAGATTATGAATTGATTTTTTCTAGCGGAAATGCTATGGATGGAAAAGCAGCCAGCAAAATTGGTGTGAGTGTAAAACCTGGAGAAACGATTGATTTATCAATTGATTTAAAATCACCAACAAACTCTGGAGAATACAAAGGCGAGTGGATGCTAAGAACCACTGGAGGAAAAATATTCGGTGTGGGAGAAAAGGCTGATAAAGCGTTTTGGGTAATCATTAACGTTGATAATTATCAGAGTGAAAGTGTGCCCAGCGAAATTTACCCACTTGATTTTGTTGCAAAAATTTGTAACGCACAATGGAAGAGCAATTATTCAGTTGTACGCATACCTTGTGACACTGACAAAAGTATGACAAAAGCCTATGTTGCTGTTTTATCAAAACCTAAACTTGAAAATGGATATCTTGATGACGAGAGAACAATTCATATGCATTTGGAAGGCGATAACAGTAGCTGGATTCAAGGATATTATCCGGCCTTGTTGATAAAAAATGGAGCTTATTTTTCAACTGTTGTGGGTTGTCTTGATGGTAGTAAATCTTGTAACGTTACATTTAGTTTGGAAGCACGCATTGATGGTGGAAACCCTGTAAATTTAGGTAAATGGGTAGAGACTTACGATGAAAAAATAACGAAAATTGACATTGATTTAAGTAGTTACGCAGGAAAGAATGTAGAATTTATTCTTGGTATCAGTAACCGTTCGAATGTAACTTCGGATGTATTCTGGCTCGTACCGAGAGTAGTGCAATAGAAAAAAAATACACTTTTTCCTTTTAGATAACGATAAAGAGGTTGTCATTATTCTCAGGACAACCTCTTTTAATTTGGTAATAACAATGACATCAATTTTTGATAATCCATGACTAAATTATTGAGAAACCTATTGTTAGTAATTTCTACAATTTCCATTAAAGGAATATCAATTATTGTTTCACCTGAGTATATAGTACCCCAAACTCCAAATCTTTGATCAAAATACGGTATATCTTTTAATTGATAAATTGATTGGTCTGATGAATTAATTCTTACTTTTACTGGATTATCCAGGTTTTCCCTGAATTGATCTTCCCAAAATTTTAATAATGCGGAAAAACTTTCAATGTTTTCATAATTTGTAAAATTTGAAAATTTGAGCATTGTTCCAATTCTCTTCTTTTCATCCACATTCACATCTTCCGGTCCTGTAGCTGGCATAATAAATTCAGACTCAAGAAATGTGTAGAAGGGAGAGATATAATTACTGTTAGTTTGTAAATGGTCCAACGGTAATTTTGTTATTGATTCTCCCGAAAACGCTATTAAGAATACGCTGCTCTCCTCATCTGAATAAAAGTCAATGATTTTTCCTGTAAAACCAGAAATAAACCGATCAAGATCCTCATCGAATATCCCTTCACAAACCCTTACCCACCTATTAAATCGATAAAATATTTCCCAGGATAATTCTTTGGACAATTTTTTGTTTTTTGTGACAACTCTTTTATTTTCAACGGAAATATGATTTTCAATATCAACTGAGAATTGAGATTTAAAAAATAAAAAACTTTGTTTAATCAAATGATTTTGATCAGAAATGGTTAAATTGGTCGGGATCGAGAAATAAAATAAATCAACTTCCGAAAAAATATTTATAATAGAAGTGGGATTAATAAAATTTCTTAAGACTTGGTTGATTGATAATAAAACTCTTTTCATTTTTTTGGCCGATCAGAAATATTTGATATATTTAAAATTCAGATTTTTAAATTTTACTTTGAGATATGAATTTCAGTACATTCTATTTACTATTCCCAGTATGGATTAATTCTGGTAAAAATAAATTAATCATAAATTCGAAAAAATTGGAGTTTGAATGTCAAAACAAGTTAAGAAACCGATCAAAAAGAAAAATAACTATAAAATTTGGCTGATTTTTGGGGGATTAGCAATTATTGCTCTGGCTGTAATCATTGGATTTCCACCCAACACAGCGGATACCACCACTGCACTACCTTTAGAGGTCAGTGTGGAAGATGCATATCAAATGCGCGAAAACGGTGCATTTGTTTTAGATGTGCGTGAACTAAGCGAATGGGAAGGTGGCCATATTCCAGACGCCACTTTAATTCCTTTAGGGGAATTAGAAAGTCGAATAGATGAAATCCCAACAGATCAAGAGGTATTGATTGTTTGTAGATCTGGGAATAGAAGCGCTCAAGCGCGCGATATCCTAAAAAATGCTGGTTTGACAAACGTCACAAGCATGGCCGGCGGGATGAATCAATGGATTGCGAATTCCTATGAAGTAGAAATCGGGCAGTAATCCCATTTAATAATTATCGTGTGTGAATGGTTCTATAATTTAAATCTATAGTACTATTTAATATCTAAAAGGAAGGGGTCAGGCATGAGTAAGTATCGAGTAAAACCCGGTCAAAAAGTAAATCTTACTGAATGGGATCCAGATGATAAATCTGGATGGCCAGAGGGTAAAAAAGAAGCTAAGGAAGAGTTTTTAAAAATCAATAAAGAATTGGAGTCTCTCCAAGAACTTTTGTATGCTGAAAATAAACACAAGATATTGATTGTGTTACAGGCAATGGACACTGGTGGGAAAGATGGAGTCATTCGAGCAGTTTTTGACGGTGTTAACCCTGCAGGTGTGCGCGTAGCCAGCTTTAAAGTTCCAACTGAACAAGAACTAAATCATGATTTCTTATGGCGGATACATAAACAAACACCTGGAAAAGGTGAAATGGTGATTTTCAATCGAAGTCATTATGAAGATGTGCTTGTGGTTCGCGTACACAATCTTATTTCTCAGAAGGTGTGGAAAAAACGATTTGACCACATTAATAATTTTGAAAAATTATTAACAGATGAAGGAACCACGATTATAAAATTTTTCCTTCACATCTCTAAAGATGAACAAAAAGCAAGACTTCAGGAGAGACTGGATATCCCTGAAAAAAATTGGAAATTTTCCTCTGGGGATATCAAAGAACGATTGTTGTGGGATGATTATACAATGGCATTTGAAGATGTGTTATCAAAAACATCCACTGCAAATGCACCCTGGTACATTATTCCAGCTAATAGGAATTGGTATCGGAATTGGTTAATTGGCTCAATCCTGGTGGATGAGCTGAAAGCTTTGGAAATGAAGTATCCTGAACCGGAAGAGGATTTGAGCAAGATAAAAATAGATTAGTAAGAAAGGAGCTAAAGATTAAAAAAATTTTGGCTCGTTTTTTCTTTAATAATTAGTTCCCAAACATGTCTTCATAATCCTTCATGGCAGCTTCGACTACCTTCCATGCCTGCTCCGCACCGAATACCCCTGCAATAAATGTAGAATCTTCTTTGCCGGGAATTAATTTGTATGTACTGAAATAATGTAAAAGTCTATCTATCAAAACCTGGGGAATATCCGATAATTCATTTGCATTTTGCCAGAAACTATCATTAAACAAAATTCCAATTATTTTATCGTCTGCTTCACCATCATCTATCATCTGAATCCCGCCGATAACACGTGCAGTTAAAATAATCTCTGATTTTGTAATTGGTCTTTCGCTGATCACACAAATATCCAAAGGATCGCCATCGCCTTTTGTTGATTTTGGTGAAAGTTGATGAACTCTGTTTCCACAATAGGTTCTAGGTATGAAGCCATACAAAGATGGGGGTTGTGAGGATGATCTTTGTGGTCGGTCTACCCGTAAGTATCCTGTCACTTTATCCACTTCATACTTTACTAAATCAAATGATGAAAGTTCAATAAAGGCATTTACTTCTTTAGGGGGATTTGGACCTGTTTCTAAACCGTGCCAGGGATGAGGTCGCCATCGATAAAAAGGACTTGGAAAATTCAAAATTTCCTCCAATTTGAATCTTTTTATTAATTATAAACTGTTCTTGTGAAATTTCACGAATATTTAATGGGAATGAAAGATTGTAAAAAAACTTAATCGTGGATAAGAAACCAAACCAAAAGGACACTATAATAAAGTAAGTATGAGCCCTCGAACAAAAATGGAAAGCACCCTGTATTTATCGCTATTAGGTTTCTTTATTAACAAACCCAATTATGGCTATGACCTCTATAAACATATTTCTAAAGAAACCTCCTTTTATAAAATCTGGTATTTAAAGCAGAGCCAATTTTATGGATTTTTGGAGAGATTATTTAATGAAGGCTTTCTTTCTCAAGAGATGATTGTAGGTGATCAATATCCAGATCGAAAATTATTTACGATTACGGAATCCGGGATCCAACAATTAGAAAATTGGATCATCATCCCTGTAAAACGTGGCCGTGATATGAGGCAAGAATTTATTGCTAAATTATTTATTGCTCAAAAAATATATAAAGTAAAAACAGAGTTATTGGTGGAAAACCAAATAGGCGTTTGTTACCAATGGCTTGAAGAACAAGATGTCTTCTTATTGAATGAAAAAGATCAATTTCAGATACTATTAATTAACTACCGAAAAAAACAGATTCAAGCTATGTTAGACTGGCTGAAACAAATTAATTTTTAACATACCATCGAAAGAAAAATTTAAATAACAGAAAAAATTTCCAGAAATTAAAAAAAGGTTGATTATTTATTTTGAGCATCAACCTCTTCATGGATTTTTCTAATTATCTCCAATTACCCAATCTTCATCCGCTTTTAGCCAATTAACAATTTCACTTTTGGTGAACCAGAGTGAAATTTCACTCTCAGCATTTTCTGGTGAGTCCGATGCATGTGTAAGATTTCTACTAATTCTTGATGCAAAATCATGGCGGATTGTCCCCGGCTCTGCCTTAAGAGGATCTGTTAGCCCCATGGTTTGTCGAACAGCTTGGACTGCGAATGGTCCTTCAAAGACCATTGCCATCACAGGAGCAGCAGTAATATATTTAATTAATCCATCATAAAATGGTTTTCCCTGATGAATAGAATAATGTTTCTCAGCAAGGCTCACTGGGACTAGCAGGAACTTAGCAGCGACTAACTTAAGACCGCGTTTCTCAAGCCTAGACAGAATCTCCCCAATCAATCCGCGTTGAACTCCATCTGGTTTTACCAGAACAAAAGTTTTTTCCAATATATACCTCCGAAAAAATTATAGTAATAAATCTTCAGCTTTTGAGTATGCATCAAGTGCATCTTGAAGTTGATTATTTTTTAAGTATGCATCGCCTAAAGATTGCCATAAATTAATATCAATGGGATAGTGGTGATCTAATGCATTTTGGATGTTTTGTATAATTGAACCCAGTTCAAAACCTTCATGAATTAATGGATCAAATATTTTGATCGCTTCTTCAGGATTTCCACTGTAAAGGAATTTATTAGCGGTTTCCAATTCATCGAGTCGGGCATCTTTAACCTTTACGGGTTGTGTATCTTCTATCTCGTCTTCGATTTCTGAGGAAAATTCTTGCTCCGTAGGGATACTTTCCTCTTTTTCTTCACCAGGTTCATCCATTTGATCTTCAGATGGTGCTATTTCCTCAATGACTTCAAATTTCTGACCATCTACGTCTAAAATTTCTTCAGAGATTACAACTTCTTCTGTAAAGGCAGGAGATAATTCTTCGCTCTCTTCAATGGAGTTAACATCTTCAATGGATGATTCAGGAAATAATTCCTGGGATTCAATCTCTTCAACCTCTTGTTCAGTTATATCTACTTGCGACTCAGTCTCTTCAATTTCTTCCTGGGGAATTAATTCCTCAATATTTTCTTCAGTTTCGGTATGGAAAGATTCTTGTTCCGTAAGAAGTTCTTCTCCGGTTATTTTTGATAAGATACCAGCGAAAGCATCAATTTCATCACCAGCACCTTGGTCGAAAGCAGCTGTTTGTTTATCATCAACTTCAGTTTCTAATTCTTCAAGAAGATTCTCAATATCATGCACTTTGTCTTCATCTTGGTTTGTTTCACTTGAGATTACAACTTCCTTGTCTTCTCCTGTATCCAGAAATCCTGTAGAAGAAATTCCTTCCAGAGTTTGTGCCGTCTCCTGCGCTTGCACCTCACCAGTTTCGATTTCTAACTCTTTCAACCAACTCGGAGTGCTATCAAGTTCTTCGCTAAGATCTTGTGTTCGTTTCGATTCTTCCGATATCCATTCTGGTGGAATTTCACTTCGTTCTTCAGGCTTACTCACAAGGGTTTCCTCATCAGCGCCTTGTTTCAAAGCCAATCCCTCCATCCATGCCAAAGCAGATTCCAACTCATCTTCTTCATTCTCGATTGCAGGTTGATCTTCTTCCTTAAATTCTTCCGATTTATCGAATTTTTGAAGAGAGGATTCGAAGTCAGGAACCAAATCTTCTGTTTTTTGGTCTTCAATTTGCGAAATTATTGTTTCTTCAGAATTATCAATTGGTTGAACTTCACCAAGTGATTCTTCAGATTTTTCAATTTCTAAAATGGATATTTCGTTTTCATAATCCAAGTCTTCGGTTTTTTGTTCTTCTAATGAAGAAAGGAACTCATCATCAATTAATTCGGAATGTGGTTCTTCAGGTAAAGTTTCTTCATAATTTTCTGCAGTTCCTTCAAAATCGATGATATTGTCTGCGGGAATCAAATGATCCTTGATTTCGTCAAAGCTGATTTTTATATCATCCAATTCATTTTCATGTTTTTCATCTACGATCGAGAGCCAATCTGGTAATGAACCTGGATCTTCTATTGAAGCGATTGGTGGTTGTTCACTTTCCTCATCAATCACAGATTTTATCCAATCGGGAATTCCCTCTTTCTCGTATTCTTCAAAAATGTCTTTTCCTGTATCTTCTTTATTTTCATCAAAAACTAATGAATTTAGCCAATCATCATCCATTGTTGTTGCTGGTTCAATTTCTTCTGTTTCTATTTCTTCAAGTTCATTAATAATTTGGTCCAAAGAATGTTTTTCAATCTCTTCATCGATTTCCAAAAAATTATCTATGGTCGTTGATTTTGGTACTTCTTCAATTTCTACTGGACCAACTTCAATAGATAAATCTTTTATCCAGTCCAGTTCATCATCAATTATTTCTTTGGAGGCTAACTTTTCTTCTGATTCAAAACTTGTTGTACTCTCTTCCTCATTCAAAGATATGGAAGAAAAATCGAATCCTTGCAGGGTATCCTCCAACGAAGAATCTTTTTCATCAGTGAATTCTTTTTCCCAACTAATTTCTGCTTCACTCTTAATAAATTCTGATTTATCTTTTTCTAAGTTGTCAAATAAATCTTCCAGATTTTTGACTTCAAATTCATCAACTTCTTCTGGAAAATTAATACTTTTTATTGAAGGTGCAATTTCCTGTAGCCATCCTGGAATTTCTGCTGGTTGAATCTCTTCATCTTCTTCTTTATCAGCTTCACTCAAATCCTCAAATAAGTTGTCAATATCGCCGCTGGAAACCTCATCTTCAATAGGAAGAATTGACGGAATTGTAAAGCCTTTGTCGAGATTATCATCATCATCTCTTGAAACATCCCATCCTGCATCTTTCATCCAATTAGGAATTTCCTTTTCTTCCTTTTTAATACCAGATGGAAAAGAAATTTCACTTTTTTCATTCTGTGATTCATCCAGGTTATCAACATTTTCCTGTTGTTGCACGATGGTGGGGGATTCGGGTTCATCTTCACTTTCTAGATCCAATGGTTTTTTTGGTTGACTAACAATATCATTAATCCAGCTAGAAAAATCCTCGTCTGAGGAGCTTTCATCACCAAGGGCAAAACCTATTGATTGTGCCCAGTCTGGTTGTTCATCAACGTTTACACTTGGATCCCAATCTAAAAAATCTATCATGATATTTGAATCAGAAACATCGGCAGTTGCTAATGTCTTTTCATTAACAAACTGAAAATACGGATCCATGTCAATTACTCTTTGACGAAAAATCTTCTCGTCCTCTTCTCTTGTTGTACCAGGTAGGATTTCGGTCAGAATTTTGTTTGCCTCGTAACAATAAGGCAATTTACTTATTAATTTGCTGCAGGTCTCAGTTGCTTCTACTTTTTGTCCTAAGAGAAAATAAATTCGAGCCAAAACAACTTCAAGATCAACTCGATTGGGGTCTTCGGATAAGGCTGCCCAAATTTCTGCAATTGCCTGATTGTATAATTCCCCACGCGTGTACATTCTGACAAGTGCGCCTCTGGTCAATCTGATTTTTGGCGGGGCTACGCCGTCACGACTGGTATATAATCTGCGCAATTCATCCTGAACTGCTTTGTTGGAAGGTTGGACTTCAAAAGCTCGTTCCATATGCCAAATTGCAGCATCAAGGTTATTTTCATCTTCACGAATGATGGACATACCAATATGGGAGATAAAATCATCAGGTACGGAAGAAAGAACTCTTTGGAAAATATCCGACGCATCGCCATATTTCTGTTTTTCGAGTAATGCTTTTCCTAACAAACGGTAACTATCTATATGTTTAGGATAAATTTGAAGAATATGTTTACAGTGTCCAATTGCCTGATCGATTTGTCCATTCTCTATCAGGTTTTCAATTTTCCGGATATATTCTCGTAAAGAAATATTTGCCATTGGTACCTCCCAGAAATAGTATGCTACATCTTATTTAATTTCGCAAGTACATAACATGTCGAAAAAATAAGATGAAGAAAAAAACAAAACTGAAAGGGGAGGATAATTAATCTCCCAGGTAATCTCTTAGTTTCCTTCTAATTACTGGATGGCGTAATCTGCTTAATGCCTGAGCTTCAATTTGTCTTACTCTTTCGCGAGTTACACCCATTTTTCGTCCAACTTCCTCTAATGTGTACGCCTGACCATCTAATAGCCCATACCGTAATTGAAGAATACGCACCTCTCTGGGTGGTAGTCCATTCAGTACTTCTTCAAGATGTTGACGTAATAAATTATATGTAGCGGTATCATCGGGAGGTGGCGCTTCGTCATCTTCAATAAAATCTCCCAGAACTGAATCTTCTTCATCATCAGTTGGTGTCTCCAGAGAAAGGGGTCTACGTGCAACCTGAATCATATTTTCTACTTTTTTAGGTGGAACATCTAATGCTTCCGCTAACTCTTCAACACTGGGTTCTCTTCCTAATCTTTGTGTTAATTGATGCTGGATTCGTAATAATTTATTGATCTGATCCCCCATGTGAACAGGAACACGAATTGTCCTACCCTGGTCAGCAATGGCTCGTGTTACTGCCTGACGTATCCACCAGGTAGCATAAGTTGAAAATTTATGCCCACGACGATAATCAAATTTCTTTGTCGCACGAATGAGTCCAATATTGCCTTCTTGAATCAAATCCAAAAAAGGAACTCCGCGACCCATATACTTTTTTGCAACACTGATAACAAGGCGGGAATTTGCTGTAATTAAGTGTTCACGACCGTCCCAACCATCCTCGATTAACTTTCTTAATTCAAATCTTCGATGATCAGTTGTACTCCCTTTCGCTAATTCTTCCCTGGCAATTCTTCCTCGTTCAATTCGCTGGGCTAATTCTACTTCTTCTTCGGCGGTTAATAATGGAACCCTACTTACTTCTTTTAGGTAAAGTCCAATTGTATCGTCAGTGTCTATGTTTTCCAGGTCATCAAAAACAAGTTTTGCAGCTTCTTCTTCGTCCAGCTCTTTCTCATCCACGTCAAGTTCTAAATCATCTTCAGCCGGCCCGTCTAAAGGTGTTTCATCTTCAACATAGGGAATACCTGCACTCATTAGCGCTGCAAAGGCTTCTTCTAACTGTTCAACATCTTGTTCAGCCTCTGGGAAAAAATGAAGAATATCATCAATTGTTACATAAGATTTTTGTCGACCAAGTTCAATTAATCTGGCAATTGCCGGATATTCATTTAGTTCTTCATTATCATCATCTACAACATTTAGGAAATTATCCATACTTTAAACTAAATCCTCAAGGTAATTAATTAGCAAAGACCATAGGTCCATATCATCTACATATAAAGTTTGCATTCTTCAGCATACACTTTTTCATTCTAAAATTCAATAGCAAAAGCTATTGGAAAATGACTGAGCACATAAACGAGCGGAATTGTCCGCTCGTTTCTAGTTAAAATAAAATTAGCAAGCTAGATATTACAACATATAAAATATGAAGTCAATATCGAATTTGTGAAATATATAATTAATTGGATTAGAAAATTTTAAGATTTCTACTTGTAAAGCTTATTTGTATAAATTATAGAAAATTAGTAAGATTTGTAGTGAATTTTATTTGACACATTACTTATTCCGGCTAAAATAATCTTTTGGGGCTGAGTTCAACAAACTGAATATCTTGTACTATCCAATCTTATTTACGCTCAGGAGGAAAAATGAATATTTTTGGTCTTGCCAGACATGGATTCAACGCTTTTGAACAAATTTCCATGCTAGGAATTATAGTTGTTGCAATAATTAGCCTTGTGTATGCATATTTACTCAGAAAACATGTCTTGAAAAAAGATAAGGGAACTGAGAAGATGCAGGAAGTCTGGAATGCAATTCGCATTGGTGCTGACAGTTATCTATCAAGACAATTGCGGACGATTATCGCTTCCATTGTAATTCTGACAGTCGTTTTGTTTTTCAGTGTTTATGTGGTTCCGCCAAGCCTTGAAGCTCAGGAAGAGTTTGCTGGTCAAAACGTTCGAATGATTATTGCTATTGGTAGATCAATAGCATTCATTATTGGAGCAACTTTCTCCATTCTTGTAGGTCAAATGGGTATGAGAATGGCGATACAAGCCTCTGTGCGAGCTGCTTCTGCTGCAAGATCTAGCCTCAATGAATCGCTTTCCATCGCTTATTATTCCGGAACATTCACTGGAATGCTTACGGATGGTCTTGGTCTTTTGGGTGGCACAATCATTTTCATGATATTTGGTAAAGCAGCACCAGACGCACTTTTAGGATTTGGTTTTGGTGGAACCCTGGTAGCTTTATTCATGCGAGTTGGTGGTGGTATTTACACCAAAGCAGCAGATGTTGGTGCTGACCTGGTAGGAAAAGTTGAACAAGACATACCGGAAGATGATCCAAGAAATGCAGCTGTGATCGCTGACCTGGTTGGTGACAATGTAGGTGATTGCGCTGGTATGGCGGCTGATATTTTTGAGAGTTACGAAGTCACAATTGTCTCTTCATTGATCCTGGGTATTGTGCTTGTTTCACTGACGGGTGATATGAAATGGATTGTTTATCCTCTTATTATTCGGGCGATTGGTGTTGTTAGTTCTATTATGGGTACATTCGCTGTTCCCATATGGATGAATTTTCCGATTAAATTCTTACGGGCACATGACTCAGAAGAGGCAATGTTCCGTTCCTATGAAGTTTCCAGCGTCAATACGATTTTGTGGTCATTTGTTGTTGCCATTGCATATGCTGGTGACTGGCGATTAGGAATGCTTACAACCATCGGTGTTGGTTTGGCAGTTGCGTTTAATCCGCTCACTTCTTATTTCACTTCAACAAAGAAACCACCCGTCAAAGAAATAGTCAAATCTGCGGATACTGGTAGCGCTACGCTGATTCTATCTGGTTTAGCTGTTGGTATGGAATCAAGTGTGTGGGCATTGATTGTGATTTCGATCAGCTTCATTTTTGCTTTATTATTGTTCAATGCAGAAGCACCCATCTACGTTATGTATGCAGTCTCAATGATTGGTATTGGTATGCTCAGTCACACCGGTAATAATGTAGCAATGGACTCTTTTGGACCAATATCGGACAACGCCAATGGCATTGGAGAAATGGCCTGGCATGACATGGATGATAAAGAGACCATGGATGCACGCCAGATTATGGCTGATCTTGATGCAGTTGGAAATACGACCAAAGCAATAACGAAAGGTATCGCCATTGCATCGGCAGTAATTGCGGCAGTGAGTCTCTTTGCGTCCTACATGATCGATGTTGGTCGCGTCCAGGTCCAATTGAATGTGCCAGTGATCGATTCAATCCGGATTTCCGAAACGAATGTATTTGTTGGTTTACTCATTGGTGGGGCTTTACCCTGGTTATTCAGTGCACTAAACATCCGGGCTGTCAGTCGAGCAGCAGGTCAGGTTGTGGATGAAGTTCGTAGACAATTCAGAATACCAGGTGTGATTGAAGGTACAGTTAAACCGGATTATGCCAAAGTTGTAGGAATTTCTACTGAATCGGCTCAAAAAGAATTAGTCCCAATCGCTTTATTGGCGGTCATCATTCCCTTGATTGTGGGGATGGTTCTTCAAGTCGAGGCTTTGGGAGGATTCTTAGCTGGTGTTATTTTAAGTGGCCAATTATTAGCTGTGTTCCTATCAAATACTGGTGGAGCATGGGATAACGCAAAGAAAACAATTGAAGATGAGCCGCGTAATCTGCAAGCCAATACAGGAAAGGGATCTGAACGACATAAAGCGGGTGTTGTGGGTGACACTGTTGGAGACCCCATGAAAGATACCGCTGGTCCTGCTCTCAACCCAATGATTAAGGTTGTAAACCTGGTCAGCTTATTGGCAGCACCTGTGATCGTAAAGTATCAGGATCTTGGGGTAGTAGGATGGATTGTTGTTGTTGTGCTTTTTGCAATTGTCACCTGGGCATTTTTACAGAGTAAAAAACCTATTGAAATGGCAAAAACCATAAATTAATATTTAGTTGCTCTTGACCATGAAAACGGAGAAGAATTTATCCTTCTCCGTTTTTTAAATATTGACTATTGAAAATGGGACATCTGTGTTTATAAGAATTTTTTGATTTGTATCTGGATGAAGAAACTCAATGGATGCAGCATGTAGCATCATTCGAGGAACGCTAAAATTTAATTCCAGTTGAGCTGAAGAAAGATCTTTCGTGTAAAGATGATCCCCGAGAATTGAAAAACCAAGGAATGATAAATGCGTTCTTATTTGATGCGTATAGCCAGTATGTGGGATTGCTTCTAATAGAGAAAGACATTTGTGCTGATCAAATTTATGCCTGAGGAAAAGCGTTTCAGCTAATTTTCCAGATTGATTTATGATGGTTCTGTGTTGACGATCTCCATTCACCAATAGGGGAAATGTTGCTGTAAAGTTTACCCAGTCCGGAATGTTATGTGTTATTGTCCAATACTTCTTTTGAATTAACCTTTTTTCGAATTGAAGATTAAGATTTCGATGTGCTTCCTTATTTCTCGCAAATATGATTACACCACTCGTCTCTTTATCAAGACGATGAACCGTAATTGATTCTGGAAATTCAATTTTCAATAAAGATTGTAAATTTTCTATATTATTATCATATCCATCGGGAATTGTTCGCAATCCAGAAGGTTTATTTATCGCAATAATTGAATTATCAATGTAAATGATTAAGTCAGTGAGCATCAAATAACGATCAATACATGTAATTTCATATTGTTTATAATAAATTAATCAACAAAATAACTTACACCAAGTACACCCGGGCCAGAATGTGTTAAGAATGCAGGTGGTAGTTCATAAATTTCAATCTTGTCGATTCCAAGTAACTGTTTGAAATCCTCAGCCAGTGATTGTGCTTCGTTTTCAGCAGCGCCGTGTTGGATACTGAACATCGAGAATCCTTTTTCTTTGCATTCTGAAATAACTAATTCCTTTAATCTTGTGAGTGCTTTCTTAGAAGTACGTTGACTGTCAACTGGTTCAACCTGTCCGTTTTTTAGACTTAGGAGTGGTTTAACCTGGAGAAGACTTCCAAACAGCATTTTTGCTCCACCAATTCTTCCACCCTTATATAAATATTCAAGTGTATCAACTACAAATAGATTTCTTTCTCTGTTTTTCAAATCCTCAACTTTAGAAATAATTTCTTCACTTGTAAGACCCTCCTTTGCATATTTGTTAGCTAATTTCACAATGGTTGCTAAGGATGCGCCAATCGCTAAGGTATCAATTACTTTTATATCTGCATTCGGGAATTCCTGGGCTGCTACTTCTGCGCTTCTGAAGGTGCCACTTATTTTTATTGAAGGGGTCAAGACAATAATTGAATCCCCTACAGACAGATGTTTTTCAAATATGGGATTATATAAACTTGGTGGTGGTGCAGCTGTTTTTGGTAAAGTTGGAGATGCGACAAGTTTCTTAAGGAATGTACTTGAATCTAATTCATAATCATCACGAAATGATTCATCTCCAAAGATTATGATCTGGGGGAAGTACTCAATTCCCATTGCTTTTGCTTCATCGCCAGGAATGCTGGAAGTTGTATCTGCAAATATTGATACCATTGGATTTACCTTTCAAATAAATAAATAATCAGGATAAGACTAATTGGTTTAAGATGCTTTCACCGTGATGTATTCTTCTGATGATTTCCGATAGAAGCGGTGCTATTGACACCTGTTCAATTTTGGTACATTGGTTTGCTCGTTCAGGCAGAGGTAACGTGTTTGTGACGATTACCCGCTCGATTCTAGGATCATTATAAATGATATCCAAAGCAGAATCCAAGAGTATTGGATGAGTTATGGAAAGCCAGACTTTTTCTGTGATTCCCTGATCGAATAATGTATCTAATTGATTTAAAATACTTCCTCCAGCCATTAAATCGTCGATAATAATTGGTTTTTTACCAGCCACTTCACCAACGATATGGGTGACTCTCGTGGAAGAAAAACCATCTCTACGTTTGTGCATGATCGCTAAGGGAAGCTTCAACCTTTCAGCATACTTTCCTGCCAAAGTAGCCCGACCTACATCAGGACTTACAATTATTGCGTTTGATAAATCGGATTTTCTAAGATGGTTGCAAAGAATTGGGATTGCAGAAATTGGATCAACAGGTATATTGAAAAAGCCCTGAATGGCTGGATTGTGAATATCAATGAAAATTACTCTTGTTGCGCCTTGTTGTTCAATTAAATTAGCTATTACTCTGGCACTGATTGCTTCCCGGCCTTTTGACATTCTTTCCTGCCGGGCATAAGGGAAGTATGGGATTATGACATTAATTTTATTGGCGCTAGCCCGTCTAAATGCATCCAGATAGAGTAAAAGTTCAAAAATGGCATCGTTTACAGGCCTGGTGATAGACTGAATAAAAAACACATCATGTTCTCTTACCACTTCATTCAGAATTACATGAATCTCAGAGTCCGGTAAGAAGGTAGAAGTTGCATTCCCGAGCTGTAAGTCTAATTCTTTGACGACCTCTTCAGCCAATTGGACAAATCGGGAACCTGAAAATATGTGCAAAGGATGGCTAGACATAAATAAATCCTTATAATAAAGAAATGGAATAATGATTGAATTATATATGAGAAAAGTTTTGCTTTTCGTTTATTCAAGGAAACCAAAACAAATATTTAGAACATAATCTGCGGCGAGGCATAATGTTAAACAACGATTTAAAAATTTCTGATAACCTGGAAAATAGTGCTGTAGTTATTTTTGGGGTGACAGGTGACCTAACCAGTAGAAAATTAATCCCAGCGATTTATGAACTTTATCTATCGGATCGCATTCCAAATAATTTCCATATCGTTGGGTTTGCCCGTCGAGATTGGGAGGATGCTCATTTGAAAGAAATATTCATGGATTCTGTTCGTTCTTTTTCCGGAAAAGAAGTTGATGAAGAAAAGATTGAACAGATATTTTCAAATGTGAAATATATTCAATCAACATTTTCTCAATTAGAAGGATACGAACAATTAAGGAAATATTTGATCGATGAAGGAATAAAGAATGTTTTACTTTATTTAGCTACACCCCCTGAAGCTTATGAAACCATCATTGAGTTAATCGGAAAAAGTGAATTAAGTCATTTAACTGAAGGCTGGACAAGAATAGTTATTGAAAAGCCATATGGTCGTGATTTAGAGACAGCCAAAAATCTCGAAAAACTTGTCCATACGGTTTTTGATGAAAATCAAATTTATCGAATAGATCACTATTTGGGGAAAGAGACTGTTCAGAACATTCTGGTTCTAAGATTTGCCAATGGGATTTTTGAGCCATTATGGAATAGACAATATGTAGACCATATTCAAATAACTGTTGCAGAAACAGTAGGTGTTGGAACAAGAGCTGGATATTACGAAAATTCCGGCGTCATTCGCGATATGTTTCAAAATCATTTACTTCAATTGTTAGCTTTAACAGCAATGGAAGCCCCCGTTGGATTTACAGCAAATTGTGTTCGTGACGAAAAAGTTAAAGTTCTGCGTGCCTTAAAACCCTATGATGCCAAAGGAGTCCTGGATAATACTTTTCGGGCTCAGTATACATCTGGATATATTGACGGCAAAAAAGTAGTCGGTTACAAGGATGAAGATGGCGTGGCAAGAGAATCGATCACAGAAACATTTTTAGCAGCCAGATTGTTTATCGATAATTGGCGTTGGTCTGGTGTCCCTTTCTATTTGCGTTCAGGAAAACGTTTACCAAAGAGAATGACCGAAATTGCCATTCAATTCAAACAAGTTCCACTTTCGTTATTTAATTGGCATAATATGGCTGGTGATGCGCCAAATGTGCTTGTTATGAAGCTTCAACCAGATGAAGGTGTTACGCTAAGCTTTGGAGCAAAGAGACCCGGTCATATCAATCAAATTTCCCCGGTGGAAATGAATTTTGATTATGAAGAATCCTTTGATATTAAAATTCCAGAAGCCTATGTTCGATTAATTCAGGATGCTTTATACGGAGATGCTACATTATTTACCAGATCTGATGAAGTAATTAATCAGTGGGGATTTATAAATAGAATTCTGGATGGATGGAAAGAAGATGCAAGAAAGTATTTACCGGTTTATGAAGCTGGTACCTGGGGACCTCCTGGTGTGGACTTTTTTATTAAGGGTGATGACCGCCATTGGAGAAATCCAGAGGTTTAAACAAAATTGGGCTTTTTACAATTTGGACAAACGCTTTCTGTGCTTGTAACAATATATCCACAGAATTTGCATGTTCTTGGTTGAATACCACCTAAAGGCGCTCCACAAGCAATACAACTTGACTCTCCGACAGGGTTTGGGGTATCACAATAATTGCAAACATACCTCTTCAATCGTTCTGAAAGTTCAAAACTTGCCCCGAGGTTGTACGCTGTTTGATTGATGACAGACCATATTTCATCTCGTATCGATAAACTCTCAATATCCTGCGCGACATCATCAATTCTTCCTAATAATGAGAGCGGGTTACGGATGGCACTTAGAGCAGTTTTCCCCAAACTGGCTGCAATTCCCATCCAGGATTGTTTGCCAATTTGAACCATCACACCATCTTCAAATTTTTGAATAGATACTCCGATCGAAGTTAGTCCTCCGGAAGTAGCATTGAATATAGAAGCAATTTGAACGATGATGTTTACCCCACTACCAATTTGTTGAACCCGATAATTTCCTCGATGAAAATGAGCAAATAATGCTTTTGAGATATCTGCTGGAGTTATATTTCCGTGAAAAGTTTTATGTTCCATAAGTATATTATAATCAAGCTACTCTTAAAATAGAAATTATTGGAGAAAGTGTGATCAAGAAAATATCATTATTGGCTGTCGTTATCCTCCTGATTTCATTATTTTATAATGTTCTAGCGGTAGATGCATATCCTTTACTTCAGTTGCCGACAGTTTCTATACCCACGGTTACAGGTACTCCGTCTGGCATTATAATCACAGTTCGGCCAAGCCAAAATGAAGACTTCATTAACGTTCGATCGGGTCCCAGCACATTGTACCCTTCTGTTGGTGTACTACTGGTTGGGCAAACAGCTCCTGCTTTAGGGAGATCTCCCGGGGGAGAGTGGATTCAGATTGAGTATCCTGGTGTCGCTGGAGGAAAGGGTTGGGTATTCTCTGTTCTGGTAAGTCTCTCTCCAGGGCAATTGTCAATTGTTGAACCTCCACCCACAGTGACACCTCAATTTACTGCTACGATTGATCCTACCTTAGCAGCTCAATTTGTGGTGACCCAACAACCGACTAGATTACCAACATATACAGAACCAGCTCCACTAACAATTCCAACCTATGTTGAGAACACCCCCAATCAATTACCCGGTGGAATTCCAATGGGAATGGTAATTGTAGTTTTGGGTGTTACCGGGATTTTACTTACCCTCTTTTCATTTATCAGAGTTCGATAAAGAAATTTAGGTATCATTTCAATAAATAGGGTGCGGGTGTTTTGGCAGGCGCACGCCTGCTAAAAACACCCTGACCGATAATAATTGAATGAACACAAATTAAGTCTGGAAAAATAATTTAAGGTTTTTCAAACAGGAAGCTCCAATTTTATGTCCCAAATCTTCCTGGCAGAATTCGGTAGTTGCATTATATTCTTCGAGATAATTTTTGAGCTTTATTGCTTTTTCAAATTCCACTAATGTATCCTGCGTTCCATGAGCAATGTAATAATTATTGGAAGTTAATGCTGCTGCCTCCAAAGTTGGGGGTTGTGAAGGTAGGAATCCTGATAGCAAAGCAACTTTATAAAAGTTTTCTGGATATAGAATACTTAACACCGCACTTATCGCTGCTCCCTGACTAAATCCAATTAAATTAATATTTTTCGTGTTGGTCGTAGGAAAATCGATGCTCTTGACCAAATCCTGAATTGAATTAAATAATACTGATGCTATTTTTGCGTAATCATCAAAGGTTGGTTTTAAATTATTCCGGATTTCAGCCCAGGCATAATCATTTTCCGCTAATTGCAATGGGCCGCGAGGAAAAATAATAACTGAATCATCTGGAATTGAGGAGGAAAAGATTGACATCGATTTCTCATTACCTGACCATCCGTGAATCAGACAATAGATCCGGGTAGAATGAATTTTCAAAGGTTTCTTTATTCGAAAATAATATGGGTTTACATAAATATCAAAAGCTTTATCTTCCATTTTTTATCCTTTGGATAATTATTAGGATGTGATCTGATGTTAATTCTAAATGTTATGTTAAAATCACGCTATGAGTGGAATAAAGATAATTGCGAAAAATAGAAAAGTAAGTTTTGAATTTTTTCTCATGGAAAAATTTGAAGCAGGTATTGAACTTCAGGGAAGTGAAATAAAATCTATCCGTGCCGGACAAGTGAGTATTGGAGAGGCTTTTATTCAGATTGATAACCTTGAAGCATGGTTAATCAACTCTCATGTAGCCAAGTATGATGCAGCCAGTATTTTCAATCATGATCCAAAACGGAAAAGAAAATTATTGTTACACAAAAAAGAAATAAATTTTATTTGGAATGCAGTTCGTCAAAAAGGATTAACAGTTGTTCCTACGATTTTGTATTTGAGTAATGGCAAAGCAAAAATAGAGATTGCCCTGGCCAAAGGTAAAAAAATGTTTGACAAACGTGATAGTATCGCCAAACGTGATCAAGAAAGAGAAATTTCACGAAGTAGAAAGATTACGGATTAAGAGCTAAACGATGCCATTGTGGTTAGCATTTTTTACTACATTCATCATATCAATAATCTGGTTACGTTTAATTGATTATTTTGCTGTTAAAGGCTTGATATCAAAAAAACTGAGTAGAAAAATTATTCATATTGGTACTGGACCAATTTTTGTTCTTTGTTGGCTTTTTTTCCCCGAAGATCCACTTTCTCGATACTTAGCCGCAATTATTCCATTATTGATCACTATTCAATTTTTTTTGATAGGGATTGGTGTGATCAAAGACCAGGCATCGGTCGATGCTATGTCCAGAACGGGTGATCCACAAGAAATCCTAAAAGGTCCTTTTTTTTACGGAGTAGTATTTGTATTATTGACAATACTGTTCTGGAGAGAGTCCCCAATCGGCATAATTGCCCTGATGATCCTGTGTGGTGGAGATGGTTTTGCCGATATTATTGGCAGGAGAGTAACCTCTTTTGCATTGAAATGGTCACCAAGCAAATCAATCGCCGGAACTATTTCGATGTTTCTAGGTGGTTTGATCTTTTCATCCATTTTGGTATTAATTTTTATTGAGTATGGATTCTTGAGTATTACTTTTATGGAGAGTTTTCCAAAAATTTTGTTACTCAATTTTTTAGCGACAATTGTTGAATCACTTCCAGTGAGAGATTGGGATAATGTAACCGTGCCAGTCATTGTTGTGCTGGTAGGTTTTATTATTTTTTAAAAGGAGTATAGATGATTACAATTGATGGTCATCATTTGCAGATTGAAGAAATTGTAAGAGTCGCACGCAATTTTGAAAAAGTTGAGATTTCAGATTCTGGGATTGAGAATATTAAGAGTTCCTTCGATTTAAAAAATACAATTATTGAGTCAAATAAAGCTGTGTATGGAATAAATACTGGGTTTGGAATTTTTGCGAATAAACAAATAGCACATGGGGATTCTTCAAAACTAAGCAGAAACCTCATTTTGAGTCATGCTGTTGGCACTGGTGATCCATTTCCTGCAGAGATCGTCCGAGCAGCCATGTTGGTTCGGGCAAATACTTTGACAAAGGGTTTTTCCGGAGTTCGACTTGAGGTTGTTGAAACGCTCATTAATATGTTAAATTCAAACGTGATACCAGAGGTACCGTCTCAGGGGTCATTAGGTTCTTCTGGTGATTTAGCGCCTTTATCTCACTTAGCATTGGTTTTTACTACCGATGAGAAAGACTTGGAAGAAGATTCTGGTTATGCTTATTACCAGGGTCAAAGATTGAGTGGTAAAGAAGCCATGGAAAGGTCTGGTATTCCAAGGCTAATTCTTGGTGCAAAAGAAGGATCTGGCGATCAATAATGGCGCAACATTTTCAGCGGCTATTGCAGCATTAAGTTTATTTGACTCAAGATCATTAATTGATATTGCAGAAATGTCTTTAGCGATGACTTTGGAGGCTATGTTGGGTTGTAGCTCCGCTTATGATCACCGAATTCATGCTGCCCGTGGTCAATTGGGTCAGATGGAAGTTGCCGATAATGTACGAAAATATATTCAAAATTCAAATTTATTAAATTCGACTGATCGTGTTCAGGATGCTTATTCTTTAAGATGTGCACCTCAAGTTCAGGGGGTGGCCAGAGATACATTACAATTCATCTGGCAAATTATTAGCAGAGAAATAAACGCTGCTACAGATAATCCCTTGTTATTCACTCCTGGGGTCGCTCTGTCTGGAGGAAATTTTCATGGGGAACCTGTTGGGGTTGCTATGGATTTTCTTGGAATTGTTTTATCAGAAATTGCATCCATTTCGGAAAGACGGGTTAACCGAATGACGGATGAGAATTTAAATGCTGGACTTCCCCCCATGTTGGTAGATCATCCGGAAGCTGCTGGATTGAATTCAGGGTTAATGATGCCTCAATATACTGCAGCGAGCCTGGTACTTGAAAATCAAACCTTAGCACATCCTGATAGTGTGTTTTCGATTCCAACATCTGCTGAACAGGAGGATCACAACGCAAATGCAATGAATGCCTGTAAACACACACTACAAATTTTGAAAAATGTTCAGCATGTTTTATCCATTGAATTATATACAGCAGCAAGAGCAATTGATTTGAGGTTACGTAACTATCCAGATGGGAAATTGGGCGAAGGAACAAATATTATTTTTAAGATGATCAGAGAATTAGTGCCGTATCAACCTGGGGATGCACTTTGGTGGCCAGAGATTGAAAAGGTAAAAAAATTGGTTATTACAGATAAAATTTCAAAAGCTTTAGATTTTATAAAGAGTTGACAAGTATACTTTTAGCGATTATCTTTTTCTTATGTATTGGTTTTCGAAAAAATTTTCTAGAAGAGACATCTTAAAAGGTGTGGTTGCTTTTGGGGGTGCGATGGCTATGTATCCCTGGTTGGATGTAAAAGCTCAATCAACTACCTTTTCTGATTCAGGAAAATTGGGAAGAGTATGTAGTGGATTGGTGAATATAAGATCCAAACCCTCCATCAAATGCTGAATCTATGGGTGTTCTTTATGAAGATGCTGTTGTTGTTTGGCTTAGAGAAGTAATTGGTGAGATACCCGGTGGTATGATGAACGCCAGGTGGGTTGAAACGCCAGATGGATACATTTATGCACCTTCATTACAACCAGTCAAAAATGTTGAAAATTCAATATTAGAAAACCTGCCTGAAACGAGTTTAGGAAAAGGATTTTGGGCAGAAGTAACAATTCCTTATGTTGATTTGATATTGAATAATCCTCCTGCCAGATCTCCATGGCTAAAAGATGCAATGCATCCTCGTTTATATTATTCTCAGATTATTTGGATTGATGATTTGAAAACAGGTGCAGATGGAGAAATTTATTATCAAGTCAACGAAAGATATGGTTATGGCGATATTTTTTGGGCGAATGCAAAAGCATTCAGACCTTTAACAAAAAAAGATTTAGAACCAATTTCTCCGGATGTTGAAGAAAAAATGGTGTACGTAGATGCAACCACATCCAGGCAATTCTTAACTTGTCTGGAAAATGGAGAAGAAGTTTATTATTGCCAAATCTCGTCCGGTGCGAAGTGGAATTCTGATGGACAAATAGTTGAAAGCTGGGGTACCCCACGTGGAGTGCACAGGACTTGGAGAAAACAAATATCCACTCATATGACGGGTGGAACGACTGGAGGTGGTTGGGATATCCCAGGAGTGGGTTGGACAATATTATTTTCCGGGACCGGTGTTGCTATTCATTCCACTTTCTGGCATAACGACTACGGAACCCCAAGGTCACATGGTTGTGTTAATGTAAAACCAGAAGATGCCCAATGGATCTTCCGGTGGACCCTTCCGACTGTAACCAGTGACCCTGGAGATATCACCATCCCAATGCCAGGTGGAACACAAGTAGATGTTCGAGAATTTTGAGGTGTAAATGGATATAACGTTAGGTTTAGCATTCTTAGCAGGATTAGCTTCGTTCTTATCTCCCTGTGTGTTTTCATTAGTACCAGCATATATCAGCTATCTCAGTGGACGTTCCCTTGCGGTTCTAAAATCTTCTGAATCACAGCAGTTTCGATGGGAAACCTTCTCACATGGTATCGCATTCGTTTTAGGGTTCAGCCTGGTTTTTATTTCACTAGGAGCCACAGCCTCAGCGCTCGGTGGTTTATTATATAATTTACGCTGGTTGTTAGCCAAAATTGGTGGACTCGTTGTGATTGTATTTGGATTGCACATGACAGGGATATTACGAATACCGTTTTTAGAATATGATTTACGAATTCAAAATAAAACCCAGAAAAACAGGTCTTATTTGTCTTCTGGGTTAATGGGTATATTCTTTTCAGCTGGCTGGTCGCCTTGTGTGGGTCCAGTTTTAGGAGCCATACTCACTTTGGCCGTTGGTGGTGGATCAATTATAGAAGGCATGAAATTATTAACTGCCTATTCTGCAGGATTGGCAATTCCATTCCTTTTAGCGGCGTTAGGAATTGGATGGGTTGTCAAAGTTATTCAAAAGTACGGCAAAACCATGCACTATGTGGAAATTATTATGGGTGTTATTTTGATTGTTATTGGTGCGATGTTATTTTTTGGAACTTTAGAGACATTGAATAGATTTGGTTTCTTTGTGGATTTTGGATTATAGATCACATTGGAGAGAAGATTGATAAACGTCATTGCTTATATAAAAAATGTTGAACAACAAAAAAATATTTCTGATATGTTAGAAACATTAAAATCAGAGATTGATTTTAATTTTCAAATAGTCGATATATCGGACTCTGAAGATTTGATTAAAAAATATGCAGAAATATCTCCTTACGTAAAGGTTGGTCCTTATACATTATCTGGGGAAATATTTGAATCCAATTTAAAGATGACAATATTAGCCGCCAAGGATAGAGAACGTCAATTAACTGAAGTAGGTGATGATCAATATCAGCAAAGGATTGAAGCAGGCAGAAAAATAACAAATTTAGATAAAGTATCATTGTGGTTATCTAAAAGCTATATTTGGTTAATGATTTTCTTTTTATCACTCTATATCGGGTTACCTTTTTTCGCTCCATACTTATTAAAAACTGGTGCTGAGTTACCTGCAAATATAATTTACACAATTTATAAACCACTTTGTCACCAATTGGCTTTCAGATCCTGGTTTATTTTCGGAGAACAGGCATTTTACCCCAGATCTGCTGCAGGTATTGAGGGGGTTATTACATACGAAGAAATATCAAACCAATCAGTGATCAATATTCGGGAAGCCCAAAAATTTAAAGGTAATGAATTTACCGGATATAAAGTGGCTTTGTGTCAACGTGATACAGCCATTTACGCGAGCATGTTATTTTTTGGCTTAGTTTTTGTTTTATCAGGTAGAAGGATAAAATCTATCAAATGGTATATCTGGGTACTCATCGCTCTTGTGCCAATAGGATTCGATGGGGTTTCTCAATTACCAGGATTGGCGAGTTCTTTACCGGATTGGTTACCTGTGCGTGAGAGTAATCCAACCCTGAGAACGATTACCGGTTCTTTATTTGGATTTTTTACTGCCTGGTATTTATTCCCTTTAATTGAAGAAAGTATGGTCGAAACCAGAACAATCATCACTGAAAAAATTAAATACGTTAAATCATTAGGACAATAATTTATGATCGCTAATGAATTTGGGAACCTGAAGTATTTCACGTTCGAAAGTTTTCCTAATGAAAAAATCAAACACGGAATTTTTACACGGTTAGGTGGTATCAGTCCTGATACATTTTCAAGCTTAAATGTTGGCGAATCAGCTGGAGATTCACGCGAGAATGTAGTTGAAAACCGAAGAAGGATTTTTCAAGTGTTTGATCGATCAGTTGATTCCATCTTTGATGTCTGGCAAATTCATAGTGACAAAGTGAAGTTTACCAATATACCGAGGAAATCAGGTACAAAACATGAACAAGCAGACGCAATATTGACGGACTCCAAAGATGTCTCATTGTTCATGCAGTTTGCAGATTGTGTGCCGATTCTGATTTATGATCCTAAAAATAACGTAATTGGAATAACTCATGCAGGATGGCAGGGAACTGTGAAAAGGATTGTTCAAAATGCTGTGAAGTTTTTGATTGATACGTTTTCAAGTAATCCTGAAGAAATATTTGCTGGAATTGGCCCTTCGATTGGTCCTGATCATTATGAGGTTGGAAAAAACGTACGTAATGAAGTTGATGATAAATTAAGTGATATCCGGACGAAGGTGTTAAGTACAAAAAATGGCAGGATGTATTTTGATTTATGGAAATCAAATGAATTGTTATTACGCCAATCAGGTGTAAAGAATATTGAGGTGGCTGGCATTTGTACAGCCTGTAATTTGGATGAGTGGTATTCATATCGGATAGAAGGCCAAAAATCTGGCAGGTTTGGCGTGTTTATGAGTCTTAAGTAGGGTTTATGGATCTCTCGATTGACTTGAATTATAAGAAAGTTGTGGATGAAATTGATTCTTATTGTCAAATGTACAATAGGGAAAGGGATTCTGTAAAACTTATTGTTGTCACAAAAAGTCAACCAAGTGAGAACGTCCAGCAGGTAATTGTGGCAGGTGCTCGATACCTGGGTGAAAACTATCCGGAAGAAACCAGACAAAAGAAAAATGAATTAGTCAATTTGCCTGAAGATTTGGAGTGGCACATGATTGGTCACCTTCAAAGCCGAAAATCCCAACTTGTTATCAATGAATTTAACATGTTGCAATCGTTGGATAGTCTAAAGCTTGCCGAACGATTAGACCGACAATTAATAGACTTAGGTAAAAAATTACCTGTATTACTACAATATAACGTCGGAGGAGAAGACAGCAAGTATGGTTGGGATGCTTCAGACAGAAATAATTGGTCTGGATTAAAGAACGATATTGAAGAAGTTTTGAAATGCTCGAATTTGACAGTTCGTGGATTAATGACAATGCCGCCTTTTACTACTGATGAATTGGAATCCAGTCATCATTTTAAGAAATTACGGGAATTAGGTGATTATATACAATCCAATTATCCTGAATTAATAATTCAAGAATACTCAATGGGAACAAGTCAGGATTTTAAAATGGCGATTGCTGAAGGCTCAACGATGCTTAGAATTGGTACAGCTATTATGGGAAATAGATAAAAATAATTAAAATGAGGGAAGAATGTTTGAATTTTTAATTGTATTGGTAAGAATCGCAGCGAATATATTTTCTTTATTGGTGATTGTTAAAGTTATGTTGAGTTACTTTATGTCTCCATATCATCCAATAAGACTAACTATCGATCGGCTTGTTGAACCTCTATTAGCTCCGATTCGCAATAGAATGCCAATGATTGGAATGTTTGATTTCAGCCCTATTGTCTTGTTGATTGGAATTCAAATAATTGAATTTCTATTGGTATCAATTTTTGCATCATTTTAAGAGACAATTTTAAAAATTAGGGTATAAAAATTAGATTTTTATATTCGATGGAATTTTAGAATTTTTTATCAAATATAAAGTATTGAATATCTGGTTCGTTAACGTTTGATCAGAAGATTTTGCTGCAATTTCAATCATCTTTGCAATTGTTTCTTGGTTGGCATCCTGCGAGGAACACATTAATGCCTCATGGATATCTTTCTTATTTTGGGAATCCAGAGCTAATAATAAAATTGGGGCAACGGATTGATCCTCTGAGACTCCCAGGTTTTGCTTACCGGCAAATTCGATTAACCATGGTGTTTCACATAAAGGTAATTTCCGCTCTGATATGAATGGATTCTCAGATTCTAAATATTCAAGTGCCTGGGTGGCTGCATTTCTTACAACCCATTGGCTATCCTGGATTACTAAATTCTTTAATGTTTGGATTGCCCATAAATTATTTAATTTCACCAATCCATTAATGGACGATCTTCTGACTACTATATCATCCATGGTTACTGCTTCTTGCAAGATTTCAGTGCCAATGGATGGGTTAAAAGCCAGACATTCAGCGACAAGTTGTCTGATTTTTTCTTCACCAATTAATAATATTCTTGCAAGTTCATGTACTGCATTTTCTTCCTCGAATGTAGACAGAGCGAGACAAATATTTCTTTGAACATTAGCAGGCGCTTTTTGTGATAATGAAATAAGGTCTGAAATAAAAGAATTGTCCCTGCTTGAACAGCTAATTGCATATACTGCCAGCTCTTTCAGTGAATTATCATTGTGCAATAGCAATTGCCGGAAAAGGATGGCTAAGCTATTGTCGTTTGAGTGGACTAATCCTGCTATAGCTCTTATCCGAGTGGCAAAATGTGCGTTGGAGTCCTGAATAATTTTCACCAATAGCTTAATATAATTAACACGCCATAACAAGTTTTTGTTTGATATTTTTAACCAGGGACTGATGCTGAGAAAATTGATGGGGAATTCAGTTATTTCGTTTGAAATGTATGTATCCAACCATTCACTACTTGAATCCTGAGAAGAACAGAAACCCAAATAGGCATAATTTGCAGGCCATTGCAGATCCAATTGATTCAAATCCGATATGGGACTTTTATTTTGGGACAAACTGGCGAAAAAACCAATTAACTCAGAATGTGAGAAAATGAATTTGCCAGTACTTGTTGGTTGAACCAATTCTGATTGGACTACTTTATTAAAACCCTCTCCTTTAGACTCGGATGAATTAATGTAACAACTATTGTTCTTGATCAAATCACTTGCTAACAAAATTGCCAAATCATGCGCTTCTTTGGTTGGGACAATTCTATTTGAGTAAGTCTGAAACATATCCTGAATGCTATGTCCACACAAGTCGCCTGCTAAGGCTCCCCAAATATGTAAAGTGTATTCAAGTGGGGTGAGGGGTCTCAGGTTCGATGAAGCCCAATTCAAAATCAGTGGATTGGATGTAGTAATATCGTCGGATTGACTGTTTTTTAATATTTCCAGTTTCCAAAGTCGATCCCAATTTGAATAAAAATTGATTATTTGTTGATTCGACCAGGCAGACAAAAAGAAAGGAGAGAAGTTTAATTTCAGCAGTTCACCAAGGTAAATAGGTGTTGACGAAATAATAATTTGAAGATTAGGGTAAATTTGTTTGATTTTCCTAATAAATTCAACAAATTTATCAAATTCAATAATGGGCAATTCATCCAGTGCATCGATAATTAAGATTGCCTTATTTTCTTCAATACATTCTTGAAAATATTTAACAAGTCTGGGCAGTACGGTTGTTGGAAGTTTGGGGGAAAGTGCTTTATAGAGCATATCAAAAATTGATTGTTCTGGCTGCAGTAAAACATCTGTGTCGTGGACATTTATATACAAAGGGATTTTCGAAGATAATAATCCGCATTTCGGATCGTTTCGCGTCAGACATGAAACCAAATAAGCTAATGCAACTGTTTTTCCTGATCCCGGCATTCCACAAATAACCAAATCCGCATTTTTTTGTCCAGCATCTGTTATTGAAATTCTAGGAACATTAAAATTTCTGCTTAGGAGAGGAAAATCTGGTGTGTAAGGGACAGTTGAAGCTATTTCACTATCAAAATTTATATTTTCGTCTTCTTGACTCGTCTTGGGCTGAACAAGAAGCATTGGCTCGATAATGATTTCATCCAGGAAAAACAAGCTTTTCGCAAAGTGGTTAGATTGTGCTCGTAAATAAGCTTCATTTTTTATTGAGTTTTGGATCCCTGATGTGTTTTGTAACTTAAGATTCCTTACTAATTTTTGAATATACGATTTTATATCGGGTATCCAGATTTTAATCTTCGATATCAAAAACCAAAGTAGTGTGGCACTCAAGAAACCTAAGAAAAAAGAGATTTTTTCGAGTTGAAAATTATTCAGCCATTTGAACATTCAGATCATCCACAAAACAAAAATCGTTTACAAACCGGGCAGAAAATCTCGTCAACATTACTTTTCGCTTTTTGAACTTCCATGGGGGAAAGTCCGTTTCCACACATTGAACAAGCACTATCAACAATTAATGATACAGCGATTTTATTCTTCGATTTTCGTATTTTTTCATAAGTGAACAAAAATTCATCCTCTATTTGGGTTAAGACCGGGCTCTTTTCGATAGTAATTTTATTATTTGATTTTTCGATTTCTTCAATCTCTATTTGGAAAACTTCATTTTGAGCATTTTTTTCTTTTGTTAGTAAATCTAATGATTGTCTACTGATAGTTATTTGTTCTTCCAATTCCTCAATGGAAAACATAATTTCTAATTGTTGTTCGTCTAAAACAGATAATCTTTTCTTCAACGAATCGATTTCGGTATTCACATTTTGCAACTCTTTTGGATTTTTAATTGTTCCGTCATATAGCGACTGTTCACTTTTTTTAATCTTTTCCTGAATGATTTGGGCTTCACCTGAAATTTTATTTAATTTTTGTTGCCAGGTTTTCTTTTCAGATTCTAAGACAGAGATAGCCTTTTCAATATTTTCCACATCATCAGAATAAGAAATGATCGCTCTGATTGCCAATAATCTCTTCTCATTTTTATCGAGTTCGAGATCAAGTAGTTGTAATTGGTAAAGGAATGTTCTTTGATTCATAGTAGGGATTATAGAATGTGATGGGTGTAAAGGCAAGTAAACCAGGCTATGATAAGTTTGTGCTTTCTTTTTGCTTGCTGTATACTTCGAAATGATGAAAAAATGGAAAATTTTTGTTTTGATTATTTGGCTTTTTTTCTTATTATTTCCAGTAATCTATGGCTACAGTCAGTCAAATAATGGGCTTGCTTTTTCCGGATTAATATTTAATCCAATTGATGGGTATAGCTATTTTGCAAAGATGCAACAAGGAGCAGCAGGAGCCTGGGGATTTGATTTACCCTATTCACCTGAAACCAATAAAGAGCTATATATATATACGCTTTACACATTATCTGGACACATTTCCAGAATTTCAGGTTTGAGTATTCCTTTTATTTACCATTTATTTAGAATATTATTTTCGATCCTGTTATTTTTTTCTTTGCAGTCTTTATTGACAATTTTCTTCAAAAAGGAAGATGTATATTATAAAAGTGCATTAATTTCGTTGCTGTTTGGTGGGGGTATGGGATGGATTTATTTTCTGTCAGGTGAATTACCCATTGATTTTTGGGTAGCTGAATCATTTATTTTCCTATCATCATTTACAAATCCACATTTTGTTTTGTCTTTATTAATCATGTCTATCTTATTGACTTTTATCTTCAGTAATCGACATGGGATAAAGTTCGCAGCCATAATTTTTATCCTCAGCACAATCCTTGTCAGTATCTCGCCGTTTTCAGCCATAATAATCGGTTTTATTTTTGGAATTAATATAATAATTGATAGGGAGTTTACGAAAGAAAAAATCATTAATCTGGCTGTGTTTAGCATTCCGACTGGTATGATTGGTGTTTATCAATTTTTGACCATACGAAATGATCCAGTCCTTAATAATTGGAATTCACAAAATATCACGCTAACTCCTTCAATCATTAACATATTTTTTTCGTTTTCACCGTTTTTTCTAGGCATATTATTTTTCTTGATAACATTCTGGAAAAAGAAAATAAAATTAGAAAAATTCACATATATATTGCTTTCCTGGATATTATTTGCTTTATTCATGTCTTTTATTCCTTTTAATCTTCAAAGGCGGTTCCTGGTTGGCATTTTTTTACCTGTGGTGATTGTCTTCTGGAATTTACTGAGAGAATATTTCTATTCGATCCAAAAGAAAAAAATAAATATATTTATTTTTGTCCTAATTGGATTGGCTCTACCATCCAATTTAATGCTATTCACTGGAAGTGTGAACGCTATCAATCATCACGATCCAATATTTTTTGTAAATGAGAATATCGTCAAAGCTATAGAATGGCTCGAATCCAATGCTGAAAAAAAATCTGTTATCTTAGCAAATGAAGAAAATGGTCTCATTATTCCTGCCTTGGCAAGATTTAAAGTTGTTTATGGTCATCCTTTTGAAAGTATGAATGCCGAAGAAACCAGGAGTAATGTGAGTGATTTCTGGAATAATAAATTATCTGAGGAACAATCCAGGAATTTTCTTGAAGAATATAATGTTGACTTTATTTTCTGTGAGTACACAAATAATATTAATAATTGTCCTACGATTACTCAATCGCTTGAATTCATTTATGATGCAGGTAATATTGCTATTTTTCAGGTAGAAATTTGAAATCAAAAAAGCATTTACTTATCTTGTTTTTTATATTTTTGATAGCCAATATCAATGTCTTGCTTAATCTCAACGATTTTATATATCTGGGAAGTTCCTATTTTTCAGATATCCCTATAACCCATTACTCAAATCTCCTGTTTATCCAAAAAAGTATCCAGGAACATCATCAAATACCCCTCTGGTCAAATCTTATTTTTTCTGGATATCCTTTTGCTGCTAATCCTCTATCCGGGTTATGGTACTTACCCGGTTGGTTGGCACTATTATTTCCATTACCAGCTGGAATCAACATAGCACTTTTGTTACATTTACTGATCGGGTTGTATGGTATGTATTATTTCCTGAAAAGCCTGAATATTTCAGAAAATGGATCAATATTGGGAAGTATCGCATTTTTATTTTCAGCAAAAATTTATGCACATATTGGGGCAGGACATCTTTCATTGATTTATGCAATTTCCTGGACACCCTGGCTACTCTTTTATACAAATAAATATAAATTGCAGGTCAATTTCTTAAAAAACTATCTATTGAGCGGGTTATTTTGGGGGTTAATTTTATTGGCTGATCTGCGTTGGTCAATCCCCGCTTTCTTAATTTGGTTTGTTTTGCTTGTGGAAATAAAGATCAATTGGGTGAATATATTAAAATTTATTGGCATCTCATTAGGCATTGGTCTGTTATCTTCGATGGCAACCTGGCTGCCATTAATTCAATTTTTAAGCTTCTCTAATAGATCAGGTCTAACTCCGAACGAGCAAATGATTTATTCTATGTCTTTCGTTGATTTTCTAAATTTATTTTTTCCATTTTTTGAAGGAAGTGCAGAAACCAGAGTATATCCTGGTGCAGTCGTAGTTTTATTGTCAGTTCTGGGAATATTTCTGCATAAGAACAACCACCAAATGCGGAAGTGGTATGTGTTAGCTTTGATATCTTTAATTTTGTCATTTGGTGAAAATATACCAGGCATGAATTTGATTTACGAGATTCCTGGCTTTTCTTTGATGCGTGTACCTGCAAGGTTTCTTTTCCCACTTGTTTTTGCACTTTCTATAATTTCAGCGATGGTGTTAGACACAATTTCCGAAAATCTAAATAATTACTCATTTAATCGGGTATTTTTCCTGTCGCCTGTGATCATTTTTGTTGTCTTATTTTCAATTGGATCGTTTATTCTGACGAACGAAGCCACCATTAGTTTTGTCTGGCCTGTTGTTGTTTTTTTGTTAGGTTTTTTACTGATTATGATTCTCCAAAAGAACACACATGACCCCATTTTAATCACATCAAGTCTACTGGTGCTTCTAGTGATCGATTTACTATTTGTGAATTATTCAAGTTTGAAATTTGTTTCGATCGATGAAGAGATCCATAAAGATTTAGAATTAACAACAAAATTGGCGAATTTTTCTCCAAATTTTCGTGTATACACCCCATCTTATAGTATTTCTCAAGAACAAGGATCTTATTGGGGCATCAACCAGGTGAATGGTGTTGATCCTTTGCAACTGCAACAATATGTAAAATATTTCGAGCAGGTGTCTGGCATTACATTTGAAAATTATTCTGTAACTTTACCACCATTCAATAATGGAAATCCAGAAACGGATAATTACGGTATTTGTCCCAATAGAGAACATCTACAGGAACTAAACACAAAATTTGTCATCTCAGCTTTTGAACTTAATGATTGTAATTTAGGGACTTATGAACTCATTTCGAATCAGTATGTTTATGAAATTGGAGAAGAGGATAATTATCTCAGGTTTCAAGATTGTCCGCAGATGGAAATCCAATATTCGATTTTAAAATATTCTCCAAATGAGATCATTTTAGATATTGAAAGTTGTGGAGGAATTCTTCAAATTAGCGAGATCAACTATCCTGGTTGGAAAATTTTTATTGATGGGGAACAAGTTGCTCTTGAAAGCAAACCACTTTTCCGGTTAGTCAGTGTACCCGAAGGTCAACATAAACTTCGAATGGTTTTCAAACCAAATATCGTTTTTTCTGGTCTGGTTGCACAGTGCTTAACCTGGTTCATTTCAATTTTTTATATTTTATATATCCGCAAGAATAAAAATGCAGCATAAATTACGTGAAAATAAGTGGCTAATCATCTTTTCAAGTTTCGTGATTATTGTTACGAGTATTCCTTATTGGTTGGGTTTCAACAACGAAAATGATCTCTACAAATTTAGTGGTTTTATCATCGGCGTGGGTGACGGAAATTCTTATCTTGCGAAAATGATGATTGGTGCGAGTGGTGATTGGTTATTTACCACCCCATATACAGCCTATCCTCAAATGAAGTTCTTTGCATTTTTCCCTTATATATTATTAGGCAAATTGACAAGTCATCCTTCGCAGACAATTCAATTAATTGGATTATTCCACCTATTTCGATGGGCAGGAATCATTTTTCTAATCTTTGAAACATTTCATTTTAGTTTACTCTTTGTAAAGGATCGAAAAACTTCTCTACTGATTACAATTCTATTAATTTTTGGAGGGGGATTGGGGTGGATAGGAATTATTTTTCCCGTGTTAATTAACCACAGAATGCCTCTTGAATTTTATTCGCCAGAAACTTTTGGTTATTTATCTGTATTCAGCCTTCCGCACTTACTATTTGCGCGAGCATTTCTGTATAAATCATTCAGAACATTGTTGACACTGGAATCAGATTTGGGATTTTCACAAAAATCATTACTAAACAGTGGGTTTTCATTATTCTTAAGCGGTATATTTCAGCCAATCAACCTCTTTGTTGGCTGGTTTGTTGTAGGAATCAACTTTCTGGTAAAAATGATAATGGAAAAAAGTATAGGGATCTATATAAAAAAATATATTTTTTGGATTATTCCTTCCTTGCCATTATTTTTTTATAATTTTTTCTCATTCCTGTTTGATCCTTATTTATCAACCTGGCAGGACCAAAATCGGATTATCTCTCCACCGATATTTGATTACCTGTTTGCTTATGGATTGGGAATATTCTTCTTGTTCCTGGCATATAAAAAAGGTTTGCAGCAAAAGATTAATCACACATTGTTTATTAATGTGTGGATCATTTTAATTCCAGTCCTGGCATACTTTCCAATCAATATACAAAGAAGATTGACAGAAGGAGTCTGGTTGGGTTTTTGTATTTATATTGGGATTTTTATCATGAATAATAAAAACCCCATAATCAAGGGGTTAATATTCACGTTGATGATCCTATCAACCCTGTTATTCACTGTTGGCTCCTATCAAGCAATACAAAAAGTAGATTCGCCGATTTATTCATCAAAATCCATGATTGATGTAGGTAATTATCTTCGTAAAGAAGTCAATTTCGGGGATGTCATTCTTGCCCCTTTTAATGAGAGCAACTTGTTACCTGTGTATATTCCAATAAAAGTTATCACTGGTCATGGACCTGAAAGTAAAAACTTGAGTGAGATTACTGAACGATTAGATCTTTTTTATCAAGGAGACCTTACTCAGGTCGAAACAAAGGATTTCATTCAACCATTTGATATAAAATTTATAGTTGTTCCTAGAGATCTTGACCCCTTTAAAATAATGAGTCAATTTACGCCTCATCAAATGAAAGCTGTTTACGAAAATACAGATTATCTGGTGCTAAAAATCAATGATAAATAGATTAGAACGGTTAAGAGAAACAAACAAGAATGAACTATTTTTATTTTTGGTTGTCTTTATTCCATTTCTGTTTCTCTTACTGTTTGGTAGGGTAATTTTTTGGGGAACAGCTTCGTTACAGTTTATTCCCTGGTACCAATTCTTCTTTGACTCCTTACTTAACGGGGAATTTCCTTTGTGGAACCCTTATAACGGAATGGGCGTCCCCTTTATTGCAAATCACCAATCAGCAGTTTTTTATCCATTAAACTGGTTATTATTCATATTTTATCTGCTGGGTCGCATTGAGGGATTAACTGTTGGTCTCACATTACTCCTTCCGCTGCATTTGTTCATTGGCGGATTGGGAATTATGAAGATCCTTGAAAAATTTGAAATCAGCAAATTCTCTCAACTGATGGGTGGAATTGTTTTTGCCTTTAGTGGATATATGCTGACAAGATTAAGTTTCATTAGTATGGTGTGGACTTATGCCTGGTTACCATGGGTTATTTTTATGTGTTTGCAACTAAAGCCAATTAACCATCTGGGATCTTTGAACAAATTAATAAAGTTAAGCATTTTTCTATCGCTGCAATTATTGGCTGGGCATGCTCAGACTTCATACTACACAATTATGCTTGGGGGATTTGTCGTACTTTTTTCTCATTATGAATCATTAATTGCTCAAATTAAAAGAATATTTGTTTTTATATCTGCGACTATTCTATCTATCATGATTTCTGCTGTACAAATTTTTCCTACCGTGGAATTCTTAATGCAATCTCAACGCAGCACAGAGGTAGGTTATGACTTTGCAGTCAGTCTTTCTTTATGGCCAGCCAGATTATTGACTATTTTGTTTGGAAATTTTTGGGGAAATCCAAATTATGGCCGTTTCCTGAGTGGAGGGAATTTCTGGGAAGAAAATTTGTATGCAGGTGTATTTCCTGTTGTCACAATAATAATTCTTATCTGGGCTTTATTTTGGAAGACGAGAAAGAACCAGATTCCGATTAGTCGAAAAAAGGTTATTACATTTTTATTTGCGATTCTTATTTTTTCCATTTTATTTTCTTTTGGGAAATTCTTCCCTTTATTTCCATTTCTATATAAAAATATCCCAACTTTTTCTCTTTTTCAGGCACCGGTCCGATTCCTGATCATTTATTTCTTTGCATTCAGTCTATTATTTGGTTTTGGAGTGGAAGTTTGGATATTCTCAAAATTTAATCATAAAAAAACAATCATCATTTTGGTTGTTTTTGGTACTTTATTCTTTTTCTCTATGTTTGGAAAGATATTTCAACCAACAATTCCTGATGATCTCATAAATAGTATATTGATAGGAAGCATGCTGGGTTTGTTATTTGGTTTTCTCACTCTTTTCAAAGATAAATATTGGATAAATTTGTCCAACATAAAGATTATCTTTGGCATTTTATTGGTTGGAGATCTATTATTCCATAATTTTTTATGGGAGAATTTTCAGCCGGTTAAAATTTTTTCAACAATCAATCAAACACAAGCAAATTCTGAATTTGACCGTGTTTTTATTCGTGATCAGGATGAGAAATTTTTGAAATTTAACGCATTCTTTCGACCGGATCGATTACAACCTTTGGTTGATTATGAACAAATCCCACCTACATTTATCCCCGAGACAAATTTGCTTAATAATCGCTATGCAATGATCAATAATTTTGATCCCCTGCAACCTGAAAAATTTACAAAATTCTGGAATTGGTTAAATGATTTGTCAATAGATGAACAAATTACGATTATTTCAATGGTTGGTGGTAACAGAATCATTGAAATTGAGCCTAATAAATTAGATTTTATTTCCGAAAAAGTGATAGATGCTAAAGGTCTCGTTCAGTGGTATGGTTGTGAAAAGTATTCTGATGAGAAGGATACACTGGCATCTTTATTAGCTTACGAAATGAAGAATTCAGAAAATCGATGTGTTTTTGTAGAAAATTTGTCAGATTTGATTTCGTCTGAAGAAATGAATGCTGAACGAACTCTGAAACATTTTTCAATGCCATCAGTGAATTCTATTGTTGTAAATTACACCTCTGACAAACCGGGATGGATTGTGATTCGTCAAAACTGGTTTCCTGGATGGAAAGCCGTTTTAGATGGTGAAGAAGAGTTGATAATTGAAAGTGCTGACTATTTATTCCAGGGAGTGATAGCACCAGCTGGTATGCATTCCATCGAATTCAAATATAAACCTGAATCTTTCTTAATAGGTTTATTCGTTTCAATCATCAGTGCTATATTGATACTAATTGGTCGTATAAGTTATTCAATTTATAGAAAATCCAAACAGAACAAGTTATCATCTACGTATCAGGCATGATTAAGGAGTTATCCATGGAGTCCGTTGTAATCGATAATGTCAAAGATTTTTATCAAAAATTATTAAATAATTTGAAAGGTGTAATCATAGGAAAAGATGAAGTGCTTGATCTTGTAGTAATTACACTACTCAGCCAAGGACATTTACTCATTGACGATGTGCCAGGTGTGGGAAAAACAATGTTAGCGAAAAGCCTTGCTAAATCCCTGGGTTGTTCTTTCAATCGAATACAGTTCACACCGGATATGTTGCCTAGTGATGTGACAGGCGTGTCCATTTTTAATCAGAATACTCGTGAATTTGAATTTCGACCTGGACCGATCATATCTCAAATCGTCTTGGCGGATGAGATTAATCGCGCGACACCGAAGACGCAATCAGCACTACTCGAATCAATGGAAGAGCGGCAAGCTACAGTTGATGGGATAACTCATCAAATTCCACAACCTTTTATGGTATTAGCAACTCAAAACCCGATTGAATACGAAGGAACATTTCCGTTACCTGAAGCGCAATTAGATCGATTCTTAATGAGAATCAGAATTGGATATCCCTCATTTGCCAATGAAATTGAAATACTTGAACTTCAACAATTAAAACATCCCATTGAGGACATAAAAACTGTTATCTCCAGTACAGAAATAATTGATATGCAAAACACGATAAAGCGCGTATATGTCTCTTCTGCTGTTAAGCGATATATTGTTGAACTGACAAGAGCCACAAGGGATCATAATGATGTTTACCTTGGTGCCAGTCCAAGAGGGAGCCTGGGACTTTTTAGAGTAAGTCAGGCAAAAGCTGCTTCTGTGGGAAGAGATTTTGTTTTGCCGGATGATGTTAAAGGATTAGCAAAATTTGTATTAGGTCATCGTTTGGTTATTAACCCCTCTGCTCGCTTAAAGAATTTAACGGCTGACCAAATTATTGGGGAAGTTTTATTACAAGTGGGTGTGCCTGGTGGAGATTTCCGAGGAAATTGATCCAGAATGCGTGTTAGAAAAGTATTTTGGTTTGCAGTCGTTATCATAGCATTTTCAATATTTATGACCTGGTATACAGGTATTTACTCATCCTTTCCAAACTCAAAGGATATTTTCATCCGCTTGGGCGTCTTAAGTGGACTTTTTCTAATTATCAATTGGTTTTGGACGTATATATCAGTTCGGAGAATTACCATCACCCGGAATCAACGAATCTTAAGATACCAGGTGGGAAATGTGTTCGAAGAAGAATTCGAAATAATCAACCCCGTTCGATATGCCAGACTATGGATTGAAGTGGTGGATCTGAGTAATTTACCTGGAAAATCAGGTTCAAAGGTGTTATCCGGAATCGGAGGAAAGAAAAATCGATATTACAATTCACGGACGATTCTCACAAAACGAGGTTCTTTTATCCTGGGACCAACTTTGTTACGTTCAGGTGACCCTTTTGGCATGTTTCTATCTGAAAAATTAGTTCCGTCGGAAAAGCAATTAATCGTTTTACCATATATTGAAAACATTAATCGATTCATAGAACCACCTGGCTATATTCAAGGTGGAAGAGCAATTCGCCAAAAAAGTTTAGAAGCCACTTCTTTTGCCTCTGGTGTTAGAGAATATCAACCAGGTGATCCTTTAAGTCGTATTCATTGGAAGAGTAGCGCCAGAAGAGATAAATTTATGGTCAAGGAGTTTGACCAGGATCCACAAGGCGATATTTGGATCATTATTGATGGAGATGCAGGGAGCAATTTTCATGAATTAATAATTCCTCATGTTCAATTTGCTGACACATTTTGGGCTTTGAAGAAAAAATCAGCTTTTAAATTGCCAAAAAGTACTTTTGAATACGCGATCAGTATTTCAGCTTCATTAGCTTCTTATTATATAAAAGCTGAAAAAGCAGTAGGAATTGCTTGCGCAGATTCCGCAATGACGGTTATACCAACAGAAAAAGGAAGCAGGCAACTGGGCAAGATTTTGGAAACCATGGCATTTTTTGAAGGTAGAGGAAGAATGCCGATTAATGAAGTTATTGAATCTTTAAGCACTCAAATAGCGAGAGGAAGCACAGTTGCCTTTATCACGCCTGCACAACCCACAAATATTCAATTGTGTTTAGAAATTCTCCTGAGGAGAAAATTAAAACCTATCGTAATTCAGATTAATCGGGATTCATTTATGTTAGATTCAGGTACTCAAAAAGATTTGGCATTTTCTAATTTCCCTGGAGTAAAGATCAATTATGGAGATTCTATTTCTGCAGCTCTGGAATCTATTTTGTATACCTAAAAATTGATTAAAAAAGATTAATGATTTTTTTCTGATTCAGGATCCTCCAATAATAATTCGATAGCATGTGGAAGAAGTGGTAATAAGAATTCCAAATTTTCCCTGGCTGCTTTTGGACTTCCTGGTAAATTAATTATCAAAGAATGATTTTTTATTCCTGACACTGCTCTTGAGAGGATAGCATGTGGTGTAATTTGAAAACTCCTGGACCGCAAGTACTCGGATATACCAGGAGTTTCTTTTTCAATGATTGCTAAAGTGGCTTCTGGAGTTATATCGCGGGGTGCGAAACCAGTTCCCCCAGTTGTGAATATCAAAGGGATTTTCTCGTCTGTCCATTTCGATAAAATATTTATAATTTGATCCATTTCATCTGGAACAATCTGATAATCATGGATTAAAAAATCATTTTCTTTTAAAAAGTCAATAATTGTGGGGCCAGATTTATCTGCTCGTTCTCCCCGAAAAGATCGATCAGAGACAGTTAAGATATTTACAGAGATGTTACTACTCCTCATCATCTGATTCGCCTGCGATCGTTTTCCATTCTCCGTGAAGTCCATTTGCATTAACACCATAAAAGAAGCGTAATTTGTTCCCTTCTTTGTAAATCAAATCATAGTTTGTGTTATATCTTGCTTTATATTTTCGTAATAATCCAAAATTGCCATACCATTTTATGAATTGGCTAATTTGGTTATCTTTTTTATCGATGTAACTTCTGATTGCATATTGCCACAGTCGTCTTGCAGATTTTTGTGTTACATTGGTGACGACATTCCCATTTCTGAGATCTTTGATAGCAAAATATAAGGTCCCTTTTCTTTCTTCAGGCGGATATAACTCTATTCCCGTTTTCGGTTCTATGGAACCAACAGGCTCTTCATGAAATTCAGCCGTTTTCTCAGTGGACATGGTAACTTCATCCATTCCTGGCGCTAATTGCATTAAACTTCGGCTTTTTCCCCTTAGAACAAGCCCTACGATTTCATCACGGACTGCCAAGTTTGTTTCATTCTCTTCACGAATGTAAATTTTATAATCATCCAGAGCATAAGGGGGATCATCTCCTCTGGGAATTAATATTCGAATAACATTTTTCATTTGGAATTCATGAATATCAAATTCGCATTGGATGGGTGGACCAACGCGGTTTGAAATTTCATTTTCAATTAATTTTATATTTTTTTCAGCTTCGGGAACGCCGGTAGGAGATAACTTTTGATCTGAATTTAAACCCACATAGAGAGTACCACCATTCGTGTTGGAAAATGCGCAAATGTCAGACAGAATTGAATACAATTTTCCTCCACGAACAGTCATGCTTTCATGAAAATCCTGGATAATATTGGGACCTTCTTCTAATGCTGTAAGCAGGAAATTGGATACTGGTTCGGAAATTTCTTTTCTGGGTCTCGTACGTGAAAAATCATTGCCTTTAAATACATTTAGAATTGCTTCAAAAGTTTTTTCAGGTAAGAGAATTTCAGTAGTTCTTTCACCTAAACCAAAATTCTTTTTTCTAATTGGATCTGTTGTCAAACGATGTGCATCTGAACCCTGAATACAGTGCATTCGTCGTGGATACTCCGGTTTAGTGCCATTAAAAAAGTGAGCTGTAGTTCTTTTTCCGATCTGGTCAAGGTCTGTTACTTCTAAAGCATGAAGACGTTCGTCTTGCGTATAGGCAATTTTGGTTTGCCCACCAAAGTTAAAACCACGCATAGCAACACCATTGGATGAATTGGCGTGAGCGGCAATGACAAGCCCACCGTGCTCATGAATCTGTTGGTAGACCTGGATAACATCTGATGTTGCACCTACATTTTGTGAGCCATCATCCAACAGGTGAGGCGGGATTTTTAGAGATAACAGTAAATGTTCAATTTCGCGAATAGGTGTATCGGGTGGAAAAATTCCAAGAATATGAAATCCGAAAGTAGCTGTAAATTCAAAACCTGGAAGAACTAAAATCTTCTTTAAGAGGCGTTGATATTCATCCAGTCTGTTTTTTTCTACAGGAAGAATTCTGTTTAGTTTCAATAAAGCTTCTAGTTGCAAAATTTCCTCTTGCATTCTCTTGTAACCAGAAATCGTATTATGATCGGTTATGGCCATGATATCGAGATTTTTCTCTTCGGCTTTTTTTAATATGTCCAGTATGTCAAATTCTGGTTGTTGATAATCTGTTGAGGCAGGCGTGTGAATATGCAGATCAATGTTGTACCAGTGATTATTTGTTGGGTTTGTATTTTTTGCCAAAATTACTCCAAATTAAAGGAAAGTTTAGTGATAGTGTTGTAGTTTAGTCATTATTAGTATTATCTTTATCCAAGGCAACGTCAAGTACTTCATCAATTGTATCTACAAATATAAAATTAACCGTTTTCTTTACTTCATCTGGTATGTCTTCAAAATCTAATTGATTCAGTTTGGGTAAAAGGATGGTTTTGATTCCTGAACGATGAGCTGCCAATACTTTTTCTTTAATCCCGCCGACTGGAAGTACTTGACCTTTTAATGAAATTTCTCCTGTCATTGCCAGTTCTGGCTTAACCAGGCGATTTGAAAACAATGATGCTAATGCCGTAAACATCGTAATACCTGCAGAAGGTCCATCCTTAGGTTGAGCACCAGCAGGGACATGTAGGTGAATTTCATTTTTTAAAAACATTTCAGGATCAATGTTCAACTCTTCAGATTTGCTTCTCAGAACGGACAACGCAATTTGTGCAGATTCCTGCATAACTTTTCCGATAGACCCTGTGATAGTAAAGGATTTATCACCAGCCATTTTTGTGGCTTCAATGAACAAAATATCTCCACCAAAAGGGGTCCATGCCAGACCAGTGGCCACGCCAGGAAACGAAGTTCGCCGGATAATCTCTTCTGTTTCAAAGTATTTAGGCTTACCTAAGAATTCTTTTACAGATGCAGGTGTGATTTCGGAGATATCATTTTTTCCCTCCGTTATTTTTGTAGCGATTTTTCTGCAAATATTTCCAATTTCCCGTTCGAGATTTCTGACACCAGCTTCTTTTGTGTACCTTCGAATGATGGAATGAATCGCATCATCTGAAAATTGGATTTCATTATTATGCAGACTGTTTTCCCTTAATTGACGTGGAATTAAATATTTTTGGGCAATATTCAGTTTTTCATTTTCAGTATAACCAGCCAGGAAAATGACTTCCATGCGGTCTAATAGCGGATTAGGTATCGTTCCTAATTGATTAGCAGTTGTGATAAACATTACTTGCGAAAGATCGAATGGGGCTTCTAAATAATTATCTCTAAATTCATTATTCTGTTCAGGGTCAAGCACCTCTAGTAACGCGGAAGCTGGGTCACCTCTAAAATCGGAACTCAATTTATCGATTTCATCCAGCATAAATACAGGATTTTTGGTTTCCACCCGACGAATCGATTGAATAATTCTGCCTGGCATTGCACCAATATATGTTCGCCGATGTCCACGAATTTCAGCTTCATCACGAACGCCGCCCAAAGAAATCCGGATAAATTTTCTTCCGAGAGCGGATGCAATGGATTTTCCTAAGGAAGTTTTACCAACACCTGGAGGTCCAACAAAACACAGGATGACTCCTTCGCGGTCTCTTCGGATTTCATCAATTACCTTTTGTTCCTCGAAGTCTCCTCTTTCTTTATGTAATTTCCGCACCGCAAGGAATTCAATGATCCGTTCTTTTACATCTTCCAGGCCATAATGATCTTTATCCAGTATTTCACGAGCGTGTTGAATATCTAAATTATCAACGGTTGTTTTCGACCAGGGTAGACTTACCAGCCATTCCAAAAAAGTTCGAATAACACCATACTCTGCTGCTGCAGATGGAAGACGGGAAAGTCTATCAAGCTCTCTTTTTGCTAATTTTTCAGCTTCTTCGGGCATTTTTGAGGAGGTTATTTTGGACTTAAAATCCTCAATATCTGCTGATTGTTCATCTCCTTCACCCAATTCTTTTTGAATCGCTTTTAATTGTTCCCTGAGAAAATACTCCCGTTGTACCTTATCTATTTCTTCTCTGGCTTCATTCTGAATTTTTTGACCCAGTTCAAGAACTTCACTCTCACGCAATAAAATCGTTACGAGCGTTTTTAATTTCTCCATTGAGGAATCCAACTCAAGTAAATTTTGACCATCTTCCAGATCCATTCTCTGGAAATTGGCAATCGTATAGGCGGTTTGTAAAGGATCACTAATAGCTGTGATTGACCCAACTAATTCAGCCGGAATTGATGGAATCATTTCAGCAATATGTTGAAATTGATCTCTCACGTTTCTGGCGAGGGCTTCTTCTTCTAAAGAAGATTCATTTTTTTCAGGGTGAGGTTCAATGATTGCCTTGAGATAAGGTTCCTGTTGAATAAATTCAGTAATCTTGAAACGAGAAATTCCCTGAATGACTAAGCGAATCGTTCCATCTGGAGCGCGAAACATCCGGTGGATTGTTGCTGCGGTCCCAATTGTATATAAATCATTCGGACCTGGATTTTCTATCTCTTGTTGTTTCGTTGCTACCAGACCAATCAGTCGGTCAGAAGACATGACTTCATCCACAAGTTTGATTGATCGGGGTTGTCCAACCGTTAATGGAACTGCAGTAAACGGATAAACCACCAGTCCACGCAGGGGAAGAATTGGAAGTGTCGTGGGCAATTCAAAAATAGTCGATTCTGTTTCATTATTTTGGATTTCTTTAATATGAGGAGTTAGTTCTTTTTCAGAAGAAGCAGGATCTTCATTTACTTGGATTTCTTTATAGTTTCTTAAATCTTCTGTCATTCAGTATTCTCTACTTAATAAGGATATTTTTTGGTTGAGATTTTGGTAATTTAATAATCAGGAATCCATTTTGGTAAATCGCTTCTGATTTATCAACTTGTATAGGCATACTCATTTCAATTGAAGTTAAGAATTCTCCATAACCAATTTCAAGTTGGTGAAATGCTTTTATAGTTGAATTTTCATCAGATCTACAACCGGATATATTAAGAGTATTTTTGAAATAAGTAATTTCAAATTTATCCTGATCCATACCTGCAATTTCAACTTTAACAATTATGCAATCATCTGATTCATATACATCGGTAGGAGGTCGCCAGTTTCTTGTATTCGTTATCATATTTCAACTTCTCAAATAATTATTAATCCCTGGTATATCAAGGATAAATTGTAATTAAAATTTATCATAGTTTTGGAGAATTACCAAAATAAATTTATACAAAGATCAATTAACACAGAATTGATCTGTTTTTTTCTAAAAACTAAATTATTGGATTTAAAAAATTAGCGCCCCTGGGGGGATTCGAACCCACAACCAACAGCTTAGAAGGCTGGTGCTCTGTCCATTGAGCTACAGGGGCATTTAACCTATTTACTTTGGATTGGGCGTATGCCGCGATAAACCTGTGGCCCAGAAAAGGTTCTTAAAATTGTTATCGCAGCTTTGCCAGTTATACTACTTAATTGCTCGGGTGTTAAGGGTTTATTGCCATTCGAGAGAAAAATTCCAAAGACAACATTTACAATGGTTGTGTGTTTTTCAATAAATTCAGATTGTTTTGCACAATGATTCATTAAGGTATGTTGAATACCATCAACAATAAAAACTTCTGCAGTAATTGGATCTACCCAATCTATTTTTGGAGATTTCTCTTCATTTGTATATATCTCCTGGTGTTCATCGCATAAAAAACTGTGAAGATAAACTCTCCAGTTCTGATCATGATTTTTCCACCAATCAAAATCAATGTGGAAAGGTGTTTCGAGTGTAGGTTTTATAATGCTGTATCGTCTTATATCATTCATCACCGTTACCTTAAATTAAATTTATTCTTATATTTTGATACGGAAATATAAATCACCTAGATGCTCAATTTCTGTACTGTTTTCTAATAAATATAATACGTAGCTGGGAGAGACACGTTTTACGATATTATATGCAGCATACAATTCCTGAGCATGAACATGTCCCTGGGGATTCAATTTTGCTAATTCTCTAACTAATGTTGGTACAAGTTTTTCTGCCGGAACATTTAGATATCTATCCCAAAGTGTTTCGATCTGATCTCTCTCAGAAATGGCTATTATCATGCGATCATCAAATTCAGTAGATATTAATTGCTTCGTCATCGAGAAACTAATTTTGCCATCCACATTACGGGTTGCTGTTCGAACCCACTCTCTGGTTGGTCGTTTTTTACCAATTGATACAATTACTTCCCCAGGTATTTTGCCTGGTTTTATGTGCAACCGGCTTCCAGGTAAGACATTGTATTTCTCATACCAATCTTTTAATCCATAGACATATTTACTTTCACGAATTACCCATCCTGCAAATTTTTCCTGCGTATCTCCGTCAACAAACGTAAATCGAATTCGAGGTGATTCATATGCTGTTGGAAAAAGTTTTTCCAGATTACTACTCAATGGAATGGACCCTGAAGCAATGTGAGGATAAATTATCGCAATGGTAACACCATTGAGTGAGTCATTTTCAATGGATTTTGAATATTCTAATTCATCGAAAACTCCTGCATTCATTTGTGCCAAATGATCTGAGTATTTAGAATTATCAAAATTCTTTTGTTGATCAGGAATAAGAAATTTGGGAATTGTCCTGACATTGTCTGGTTCGCTGCGGTGCAAAAACCATAATGTTTTTCCAGCTGGGCCAACCTCATCAAAACGGGGATCCTCCTGGAGAGCCAAATTGAGAGAAAATTCGGTTAGCATTGTATTGGAATCTGTTGGGAGCTCGATTTGATCAATAATTTCTGGAGTGGAAAGAGGACCTCCATCTGAGACTTCCAAAACTGCTTCAGCGAGGTTTAAATATCCAACATTTATATCAATCAATAAAGATCGAGGAAACCAAAAACCAGCGATCTGAACAAGATCTTGATTTGAGTTTAATTTTTCGATTAATGAATTGGAAATATTCTTTTTGTATAACGAGAAAATATTATCAAAATCAAGATCAGTTTCTTCGTTGATAGCGATATTTGTTTGATTTAAGGGGTGATTCGCAAGGCTTGCAGCGAATTCCCTGGACTCACCTTTTTGAAAACCAATTTGGATGACCGAAAATTCACCAATTTCGGGATTATTTCCTGCCCTTATTCCGACAACTTCGCCACTTTTGTAATTCAAGGCTGGAAAGGTTATTTTTTGACCCATCTGGAAATCATCTTTTGGTAAGTACATTTCTCCTTTAGATTTTTCCATTTCTTCTCGTCGGATTTTTTCAAGTCTAATTCTTTCTAGAATCAGGATTTTTGCCAGGTCGATTGTATTTGTTGGTGTTTCAACCTCAAATAATCGGTTAAAAATGAAGTCAATATCATTATTATTTACTTCGAAGTTTTCCCAGATATTATTTTGTTTTTCTTTGGTTTTGATCATTTATGGATTGCTTTCTTTATGTAAAAAATTTGCGCGTATGATTATACACTACTATTGCGTGTAATTAAGGAAAAACGGTATCCAACCAGGGCAAAGGATCGACTTGAATGCCATTTACCACTAATTCCCAGTGTAAATGAGGTCCTGTTGATCTTCCTGTGTTCCCAATTATGCCAATCAATTCGCCAGCTTTAACAAATTGACCCACTTCTACCAAAATTGTTTCTTGATGCCAGAACCCTGAATAAACACCTAGGCCATGATCGATTAATGTGGCGTTTCCTCTTGTTAATAAGGAGTCTGTAAAAACAACTTTTCCATCGGCAGGTGCGTAAATATTAAGATTAGCAGCACACGTACCAAAATCAACGCCAGTGTGAAATCGATTATATGGTGAATCATTATATGATCGTCGATTTCCGAACCAGGATTTGATGCAAGGATCATCAACAGGATAATTGAAGACTCCTGTCCAAAGCTTTTCATTGGTAAATGGTGAAGTAACTTGAGAAATTAATTCATCTTCTGGTTTCGTCAAAGATACATCCAGCGTGCTGGGATCTACCTGCAAAGGTGGATCTTGTGGGTAAAAACCTTGTTGGATTAATATTAATTGATCTATCAATATATTTTGATCTAAATTATTTTTATATTCAAGATGAAATGGATAAAGCCCTGCAGGAAGCATTGCATGAATCCCAAAAATGGATGATTGCTTTAAATTATTAGGAAAAAAGTGTAATTCTGTATCACCAATTTTTCCTTTTAAATCCGGTGATGTTGAATTAATGTTGATGACTGCTGATTTACCCTGGGTTAGTGGTAAGCCAATAAATTCAACAAAACTCTCGTTATCAATTTCATTTACTTTTGGCAGAACAATTGTTTCATTGGGTATTATCAACCATGGATTTTCTACCTGGTTTAGCATAGTTGTTTCCCAAAATGAAACATTCTCCTGAATAGAAAGTTCAAATAATGTCTCTCCTGATGAAAGGGAAAATCTTTGGAACAAAGTCGCAGGCGATTCCACAAGAATCACATTGGAACCTATATAGAATTCTGATGGAGAGGTGGTTTGATTTAAACGATAAATCACATCCTTTGGGATTTGATAAATTCTTGCCAATGAGTCTGGATTTTCACCGATGGATACTGCTTTGTAAGTAAGGACACCAGATACTCCCTTGATTCCAGGAATAACCAGTTGAGTATTAACACTTAATAGATTTGGGTCGGTTATGTTGTTAGCAGCAATTATGTCTGTTGCACTTACATCAAATTTTATAGCGATGAGATTAATCGTATCGCCTGGCTGAACGATATACACAGGGTACTCTGGATTTTCAGATTGGGCAGATACCACCTTGTAAGGAACTAACCAGGAAGAAATAAAAAATAAAAAGACCAAAAATCTATAAATTTTCAATGGTTATTTCTTCTCCAATTTGTAATGTTTCAAAAATCTCTGGATGTGTTTCCAGAATTTTATGCGATTTGACATCAGGATAATATATTAAACCCCATTTTTTTGCAATTCTTTTATCTACAATTGTATTTGTTTTATCTAACCAAAAAACTGCAATATCAAAATTCATAAACAACATATGAATAGCTGAATCAACTATATTTTCGTTTTTATTTATAAATAATCCTGCCTGGTTTAATGAAATATTATTCTTGAACATCAAGCCTTTTAAGCGAGAAAAAAAGTTTTCAAAATACCAGGCTTCTAATTTATCGATTGAACCAAAATTTCCAGACAATTTTCGAATAATAACGTTTTTCATAAAATGATTGTCAATTTAATATTGATTCAATACTTTCCAGCAACTCTTGAGGTTTAAAAGGTTTGCTTATGTAATTATTCACTTTTGCTATTTGCAAGCCCAGAACCTTGTCTATGGGTTGTGCTTTTGCTGAAATAATAATAACAGGTATTTGATTTGTGTTTTCATTCGATTTTAGTTGATGGTAAATATCCCACCCGTCAATATTTGGCATCATAAGATCTAATAAAACTAAATCTGGTTTTTCCCTTTCAATTATTTCAAAACCTTCCATACCATCATTTGTGGAGATTATTTCATAGCCTTTCCTTTGAAGAATCAACTTAATCAAATATGTCATCTCTATATCGTCTTCAATATAGACAATTTTCTTAGGCATTATGCACTCCAATTGTTACAGGCAGAAAAGTTATATAATATAGTTTACCATATCACTAGGAAAGAATAATAAGATGAAAATAACAACCTGGAACGTAAATGGAATAAGGGCTGCAATTAATAAAGGATTTATTGATTGGACTAAATCATACGAGAAAGATGTTTTGTGTTTACAGGAAATAAAAGCCTTTCCTGAGCAAATTCCTGAAAATGCTTTAAAGATAGATTCATACAAAACATATATAAATTCTGCTAAAAGACCAGGATATAGCGGTGTAGCATCATTTTTCAAAGGTGAACCGGGCGAAATTCGATTTGGATTGGGAGTTGAAGCATTTGATGATGAAGGACGAGTAATTCGTTCAAAACATGAAAATTTTTATTTGTACAATATTTATTTTCCAAATGGTCAAAGAGGGCAGGATCGTGTAGATTTCAAACTCGCCTTTTATGAGACTTTATTATCTGAATGCAATCAATTGCATGAGCAGGGTGAAAAGATAATAATCACAGGAGATTTCAATACAGCGCATACTGAAATTGATCTCGCTAATCCAAAAGAAAATGTAAAAACAAGTGGATTTTTACCGGAAGAACGAGAGATGATTACAAAATATCTAAACAATGGATTTAAAGATGCTTATCGAGAATTATATCCAGATAAAGTAGAGTATACATGGTGGACTTATCGATTTGGTGCTCGAAGACGAAATATCGGATGGCGACTTGATTATTTTTTGGTTAGTGATGCGCTTATAAATGAAGTAAATGATGTTATTATTCTTGGGGATATTGAAGGATCGGATCATTGTCCCGTGACACTAATTATTGGTGAATAAGGAGAAGAGGCATGTCAAAACAAAGAATCTTGTTAGTTGATGATCATGAAGTGGTACGACTTGGTCTTAAATCTTTATTAGATCGAAACCCTCAATTTGAAGTTATTGGGGAAGCTGGTACTGCAAAGGAAGCACTTGAAAAAGTATCTCGTTTGTTGCCGGATGTAGTTTTAATGGATATACGGTTGCCAGGATCATCAGGTATTGAGGCATGTGAAGAAATTACAAAGAATTATCCTGATATAAAAGTTGTAATGCTCACATCATACGCAGAAGATGAAATGCTATTTTCTGCCATCAGAGCAGGTGCATCGGGATACGTTTTAAAACAAATAGGTGGTGAGGATTTAGTCCGAGCCATTGAACAGGTTGGAAGAGGGGAAGCTGCGTTAGATCCAGCAGTAACTCAACGTGTTTTTCAAGAAGTTCGCCGTGCTGTAAAAGAAGAGGAAGCTTCAGCGTTTGCTAACCTAAGTCAGCAAGAAAAGCACGTACTACAATTAGTATCTGAAGGAAAAACAAATAGGGAGATTGCCAAAAACTTATTCCTCGGCGAAGGCACTGTCAGGAATTATGTGAGCAGCATCTTATCGAAACTGGGAGTGTCAAATCGTGCTGAAGCGGCAGCTTACGCAGTGGAGCATAGTCTACGAGAATATTTATAATTCTTTGAAGAAAAGTTTGTGATCTTATTAAATTTTTAGCTGGAAGATTTGCCAATTTTCGAGATAAGCACGATACTCGCTACGAGTAAAGCATAAATCGCAGATAAGAGTACTCCGGCTGCAGAAATATCTTTTATGATTTTTATTTCTGAATTCTTTTCTGGATGGACGAAATCCAGTGTGTATTCAATGGCTGAATTAAAAATTTCTGCTATCCACACCAGGAATATGGCTGATAGAAAGAATAACGATTCGATATAAGTAAATTTTAAAATAAGAATTAAGAAGATAGCTATTATGGATGCAAGCAAATGTATCCAGGTATTTTTTTCATTCTTAATAATAAAAAGAATTCCCTGAAAGGCAGGAATGAAGGATTTTATGCGAAAAATAAAAAAATTTAAAAATTTCATTCGGGTAACTGATTTAATTTGATTCTATTTGCCATTAGAATCTCATTCTGCGATTGCCACATTTCTGATTTTTGATCTTCTGTATTATGATCGTAACCTAATAAATGCAGCATACCATGGATTACCATTAATTTTAATTCATCAAATAATTCATTACCGAGCGAAAGAGACTGCTGGGTAACAAAAGGATAACAAATGATTATATCGCCCAGAATTTCTTTACCAGATTCCGGATCAATTTCACCCGCTTCAAATGATAATACATCTGTAGATTGCGCGTAGCCAAAATATTTACTATATAACTCCTTCATTTCTTCGTCGTTTACAAAATTTATCGTCACTACCTTATCGGGTACTTGGTTTTCGAAAAGGAGAATTGAAGAAATTAGATCTCTAATATCTACAGGAATATTAAATTTTTCTTCATTGATAATAATTACTTCAGGATTCGTCTGGTTCATTTAGTAATTCAACAGGTTGCGGTTTTAATTCAGGATATTTTATTCGAGGGTGGTACGTATTAATTAAAGTATTTGAAAATGAATTTATAATAATGTTTAAGTCTTTCATCGTTAGTTCTGTGTCTTCTAGTTGACCCTCTTTTAGGCAAAAATCAATAACGCCATGAATAATCTTTTCTAATTCTTCCCGGTTCGTTGGTTTGTCAGCTCTTGCTTTTGCTTCAACACCATCTGCCAGCATCAACAAAGCTGTTTCTTTTGATTGTGGAATTGGACCGGGGTAGCGAAAATCATCCACATCGACCGAATTTGAATCATGATTATTGGCTTCTATTGCTTTTACATAAAAATATTTAACCATTAAAGTACCATGATGTTCTTTTATAAAGTCAATAATTCTAGATGGTAGTCGGAATTTTTTCGCTAGATCAACGCCATCAGGCACATGTTGAATAATCGTAGCAGCACTTAAATAGGGATCCAACTCATCATGGGAATTAATATCACTTGCGATCTGATTTTCAATAAAGAAAGATGGATTTGCAGCTTTTCCCGCATCATGATATAAAACTCCAACTCTTGTCAATAATTGATCAGCGCCAATGTCTTTTGCTGCTTGCTCTGCCATATTGGCTACTTGAAGTGAGTGCTGATACGATCCAGGAGCGTTGGTTAAAATATATTGTAACAACGGATGATCAGGCCTGGAAATTTCAAGTAATTGGATCGCAGTTGTAATTCCCAAGATTTGGGCAACAAAGAATTGCATTAAAAGACCTAAACTGGCTGATGCCATACCATTGAATAATGATGCACCGGAAAGTGTAATCATTCCTATTAAATCAGTAGATCCATCTAATAATCGAATAGCGAGTATAACCCCCGCGGATAAAACACCAGTGACTAAACCAGCACTAAAAAATACAGAAATTCTTCTGCCCTGGCCTAAAATAAGACTTCCACATATAGAAGGTATTAAATAGAATGGCAATAAACTCTGAAAATCAAAGGAACCAAAAGAAATCATTGAGCTTAAAGAAAGTGAAAGGACAAAAGCAGCCTCAAAGCCAAACAAGGTTCCAATGGCAAATGTAAAACCAGCAAAAGGAAAAATATATGGTAGTACGGTTCTGTTTGGAATTAAGAATTTTGCGGATAATAAAAATATTATAAAAGCAATTGAAATAATAAGAATTTCTTTTACTGAAAGTGCGTTAGACCTTTGTCTACTAAAATACAACCCCAGTAAAAATATTTGAACCAATACAAAAATTCCTGTAGCAAAATATTCTTGTTGTTTGTTATCTGGTGAAATGAAATCGAATTTTTCTAAGGCTTCATAAGTCTGGTTGTCAATAATTTGTCCACGACGAATAATGATTTCACCAGGGGAATATGATTTTTCAACAGGTTCAACCTGTTCAATTGCCAAATTTATCGCCTCATCGGTTAATTCTTTACTGAACAATGAATTAGGAACCACGAAGGGGGATACTAGCTTTTCAATTATTTTTGTGTTATCTTCACTGAACGAAAAACTGATTAATGTTGGTACTCTTTGCTTTGCTTCCTGAACCTGATTATCGCGAATTGTTGCTCGAAAAACTTGCTCCAGTACCAAAATAGCTTCTCTTTGAAGGGACACCCAGGTTTGTTCATCCAGATTTATGAGTTGGGTAGCAAGATCGCGCGAAATTTGAGTGTGGGTTAAGTTCGATAAATCATTAATTTTTTGACTTAGATCTGAATACGAATCATTTCTTACCAATGTAATAAAATCAATGGATTTTCTGAGCCTATCGATTTGTTGTCGAGAAATTGCCGGATCTATATTTAGATAAACCGGTGTGACAGAATTTTTTATGGAAGTAATTCTTTGTTCTGTCAGGTAATCAGATGTGTATGTTAGATTTCTTGGAGCTTGAAAATCTTGAGTCGCAACGCTTCCTACTGATAATTCAAATGCTGTTGGACGAGAAGAAATAGGTAATATAATGGCCCCAAAAGCAATTATGCCAGTGAGGATTAAGATTAGTATTTTGAAAAACGAATTCTCTCTTTTCTTAAATTTCTTCTCTAAAGAATTTATCATGCTAATTTTGTAATAAATCTTTCACAATCTGACTAACTTGATTTCCTGGAGCCCTTCCAGTAATTTTTGGTAAGACCATTTTCATCACCTTTCCCATATCTGCAGGTGTATGTGCTCCTACTTCCACTATGCATTCCTGGACAATTAAAGTAATTTCTTCTTGAGATAAACCTGCCGGTAGAAAAGCATTGAGGATTTTGATATCGTGTTGGGCTTCATCAATCAGATCCTGGCGGTTACTTAACTCCGCACCTTCAATAACTTCGTGTCTGCTCTTTATTTCCTTGTAGAGGATGGAAATTACCTCTTCATCGGTTAGTACTTTTCCATTATCAATCTCATTGTTTTTAATACTGGATATGACCATGCGAATGACGCGTTTTGAATCGGTATTCGATTCTCTCATAGCAACTTTCAATGCTTCTGATAATTGATCTTTTAAACTCATGGCTTACCTCGTTAATCCAAAGAATTTATTGCAATTCTATCCTGTATTTGTTTTAACGTCGCATCTCCAATTCCAGGGACATTAAGTATATCTTCTATTGTATCAAAATAGCCATTGGTTTCTCTATACATAACAATCTCTTTGGCTTTCGTTTCTCCAATGCCAGGTAAGAGTATCAGCTCTTCAATATCCGCTTCATTGATATTAATTTTTTCCGAATTTGTTATTGTGATTGTATTTGTCCTGACAGCTGAGTTGTTGGAAGATATTTGAATATGCTGACCATCGTACAACTTTGAAGCTAAATTTATATCTGCTTCAGGGGGAATTTTTATATTCGAAAGGGTTATTAAATCTTCCATACGACTATCAACAGGAAGTAGATATACACCCGGATTGTCAATATCTCCAGATAAATACACTTTAATTGGCAAAGGTGTGGGAGCAGGAATAACTGTTATCGGTAATCCCGCATCTTTTGTATTTAATAACAGAATAACCCCAGCAATTAAAAACCCAGAGAGTATTGATAAAAAATACCAAAAGAAATTCGAACCTTTCATAAACTAAGTATATTTTCAGGTTTGAATGTGTCAAGTTTGATATTTGATTTGATTCCTAAAAAGATACTGAAAACTTATGATTCATTGTTTTCTAATTTATACATTGCGTTAAAAGCTGCAATGCTTACTTCCAATATTTTTTCATCTGGTTCATTGGTTGTTAATTTTTGAAGCCACAATCCAGGTTTAGCAAATAACGAGATGATTGGGCTATCCAAATTGTCAGCGGTAAATCGAATATATTCATAAGCAATCATCGCAATAACTGGAATTAATACTAATCTAGTTACGATTAATAACAGCCATCCGAGATCCCCTAGAAAAGTAAACATAATCACAGAAATTAAAACTACATAGAGGATAAAAGCTGTTCCACATCTAGGATGTTGTAGAGAGTATTGCTTCACTATTTCTGGGCTTAATTCAACTTTTGCTTCAAAAGCATTGATTGTTTTATGTTCAGCACCATGGTAAGAAAATACTCTGTGAATATCGGACATTTTTCCGATGCCCCAGATGTAGCCAATAACAAAAACAAGACGAATTAATCCTTCAATTAAGTTCTGGATGATATGTGAAAACCCCAACCATTGTTCAAGTGCTTTACCCAATAACGCAGGCGTGAGGAAGAATAAACCCATAGCAACCGCTAATGAAATAATTAATGTTAGATATAAAGCCGGTCCTTCAATTTTTTCTTTTTCGTCCTCAGTCTGAAAATTTGCGGATTTTGTTAAGTATTTTGTTCCTAATCCCAATGCATCCCAAAGAATAATTAAACCCCGCAAAAATGGAACTTTTTTGAGCGGGCTCTGGTAAATTTTTCCTAATTCTTCAGTTTCTACAATTATTTCCCCGTCAGGTTTCCGGTACGCAGCAGCCAGATATTTGCCTCCACGCATCAATACACCTTCAATCAATGCCTGTCCGCCATAGGTTGGTAACCTAAGTTTTTCAGTTTTCATTCTATACCTGCATAGTTAAAGAAAAAGTGAATTAAGGATAGAATTCCCTTTTTCCAGGTTGGCAAATGAAGACTTTCATTTGGCGAGTGAATTTTATCTTCTGGAAGACCAAATCCAGTGAGTACCGAGTCTTTTCCCAAAATTCTCTGCATTGCTGCAACTACTGGTATTGAACCACCTTCGCGTTTAAACAATGGTTCAATTCCCCACTCGGTTTTCAGGGCTTTTGTAAGGGCAATGACACCCGGATGACTTGTATCAGATATGGATGCCCAACCGCCCGCAAATTGCTTAAGATTCCATTTAACCGTTTGCGGGATATTCATTTCTATGAAATTCTTCAATTGTTGATAAATTTTATCTGGATCCTGGTTTGGAACGGTACGCATAGAAATTTTTGCCATTGCTGATGATGGTATGATGGTTTTTGAACCTTCACCTGTAAAACCAGAAAGCATTCCATTGATCTCAAGGGTTGGGCGAGCACCCAGTCTTTCTATCTGGTTATAACCTTTTTCACCCCACAAAGCGGGTGCACCTGTCTGCCGTATTAAATCTTCTTCAGTAATGGGTAATCTTGAAAGTTGTTCTCTTTCTTCATCTTTTAAAGGAATTACGTCATCATAAAAACCCGGAAGAGTGACTTTCCAATCTTCATCATGCATTTTGGTGATTAATTCAGACAAAACAATGGCTGGATTATGGATGACACCACCGAACATACCCGAATGGAGATCATGTTCCGGTCCATGTATATTTAATTCAAAATATGTCATACCACGCAATCCATACACAATCGTTGGATTTTCAGGTGATATCATGCCAGCATCCGGATTTAAAATAACATCGCACTTCAACAAATCTTTATTTTTAGCCAGAAAATCAGCCAGATTCGGGGAACCAATTTCTTCTTCTCCTTCAATGATAAATTTGAAATTTACTGGAATTTGCCCCGTTGAATTGATTGCATGGTACGCAGCTAAACTTGCAATTATCTGACCTTTCATATCAGAAGCACCCCGCCCATATAAGCGGTCCTTTCTGATAGTAGGTGAAAATGGGTCTGTCTCCCATAATTCTTTTGGATCGGGAGGCTGAACATCATAATGACCATATATCAATACTGTTAATGCATCTTTGTTTGCAGATTTTTTTTCAGCAAACACCACAGGATGGCCTTGTGTTTCAAAAATCCGAGTATCATGAATTTCAAATTGGTTTAAAATTTCTTTGATAAAATTAGCTGCTTCCAACATGTTCGGTTTGCGAATTGGGTCTGTTGAAATAGATGGAATTTCTATAAAATCTTGTAAAATTCCTTGATAGAAATCATAATTTTTCTTAGTATACTCAAGAGCATCGGTCCTTGATGACATGTTATCCACTCCTTTGAATTAATTCGAACCTGATTATAAAGTAATTTCTGGATAAAGGTAAATCAAAAAGAAATAATAGATTAGACAAATAAAATTACGATACAGGAGAGAAAAGTGATTATTACCAACGGAAAGATTATTACCTGGACAACACCGAATGAGATTATTGAAAACAAATCAATTTTAATTCAAGGTAATGTGATTAAAAAAATCGACACAACTGAAAATTTATTAAAAGAAAATCCAGGTGAAGAGATTTTAGATGCAAAAGATCAATATGTAATGCCCGGTTTAATTTGTGCCCACACTCATTTCTATGGGGCATACTCGCGAGGATTAGCCATTCCAGGTGATCCTCCCTCTGCTTTTCCAGAAATATTAAGTAACCTTTGGTGGGCTTTGGATAAGGCTTTGGATGAACAATCTGTAGCATCATCTGCCTGGGTTTGTATCATTGATGCAATCAAACATGGAAATACAAGTTTATTTGATCATCATGCATCTCCAAATGCTATTTCCAATTCGTTGGATGTGATTGCTGATGTAGTTGACCAATCTGGGATCAGAGCATCATTATGTTATGAAGTAACTGATCGGGATGGGGAAGAGAAAGCGCATGAAGGAATCAATGAAAATGTAAGGTTCATTTCAAGAATTAATAATGGAAATAATTTAAATGGTAGATTAGCGGCAACTTTTGGTTTACACGCCAGTCTTACGCTTTCGGATAAAACGATTGAATTAAGTCAAAGTATGGCACCTTCAGGAATTGGTTTTCATATTCATGTTGCTGAGCACCCTATAGATGAATACGATAGCTTAAAAAAATCTGGATTGCGTGTAGTTGATCGTTTATTAAGAAATAATATATTAAATGAGCGATCAATTGTTGCCCATGCAGTCCATGTTGATGCAAAAGAAGTCAATATACTGGCGGAAACTAAAACATGGGTTACACATCAACCACGATCAAACATGAATAATGCCGTTGGTATTGGAAATATTGAATCAATGATGCGTGCTGGGGTAAAAGTTTGTCTTGGTAATGATGGTTTCTCCAATACAATGTGGGACGAATGGAAAACAACTTACCTTGTGCATAAATTAGTAAACCTTGATCCAAGAAAAATGGGGGGATACGATGTTGTTGAAATGGCGGTTTATCAAAATTCAGCTTTAGCTTCTCAACAATTTAATTTACCGATTGGATCCATTATTCCTGGGGCTCAGGCTGATATAATTTTTGTTGATTACCTCCCATTTACGGAGATAAATGCTGGTAATTTACCCTGGCATATTTTGTTTGGGATGCATCACAGTATGGTAACAATGACCATGGTAGCAGGCAAAATCCTCATGAAGAATAAAGAACTTGTTAATATCGATGAGAAGCAAATTTATAGCGATGCCTATCAATTACATAAAGGCGTCTGGGATCGATATAAAAATCAATTTTAATACTATATAAGGATGGTTTAAATGAAAATTGCTATATTAGGCGGTACAGGCAAAGAAGGAATGGGTATTGGTTACAGGTGGGCTAAAGCTGGTCACGAAATTACGATCGGATCCAGACAAGAAAGTAAAGCACTGGATGCAGCAACAAAATTGCAGGAAATGCTTGGAAATGAAATAAAAATTGCAGGTAAGGAGAATCTGGCAGCGGCAAAAGAGGCTGAATTACTTGTATTAACTGTTCCATTCAATGCGCACAAAGCCATGTGTGAATACATTAAAGAAGCAAGCCAGGGCAAAATTGTCATTGATGTGACTGTACCACTCGTTCCACCGAAAGTTACCAAAGTGCAGATGCCACCTGCAGGAAGTGCAACATTGGAAGCAAAAGAAATTTTAGGAGAGAATACAAGTGTTGTGGCAGCATTTCAGAACATCTCTTATGAACACCTGGTGGAGGATGGAGAAGTTGACTGTGATGTGTTAGTTACCGGTGATAGTAAAGCTTCTCGAGAAACTGTTATTAAATTGGTACAGGATGCGGGACTTGTGGGTATCGACGCTGGTCCTATCGAAAATTCAGTTGTTGTTGAAGGTCTGACATCCATATTAATTGGTATCAATAAACAATTCGGCATCCATGATGCTGGTATAAAAATAACTGGTATTTCTTAAATGAATTTATTGGTTTCTGCATTCGAGAATTTTCCGGAGGTAGAAATTTCTTCTTTTCTACCAGAGACAATTATTAATGTCTGCTATTGAAAATAATTGGACCTGGGAAGAAGGAGATATTGTTGTTATTGCTCAAAAAGTTGTATCAAAATCCGAAAACCAACTCATCAATTTAATGGACGTAGAACCAGGAAGCCAGGCGATTAATTATGGAAAATCTACAGGAAAAGATCCAAGATTAGTTGAGCTTATATTACAGGAATCGAAGAAGGTTATTCGTACAAGAAATGGATTGATGATTGTACAACATAATTTAGGTTTTATTTGTGCAAATGCGGGAATTGATCACTCAAATGTGAAAGGATTAGACGCAAACCTTGAAAGTTGGGTTCTTTTATTACCTTTAGACCCAGATAAATCTGCTACCATCATTCGCGAGTTCATCAAGAATAAAACTGGAAAAAATATTGGAGTTATCATCATTGATTCCCATGGACGACCCTGGCGGAAGGGTATCGTAGGTGTAGCCATTGGCGTAAGTGGCGTACCAGCTATAATCGATCGGAGGGGATACAAAGATAGATTTGGATACCAACTACGAGTTACTGAAATTGGGGCAGCTGACGAATTAGCTGCAGCTGCTTCAATCTTAATGGGACAGGCGGATGAAGGTCGCCCAGTAGTTGTAATTCGTGGATTTCCATATCCCTTAAGAGAAAGTTACACAAATGAACTGTTGCGTAATGAAAATGATGATTTATTTAGATAGATATATTTTCTAATTATTGTATAATTAAGTTGTCTGACATTTCATAATAAGGTTTACTAAATTCTGGGATTGGAGTCAAACCATGAGCTTATGGGTGATTGTTCCAGTAAAACCCTTAAGAAGATCTAAATCAAAATTAACAAATATTTTATCTGAAGAAGATAGGGCGATTCTTAACTTAAAAATGTATGAGAATACATTGAGAGTACTAAAAGAAATTAAAATACCTCATCAGGTTCTGGTTGTCAGCAAGGATTCCTCTGTATTATCTTTAGCAAGATCTTATAATGCAAAGACGCTTCAGGAGGATGGTGATGGTGGTTTAAATTTGGCATTAAAAAAAGCAATTCAGGTTGTAAAAGCATACGCAGCACAATCTGTATTGATACTACCAGCAGATTTACCGTTCATAACGAAAGAAGATATTGAAGGAGTAATGGAATATTCAGTTGGATTTTCGTTTATGCTGATATCACCGGATAGAAAAATGAGCGGGACAAATCTCTTATTTATGTCACCTCCAGATTTGATTGAATTTAGTTATGGTCCTGGATCATTCGAAAGACATGTTCGTCAAGCTCAAGCCCAAAACGCACATCTTGAAGTGAGGAAATTTGATAGCGCTGAATTAGATATAGATTCTCCGGAAGATTTTGAATTGTACAAAAAGTTAATCAATTTCGAAGACACAAACCAATATTTAAGGATTTAATAAGGAGGAATGATGTTTGAACGTGTTGCTTTATATTTGCAAGACTCTCATGATTTACGAGATGGATTAGATTATGTGAAGATGGCTGAAAATTATGGTTTTGAAGCAGTCTGGCAAGCAGAAAGTCGGCTTGTTCGTGATGCGATCGTGCCTATGGCTGCTTATGCTGCTGTCACAGATAAATTAAAAGTTGGTTCAGGGGTAATTAACAATTGGACAAGAAATATTGGTTTATTGGCAGCCACATTCCTTACATTAGATGACCTTGCTCCAGATCGAATTATTTGTGGCATTGGTGCATGGTGGGATCCGCTTGCTAAAAATGTGGGTATTATCCGTTCTAAGCCTCTCCTGGCTATGCGCGAGACAGTTGAAGTATTCAAGAGATTACTTAATATGGAACGAGTCTCATTTGAGGGTGAATTTATTCAGGTATCTGAAATTGAATTAGATGTTGTTCATGGAAGAAGAGAACCTAGAAATGTGCCAATTATGATTGGCGCAACGGGGGATAAAATGATGGAAATGACCGGTGAAATAGCCGATGGATGTGTTCTCAATTATTGTGTTCCCCCTGAATATAATCTAAAAGCACTTGAATTATTGGATAAAGGAGCCAAAAAAGCAGGTAGAAGATTTGATGATATTGATAGACCACAATTAGTAGTTTGCTCTGTGGATGAAGATCATGATAAAGCGATAGATACGACCAGAGAATTGCTGACACAATATCTTGCTCAACAACCACATATTGCGAAGGCTTCAGGTGTCTCATCGGATGTGGTCGCAGAGATCCAATCAATTCTCGGTTGGCCTGCTACACACGAGCAGAATTCAAAAAGCTAAACATCTTGTACCAGAAGATCTTATTTTGAAGATTACAGCATCTGGTACGCCAGATGAAGCAAGAACCAAAGTGGCAGAATATATAAAGAATGGCTGTACTTGCCCAATTTTGTATCCTGTTGGTGGAAACGTTGAAACATTATTGAAAACATTTACCACAAAATAAGTTGGTAGTTAATGGCTTTATGGTGAAGTAGAATGATATCAGCCTTAAAGCCATTTTTTCTATGTAAAAAGAAAAAATTAAATTTCCTGAATAGTTATAACAATCAGGAATTAGAAAATTAGTTATAAATTGAAAATATAAACTGAAAATAAAAATGAATATTTTTTCAGAAATAAACGAAATCGAATCCAAAGGTAGAACAGCCGTACTGTGTATTGTTACCAAAACGCAAGGATCTACTCCACGTCATGCTGGTTCAAAAATGATTGTATACCCCGATGGTCACATTGTTGGTACCGTTGGCGGTGGTGAAATTGAATCCCTCTGCATATCGGAGGCTATTCAGCTAACAAAAAGTGGACAAACCAATACTCTCAAATATAAATTGGTTAACCCCGAACAAGGAGACCCAGGCGTTTGTGGTGGTGAAATGAGTGTTTATATGGAAGTCATAGGAAAAAAACCGAAAATCCTCATTATTGGCGCTGGTCATGTTGGAAAGCAGTTATCATTTTTAGCAAATTGGCTGGGATTTGATGTATTTGTGGTCGATGATCGCGAAGAATTATTATCTGATAAAAATTTACCAGACGGATCCCATCGTTACCCAAATTTAGAAAATTTTTTAGAAACTTACTTTGATTTTAAATCCATGAATTTATTTGTGGTGATGACAACCCGAAGTCTTGAGATCGATGTGAAGTATCTACCAGAAATTTTAAAAATAGATACTCAATATATTGGAGTTATTGGGTCCAGGAAACGCTGGATTAAAACAACTGAATTATTATTAAATGATGGTATATTGAAATCAGAAATTGAAAAAATTTTCTCTCCCATAGGTTTGGACCTAAAAGGTGAAACACCAGAGGAAATTGCTCTGTCAATCATGGCGGAAATATTAAAGGTGAAAAACAACGCCTCGGGAGAGAGTTTAAGGTATTTTCGGAGGAATAGAATTGATGTGGAATAAGTACTACAACGTTACCTCAATTGAAAAAGCACTAGAAATTCTTAATCAACATCAGAATCAAGCAAGAATTGTTGCTGGAGCAACTGATTTAATCATCGAATTTGAAAAAGGTCTTAGAAAAACGACAGATGTTTTAATCGATATAACCAGAATTCAAGGTCTTAATCAAATTACTTTAGACGAAGAACAAAATATTCACTTAGGTCCTCTGGTTACTCACAATGATGTAGCTGCGTCAAAACTAATTCAAGAAAAGGCTTTACCGTTGGCTCAGGCGGCCTGGGAGGTCGGTTCACCTCAAATTCGTAATCGGGGAACAATCGCAGGTAATTTAATTACTGCATCGCCAGCAAATGATACGATCACGCCATTAATGGCTCTACAGGCAAAATTAGTCTTAAAATCTCTTCATGGTCAAAGGGTGGTCTCACTTGATGATTTTTATTTAGGTGTAAGAAAGTCCATTTTACAACCTAATGAGATGGTAACTGATATTTATTTTCCCGCTTTGGATGCTTCCCAAAAAGGCGAATTTATAAAATTTGCTCTGCGACGAACCCAAGCGATATCATTGGTAAATGTTGCCGTAATTTGTGAAATTGAAAATGAAACAATTCAAAATATAAATATTACCTTAGGAGCAGTAGCACCAGTTATTATTCATGCAAAAGAAGCGGAACAATTCCTTATTGGAAAAAAATTATCTGAGGATGTCATTATTGAAGCCTCCTTAATTGCTCAAAAAGCAACAAAACCAATCTCTGATGTTAGAGGATCAGCTTCATACAGGAAAACAATGGTAAAGGTCTTAACAAAACGGGCTTTACTATCGATTGCTGAAGGAAAAAGAGATAATCTTTTACCGAAAGATCCGGTTATTTTAGATAATCACGCCAGTTTTCCGGTATTAACAGCTCATTCATTCCATTCAATCAAAGACGAAAAAATAAAGACTTATATTAATGGTAAGTATTTTGAATTTGATAATTGCCAGGATAAAACCCTGTTAGATTTAATCCGTGAGGATGCAAAGCTAATTGGAACGAAAGATGGATGTTCAGAAGGGGAATGTGGCGCCTGTACTGTCTTTATGGATGGGAAAGCGGTATTGGCCTGTTTGGTCCCATCTGCAAGAGCACACAATGCTCAGATAACCACTATAGAAGGTATAAAATCCGAAGGAGTAAAACACGTTGTTCAGGATTTATTCATTCAAGAGGGAGCAGTTCAGTGCGGATATTGCACGCCAGGATTTGTAATGTCTGCTGTGAAGTTACTTGAAGAAAAACCAACTCCATCACAATTAGAAATAAAACAGGCGATTTCAGGTAATTTATGTAGATGTACTGGATACTACAAAATTATTTCCGCAATTGAAAAAGCGGTTAAGACTTAATTATTATTTCGGAGGGAATGATGTCTAGATATGATTCTTATGAGGAAAAACTCCCAGTCACTGATAATAAAATTCACATTCATCCCATTTGGCGTGGAATTGGATTTGCCTTATTAATCTTTGCTCCAATCATGGGGTACGCATCATCGATTTTACTAATCGATCTTAATAAAGTAAATAAATGGATACCAGTTCCAAGAGATTTATTGATATCCGGAAGTGACCCGTATTTATTGATAAAAATTATCATCACACTAGTGGTGGCATTTCTTATCTTTTTATTATTTCAACTGATTACATTCTTATTATATAGAGTTGCAGGTCCTTCTCGCTATGGTCCTTTAGACGTTCCCAGAGTTGCCTATCGTGGAAAAAAATATAAACGATAAAAAGTCAATGAGGTTTTATGGAAATCGGAAAAGTCATTACTAGAGTTGACGCAGAAGCAAAAGTGACTGGTGAAGCTTTATATCCTGGTGATATAAACTTTGATAACCAGCTTTACATGAAAACTTTATTTTCACAGTTGCCCCATGCGGTAATAAAAACCATCGATATCAGTGAAGCTGAAAAAATGCCAGGGGTTGTCATTGTATTAACTGCAAAGGATGTCCCAAATAATGAATATGGGCTAATTATGCCTGACCAACCAGTTCTTTGTGGTCCAGGATCCAATAATCTCAAAGCGGATCGGACAAGATGTGTATCGGACCAAATTGCGCTGGTAATTGCAGAATCTGAAGCCATCGCTTCACATGCACTGAGTAAAATTAAAGTTGATTATGAAGAATTGCCAGTGATAAATAATCCTGACGAAGCATTGCTAAATGATGCAATACGAATACATCAAGATCAAGATGACAATGTGTTGCTGCATTATAAAGTTCGAGATGGAGATATTGAACAAGGATTCAAGGATTCTGAAGTAATAGTGGAAGGTGTTTATCAAACACCAATGCAAGAACATGCCTATCTTCAACCTGAAGCTGGAGTAAGTTATATAGATGAGAGCGATAGAATTACTGTCATTGTGGGGGGACAGTGGGTTCATGAAGATCAGGAGCAGATTGCCCATTCATTGAATATTCCTTTGGATAAGATTCGCATCATATATCCCGCGATTGGTGGAGCTTTTGGTGGGCGTGAAGACATGTCAGTCCAGATTACACTGGCATTGGCAACATCCAAGCTTTTAGAAAAAGGTATTAATAGACCGGTTAAAACAATTTGGTCGCGTGAAGAATCAATCATTGGACATCACAAAAGACACGCTTATAAGATTTTTTCTAAATGGGGTGCGAATAAAGATGGTAAAATTCTAGCCGCTGAGGTTAAAATTGTAGCTGATGCCGGTGCTTACGCTTATACTTCCACAAAAGTACAGGGTAACGCAACTTTAATGTGCACTGGCCCGTATGAAATACCCAATGTAAAAGTTGATTCATATACTGTTTATACTAATAATGTTCCTGGTGGAGCTTTTCGTGGATTTGGTGGTCCGCAATCTGCATTTTCTGCTGAAATGCAAATCAACAAGTTGGCTGAGAAATTAGGTCTTGATCCTGTAGAAATTCGAATGCGTAACGTATTTAAAGATGGTTCGAGACTACCTGTAAAGTCCCTAATGCCTGCTGGTGTCAGTTTATCTGAGGTGATTGAGCGATGTGCTATCGAAGCGGGCTGGAATAAAATTGATGGTGATTGGAATAATCCCAACCGAAAATTCGCCTCAAATAGTAGGAATATTAAAGGTCTTGGATTTGCGTGTGGATATAAAAACATTGGTTTTTCCTTTGGAGCTCCGGAGAACTGTTGGGCAACGATAGAGCTTGTGGGGGAATCTGAAATTGAAAAGGTAATCCTATACCATGCTGGTGCGGAAGTTGGTCAGGGATCTCATACTGTATTTTGTCAAATGGCAGCCGAAGCGGTAGGTGTGGATGTAGGTAAAGTTGAATTATTCGCCTCTGACACCAGTACCTCGGACAATTCAGGAAGCGTTTCCGCTTCCCGTATGACATTTATGGCTGGAAATTCGATTTATGGTGCTGGGAAATTAGCTTTAGAAAAATGGAAAAATGAAGAGAGACCAGCAATAGGGAGATATCAATATAAGCCACCGAAAACAACCCCGTATGATAAAGATACCGGTGAATGTGTTCCAAATTTCTCTTATGGATATGTAGCGGAAGCTGTTGAAGCTGAAATAGACCTTGAAACTGGTGAAGTACATTTGAGTAAAGTAATCTGTGCTGATGATGTTGGTAAGGCGATTAACCCACAATTAGTTGTTGGACAGATAGAAGGCGCAATCGTCCAGGCTGCTGGATATGGATTATTGGAGAATTTTATTCAGGAAAATGGTTATGTTAAAACCAGTCAATTATCGACTTATCTGATCCCAACTGTGTGGGATATACCTGACGAAATTAATTCAATCATAATAGAACATCCTGATCCAATCGGACCATGGGGGGCTCGTGGAGTTGGAGAAATGCCATATATTCCGCTTGTGCCTGCGATTAGTTCCGCTATTCACGCAGCAACCGGTGTTTGGTTTGATCAATTTCCAATGACACCTGAAAATGTGCTGCGGGGCTTAGGAAAGATTGATGAAGAATAATTCGTAGATCAAATTTATTGATCTTTTATATTGTTGAGGTGCTGGATGAATGTAATAATTCGCGGTGGAGGTGACCTCGGAAGTGGTGTAGCATTTCGTCTTCATCGGGTAGGTTGGAATGTAGTAATTACTGAAATTGAAAAACCTCTCGTTTTACGGCGAACAGTATCTTTCGCAAATGCAATTTATGGGGAAGAAGTTAAAGTAGAAGGCATAGTTGCCAGATATATAAAAGATTCTCATGACATTCCCGGACTAATTAACAAGCACGAAATTCCTGTTTTGAGATCTCCAGAAAGATATTCTTTTCCTGAATTTATGCCGGATGTAATCGTTGATGCCAGATTATTAAAGAAATTTGTTGAATATCGAGTTCAAACAAAACCGATGGTAATTGGACTCGGACCGGGATTCAAAGTTGGCGAGAATTGTCATGCAGTGATTGAAACAAATCGTGGACATTATTTGGGTCGAGTACTGTGGGATGGTGAAGCAATGTCAGATACAGGCATACCCGGAACAGTTTCTCAAAAAAGTAATGAACGCGTCTTACGTGCACCAGCCAGTGGTTATATCCAATCGAATGTCACTCTTGGTACCTTTGTTAAAAAAGGTGATTCAATTGGAAGCATCGACAATAAACCAATTCTGGCACCATTTGACGGTTGTCTACGTGGATTAATGCACGACGGTATCTATGTTGAAAAAGGAATAAAAATTGGTGATTTGGATCCTCGTCTCGATAATAATTTGATTTACTTCATTTCTGAAAAGGCTTTAGCAATTGCAGGTGGTGTGCTGGAAGCAATTCTGACGTATCAAAACACGATTAAATGAGAATTTCTTCTTTAAAATTATTCTCGGCAACTGATCAGGTTGCCTGGGTTGGGGCTGGAGGTAAAACCAGCCTGATCTTTGCTGTTGCTCATGAATTATTTCCCAAAAAATGCGTTATCACTACCACCACAAAAATGGCTCGATCAGAAATTGAATTTGCGGATCAATCCATAAAATTAGAAGAACTCGGTCAATTTAATGTAGATCGAATAAATAATGTTACCTTAATTTATGGAGGCTCTGCTGAAAATGAAGAAACGAAAATTACTGGTTACCAAACCGACGAACTAAAGACATTATCTGAGATCCTCCTTCAACACCAGATTCCTTTATTCATTGAGGCAGATGGTTCAAAAAGGAAACCTTGTAAATTTCCCGGAGTGCATGAACCCAATATTCCTTCGTTTGTAAATAAAGTATGTGTTGTGGTTGGTTTATCTGCAATAGGTAAACCCCTGACTGAAGATTTTTTTCATAGGCCTGAAGAAATCGCCAGAGCCCTAAATATCGCTATTGGGGAGACAATTACCACTGATCACCTTTTTGAAATATTGACACATCCTGATGGTGGTCTTAAAAACATACCTGATCAAGCTGAAAAAATTCTTTTTTTACATCAGGCAGATTGCCGGGTGGACAATAAAATAGTCGATGATTTGGCTTTACACCTAAAATATTTTTATCACCAGGTTCTACTGAGTGAAATTAAAAATGACTATCTTCAAATAAATGCTCATTGGGGAAAAATTGGTTGTGTAATATTAGCTGCTGGTTCTGCCTCCAGGTTTGGAAGTCCAAAACAGTTAGCGATTTTTAAGGAAAAGACATTTATAGAAAATGTTATAGAAACTGCACAAAGTGTGCAGTTTCAGGATCGGGTTGTTATTCTTGGCTCCCACTACGAAGAAATCATAGATGTAATTGATAAGAATGAAATTGTTATCTTAAATAATGTTAATTGGGAAAATGGTCAGGCATCCTCGGTGAATTTAGGTGTAAGCTATTTTTTTAAGAATCCAGTCGACGCAATCATTTTTTTGCTTGTTGATCAGCCTCAGATAACATCAATTATGATAAATAATGTTTTGAATTTATTTGCGTACCAAAAACCGAACATTATTGTCCATCATTACAAAGGACAAAATCGTCACCCCATCTTATTCTCAAAAGATACTTTTCAAGAGCTGCTAAATATCCAGGGTGATAAAGGCGGAAGACAATTATTTGACAAAGTAATTCCATTTCAGATAAATTTAGAGAGCGATTATCTGGCTCTTGATATTGATACGATTGAAGATTTGAAGAATTTGTGATTCATGCAGAAATAACGGTGCAAACTTTATGTATAAATGCTGGTTATATTATTTCGATCGAGAGCATATTGAAGAATATCCAATTATAAGAAATGCTAAAACTGTTGAACAGTTTGTCTTAACATTACCTAATGGTGTTTATTCTACACTCAGAACCGTTCAAAAAAATAAGATTTTTCAATTTTCATTTCATTTGAACCGCTTAGTTGAAAGTTATTCCCTATCAAAAAACTCATTTCATTTTGATATAAGTAAAATCCGAAAGCCATTACACAAAATTATTTGCGAATATCCAGCTGAAGAAATCCGTATCAGAATTCACATTCCTCTGAGTGAACCGAACAAATGTTACATAATCCTTGAAGAACTTTCTACGCCAGGAAAATTAGCTTACGAAAATGGTGTGAGTGTCAATACGAACAACCTGATTCGAAAGAATCCGAAAGCAAAATTAACTTCATTTATACAAAAATCTGAAAAGATTAAAAAATATTGCAAAGAGAATAATCTTGAAGAATCGATCATCCTTAGTCCAGGAAAAAATTTGTTAGAAGGCTTATCAAGTAATTTTTTCGCAGTTCAGAATAAGCAAATGTTTACAGCAGATAGCGAAGTCTTGAGTGGGGCAACACGTGACATCATATTGGATGAAGCGCAGAAAGAAAAGATTGAAATTATTTTTTCCCCCATAAATTATGATCAAGTAGAAAAAATAGATGAAGCCTTCATATCCAGCACCAGCAGGGGTTTATTGCCAGTCATAAAAATTGATGGTAAAAAAGTTGGAGATGGAAGACCAGGGGAAATTACAAAACGTTTATTATCCAGGTTGAATGAAAGAATGTTACTGGAAGCAGAAAATATTACTTAATCTTCGTCTTCATCATCATAATCTTCTTCTTCTTCTTCAAAATCTGACGGATCGATTTCATCAGCAGGAATAGATTGATCCTCATGGTCTATTTCCGGCATTTCTAGCTGACCATTCTCCATCATAGTGATTACTTTCATTGCGTTTTCGAAATCATCGTTTTTTACGTAAATATTTGCCGAACCCAATCCACCAACAGTTAGACCTAATGCAACCCCGGCGCTTTCCTGATATGCCTTTGAATTTATATTAAAAGATTCCAATAATATTTGAATAGATTTAGCATCTAATAAACCATAACATCGATAAAGTAATTTATATTCTTTCATAATCTTCCTTTGGCTTTCAGTCTTTCCATCCGGTAATCAATCTGGTCAAGAAATACGGTTCTCTTTATTGAATTTACATCATTATCCAATAATAATAAAGCCTTTTTACAATAATCTAATGCTAATTCGTAATTTTTTAATTTATGCTCAAAAATTTTAGCAAGTTCAATTAAGGATTCTATGCTCCCAAACTCGGTTGCAAGTCCCCAGAAGAGCATTGCTTTTTCAACCTGGCTTGTTTTTTTGTATATATTTGCTAAGCAAAGATAGCAGGTCAACCTTATTGCTTCAGGAAGTTTAGGTTGTTCCAATGCTTTTGAATAAGAGTCAATCGCTTTTGAATATTCTCTATTTCTCTCAAATTGACGTGCCAGTGAAAAGTGTAACGTTTCATAAGTAGAAAAAAGTTGATCTTTTTCGTTTGCTACTTCATCAATGATCCTCAGAAGCGCTGCCAGTGAAATGACATCCATCTCATTGTGATAAAACACACCAACAATATCCTGCGTTTCTCCGGTTTTTAGATATTCCTGATAAATGACAGGAGCCAGATAGCCAGGAATTTCTTCTTCGGACCTTGAGAAATTTAAAACCTTTGATTCTATACTTTTCAAAGATCGGTTATCAAATTGATAACGGAATAACATCCTCGCGTATTTTAATAAATCGATTTGTCTTTTTTGGATAATAGTTGTCGGGATACGATGATATTTAAATCTGGATCTTAGAATTGGGATATCAAAACTGATACCGTTGTATGAAACAATATTTTGATGCATTGACAATAGATTTTCCAAATCAAGCAACATCGCTTCTTCCTGTACTGGCGATGTAAGGAAATATTGTCGTAATTCGAAATGGTTTTCTTCAAACCAACCAATTCCAACCATAAATGCAAAAGTACCTCCGGAAGTCGATAAACCAGTTGTTTCAGTATCAAGAAAAATACATTTATTCAAATCAAAGGTACTATCAGTCTCTGGAGTTGAATAAACTGAATTTGATTGAAAAAAAAGATCAAATGGAATGGAACCATGGATGTAATTTGAGGTATATTGATGCTCAGCAAAGAAATATTCACCTAAAGAATTTGATTTTCTGATACCTGGAAGGATTTTTGTTATTTCCTTTTTATTAGATTTAAAATCAAACGAATCCTTGGATCCAAAATATACCCCTAAAGCTTCTAGTTTTTTCTTATATTCCGTATCCATTAATATAATCCATTATTAATTCAAGTAATCGAATTGTTTCTTCTTTTCCGCCATATCCTTCATCGGAAACAGGTCCTACACAAGCAGGACAGCCATGATGGCAACCACATTCTTTAACATGCTTTAACATATCATGCAATATCATGTGAAAATTATTGTATAGTTCCAAACTTAATCCAAGGCCATATGAAATGTTATCATATATAACAATTGAGTTTTCAAATCCTGTGATTTCATTTCTTGAGTCCATAATTACATCAATATCCTCAGGTCCACACAAAATAAAAATTGGTGACAAGGTTTTTAATAAATAGGACAAACCAGACATTCCACTTCTTACTTTAACTTGAATCTCAGCTAACTGGTGACATTTCGCACATAAGGTAACAAGATTTGATGGATGGTTAGCTTCTTCAATTGATTCAAACAATTTTATTGGTTTTTTATGATGAATATGGTGTGCGGTATTATTTTCGGGAATGCCGCAATGTTGACAGGTATAGTTATCTCTTTTGCGTATTAAATCCTTATATCTATTCCATTTTGGACCATAATCATTTTTATAATTTAATACAAATTTTTCATTTATTATTTCATTCTTGATTGACTCTGGTATATGAAACCAGAAAGCTTCAGTGTCCATGATAATTTCAGGTAATTCCAACGCATCCTCTGAGATTTTTTGGTGACTTTCCCAGAGTATTTCTTTGTAACCAATAACTGCTTGAGTAACCTTAATTTTTCCAAAGTATAAATCCAAATTATTGATAGAGTTTGATTGAGTTTGTTCAATAATCTCATATGTTTTTTCAATTTTTGGCTCAGTAAAATAGTCGACGTTTGATTCTGTTAATAAAACTTCATTTGTTTCAAAATTTAGGTTTTCTACAATGTATTGAACTCCTAAGTGCAAATAAATTGCATTTGGATGAACCATCCACAAACTACTGGCATAATCGATTTCTCCGATGACGCGATCGTGTTTATTTGTGACATCAATTAATTTCAATGTATTGCCACCCAAATTACGAAGTGAGATTTCATTCGAGAACTTTAACGGATCAAAAATCAAATATTTATTATTGCTCTTTCGTGCCAAACCATTTTCGACTAAAAGCTCAAGAAAAGCCCTTGTCTGCTCCCAATCTAAATTACCAAATTTTTCCCCTGCCACAAAGCTCAATTCATTTAATGAGATTTTCAGATGTTCAAGCAAAATATTCGGGTTGTTTGGGTTAATGATTGCTTTTTCAGGATTATTGATAAAAAGATACTCTGGACGTTTGATGATGTATTGATCAATTGGATTTATGTTTGCGATCAATATTGCCAGGGCTTCGGATTGTTTTCTGCCAGCTCTACCAATCTGTTGCAAGGTTGAACTGATAGAGCCAGGATAGCCGGATAAAATTACGCATTTTAATCCCCCAATATCAACACCCAGCTCCAATGCATTTGTTGAAAATAATACATTTATTTTTCCTGAGCGAAAATCTTCTTCAAGTTTTCGTCGGTCGTTGGCTAAATATCCACTACGATATGCTGCAGAAAAAAAATCTTTTTGATTTTCGTTTTGTTCCTTTAGTTTTTTTAAACTTTTTTCTACTTCTTTTCTGGTTCCTTGAAATACGAGGGATTGCACCCCGTTTTCAAGAAATTCATTAACAATTTTAAGTGCTTCTTGATTACTGTTTTTACGAATACCCAGTTCCTCATTTAATAAGGGAGGATTATAAAAAACAATTTGCTTTCTACCCTGTGGAGAACCGTCCTCTGAGATATGTTCGAATTCTTCTTCAATCAATTTGCTCAAAAATTCAGTTGGATTGCCTATTGTGGCTGATGTACAGATATAAACAGGTTTTTGATTATATAAAGAGAGAATTCTTTTTACTCTTCTAATGACGTTTGCAACATGAGAACCAAAAATACCATGATAAATATGGGATTCATCGAGAATAATGAATTTTAAGTTTTCAAAGAAATTTTCCCACAGGAAATGATTGGGAAGAATTCCGATATGCAACATATCTGGATTGGTAAGTATTACCTGGGCATGTTTTCTTATAGAAGATCTGATTTCTTTCGGGGTATCTCCATCGTAAACACTAATTTTCTTACTAATATTATTTTTCCAGAGATTGCTATTTTGGCTATTATCTATAAATTCTTTAATGTGGGTTAATTGATCGTACGCAAGTGCTTTGGTTGGAAACAATAATAAAGCATTTGAAATCTCATTTTGATATAGAGCATTTAATATAGGTAATAAATATGCTAATGATTTTCCGCTGGAGGGACCAGTCGTTAAGACTATATTTTTTCTGTTCTGAATTAAATTTATCGCCTGTAGTTGATGTGAATAGAGTGAATTAATTCCTATTTCTTTCAAGGTATATTGTAATTCTGAATTTAAGAATGAAGGTATTTCTCTCAAATCCCCGTTAAAATTATTTTTCGTATGTATATAGGTTATATTTTCAGAAATTTTATCTGAGTAAACCCATTTATTGAAAAAACTATTAATTTGAGAATCTTTTGACATATAATGTGTAAGAAGTCTTCCTTACAGTTTTGGATTAAGTTGGATATTCTATGAATTTATTAAATCTACTTTGGTTGGTTCCATTAAGTGTTGTCGTAAGTATGATGATTAATCATTTAGCAGATACACTGCCAATTGTTAGAAAAATATCCTTTTCACCTATTTGTACCGAATGCCATCAATCTATTGATCTGTCAAGATATTTTTTGTTCAAAGCTTGCACTCAATGTCAAACAGAACCAGGTAAAAGAAGAATTTTATTACCAATTATTTTTATTATAACATATGTTCTATTATACTTGTTTCCGCCTGAATATTCCGGAGTTTACCTCACACTTATAATTGTTACTTTTTTATATCTTGTTTTTATTATTGACCTAGAGCAGCGTCTAATTCTTCATCCTGTCAGTATTTTTGGCGCAATTCTATTTACGATAATAGGACTTTATCTGAATGGCTGGGAAAAAACAGTTCTAGGTGGGGGAATAGGCTTTTTGTTAATGTATGGACTCTATTTATTTGGCATTTTGTTCTCAAAATGGCTGGCGAAAAAACGAGGAGAGCCGTTGGATGAAGTTGCCTTAGGATATGGCGATGTTAATTTAACGGCCATTCTTGGACTATTATTAGGATGGCCTAGAATAGCTGTTTTGTTGTTTTTTGCAATTCTATTTGGAGGAATATTTAGTGCAATTTATCTGGTTATTTTGAAGGTTCGAAAAAGATATGAACTTTTTACGCCAATTCCTTATGCACCTTTTTTGATTATTTCTGCGCTCATTATGCTGTATATATCTACTCCAAATTAATTTTAAAATGATTCTTTGAGAAAAATCTAACCCGATAAAAGTCTCAGAAAAAGGTCCACTGCTAACGATATATTTATCTTTAGGTGACCTTCAAGCATGAATGCCAGTATTCACATTTTATGCTCCACTGGCGGTTAATTCGCCTTCATAATTCAATATGGTAAGTTTGATAAGTTAAGCGGGTGATAAATTCCAGAATATGCTACCAAGGTTAATTAGACCAAGATGCTTCATTTTTTCTTTATCTGGTTTTTGTTGATCTCTCAATTTTTACTTCCCAAAAATTAATTACTAATCCCCAACATCCTTGGGAACCAATACCAAAATACACCAATGGCCGGCTTGCCTCTGACAGAACTGCTCGTGTCCATAATTGCAACCTGGGGGTTGTAGTCTTGAGAAATTATTCCATTTATCCATTCGGTATCATTGATGGCATTGAAAGCAGCATTGTAAAGTTCAACCTGAGTTAATAGATCTACCTCAAATTCAAGTGTTTGGGAACTATTATCTAATTGGTTGATAATATCGAAATCAAAACATTCTTCTTCCGAAATTACACACCCATACTCTACACCTTTTACAGAAGGAATATCTAAATTTATGAAAATTGGCTTGTTGTAAGCGGAATAATTAGTAAATAAATATTCATCCAGATATGCTTTATAGGTTGATTGATAATCTTCCCTTAGATATTCAGACTCAATGAAATTTATATTTGGAGTAAAAACAAAACCGTCCGCAACCTCATGGAGATTTGGAGTAGGGTTAGGATTATCACTTAATGATATGAACACTTTGTTTGGAAATCTTGTTTTAATATTGTTGATTTGAGAAATAGTTTCAGATATCATTATTTCAGATAGGGTCGCATAATTTTCGATTTCATACAAATGAAGAATATCTGTAGGATAGATGACACCTTCTATGTTCATATAATTTGCCAAATCGGCTGAAAAGATCATAAATTCAGCGTATAATGACGAAAAATTCTGTTGCCAATTGGTTTGTAAATCTTGTTGTACTAATTGCTTGACAGATACTGGGGACATTTCGATCTCTGGGGATAACCATACCTTTAAGTTCTGGTCTTGGGCTTTTTGGATCATCAAAACTAGATCCTTCCACAGAGGATTCTGTCCAGTAATTGGTGAAAATACGACAGGATTCAATGATTGCAATGTCCAATTAACGGGTATTACGATGGTGTTCGCATTTACCCCCAGAATATTTTTGTATGCAGAATCAACATAGAGGGGGGTGTACACATTGTAATTATCTGAAAAAGAGAAACCCGCTACAAAATCGGATCCACGATTAGTTATTTCAGGCGCTATCAATGAAGGTGCTTCAATTTCTTGATTCCAACCTTTCCATTGAGTTACATTGACATTCAATACTTGAGGAAGACTTGTGGTGTCAAAAGAATATCCATTGACCGGTGCAGAACCATCATCTGCAGTTCCGCAAGCATCGTTTCTGCAAATCCGATAATCAATTTTACTTAAAAGATGATATGGACCAAATAAGCGGTATGTCCACTGATAATCACTGGTTTGCCACATTTGTATCGGAGGAGACCAACCAAAACTATTAAACTGAATAGAAACTTTGTCTGTGTCAGGAGTATTTTCAGGCACATTAACGATAAATTCGACACCTTGTGTATCGGTTGATTTCCAATCTTGGATGAAATCATTGATAATCGTATCCTGTTCAGGGACGATTATTTGTCGCACCACAAAATTGTTTTCAGAATTGAGTTCGGCATTCCAGAATCCATCCCCAAGTGAATATTTGTATCGCAAGTCGAACCCACTCGGTAAACTCATGGTAATTGTGTAATTACCATCTGGAAGTGTAGTCAATTTAGGTGCTCTGGCAGGGGCTATGCTGGTGCCATTGTAAATATTTCCAAATACATTACCCAACTGGTATGTATTTCCCAGTATCCTAATAGGTGCTTGTTCTGGTGTATCTACAGGTGGTTTTACAATAAAGGAAATATTGACAAATTTTGATGTCTGCATACCGATTGTAGCTGGCGTTGTTAATCCTTCGCCAATTATTGCTTCCTGTTGAAATGTTTGATATTCTCCATCAGTGCTCATTATGGTCAAATTATGTTTTCCTGATGGAAGATTTTCAATAATAAAATTCCCTAAAGAATTAGTATAGCTATGCATTCCACCAACAACGACTAAAGCGTTTGGTATTGGTGAATTTGTTTTCGAATTTATTGCCTGCCCAGAAATGCGGCCATAATTATGTGCATATTGTTCGTCTGTCCAATTTGTGAGCTTATTATTTATAGTTGCCGGGGAATTGATATAAGCCATTCGATATTCAATTACTTGATTAACTGCATTTGTCTCGTATGTAGGTAAACCATTATTTTTATAAAAACGATACTTGATTATTGAAGGAACTCTCACCGGCAGGATTAATTTGTAATGATTGTCATCCGATTTTTCCATTACATATCGGGTGGGATTTATTTCAATTCCGGTTATATCATCAATTAATTCGAAAATAATTTCATTTTGAACAGGTTTTGGAATTTCTAAAATAAATTCAACCTCAGTATAGGTTAACTCCTGTTGGTATTGTTCGGTCTTTTCTGTAATAGTTTGGTTTGTTGCTTCTTGAGAGGGAAATGAGCACCCTGTGAGTACTAATCCTAAAATAACAGCGAGAGAAATAATTTTGAAGAGATAATCTAATTTAAGAATTTTCATCATACCTCACTGGTTTTTTGATATATTGTTGATTACCTTTTGTTCAATCTCATTCAATTGGTTTGCCAGACTTCCAAGAACTCCATTAACAAATCTTGGAGTCGAATCGGATCCAAAAGTTTTAGAAAGCTCGATCGCCTCATTAATGGCAACTTTTATGGGAGTACATTTACCAACAGCAAATTCCCATAATGCAATTCGCAAAATATTACGATCAATAATAGCCAACTGATTCATTGGCCACTCTGGGGCATGTACTGCGATTAATTCATCTAATAGTTCAACGATCGGAATAACACCTGACACAATTTCCGTTGTAAATTGAACCAGGTTCGCTTCGAGCGGATCGTCGGCTAATCTGTATTCTAATGAGGTGAAAGGTGAATGGCCTGACACATCAAATTCATACAATACCTGTAGAGCAATTCCGCGTGCTTTTGTACGAGCTTTCATTTGTTTAATGTTCTATTGACTTAATTTCGATATCTTCGACATGAATATTGATCTTGCCAACATCCATACCAACCATTTCAGATATAGCTCTCGATACATTGGCTTGAATATTATGAGAAACATCCCGCACATTATAATCATGCTTCAAAATCACGTACAAATCAGCATATACCACATCTTCATCAACACTGATTTTCACTCCTTCACTGACTCCTCGTTTAAAAATACGATTCATTTCTGAAGGCACTGTTGCCATTCTGCTGACACCATCAACAGAAAGAGTAGTTAATCTAGCAATTGTCACTAATACCTCAAGAGCAATAGTGGTTTTCCCAGGAGTTTTTGAAGTTGTTGTCATTTTTTCTCCATATTAAAGTTCCAAATTATTACAGTTTATTATAACCTAAAGGAAAAATTAGGTTTTTCAATTTTTACCACGTGAATTATTGTACAGATTTAATAAAATCAAAAGTTTTTCTCGCAAGATACTTAAAATCTTTATCCAATAAAACACAATGTTCAGAGTTTTCTAATAAAACTAATTCTTTATTGGATGAATCAATGTTATTGTAAATCAACTTCGGGCCTTCAGGAGAAATTGTTTTGTCAAATTTTCCTTGAAATATAATTACTGGCTGTTTTATCTTATTTAAATTTTTTCTGGTATTTTTTTGTAATAAATACATTTGGTAGGCAGCCCGAGTTGGATTAACTTTATACCCTTGCCATGGAAATACATCTTTTTCTTTGATTTCTTTTATATTTTTTTTTGGAATTACTTTCCTGAAAAATCTAATATATTTTGAATATGCTAAATTTTCAACTTTTAAAGCAGGAGCGTATAACAAAATTCCCTTTATCTCAGGAAACATGGCTGCGAGATAACAGGTGATCACTCCGCCCATCGATTCACCACCTAAAAAAATTGAATTATGTTCAGGCTTGCATTGAGTGTAAACTTCTACAACTGCTTCGACCCAATTTTTCCAGCTTTGCCGATTTAAATCTTCTGGACTGGTTCCATGGCCAGGCAACAATGGTGCATTAACAGAAAAACCTTCCATATTTAGATATTCAGCAATCGGCCTGACTTCAACTGTTGTTGCTGTAAATCCATGAATTAATATCACACAAACACCATTCTTCCCTTTGAGGAAAAAGGAGTTTCCATCCAGATCCGGATTCTGAATTATTGAATTGTCCATTAATTATTTACCTTTGGTAATTGGAATTGTTGTAACAGCATTTGGCATTATAGCAATATTTATATTTAAAGAGGTTGGAAAATTATTAATAAAGGGGGTCAAATCATCCACTGGTTCCATCATAAGTGATTTTACAATCGGTTTGGTTAAACTGGAATATAAATAGACTTTGTGTTTTGATTGAACCTTTGCCATTAAGTATGCTTTAAGTTGCCCGATAACAAATTCATTATTTTCAAAATTAGTAATAACTTCAGAAGGAAGCATGAATTTATTAACATAATGATGATAAGTATCACTTCCAATGCCTTCTTTACACTCCGCAATAAGTAACATACTTCCATTCGTTTTGAGCAATTTACTTGCATTGGAGATAGCTTTTTGTGATTGATAAAAATTAATATCTTTAGGATATCCGCCGGCTGCTGCGATGACGAAATCGTACATTTTTTCTACGTTCACTGAAAATAATTTATCAATGATTGGGATCGCTTGTTGCATAACAATTTTTGGCTTTTCAAAAAATACATTCAAAATTTGTAAATCTTGGTTTTGAATACAATTCAAGGCTAAATCAACGATTGCAAATTCACCAATTTCTTCAATATCCATACGGACTTTGTTATGGTAATACTCACACGCAACACTGTTTTCATCCATTAAGAGAGAATGGTTATGGGTGATCGTTTCTTTGCCAGCCAAACCAATTGAAACTGTTTTTACACCTCCAGAATAACCGGCAAAGTGGTGAGGTTCTATATTGCCTACACTAATCTTAATATCGCTTTCAAAATATGCTTGATTGATTAGGATTTTTGTACCAAATGAAGTCTCTCCCAGATAGATGAGATTTGCATTGCAATCATGGTGTGATAAAGTGAAAGTGTTGAGAAAATAATTGTCAAGCTGTAAATAGCTTAATTTTGGGTCTGGAACATGTGTTCCATTAGCAACATAAAATTCAATATTATTTTCCTTAATCCCATTTAGTAATAATTCATTAACTAATAGAGGAATAAACCTGGAGTAGGGGACTGGCCTGGTTTTATCATTGATTGCGATTCCCACAACCATTTCCGAGCGGTTTTTATTTTTAGTGTTGAGTACTGTAATAAGTGGCTGAAAGTTAATCTCAATATTTGATAATGGCATCACTTTATCTGGGTGAGGGGTGATAATGTCCACATTATGGTGATGATCCAATTGAATATTTACGAATTGGTGCCCGTATTTCAACGAAGATTCCATGTTCACAAACTCACTTCATCTAGAAATTTCTGAAATTCTATTAAATATCCATTAGGATCGGTAATGAAGAAATGGTAAATTCTGTATGTTTGGTTTGTTGTCGGTTGGCTGACTTCCATGTTAGCTTTAGATAGGAAATCCTCGTACACTTTATCAACGTTATCTACGATAAATGTAAGAATTATTTTTCCTTCAATAATATTGACCGGACGTTCACAGAACCCAATATAACCATTTTCACAAGTTTTAAATATGACACAATCTCCCTGGTCCAGGAATAATTCCAAATTTATTTGATTCTTGTAAAAGTGGGTGGTTGTTTTTAAATCGTTGGTTGGTAAAAAAATTATTTGATTTTTGATGTCCATGATCACATTCTTTCTGTGTTGTGTGTTCAAATCTTGTTAATCAATAATCATAAAGCGGGGGGATAAGTTTTACTAATTATGGTTACGATAAGATACATTATCAAAACCATGGACTATAATAAATATTTCCCCTGCTGGTCACTTAATTCCTAATAGTACATAAATCATAGCAATATTTATTAATTTTATTAAGTACCAATTATAAAATATTATAAGTTTGAGTACACTTCATTTTGTAAAAAATTTATTATTAGTATTAACCTCCCCTAACATTATTAACAATTAAATTGGACAAATTTATAGGAATAATGTTCTAAACCCTTCAATTCAACTGCGAGGATTATTTGATAATATAATGGGTATATGATTCCAATTGATATATCAATAAAGAACTATTTACGGACGATTTCTCTTGCGAGAAGTGAAAATACACATCGGACTTATCAAAACGGTCTAAATGTTTTCAAAAACTCGCTACAGGACGCCGCAATTGATATTGAGAAGAAACCGTGTAATCAATTAACTGAAAAACATTTTGCTCTATTTATCAATGATTTAAAGTTCTATTCACCTACGACTGAAAGATTATATATTACCTCAGTGGTTGGTTTTTTTGAATATCTTGTCTCTGAAAATCTAAGCAACGTAAATATTCAGTCTATAAGAATGCTGGTACGAACTAGGGCAAGAATTCCTCGACAACGTTTACCGCAATTTCCTAAATCGGATATCGAGTCATTACTGAATCAAATCTCGCACATTAATTCGAACCCGACCGAAAAAAGAACAGATACATTAGTAAACTTTCGTGATAAGGCTTTTTTGATTTGCCTGGCGGATACGGGCTTGAGAGTACATGAAGCCTGTAATTTAAGGCGTGGAGACATTGATTGGTTTGAAAAAAAGGCTATTGTAATAGGCAAAGGTAATCGAGAAGGAATTGTACGCTTTTCTGATCGATCTATCACTGCCATTAAGGACTACTTGAAAATTCGGTCGACAATGGATGGCTCAACTGGTGTGCCTTTGTCTTCTCTGCCAATATTTGCGCGTCACGACAAAGGAGCTGGTAAGAAAATAAGACCGATCACGACAACAACAGGTCGAAAGATTGTTGCCAGCCGAGTGGAACAATATCTTGGTAGAGATGCAGTTGGTACGATTACTCCGCATTCATTTCGACATTATTATGTAACCAGAGTTCTGCAATACTCAGGAAATCTAAAATTAGCTCAATCGCTTGCAAGGCATACAAATATTGCAATAACCCAGAGATATGCTCACATCAATGATGATGAATTAGATAAGGGTTACAACGAAATATTTGATAAATAAAAATGAAAACGAATTTCAATCCCCTATCACATGGTTATTCCTTTCCTAATCGTTTCGAATTTAAAGGTATATCAAGAATCAAAAAGATTATTAAGAGTAACTTAATTTATGGAATGTGTGGCGGAATGGTATTCACAGCCCTGGACTACTATTTTGATCAATATAATTTGCCTGATTATAAGGCAGTAGAGGAATTACCACTAAGCTATACGAAATATTTATGGAAAAGACAAACACAAAGCGTCTCTATTTCTGTTCTATTGAAAATAATTCAATTTGCAAGCATATCAATCTCAAAATCAATGCAAAAATCAATCCAGATTGAATTACCTAAAATTATTGATAGATTGAATGATGGGTTACCAGCCCCAATCGTAATCATCCGATCAAGCCTTTTTCAGAATCCGACACATAATCATCAAGTCCTGGTAACAGGTTACATAGTTAATGGTTCTACCTTGGATCTGGAATTATACGATCCCAATCACCCAAAATCAGATCCCAGATTAATGATTTCCATGGATCCCAAGTATTTATTAACCCAATCTACGGGAGAACCAGTTAGAGGGTTATTTTTAAATAATTATTCGTATCAATTTTCGTTAGAAGAACCAAATAACAATTGATTATGCAAATTCGTTGTGATAGAGTTTTTCATTCACAACACACATCAATCTCTCTTCTTGTGATAAAGCCGATCTGGCCTGGTCTCTCAATATATTTACATTGGAGAAGAACTCTCTCATCATGACAACCAGAAGATAACAACTTTCCGGTCGTAAATGAATGCGACCATTTTCCCATTTACCAAAAGCTCCAGAAAGCCACATGAACATCATTTCTGGAAATAAGCCAAAAATAAGAGGTATTTTGAAATCTTTTTGGAATTTCTTACTATTCAGAGATAAATCAAACATTTCCATGAGGAATCTATATCTTTTTTTGTCATAATTGCTGAAGTGTTTGATTTTGTAAACAGGAAAGTTTCCAGATTTAATTTTTTCTTCATACTGCCTGAGTGAAAAAGTATTTACCAATAAATTTCCATCCAGGTAACTGAAAGAACCTGACCCAGTACCAACATATTCTTCATATTGAACAATGTATTCGTCCAACATGGTTATGTCTTTTCTGGAAAAGGTCCAACCAGAGCTTGGTTGATACACTTCAGAAAGCTTTTCACTGATAATTTGGAAATATCGAAATTCCCGAGCGTGATCTAATCGCCCCAGGGTTTTTTCCATGGCCTTTTTTACGGATGGAGCACTCATCAATGGATAAAAAGTTGTTTGCTCAGCACCAGATTTATTAATATACTCAATATCTCTGATAAGACTTTCTTCAGTTTGATCAGGCAGGTTATAAATCATATCAATATTCAAAGATGGTAAAATACCTACTACGTTTTGAATAATTTCCAGAATTTGATCACCTGAACCAAATTTTTCGTATCTGCTCATTTGACGCAATAATTTATCATCAAAACTTTGCACGCCGACAGATAAACGATCAACACGACCCTTTAATTCTCCTAAAATATCTTTTGTAAGATGATTTGGATTGGTTTCGCAGGATACTTCATTGATTGAAAACAAACTCTTCGCATAATCGATCGTTGAAGTTAATTCATTCAAATCAACCGTAGGAGTGCCACCACCAACGTAAAGGTTAACAAAATCATAACCAATTTCAGCAAGCATCTCCATTTCACGACGCAAATTTTGGTAATAAGATTTCAGTTTTGATTCATTGTAAATAAAGCGATTGAAAGAACAGTATGGACACAGACTTTCACAGAATGGAATGTGAGCATAGAGAACATATTTATGCCCGGGTTTCGGAGCTGGATATTGAAAGTCATGAGGAATTGAATTCAGTTGTAATTGTTTATACGTAATTTTATTAATAACTTCCGATAATACCGTTGAAGAAAGTTTTTGACGCCAGTTGTGAAGTTCTTTATTCATTTATGCAGCCTTTAAATTTAGTTTTACCAATAAAATTTAATCATATCATAATTTGATTTTGACCTTTTGTATTATAGTCGAATTCTGACTAAAAAATCAGAATTTTAGAAGGTAAAATTAGTATATGAAAATTGGTATTATTGGCGGTGGCGCTTCAGGTATTTTTGCTGCAATCGAAGCAAGAAAAGAATATTCTGATGTAACAATCTTCGATAAAAATGATTTTCTGGGGCGAAAATTATCAGCAACCGGTGCTGGGCGATGTAATCTGACAAACGTGAATGTTTCACCGAGTTATTATCGATCAATCAATAAATTTACCTTCCAGGACTTAATAAAAAAGTATGATTACTGCTTTTTGGCTGAATACTTTAATAAATTGGGGATCCATACCTACAACACTGATGATGGTTGGGTATACCCTCTTTCTAATTCAGCACGAAATGTCTCTTCTTTCTTAGAAGATTATTTAACCAGGCAAAATGTAAAAATTAATAAAAATACCAGTGTTTTAAGTTTTATTAAATATAAAAACGGATTTCAAGTGATTACTGAAGCAGGTAAATCATTTGAATTTGATAAGCTAATACTTGCATCGGGTGGTAAAGCTTACCCACAACTGAGAGCAAGTGATGAAATTTTAAAATCCTTGCTGAAATTTGGACATGATTTACTTCCTGCATTTCCAGCACTAGCCCCAATAAAAACGAGTAAACAGGAGACTAATTCTCTTAATGGTGTGAGATTTGACGCGACTATACGAATTTTAGATAACAAATCCGTTATCAGATCAGAGTTTGGAAACATTATTTTTACAGAGTGGGGGCTGAATGGTCCTGGTGTTATGAATCTTAGCCATTTGGTTCACCATAAAAATAACTTAAAAATTGAAATCGATTTTTCCACAGTTTTACCAAAGGAATTTCTTACCAATGTTATTGCTAACAAAGATAATTTTCTCTATTTATCAACTCCCCTGCTCTCGATTTTAAATAAAAAAATCATTGATCAACTATTACTGAATTCGAAATTTGGAATAAATTCACCATATCAATTGAATGATTTTCTTACATTGATTAATAAAATGAAGTTTACAGAAAAAATATTAGGTACACGAGATTTTGAATTCGCCCAGATTTCAACGGGTGCAATCGAATCATCACAAATTAATCCAGAGACATTAGAGTCTGAATTATGTCCCGGTCTTTATTTTGCAGGTGAAGTTTTGGATGTGTTTGGACCATGTGGTGGATTTAATTTGCATTGGGCGTTTATTTCTGGAATAGTAGCCGGTCAATTGAAAAGCTAATCATCATCTGTTGTAAACCTGATCACAATTTGATAAGAATTATTTTTGTATCCTTCCAAAAAATTCAGAAAATTTTCAACCCCAGCTACCATCTGTAAGGACAGGTCAATTCCGAATCGATAGGATAAAAATCCTGGATTTTTGTGGATATAATTTTGGATGGAAAGTAGTCCAACTTCAATTTCGTGCACTATGAATGGATGGTTTCGTAGAATCAACGAACCTACAGGCAATTTTAAATTTCGTTTAAAAACATCCATAATGACAGGATGCTCAATTACTAAAGAAAAAGCCTCTAAATTGGTAAAACTTATATTAGTCTCTTTTCCATACTCATCTACAAGAATGAAGTCTAAATCTTTCGCAATGTACTGGTCCGGGTTAATAATTTCTTCAATTGGTAATAATTCGGAGATTTTTTCCATGATTTTTATAGCTCCGTGATTCATCATTTGTTTTAATGATTGCTCGGAAGAAAAAATCTCATCGTAAGTCAATAATTTTCCAATCTTCACGCTCACTTTAGGTCGTTTAAGAGAAAGAGCTCTTTGCAAAGCATTGTTCATTCCAATAAACCCGATGGGAACAATAGGTGCTTTGGATTTGTATGCAATCCAACTGGTGCCAATTTTTGGTTCTTTAAGATTTTTTTCCCAAATACCACCTTCTGGAAAGATGCCCAGGACACCATCTTGTTCCAGAACTGCTAATGCATTATGTAAACCTTTTTGGTCTATTTGTCCCCGCATGATTGGGATAAATTGGTACAAACTTGTTATAAATGACATTCTTGGATCAATCGGTATATCCCCGGTTCCTAAATATTCTAATTGTTGGGGTGTGTAAATAACCATTAATATTGGTTCGAGTGAGGACACGTGATTGCCAACAACGATATAAGGACCGGATTTGGGAAAATTTTCCAGACCTGTAATTTCGATTTTTACCAACAAGCTGACGATTATCCTGGCTAATCCCTTCAAAATGCGCCTGATAAAAATTCTACGCGGATATTTAATCAGCATTTTATGTGACATGAATTATTCCATAGATGTCAATTTGGCTTTTACTGCTTTTCCACGATCATCTGAGTTGAGAATTCTTTTTCGAATACGAAATACATCTGGTGTAACCTCTAGTAGTTCATCATCCGCCAGGAACTCCATAGCTTCGTCAAGCGATAACGATCGCGGTGTTGATAATCGATATTCGAGATCTTTGTTGGAGGAGCGCATATTGGTAAGATGTTTCTTCTTGGAAACATTAATAGTAATATCACTTTCATTAAACGTTTCTCCAATTACCATTCCTTCATACACTTCAGTTCCTGCTTCTATAAACAAAGTTCCCCTATCTTCTGCATTTTTTAATCCATATGTGCTTGAAATTCCATTTTCCCAGGCAACCAATGAACTTGATTTTCTGGTGGGGACCTCACCTGCGTGTGGAAAATATCCAGTTACATTTGTGTGAATGATTCCTTGACCACGTGTAATGGTCATAAACTGTTGGCGAAGGCCAAGTAGACCTCTCGTTGGTATTTGATAGCGAAGAATAGTTGCATCCAATTTATTTTCCATGCTTAATAATTGGCCCCTTCTACCTCCAAACAATTCAATTACTACACCTACATATTCATTCACCACTTCGATAATGGCTTCTTCGTAAGGCTCTAATAATTTTCCATGTTCGTCATCGTGAAAAATTACTTCTGGTCTGGATACCTGAAATTCATATCCTTCTCGCCGCATTGTCTCAATTAGAATTGCAAGATGTAATTCTCCTCTTCCAGACACCACAAATCGGTCTGCGTACTCAGTGTCCTCAACCCGCAAAGCCATATTATTTTTTGTTTCTCGGTATAGACGCTCTCGTATTTGACGGGTGGTAAGAAATCTTCCTGATCTCCCAGAAAATGGAGAATTATTTACTTCAAAGCTCATCTTGACGGTAGGTTCTTCCACCGTGATTCTTGGTAAAGGTGAAGTATTTTCAGGTGAAGAAAGAGTTTCGCCAATACTGACCTCCTGAATTCCGGCTATGAAGGCAATATCTCCAGCAGTTACTTTTTTGGCTCTTTTCTTTTTAAGCCCATCAAATTCAAAGAGATATTTAATTTTTTCATTCAAAATCTGGTCATTATTTTTAATGATGATAATATTCTCACCTTCATTTGCAGTACCTGAAAAGACCCGTCCCAGACAGGTTGTCCCCAAATGTTCATCATATCCCAGGTTGGCAATCAACATTTGAAATGGTGCATCTTTATCTACTTCTGGTGCTGGAATTTGGTCAATAATTGTCTCAAACAAGGCTCTTAAATCATTATCTAGTTCAGAATCAGTTAAGCTGGATTTTCCTAATACGGCATTACAGTAGACAATTGAAAAACTAGCTTGATTTTCATCCGCCCCTAACTCAATAAACAAGTCAAATGTATCGTTGAGTGCTTTTTGAGGGACAGCGTCTTTTCTATCAATTTTATTGATGACGACAACGGGCTTTTTCCCCATCGCCAATGCTTTTTTTAATACAAACCTGGTCTGGGGCATCGGACCTTCTGCAGCATCAACCAACAAAAGGACCCCGTCCACCATATTTAACACCCGTTCGACTTCACCACCAAAATCAGCATGACCTGGCGTATCAATAATATTGATTTTGATGTCAGTCTTCGACCTTAAATCGTGATATACAACGGATGTGTTCTTTGAGAGGATCGTAATTCCCCGTTCTCTTTCAAGATCATAGGAATCCATTACTCTCACATTTACGATTTGGTGCTCAGAAAAAGTCTTCGTTTGTTTTAACATTGCATCTAATAAAGTTGTTTTTCCATGGTCTACATGGGCAATTATCGCAATATTGCGGATTTCTTCTCGTTTTGATAACATAATTCACCTATTAAATAAAAAATCCTGAAATTTTCAGGATTGAAATTATACTCCTATATAGGAAATTATTATTGATGAAAACTTCTTCTCATCAATAAAATGTAAATACCAAAGATAATCAAACCAACCGATCCGGTATTACCAATAAAACCAATCGCACTCTCAGGATTTCCGGCAGTATATAAACCCCACCCAACCACAGCCAAAATACCACCAGGAATTAATGGCCACCAAACAAATTTTTTGGTTAAAGATCTGGAGGCTACAGTAATTAGGCCCCAGCCAAACGCAAAACCAACTAACATAATTCCTATTTGTTCCAATGGGTTGTTTGCCTTTGTATTTTCCCAGGCAAAATATAGACCAGGTGCGATTCCTACAAGCAACGCTCCAGGAATAACCAGACCTAATAATTTCCAATATATCCCTGCGATTAATAAACAAATACCAATATCGACGCCTATATAAAGGAAAAAATCTAAAAGATTAATCTCTTGCAATAAAAATGGTAATCCAATGGATGTGGATATAAAAAACGGAAATAAAAGCCAAACAACTGGTATTTGGTTTGATAAGTAAAAAATTAAAAATTGAAATCCCCATATTAATCCAAAACTAATGAAAGATATTCCTAAAATTGAAAATGTTGAGGGCGTAAAATCAGAAAAAAATAAATATAAAAAAGAAGTAAGTGCTGCTAATAAAACACTTAAGATTATTTGGACAACTACCTTATGAGGAATCTTCTTTATCCAGTTCACATGAATTTCCACAAAAATCGATCAAAGTAAATTTTATTGATTAATATCATTAATGTCATGTGGCTAGGGTCACAATTGATTCCTATTAAATTATGCCACTCTCTTTTGCAATGAGAACTGCATGCATTCTATCCCGTGCATCTAATTTATTAAATATACTTGTCAGGTGGTTTTTCACGGTACCTTCAGCGATTACTAATGACATGGCAATTTCTTTATTACTCATTCCAGTCGCAACCATCTTTAGAATCTCCAACTCACGCTTGGATAAATTTTCATACTGACTTCCAGGTTCAATTTTTGGTGCTCGCGGTAGCCTGGTGAATTCTGCCATCACTTTTGCTGTTATGGAGGGAAGTAAGTAATATTCCCCTTTGTATGCAGTTCGAATTGCCTCGAACAATTTTTCAGGTGATACATCTTTTAATAAGTAGCCCACCGCACCAGCATGTAAAGCATTAAAAACAAGATCATCTTCATCAAATGTGGTGAGGACAATTATCTTGATACCCGGATGTTGTTGAAGAATTCTCTTTGTAGCTTCAACCCCTCCAATTCCTGGCATACGTAAATCCATTAAGATGACTTCTGGTAAGAACTTTGTTGCAGCTAAAATTGCTTCCTCACCAGAAGTTGATTGACTTACAACTTCGAAATCACTTTTTATGGATAATAGGGTCATTAACCCTTCACGAAATAATTCCTGGTCATCAACTATCAATAATTTAATTTTTTTGATCATAGGGTAACTCTATTTCTATTCTAAAACCTTTCTGTGGAAATGTTTGCAAATTTAATTTTCCGTTGAGGAGTTCAATTCGCTCAATAAGTCCTTGTAAACCATAACCTGAACGAAATTCATTCATACCAATGCCATCATCATATATGATTAATGATAAATTTTCATCATCAGAGTAATTTATCTGACAATTATAATTTTCGGCTTTTGAGTATTTACAGGTATTATTCACAGTTTCCTGAACAATTCTATAAATAGTTGACTTAATTGTTTCATCCAATACTTTTTCATCTCCAAATATTTCTAAATGTGATCGAATACCAATCCAATCACATGGTCGCATGGCACGATCGAGTGCATCTTTAATCGTTTCTTTTTCACTTTGATCATAACGTAATGTAGATACTGAACGACGGACATCAATGAGTGCAATCTGCGATTGTGATCTTGCTTTTTCAATAGAATCTTTTGCTTTGATCGGATTCTCGTCGATAATGGCCTGCGCAGCCTGTAATTGCATGTGAATTGTTGTTAAATAATGTCCCAAACCATCGTGAATTTCTCTGGCAATCCGGTTACGTTCTTTGATTACTGTTAATTGTTCAACTTCATTAGCATAAGATCTTAGTTTTTCATTAACATCTTCAAGCTCCAAAACCAATCTTTCGACTTCCTTTTTCGATCTTTCTTCATCAATAGCCATTTGAGTAAAGACCATTATATAGATCAAACCTGCCAGAATAGTTGGTAGAGAAGACCAAACATCGCTTAAGTTTCCTGTGTATTGACGTACCGCTGATACATACCCTAAAACAATTAACAAATTTACTAGATATAACCAATACCCAGGAGCTAAAACCACTGCCTGCCCTGCTAAAGGAAGCAATAATATAGCTGAAAATCCAGACCCTTTTCCCAGATAAACAATGAAAGATCCAATTAATATTTGAATTAGAAAATATAGTAGAACCCAGATAGGTGCTTTTTGTTTCGAAGCAAAATTATATCCATAGATACCAAGAGTGATATAGGCAATTCCTAAAACAACCATAATCAACAGTTGGACTAAATTTGTTTCTTTAAGAGAACTAAACATTGCGAAGTATGAAGCTAAAACAACTACAGCAAAGGCCAGATCTGCACTCCCCTTGAATTGGATATTTGTCTTTAGATTTTGGTTGAACGTTTTATTTATCATAGGAAAATATATTATAATTCAAGATAATATTATTAATGGCTACGCGAATTAAAAAGAACAGAATAGATATAATTCTTATCCTGTTCTTTTTTTTACTGAATTAATACTTTCTAAACGATGTTTTCTCTGATTTTCGAACTGACATAATCCATTGTGGCAACCACAACAGCTATGGCTAGCATTTGTACGGATGCTGCACGGTAATTCAGAAGGTTGATATTTTGTTGTAGAAGGAAACCTATACCTCCACCACCCACAAATCCGATGATTGTTGACATTCTAACATTGATATCCCAGCGATACATTGTAAATGAAATATATGGCGGAATGATCTGTGGAATGACTGCGTAAATAATTGTCTGCAATTTATTTGCGCCAGTCGCATGAATAGCTTCCAACGGACCATCGTCTATACTTTCCACTTGTTCTGAGTACAATTTGGCCAAAGCCGCAACGGTGTGTAGCGCTAAAGCCAGAGAACCTGCGAATGGACCAATCCCCACCCAAATGACTGCAATAATAGCCATAACCAGTGGTTCAATTGAGCGAAGTGCATTCAGGATCGTTCTGGTAATCGTATAAATGACAAAACCGGTCGGTAATGGATGTTTTGGTTGAGCAATGAGTCCTAATATAAAACCCGCAAGACCGCCAATAATTAATGGATAGTATAGAGAAATTCTTGGATTATTAAATTGATAGAACCAATTGATAACTGCCATAATCAAAGCAAATAAAATTGAACCAGCAAGAGTACTGAGCACAATGTTAATAATTTTTAGGATTTTGGTATTCAAGTTATCCTGTAAAGAAAGTCCTACTTTGTTGAAAAGACTGACAAGGACACCACCAAATGCGATTGCAGTTATTGCAGGAACTAACATCAAAGTTATATCACCAATTTGAAATAGTGCGTAACCAAGAAAACCAATTGGACCTAATATATTCTCTAACGCGTTCCCAGCCAATTTACAAAACTCCCCAAATAAAATAATGGAAAGAATGGCAAATAATCCAGCAATGAATAAAAAAGCGAACCTTTGAATCTTGACACTAGTGGTTGGTTTCTTTATATCCTCAGATGGTAATCCTTTCCGTATTGAAAGATAAACAATTACCGCAGATACCAATAGACCAATTAGTGTGACAAAAACATTCTTCTCAAACGGGGATAATAAATCAATAATCCATTTACTAAAAATATAACCAATATACGCCCCAACTGGAAATCCAATGATGTTTAAAGCAGTACTGGTTGGTGTACTTGTCGAATCTTTCATCAGGTTTCGTGCTGCAATAAAACTTATAGGAATAGAAGCTGCCGTGCCAATGGTCGTTGCCAGAAGAGCGATAAAAACGGTTTCAATGATTTTATCCCAGGTAGCTTTTGCTGTATTAGTCCATTTTGGTAATCCGGTTGTGGTTCGGATGGTTGCAGCTATATATTGGGCTTCTGCGACAGGTTGTCGTGTTGGTACAACTACATCAACAGAAAAATAACCATCAATATCCGTTTCAAAATTTGCTAACTGTCGCTTTACTCCACTGGCTGCCAAAAAATTAATGGGTCCTTTAATGTTCGGTGGCATGTTGAAGCCTTCAACAGTAATTTTTTCTTTTGGAGAAGCACATAATACAGAGGTCTGAATGTATGCTTCATTTTTATTTTTTTCAATTTCTTCAATTTCACCGTTATCAGGACACGGTAAATAAAAAGGAGTAGATACTTCAATTTCAGTTGTGTCGTATTGAACCAATTCTGGTTTGGCGAGTGCTCGTAAAACCCGAGTTAATTGTGTAACGCGTACTGTAGACCTTGTTGTTTCAAAATTTACACTTGTAACTTGAAAAGCATAGGCAAAAACAATAATGGTAATCGCAATAAATAGGCCTGTCCGTAAAGATTTCAGAATTGAACTTTTCTTTTTCAAATCACACCTCATCCTACTCTTTCGGCCTCTTTGCCATAGATTTCTTTAAATTTATCGTCATCAATCTCTTTGGGTACCCCATCAAACATCAGAACACCTGCGTTAAGCGCGATAGCACGGTTAGCATAGCGATGGACCAGATCCAAAAAATGTAAACTACAAATAATCGTTACACCATCTTCTTTGTTGATTTTTTCTAGATATTGCATAATTGAGTGAGCTAAAACTGGATCAAGACTGGCAACAGGTTCATCCGCTAAAATAATTTTGGGATTTTGCATCATAGCTCTGGCAATAGATACACGCTGTTGTTGACCACCGCTCAATTCATCTGCTCTTTTATTAGCCTGTTCTCTTATTCCTACTCTTTCGAGCTGTTTATATGCCATCTCAACATCGCTTTTGGAAAAACGATTCACCAAACTCATAGCAGGATTTGTATAGCCTAAACGTCCAGCCAGTACATTTGTTAGAACAGAAGAACGTTCAACTAAATTAAACTGTTGAAAAATCATTCCAATCTGCCTACGAATCCATCTTAATTCATCTGGACCCGCTTTTGTTACATCAACGCCATCCCAGATAACTTCACCATTTGTTGGTTCCACCAGACGGTTAATACACCTGAGAAGAGTTGATTTTCCTGAACCGCTAAGGCCAATCACGGCTAGAAACTCTCCCTGTTTCACATTGAAACTGACATTATCTAAAGCCTGAACATTCCCGTCATAAACTTTAGTTAGGTTTTTTATTTCCAGCATCTTTATTCCCTATTTTAATATTTCAATTAATGTGTAATGTAGAATTAAAATGAATACAAACTCAGTCCCATTTCATAACGAATGGGACTGAGTTTTTGTAATTTAGAAATGAATTACTCGCCAAGGTTTTCTAGAGTGATTCCTTGAGCTTCCATCAGGAGACGGACGCCGTCAAAGTTTTCATCAAAAATTGGGGCAGCACCGGTCCAATCATAGAAATTCTCGTTACATAATGTCTCTAAACAAGCTTCCGTTCCAACATATTCGATTACTGCATCCATGATTAATTGTTTCAAATCTTCAGGAAATTCAGGCGAAAAAGACATTGTGTCGTTAGGAATTTCACCCGAAAGTCCTAAAATTCGAATTTTCTGAACAACATCGGGGGCCTCTGTAAGGATTGCAGATCGAGCATCTAAAACTCGATAATCACCACAATATAATTTATCTTCTTCGTTGGGACCACATTCCTCTACTACTTCATCTGGAACATCTGGATTGTCACCCATCTTCCATGTTCCTTCAGGTAATAAAGGTGCACTGAAGAAAACAGTGGCAACATCAGCTTCGCCGTTATAAACCGCTTTTACTGCTTGAGGATGACCACCTGCTGCAACTTCTTCACCCATAGTGATCCCCAGATCAGCAAAAATAGCTTTTGGATAGAGGTATCCAGAAGTAGAACCAGCGTCCGGGAAAGCCCATGTAGCACCATCTAAATCTTCTAAAGTCTCAAAAGTACTATCGCGGGCAACAATAAATTCTGTCCAATATACGTTCCAACCATAACGAACAGAAGCTAAACCAGGTTCTACACCACACAATTGGCTAGCTAAAGCGTAACCTAATGCAGGAATAAAACCAATCGTGTCGGTTGGTGATGCGCACATTTCTTCGATTGTAGCTGCATATGAAGTAGGCACTGCAACTTCAAAGAACAGTCCAGTAGCTTCATTCAAAGCTTGTGCGATCAAATCTCCACTGGAAATCATGAAGTCAACATCCACTGAAGGCACAAATAAGACTTTAATTGGGTGCTCTTCGGAACCGATGGCTGGTTCAGCTGTTGGTTCAGGTTCGGGTGTTGGTGGTACAGCGGTTGGCTCTGGTGCTTTGGTCGGTTCGACAACCGGTTCGGCAGGTTCTTCTACAGGGGCAGGTTCTGGCGTTGCTGTCGGTTGACAGGCAGTCAAAACCAATGCCATTGAGAGAACTAACACAAAAACAATGTATTGAAATTTCTTCATTTCTTCCTCCTAATGAAGTGATAAATAGGCTGGGGTAATAAAACCCCTACAGACAACTAATTCTAGTCAAAAAAGGAACCTAATGCAATATGATCTTAGTCCTTTTTTATGATTTTGTGAAAATTTTAAGGTTTCTTCATGATTTATTGAAATATACACGAAATTTTTCATTATTTCTGAAGAAATAATTCCCTCAATAACAAACATAGTTCAAATAATTATTTTCAATTTACTCCAAAATGTTTTCATATACTTTGCATAATTATTGTTTTTAAGGTTTTTCGTGTTACCAACCCTGAAATGTTTGGCACAATGAGGTTGATTAAGATTATTATCTCAACAATTATCTCAACACCATTTGACGATTATGGATTCAATGATAAAATTCTCAATTGAAAAAATTTAACCGAGCGAAGGTAACCTATCAGGTGAGAGGCGCTCAAGGAAGGTAATAATGTCAAAAATCATTTTAAATGCTGAGCCGCGTACTGTTATCGGCAAGCAAGTAAGGCAACTTCGTCGACAAGGAAAATTGCCCGGAATCATTTATGGTAACAAAATTGATTCTAAATCAATTACCCTTGATTTACGAGACGCTACAAAAGTACTCTCTACCGTAACCAGCTCAAGTCTGGTCACAATTGTTCTCGAAGGAAAAGAGTATCCTTCTCTGGTCCGCGAGAAACAAATCGATTTTATTTTAAGAACTCTTAAGCATGTTGATTTTCAAGCAGTTTCCTTGTCAGAAAAAATTAGAGCTTCTGTCACAATTCATTTTGAAGGTGAATCATTGGCTGTCAAGGATTTTGAAGCAATATTATCTTCTGGTATTAGTCAAATAGAAATTGAAGCTTTCCCTCAGGACCTTCCAGAAGGATTCACAGTGGATATATCAAAACTAAAACAGATAGGAGATTCCATTTTAGTCAAAGATATTGTTATCCCTGAAAATGTTGAAGTCCTTTCCAATCCTGAAGAGATGGTTGTATTTGCCAGTAGTAGCCGACCTGCAGAAGAGGAAGAAGGTGAAGTTGTAGAGGAAGAAGAACTCGAAACAACTGAAGGTGAGCCAGAAGTTATAGAGAAAGGCAAAAAAGAAGACGGAGATTTTTAAATCTCAAATTTTTTGAAAACCAGAGGTTGTCGTTTCGACAACCTCTTTTTGTTTAACTAAATATCTTTTCGTCCAATATGTTAAATAAATCAATCGTAATTTTCGCTGAAATTCCCCATAACAATTCCCCATCATATAAATTAAAAAAAATAACAGTGCCATTTAACCCATTCGGATGAGAATATAACCGTTCTTCCCAATTATTTGAGTTCTTAAGCCAATCGATCGGTATTGTAAATACTCTACTCACCTCATGGTTGGAAATTTCAAGTGGAACTGGCCAATCTACCCAGGAAACAATAGGTGTAACAACATAATTTGAATTGGTAATAAAATCCGGCATATGCCCAATAATATGTATACCAGTTTTTTTTAATCCAATTTCCTCATTTGCTTCTCTCAAAGCTGTTTCCACCAACGTTCCATCATCTCTTTCCATACCTCCACCAGGAAATGAAACCTGACCGCGATGATTCTTTAAACTATCTGCTCTACGGGTAAATAAAAGGCTCCAACAACCATCGTCACAAACAAATGGGATTAAAATAGCTGCCTTTTTTAAAGTACCGTACGTTATTTGTGAGTTTATTTCATTTCTTTTATTTCGTTCCAAATCCAATAAATGTTGGATTCTTATAATATCTATAGATTTGCAATCAGATTTCATTGAATGTCCAGATAAAAAAATAAATCAAGGTTCAAGAATTTCTCTTTTTTCGTCATTATCCAAATTGAATTCACTTAATAGCGGTCTACCAAAAATTAAAAAACCAGTATGAGCAACCATACGATCTGTAGGTCGTAAGCGTTCAGGCTCAGGTTTATAAAATCTTAATAGCACCTCAACAACTTCCAAAAAAGCAAATTGATTCAATCTTAATTGGTGCAACAATCTGGAAACCTGGTTTGTTGTTGGCACTAAACATCCAAAAAAACCGCCTGGTTTTATAGTAGCCTTCACCTGCGGTATGTAATCATAAGGATTCATCACATCTAAGAAAAGAGCATCTACCTCAGTTTCTTCGAATCCTTCTTCAATATTTTGTAATTTAAATTCAACTCTTTCAACCAAACCAACCAGACTTAAATTCTTTTTTGCCAGGTTTTGGAATTCTTTTTTTTGATCATAAGAGATAATTTTTCCTGCTTTTCCAACTGAATAGGCTAATGCGATTGTCATTGCACCTGATCCAGTACCAGCTTCAACTACATGTTGGCCCTCTCCAATTCCCATCTTTAATAATATGTAACCAATATCTTTTGGATACAAGATTTGAGTAATTCTTTTGAGGTCTAACAAGATATCGGAAAGAGACGGCTGTAATAAAAAGAAAGGAGACTCATTATGACTTAGCACTACACTCCCGAAAGGAAGACCGATCAAATCATTGTGTTTGATTATTCCACGATGTGTATGCAATTCTTTGTCCTCAACAACATTAAAAATATAACTTTTATGTCGTAATCCTACCAATTGAACTAGATCTCCAATTGATGAAACTTTCGCTGTATTATTCCACATTATTATTTATCCTGTTTTTCTGTACGAATATTCGTCAACCAAATTGCAATTAGAGAAAAAAGAATTGATCCCAAAACACCAAAACCTAGAAAAACCCACCCAATTTTTAAAAAATTAGAATCGAGAGAAAAACCTAGCCACTGTCCAATACCAAAGCCAATAATTGAAAATACAAGAATAAAAAATAACCGTAAAATCCCACCACCTTTCCAAAAATGGAAAATAAATCCTATTAATAAAGCAAACAACAAGCTTATGGTAATTCCTGGAATGTAATTCATTAATTCCTCGCCGTTTTAGAATAGTTTCATTGATTATTATAATCACGAATAACCAGTGTTCCCACAGTAAAGTAATAATCTTGCTCGGAAATAGATTTTGGCTCATATTGTTTTGGATCTACATAAATTATTTTTTCACATACTTCTTGATATAATATGAGCCATAAACCAAAGGTTGAAGGAGATTTAATGTCAAAAATTAAATTTGGTACTGATGGTTGGAGAGCAGTCATCGCCGAAGAATTTACTTTTGATAATGTAAGAAGGTGTTCACACGGATTTGCTGCTTACCTTCTCGAAAAGGGCTATCAGGGAAAATCGGTCATTATTGGTTATGATAAAAGATTTCATTCTGAAAATTTTGCCAAAGCAGCTACCGAAGTACTTACAGCCAATGGATTTTTCGTTTATTTAACACAAGATGCCACGCCAACACCTGTAATTTCCTACTCAGTGGTAAAAAACAAGGCAGTTGGCGCAATTAATATCACCGCATCTCATAACCCACCAATTGATAATGGCTTTAAGGTTAGGGATTCTTATGGAGGAGCGATTCCTCCCGAAGATTTAATAAGAATTGAGCAACTCATTCCCGAGAGTGTGAATAATGCTAAGAGAATTCCCTTTAAGGATGCTTTAGCTTCTGAAAAGGTAGTTTTATTTGATGCATCTGTTGAATATAAGCAGCATATATCAAAATTAATTGATCTCGAATCGATTAAGAATGCTGGACTAAAAATACTGGTTGACCCAATGTGGGGAAATAATTCAAATTGGTTTACCGAATTATTGTCAGGGGGTAGTACAAAGATCATTGAAATCCACAATCATAGAAATCCAATTTTTCCTGAAATGTCGCGTCCTGAACCCATCCCGCCTAACATAGATGTGGGTTTACAAAAAACCAGAGAAATTGGTGCAGATGTATTAGTGATTATGGATGGAGATGGAGACCGATTAGGCATAGGTGATGAAAATGGTATTTTCTTAAATCAATTACAGGTTTTTGCATTATTGGCTTATTACATGCTCGAAGTAAAAAAAGAGCGTGGAGCCATCGTTAAAACGTTATCAACCACATCGATGTTGAATAAATTAGGGAAAATTTATGATGTACCTGTTCATGAAACAGGTGTTGGCTTCAAATATGTTGCTCCCAAAATGATTGAGACTGATGCATTGATTGGTGGAGAGGAATCTGGTGGATATGCTTTTCGGGGAAATGTACCGGAACGCGATGGCATTCTCGCTGGTTTATATTTTCTCGACATGATGGTGAAATTAAAAAAGTCGCCTTCTGAACTTTTGAAGTTGTTATTTTTTGTGGTTGGAGATCATTACTATGATCGTATTGATAGTCCATTTTCTGGTGATAGAAAACAAAAAGAGCAAAATATTTTAAATGCTCAGCCTGAATTGATTGGTGGATTAAAAGTTTTAGGCCTCAATTCATCCGATGGATTTAAGTTTTCATTAGAAGATGGTGGCTGGCTTCTCATTCGATTTTCCGGCACAGAGCCAATTATTCGCGTATATTGTGAAACCACTCATGCAGATAAGGTGCAATTAATCCTTCAGGATGGTTTACGGATTGCAGGTATTGACTAATGTACATGGTTGATACCCATTGCCACCTCAATTTGATGCAGCCTGAAGCCAATTTGGAGGAAATCATTGAGAATGCAATAAAGAATGATATTCACAGGATTATGGTTCCTGGAATAGACCTTGAATCCAGTTTAGAAGCGATAAAAATTGCAGAGAAGTTTGAAATAGTATATGCAGCCATTGGATATCATCCTAATGATGCCAATAGTTGGAATGATAATAGTTTTTCAATCTTGCAAGATCTTTCTCAACACCCCAAAGTTAGAGCCATAGGCGAGATTGGCCTGGATTTTTATCGTGACCATTGTCCAAAATCGATCCAATTGCATGTTTTTAAAGAACAGCTTAGGTTATCAGAAAAAACCGGATTGCCTGTAATAATCCACTCAAGAGATGCCTTTGATGAAATTTCTGATATTTTAACAAAATGGCAACAGGAAATAAATTTAAAGGAAACAGGTCGATACCTGGGAATAATGCATGGATTTGAAGGCAATATTGAGCAAGCTAATTTAATTACAAATCTTCAATTTCTGTTAGGGATAGGAGGACCAATTACCTATAAAAATTCTCACGATACACATGAAATTGCAATGAAAGTTTCAATAGAATCAATTTTACTAGAGACTGATTCTCCTTTCCTATCCCCTCTTCCCCATAGAGGTAAACCGAATGAACCAGCGAATATTAAATTCATTGCAGAAAAAATTGCTTATTTAACAGAAAAACCGTTAAAATGGGTAGCAGAAGAAACATCGAAAAATGCGAAGAAAATATTCGCTTGGGAGCAATGATTGAACATCTTAAACCGTTTTCAAAGTTTAGTATCAGATGAAATCCTCGCAGTTGAAAATTTAATGAGACAACAGGCTCAAGGATATAATGATGATCTCCAAGCTGCATTAGATCATCTAATTTCATCTGGCGGTAAAAGAATACGGCCAAATATAACATTATTGGTTGGAAAATTACTTAATGGGGATATTAATAGACTTATTACTTTATCTGCTGCAATTGAATTATTACATACAGCCACTTTAGTCCATGATGATCTGATAGATGGATCACTTCTACGTCGCGGAATTCCAACGTTGAATTCCAAATGGTCCCCAGCAACGACTGTACTTACTGGAGATTTTTTGTTTGCCAAAGCGGCTAAATTAGCTGCTGACACAAATTCAGTACCTGTCATGAAATTATTTGCAAATACTCTGGGCACAATTGTGAATGGGGAAATTGCACAGATGTTTTCCAGTCATTGTGTCGGGGATATTGGATTGTATTACGAAAGAATATATGCGAAAACTGCTTCACTGTTCGAAACATCCACAAAAGCTGCTGCAATGATTTGTAATGCTAATCGCACACAAAAAGAATATCTTAGACAATTTGGTTATGAACTGGGAATCGCTTTTCAAATTATTGATGATATTTTAGATTTCACCTCGAACCAGGAAAAACTTGGAAAACCAGTCGGTGGTGACCTGCGACTGGGTTTAATTACCTTACCAGCCATTTTTTATTTCGAAAAAAATGCTGATGACAATTTAACAAAAGAATTTTTTAAATTCGATTGTAACCCTCCTATTGAAATATTGGAAAATTTAATCCTGAATATTCGCAATTGTTCAGCAATTCAGGAAAGTTTTGAGAAAGCAAATTCACACATTCAATTTTGTCTTAAAGCTTTACATCATCTTCCCTCAGGAATTGAAAGAGATGCCCTGGAGGAATTGGCATGTTATGTGACGCAAAGAACACTATAAAAAAAGACCGTTATAACGGTCTTTTTTGTGCGCTGAGAGGGACTTGAACCCTCACGCCTTTCGGCACATGGCCCTCAACCATGCCTGTCTGCCAATTCCAGCACCAGCGCAAATTCTTCGTTATTATAATCTCTATTACACAACTGTCAAGAAATCACGCTCATATATAACACACTCTTAATCCTGTAAGAATTAAAGCCTAATCACTCGAATTTGCAAAATATTTTCATTCTTTAGAAATCGTAATAACATCATTATTAGCATAAAACTACAGTAAAATTCATCAAAGATAATAAAAAAAAACGGGAGACTGATATGACAATCATTTTAGATGCAATGGGAAGTGATAATTATCCAATTCCTGAAATTGAAGGTGCGATGTTAGCAGTAAAACAATTAGGAGTTTACATAATTCTGGTAGGCAATACAGAGATTATTAAGAAACATTTACCACCTAATTTTGATTTGAACAAAATCCAGCTCATAGATGCTCCTGATGTTTTAGAAATGACAGATAAACCAGTGGAAGCATCTCGAAGGAAACCGAATAACTCCATGGCAGTTGGTTTAAGATTGCTTAAGGAAGGTAAGGGGCAGGCATTTGTCACCGCAGGTAACACTGGCGGAGCTATGTTCAATGCAATCTCAATTTTAAAAAGAATACAAGGTGTCCAGCGCCCAGCATTGACGGCTGTTTTTCCAACCCGAAAAGGTCGATGTGTAGTTCTTGATATTGGCGCAAACGCAGATTGCCGACCAGATTTCTTTGTTCAATTTGGGATCATTGGAAGTATTTTTGCTGAGAAGGTACTCAACATCAAGAAACCCCGTATAGCGATGCTTTCCAATGGAGAAGAGGAAGGAAAAGGGAACCAGCTCATTAAAGAATCCAAAGAATTGATGAAAAATGCTGATTTTAATTTTATTGGCAATGTGGAACCCAAAGAAGTGTTTGCAGGTGAAACAGATGTTGTTGTCTGCGATGGTTTTACGGGAAATGTTTTTCTTAAAACCAGTGAAGCAATTGGAAAAATGATGACTGACATCATAAAAGAAGATATAAAATCTGGAATAGTTACAAAACTTGGTGGTTTGCTGGTGAAACCCGCCTTCAACCGAATAAAAACAATAATGGATCCGAGCCAGGTAGGAGCAGCCCGATTATTGGGAGTTAACGGTCTAGTCTTTATCGGTCACGGACGATCAAATTCGGTGGCAATTTTCAATGGAATAAAATCTGCCCAACAGGATGTTGAATTAAATCTAATCAGTGAAATTCAAACTGCTATAGAAAAACAAATTTCATCAGAAGCATAAATTATGAAAATCATCATTGATCATAAATCTGTTCAACGAAATGCATCCATAGGCAAAATTCTTCGTTGGGTAAGTTTGGGATGTATGCTCATAGGGCTAATCGCAGTGTTTTCTGAAGAAATATTTTCAAATTCTAACTTATTCACAATATTTTTTTCCATTATGATAGTTGGTGTATTGCTTTCTTCTGTAAGTGGATTTTTTACCAGTCGATTTGGTAAATCCCCCCGACCTGACGAATTAATAGACAAAACGTTTAAAGGATTAGACGATAGATTTCAAATTTTTCATTATCGTTCATCAATCCCTCATTTACTAACAGGCCCTGCTGGTCTTTGGTCCATTATTCCCACGTTTATTGATGGTGAAATCATCTATGATGAAATTAAAAAAAATTGGACGCATAAAAGAAATTCAATCATAAATAGACTTGTGCAGAAAGAATATTTTCCTAATCCGATATCAGAGTATAAACATCACAATAAAGAACTGGAAAAGATTCTGAAAGAAAAAACTAATAATGACAATTATCCAGAATTGAAGTTGCTCGTGCTCCTTTTAAATAAAAATACAACGCTCTCTGGAATCTCAGAAAAAGATAATATATTGATTTTGCCTTTCGAAAAAGTTAAAGATCGATTCAGAAAAATGGCTAAGAGTAACAACCATTCTGAAGAGGTTTACATTCTTCTGCAAGAATTTTTAGAAATCAATTAATGTTCGAAAGCGATATCAATTTACTTCTTTTTTCGATAAGTTGCTTTTTCGGTAAATTTCTTATTTCTTGGATTTGGAGTAAATTTCTTCATCCGGTTTTTATTATCGGTGGAAGATGATTTCCCTTCTCCACTTAATTTCAATTGTTTCACTTCATCCTCTGTCAAAAATCGCCATTCACCTGATTTCAAATTACCTAAATTTATGGAAGCGATTCTTACTCTAATCAATTTAACAATAGGTAAACCGATCACACGACCGATTTCACGGATTTGTCTTTTGTGGCCCTCACGTAATATCACTTTCAACCAGGCACCCTTACCGTGCCATTTGTGAATTGTAACTTTTGTGGGGGCTGTACGAAATCCATCTTCTAACACAACACCTCTACGCCAAATTTCAAGTTGTTCTTCATCAGGTCTTTTAGCAACCAAAACCATATATTCTTTTTCGTGGCCATAACGCGGATGAGTGAGACGATTCGTCAACTCTCCATCGTTTGTAAGAATCATAAGACCTTCGCTCTCCATATCCAAACGGCCTACAGTAAAAAAATGACCATCTAAATCGATAAGATCTCTGACGTTTTTTCGATTATCCAGCGGGGCATTATCAGATAATATTCCTCTGGGTTTATTAAAGGCTATATATAATGAAGCTTCTTCTTTTGGTATAACTGCATGATCAACCGAAATTTCATCTTGAGTGGGATCTGCTTTCATACCCAAAAAAGCAATTTTTCCGTTAACTTTCACCCTGCCGGCAGATATTAATTCTTCATTTGCTCTTCTTGAGCCATAACCAGCTTTTGCCAGTATTTTTTGTAACCGCTCTTCAGCCATTCTTAATCCTTTAGTATTCCATTTTTATTAATACCATAATCCAAATCATCACTAAATAACTCAGGTAGTTCATTTATTGAACCTAACCCAAAATATTGGAGAAATTCTTCGGTGATACCATATAAAATCGGGCGTCCTGGACCTTCAGTTCTTCCGATTTCCTCAATTAATCCTTTACTCAACAGACTTTTCAAGACAGCATCACTGTTCACACCTCTGACAGCATCAATTCCTGGCCTGGTTATTGGCTGTCTATACGCAATTATTGCCAGTGTTTCCAGAGCTGCACGGGACAATTTGGAAGTAGTTTCTATCCCTAAATACTTTTCAATCAACTCCGAATATTCTGGTGAAGAAGTTAGTTGAACTTTTCCAGCGTATCGTAATAACCTGATTCCCCTTCCATTAATTAAATCCTGTTCTAAAACATTAAGATTGGCTTCGATTTCTTTAGATGTAACATTAAATGTATCAGCCAAATGAGAAACCTGAACCGGTGATCCGGAAATAAATAAAATGGCTTCTATACCTGAAACCAGATTGGATATTGTTCGTGTTTCATTATTTTCTATCATGCTATAATTGCCTAGTTGTAATAAACCAAAATTATACCTGATTATCAATAGAAGTTAGGCACTAACGTTGTGATATTCTAAATGCCAAAATTCAATTTATTAAATGTATTATTTTTTTTACTGATTGCAGTATTACCCCTACAAGGTTGTACCACCGCATCTGAGATTTCTTCTATCCCAATTGAAATAATGGTGGACAATAAAACAATAGCCTTGGAAATAGAAATTGGCTCTACCATCCAAACCGTTTTATCTTCACAGAAAATACTTCTTAATCCATTAGATAAAGTAGAGCCACCTGTTTTCACAGTCATTACAGAACCTATTTCAATAATAGTTATCCGGGTTGAAGAAAAGTTTGAATCAGAAGAAATTGTTATACCATTCGAACAACAAACGGTTCGGAATGAAGCACTTCCTGAAAGGCAAACCATTCTCATCCAACCAGGTATAAATGGATTGCGAGAAATTACATATCGCCTTCTGTATGAGAACGGGCAATTATTTTCAAGAACCGAAGTTCGAAGAGTTGATATCGTTGATCCAAAACCAGAAATCTTGATGATTGGCGTTCAATCACCATTCACTTCAATTCCAATAAATGGCAAAATAATCTATCTATCTTCAGGAAATGCCTGGATGATGGAAAATCAAACCTCAAATCGTAAACCAATTCTCACAAATGGGAAACTGGATGGTCGCATTTTGAGTATTTCGCCTAATGGCAAATGGCTTATATTTACTCAAATTAGTTCAAAAGTCGAGATCATAAATGAACTTTGGGTGATTAATATCGAAAAAGAAGAATCAGAAGCTGTTTATCTTAAAATCGATAATGTGATTCAATTTGCAGAGTGGATCCCAGGAAATACGCTTTCTGTTCTTGTATCTACTGTAGAACCACGAGACGTTGCACCAGGATGGCAAGCAAACAACAACTTATTAGAATTGACCCTGGGGGCAGATGGAAAAGTTTTACGCACGAAAGAGGTCATCGAAAGCAACTCAGGTGGGATTTATGGTTGGTGGGGAACAAATTTCCAATTTAGCCCAGATGGAAAAAATCTGGCATTTAGTAGACCTGATGCACTTGGCTTAGTTAATATCAAGGATCAGGAATTAGAAATCATTACAGACGTTATTCCTTACCAGACGAAAAGTGATTGGGCCTGGGTGTCGCCTTTTTCCTGGTCATTAGACAATCGTTTCATTTATTGGGTCGATCATCGTAAAGAACAATCTCTAGAAAATCCTGAACTTTCTCCATTTTTTGACCTCAAAGCTGTAGAGAGTGAAACTAATCAGTCAGTAACTGCAAATGAAAATGTAGGAATGTTTGCATTTCCGACAATAATTATGTCCTCAGAAAATAAAGATAAATATCAAATAGGTTTTCTTGAGGCAATTTTTCCTGAAAATAGTGAATCAAGCAGGTATCGCTTATTAATCAGTGATCGAGATGGCTCTAATTCACAAATAATTTTTCCTCTAGAAGACATGCAAGGTTTAGAACCTCAAAAAATCTATTCCTCAACGTGTTCAGAAGATCAAATTTGTCAATTAGGCTTCATATATCAAGGAAATTTATGGATAATCAATATGGATGAACAATTCTCCACTCATCAGATTACGGGTGATGGATTAATAACTCGAATAGAATGGAAATAATTAAAATGAGGATATTAATAACAGGGGCAGCCGGATTCTTAGGATCACACTTAAGCGAAAAACTATTACACGAAGGTCATTCAGTAATTGGAATGGACAATTTTTTAACGGGTGATCCCCAAAACCTTGCTCATTTATCTACGAATGAAAATTTTTCTTTCATACGCCATGATGTGTCAAGTTTTATATTTGTACCTGGTAAATTAGATGCAGTTCTGCATTTTGCTTCTCCAGCCAGTCCAAATAAAAACTCACCTTATGGGTATCCGAACCTTCCAATACAGACCATGAAAGCTGGTGCATTAGGAACTCATAACGCGCTTGGAGTGGCAAAAGCAAATAATGCAATCTTTTTACTAGCTTCAACCAGTGAAATTTATGGTGATCCAAAAGAACATCCCCAAAAAGAAACGTATTGGGGACACGTAGATCCAACGGGGCCTCGTTCGATGTATGATGAAGCCAAACGCTTTGCGGAAGCATTAACAATGTCCTATCATCGATTTCACGGCATCAATACACGCATCGTTCGTATATTTAACACCTATGGACCCAGGATGCGACTGGATGACGGTCGTGTAATTCCAAATTTTATTCAACAAGCCATTAGAAATGAACCATTAACCATTTATGGTGAAGGTAATCAGACAAGAAGTTTCTGTTATGTGGATGATTTAATTGATGGTATATATCGTTTATTGCTATCTGAAATTCATGAACCCGTCAATATTGGTAATCCGGTTGAAATGTCAGTTTTAGAATTGGCTCAAAAAATTAATGAAATCATTAATAATCCAGCTGGAATCATTGTAAAAGATGATATGCGATTGGGTGACGACCCTGAACGAAGAAGACCTGATATATCAAAAGCAAAAACATTATTAGATTGGGAACCAGAATACTCATTAACCCGAGGCTTATCCAAAACAATACCTTATTTTCGCCTTAAATTGGGAATTAAATGATTATTTCAAATCGGAAAGAACAAAAAAGATTCTTGAAATTTGGTATGGTGGGGGCTTTTGGAGCAGTCATTGATTTTGGTGTTTTTAATCTTTTGATACATTTCTTGAAATTGAAACCATTTCATGCCAGTATTATCTCTTTTATCTGCGCTGTGTTCAGTAATTTCCTTTTGAATAGATATTGGACATTTCCAGATTCACGCACCAAGCGCTTTCAGCAACAATTTTTTCAATTTTCTGTAGTAAGTTTAGTTGGTTTAGGGATAAGAAGTCTTTTATTCAATCCGATTGAAAAAATATTGTTATCAATTGCAAACCAAATAATTCCAGCTTCCTTCGTATTAACACCGACCTTTATTGGATATAATTTAACTTTAGCCTTTCTAATTCTTATTGTCATGTTTTGGAATTTTTTCGCAAATCGATTTTGGACTTATAACGATGTCACTTGATAAAAACGAAGGAACCAACCCTGGAAATTCTGAAGGCCCTCCTGGTAATTATTCAAACATCAGTTCATTAAAAGAGCTGATTGAAATCGCTTCTGGAAAGAATATAAGCAACTATGATTTCCAACATGATTCAGGCATAGCGGAACCATTATTTTATCCATTCTTAGGAATTGTTGGCCAATTTGAAATGAAATTGGCATTAATTCTTACGCTTATTAATCCTAATATTGGCGGCGTATTGTTAATTGGACCGAGAGGTACCGCAAAAACCACCTCTGTGAGAGGTTTGGTAGATATTCTTCCTTTTGTGGAAAGTAGTTCCTGCCAATATGGTTGCTTACCAGAAGATTTAGAGACAAATGGAATCGAAGGAGTGTGTCCAGAATGTGCTCAAAAATTTTCTGAAAATATTCCACTTTCAGAAATTTCAAAAGTAAAAATTATTGAACTACCTCTAAATACGAACCTGGATAGTGTCACTGGAAGCATAGATGAGATTTATCATAAAAGCAATAAAATGCAGTTGAAAAGAGGTATTTTATCCCTTGCAGATAAAAATATCCTGTATATCGATGAAGTGAATTTATTATCAAACGAAATCATTAATTCAATTCTTGATGCAGCAGCCATGGGAAAATACACAGTGCGAAGCGCAACCAGATCTTCAACTTTTCGTTCCAGATTCACATTAATCGGGTCAATGAATCCAGAGGAAGGCAACCTCAGACCTCAAATTATGGATCGCTTTGGATTGAGGGTGGTCACACGTGGTCTTGATAATAACGCAGAGAGATTAGAGGCCTATTTTCGAGCCAGTCACTATCTCAGTAATCCTTATGAGTTTATTCAAATTTATCGTGATGAAAATAATACAGCCAGACAGGAAATAGAGAATGCCAGGAAATTTGTTTGGAAGGTAAAAATTGACCCCAATATTGCAAAATTTGGCATTGAATTGATCAAAGACTTAAATATTCACTCACTAAGAGCAGAATTAACATTATTTGAAGCAGCAAAAGCATTGGCAGCCACAGAAAATCGAGATCAAATCACGACCGAAGATATCAAATCAATTGCTCCAATTGCGCTTAGGTTGCGTCGTTCTAATTACATCACAAATTTTATCGAAAGTAATGAAGCAGAAAATGATGAAATTAATTCCAGCCTGGACAAAATTTTAGCATGAGCACATTAAGAATCATTGCTGGAAAAGCAAAGGGGATGCGAATTCAAACTGTTCCTGGAGATAGCACCAGACCTATAACCGACCGTGCAAAGGAATCCTTATTCAATATTATTTCAACTGACTTGATTGACTCTTCCTGGCTGGATTGTTTTGGTGGAACCGGGAGTGTTAGTATCGAGGCATTAAGTCGCGGTGCAAAAACAACTACGATCATTGATTTACATCCCCTCGCCATAGAAACAATCAAAAGGAATTTATCTCATACAAAATTTGAACAACATTGCGATGTTATTAAAACTGACACACTGGTGTATCTGAAGAAAAATGCAGTGAAATCTTATGACTATGTGTTTATCGCTCCCCCGCAATATAAAGGGTTGTGGCAAAAAACCATTGAAATTCTTGACCAAAATCCTAATTGGGTAGTTGATGATGGATGGATAATCGTCCAAATACACCCAGTTGAATATAAACCTTTAGATTTAGATAATTTTAAAGAGTTTGACCAAAGAAAATATGGCTCAACCTTATTTGTTTTTTATCAAAGACCTATCGACGAATTAGGCTGTTAATTAAAATCCATCTCCAATTGTCCATTATTGTAGTAATATCTTCCAAATTGGATTTTCTTTTCTGCACTAAGGACCAGTGGAATTAATTGATATAGATCTTCAACTAAGGGTAGTTCCTTAATTTGATCTATTTTTATCCAATCCAGAATACCTTCTTCGCTTGAAACCAATAACTTTTTATCTGAATTTCCAACAAAAACAAACATTGAAATTCCCTGGTACTCTTCAACATCAATAATAATAATCGCTCGCAAATCAAGATTAATGTTTTTTAAACCAGTCTCTTCAAACAATTCTCTATGCGCAGCGGATAAAGCATCCTCTCCCCTTTCAATATGTCCACCAATTCCGTTGTACAATCCTGGCCAAATTTTTTTATCTTTCGCGCCTTTAATTAGCAATATTTCATCATCATTCCTGATAAATATGAGGGTTCTTGGTACAACCAGATAGCAACCAGGTAAGATTTTCTGCTTTTGTTTGTCCATATTGATCCTAAAAGAAAATGGGCTAATTAGCCCATTTTCTTATTTAGCTTAAGAACATCGGAACGCCCATAAAATCTTTTATTTTGGGTTTATATTGTTCAATATCATAAAAAGCTGGTACGTCCACTCTCTTTCTACCCGCTAAAACCATTTCAATCGGAACAGTTGTATATTTTCCACCGTGTAGTGCGACAAGTTTTCCTGTCTCTTTTCTTCGCAATAATTGTGATACAAGATTTCCAAATGACATTGCTACCATGCGATCCAAAGAATCTGGTGCCCCAGACCGCATTAAATATCCAAGCTGCTGAACCATAGTATTCTGCCCGGTTATCTGCTTTATTTTCTCTGACAGAATGATGCCAATGCCTCCTAATTTCTTATGTCCATACGCATCTTCTTCCCCAGTTTCGTAGACATCACCACCTTCAATAATCGCTCCTTCTGAAATCGTAAGAATGGAATAATTGGAAGTGTTTGCGCGCTTATCTTCTAAAATAAAATTACATAATTTTTCAAGCGAAAAAGGGACTTCAGGAATTAATGCTCGGTCAACATAAGCAAGATAGGCACTAATTAAACTTGTTTCACCGGAATTTCTACCAAATAATTCAATAATTCCAACGCGTTCATGGGACCCAACAGAAGTCCTCATGTTAGTAATAAATTCAACACTTCGTGTGATCGCAGTTGAAAATCCGATACAATAATCTGTTCCAAAAACATCATTATCCATTGTTTTTGGAATTCCAATCACGGGATATCCTTCTTTATGTAACCTAACTGCAAAACTTAATGTATCATCCCCTCCAATTGGAACTAAAGAATCAATTCCTAGATGACCTAACACATCAAGTGTGTAATCCGTGAAATCTACGTAATCATCCATACCTTTAATTGGTTTTCCCCATTTAGATTTGCTTAGAAAGCCTGGCACATCCGACTTTTTTACTTTTTGTGGATTTGTTCGTGATGTATGGAGAAATGTTCCCCCAGTTCTATCAATTGTACGAACATCGTTGTAAGTTAATTCTTTTACATAATACTCATGTGTTGAAGGTTCATTCAAATCATAATGCAAAAGACCAGCCCAACCTCTCCGAATTCCAAAAACCCTGTACCCCATTTCCATTGCACCAACGACGACTGACTTGATCGCAGGATTTAGTCCTGGCACATCACCACCACCAGTAAGAATCCCTATTGTTTTTGACATAAAAAACTCCTGAATTTAAAATGAATTACTCTGATTCGGAAGATATGATCGGAATTGTTAGTGAAACTCTACAACCTTGACCTTCTGCTGTATCAATATCGTAGAATCCACCAAGCATTTCGACACGATCACGAATTAATTTCAAACCTAAACCAGTTGTAGACGAACTCTCATTTTGATTGAATCCTTTACCATTATCCGAAACAGCAATTTTAATTTGATTGTCATCCAGAGCTATCTGAGTAGTAATCTGCACTTTGACAGGTTGATCCTGATTATGTCGTACAGCATTCCCCATTAATTCTTGTAGCGCTCTAAAAACCATAACTTCAAGGAATGGTTCAAATCGCCGATCTTGGCCATTTATTGTTAAATTGACATCAACACCATGCTGATCTTTAATGATCTCCACATATTTTTTGATTGTTGGAAACAATCCTAAATCATCCAACATCATCGGTCGCAATTCTGAAATGAAATTTCTCACTTTTTGAAATGTGGACATGGCTGCGCCTTTTAGATTTTCCAATTCATTTTTGGCTTTTTCTTTATCGATCTCAAATAGTCTGGCGGCAATCTCTGTTTGCACAATGAAATTAGATAATGCTTGAGCAGGCCCATCATGCATTTGACGAGATAAACGCTGACGTTCTGTTTCCTGTGAATTGATCATCATTTCAAGAACAGATAAACCATCCCCACTGCCAAAGGTACCAGGAGAAGAAATTTGTGCAGATTTGTTCAGTAATGGCTGATCAGGAAAAAATTGTCTGATTTGATCAATTAATAAAACTTTTCTTTTTAAGTTCGATTGGTCATTTTGCAATTTTTCCAATTGAGATCGCATTACTAACATTCTTTGTTGTGAATCAAGGGCTGAATTGTAAGCTTGCCGAATATCACTCCTTGGAATTGTGTCAAATTGATTCTGAATTTGTTGTAAATGAGAACTGGCTGAGGTGTTCCTTTGAATCAGTTTTGATAATTCTGCCTGACTTTGATCCAGCATCATATCTATTTCTTTTAATGCTTTTTGTGCTTGTTCGTATTCATTCTCTAAATCAGTTAAGAACTCATTAGCACTTGTCTTTTTTTCAGCCATTTTTTGACTCCTATTTTCTATGTGAGAAAGCCATCTTTCAAACAAATCGATTGATATTTTAGCATACTGTAACTATAAAATCCAAAAATTCCTAATCCCAAATAAAAACTGTCATATTTTCTCCTCCAAGGGAGGGAGAAAAAGCTCCTTCAGTTTTATAAATTACTTTTTTTGAGTCATCCAATTTATCATACCATCCTGGAAAAATCACAAGATAATCAGTGTTATTCTCATCCAGGTAATTTGACAATTGGTCTTCGTCCCGAATGAATGGGATCACCTCTGGGGATATTAAACCAGCTAAGTCTATAATTTGTCGATCTGTAAAAAATCCCATAGCACCGATATCATGGGCTGCGATAACAGCATCTTGAGGAAGATTCTCATTAACCCATCTGGCTGTTTCCACCATCTCGGATTGGATAATAGCAACATCCTCCGCATACGCTTTTCCGCCTAAAAAGAAAAATATGACTAAAACAACCAGGATGGACACTTTATATCCAAATTTCATAAGATTCCATTTCATCATAGAACCCTGGAAAAACGAATAAATTCCGATCACAGATAATAATAAATAAACAGGAATGGTCGGTATAACATATCTACCATGCTGATAGGTTACCGGTAATCGAATAGCATATATTAATAAATAACCAAAGAACCACAGGTAAGCAGACAAAACTTCCCAATTTCTTTCCCTTACAGAACAGCAAAAATAGTAAATAAAACCAGGAAGTAACAAAATTCCGGTTCCGGTTAATGAAACCAAAATCATTTCCAAAAATCTTGATAAAAGAGGTTTAGAGTAAAGGATTTGATATTCAGCTTGTTTAGCGAAAAAAGTATTTGGTAAGATCTCACCGGATAAACGCAGGTTAAATAATCCATAAAAAATTACAAAAATGGTCACTACCAGCAATCCTAAACTAATATTCCTGAGTGAAAAATTGATTTTCCGAGCAATATATAAAATATTTAATAACACATACGGTCCTAAAAGTGTAATTCCATCTGGTCTGACAAATATAACAATTCCAAGTAATATCCATAATAGCCACTGATTCTTGTTTTCTTTTAATAATAAATGATAAAAAACAACCAAAACGATAAATATAAAAAGAATTGTTTCCATACCGGAATTCGCAGACCAAACGAGATGCCACTCCAAAAAAAATAAAATACCGGCCCAAGGAAAATTGGTTGTTTTACCAATAATTTTCTCAAATAATTTTTGAAAAACGATCGATGATCCAATGAATAATATTCCGGATATAAAAAATGTCCAATAATAAAAAAAATCAGTCTTAATAAAATGACCTGGTGTTAAAAGCAATGTCCACAAAGGTGAAGTTGAACCTGCTGAAGAAATACCAGGAATAAAGTACCAGCCACCAAATTCAACTAAATTTCTTGCGTATGTCTGATGGATCCAGGAATCATCTAATGGAAATCCAATCTGGAAATATTTATATGAAAAGCCTAAATAAATAAGCTGCACAATGATGCCAATGAGAATTAAAAGCAAATTTTGATTTAAAAAGAATGAATTTTCTTTAATTCTTATATTCATATATTTTTATTCCGGATTGTGTTTCTTGGATAATTTCAAAATAATCGTCGATCAACTTATCATGATTCTCAGTAAATTTTTCTGGTAGATTCTCATCCAATACCAGATATTTCACATCAAAAAGATTTACTAATTCGATAAGTTGATTTATTTCTGCATTCGGGACAACAATACTCCACCGTCCAGTTGAATAATAATATCCAAGTGGATTATTGATCATAATCACATCCGATTTATTGAGTGATTTCTGAGCAATTATTGCTTCAATCATTTCATATTGTTTGTAATCCTGCTCCCACTTGAAAGCTTTTGTTGAAGCACCTATGACATCATGCTTATAAATAATAAAAGTAAACAAAAAAATTATGACAATAAATGCACTACCAAACATTCTTTGACTTCTAATTAAATTCCAATTTCTGTTTCTTATCCCCCACTCAAAAAAACCTTGAAGCCCATCTGCAACCAGAACCCAAATCAAAATTTGAACGGATGAAGATGAATGCAAGAAACCTCCTCGTGCACCGGCTAGTGGGAAAATTAACGTCATTGATATTAGTATGAAGAGATATATTATTATGCCTATGCGCACTACACGGTTATTAATATTTCTCTTTAATCCCAAAACAAATAACGGTAGACCAAATACCATCAATTGAACACCCAGAAGAGTACCAAGATTCAATTTGATCGCGTCAAAAATTTGGGTAGCTCTCAATTTAAGCGCATTCTCTAACCAATAATTCAAATTCAATCTTGATGCTGGGTATATGAAAGTATCATCATAGGTTGCTATCCAGATAGCTTTTGAGGATGCAGGCGAAATAAATAAATCATAAAAATGCAAATTAGAAATAAACCAGAAACTCATCATTAAACAATACGAACCAATGAAAATCGCGATGTTTTTTATCCACATTTTCTTTCCATTTTTATGGATTTTCAAAAGCAGGAAAACAATTAATGCTAGTCCCAGTAGAAAGAAAAGTAATCCGTCGACCCTAGTTAGATGAATTAATCCGGATAACAATCCCAGAAATAAAAAATCTTTTGAATTGAACTCTTTTTGATATTCTATCGATGTTAATTTCCCAAAAATATAAAAAAATAGAACCCCCAAAAACATATAAGGTAATATCGTTTCTGGAATTGTCAAAAATTTCAAATAGAACCCGCTCAAAATAGCCAATGAACCAGCAATAATACTTGTAAATCTATTCGTTGTGATTTTATAAGCAATCCAATAGGTGAAAGGCGCCAATCCAGCTGCAAGAACCAGCAATAAAATTCGACTTCCAAGGAAACTAGGTCCAAATATTAACATGGATAATGCGGCAACAATAGATGGAAATGGCATCCAATAGGAAAAAATGGGGTTAGGTAAATTTGTTGGATTATCAAGATAATTCCAGACAACTGGAATTTGAAGAGATCCATTAAATAACTGCTTACCGCCAAGGTAATAAAATTCAGAATCCATATAACCGGGATCCGATTGAAATATTAATGTTGAGGACAAAATAGTTAATGCTACAAAATAAAGGAGAATCAAATCCAGCTTCCTCATCTTTTCTCCTCGAATTTGTATATCACAATATCACCTACGAAAAAGTCTTCTGCCTCTTTATACTCATTTCGTAAAATCTCTATGACCGGATGGCCTACATTATTTTGTAAATATTCATCTAATGTCTTCTGAAAAACAACAAATACTAAACTGTCTAATTCCAAAAACTGCTCTATATTCTCACTGGCGAAGTAACCCAGCGCTAATTGAGAGTCATAAGCTAATGTATCATTCGGAGATCCAGATGGATCTTGTAAATAATGTGTATTTTCTCGTTCTTCATAAAACATGGTTGGAAAGAAAGATAATTTATTGTCATGAATGATTGTCACTTCAGGACTAAAATTCTCTACTGTAATAGCTAATTCTTTAAAAGATGATCTCGGGAAAGTATTAAATTGATAATAAAAAGGCAATGAAATTATACTAACGATCACAAACAAACCTAGATTTATTTTTCCTAAATGGTTATCTAAATTTTTGTCAATAAACACTGAAAACAAGATAAAAAACCACACCGAACTCAATATAAAGATTCTGGGCACAAAAACTGGCTTAACGATAAAAGACAAAATGAACAAAATTGTTGGTGTAAAAATCATAAGTATTGCAATAAGTAGACATTTCACAGATTTGCTCTTAATTAAAAAAACTGATAGAAGAACGAAACTTTGAACTATGATAATCAATACGACACCTGTAAATAATGTCGACATAGGCAAAAAAGCGAAAAGAGCCAGTGATGCCTGGATAATATCGATCATTCCAGGCGTTTGAGTCCAGAATGCCTGTTGAACTTTCTCAATTTGTTGAGGAAGGTAGAGAAGCCATGGAATTGACAATATGAAAATGAAAAATTGTACAAGGAAAAGACTTTTTAAAACTCTTCTATTTCTTTTAAACAGAAGGATCACGTTAACAGAAATTAGACCAAATATACCCAGATTATGTGAGTACATTGCAATAAGGCCAAAAAATACACTAACAACTAACCAGAAAATACTTTGTTTGATTGGTGAACGATAAATCTTCAAGATTCCATAAAAAAATCCAACCTGCCCCATCAGTAAAAGAGCATACATTCTTAATTCTTGTGAATGATAAATCTGGAAAGGAGAAATCAGAAACAGGAAAGTGGCAATAGTTGCACTAGAAGGATTAAAAAGTTCTTTAGCAATTGCAAAAACCAACCAGGCTGTAATTAAATTAATTGAAACATTTAACAACCTTAAGAACCATAAATTTTCACTAATTTTCATCCAGAAGTGCAACAAGAAATAATACAAGGGCGGCATAGTATCAGCAGCTGTTCCGGTAATAATTTCTTGTAAAGAACTTCGGGCTAAAAAATAACTGAATGCGTCATCATAAGCAATTTCACGCGATCCAATAAATAAGATTCTTAATATTATTCCAATAAAAAAAATCAAAAATATGATGATTTTTTGATTATTGTTTTTCAGGAGTTGATAATATCTGTGACTGGATTCTTTACCCACCATCTCACCCAAAATAAACCAATTATTAGTATTAACGGTACAGGAAAAAACATGATTGGATTTTGAAGAGGTTGATATCCAAAATCAATAGTTCTGATAAAAATTATCCAGGGAACAAAAAATAGTATACCTAAAAACAATAGAATGATCCATTGACCAGAATTTCTCCAGCGATCCTCAATAATCCGAAAAATCAAAATTATTGCAGGAAACATGATAAGAAAATTCCCGGGATCTGTTTGAATATTCAGCCATTGTCCCAAAACTAAAGTTAGTGAAGCAACCCAGATGAACTTTTCCTCTCGTGAAAATCTTCCATTCACCCACTCAATCAATAATATCAATGCACTCAACACAGATAATAAAATTCCAAGTTGCCGGCCTATTCCAGGTAAGATTTCTGCTAATGCAGTTGCCGGCGTTCCCGGAGGATTATAGCCCGGGTAACGAAAAACTTCTCTAATAAATTCCATCGGCCAGGAAGGCAAAACAAACAAACCTAATATGACTAATGCACTTAATGATCCAAGGAACCAAAAAATCACTTTGTATCTTCGATTTGCTAATGACCAAAAAACCAAAAATATTATAAAAGCAAAAACAACTTGAGGTTTGATGGTTATCAAGGCTAAACAAATTCCTGCCAATTCATCCTGTCTATTGATAATCGCATAGATGGACAATATGATTAAAAATAATATAAAAACTACAGCATTTCCATTGATGATCGATCGTAACCCATGATACCAAAATAAACTGAACACAATGATCAAGAATGTAATCAGGAAATTTGGTTTCCAATTTACCATTCTGATCATCATGATTGTTGAGATAATAATTAAAAATTCCAACGCTGTCATCCATAAAGCTCTGGCAACTGTGAAATCCTCAAATAATGAAAAGGGAAGAAATAAGAAAACCGAATAAAAAGGATACGCAACTCTTAGCTCATGTTCCCCAGTTAGTGCAGGCCTGCCATATACCAGGTTTTGAATTCGTAAAGCCACATTATCAGAATATGGGCTAATACCTTCTTTGATAAAAGATTGAGTCCCCACCCAATGAACAAGAAAATCATTTCCCCCAGGATTCTTAGCTGTGTATTGCAGATTGCCAAAAATAAATAAACCTACTATGATCAGTAATAATAAGATCTGCAATACTTCTTTGATGGTTCTCTGTTGTTTGCGTTTCATATAATTTCCAGGTTAATTTCTCTTTATTATAAAAGATAAATATGAATATCACATTTTCTATACTACAGGTAAATATTTTTCTCGACCAATTTGAAAGTAATTTCGAGAAAATAAAACAGTATTTGTTAAAATTGCCCGAAGTAGATAAGCACTTAGTGGTATTGCCGGAGCTTTGGACAAGTGGTTTTACTGAGAATTTGGATCATGCAGATTTAGCCAATCGCGAAATCTTGTCTCGTTTGCAATTGATTGCACAAGAAAAGAATTTAATGATTGCAGGAAGTTATATAAAAAAAGAAAATGAAGGTTTTTATAATCAATTGGTGATAATTGGTCCAGACAACCAAATTGCTACTTATAACAAAAATCATTTGTTTCCTCAATTGAATGAATTCACAAATTTCAAACAAGGGAATAAATTATCAATGCTGCATATCTGGAATATAAAAATTGGAATGGCTATTTGTTATGATTTGAGATTTCCGGAAATTTTCAGAAGTTATGCATATCAGAATGTCGAAATTTGTATCCTTCCCGCTCAATGGCCTCAAAAAAGAATCAATCATTTCAACGTGCTTCTACAAGCCCGTGCAATCGAAAATCAGATGATCATGATCTCTGCAAATATTTGTGGAAAAATAAATAAAACGCAATTTGGTGGGAATAGCTCAATTATTGATCATTTGGGTGTTATCCAAAAAAAATTAGAAAATCAAGAAGCATTCTCATCGTCACAAATTGACATCGATAATGTTTACAAATGGCGCAACGAATTCCCGGTTTTAGAAAACATTCATTACCAACCGAGTAAAGAAATAGGAAATTTTTATTTTGACAATCGTGATTAATTGTTCTGGTTCTTCATGATAATGGATATTTCATCAGAATAAATTACTTGCCACCCACTATCCCTTAATATATTTATGATGGGTCTGTCTTCTTCCAGGAATACACAATTGATATCATAAATTTCGAATTTTTCTCTCCAGGTTTCTCCACCATTAACCATTTCAAGCCAATCCTGAATTAATTTTTCACCGTACAAATCAGTTCTTCCATCTATAAAAATTCTCATCTCAGGAATTTTCCAGGATATATACCCACCCCAAGTATAAGAATTCAGACAGCGGAAATTGGTTAGATCGTAATTTTCTAAGGCTGTAATAGCCTCCTTTGGAAAACTCATCTTCTCATAAACATCAAAAATTATCGGTGAACCCAGGTAAACGATTTTCCAAGTTGTTATAAACCATAAAAAACCAATAAAAAAAAGATTAATAAATTTCGAAAATTTATTATCAGACTTTGTATTGAAATTTTTAATCTTATCCAGAAACCTTAATTTTGAAAGAGAATCCTTGATATAAATTTCAAAAAAACATTGCAATTCATTGCTCAGCAATGGTATCGAGAATACTGCAAAATACACATAATTACGTCTGGAAATAAAACCGAGCCCCCCAAGAACTAACAGCGGAATAATCGTTGAAAATTTATAGCTGGATCAATTCGCCATGAAGAAAAAAACCAATAGAAGCCACAACCACAAAAATGGTTGTTGATACAACTCATGGAAATTCGGTGAGGCCCATTCAGGTATAAGATTTTGTAAGGAAGGGAGTGTTATCGTGTTAAATTGAACTTTCCAGATCCCAATTCCGTTAGGATTAATCATGACAATCAATAAACAAGCAATAATTAATAGTAACCAGTAAATGATTGTTTTATTTTGATTGTGATTGGATTTTTCTTTATTGAAAAGAAAATCCATAGCCTTTCCTACAAAAATTGAAATCATCAATATAATACCAATGCTGAATCCCGCATGCAGGTTTCCCCAAATTAAAAATAAAATAGGAATCAGGATTGTTGGAATTTTATCTGAGAAGATCGATTTTTCAGTTAAGATATATGTCAAAATTGAAAAAAACAATAATGTCAATAATTGAGGTCTTGGAGACCACACGACCGCTGTTGTCATTACACACAACAGGATAGTGAATCCATTAATTATAGGATTAGATTTAAGCCGAATAAAGACAAAGAAAATACTGAGTGTTGCAATGATAGCAACATTAATCATTATGCCAATGTTCCCAAGTGAATTTTGAATTAAAAAATAGAATACCTGGGAAAGCCAACTATGATTGACCCATGGAGATTTAAACACTGAAAATGTTGTCAGGTCTTCCAGAATTGGAGAGCCATTCGCCAGACTCAATTGTCCGGCTCGAATGTGCCACCAAAAATCCGAATCTAAAGGCACCCTGAGCGCCATAAAGAATATTAGATTAAAAATAACGATATTAAAAAATAATTTTTTTTGATTATTTCGTTCCAAATCAGTTGAATTCATTTGTGATTCCCAATTCTTCAGGGGTTATTTTTTTAGAAAGATTGTAAAAAATGTGATAATCATCTATTTGTATTTCTAGATAGTCAATATCATTTTCCTGGAAAGCGTGCGCAAGCAAATCATCAAGGTTTGGATTATTTGAAGTGATGTAAAAATAAGAACTTCCATTTTTAATTAATTCATTATATTTTGAAATTCGATTGTCACGCTCTGTCAACCGAAGGTCCTGATGGTAAGGTAATTTTGGTGTAGAAATAATTTTTTCAGCACTTACAAATGCTAATGGGTATGAAATCCAGTAATTTGAAAATCCATAATACTCTTTTTCACTGATTAAAAACTGTTGTAATTCATCGATTCTAGAATGATCTACCTGAGCAGGAGAATAAAATTGGGTTGTTATATATGGCGCTTTAATTCCTGTAATCCAGGAACCATATATTTGAAATACCAATGTTATTGCGCCAAGAATGTAGAGCGCCTTATTATTCAATTTTATGATCGTAAATCCGAAAATAGCACTTAATGACAAAACAATCGGTAGAAAATATCGACCAGAAGGGTCAATCCCAAATGAGGAAAAAATGTATCCCCCCGCCACAAAAATTATTATTCCGATCAAAGCAACAAGTAATGGAACCTCTTTACATTTGTAATTTATCTTCTTAAAGAATAAAAAAACCGTCAAAATCCAATAAAAAATAACAAACGGAATAAAAAATTTTCCAATTAAATTTACACCCCAAGGAGGTCGTAGTCCAAGAATAACAGTGGGACCAAATAGCATTAGCGAAATAAAATGAGATATAGTTCTGTGAAAATAGGATTCACTTTCTATCGCCACAGCACTCCCTCCTATTTCCTGGATTACTGAGGGTCCATTTGTGAATAATAAAGAATACCAAAATAATGCTGATCCAAGCAAGAAAAATATCAGTAAAAAGAGAAAATGTACGAATATTTTCTTTTTTGACTTATTTGATTTTATGATATTCCACATTGCATACAAGGTAGCTGGGATGATCATCGTTAGACTGATAGGATTTACGTATAAACCAATTCCTAGTAGGAAACCCAATAATCCGGAGTAAACATGGTTGACCTTTTTATTTATATCAGTATCTTTTGCAATTAATGCTGCAACGTAAAAACTGATTACACCAAATAACAGGGCTTCGCCGTATCCCCCCAATGAGACCGTTGTGTACAGGACGACATTTACAGCAGGAAAAACAAGAAATAACGAACTTAAAAAAGCAATTTTTTTATTTTGAAATGAAATATCCACAAATAAATACCAAAAAATGATAACCAGAGCATATAAAATAACCTGGATGAGACGGATAACCCAAACTTGAACACCGAACAATAAAAATCCCAGAGCAACCAGGTATGCATCCAGACTGCCCATATAAGATTGTCCATAAAAATAAATAAAATTTTCACCATCTAAAATGTGTTTTGCCATTAACCCAACAATCGCTTCATCGGAATTAAAAGGAAAAACATTAATTGATAACAAAAGAAATCGAAAAAGAAAGTGAAATATCAGTAAAATTACAATAGATATGACTTTATTATCAAAAATTTTTTGGATCATGGTTAATTATCTGGCTAAAAATAAAAGATTTTTTTATTTAATGGCTGCAATTTTTTCAATTTTTTGGATGTTTTTTTATTCTAAAAATCTTATGGTTGTCCCATTTCATCCCGATGAGTCCACTCAAATATTTATGAGTAAAGATGTGGAACTCATATTCAATAATACAACAGATTTATTTTTTCAAGAGAATGCCCAAAATTCAGATGAGCAAAATTATCGTCTTTTAGATGCGCCATTACCGAAATATTTTATCGGAATTTTTCGCTATATTTTTAAACTCGAATCCATTCCACTTGATTGGGATTGGTCGATATCCTGGACTGACAATCAAAATGCAATCCCAATCCCCCAATTATTATTAATTTCCAGAATTAGCGCAGCAATTTTTTTTCCATTATCAATGATTTTATTTGCTCTCATTTTAAAAGAGGTTTTTGGATCTGATATTTTATTAATCATATTGTCATTAACTTTGTTTGCTTTTAATTCTCTTTTGCTTCTTCACACCCGGCGGGCAATGGCTGAGTCATCGCTGATTTTCTTTTTATTGCTCAGTCTTTTAACTTTATGCAAAATTTCTAATAAATGGTTCTTTTTGGCTTCTGTTCCAATTGCATTTGCGATAAATGCAAAACAAATTCTAATTTTTCTAATCCCATTAGCACTAATAGTGTTAATTTTTAACTTTTCAAATAAATTAAAAATTTTTGTGATGCAAACAACTATATTTTTTGTACTTTTGGTGTCTATTTTCTATTTCCTAAATCCAGTAACTTGGAAACAGCCTCTCCACGTTGCCCAACAAATGATAAATCAAAGAATTGAATTATCTCAAAATCAAGCAGATGCGATTGAATCAGTTACACCTGAATTCCTGACAAACTCAGTCTCAAAAAGAATAACTGCGTTTATTGCACAAATTTTCATACTACAACCCTCCCCACAAGAAGTCAGTAATTATCAAGAAAATCTAAATCAATCGATGATTAATTATTTTAAGAATCCACTTCATAGAGGATTAATTAGGAATCTTATTGGCGGAACGATCTATTTTATCCTTTTTTCATTCGGATTCTTTAAATCTTTTTCATTGCTCCCAAACAAATTCAAATTGATTTTCTTAAGTGGTTTCATATTGTTCAGTTTGGAAATTTTATTTACTCTGACAATTCCCTTCCAAAGATATTATTTACCTGCAATTCCGTTTACGATCATTTTTGCAATGATTGGATTAAGACAAATTATTAACAAAATAAAAAATCGATTTATGCATTATCCAATCAATATTTAAGGAAATGTAATTTTTTGTTATATAGGTACCAACTGATATTTTTTTGATAATTCTTGATTTCTAAAAAATGAAAATCTCAAAATATTTTTCGTTTAATTACCGAAAGACTAATCCATTACAATAAAGTTATAATCAATACATCAAACATTGGAGGTAGTTATGGATAAATTTATCGTTGAGGGTGGATATTCATTAAAAGGAGATTTTACTCCCTCGGGTAATAAAAATGCAGCATTACCTTTACTGGCAGCCACGTTATTAACTGACGAGCCAATTATTTTACATAATATGCCAAACATTCTGGATGTATTGGCTATGAAGAAACTGATGGAAAGTCTGGGGGTATCCATTGAAATTAAAAATATAAATTCATGGCATATTCATGCAAAAGATATTTCCTTTAAGAATTTGGATCCTGATTTATGTAGACGTATACGTGCGTCAATTTTATTAGCCGGACCTATGATGGCTCGATCAGGAAATTTGATCCTTCCTCCTCCGGGAGGTGATGTGATCGGCAGAAGAAGGTTAGATACACATATTTTGGCACTCAAAAAACTAGGTGTTGATGTAACATATGATCGCACATTCCATTTTCATGCTAATTCATTAACTGGAGCGGATATTCTTTTAGATGAAGCCAGCGTAACTGCATCCGAAAATGCAATCATGGCTTGTGTAAAAGCAAAAGGTCAATCAATTATCCGAAATGCTGCCTCAGAACCCCATATTCAAGAATTGTGTCATTTCCTTAATAAAATGGGGGCTCATATCGAAAATATCGGTTCCAACACGTTGCATATTGAAGGAGTTGATAATCTACACGGATGTGAATTTACAGTAGGACCAGACTATCTTGAAGTTGTCTCATATATTGGTGCAGCAGCTGTAACCAAAGGTGAAATAACCATTCACAATGCAGGCAACCAATATTTAGATATGATACGTCTTGTTTTTCAAAGGATTGGTGTAATATGGGAAACAAATAATGATGATTTATTTGTACCAAAAGACCAGCCATTATTCATAGAACCAGATCTTGGAAATGCAATCCCAGAAATTAGTGTAATGCCTTGGCCAGCATTTCCAACCGATTTGATGAGTATTGCGATTGTTGTAGCTACACAATCAAAAGGATCCATGTTGTTTCATGATTGGATGTATCCAAGTCGCATGTATTTTACGGATAAATTGGTCGGGATGGGTGCTCAGATCGTATTATGTGACCCACACCGATGTATTGTTCAAGGGCCAACTAAGTTGTATAGCGAAAACCTTGAAAGCCCTGATATCAGAGCTGGTATGGCATTGGTATTAGCTGCTTTATCTGCAAATGGCACTTCAATATTACGGAATATTCGCCAAATTGACAGAGGGTATGAATCGGTTGAAAAGAAACTATCTCAATTAGGAGCTCACATCTCTAGAGAGGCATAAAATTTTTTGAAGTATTGGTAAAATCTTGGAATCAAAAAAATCCTCTGATAATAATAAGAGGATTTTTTTAATCATATTTATTTTCAATTTTCTGAAATGACTTCCAAAAATTGTTCCAAAACGTCTCTCAACATACCTTCAGGTAATGCACCAACCTGACGGTGAGCAATTTTTCCACCACTAACAAATAACATAGTTGGAATTCCCTGGACGCCAAATTTCGTTGCCCAATCAGGATTCTCATCTGTGTTTACTTTTGCCACCAATAATTTTCCTTCATATTCCTTAGCTAACTTATCTAAAGTGGGTGCTACCATCCGACATGGTCCACACCATGGTGCCCAAAAATCAACAATTACAGGTATTTCTGACTGTAAAACAACTTTTTCAAATGAAGCATCGGTTACATGTACGGGCTCTGAAATCATTTTTACTCCTTAGACCCTATTTATTTTATATACTCCCGGAGAGTATACCATAAATAATATATCAAAAGAATTATTTTATAAATTTCTTATAATCTCCTGTAATCAACAAATCGATACCCAACTCCCCTTTCGGTTAATATGTATTTTGGGTTGGATGGATCTTTTTCAATCTTTTGACGCAAATAATTAATATATAACCTGACGTAATGAGGCTCATCTCTATATTCGTAACCCCACACACGAGATAAAATTTGGTCGTATGTTAATACCCACCCAGCATTTTTTACCAGGTGATAAAGTAATCTGTATTCAGTCGGTCGCAATTTAACCAACTCGCCATCCAACCAAATTTCCCGCTTGGAGAAATCCAGCTTTAGATGATCATCTACTTCCACAACATCAGGTGAATCATTTGAGCTCGAATCTGTTCGTCGCAATACAGCGCGTACGCGGCTTACCAATTCGCGAGGGCTGAAAGGTTTAGTTACATAATCATCTGCCCCTAACTCTAAACCTCGCACCCGATCATCTTCTTCACCCTTGGCAGTTAACATAATTACTGGAACATTACTGATTTCTCGAAGCATACTTAAAACTTCAAAACCATCGATATCTGGCATCATAACATCTAAAAGAACCAGGTCAGGCAATGAATCCCGATATTGTTGCATTGCCTGCATCCCCCGGTAAGCTTCCACAACTTGAAAACCATCGTGTTCTAAATTAAGTCGAATAAACCTAGCCATGCGTTCTTCATCATCAACCACTAAAATGGTTTTGTTTTTTAAGGCGTCATCCATAATTATTCTCTAACAAATGAAATAACTTCATCTTCTTCGATATCCTGGATCAACTCAATAAAAGTTACTCGATGAAGTGGCCAGATAACCACATTAACATTGGGCTCTAAATAGTGAACATCTTTGCCATCTTTCTTCCTCGGATTTTTAACCATGATAATCTGATCTGATGGTTTTGGTACTTCTTCAACTTCACCCATTACGGGGTCTTCATTATTGATATGGACAATTACAGTGATCATTTTTTTTACCTTATTTTATTAAAATTTGAATTCTTAATTTCCCAAGAGCAATTTGATCATTATGATTGATAGGATAATCAACATGAGGAACAATTTTCTGTCCATTTACCCGTGTGCCATTTGATGAGCCTAAATCCATTATGGCTATTCGATTTTTGTTTAATTTCAGGGCAGCATGTAAACGTGATACTCCTTGGGCATAGGCATCAAAGGGAGAAAGATCAACGTCAGGTAGAATGGGTTGTCCTTCAGCCACCCTACCTAAGGTGTATTCAATTCTTCCAGCTAACTGTAAGGTTTGTTTCGCTTCAATCAAATATAGTGCTAAATCAGAAGTCATTTCGGATTTACTAAAAATGTCATCTGGAGAAACACCCGTTTCCTTTGAATTTTCAACTAATGTTTGATCCAAATTATCTGTGTTTGATTTCTTTATAGATTGTGTGGTTAAATAGTCTAATGAAATCAATCTTGCGCCACACTCACTGCAAAAAAGTGCACCTGGTAATTCTTTATGATGGCAATTTGGACAAACGATCATTTTATCTCCCTCTGCGGCTCAGGCAACATTAATAAAGACCTGGTCCCATATTTAATCTTTTTCTTTCCCAACTCAGAATAATGGTTAGTAGACTGCAAACTCTCAACTTCGTGCATTATAGTTTTTGCTAATTCATGTTTTCCTTTAACAATTAAATGAGATGCTACACTTTGTAGCCTTCTGGTAGCGTTTTTGAAATTACCTTTCTCCACATCTTCCCGGGCTTTCTCCTGCATCCTATAGAGCGAAAGACTTGATAAAGCATTTACTATAATCGGTGGAGTTTTTTCCATTTCAGCCTTTAGCGAAACAGGACGCTTAAAATCATAAAAAAATCTTTTTACAAAAATCAAGTTGGATGGTATCTCTACTTTTATCGAGCCATGTGATAACCTAATTTCATTTAAATTATTGGGTAGTTCTTCGATAATTAGTTCAAAGATAACTCTTAGATGTTCTCCTGAATACAAATTACCTACATTAATTTCAGGAGCTATTTCTAGTTGGGATAATTCTGGATTTATTCTAAATGCATAATTTATACTTACTTTCGGATGTAAATTAAATGAAACCTTTACTGACTTTGTGAATAAACCGCCAAAGTTCTTTAATTTTTCTTTCAATAAATTATACAACTCTTGAGAAGAAGTGACAAATTGTGTTTCTCCACCAGAAATTGTGGACAAATTATCCAAAAAAATATCATTCCAATCCTTTCCAACCCCAACGGCTTGAAAAATAATACCCTCATCACTCGCTTCCCGAATCAGCGTTGTGCATTTCTCCTCATCGCCGTATGTATGACCATCAGTAATTAATAAAAGGATTTTTGCTGATGAGTTGTCCAACTCTCTTAAAATATTGATTCCTTCTTCAAGACCTTTTAGAATTTCAGTCGCACCTGATGCAAAGATGGAATTGATTTTTGTTATGTTATTGCCTAAATCTTTAATCTTACACGAAGGAAGTACAATCTCTGAGCGATCACTAAATGTAACAATTGAGATAATATCTTCATCCTTCAATGAACGAACAAGATTCGCAATTTCTAATTTAATTTTTTCCAAAATTTCCCCTTGCATAGATGTTGATTTATCAAGTACTATGCACAAATTAACCGAAGGTAAATCTTCATTTTCAAATTTATTATGTGAAAAGATATCCAATAATAAATAAAAAGCTTGTTTTTCAGTAATAATAGGGACTGTTGATCGACTGTAATATGCGTTTATTTGTATATTGTTTTGTCTGGATTTATTAGGACTCTCTAGTTGAGAGTCATATTCCCTTCTTTTTTTTTCATTGATTAGGATTTCATAAGCATTTTGTATCTCAATAAAATGTTCTTCTAAATCCTGCGATGTATTTAAGTCAGGATGGTATTTCTTTGCATAATCAAAATAGGCTTTCCTGATTTCATCTTGGGTTGCATCAAAGGGCAATCGTAGAAGATTGTAATAATTCATGCTATTAAAAAATCTTAACTAAAATCACACTAATATTATCAGGACCGCCAGCTTTATTTGCAGCATCAACCATTTTTGTACATGCGACAGAAGGATTGTCATAACTTGTTGCAAGTCTGAATAATTCATCTTCTTCAACAAGACCCCACAAACCATCACTACAGATTAAAATATAGCCTGGTTTTGGAATTGTCAAAGAAATTATATCCGGGCGAAAAGGTTCTGATTGACCTAATGCTCTGTATAATACATTTTTATTAGGGTGGTTTTTGGCTTCACTTTCAGATATTTGACCAAGGTCTATCAACCTCCGTACAAGGCTATGGTCACTTGTCTTGGCTTCTATTCTTCCATCTGGAAAAATAAAATATAAACGGCTATCACCTACATGGCCTATAGTTATCTGATCACCTAAGATTAATCCCGAAGTAATCGTTGTTCCCCCACCTGGAGCTTTTTGCATAACAGCAGTTTGAGATAGCTTGATCCCGTTTTCCATGAGTTCTTGAATACTTTCATTTGGAGGGCTCATTAATTTTGGGTTAAATAAAGGTGAATATAATTTTTCGACAAGATATTCTCCTAAGGTTTTTGATGCAATAGAACTGGCTACTTCTCCATATTCGTGACCACCCATACCATCAGCAACAATAAAAATACCAAATGAAATATCATTCGTGCTGTTTGCAAAAATTGAATTGAAATAAAAAAGTGCATCTTCGTTATGGTCTCTTTGTCTCCCAACTGACTGCCCTACACCAACTAATAATTGGGAAGGACTAATAATTGCTTTTTCTTTTGTAACATTTTTTAATTGGTCTTCAGTTAGTGGAGCTGTCTCTACGTGAATGTTAGCTTTTTTACTTGTTTTTTCTCCAAATATTTTTTTTAAAAAATCAACCAATGTTCCCTCCAAACTTATTTACATCAAGCATAAAGTGCATAAATGAAGTGGTCGCTAGATCCAATGTATAAAATACCATTAATGATCAAAGGAGAACCTGTAATCAGGTCATCCGTTTTGAATTTCCACCGTTCTTGACCGTTTTTTATATCCAGGCAATATAAAGTCCCATCTGCAGCTCCACAATACACTAAATTATTGTTAATAATGGGGGAACCACTGACTTGATGATCTGTTTTATACCGCCATATTTCTCTTGCATTTCCAGATTCTAAACAATAGATATGATTGTCCGCAGAACCAAATATAATATTATTCTCTGACTTGAATGGTGATGAGATCGAACCTTTACCCATTCTGAATCTCCAAATAACCCATCCAGACTTTGCATCCAAAGCATAAAAGGTCGAATCTAAAGAAGGGAAAAAAACCATTCCTCCATCCACAACTGGAGATGAAGTTATGGCTTTTTTTGATTTAAACCTCCAATGAACACTGCCTGTAAAATCCAAACAAAAGAAATCTCCATATTCATTTCCAAAATAAATCTCGTCTTTTGTAATAACAGGTGTAGACCTGATTGCTGAACCAGAGTCAAATCTCCAAGTTAATCGATTAGATACCAAATTTACTGCATACAAGTAACCATCATCAGAGCCAAAAAATGCGTGACCTTCCGCTATTTTTATTGAACCTCGTATCGGGCCTTCTGATGAAAATGACCATAATTCTTTTCCAGTTCTTGTTGAGACGCAATACAACTTTTTATCTTCAGATCCAAAAAAGACATTATTATCAAATATGGCTGGTTTTCCAAGAATCCCCCCATAAGCAGGAAATTTCCAAAGAAAGGATCCATCTGAAGCATCTAATACATATAGGTTATTGTCATAGCTTCCACAATAAATTTTCCCGTTATCATAAGCCACTGAGCCCCGGATTTCATCTTCACATTTGAATGTCCATAATGGTTTCACGCTCTGAGTTTCATTCTGGGCAATTACCGGTAATTTTGTTAAAGTACCTGTTTTCTTAGCCACAGATAATAAAGCATTTTTCATATCTGTGATACTTTGGAAGCGATCCTCAGGATTATATTGGAGAGCAGTGTCGATAACAACTTCGAGTTCAATTGAAACTCGTGAATTTATCGAACGTATCTTGCGTTCTGAAAAAGAAAATGGTGCTTCCATTCTTGGATCGTGATTAGTTAACAAATGATGTAAAGTTGCACCAAGAGCATATATATCTGCAACGGGGGTAGCATCACCTCGATATTGTTCTGGCGGGGAGTAACCTTCCGTCCCTATCATTGTTCCTTTCTGCCCAGTCTTAAAGTTTTTCGCGATGCCAAAATCAACGAGCACAACTCTTCCCTGTTGATTTATCATTACATTGCTTGGTTTCACATCTCTAAAAATAATTGGTTCAGGTTTATAAGAATGTAAATACTCCAAAACATCACATAATTCAATAGCCCAAACCATCACATTATCTTCATTGAGTGGACCACCTTTATCTTGTAGTAGGGCTTCTAAATCTTTTCCGTGAACATATTCCAGAACAAGATATGATCTTTCATCAATCGTAAAAAAATCAAATATTTGAGGAATTGCAATATGATTAAGGGTAACAAGGATATTTGCTTCCCTCTCGAAATTCTGAACAATTGTCTTCCTAACCAAAGGATCAGGAGCATTATTTATCATCTCTTTAACTGCAACTAATTTAATCACATTCGGAAAATGTAAATCTCTTGCACGATAAACAGAACCCATTCCTCCAATACCGATGACATTCTGGATTTGGTATCGATTGAAGAGAACGATTCCTGATTCCAATTGTTTTACAGCGGTTGAAGATGATGTATTGAAACTGGAAGTAATTCGTCGTGTTTCCAGTTTTCCCTCCTGAAAGGACCTGATTTTAATATGAAAATGATTATAAACAGCAATGTAAAGAAAAGCAAACAAAATTTTATTCCACAAATTTGTATCAATCAATGGTAGACAAAACACCTTCAGAATAAGATATCTGTTACTTTTACTTGATATCGAAATATCCTAAAATGAGGAAAATACAAATCTAGGGAGAAAGAACATAATGTTTGATAATTATTTGGAAGCCGAAGAATTCATAAAAATAAAACAAATTCGAATGGTTGACCTAAAATTCTGTGATTTGTGGGGAAAATGGCATCATGTAACCATCTCTTCTAAAGAATTTACTACTGAATTGATGGAAAATGGCATTGGGTTCGATGGCTCCAGTGTTGGTTTTTTGAGTGTCTATTCTGGAGATATGGCACTAATTCCAGATTTGTCAACAGCTTTTATTGATATATTCTGTGAAATACCAACCCTTAGTTTTATTTGCAACACAGTCGAAGCCGATACAAAAGTGCTTTTCAGAGATGAACCAAGAGAAATATCCAGAAAGGCAGAAAAATATTTACAGGATACCAAAATCGCAGATCAAAGTATTTGGGGTCCCGAGTTTGAGTTCTACATTTTCAATAATGTATCATTTCAAAATACTATAAATGAATCCCGATACTTATTAGATTCAGAAGAAGGACTTTGGAATTCAAAGAACGATGGGATTGGACATCTTAATTCGTATCACGGAGGATACCATGCAATTCCACCAAAAGATCGTTATTTTTCTGTAAGGGCAAAGATAACTGACAATCTCGAAAAAATGGGAGTACCTTATAAATATCACCACCATGAAGTCGGTGGACCTGGGCAACAAGAAATAGAAACACCGCTATTGGGAATTCTAAAAGCTGGTGATGCTTCTATGTTGATAAAATATATTGCAAAAATGACTGCTTTTCAGGAAAACCTCTCCATCACATTTCTTCCTAAACCACTCTTTGGAGAAGCTGGAAATGGGATGCACTTTCACCAACAAATCAGAAAAGATAACAATAACATTTTTTATGATCCAGCATCCGAGAACCTACTGAGTGAAACTGCATTATTTTACATTGGCGGTTTACTCCATCATGCACCTGCATTACTTGCATTAACAAATCCAAGCACGAATAGTTATCGTAGACTCGTTCCCGGATACGAAGCACCAGTTAACGCTTTCTTCTCCCGTGGAAACAGAAGTGCTGCTATTCGAATTCCAAAATATGTCACCAATCCGGATGAAGTCAGGTTCGAATTTCGTCCTCCTGACGCAACCTGTAATCCTTATTTAGCAATGGCTGCCATGCTAATGGCAGGAATTGACGGGATTGTTAATAAAATTAGTCCAAAAGAAAATGGATTTGGGCCATTTGATGAAGATATATTTTCCTGGACTCAGGAAGAAAGGAAAAAAATTAAAAAATTACCCTCTTCTCTCGAGGAGTCATTAATATCACTGGACAACGATCGTGATTTCCTGGTAAAGAATAATGTTTTTTCTCAAAATCTTATCAATTCTTGGATTTCTAAAAAAATGAGCGAATTCAAAGAAGTGCAAATCCGTCCTCATCCTTATGAAATTGAAACTTATTATGATTTTTAGAATATAACAATGCCTTATTTTCGTTTACTTCTGCAATCATCACAATCGCATAAAGCCAGTAAATATTGCCATGTGTAAATTCCATATTGGTGTCCATCAGCCCAGATGATGGATAACCCGTAGCTTCCAACCATATCTACCTTATCAATTTCAGTCATTTTTGAAATTGGTAGTTCAAGTTCGAATACGCCGGAGTCTGGTTCGGCTTTCATGTTCTCATGACCACCTCTACAGGTCGCGCAAGGACAAGCAGCCCTCAACAATCCAAAACCTATCGTTGTTTTGTGATTATCATTCCAGTTAATGAATAAAAATCTTTCCTTTTTATCTACTTTGATTTTTAATGGTGATAATTTAATATCTTGCATTCAATCCTCTCTATGGTACCGTCACTAACTGTAAATATTCGTCGACTGACCAACCATTTCTGGTTTTATCATACGGTGCTTCGAGATACCACCAGATAAACCCATCTGCTTCGACTGGACCATCGATTACTTCAAAAACTTCTGCATCCATCCCAATAAATTTCACACTGTAGGACCTACCAGGCTCAGATCTAAGTCTCAAACCTTCTCCGGATGTCCCTGTAATCTGAATAAAATCACCTAGTTTGAACTTAAAATTATTTTCAATTGTTTCAGTAATTTCCAGAGTTGGCGTTGGGACAATCGTTAATCCAACGCCTGGAGTTGATGTTGATGCTGGTATGACGGTTATTAACGCAGTCTTCTCATCTGAGGTTTGCTTATTTGGAAGAAAAATCAAAAAAACAAAAACAGCAAAAAGAACAAGAATTGTGATGATAAATCCTATTATTAGTGGCAGCCAATTTTTCTTCATTTGTTATTTCCTAAAATAATTTGTATATATAACAAGTTGCAGAGTTTCAAACCTCCATTCATTTTAATCGATTTTTAAAAAGGATTTCACCCCTATGATATAATCCCTACAAATAATATGACTGAAAATCTTAATCCAGCGATACCAATCCTTGCGAATAGATATCAATTACTCCAGACATTAGGATCCGGTGGTATGGCAGTTGTTTATCGAGCAAAGGATTTGAACCTTGAAAGATATGTTGCAGTAAAAATATTACGTCCGGATTTTTCAAAAGATGAGGGGTTTAGAAAACGGTTTCATCAGGAAGCAAAAGCAGCTGCAAATCTTTCACATCCGAATATAGTTACTGTACATGATTTTGGCTTAGACGGCGAACGCTTGTTTATTATTATGGAATATGTTCCTGGAATAAATCTAAAATCAATGATTCGTGAACAGCAGGTTATTCCAACCGATAAAGCGCTCGACTTAATGATTCAGGCTGCTCAAGGTATTGGCTATGCTCATAGGGCTGGATTAATCCACTGTGACATCAAACCACACAATATGCTTGTTACACCTGATGGACGATTAAAAGTCACAGACTTTGGGATCGCACGAGCTTTATCAAGTATACAACCTGATGAACAAAATGCTTATGTTTGGGGTTCACCTCTGTACCTTTCACCAGAGCAAGCAGAAGGACTTCCTCCTTCCCCCGCTTCAGATGTATATTCATTGGGTATTGTTCTTTATGAAATGGTAACAGGGAAATTACCGTTCTACTCAAAAGATGCAACCGAATTAACACGTATGCATAAAGAAGTGGTACCAATTTCTACACGAAATTTTAATCCAAAAGTTCCACTTACCCTTGATCAAATTATCCTCAAGGTTCTTTCAAAAGAACAAACAAGCCGTTATCGCACAGCTGATCAATTTGGTAGAGTATTGGAAAATTTAAAAGAATCCTACAAAATCAATAATCAAATTAACCAATCTTCTCCCTTACTTGAATCTTCTTCAGATGAGCAAAAATCGAAAATTAGTACACACTTTTCGAACTCTGAGAAAAAACAATCGGGAACTTATGATTGGAAAACAGCACTATTAGCACTATTAGCATTTCTTTTAGCAGGTGGACTGATCCCATTCTGGCTTTATATTTGGTTTTCATTAAATTCCGGCAGGTAATTTACGAATGATTATTTCCTCATCAATAATTTCATTAGATTTTCTATCTTTTGAAGAAGAGTTGAAAGATGCTGAACAAGCAGGAATTGATTGGTTGCACTTAGATGTGATGGATGGACAATTTGTTCCAAACATAACCATTGGTCCTATGTTCTTACCATTTTGTAAAAAAGCAACAAATTTACCTTTAGATGTCCATTTAATGATTCATCAACCAGAGAGGCATATTGAAGCCTTCGCTAAGGCTGGAGCTGATTACATCAGTATTCATGTCGAAAATAATCCGAATGTTCTACGTACTATTCAACAAATCAAAGAGTTTGGTTGCAAAGCCGGTATCGTATTGAATCCCGCTACTCCTGTGGAATCAATTATTGAGCTATTACCTTTTATAGATTTGGTACTTGTTATGTCCGTAAATCCAGGATTTTCCGGTCAAAAATTTCTTCCGGAAATATTGCCAAAAATCAAAAAAATACGCAAATTGATTGATCAATCTTCGTACAAAATATTATTGCAGGTCGATGGTGGTATTAATGAAGATACGATCAAATCTGTAATTGAAGCAGGTGTGGATGTTATTGTTGCTGCAACTGCTATTTTTAAACATCCCCAAGGAATTAAGGCTGGCGTAGATGCATTACGAAATTTCTAGCTTAAACAAAAATCACGGTGTTAACCGCGACTTTCGTTTTGTTGGCAATTCAATAAATGGACTAATTTACAGATTTAACCATTGTTCGGATGCATCGAGTACAAAGTACTTTCTGGACTTTCCGGCCACCTTCAAAAACAGAAACCTTTTGCAAATTCGGTTTAAATTTCCGGTTGGTAGCACGCATGGAAAAACTGCGGTTATGACCAAAGGTTGTTGCCTTTCCACATTTCTCACATTTTGCCATAATAAAGGATCCTTTCACCAATGAGTGCTAATTTTTCATCATCTATATTGTTCTTTACACAACAATCTGATATATTACCACATACCGTATCTTTTTTCAAGATTCGTGTTCTTGTTAGGGAGATTATTTATGAAAGAGATAAAAAATCCAATGGGTAATGTTTATGTATCGCACCGAGCCATTTCGACGATTGCTCACCAATCTGCCATCGAATCATACGGCGTGGTGGGTTTGGCTGCAAAGAATTTTGCAGAGGGAATCGCCCAGGTTATAGTCAAAGATCCAACCATGGGTGTAGATGTTAAATATGATGGTAGTAGTATTGAAATCGATCTTTTTATTGTTGTAGAATACGGCACTCGAATAAAGATGGTAGCTGAATCAGTTGGCAATAATGTCCGTTATCGGGTTGAAAAAATAATTGGTATTCCAGTTGAGAAAGTTAATGTTCACATTCGTGCACTACGAATAAGTGATACTGACTAATTGCTGGTTTCAGAATACCAAGCTTCATTAGGAGAATTATGAATCAAGAATTCAAGACTTTTAAATCCGTTGATGGTCAACTTTTTAAACTATTAATCGAGGCTGGCTTAAGTTGGCTGAGAACAAACCAACAACTAGTCAATTCTTTAAATGTGTTTCCAGTTCCAGATGGAGATACAGGAACAAATATGCTTTTAACAATGCAAGCTGCTTACAATGAAATCCAAAATTCCGGCGAGAAAAAAATATCCAAAATCGCTCATTCAATCGCCCAGGGAGCTTTGATGGGTGCCCGTGGGAATTCCGGTGTCATACTATCCCAGATCTGGAGGGGGTTTTCTCGATCATTGGACAACCATGATTCAATGAATTTGTCGGATTTTTCAAAAGCACTTATAGAAGCAAAAAATACTGCTTATAAAGGTGTTGTTCGACCCGTTGAAGGTACGATATTAACTGTGGCAAAAGATATTGCTTCAGCTAGCGAAGAAATAATTACTAAAACGGATAATTTAGAAGATTTTCTAGATTTTATTGTAAAAGAAGCAGATAAATCGGTTCAAAATACACCTGAACTATTACCCATTCTGAAACAAGCTGGTGTAGTTGACTCTGGTGGAAAAGGTTTATTCTTTATTCTTGAAGGTTTCCTTAAATTTCTTCGTGGGGAATCTCTGGAGACCGGCATAGCAAAATTAATCCAACCAATTGCTCTAATGAATGGTGGCGAAATGGAAGAAATTGAACCAGGTCAGGATTTTGAAGTTATAGTAGATTTTCGACCATCCAACCCTCTCAACCTGGATGTTTTTTACTCAGACTTAACTGAAATGGGCACATCTATCCAGGTTGGCGAAGGAGATGGGATTTACAGGATGCACATTCATGTTCCGACTGAAAATCGATACCTTCCTATAGACTACACAATGAAATTAGGCACAATAACGAAAGTCTTCATGGAAAATTTAATTGACCAGCTGGAACAAAAAGAATCAAGCCAACAAAAACAATTGGATTTGGTTACTGTAGAACCAGACCAGGTCGCTGTTGTAGCTATTTCCCCGGGATTTGGTCTTTCACGAATTTTCGCCAGTTTAGGTGCAGCTGCCATTGTTCAAGGTGGGCAAACTATGAATCCCAGTACTGAGGAGATCTTACATTCATTTGAAAATCTCCCAACAGATAAAGTGATTATTCTTCCCAACAACAAAAACATTTTCCTTGCTGCTAAATCCGCTAAAGAGGCAACCGTGAAGCAGGTTGAAGTATTACCTTGTAAAACAATCCCTCAAGGATTGTCTGCAATGTTGCGTTTAGACCCTTTTGGCAATATTGATGAAATATTTGAGGAAATGAAAGAAGCAATTACTGAAGTTGACACGGGCGAGATAACAGTGGCAACCAGGTCGGTTGAAATTAACGGGGTAAATGTTAAAGAAGGAGAAGCAATAGCCTTATTCAATTCTGAATTAATCGCCTCTTCACCTTCTATTGAAAGTGCCTGCTTTGAAATTCTCAAGCGTGTAGATTTAGATGAAAGAGAAAGACTGACATTATTTTACGGTTCAGATATTTCAAAACAGGATGTCAACCAGATCATTGACCACATCAGAGAGAAATTTCCTCAATTCGAGATTGAAATTCACGAAGGCGGACAACCACACTATCAATTCATAATCGCAATTGAGTAAAAATGTCGAAAATAGGCGTCATCACCGATAGCACAGCACAATTTCCAAACCCAAGTTTCCAGGGAAAAGATCTGGTCAGGATTATTTACCTTGATGTCGAAATCAATGGTACCTTCATCAAAGAAGGTACAGGATTAAAAACTGCTGACTTGCCATTATCTCCATCTGATCAAAAATACACAAAATTACTAATTCCCTCACCTGTAGAAATTGCTGAACAATTTACAGTTTTATTAAAGAAATATAGTGAATTATTGGTAATCACAAATTCAGCAAATTTATCATCTTTTTATCAAAATTCTATGGAAGCTGTAAAATTAATCCAGGGTGAAACAACGATACAAATTGTGAATTCGCAAACAATTGCCACAGGATTAGGGATGATTGTTCAGGCTGCAACAGAAATTATCAGTAATGGAGCATCATTAACCGAAGCAGATCGCCATGTACGGCAATTAATCCCTCATGTCTACACATTATTTTGTACTCCATGTTTAAAATATCTACATAATATTGACATCCTTGAATATTCCCAGGCAATCATTGGAGAAATGTTAAATCTGCATCCTATTTTTACTTTGGAAGAAGGTTACCCCCAAGCAATATGTAAAGTCAGAAACTTCAGGCATGCACAGGATTATTTCCAGGAATTTATCGAAGAATATGATGACCTGATTCATATATCCTTATTAAAGGGTATTAATACCCAAGGTATTGACAATCGAATTCTGAAATTATTTGTGCAAGAAAATTTCCCGGATACTCCATTTAGCGAACATAGGATCAATCCATTTTTAGGGGCAATTTTTGGTCCGAAAACATTAGGGTTAATTATTTTTGAGAGACCTTATTCTCTTTCTGGTTGACAACTTGTGTAAATGTTTGCATCTATCGAAAAATTAACCAAATTCTTATTATTGGAAATCGATCGTCAATTCGATAATCGTTCAGTTTTTGGTGGATTTGAAAAGATTTGTTCAGGATGGAAAACAGAGGCATTAATTCAAGGTGTCCCCACAAATCTTATCAACGAGATATGCAAAATTTTAGCAAATTATCCTTTTTTAGACCAAACAGGTAGAGAAAATTCAATTAAGAATATCTTTGAAATTCTAAAATTTTCAGGTAATTTGATTATGTGTCCGAATTCAAAATACGCTGAATTTTTCGATGCAAAAAATGATTTAATTGAAAAAAAACATCACAAAGAAACGGAAATAAAAAGCGAACTTTCCAATAAAAATTTGTTTCAATTAGAAAAAGCTTTGTCGAATCCAATAATTAAAATTCCAGGAATCGGGAAATTTCGTGCTGAAGCACTTTCCAGGTTGGGAATATCAACAATTAAGGACTTGATATATTTTTTTCCAAGAAAACATGAAGATTTTAGTAATCTCACCACAATCAACAAACTAAAGTTTTCTGATACAGTATCAATAGCAGCTACTGTTAAAAGTATTCATACCAGAAATTTAAAGGGTGGAAAACAAAAAATTACCGAGGTAATAGTAGAAGATGATACTGGAAATTTGCGCATAACTTTTTTCAACCAACCATTTCTCCAAAAAACCATTAAAGCAGGCATAAGAATAATGGTTTCTGGTAAAGTTGAAATGTACATGGGTAGATATGTTCTCACAAATCCGGAATGGATAGAATTAGACCGGGGTGGGGTAAATCTGAATCGACTTTTTCCTTATTACCCATTGACAAAAAATATTACGCAAAAGTGGTTAAGAGAATCCATCTCAAATCAAATAAGTTTATGGGTGCCAAGAATATCCGATTTTTTTAGTGCTGAATTCTTATCCAAAGCAAACTTATTGGATCTTCCAACAGCTCTAAGGAATATACATTTTCCTGAGAATTTTGAACTTAAGAGATTGTCAGAAGAACGCTTCTCTTTTCAAGATACTTTTTTTTTACACCTGGTTATGCTGCAACAAAAGAAAAATTGGCAAAAAAATACAGCAAAGAAAATTACTTTCGACAATAAATTAATGGATCAACTGATCGATAATTTGCCATATTCCTTAACAAACGCACAAAAAAAATGTCTATCTGAAATTCAGATAGATTTGGTGTCTGGTGTTCCGATGAGTCGTCTTGTTCAGGGAGATGTGGGATCCGGAAAAACAATTGTTGCGGCCATTATCATAGCCGGAATAATAAAAAATGGTTATCAATCAGCGGTCTTAGCGCCAACAGGCATTCTTGCTGAACAACTATTTTCAAATATTCGTTCATTTCTTCTTGCAAACAACATTATTTCTCAGGACGAAATTTGTTATCTGTCGGGTGATACTTCTGAAAAAGATAAAAATATCATCAAGGAAAATCTAAAATCCGGACTAATTAAAGTGGCGGTCGGAACTCATGCTCTCCTTGAAGATCCCGTTGAATTTAATAATTTGGAACTCGTCGTGATCGATGAACAACATCGCTTTGGTGTTATGCAAAGAAAAAAAATCAGATCTAAAGGATCATCATCACATCTGCTTGTCATGACTGCCACACCTATTCCCCGCACGCTCGCATTAACCATTTTTGGTGACCTGGATTTATCAATCATAGATGAAATTCCTCCAGGAAGAAAAGAAACCAAAACCTTTATTATCAATCCTCAAAAAAGATCAGACGCATTTACATTAACTCGTAAACTAGTCGATGAAGGATCTCAGGCGTTTATTGTTTACCCGCTGGTCGAATCTGATGATGAGGAAATGACCGGTTCTAATGCTGCAGTGAATGAATACCATCGCTTAAAAAAAGAAGTTTTTCCGGATTTATCCATTGGCTTGTTGCACGGCAGAATGAAGTCAGAAGAAAAAGATAAAGTCATGCTGAACTTTCGCAAAGGAATGTACCAGATTCTTGTAACCACTACGGTGGTTGAGGTTGGTGTGGATATACCAAACGCAACCGTTATGATGATTGAAGGAGCCAATCGATTTGGATTATCTCAACTTCATCAGTTGCGCGGAAGGGTTGGTAGAGGTAATCAACAATCTTACTGTTTATTAATACCTGAAACAGAAGATGCAATCGAAAATGAAAGACTTAAAGCAATGGTTGCTACAACTGATGGATTTAAACTGGCTGAAATTGATTTATCTCAAAGAGGTCCAGGTGATTTTATTGGTATTCGTCAATCAGGCTATAAAGAAATTCGTTTTTCAAATATAATGAATGTTAAACTAATTGAAAAAGCAAGATCATTGGCAAAAGAAGTATTAGAAAATGATCCTGATTTTATTAATGAAGATAGTCATTTATATAAGATAATTATGTCAGAATACTCGCAGAGAATGATTGGAGAAAAAAACTAAACATGATAAAGGCTTTATTTCCTGGTACTTTTGATCCAATACACTGTGGACACATTGACATCGCAATACGAGCATCAAAAATATTTGATGAATTGGTTGTTGCAGTATACGACCGTCCATTGAAAAATCTGCTCTTTTCACCAGAAGAAAGAATTTTCCTCACGAAAGAATCTTTAACGGGTATTGAAAATATTAAGGTAGTTGGCTACAGTGGATTAACAGTTGCATATGCCAAAGAAATAAATGCTAAAGTAATTGTGCGTGGCTTAAGAGTAATATCCGACTTTGAACATGAATTCAGGATGGCGCTGGCAAATAAACACCTTGACCCAAACATTGAAGTCGCTGCCCTCATTACAGACGAAAAATACACCTTTTTATCATCATCAACAGTGCGAGAAATTGCCTCTTTAGGTGGAGATTACTCTCGCATGGTACCAAAAATTGTTAAAGAAGCACTGGATAGACGTTTCCTTGAATTAGGAGAAGGCCAAAACGTTGTTCAGCAAACTTATTTGCGCGATTAACTATTTTCGATTATTAGATTTGATATTGTTGGAGGATTTATGGACATTTTACATCTGGTAGACCGCCTGGAAGAGCTATTCAACGAGAGCCGTCCATTGCCCATGATGCGTAAGGTTGTTGTTGATGAAGATAAAATGTTAAGCATTATTGATCAAATGCGTGTTTCCATTCCTGAAGAGATAAAAAAAGCGCAACAATTATTATCACAACGAGACCGGCTTATTGCGCAAGGACAGGAAGAGGCAAATCGAACGCTGCAATTAGCGAGAGAAAAAGCCAGCCAGTTGGTTGAAAAAGATGCAATTATACAAAGTGCTCAAGTGCGTGCGAGTCAAATCATCGAACAGGCAAAGCAGGAAAGCGAAATTAATAGAATTGAAGCTGACCAATACATTATTACTTCTCTTTCTGATTTAGAGAAAGAATTAGAAGTATTGCTCGTCCAGGTCAAAAATGGCATCACAGCCCTGCAAAATATATCAAAACCAACAACTTAGTAGATCTTATTTTTCTTTTGGCTTTCTGGCAGGTTTTTCCTTAATATTTTTTGGATCTGCGGGTAAAAGTACTTGATCAATAACATCATCCATATGCTTTACAAGGACAATGTTTAATTGTTTCCGTACTTTTTTGGATAAATCAATAAGATCCTTTTCGTTTTTGACAGGAATAAAAATTTTTGTAATACCGGCACGATGTGCAGCCAGAATCTTTTCTCTGATACCACCGACAGGAAGAATCCTTCCCCGAAGTGTTATTTCTCCGGTTAAGGCAACATCTTTACGAACCTTGCGATTCGTGAAGGCAGAAATAAGTGCACTCGCAATGGTTATGCCTGCACTTGGCCCATCTTTTGGAATTCCACCTTCAGGGATATGGATATGAACATCAACATTTTCAAAAATTTCTGACTCCACGCCTAACACTTCAGCTTTGGATTTCATATATGATAATGCAGCTTGAGCAGATTCCTGCATGACCTCGCCTATCTGACCTGTGATTTGGAGATTTCCTTTTCCATCAACAATTAATACCTCCACAGGCATAATATCTCCGCCACTATCTGTCCATGCCATCGCTGTTGCAACACCAATTTCGTCTTCATGCTCTGCTTCCAGATCAAATATCTGTTGGGGACCTAAGAATCTTTCAATGTGATGAGATTCGATTTTTATCGGGAATGTTTTACCTTCCGTTTTTAATCGAGCAATTTTCCTGCAAATTCGACCAATCTCGCGCTCAAGATTTCTTACACCAGCTTCGTATGTATAATTTCTAATAATTTGACGAATGGATCCTTCAGGAAATTGCTCATTCAAGTCCTCAATACCTGTTTCATGCAATTGTCTTGGTATCAAAAACTGTTTGGCTATCATAACTTTTTCATCTTCAATATAACTGGAAAATTCAATTACTTCCATTCTATCCAACAACGCCGATGGAATTGAGAGGGTTGTATTTGCAGTTGTGATGAACAAAACTTTAGATAAATCATAATCAAGTTCGAGGTAATGATCAGAATATTCTTTATTTTGTTCCGGATCCAATACTTCTAATAACGCTGCAGAAGGGTCTCCCCTGAAATCAGAACCTAATTTATCGATTTCATCCAGCATAAACAAAGGGTTGATTGTTCCTGCTTTTTTCATTGTCTGCAGTATCCGGCCTGGCAAGGCCCCAATATATGTTCTTCGATGCCCTCGGATTTCAGCCTCGTCGCGAACACCACCTAAAGAAACCCTGACAAATTTCTTTCCCAATGCTTCAGATATCGATCGACCCAATGAAGTTTTTCCGGTTCCTGGAGAGCCAACAAAACATAAAATAGGTTGTTTGGTATCCTGAGGTTTTAATTTTTGGACAGCAATAAATTCAAGAATCCTATCTTTCACTTTTCCCAAACCGTAATGGTTTTTTTCTAAAACCTGGTTTGCATGTTGTACATCCAGATTATCTTCAGTAGCTTCATACCATGGTAAATCCAGAATCCAATCTATATAACTACGAATAATTCCAGTTTCGGGAGACATTGGAGGCATTTGTACGAGTCGATCAATTTCCTTATTTACTACCAATTTTGCTGTATCAGGTAATTGTTTATTATTTACTTTCTCCCTTAACTCTGAGAGTTCATTGATAAATAGATCACTTTCACCTAATTCTGCCTGTATCGCTTTTAATTGCTCCCGCAAATAATATTCCCTTTGAGTTTTGTCAACTTCGTTTTGAATCTTCGCTTGAATTTCGTCTTCCAATTCCAACACATCCAATTCCTGCGCCAGAATTCCATTCAATAATTTTAATCTTTCTCTCGGGTTAATATCAACAATTAATTTTCGTCGATCCAATGGGCTGATGGTAATTGCTGAAGAAATCATGTCGGTTAACCAGGAAGGATCCTGAATATTTGTGGCAAATAATTGTGCTTCATCAGAAAGGCTTTTATCTAAATGAACACATTTTACAAATAAATCCTTACTGATGCGCATCAATGCTTTTATGTGCCGATCGTTATTCACTTTTTCATTTACAACACGAACTCTCACTCTGATATATGGATCTTCCTGGACGACAGCCAGAATTTCCACCCGCCTTCTTCCCTGGATAAGAGCAGAGTAATCACCTTCTGGAAGTGACATTATTTTTCCTACTGAAATTTCTGTTCCTATTGGTAAAAAGTCAAAATTCTCTTCCGGTTGATTCTCATGATCAACCACATAAATTGCGACCAGCGTTTCGAATTTTTTAAGTGCAGATTGAATAGCACTGTAATTAAGTCCAGCATCAATCAATATGGGTGTCATCATACGTGGAAAAACGATTAAATCTCGGACGATAATCGCAGCACATTCAAATTCACCTTTTTCGTCCGGTTCAAAATTTGGAAATTGATAAAACTCATCAGATCTATACTTATAAGGTATATCAAAATCATCTTGGTTATCTAAAAACCAATTCTCATTCGTCATTGGTTCCCTTTCATAACTAAATTATTTTTTTGTAATTCAAACCAGACATCTCTCATTCCACCCGCAACAAAAATACTTCCTGCCACTAAAATTAAATTCTCTTTTCCAGCCAGCTTTAGCGCCAGGTCAAATGCTTCTTCGAGTGATTGTGTTGGAAATGCTCGTACACCCATCTGGTTCACTTTAATTACCAATTCTTCAGGAGATATTGCTCTGGGATGGATTGATTTTGTGGTAATCACAACCTTTACTCTTGGTATTAACTCAACCAGCATTCCATCAATATCTTTATCTTCTGAAGCGCCAAAAACCAATATCACTGGAATTCCAGGGAAATAATCATCAACTGCACTTCGCAATCTTAATGCAGATTCGCGATTATGGGCAGAATCAATGACGATAAATGGGCGGCGATTAATAACTTCAAATCTACCAGGCCAGACTACATTAGCAAAACCCTTTCGAATACTGTCATCTGAAATCTTTAAACCATTTTGTCTAAGAACCATTAAGGTTGTAAAAGCAGTGGCTGCATTTTGGACCTGATGAAAGCCTAACAGAGGTGTATGAAACTTGGTAGGTTCCCAATCCTCTCGTCCAGCACTTTCAATGAATGCATTCACCGCCGTTTGATCCTCTTTTGGCCACACGAAGAAATTTTGACCGCTAAGGGATTTTGCGGCTTGCGCGTATAAATAATCTTTCCCAACCTGGAATAATGGAGATTTTCTTTCTTCTGCAATTTTTTTAAGAACCAGAATTGCTTCATCTTTTTGAGGAGCAACTACTACAGGTGTATTATTCTTAATAATTCCACCTTTTTCGAATGCAATTTTTGCCAGCGTATCACCCAGGAAATTGATGTGATCTAAAGATAAAGATGTAATGACAGAAATTGACGGAGAAACAATGTTGGTTGCGTCTAATCTTCCACCTAATCCAACTTCAATTACCGCATAATCAACATGCTTTTTATCAAAATAGATAAATGCCATGGCAGTCATTAATTCAAAGGTTGTTATTTCCGCTACAAATGGAATTTTTGATCGCATCTCATCAACGATATTCACCATCTCTTCATGTTTCATAGGAGAAAAATCGACCTGAATTCTTTCGCAAAAGTCATGTAAATGGGGAGATGTATAAAAACCAACTTTATAACCTTCTTCATACAACGCATGGGCAATGAGAGCAGAAGTAGACCCTTTTCCTTTTGTTCCCGCAACGTGAATCACAGGGTATTTTTTGTGGGAATTATCGAATAACTCCATAAATTTATACATTCGGTCTAAATTAAACTTATCCTCAGTGTAGCGCATGTTCCTGGTCATGCTGTAATCAATAAATGTATATAAATAATCCAACGCTTCTTGATATTTCTTTTCGATATCCATAAGAACTCCTACAGCAAAGGTTAGAGTAGAATTCTACTCAACGCAATTTAATTATGCAAGTACAATTTATTTAATCCTTTTTGAACTACCAATGAAATAAAATGGCTCTTTGTTATATTGAAATTAAAATTGATTTACCTTTTGCTTTTAATCTTAAAGATAAACGTAGTGTTTTAACTTCGATTATTTCCCGGATATCCAAAAAATTTAACGTATCCCTAGCAGAAATTGACTTTAATGATGTCTGGAAATCTGCAAAATTAGGGATGGCAATCGTTGCTCAAAATGGAAAAATCTTTGATTCTATGATCGAAAATATCCTTGAAAATTTAGAATCTTCATACCCCGAAATACGAGTATCAATAATATCCAAAGAAATTCTATAAGGAGGAAAAGCATGGACTTGCTGTTAGCTGGTAAGATAATTTTTATTGGAGGGTCCAGTCAAGGACTTGGTTATGCAACCGCAGAGACTTTGCTAAATGAGAAAGCAGTTGTCATAATCAACGGTCGCAATCAGGAGAAGCTTGAAAAGACGGCTGAGAGATTAAACCAAAAAACAAATGGTTCCGTTTTTCCATTCACAGGTGATGTAACAAATACTAATTTCCCTTCAGAATTATTTGAATTTATAAAATCAAAATTTGGAAAATTAGATGTCCTCATCACCAATTCTGGTGGTCCTGCACCTGGAGCATTCGAATCAATTAATGATGAATCCTGGTATAACGCCTTTGAATTATCATTCCTCAGCCATGTCAGACTGATACGAGCAATGTTACCTTTACTGCGAGTTTCTGAAACTGCCAACGTATTGACGGTCACTTCATATTCTGTAAAACAACCTATTCCTAACCTGATACTATCGAATTCAATTCGTGCGGCAACAATTGGACTCACAAAAACGTTAGCTCTGGAATTAGGAAAAGACGGTATTCGATTTAACTCGATATTGCCTGGATGGACAAAAACCGAACGAGTAGAATCATTAATGAAAAACCGAGCTCAATTAAATAATTCATCTGTTGAGGATGAAATTAAGAAACAAGCTTTGGAAAGTCCATTAGGCAGAATGGCCGAACCAGAAGAATTTGCGAATGTTGCTGCCTTTCTCGTATCCACTCGAGCATCTTATCTGACAGGTACAATGCTTTCAGTTGATGGAGGAATGGTAAAAGGAATTCTGTGATGGTTTCATTTTCAAGTACAATTGGAAAATTGCATTGTCAATGAATCATTGTAGGAGAACTCTTGAACCAAAAAAAATCTTTATTAAATCAATTAGAAAGAATTCTACCGCTCGTTGAAAAACCAGGAAGGTATGTAGGTGGTGAATACAATTCCGTTGTTAAAAATTGGGAAGAAATTTCAACTAAAGTAGTCCTGGTTTTTCCTGATATTTACGATATTGGGTTATCGAATCTGGGACTACAGATCCTTTACGAAAATATTAATCAACGGGTTGATTGCCTGGCGGAACGCGCATACTCACCATGGCAGGACATGGAAGATCTACTCCGAAAAAATGAAATTCCTCTGTATTCATTGGAGACCAAATCTCCATTAAGAGATTTTGATATTATTGGTTTTACTCTACCATATGAAACCCTGTATACAAACACGCTAAATTCATTGAATCTGAGTCAAATTCCAATCCGTACAGAGGAACGAGGTAAAGAATTTCCACTCATCGTTGCCGGCGGACATGCAACTTATAATCCCGAACCTATGGCACCTTTTGTAGATGCATTCCTGATCGGAGAAGGTGAAGAAATCCTGTTAGAAGTTATTGATGCATATAAGGCTTGGAAAAAAGACGACGGATCAAAACATGAATTATTGCTGAAAATTTCCTCCATTGAAGGCGTATATGTCCCTTCATTTTACGATCCTCAATACAACTCGGACGGTACATTCCTCAAAATGAAGATCAAAAACAAAAATGTACCCAAAACGGTGACAAAGAGGATTATGGGAAGATTGCCTTACGCCCCCACTCGTTTTATCGTACCCTCTATTGGTGTAGTCCATAATCGCATTGCTGTTGAAATCATGAGAGGATGCACACGAGGTTGTCGTTTTTGTCACGCTGGAATGATTAATCGTCCCATCAGGGAAAGGACGGTACAGGAGATTATCCATACAATTGAAACGGGTCATGAAAATACTGGATTTGAAGAAGTTGCCTTATTGTCATTATCCTCCAGTGACTACACGAATGTTCTTGAATTAGTGGAAGAAATTAGTAGTAAATTTGCTGGAAAAAATTTAACCATATCGTTGCCTTCATTAAGGATTGACTCATTCTCAGTGGAATTGATGGAGAAATTGAGAGGCTCTCGCCAGGGCGGATTTACGCTTGCTCCTGAAGCAGCATCTGAGAGAATGCGTAAAATTATCAATAAACCGATTTCGGAAGAAATGTTACTAACCACTGCTTTCGAGATTTTTAGACGTGGTTGGCATACTCTGAAACTTTATTTTATGATTGGCCATCCCTCAGAAACATTGGAAGATGTTGCAGAAATTGCCATTTTATGTAAAAAAGTTCTTGCTGTTGGTGTTAAAGCAATTGGCAGAAGAGCGAAAGTGCACGCTGGTGTCTCCACTTTTGTTCCAAAGCCGCATACACCTTTTCAATGGGTTGCGTGCGACCAGCAGGAATCGATTCGTCAGAAACAAAACCTGCTTCGTGAGCAGCTAAAAGGACCAGGAATAAAATTTAATTGGACAGATCCAAAAGAGACAATGATGGAAGCCTGGTTATCGCGAGGTGATCGAAGATTAGCTGATGTAATCGAAGCAGCCTGGAAAAATGGAACAAAGTTCGATGCATGGCAGGATTTTAAAAATTACGATATCTGGATTAGAGCCTTTTCTGAAGCAAATCTGGAACCTGATTTTTATGTCCACCGTGAGCGAAGTATTGATGAGGTTTTTCCATGGGATCATATCCATCCTGGTGTAAAGAAATCATACTTAAAAACAGAATATCTAAATAGCCTTTCGTTGCGATTACGCGGTGATTGTAGAGAACATTGTTATGCATGTGGTATCACGCAGGAATTCAACCATTTACGGAAAGAAGACCCCGGAATTGTCTGGAAGTGCCCTAACCTATCACCCGTAAGGAGTAAAAATGAATTATCGTTACCGAATTAATTACTCAAAAAAAGAAGGTATGCGATACACTTCCAACCTGGATGTTCATAAAATGTGGGAAAGATCATTCAGAAGGGCAAAACTTCCTTTAGCGTACAGTCAGGGTTTTCATCCTCAACCAAAAATTCAACAAGCCAGTCCCTTGCCACTTGGTTTCCTGAGTGATTATGAAATCGTTGATTTTTTTCTTGAACAGGAATTAGATTTGTTATCTCTTGAAACTACGCTAGCTAATTCTCTTCCATCCGGGATCGCGGTAAATTCCATCATCCAGATCGATCTGGTAGAACCAGCTTTACAGACCCAGACAATTGCTTCGGAATATCATGTTTATTTCCTGGAGGAATTTGATACAAAAATAATTGTCGAAGGAATTTTCGAACTTAAAAGCAAAGAGACAATTAACCGCGTACGAAGAGGGAAATCCTATGACCTTCGACCACTTATCATTGACCTTGAGATCATGTTAGAGGATCCTTGCTATCTTAAAATGTTCCTGAAATCCAAAGATGGTGCAACAGGCAGACCGGAAGAGGTACTGGGTGAGCTGAATATACCTGTGGAGCTCACGAGAATTATTCGCAAAAAGATAATCCTGGCAAATGAAATAGTTGAAAATAATTAAGAACCATGTTAACAGAATTTTATTTAATCAGACAATGTTCAAACCAACAGTGTAATTTTCGTTATCCCGCTCCAAAAAATTCCGGGATTGGGGTTAATTGCCCAAAATGCAAATCGGAATCTTTGATCATTCATGAAATTAATCTAAATCAAGAAGAGATTTACGAAAATAATTACCTTCATCAAGCCAATAAATTAGAGGTTGTTCTTGATAATATTCGTTCAACCTTCAATGTGGGTGCAATTTTTAGATCATCTGATGGTGTCGGTATCAAGAAAATTCATCTTTGTGGAATCACCCCAACCCCATCCAATCCAAAAGTTCACAAAACCTCTTTAGGAGCTGAATTTACAATAAATTATGAAGCACATCCCAATGCGGTATCTCTCATTAAATCATTAAAACATAACGGTTATATCATTTGGGCACTAGAAAAAACAACAACATCTCAATCCTTTTTTAATTATCAAATATCTGAATCCTCGCATCCGACTATTCTAGTGGTCGGCAACGAAATTACAGGGATAGATCCTGATGTTTTGAAGGAATGTGATGCTCACTTGCATATTCCTATGGTAGGTTTAAAGAATTCATTAAATGTTGCCATCGCTTTTGGTATTGCGGTTTATTCATTGATGCAAAACAATTTATCTTCACATATAACACGCAAGGTGTAATAATGCCTATTTATGAATATATATGTACCGAATGTAACCAGAAATTTGAAGTATTAAGAAAATTTTCCCAGGCAGACGATCCACAATCATGTAATGTTTGCCATTCGACAAACACCAAACGAGTCATTTCTGTATTTAATGCACCCAGTCAGGGAAAATCTTTATCAGGAAATGGATGTGGTTCATGTTCAGGCGGAAATTGTTCATCATGCCATCATTAGAGGAGAAATATGAAGTTTAATTTTTCAAATAAAAACATAATCGTTACAGGTGGGTCAAGTGGAATTGGGTCAGCATTGGTAAAGGCTTTGGTTACATTAGGAGCAAATGTATGGATCATTGCCAGGAATGAAGATAAAATTCTGGATCTTCAGAACCAATTAGGGGATAAAAAACACTTGATAAATTATTTTGTGGCAGATGTTCAAAATTTTAATGAAATCAAATATATCGCATCATCGATACAAAATATGGGGAAAATTATTCATGGATTAATTAATTCAGCTGGTGTTGCAGAACCGGGAGAGTTTGGCACCATGGAGATTGAAAAATATCGTTGGCAAATGGATGTGAACTATTTTGGTACTGTGCATTGTGTTATGGCTTTTCTCCCACTAATGCAAGCAGGTTCATTTATCACGAATATTTCTTCAATCGTTGGATTCCTTGGAGTCTATGGATACACAGCCTATGGGGCTAGTAAATTTGCTGTTCGCGGTTTTTCTGATATTCTACGAAGTGAATTAAAGCCCAAAAACATTCATGTGTCGATTGTTTTTCCACAAGATACTTTAACGCCACAATTAGAATATGAAAACCAATTCAAACCCCCCGTCACGAAGAAATTAGCTGGTTCCTCATCAGTCATGACACCTGAAAAGGTTGCTCAGGTAATAATTGATGGAATACAAAAACAGCGATATCTTATTTTTCCAGGTTTAGAAAGCAAGCTGTTTTATCACTTAAATAATTTTATGGGACCTCTGGCTTATCCAATTATGGACTTGATGGTTTCCCAGGCGATGAAGCAGACAACCCATAAAAAACAATCTGATTAATCCATAAAACAAAAATAATCCAGACGATATCAGCTAAGAGTAAATGTACAAGTTGCATCCAGATAGGTGCAAGTAATAACACGTTGAAAACTCCTAAAAATAATTGTAGTAAAAACAAACCAGACAGATACCTGGAATAGGTATTTAATTTAATGTTATTGGATTTCTTCAGAAAATTGTTGTAGATTACATATAATCCTAAACCAATGAAAACAGCGATAATAGGATGATAAATCCTTAACTGTAATAAAAAATTCTCTCCTGAAAAATCCTGTTCAATTCCTTCGGATAATGAGGCTGTGGGAAACAAGGTATCTCCCAAAGCAGTAATAGCTCCACTTGCTCCTAGAAGAAGGAATAACACAAAAATCAAGATAAAAAGCTGTCTGGCATTTCGATTAATTAATATTTTCTTTGGTTCCCCTTCACGGATCCATTCAAACAATAAAGTATTACTTCCTAACAATAAGAATGTGTTCACTAGATGCAATGCAATAACAATTGCACGGGTTAATGAAGAATTTTCTCCAGTAAGTTCAAATAAAACTAATCCTGCACCAATGAGTGCTTCGAAAATAATAAAAATTAAAACAAAAAGTGCCGCTTTTCTCACTTTGGATTTCTTTTCATACATTCGAAAAACCCATAAAAATAAAATCAGGACAAAAATGATTGTTAATCCACTTGTTATACGATGAGAAAATTCGATAATCGTTTCCAATTGCGGAGATGTTGGAATAACCTCCCCATTACAAGATGGCCAGTGAGCGCCACATCCTGCCCCTGAACCTGTAGCCCTCACCAAAGCACCGATTAAAATTACGAATACGTTATAAATCAGCACAAAAAGACTATATTTCTTTAACGACATTCTATGCCCTCCAGAATTTTATTGAAAAATGACAAATTTGTAGAAGTTTTACTTCAAAATCCATTCTAGCTAATCTTACCTTATGTTATACTCCTTGAGCGTAAGAAGTTAAAAAAATTTCGTTTAGGAGAACAAAATGAAGAAAGATTTTATTGCCATTACAGATTATTCCACATCTGACTTACAAGGCATGCTGGATTTAGCAATTGATTTAAAAAAAGAATGGAAAGCTGGAGGAAATCAACCCATCTTAAAAAACAAAGTTATGAGTATGATATTCCAGAAACCCAGTTTACGAACCAGGGTAAGCTTTGATATGGCTATGCGACATCTTGGTGGCGATGCGCTTTATCTTTCTCCTAGCGAAATCGGACTTGGAAAGCGCGAATCGATCGCGGATGTAGCCAGGGTTATTTCTGGATATGTTGATATCATTATGGCGCGTGTGTTTGACCATGATCATGTTGTTGAATTAGCCAAATGGGCTGATATTCCTGTAATAAATGGTTTGAGTGATTACAATCACCCATGTCAGGCAATGTCAGACGCGCTGACCATTATCGAAAATTTTGGATCGATGAAAGGTCTAAATGTAACATTTATCGGGGATGGCAATAATGTGGCAGTATCATTGTTACATATCTGCACAAAATTAGGGGCTAACTTTACGCTTAGTGCACCAGAAGGTTATGATATGTTGCCAGAGGCAATTGAATTGGGACAAAATATTGCTTCGGAGACAGGTTCAAAAATTCACTTCACCAGAGATCCACATGAAGCAGTGAAAAATGCACATGTAATCTACACAGATACATGGACTTCTATGGGTCAGGAAGAAGAAGCAAAAAAACGAGAAGCCGCATTTCCTCCATATCAGGTAAATGAGAATCTTGTGAATGAAGCTGATAAAGATGCGATCGTTCTCCATTGTTTACCAGCCCATCGTGGTCAGGAAATCACTGATGCAGTAGCTGACGGATCTCATTCCCGATTATTCCCTCAGGCTCACAATCGCCTCCATGCACAAAAAGCTATTATCGTTAGTCTACTAAAAGGAATTTAAATTAATGGAATCAAAAGAATATATTGAATTAGAAGAACAATATGGTGCCCACAATTATCATCCTCTGGATGTTGTGATTGAACGGGGTGAAGGTGTATGGGTTTATGATGTTGAAGGAAATAAATATTTAGATTGTCTTAGCGCTTATTCTGCTCTGAATCAAGGCCATGTTCATCCAAAAATTTTAAACGCAATGATTGAACAGGCAAAAAAAGTAACATTAACATCCAGAGCATTTCGCAATCAACAGCTTCCGCTATTTTACAAAGAATTATCTGAAATGACTGGGTATGAGATGTCATTACCGATGAATAGTGGCGCTGAAGCTGTAGAAACAGCTATTAAATTAGCGCGAAAATGGGGTTATAAAACCAAGGGAATTCCATACTTCCAAAGTGAAATCATTGTCGCCGATGGAAATTTCCATGGAAGAACGATAACGATCATTTCTTTTTCCACAGAAGAATATTACAAAAAAGAATTTGGTCCGTTCACCCCTGGTTTCAAAACTGTTGTATATGGCGACCTGAATTCTCTAGAAAGTGCAATAACTCCTAACACAGCTGCAATTATGTTAGAACCCATCCAGGGTGAAGGTGGCGTAATCATTCCCCCCAAGGGATATTTACAGTCTGTGCAAAATATTTGTCAACACAATAATATCCTTTTCATTACGGATGAAATTCAAACCGGCCTCGGTCGTACCGGAAAACTATTTGCCAGTCAGCATGAAAACGTTCGCCCAGATATGGTAATCATCGGCAAAGCTTTATCTGGTGGATTCTATCCAGTCTCGGCGGTTCTGGCAGATCGAGAAATCATGGGATTATTCCAACCAGGAGAACATGGTTCCACATTTGGTGGAAATCCTCTGGGGGCAGCTGTAGCGCGAGCTGCATTGAATGTAATCCAGGAAGAAAAATTGATTGAACGTTCCGAAAAGCTCGGAAATTATTTTATCGAAGAATTGAAGAAAATATCAAGCAAGCATGTTAAAGAGGTTCGCGGTAGAGGGCTACTGATTGGTGTAGAATTAAAACCCGAAGCAGGCGGTGCAAGACGATTTTGTGAAGTGTTAAAAGGAAAAGGAATCCTGGCAAAAGAGACACATGATAATGTTATTCGCTTTGCACCTCCATTGATCGTATCAAAAGATATTTTAGATTGGGCTCTACCAATAATTGAAGAAACACTTTTGATGGATTAACGAATCAATATCATCAACCGCCTTTTTCAAGGCGGTTTTTTTATCATCCAGGGTCAAAATGAACTACAATTATCTTAACAATGAATATAGAAATCAGGTGAAAAAATGGAAAGAAGAGCAAAAATTATAGCCACTTTAGGTCCTAGTAGCGATAATGAAGAAACCCTGAGAAAATTAATCCTCGAAGGTCTTGATATTGTTCGGTTGAACTTCTCCCACGGGAATCATGAGACCCACTTAAAAAGTATTGAATTAGTCAGAAAGTTATCAAAAGAATTACATAAACCAATTACCATCCTGCAAGATCTACAAGGACCCAAATTACGGGTTGGCAAACTTCCTCCTAAAGGTATACTACTTTTAAAAGATCAAATTGTAGCTTTAACCCCGGTAGACGAATATGAGTCCATAGAAATTACTGAATCCCCTACCATAACACTTCCATTAGACGTACCAAATCTTGCCCGAAGTGTTAACCCAAAAGATCGCATCCTGCTGGATGATGGTAATATGGAGCTGGAAGTAATTAATGTTGTCAACGATACAGTTTTTGCGAAAGTTGTCTTAGGGGGAATTTTAACCTCCAATAAAGGCGTGAACTTGCCAGGAACAGATCTTAAGATTCCCGGATTCACTGAAAAAGATAAAGAAGATCTGGAATTCGGTTTGAAAAATGGTATTGATGCTGTAGCAATTTCTTTTGTTTCCGGTCCAGAGGATGTGTTAAAAGTCAAAGCAACGATTCGTGAAATGGCACCGAATCGTATCCCGCCACCGGTTATAGCAAAATTAGAACGCCCCCAGGCGATTGAAATGTTAGAAGAAATATTGGATGTAACCGATGGAGTTATGGTCGCTCGCGGTGATCTGGCTGTAGAAACCTCTCCTGCTTTCGTACCCATTTTTCAAAAGAAAATTATTGACTCAGCTTATAGAAAAGCCAAATTTGTTATTACTGCAACTGAGATGTTAGATTCAATGATCAACAGTCCTCGTCCAACCAGAGCAGAAGCATCTGATGTGGCCAATGCTATTTTGGATGGAAGTGATGCGGTAATGCTCTCGGGGGAGACTGCAGTTGGAAAATACCCACTCGAGGTCATCTCGATGATGGTTTCAATCATCAAAGAAGCTGAAGCGAATTATCATCATTGGGGATATATAAAACGTCATGCATTGGATCAAACACGTGATGATGCAGTCGCATTAACCCGTGCAGCAGGAGAATTAGCGTTTGATCGAGATGTTGCCTATATTGCAGTTTTGACTCAATCGGGAAAAACAGCTTTATTGATGTCAAAAGTTCGTCCAAAGGTGCCAATTCTTGCATTCACTCCAGAATTAGAAACTTTTCGAATGCTTTCACTATTCTGGGGTGTAAAACCGTACCAGGTTCCTCACGCCACAACAATTGAAGATATGGTTTCCTTTGTGGAGGAAGCGATCATTGCGTCCAATCCCATTAAAAACGGCCAGCAGATTATTTTTGTATCTGGGCTTCCCATCGGTGATATGCGCCCACCTAACTTTTTACTTTTGCATACAATCGGAAAAAAATAATCGTATGAAAACCTTTACTACTTTTATCGATCCTGTTGAATTAGGAAAAATCCTGGATCATAAGAATTTGGTTATCATTGATTGTCGTTTTGATCTCTTAAATGCGAATTGGGGACGCCTCGACTACCTGAAAAATCACATTCCAAACGCTATTTTTGCTGATCTAAATAAGGATTTATCCGGAAGCATTACCGAAGACTCTGGCAGACATCCTTTGCCAAAACCTGGAAAATTTATCGGCTCTTGTTCAATTTGGGGGATTGATGAAGACAAACAAGTGGTTGTCTATGACACAACTTCCGGATCGTTCGCCAGCCGTTTGTGGTGGATGTTGAAATACTATGGTCATCAAGATGTAGCCATATTGAACGGAGGGTTCTCTGCCTGGTTGGAATGTGGGTTTTCACAAGAGTCAGGTATTGTTCATAGTAATCCTTCAAAATTTAAAGGATCACCTGATCGTCAACTTTTGAAAACAACATCCGAAATGGAGACGATCATTTTTCAGCCGAATTACACAATCATTGATGCGCGAGCAAGAGAACGCTATTTAGGATTGGAAGAGCCATTAGATAAGGTTGCTGGTCACATACCCAACGCAATTAATTTCTTCCATCAGAATAACCTGGATTTAAATGGGAAGTTATTGCCAGTAGAAGAATTGCAAGAAAAATATAATGACTTACTCGAAGGAAAAACCGATACATCCAAAGTCGTTTATTGTGGATCCGGCGTTACATCCTGTTTGAATTTTGCAGTCATGCAACTTATCGGCTTAGAACCCTTACATTTATACTTAGGTTCATGGAGCGAATGGATCAGAAATCCAAATCATCCAATTATTTCGGAAGACAAATCCTGATTTCTCCCATAATTGAATGATAAAGATTTATACTAATTTTGTCATTTCATGAATAATGATTGATTTAGTTTTTCCAATGCATCAGCTGAAGGTCGCAATTTACTGGATTCTAAACGATTTAAAGGCTCATCAGGTAAAGAGTATCGATCAAACAAGGTTTTTGCGTTAGGATCGACAAATAAGAGCCCTGTAATCAATGTATTTTCTCTTTCAGCTTCCTCTAAAATCCTCATAGCTTCATGGCGATTTGTAGGGTCATAATTTTTATCTAATTTCTTCATTAAAATTACAGTCCCATCATGAAGAGATACTTCCTTTGAGGAACCAGGCTCAAAATCTTCAATCGTAATTTCATCCCTTGCTTGAACAAATTCTATATCATGAAGTTGAACTTCATGCTCTTTCCCCCACAAATACGAGTGATAGGAATTTTCTTTATTATGAAAAGTAACACAAGGACTGATGATGTCTAATATCGCCAATCCATCATGACTCAGAGCTGCTTTTAGAAGATTTTTTAGTTGTTTTGGATCCCCAGCAAACCCTCGCGCAACGAATGATGCATTTGTAACTAATGCTTCCAAACAAATATCAACCGGTAAATAGGAATTTATTCCCTGCTTTTTTAACAATAAACCTTCTTCAGCAGTTGCGGAAAATTGACCTTTGGTAAGGCCATAAACCCCATTATTTTCAACAATATATACCATAGGCATATTCCGCCGTGCCAAATGTTTAAATTGCCCCATACCTATGGATGCGGTATCCCCATCCCCACTTACACCTAAGCCTTTGACTGTAATATCAGCGAACAATCCACCCAATGCAATCGAAGGCATTCTTCCATGTAACGCATTAAATCCGAACGATCGATTGAGAAAATATGTTGGGCTTTTACTGGAACAACCAATCCCACTGAACTTAGCAATTTTTTCGGGAATGAGACCCAACTCATAACAAGCAGCCACGATCTGACTGGAAATTGAATTGTGACCACAACCTTGACATAATGTACTTGGAGCTCCACGATAATCAGCACGGGTCAAACCGGCTGAATTTTCGTTGCCAGTTTTAATCTCAGCGTTTACCATCATCATTTCTCCTCACCTTTACGGATCTCATTTGCTATCCATTTTGCAGTTAACGGCAGTCCATCAATTTTGGTAATATTTTTAAATTTAATGGCTTCTACCGGAGCCTTTAAGGTCAATAATTGAGCTAATTGGCCATCACGATTTAGCTCGACGATAAAAATTTCTTCATGCGTATGAAGGAAATCAACAACCTCATCATGAAATGGAATACTTCTAATTCTCATATAGTCAAAAATCATATTTTCCGCTGACAGGATATCCATAGCTTCTTCGACTGGAAATGAAGCTGATCCAACACAGATAATGGCACTTTTAGAACCATTCGATTTGGTAATTGGTTGAGGTAGATATTTTTTTCCATTCTCAAATTTCCTTTTAATCCGCATTAAGCTTTCTTCCCAAATTATTGGATCCTCTGTATACTTTGCATATTCATCATGTCCTGTACCTCGAGTAAAATATGCAGCTTTGGGATGAAGATTACCAACCAGCGTTCGATATGGGATACCATCTCCATCCAGGTCTTTATATCGTCCAAATTCATTTTGATATTTATCCAGCATTTTTTGCAAATCTTCTTCCCATAATATTTTTCCACGATCGATAGGTTGATCAGGATAAATAAACTTTGGTGTCATCCATTCATTCATGCCTAGGTCCAGATCTGACATCACAACAACAGGTGTCTGTAACCTTTCAGAAATATCAAAAGCCTTCCATCCAAATTCGAAGCATTCATTTACAGATCCAGGAAAAAGCATAATAACATCTGAATCTCCATGACCCATAAATTTTACAAATGTAATATCTCCTTGGGCTGTTCGCGTTGGTAACCCGGTACTGGGTCCAACTCTCTGGACATCCCAGATAACAACCGGTATTTCAGCATAATAAGCAAGACCAATAAATTCTGTCATCAAACTCAACCCTGGACCCGAGGTTGAGGTCATTGATCGCAAACCACCCCAGCCAGCCCCAATAGCCATACCAATCGCTGCTAACTCGTCCTCAGCCTGAACAATTACTGATGTTTCCTTCCCTGAAACTGGGTCGGACCTAAATTCAGGAATATATTCATGTAATGATTCAGCTAGTGAAGAGGCAGGTGTAATTGGATACCAGGCTGTAAATTGAACCCCACCAAATATTGAGCCCAACGCACCAGCCGTATTCCCATCCGACATTATCCAACCATCATTGCCCTGCATAGTTTCAACAAAATATGGGTCAGATTTTGTTAGATTTACCTTAGCCCAATCGGCAGCTTTTCCAATGACTTCCATGTTTAGATTTACAGGTTTTTCTTTGTTCTTAAAATGGAAAAGTAATGCTTCATGAATAATATCAAGAGGAATTCCCAACATTTGAGCCAGGATGCCTACATATACCATATTAGCAATATAATCTTTCAGAGTGGGAGAAACTTCAGATTCTTTGATAATTTTCCGAATTGGCATTGGATAGTAATAAATATCTTCTCTGGTATTGGTAATTTTGATATCATCAGGATAATAGAGCGCACCACCAGGAACAATATATTCAATCTCTTTATTGATTGTTGATGGATTCATTGCAATAACAATATCATCTTCTTGGACTCGAGCCAAATATCCATGTTTGCTCAATCTTAATGTGTACCAGGTTGGTAATCCTTGAATATTAGAAGGAAAAATGTTCTTCCCGGATACGGGAATTCCCATCTTAAAAAAGGTACGCATTAATGTTGTGTTAGCTGTTGCGCTCCCAGATCCATTAACAGTACTGAAAGTTATGCAAAAATCATTGATTATTTTATTGTTATTTATGATTTCATTTTCTTTGGTATTAATATTTTTGGTCATTAACTCTCCTTCTAACCGAATCCATTCATTCGAAAGTTTGCGAAGGAACAGATTTATTATTTTTTATCATTAGGTTTTTGTGTTCAAGAAATGCTTCAAGTGCTTGATGAATATTCCCGGATTGAATTCCATCATAAACGAGTCGATGAAAATGCCAGACTCTTTTCAAGTAATCCAGATCATTAATAATTGCGTAGCCCTGATACTCGTATATTTCCCAATACACCGAAAAAATTGATTGGACAAAAGTATTCTGTATTTTCGAAAAGATTCTTGCATGAAATTCTCTATGCTCTGCATGTGGTAATTGTGGGGGTCTGGAAATTATTTTTTCTTCAGCTCTTAAGACGATAATTTTTAATTGATCGATATCAATCTTTGTCAAATTAGCGACTGATTCAAGAAAATATGCTCCTTCAAGATGATTCCGCAAATCCCTGAATTGTTCAAAAAAATCAGAAGAAATGGATAGCGCATACGTTACAGATAGTAAAAGGGATGGAGTAAAGTTATATGGTAACCAGCGAATTCCTGTTTTTGGTTTTACATCAACAAAACCCAAAACTCTGGCTACCTCGAGTTGTTCTCTTAAACTGGCAACACTTACCTGCAACTCTTTACTGAGTACAGTCAATGCCGGGATTCTTTCTTCCCCCGATAAAGATTTTTCGGCGATATACCTGAGAAATTCCGATAAATGGTTGGTTGAATTTGAGAATATCGCCATAAGTAACCAAAAAACAAATAATCTGATTAATCGGATGATTTATCCTTAAATGTCAGTATAGCATTTTTCTCTTTACAGTCAAGAGAACTATGTAATGCTATCCTTGTACAATTAATCCGGATTTTATTTGATTATGAATTTGCTGATTGAATAGATAAGCAACCTAATTCTTCAATCATACCTAACAGACTGGCAACGGCTATTGGGAGAACTCCTTCATCAAAATCAAACTTAGGATGATGATGCCCATAAATCAGATTCTTTTCTGGATTTGCCGATCCAACGAAATAAAAACAACCTGGAACCTGATTCAAGAACAATGAAAAATCTTCTGAACCCATTGTTTTAAAATCCATATCAAACGAAAAAGAAGGAAAAACTTTGTGGATAACCTGTTGCAGGTCCGATGCAATCTTTGAATTATTTATTACAGCAGGTGTCACCTCGTGGACAGTAAATTCCACCTCACATCCCATACCGCTGCCCACTGACTTGGAAATTTTTTCCAATTTTTGTAATAACTCCAATCTTATTTGAGGGTCAAAGGTTCGAATCGTTCCAGAAAGGTAAACAGTATCGGGAATAACATTGAATGTTGAACCTCCTTGAATGCTACCAAAACTGATAACAGCATTATCGAGGGGAGAAATATTCCTGCTCACGATTGTTTGTATTGTCGTAATGATATGAGCTGTGCTAACGATTGGATCAATTGCTTTATGGGGTAATCCCCCATGACCACCTTTTCCATTCACGATGATTTCAAAAGTATCAGCTCCTGCCATCATTGCACCCGCATTGAGACCAATCCAACCCAGAGGTTTTTCATTCCAAATATGCAATCCTAAACAATAATCAGGTCGAGGATTTTCTAAAACCCCATCTTCAATTGTCGCAAGAGCACCACCAAGGCCCTCTTCCGCAGGTTGAAAAATAAATTTTACAGTTCCCATTATTTGGTCTCTGTACAAACTAAGTATTTTTGCGACGGTGAGCCCAATTGCCATATGTCCATCATGTCCGCAGGCATGCATAACCCCATCATTTTTGGAAACATAATTGACAATGTTGTTTTCTCGAATAGGCAAGGCATCCATGTCGAATCTCAATAATAATGTTGGTCCAACCGAAGATCCTTTAAGGACGCCAACAACTCCTGTTTTTCCGACATATTTTTTTACCGCAAAACCAAGATTAATTAATTCTTTGGCGATTATTTCCGAGGTCCTTATTTCCTGAAAACCCAACTCGGGATATTGGTGAAAATCCCTTCTGAAACTAACTGAATAATTAAAATTCTCTTTGGCTAATTGGAAAAAATTATTGTCTGTCATTGCTTTTATTCTGATTTGAAGGCCGACGTTTTCTCCAGCGAGGTCTTCTTCCTTTTCCACCTTGTTGATTTTTATTCTGATTTCTTTCCTTTATTTCATTATCAGATTCATTTTGGACTGCAACACTCTCTTCAACTTCAATGACCGGATCATTTTCTTCTGGTTTAATCTTTGGTTGGATGGGCGGATGAGAAGAACCATCAACCAATTGAATATCTGAATTGAAAAATTCTTTTCTACCAATCTCTGGAATATCAACAATCACTGCCATTTTAAGTGGTAAGACATCAAAAACTTTACCTTCTCCAACAGGTGTAATTACCCGCTTGTTCCTTTTAGGCAACTGTTTTCTATTCTCGGCATACATTTCGTATTCATAAATCAAACAACATCTTAATCGGCCACACATCCCGGTAATTTCAGTAGGCGTTAATGAAATACCCTGTTCTTTTGCCATCCTTATGGAAATAGAACTAAAATCTGTCAGGAATTTCGAACAACATCTTGTTGGCAAACCACATGCGCCCATCCCACCAAATATTTTCGCCACATCCCTGGGACCAATTTGTCGCAATTCAACTTGGGAATGTTGAACAAATTTATTTATTTCTTGTTTCAGGTTTTTTAATTCAACCTTATTATCCCCTTCATAACTATATAAAACTGATATCCTTGATCCATCCAGACTAAATTCTGCTGAAACAACTTTGACCCCATCAAGATTTTGTGCTTTGATTTCTTTTCTTGAAAAATCTAATAATTCAGCTTCTCTCTCTTCATTGACTTTTCTTTGGTTGAAATCTTCTTCTGTTGCTTTTCGATCAATCTTTTTCCATGAACCTTCGCCAGGAGTAGAAACATCACCAATAACTTGAGAAACTTCCCCTAATTGCCAACCGCGCGCAGTTTCAACAACGACTTGATCTCCAGGAGACAGATTCATATCTACATCAGCTTCAAAATGATAGAGTTTTCCTACTTTATAAAACCTGACTGAAACAACATTATGGTGGGGTTTATTTTCCATTTATTACTCAACAATTTCTAATTGAACACTTGGGTTCTTATCCAAAGCTGCCATACTTAATTTTGCCGCAATAAGTTCTGACATATGCGTCAAAGCCATAGCTGCTTTTGAATCTGGATGTGAAATCACAATAGGTGTCCCGGAATCTCCGCCAACCCGCACATCAGTAGCTAATGGAATTTTTCCAAAAAAATCTGTCTTGGCTTCTTTTGCTAATGCTTCTCCGCCACCACTACCGAAAATCTCCATAATCTGACCATCGGGCAACTCAAGAAAACTCATATTTTCAATCACACCGAGAATGGGGATGTCAAGTTGTTTGAACATATATAATCCGCGACTTGCATCCTCTATAGATACTGCCTGTGGCGTTGTAACGATTACTCCACCACTAATCGGAATGGATTGGGCAAGACTTAATTGGGCATCACCTGTTCCAGGTGGTAGATCGATGATGAGGTAATCCATATCTCCCCAGGCAACATCCGACAAAAATTGCCGTATTGCAGAATGCAACATAGGGCCACGCCAGATCAGTGGTTGGCCTGGTTTCACCAGGAAACCAATGCTCATTAATTTGACCCCATAGGCAACTGCGGGAATAATTTTATTTTCATTGAAAGCAGGTAATTTTTCCACACCCATCATAGTTGGAATGTTCGGACCATAAATATCAGCATCTAATAATCCAACACGGGCTCCAGCTTTTGCTAATGATACTGCAATATTTACACTGACCGTAGATTTTCCAACACCACCCTTGCCAGAGGCAATTGCAACAACATTTTTGGCTTGCAATGATAGATTTCCACGATTTCTTCCATCAGATGGAACATTGGAATCTAGAACAATAATAACATTTTCAACACCATTTACCGCCATAACTGCATCTCTTGAATCTTTTTCAATTTTGCCTTTTAAAGGGCATGCAGGTGTGGTAAGAACAATAGTAAATTTTACTTCTGACCCATTAATGGATAAATCTTTGATCATATTTAATGATACGAGATCTTTATGTAATTCCGGGTCTTGCACATTTGAAAGCGCAGCCAGAACATCTTCGTTTGTTACTTTGTTAACAGTCATTTTTCACCTTTCGATAAATTAGGAATCACTACTTTTATTGTTGTTTTCAACTTCTAATTTTGATTTCTCATATAACTTTAATAAGTCAACATCATCACCCCTGAATCTGCGAATAGATTGTTGGGCGCATTTTGTACATCCTCTCATAGCTCTGAAAGAATCTGCATTACAACCGCTGCAGCCTACCAATCGCACGATCATCAGAACAAATGCTAATTTCTCCTGATCTTTTGCATCATTTAAGACATAGTCAATTAATTGATCCCATTGAGGACCTCTTAATCCTTTCAGCCCAGGTATAGCTCTTACGGGAAATAGAACTTCTGTATCAGAATTGTACATAATATTCATTTACCTTTGTGTTCCATTTATGTTTCTTTCGCAGCTCTTGCTGCTGCTTTTTTGGCTTCCTTCTCTTTTCTGGCATCATCTTCTTCTTTGACTTGAGTTGGACGAATTTCAGCATAATATGATGCAGGTTTCAGTAATTTATCTAAATCATAAATGTGATGAGCAAATCGGTCAATATTAGCAATTTCGTAATCATGGTCCATTCGGATGGCTTCGAAGGGACAATATTCAGCACATAATCCGCAATTCATACAAATATCCACATCAATAAAAAATTTTGCCGGTTTGGGAACTGGTTTTCCAGTCTCAGGATTTACAGATCTTGTTATCCAGATACATTGCGGTGGACACACCTTGGCACAAATACCACATGAAGTACATCTAATTTCTTTTTCACCAGATTCGCCTTCATCATACACAAGGAAAGGTATATAACGAAATGCTTCTGGAACCTTTGATTTTTCTTCTGGGTATTGAACAGTAAAAATTCCTTTTGTATCAAAGGACCTGCGATCATCAATTCCTGTTTCAGTTCCGTATCTTTTCCCTTTATATTTAATATCCACCCAATAGGTTTCTAAAAAATGCTTTAATGTGATCCCCAAACCTTTGACAATTCCATTTATTCCCATTTTTTTCCTCCTACCGGTCTACTTCGCCCAAAACAATATCAATCGATCCAAGAATTGCAACAACATCAGCAACTTTGTAATTTAAGCACATTTGCCGTAATGAGGTCAGATTAATAAATGAGGGTGCTCTGACGTGATATCGCCAAGGGTTTGCCTGACCAGTCGAAACTATATAGAAACCAAGTTCACCTTTTGGTGCTTCAACCCTCCCATACGCTTCACCAGCGGAAACTTTTACTTGATATTGTGGTTTACCTTCAAAAATAGGTCCTTCTGGAATTTGTGTGATGGCTTGTTGAATAATACGAACACTTTGCCGCATTTCTTCAATTCTAATCAGATACCGGTCATAAATATCCCCGTGGTATAAAACCGGAATGTCAAAATCAAACCTGTCATAGATGCTATAAGGATCTGCTCTCCGAATATCATAAGGCACTCCACTAGCTCTGAGGATCGGACCAGTTGCTGATAAGTTGATGGCTTGTTCAGCAGTCAATACACCAATCCCCATACATCTTGAGCGAACAATTTCATTCTCAGTCAGCAACTGATCTAATTCATCAACCTTACCAGGTAAACGTTCGAATACTAAATTTTTAATTTTTTCATGGATCCCTGTCGGAAAGTCGCGAACAACACCACCAAATCGGAAGTAATTGCACATCATTCTTGATCCTGAGACAGCTTCAAAAACATCCAGAATCAATTCTCTTTCCTTGAGTGCATATAAAGCCGGAGTAAAAAATGCACCCAGATCATTTAATAAAAATCCGGTCGACATGAAATGACTGGCAATACGGGTTAATTCCGCCATAATAACCCTGATATACTCTGCTCTTTCAGGTGGTTTCACGCCCATTAATTTTTCAACAGCTAGAGCGTATGAAAAATTATTACTCATGGAGCTAATATAATCCAGTCGATCCGTAAATGGCATATTTTGAAGAAAAGTATTTCTTTCTCCAATCTTTTCATGATTACGATGCAAATAGCCAAAAGCAGGTTTTAGATCAATGATCGACTCCCCTTCAATCAATGCAGCCATACGAAAAACACCATGAGTAGAAGGATGTTGTGGACCCAGATTAATAACAATGGATTCTGTCTCCAAATCTTTGTCATTTTCGGATTTATGTAAGCCTAAATATAAAGCTTCTTCACCGGAGGCAATCCATTTATCGGGATCAAAATTCTCTGGATATTTTACATTATCACCAAATAGGTTTTTATTTTCTATGTGCTCTGCAACACCGTCTGGCCAACGAGATGAAAATGGTTTGGAATCTTCTTCGTAATAAGCTTCTTTCCAATCCTTACGTAAAGGGAATCCTGCAAATCCCTCCCACATTAAAATACGGCGTAGATCTGGATGTCCTTCGAATTTTATCCCCAATAAATCCCATGCTTCGCGTTCCTGAAATTCTGCCCCATTGTAGATTGAATATATTGATGGAACCACCGCATCATCTCTGGGTACCTGAACTTTTAATACCAAAGCACCACCACCCAGAGAACGATAAAAATGATAAACAACTTCCATCATTTCCGGAAAATAATCTACACCAGTTAAAGATGACAACATGTCATAACCCCAGACATCATGGATTTCTTTAGTCAGGTCCAGGAGAAACTCTTTTGGAACAATGAACCCACTATATCCAGGTCTTGTATCTATCGTGACCTTATCAGGATAAAGAGAATCTAATGAAGGTAAATCTGATACATATATCTGTTCTCCCATATCAAGCCTCTTCTCCTTTTGCATCTGATTCAATCACCAATTCTTCATTAGGTGTTTCTTTTTCAGTGGTAAATAAGTGGTATTTTCTTGGGTCAATTAAATCCGGACCTAAAATTGGTACAGGTATTTCTTCATAAAAATCTTTTTTGTACCATTCTGCATCTGATAATTTTTCTTTTTCTATTTTCTTTTGCAAGATGATCAACCCATGTAATAATGCCTGAGGTGTTGGAGGACACCCTGGGATATAAACGTCAACAGGTAAAAATTTGTCAATGCCTGAAACGACGTTATAACCTTCCTTGAATGGCCCACCACCAGAAGCACAGGCACCCATGGCTAATACATATTTCGGTTCACCCATCTGGTTGAAAAGACGCACAATCTGCGGCACCATTTTCTTTGTTACGGTACCAGAAACAATCATTACATCGGCCTGTCTGGGACTGGGTCTCATAACTTCCATGCCAAAACGTGAAAAATCATATCGACTGGCTGCTGTAATAATCATTTCGATTGCACAGCAAGCTAATCCAAACATCATTGGCCATAATGAACTGGCTCGGCTCCAGTTATAAATTCTATCCAGCGTGGTAATTGCTACCTGGCTTTGTAATTCGGGGGGAATATTGATATCAAGTTTGTTTATTTTTTCAGATTGCATCATATCCTCTTTAGGAAAAGTTTTTTTGACACATATCAATTTTAACCTATGAGATGAAAAGATCAAGCTATAATTAAGAAAATATTCTTTTGCTTAATTAGGTATGAAATGAATAAATCAACGCAAGAAGAACTTTTAGCGACTTTGTCACAACATGATTCGATGTCTGTTTTGGAGCTATCTTTAGCATTAAACTTAACAAAAGCAGATGTCCGATATCACATTAAGAAATTAATGCACACCGGTATTATCCGTAAAATCCAACCAGAAGCCGGTATCAGAGGTAGACCTGCGATTCGATATCAAGTTACTAATTCTTACTTTTCTCATAATCTAGTTACTTTAGTAAACGCCATATTTTCCACAATACCAATCAATGATGACAATGTTTCGAAAATCGCAAATTATTACTCGTCATTAATTGCACCAGAATGTCCGCCATCACTCATTTCAAAATTTAATGCACTGATAATTGGTTTGAATAATCAAAATTATCGTGCCCGATGGGAAACCCAGTATAAAGGTCCAGTTATCTATTTCTCGAATTGTCCCTATCGACAAATTGCTCAAAATCACCCAATCATTTGTGTGCTGGATAAACGTATAATTGAAGTTTTTCTCGATAAAAATGTATCTGTTATCAACACCATTGTCATAAATGGAACAAATAATTGTAAATTTCAAATTTCGGTTTGATCCCATTTTTGAACCAATTTTTAGTTTAAGATAAAATCAAGTATCGATTAAATTGAGAAATACGAAAACCTTCAAGGAAATAATGGACAAAACTATAAAATCTATTTGTGTTTATTGTGGATCTGCTGATGGTTTGAAAAAAGAGTACTACGATGCCGCTTACCAATTAGGTCAATTATTAGCCAATCAAAGTATTACACTGGTTTATGGTGCAGGTAAAACGGGTTTAATGGGCGCAGTGGCGAATGGGGTTTTGGATAATAAAGGAAAAGTTATTGGTGTAGTTCCTGTCTTACTGAACGAACCTCAATTAATTCATGCCAACCTCTCAGAGCTTGAAGTACTTCCAGATATTCATCAAAGGAAAGCGCGCATGAGTGAATTGGCGGATGCATTTATTGCGTTACCAGGTGGTTTTGGGACTTTTGATGAGTTATTCGAAACGCTTACCTGGGCACAAATTGGAATACATCAAAAACCTATTGGATTGTTGAATGTTAACCATTACTTCGAACCGCTCTTATCCATGGTTGAACACGCCTTAAATGAAAATTTCATATACGCTTCGCATAAAGTTTTATTATTAAATGACGCGGACCCCTTACGGCTATTAGAAAAAATTACCAATTTTCAACAGCCAGAAGGACTCAAACGCTGGGTTTCAAGAGAATGATCAAAAAAAAATTGATCAATAGTTCCTACTCTACTGTCACCGATTTAGCTAAATTCCTGGGTTGATCTACATCCAGACCTCTTAAGGATGCAATATGGTAAGCGAATAGCTGTAATGGTACAACTGTGACGATTGGACTTAATAACCATGGTGTTTCGGGAATCCAGAACACATGGTCAGCCAGTTCTTCTACACGCTCATCACCTTCCGTTGCTACAGCAATTACACTTCCACCTCTAGCCTTTGCCTGTTCTATCTGGCTTATCATCTTGTCATACCAGGGATCTTTCGGTGCGATTGCTACAATGGGCAAATCTCGATCTACCAAAGCGATAGGTCCATGCTTCATTTCACCTGCTGGATAACCTTCCGCATGGATATACGAAATTTCTTTAAGTTTTAATGCACCTTCATAAGCAATAGGCATGTTGATACCACGCCCCAAATACAATGAGTTTTTAATAAATTTAAATTCTTTCGCAATATTCCGAATTACTTCATCCTGCTCAAGTACTTTCCCGACTAAAGCTGGAACCAATCGCAAATCAGAAACCAATTGTTTTCTTTCATCCTGCTTGATAACGCCTCTTAAATCAGACAGAAGGACAGCAAGCATATATAAATCCGCCAAAGGGGCTGTAAAAGCCTTCGTAGAAGCTACGCCAATTTCAGGACCAGTTTGCATGGAGATATAACCATCGGAAATTCGCATTACTTGCGAGCCAATTGCATTCACAATAGACCAGAGAATGGCACCTTTACGCCTGGCTAATTCCATCGCAGCTAATGTATCAGCAGTCTCTCCCGATTGGCTGATAGCCAATACAACTGTGTTTGAATTAATCAAAGGATCACGATAGCGGAATTCAGATGCAATCTCAACCTCAACCGGAATTTTTGCGATATATTCGATTAAGATCTTTCCTACCATGCCTGCATAGGCAGCTGTTCCACAAGCAGTTATAACGATTTTCTCAATTTTATTGGCTAATTCTTTATCCAGATTCAGTTGTGGGATTTGGATAAGTCCATTGTCAAAATCTACTCTACCAGCCAATGTATCGGTTAATGAACGTACCTGCTCGTGAATTTCTTTCTGCATAAAATGGCGATACACGCCTTTTTCAGCAGCAACCGGATCCCAAGAGATCATGTGGATTTCAGGTGTAATCGGATTACGATCAAAATCCTGAATAAGAACTGAATCCTTTTTAATGATAACCATTTGCTCTGAATCCAGAAAAATCATTTTTCGGGTATGTTCCAGGATGGCTGGTATGTCTGAAGCTACAAAATTTCCTTCATCACCTAATCCAACAACCACCCCACCTGCGTTGCCAATTCTTGCTGCAATTATTTTATCTGGCTCTCTTGTCGTGAAGGTTACTATTCCATGTGCCCCTTTTAGCCTCTTCAAAGCATTGGTTGTTGCTTTCTCAAAATCATCACCAGTACCCATATACATTTCAATCAAATGAACGATCGTTTCAGTATCCGTCTCAGAATTAAATTTCACTCCTTCAGCAATCAACTCTTCTTTTAATTCCATGTAGTTTTCAACAATACCGTTGTGAACAACAACAACCTCGCCGGTACTGCCGATATGAGGATGAGCATTTTCTGCCGTTGGCATTCCATGGGTTGCCCAACGCGTATGTCCAATACCTAATTGACCTTCCAGTGGTTGTAAAGACACCATCGCATTTAATTTATTTAATTTACCAGCATCTCTGCGAATCTCAATTTTCCCACCCTGTAATACTGCAATCCCAGCAGAGTCATAACCACGATATTCTAATTTTTTTAATCCATTTAAGATGATAGGAGTAGCGTTTTGACTGCCAATATATCCAACAATTCCACACATAAAAAAACCTCCGCTTTTTCAGGAAATAATTTCAAAATTTATTATCCGAATAGGCACAGGTGTTTTCACCTGGAAGGCTTCCGCTGACCTTTCGATTTTCCCGAACCAGAGCGTTCTCAGTTCAGTTAACCCCAATTTGCATTGGGGAACCTTCATCCTCGTCACTTTGCAAATTGCAAAGTCATGCGCTTTCCTATTCCAATTTTGAGTTTATTCGATTTAGTTCTTTCTGTCCAGTGATTTAATTGTATCTGAAATCTAGAAGTTTCTAATATTATTCTTTTCTGACTGTTTGAATAAAAGATCGAAGCCTGGAAAATTCGCAGGCTTCGATTGGTAGTAGATTTATATATTTTTTTCAACAAGACTCAGTATGTCAGGAAAATCAATCCCGAGTCTTTTCACGGTTTCCAATTTCGGAATCCCATTTTTGGTCCAACCACGCCGTTTATATACGGCATCAACCAATTGCTCATAGCGATTTTCCCGATATTCCCTTAATGTTGCTAATTTTTCCTCAGAAGATAGATCTTCGATTTTTGTGCCGATATTGATTAATTCAGCATCATAACGGTCCATTCTAGATTCATACTCCTCGATTGTTACTGGCCCCATTGCCCGATAAGGTGGATAATCATGTTCCCTGGTTCCAAAACCCAAACGCAGGTTGAATAACCGCTGAAAGTTATATACTTTTTCAGATTGTTCAATTATCTCATTAGGAGTGATCTTTTTTCCAAGAACACCTTCATATAACCAGGTGTAATTCTCTACGTGTTCTGGTACTTTTGCAGGTTCAGTGGCTGTTTTATTACTTTCCGGAATAATGTCATTCCATGGTAATTTACACAATCCGTGCAGGCTAAACCACGTTCTCCACATGGGGAAATAATGTAATGCTTCTGCTTTATCCTCAAAAGTCGGAAGCTGCTTATGCACCATTTCCATAAAAATTAACCAGGCTTCATCATGTTGTGCCCCTTTTGATGCTAAAGCAAACCCACCTTGCTGGGCAATCGATTCTTTTGATATGTATTCGGATATCTCCATGCCTTTAATTTCCATCCCTATATCCTGCATTATCTTCGGATCAGCCCCGAATTTATCAGCGAATATTTGCTTCATGGCACGTACACCCTGACCTACGATCACGCCAAATCCTTCGCCTTTTGCCATTTGATGGACAAGGGAAAGAGCAGCCTCAGAATTTCCCCATGTTAACGCTAATTCACCAGTTTTTTCTTTATCAAGTATTCCTAATTCGTAACATTCCATTGCAAATGCAATTGAATTGCCTAAAGAAATCGTGTCGATTCCATAGGTATCTGCATAAAAACTTAATTCCAATACATCTTCAGGTTCAAAAACGCCAATATTTGATCCTAACCCACCAAGAGTCTCATATTCCGGGCCATCAACAAAAACTGCATCTCCTTTGTAGGGTCCTGTCCTTAAATGGTAATGGGCAACGCCATGCGCACAGGACATGGTGCAACCATACCAGCAACCATCAGGCCCACTAAGATCAAATCTTTTTTTCCAGATATCACCGGCAATCTTGTAGGAATCTGCGTGTGAGCCATACTTAAAGTTAAAGGTAGGTAACAAATCAAATCGATTCATAATATCTACCAAATAAGGAGTACCCGTATGGCGCATATCATTTTGAGAGGCGTCAAACGATGAAATCTCTTTATTTATTCTCGATCCAGCTTTACGTAACAACTCCATGTTTGCTACCCCATTACTATTGGCTGATAATCCACTATATCGAACTACGATTGCCTTAATGTGTTTATTTCTCAATACTGTACCTGCTCCCCCTCGGGCAGCTTGTTTATAACGTACTTCATCTCTTTTTGGATCATAGTAACTAATATTCAATCCAGATATTGGGATATATTCTGCTGCCTGACCGGCTGAAATGACAGAAATGCTTCTTTTATCTTTTTCGTCTTTCGCATACAAGCTGGTTAATGCCTTATTGACAAGATGGGTATCAACAGGATCTAACGGAGCAGATTCAATAGTAACCCGACCGCTATCTCCATCAATAAAAATGACTACTTCCTGATCTGCTTTCCCTTGTATCTCCAGTGCATCCCATCCAGCGAATTTAAGATAAGGACCAAAATAGCCACCGCCGTTGCTGTCAATTACAGAATGAGTCAAAGGTGATATTGTTGTGACCGTAACTTTTCCACTGCCAGGATACATGGTGATTCCACCGATTGGGCCTAATGAAAAAACCAATTCATTTTCAGGATCATCCCAGCGAGTAGTGGGTCGTGTTCCATTCCATAATAACCACAAACAAAAACCCTTTCCTCCTGTGAATGTGTCTTTCATTTTTTGAGAAACAGGTTTGCTTTTGATTATTAATTTATTCAAATCAATGTAAAGGGTTCGGTTGGAGTATCCATTTACAACTTCACTTAAATCATATGAAAAATCAGCTAAGGTCTTATGTGAAACCTTAATTTCTTGAATTGAGGCTATTGTCATTTTTTTCTCCTCGGTTTAGGCGAAAACAAAATAAATCTTCTTTTACAGTCTATAAAAATTATAATGATTCTTAATCAACCTTTTGAACCGAAGATGTCACTCTTGGCATGGATAAATGTCCTGAATTTTTTTAAAATATTGAAAATGATTCATCCAGCACTTTATTTCGTATTCTTTTGATAGAATTCTTTATACATCTATATAATCTTAGATAATTAGGAGTGGTATTTGGTTCATATCGGACGTTGGAATAATAAGTCTGTTACGATCAGTCAGAAGAACAATAGCCTGACAGTAAGTATCGAAACTCAAAATGAAACACAAGTATTCAGTTTTGATAAATCCGGTCAACTCTGGACAGCTATGGTGAAAAAGATTTCTTATCGTCGCGGTTTGAATGGAAATATTGTCGCTAAGTGGAGTTCAGGTAAAGAAGTTCTTCACAGAAAGTGGCTTGATCGACTTGAACAAGAATGGTTATTGAGTTTAGCCCATCAAACTATTTCCAATTTACTGAATGAAATAAATTTCTCCATTGTTGGTTTTTCTCCCCCTATTGATATCACAACCATCCAGGAACTTTCTATATTATCGGAAATTTCTCATGAGTTCTATTTAAATGATATATCAAATTATCATTCAGTTTACAAACCAGTAGGAATTCTACCGCCTGACCAATATATCTCTGTTGTTCTTCAATTAACCGAGGGTTGTTCCTTCAATCAATGTACTTTTTGTACATTTTATCGAGATCGACCATTCTTGATCAAATCTCCAGATGATTTCGATCAACACATTATGAATGTCAAAAATTTTTTAGGAGATGGTCTTTCTTTACGTAGAACCATCTTTCTAGGTGACGCCAATGCACTTGTCGTGCCGATCAGAAAATTGATTCCTTTAATAGAAAAAATCCACAACCATCTTGATGTGGAAAAATTAGGCGGTATATTTGCTTTTCTGGATGGTTTTAGTGGAGAGAGAAAATCCACTGGGGATTATCAACAATTAAAAGATCTAGGATTGAATAAAATTTATATTGGATTGGAGAGTGGAAACAATCAATTATTAAAATTCCTGAACAAACCAGGATCAGCCCAGGATGCTCTCAGTGCTGTGCGAACAATTAAATCATCCGGTATATCAGTAGGAATCATTGTGTTGTTAGGCGCAGGTGGAAAACAATATGATGCAAACCACATAACTGATACCGTTGATATAATCAATCAAATGGGATTGGATGCTGATGATCTGGTTTATTTCTCAGAACTGATCGAAAGTGAAGGGTTGGAATATACTCAAAAAGCCTTTTCTGAAAACCTAATACCTTTTTCCAGTGCGGAAAGACAGGAACAAAGAATTAAAATAGAAGAAAGATTATTATTTTCGGATTCTGGAACCCCCCATATCAGCACCTATGATATAAGAGATTTTGTGTACTAAGGACTTTTTTAATGACAAAGCTTCCTACTGGAAAATTACCTCCCGAATTGCTTGATAAATTGCTAAAAAAAATCCCAATTTTGGATAAAAACGTAATTATTGGTCCAGGTACAGGTATGGATTGTTCTGTAATCGACTATGGGGATCAATATTTGGTTTTGAAATCAGACCCAATATCATTAACTTCAGGAAATATTGGATGGTATGCTGTTCAAATTAACGTAAATGATATAGTCACCACGGGCGCTGATCCCAAATGGATGCTGATAACATTATTGTTGCCTGAAAATAATACGACTCGTCAGGTTGTAGAAAATATTACTGACCAACTCATCCTGGCAACAAAAGAATATGGCATCACAATCATCGGGGGCCATACAGAAGTAACCAATGGAATAGATCGCCCAATTGTCTCAGCCACTTTGATTGGCACAGTGGATAAGGAAAAATTAATCACCTCAACAGGCGTCAAAATTGGAGATAAAGTTTTTCTTACAAAAGAGATAGCAATTGAAACAGTAGCTATCATATCCAATGATTTTCCCAACAAACTCAGTAAGCAACTGTCAAAACAAGAAATAAGGAAAGCTCAATCCTACCTTTATATACCAGGAATAAGCATTTATAAAGAAGCAAATCTAATTCGAGACGGGTTTGGTGTTACAGCGATGCACGATCCAACAGAGGGAGGTTTGGCTGCAGCTTTATGGGAATTATCAATCGCAAGCAATAAAGCCCTCAAAATTAATCTTGACCAAGTCCCAATTTCTGAATTGACCAGGAAGATTTGTTCTTTATTTTCAATCAATCCGTTGAATTCCATCTCTTCTGGTGCGTTATTATTTACCGCTAATTCTGAAAATTCCCAAGCAATCATAGATATTCTGGAAAAAAATCAAATTCCTGTCTCTCCGATTGGATACGTCTCTGGCGATGGAATTGGTGTTATCAACACCGAGCATTCGTCTCCGATTTCAATTCCTCGTCCAGAAAGAGATGAAATATCTAGAATCTTTTAGTCCATAATTGATCATGGTAGAATAGTGCTTGTCTTCCACGCGCTCGTAGTGAAATGGACATCACGTTGCCCTCCGAAGGCAGAATTCTGAGTTCGAATCTCAGCGGGCGCACTTCTAATAAATTTTTTATAAAATACATATATTTTTATTAATTATTCTGGTTATAATTGGGAAAAGTAGAAAAGGATAAAAATATGTTCGGTGGATATGGACTGTATATATTAATTAGCTTACCTGCCTTGTTGTTAGGCTTATGGGCGCAAATGAAAGTAAAAGGTGCTTTTAATAAATATTCAAAAATCCGTAGCTATATTGGGCTTACTGGTGCTGAAATAGCTCGCAGAATGTTGAATGCTAGTGGATTAAATGATGTTCAAATAGAGGAAACCCGCGGCTATCTCTCAGATCACTATGACCCACGCGCAAAGAAATTGCGATTAAGTCCTGATGTATTTCGTAGTAATTCTATAGCTGCTGCCGGAATTGCCGCTCATGAAGCCGGACATGCCATTCAGGATCAACAAAATTATGCTCCATTAAAGTTTCGTTCAGCAATGGTTCCATCGGTTCAATTTGGAAGTTGGTTGGGACCAATTATCTTCATTGGTGGTATGTTATTGCAATTGGATAGCCTGGCATGGGTTGGATTAGGGTTATTCGCTTTAACAGCTATATTTGCATTGGCCACTCTTCCGGTAGAGTTTAACGCTAGTAACCGCGCAAAAGCATGGCTCACCACTTCAGGTGTGATTTATGGGGAGGAATCAAGGGGAATAAATAAAGTTTTGGATGCAGCGGCATTAACGTATGTTGCAGCAGCAATTCAGGCAATATCTACACTTCTGTATTACGCTTTTTTACTGTTGGGAAGATCAAGAGATTAAATAAAACTGAAAATTCACAAAAAGGGAGCATTCTTTTGCTCCTTTTTTGTTTAATCCCAAAATAGTGTGATTTAATTTGCCTATTTTTTTCTTTTTATGATAAATTTAATTTCATACTTCCAAATGATGCAAAATGAATGGGAAATAAAAAAATGGATAAAAAGCAAGTACCAGACATTGTCGTTGCTCGTTTACCACTGTATCTTCAAACTTTGAAAAGACTTGAACAGGAGGGTGAGTACAATACTTCGTCCAAAGATTTGGGGAAAAGAATTGGTATCTCTGCAGCTCAGATTCGCAAAGATCTTTCTCATTTCGGTGAGTTTGGGAAACAAGGAACTGGATATTCGATTAGCTTCTTAATTGAGAAATTAGAAGGTATTCTCCACGTCAATAAGGTATGGGACATGGCTCTCATTGGTGTTGGTTTCCTCGGTCATGCGATCGCCAATTTTCATGGTTTTCAAAATCACGGTTTTCAAATCAAATGCATTTTTGATAATGACCCTGAGAAAATTGGATCAAAAATTGGTGATTTCGTAATCGATGATGGTCGTAACCTGGCTGAGATTATCCAAAAGGCCAATATAAAAGTTGCAATGATAACCGTTGATGCAGAACAAGCTCAAAATGTGGCTAATCAGCTGGTTAAAGCCGGAGTAAAAGCAATTCTTAATTATGCACCTGTAAAATTAATCGTTCCAAAATCTGTTCAGGTTCAAAACATTGATCCGATTATTGAATTACAACATATGACATATTATCTTGATTGATAAATTCTACCTAACCTAAATATTAACAAAATTAAAGAGCTCTACACTTATTCAGAGCTCTTTCTTTTTTTTAAGAAATTTATTTTTAAATTGTTTATTTTTATACTTTTATTAACGATCTTTTTAAGACATTTCGCATGCCAAAAGCTTTTGATGCGCCTTCAGCGGTGCATGTCATTGGATTATCTACCAGATATGCTGGAATACCAAGCGCTTTCGTCAAAAATTTATCAATTCCGGTTAACAATGCACCACCTCCACACAAGGCCACACCACGATCTATAATATCTGAAATCAATTCAGGAGGTGTTTTCTCAAGTGTGTTCCTGATGAGTGTTACCAAATCAGTTAGTGGTTGTTCCAAAGCATCGACGATGTCATCAGTCGTTACGTTAATTGGTTTGGGTAACCCAGTAACCTGATCCTGTCCTTGAATTTCCATAATTTTATTTTCATTCAATCGGATTGCTGATCCAATATTGATTTTAATTTTCTCAGCTGTCGGTTGACCAATGATGACACCAAACTTTTTCCTGAGGTGGGAGATGATAGCATCGTCAAATGCCAACCCACCGGTTTTTGCAGTATTTGCAGTCACGATGTCCCACATCGCCAGTACCGCCACCTGATGAGTGCCGCCACCCAGGCTAATTAACATATTGCCAGAGGGTGTTCCAATCGGTAAGTCAACTCCGAGCGCTGCTGAAACTGGTTGAGAAATGAGATAAACCTCTCTGGAGGAAGACAAAGCTACGGCTTCAACAGCTCTGCGTTCTACTGATGTGATACCGAAAGGTGTCGTTATGATTATTTTGGTACTGCCGAGAAAACTGGTAGCACCTGCTTTCTTAATCATTTCTTTAAGAATGCCTTCTGTGACACTGTATTCTGCAATGACACCATTTTGTAGAGGTCTAACAATTTCAATAGATTCCGATACACGCCCCATCATATCCCTTGCTGCCTGACCCCATTCAACCATTTTTCTGGTTTCTTCATTGACAATCGCAGCTACAGTTGGTTCCATCACAATTACTTGACTACCTTCAACAATGACAGAGTTCATTGTCCCCAGATCTATTCCTAATTCCCTGGAAAATAATGCCATTAAGTATTTTTTTCCTTTCAACTATTCGGATCGTACTTATCTGTCTTTCAGGCTTCCTTTGGATGAGCGTTTGAATCTCTTAATTGCCTCAAGCCTGAAAGTAGATCTTTTCAATGCATTCTTTAATGCATCTAATTCGCTATCATCGCCTGTTGACGTCTCACTCAGGAGCTTTTCAGCACGTCCTTTTGCCAATTCAGCCCTGGATTCATCCAGCTCATCCACATTTTCTGCCGCATCTGCTAAAACTGTTATTAGATTCGGTTGAACTTCGGCAATACCACCTGCAACAGTGAAATAATTTCTTTCCTTTTTGGTTATAACTGTGATAATGCCAAAATTAAAGGTAGTCAAAACAGGAGAATGGTTCGGCAATATTCCCATTACACCTTCAGAGCCTGGTAATATTACCATTTCAGCTTCTCCACTGAATACCATTCGATCTTGAGATACTATATCACACTGTATTGGCATTTTAACCTGCTGTTTCTAATTGTCTTGCTCTTTCGACAGCTTCTTCGATTGAGCCTACCATATAAAATGCTTGTTCAGGTAATAAATCATGTTTCCCATCCAGAATTTCCCGGAATCCACGGATTGTTTCTTTCAGGGGTACGTATTTACCCGGAATCCCTGTGAATTGTTCTGCAACATACATAGGTTGAGAGAAAAACCTCTCTATCTTTCTTGCTCGTGAGACGATTATTTTGTCATCTTCACTTAATTCATCAATACCCAAAATAGCGATGATATCTTGTAGATCTTTGTAGCGCTGTAGTACTTTCTGCACTTCTCTGGCAGTAGCATAATGTTCGGAACCAACAATTTTTGGATCGAGAATTCGTGAAGTTGAAGATAAAGGATCTACAGCCGGGTAAATTGCTTTTTCTGCAATCGCTCGTTCCAAAGCAATGGTGGCATCAAGATGTGTAAATGTTGCTACTGGAGCTGGATCTGAATAGTCGTCAGCTGGCACATACACAGCCTGCATGGATGTAATAGAGCCACTTCTTGTTGATGTAATTCTTTCTTGTAATTCTCCCATTTCAGTTGCTAATGTAGGTTGATAACCTACAGCTGATGGCATACGTCCTAATAAAGCTGACACCTCAGAGCCAGACATGGTAAATCGAAAAATGTTATCGATAAAAAGTAAAACATCTTTTCCCTGATCACGGAAATATTCAGCCATGGATAATGCCGTTAAAGCTACACGCAATCTGACGCCAGGAGGTTCATTCATTTGTCCAAACACCATCACAGTGTCCTTCATAACCCCTGATTCCATCATTTCACGATAAAGTTGAGTTCCCTCACGTGTTCGTTCACCCACACCGGCAAAAACCGAATTTCCTTGATGAACCGTGGCAATAGATCGAATCAGCTCCATAATAATGACGGTTTTTCCTACACCTGCCCCACCAAATATCCCTGTCTTTCCACCTTTCGTAAATGGTGCAATCAGGTCAACCACTTTTAAACCGGTCTCAAACACTTCAACTCGTGTTGATTGTTCAGAAAATGGTGGTGCAGAGCGATGGATTGGATAATAAGTATCCGCATTTACCTCTCCTAATCCGTCCACTGGTTCACCTAATACATTAAAAATTCTTCCTAAAGTAGCTAATCCAACAGGAACTTTAATCGAACTATGAGTACGAGTTACATCAACACCTCTTTGTAGACCGTCAGTTGATGCCATGGAAATGCAGCGAACAGCACTATTCGGTAATTGTTTTTGAACTTCAAGAATAATTTTGGAACCATTCTCATTATTTATTTCTAAGGCTTCAAACAAATCAGGGATATTATCAGGAGGGAATTGAACATCAACGACTCCACCTAAAACCTGCAAGACTTTTCCATTATTTTTTTCCATATTTTTTCTCCATCAAAGAAAGAAGATTAAATTTTATTTAGCTTGTGATTGTGCTTCTGCGCCACCAGCGATATCCAACATTTCATTGGTAACACTCTGTTGGCGAGCTTTATTGTAATCAAGTTGAAGAATTGAGATTAACTCGGATGCATTTTCTGTTGCGTTTTGCATTGATATCATCCTGGCAGCATTTTCACTGGCTTGAGCCACTAAAATAGATTGGTAAATCTGTAATGCTGTAAATCGAGGAACGATTTGATCCAAAATTTCCGTTTGTCCGGGTTCGTAAGAGTACACACCAGTGGATTTCTTGGCTTCGTTTTGCCGTTGGTAAGGAGCCCCTCCTGCCTCATCTGTCTCGACAAATAAGGGTAAAATCCGTCTAACACTGGGAACCTGGGAAAGCATGCTTTCAAATTGAGTGTATGCAACAAAAATTTGATCATAATTTTTCTCAAGAAATTCATCAACTGCCAGCCATCCTATAGCAGAAACATCATTAAAACGAGGTGGGGTTGGAATATGGCTAAAATCTGCAACGACTTTTTTTCTTCTGCGCACTAACATATCTCTACCTTTTCTACCAACCGCAACGTAAGGAAACAGGCGTTTTAAACGTTTCAAAAAAATTCAGGGTTTTACGAACGATATTGACATTGTAAGAACCTGCTAGTCCACGATCACTTGTTATTAAGATGCACAGTGTATTCCGAATCTCTGCTCGCTCAGCCAGCAATGGGTGTAGCATTTGATGTCCTGGTTGTTTCGCTAAATGAATAAGAACTTGCATAGCCTTATCTGCATAAGCACTCGTAGCAGACATTGCCTGCATGGATTTGCGAACCTTACTGGCACTAACAGTCTGTAAGGCTCGTGTAACCTGTGATAAGTTTTTTATACTTTTTATGCGTAATCGCATTTCGCGAGCTGAACTCATAAATTATTATCCTTATCCAGTTATTATTTCCAGGATGTATTATAGACAGGAATTACTTCTCTAAGTTTCTTTTCTGTTTCTTCAGAAATCCGTTTTTTATTAGCTATGTCTTTTCGAATTTCAGGGTAGGTATTTTCCATGTATTTGATAAGACCTTCCTGCCATTCTTTAACACGATCCAGATTAATTTTATCGGCAAAACCGTTTACACTCGCAAATAAAGTGATCACCTGATCTTCCAGATCCATTGGCTCATATTGAGGTTGTTTAAGTACCTCCTGTAATCTTAAGCCACGATTCAATTGATCCTGGGTTGCTTTATCCAAATCTGCTCCAAATTGAGCAAATGCTGCTAAATCTCGAAAAGCTGCCATATCCAAACGTAAGCGATTGGCGACTTGTTTCATGGCTTTGGTTTGAGCAGCTCCACCTACTCTGGAGACAGAGATACCTGCATTGACAGCAGGGCGAATACCAGCGTTGAATAAATTCGATTCTAGGTAAATTTGTCCATCAGTGATCGAAATCACATTCGTGGGAACATATGCGGAAACATCACCCAGCAAAGTTTCAATAATGGGTAATGCCGTCAGTGAACCTCCGGTTCCATGTACTTTTTCTACTTTCAGTTCTTCTTTATTCTCTTCATCACGGTGCGTTTTTTCAGCATTTTCCAATGCTTGTGGACCTTTATAAACTACCCCATTGGTTGAGTCTTTTTCAGAAGCAATTCCGGTAAAATCTTTTGGAACAAGCACGTAGTTTGTTGCCAGTCTTGACGCACGCTCAAGTAATCTTGAATGCAAATAAAATAAGTCCCCAGGGTATGCTTCACGACCAGGAGGTCGCCTCAATAAAAGCGAGACCTGACGATAAGCCCAGGCGTGTTTACTCAAATCGTCATAAACGACTAGTGCATCTCGGCCGGTTTGCATGAAATATTCACCCATCGCACAACCAGAATAAGGCGCAATATACTGCAAGGCGGCTGATTCATCGGCGGAAGCAACCACGACAATCGTATGATCCATGGCCCCAAATTGTTCTAAAAGGGCTACTGTTCGTGCAACACCCGATTTCTTTTGGCCAATAGCCACATAAATGCATATCAGGTCTTTCCCTTTTTGATTAAGAATCGTATCGATTGCAATAGCAGTTTTCCCTGTTTGCCGATCTCCAATAATTAATTGTCGCTGTCCGCGGCCAATCGGGATAAGGGCATCAATGGTGATAATTCCGGTTTGAACAGGGGTGTCAACATCCTGCCGGTCAACAACTCCAGGCGCAATTCGCTCGATTGGGCGATACTTCTCAAAATTGACAGTCCCTTTGCCGTCAATCGGTTCTCCTAAGGCATTAACTACCCTACCAACCAAACCATCGCCAACGGGTACGGAAGCGATTCTTCCTGTTGAATAGACGCTCATTCCTTCTGATATTTTTGAAAAATCTCCAAGAATAATGATACCAACAGAATGAGTTTCCAGGTTGAATGCAATTCCAATGATTCCATTTTCGAATTGAACCAGTTCCTGAGATCGAATATCTGCTAAACCATCTACCTGACAAATTCCATCACCAGCCTCGGTTACGGTTCCAACGGATCGAATTTCAAATGATGTCTCAAATTTTTCTATTTTCTTTAAAAATTCTTCAGTAAAATTCTTACCTGGTTGTGCCATCTACCCTCCAAAAAAGTGTATTTATCGTTCAAAAATCCTGAAAAATTTAGCAAGTCTATTCACAAAAAATAAAATTGGATATAAAATACCCAATTTTAAAAAATAATCTAAAAATTATTCTGATATTGAAATATTTTTATGATATTTTTATTTAATAAGTCTTGATTTTGTTTGCAAAGTCCGAGATCAATAACAGCTTTTTGGTGATGAATGTGATTTTTCTGCTGTCTTAATCTATGCATGCCTATACTCACTTTCAGATTTTTTATTGAAAACTCAATATAAAATCATACCTGAAAGGCAATAAAATGTCTAGTTGAAGTAGAAACAAATTTCTTATGAGTATATGTTCATGATTTGTTTTTTTTATTGAAAATAGTATACCCATTCATGAAAAATACTGTAATGCAATTCTTAATCTCTCTTCAATATCTTTTGGGGCATCTTTAGGAATATATTGTAGTGCCGACTGTGCCTCCACCACACTATATCCAAGTGATGTTAAAGCTTGTAATATTTCCAGATCAACATCCTGGTAAGAAGACTTCAATCCGATAAAATCAGAGTCAATATTAATTTTTCCTTGTAAATGAATGGCAATTTTTTGTGCGGTCTTTTTTCCCACTCCAGATACTCTTGCAAACACTTCAAATTGTTCAGCCCCAACAGCGCGATTAATAGCATCAATTGATAATGTGGAAATTATTGATAATGCTAAACGTGTGCCTACCCCATTAACTCCTAACAAAAGGATAAAATATTCCCTTTCAATTTCGCTTTCAAATCCAAATAAAGTTAATGAGTCTTCCCGGACGATTAGTTGTGAATGGAAAAATTTTATATCACCAATGTTCGCTGTTTCACAAGTTTCTTTTGTTGTAAAAACTTGGATGCCAAGACCATTCAGATTTACAACCAAGTAGTCAACACCTTTTTGAATTATCTTACCCTGAATAGATGCGATCACTTTTTTCTCTCTTTATTTTCGAGTTTGATTGAATATTTCATATAAACAAATGGATGTTGCTACAGCCAAATTGAGCGAATCACTTTTTCCAACCATAGGAATACGAACCAGTTTATCACAACCTAGCATTAACGAATCCGATAAGCCTTCACGTTCACTTCCCATTAATAGAACCATATCAATTTTATATTGGATTGCCTGATAATCATTATCTGACTTATCACTCGTACCAATAATAGGAATATTTTTTTCGCCTAAAAACCGTAAAAAATTATAGTTGTTTGTTTTGATTATTTTTAAGGAAAATATTGCGCCCATACTACCTCTGACCGCAGCAATATCGAATGGATCTGTACATTGGTCGATCAAAATGATCCCGGAACCACCAACTGCGTCTAAGGTTCGTAAAATACTTCCTAAATTACCTGGATCCTGAATTCTGTCCAGGCCTACCCAAAGGCCAATACTTTCATTTAAATAATTAATCTCATATGACTTTTGTTTTAATATTGCTGCTAATCCTTTAGGTCCATCTTTTATTGAAAAAGACTCGAAGACCTGTTTGTCAACCTCAATACAATCTCTATTTAATTCCAGTAATTTTCCAAGCAATTGATTTGAATAGTGATCGTTTATCAATTCTTGACAATAAATTACCTGTTCAAAATTCCACTTAGCGTCTAATGCTTCGGAAATTATCCTTGGACCCTCGATGTAAAACATTTGATATTCATCCCGAAATTTCTTCGTTCTTAATTTTCGAAGAAATTTTATTTTTGGATTAGATGTGCTGGTGATCATTTATGCTTCTAATTCTGTATATTTTCTACTATGTGCATGGCAAATCGCGATAGCTAATGCATCCGAAGCATCATCTGGTTTAGGGATTTCTGCTAAATTCAATAATGACTGAACCATGATTTGAACCTGTCTTTTATTGGCTACACCATATCCTGTGACTGCCTGCTTCACTTGCAATGGTGTATATTCAGCACATTTTACATTTCGCATTGCCAATGCTAATAAAACAACTCCTCTTGCCTGTCCCACACTGATGGCAGTTGTTACATTTCGTTGAAAAAATAACTTCTCCACCGCGCACGAATCAGGTTGGTGGAGATCTATTAGTTCAAGTAATCGGTTGTAGATGATCAGAAGTCTTTTTTCCATGGGTAAATCAGGAGGGGTTGAAATTACACCATAATCTATTACTAGCAAACCAATTTTATTTTCTGTAATCAACCCAAATCCAGTTGTGGCAGTCCCAGGATCAATACCCAATACTGAATTCATGGAATAGGCCTAATCCATAGCCTCCATGGCTTCTTCAGAAATCTTCAGGTTTGAGAAGACATTAACCACATCATCCAATTCTTCCAATGCTTCCAACACCTTCATCACTTGTATCGCCTGATCAACCGGAAGTTCAATTTCCTGATTGGGTATCATTCTGAGTTCAGCCTCTTCTGGAGATATCCCTGCATTCAGTAACAAATCACTGATTGATTTAAAATTCTCGACAGCACCAATGATTTCGATAAACTCATCATCATTGGAAACATCATCAGCGCCACCATCCAGGGCAATTTCAAAAACTTTATCAAAATCATTGCCCTCACAAGGAAATGCAAAATAAGCCACACGATTAAACTGCCAGCTCACAGACCCTTGTTCGCCCATAGTTCCATTTGCTCTGTTGAGAATATGCCGGACATCTGCAACGGTTCTATTACGATTTTCAGTTAAACATTCAATCATAATAGCAATTCCATGAGGTGCATAACCTTCATACATCACTTCATCATATGTACCTTCTTTTGATTCTCCGGTACCTCTTTTGATTGCTCTCTCTATGTTCTCTTTAGGCATGTTGACTGCCTTGGCTTTATCAACAGCCAAGCGTAATCTAACATTCGCAGACATATCACCGCCACCTTCTTTTGCAGCCATTAAGATCTCTCGGGTTACTCGAGTAAATATCTTTCCCCTCTTAGCGTCTGCTGCCCCTTTTTTCCTCTTTATAGTAGACCATTTGGAATGACCTGACATAAAAAAATCTCCTTGGCGAAAAAAACATTGGGAATATATTTTCAACATTATACCATGCCAGAAATTGGTTCTCTATTCTTTCTATTTGGTAATTTTTATCCCCCATTTTTCTCCAATTATCTAACAAAAATGATAGGTAACACCTCACCTTCGTTATAGTCCGTACAATACTAACTATATTATTACTTTTAATTCACGGATATATAACTTATATGAAAAATAAACTTTTTTCAATATCAATCTTAATTATCTTCATCACAACTTCGGTTATTTCTCCAGTTTATACCAATATTATTCCAGTTACTGGTGAAGTCAGCCTGACCCCGGAAGTTGAAAATATAAATTTTCAAACAATTAATTTTAATAAGTTCTACCAATTTATTAATAATGTAACTTCAAAAAAATCTGGAAATCAATTTGTTGGAATGATCGTTCCGAAACTCTTTACTTTGCCAATAACTCAACAACCAGTTGGAAGACCAGATTTTGTTTCAAATGAACCCCAGGTTGTTACAGAATTTTCACTAACCAGACAATTTGGCTCTACAGGAATGTTGGCCCATAATCATCTGGCAGGAGCGAATTTTTCTCAATTATCAGAAAATGATTTGATCGTTTTAGTGACCGCCAACAAAGAATTTAAACTGTATAAAGTAGAAAAAATCTTATCTTACCAGGCATTATCACCGAATAGTCCTTATTCAAATTTCGTAGACCTGAAAAACACATCCAGAGTTCTTAGTGCAGTCGATCTATTTATGGAAGTTTATGCAGAAGAAGGCAGTCTGGTTATTCAAACATGTATTGCGCAAGGAAATGAACCTTCCTGGGGAAGATTGTTTGTTCAAGCCTTTCCAGTAACAGATATTGGCATCGAAGAATTGATCGATTTTCACGATCAACATATGCGGGTAAGCTTTTAACTCGTGGAAAAATAATAAAAACCCCGATAAATTGAATTACCGGGGTTATTTTATTAATGGTTATATTTTAGAAATTCAATCGTTTTCGCAATGATTGAAGGACAAGCCCTAATCCCAGGAAACTCAATCCCAAATTGAACATCACTGACTGAACTTTTCCAAGTGGAGAATTACTTCCCAATTCTGCTCCAGTAACCGGTATTAGAACGGTTGGTGGATCATTACTGGTTGGAGGTGGCAAAGTCGGTTGAACTGTAGGATCAGGTGTCTCATCCGTTACAGGTGTTTCCGATGGATTAGGAGTTTCATCAGTCGCAGGTGTTGGCGTCGGTGTCACTGGCGTCGGAGTTGGATTCTCTGGCGTCGGTGTCACTGGTGTCGGAGTTGGATTCTCTGGCGTCGGTGTCACTGGTGTTGGAGTTGGATTCTCTGGCGTTGGTGTCACCGGAGTATTAGTTGGTGTGCTGGTTGGTTCATTGGTTGGCGTGTTTGTAGGTGTAAATACCGGTGTTTCATCCGGAGGAGGTGTAATGGTAGGCGTGTTGGTAGGTGTATTTGTTGGCGTATTAGTAGGTAGGTTGGTAGGCGTGTTGGTAGGTGTATTGGTAGGTGTATTAGTAGGTAGGTTGGTAGGCGTGCTGGTAGGTGTATTTGTTGGCGTATTAGTAGGTAGGTTGGTAGGCGTGTTGGTAGGTGTATTTGTTGGAGTGTTTGTTGGTGTATTTGTTGGTGTGTTGGTTGGAGTGTTGGTTTGGGTAAAAGTTGGGGTATTTGTGGGAGTAGTACCACAAGTAGCATCAGCTTTTGCCTGACCCGTCCCAGGGTGACCCGGTCGTTGGTATACAATAATACTCACCTTTGTTCCATTTGAAGGATAAGATATAGTGATAGACTCGTCAGATTCAAGTTGAAAAGCACCAGTAGTGACCTTGACAGCACCAACGAAGATTTCATAGCTGCTTGGGCCTTGCATATCCGAACCACCGTTAGTAATGGTGAATTTGGCATAATTGCCAACACAAAAACCGATTACTTTGATGCTGGACTTATCCCAGTTATCAAAAGTGTCTGGGAGTGCTGCATTAACAGGTAAATTAACCATTGATAACAACATGGCAAATGAAATACTCACTGCTCCTACTAAAGTAAAAAACTGAGGTAAAAATTTTATTATCTTTCGAATTTTGGATAACATGATAATCTCCTAAAAAATAATTTATAAATTTTGATTTGTAGAACTAAAAACGATAACCTTTATCTAGAAAATATTTAAAAATTTCTTCAAAAAAAACGCTCAAAATCAGCCAGTTTCGCTTTTAGGCTCAACGAACACATTCACCTATTCAAGTAAAGCGCTGTATTAAATATCCGCTTCCTAGCTGCAATAAAACTAAATTGTTAATTTTCTGTTTTGATAAAACAATATTTATCTGAAATATGAAGTTTAATTAATTTTATTTTACACTATTATTACCTTATTTGTCATTTATTGTATAATCATTTATAACTATTTCCTAACTTAATACTTCCAAAAAATTTAATAAGGAAAATAAATTTATTAAAAGTCAAATTGTTATTTCTATGTGTATTAATTAAAAAATACCCTTGGAAATTTCCCAGGGTATTTTTTCTTCATAATCAAATGACTAGAAATTTATTTTTTTCCTCAACGATTGTAGAACTAGTCCAAGACCAAGGAACCCAAGACCCATGTTGAACATAATGGATCGAACGAAATCCAAAGTTGTTCCATTCCCGAATTCTGCTCCGGTTACAGGAATTAACACGGAAGGTGTTGTTGCTGTGACTGGTGATTGTAAAGTTGGTGGTTGAGTAGGATCAGGAGTAGTATCAGTAGGTGGAGTCGGTGTTGGCTCTCCGGGTGTGGGAGTTTCATTTGGTTCATCTGGTGTTGGTTTAGTTCCAGGATCAGTTGGGGTCGCAGTAGGATCTTCAGGTGTTGGTACAGGATCCTCAGCTGTTGGTGTGACAGGAGTATTGGTAGGTGTATTCGTTGGTGTATTGGTAGGTGTATTCGTTGGTGTATTGGTAGGTGTATTCGTTGGTACATTTGTTGGTGTATTGGTAGGTGTATTCGTTGGTGTGTTAGTAGGTGTATTCGTTGGTGTGTTGGTTAGGGTCGGTGTAGTGGTGTCTGTGGGTGTTTCAGATGGGAAAATAATTGATTCTATATTTTTGCCAGAACCACCTATACTATAAATCAATACCTTTTTTGATAGAGTATCGTCTTTGTATGGAATATTTTTTTTCATTGTTTCACCAATTAAAATATTGTTTTCTGCATGAACTTGCAAATTAATAATTGATAAAAGCATTGAAAAAGAAACACTAACAGCTCCCAGTATAGTAAAGAACTGGGGTAAAAAATTTATGATTTTTCTAAATATAGATAACATAATAATCTCCTTGAATAAATATAAATTAATCAGCCTGGATCCTGTATCCAACACGATCCGCGGTAATAATTACTTCAATCCCTGGTTTGATTTCTTCAAATTTATTTCGAATGGTATGTACCAGGTACTTAATTCGATTTTTAACATAGTTACTGTTTTCGCCCCAGATTCCATTTGCTATTTCTTTATATTTCACAACATGGGGTAAATTCTTGGCCAATAATTCAATAAGTTCATATTCTTTTGGAGCAAGTTGGACAAACTGACCTTGAAAATTGACTTCGCGTTTTGAAAAATTGATGGTTAATCCAGTTTCAGGAATGGATACCCCGTCAATTACGGATAATAATTTTGATCGTCTTAAAACAGCGTGAATCCTCGCAATTAATTCGTCCCTGTGGAAAGGTTTGGTAATGTAATCATCGCTCCCCAGATTGAGTAAATCAACAATTTCATCTTTGCTGTTCAGTGCAGAAACAACAATAACCGGTGACTGGGTAATATCTCGAAGTTTTTTTAATGTCGCTCTTCCATCTACTTCTGGCATCATGAGATCAAGTAAAACAATATCTGGTTGGATTTTTTCAACGATTGATATGGCATCCATTCCATTTCGAGCAGAAACAACATCAAAATCTGATAACCTCAGTATTCTTTTGATCAATTCAACAGTATCAGGATCATCATCTATGATGAGAACTTTTTTATTTCTTCTCAATGTCTCATCTAAATCGATACCAATGCTTTGTGCTTGAATGATATTATTCTTTACTGGTGTTTTGATCATCTTATCTCCAAAATAAAAAAAACCGGTGAAATTCGGCCGGTTTCGCTTCTAGGCTCCACGAACACTTTCCCTTTATCAGGTTAAGCGACCAATTGCATGTTCGCTTCGCAGCCTCCACAGTATCTAATTTTTAAATAACAAAAACCGACCTTACAGGCCGGTTTCGCTACTAGGCTCCTCAGACATTATCCCTTTCTTTTAAGGGAATGCGACCAAATTCAGTCTGATTCACAGCCTCCTGCTTACTTATTTATAAGTATAACGTGTTTATTTGTGTTGTCAATATTTACCTAACCTTTTCATAACAATTTTCCTTACCAATTTTTAGTAAGTATTGTTAATTTCTCTCATTTGTTATAGGAATTGGTTCTGATCCGAGTGGAATGGCTACAATAATAAGTCGGTGTGTGTTGCTGAAATATGGCCAACAGGTAATTAATGTGATTCGCTCATCCTCAGACGGTAGAATCCATCTGGCATTTTCTAGTCTTTCTTCAAGACTGACATCCCTCTCTGGAAGGATCATCGTATTTGAAACTTTATATTGATAAACCTGTAAATCATTTCCATAAATGAATATCTCATCCCCGGAAACCAATTTATCCAGATTCTCAAATACCTTTCCATATACATTGTGATGTCCATTTAATACTGTATTTCCATGTATACCTAAATATGCACTATCAAAATGCCATCCAACAGCATATTCATCTGGAGCTAACCATTGAATATAAGTTTTATCACCTTGATGGATCTCTTTATTTCCAGCATTAATAATGTCTGCATTTAATTCAATATCTGGAATGGAAATTCTTACAGGAATAACATCATATTCTTTCGTTTCTACCAAAGTAGGTTTCTTATCGGTAGATACTTCTATATTTACCGGCAAAAATCCTTCTCTCTCAAAGTCAGAAAAATCATTTAATTCCTCAGACTCGGTTGCGTCCACTGTAGAAGCTATTCCAATTTGTGTTTCACGGATTATTTCCGGTTCAGGCCTATCCGGGATACTAACTGCTGGAATTTGATTTGTGTTTGTTATCGAAAATATTCTTTTATATTTGTAGTATTGATTAATAATTGGTTCTTCAAACAAATTGAAAACTGAAACTCCAATTAATGTAAGTCCTATAATAAAAAGCAATTTTCCGGAAATATCTTTTTTCAAAAATTTACCTGCTACGTCTTGTTGAAATGATATTAATGATCAAGCTTATCTGATTCTTATCATTTTTTCAAAATAATTTTTTTCCATATTCATAACCAGTTTCAAACTTTTTCTCTATCATTCATTTTATACGAATGATATTCTTCAAAACTCCGAGACCTTCTATTTCTATTTCAATCAAATCATTATCACTTAGAATTCCTACCCCGGCGGGAGTCCCTGTCAGAATTAAATCACCTGGTTCCAATGTCATTACACTGGAAATAAAGGCAATTAATTTTTCAACTGGGAATACCATATCCCTTGTCGATGCCATTTGCCGCACTTGTTGATTCACTTTGCAGGTAATCAATGCGTCTGAAGGATCAAACTCTGTCTCAATATATGGGCCGACTGGACAAAATGTATCAAACCCTTTGCCACGTGTCCACTGACCGTCCAGCCTTTGTAAATCTCTGGCAGTGACATCATTCGCGATTGTGTATCCAAAAATATAATCTTCTGCCGTTTCAGGATCAATCCATCGGCCGTGTTTACCCACAATAACGCCTAATTCTGCCTCATGTTCTACCTGATTGGATTGTGGCGGTAAAACGATATTTTCATTATTGCCGATGAGCGAACTGGGAGGTTTTAAAAATATGAGCGGAATTTCTGGTACATCAACCTTATGTTCAGCTGCATGCGCAGCATAATTACGACCAATGCAAATAATTTTTGACGGTACTACAACTGGCAATAGATTTACATCAGAAATTGAAATGTTTGCCTCAAATCGACGGTAATTTTCGAAAATATTCCCTTCAATTTTTCCAATCTTATCTTCGAAATACCATCCCCAACTTACAGTTCCCTGATACTCATATCGTAAAAATTTCATATTTCACCTGAAAGCTTGTACATTTTTTCTTTGATATATATCGAGATCCATTTTTTTATTCAAGGTTGATGAAAAACTACTCAGGTATTATAATTCAGCTACATTCGGGCGGATAGCTCAGTTGGTTAGAGCGCATCTCTTACACAGATGAGGTCGCAGGTTCGAGCCCTGTTCTGCCCACAAAAACTTTTTAAAAAACACCTTGCATGGATTGGGCATATCCTGTCAATTCAACATACCCATATCCTGATATTTTCTCACCATTTAGGGTGCCATTTATTTTAACAGCACCCTCCCAATAACGGAAAAATAAATTCATTTCTTGATCATAGATAACTGGAGTTATTTCCATATCTAAATTCATCTTCTCTACATTAATTTTCCATTTGTTTGGATAAATTATTTGATCGGAAGTTTGCCAGGTATCAATCACTTCAATTTTGAAACCATTCATTTCTAAATTCTCAGTAATACCGTCCTTATATATGATTGTTCCACTGGAGATTTCGCTGATACTTCCATCATCCTGACGTATTTGAAACAACATAATTTCTGTATTATTTTCTAATTGAATCGAGAACCAATCCCAACCTATTTGATCACTTCCCAATGTGCTGGTACCAAACTCATGATCCATCCAGCTAAATCCATTGACATCAAATTCTTCGTCAGATATTCGGATCGTGCCAGTAGTTTCCATTCGTGTCTGACTGAAATAATATGATGCATTGTCAATCTCACTGCCTTTTTGGCTCAAGCCACCATTACCGTGAAAAATGATGCCTTTTAAATCAGTCAGGATGAAGTTAATTTCTACTTCATCAGACCCAGCATTCATTTGATAAACATTTTCTTCCAATTGAACAATTTCCCAATCTTTTAACCAAATTGAAAACAATGGATCGACCGAAGTTCCTGCTAATCCAGCCGAACCTCTGGAAATTTGGTCATAAACATGATGTTGATTACTTGATGTATCTGTAACAGCAAAATGCGCTAAATAGATTTGATTGCTAGTCCAATCTGATGTACTCGAAACTTCAAATTGATCTGAGATAGCCCTTCTAAAAAAAGTCAATTGATATCCAAAATGTCTACCGTCAGCTGTAAATAAATTTCCGGTGTAATACCACCATTCTGTCAAGAATTCTGGATGAGCAGCGTGATCTTCTGGAAAGACAAAATCCAGGCGTTCAATTGCCTTTTTATAGTTATTATCATCTGAGTTATCTTGATTATTTAAGAATGTAATACTGGACCCGCTCAATTGTGCAGGTTTGTTTCTAGAAAACACAAAGAAACTAGATATAACGATAAGGATTACAAAAGTAGCAAATAAAAATTTTTTATTCATCTCGAATGACCTGGATTGGTTTTAATTGATTCAATCTTCGCAAGGGATAAATCGCAGCAATAAACGCTGCAAGCACCGCAATAATAACCCCTTGGGCAATTGACCAAAAATCCAAATAAAATTGTATTGTCCAACCAAAAGAACGAAGATTGATGACATTTACCAGGATGAGGGAAATCACTAACCCGGTTGGAATAGCAAAGATACCTGCGAAAAATCCCATCAAACCTGTTTCGGTTAAAACCAGCTGGTTCAATTCCTTTTGACGGAATCCAATCGCTTTCAACATACCAAATTCACGTTTTCGATCAAGCAAAATGATCAAGGTTGCACTTAGAATACCGATAAATGAGACCATCGTTGCTATAAACCGTAAAGCATTCGTAATCGCAAATGTCCGATCAAATACGATCATTACATCATCACGTAAGTTTTGGTTGGACCGGATAAGTAGCTGTTGATTGTTTTGACTCACTAAGGATTTGATTTCTCTTACAGCATCATTAACATTTTTATCTTTCTCTAAATTGATTGATATTGCAGTTACCTCTTCATTTTCCCAGTATTTTTCAAATACAGAGCGCGTCATCAAGATGTATCCCTGACTGGAGGTATAATCCGAAAAAATGCCGATAATTTCAAAATTGACTTTTCCTGCAGGAGACTCAATTGGAAGTACCTGGTTTAAGTCTAAATCAAATCGATTCGCCAGCGGTTCTGCAATCAGAATTTTTTCCCGGTTTAGATTGTTCCAAATATCTTCTACTGGGGCTCCCGTTTTTGTAAAAATTCGTTCGTAAGCAATTTCATCATTCGTGATCACATTAATTTGAAGATCTCCAAAATCGCTAATTCCATTTATTGTCAATAACGTATCAATTTTATTAATTTCAGGATATTCATATATTGAACTAACTAATTCCTGATCAATGTAAGCGCTTGACCGATTTGAAAATTGGTTTGGCACAGATATGTAAATATCACCTGCCAAAGTCTCTCTTAGCCAGATCGAAACTGTGTACCGAAAACTATTAATCATCATTGACATACCAATCGTTACGGATACAGCAACCATCAGTGACGATACAGCCACGGCTGTTCGGCTGAGGGATCGATATAATTCCCTGGCTGCCATGCCAGGAATTAATCCAAAGAATTTTTTCAAAACCTTTGCTAAGATGGGGAGGATTAAAAATAAACCTAAGGCAGCGAAAATGGAAAAACCCACAACTACCAAAAGAGTCGCTCCAAATGCCCACCATAGATTCTGAAAATAGGGGGAATACAATAAATAATAACTAATAATAAAAAGCACAACTCCGAATAAAGAAATAAAAATAAGATTTTTTCTGACTTTATCTTCGTATCCGGATCGAATTTTTGCAGTTCGGGGAGTTACCTGCATTGCTTCGATAGCAGGTGGAATAGAAACAAAAATCGTAGCAAAAATCCCCAACAAAATTCCTTTAATTACACTAACTGAAGGAATTGATACACTTTTTACAGTCGTAACATAATACAAATCATTGATTGTTTGTAAGATCAAATTTACTGTTTCTCGTCCAAGAGCAATACCAACGAGTACGCCAAAAATCGTTCCTACCAATCCAATCACCAGGGCTTCAAATATGATCATAAAGAAAATTTCTGAGCGATAGAAGCCAATGCTGCGATACAAACCAATTAATTCCCTTCTTTGAATGACAGAAAATGTCATTGTGTTATATATAAGAAAACCACCAACGACCAGGGCTAATAGACTGAGTGCTGTTAGATTAAGTTGAAAAGCTCCCACCATATTACTTAATTGTTGATTTTGTTCGCTTGTTAATCGGATAACCAATCCTGAAGGAAGTAGATTTTTTATAATTTCTTCTTCATTTGATTCATTAATAATTAATTCTATTCTGTCCAAAATACCAATTTTATTGAATGCTGTTTGTGCTGTGGAAATATCGACTATTATCATCCCTTTTAGAGATTCTCTTGCAATTGGTTCATCCGTAGAAATAAACCCAACGATTTTTAAAGTTCCAGGTTTTCCTTCGAAAACAAAATTTATTACATCGCCCAGTTGTAGTCCAAATTCATCAGCGAGATCCTGCGCTATGATACCTGTATTAGGTTCTGAAATAATCGAAATTAATTGGTTTAGTTGATTGTTATCATCTCCATAATATTGTCGGAAAGGAAAATCAAGTAAGGGATCAATTCCTAAAATTAAAATTGCTTGCTGATCAAATTCAGAAACATTTACATAGCCTTCAATTACAGGTGATGCTTCATTAAAAACACCATTTCTCATCATTTCAGTAAAATATTCTTCTGGTATCCCTGATCCAGAAGCAAGTATTTGATGAGTTGCTTTTCCGGTTATGCTTTGGGTACTTAAGGAAATGGCTTTTTTGGAACTTTCGTTTGCATAGTCAATGGCAATAACGACGGCTACCCCCAAAAGAATGCCAATAATTAAAAGAATTGTCTGCCAACCCTGTCGTATCAAATGACGTAAACTAAACTTCAACAACAAACCAAGAGATTTCATTTTAATCCGGTTTTTTACACCCAACCAATTTACCATCAATGATTGAAAAGACCTGGTTAGCAAATTTTGCTGCTTCCCGACTATGGGTAACCAGAATCATATTCCTTTGATTTTCTCTAACCAACCTGGACAATAATTCCATCACAATTATTCCATTTTTATCATCAAGATTGCCAGTTGGCTCATCTGCCAAAATTAAATCTGGTTTATGAACAATTGCACGTGCTATTGCAACTCTTTGTTGTTCCCCACCCGATAATTTATCTGGAAAATCATTTCTGCGATCTAACATTCCTACCTCAGAGAGCAGTAATTCTGCTCGAAGAAGGTCATCTTTGGTAACCATATTTTTTAATTCCAACGGTAAGGTCACGTTTTCCCAAACTGTTAATGATGGCAGCAAATTGAAAAATTGGAAAATAAATCCGATATTATTTCTTCGAATATCAGTTAAATTTCTTTCAGAGGACGAGGATATACTATGTCCATTAAACCGAATGGAACCTGATGAAACCGAATCAATACCACTGATTAAGTTTAATAACGTGCTCTTTCCACTTCCACTCTTACCCAGGATGGCAATGATCTGACCATTTTCAAATGAAATTGAAACCTGATCTAGAACTTTGCGTTGATTGTTCGATCCATCAACATAAATTTTTGAAACATTTTCTAGTTGTAAAAAATTATTTTCCATAATCCTCATTTAATAGGATTCTAATCCCTATCTACTTTTTATTAGTAACGCTTGTACAACATTTTACAAAATTTATACAAATTCTTAAAGAATATATTTTTAAATAAATTAAACCCTGAACATTACTTGGTTCTACTCTTCGTATTCTGATCTTTACTGTCTTCCTGATTGCGATTAACCTTGTTATAATACACATATCTGGGGATGACAGGCTTCGACGGGAGAGGCTGGTCCCAGATTGCGAGCCGAGAGGTACCGACCTCGATAAATCAGTACAAAAAAACAAGTGCCAATCGCACAAACACGTACGCTGCTATGCCTCTCGCTGCCTAGTGAGAGACTAGAAGCCGAATGGTTCTTTTTAGAACCACGTCTATCTACCCCGCTACCTGACCGGTGGAAGAATAGGCGACACAAAGTCAGGGTGCCATATTTCAATCTGCGGGAAATATGAAAGAGGACTTTCGGGTCTAAGCAGATAGCACTACATTAGTCTTGTTGGTTGTCTGCTGTAGCTGCAAATTGATCAACTAACTACGCTCGTAGATATCTGCCGATCAATTCTTTCGGACGCGGGTTCGATTCCCGCCATCTCCACTACTGTTTTTGATAATCACCAGATCGAAAGGCTTAATTTTTTAAACAAATTAAGCCTTTTAAATATGCACCTTCCGGAAAATTAAGACTGACGGGATGATCCGGTCCCTGATTTAACTTTTCCAATATTGTGGCAAAAACTCCGGCATCCAGCGCTGCATCCGACACAATCTTTTGAAATAAACCTTCATTTAATCCACCAGAACACGAAAATGTTACCAAAATGCCACCAGGATTCAGCAATTTGAAACCTAGTAGATTGATATCTTTATATGCTCTTGCTGCTCGATCTACATGAGCAGCTGTTGGGGCAAATTTTGGAGGATCAAGGATCACCATATCAAATTTTTGATTTTGATCTCTCATCTTTCTTAAAATCTGGAACGCATCACCTTCGACCCAATCATGCCCATTTTCGGGAAATCCATTTAAAACATGATTTCTTTTTGCCAGCTCCAAAGCTTCTTTGCTGCTATCCAAAGAAACAACTTTCTTAGCGTTACTTCCAACCGCATAGATACTAAATCCGCCAGTGAATGAAAAAACATTCAAAACAGCTTTATCCTTACAATAATCAGCCACAATGCGTCGATTTACTCTTTGGTCAAGATAAAAACCGGTTTTCTGGCTGTTTTCCAAGTCAACAATAAATTGGTGTCCGCCTTCGTTAATAATAATCTCTTGAGGTATTTTGCCAGAAATTTGACCTGTTCGTTCTTTCAATCCCTCAATTTTTCGTACATCCAGATCAGAACGTTCGTAAACATTATTGAGACCAGTTATTTTCTTCAAAGCATCTACTATGTAATTTTTATGATACTCCGAACCACTGGATAGAATCTGGACAACCAGCACTTCGTTATATTGATCAACAATTAAGCCTGGGATTTGATCCGATTCGGCGTGTATTAATCTCCAGGCCGAATCATCATATTTTTCCATTAAATGTGACCGACGTTTGATCGAATCATCAATTCTTTTTTCAAAAAAACTTTGATCAATTTCTTCATTTTCAAATGACCACATTCTTACCCGTATTTGAGAATGGGGGCTGAATGAACCAGTTCCCAGGAAATTCTTTTTTGAATCAAATACCTGTACAGAAGATCCGATTTCAGGGTCTCCCATCACCAAATCAATTGCACCCGAAAAAATCCATGGATGATGGCGTATGACAGCTTTTTCTTTCCCAGGTTTAAGAAATATTTTATTCATGGTAAATTTGCCATTTTTATAAACGCTTCCTCATTGAGAATTTTAATCCCCAATTCTCTTGCTTTGTCAATTTTTGAGCCAGGACTTTCACCCATCAAAACAAAATCTGTATTTTTACTGACGTTGCTGGAAGTTTTTCCACCTAATGATTCAATCACTTCCTTGATTTCGGTTCTCGAGAAACGCTCTAACGCACCTGTAACAACAAAAACTTTTCCATCAAGCGGTAATACTTTCTCAAGATTTTTTTCACTCTTTTTAACCTGGGGCCATACTCCTGCATTTTTTAGTTTTGATAAAATTTGTTTATTTCTTTCCAGGCTGAACCATTCAACAATTTGAGTGGCGATATTGGGGCCAATTCCTTCTATCAGTAATAACTCTTCCATTGGAGCGCTTGATAACTCGTCTAAATTGGTATATTTTTTTGCCAATTCGGACGCCATAACTTCTCCGACACCATTAATGCCGAGTGCAGTGATCACTCGGTTCAAAGGTCTTTGTTTTGAGTTCTCTATGGCTTCCAGCAAATTTTCAGCTCTTTTTTTCCCAAAACCTTCCAGGTTTATTAAGGAGTCCATTGTCAATTGATAAACATCGGCAACATCTGCCAATAAATTTTCTTTTACCAGTTGCTCCCCGATTTTTATACCCATTCCAACGATGTCCATTGCGGATCTGGATACAAAATATTCAAGATTTCGAACCAATTGAGCTGGGCAAGCTGCATTCATACAATACCAGGCTACTTCGCCTATCGTTTGTTCGATGTGACTATCACAAGCCGGACAGTATGCAGGTATTTCAAATGGCTTCTCACTTCCATCGCGTGCATCGATAACAGGACCGATTACATAAGGGATTACATCTCCTGCCCGTTTTACAAAGATCCTGTCTCCTATGCGAATATCTTTTTCAAATATGTAGTCAAAATTATGTAATGTTGCTTGTCTCACCACCACCCCCCCTATTTCAACTGGTTCTAAGATAGCGTAGGGAGTTATTACACCAGTGCGACCAACATTTACCCCAATATCCACTAGCTTTGTCATTTCTTCTCTGGCTGGAAATTTTAATGCGATGGAACCTCTGGGATCTTTACCAGCAAATCCCAGATTTTTATCAAGATCCAGGTCGTTTATTTTAATCACGACACCATCTACTTCGAAATTAATTTGGTCTCTCCGAGTCTGCCAGATTTTAGATAAATTCAAAACTTTTTGAATATCGTCACAATATTCTGAATATTCGGAAACTGAAAATCCCAGCAGTTTTAAATATTCAAGGACTTGCCATTGTGTTTTTGGTGTATCACCACTGCTGGATAGTATGTTATACGCAAATAATCTTAATGGTCTCTTTGCTGTAATGTTCGGATCTAATTGTCGTAAAGAACCAGCAGCAGTATTCCTTGGATTAAGATAGGCTTTTTCTCCATTCTCAATAATTTTCTTGTTGAGCAAATCAAAATCAGAGAGGTTAATAAAAACTTCACCTCGCACAACGAGATAATCTGGTACTGGAATGTTCTTACCACCGACAGGGATTCTTAATGGAATTGACCGAATGGTACGGATATTGCTGGTGATATCTTCTCCGACTTCACCATTTCCGCGTGTTGCTCCTTTCACAAATATTCCGTTTTGATAATGTAAAACAACCGTTAAACCATCAATTTTGGGTTCAACGACATATTGTGCATCCGCAACAGAAGGAATAATTCTTAATAAACGATCGCGCCAGGCAATTACATCCTCCCAATCAAAGGCATTTGCCAGACTTAAGACTGGAACGGGATGTTCAACTTTTTCAAATTTTGATAAAGGAATGGTCCCAGCTCGTTGTGTGGGAGAATCCGAGGTGATCCATTCGGGATGAAGTTTTTCAATTTCGCGTAACTGTACTAACAATTTATCAAATTGAGCATCACTGATCACTGGTTTATCAAGTACATGGTAGCGATAATTATGAAAATTTATTTCTTCTTTGAGTTTTTCATATTCTTCTTGTGGTTTGTCGTTGCTCATCGGCCACTCCATTTTATTCTAGGTTACATTTAGATAGGTAGATATTACATTCTAATTGAAAATTATTTGATAAAATAATTCTAGTACAAAACAGTCTACAATTTTATATCCACTTTAATTAGTTTTCCAAATAAATCTCGGAGGTTCTCATGAAAATCATTGCATATCTTGCTTCAGGTATTCTGATAATATTTGGAGTTTTGTTTATTTTAAGTGCATTCAGTCCGCAAGGACAGACTGGAAATTTGTTAGTTGGGGCAATTCTTTGTCTTATCGCTTTTGGCATTATTTTCTTTGTAACTCGAAAAAAGAAAGTGGATTCCAACACAACGAATGTCACCCTGAATGTTGATCTTCCTGGAAATGTAGCACTTGAATCACTGAAATGCCAACAGTGTGGAGGCATTTTGACAAAAGACTCAATTTCTTTGGTAAATGGAGCTCCAATGGTTTCCTGCCCTTATTGCAACACAACTTATCAATTAACTGAAGAACCAAAATGGTAACTGTCAAGATTTATGGAGATTAATATGATTAGAAAACTTAAATTATTCAGTATTTTATTAATCCTGTTGTTGTTGGCTGGTAATTCTGGCGTTGTTCATGCGCAGGATTATTATTTTGCCGTTGAAAAGCAAACCATGGATGTTTTTGTTAACGAAGATGGTTCTCTTTCGATTGAGTACTATTTTGATCTGGTAAATCAACCTGGTGCACATCCAATCGACATTATTGATATTGGTCTCCCAAATAATAATTACGTTTTAAGTAGTATCACAGCAGATGTAAATGGTTTACCCGTAGATAGTATTGAAAAATCGGATTATATTGATATTGGCATCATGATTGGACTGGGAGATCAGACGATACAACCTGGTCAAAGAGGCACTCTGCATGTTTTTGTCGGGACGATTAACAAATCCTTATATCCATCGGAAGTAGAAGCAAACGAAGACTACGCCAGTTTTGAAATTTCTCCCACCTGGTTCGAACCACAATTTATATCCGGTAGTACTGACATGACTGTGACACTCTATCTTCCTGTCGGACTGACAGAAAATGAACCTCGCTACCACACGCCACAAGGCTGGCCTGGAGATTCAGCTCCAGTAAGTGGTTTTGACAATATGGGAGGGATCTACTACAAATGGAATAGTCCTAATGCCAATTCTTACACCCAATATAAATTTGGCGCTAGTTTTCCTGCCAGAATGGTGCCGGAAACCCAAATCGTTAAAGCACCATCTATCACATTCGACACTGATGCTATTTGTCCCGCATTGATATGCCTCGGTATGGCTGCATTCTTTGTCCTGGTTATTTATTCAGCCACTGTTGGAGCAAAAAAGCGTAAACTCAAATACCTTCCACCAAAAATCTCCGTTGAAGGCCATGGCATCAAAAGAGGGCTAACCGCTGTTGAAGCAGCGATTCTGATGGAGCAACCCATGGACCGTGTTCTGATGATGGTCCTTTTCTCCATTTTGAAAAAAGGAGCAGCAGAAGTAATAACCCGTGATCCTTTAAAAATTAAAGCGACCATGCCAAAACCAGAAGGTTTAGAGCCTTACGAAGAAGAATTTTTAATCGCTATGCAAAAAGAAAAGAAGGAACAGAAGACTGACCTTCAAACCATGATCATAAACCTGGTTAACACTGTGTCAAAAAAGATGAAAGGTTTCAGCCGTAAAGAATCGATTGCATTTTATAAAGACATCATGGAAAAAGCCTGGAATCAGGTGGAAACAGCACAAACTCCTGAAGTTAAATCCGAAAAATTTGATGAGAATATGGATTGGACCATGCTGGATAAGAATTTCGATAATCGCACTAAAGAATCTTTCGGAACAGGACCAGTGATTATCCCAACCTGGTGGTGGCGATATGACCCGATGGTAAGGCCAACGACATCGAGTACCCCAACATTTGGTAAGGTGGATGCTTCTCCAATGCCCTCTGGATCTGGACAAACAACCATTAATCTACCCAGTTTACCCGGAGCTGACTTTGCGGCTTCCATCACAAATGGTGTTCAATCCTTCGCATCGGGAGTTGTCGGAGATATAACCAGCTTCACCAGTGGTGTGACGAACAAAACCAATCCAATTCCTAAATCCACTTCATCTTCAGGTAGATCGTCCAGAGGTGGTGGTGGGGGTGGTTCCTGTGCCTGTGCATGTGCCTGTGCAGGTTGTGCCTGTGCCTGTGCTGGAGGTGGACGTTAATGGCGTTTCCTTTCTGGCCAAAACCACTGGTAAGGAAAAATACTCCCAAATTACCATCATCCGGTATCTATCATTTTGAGCAACAAAGAGACCATAGCAAAAACAGGATTCATTTACGTGTTGAAAATGATGGTAATGGATTATTGTTGGTTAATGCCGCCAGAGCTTATCACCTCAATCCAAGTGCCACCGCAATGGCTTACTGGCAATTATCAGAATACACTGAAAAAGACATTCTGAATTCATTAACCAGAAATTTTGAAATTGAGGATGATCAGTTGATGGATGACGCCAAATCTTTTTTGGTTCAGATGGAAATTATCACAGATCCAGACGAAGGTTGCCCTTTGTGTGAATTGGATTTGGATATGGATCTACCATTCTCTCACACCCCCAGTGCTCCTTATCGGATGGATATCGCTCTGACATATCAGTGCAATAACGACTGCACACATTGTTATAATGCCCGATCGCGCCAATTTCCATCTTTATCAAAAAACGACTGGTACAAAGTGATTGATAAAATCTGGGAATTGAGTATTCCACACATCGTTTTCACAGGTGGAGAACCAACATTGTATGAATATTTACCGGATCTCATTCAATACGCTGAAAACAAAGGAATAATAACCGGGATCAACACAAATGGTCGCAAATTAGCAGATGACAGATTCCTCACCCAGTTAATATCTGCAGGTCTAGATCACATTCAAATTACACTAGAGTCATTTGACCCACAAATACATGATCGGATGGTGAATTTCCCAGGTGCCTGGGAAGAAACTGTAAGCGGAATAAAAAATGTGCTTCAAAAAGAAGTTTACATGATGACCAATACCACCATGTTGAAAACAAATCACTTAGAAATTCCACAGACTCTCGATTTTCTGGCTGAATTAGGTGTTCCCACAGTGGGATTAAATGCATTAATTTATTCCGGCAAAGGCAAAGATGTCGGTACAGGGTTATCTGAATCACAACTTTCTCCCTTACTGGAAATAGCCAAAGAAAAAACAACAAAAAACAACCAGAAATTAATCTGGTATACCCCCACGCATTATTGCCGATTTAATCCCATTACTCATGATCTGGGTGTTAAAGGTTGTTCAGCCGCTTTATATAATATGTGCCTCGAGCCGAACGGGGATGTTCTTCCCTGTCAATCTTATTATTATCCGTTAGGAAATATTCTCAAGAATTCATGGAATTCCATCTGGAATCATGAATTATCGATACAGCTTCGAGAAAGAAAAAATCTTCCCCAAAAATGTAATCAGTGTGAACTTGTTCAGGAATGTGGTGGCGGATGTCCACTTGCGCATTAATGATCATGAATATTAATTTTCCTAATCCATGGAGGAAATTATGACCAATATCATCAACCAATTGAAATCGATTTTTTTTGATAAAGCACAGGTTCTACCACCTGGTTTGTATAATTATCAAGCGCCACAGGAGAGCGAATATCAATATCGGCTTCACCTTCGGATTGAACCTGGCGGAGAAGGTCTGTTGATCATTAATGCAAGCACTGTTCTTCATCTCAACCAAACCGCAACCGAATATGCATACCACTTAATTAAACAAACTCCACGACCTGAAGTCATCGAATCTATCATAAAACGCTATCAAATTTCGTATGAAGATGTCGAGAAGGATTTTGATAATTTTATGTCCCGCATTGAAACTTCAATCAATACCCCGGATTTAGATCCGGTAACTTATCTGGATTTTGAACGTTCCACTCCTTATATCGATTTCCCGGTTGCGCCATATCGATTGGATTGTGCATTGACGTATAAATTAAGTAATCAAGATGAATCTGGTTTATCGCCAAAAGAGCGAGTAAAACAAGAATTAGCCACTGATGAATGGAAATTAATTCTTGAAAAAGCCTGGCAAAATGGCATTCCGCATGTGATTCTTACAGGTGGAGAACCCACATTAAGATCGGATTTAATCGAAATCATTGTCCATGCTGAAGAACTAGGGATGGTAACCGGATTATCAACAGATGGTCTAAGACTTTCAGAAAATGAATATTTGCAGCAATTACTAAATTCCGGATTGGATCACTTATTAGTAACATTTGACCCCGTAAATGAGCAATCCTGGGAAGCTCTCCGAAATATAATTCCACAGGACATTCATACAACAGTCCACCTAACCATCGAAAAATCAACAGGAGAAGATTACATTAAGATAATGGATGAATTCAAAAAGATTGGCGTTGAAAACATTTCTTTGAGTTTTAATAATCCAAACCTCGAAAATATTGTTATCGATTTACGCAACAAAGCTGCAGAATATGGTTTTAATTTGGATTGGGATTTGCCAGTACCATATTCCCAATTCAATCCTGTATCTGCAGAAATTGATAAAGGTGGAACTATTCCAGATGGTGCTGGAAAGGCCTGGTTATACCTGGAACCGGATGGCGATACATTACCAGCGCAGGGCGTAAATAATCCTCTGGGGAATTTTCTCACTGATTCCTGGGAATGGATCTGGTCTAATGCAAAATTATTGAATAAAAATCAATGAGTGATTATCAATTCTGGTCATCACGCTATAAACATCAGGCATCCTGGACCAGAGAGACACGAAATTTCATCATTAATCAAATATCACTTCCGCCTCAATCCAATATTTTGGAAGTTGGTTGTGGCTCATCTGCAGTTCTGGATGAATTTACTGAATCTGGCCATATTACAGTTGGATTGGATATTGACTTGCAAATTCTTAAGTACAGTAATCAATATTCGCCAAAATCAAGATTGATCAACGGTGATGGCATGTCTCTCCCTGTCAAAAACGACTTCTTTGACCTTTGTTTTTGCCATTATTTACTGCTTTGGCTAAGCGATCCGGTAGCAATTATTAAGGAAATGTCAAGGGTAACAAGAAAATCAGGATGGATTTGTTGTTTTGCTGAACCAGATTATTTATCCAGAATTGATTTCCCCTCTCCGCTTGATAAATTAGGGCAGATGCAAAATTCATCTCTATTGAATCAAGGTGTCAATCTATCAATGGGACGAAACCTATCAATCTGTCTGATGCAAGCCGGGCTTTCCAATATTCATTGGGGAATTTTCGGGTCACACCAAAATGTTGAAAACAATATCACCAAGACGAATTCTGAGTGGGAAACAATCCAGCGTGACCTTGAAAATTTGTATCCAGAGCAAGAAATTCTTCAATACAAAGAAATCGAACACAATGCTCAAACGAAGGGAAATAGAATTCTATTCATACCTACCTTTTATGCCTATGCGCAAAAGGAAAACTGAGACATAAGTGGTTTTCTGTCCTATTTAAACCAAAAGGTTGTCAAAATTTTAAACTGCTACTATAATAACTTGATCGGGGCGTGGCGCAGTCCGGCTAGCGTGCTTGCATGGGGTGCAAGAGGTCGAAGGTTCAAATCCTTTCGCCCCGACAAAAACCACTTATCGTGGTTTTTTTATTTCTACGAATTTCGACAATAACAATCCGAATTTGGTATAATCACCACATGTCATTCCAAAAACCATCTCGCCGCGATTTTCTTAAACTATCTGCTATCACACTTGGAGCTATCTCCACTCAAGGTTTTCGACCATTTTTTGGATTTGAAACAGAACAAAAAAGTAACTTAATGGCAAGAGTAGGCACTGATTCAGTGAGTGTCTATTCTCAACCAAATGATGAAAGTACCATTCTTTATCAACGCTACCGGGATGAAATTATTAACGTGTATGGTGAGGTCCTCTCGGAGTTTGGCCCTGGTTATAACCCACTTTGGTATCGAGTCTGGGGGGGATATATCCATAGTGGATATTTGCAACGAGTGGAAATTAATTACAACTCCATTCAAAACAAGATCCCTGAAGAAGGCGTTCTGGGCGAAATAACTGTACCTTTGACTCAAACAATGCGTGATCGCTCATTTTTAGGTTGGGATCCGGTCTATCGGTTGTATTATCAATCCACCCATTGGGTAATGGGAATTGATGAGGGACCAGATAAAGAACCTTGGTACCGTTTGAAAGACGAACTTCTTAACGTTGATTATCACGTGCCCGCCAGTCATGTAAGAATTATTCCACTAGAAGAGCTAGCTCCACTATCTCCAGATGTACCACCGCACTTAAAACGAATTGAGGTATCGATTGCATACCAGAATTTGAAAGCATTCGAAGGTGATAACATGGTTTTAGAAACCACTATCGCCTCAGGTGTGCCTATGCGCAATCCTGATCCCACTTTAATAAAAACTGACACCCCCACGGGTACTTTCAACGTTCAATCAAAATTGCCGTCCAAACACATGGGGAATGGACATCTAACTTCTGATATTTATGCCTATGAACTCCCAGGCGTTCCGTGGACCTCTTTCTTCGAACCGGTGACAGGTGTTGCATTTCATGGCACTTACTGGCACCATAATTTTGGAATTCGTATGAGTCGCGGTTGTGTCAATATGAAAACTGATGAAGCCAAATGGCTTTTCAGATGGTGTACACCTGTAAGCAATGGGGATAAGATAGAATCGCGTGGACTAGGAACAAAAGTTATCGTAATCTAATTGACAAATTGCATAAAGACCTGGTTTCCTAACAATCTTGCTTCTTTTGTCAATCGAATAATATCTCCATCAATAATTTCTAATAAGTGATTGTCTATCAAGTAATAAATTTCCTTTGCAAATATCTCCATTGGCGATGTTGAGAATCGCTTGTTGAATTCCAGAATGGACACCCCCTCGGAGACCAACCGTAATCCGACCATCATGGTCTCCTGCATGGCTGTGTATGGGTCAATCTCGGTTGAAAATTTTTCGACAGGGGATTTCCGATTTTCAATAATATCAGCACTTTTTAATAAATTTATATACTCTCCCACCCCATTCACATTTTCATACCGGATATGATTGGAATATCCATGGGCACCTGCTCCTAACCCTAAATAAGGCTGATTGCGCCAGTATTGTAAATTATGCAGGCAGCGAAAGTCAGTATTCTCATCCAGCTTGTAATAATTTGAAATCTCATAACATGCAAATCCATTTTCAAGTAATACATCGTCAGCCAATTCATACATCTCAGCTGCCAGGTCTGGATCAGGATTTTCAACCAAGCCTTTTTCCACCCAGGCATGTAAAGGTGTATTCTCTTCAATTCCTAATGCATATAAAGAAATGTGCTGAGTAGATAAATTCAGACCATCTTCAAGAGTTTTCTTCCAATCATCAATCGTTTGACCCGGTAAACCATAAATCAAATCCAGATTGATATTCTTAAATCCAGCCTGTTTCGCCCAATGGATTGCTTGAATGGATTGATAATGATCATGAATCCTACCTAATAATTCAAGATATAACGAATTTGAAGTTTGCAAACCAAAACTAATCCGATTAAAGCCAATTTCCAATAATTGTTGTAAATATTCTAAGGTGACTGTTCCTGGATTTGCTTCCAGACTTATTTCAGCTTTGGGTAAAAATCGAAAATTATCAAATAATTCATCCATCAATGATCTGAAAAGCTTACCCTCAATTAAAGACGGAGTACCACCACCAAAAAAAATTGTTTTTACAGGTAAATCTTTTGAGAATTTCTCGCCATAAAAGGAAATTTCTCTCATCAGTTGTTGAATATATGCTGGGATGAGATGGTTCAAGCCAGAAAATGTGTTAAAATCACAATACGAACATCTTTTTTGACAAAATGGAATATGCAAATACACACTGTGGGCTTCAATCATTGCCACAGGATATCATAAACATGAAAATCAATCCATAATTTTGTATTTTTTATTGAATTCTTGCTGTGTTATAATGCGCAATTGAATTTGTATTTGAGATCAAATAGGAAATATTATGACAACAAATAAAAATGTAGATCAATCGTCCACCTGTCCGATTTGCGGCTCCAGAATTAGCGCAAATGCTACCAGATGTCTGGTGTGTGGATCTTCGATAACAAAATCAACTGAGAAATCCACTACAAAAACGGAAATAAAAGGTCCCAAAGTACCTTCCATAACATTAGCTTTACCACTCGTTATTGCGTTGGTTATTTTATTTTTGGCAATTGGTGCAGGTGCAGTTTATGCGGTAATGAATCAGACAGGTATGGTTGTAGAACCGACTGCCACACCTACAGTTACCACAACAGCAACCATCACTGTTACACCCACACTCACTTTAACACCAACAATTGAACCAACAATGACACCTTTACCCGATACGGAATACATTGTCCAATCAGGTGATTCCTGTCTATCGATTGCATTTCTATTCAATGTATCTGTCAACAGTATTGTGGTTAAAAACAATCTCTCTGCCACCTGTGATAATCTATCTGTGGGGCAAGTACTAATGATCCCCCAACCCACACCTACACCTTCACCGCAACCAACTGCCACCTTGAGTGAGGTTGATTCGACGGTGCAAGCTTGTAATACGATTTCTTACACTGTGACATCTGGCGACACACTTAGTACGATCGCCAGAAATTACAACGTTGAAATGGATGCAATTCGGGAATGGAATGGAATGACGTCTGATATCGTTTATGAAGGTATGCCTTTAACCATTCCTCTTTGTGAAAGACTCCCAACAGCAGGACCCACACCAACTGCGACAAATCCTCCTCCATACCAGGCACCCAGTTTGTTGTTACCTGCAGATGGTGCTCCTTTTACTGCAGCCAATGACACAATCGCTTTGCAATGGTCATCCGTTGGAACACTACGGTCTGATGAATACTACGCAGTAACGATCGAAGATGTTACCGAAGGAGAGGGTCGTCGTCTGGTTGATTATGTAACTGATACAAAATTCATCGTCCCTGCCAGTTTCAGGCCAAATAGTTCAGTACCTCATATACTACGTTGGACTGTATTAGTCGTTCGCCAGACAGGTAGTAGCGCTGATGGACAAGCAATTTATCAGCCTGCTGGTAATGTGAGTAATCCCAGAGCGTTTATCTGGTGGGCAAACGTAGCTTCTACACCTTCACCATAAAATTAAAAATTTAGAAATTAATAGAGCTTCTTTCATGGAAGCTCTATTTTGTTATCTGAATTTTTTACTCTTTTGATTCAAGATATTTAGTGGCTTGAATTGCTGCTGCTGCGCCCCAACCTGCAGAGGTGACAACCTGTTTATAACTGGAATCCATTACTTCTCCAGCCGCATAAACACCAGGAATCTTTGTTTGCATTTTAGTGTCCACTCGCAAATATCCATTTTCATCCATGGCAAGTTGGCCTTTAAATAAATCCGTATTGGGTATGTGCCCGATAAACACAAAAACACCATCTGTTGGAAATGTAATTTCAGCACCTGTAATTACGTTTTTTATCAAGACACTTTCAACAGCCGAACTACCATTTATCTTTTCAACCACAGAATCCCAGATATATTTAATTTTTGGATTGTTGAACGCTCTGGTCTGCAGAATTTTTCCAGCTCTTAATTGGTCGCGACGGTGAACGATTGTTACGGTTTTTGCAAATCTTGTTAAAAAGATACCTTCCTCCAGTGCGCTGTCTCCACCTCCCACGACAACAATATCTTTGTCTTTAAAAAACCAACCATCACAAGTTCCACAATATGAAACACCTCTACCGGTTAATTCTTTTTCACCGGGAACCCCCAAATAATTAGGGCTGGCCCCGGTGCTGATAATCAGTGTTTCAGCTTTGTATTCATTTCCATAAGTTTTTACTACATATGGAGATTCAGAAAAATTCACTTCGATCACATTGTCAAATTCGAATTTGGCACCAAATCTTTCTGCTTGTTTCTGAAATAATTCTCCTAATTCAGCTCCACCAACCCCATCTGGAAATCCAGGATAATTTTCAATTGTGTGGGTTAATGATGCCTGACCCCCCAATGACATTCCGGTAATCACCAAAGGAGACAATTCCGCTCTGGCAGCATATAATGCTGCAGATAAACCTGCAGGACCTGCACCAATAATTATCATTTTTTCTATTTTGCTTGCTTCATTTTCGGAAGTCATAATTTTATTCAATTTTAATTCCATTAATATCTCCTAATATGTTAGTCAACTAATTTGATTCATTCAGATAAAATTAGTTGCAATTAATCCTCAACATGTGCATCGGTTATCTCAAGCGCTTTATCAATAATTCTGAAACCATCTTGAAGTTGCTCTTCTGTGATAATTAATGGGGGGATGATAAGTATTTTATGCCAATGTATGATGATATAAAGACCTTCATCCAGGCAAAATTGACGCAATTTCAACATGATTGGGTTATTTACATTAAACGGAGACATTGGTTCTTTCGTTTCCCTGTTTTTGACCAGTTCCAGTACACCAAATAATCCAATGGACCGTACTTCTCCCACACAAGGATGCTTATCATACATTTCCTGCAATAATTTGGTTAATAATTTTCCTTTTTCACGGGCTTGGTAAACCAGTTTATCTTCTTTCATCACATTTATCACAGAAAAAGCAGCAGTCAGAGAAACCGCATGACCATTATAAGTCAATCCCCCCTGATAAACTTTTTCATTAAATGCCTCAGCTATTTCTTTCCGCATAGCTATTGCTCCTAAAGGAGCATAGCCAGATGTAAGACCTTTAGCCATCGTCACAATATCAGGAACAATTCCCCAATGATCGAATGCAAACCATTCTCCAGTTCGTCCGAATCCACTCATGACTTCATCACAGATCATCACAATCTTATATCGATCACATAGTTCCCGAACCCCTTGAATATATCCATCAGGAGGAATGATTATCCCATTTGTTCCTGTGACAGTTTCTATCATAATGGCTGCTATCGTTTCTGGACCTTCATACATAATAATTTCTTCTAAATGTTTTACATAATCTCTGGCAAAATCCGCGTCAGATATTTCAGGGTTATGCTGGTGGAATGTTGATCGGTAACGGTAAGGGTCCAAAAAGTGGACAACCCCCATCATGACAGAGGGTTCCCAGGTTAAACGTCTTGGATCACCAGTCAAAGCAATTGCCCCATAGGAAGCACCATGATAAGAGCGGTATCGTGTAAGAATTTTAAATTTTCCTGTGTACGATCGTGCTAATTTAATTGCATTCTCATTTGCATCCGATCCGCCTAATGTATACAAAAAATGGTCCAATTGCTCTGGCAATATACTCTTTAAAGCTTTTCCCAGCAGAGCTCTTGGTTTGGTCGCCATTCTGGGTCCAGCAAAGGGTAAATCGTACAATTGCTTCACCATGGCTTTAATGACACGTTCATCTTCATGTCCGATATTTACACACATAACCATAGAGTTAAAATCTAAATATTTCTTTCCATAAATATCCCAAAAATAGACACCTTTCGCATTGTGAACTGCAATTGGTTCAACTTTTGCCTGAGAGGACCAGGTCCAGAAATTGGTCTGAACACAAAGATTATAAATTTCATTATCCGTTAATTCGTCTGAAACGATTTCATCAGCATGGGGATTTTTCATACCTAACCTCGATACGTAATTGATTCAAATATTAATAATCCTATCACATCGTATTAAATTATTCTCGGGATATCTATCACCATTTTAATTGACTCAGTACATGTTATAATTTTTGAAATAAAAATCTTACTATGAATGACAAAAACAAAGAAAACAAAATTCTTGATCAAAGAGCAATAAAAGGTATTCAATTATTTAACCAAAAAAAATTCTTTGCTGCACATGAAGAATTAGAATTTGCATGGCGAGATGAACCAGGGGAAATCAGGGATCTGTATAGAGGGATTTTACAAGTAGGTGTGGCTTATTATCACATTCAACATAGAAATTTTTCTGGAGCTCAGAAAATGTTCATCCGAGCTGAGAAATGGCTGGCATCCTATTCAGGCTATTATCTGGGAATAAACGTCGGAAAACTTAAGAAAGACGCAACAAAAATATCTATACTGTTGAGAAATGGTGAGTTAGACGGAATTATTACAACGGATGGAGCAATATTTCCTGGAATAGAAACAAAATTCTGAAAGGGTAATTATGAATGCAAAATAATTTTCATAATCTTGAAGGAAAAATAGCATTAGTAACAGGTTCTGGTAGAGGGATTGGGAAAGCTATTGCCATTAAATTAGCCAAATTAGGCGCAGATATTATCGTAAATTACAATCGCAACCGTTCTCAGGCAGAAGAAACATCTGAGATTATTCATATGCTAGGGAAAAAAGCTCATATCAGTTAGAGCGAATATTGGCAAAGAAGAAGAAATAGAATTATTATTCGAGAATATTTCAACAGAATATGGAAAACTCGATATCCTGGTTAATAACGCAGCCAGTGGTTTTAATCGACCACTTACCGAACAGAAAGTATCCGGTTGGGATTACACCATGCAAGTCAATGTTCGTGGAGCTATGCTTTGCAGCCAGAAAGCTTCAGCGCTGATGGAAAAAGCAGGTGGAGGTCATATCATCAATATCTCCAGCCCAGGTTCAACACGTGTGCTACCTGATTATATTGCTGTAGGTGCATCCAAAGCTGCTCTTGATTCACTTACCCGCTATATGGCTGTCGAATTAGCACCTAAGAATATCCATGTCAATGCGGTTTCACCAGGAATGGTAGAAACTGAAGCTCTAAAACACTTTGCCTTTATGAACAACACAGATGTGACCTCGAAAACCATTATGAATACGCCAGCAGGCAGATTGGTGACACCAGAAGATGTAGCTGAGGTTGTTTCGTTTCTCTGTAGTCCCGCTGCGGATATGATTTGCGGCCAGGTAATTGTGATTGATGGGGGCTTTACTTTAATCGTCCCGAAATAATCTCATCGTTGAATTAACAAGACTCGCGCCGGGGCGCCGTCAGCACCCTCGAGTAATATGGGTAACGCAATCAAATCATAAATTCCTGGTGAAATATCAGCCAGATTTAGCCCTTCAATCACGATTACATCTTTTTCCAACAATTTAATATGAGTTTCAGAACCATTTGCAAATGGCGCAATGGATAAATAATCAATTCCAACCAATTTCACACCTTTTTGTATCAGGTATTCTGCAGCATCCGGTAATAAGGCAGTGAAATTCTCATAGAAATAGTCTTTTTCTAACAATCGCAAAAAAGAATTATTCGTCTTGAAAAATAATCTTTGTGGCCATTGTGATCTTTTTAATTCCTTCAATGTTAATGAATCAATCTGGGGTAAAAGAATATCAATTTCGACGATCTCCACTTCTCCCATCAAGGTTGACAGACTCAGTGCTTCGATGGTTGATCCAGTTTTTACAAAATGAATGGGTGCATCGATGTGAGTACCTGTGTGAGCAGACATTTGTATGCTTGTGACATTTGCCTCTTCTCCTTTTTCAATCGATGAGAAAAGTTGATTGTTAACCTGCGGGTCACCTGGCCACACAGGCATAAAATTCTTTATTGGTACAGTCACATCAAATATTTTCATAAGGTTATTCCTCAACAGTAAGCGAATAATTACTAAAAGCATTCTGCAACAAACTCGCCCTTTCACTATTTGTCATAGGTCGAGGTTGTGCATAATTTTCTAACATGGCAGTTAATAATTCGGTTCCAATCAATCTTCCATCATAAAAAATATGCCGATCTAAGAATTCTCTCCGATTGTTTATGGAATCCATTTGATCAAAAAACAAATTACCCAAACCATAATGCACAAATGCGTCATGATAAATTTCCATAGACATGGGCACATGTGATTGACTACCACTCACGATCACCGCACCGGCATCAACCATCTGACGAAAATCATTCATCTGTGTTGGGGATGGCTTCATCGAATTCAATTCATAATATTGGAATGTCACAATCGGTAAATATCCTTCTTCTTTCAAGGCGCGGATCTGTTCACTCATTTTTGAAAATTCACAATCATTCACACCACTTCTTGATTCAGTCGCCCATACATTCGGAGGGCCGGCTATATTACAACCAAGAAAAGCAATTTTATTACCATTATGTTCCAATATAGCAGGTTGCTCCGCTTCTTCTTCCGAAAATCCTCCAGCATAATAGCGCAAATCTGATTGAATAAATAACGATAATGTATTCTCAAAAGGCAAAACGCCTTTGTCCAATAAATGATTACCAGTTAGTTCAATGATATCAACCGGCAAAAAAGAGAACAATTCTACATATTTTGTATGAGAACAGAACACCAGATTCTTTTGTACTGGATTTGGAGGTGGACATTCATTATAAAATGGCGTCTCACTGGATAAATGCCGGATATCCGAATTTTCGAACCAGAATTTTATGTTTTCGCCTGGATACTGATTACCAAATCTTTCCATTCTATCAGCAGTCGCTCGGGTCAACGCAGTTGTACCTGTGAGTAAAACAGAAGTCAATTTCTGACCATTTCGAGTTGTAAATCTTTCCTCAAGGTCTTCCAAAATCAGATTGGTAAACTCGCTTCTAGAACATTTCAAACGAACTGGGAAATTTAAATAATAAATTTCCTGGTCAAAATTCTGATCATAAGGGGAAATGTTTCCAATTCCAAGCACTTTCCATTTAGGTTCTAAATGATCAAATCGAATCAGCCCGTAATTTCCGGAAGATAGACTCACAGATGAAAATATTTTTTTCTCCTCCACAATTATCACGTTTTTAGATAAATCTCCCAGAGATTCTGACATTACTGAATAAGTAGATTTGGACAGAAAAATTTTCTCTTCCAAAGGTTGATTAGTCGATTCTCCGAATAAATTTTTTGTTAATTGTTCGATTGTTATATCATCCTGGATGGAATTAAATGGAACAACGAATGCATATATTAAATTCCCAACCGTTTCACCCTCATTTCCTGAAAAAAATGAACAATCTGAACCCACTTCATTCGTGCTGAAAACAATTTTTGAATTGGCTTTCCATTGGATCTGTATTCCCGAGAGATACTCTGGTATCCATAGTTTTATGTCAGGACCTAGGGTTACTTCATTGGCAACTGGTTGGAATGGTGTTGGGGTCATGACAGCGTTGGTTACTTGCAGAGATTCTTTTTCGGTTTGTGGTGTTGTGAATATCTGCTGTGGTGTGCAAGCTGAAAATAAAAGCTCAATTATCAATAAAAGAATGTAAAATCTCTTCTTCATGGATTTTCTGCTTGAAAATAAAAGCTATTGGCATAAATTTTTTCAAACAATAATGCAGATTCTTCTTCATTCATTAACCGAGGCTGCCCAAAATTTTCATTAATGATGGGGTATTGATGAGTATTAATGTATTGATTGTTGTAAAAATAATGAACATCAATGGTTGCCATACCCCAATACGAATACATCTGGTCAAAGAGAAAATTTCCAAGCCCATAATGGATAAACGATGAATTTACAAAATCAACTCCTTGTGGATAATGCGCCTGACTTCCACTGACGATTACTGCACCTGCCTTTGCCATTTTCCAAAAATCCTCTCTCATATTTTGGGTGGCTCTGAAAGTATTAAATTCATTATGTTGAAAAGTAAAAATAGGATTAATTCCTCCTTCACGGAGCTCAATTATCGTATTTTGTAGCTCAGCCAGATCGCAAGGTAAACTTCCGGGACGATCATTAGAAACCCAATTGTTTTCTGGCCCAGGAAGATTACATCCCAAAAAAGCAATTTTATTCCCATTGTGCTCAATAACTAAAGGTTTTTCAGCATCCTCATACGTTCGACCTCCGCCATAAGTTTCAACCCCATTTTCTTCATACAGTCTTAAGGTCTCAAGAAACGCTTCTGGACCCCAATCCAGAAGATGATTCCCGGTGAGTTCTACTACTTCAACACCCAGCAATTTCAATGTTTCAATGTATTCAGGGTCACTACAGAATCGCATCTCTTTACGTACGGGTACTGCAGAAGGACATTTTGAATAGAAAGGCACTTCATTGGAGATATGAGTAATATCAACGGAATCAAAAACTTCTCTCAGGTTTCTTAAGGGAAAATCAAACCCAAATTGCTCGATTTGATAGGCAGTATTACGCACCAGGGCTGTCGTACCTGTCATCAGAACAGAGGTTAGCAGAGATTGGTCAAAATTGCTACTGGGTTCAATTACTAATGGAAGTATATTTTCTTTTTCAAATTTTGTATTTGTATTTAGATAAACTTTGTATACAAGCTTATAATTATTAACATCAAAATTATTTGATAATGGAGATTGATCCTCAATTGTAATAATTCTCCATTCTGGGTCAGAATGACTAAAATTCATCACTCGCCAGCAATTTTCAATTACACATGATTCAGGTCTTTCAACCGAAACTATTACTTGGTCTCCTGGTTCGCCGTTAAAAATCGTTTGCAATTCATCTTCTGCTTCAGGTTGTATCCATAGGATCAAATCATTATTTGGAAGGTTATCTGACCAGATTTTCTCAAGATCCTTAAAAATTACATTCTTCATTTGATTGATAAAAGGAACACTAAGAATATATATTTCTTCCAAGATAATTTTTGATTCTTCTGGATCATTCGATTGAGTTTCTATCCAGTAATTGGCTACTTCTTTGTCTTCGACGATGAAAGTATCAGGAATTTCCAGATCATTCAGATAAAAAAGATCAATTAAACCTGGCTCAATCCAAATTGATAATTTTTTTGTTTCAATCATAGCAGTAGGTATCGGAGATGTGATGGTTGATAATTCCAGAGAATTACCTACGGGATAAGTGGTCGATTGAATAAATTGATCATTGTTATCTGAAACACGAACAGCGCAACCCGATACGAGTAAGAATAAATTAAGGAAAGTCGAAAATACAATTAAAATTGATTTCTTCTTAATCAATGAGCACCTTCAGCTAATTATACATTAGACATTCGTCATGTTTTTGATAGTTCCTGATAGGTTCTATAGATATAATTTGATCATATTATTATTGCTGAAAGGGCATCCAAATGCGTGAGGTAGCAGTCATAGGAATTGGTCAGACGAAAGTTGATGAACATTGGGATAAATCCTTAAGAGAATTGGCAGGATTTGCGGTTTTGGATGCAGTCAAAGATGCAGGCCTAAACCAGGTTGATGCATTGTATGTTGGCAATATGATGTCGTCTTCAGCAAACCATCAAGCCCAATTAGGTGCATATATTGCCGATTGGGTGGGATTACGCTATGCAGAATCCTTCAAATTAGAATCAGCTTGCAGTTCAGGTGCAGCAGCATTTCGTACAGCTTTATTGGCAGTTGCTTCTGGCGCAATTGATACCGCCGTCGCACTTGGGGTAGAGAAAATGACCGATTCACCTGGTGCAGAAATAACAGCTGAATTAGCTACAGCAGCGGATGCAGATTGGGAAGTTACGCAAGGTGTATCTTTCGTAGCCTTAAACGCGCTAATTATGCGCAGATACATGTATGAATATGGTTGGACAAAAAATGATTTTGCTCTATTTTCCATTAATGCACATGCAAATGGTGTACATAATCCCCATGCCCGCTTTAGAAAAGCAATTACTGAAAAACAATATTTAGAAGCAGGGATGGTGGCAGATCCGATCAATTTAATGGATGCTTCTCCCGTCGGTGATGGTGCAGCCGCAGTTGTCATGGTCCCGCTTGAAAAAATTGGTCATTCATCAGCGAATCCACTGGTCAAGATCATTGGAAGTGCAGCTGCTACAGATTCAATTGCAGTCCATGGTCGCAAAGATCCACTGTGGTTGAAAGCAGCTGAACTATCATCAAAAAAAGCCTTCAGTCAAGCGGGCTTGACCCCCCAGGATATTGATTTGTTTGAAGCACACGATGCATTTTCAATTATGGCAGCATTATCCCTGGAAGCATCCGGATTTGCTGAACGTGGAAAAGGTCCCAGGCTTGCTTTAGATGGTGAAATCCGTCCTGATGGAAAAATCCCGATTGCGACTCGCGGTGGGCTGAAAGCCAGAGGACATCCCGTGGGCGCTACAGGTATGTATCAATTGGTAGAAGTTGTTGAGCAATTACGGCATCAAGCTCAAGGAAGCCAGGTTGAGAATGCCAGAATTGGAATGGCTCAGAACATAGGAGGAAGTGGTTCAAATATAATAACCCACATTCTTCAAAGAGTATAATCAAAATTGCGGAGATAAGAACTCCGCATTTTTTATTAATAAACTTTTCAGTTTTTTTTCTGTTTTGACGGATATAATTAATTAATGTTGATTCGGGAGGGAACGAATGGAAAGTCTTAAGATGGAATTTCACATATCTAAACAAGCTAGGGATAAATTTAAATTTGACTTAAGTTTATTCGAAACCAACGGGAACGTAATTATTGGAAATTTTCATAGTTCCAGGTTGTTAGCGGCCAGTATTAATAAACAAAAAGACCTTTTTATCTATCCTGAAACAGCAGCAAAAGCCAGTGAAATATTTGCCATTGGATTAATGGATGAAATTTTCCATTTCATATTGAAATCGTACCAACAACAAATCCATAAAAATATTCTGGATGAAGCGCTCACCTATGTTGAATTAAATCTCTCAAAATCAGAAACCAGGAAAGTTATTGAATTTTTCCTAAAAGAATTTCCTCCCATCTCTGTTTATCAGCAAAAAGAAAAACTAGAAGATTATATTGAAAAATTATCACTAAATGGCTCATATTCCTTGTTGCTGGAAGAAATCATTTTGCTTTGGGTGGAAAATCAAAACCCCGCACTGGATCACTATCACGAATTATTCAGAGACAAAGACTTTGAACTGAATACGAACTATCGGAAATTCATTGAATTAATGCGAAAATTCTTTAATGAAAAACCTTTCTTTGGCCCAGAAAATCAAAACATAATAGATATGTTGAGAACCCCAGCAATTAAGGTTCCTCAATCAATACCTGGACAATTGGAATACATCCGTACCCATTGGGGTGTTTTATTAGGCGATCTTCTGTATCGATTACTAAGTGGCCTGGATTTCATAAAAGAGGAATTAAAAACATCCTTTGCCGGTCCAGGACCCAGTATCGTTCCCGGTTATGATCAGGTATGGGACTTGGATTTTGAGAAATTTAGCCCGGACAAAGAATGGATGCCCAGCCTGGTATTAATTGCCAAAAATACTTATGTTTGGTTAGATCAGATACGGAAAAAATACAAAATTTCCATTTCTACCATCGATCAAATCCCAGATGAAGAATTAGACAACTTAAAAAACCGAGGTTTTAACGGTTTGTGGTTAATTGGTTTATGGGAACGAAGCAAGGCATCAGCTCAAATTAAACAACTTTGTGGAAATCCAGAAGCAATCGCATCCGCGTATTCATTAGCGGGTTACCAGATTGCTTCTGAGTTGGGTGGAGAGGAAGCGTATCAAAGGTTAAAAGAAAGAGCCTTGCAAAGAGGAATCCGCTTAGCAGCAGATATGGTTCCCAATCATATGGGAATTGACTCCAATTGGGTATACGAACACCCGGATTGGTTCGTTCAATTAAATTACAGTCCATTTCCTTCTTACACTTTTACAGGAGCAAACCTCTCAAAGTACCCCAATATTGAAGTCAAGATTGAAGACCATTATTACGATAGGACGGATGCTGCCGTCGTTTTTTTATTCAAAAACCAGGACTCAGGTGAAGCCCGCTTTATATACCATGGCAATGATGGAACAACCATGCCCTGGAATGATACCGCTCAACTTAACTATCTTATTCCTGAGGTAAGGGAAGCTGTGTATCAAACAATTCTCTCTGTTGCCAAACGTTTCTCTATCATTCGTTTTGATGCAGCTATGACATTGGCAAAAAAACATTTTCAAAGGCTTTGGTTCCCTGAACCTGGCACAGGGGGTGCGATTCCCTCCAGAGCAGAATATGGACTTACCAAGGATAGATTTGATCAATTGATGCCCTCCGAATTCTGGCGTGATGTGGTAGACCGATTGGCTTCCGATGCTCCTGATACGTTGCTATTGGCTGAGGCTTTTTGGTTGATGGAAAGTTATTTCGTCAGAACATTGGGTATGCACCGGGTTTACAATTCAGCCTTTATGAATATGCTTCGCAATGAAGATAATGCCAATTACCGAATTTTGATAAAAAATACAATTGAATTCGATCCACAAATATTAAAACGTTTCGTCAATTTCATGAATAATCCTGACGAGCGCACTGCTGTAGAACAATTTGGCAAAGGTGATAAGTATTTTGGTATTTGCACAATGATGAGTACACTTCCAGGATTGCCGATGTTTGGTCATGGGCAGATGGAAGGTTTTTCGGAAAAATATGGCATGGAGTACAAACGTGCTTATTGGGATGAGGAGGAAGATGAAAATCTAATCGCCCGACATAGACATCAAATTTCACCTCTCCTTCATCGGCGATGGATATTTTCTGAAGTTGATAATTTTCTCTTGTATGATTTCCACTCTTCTGATCAAACCGTCAATGATGATGTATACGTTTATTCCAATTATCATCAGGGAAACGCTTCACTGGTAATTTATAACAATAAATTTGGTAATGTTCAGGGCTGGGTCAATTATTCTGCCACAAAAATAAAAATTGAGGAAAACAATCAATCTACGTATAAAACGGTGCAACTTGCCCAAGGGTTGCAAATCAATCAGGATTTTGATTTTGTGATCTTTAAAGATGTTGCCACAAATCTTGAATATATTCGTTCAACTCAGGATTTTTACAATAGCGGATTATTTTTTGACCTGCATGCCTATCAGACGCATGTATTTCTCGATTTTCACTACATCAAGGATGATGAATGGCAATCTTATCGTCAATTATGTGATTATCTAAATGGAAACGGTGTTCCCAATATCGAAAACGCAATGAAAGAATTGCTTTTACAGCCCATCCAAATTCCACTCAAGGAAATTATCAATCGAGGATATTTCGATTATTTATTATCACAAAAACGGCTAACTACCAAAGCCTTTATTAAAACTCAGGTTCTCGTGGAATCTAAGCAAAAAATGGAAAACCTCCTTCAAGGAGTTTTCAAAATGACAGGATTCGATCAAAATAGAGAAGTAATATTGTTACAGACAACGAAAAATCTAGAGTTTGTTCTTTCAATTTCGGTCTTCGATCAAAAATTTGTCAGCTTGAAAAATCCCAATCTAAAATCCTTAATTCGAACTTTTCAAGAAAAATTTTCAGAAAATGAAGAAATTTGGATTTCAGCATTCTCGTATATTTTCACATCTTCAATAGGAGAATTGGCAAATTCCAGCGATCCGCAGTTCCTGACCCAATCTTGGTTCGAAGAGTGGCAATTTTCAAAAGTAATTCGTGATCTTGGTGCAGAATACCAATACACTAAATCACAAAAACATACGCTTTCTCAAACAACTTATACATTGGTGGGTCTCTCAGGATGGCATGAAAAATTTGAAATCGCTCAATTTGAAAAATGGCTGAAAAATTTACTTGCAAGGCAGGATATTCAACAATACTTGAATGTGAACAGATATCAGAGTCACCTTTGGTTTAATAAAGAGAGATATGAATCACTAACATGGTGGTTGTTTGCCATTGCCTTAATTGAAATAGGATCTGATGTGAAAACCTCAACGAATACAATGGTAGAAAAACTTTTGGTATTGCATCAAGTTCATCAATTGTTAATGGAAAAAATGAAAAAATCAGAATTCAGATTTGACAAATTACTTGGTAAAGATATGTGAACAACAAAATCAAAATGGTCGAAACTGAATCATCCACTATTCTATATTTAATTGAATTTCTAATTCAAAGTTGCTATATTATTTTAAAGTAAGGAAAAAGAAATTTTAAGAGGGTCAGAAATGCACAAAGAAAGTAATAATAAAAATACTTCTAATTTGCAAAATTTTTTGGATACCAGCTCAGATTGGAAAGTTATCAGTCCAGATAACCAGAAATTTTTGCCACCCCATGAGCAATTAATTCGAGAGTATGGTTTTTCGTCAGATAAGTACACGTATGAGTTTGCTTATGCAGTCCTAGTAATTGCTGAAGAACATAATCATCATCCAACATTAATAGCAGAATGGCACAAAGTTACGCTGGTTTGGTCAACTCATTCCAAAAAAACTGTAACCGAGTTGGACATTGAAATGGCAAAGCTTTCAGATGAAATCTATCAAAAAATAGAAAATAAGTGAAATTAAATGACAAATAAAGTAAAAGATTGGATGAGTTCACCTGTAATTGTTGTCGATCGTGATAGCTCAGTTGCTTATGCATTGACACTCATGAGAAGAAGAAATATTCGCAGTATATTGGTTGCAATAGATACTGAGCAGAGTCTCTATGGAATCCTGACAACGACAGATATACGTGACAAAATCATCGCGCATGAAAAAAATCCTGCAAATATTTCAGTGAGTGAAATCATGTCGGAAAATTTGGTAACTGCAAATCCAGAGTGGACTTTAAAACATTGTTCAATTGAGATGCAGAAAAATAACATTCATCATATGCCGGTAATTGACGAACAAAGTTGTCTGGTAGGTCTGATTAGCGCAACAGATCTGTTCTTTGCAGCTGAAGAAATTGGATGGGAAGAAGAAGACTGAAGTGTTAGTGTAATATAAAACCGGTCTTTGGCGGTATTAATATTGAAATTGATTTATTCGATGAATTAATTTGAAAAAATTCATCTCCTAACAAATTATTGAGTCTCGTCTGGTTATTCATTTTTATTTGTTTTAATGAAATATCCAGTTTTTGATTTTTATCGCTGCAATTAATTACCATAATAAAAGCACTATTTTCGTACGTGCGGGCATAAGAAAATACTTTATTTTTATCATCATGATCCAGTGGGATAAACTCTCCCAATCTTAATGCTGGAAAAATTCTTCTTAAGTGAATCAATTTCTCAATTTTTTGTTTTATATGTATTACCCATTGATGCTCATCCCAGGGAAACGCCCGTCTTGACTCAGGATCCTTTCCCCCACGAATTCCAATTTCATCGCCGTAATAAATAACCGGAGCACCAATGAACGTGAATAAAAACAAATAAGCTAATTGGATCAAAGCAAAATCATCCTGCAAAATTGTTCGAATTCTTTCCGTATCGTGAGATCCTAGCAAATTATACATTGTGTATCTATTATGTTCAGGATAATTCTGAAGCAAATTATTTACTTGCTGTAAAAAAGTACCCGGTGTGATTTTTGTTTGTAACAAATCAATTACCGCTGTCCTTAGTGGGTAGTTCATTAATCCATCAAAATACCCATTTTCGATCCAGGTAGAATCAGCTTCCCAGATTTCGCCGCAAAGATATGCATTGGGATTCGTTGTTCGTACAACTTCTTGAAATTCAGACCAAAAGCTTTCATCGTCAATTTCATTGGGCACATCCATTCGCCAACCATCGGCACCCTGTTCAATCCAATATTTCGCAACACTTAATAGATATTCCCGGACTGGCGGGTGGTCAGTATTTAATTTTGGTAAACTCTTATAACCCCACCAGGCAGCATAATCTTTTGCTTTTCCTGGTAAATATGCATCGATGGGAAAACGATATACATGGTACCAATAACGGTAAGGGGAATGCTCACCGTTTTCTAATAGATCATTAAAAGCGAAAAAACCTCGACCAGTATGGTTAAATACACCATCTAAGATAATTTTCATTTCGTTTTTATGGGCAATATTTACGAGTTCAATGAATGTGTCCAGGTTTCCCAATTTGGGGTCAATCTGGTAGTAATCTATCGTATCATAACGATGATTGGATGCAGCAGTAAAAATCGGATTAAGGTAAATGGCGTTTACCCCCAGCTCAACCAAATAATCAATTTTTTTAATGATTCCAGCTAAATCTCCACCCTGAAATCCCCATAAATTCGGTTTACTTCCCCAGCTCTGCACATTTTCAGGATCATTTGTTAGATCTCCATTATAAAAACGATCTGGAAATATTTGATAGAAAATTGCATTCTTTACCCAGGAAGGAATATTTTTTGGCATTTTTTATTACTTGAACATTTCTTTATATTTATCTGGTCGGTGATCGAATTCCATTTGTGGAATATCTCCCAATGTCAATTGTGTAAGTACCTCAGTCAATTTTTCATTCACTGGTGCAGGTATATTTACATCATTCCCAAATCTGACTACTGCCCCATTTAAATAATCGACTTCTGATTTTTTTCTATTACTTTTCAAATCTAAATAAAACGAAGGCATTTTTCCTCCACGACCACCTGTTATTGATTTCTTCAAAATCAATTTACTGGTCCAAAGAGGAAACTTTTCAACGATTGTCGCGAATAATTTCACCGGGGTTCCAGGTATATCGATAACAGAGATTCCGTGAGCTCGCATGACGCGAATTGTCTCGCGTAATTGTTCAATTTCTATTTTGAACAATTCAGAATCAGAAAGTATTTCTGCTGGTGTCATTCCTAATATGGCTGAACTCGCATTGGTTGTTAAATTGGTCAGTAGTTTGGACCACTTCATCGATTTTGCATCTTTAAATCCAACCGCATTTAATCCAGCAGCATTCATTAAGGTAATTATTTCTTCGGTTAAGGCATTTTTATTTTCTACACCGATACCACGTAAACGCTCAACGACGATTCCATTTTCAATTCTTCCAATTGCTGTTGTGACTGTTCCTCTGATTGTTTTGTCTGCTCCAATTATAGAACTAATTTTTATCTCATTTTCTACACCATTTTGCAAACATAAAACCGGTGGTAGGAACTCCCTCTTTTCTGACCACGTTTCAATCAGGGTTTCAGTATCGAAAGACTTTACGGCGATGATTGAAAAATCAAAGTGGTTTCCAAGAATTGCTTCATCCAATGAAGACCATAAGTATTCCGGGGATAGCTGAAAAGATCCGTCTGGTAATACTAAGTGGATTCCTAATTGTTTTATTTTTTCAATGGCTTCAGGTCGATCAAGAAAATGAACTTCGTGACCATGAATCGCCAAGCTTCCCCCAACATAGGATCCAATCGCACCTGCTCCGAAGCAAAGAATTTTAACCTTTTTTTCCTGCATGCACTTTACCAATTACGGAATCCATTCAAAAAGATCTTCCCCAACATGACTTTTTTCCCGGCGGGTTGAACTTGTTCTAACATCAATCCACCTTGAGAAGTACCAACGACCGGAAAACCGGAAAACTGCCCCCTTTCACCGGGTTCCAAATAGATATCATCGACAATTTGGGTTACCACTACCTTAATTCTTTCGTTGCCAATCTCCATAAAGGTTCCCGGCCAAGGGAAATAAGCCCTTACCTGGCGATCTAATTCCAATGCGCTCTTAGAAAAATCCAGAATACCATTCTCCTTCTCGAGCCTTGGAGCATAAGTTGCACCATCTTCTGGTTGAGAAATTGGCTTTAGTTTTCCACTCAAATAACCACCTAAAGTCCCGATTAATAAATCTGCACCAAGTAGTGATAATGATTTACCCAGGCTTTCTGAGGTAGCTTCATCATTTATCTTAATAGATTTTTGTTTTAAGATCGGACCAGTATCAACACCGGCATCCATTTTCATGATGGTGATTCCCGTTTCTTCATCGCCGTTTAGAATTGCTGCTTGAATGGGTGCTGCCCCCCGCCAGCGAGGAAGCATACTTCCATGAACGTTAACACAACCAAATTTCGGTAAATCAAGCACATTTTGCCTTAGAATCTGTCCAAAAGCAACCACGACAATTACATCCGGTGCCCAACTTTGGAGTTTTTCAAACACGCCTGCTTCTCTTAATTTATTCGGTTGGATAAATTCAATTTCGTGTTTAAGAGCTATTTCCTTTATTGGGGGAGCTTTTAACGCTTTTCCTCTTCCTGCCGGTCTATCAGGTTGTGTTACCACGCCAACAACCTTACAGCTCTCAATTATACTAATTAATGAAGGTATTGCAAATTCTGGGGAGCCCATAAAAACGATTCTGATGTTTTTCATAAAGTTATTATAATGTTATCCTTTCAAATTTGAAAAAATTCCTTATAATAAGGTAATACTTATACCAATTCGAAGGAGATTAACAATGACAGATTTTAACCCTAACGAAGTATCCAGTGACGATCGGCTAATGGCGGCATTGGCATACGTATTCTCTCCATTAGTACCAATTATTTTTTTGTTGATGGAAGACAAGAAAAACCGCCCATTTATCAAAGCTCATAATGCGCAAGCCCTTGCGGTTGGTATTATCATGATTATTGTTGTTCCAATCATTGCTGCCGTTACTTTAGGTTGTGGTTCAATTCTTTGGTTTGTCATGCTCTGGTGGGCATACAAAGCATACAAAGGCGAATATATCAACATCCCTGTAATTACCGATTTTGTAAAAAATCAGGGTTGGGCATAATTCTTAGGTAAATCATTATAAGCAGGGTGTCTTTTGGGCACCCTGTATTTTTAATGCCAAAAACTCACTATCAAAATGATAACTGAAGAACTTTATCAATCCTTACTGCACGATCTGGAGTCCGCTATTGCTTTTGATCAAAAAGGGGAAATGAATCGCAGTAGAGTTATTGCCAGGCAGGTAGCAGGAAAAGCGATTCGTATTCTATTCACACAATTACATCTTGATACACCTCAATCGATAACCCCTTATCAATATTTGATCGATGTTCAAAACTACCCAGCCCTGGTTGCACCTATTCAAGATGAAATAAAAGCATTAACCACCCGGGTTAACACTGATTTTTCCTTTCCTGGAAATTTAAACCTTGTTAAAGCAACACAGAATATTTTATTTTTTGTAAAGGAGTTTGAAGGATAATATGGGAGAGAAAAAAATAATAATGTATGGGACTACCTGGTGTGGAGACACAACGCGAGCAAAGAAATTATTTGAACAATATCAAATTGAATATGAATGGATTAATATTGATAAAGATAAAGACGGGGAAAATCGAGTCAAAGAGATAAACAATGGTTACAAAAGTGTACCCACCATAATTTTTCCGGATGATTCAATTTTAGTTGAACCGGATAAAGAAACCCTTAAAAAGAAATTTCTCGAATTAGGTCTTTTGTAGTTATCCTTGCTTCCGGAACAACCAGACAAGTAACGCACCAACGAATAATCCCAGACTAATGAGAACAAAAGCTAAACCATGGGTACGATCTTCAATGTGAATATTATTTGACCTTATTAATCTTTTCCCTAAATTTATAATAAAATCAGGATTCGGTTGGACTGGTCTTAAGTTACTCACCAGGGAATTTTCCGTTACTAAATAAGAATTTTCGTCATTCATTTTTCTTATCAAACTTCCTTTTAAATATTTTTATTATTTAACTTTTTTCGGTTGTTCAATTTTTTCAATATCTTTTCGCAGTGACTCCAGTGTTCTATGATATAAGCTTTTTATGGCGCCTTCAGATTTTCGCATGATCAAACCGATTTCCGAATTACTCAATCCTTCAACAAATTTGAGAATAATCAATTGTTGTCTTTCAGGAGGTAATTTTCTTATTACCTTGATCATTTTTTCGGATTCCTGAGATTTCTCAAGTGATGATTCAGGAAAATCGAATTGAAATGAGCTTTGTAGTTGTTCATCAAGAGCGACCTCTTTTTTCCTGCTTCTATCTCTATACCAGTTAGCAACCAGATTATGTGCAATCCGGTATAACCAAGCTGAAAATGGAACACCTCGTTGATTATAAGATTCAATGTGTCTGAATGCCCGGTGGAACACTTTGGCAGTCAGATCTTCCGCTTCATTAATATTTCCGGTCCGATAATATATATAATTATAAATTTTCCGAACATAGCGTTCATACAATAAACCAAACGCTTCGTTATCCCCGTTACCAGCATCTTCTATTAATTGGAAATCATCAACTTGTTCACTCAATGGTAAAGCCTTTTAACGGGGTACTGGATTAAACCCCAAATTATTAACCAAGTTTCGTTCAATTAATAATACTAACGAATTTTGATCGCTTCTTCAACCGCATTGTAAGTGTTTAGCGTACCAAATCCGACAGCATTGTTTGGAAAGATGGTTGCATCGATACACTCAGGGTAGATTCCAAAGTATTCGCTGGCAGTCTTCTTCAGGATTTCTTCTGTCAACTCAACTTGCCCAATCAATGCTGGATTTGCACTCCACATTAAAGCAACCGTACCAACAACATGTGGACCTGCCATCGAAGTACCACTCAGAATTGAATAACTAGCGTTTGGCATGGTTGAAAAAATATCGACACCGGGTGCAACCAGATCAGGTTTTATTCTGCCAGAATCATCAACAGTTACTGGTCCCAAACTTGAAAATGGTGCTAATTCACCGATTTGATCAATGGCTCCAACCGAAAAAACATTTCGATAGATAGCCAGCGGATCTGTGATGCTTTCACAACCATAATACCCATTATTTCCTGCTGATGAAACAATAAAAATACCAGCAGACCTTAATGCAGAAACAGCTTGTTCGAAGACCAATTCATCACATCCTTCGATATCTGGACATCCCCAGGAATTATTTAAAATATGAGCGCCAAATTCTGGATTTCCATCCTGTATTGGATCTCCATCTTCTGGAAATGGTGCAAATAAAAATTGCATACACGCAAGATAATAACCTGGATTTCCTAGATTTCTGCCTAAATTTACACATCCAATCCAGCGGGCATCTGGTGCGATTCCAACATTTTTTCCTAAAATAGTTCCTAAAGTATGCGTTCCATGTCCACTGATATCGGTTGGATAACTCGATTCAAACCAGGGATCAAACCAGGCATAATCTATGTTATCTTTTGAACCGACAAATTGATCCCTCAAAGCTGGATGATTCCCGTCTACACCCGAATCTGCCTGACCAATAATAATCCCTTTCCCGTGGATATTAAATTCTTCCCTAACTCTATCAACACCAATCATTTCCAGATTCCATAGCGTCTCATTGACTGTAGAAATGTCTCCATTCGTCATCGGAATTTCCTCAGGTAATGGCCGTAAGAATGGGCTCTCAAGTACCCGATCAACATCATCACGTTGTTCGATGATTAGTTTCCAGAATGGTCCTGCTTTCACTTCAATCGCATTCACAAGATAATAATGTTTGTTTTCAACTCGATATTTATTTAAGAAATTAATAATATTGGATTGAGATTCAGATGCGAATTTTGTAGATGTTTGAAAAACATAGTTACGCTTTTCAATTGGATCGCTGATCATATTCGCTTCACTAAGATCAGCCTGCTCAGACATGATAACAAAAATCGATTCACCAAAGAAACCAGGTTGTCCAACCAAAAAGTAAATGAATAATACGGTGACCCAGACAAAAATAGAAATTCCAATAAATGGTTTTCGTAACTTTCCTTCTTCAAGTTTTTTACGCATGAAAGCGGTAATAGCAGTCGAAACAATCAAACTAACGACCGCGTATGAAATCGTTTGGCTTACCCAGGATAATACCTCTCCTCGTTCCGACCCAATTAAAAGGGAAAGCTCATCTGGATCAAACCAAATGAGAGGTATAGCAATTATGATGGCTAATAAAAACCAGATACTAAAGAAGTTCCGTTGACCTCCACCTTCATTTCTAAACAATCCTGAAATAATCCAGCTGGAAACGGGAATGGTAAAAACTAACATCCATTGTTGACCGTTCTGACCAAGTACGGTTGCGAAAATTATTAATCCGATAAGCACAATTAAACCAAAAAATAATTTTCCTGCTGGTTCTGTTCTCTTGTTTTCTGGAAAGAGTCCCAAATGTAATTGTTGAATTAAGATTGTTAATAATAATCCGGATAAAATACCAACGATTAAATTTAAAAAAAGATCAAGAAGAGAACCTAAAGCACCCCATAAAACCCATGGAATGGAAAATAAACCACCAACGATTATGGTGACTAATAAAAATTCTGATTTTGATCTCCACCGAATACTGAATTTTTTTCGTTGAAGAACAAAAAGAAAAAAAACAATATAGATAGTAATGCCAATTATCTGAATGAGACTGACAAGAGATGCCTCATTTATGGCTAGAAACCTTCCCGGAATCAATACCACACCAAGAAAATTTATAGTTGACCAGAATTGAAAAATGATGTTACTGATAGGATCGTTAATAATGAACCGCATCATTATCAGCGGTAACCCGACTATACTTATATAGGAAATAATGATCAACCAACGTAAATCTGGAAATAGGAAAGATGCTTCAAATATTGTTTGTTCCATTACCCACATCATGAGTTGAGCCGCAATGGTTGCCCCTATAATCCAAACGATGGAAAAAACAAAAAGTCCCGTGAATAGACAGCCTTTTTGGTTCATTGACTTTTTTTCATTTACAATACTTTTATCCATATTTATTCACCTTTAAAAATTTGGTTCTTTTAATCTCAATGGTAGATCAATTATTATCAAATAGAGTTGGACACAATTATGATTGTAATTCATAATATTCCATATTGATTTTATATTCCATTTCACAATTACTCTGAATCTATCCAAATTCCAATTCATTTTTCCAATCAAAATATCAAAACCAATATATAAATAAACTATCAAATCATACCAATAATATTCACATATTTCGGAAAATCATTCACACATAATATACAAGGAGAGTCGGAATGTCAGTAATAGAAAATTTTGAGTGGAAGACTAAAGATGGTGAAAAAATATTTTCTCAAAAGTGGCTTGCAGATGGTACTAGCAAAGCAATCTTAATTCTTGTTCATGGGCTCGGAGAGCATATTGGCCGTTACGACCATGTCGCTAAATTCTTTAACCAATATCAAATCTCAATGTATGGATTTGACCATCGCGGTCATGGTAAAAGTTCCGGTAGAAGGGGACATATTGGATCCAATGAATTATTTATGACGGATATTGATACTATGATCGATGTCGCAAAGAAGGAAAATCCTGGAATTCCCATTTTTCTGTATGGCCATTCACTTGGTGGAAATATGGTTTTATATTATTCACTTATCAAGAAACCAGCCATAAAGGGTGTAATTTGTACCAGTCCAGGATTGGGAACCGGTGAACCAGTTCCAATCGCCAAACTTTTTGCTGCAAAAATCTTAAAAATATTGTTTCCTGGAATGACGATGGACAATGGGCTCGATGTTAATAATTTATCCCACAATCCTCAGGTGATTAAGGATTACCAGGAAGACCCTCTCGTCCACCCCATGATCTCCGCAAAATTAGCGATGGATATGTTTTCAAATGGTGATTGGAATGTAGAAAATGCAAGTAAATTCAATCTTCCATTATTGCTGTTAGAAGGCGAAAAAGATCATATCGTTAATCTCGAAAAAACGAAAGAATTTGCTGCGAAAGTTCCGGATTCATTAATTACCTTTAAGATATTCCCTGAGCTTTATCACGAACTGCATAATGAATATGAACAGGATCAAGTCTTTAATTTTATGCTTCATTGGGTTAATCAGCACTGTTAATCAATCAGGATATACGATAAATTGTAAATAATTAGATTACATACTTTACTTGACCATTAGGCATAGGTTTTCTACAATAAGTAATGAAGCTAATGAATAAATGATTGGTATGAATACACTTTCATATGATTTATTTGTTTTAAAAAATAATTTCCAAATAGGAGAGAAAAATGACTGATTTTATTTTTCGCGGCAAACTCAGTGAATTAGACCCGGATGTTTCAGAGTTAATTAAGATTGAGGCTGAACGCCAAAATCGTAAGTTGATTTTGATACCAAGCGAGAGTACTGCCCCTGCTGCTGTCCGCGATGCGTTAGGATCTGTTTTCCAGAATATCTATGCAGAAGGATACCCCGATGAGCGAATGCGTTTGATGTCAGAAGAAGAGATTCTGGATTATGATGAACAGCTGGCTTATTATCGACGTTATTCTGACCCACGTTATTATAAAGGTGTCGAATATGCCGATATTATTGAGTCGTTAGCTGCTCGTCGCTGTGCTGAAGTATTTGCTGCCAATGGAGTCTCTCCTGATAATTTATACGTTAATGTTCAACCTCTATCTGGTGCACCGGCAAATAACGCGATTTATCACCTGATTAATCCCGGTGACACAATCATGGGTATGAATTTGTTGCATGGAGGACATCTCACCCACGGTTCTTCTGTCAATCGTTCCGGAAAATTATTCAATGCAATCCATTACACTGTAGATCCCAAAACCGAACAAATTAATTACGATCAGGTTGCGGCTTTAGCATTAGAACACAAACCAAAAATAATCATCGCTGGTTATTCCTCTTATCCATTCGTTCCGGATTGGCGAAAATTCCGGGAAATTGCGGATTCTGTTGGAGCATATTTCTTAGCTGATGTTTCTCACATTGCAGGTTTAATCGCAGCTGGTGTCATTCCCAGTCCAGTCGGTTTTGCCCACGTTATCAGTTTTACAACTCATAAAACGCTTTGTGGGCCTCGAGGTGCATGTATTATTACCGATAATGCAGCACTTGCAAAAAAGATTGACCGGGGTGTATTTCCTGGAGAACAAGGTGGGCCACATATACATGCTATCGCTGCGCTGGCTTTAACATTCAAATTAGCGAAGACGCCTGAATTTAAGAAATTACAGGAACAAATTGTCAAAAACTGTCAGGTATTAACCAATCATCTTGAAGAACGAGGGTTGCGCATTCCATTCAATGGTACCGATACACACCTTGGAAATATTGACGTCAGCACTATTAAAGGTCCTGATGGTACCCCGCTTTCCGGCGATTTGGCTGCCAGAATTCTGGATATTGTTGGCCTGGTAATGAATAGAAATACTATTCCAGGTGACAAGAGTGCCTTGAAAGCATCCGGCGTTCGCTATGGTACTCCCTGGATGACTCAACGTGGATTAGATGAAATTGATATGGTACTGGTTGCAGATATCATTGCCGATGTTTTGTTCGCTGTCACACCATACACCATTGACTCACGCAAAGGTCCGGTAGAGCGAGCAAAAGTTGACTTTAAGGTTCTGGAAGATGCGAAAATCCGGGTACGGAAATTGGTGGAGAAAGCAGGGGTTGATCCTGAAATTTCTATTCATGGCTATCCACATTTTTATTATCTGGATGAACTACCAAAAGGAATTGATGCAAAAATTGGGTATGACCTGTCTGGAAAAGGAATCCGCCATTTTGTGAATTATGTATTTTCCAGTGATGTTGAATCATTAAAACCAGGTGAAGAACAACCAACCTATCTATATGCGGATGAGGAACTAATTAACGGCGTCATCACTTATGTCAGCCAGGATCATTTCCGTTTTACAACCGATGTAACCAAAGGGAATTTAGCTGCAACCTGGATGCGTGATTTATCAGACGCTTACGTTTATTTTGACAAAGATCTTCATCGACGTTTACCAGGACCCATCATTATCAAAGAATCATTGGTTGTTTCTAATAAGAATATCGATAATGCAGATATAACCATTACCAAACCATATTTCATTGGCCATTTAAATATCATTGATGATTCAAGCGCTAAACCTAAATTCGATTGGGTTGAAAAAGAATCTGAACAACTTAAACGTACTTCTTTGTATGAAAACCATGTTAAATTAGGAGCAAAAATCATCCCCTTTGCTGGATGGGAAATGCCGGTTTGGTACTCGTCTGTTACGGAAGAACATCTGGCAACCCGAAAAGCTGCCGGTCTCTTTGACGTTTCGCATATGGGTGTCTATCAGGCGGAAGGTCCCGATGCTGTGACTTTCCTTGACAGCGTCTGTGGTAATGACATTTCAGCATTGGAAATTGGTGAGTCATGCTACACCCATTTCCTGAATACAGATGCAAATGTGATCGATGACCTTTTAGTCTACCGAAGGCAAAAAGAAATCTATCTGGTTGTCGTCAATGCTTCCAATGATGACAAGGATTGGACGTGGTTAAATGCTGTCAAAGATGGAAAAGTAATGGTTGATAGCCTTCGACCAGGCGCTACCACATTTGGTAAAAATGTTGTATTAAGAAATCTCCGGGATCGTTCTGCTGGAGCTGAAATGCGCGTTGATATTGCTCTCCAGGGACCAAAATCCAGAGATATTTTGTTAGCCCTAGGTGTTGATTCCGATACTCGAAAACGAATCATGAAACTCAAACGGACAGAGTTATGTGAAGCCATTGTTGGTGAATTCGACCTTGTGGTCTCCAGAACTGGCTATACAGGCGAAAAAATGGCGTTTGAGCTCTTTATTCACCCGGATCACGCTCCAGATTTTTGGGATGCTTTAGTAAAGGCTGGTGAACCAATGGGTCTCAAGCCTTGCGGTCTGGGAGCACGCGACTCATTGAGAACAGAAGCTGGTCTTCCTCTTTACGGTCATGAAATGGGAGGAGACTTAGGCTTAGGTGTCTCAGAGGCGAATTTTGGTAGCTTTGTCAAGACATATAAGCCCTGGTTTATTGGACGTGATGCCTACATGGCAAGGGAAGCTAAACGGAAAGGCATTGTAATTCGCTTCAGATTCCAGGAAAAAGGTGTCCGAATGGCTCACAATAACGATCCGGTGATTGACAAAAAAGGAAAAGTCATAGGTGTAGTCACCAGCTGTGCTATCGATTCAGAAGGATACCTTACAGGTCAGGCATTTATCGAAGAAAAATCAAATGAAGATGGGGCTATAATTTACATTTATCAGGGCGCTCCGGATAATATCGGTAAGCTTCCAAACCAACTTTCACAGGGCGATCGGGTGAAACTTCCCACACCTGCGATGATTATTTCACGATTTGCAAAACTGTAATTCCAACAGGGATGGATTTCTACCATCCCTGTTTTTTAGCAAAATTACATTTAGTAACTAAGTTTAGAAGGAGTGAAAAATGCAGACTTTATGGGATGACCGGTATGCTTTACGAACAATTTCGATGAAGGGCTCGGCCATACGTGAGTTACTGAAAATCACACAGATGCCAGATGTTATTTCATTTGCGGGTGGTATGCCTGCGCCTGAAATCTTTCCCGTGGAAGAATTCAAGCAAGCGTGTATTCGGGTTTTGGATGAACAAGGCTCAGAAGCATTGCAATATGGAACCACAGAGGGGTATCTGCCTTTGCGGGAAATGATTTCTCGCCACACAAATCAATATGGCATTAAAGTCACTGCCGACAACATCATGATTACCAACGGATCTCAACAAGCGTTGGATTTATTGGGAAAGATTTTCATAAATCCCGGTGATAGAATTCTCGTAGAATCTCCAACATATCTGGGTGCATTACAAGCCTGGAATACTTACAATGCCCAATATGTAACTGTGCCATCCGATGATGACGGTATCCAGGTTGATAAGTTGGAAATGGCTTTACGTGCCGGTCCGAAATTTATGTATGTTTTACCCAATTTCCAGAATCCAACTGGCGTTACCATACCATTAGAACGTAGAGAAAAATTAGTCGAATTAGCTGATCAATACGGAGTTCCCATTGTTGAAGATGATCCATATGGTCAACTTCGTTTTGAAGGCAAACACATACCAACAGTCGAATACCTTGATGACCAGTTACATGGCAACGGTAGCTCGTACCATGGAAATGTTATTTACCTGAGCACTTTTTCAAAGATTCTTGCTCCCGGCATTCGTCTTGCTTGGGTGGTGGCAACACCAGAAATTATCCAAAAATTAGTCACGGCAAAGCAGGGAGCTGACCTCCACACGTCTACATTTAATCAAATTGTTGCATACGAGGTCGGTAGAAAAGGTTTTCTTAACGATCACATTAAGAGAATTAATTCTGTCTACAAAGAACGTCGAGACATCATGTTAGAAGAGCTCGAAAAGAACATGCCAGAAGGTGTCAAATGGACAAAACCCCTGGGAGGGCTTTTCTTATGGGCGACTCTTCCAGAAACATGTAATTCTAAGGAATTATTGATAAAAGCCGTAGAGAAAAAAGTAGCCTTTGTACCTGGTGAATCGTTTTATCCGAATGGTGGTGGGCAAAATACGATGCGTTTGAACTTCTCCAATGCAAAACCAGATATGATCAGAATTGGTATTCAAAGATTAGCTCAAGCGATAAAAGAAACGATTTGCTAGATTACCTTAACCATAAGATAAAAATGGGTTATCTGAAAACTCGATAACCCATTTTTTTTATTTGTCTACGCTGTTTGTATTCCACAATTTGAAATTTTTAAGAATGGAAGCCCCCAAAAATTCCTGTAAAATTGAATTATCCGGGATCATTTCCGTGTTTAATGGCAAGAACCATTCAAGAAATGACAGGATTCTTTTGGCTTCCACATATTCATAGGTGCCAAATGGGACCTGACGTAATAGAGGTTCAACAAACGGTTTCAGAGCTGATAGTTCATACACCAAAGCAGAATTCATCACTTCGTCCGCATTATCCTGGTAAGGAAATATATGCCTTTTTTCACCTCGACCTACTGATTCCCAGCGTTTGATAGTGTCATAGGCAGAATACCCTCTTTCTCGAGCATCTCTCACAATCCTGCGAATTAATCTTGTATCAGTCGTAGATATTCGATTATGGCGATCAAGATTTAGCTGAGTTAAACAGGAAATATAGATTCTGAAAGTTCGTTCTGTGGGAATTTTTTCCAGCAATTTCGGATTTAGACCATGTATACCTTCCAGTAAAATTATCTGATCTGGTTCTAATTGAACAATTTCTCCCGGAAAGTTTTTTCCTAGTTTAAAATTGAATTTTGGCAGTTGCACCTGTTCACCTTTGATGAGTGTGGAAATGTGTTCCTCTAATAATGCCCGATTGAGAGCAGTAATTGATTCAAAATCAAATTCTCCTTTTTCATCTTTTGGCGTCAGATCTCGATCAACAAAATAATTGTCCATTTCTAATGGGAATGGTGTAATGCCCTGAGCTAATAATTGAACAGATAATCGTTTGGAAAAGGTAGTTTTCCCGGATGAACTGGGACCGGCGATTAAAACAATTCTTATTCGATTGGATTCTGATGAGATTCTTCTTGCGATTTCTGCGATTCTCATCTCATGAAATGCTTCAGATACGAGGATGATTTCCCTGATTCTTTTTTCCTGGATGGCATCATTTAATCCACCCACATTATCAACACCTAATCGCTTTAACCAGGAACCGTATAGTCTGAATGTTTCCAATAATTGTTGATTCTCTGGTATTCTTTCAAGCATCATCGGTGATCTGCGGCGTGGATATTGTAAAATAAATGATTGTGGAGTCATCCATATTAAATTAAAATATTGCAGGTAGCCACTCGATGGGACCATATAGCCATGATGGTAATCTTTTTGTTCCCCAAGCTGGTAAAGCACCAAATGTGGTTTGGTTCGATATTTTAATAATCGAATTTTGTCAAATTGTTGTTTGTGGTTGAAATACTCAATTGCTTCAGAAAGTGGTACTTCTTTTCTTTCAAATTTTTTATCAGCTTTAACAATCTCACGCATATGATTTTCGAGTCTTAATACTTTTTCTTCGGAAAAATCTTCCATTCCATCTACCTGACAATAGAATCCCCCTGATGCGACTGCATGATCGATCGTAACTTTAGCCTCCGGATAAATATCTTGAAAAGCAGCTTCCAATAAAAATGTCAGCGATCGCCGGTAAATTCTGGCACCATCTACATCAGCCATATTAAGAGTCTTTACATCTGCGTCCATCTTTATCGGAAATGTTAATTCACGTAATTGTCCATTGACAATTGCCCCAACAATAGGAGGATTTTTCCATTCAGGTAAGATTTGAAAAATTTCTTCTAAGGTAGTGTTCCTTTCCGCCTGTAAAACGCGATTATCAGTTAAGTATATTTCAATGGTATCCCTAGGTTTTACAAATCTCACATCGCTCATTCAAAACTCCTCTTCATTCACATTGAACCAAAATCATACCACAATCAAATCTTGCATTGTTGTACATCAAATTGTCAAAAGACTTTATTTAATTTTCTATTATGGCACCAACAACTCTATGATGGCATAATCATCTACACCTAATTGATCAGCAGTCGCTGTGCTGGGCGTAAACGTTGAAAGCATTTCTGACTGCGTTGGAGTCAAGCCATCAGGCCAGATCATATCAATGACTCTGGTATGGTTGGTTGTTTTCCCAGCTCCACCAAATCTCCACTGGGCTGCATTTTCCTCAACATCTCTGATCCTCCACACACCCGAGGAAGGATATCCTTCTTGCCCCATGATCACAACCGCATATCCCCAATTTTCGGGGTTACTATTTTCAAACAATGATTTGGCTACGCGAATTGTAACACTTCTCCCAGCTGGATCAACAATGATTTTATATTCTGCTGTCGAATTAGGTTTGGGGTCTAAGGTTTCTGGGTCAGGTATTAAAATTTGATGTTCCCACCCTTCTGCCCAGATTGCATAATCCCAACCGTCCTCTGCGGATAATGATAGGTTTCGACCTGGTAATAATTTCCTCGCACCAGTGCCATTGCCTGGATCCATATCAATATAAATATCAATTGTCTGAATTGCCAGGTTGTTCGGAGAACCCCATGGATTAGGTATCGGGCCAAATAATTCAACTTTGAAGATGATATTATTTTCATCATAAGCTACCCGGAAAGTTTTCAAATCATATGCTTTCGCTGGAATTACACTATCGGTTGGATATGTATAGGTGCCCGGACCAAAATCATCGCCTTCGGGATCAACTACTTCAAGTAATACAGTCGAGAGCCCCAGATCCGGTACAATCAATTGCCCTGGACCATTTTCAGGAATCCTTGCTCCCGTAGTTTCTTCGACCATAATGAACTGAATCTCATCACCAGTTTCCAATTCTCCAAATAATTCAAAGGGAACTGCAATTTCTACCACATCAATCTCTGCTGCGCTACCAACTGTGTCCTCTTGCAAAACCCATCCATCTTCAGTTGCTATAAAGAAATTCAAAGTACCATTTGTCCACTCAAGTAAATGCGTTACCGGTACACTTAATAATCTCTCTTTATTTTCTTCAGAAAGTGTAAATGGATAACCTGTAAATGCCCCACGAGGCGATTTTAAATATAGACCCACTTTAGAACCTTCAGGAAATTCCCCAGAATCAATCAATATATAAATATTTTTCTCATCCTGTGTAAATTTTAGATCTTTCAGGATAGACCCATCGACTCCTTGATAAAAGCCAGCATTATCCCACTCGCCTGCAGTCAAGATGCCATCCACAACCGGAGTACTCAGACCACTTACCGGCTCATCAGCCGATACCGGTTTTGACTGAATAATTGGTATTTCAATAAATGCAGGAACAGGTTCACCCAAAGCTAAAAATACATTTCGTAACAATGCTCTAAAGCCCTGGTCAAAATACTCATCCTGACCCGAGTCCTGATCTGAACCATACCACCAGAACCAATCCGATCCTTCAGCCAGATACATATAATCCTGTGCCAGAGCAATCGCTTCTTCTGATGCCTTTCTAACTTTGCTGACATCGTATTTAGCCAAAATTTCTCTGGTTTTGCGCAGGTATTCCCAGGCTTGATTTTCTTCCGCCTCGCCAATCCAGGTATCATAATTCGGACTGAACCACGCTCCAGGGAATAAGTCCTCGATTTCCTGCTGTTCGGGGAATTTTTCCAGGTACTCAGAAGGGGTAATTGTTTTGATTGTTTTGCTCTCTGATAGAGCTTGATAAAGCGCATGGAAAAAGGCTTTACCATCATTTTCATAATATTCCCAGGCATTCTCGCCATCTACAATAATACTGACAATATGAGGTCCCTCTGCTCCCTCATTTGCCAATTGCTCACGAATATTCTCAAGACGATTCATCAGGTCTTTGGCTGCGCCTTCTCCAGATACACCTGAATACGTAAAACCAATTTTGTCGGAAAGATTTCCATCGCGGAAGAAAACCGCTAATTGATCACCATCTTGATTTTTGACGTAATATGGTCGGTACAACAGATCAGCTTCTTTCACTGTTTCCTTTGCATCACGGGTGAAACTATTAATACCAAGCGATTTAGCCAGTACAGGTTCGCCAGTAGCCATCCATTGGTAACCAGATTTAATAACAAAAGGAACCATCATCTGGGCAACCGATCCTTCACCCGGCCATAGCCCGCGTGGTGATCGTCCATACTGTGTTTCGTAAATTTCAACACTCTTCTCTAGATGGACCAGAGCATCCTGTGGAAAACTAAACTTAGTTGGTAGATCAGTTGTAAGATTACCAACCGCTGCCAGCGTTGAATCGATAATCAAAGGCAAGATGGGATGTGCATACGGCGTGGTTATCACCTCGATCTGTCCATTGTCCTGTAGTTGTTTATGGACCGGGATAACATTCCCAATAATTCTTAAGGCTTCATCAAATAAGACTTGTTTGTCTTCTTCACTAAAGTTCCTTTGTTTATCTACCAGCGTTTTTAAAGGATCAACGGCCAGAAAATCAGGATCAAACCAGGCTAAATTAAACCAGATTTGCAGGTCTCGTAAATCGCTATCTGAATATGACTCAATTGCAGACTGAATTTCTTCCTTGGAAGAACCACCCCTTTTATCCAATAATTCCTGATACCTTGGAAATCTGGCAATAATATTATCCCAATTGACATCAAAAAACCGGGTTAGGATAAATTCTTTTTGGTCTTCTGTTAAATCTTCAGCAGGAATCAACGCATATTCCCAATAGAGATCAATGGCCCCATTTTTGGAGTAATCCTCAAGCTGTTTAATAAGCACTGGCGTGATATTGAACGTCAACCTAACATCAGGATATTGTTCCAGAATGGAAGCCATATCATAATAATCTTTGGTCGCATGAACACGTACCCAGGGTCTGGTGTAAACACCGTCTTCATTTTTGTAGTATAAAGGTTGATGCTGATGCCAGGTTAAATTTAAATATATAACATCTTCTTCAATGTCTTCTTCTATTAAGGGTGTTTGCGTTGCCTTTTCAAGTTCAACTGTTGAGGTTGGTGGGATCACTTCTTCTACTTCACTCTTTGAGGCACAAGAACTCAAAAAAAGAGAAATTACCAAAATTATATTTACAACAAACAGCATGCGTTTCATTTCTATCCTCCGTTTTTAGACTGTCGATAAAAAGTTTGTATCCCATTCCCATTGGTAGCTATCCAAAGTCTTCCATCAAGATCAAAAAACAAATCCAGTGGTTCACTTTCAAGATATCCAGAGGTGTTGGCAGCGAACCTGTGCCATTCATTTTCTGGGTCCAGACGCATTAGATAACCTCCAGGTTCAGTTGGGTAACCAAACCCAAACCAGATCGATCCATCTTGCCCCTCAATAGATGTATTGACCGTATTACTCTTAAATGGTGAATTAGAATTCTTCAGGAAGGTCCATTCATTTTGGAAAATCCCAATTCCACCACCAGAGGTGTTTGCGATCACTCTTTCATCCTTCAGAATTCTTAAATCCACCACGCCACCCCAACCAAAAAAATTGTCAGCCCAGATTAAATGAGTCCATTTGGTTTCCATAAAGTCATAGATCGATACACCTTGAAAAGTACCTATCCAAATTTTATCAATTCCATTTGATTTTTGTCTCACTAGCGTATTAATAATATCATTGGTTATATCACTATCAGGATCAGTTAATTTTTTCCAAATGATTCCATCAAAAAAATAGATGCCATCATTCATGGCCACCCAGACAACATTTGAGGAATCTATGGCTATATCATTAACCTGACATTGTTCACAACCTACTGAACTCTGATCGTGTATCATCCAATCTAATCCATCATAACTAACAATCCCCTTATCTGTTCCCAGCCAATAGATTTCATTATTTTTATTATAAGAAACAGAAAGAATCCGATCAGATGGAATTGGTGAGTTAGATCGATCAAAAATTGAAACCGACTCACCCCATAAAGAATCCTCATCGCCTTTCCAGATATTCAATCCTTTGTCGGTTGCAAATAATAATTCATTCCCATTTCCAATATTGATTTGATAAATCATATTACTCACCAAAGGAGAATTGGTCGTATCATAACTATCCCAACCCCTGCGTGAGAGTGCAAGTTGATATTCATAACCCACTTTTCCACCAAATAGACCTACCAACAAAATACCAATAATCCACCATATAATTTTTGGCGGTTTGGGGAGCATTACATCCAGATAATTCCAGTAATCATCTTGGGGTTTTAACCAGCTCAAACCTCTCTGCAATGTTTTTCCTGCAATAATCGCCATGACAGGAGACAATATTAGTGTATATTGTGGCCATTTGGTTGGCCAAACCAGAAGGAGAAACAATCCAACGAAGAACCAAACAGCTGTCCATTTCTTTTCTTTTATTTCGAAATATAATCCAATAATTGTTACATAAAAAACGAATTCATCACTTGAAAAAAAGAAAAAAACCTGGGGATGCCATTGAACACTGGTTGAAATAAAAATTAAAGGTTGGTACCAGGGGTACGCATAAGATTGAACATGTGTTGATTGCGAATAATTCCCATGAAATAAAAAACTTGAAAATAATCTATTGACTGGATCTGCCCATATAGAAGGATTTAATATAAAAAAAGTGACACTTGAAACGATAATAAATTTCATTGCATCAGATAATTTTTTTTCAGAGAATTGAAACCAAATGTAACTTAAAATAACGATAATAAACAAATAAGGATATTTACTGGCAGCTATCACACCTAACGCTATGGCTGATAGATAAAACCACCTTTTCCCATGCTTTTCACTTCTTAACAAGCTATAAACACTGAAGACCATAGCAAATAGCGGTAAGGCTTCTAAATAAGCCTGAGAAGTATATTTTAAAGTCATTGAATGTAGGGTTAGAAAGAAACCTGCCCATGGATTGATCAGTGTCACAACAAACACTGCCATAACTCCAAAGATAGCTGAAATACTTCTGGCTACAAATAAATAAAAAGAAGTGTCTGAAATTTTTTCTGACAAGAGATAAGGAATACTATATAACACTTTTACTAGTGCAGGATGTTCCTGGTTCTCTTCATAATTCATCAGACCTTGCAGATCACCTTGCTTTATAAAACCTGCATAATCCGATGCTACTTTTAAATAGACTGGTTCATCAAAATCAACTGGTAATTGCCAAACCGTCCATGCATGCAAAATAATACTGAGGACAACAATGAAAATGATGGTTACATGCTTGTTCCACCATCTCGGTATTTTTGGAAAATTAAGAATTCGATCTTCCATAACTCAAGGTTTTATCTTCAAAATTAGATATTCCCAGGGTGAAAATATTTCTTGAGGGACATAAGTTGTAGGTATTCCTTCTACTACTGTAATCGAAGCCATCACCCTGGAATCAAGCAGAGATATTACTTCATGTTCACCTGTTTCTAACAATCCATCCGGAATATCTAAAACAACATTTTTGTCATTGTTTTCCAGATTAATCATAATAATGATTATTTCTTCATCCAGAACTCTGGCGTAGGCAATGACATTTCTTTCATTGGTTTTTAAAGTCTTATACTCCCCAACCCTTAATGCCATTGTTTCATTTCTGCTTTGAATGAGCGTTCTGTATAGATTAGTCAAAGACTCCGCATTCTGATTTAATATATCAACATTCCAATCCACATAATTGTCATTGACACCTCTCCATGGACTTCCTGTACTGAACCCGGCATTAAGCTCTGAACTCCATTGCATCGGTAACCGGATATCCTCATCCGGCTTTGCTCCCAGCATACCAACCTCTTCTCCATAATATATAAACGGCACTCCGGGTGAAGTCAGTAGAATGACAGCAGCAGCTTTGGCTTTATTCTCATTCCCTTGAAACAAGTGCATGACCCTATTCATATCATGGTTGGTCAGAAAATTTGCTTTTTGAAAATCCGGATATAAGTTGTAATTAAATTCCAACGCATTAAGAACGCGTTGCCCATCAGAACCCATCACACCCAACATAATTGAATCTGCCTGTTCAAAATCAAAAACTAAATCAAATTCTTTATCTTTAACATACCGTACCGCCAGAAAATTGGAATCCCAGACTTCACCAACGGTCATTGCTTGTGGGTTTATTTCCTTGTAATGTTCATTAAAAGCTCGAAACCATTCATGTGTTGCATCGGTATTTTTTTGGACTTGACCATCTTCAATTAAGTGTAATGCACCATCTATGCGAAAGCCATCCACACCGATATCCTTCAGCCAGAAATCAGCAATTTCATATACTTCATTCGTTACTTCCTCGTTCCGAAAATTTAAATCCGGCATTCCTGACCAAAATACCCCATAATAATATGTATCGTAATTAAAATGCCACACTTCTTGACCCCATGGACCCTTGTAGGTAGGCTTTTCTTCAGCCCAAATATACCAATCTCGATACGGAGACTCCTGGTTAGCTCTTGCTTCTTCAAACCAGGGATGTTCAATAGATGTGTGATTCACAACAAAATCAATAATCACCTTAATATCCCGTTTGTGAGCTTCTTCCAGAAATTTCTTGAAATCTTCCATGGTTCCAAATTCTGGATTTACATCCTTATAATTGATCACATCATAGCCATGATAAGACGTTGAAGGGAAAATCGGCATCAACCAAATACCAGTAATACCCAGGTCATCCTTCGTATTGGGATCACCATCATTTAAGTAATCTAATTTTGAAATAAGACCTTGAAAATCACCAATACCATCTCCGTCGCTGTCATAAAAACTGCGAACAAATATTTCATAAAATACAGCATCGTTCCACCATGGAAAATTATGTTGAGGTGTAGATATTGTTGATGTAATAGTTGGCGATGGCAGTGTTATTTCAGGATCAATTACAGTTGGGCTCTGCGAACAAGCAGAAAATAAAGTAGAGAAAATTATTGATATCAACATTAATAATTTATGCTTACTCATACAGACCCTTTCTGAAGAAAATTCCGATTTTTTTTAAACCAGACCCGGAGGACCGGGTCTGGTTTGGTTCATTAATGAGTCGAAGTGATATGAAAACTTTTCTATCCCTTTACACCACCAAGTGTTAGTCCACCTTCAAAGTAGCGGTTCATTGACAGATAAACTATGATAGTTGGGATAATTACAATAACGGCACCAGCAGCAAAGTAGCCCCAGGGTACACTCATCGAGTTTGCTAACGCATATAAAGCTGGAACAGCTAATTTTAGGCTATCAGGCGCAGGTACGAGAACGGAAGCAAACACAAAGTCTCCCCATCCAGCCATAAAAGCAAGGATAGCTGTGACCGCCAAGGCTGGTCTCGCAAGAGGTAAAGCAATCAAAATAAAGGCCTGTAGTGGTCCACAACCATCCAGCATGGCAGATTCTTCCATTTCCACTGGAATCGTGTCAAAATAGCCTTTGAGGTTCCAGGTACAAAATACAAGTGTTCCTGCCGTATAAGCCAAAATCAGACCCAGGTGTTTTCCATAAAGACCTAAGGCAGTTAATAATTGTGCAATAGCGACCAATGATAAAAGTCCTGGAAATGTTGATATAGCCAGAAGGAAGACCAGAAAGAACTCACGGCCTTTAAATCGAAATCTTGAAAGAGCAAAAGCCGCTGATGTACATACAATGAGGCTGGCAATCGTGGTGATTGACGCCACCTTTAAGCTGTTCGTAAGCCAGGTAAGGAAAGGACGCTCAAAAAGCATCACCCGGTAATTTTCAAATGTCCATTGGGTTGGAATGAACATACCAAGTAAATTGAGTGTATAAAGGCGATCACCTATTCGACCAGACGCAAGAATAGCGAACCAGACTGGATAAAAAGCGTAGATCGTGGCAATGATCAGGAATGCATATTGCATAACACGAATCCATGGTTTGGTTTTCCTTTTCATTAATACGCTCCTTTCGTCATCTTTGTTACTCGCAAACTATACAGGGTTGCCAGGAATAACATGATAAATATTAGAACAGCAAAAGCAGTAGCACGACCATAATTTTGCTGTTGAAAAATTTGTTTGAAGGCATATACCATTACAAATTCCGTAGCTCCTGGGGTACCAGCTCCCCTTTGTGGACCACCGCCTGTGATAGCATAAGCAGTTCCAAACATTTGGAATGCGGTTATTGATGTAAGTACCGCAGCAGGCAGAACTGCTGGTCGGATTAGTGGCAACGTAATTTTTGTCAGTTGTGTCCACCAACCTGCACCATCTACTTCTGCTGCCTCATATAATTCCCCAGGAACTGATTGCAGGGCTCCCAAAATCGATACCATAAAAAATGGATACGAAAACCATATATCTGCCAGAACAACAACCCCAAAAGCCAGGATTGGATTATTAAGCCAGATGGGACCGGTTCCACCAAATTGAGTAATGATCTGATTGATTGTTCCTTGTTGACGGAACAAAAATTGCCAGACCAAAGCCAGTAATATTGCAACCGAAGAAGCACCCCATGGAATAAAAAGAACTACCCTAAAGAAAGTTTTTCCTTTAAGATCTTCCAGGTTTAATATAAGTGCAAGAATCAACCCTAGAACAAATGTCAATGGTACTCGTAGCGCAACAAATAACACCGTTCTCAATACAACAGCCAAAAAATCACCAGTATCCATCAAAGTTTTTATGGAGTTCGGGACATCAAGAAGGAAGAATAAAGCAATTGTCAGAATGATTCCCAAAATCCAAAGCAAACCAGGTGCAATTTTTTCATCCAGTTTTCTTTCCTGACGTTTATTAAAATAACTCACGCCAAAAAGAGGCGCAAAAACTACAATAATCAAAAAGAGACCAAATAACGCTTCTGGTTGGAATAACTTACCCATCAATGTATCGTAGTTAGCAAGTATTGGGTCTTGGATCGTATATGGGTTACCCAGTCCTGTGGGAGCATTTTCGCGAAATGCTGGCCAACAGAGCGGGTCTAATAATCCGGTTAAAGTTACTTCACAATCAGGATTTGGGCGAAATTTATTTCTATTTGTAAATGAAATGTAGGTATTGAGAAGAATTGGATAAACATTGAATACTATTATCGCTAAAATTGTCGGCAAGAGAAATAAAGAAACTGTGATCCATTTTCTACGGCCCATCCAGGCGCTCATCACTAACTCCTTTCGACTCAGTAATGAAAAATGAGGAGGAGTCATCCTCCTCCTCATCTTGTGTTAAGAATTACTGCATGCCAGCAACAGCTTCTTCAATAGCAGCTTGAGCGGCTTCCATTGCTACTGCAGGTTCCTGAGCACCTGTCCAGATAGCAGCAGATGCATCACCAACAGGGCCCCATTGGGCTGAAGAGAATGGAGAAGGTGACATAGGAACACCAAGATTCAATGCAGCACCAAATCCAACTACTGCAGCTAAGGATGAAACTTCCGGATCATTCAATGCGCCAGTTGCAGCTGGAATGGTTTTGTTGACCAAAGCGATTTTCTTTTGTACATCAGCACTGGTAAAGTATTTCATGATATCCAATGCAATTTCAGCATTTCCACGATCGACGGCATTCTTGCTCATCATTAGGACTTTGATACCAACGAATGGGCTACCCATTGGTAAAATACCGTAGTCAATGCCACTGGCTTCTACACCAGCTACTGCCCATGGACCAGTCCACCACATACCAACTTTACCTTCAGCTAAAGCAGCATTACAGATATCATAGCTGTTTTCAGCAAATGATACGGTTGCAAATTTCTTTAACCATTCACCAGCAGCGATTGCTTCTGGAGTATTGAGGAAGGCATTACCTTCTTCATCTACGTAAGATGGTAAACCAAAACCGAAGTAAATAGGTGACATATGATAAGCATCTGAACCTCCAAATGCCTGATTACAAACCAGAACATTACCGGTATCTTCCTGGAATTTCTTAGCTTTTTCATAAAGATCTTCGAAATCCATTGGACCAGTAGGGAGATATTCATCTGTGACAATTGCCTTATTGTAAATTAAAGCAATACCTTCCTGAGATTCGGGGAGTCCCCAAATCATATCTGACCATTGAACACCAGCAACAGCAGCCGGTTCATAATTGGCTTCCAAAAATGCAGTATCAATGCCATAGTCACTGATAGCGACGATGTTACCATTGAGGGCTTGTTCACCAATAGCGTCATTTGCCCAACCAATGATATCAGGACCTTCACCAGCAGGGATAGCGACGGTTAGAGCATTCTTGACATCTTCTGGTTTTGAAAGATCTATCTTTACATTGGGATTTGCAGCTTCGTAATCACGAAAAGCCTGTTCAATTGCAGCTAAATATGCGCCATCCCATTGGTTCCAAACTGTGATGGTAACCACTTCACCACTCGGTTCAGCAGGTGCAGCGGTGTCAGCAGGCTCAACTGGAGCAGCTGTTTCTACAGGTGTTTCAGCGGGTTTACAGGCTGATAAAACAAACATTGCGATCAGTAGGACACTGATCAAGGTTAACAACTTCTTAGACATTTTTTCCTCCGAAATTTTTTTTATATTAGTTTGAATAACAATATTTCAAGTTCCTCCGAGTATCACCTCCTTTAGTAAAGTTAATTATGGTTCCATTTACCAGATTTATGTAATGCATACGATAACGCCTGTGTAACAGCACCCATAACAGTCGATCTCTTACCTAATAATGCAGCTGAGATTCGAACTGCGTTTCCCGAAACATATAAGCTTCGATTCGCGACTGCTTCCCGAATTGGATCCAGTAACAAATCTCCGCTGGAAGATATTCCTCCTCCAATTATAACAATACTGGGGTTAAATAGGTTCACTAACCCAGCTATGGCAACACCAAGGTACGAGCCTGCTTCAGTAATGATTTGCTGTGAAAGCAAATCACCTCTTTTGGCTGCTTTAATTACATCTTTTGCAGAAATTTTATATAAATCTCCTAAACCAACCAATTGAGATCTTCTCCCTTTGCTTAATTCTTCTTGTGCCCGACTGGCAATTGCCTTTCCACCAGCAAAGGCTTCTAAACAGCCAAAATTACCACAGGAACATTTAGGTCCATTTTCATTAATGGTGATATGACCAATTTCGCCTGCCGAGCCCGTCGCTCCATGATAAATTTTACTCTCAAGGATCAATCCTGCGCCAATTCCTGTACCAACTTTTATGTAGGCCAGGTTTTTTTCTCCCCTGCCAGCTCCATATGCCCATTCGCCCAGCGCACCTAATTCAGCATCATTATTCACCAATACAGGGCAATTCCACTTTTTACCCAAAGTCTCCCGAATAGGAAAATTATTCCAACCAGGCATAATTGGGGGCATACTCACAGTCCCTCTTTCAATGACTACCGGACCCGGAAGACCCATTCCAATTGCAGAAATGTCTGTTAACTGTAATCCAGCAGCAGCCAATACCTGGTGAACTAAGCTATCTACCAACTTTAAACAGGTAATGGGACCTTCATTAATATCTAAATCCATTTCGTGTTCGTTAATAACGTTAGCAGAATAATCTGATAAGCAAACATATAAATGAGTTGCACCTAGATCAACCCCAAAAACATAGCCTTTTTCAGGAACAACTTCTAAGACAATGGGTCTTCTGCCTCCAGAATATCGGGTTTCAGCCTCACGCACCAACCCCTCACCGACTAAATCATTAATGATTGATGTCACTGCTGCCCTAGTTAAACCTAAATGCCTAGATAGATCCACCCTGGAAACACCACCAGGTGTAAACCGAATAAGATCTAATACTACATGTTTGTTAAGTAATTTAACATGTGTATTTGGAGTAACCCAAATATTACCATCCAAAATTTCATTAACCTCTCAGTAATTACCTAATATTTTATCATTCAGTCCGATTAAGTCAAGTAATTTAACAAATATTTTTTTTAGATGATTTTTCAAGTTAATCACAAACCATTAATTTTCTAATTAAATTATTCAGCAGTTGATAATATCATTTTATTTTTTGAAGCAATCCATCAAAATAAGATAGGCACATAAATTGCACCTCCATAATAAATCTATGTCAATGCATTATAATTTTAGCTAATGAGCCTATTAAAAATTATTAAGCTGCTTTCATTCCTCGCTAATAAGAAATTTCGATTTCTTAATTTTTCTCTTTTAATATCCATACTTTTTTCTGGCTGTCAAAACACCATTGTTATCGAACCTGCATCAACGTTTTCCGTGGCAACCACACCACCTTCATTACCCACCAGCACCGCTCAACCAACTGTTCAAATAGGTTTGGAGGAATCACCCATCATTATTGGTTACATTGCCTCAGGAAACCAAATCAACACCGAAAACCTCACAAATCCGATGATCAATGCTTTGGAAGACAAGACTGCATATGAAATACAGTTACAAACATTTGAAAACCCACAGGATGCATTTGATAATTTGCGCCAAGGTGAGGTTCATTTCATTTTTATTCAACCATTAACTTACCTGGCTGCTTCAGAACGTGACCTCGTCGTTCCTCTGATCGTTTCAAATCATTTTGGTCTATATAATTATGGAACCCAATTTTTCGCCAATAGAGATTCAGGATTTAATTCATATTTCGATGAAAAAACAAATAAATCCACCACTACTGCCGATACTGCGTTGCGCCAATTTGAAGGAAAGAGACCTTGCTGGACAGAACACTCATCGATTTCTGGCACCATCGTCCCGGATGGTATTTTAGCTCAAAACGGGATCTCAATTTTACCTCCTGCCTATTTACAAAATCCTGGCGCAATCATCAGAGCTCTATATATTAAAGGGATATGCGATTTCGGAGCTACCTATTCTTACTCTGGAGATCCAAGAACATCTTCACAGGTGATTAACGATTTGCCAGATGTTATGGATCGTATTTTGGTCATTTGGCAATCAGATGCAGTCATCCCCAGCCTTGGTTTAGCAGCTTCTGTTTCTGTCCCTGCTCAGATGCAAAGTGACATAAAAAATGCATTTCTAAGTTTGATTGCTGAGGAAAACGGAAAATCTATCGTCTCTGATGCTCTTCAATATGATATTCAAGGATTCCTTTCGATAGAAGATGATTATTATGATGCATTAAGAGAATTGGTAAAAGCGGCAAATATCAATCCATACCAACATTTAGGATATTAACGTGTAATGAAATTATTAAAAAGTTTGATTCGAAGCATCATCTGGGCTGGATTATTGGTAACCCTCTTTCCAGTTTTAGTTTGGTTGCTGTTTAGAGTTGTTTATGCTGAAAGAATTTTTACTGTAGATGATGCGCCAGATGGTTATTCGGTGGCAATCGTCTTTGGTGCTGGACTTCATTGGGATGGGTCTCCCACTCCTGTGCTGCGTGATCGAGTTAAGGCAGCAGTGGGATTGTATGATCAAGGTAAGGTTCAAAAGTTACTTTTTAGTGGTGACAATCGTTTTGTGGATTATAACGAACCAGGTGCGATGCACGAATATGCTCTGGAATTAGGTGTTCCAGAAGAGGACATTGTTCTCGATTTTGCAGGACGCAGAACATATGATACCTGCTATCGCGCAAAGGCTATATTCAAAGTGGATCAAGCCATACTTGTAACTCAAAGATTCCATTTGCCCAGAGCGATCTTTCTGTGTGACCAATTGGGTATCGTTTCACAAGGAGTGAATGCAGATTTACGAGAGTATTCAAGTTACTCACTTCGATATTGGAATCTCAGAGAGATCTTTGCCACAATGTCCGCGATGTGGGATGTCTGGATTCAACGTCCGGTGCCTGTTCTTGGAGATGAATTACCTATATTTTAGTTTTTTAATGAGGAATAAATGGATCGGGAAAAAGTAATTACTATCGTGAGAGAATTCGTAAAAAATGAGAATCTTATTAACCATATGCTTTCAGTAGAAGCAGCTATGCGCTTTTATGCAAAACTGTACAGTGCGGATCAGGAAGAATGGGGAAATGTTGGACTTCTTCACGATTTTGATTGGGAGATTCACCCAACTCTGGAAGATCATCCTCAAGCTGGTGTTCCTATTCTAAGAGAGAGGGGTGTACCTGAACATTGGATAAAAGCTGTCCTCAGTCATGCAGATCACACCAATGTACCCCGAGAAACGCAAATGGAAAAAGCATTATTTGCCTGTGATGAAATTACCGGTTTAGTAACAGCGGTTGCACTGGTCAGACCTTCCCGTTCCTTATATGATCTGGAAGTAAAATCAGTTAAAAAGAAGTGGAAGGATAAAGCTTTTGCTGCCGGTGCAAATCGTGACGAGATTGAAACTGCAGCAAATGAATTTGGAATAGATTTATGGGAACATGTTTCCAATGTTATTTTGGCTATGCGTAATATCGCCCCTCAATTAGGCCTGGAAGGTCAATTAGAACTATAGGAAAGAAAAGGTGAAATGATGAGCCTAAAAGGAAAAGGATTTTTCATCTGGAAGATAATCAACAGTGAAAAAGGGGATCCAAAAGCAATTGCCAGAACAGCAAAGGATGCCCAATTAACCCATGTTATATTGAAAATTGCTGATGGTGCTTTTCCTTATAACGTCAATCGACAAACCAACGAAGATTATGTCGGTCCAGTTGTTAGCGCATTGCGTGATGTTGGTATCGAAGTATGGGGATGGCATTATGTGTATGGTGATTATCCTTCCAGCGAAGCAAATATTGCTGTAAAAAGGATGAAGGAATTTGAGTTAAGCGGATATGTAATAGATGCTGAAATTGAGTATAAAGAACCAGGGAAGAAAAATGCTGCATTAGCGTATATGAAAATTTTACGAAAAAACCTTCCGAATATTCCGTTTGCCCTCAGTTCTTACCGATTTCCTTCTTTTCATCCGCAATTACCCTGGAAAACCTTTTTAGATTATTGTGATTACAACATGCCCCAGGTTTACTGGGAACAATCTCATAATCCTGAAGCTAATTTAGTCCGCACAGTTAAAGAGTTTCAATCCACCACACCATTTCGCCCAATCATCCCGACAGGACCCACCTACCGTGCTGGATCATGGCTTCCTACTGTAGAAGATACACTCAAATTTTTGGATACCAGTAAAGAACTTAAATTGGAGGGGGCAAATTTCTTTAGTTGGGATGAATGTCGGCCAGCCTATCCTGATTTATGGAAGAAAATATCGGATTATGCCTGGGATAAGCCACAACAGGCAAGAGATATCACTGATTTATGGGTGGAGGCTCTTAACTCAGGAAAACCTGAGCAAGTCACGAAGTTATATGCGCCTAATTCCGTCCATGTTACCTCGACCCGGTCCATCCAGGGAACAACAGAGATTCAAGATTGGTATAAATATCTTCTAAAACAATTATTACCGAATGGAAAATTTACAATTACTGGCATTTCTGGTTCTGGAAATTCCCGAAGCATCAACTGGATATGCAAATCCGAAAAAGCAAATGTAAGCAATGGTAGGGATACATTTGGATTAATAAATGAAAAAATTGCGTACCATTATTCATTTTTTTCCACAAATTCATAAACAATTGGTAATAAAAATCTCCGACTTGAGTCGGAGATTTTTATTAATTCGATAACTAAATTATTCTTCAGTTGTTAGCGAAGGATAATCATCCATCTGAACGATTGATTCAAGGTTACCATCCTCAGTTTCAGAAAAACGTCCATGAATAAAACCAGAACCAGCTGGAATTAATTTACCAATAATGACGTTTTCCTTTAGACCAAACAATGGATCCTGTTCACCTGCGATCGCAGCATGTGATAAAACTTTGATCGTGTGTTGGAATGATGCTGCAGAGAGGAATGAATCTGTGCTGAGTGACGCTTTTGTTACTCCTAAAAGAACCTCAGAATATTTTGCAGGAACCTTGCCCTCTGCTTGTAAGCGATCATTGATGTGTTGAATTTCCAAGCGGTCCACCAGATCCATGGGCAAATAGGGTGAATCTCCAGCACGTATAACCTGAACACGACCTAACATCTTTCGAATGATTACTTCAAAGTGCTTGTCATTGATGTTTTGCCCTTGAGCGCGATAGACTTTCTGAATTTCAACCAACAAATACATCATACAGGCATCGCGACCTTTGATCTTCAACACTGTGTGAGGATTCAAAGAACCTTCTGTCAATGGTTGTCCAGCTTCAACATGCTCGCCATCTTTCACCATGATTCTTGATGTGGTTGGAATTTCGTATTCTTCCATGTCCCGCTGTTCATAACTGACAATGACTTTTTTATCTTCAACCCTAATACGACCTGCATGTTGTGCAGAGATTTCAGAGTCATTTAATGTAGCCAGGGTATCACCTAAAGAAACTGAATCTTCATCCGAGACGCGGATGGTCCACTCTTCTGGGATATCGTAAGCATCACTCAGCATTTCGCTATGTTCTACTCTCACCATTCTTTGTTCACTATAACGATCACTTTGCAGAATTTGAGCAACACCAGAAATCTGACTGACAACAGCTTCACCCTTAGGTGCACGACGAGCTTCAAACAACTCTTCTACACGAGGCAGACCGGTTGTGATATCGCCACCTGCTGCAACACCACCAGTGTGGAAAGTTCGCAGTGTTAATTGTGTTCCAGGTTCACCGATGGATTGTGCAGCAACGGTACCAACTGCTGAGCCAAGCTCCACAATTTTTCCTCTACCTAAATCCATGCCATAACATGTTGCACAAATACCATGAATTAATTCACAGGTCATTGGAGAACGAACTTTGACTTCTTTGATACCATGTTTTTCGATTTTACGAATGCGATCATGATCCAGAATGTCGTTATGTTCAACCACTACCTCTCCCGTTTCGGGATCAATAATCCTTTTAGCAATGACACGACCATATAACCGGATGCCAAAAGGCTGACCTGCTACATCATCCGATTCTCGCATGTAGATACCAGAATCTGTACCGCAGTCATGTTCATTGATTATCACATCCTGGGCAATATCAACCAGACGACGTGTCAGGTAACCAGCATCTGCTGTACGTAAGGCTGTATCAGCGAGACCTTTTCGAGCACCGTGGGTCGAAATAAAGTACTCGAGAGCTGTGAGACCTTCACGGAAGTTTGATTGGATGGGTAGACGAATAATACGTCCAGCAGGGTCAGCCATAAGGCCACGCATACCTGCCAACTGAGAGATTGGACCAAAACCACCCTTCGTTGCACCAGAATTTGCCATGGTTGAGAGATTACCATTTGGATCCATGTTATCACGTACTGCAGTGGCAACATCTTTTGTAGTTTTTTGCCAAATTTCAATTTCGCGTTCATTTCGTTCTTGTTCAGTAAGTAAACCACGTCGGAATGAACGTTGAACACCTTCAACTTCACCCTGTGATTTTGCTAAAATTTCAGATTTCTTAATTGGCATTGAGATATCTGCAACAGCGAGGGTTGATCCTGAACGCATTGCAAATTCAAAACCAATGTCTTTGATATTGTCTGCGGTTCTTGTAGTGGTTTCTTCCCCATAAACTTCATAAACTTCTGCGATCAGATCTTTTACGCCACCTTTTTCCAATTCACGGTTAATAAATTGAACTTTTTCTGGGAGAATTCGATTAAATAATATTCTTCCTATGGTGGTATCGATAACTGCCTTGCGGGGTTTATCCAGGCGATTGCCATTTTCATCGTACCATGTTTCAGTCTGCAATTTGACCTTGGAGTGTATTTCAACCTGATCTAATGTATAAGCTAATTCTGCTTCATCCATAGTGGCGAAAATTCTGCCATCACCTTTGTGCTTTAAATTATCAAAATTTGTCAGATAGTAAACACCCAAAACCATATCTTTAGCAGGACTGACGATCGGTTCACCATCGGCAGGTTTTAATAAGTTTTTAGAAGAAAGCATTAGATTTCTAGCTTCCCATACCGCCTTGTCCGATAATGGAACGTGAACCGCCATCTGATCACCATCGAAATCAGCATTGAATGCAGTTGTTACCAAAGGATGAAGCTGGATTGCGCTACCTTCGATGAGAATTGGTTCGAATGCTTGAATACCAAGACGATGTAAGGTAGGAGCACGATTCAGCAAAACCGGGCGATCGCGAATAACTTCTTCTAATACTTCCCAAACTTCTGGTCTGTTTCGTTCAATAAACCGCCGGGCACCTTTTACATTAGCTGCATAGCCATGGTGTACCAAACGTGAAATCACGAAGGGTCTGTAAAGTTCCAACGCCATATTCTTTGGTAAACCGCATTGGTAAAGCTTGAGTGTAGGACCGACAACAATAACCGAACGGCCAGAATAATCAACACGTTTTCCTAATAGATTACGGCGGAAACGTCCCTTTTTACCTTTCAACATGTCGCTTAAGGATTTCAATTCACGACGACCACGGCGTGATAAAGCTTTTCCACGCTGAGAATTATCAATCAACGAATCCACAGCTTCCTGCAACATACGTTTTTCATTACGTACGATAACATCTGGAGCCCCTAATTCTAATAGTCGTTTTAGGCGATTATTGCGGTTAATCACGCGTCGATAGAGATCATTCAAGTCTGAGGTAGCAAATCGGCCACCATCCAATTGAACCATCGGACGAAGGTCTGGAGGAATAACTGGTAAAACAGTCATTATCATCCATTCAGCACGATTTTTGGATCGTCTGAAGGCTTCAACAACCTTCAATCGCGTAGTAGCCTTTTTTCTTTTTTGTTTACTCTTTGATGTTCGAACTTCTACCCATAATTCTTCGGATAATTTATCAAGATCAAGACGTTTGAGAATATCGTAGTACGCTTCAGCACCCATATCAGCTCTGAAGACCTGACCCCAGCGTTGTTTTAATTCACGGTAGCGTGTTTCACTTAAGAATGTGAATGGTTTCAGATCCTGTAATTCATCACGCAGACGTGAATTTTGATTCTGGGAAACTGTCGATTGATCTTCAAGATTATTTCTTAAAGATTCCATTTCAAGATCAGCTTGTGCTTTCACTTGATCAATTTCCATCTTGATCATCTCAATGTCACGAACAATCTGATCACGTGTTTGATTTTCTAACTCTTCAAGATGCTCTTTAACTGCTTTTTGAACCATGCCGATATGTTGATTGGAAATTGTCTCACCAGCTTTTACAATCACTATGTTGTTGATTTTTGCAAATAAAATATCGGTTCTGGCTACATTTCCAATTTTTTCTTGTAATTCTCGTTCGAGTGTCTGGCCATCGCGCATCACTGGTGCTAGTAGATTGGCAATTTGCTCTTCACGACGATCCTGAATTTCTTTTTGTTGTTTTCGTAATTCTTCAATTTTCCTATCACGTGCTTGTTTAACTTCCAGAATTCTGGCGTTAATCTGAGTGGCTTGTTCTCGTTCTGAAAAACTAATTTCATCTTCCAGCCGTTTTAATGCTTTTTGCCGTGCATCTTCATCCACAAAGGTGACGATATATTGAGCAAAATACAAAACACGATCTAGATTTCTTCTGGAAATATCAAGTAACAAACCTAAATAAGAAGGAATTCTACGGGTATACCAGATATGGGCAACTGGAGCAGCTAGTTCAATATGCCCCATTCGTTCTCTACGAACGGCTGAGCGCGTGACTTCTACACCACACTTATCACAAATAATACCTTTGTAACGTGGATTCTTGTATTTTCCACAATAACATTGATAATCTCGGGTTGGACCGAAAATAGCCTCACAAAATAAACCATCTTTTTCTGGCCGTAGTCGGCGATAGTTAATTGTTTCTGGCTTGAGTACTTCACCATATGACCAACTACGAATAGTTTCTGGAGAAGCAAGACTGATACGTAACGCAACAAGACTCTTGGTTTCCACTAAAAAGCCTCCTTATAAATGTCCCTGACAACAACAAAGATAAGCGGTAGATAGATTTCTACGCTTACCTCAAATTAAACAACAACAAATCATATACATGCAAACGAATATTATATCACAAAAGATTCTATTTTTTGCTTAATTTTTGACCAATATTCTACAATTTTCACCCAATTTTCTTCAGATTTGATATTTTATCCCTGCCTGATAGGTAGTTGCAGGAAAAAACTACTTCCACGTCCTAATTTGCTCTCGACCCAAACCTTTCCATTATGTTTTTCAATAATTGTTTTTACGATGGCAAGCCCTAATCCAGTTCCCCTTTGATTATATGCCTCTCGCCTACCACTTCGATAAAATTTCTCAAATAAGTGTGGTAAATCTATTGGGGCTATACCAATGCCATTATCGGTTATTTCAAACGTTGCATGAATGTCATTAGAACTCACGCTAACCTTTACGGTTCCACCTAATGAATTATATTTTAATGCATTTTCAACAACATTATAAAGTGCTTGTTGCACCAAAGCAGAATCCGCTTCAATAAATGTATCCCGATTAATTGCATATTCCAGAATTAAATCAATATTCTTTTGGTTTGCATGCGGTTGTAATTCAAGAACGACTTGTTCCGCAAGGCTAATGGGATTGGTTCTCTCTAACTTTAAACCTATACCGGCTTCAATTCTTCCTAAATCCAGCAAATTGTTAACCAGTTTCGACATACTATCCACACCGGAAACAATTTTCGCAATATAGGAACGCTGTTGTTCGTTGATCTCGCCGACCATTTGCAACATGGAAGCATAACCCCGCATCAAGGTAAGTGGTGACCTAAGATCATGACTAACTGTTGATACAATATCCGATTTAAATGTATCAACTTCCTTAAATTGTGTGATATCTCTCAATAAACACACTTTTCCAACCAATTGTTCGTTGCGGATAACCGGTGAAACTGTTGTGAAAAAAACTTGTCGATTGGTTAATTGTATTTCCCTGGATGTATCCCGATTAATAGTGTCTTTCTTTAATAGTTCCAATAATTCTTCATGTTCAATTACCGCATCCATTTTTAATCCTGGCGTAGTATCTTTAAAAAGACCACCTAATTGTTTTGCTGCAGGATTGATAAGTATTAAATAGTTGGCATCATCGAAAACCATCACAGGATCAGGGGTGGAATTCAATACTGCTTCGAAGCGCTGGCGGCCTAATTCTGCTGTTGCATACAGTTGTGCATTTGCTGCAGCCATAGCTGCCTGGCTGGCAAGCGTTGAAAAATACCTGATTTCCTCTTCTTTAAACATTCTTGCATTTTTATAAGCCAACCAGATCACACCGAAATATTGATTCTCTTGGGTGAGAGCAATCGCCAAAATTGCCCCAGGTATCACACCTCCAGGAATAACAAACCGTTTAAATCGGGATAGATTTGGAATAGGGAGTACTTCCTGTTGTCGCATCATCTCAAACAATTGCCGGTCTAAAGCATTTGTTGATTCGTTTTCCTGACCAATTCCAATCGATAAGAATGGAGAAGAGAGTTGATCAGCAGTGACTTGCCGGATAAGAATTGCACGAGCATGTGATGCATCATGGCCCAGCATAGCCTGTAAAATTGGTTGAATGGCTGCATAAATATCTAGATGTTTGGATACACTCTGACTGGACAATAAAAGCTGTTTCAGCTCTTCCAACCGATCTCTTAATCGAATGCGCATTTGTTCAAACGAATAAGCTAATTGCCCTAATTCATCGACGCTATGAATGCTCATCGGATTATCTAAATTACCTTGTGAGATAAGTGCAGCCTGATGTGAGAGAGATCTTACCGATTTGGTAATTGGTTTGATGCCTAATCTTAAAGCCAATACAACCAGGATGATTACCAATCCCAATACGCCTAATAACGGCGCTGCAATTTTTAAGGCAAGTTCCTGAACTTCAGTGGCTGGTAAACTTACCAGAACAGACCAGGATCTACCGGTGAGTGGCTGATGGAAAGCCAATTGCTGACCACCACTTACGGAGGAATTTTCAAATAAGTATGCCGTGGTGGGTATTTCTTGTGGATAAATTGACCACAATAACTGCGGGTTCATGTTGGAATGAAAAATAATTCTTCTTTGATCATCCAAAACAACACTTTCGCCCACAGATTTAGTAAAGATATTTAAGGTTGATATGGTGGGTTGCATATATGGATTTGTAAGAAAATCAGTTCTGCCAATAAGTACACCGATCGGACTTCCCTGATCATTCGTAATGGAAGTTATGAAAGTAATCAGTACAGATTTATCAGATATTTTCGGTGGCGAAGTATAAATCTGGAAATTTACTCCCTTTAAAGCCAGTTCGATCCCGGTTCGTTCTTCCATGGATAATTGAAGTTGGTCCACATCACGAATGGGGTAGCCATCCTTAGGATTTCCATTTTGATCAAATAAAAATAATTGCGAAAAGAACGGGATAACCTGAATCTTTTTTGACAAGTCAGCCCAAATATCAACATTCTGCTGTAAAAGGCTTTCATCAGCCAGACTGATAATTAGATTTTGTCCTGATTCAAAAAAATATGGCAAACTTTCAGATGCAATTTCAGCTGTTCCCCTTAGTCTGGATTCCACCAAATCTTTCGCTGCATTACTGGCGACTTTCCAATCCACGTAAACAACAAACAGAACCACAAATATAATGACTGGCAAAGTGGTCATTAAAAATCGGTATTCAATCCTCTTCTCCATAGGTGTGGGCGAAAGGTATTTTGGGGTAAACCATAATTTTTGTTTCGTTATATAAAGTACACTACAAAATAATCCACCTACCAAAAGTTCTAAAAATCTAACAATAGAAAGTGAGAATGTTTGTGTCAAACCATAATCAAGACGGACTGCCAAAGATCCACTCGAATTCAGGATTTGATCCAGAATAAAAATCGGTATAAATAGCAAGCCAGTAAAAATTGCTGCAACCAAAGGAATTCTTAATAAACCAAACAATTGTGTTCTGTATTTTTGACGAACGAGAAAAGCAAACAACACAGCCATTCCCATTGTTTCCACAATTGTAAAAATATTATGCGTTCCCCACCATGCCATTGATATTCCACTGATAAGCCCAATGATAACCGCGGGAAATAAACCATAAATTCCCGCTGCGATTTGCCAGGGAATTGCGACAAAAAGAAACAAAATAAGGCCGGATACAATCATCCCTGGGTTTAAAGTTGTAAATTCAATACCACCAAGAATCACTGAAAATGGTGCCAGAATTGCCAGTCCATAAAATAGCCACCAATTTTTCTGCTGCCGGCTTGGAAGCGGTTGCCAAATTCTCTTGACGATAAGAAAAATCAGAAATAAAAATACAAACCACGCGGCAAAACCAAGAAAATCTTTCGGCGGGGTTAGATAGGGTCTTGAGGGAAAGAGGACAGTGTAAGAAATAGGCATCGTATTCCAAAAACCAACTATAAAAATTATAGCATTGCTATATCGTCTTATGGCATTTTCGCTAATTGATTATTTTTATTCCATGTGTGTCTGTAAAGAATGTTGGTTTTATCCTTACCTGCTTCGTTTTGAAATTTGTCTATCCACTTTTTCTGTATTGTAAAGGCATCATCAAAACAATCCGCGATGATCTCAATTTGACCTTCAAATCCCCTCATCCTGTTGACAAAAACTTTCTCAAGCTCATTCAACTCTTGTTTATATTCCTGGCTAAACTCCGGATAATTTTGCAATATCTTACGATGAATTCTTTCCTGTTGCCACCAATAAGATTGACTATCGTATTCTAATTCAGGTGGTTGGCCAAAATAATTCAACTCCTGATCTATTGACATTGGTTTAAAAATGCTCAGGCAAGGAGCTGATGAACCTGTGACCCAAACGACCAGTCGTTCATCATTTTGTTCAACAACCATTGATCCGGTAGTCTGACTGACACGAATGGGACCAAAGCCAGAATGCATACAGAGATCTGCCCCGGTTATTCCTTTATCTGGACGAAAATTCTCTTCAACTCTGTGACTTCTTAATGTATCAAATACGTCTTCAAGCTTAGTTTTCGGACCTGTTTCATTAATTTTCCTTATAGAACAGGAACGCCGTTGTTTAGAATCACTAAAAGTAGTTATCAACAAATCCGAAATCGACTTACGAAAATTAAATTCACTTTCTTTTTTCAGCCAACCTTTCTCTTTTACATGCGAAATAAGGTCAGGGGAAATTAAATCCCATTTATCTTCAATTGAATAACCATTGGAGATTGCTCCAAATCCATCAATTTTTTGTGCTATCCAATGTTTTTCAACTGTCTCTAATTTCCAGGCTTCATGTCTATCTGCAATAATGAAGCTGTTATGATAATAAAATGGATGCATAAATCCACAATTACCAGTTTGACCGTATTCTTCTAATAATGCCGTAATGACATTCAATGCCTCTCTGGCATTATCCCCCCGCTCCAGCCCTAAGCGTAGATAATCCATCCCGATTAAACCTGGTTCTTTTCCTGCTGGTATTTTTGAAAAAACAGCTTCATTTCCAATAACGACACCGTGTTCGTTAACCCCCATTTCTGCCCCCCAAATCCAAACTGGTTTACACAAAAGTACTTTATTCGTCTTTTCTACCTGGGGAATTGAGATATAGGTACATTTTAACAATTCATCACTTTCATATTGTTTTTCCGGCACAATCAATACTTCATGAGCTTCATTAGGATCACGGTCAGAATTTTTTCCAAAATAAAATTTTCCATTTTCTGAAAAATCTGGCATTAAAACAAAAGTGTCACACATATTGATTCCTTCCTGATCGAATGGATCATCATGAAAATGAATTGTAATTGTTTATACTTAAGATAATTTTTTTCTTTATACTTGAAAATTATTACTTTCTTTTACAAAATTAAAAATAAATTGGAAAACTTCTTCAGCATTCAAGTGATCTGAATCAATCATTATTGCATCTTCTGCAGGCCGCAATGGCGCTATTGCCCGAGATGAATCAATTTTATCTCTGCGCCTTAAATCTTCCAGCACGCTTTCATAGCTCGCTTGTTTTCCGCGATTTATAAGTTCCAGATACCGGCGTTTTGCGCGTTCTTCTACTGACGCATCAAGATACAACTTGATTTCAGCGTCAGGTAAAACCACCGTGCCTATGTCTCTACCAACCATCACAATGCCCCCCCGATTTCCAATCTCCCGTTGCTTGTTCGTCATTGCTACACGCACACCCTTATAGGCTGAAACTTGAGAGACGTGTGCTTCAACATCAGGTAATCGAATTTCCCAGGTGACGTCTTCATGATCGAGAATTACATCGTTACTGCGACCATCATCAATTGTTGCTTGATGAATATCAAGATCCATTTCTTCAGCAACTTTGGTAACCAAACCTTCATCATTTACGTCAACATTTTTCTTCAATACAGCTAATGTTACTGCCCGATACATGACCCCTGTATCCAGATACAAGAAGTCCAATGATTCGGCCAATCTTTCTCCTAAAGTTGATTTTCCAGAAGCAGCTGGACCATCTAATGTAATCGTAAATGATTTTTTTTTCATTTATCTCCTTAATATTATTGATCGTCAGAGCCTGGAAACAAACTATTGCGAATCCAGATAATGTTTGATTTTTGAAGAAGCATATCCTGGGGAGCTCGCCGGGTTAAGAACCATTGAGTAGTCTCATTGGTAGTCATTAAACTCCAGGCCGGTTTTGATGTCCATAAAATATCTTGTCCTCTGAATGAATCTACCTGTACCAAATTCTGATCAGCATTGGTGATGATGGCATCAACTTCTTTATCAAAAGGTATTACATTCCCCTGCGAAATGTTGTCAAAATTTCTTAATGCCCAATACATTGATGGGGATTGATCCCCCAAGATATGGATACTTATGGATTTTTTGTTTCCGTAATTCCATTCAGAATAACTTTCTAATGTATTGATCAATAAATCATGCTCAATGGGTATTGGATCAATCCTGAGGATTTCATTTTGATATGGGTTCCGTAATCCAGATGCATTCACTGAAGCGGATACAGTCAAAATTAATAAATAAGAAATGGATAATAACAGGAAGCTCTTACCAGCAATCTCCCAACTGATTGCCCACCCAGCCAGTAAACCTGCTCCAATAATTAAAGCAAATCCAGCGATAATAAAAAATATACGCAGCGTATTTTCCTGTTCTCCCTGATATGAATTTGCAAACATACTCATAAACGCCAGACTGATAAAGAATAAAATAACTAAAGCAATCAAAGTCACAACCATAATTTTTGTTCTCAAGTGACGGGGAAGGAAAATAAATTGGTTTACAAAATATGATCCTGCAATCATTAACGAGATGACTATGATTGCATTGATTACAATGGTTTTCTCTGTCATAACAACAATTTGAACGATGCTAAAAGTAATCATCCCCGTTATGAATAATCCAACGAACTGATTCTTCCGAATGATATAAATTGTGCCCATCAATCCAAAAAAGATGGCTGCAAGTTCGTAAAATAACAAACCTCTAACCAGATCTGATAAAGATACAATCGACGGTTGTGAAAAACTATTGAAGTATGCATTTATTCCATATCCAAACCCAGACAATTGACTTGGAAAGATGAAGCCAAAAGTACTCAGAAGAACGTAAGCAACCATCGAATATAAGCCAAATTTTTTCCATTGGAAGGATTTTATTAAGTGAATGATCTGGGCATAAGTGGAATTATTTTGTCTATTCACGAATAAATATACATACATTAATGAAATCACACTCGGTACAAAAAACAACAAGAATATTTTTCCACTTAACATGCTAAGAACAAAAAATATTGTGCTGAAAATGGCTGATCGCTTTATTAAGAAGTAGAAAAATATGGAAATTGATAATAGGAATAAAACAGTACTATCAACCTGCCTGGATAAAGAAATAAAAGTCGGACTCAAAGCAATCCAAAACGATAAAATAATCATCATTTTCGGATTGACAAAATTCCTGAATAAAAAGGGAATAAGGATAAATATCACTCCTACTGCTGCAGGAAATAATCTTGCAACAAAATTGCTATTTCCAAATAAAAAAAATAATACCGCCTGGAGATTTGATAAAAAGGTTTGATCCGAAAAGCTTGCACCTTTTCCACCAGAAATCAGGCTCAAAGCATGCAAAGATATGGAGCCTTCAACATCCGAAAGTGGTAATTTGCCTAAATTTATAAATCGAAAAGCGATTCCAATAAAAATAATCAGCGTATAGATCAAGTATTCAATCGTAAATAATTTATTTTTCATTTGTTTATCTTTGCTACTTTTTTCTTTTCAGTGAGAAATTTTTGAGTATCAATAGTTAAAATCATCCTCACTCCGACCAATATACTTTCTCATTTTCATCTTTCGATATAGAGTAAACACCAGTGACAGCGTCCATGTTTAACTTTCCATAAAGATGAGGAAACAATCCTGTGTCAGGAACCCGTTCAAATTCCAATTTTGATTTTAACTTATTTATCTCAACTTTAATCACCAACAAACCTGTTTGCTCCTTATAATATCGCTCAATTACACCAGGAATTTGCTCTTCAAATGAAAAATGGATAAATCCTTCATGAATTAAAGAATCAGGAGCGTAGAATTCAGATTTTTTAAAATCTTCCCAGTCAATTTGGGAAATAACATGATAGATAAATTGTTTATTTTTTGTCACTTATCACCTGATAAATCGTAGTACTTCCAATTGAATATGCAGAATTCCAAAGTTTGCCATCTAACTGTTGGAATTTACCAATACCATCTCCAATGTATTTTGCTTTCTCCATTTGCCCAACAATGATATACGAAACATCATATTTCTTGATGAATTCTTCAGTTTCCTGAATATCTGTAGTCAGGTAGAAATTATTGACAGCTTCCACCCGGTCGGTAATCCAGGTTGAGGGAACGACTGCCCTTTGTTGCCGTTGATGCCAATTCCAACCGACAACACCTGGTAATCCAGTGTAAATGGAATATCGGCTTCCCCAGCGATATTCTACTGTATTCGCTTCAACGATGACGGGCGATCCAATCACATTTTCTTGCATCCATCGGATGGCTTGATAATCCTCACCAAGACTCATATTTATACCTTCATCAAAATAAGATGAATGTTTCATATATACCATGCCATCCAGTGTCAGTGGAGTTTTACCACTTATACGGTCATCAATTTTTTCAGCGGTTGCTGTTATTGGATACAGTGCAGAACATGCAAACAGTGTAATCACAATAATCTGCCAAGCAATCTTAACTTCTGGAAACCAATGTTTGGCTATTTCTGGAATACTCCAAATTAAAGCCGCACCACTACTGATAGCAAATAATATCCACGCTTGAAGATAAAACTTGAAGACCGTATTCATCCTGCCAATATCACCTTTAAGAACTATCAATTCGACCATCAAGGTCAACACCAGAGCAGTACCTGTCAGGAAAAGGACAAATCTTTTCGCGTCGGATTGATCTTTTCTTATTATCAATAATCCAGCCCAAACTGCCATGGGAAAAACCAACCAGACAATCAGGATTTCTTTTGTCAATAAAAAGATGGTAGTTGAGAAAATCGTGGCCAACCCCAACCATATCCAGAAGCTATATCTGAGTAATTTTCTTGCTTTTGATAAAGGGGTGCTTGCCATCCAATGAATTGTTTCAGTAATAAACCAACTCATCAAAATAAACAGGAATAAACCCCAATGAGTGAAATAAGACCAGAAAGGAGAATGACTTCCCGTCCAGGGTTTTATTTCAGTGTATGCCTGACCAAACCATTCGGTGAATGGGTGATATAAAAGAAAGGCTGCTGCAACAAATACAGTCAGAATCATGATCGATTCAACAATCCTGGCAACAAAACCATTTAATTGATAAGTAGTCCTCAAGCCAATTCCATACCGAAGAATCGTATAAAGAATGACTACCCCTCCAAGTATCAAGTATGTTGGAAAATCCCATGTGTTTGTGGGGCGTAATGCACCAATTGTGACAATTCCTACCAGAATCAATATGAATTTTACAAACCAACCTGGAAGGTTCTCATTGAATTTCCATTTAGTGAAAATAATGGAAAGAGACCAGGCAATCGCCATTACAGTGACAGGCAAAGCAATTACATGTGCATGCGGGTCAGCATAAATGAACGAAAAGAAAGGAAACTCAGTAATGGGTTCTTGTGGTAATGCCCGGCTGGGAACCCAATACCAATCTCCTGGATAAAAAGGAAGACTTCGCCCGCTAAAAAACCCTACTAAACCCTTCATTGTCCATATCCAGCGTTCAATTAACCTTGCACCTTCGATAACACCATCCGGAGAACCAATTTTTTGTAAACCATGCCAAATCATTCGCACTGTCCCAAGATTTCCCAGGATTAAAGTTAAGAGAATCCCAATTATTCCAGCTATTCCTTCAGTAGATTTAAAGATTTCTCTGATTGATTTTGGAGAGGTGTATGTTGGATCGTTTTCTTTTTTATAAAATGAAATCAGGTTCCATACAATACTGAATGCTCCAATTCCAACGAAACTGAACAGGGTTGGCAATGCGATGTTGTATGCAATCGAAGGAACTATTCCTAACCATTTAATGAAAATTCCTATGATAACAAATCCATAATAGTAATAATTGATATATCCCCCTGCATACCAGGGATCATAAGGAGGAAAAGTTGTGCTCTTTATTACTGCATTCAAGTAAGAGAAATCCATCGGTTTTTCTCCACCTTTTCCCGGGTGCCATAAATCCGGATTTCCCAATCGAATTAATAAGAATACAACGAACAAGACCAAACTGACAACTTCAATCCATAGGAATAGTTTATTTAATTGTTTCAGGTCTGTAACAATTGCTTGCCTTGTTAGATATCCAATTAGGATACTAACGATTATGACAATTCCAATGACAATCCAGATAAATTCCCTGGTGACAAAAATCCCATAGGATCCACCAATCCAGACGATTAATGACACAAAAAGCATTGCAAAGAGCTTACTGAATGCATACCCTTTATCTATGAGACCATTGAAACCTAAGCGAACAATCGGGTAAAAAACCAGACCTAATACACTAATTGCCAAATACCAGAGTATCACTGCCAGGATGGGATATTGATTAATAATATTTGAAGTATCAAAAATATCAGACCAGGTTCCACCGGCTTGTTGAATTTCTAACTGAGTTTCAGAAAGCTCCAAATCAGCAGGATAATCAGGAAATTCACCAGGTGTGGAATATAGCACCTTACTGAGATCTACCTCACTTAGAATTTGTGTAACGGATATCGGATCATATTCAACAGATTTTTTGAATATAAGCACCTTCGGATGATCATAAACAGTGAACGCTTCATCAGCATACTGATCATTTATTTCAAAATTACCAATTTTTGGGTATGACTCAAACACTTTTACAAGGTCGAAACCCAGATTTCCTTGATACATTCCAGGTTTGGCAATACTGTAACATTCATATATCTCTTCTTCAATTGGACAACCTATCAATTCTTGATAAAAACGTGTTGTCAATGGGTAGCGTTCTGGAACCCTGGTCGTAGTTCCCCACTGTCTATTTGATGAAATGAAAATGTAATCACTTTTATACAATGTAGAAATAAACCGATCAAATTTCTCTTGATTATCTTCCCAATACATCTCAAAGGTAAGATCTTTTTGATAAATTCCACTATATGCATCGTAACCATCCGTACGCAAAGGTAGACCATCGTCCCATACGGATTCATTGGCGGTTGCACTACCAAGTATTGAAATAACGCCTGCACCTTCATTTTCTATAACAATTTGATAAGTATGATTTGCTTGCAGAATTACCGGAGGATCAATCATCACAGAATATTGATCTAATTTACTTGAATCATATTGATCAAATGGGCCAATCACCTCAGTTTTTGTCAGGAATTGCCCTGAATTTTCTATATCTAAAATCGATATAGAAAGTTTTTCATTCGATTGAGCAATATATTCTTGTTGAATGATTCTACCAAATTTGATTTGCTCTAGAAGTCCAGCCTCATCAACACTGAAATGAGAGTAAAACGAATTGTCCTTTGAAAGTGGAAAATCATAGGGATAGGAGATAATTTTTTGATTCTTTTCTCCATCTTGCTGAATAATCAAATTTATCGGACCTGGAACATTCTCAAAAATCCACCTGGATGCTTCAATTCTGGTAATCGGCTCCACATAAATCGAGCTGAACATAAACGCCCAGACAAATGTTCCAACAAGAGATATTACGGATAGGATTCCACCAGTGATTCTTAATGGCTTAATCCACACTGTTTTTTTAGGATTGTGAGTAAATAGAAAATAGATCATCCAGGCAGCAATCAATGCAAACATAGGGTATACAGGCATTTGATAACGCATCACTGAATTGCCAAGCGATGATTGCCAGAGGAAATAACCCATTGTCCAGACCCAGAGAAGCAGATATTTTTTCCACTCCCCTCGTAATATTCGCCAACCCATCGTTACCACACCTGCCCAGGCAACAATACTGAGTGGCAAACCTAAACCCCATAAAGAAAGATTTTTTCCCGAAAAAAAGAAATTTCTACGTGCCCATTGCAAAGCAGGTGGGAAATCTACTTTTCCACCGGATTGAGCGCTAACATCCCGCAGGTTGTTCAACCATAATGAATTGATCTCAATACCGAAAAATCCTGGGCCATCAAATGCGTACGGTTGAAATATTCGAAATGATAATATTGCAAAAAATCCACCTATCACCAGATCTCTGAGAATGAGCTCGGCTTTTTTTTCTGAGTCTCCAATCGGAATTTTCTCCCAAAGGGTTAAGAAAGATAGTGGAAGCAATAAAGCAATCGTAACCGTATTAATTTTTGATGCTGCTGCCAGCCCGACCACAATACCAAAAATAATCGAAAAAACGAATGTTTTCCTACTGGGAAACCAATTGATCTTTTTTTTGGAATTCTCAGCTTCCTCGGATTCTTCATTCCGTTTGGCATTCTTTCCACGGGAAAAATCATGTTGGGAAATGATGACCGCAATATAAACAGCAAGCGTTGTAAAAAAAGTAGCAAATGTATCAACGGTATAAAAATGTGATTGTTGAATTTGCAGCACTGCCATGCCTGAAAATGCGGATGCCAATAACCCAACCCATTGATTAAACAACTTCCTTCCAATAAAAAATAAAAGAATGACACTTCCTAAATCAAATAGACTGGATAATACCCTTCCAGCTTGAGTTATTTCATTATAGCCAACGAACTCGAATAAACTTTCCGCAAAATACCGGGTGAGAATGACCGGAAAATCCCCATATACAAAGAAACCATGTCCACGGTTATGAGGATTTAAGGAGGAAATGTGGGTGTTGAAATAACTTCCAATGGAATCAACAGAATCCAGGTTCACTCCGACCTGTAATAAGAAGCGCTCATCTGGATGCAAGAACATGTATTCACCCCAAAAGATACCTCTTATACGAAAGAAAACACTTCCAGCAAGAATAACTAGAAAAAGTATGGTTACCAGGATAGTAATAATTATTCTTTTTTTCGAGTTTTCAGTGTTATTCATTCATTTTCCTACGGAGCTATGGTGTTTTCTTCTTGAATCACTAAAGGAGGAATATGATAAATGTAAAAATCCTTTCCTTCAAACTCCGAATCATAGTTGTAAAGAATTCCATTTGGAAACATCGTTTTTAATAATGCTAGGGCATCCTGATTATCCGGTTTTAAAATAACCAGCTTTTCGCCATCATCAATATTTAATTGATTGAATTGTTCTGGCCACAATGCATAATCTTTTGTGGGATAACCCGCATTAATCCCAACCAATCTTGTATCCACCCAATGAGGAGAAGGTACGACATAAGCGCGTTCAGCATTTCCAGTTGAACTGGCAAATCCTCTAATGATTGCACCCATCTGACTTGTATTCCATGCCCCCGCCATAAATTGTTTGTCAAACTGGTTAAAAACCAAATCATGATTAATCATCGCAGACATCAGAAACAAAGTCACTCCAACAATTGAAATGGCCAATTTGTGTCTATTTCTTTTGGCTACACGCCAAACACTATAAAAAACTCGCTCAAAGCCTATGGCTACAAGAATAAATACTGGAATGATTGCCCCACCCGTTCGGTTTAAACTCGGATTTTCCTCTGGAAATGCCAAAGACAAAATCGAAGGCATCATTAACAATGGAACAGCCAATAGAAGAAATATATCTTCCCAATTTCGATATTTTAAGTATTGAATGATCACAATAATACTTCCCAATAAATATAAACCAGCACTGACCATATCCAAGGCAGGTCGGTTGGGAATTGAATGAACCCAGGTACCACCGTTTGAGTAAAAGAACATTGTTTCAGCATTCCATAAATTTTTCAGAAATATATTTCCTGCTGGCTCAGTGATGGCTCTTTCGCTCGAAGATAACCTGGTCATCATCCGGTAACTCACCGCTTCTGGATTCTCCATGGTGTATTTGAAAAGAGGCAAGAAAACAATAAAGCTGGCAATTACCAGAATAATGAAGGCATTTACGGTTTGATTGCGAATCCCTTTGGATTGTTTATGGATTAGGAATAATATTACAGCAATGACCACAACAACAGGAAGAAATCTGGTTGAACTGTATCCATGCAATCCTAATCCTAAAGCAATCCCGGAATAAATAAAATCATTTCTTCGCTTTTGTCGTATTCCCCTGAATAAGTAGAATAAAGTAGATGCAGCAAACAGTGGATAAAAAGGAAATCGTAGGCCTACTCTGGAAATAACGTTAGGCCAATATGCGATACCTGCAAATAAAAAAGCCAAAATGCCGACCCATTTATTTCGTAATTCTTTACCTAATAAATAGATATACGGCAATGTTAAAAATCCAGCTAACGCGGTACCAATTTTCAAACTCATAAAAGAAATACCTGTGTTAAAAACAATTGCCAGGAAAGCAGTCCAATAAAATTGGAAAAATTCTCTCCCTGTATTGCGAATGAAAAATACAGGAAATTTGCCATTCAAAACATCATATACATCTAATAATTTCTCGGCGTGATCACTGAACATTTCACCCAGAACTTCATTCAATCGATAAAAACGAAAATAAAAAACCAGAATTGTTGAAACGATGATGAATAATAACCAGGGTGTGATTTTTATGAAGAAATGCATATTTTTGATGGATAATCTGAAGTTTTCAAAATATTTTTTGATTCGATCAGCTTCGAACAAAGCAAGGAAAAAAAAGATGAGAGAAGATGCCCATAAACTCAAGTTTAAAAAATTAAAAATAATTTCGTTCGAATTGTTCTTTTGAAATGCAAAAAATGCCAAAACGAATAGCAGTCCACTGACACCTAATAAGTAAAGATTATTTATCGATAGGTCAAAATTTATTAATTTTGATGATGTCACATTTTGATAATTAAAGATCAAATCTTTTGAAATGGCTGTCCATACGATCAAACCGAAACATGCAACGAACAAAACAATTGCAATTGGCACATTTCGATCTGGCGGTTCCAAAAACAACTGCCCAAAAATTGCCAAAAATAGCGCAAGAACTAATTTAAATCGCCCCAGATTAGTCAATAAGTTGGCTGACTTTTCAGTAATTTCACCATCATAAACTTTGTCCGAAGATATATCTTCTTCTTCTGTTAGAAAAAGTAGATATTCCTCAGAAATTGAATATTTCCAAGGCATAATTTTTGCTTTGATAAAATCTAATAAACTGGGTTCATTCATAAATCATCATGGGTTAAAAATTTCTACAATTATATCCCATCCAACTTTCATCAAATTTATGTATTTATTGTACTTATTATTTTTCAGATTATCATCTCCATAAATAAGGTAAGCGATGGTTTTTGTAGGCGGACGCCTGCCAAGAGCACCCTGTCCGCTAATTATTGAAATGACACTTTTAAGTTACATAAAGATGGCTATTTTTTATGTGTAATATAAAAAGAATATGATCCTTTTTCTTGATTTGATTCTTCTTCGTAAAATTTTCTGGTAAATGCTTCTGTAAATAACAAATTCCATTTTTGGGGGACTATAATCCACCTTCTCAATAGAAAATGACTCATTAACGAGGGTAACCCAAAATAATGACCCCATTCTAAAACGTGCAAAGCTTCTGGAGAAAAGTAATGCCACCACTGATCAATTGAAAAATCAGCTTTTAACAAACGTTTTTCCCATACTTCTGGAGAATCACAATGATGATGTCTCGAGATCCAATTAAAGAATTTTCTGTAAAGGTTTCCTAATGCATTTAAATGAATTTTATAAAACCAACTGGAAATTGATAAATTTTCAAGAAATAGATGGTTGGGTACACAAAAAATGAATATCCCATTTGGTCTTGTTACCCTGCTAACTTCCTTGATCACTACATCAAGATCTTCTATGTGTTCCAAAACTGAATTGCTGATAACACTGCCAAAATATTCATCCGGGAAAGGTAATTGGTTTCCCAAACCATTGATTACTTGCTGATAACTTCCTTGTTTTGCAGCCAATTTGACAGGTCCTGACCATGGATCAATGCCAATATCAATCGGTCGGTCAAAAGCAATTGACGCAAAATGCCCATCCCCACATCCTAAATCCAAAATCGGTTCTTGCAGTTGGATGTCCTGGTATGCACGGGCTTCCACAGCTCGTAATAAACCTCTGAAATATGGCATTTCTTTAATTTGGAGCCATAAATAATCTTTCACCTCACTGTCTCCGATGTTTTTCACTTTTCTATTCATGAGTGAGAATTATCCTTTGTTATGGATGTAAATAAATTTTCGTATTCCATTGCCACCATATCAGGTATATATTTCATTTTGATCGCGTCATAGTCATTTCTATAATGAGTTGGATCGCGAAGAATTTTGATTAAAGCATCTGCCAAAGCATTAGAATCTCCAATCGGAATGATTTCTCCCATTTCGTGCATTTTCACCGGTTGTCTTACCCCAGGAAGATTGGATGCAACACAGGGTATTCCATTGATCATTGCCTCAATCTGTACTAAACCAAATGCTTCGGTGGAATTCAAACTGGGCATAACTAATACGTCAAGATTAGGGTAAAAGGCTGACATTTGATCCGGATTCAACACCCCAACAAATTTCCAATTTCCCGATTTTTGATATGCTTCAATCTTGGTGGATAATCGTTTGAAATAATTTTCCTCACCAATAATTTTTTTAAATGGACCAGCAAATTGTACTTGTGAATCAGGGAACGCTTTAAGCACTTTCGGCATCGCATTTAACAATACTTCGACACCTTTTTCAGTGGCAAATCTGGCTGCCATGCCAATAACTGGCCAATGATTTTCAGGATTGTGTTCTACTCGAAATTCTTCAATCTGCTCTGTAGATATCTCTGGTAATTCAACCGGTGGGAGGGATACACTTAATTTTCTTAAATATCGTCGGAGATAAGTGGAATTTTCTGCGTAATCCCGGGTATAGGTCATAATCTTATGAGCAAAAAAAGCAGCTAATTCATTCATCATCAATACAGCTTTATTCGCAAACCAAGCCATCACTCCTGATGGCATTATTAAGTCACAATGGTACGTGATAATGGTTGGCTTATTAAACAATCTTCCACGTAACGCTATACCAGCAGCATCGAATTGTGGCAAATGTAATTGAATCACATCATGTTCCAGAACTAATTTTGTTGCCAAATACCCAAAAGTAGGCATGATCACGCCTTTACTTAATCTGAACCATACTGGGACTCTAACGATATTTACTCCATCTAGAATTTCTTTCTTGGGTAAAGATTTTTCGAACTGCGAAGTCAGTACCGTCACGAAATGCCCACGCTTAACCAAAGCTTTCGCTAACCTTTCAGCATAAATTGTGAGTCCGCTTGTATGAGGACGGTAATATGTCAATACAATTAATATATTCATAACAATTAACCTATAAGGTAAACAGATTGATATTTTCCTGAGCCCAATTAAATAATTGTTGTAATCCGTTTCGCACCGAGATTTTTGGTTGCCAATTCAGTTCATTAACAGCCTTTCGGATATCAGAAACGTAGATTTTTTGATCCCCAGGGCGCCAATCTCCCCACATAACTGGTATCTCTTTTTGCAGCATTTCTTCCAGGATCGGCGAAAATTCCTTCCATATCGAAATCATCTGGTCAGGACCACCGCCAATGTTGTAAACCTCTCCAGCTGCGATGTTAATATTCTCAATACAGGCGTCATATACATCCAATAAATCTTCGACGAATAAAACATCTCTTACCTGTTTTCCATTACCATAAATGGATATTTGTTTCCCCGTTAAGACCGCGATAATAAACCACGCTAACCAGCCCTGGTCTTCAACCCCAAATTGACGGGGACCATAAATACAACTTTGTCGCAATACTACAGTTGGTAATCCATAGATGCGGTGATAATCACGAACATACTGGTCACCACTCCCTTTTGAGCAACCATAAGGGGAATGAAAATCTAAAGGAAACTTTTCTGAAATCCCTTGCGGAAAATCCAGATATCGGTAATTGGTCTCATTCTTAATAACTCTAATATCCTCCATACCACCATAAACTTTATTCGTTGAAGCATAAAGAACGATTGGATTTTTGTTTGAATTTCTTGCAGCTTCGAGGACATTAAAGGTTCCTTGCGCATTGATTTCAAAATCTTCCCGTGGATTAAGAACGGAAGTAGTGACTGCGACTTGTCCCGCAAGATGGACAATGACATCCATATCATCAACTGCTTTGGAAATTGTTTCCTGATCTCGAATATCAGCTTCAATTAGGCTGATAGAGTCTTTTTTGATGGATTCCATCCAGCTCAAATTTAACTTGGAACCAGGGCGAGATAGATTATCATAAATTGTAACTTGCTCCCCTCGTCTTATCAATCGGGCAACATAATTAGAGCCAATGAAACCTGCACCGCCCGTAATTAAATATTTTCTAGTCATGCATTACTCCACTTTTCTGCTCATCTTTAAATTGATCTTTAAATTGGACTAATTGTGAATAAAGGTTTTTCAGTGAATATCCATCCCGGCTTAATGCGTACATTCCAAGAATTCCTATCAGAACAAATTGGGATATATGCATGATCAACGCGAATGCAAGTGCTATTGATTCTTCGATATCAAACAACTTTAATCCTGCCACAATCGAGGATTCATAAATTCCCAATCCTGCAGGAGCAGAAGGTAAAGCAACTCCAAGGGCTAAGGTTGTGTTGGCAAATGCACCCCACCACCATTTAGACGTTCCTGTAAGAATAAATAAAAATAAAGAAAATTGCACAAAACTTACCAACCACGAAGCAAAAACACCAAAAAATCCAACTGCAAATTGTTTAGGATTTCTGAGTGTTTTGAATCCTTCTAGTAATGAGAGAAAAAACGGAACAATCATTTTGGCGAATAGGTTTGATTTCTTTCCAATTCTGCTTAATAAATTTTCAAATGGTTTAGGATTTAGAATAACAAATAACAATACAATTAAACCAATTACCATTATTCCTAAAATAAACCAGGCAGTGGTTTGTATCCATGCCATACCTACAACATAGGGCAACATAATCAGTAAGAAGAAAGCCAGAATAATCAGGTCAAATACACGTTCAATAAAAATCGAGGAAAGAATATTTCCCGGATTTACTTTTAAGGATGCACCCATGAATACTGCCCGGCTTATTTCACCCAACCGGAACGGAAAGATGTTGTTGATGAAATATCCCAGACATAATTTCATAAATGTATTTTTATAAGTTGGTCGGAATGAAAGTAGTGCTTGCCAACCAAGCGTTCTGACGAGTAGAAATAATAATGTAAAAAATGCCGAAAATAAATAATACAAAAAAGGAGTATTTTTTAAGAGTTCAAATGCCTGGTCGACAGGAACGAATTTAAAAAGCGCAAAAATAGCAATGAAACTCAATAAAAAACCCGGAACCCATCGCCAAATTATATTCAGGTTAAATGAAGATTTTGAGCTCCCTGATTTCAATCACCCTCCAAACGCAATACAGCCATGAATGCATCTTGAGGAATTTCTACATTTCCTACCATCTTCATGCGCCGTTTCCCGCGTTTTTGTTTCTCCAATAATTTCTTTTTTCGGGTGATGTCTCCACCGTAACATTTCGCCAAAACATCTTTCCTGAGTGCCTTTACATTCGCCCGGGAAATAATTCTTCCAGCGGCCGATGCTTGAATGGCCACATCAAACAGTTGTCTGGGAATTAATTCTTTTAGTTTGGTCACCAGCGCTTGGCCTTTATGGTAAGCATCTTCTTTATGGACTATTGCTGCCAACGCATCAACTGGCTCACCGCCAACCAAAACCTCGAGTTTTACCAGATTTTCAGGTCGATATTCAGCGAAGGAATAATCCATCGATGCGTATCCTCTGGTTTTGGATTTTAGATCGTCAAAGAAATTAATAATCAGTTCTGATAATGGAATTTCAAACGACAATTGGACCCTGTTTGCTGCCGGATATTCCTGTTCTTTGTAAATTCCCCTGCGTTTTCTTGCCATATCCATTACAGTTCCATAATAATCTGTGGGGGTAATGATCTGCAAATTCATCCACGGTTCTAATATTTCGGTTATTTCGCCTTCATCTGGAAGCATGGCTGGGGAATCAATATAAATTTTTTGTCCATCTTTCATCACAACCTGATATTCCACCGATGGTGCAGTTACAACGATATCAAGATCATATTCCCTTTCTAATCGCTCCTGGATAATCTCCATGTGAAAAAGTCCAAGAAAACCGCAGCGGAATCCAAAATTCAGTGCCTGAGAAGTTTCAGGTACAAATTCGAGTGCTGCATCATTAAGTTGTAATTTTTCAATGGAATCCCGCAAATCAGGGTAATCTTCACCATCCACCGGATAAACCCCAGCAAATACCATCGGTTTGGGATGTCGGTATCCTGGCAAAGAAGTTGACGCTGGATTTTTTGCTAAAGTGATCGTATCACCAACCCGGCATTCCGTCACAGTTTTTAAGCCGGTGGCGATATAACCTACATCTCCATCAGACAAATCCGTAACCGTCCGCATATCAGGGGCAAAAACACCAATTTCGACCGGTCGCAAATCTAGCCCATTCGACATAATTCGAATAATATCTGTGTTAGTCATTTTGCCTTCCATAATTCGAATGTAGGCAACGACACCTTTGTAAGAATCATAATGTGAGTCAAAAATTAAGGCTTTTAAAGGTGCTTCGGGATCTCCAACCGGTGGAGGAATATTTTTTACAATACTTTCGAGCACTGATTCGACATTTATCCCGGATTTTGCAGATATCTTAATGACATCATCCGGATTCACACCTAATAAATTTGAAATTTCCTGAACCACCTCGTCCGGTCTGGCGGAAGGTAAATCAATTTTATTGACTACTGGGACGATCGTTAAATCCGATTCAAGTGCAAGGTATAAATTAGCTAAAGTCTGTGCTTCAATTCCCTGTGAAGCATCCACGACCAATAAAGCACCTTCGCAAGCTAATAAGGCTCGGCTTACTTCATAGTTAAAATCCACATGTCCAGGTGTATCAATTAAATTCAATTCATAAACTCTTTGATCACTGGCTTGATATTTCATCCGTACAGCAGAAGATTTGATGGTGACACCTTTTTCACGCTCCAAATCCATACTATCTAATACCTGTTCTTTCATATCACGATCTGAGATGGTATCGGTTAATTGGAGCATGCGATCTGCAAGTGTTGATTTGCCGTGATCTACATGAGCGATAATACAAAAATTTCGAATAAATTCATTTTCCATAGGCGTAAGAAGTATACCGCAAATTGAATTATTCCTGAAAATTTGGTCTACTGTATATCCGAAATTATTGATTGAATCGCTTCTTCTATTCTTTCCCTGGCATCTTCTGCACCAACCGATAAATGGGTCAAAAATTCAATATTACCTTTTGGACCTTTCAGTGGCGAAATAATGAGCCCTTCAAACCGAAATCCATTCATGCTTGCAAAATCCAGTGTTTCAAAAAGGATTTTTCGATGAATGTTAGGATCTCAAATCACTCCAGCCCCTTTTGCCGCATCTTTTCTACCTGCTTCAAATTGGGGTTTGATGAGCATAACAATTTGGCTTTCCTCATGCAGCCAATTTTTGATGACAGGTAACAATACTTTTAAAGATATAAAAGATGCATCTACAGTGACTAAATCGATTGCATCCGGAAGAGAAACAACATTTCTGGCATTAGTACGTTCCATGACCACAACACGGGGATCATTGCGCAAGTTCCAATGTAAAATCCCAAAACCCACATCAATCGCATAGACTTTTTTTGCGCCATGCTGCAACAAACAATCTGTAAATCCCCCGGTTGAAGAGCCAACGTCAACACAAATTTTATCCTCAATATTCAATAACCCAAAACCTATTAGACCACCTTCTAATTTCTCACCGCCTCTTGAAACATATTTTGGCCCTTTAATGATTTCTACATTTGACATATCATCGATTTGTTGGGATGGTTTTAAGACCTTTTCACCATTGACTAACACTTCTCCAGCCATGACTAATCTTTGTGCCAGGCTACGAGAATCTACCATTTTATGTTCATATAAATAAACGTCCACACGGATTTTTGCCATTCTTAAGATTTTACCTTACCTTAATATATTATTTCAGACAGAAATGAACCAAAAAATTCTTAATATTTATACAGTTATGATAATATTGATACATGCTCAAATCGATCCTTAAAGAAATGCGCTTACATCAATGGATCAAGAATACTTTCGTTCTCATTCCATTGGTTTTTGATCGCCAACTATTTTCGATAGAGCCATTGTCCAGAACGATAATTGGATTTTTCCTGTTTTGTTTTGTTTCATCCAGTGTCTACTTGATCAACGATATTATGGATGTGGAAGCAGACCGAAAACATCCAAAAAAGAAATCCAGACCAATCGCTTCTGGTGCTTTACCCATTCCGATCGCAATAATTACTTCTATCATTCTTGTTTCGATATCAGTGATAGGAGGATTCTTTTTATCCAGGTCGTTCTTACTTATTCTACTCATTTATTTCCTGATCAATTTAGCTTATTCAATAAGACTTAAACACATTCCTTTATTGGATGTATTGATCATTGCAGCTGGTTTTGTTTTACGGGTAGCTGCAGGTGTTTCCATTATTCAGGTGGAAAGATTTTCTCCCTGGTTATATGTTGTAACAACTGTTCTGGCTTTGTTTTTTGGACTTGGAAAAAGACGAGGTGAATTAGCAACCATCCATCAGAATAATAATGAGCAGAGAAAAGTACTCGATGGTTACACAATACCGCTTTTAGATCAATTGATCACGATTATTTCTGCAACAACCATTATTTCCTACAGTCTTTATACTTTTTCTGCCCCGAACTTACCAGATAATCACGGCATGATGTTGACAATCCCATTTGCTATATATGGGATATTTAGATATCTATATTTAATTCAGGTGAAAAATGAAGGTGGTGCCCCGGATGAGTTGGTTTTATCTGATCGACCGTTACAAATCACATTTCTTTTCTTTGCGGTATCGGTTGTAATAATTTTCTATTTATTTTGATTATGCCAGCAACAATAGCAACTGCCCCTGGAAAAACGATACTCTTTGGTGAACATGCTGTCGTATATGACCAACCAGCCATTGCGGTTCCGGTTAATGAAATACAGGCCAAAGTAAAAATCTTCCCGATAATCGGATCTCAAACAGGCGAAATTCAATTCATCGCACCTCAGATTCAACTTGATCAGAATTACAATGAATTGGATAAACATCATCCATTCCGGATTGCCATGGAACAGGTTAAGAATTTCTTGGATATATCTCACTACCCTGCCTGCAAAATCCATCTCAGCTCAACGATACCAATTTCATCGGGTTTAGGATCTAGTGCTGCCATTTCGGTTGCTTTGATCAAAGGTTTATGTGAATTTGTGGGTTATCAGTCTCCTGAAAGCATTTTATCTGAATTAGCATACAAAGTTGAGATCGAATTTCATGGTAATCCTTCTGGCATCGATAACACAGTCATTGCATATCGAAAACCAGTTTATTTTCAAAAAGATAAAGAAACTGAATTCATTTCCCCAGGAGTAAATTTCACAATCATCATTGCGGATAGTGGAATCAAAGGAAACACAAAAATTGCAGTCACTGGAGTAAAAGAACGCTGGCTGAACAACACTCATCAATTTGATGAATATTTCAAGAAAATTGGTGAAATTGTCTCCCTAGCAAAAATAGCCCTCGAAAATGGTGAGCCAGAGATATTAGGAAATCTCATGAATGACAATCAGGAACTCCTAAGAAAAATCGGAGTTTCTCATCCATCACTCGAAAATCTAATCGATATCGCTTTGAATCATGGCGGGTTCGGTGCAAAACTTTGCGGAGGTGGTCTGGGTGGGAATATAATTATCTTAACGGATGTAGATAATGCAGATACCATTTCCGAATTATTATTAGGTAATGGTGCCTCCCAAACAATAATAATGACTTTAGCGAAAGAAATCAATGAATGAATGATTTAATTATGATCAAATGGGGTGGGTCACTGATAACAGATAAAGGTAAACCGTTTACTCCCCGCCTAGAGATCATTCAGTCCTTAGCAAAACAAATAAAGAAATTAACAGAAATTAAACCTGACTTAAAAATCATCCTGGGACACGGTTCAGGTTCTTTTGGTCACGCAGTGGCTTATAAATATCAGACCCGAAATGGTGTCAAAACTATGGAAGATTGGATCGGATTCTCTCAGGTCTGGCACGCAGCCAGAAGTCTGAATGTCATTGTCACCCAGGCTTTACATGATCAAGGTGTTCCTGCTGTCACCTTTTCCCCTTCATCTTTCATATCATCTTCGAATGGGAAAGGCTTAGAATTTTTTCAATTTCCATTTGGAAAGGCTTTGTCCTCAAACATTTTACCTGTAATTCATGGCGATGTAATTTTCGATCATCTGTTAGGGGGTACGATATTATCAACGGAAGACATTTTTTTATATTTAACAGCTTATTACCAACCACAAAATATCTTATTGGCAGGTATTGAAGATTATATTTGGGAAGACTTTCCTGGAAAAAAAATTCCGATAAAATCCATTACCACAAGGAATTTTGACGATATAAGAACGAAAATTGGAGAATCTACGAGTGTCGACGTCACCGGTGGAATGATCGAAAAAGTTAGATTAATGATTGACCTTGTCAAGAAATATCCCAGCACCAAAATTAGTATTTTTTCTGGATTATCATCAGATTGTTTAATTCAGGAAGTACTTGCTGGACCAACAGGAACATTAATAGAAATGGAGTAAAGGATGACTATTAATTCTCTGAATACATTGGAAAGAAATGAAGAAAAATATTTAGCTCCTTATGGATCCAAAAGTAAAGATTCAAGAGGTAGACTTTATCCGGATAATGAACCTTCTTACAGGACCAAATTTCAAAGAGATCGAGATCGAATTATCCATACTTCCGCATTTCGAAGACTCGAATATAAAACCCAGGTTTTTATTAATTACGAGGGCGACCATTACCGGACGAGATTGACACACACATTAGAAGTAACTCAGATAGGTCGTTCCATTGCCCGTGCGCTAGGTGCAAATGAAGACCTGATCGAAGCGATTTGTCTGGCACATGACCTGGGTCACCCTCCGTTTGGACATTCAGGTGAAACTACACTAAATCGTCTTCTGATCGATCAAGGTGGTTTTGACCATAACAAACAATCTTTTCGTATCGTCACCAAACTAGAAAATCGCTATCCAGATTTTCCTGGATTGAACCTCTCCTGGGAAGTGCTGGAAGGAATTGTGAAACATGAATCAGAATATGATGTTTCAGATGCAAAAGAATTTAATCCTGATTTAAGGGGAAACATCGAGACACAAATAGCAAATGTAGCAGATGAATTGGCCTACACAGCTCATGATCTGGATGATGGATTGAGATCCAGGATGATTTATCCACAAATGTTATCCGGCATTGAGTTATGGGAAATTCTGTGCTCCAACGTAAATTACTCTGGAGGAGAATTGGATGACTTAACCCGCCATACAATGATTCGTCAATTAATTGGCATGGAAATCGATGACGTACTGAGTCACACCGACACCCTTCTAAGAAATCACTCGATTCGATCTGTTGAAGAAGTACAGCGTTTGCCATTCAATATTGTTGGATTCAGTGAAGAAATGCGTAGAAGAAATCGCGTATTAAAAGATTTTCTTTTCAATAATTTGTATCGACATTATCGAGTTCAAAGAATGTCGTTTAAAGCGGATAAAATTTTATCTGAATTATTTAAAACCTATATGCTGGAACCAAGTGTTTTACCAAAACATGTACATGATCGTATGGGAACTAGCGTTCCGGAGAGAGTAGTTTGCGATTACATTGCGGGAATGACCGACCGTTTTGCCATTGATGAACATCAGAAGTTATTTGATCCAACCTTATTACCATGATAAAATTCACCCTCCTCTTCTAATGAGGAAAAACATTAAGTGAATAAACGAGAAATGATAATTAGGATGGAAACTATGGCAGAAACATCATATTTAACAGCAGAAGGTTTAGAAAAACTACAAAAAGAACTTTCTCACTTAAAATCTACAGTTCGAAATGAACTTTCCAAACGATTACGCGCCGCAATTCAAATGGGAGATCTATCTGAAAATGCCGATTATATTCAGGCAAAGGAAGAACAGGGCTTTTTAGAGGGCAGAATTCAGGAATTGGAAAATCTCCTGAGTAATGTAAAGGTTATTGAAGAGAAAGATCGTCGAGAAGGTAAAGTGGACATCGGTTCTATCGTAACTGTTCAGGAAGGAAATTACCCTGAAGAAACGTACTATCTTGTCGGTCCAAAAGAAGCTGATCCACCAAACGGAAGAATTTCTTATCAATCCCCAATTGGTAAGTCTCTAATTAACCATCAATTAGGTGATGAAGTCCATATTGAGACACCAGGTGGTAAATTAAAATTTAAAGATAATAAAAATCGAATAAATTAAAAAAACCGGAGGAAAATTGACCCTCCGGTTTTTCTTTATCTTGTAAAACTTATTTTGGCCACACAGCCAGTTCCAGGGTCAAACGATCGAAGAAGCTGTTTTCGGGTAACGCTCCCTGTCCGTAATTCATATCAACTACCCGCGCTTCGAGTACTAAAGTTGCAGTTTCTAAGAAGACTTTTCCACCGGGTTCTAATAAAACCGGTTCGCCTTTAGATGCCAGTCGATTTGCAATCGCAGCATCATCATAAGCATGTTGACTCATCAAGACTTTGGTAACGGTTTGAATATCATTTTTATCAAATAACCATACTTCAAAAGCTGTGATTTTCTTTGGTTCACCCACACCAATGGTCTCTGATACGCTAACACCGCACTCGCCTAAGAATTCACCGGTTGGAGAATCAATGCTGAATGAGTCATCAAACAGATCGTCTCCGGTTACATAAGTACTCATAAATTGAGTTATCGGTACATCCTGTTCTGGAGTTGAATATTCAGCTGGAATTCCTTGATATGCATCCACTTCAGCCTCAGGAACTTCAGGTTTCGATCTTACTGGAAAAATTCCGCCCTCATTGCGTTTTCGAATAAAAAAGATGTAAGCCAATGCACCACCAATTATCAGGGTTATAAGGCATAAAACTACAACCAAAACAAAAGGATTAAATCCTGATTTGTTTTCTTCAGTGTCTTCTTTTTCATCCGTGGGCATTGCTCCTTCATCCACAGCAGTTGCTTCCTCAGAAGGTTGTTCTTCCGCTGGCATAGGGCTCTGTGCTATTCCTAAAGCAGTCCGGAATTGATCGATATCTGTAATAGATAATCCACAATCACCAGGCTTCAACCCGGCTAATTTTTCTTCACTTACGGACCCTAATCCTTCCAAGCGTTCTTTTGCCTGAAGAGAATCGCCGGTCTTCATAAATGAATGAACAACCATACAGAAATAATCCTCCTGCAAGTCAGCTCTCAAATAAGAAGGATCTGCATCAGTCCATCTAACTGGCATTAATCCCCATCCTAAAATTGGCAGTCCGATAATCAAACCAATGAGAAATCCTATTCCGGCTGTAATCAATGGTCTCTTTAAGTATTCTTGGATCTTATCCATTTTTCTGCTCCTGGTGATTTGTCATATTATTTGGATTATTACATATTGATTTTAGAACAAAACGTCTAAATATGCAACAATTCCAATCTTTTCTTTCTAGTTGCAGATTTTATGCCAATTCTTCTTTTTCTCCACTAAGAATGTCCGATTGTAAAAATGATTTTTCACATTTCATACATTGAAGGTCTCGTTTATTAACAACTACCAGGGTACCTTTACAATTCGGACAAGGTTCTGAAACTGGCTGTTTCCATGAAGTAAATTGACATTCCGGATAATTTGAACACCCATAGAATATGCGTCCTTTTCTGGTTCTACGGATGACCACATCACCTGTTGAGCAGTCTGGACACTTTACTCCAATCTTTTCTAATATTGGCTCTGTATATCGACAGGTTGGGAAATTGCTACAACTAATAAATTTTCCAAATCGCCCAAAACGAATAACGAGTTCATGACCACATTTCGGACAATCTCGGCCAATTTTTTCTAATTCGGTTTTCGTCTCAGGCATCTCTTCTTTTGCCCGATTCAAATGAACAGAAAAGTCTTTATAAAAATCAGCAATGACAGAATTCCAAACTTTATCGCCTGCTGCAACCTGATCCAAAGACGTTTCCATAGAAGCAGTAAAACCAGGGTCCACCACTTCATTGAAGTGCTCCACCAGTAAATCATTTACGATCATTCCAGTTTCCGTCGGGAATAAACGTTTCTTTTCCCTTTCTACGTAACCTCTTTCCTGAATGGTTGAAAGGATCGGAGCATAAGTAGATGGTCTTCCTATTCCATATTCTTCCAATAATTGAACCAATGAAGCTTCTGTAAAACGCGGTGGTGGGGTTGTAAAATGCTGCTCCGGAATTAACCGCACCAGGTCCTGTTTTTGTCCATCTTCTAAATTCGAAGGTAACAGTACCTCATTGTCATTTCCATTTTGCTTGTCTTCATCTTTTGCTTCTTCATAAACAACCAGAAAGCCAGAAAACCGCAACGTCGAACCTGATGCTCGAAATTCATATTGATTGTCTTTCCCATCAGCCTGAATCTCAACCGAAACCGTATCATAGATAGCAGCTTCCATTTGAGAAGCAACGAATCGTTTCCAAATGAGCTGATAGAGTTTGTATTGATCGCCTTTTATATATTTCTTCACATCTTCTGGTGATCGAATTACAGAAGTGGGTCTGATGGCTTCGTGTGCTTCCTGTGCTTTTACCGCTCTGGTTTTATGTTGAGGGAGAGTTGCAGGAAGAAATGTTTTGCCAAATTTGGACACGATATAACTGCGAGCTTCTTTTTGAGCAATTTCAGAGATGTTTGTCGAGTCAGTTCGCATATAGGTAATCAAACCTGTCGACCCGCCTTCACCCACATCTAATCCTTCATAAAGTTGTTGAGCCAAAGCCATCGTCCGCCTGGCTGTAAAACCCAATCTACGAGACGCTTCTTGTTGTAAAGAGCTGGTGATAAAAGGAGCTGGGGCTTTGCGTTTACGTTCACCTTTTTTCACCTTTGTGATCCGATAATTAGCTTGTTCCAAATCACCTAAGAAGCTGTGTGTTTTTTCTTGATTGTTTAATGCAGGTTCTTCCCCGTTTATGCGGAACAATTTGGCGATGTAAGTTTTTTTCGAAAGATCAGGCTTAAGTTCAGCTTCAATTGTCCAATACTCTTCTTGATTAAAATCGTCAATTTCTCTTTCCCGTTCAACAATCAAACGTAAGGCAACGGATTGGACACGGCCAGCTGATAACCGGCTTCGAACCTTTTGCCACAATAAAGGACTGAGATTATAACCCACAAGCCTGTCCAGAATTCTGCGGGCTTGTTGGGCATTGACTAAATCCATGTTGATAGCTCTTGGATGACCAAATGCTGCTTCAATTGCTGGTTTTGTGATTTCGTGGAAGACCACCCGATTCGTTCTGGATTCATCAATTTCGGCAGCTTCCATCAGATGCCAGGCAATTGCCTCACCTTCTCGATCGGGATCAGTTGCAAGATAAATCTGTTCAGCTGTTTTAGCTAGCTGTTTTAGTTCTTTTACAACTGGTCTTTTTTCATTTGGAACACGGTATTTAGGTGAAAATTGATTCTCAACATCCACAGATAATTCTGACCGTAGTAAATCCCGTACATGACCCACAGAGGCTTTTACGATGTAATCTTTCCCTAAATATCGCTGAACAGTCTTCGCTTTTGCAGGAGATTCAACAATTACTAGTTTTCCGCTCAGTTTTGGTTCTTTTTTAACTGACTGGGGAGGTGTTAAGTGTGAATGTTCCTCTGTTTTTCCAGTTCTATATAAAGTCGTACCACAAACAGAACAAACTCCTTTCGTAACAGGAGCTCCAATTTTATTGTACGAAGCTTCCGGGTTTTTTATTTCACGTTTTGTTCTGCATTTTACACAATAGGCTTCCAAAACAATTCCTCCTACAAATAATCATTCATTCCGTTATCGGTCAAAAATTTTACAACATTTTTTATCTCTTGTGATTTTTCTCTATCACAGATCAAAATTGTGTTACCACTCTCAACAATTACCAGGTTTTCAATCCCGAGGGTAACAATCATATGTTGATCAGATCGAGAATAAACCAAAGTGTTCGAAGTGTCAAAACCAATATGGCGCGCAGCCATAATCACATTTCCATCTTTATCCAATTCCAGGACATCAAATAAAGATTCCCAGCTACCAACATCATACCATCCAAGATTTGAACCAGGGATCACTATAACATTTGAAGCATATTCCATAATTCCATAATCGATAGTCTGGGGAGTAATTTTTCCCCAATAATGAGGGAGCATTTCTTCAAAATTTCCCTCTACCAAAGTTTTAGAAATATCATCAAGAATCAGGCTCAATTCTGGCATTTGTCGATTAAATTCTTCTAAAATCGCATCCACGTGCCAGATGAACATTCCAGAATTCCAATCATAGCCACCTGATGAAAACATAAGTTTGGCTTTTTGTGTATCTGGTTTTTCTAAAAATTTATTAACTTTAAATGCCCATCTATCTTCAAAGCTTCTTACTGGTTCACCTTTTTGAATGTAACCATATCCCGTAGCAGCAAATGTTGGTTGAATCCCTAAGGTCACCAAATATTTATCCTTTGCAGCCTCATATCCTGATTTCAACAGATTATGAAATTCCGAAATATTTTGAATAAAATGGTCAGCTGTTAGTATAGCTAAAATTGATTTAGGATCGATGTGTTTGAGATAGGTTGCTGCATATGCAACAACTGAAGCAGTCCCTTTAGGAAAAGGTTCGATCAAAAAATTCTCTTTTGGGATCTGTGGTGTTTGTGAAGACAACAAATCCGCTTGTTCTGCAACAGTTACAACGAAGATTCTCTCTGGAGTAAATAATCCATTCAGTCGATTCACAGTAATTTGAAAAAGAGTCTCTTCACCAAATAGCTTCACCATCTGTTTTGGTGTTTTTTTTGTTGATAATGGCCAGAGACGGGTTCCACCACCACCAGCCATGATGATAGCATAATAATGTTGAAAATTATCCATTAAAAATAATCCCCTTTTTCTTCTTTAATGACAACGTATTTCATTCCGCCAACTTGATTAGTTAACCCCTTCAATTCCATCATCGCTAAATAAGAACTTACTTGAGAAATTGGCAACTCCGATAAATTGGTTATCTCGTCCACATGTAAAGGTTCGTTCGATAAAACGCTGAGAATTTTTTCTTCAAATAAATCAATTGGGTATTCTTTTCTAAAAGATTTTCTTTCCTGTATGAGTTCTACTTGAATATCCTGTAAAACTTCTCTAATATCTAATAATGGTTTCGCACCTTGTTGGATTAGTTTATTCGCACCTTTGCTTTGAACGTTGTAGATACTTCCGGGAACAGCGTATACATTTCTTCCCTGGGTAGCAGCAAACTCAGCTGTGATCAAAGCTCCGCTGGTTTGACCTGCCTCAATCACGATCGTTGCTCTCGATAATCCAGAAATAATTCTATTTCGAGGGGGAAAATTATTTGCTTCAGGAGCAGTACCTGGAGGATAATCACTGATCACCGCCCCGGCATTGGAAATATCTTCAGCCAATTTTCTGTGTTCAGCAGGATAAATCCGATCTACCCCACTCCCCAGAACAGCAATCGTTCTTCCGCCAGCTTCCAAAGCTGACTTATGTGCAATACCATCCACACCTCTCGCCAGACCGCTCACCACGGTTATTTTATGGTCTGCCAATACCCGCGAGAATTCTTCAGTGATTTGTTTCCCATAATGGGTTACTTTCCTGGTTCCTACAATAGCAACCGCCCATTCATCTTCCAGGGATAAATCTCCTTTTACGTACAAAACCGGAGGAGGTTGGTCGATTTCTTTGAGATATCTGGGATATTCTGTATCATCTTTAATCAATATTTTTATACCAGCAGATTGAATTCGTTTGATATATTGATTTAGATCCTTTTCTTTTCTAATTTGTAAAACACGTTCACAAATCTTTTCAGAAAATCCTATTTCTCTTAATGATGAAATCGGCGCATTCCAGGCTGTTTCAAGATTACCAAAGTAATCTTCCAAAGCCTTCATCCTGACTGCACCTATTCCCTTTATTAAGCTAAATCCAACCCAATAATTTCTTGGATCCATGCTTAAACCTGGTTGTAGTATTCCAATGGTTTAACAACCATAATTTTATTCTTTATATCAATTTTTTCGATTAAACTGAGTAAAGCTGGGTATAAGATTTCTTTTCTATCTTCCCCAACGATCACATACACGTCATTTGCGCCTGTTTCAAGAATTTCCGTGATTTCCCCAATTTTTGAATTATTGGTATCCATTACAGACAATCCTATCAATTGGTGATGATAATACTCCCCATCTGGAAGATCAGGTAATTCAATTGCATCTACAAACACAAAATGACTTTTAAATTTTTCAACTTGCTCAACTTCTGGAAACTCTTCGAATTCAAAAATTAAATTTTTGGAATGCTCTTTAATCGACTTGATATGGGCTGGAATGTGTTCATCACCAATGAATACTTCCCTACCTATCTTTAATCGTTCAGGGAAATCGGTTAATATGTAGAAGGCAATTCCACCGTCAAGACCATGCGGTTTTCCAAGTCTTCCAATAGCCAAATAGACAGGCTCGCCATGATTGGGCGAGCCTGTGCCATTTTTATCAGGTTCAGACAACACCCGATGAATTTTTTTCATCGGGGTTCTACCACATCTAATGATGCCTGTTTTCCTTCACGAGCAGCTGCTACACGAAGTAAAACACGCATTGAATTGGCTACACGCCCACCTTTTCCAATAACTCTTCCCATATCTTCTTTGGCAACTCTTAACTCGACACGAGTTTTATTATTACCCCGGTCACAATTTACTTCAACCTGGGAAGGATCATCCACTAATGAACGAGCTATAAATTCTATTAATTCCTTCACGGCTTATTCCTTTCTTAAAGCAAGTTGTTTTGACTACGCTTAATAAGTAATTTTGATTAAGCCGGATTTGTTTTCTGGTTAGAATTATGTTTTGCGTAGATCTTTTCTGCTTCCTCTTTTAATACATCGAGCGATTCACCTTTTGTAAATCGGTCAAATCTCTCCATGAGGCCAACTGTTTTAAAGATCTGCCCTACAGAATCGCTGGGTTGAGCACCTTTACTCATCCAATCAAAAACACGATCTTCCTGAATGCTGATTGTTGAGGGAACCGTCCTTGGATTGTAGAAACCTAAAATTTCTAAGAACCTACCATCTCTTGGACTTTCTTTATCTGCTGCAATAATACGATATGTTGGTTGACCTTTTAGTCCTTGTCTTCGTAATCGAATCCTTACCATCGATTTTTTTCTCCTGTTTTTTTATTTTTTTTTTTGATAATCTGATCTCTATTTGATTCTGAGAGGAAACGTTGAAGGGGACGTTTTTAGAATCACATTGTTAATCAGACTAACCGAATAAACGCGGTAATCCACGTCCTCCGGACTTTTGAAAAGTTTTCATTAATTTCTTTATATCACGATATTGCTTAATTAAGCGATTAACGTCCTGTACCTGTGTACCTGAACCGGAAGCAATTCTTCGTCTTCGTGATGCGTTAAGTATATCCGGAAATCTTCTTTCCTGTGAAGTCATTGAATTAATAATTGCTTCAGTTTGTTTTAATTGGTTTTCAGCATCTTTCGGATTTACAGATCTCGCCATTTGCCCCATATTACCAGGCATCATCTCTAATATTTGAGATATCGACCCCATTTTCTTGATCTGTTTGAGTTGTTGGAGAAAATCGTCCAGGGAGAACTCGCCACTGATCATTTTCTCAGCTTGTTTTTGGGTTTCTTTCTGATCAAAAGCCATTTCTGCTTTTTCTATTAACCCAATCACATCTCCCATACCCAAAATTCTGGATGCGAGACGCCCTGGATCATATGCTTCCATGGCATCAATACCCTCACCGGTACTGAGAAACTTTATGGGAACACCGGTTACACTACGGATAGATATGGCTGCGCCACCTCTGGCATCACCATCAATTTTTGTCAGTACTAGGCCAGTAATTGAAACATTATCCCGGAAACCTTCAGCAACATGTAATGCTTCTTGACCAATCATCGAGTCCACAACCAGTAAAATTTCAACAGTTTTGACTTTCGATTGGATCGCCCGCAGCTCATCCATTAAATCCTGATCTAGTTGAGATCGCCCGGCTGTGTCAATGATTACAACTGTAAAACCACCTTTTCGTGCGTAATCATAACCGTGAAAACTGACTTCTGGTGGTTTCTTTCCATCTTCGGTGAAAACCGGCACATCAATACGCTCACCTAAGGTTTGTAATTGTTTTATAGCAGCCGGACGATATGGATCTGCAGCTACCAACAAAACACGCTCTCCCTGGGATCTTAGCTTTTTGGCTAATTTTGCAGAAGCAGTTGTTTTACCAGACCCTTGTAAACCAACCATCATAATCACATAAGGTTTTTCTCCGGTGAGGTTGATCTTAGAAGGTTCCCCTAATGTCTTAATTAATTCTTCATTAACAATTTTTACGACTTGTTGGCCAGGGTTCAGTGCTTTGGATACCTCAGCACCAACAGCTCGTTCGCGAACTTGAGCAACAAATTTTTTAGCTACACTGAAATGCACATCAGCTTCCAACAAAGCTAAGCGCACTTCCCGCATAACATTGTCTACATCACCTTCGGAAAGTTTTCCCCGGCGGCGCAATTCTTTGAATATCCCGTCTAATCTTCCAGTTAAATTCTCAAACATAAAATTTCTTCAAATTAAATTTTTCCATTTAATAGCGTGCAAGATTTTAGCTTGTTCACTAATTTTGGTCAAGGAATTCTATCATAGGTTGTTTTTAATCAGGATTATGATGAGTTTTTACTTTAATAATTACGTGTGCAGCATAATACGCAACTATTTTTGATGGTTAGTGTTATCCTGTATTGTAAAAAACACTAAAATCTCATAATTTTATAAACAATAATAGAAAAATTGGAGAAAATAATGACGCAAGTAGCAATAGTAACAGACAGTACCGCTTACATTCCTAAAGAATTAGAATCTGAGTATAAATTTCAGATTGCACCTCTACAATTAATCTGGGGCGAAGAACAATTCCGTGATGGGGTGGATATTCAACCCGTTCAATTTTATGAAAAATTACAACATGCTGAAATCATGCCTTCCACATCACAAGCTACTCCCGGAGCATTTAAAGAAATTTACAAAGAATTATTAAGCCAGGGTTATGATATTTTCTCAATTCATATTTCATCAAAATTATCAGGAACAATTGATTCTGCTCAACAAGCAAAAGCAATGTTAGAAGTAGATAACATTGAAATTTTTGATTCTGAAACCGCTGGAATGGCATTAGGTTTTCAAGTACTAGCAGTTGCTCGTGCTGCAGCTAATGGCGCTTCTAATAATGATTGTAAAAAAATCGCTCAAAAAGCCAGAGAAAATACTGGTGTTTTATTTGCTGTGAATACGCTAGAATTTTTACATCGAGGAGGTCGAATTGGTGGAGGACAAGCTTTTCTAGGCACAATGCTAAAATTGAAACCGATTTTAGAGGTTCGCGAAGGAAAAATTGAGGCTGCCGGCAAGGTTCGCACCATGACGAAGGCTGTTGATAAGGTCATTGAAATTGTAAAATCAAAAGTTGGGAATAAAACTCCGATTAGAATTGCAATCCAACATGCAAACGCATTACCTGAAGCACGCAATTTACTTGAAAAAGTTCTTCATTCATTTCCAGAAGGTGATGTTGTTGAAGCATTCATTGCTGATGTTAGTCCAGCGATCGGGACCCATACCGGCCCGGGAGTGGTCGGAATAGCTTATATGGCTGGTATGTAACAAAAGAACGTCCGTAAGGCCGTTTTTTATTTAGATAAGTATCCTCGCTTATACTGACAGAGATCACTTTACTAAGGAAATTCATTCAGAAATTTTACCTTTTCCGATAAAATGAAATTGTATTCAATTATAGTAAAAGGGTAATCTAATGAAAATTAACGAAGACCTTGGATTTCAAATACCAGAAATTTTATTGCCGGTTGATAGTATAGATTTTCAAAAATGGGCAGTGATTGCCTGTGACCAATACACTTCTCAACCAGAATATTGGGAAGATGTCGAAAATATAGTTGGATCATCCCCTTCTACATTAAAAATGATCCTGCCAGAAGTGTATTTAGAAACCGATGATGAAATAAAAAGGATCGAATCAACGAAGAAAACGATGGATGATTATCTCGAAAAAGGGATTTTCCGTTCCTTTGAAGGTTTAATATTAGTAGAAAGACATGTTGGCAATAAAACCAGATTTGGTTTGATGTTGGCTTTGGATTTAGAAAAATACGATTTCACGAAAGGGTCACAAACCTTAATTCGAGCAACTGAAGGTACTATCATCGAACGACTTCCACCAAGGATCCGCATCCGTGAAGGAGCAAATTTAGAGTTTCCCCATATTCTGGTCTTGATAGATGACCCAGAAAGAACCGTTATTGAACCACTTGTGGAAAAAAGACATCAATTAGAAAAATTGTATGATTTCGAATTAATGAAAAATAGCGGACATCTGATCGGTTATGGAATTAACCGGGCAGATTATCTTGATTCTATTGAAAATGCTTTGGGGAATCTGGCAAATCCTGATCACTTTTCAAAATATTACAATGTTGGTAATGATTATGGTGTCCTTCTATTTGCTATGGGAGATGGCAACCATTCTTTGGCAACAGCAAAATCAATTTGGGAAAGCGTGAAATCAAGGGTTGGTATGGATCATCCATCCCGATATGCTCTGGTTGAAATTGAAAACATTCATGATTCTGGTTTGGATTTTGAACCAATCCATCGTGTACTTTTTAATCTGAACAACAATATCCTGGAAAAGATGCAAGATTTCTGGAAGAGTGAATTTGGCATAAAGGAATACCAACATCAAGACGAAATGATCGAAGACGTAGACCATCCATCTGGGAATTCTCACAAATTTGGGTTTATCTATGGCTCCTCATTTTTTGTTGTTGATATAAAACATCCTTCTACGAATTTACCGGTTGGGACGCTGCAGACTTTTCTCGATGAATTTATACGAAAAGGTGGAGCAAAAAAAATTGATTATGTCCATGGAGGTGAGGTAATCTGTACACTGGGAACAAAACCTGGTAATTGTAGCTTTTATCTTCCTGCAATGGAAAAAAATCAATTATTTCAGACTGTTATATTGGATGGCGCTTTGCCCCGTAAAACTTTCTCCATGGGAGAAGCATATGAGAAACGATTTTATATGGAAGGTCGAAGAATAACAGTTTAGTACCATAAAGAATTACTTTTCAAAACAGAGCCATTCTTCTTTTTTAGGTTAGAATGTTTTATAAAGATTTTTAGATTGCTGAAGGAAAAAAATGTTCTCACCAGAAATGAAAAACTTTGCCAATCCGCTCCCCCCAAATGAGGTTCATTTTATTGATTTGAAAGTTGAACCCTGGGAAGATAAAATGCGATTTAAGGTTTTTGCACAAATTTCAGAATTTTTAGAACCTCCCAATTTAAATTTTTTTATTTCTAACTTAAACTCAGAAATTATTTCTGAAGTGACCTTGATAGAAAATGTGGATACCGATATTGTATTTACAATGCATTTACGGAACTCAAGTCCGCAAAATCAATTGAATTTATTGGGTGAAATATTTTATTCAGATGAAATAGGCAAAGTTGATTCGAAAACAATCAGTTTTATAGTAGATGAATAAGAAATATATGAGAAACAAGTATGCCGTGATCATTCTTTTTTTCTTGTTTTGGGGATCAGTATTATCAAGCTGTAAAACAATTTCTTATGAAGAAAACGTGCAATTGCAAAAAAACTTAGAGCAAACGTCTGCTCCTAATACTGTACCTGTTCAAAACCAACCATCCCCAACAGACATTAGAATTTCACCAATATTCATCCCAAGTCCATTGACACCTACAGCGGAAAATTATGATCTGTTATTAACAAATAGCCCCTCAACGGCCATTCAAACTGATCTTTTCTCTCCCCTTGAAGGATTTAAGTTAGAGGAATTAAAAGAAATCATGTCAAACCCTTTTTTCTATACGGGTGATGGAAAAGATGATGGCCATCACGGTACAGACTTCTCTTTTTATCAATATAAATCGTTTGAAAAAATTGAAAATTTACCTGTCCAATCCATAACCTCAGGAAGAGTTAGCTCAGTCATTTATGATCGACTTCCCTATGGCAATATGATAATGGTTGAAACTCCTTTTTCCTCATTACCCATTTTTCTTCGGGACTATCTCTTACTTCTTCATCCTGAGTCTGAAATCCCGTTCCACACAAACTTGAGTTGCCCTGACTTTCAATTAGAAGAAAATTCTCATAATTCTGAATCATTTTCACTTTATATTCTTTATGCGCATTTAAATTCTCTTCCAGATGTGCAAATTGATTCTGAAGTTCTTAGTGGCTATCTTATTGGGAAAGTGGGGAACACCGGATCTTCAGGGAATCCCCATCTGCATCTGGAATTTAGAATTGGTCCGCCAGGATATAGTTTCGAGGAAATGTCACATTATGACAACACTGCTTCTCAAAATGAAATTTCCAATTATTGTTTATGGCGTGTGTCTGGGCTCTTCTATCAGATTGATCCAATGGAAATTATTGAATATTATTTACAAAACCGTTAAGAATGAAATTTGACGAACTGAAAATTTAAATGCTACAATCAAAAAAGAATTTTTCTGATTGTAATTAATGTAGTGACAATGAATAATAATCACAGAAATACCCCCTTTCAAGCCAATTTAATTTGGATCATATTAGCCATATTGAATCTGTTATTGGTATTTTTTTTCCTAAATAATATCCTTTCGACGAAAACGAATAGTCAGGCAAATTTTGTTGCATCAATCTCACCAACAGAGACTATCGTCAGTACTCCTGAAACATTGCAGGAGAATCCCATTCTTACTGAAATTTCAGGCAATCTGCCACTGATTGATTTATCAAAATCTGATATACCGTTATTTATACTTTCTATCTATTTCAATCAAAAATCCCAGTTATATGCGTTTCACCCAGAAGGTATTCCGTTTACCCGGTTGATTGATGAACCTTATGAAGAAATTCACCCAATGACGAGTCCCGATAATAAGAAAATTGCTTATAGCGCAAAAAAGAATGGATATTGGGATATCTACATATTGGATTTATCAGATGGATCTGAGATCAGGGTAACCGATTCGCCTGAATATGATGGTTTTCCCACCTGGTCATCCGACGGTTTATATCTGGCATATGAATCCTATCATTATGGAAACTTGGATATTTTTATTCAAGATCTTCAAAATTTGAATAATAATCCAATTCAACTAACAAACGAAAATGAACCGCAATTTTCTCCTTCCTGGAGTCCTAATGGAAGGGAAATAGCTTATGTTTCCACTCAGGGTGGAGATGAAGAAATCTGGTTGGCAAAATTAGATGCTGTGGAGAATCGTTTTATCAAAGTTGCTGATCGACCTGAACAAACAGACATAAATCCGCATTGGTCAGCGGATGGCGAAAAACTATTGTGGACAAGTGAAAATAATGGTTATCCGACGATTATTCAGGCAGATTTTTCTAATGAAAACGTATTAATTTCAGAAGTTTCCATCGGTGGTTCAGCAATTTTGACCTCTAATTTATTTTCTATCATTCAATTGGAAGCCAATCAAAATTTTTTGATTTCAAAAGATCTTTCAGGAAAAATGGTTTTTCCATCTATTGATATCCCAGGTAATGTTCATGGTTTTTCCTTAATTGATAACTTTAAAAATAATGATTTCTTGATTTCTAGTTTGGAAAATAATCCGAAGCTTAAAGAAATTATTCATACTGATGAATCAGAAACAACATCAAGTAAGAAAAACCAGTTGGTATTATTGGAAAATGTTTTCGCAGAATATCCTTACTTATCAAACCTGGCTTTCATACCATTTACACAATTGCGTTCTTCCATTGCCATGACAACCGGATGGGATTTTCTAAACCAGTTAGACAAGACATTTATTCCAATCACAGATCCGGCAACCCCCGGAACAGCTGAGGAATGGCTCTATACCGGACGCGCTTTTGAATTCAACCCGCTTTCTATTCATGCCGGTTTAACAACTACAATCAAGGAAGAAAGAAATGGTCAGACGTATTGGCGGGTTTTTATAAAAGCCAGATATCAGGATGGATCTCAGGGTATGCCACTAAAACAAATGCCATTTGATCTTTCTGCTCGATTCAACAATGATCCGGAGACCTATGAATCAGGTGGGATGAAAATTCCTATCCCTGAAGGTTATTGGATTGACCTTACAGAGTTAGCCGGCAGTCATTCCTGGGAACGCTTACCTGCCATTGGTAACTGGCAAAAATATTTTAATTCTGCCCGTTTTAATCAATTTGTTTATTCAAATGGTTTAGACTGGTATGCAGCAATGAAGGAAATCTATCCGATCGAAGCATTTAAATCTCCTACACCGATCCCAACCAACCCATTGACGCCAACGGTTAGCCCGACGATCCGATACTATCGATCGCCAACCATCACATTCACACCAACAGAAACCAGTATGCCTACACGTCGACCAACCTGGACCCCACAACCATAAATTTATGAAAAAGAATTTATTAATATTCATTTGGCTGGTAACACTCATCGGGTTGGTGGCTGTTTTGGTTTTGGAAAAAAATATCTCACAAATAACATCCATTAATCATAATTTGTTGGATTCACAAAACAATACCTCTCCAGGTATTTTTCCTCAATCCATCAATAATTTGATTCCTGAAAATTCTGATTTAGAATCTCAGGATGAATTGCTTGAGACACATGAAGAAGCAATTGCTTTAGTATTACCCATGCCAGATGATCCTCCCGTTTCTCTTTGGCGTCCACCTTTATATCCAACACCATGGGCGATATCCCCCAATGATCATTTTTATTTTTCCAGACCTATTGCTGCGGATGAAATCAATTGGCCATTGGCAAATTATCGATATGGATATTTCTTTCCTGAAACGGATATTATTCATACCGGTATCGATATAACTGCCAAACGTGGTACTCCCGTCATCGCAGCTGCCCCAGGAACAGTCATTTGGGCGGGTTATGGGTTATATACTGGATCATACAATGAAGAAGACCCTTATGGGATGGCAGTCACAATTGAGCATGATTTTGGGTACAAAGATAAGAATTTGTTGACTGTTTATGGTCACATGGATCGGATTGATGTTGAAAAAGGTCAAAGGGTTGAGACAGGAACTCAATTGGGAATAGTAGGAAATACTGGAAACACAACAGGCCCACATTTACATTTTGAAGTGCGCTATGAAACCAACAGTTATTACAGAACCAGGAATCCCGAATTATGGTTATCGCCTCCTCAGGGCTGGGGTGTTCTGGTAGGTCAGGTAAAAACAATTGATAATTATTACATTCATCTCAAAGAAGTGTATATACGTAATAAAGATACCAACCAATCCTGGATGGTGCTCACCTATGCAACAAATAGTATCAATCGTGATGAATATTATAAAGAAAACCTTGCTCTCAGTGACTTACCCGCAGGTAAATATACAATATCCTTTACGATTGATGGTATAACATATAAGAGCGATATAACCATATACCCAGGTGCGATCACTTTCTTTTCGTTTCGAGATAAAATTGGTTTTTCTTTCAAAACACCCTTGATACAAAAGCCTGAAGATTGGGAAAACATAGTACTTTCTGATGAGTTTCTTCCCTGATTAATTCGTAAAAACCTTGACAGAATATAGCAATTCAATTGACAATCAATAAAACACGATGAATATATCAAATATGGAGTTTTTAATAAATTGGAGGTATCAATGAATCAAAAAATTAAAAGGACCAGTTTCTGGATCTTGGTTATGTTAATAATGACATTCACGTTGGGGGCGTGCAAACCAGCTGCTCCTGCAGAACCCACACTTAATCCGGATGTAATCTTCACTCAAGCAGCAGAAACCGTTGCTGCGCAATTAACCCGCACAGCTCTTAGTTTACCTACAGCCACAAATACAGCACTTCCATCACCAACGGTAACAGCCACGATTCAACTGCCAACAGCAACAACAGCATCAGATTCAACGAATGCAACGCCGATCGTTACACCTGATACGGGCACAACACCCAATCCAAACAAGATGGCTTTTGTTACCGATGTGACAATTCCAGATGGACAGGTAATCCCACCAGGCGCAAAATTTGTAAAAACCTGGAGACTTAAGAACACGGGAACTACAACCTGGACCGCGAATTACAGAGTTAGATTATGGGCAGGTAACAGCTTTGGAGCACCAACTTCATTCTTGTTAGCCCAGGAAGTAAAACCAAATACCGAGGTTGATATTTCCATAGAGTTTACAGCACCAAGTCAAACGGGTGAATATATTTCTCATTGGATTCTTTCTGATGATCTGGAAGCCAATTTTGGAAATACTTTTTATGTCAATTTTGTTGTAGGTGTCCCGGCATCTCCTACTGCCACCCTGGCTGAACCAACTTCAACAACTGCCCCAACTGAGGCTGTCACTGCTACCCCATAATGGATCCTTTTTTACAGGGAGATCTGCAAGTCATAAAAGATGAAATAAAAACCGAAGCGACAAGCCTCGGTTTTTCTCATATTGGCTTTACAACCCCAGATCGTCCAATTCATTTTGACACATATTTAAATTGGATTAATGACGGTTATGCGGCTGAGATGGAGTATTTAAAGAGTCCAGATTCCATCGCCAAGAGAAAAGATCCTAAACTGATTTTACCTGCTTGTAAATCAATAATTGTTGTCGCACTGCCTTATACCCCTCCTGGTTTTGAAAAACGTGACCATAAATTTCCAAAAATCGCAAATTATGCCATTGGAGACGATTACCATAATATTATTCCAATACTATTAGAAAAACTTGTTAATTTCATCATTTCTAAAGTCTATCCGATAGAGGTAGAATATCGAATTTACACCGATACAGGCCCAATTCTTGAGAAAGAAACAGCCCAAAAAGCTGGCCTGGGATGGATAGGAAAAAACTCTTGCCTGATCAATCCCAGTTCTGGATCATTTTTCTTTCTGGCAGAGCTTTTTATTAATCTTCATTTTGACCCGGATTCCATATTTGAAAAAGATTTTTGTGGGAATTGCACCCGTTGTATAGATAGTTGCCCAACAAATTGCATTCTTCCAAATCGAACAATAGACGCCAGGCATTGCATATCCTATTTAACAATTGAAAACCGGAGTTTGATTCCTGAATACATTCGGGAAAAAATAAATGGCTGGATTTTTGGATGTGATATTTGCCAACAGGTTTGCCCATGGAACATCAAATTCTCGAAAGAACCTGAACCCAATTTCTTTCAAACGAATGAGCGTATCCAAAAATTTAATATCTTTGATGAATTAAAATTAGATAAATCAGAATTTAAGGAAAAGTATTCAAAATCACCAATATACCGCGCAAAATACGATGGATACAAACGAAATTTACTAATTGCTACTGGAAATAATTACAATACCGAATTCGAAGAACCTATTCGAAATATTATCAATAATGATGAAAACCCTGAACTTCGAAAACTGGCTTTCTGGGTAATGCAGAATAAAAGAGAATGATTCAAATCAATATCATTAATTAATAATTCACTAATAAGTGAACAGAACAAAAAAAGCCCTCCTGTTGTCAGAAGGGCTCCATTGTGTATGTTCTGATTATGGAGTAGGTGTTACAGTGGCGGGTAATGTTGGAACTGGTGTAACCAGATTAACTCTAACTTCTAAAACCTGACCTGCAAAAATTTGATTGGAGGATTCCAATTCATTTAATTCCATGATATCTTCAATGGTACTCAGGAATTTATCAGCAATTACGTCCAAAGAATCACCAAATTGAACGACGTATGTTAATATTGTTCCTCTGGGCAAGTTAGCTGGCCATGGCGTAGCTGTTGGTAATTCCTGATTTGGAGCTGGGATAATTATCTTATCACCAGGTTGAATAGGACAGGTTCCCGCATCAAAATTGTTGATAGCTAATAACAATAGGAGGTCTACGTCGAATGTAGCAGAAATATCATAACAGGTATCTCCATCAACAATTGTGTATTCAACCGGTCCTGATCGAGTAGGAGTGACGGTAATTGTAGGTGTTTCAGTAACCGTAGATGTAATTGTGAAAGTTGCAGTAGGAGGAATTTCTGTGGGAGTAAGAGTTGCTGTGGAAGTAGGTGTTGAAGATGCAAAAAAACTGATTTTTGGTTTTTCCGGACCCACTAACCATACAATTAGCAAAACGATTCCAACGATTACAAGGATTAATGCCAATCCCCAGATAATGAAAGGGAGCATTTGTTGTTTTCTCTTATACGAAGCAATTAATTTTCTTGGATCATCTCTTTTCATTTTTTGGTCCTAAATCTTTCGAAATCCTTAATTATTGAATCATTGTATTCTGATTTCTTTATTTTTGCAATTACCACATGTTATAATCGTATTATCCTAATATTTTCAATTCAATAATCCAAAACCAATCGGAGGCTGAAAACATGGAAATTTCTATTACACAATATAAACGCTGTGATGTTATAAAGGTTGAAGGCCGTATTGACAGCGCGAGTGCTCCCCAATTACACGAAGAATTCAACAAATTGTTGGAAGACAACCACTATCATTTTGTATTCAACATGACAGATGTTAGTTTTATTTCCAGTGCTGGTCTTCGTGTACTGATTTCAACTCAAAAGAATTGTAAAAGATTTAATCGTGGTGAATTAGTGCTCTCAAATGTTCCAGAAAATATTCATGCAGCATTGGATCTGGCTGGATTTACAGCATTATTTAAGATTTTTGACAGTGAAGTAGCTGCTGTAGGAAATTTTTAATAAATAATTTATTACCATGAAAACATTGACTTTTCCTGGTAGTTACTCCAGTCTTGTAAAGATTGGTGAATTTGTAACCGAAGCTGCAAAATCAATTGGATTTGATGGGTTTGAACTATATAAAATAGAAACTGCTGTCGATGAAGCATGTTCCAACATCATTGAACATGCTTATGGACAGGAAAATATTGGGGATATTGTTGTTTCGGTCACAACGGACCTTGAAAAAATTACGGTTACATTAACAGATTTTGGAGAACCATTTGATCCCAAATATGTTAAGCAACCTAATCTTGATGCAGACCTTTTGAATCGAGACGATCATGGATTAGGTATTTACATGATGAAGCAATGGATGGATGTCGTAATTTTTGATACACTCAAAGATAAAAATGTCCTGACTTTGGAAAAGCACGTAAAGGATTGACTTTGTCCCCATCAACCGAATTGCAAGCCATTCCAGAATGGAAACAATATCTTCGATTGGGTGAACGTCTATTGGATCAACCTTCGGTAGACAAACAATGTTCATTTATTCAGGAAACAATCAAGGATCTATTAGGTGCGGAAGCTACCATCTGGCTTTCGGAACCTTACTTTCCATTACCGGGTGATCAGGATAAACCAATACTCCCAGATGCGCCTGTATCTGAATTGGTTAGAAAAACATTTAATCAACAATTAATTAATTTTGATCAGGGAAATAATTTACCATTTATTGGAAACAATAATTCTTCAAAACCTACACACATAGCGATTCCATTAATAAGCCAGGATAATATGCTTGGAATCCTTGAAGTTAAACGGACGAAAAGCCATTCTTTTGACCAACGTGAAATAAATTTCCTGGAGGGTTTTTCCACTCATGCAGCAGTATCAATGCAAATCATTCGTCAGGTTACACTGAAAAATTGGCGCATGGAGCAATTGTCTCTGGTACGAAAAGTTTCAGAACAAATAGCCATTGTCCATGATCTCAAATCTCTATGTGAAAAAATAACAAAGCTGATACAAAAGACTTTTGGTTATTATTTTGTAGCAATTTTTCTCCTAAATGGTAAAACAAAATCCTTAGAATTAAAAGCTTCATCCAGTGCTTTAGAGCCTGATTTGTCATTACCACCTTCAAGCATAAGTATAGGCGAAGGCATAATTGGTTATGTAGCTCGAAATGGAAAAGAACTTGTAGTACCTGATGTAACAAATGAATCTTTGTATAAACAGTACGCAAAATTGCCAAACACTAAAAGCGAAGCTACTTTCCCACTAAAAATCGATAAGAAAACGCTCGGAGTTCTTGATATTCAGAGCAATCAACTCGATGCATTTAGTGAAAATGATGTGATTGTTCTGGGTGCTCTGGCAAATTCTATAGCCATTGCCGTTCAGGATGCAGAGTTATATAGCTCCTTATCCCAGCGTGCAGAGCAAATCTCTATTATTTTTGAAGTAAGCCAGGCCATTAATTCTTTTTTGGACTTAGATGAATTATTGGAAAAAATCATCCAAATTATCATAAAACGGTTTGGGTTTCAGTGTGTCCATATTTTCACAGTACATTCAGGAAGAAGAAAAATATTTTATCAAGCAGGTTCGCTGCCTGAAAGTAAGGATTTGGTGGACGAAGGGTTTTCTTTTGATCTAGTTGAAGATGGAATTATATCCTGGGTAGCTCAAAATGGAATTGTTGCTATTTCCAATGATATCAGTCAGGACGAAAGATTTGGAACACAAACCGTTCCATCTCATGATTATTTATCAGAATTAGTCGTACCATTAATCTATGGTGGCGAAATTCTTGGAGTTCTTGATATTCAGAGTGAAACAAAAAATGCGATCGATGAGCATGATTTATTCATATTTGAGGCAATTGCTTCAACGATTTCATCAGCACTCCGAAATGCCTTCCTTTTCCGCTCAGAACAATGGCGGCATCAGGTTGCAGAATCATTCAGATCTGTAATTAGTATGATTTCTGCCAACACTGCTTTGGATACATTATTAAGTAATATTCTTGAAAAGTTAAATCAGAATTTACCATGTGATGCCTCAGCAGTATGGCTGCTTGATAATCATTATGATCACCTGGAAGAACTAAATCCAAAAACACTTACACTGGCTGCTACCTGGAATATTTCGAAAGAAAAGTTATTAGGTGCTTTGTCAAAAGATCCGGAAACATGGGAGTTGATGGAACTGGCATTAAAAAATACAGAACCAACTATCCGATTCGAAGAACATCCATATGGACCCTTAGGTATCGCTCTGGATTTTCCTTCTGATTATTCTTCCCTTGCCGCCCCATTAAGAATTGGTGACCAGATTTTGGGTTTATTAACCCTGGCACATCACACATCAAGGCGGTATGGTGATGAAGCCAAAATCATGAGTATAACTTTTGCAAATTATGCTGCAGTAGCCATAAATAACGCCAGATTATATGCAGATTCTCAGGAACAGGCCTGGATGGCTACGGTGATGTTACAGGTATCTCAAACCTGTCAAAATAGTGAGACAACCGAAGATTTGCTTGAATCCATGGTTCGTCTGACACCATTATTGGTTGGGGTCAAAAAGTGTGCCTTTTATTTATGGAACCCTTACGAAAATTATTTCTTTCTCAAATCTGAGTATGGATTTACTTCACCCCTTAACCCGGTGTGGACAAAAGATGTTCCTGCAGCTTTTCAAGTTCTGAATTCATATAACCCAATTTACATTCAAGATTTATCAGAGGAATTGCATTTCGATAACAACGATGAATCGACCTACAATAGTACGATTATGCTGCTTCCATTACGTACTCGCGGTGAATTATTAGGTTCTTTCCTCGTTTTCCATGAGAATAAAAATCCTACCTTAGAAAATAACCTCTCCAATGACACACTTTCAATTCTTCAAGGAATTGTCCAACAGACGGCTGTTTCACTTGATAATATGCGATTGATTGAAGCTCGGCAGGAGGAAGCCTACATCACAGCTGTTCTACTTCAGGTAGCTCAAGCTGTTGTTACCCAACCTAATCTATCAGATACATTTGACACCATTGTTAATTTGCTACCCATTTTGATTGGTGTAAATGCCTGTATCATCTACATGCCTGATGATGAAGTTGATCAAAGTTTTAAAGCAGTGGGCGTGTATGCAGATAATGTTGCTCATACTTCCATTTTTAACTCCCAGGAATTCTGTGAAAAAAATCCACTGCTAAATTTTGTCTCAAAATTCAATCAAATTGCCTATTCATTCATCACAAATGATGAATTCGAAAATGAATCCATCAAGAATTTAAAACCACTACCTTATATTCAGGAAATGAAAATTGATGTCCCAGAACACATGTTAATTGCATTTCCAATAAACCTTAAAGGAGAACTTTTAGGGATTTTATTAACCAAAGAAGATAATCTTTCAGCTCAATACTTCGAAAAAAGAGTTGAATTGCTAAATGGTGTATCCCAGGAAATATCTTTAGCAATCCAAAATTATTTCTTACAAAAAGATATTGTAAAACGAGAAAAACTCGAACAGGAAATACAACTGGCAAGACAAATTCAAAAAACATTTCTGCCTGATTCTTTACCTGTTCTTCCCGGATGGCAAATTCAGACGAGATGGGAAACTGCTTTACAGGTTGGTGGAGATTTCTACGATATTATTTTCCTACCGAATCATCGCGTCGGATTGGTAATCGCTGATGTTGCCGATAAAGGGTTAGCAGCATCTTTATATATGACAGTCTCAAGAACGCTTATCCGTGCCTTCGGCCAGACGATAGTAGATCCGGGTGAAGTGCTCAATGCTGTGAATAATTTACTGGTTGGTGATACCCCCAGTGGCATGTTTGTAACTGCCGTTTTTGCGATTCTCGATCTGAAAACAGGTAAATTAATTTTTGCAAACGCTGGTCATAATCGGCCAATAGTGATCCGCTCTCAAAAATCCTTAACGGAAGAATTACCACAAGGTGATATGGCACTTGGGGTCATGGAAGATGTTCAATATAGAAACATGGAGTTTTCCATTGAACCTGGAGATTTGATTTTATTTTATACGGATGGACTCACAGAAACATTTTCGATCGATGATGAGGAGTATGGCGTAACACGGTCAATTGAATTCTTAAAACAAAACCATCATCTTAATGTTAATGAAATCCTGGATAAACTTGACCTGGAATTATACGATTTTCGGGAAGGTCAACCACTCAGTGACGATTTAACATTGATTGGTCTGAAAAGAGAAAAGATGCCTTAATTTTGGTCAGAGAAAAATAATTCGTACCAGATTTGCCAGTTAGGCAATGACTTGGTCTCCATAGTGGGTTGAATGACAGGAGTTGGTGTTATTTCAGAAGAAGACAACGGAACAATCAATACCTCGCCAGGTTTTACCATATACCCCTTTTCTCTGGCATATTCTTCTACTGCAACTTCAGAAGTTGCATATCCAATTTGGGTCTCTATATGACTATTGGTGATGCGTAAAGCAACAACCTCGGTCTGCATTAAATTGTTCTGGTCACTTAATTTAGATAACTCATTGTATCTGGCACTCAATCCCATTAGCAAAAAGAAAATGACAACCAGAGCAATATAAATGGTAAATTTTCGGAAATCAATTTGCAGATTTTTCATCTCAACTCATTATGCCTGTATTTTATAATTTTATCAAAGATACATATTCCATGCCAGCTCAAGCAGTCTATGAGAAATTAAGATCAATTTGCCCTTAAATAAAAAAAGTGCCGAAGGTGGGATTTGAACCCACACGAGCGTAAGCTCACTACGCCCTGAACGTAGCGCGTCTGCCAATTCCGCCACTCCGGCTCTTTATGAACGCATTGAATTTTATCGGAATAATGAGTTTTGTCAACCTTTTTGAATGGAACATACATCTTTTCTTGAGTAAATAATTTTGGGTAGTTGAAGTCATTAACCAAATTTATTGGATTAAGTTTCAATTCATCATGATTACAAAAAAGTTCAGGAACCAATAAAGACCGAAAAACGTCTTGAAAAAGTGAATTTTTTTAATTTTACATATACACTAGTAAGAGTTTACAATAAGATAAGATTAGGTTATCAAATGCATATGACTATGAAAAAAAGATTAATTCTAATACTCAGCTTTATGATTTTTTTAACTGCCTGTTCTTTACCAGGTCTCAATAGTAATATAAATTTTCCCTCAAACTCACAAGTGAAGTGGGTAAAACATGATCCAAATGGTTCTCCAACCGCAACACCTTTTTTGCCGGTTATGGAAGAAGCAACTACCCCTGATCCTGAAATTGACCAGACCGAGGAAAACTTAATCGTTCCTACTGAGTCTGCACCCCAAAGGCCAGAAGGTCAGGTGAATATTTTAGTCTTAGGCTCTGACTATCGTCCCGAATCAGGATATCGAACCGATGTCTTCATGTTGCTTTCAATATATCCAAAAGAAGGTACTGCTTCAATCCTCTCTTTTCCACGAGATCTTTACGTTTATCTTCCAGGTATTGGAAATCAACGAATAAACGTCGCACAACCCTTTGGTGGCTTTGCATTAAGTAAAGCAACGCTGGAAGAAAATTTTGGTGTTACAGCCGACTACTATATCATGACGAATTTCCAGGGTTTCAAAGGGATTATCAATAGTCTTGGTGGAATTAATGTAAATGTAGGATCTTATCTTTCAGATCATTGTGAATTACCACAGGGTGATGCATCAAAGAACTGCACCGTTTACGCCGGTCCTAACTATATGAATGGCGACACAGCGCTCTGGTATGTACGATCGCGTTATACAACCAGTGATTTTGACCGGACAAGACGTGCACAAGAAGTAATATTTGCTATTTTTGAAAAATTAATGTCACTGGATGCTATTTCTCGAGTACCGGAGTTATACAATTTATATCTGAGTTCCGTTGATACAGATCTGGGATTAGCCGATATCGTCCCCCTTGTGCCAGTCACCAGTCAGATTCTTTCCGACCCATCCAGATTACGCCGTTATGCAATTGGAGAGGAACAAGTCTCTCATTATGTACTACCCGATTCTGGTGCGAATGTTTTAATTCCAAACTATGAATTAATTGAAGAGATAATTATCGACTCAGCTTTTACACCTTGATCAATAGAATTTCCCCCCTTAATTACTTGGACCAATTGACAAAACCAACAAAAACGTGTAAATTCATAATATCTATACGAAATTTGAGGTGATTATGAAAACTTTATCTGATTATGAAACACATATCCAATCTTCTACCCCACTAAATCCAGCGATTCAAGCCTGGGAAATTTTTCTGCAGGACCAGGATAAATCCCCTTTTACTGTCAAGGCTTTCATCAATGATCTCCAATTGTTAGCCAGCTATATACCACCAGACAAAGCTGTCGGGTCAATAACAACCAACGATTTGAATCTATTTCTGAAATGGCTGGAAAATGGTCGTGGAGTTCCCTGTAGTCCCAAAAGTTTGTCGCGAAGAATCACGTCTATTAAAGCTTTTTTCAGGTGGTTGCATAACAATGGTAGAATTTCCATCAATCCAGCAGAAAAAGTTGTACAGAAATCCGTCATCAGTCCCATTCCAGAGGTATTAACACCAACAGAAACTAATTTATTATTGGAAATTGCCAATCGTTTTCGCAATGCCACTAAACCAGATACCCGATATTTCACTTTACTAAAATTATTATTGGAGACTGGTATAAAAAAAGGTGAATGTCTGATGCTTGGATTAAACCATATTGATTTAGGTTCACCAAATGGCCCTTTCATTTTCGTACGCTACAATAATCCAAATTATCGCTACAAAGAAAGAAAAATACCTGTCTCCGCAGAATGGGTGGAAGTTTATCAGGAATATTTATCTCAATTTAATCCCAAAGATCAGGTTTTTCCTTGGTCACCTCGGCGATTGGAATATATTCTGGAAGATATGAGTAATGAAGCTGGTTTAGAAAAACATCTATCCTTTGACATGTGTCGTTGGACCTGTGCTGTGAATGATTACAACTCTGAAATGGAGAAAGACGCAATCCGTCAAAAGCTAGGAATATCTAAGATTTAGTGGAGAGAGATTGGTCAGAAATTAGAGCGGTTGTCCCAAAAATACTCTTAACCAATTGTCTTTAAAACCGACATCTTGATTATTTTTTTTGAAGTACCAGTGACCCGATATTTATGAGCTGGTCGATTGCCTGGTATCCAAATGATCTCACCCTCCAAATTCGTGACAAGTGGCCATTTTTCTCTCGCTGCCTGCATCACTTTTACGTTGATAAAGAAATCGCTGAGTTTAACACTTCCTTTTTCCATTCCAAGGGGTTGAAATTTGTCACCATCATTCTTTCCTCTCAGTACCAAAAACTCACCTATATTTTCTCCATCCAGTAAAACTGTGAATTCATTCTCTGTTTTAATTTGAACATTGTTTGAATCTTTAATCATTTCAACTTGAAATAACCAACTTTCCGAAATTTCAAAACGATCAAGCTGGCCAATTTCTATCTTCAATTGTCCCTGCACTTGTGGAAACAACAATCCAATCCAGTCCTTAGATTTTGAACCAAAGAGAATCTCCTGATTCGTAAAAATAGCTATCAAATGATCATGGAGGTCAATTTCCCCGGTTTTGTTTTTGTACATAAAAGCCAAAAGGGTCTCAATATTTGTAAATGATAAATCTCTCAAATCGGGGCGCAACGAAAAAGCAACAAAACGAATAATTCTTCTTTGCAATCCAAGTGGCTGATTCTTCAATTCAGATATGCTTAATCGAATAAATTCGGGATGTTGTTGCAGGCAAATTGATTCCCATATCTTTGATAAATGTTCCTGGATTAATTCGTCATCATATTGTAAGACGTTAGTCATGTTCAATAATCTTTGGTTTAAGCCGCAGTAGCGTTCATTCAAATATGGTAATATCTCGTGTCTGATCCTGTTTCTTTCGTATAAATTTGAAAAATTGGTTTCATCAACAACATATTCAAGATTGTTTTTTAAGCAAAATTCCTCAATTTCTGACCGCCAGAAGGATAATAAAGGACGAAGAATTTTGATATCTGAGTCAAATTCAGGAATAATAGTAATTTCCTTCATTCCAGCTAAGCCAGTTAGACCACTTCCCCGCATGAGATGCATAAAAACTGTTTCTACTTGATCATCAGCATGGTGACCAACAGCAATGTATAGGGCATTCTTTTGCTTTGCTATTCGGTATAGAAAATCATACCTTTTTATTCTGGCTGCTTCTTCTAAAGAAAAATGATTTTCTAAGGCATATTTCTTTACATCCGTTTTTTCGGAAACAAAATCACAGCCCAATTGTTTAGCAAGCTTCCTGGCAAAGCGCTCATCTAAATCAGCGTTTTTACGGATCCCATGGTTAAAATGGGCAATAATTAATGGGTTTTCCAATTTATAAAATAAATTTAGTAAACAAACACTATCAATTCCCCCAGAAAAAGCAATTACTACCGGTTCTGTGTTGGATAATTTTAAATTGTTCTTTATAATGTTAAGAAATCTTAAATCCATCTTCTTATTGTATATGAAACATTGACAGTATTTTTCTTTATTTTTTATTCTAAGCTATATTTATGGAAGATTCCTTAAAAAAAATTAAAATGAGGCACTAGAAATGGCAGAGAAAATCCTAATTATCGATGACGATTTAGAAACCCTACGCTTGATAGGAATGATGCTCCAAAGGCAAGGATATCAAACAATTACTGCTAATAATGGAGATGAGGGGGTAGCTTTAGCAAAACATGAACTCCCTGATTTAATTATCCTCGATATTATGATGCCAGATGTTAATGGATACACTGTTGCAAAACATTTACGTGCAGAACCTGTAACGTCAGAAACTCCCATCTTAATGTTTACAGCAAAAAGTCAAGTGGATGACAAAGTTGCCGGATTCGAAGCTGGCGCAGACGATTATTTAACAAAACCAGTTCATCCTGTTGAGTTGGTTGCACATATTAAAGCTCTATTAACACGTAGAACTTCACACCAGCCAGATAAAGTGAATCAGAAAAAACAAGGTTTTACGATCGGAGTATTAGGCGCAAAGGGTGGGTTAGGGGTCTCTACGACTGCACTAAACCTTGGAATAGCCCTCAGGGAGAAAAGTGATCTGGATGTTGTGTGTGTTGAATTATTTCCCGGAAATGGTATTTGGGGTCTGGAACTCGGATTAACTGACACCAAAGGTTTGGAGAATATTCTGTTGAGTAAACCAGGCGATATTACCATTGAATTAATTGAAAAGAATTTGATAAACACTTTATATGGCGTGCATTTATTACTTTCTTCCTCATTATTCTCACCGGTGCAGGATTTCGAAAATTTGAAAAAAGTAGAATTGTTGCTGGATGGATTAACAAAAATTTCAAAGGTCACCATTTTGGATCTTGGTGTTCCAAATAAAGAATATCTGACCAAATTAATTGATAAATGTGATCAAATTATTGTCGTTACAGAGTCTTTTCCAATTGCAGTTGAAAGAACAAAAATTATTCTGACAGAATTATCCAATTTAGGCTTTGGGAAACAGAAATTAGCAAGCGTGATATCCATTAATCGTATCCGCGCTGATATACAATTGACACAGACCCAAATTCAGGAAAAAATAGGCATTTCACCCCTACTGGCGATTCCTTCCGCACCTGAGCAGGCATATCAGGCAGCCATCCATTTGCAACCATTTATAAAAATTCAGCCAGAGAGCCTGGCATCACAACAGTTCTATCGACTAGCAGAGCAATTGTTAGTCAATATTAAATAATGATTTCTGAATTTGAACAAAAAACTTCATTTGCCGCTGCTTTAATGAATGAAGCTGACTATATAGTTGTATTAACGGGGGCAGGTATTTCAACGCCTTCAGGTATACCTGATTTTCGCACGCAAAAAACCGGTCTCTGGGAAAAGAATGATCCTATGTTGGTTGCTTCGTTAAGTTCATTTTTAAATCGACCTATGGTTTTCTTTAATTGGTTAAAGCCACTTGTTAAAGATATTTACTTTGCAAATCCCAATGCTGCACATAATTCACTGGCGAGATTAGAAAAAGAGAACAAACTTAAAGCAATCGTTACTCAGAACATCGATAATTTGCATCAAAAAGCTGGGGCAAAAAATGTTATTGAGATACATGGATCTGTTGCTGAATTAGAATGTCTTCAATGTGGGATCAAAGTTACATTTAATGAACATATAGTCAATAATTTCATTGATAATTTTGAAATTCCTATATGTGAACATTGTCAAAAATATTTGAAACCTTCAATTACATTGTTTGAAGAAATGCTTCCAATAAATGCATGGGATTCAGCCATTTACCATTTTCAAAAAGCTGATCTGGTAATCGTCATCGGCTCGTCACTTGAGGTTTTTCCAGCCAATCAACTACCCGAAATTTCAATTTCCAACGGTGCTAAATTAATTATTAATACTTTTTCAACAACACCAATGGATAAAAAAGCAGATTTGTTACTGCCATATAATGTAATAGAAGTTTGGCCTAATATTCTTCAAAAATTAAATATAAGTTAATTTTGTGTCAACTTCACTCGAACGTGATCATGACGGCTGCTAATTAGAGACTTCCTTTTCGACCAAATTGTCTCTCTAATAAGTCGACCGATAAATGGATCATGGTTGGTCGCCCATGGGGGCAAGTTCTGGGAGCATCACATTGTTCCAGGTTTTCGATAAGTGTTCTTTGTTCTTCTTTAGACAAAACCTGACCACCCTTAACGGCCGCTCGCTTACAAATCCTCGCAGCTATGATGGATTCCACTATCCCACCCAATGGCTTTTCATCATCTTCAAAATCTTCAACAACAACACGTATCGCATCAAGTGGATTGATTCCAATTAATAATGCTGGAATTGCCCGAACCTGAAATGTATTTGGACCAAATTCGCTTACTTCAAAACCTAACTTATCCAATATTCCTAATTTTTCTTGTAATATTACTGCTTGATGCAAGGGTAGCTGTACAATCTCTGGGGATAATAATGCTTGTGATGGGATGACATCACTCATTTGGCTCATCATCTTTTCGAATAGAATGCGCTCATGTGCTGCATGCTGATCGATCAGATAAAGCCCATCTGGTCCTTCCGCAATAATATAGGTTGCACCTATCTGTCCTATATGACGTAACAATGGCAAATGTGGTCGCTTTTCAAAATTTTCTTCTTTATTATCAATATGGGTCTCACCTTGTGAAGAATGTGAAAATATTGGCTGATCGTCTGTGTTGGTTAACATCGTTGCAGGTGACCATTGTGTTTCAAAATTATGTTGAACATTAGAATCACTTTTCCAAAAAGACTGAGAGATTTCTGGAACTGGCGAATAAGCTAATAATGCTCTTCTGGCAGCTCGTTGCACCATGCTGAAAGCCAGATCTGGTTTAGAAAATCTTACTTCAGCTTTTGTTGGATGAACATTGACATCTACAAAATCAGCAGGAAAATCAAGAAACAATACTGATATTGGATAGCGACCCACCATGATCATGGTGTGATAAGCCTTTAATAACGCTGAATTTAAAGCAACATCCTGGATCCAGCGACCATTAACAAAAAAAGTTATTTCTTTTCTATTCGACCTTGTGATCGCAATTGGACTGATAAACCCATTTATTTGATATGGATGGTCGTCAAACTTCACTTCCAACATTTGCCTGGCGATTTCAACTCCATAGATTTGTGTCAGGATCTCTCTTCGATCACCATTTCCACTCGATTGAAGAAGTAATTGCTGCTCATTGTATAAATGAAATCGAATATTAGGATACGCCAGAGCAAATTTTGTTATGAGAGAACTAATTTTTTGTTTTTCAGTAATATCCGATTTTAGAAATTTTAAACGAGCTGGAACATTGAAAAATAATTGTCTGACAATGATGGAAGTTCCATCTGGACCACCAGAATGATTTACTTGAAATACTTTTCCATCAATATTTTCAATTTTTCCACCAAGTTCCTCTTCTTTTCGTTTTGAGGATAAAGAAAATTGAGATACAGAGGCAATGGATGCTAAAGCTTCTCCTCGAAATCCAAGGGTTTGGATCTTGAATAAGTCGCTGGCTCTTATCAATTTACTGGTAGCATGGCGAGCAACAGCCAATTCCAATTCTTCAAAAGGAATACCATTTCCATCATCCGAAACCTCAATTAATTTTTTTCCAGCTTCACTTATACGCACAGTTATTTGGCGGGCTCCCGCATCAATTGCGTTTTCAACTAATTCCTTCACAACAGATACAGGTCTTTCGATCACCTCTCCTGCTGCAATTTGTGATGCAACTTCATCTGTTAGTACTTTTATTTTTCCCATAATCTAGTCTCTTTGATCAAGTTATTTTACATCTGATAGATGAAAGCGTCCATTTAGAGTAAAATGTAAAAGTATGGCAGTTGATTTACTTATTTTTGACTTAGACGATACTTTATACCCGAGTTCGTCCGGAATATGGACATTGATTCGTGAAAGAATTGATTTGTTCATGATCTCAAAACTTGGATATACGCAGGAAAACGTTTTTTCCGCTCGCGAAAATTTTTTTCGAGAATTTGGAACAACATTGAGAGGTTTGGAATCAGTTCATCATATTGATCCTATTGAGTATTTAAAATTTGTTCACGATATATCTATCGATGAATACCTGTCTCCAAATTTGCAACTGGAAAGAATGTTAACCAAAATTCAGCAAAGAAAAGTAATTTTTACCAATGGAGACAGGTGGCACGCCCGAAGAGTTACTGATGCATTGAGAATTTCACACCTTATTGATGAAATCATCGATATTATGGATGTAAGTCCGTATTGCAAACCTATGATTGAATCATTTCATAAGGCTATGGAAAAACTTAATGAATCAAATTCACAAAATATTCTTTTAATTGATGATAATTTACGAAATGTACAAATGGCGGAAAAACTTGGCATGCAAACAGTTTGGGTCACCGAAAACGGTTATATTCAAAAAAATGAAACCAAACAGATTAAGAAAATAGAAGATTTACTCAATATTTATCCGGAAATCGCTTCAAGCAAGGTGATCTAAATGGAATTATCTGCATATAAAGAGCTTTTTCTAATCTTATTCATTGTATTGGTTCTAGCAATGAATGTGTGGTTATTTACATCTATCAAGAATAAAAATTCAGATAGTTCTTTTCATATCTTCAAAAAATCAGCTGATACACTCCGCGATCCCTTCAAAAAAGAAAACAAGGATTTAGAAGAACTTTCTTTATTGGTAAAAAATATTAAAAATGAAACAAAAAGTAAGGAGAATTTATGAACTCCAGTCCCTGGAAATTTCTGCTACTGGTAATTGCATTGATCATAATCATATTTGGTTCTTTTTCAGGAGGATTCCTGGTTGGTCAGGCATTTCCTTTATTAAATCAAAACAATACAGCCGCAACAACGACAACTTTAACAAATCAAATAATATCTACTTCTAATTCAGAAGAATTAGACAAACTCTTTGAACCTTTCTGGGAAACATGGAATTATGTAAATGATCAGTATGTTGACCAACCTATAGATCAAACAATCATGATGAGGGGTGCTATAACCGGCATGTTGGAATCTCTCGGAGACCCCCATACGTCCTATATGGATCCAGAAATGTTTCGCCAACAGAATACACCACTTCAAGGTGAATATGAAGGTATCGGGGCATGGGTGGATGTAACCGGTGATTATGTAATCATTATCAGTCCAATGCCCAATTCTCCAGCAGAAGAACAAGGGTTAAAGCCTGATGATCAGGTAATAGCAGTTGATGGGGAGGATATGACCGGAATAGAAGGAAATTTAGTTCTCCGAAGAATTCTGGGCGTAGCAGGTACGGATGTAACATTAACAATTTTTCGATCTTCAACCAATGAAACCTTTGATGTCACCATCACCCGTCAAAAAATAACGATTCCCAGTGTCACAGGTGAAATGCTGGATGATGGAATTGCATACATCCAATTAATCAATTTTGGAGAGAAAACCCATCAAGATCTACGAAATACATTAAAAGATCTTCTTAAACAAAAACCTGTTGGCTTGATCCTGGATATGAGAAATAATGGCGGTGGATATTTGAACACGGCCATAGATGTTGCATCGGAATTTGTAAGCCAAAGTCCCATCATGTATGAAGAGTTTGGTGACGGCGAACGTATTACCTACAAAGCAAAGCCAAATGGACTGGCAACGGAAATACCATTAGTCGTGTTGATCAATGAAGGAACTGCTTCAGCATCAGAAATCACAGCCGGCGCGATTCAGGATTATGGACGAGGCGTTTTGGTTGGTAAGACAAGTTATGGGAAAGGTTCAGTCCAGAATTGGGTTACACTTCAGAATGATCAGGGAGCAATTCGAGTTACTATTGCTCGCTGGCTAACACCCAACGAAAGGCAAATCAATGCATTAGGTCTCGCACCTGATTATGAAATTGAGATTACCGAAGAAGATATTGAAGCAGAGAGAGATACACAATTAGAAAAAGCTATAGAATTGTTATTAAATAATTAATGGTTCGATATATAAATAAAAAATGACCTCTGTCAGCGCAACATATTGGTGTTTGACAGTTCTTATTGCGGGTATTATAATCAATCTCCGCTGAAAAAATAACTTGGGAGAGTGTTTAATGGAACAAAATGTAACAGCGGAAACAAACCGCATACCGATTTCCGAAATCAAACAGAAGATGAAATTCACCGGCAAAGTACTAAAAACTACACTGGCCGGTGCAGCCATCGATATTGGAGCGGAAAAACCTGGTATGCTTCATGTTTCCCAAATGGTCTCAACCTCAAATGAACCAATTCTTTCTGTAACTGATGTTTTGAAAGAAGGCGAAGAACTTGATGTTTGGGTAAAACGAGTACGAGATCAACGAATCGAACTCACCATGATCAAGCCATTGGATTTAGAATGGCGAGAAATCAAAACCGGTTTAGCTGTAAAAGGCAAAGTAGTCCGGTTAGAGACATTTGGCGCTTTTGTCGAAATTGGTGCAGAACGCCCTGGATTAATTCATATCAGTGAAATGGCACATGGATATGTACGCACACCAGCTGATGTGATGAAAGAAGGCGATGAGATTGAAACAGAAATTATTGATTTCAATCGAAAAAAGAAACAAATTAAACTTTCTATCAAAGCCTTAACACCAGAACCTGAAAAAGAAGAAAAAGTTGATCAACAAACTCCTGTATTTTATACAGATGATCAATCCAAAAGAGAAAAACCTGTTCGCAAGAAAAGAGAAAAGAAAAATCGGAAGAAGGATTCCACAGAATTTTCTTCTTTAGAATTTGATTTGGCAAATGGTCAGGCAGAAGAAGAACCTACTGCCATGGAGTTAGCAATACGTGCTGCGATGGATAAAGCAAACGCAAAAAAACATGAATCAAAAAAGAAAGTTGCTAAAGCACAATCTGTTCAGGATGATTTATTAGCCCGAACCCTGGATCAAAAAACAAGTTAATCATTATCTCTCCCAAGCATCTGAACATAAAAGACCATTCGCAAGAGTGGTCTTTTTATTAATTTCCTTTCTTATAAGTTTTAAATGGTAAAATTTTTTAATGAAGTTTTTATTCCCATTTTTCCATTCAAAATTTTTTTATTTATTTGAGGGAGACTGAATGAATACCAAATATATTTTTTTTACGGGTGGTGTTGTAAGTTCTGTTGGTAAAGGTGTCACAGCTGCCGCAATCGGTCGTCTCCTGAAAGAACGTGGAATCAAGGTCGGCGTTCAAAAATTAGATCCATATATCAATGTTGATCCAGGCACAATGTCCCCCTATCAACATGGTGAGGTTTTTGTGACCGATGACGGAGCAGAAACTGACCTTGACCTAGGTCATTATGAACGCTTTATTGATATTCGCTTACATAAAGAATGCAATGTGACTACTGGTCAGGTATATGCAGAGGTAATTAGCAAAGAAAGACGTGGTGATTATTTGGGTGGAACAATTCAGGTTATTCCACATATAACCAATGAAATCAAACGTCGCATTTCTTTAGTTGGCAAAACATCTGACGCAGAAATTGTGTTGGTAGAAGTTGGAGGGACAGTCGGAGATATCGAGTCTCAACCATTTTTGGAAACAATCAGACAATTGCGCAGTGATCTGGGTCGAGAAAATACTATGTTTGTTCATGTCACCTGGTTACCTACCATTGGAGCAACAGGAGAAATGAAAACCAAACCAACACAACACTCTGTGAGAGAATTACGATCTATCGGTATTTCCCCAGATATGATCATCGCCAGATCCGATTATCCAATTCATGATGATTTATGTGAAAAAATAGCCTTATTTTGTGATGTAAACCGCGAGTCCGTCATTCCAATGGTTACTGCGTCTAATTTATACCAGGTCCCTTTACTATTGGAAAAAGCAAATGTTGGTGACCTTATTGTAAAACGCCTGGGTCTTCAACCCAGTCAGGTTCCTGATTGGACTGAATGGGAAGAAATGATTGAAAAGATTTTTAGGGAAAGATCAAAATTGCGGATTGCGTTAGTTGGAAAATATGTTGAACTACATGACGCCTATATGAGTGTTCGCGAAGCATTAAATCATGCTGCGGTGAATCGAAATTTGGATCTGGATATTGATTGGATACACTCCTCAGATTTAGAAAAGGGGAAATCAATTAATCTTCTCTCTGAAGCAGATGGCATCATTGTCCCTGGTGGGTTTGGTAGTAGAGGAGTTGAAGGCAAAATAGCTGCAGCTCGTTTTGCCCGTGTTCATAAAAAACCATTTCTTGGTCTTTGCCTGGGAATGCAATTAATGGTTGTTGAATTTGGCAGATTTATTTTCAATGATGAATCTGTGAATTCTTTTGAGTTTGATCGTTCAACTTCGCATCCAGTCATTGATTTAATGCCTGACCAGCAACACATAACTGATATGGGCGGAACCATGAGATTAGGATTATACCCATGTCATTTAAAACCAGATACTCTTGCCCAGGATGCTTACCAGGCAGAATTAGTCGAAGAAAGACATAGACACCGCTTTGAATTTAATAATCGTTATCGGGAAATATTTGAAAAGAATGGTATGGTTTTTTCAGGGTTATCACCCGATGGAAAGCTTGTTGAAATTGCCGAGCTTAAAGATCATCCATTTATGCTTGCAACCCAATTTCATCCAGAATTTCTATCAAGACCAAACCGTCCCCATCCATTATTTGATAAATTTATTCAAGCTGCCAGTGAATATTCCATTGAGAAATAAGCAAAATAATTTCATTTCTTATCCTGTTGAGCCTAAAAACGGGTATACTTGGGTTTGAATGGAATCTTTTAATAATTAATTGAATGAGAGGTAAATATGGATACAACGATTGTTTCAATTTATGGTCAGGAAGTACTCGATTCGCGCGGCAACCCAACTGTTGAGGTAGAGGTTGTATTAGCTGATGGAAGTTGGGGGCGTGCTGCTGTCCCATCTGGCGCGTCCACTGGATCTCATGAAGCCTTAGAACTTCGTGATGGTGATAAAGAAAGATTTGGCGGTAAAGGTGTGCTTAATGCGGTAGAGAATGTCAATTCAGAGATCGCCGACACTTTGATTGATTGGGATGCGACCGAACAACGCGCTATCGATATGGCATTATTGGCATTGGATGGCACAGAAAATAAATCAAAATTAGGCGCAAATGCCATCCTAGGAACTTCATTAGCCGTTGCGAAAGCAGCAGCAAATTCCATGGGATTGCCGTTATACCGCTATCTAGGTGGCGTTCACGCTCACATTTTACCAGTTCCAATGATGAATATCCTGAATGGTGGAGCTCATACAGCTTGGCAATCAACTGATGCTCAGGAATTCATGGTAATGCCATTAGGGGCACCAAATTTTGCTGAAGGACTACGTTGGGGAGCAGAAATCTACCATGCATTGAAAAGTGTTCTGAAATCTCGTGGATACGCCACCCTGGTTGGAGATGAAGGTGGATATGCACCAGCTCTCAAAGCAAATGTTGAGGCTGTTGAAGTAATCCTTGAAGCAATCGAAAAAGCTGGTTACAAAGCCGGTGAACAAATTGCAATCGCCCTGGATCCTGCCGCATCTGAATTTTATGAATCGGAAACCAAAACATACAATTTGCGTAAAGAAGGAAAGAAATTATCTTCCGAACAAATGGTTGCATTCTGGAAGAATTGGGTGGATCAATATCCCATCGTCTCAATAGAAGACGGTTTTGCAGAAGATGATTGGGATGGATGGAAGATGTTTGTGAGTGAAGTTGGAAATAAAATCCAGATTGTTGGCGATGACTTGTTAGTCACCAATCCGGAAAGAATCCGACGGGCTATAAAAGAAAATGCTGCAAATAGTGTATTGATTAAACTAAACCAGATTGGAAGTCTTACTGAAACATTGGAAGCCATTGAAACAACACATCGTGCTGGTTGGACAGCGGTGACCTCGCATCGATCAGGTGAAACAGAAGACTCAACCATTGCTGATTTAGCCGTGGCCTTGAACACTGGTCAAATTAAAACCGGTGCGCCTGCGCGATCTGATCGCGTTGCAAAATATAATCAACTTCTTCGTATTGAAGCTGAACTCGGTGACACAGCTGAATATGCAGGTTGGAACGCTTTACGCGTCCGCAAATAAGTATCTATTTTTAACCATTACAAAAAAGCTCCCAATCACGGGAGCTTTTTTATTGAACAGATTAGGAAAAATCAATAGTAGGCTAAGATGATCAAATACTCCCTATCCGCTTGTTTTAAGGTAAATTATTAATAAAAGTATCAACTGCATTCATGAAATCAGCTGGGCATTCTTCCTGCGGAACATGTCCACAACCAGGAATAACCACAAGAGAAGCATTCGGTAACTCAGAAACCAATTGAATACTCTGATCTGCTGGAATAATTTTGTCATCAGCTCCGGTGATCACCAAAACTGGCATTATTATTTCTGAGATACGAGCAGCAATATCATTTTCACCATTCGCTTTGGTAAACTCCCAAAGTCCAACATCCCAACCCTCCACTGAGAGTGGTTTTTGATAATTGTCTAAATCCTCTTCACTAATTTTTTCAGGGTCAGACCAGGCAAGCTCAAGAATTTCCAGCCCTCGTTCTCGTATTGTTCGAACAAAAACGGGTCCCAAACGATCCATTTGAGGGAGATTAAGTAGGGGTTTGATCCATTTGGGAGCACCTCCACTGCCATAAACAGCTGGACTGATGAGGATCAATGCATCTATTCTGTCAGGATATGCCAAAGCTGTCTGCATAGCGACTGTTCCACCGGCAGAATTCCCAACCAATATGATTTTTTCAGCCCTTTTTGACTCAATAAACGCCAATAAAAATTGCGATTGATATTCCAAGGAGTAAGGATTGAAATTTCCATCCTTGTTCGGAAGTACACGTTCAGTCAAACCAAACCCGGGTCTATCATAAGCCAAAACTGAACCAAAGGATGAAAAAGGTTCCATCACTTTCTGCCAGCTGTAAGTGCTTGAACCAAATCCATGTAATAGAATTACCAACGTCTCACTATCACTTTGGATTTCCTGATAATGGATATTTACCCCATTGATGTCCTTAAATTGACTGTCAGAGTAAACCAATGCTTCCATGGGTTGAATTGCTTCTAAAGGAGGTAAAGGCATAATTAATGGACCAAATACAATCAAAATCAAAAGTAAGACAAAAAATAAAACAAGCGGATTAATTCTTTTCATTTGTTCCTTTTTTATACAATTGTAATAAAAACAATCCAAACCAACAAAGATTTCTCAAATAAAACATGATACAAATTTTATACAAGTTAGTGAATTAATTGATTTACCTGGAACCAGATTTGGTCAAACATTTCTATGGTTAATTTTCCAGTTTGAGTATTTTGCCGGCTGGGATGATAGGATGATATTAAATAAGGCATATCTCCAGGAAATTTGTCAACTCTGCCATGACTGAAAGGAAATTGTTGCTTTTGTTGAATCAAATCAGAAAAAATTTTTAATATGTGGGTTTGAGCAATTGCACCTAAGGCAACTACCACTTTAAGATTTTTCATATTGGCAATCTCAAATTGTAAATAAGGAAGACAATTCTTAATTTCAGTTGGGGTTGGTTTGTTTTGCGGGGGTACACAGCGACACACCGCTGTAATGAATAAATTATTTAATATCAAATTATCATGAACGCTTAATGATTCAGGTTGTGATGCAAAGCCAGCTCGAAACAAAGCCGGGTACAAAAAATTTCCAGAAGAATCACCTGTGAACATCCTTCCAGTGCGATTGGATCCATGCGCTCCAGGTGCCAGACCCACAACCAGCACTTGCCCATCCAGATCACCAAATCCAGGAACCGGCTTGCCCCAATAATTCCAATCCCGGTAAGATTTTTTCTTTATATTGGCAACTTCCTCTCGCCAAATTACCAGGCGTTCACATAAACGACAATGGATTAATTCATTATAGTTGAGCATCAGAGAATTTTTCCTCCTATTATGAATTTTATAAAATCAGCATTGCATCGCCAAAAGAATAAAATCGGTATTCATCTTCAATTGCTTTTTGATACAATTCCAGTAACATTTCCCGGCCCACAAATGCACTTACCAGCATAATCAAGCTGGATTTAGGTAAGTGGAAGTTCGTTATCATCGCATGCACCACTTTATATTTATAACCAGGTAAGATAAAAATATTAGTTGGGCCGGTATAAGCTCCAATCAATTCACCATCCTGGGCAAATCTGGCCCCAGTTTCGAGTGTTCTCACACTGGTCGTACCGACCGCAATGATTCTGCCATCTTTCATTGATGTCTGGTTGATTAAATCAGCTGCATCTTTGTTAATTTCGCACCACTCTGTATGTATTTTATGTTCTTCAGGATTATCTTCTGTTACGGGTGCAAAGGTGTCCAATCCAACATGTAATGTTATATTACAAAAATTAATGCCTTTTTTGGTTAATCGGTTCATTAATTCATTTGTAAAATGAAGCCCGGCGGTTGGTGCAGCGGCTGAACCTGTTTCTTTCGCGAATACAGTTTGATATCGCCCCTGGTCCTGAAGAGGTGTATGGATATAGGGAGGAAGTGGCATCTGACCAATATCTGGTAAATAATGATCAATCGATCCACTAAATTGAATAAGTCTTTCTGATCCTTCCAGATTTTCGATGACCTTAATTTTTATATCAACTTCCGTGCTCAATTCCAAACCTGCATTAACTCGTTTGCCCCCAACCAGACATTCCCAGAGGTCATTTTCCCGTTTCTTAAGTAAAAGTATTTCGACTTTTCCTCCACTTGGTTTTCTGGCAAATATACGTGCTGGTATGACCCTTGTTTGATTGATAACTAATAAATCACCAGGCTTTAGAAATTCTTCAATTTCATAGAATTTTCGATGCAGTAATTTTTCCTCATGACGATTCCAAACCAATAAGCGGGAATGATCACGAGGTTCTATTGGTGTTTGGGCAATTCGTTCTTCGGGGAGGTGGTAATTAAAATCTTCAGTTTTCAAAATCACCTATCATAATAAACGAGGTTGTTTATCATCTTCTGGATATACCATTCCCAGATGCTCGTATGCCATTCTGGTGGCCACCCTGCCCTGACTTGTTCGATCTAAAAAACCTAACTGTAAAAGGTAAGGTTCAACTACATCCATGATCGTATCAGGTTCTTCACTGATAGAAGCTGCGATTGTACTTAATCCAACCGGTCCTCCACTATACTTTTCAATGATTGTTCGCATGACTCGGCGGTCAATTTCGTCCAAACCAAGAATATCCACATTGAGTAAGTCCAATGCATCAATAGCTGTCTGGTAGGATACAACACCATTCGATCGAACCTGTGTAAAGTCACGCACTCTGCGTAATAATCTTAAGGCAACTCTGGGGGTTCCTCGTGCTCTTCTGGCAATTTCCTTAATCCCATCGATTTCGGAAGGAACAGAAAGCATATCGGATGCCCGTTGAACAATTTTTTCCATGGAAATTTGATCGTAATAGTCTAATCGGTAAACAGCACCAAATCTTGCTCTTAGTGGAGCAGTGACCAAAGCTAATCGGGTCGTTGCACCAATCACCGTAAACCTGGGTAATTTCAGTCGAATCGAACGTGCGCTTGGACCTTTTCCAATAATAATATCCAAAGCGAAGTCTTCCATTCCTGGATATAGAATTTCTTCAATCGCCCTTCCTAACCGGTGAATCTCATCTATAAAGAGGATATCTCCTGCACGTAAGTTGGTTAGAATTGCAGCCAGATCTCCTGCTTTTTCGATGGCTGGACCTGATGTAATGCGAATATTCACACCCATTTCATTCGCCAGAACATGGGATAAGGTAGTTTTCCCTAGACCAGGTGGACCATAAAAAAGAACATGATCCAGGGACTCGTTGCGTTGTTTAGCTGCATCGATTAGAATGGATAAGTTCTCACGAACTTGATCCTGACCAATGACATCGGCCAGGGAAGTTGGTCGTAACGTTTGATCCAGACGATCATCGGGTTTTGCTTCAGGACTTATCATTCTTTCATCGCTCATGTGTTCGATTATACCTTCAAAATTCTACCAGAGATGAAAACTTTTTATTCATATTTCAACAATTATTACAGACATACAATTAAATTATTTTTGTTACTTTTGATAGTTATCCTAATGCCAGCTTGTTCTCCAACCATTGATTTGACCACTCCAATTGGATTTGGATTATCTTCCAAAGCTGATGTGGATGAGTGGTCAGATGAATTAGGGGCTCAGTGGTACTTTGATTGGACAACAAAAGCATCCCGAAGGTCAAGACAATTAGAATATTGGCAAACCATAAGAGTCAACCAAAATGGCTATTCTCCATCCAGAGAAGAAATCGAAACGATTGCAAAAAAATTCTCAGGATATACATGGATTATTGGTAATGAACCTGATAATGCTTTCCAGGATAATACAACTCCAGAGAAGTATGCACAAATTTATCATGAGCTGTACACGTTAATTAAATCCAAAGATAGGAAGGCCAAAATAGCAATTGCTGGAGTGAGTCAACCTACACCTACCAGACTGGCTTACCTTGATAAAGTCCTGGAGAGTTATGAACAGCTATACAACGAAAAATTACCTGTTGATTGGTGGAATGTTCATGCGTATGTTTTGAGAGAGGAAAATAATTCCTGGGGAGCTGGACTGCCAGTCGGCTTATCCAAAGAATTGGGTGAGCTATACGAAATCGAGCAGCATGGTGATATTTCCATTTTTCAGCAAAATCTGATCAATTTTAGAAAATGGATGAAAGAAAATAATTATCAAGATACCCCCCTGGTGGTCACTGAGTACGGAATACTACTTCCAGAAGAATTTAGCTATTCTCAAGAATTCATTTCAAATTACTTGAAACACACGAGCGAATGGATGTTAACCTATCAGGATGAGGAAATCGGATTCTCTGATGATGATTATCGATTGGTTCAAAAATTTGCCTGGTTTAGCCTTAGTGATCCAAATTTTCCTTCCGCTAATCTGGCAGATCTGGAAAAAAAGACCCTTACTGAGGTTGGTGAGTCCTTTAAATCGCTTTCCCAAAAATTTTATCCAGATAAATAATTAATTCCTTTATTAATCATCACATGCTATAATGACCTCGACTAATTCATCAGGAGTTATCTAAATGACAAATTTGATGATTTCAAAACATCCATTATTAGCGCATAAACTTTCAAAATTACGTGATGTAAAGACCGAACCAAAGAAATTCAGGGAGTTGGTACGGGAAATGGCAGGTCTGTTGGCATATGAAGCTACAGCCGATTTAAAAATTGAACCCATTGAAGTACAAACACCTCTTAAAATTGCACCTGGATTTGAGTTGGTAGAAAAAGTTGGTCTGGTGCCAATCCTGCGGGCGGGACTTGGCATGGTAGAAGGCATCTGGGAACTTATGCCATCGGCGGAAGTTTGGCACATTGGCATTTACCGAGATGAAAAAACCCTGAAACCAGTTGAATATTACAATAAACTTCCAACAGAGCCTACTGTTAGTGTGTGTTTAGTACTGGATCCAATGCTGGCGACTGGTGGATCAGCTGTAGCAACGGTAGATGTTCTCAAACGTTGGGGAGTAAATCGAATAAAATTTGTTGGTCTAATTGGTGCGCCCGAAGGTGTTGCACAACTACAAAAACATCATCCGGATGTACCCATTTATCTGGCTGCATTAGATGATCATCTCAACGAAGTAGGTTACATCGTTCCAGGTCTTGGTGATGCCGGAGATCGACAATTCGGAACGGGATAAAAAGGTTTATTTGAATTTCAATCCAGCTATTTTGAAAATTACCTGTCGAAAAATCCAGAATGGTACAAAAATCAATAAATGAATCAATATTGATATCATTAAAACAAAAGATATGGATAATAACCATTTATTAATGACTGGATAAACATTATCCAACATCCAATTTCCCAGGCCAGATATGATAACCACGGCCAGTATGATCGCAATTACAATGAGGATAATATTCCAGGATTGACGATCCGCTTCGGATGGGATCATCGTTGTGCTTATCGAAAACGCTAAATAAAACCATAAACCAAAATCAGTCATTTCAGGTAAATTCTTAAGTGAAATCAGGAATGCACTTAAGTTTGCTTCATAATTGGCCTCCACGAGAGCTGTAAATCCCAATTTCTGTGTCCCAATATAAGCAACAATAAACAAACCAATAATAAAAGGAGCAAGCCCAATGAGTGAATCTCTGACAACATCGCTTTTTGTTGTCTGAACAAACCCTAATCTTATTTTGCCTTGTTTCGTAACCTCTGGTAATAGTGATATCTTTTTCACGTTTACACGTAACATGATAGCCATTAATAAATGACTGATTTCATGAATAAAAACACCTGGCAATAGTAATATTGAAAATATTCCAATTGCCAGGTTAGGTTTTCTAGTAAATAATAATAAAATGATCTGTATTTCCCTTTGTAGTAAGCGTTGTGTAAAAATCAAAACCAGAATGCTTACTGTAAAGAAAATAAAACCATCAAATTTCAAAAGTTCTCACTTTGCAGCTGCTTTGACAATTTCGATGAAATCTGGTTTTAAAGAAGCTCCACCGACCAATGCCCCATCTATTTCAGGTTGAGAGAAGTAATCAAATGCATTGCTACCATTAACAGAGCCACCGTATTGGACTCGAACCGCTTGAGCAACTCTTTCTCCAAAAATATTTTTCAAAGGTGTGCGTATTCCCTGGAAAATAATGTCATTGGCTGTCACAGGATCACATGCCAGACCAGTGCCAATTGCCCATACAGGTTCATAGGCAATGACGATTTTTTCAGCGATCTCTTTACCAATGTTTTGAAGTCCAATCTCCATCTGGCGGGTGATTACTTCCAGGGTCATTCCTTTTTGGTTTTCATATAGTGTTTCACCCACACACATTATTGGAATAATATCATTCGTTAAGGCAGCGATTAACCGTATATTTACGGTAATATCGGTTTCTCCAAAGAAGGATCTCCGTTCTGAATGACCAATAATCGCATATTTTGCAAATTCCTTAACCATTAATGGAGATATTTCACCTGTGAAAGCACCTTGCTTTTCCCAATGTATATTTTGAACACCAACCCCAATAGAACTATTCTGCAACATCGCTGATACTTTGCTTAATGATGTAAATGGAACACAAAAAACACTCTCAACAGATGAGATTTTTTCAATATCATTTTGCAATATCTTAACAAGCTCTTCGGCTTCAGCTACAGTTTTATGCATCTTCCAGTTTCCAGCTACTATAGGTTTTCGCATTTTATTCCTCTCAGAATTAAAGTAATTAAAGTTATTTTACCGCAACCCTGTTGTTGAAAAGGGTTTTTCTTCACAGCACATTAGTTTTTATTATCATAAATGCGTTAATGATGTCATGGTTATGACTATTGACGATCTTTCCAAGAACGATTATGATGAATTTACCAGGTTGACCAGATGATCGCGGCACTTATTGTGTCGAGGAAAGTCCGCACTCCATAGAGCGAGATGCCGGGTAACACCCGGAGTGGGAATGCCTTTTTAGGTAACCTGCTAGAACGGGCCACAGAAACAAACTGCCGAATAGGCGATGGTGAAATGGTGGTGTAAGAGACCACCGGCGATTGTAGTAATACAACGGCCAGGCAACCCTCATCTGGAGCAAGGCCAAGCAGGAACATAGCCAATTGGCAGGATGCTGCTCGTCTCCTTATAAGTTCCGGGTAGGCTGCACGAGTGAATTGGTAACAATCCACCTAGAGAGATGATCATCCTTTGAATTGCCGTCCAAAGAGGATACCCAATGAAAAGACAGAATGCGGCTTATCGGTTGACCTGGTATTTTTTTTAATAAACTTCTGGAACAAAAGATTGATCAGTTATCGGAGGTCTAACATAGCCTTCTTCCATTTGCCTTGGTGGTAGACCGATTGGTTCTGGAGTTAAATCTTGATACGGAATCATACTGAGTAGATGGTGGATGCAATTCAATCTTGCCCGTTTTTTATCATCTGCATTAACTACGTACCAGGGAACTTGTTTGATATCTGTGTGTGCAAACATCTGATCTTTCGCTTTGGAGTATTCCACCCATTTTGATCTGGATTGTAAGTCCATTGGACTCAATTTCCAGCGTTTGGTTGGATCTTTGATCCGATCTTCGAATCTCTTTTCCTGTTCTTCATCACTGACTGAGAACCAATATTTTATGAGAATAATTCCTGAACGAACTAACATTCTTTCCAGTTCGGGAACAGATCTTAAGAATTCCCTGTATTCATCTTCTGTGCAAAACCCCATTACTTTTTCAACACCAGCGCGGTTATACCAGGATCGATCAAATAAAACCATCTCTCCACCTGCAGGTAAATGAGTAACATATCTTTGAAAATACCATTGTGTCTTTTCGCGTTCTGTTGGGGCAGGCAAAGCGACTACACGCACATTTCTGGGATTAAGGCTTTCTGTAATTCTCTTAATCACCCCCCCCTTTCCGGCTGCATCTCTCCCTTCAAATATGATGACTACTTTTAGTCCTTGATCTTTTACCCATTCCTGCAATTTAACAAGCTCAACCTGGAGTTTCCCTAATTCTTTTTCATAAAACTTGGTTTCTAATTTGGGTTTTTTATGGTTGTTGACCATGTCTTCAGGTTCATGTCCTTTTTCTTGCTCTTGTTCTTCTACCACGATTTTTTTTGATTTCTTGTTCTTATCTTTTTTTGCCATCTTTTCCTCACCTTCCAATAACCATCGTTCATATAAATCTATTATACAGATGAGTAAAAACTAAACAAATATAATTAAGTCCTTAGAAATCAGCGTTTTTTATTGTATTGCTTATTAAAATTCAAATTTCAATTGATGTATCGGGGATTTACCATTCAAAAGGATATATTGAGCCACCGATTCTGTAGAAATTTCTAACATCTTTAAATCATCTTCTGATTGAATTTTCTTTTGTTTGCGATACCTGGAAATCATCTCAACCTTTTTAGGGCCAATTCCTGGAATTCGCAAAAGTTCTTCTTTGGATGCTCGATTTATCTCAATTGGGTTTCCTTTCAGATTGTTTTCTGCCCAATTTTTTTTTGGATCACAATTTAAATCCATATGTCCACTTTGATCAAATGCAAAATCCTCAAAAGTGAAACCATAATCTCGTAAAAGAAAGGATGCCTGGTAAAGTCGGTGGCCTCTCATTGGATTTTCAGCAGGAAAATTTTCAAAAGGAGTATTTAATACGGGTGAAAACGTCATATAATAAATTCTTGCCAGGTGAAAATTCTTAATTAAATAATCACTTGCTTTTAAAATTTCTATATCATTCTCTCCAGAAGGGCCAACAACCAATTGTGTGGTCAATGATGGCCATTTTTGTTTCCAATTTTGCTTTGGATCATGATATTTTCTTATGATGTCCACCCATTTTAACCTCGAAAATAATTCTTCTCCAAAATTTTTATGGGGTGCCAGAATATTCAGTCGTTCAGGGTTAGGTGCTTCCAGATTGATGGACACCCTATCTGCATATTTCATTAAATGTTTTATCTGATCATATTCTGCACCAGGCATGATCTTCATGTGTAGATACCCATCAAATTTCTTTTTTGTTCTTAAAATTTCAGCGGTATCGATGATTTTGTCCTGCATCCGTACGCCACCCCCAGCTATACCTGAGCTAAGAAATAATCCTTTAGCAATATTCTTTTGATACAGATCTAGGAAGGTGCTTGCCATTTCATCTGGAGTGAAAGTTGCTCGATGAAAATCACGACCTGATCTGAAAGAACAATATTTACAATTTCTTTCACAAACAGAAGTGATCATGCTTTTTAACAACGGGATAGTCTTTCCTCCTGCCATCTTTGCATAGGTCACCACAGGGAGTTTTTCCAGTGTAGTTTTTTCAGGACACTTAAATAAGGATGTTTCCAGACTCTCCCCTTCCTCAGCATCCATATTTTCCGATAAAAGGCTTAATTTTTGAAAATTATCCATATTTCATATTATAGAACTAATGTTCTTTTATTTCAAGAGCAAATCTTGTGAAGTAATATAATATGGTGTAATATGAAAAAAAACGAAAATTAAAGGAGAATTTCATGCTGAGTGGGATTCAGAAGATTTTATCCAAATTAATCATTATTACATTTTTTTTAATCATTCCACCCATTAATATATTTGCTCAATCGGATGAGATTAGCAACAATTTGAGTTTCGTGGTTAATTCTCAGAAGACATATTATGGATTTAATGCAGGTTCACTCAATAAGGAATTGCGCTTTCGATTTCAGCAACAAAATCGACAAAATTTTTTATATGTTGATCTTTTTGAGAATAATCAGTTTTACACAATAGGAGCCTACAATAGCAAAGGCATCTTTATCCTGATTCAAGATCATCCTGGGAGTCTGCTACAAAACAGATTATCTCCAACAGAATTTGAAAATCATTTCTCAGAAATTTTGTTCGGTGCATCAACGATACCAAGTTTAAATTCAGAAGAATTCTCAATGAATAAATGGATTATTCCAAATTCAAACTTAATTTTTGCCGATAAATTTGGAAACACAATCAGCGTTTATTCAGATAACGATGATTATCAATTATATGAAAATGACCTCCCCTATCTTGGGATCACTTATCGCTATCCATACGACGAATTTAACAACAATCTTGATAATAGTGGACAGAATTTTCTTTACACACAATTGATGGATGAAATTAATAAAACCGATGAAAATTTCTCAGAGGAATTTGGGTTGAAAATTCTAACCGAATTTCAACCACTAAACGATACTCTTATATCTATATTAATTTCACCTAACGATAACCAGGTGTTTGTTTCCCTGGATAAAAATGCAAATGAAGTTTGGCGGTTTGATATTAATGGTGGAACTGTCGAAACCTATACTGGGTTTGATCAAAACCATAAAGCAAATATTCCAAAATTAGGCATTACTTCCTCAGATTTGAAAATTCTAAATTTCAGCAATGAGGATTTAACACGAGGAATCATTGCAATTTCCATAGCAATTTTGTTGATAATCATAATTTCTATCATTGTGTATTTACCCAGAAATAATAAAATTCAACAAGAGTACTGATTTATCAAAAACATCAAACCTTAATCCACCTAAAGAAATTCTTCTATCATTGAATTGAGAATGGTATTTAATAGTTCTGTTTTTTGCAGATTTATAAAACCAGATATTTACAGGTTTTATTGGTATTCTTCCTTCGGAAGTATGTTGTTGTATCGCTTTCTATATAATACGCCAACAGCTGAACTGATATGTGCTCCAAATAGAATCACATAACTGAAAAAATAAATCCAAAGCATTAAAGCAATAATTCTTCCTAACGAACCATAAATTAATTCATATCTGACCCATTGACTGGAAGTGTACCAGTTCATCACGATCGTAATTAATTCCGTGAGTATTATGGCAAACGAAGCACCCCAAAAAGCTTCAGATGGTTTCACCCATGCTTTCGGAATCCATTGATACATAACCCAAAAAATAATAAAACGAGAGATCCTCGGAGTAAGATATGCCAGAATTTCATATATAGTCGTTTGGAATACAGGCACTTGAAAATATTCCAATAAATTCTCTACGAGATCAACAGTTAACAATGTTTTGAATCCCCATAAGATCAAGATCAAAATAGATAAACCCACAATTACGATGATACCAATTAGTCTTCTTTCGAAAAAATTATGTGATCTTTCATCCGACCAGGCACGATCGACATTCAAAGCAAAAATATTAAACATGGTTGTTGCTGACCATATCAGGCCAACGATTGCAAACCAACCAACGGCACCACGATTGGTAAGTACATTTTCGATATTTGACACGATAATGTCTGGACTGATGGGAATTAAATCGACAATAAACTGGTAAACCTGGTCCTGTACAAACTGAGATTTCAATATAAAACTGGCAAAAGAAATGATTACTAAAATCATTGGAAACAATGAGAAGAATGTGAAGTAAGCCATAGAAGCTGCAGCTTCAGGCGCTCTTTCCTTTGCAAAAGTTTGACCAGCCAACTTGAATACATCCAAACTTCCATGTAAGTTTTTATTGATCTTCTGATAAATGGGTTGGACATGTTTCTTTACAAGTGATTTATCAATCTTTTTCCAGAACATAAATCCATTTTACCTTGAAGATTTCAAAAACAATACTATTTTATGGTTCTCTCTCAATTAAGTATGTTGCATTATCCAAAGATTTTATTTCTTGACAGCACTTGAGCACAATAATATAATCTTTTTCACTGAACTTTAATAAGCGGGCATAGTTTAGCGGTAAAACGAATGCTTCCCAAGCATTAATCACGGGTTCGATTCCCGTTGCCCGCTCCTGGACGAATGACTGATTTTTGCAGTCATTTTTCTTTTAAACCAATAAAATTTAAACACCATGCTAAAATCATCATATAGAATGATGATTAATTTCCTGGAAAACCATTATGATCGATAACAACCCTATTCCCATGACAAATTCAGACCAAGAAAAAGAATTGATAAGTACGATTTCCTTAAGAGGTCTCTCGGTTCTCGTCGTTGAGGACAATGTCTCAAATTTTGTCTTAATGGCAAGAATGTTAGGATATTTAGGTATTCACTGTGAGTGGAAGACCTCCGGTTATGAAGTCGTTGAGTTTGCGGATAGTCTTCCAAAGTTAGATCTTATCCTGATGGATATTCGATTACCTTATGAAGATGGTTATAGCGCACTAAAAAAAATTCAAAAATCCGAAAGATTAAAGAATATACCGGTTGTTGCAATAACGGCTGAATCTGATCCAGTACAAATAGAAAAAGCCAAAGCAGCTGGATTCAATGGGTTCCTGGGTAAGCCATTAAATCTGGATCGATTTCCAGATCAAATGAGAAAAATCCTTTCGGGAGTTCCGGTTTGGGAGCTGTAGAGAAAAGACAAAATGGTGAAAATTGATAATAAACGAAAAAGTCTCTTAACAAGAATTCTCACAATAAAAGATAAATCAGATAATAAACATCAATCTGGTAATCTGCTCAGTTGGGAATTTATCATTGATTCAGAAGGGAATTACCTCAATATCAGTCCTGAAGTTACCAATTGTCTTGGCGTTCCATCTTCAGAGTTTCTGGATCAATCAATTTTTACTTTTTATATTAATCAATCTTCAGGGAATAAATTATTATCCCAATTTTCGGAACAGAATTTTCCCCTGGATCTGGATGTAATCTTTTTATCAATCAGTGGAAATTTGCTTTACTGTAATTTGAAATTGACAAAATTTTCTGAAGAATATCGTTCAAAACCAACTTACATAGGCATTGTTCAAACCCTTGAGAATTTAAATGTTTCTTTCAAATCGATTTCCAATGATCAGTCACCAGAATTTACAGCTGTTGATACGCAAACAAATGCCCTTGAAGAAGAAAAGGTAGAAATTTTTCAGGATAAAAACTTAAATCCAAAAACTGTTACCAACCAGACACATGCCCTTGAAGAAGAAATCGAAGAAATTTTTGAGGATAAAAAATTAAGTCCAAAAGCTGTTGAACAAGTCCCTATTATGAAAATTACTGATACGCTCTATTCTCCAACGGTATTGGATAATCTTCAACGTTACTCAGTAGAAGTAAATCATTTATTAGAACCAATCGATATTTATAAATTAACACACAAAGTTATTAATCAATTCATAACGAATAATAATCTTTCAATGGGTATAAATCAAAAACAGACCTCAAACCTGATTTTCCCAATTCGAAAAGTTGAAAATGAAATTAGTTACTACCCAGAAGTAGACGATTACGAGCCTATTCTTAAATATATAATTCAAACCAATCAGGTAATCATTCAAAATGACCAGATACCCCCATCTGTTAAAAAAACCATTATTTCCCGATCTAAAAATTTTCCTATCTCTCTGTTAGGCGTTCCAATCAGTGTAGGAAATCGAGTTTTGGGTGCTATCCTCTCATATGACAAGAAAGAAAATAATCGGTTTACCGATGTTGATCTGCAATACCTATCTGCTATTGGTACGAAAATGGCTACCGCTTTGGAAAATGCTTTCTTGTTTCAGGAAATGCAATACGCACTATCTGTGATTGAAACACGGGAACAATATCAAACATTAATTTCCCAATCTGTAAAATTTTTAGCCAAATCTGGGACTAAGAATCTGGATGAAGCATTGGGCTTGATGGGAAAAGCCTCGAATGTTGATCGTGTTTTTTATGCACAATCGAACGTTGGTAATGAAACCCAAACCTGGTCAATTCAATCAAATTGGCATTCTCTGGATAGATACAATACCTCTCACCTGGCCCTTGAAATCCGTTTTGATGTTTTTAATGAATTTTTTTCATCATTAATAGAAAAAGGATTTTTTCAGGTCAGTTTTGAAAATCTAGATCGACCAATTGATGAATGGTTGATTAATAGAGGCGCAAAATCCATTCTAGTCTTAGCCGTAAACAGTGACGATCCGATACCTGGGATAATTGTGTTAGAAGAATTGCATCAAAATCATTATTGGAATCTGGATGAAATTCGATTTTTGGGATTGGTTTCTGAAACATTGTCTGGGGTTGTTGCATATGAAAAAAGAATAATGCAATTAAGTGACAAATTGTTAGTGACTGATACGTTGAATGCAATCAAAGACCATCTTTTTTTTGCATCAACCATTGATGAAATTCTTCAGATAGTAATGAAATATATCTTTACTTTGGATATCAATGAAAGTGCCTTGTATGTTTTTAGAGAACCAGGATCAACCAGACCCGATCATTTTGAGGTGGTTGCTAATTGGTCAAAAGATTCAGATATAAATCACCCCATTCAAAACCACACTTTCGATCGAAATACTGTAAGCACTTTATTTACGCAAGAATTCCCTACATATTTTTCATCTGTCAAAAATGCAAATCTTTCCAATCGAATGTTTCAATTTTTCTCACAAATGAATATTTCTTCACTGGGGATCATTCCACTTAAATCAAAAAGAAAAAAAATTGGATCAATAATTTTATATTCTGAAGTGTTTCATGAATTTTCAAAAGAGGAACAAAATTTGGTTGACGCACTCTTAGAAAACATAACAATCGCAGTTGAGAAATTCTTAATTCATGACCACTCTCACGAAAGTAATTTTGAGAACGCTTTTTTCAAAAAGATCAATAAATCGGTCAAAACACAAAATCCACGTGACATGGTATTGTTTTTATCCGAATATATTCATGAAGATTCACTTGGTGATTGTTCATTCTTCATTGTTGAAAAAAAAGAAAATCAGAATTCGTTCGATTATTTTGAAATTAATAAAGAATATTCAATAATTGAGATGTCGCCACTTAATGAAGATTGGAAATCAACAAAATTTAACAACCTGTTAAACGAGGTAATAAAGCTAAATATTGATCATTTTGACAATCTATCGACCTTAAATCTTCAGCATGAGATCGTTGAAGAGTTAAAAAAATATAAAATTGAAAGTGGTTATATTTTCCCCCTTTATTTTAACGAACTTATTACAGGGTACATTTCGATTATCTCAAATAAACCGTTGAACTTAGACCAAGAAAAAATTTCACATCTGAAATACGCAGCAAATGAATTATCCCTGCTCTTAGCCAATCAAACAATTTTAAGAGAATTCTCTCAACTTGATAATAAAATTAATATTGCAGCCAGTATTATTCGTGATACATCATCAATTCTAAATTTGGATTCATTATTAAAAAAGATTGCAATACAAATAAAGGAAAAATTTAGTTTTTTATCTGTAGCGATTCATGTTTGCAGTAATGATGACAAAATACTTGACAAAACTTTTGTTTCGGGTGAAGGATATGATCAGAATGATCAACAAGCACCTGGATCAAAAGAAAAATCCAATCTGATCATCTCAGATGTTTATGAAAATGGACAGACTGTTATTTTGAAAGGTGTTTCCGCTCAAAATGAGGATCCTTTCAATGTAGAAACACAATGGACAATATTTCAGCTTGTCCTGCCTCTAAAACTCGGTAATAAAATAATCGGGGTTTTGGATATCCATTCAAACCAATCCAACGATTTTGAATCAAAAGACTTGCAATATTACCAATTATTAGCAGATCAAATTGCCATTGAAATTGAAAACGCTCGATTATACGAAAAAACTCAGAATGTTGTTGAAAATATATCAGATTTTGATCGGATTAAAAGTCAGTTTTTGGCAAATATGAGCCATGAGTTTCGAACACCTTTAAATTCGATTATCGGGTTTTCGAAGGTAATTCTGACCGGCATTGATGGTCCCATCAATGAGACTCAAAAACAAGACTTAACTGCGATTCACAATTCTGGTCAATATTTATTAAGGTTAGTCAATGACATTTTGGATATCACCAAAATTGAATCAGGATCAGTGAAATTAACAATGTCCAGAACCAATATTCCCAATCTGATCAATTCTTTACTTCCTACAGCTGAAAATCTGGTAAAAGACAAGCTAATAGAATTTGAAGTTGTCAATTCTACGGATTTACCAGAAATAATTGTGGATCGAGATCGTATTAGCCAGGTATTGATGAATATCATTTCAAATGCTGTAAAATTTACCGATTACGGAAAAATCACAATTTCAACTTCTCTTGTCAAAGGATCAGAAATCAATCAAGAAGTTATGATTACAATATCTGACACAGGTATGGGTATAAATCAGGCAGATCAGGCGAAATTATTCAGACCCTTTGAACAAGCCAAATCTACAGAAAATATCAGGGTATTTGGCTCAGGATTAGGATTAGCCATCAGCAAATCTTTGATCCAACTCCATCACGGGAGAATTGGTCTATTAAAGAGCTCACCGGGAAAAGGTTCGACTTTCTTCATTGCTTTACCGGTTAACTGATTTAAATATTAAGTAAAAAATTCATGAAGCTAATCATGAATTTTTGGGGTGCCTGGACGGTTTCGAACCCTCAACCTCTTCATCCACAGTGAAGCGCTCTGCCGTTGAGCTACAGGCACCGTAGTGAGCAGAATTTTATCACACAGCTAACCCTTATGCAAGTTGATTTTTTATGTGTGAGACCAGATTTTCGATGAGCACATTTTCTTGTTGGCGAGTTTTGAGGTTCTTTACAGTAACCTGATTATTATTTTTTTCTTCCGGCCCAAGCACCAAAACAATTGGCACGCCAATTCGATCTGCATATTTAAATTGCTTTTGTAGTTTCTGATTCTCATTAAAAAGAATTGTGGGTATATCAGAATTTCTCAAAATATTTGCTATTTCCAATGAGTCTCGATATAGTGTCTCATCAAAAACAGTAACTAATACTCTTGCAGAGGTATTCTCAAATTCAGGAAGACAATGGTATTTTTCCAACACTAACCTCAGCATTACATCCCCCATTGCAAATCCTACACCTGGCATTAATTCTCCACCGACATCACCAACCAGGTTGCCGTAATGACCACCACCAAGAATTGCGCGGCCTTCCTTGTCCATATCTCTTGCTTCAAACACAACACCTGTATAATAGTCCAGACCCCGGATAATTTGTGGATCAAATGTTACGTACTCGCCAAGACCCATGCGTTCAAGAATTCCCATAATCAATACTAAATCTTCTGATTCCTTCCAGAGATTTTTATCATTAAGGACAACATTTAATCCTTCAAATTGGTTTTGTGTTAACCCGAGTGATAGAGCAAATTCCTGCCATTCCTGGAATGATAATTTATCCTTTCGATCGATCAGACGAAATACGGCCATTTTTAAATCTGGTTGGATTTCCAATTTTCTAAGAACCGAATCCATTAATTCCCGGCTGTTGATAAGTATCTTAACCTGGTTAGAACTCAATCCAACCTTTGAGAAAAAAGTCGCACAAACCGCAATCAGTTCAGCATCACTCTCAGATTCATCCGATCCAAGCAAATCAACATTCCACTGAAAAAATTCACGATTTCTCCCTTTTTGTGGTCTTTCATAACGCCAGAAAGGACCGAATGACCACCATCTTTGTGGAAAAACAAGCTGTTTTTGTCTTTGAGCAATCATTCTTGCAAGAGAAGGTGTTAATTCTGGGCGTAATGTGATGAGATCACCCCCACGATCTGGAAATACATATGCTTGTTCTTTTACCAATTCTTCCCCGGATTTTGCAGCATATAAATCAATTCTTTCCAGAAATGGTCCATCATATTCAACATATCCAAATAATTGAGAAACTTCCCGCATTTTTCCATAAATCCAGTTCCGTATCATCATATCCTCTGGATAAAAATCTCGCGTTCCTTTTACTGATGAAATTATCTGTGTCATATCTAACCTTTCTTCATTATCAAGTCCAAATAATATCACAAACCTGTTTTTCTTCACTTAATTTTTCAACTTTGATCATAATTAAAGAGTGTCGAAACTCATATAATTTTTGTTTTTATTATGTCACGATTGTTATTAATGAAATTTTTCACAAACCAAATTCTAGGGTAAAATTATCAAGTAAGATACGATCTTTAGTGGAATGCAGGTGAAAATGAATTTAGGTGATTTAGTCGTAATTGTTGATGGTAACATCTTAACGGATTTATTTAACAAAAATGAAATTGTTTTAGGTGGATGCGGTGCTGATTTGATGAGCGATGTATTGGCATCAATTGAACCCGGAGCTGTATTACTCACTGGTTTGTGTAATCCGCAGGTTATCCGAACGGCTCAAATGGCTGATGTAGCCGCAGTGGTTCTGGTTAGGGGTAAAATACCTCCGAAAACGACAATTGACCTGGCCAATGATGAAGAAATACCTTTGATAACCTCACCTTTTGGTATGTTTGAGTTATGTGGCCGGTTATACAAAGCTGGTTTACCAAGTCTCGAAAAATCTGTATCTGATAAGTCAGATTGTGGTTGCTAATAAAAGATTAGAGTCGCCATGGCAACGAATCCCCCACAAAGAAAGCGAATAATATCAGACCAGGAAGCTGAAAATATTTCTCGTGTAGAGGAACTGGCTTATGAAATAAAGGTCAGTGAAGTTATGACCAGCAATCTGATTAGTTTCTCTCCAGAAATAAAGATGCAGGAAGTTCTGGAAGTATTTCGCCAAAAAAGGATATCAGGGGCACCGATTGTTTCTCCGCCTGGAGATTTAATTGGAATTATATCCATGGAAGATTTAATTCGCTGTCTGGTTGAGAATGATCTGGATTCCACAATCAACAAGTATATGACCACCAAATTGATCACCATTCTTCCCACAGATCCCGTGATCGAGGCATCCAAGAAATTTGTTTCTACAAATTTTGGCAGATTCCCAGTGGTTGATAAAAATCAAAAATTAGTTGGTATGATCACAAAAGGTGATATCAATCGTGGTCTTTTGCGAGCGCTCGAAACGGATTACCATGAAGAAGAAATTCGCAAATATAGAGCAAGTCATTTATTTGAAGATATTGAATCTGATCGCACCAGCCTCATCCTGCGATACCAAATACAACAGGGAGATTTTGAGATTGGTGGTCAGGCTTCTTCCAATATCAAACGAGCATTAATTCGGTTGGGTGCGTCCAAACAAATTGCTCGTCGTTGCGGAATCGCCATTTATGAAGCAGAAATGAATCTCATCATTCACACAACCGAAGGCGGTGTGTTACGGGTAGAAATTGAACCTCATCAAATTTCCATTGACGCTTATGATTATGGCCCCGGTATTAAAGATGTTGATCTGGCGATGAAACCTGGATATTCCACTGCAACGGATGCAGTTCGAGAAATGGGTTTCGGAGCAGGTATGGGTCTCGTTAACATTTCGCGTTGTGTAGATCAAATGAAACTGGAATCTGTCTGGGGAAAAGGTTCCCGCTTAAAAATGCGGTTATTCCTGGATTCAGATCATAATAATAAAGAATCGGAGAATCAAAAATCATGATAAATTTAGCAACCATCATAGAAAAATTAGACTTAGCTGTACTGACAGAAGAAAAAGATTTTTCGCAAATATCGGTCAAGGATGGATACACATCTGATCTCTTAAGTTGTGTCATGGCTGGGGCACCCAATCAATCTATCTGGGTAACAATACAAGCGCATAATAATATTGTTGCAGTTGCTGCCCTACTGGAGCTGAGTGCCATCATTATTACTGAAGGTGCTATGCCAGACCCGGCCACTATTCAAAAAGCTGATGAAGAAAGTATTACATTATTACAAACACAACAAAATTCTTTCCAAACAGTTGGCAAGTTATGGGAATTAGGGATAAGAGCAGAAAATTAGAGTAGACTTTGGACAAATTTAGAGCTGATTTGCATGTGCATACAGTATTATCTCCGTGTGCTGAAATAGAAATGTTGCCACCACTGATCATATCAGAAGCAAAAATTCGAGGAATTGACTTGATTGCAATTACCGATCATAATGCATCAGCTAATATCACAGCAGTACAAAAAGCAGCTGTTGGTTCGGGAATAACCGTACTTCCAGGAATGGAGTTACAAACAAAAGAAGAAGTCCATGTTATTTGCTTGTTTGACACCATTGATCAAATCATGCAATTTCAAATTATCGTGGATCAAAAACTCCCATCTATAAAAAATCGTCCTGATTTTTTTGGTGATCAATTGGTTGTGGATGAAAATGGAGATTTTATTCGGAAAGAAGAGCAGCTCTTAATTACTTCAACAGCCCTCAGTTTAAACGAAGCATATCATCTGGTTGATGAAATTGGTGGAATTTTTATACCAGCTCATGTCAATCGCAAAGCAAATGGTTTATTAGAAATTTTAGGTTTCGTTCCGGATGATATCCCCATTTTAGCTTTAGAGATATCCAAACATATTTCTCCAAAGGAGGCGAAGGAAAAATATCCTCAAATTAATATGTTCGAGATCATTCAAAATGGTGATGTCCATCGATTATCTGAATTTATTGGAACGACGATTTTTGAAATTGAAAATCCTTCAATCAGTGAAATAAAACTTGCATTAAAAAGTGAAGGGAATCGATCCTATATTGTTAATTCTATAAATTAAGAAAGGAAGATATTATTATTTTTTTAAGTCATATAGTGAAATTTGTAACAAATCAAGCGCTTTTTCTTAGGGAATTATGACTTTCAGCAATGTCGAATAATTATCCCCTCAGGTAAACTTGATTAAGGATAAGCGAACAAATTTAATCCTACATTAATTACGGAGCAATTCATGGTGAAATACTTGAAGAACATTCCAGCGAACGACCCCCTGATGATTCCTGAACAAAGAACAATCATAGATCAGATTATTGAGGAACATCAGGATAAACCTGGAGCTGCAATGGTAGTTCTGGGAGAGGTACAAAGCAAAATTGGATGGGTATCTGAAGCCACTCAAGCGTACCTGGCTGATAAATTAGAGATTCCCGTCTCAACAATTCATGGTGTTGTGACATTTTACTCGTTTTTTACAACAAACCCGAAAGGGAAGCACACAATAAAATTCTGTATGGGTACAGCTTGCTATGTAGGTGGAGTTCCACAATTAATTGAAAAGGCAAAACAAATACTTGGAATTGATATTGGAGAAACGACACCTGATGGATTGATAACGATGGAAATCTGTCGTTGTGTTGGAGCTTGCAGTCAGGCACCTGTTGTCGTTGTTGATGAGGAAGTTTTAGGCAGGGTAAAACCGAATAAACTTCCCCAGGCAATTAAACAATTACAAAATTAGTTTTACGGATATAAAATGAAAGAATTATCGTTACATTTACTGGATATTGCAGAAAATAGCATCAATGCGAATGCATCTCATGTAACGATTTCAATTAACGAAAACACACTGGAAGATCGAATAACAATGTCCGTTAAAGACAATGGTGATGGTATGACCCCGGAAATGGCACAGAGAATTGTAGATCCATTTACAACCAGCCGTACAACCCGTAAAGTTGGTTTGGGGATACCTTTGTTAAAAGCAGCTGCTGAAATGTGCAATGGTTTTTTGACAATCACTTCTCAACCAGGTGTAGGGAACAGAGTTGATTGTCCAATTTCAACTCAGTCATATTGATCGTATGCCTTTAGGAGATGTAGCAGGAACCATTCTTCACCTGGTCGTCGGTTCACCTAGCACACATTGGACCTTCAACTATAAAGTTAATGATGAAAATTTTGAATTTGATGATCAAATCATTAAAACGGAACTGGGTGGAATTCCCCTTTCCGAACCAATGATTTTGTCATTTATCAGAAATGAATTAACATCTGGAATTAATAATATTTCAATCAAAGAATATTAAATATCAACATATACAGGAGTAATATCATGCCCACAATTAAAAGTATTGATGATCTCAAAAGAATTCGCGAAGAAGCACTAAAAAAACAGGAAATGAAAAGTGCTTCCGGCCAAAAACAGATAATCGTCGGAATGGGAACATGTGGAATTGCGGCGGGTGCTCGAGACACAATGAAAGCTATTCTCGAAAAAATTGAAAAAGATAATTTAAGTGGCATCATCGTCACTCAAACTGGTTGCATTGGTATTTGTGAAATGGAACCTATCGTTCAGGTTCAAATTGGTGAAGCCCCAAAAGTAACCTACGGAAAAGTCACCAAAGATATTGCAGCCCGAATTATTGATGAACATGTACTGGCAGGAAATATTGTAAACGAACACACGGTCAATCTAAGCTAAATAGCTTAAAGAATAGAAAAGCAGGTTATATGATGAAATACTTTCGAACTCACGTCTTAGTATGCGTAGATCCAGAATGTCTTTCGAAAGGTGCACATGACATCTTAGACGCTCTCAATGATGAATTGGTAGCCACAGGATTAATTGACGAAGTTCAGGTACTGGAAACTTCCAGAATTGGTGCCTGTTCTCAAGGCCCTGAAATGATGGTTTATCCAGAAGGTGTTCATTATGCTGGTATGACTGTTGACGATGTGCCCTATATCGTTGAAGAACATTTCCTTAAGGGTCGCGTTGCAAAGAAATTTATCCTTCCAATCAAATCAATCAAAGACGAAGAACTGACTGCTCCAACGGCAAAGGAAATTCGGGTTGTTCTAAGAAATTGTGGTGTCATTGATCCAGAAAATATCGAAGATTATATAGCCCAGGATGGCTATATGGCCCTGGCAAAAGTCATGACAGAGAAGACCGCTGATGATGTTATCAATGAAATTAAAAAATCTGGTTTACGCGGACGAGGTGGGGCTGGTTTTCCCACATTTCTTAAATGGACATTTACAAAGCAGGAAAAAAGTGATATTCGGTTTGTTATCTGTAATGCTGATGAAGGTGATCCCGGAGCATTTATGAACCGTCGTGTTCTGGAATCAGACCCTCATTCTGTCATCGAAGGCATGATTATCGCTGCGTATGCAATTGGTGCCAGTCAGGGATACATTTATTGTCGAGCGGAATATCCAATTGCAGTAAAGACCCTAAATATTGCCATTCAACAGGCAAAAGATCTCGGGCTCTTAGGTGAAAATATCATGGGCACAGATTATTCATTTGATCTTGAAGTACGTATGGGGGCTGGGGCTTTTGTTTGCGGAGAAGAAACTGCCTTGATGAATTCAATCGAGGGTAAACGCGGCGAACCGCGACCAAGACCCCCCTTCCCTTCTGTCAAAGGTTTATGGGGGAAACCAACAAATATTAATAATGTTGAAACCTATGCCAATGTTCCACAAATTATTTTAAAAGGTGCGGATTGGTTTGCAGGAATGGGTACAGAAAAAAGTAAAGGTACCAAAACTTTTGCAATGGCTGGTGATATTAATCACACAGGGTTGATCGAAGTACCAATGGGTATTACACTCCGAGAGATCATCTTTGATATTGGAAACGGTATTCGGGATAACAAAGAATTTAAAGCTATTCAAACCGGCGGACCCATGGGAGGATGTTTACCAAAAGATTTTCTGGATCTTCCAGTTGATTATGAATCGCTTGTCCAGGCAGGTTCCATGATGGGATCTGGTGGAATGATTGTCATGGACGAAGACACATGTATGGTGGACATCGCCCGGTTTTTCATGGAATTCACCCAGGAGGAGAGTTGTGGAAAATGCACCCCATGCCGTGTCGGCACAAAGCGCATTCTGGATATTCTCGAAAGAATATGTGCAGGACACGGCCGTCAGGGAGATATTGAACAACTCGAAATGCTTTGTAAAGAGATAAAACAAGATTCCCTCTGTGGTCTGGGGCAAGGGGCACCTAATCCAGTAGAAAGCACAATCAAGCATTTTCGAGATGAGTATGAAGCCCACATTCTTGAAAAACGCTGTCCTGCCAAAGTTTGCAAGGCATTAATTCGTTATCAAATCATCGAAAATACATGTACAGGTTGTACTGTCTGTGCCCGAAATTGTCCGGTGAATGCTATTTCTGGAGAACGACGTCAGCCACATTTTATTGATCCAGATACCTGTATTCGTTGTGGAATTTGTGTTCAGGTATGTAATTTTAATGCAATTGAAATTGTTTAATTAATTTACCCAGAATTGATTTTAGCTTTTCATCCAAATCTCATCACTAATCAAGGAGTAATACATGACAAGAAAAAATGGAAAAGATCGATTAATAATCGAAGCCGTCGATTCAGCAATTGATCATTTTGGAGATAATCGGGAAGAACTGATCCCTATATTAAACCATGTTAATCGAAAACTCGGTTATCTTCCTTCAGAAGCACTGGAAGAAATCAGCTTCAGATTGAAATCATCACGATCTCAATTGTTTTCAGTAGCCAGTTTCTATAATATGTTATCAACCAAACCCAGGGGAAAACACGTGATTCAGTTTTGCGAAAGTGCACCATGCCATGTTGTCGGTGGTCGTGAAGTATGGCAAGCATTAAAAGAAGCTGTAAACCTGGAGGAAGATGAGACCTCTCCGGATGGAAAATGGTCCCTCATAACAACCAGCTGTTTGGGGCTTTGCGGGGTAGGTCCGGTTATTGTTATCGATGATGATGCTTATGGAAATGTCACACCGGAACAAATTAAAGATATTTTAGCCAAATACAGCGACTAGGAGATTATCGATGAAATCTGTACGATCAATGGTATTAGTCTCAAGCGATCCAGTCAGCATGGAACGCGGTGCTGGACAAGTCTATGAAAACTTGAAATCTGAAATTGAAACATTAGGTCTATCTGATGAGATATCCCTCACTATGATTGGTGATGTCGGACGACATGATGCTTTACCTTTTGTCATTATTTATCCGGAAGCTACCATTTATGGCCCCGTAAAACCCGAAAATGCCCAACATCTGGTAGAAGAACATTTATATAAGGGGCGTATTGTTCATGAATTACAGGCTTCCCATAAAGAATTAACTGGAAAAATTGCCTGGGTCAACGCTAGAAAAGGAACATTGCCAGCAGAACAACGTATCGTTTTACAACGAGTAGGAATTATTGATCCCGAGAATATAGAAGATTACATCATCAATGATGGATATCAAGCCTTAGGGAAGGTGCTATCTGAAATGAGCCCACGAGATGTTATTGAGGAAGTAAAAGCTTCCGGCCTCCGTGGACGAGGTGGAGCAGGTTTTCCTACCGGATTGAAATGGGGATTTGTCTCCGGTACGCCTGCCAAGAAAAAATATGTCATTTGTAATGGTGATGAATCTGAACCAGGGACATTTAAAGATCGCCTGATCCTGGAAGGTGATCCCCACAGTATCATAGAGGCTATGTCTATCGCTGCTTATGCAGTTGGTGCTAACGAGGGATATATTTATATTCGCGGTGAATATCTGCTTGCCCAGGAACGGCTTAAGAAAGCCATAAAGCAGGCTTATGATTACGGAATTTTGGGTGAAAAAATCTTCGGTTCAGGATTCAATTTCGATATACATGTTCATAGTGGTGCTGGTGCTTATATATGTGGAGAAGAAACTGCTCTCATTGAATCGATTGAAGGAAAAAGAGGCGAACCCAGAGCTCGTCCGCCATATCCAACAACCCATGGTTTATGGGGAAAACCAACTCTTGTAAATAACGTGGAAACATTGGCAAATATACCAGCGATCCTTCGCAACGGTGGAAAATGGTATCGTAGTTTTGGTACACCTTCCAGTCCAGGAACAAAGGTATATACAATCTTGGGGAATGTCAATGTGACTGGATTAATTGAAGTACCGATGGGTATCACATTGCGGGAAGTAATCGCCATCTACGCCAAAGGTATGAAAAATGACATTAGTTTCAAAGTTGCTCAAACAGGAGGATCCAGTGGTTCTATCATACCCGCCAGTTTACAGGATACGCCAATGGATTTCGACTCGTTCCAAAATGCAGGTGTTTCTTTAGGATCTGGCGCATTATTGATTTGTGATGAAAATACTTGTGTATTAGACCTGGCAAAAGTGCTACAAAATTTCTTTAGAAAAGAGAGCTGTGGAAAATGTAGTCCTTGCCGAATTGGTAATGAAAGGGCTTATCAAATTTTGGAGAATATTTCTCAGGGCACTGGCACAATGCAGGATTTAGATGATCTGGCTATGATCAGCAAAAACCTTAATGAGCTTTCAAATTGTGGTTTGGGTCAGACAGCCGGTTCACCTATTCGCGATATATTGAATCATTATCGTGCTGAAGTAGAAGCCCATATTAAATTAAAAGTTTGTCCATCCGGCGTATGTCCGATGAGTGGCAAAAGATTATAGGTAACGAATTTTTATAATTGAACGAAGGAGAAACGCTATGTATCAACTCAAAATCGATGATAAAGAAATAGAAGTGCCGGAAGGAACAACTGTATTAAAAGCTGCAGGGTTGGCTGGAGTTGAAATTCCAACTTTATGCGATCACCCGGCACTTGAACCATATGGTGGCTGTCGTTTATGCCTGGTGGAAATCGAAGGAGCACGCACCTTACAACCAGCCTGCACGCTTCCGGTTTCTGACAAAATGGTGATCAAAACACAAACAGAAAAAGTCAAAAATGCAAGAAAATTTATCCTTTCAATGATCTTCAGTGAAAGAAACCACTTCTGCCCTTATTGCCAGGTTAGTGGAAGTGATTGCGAATTACAAAATGCTGCCTACGGTGAAGGAATGACCCACTGGCCTATACAACCAAATTGGCAACCTTATCCTGTTGATGCATCACATCCGTATTTTGTTTTAGAACACAATCGTTGTATTCTTTGTCGCCGTTGTGTACGTGCATGTGCAGAACTTGTTGGCAATTTCACACTGGGAATGGAAGAACGAGGAGCAAATACCTTATTGGTCGCTGACCTGGGTGTGCCATTAGGTTCTAGTTCCTGCATCTCGTGTGGTGTCTGTGTCCAAATCTGTCCAACCGGTGCATTAATTGATCGCTGGAGTGCTTATCGTGGACAGGAAAAAGATGTATCCTCAACAAAAACGATTTGTCTTGGTTGTTCGATTGGCTGTGGGATTGAGGTTTTACATCGCGATAATAACCTGATCAAAATCAACGGGGATTGGGATGCCGAAATCAATGGTGGGGTATTGTGCGAGGTGGGGCGTTTCTTCCCAATGGACGAAAAACGGAATCGCGTGGTGACCCCCATGATTCGCAAGGATGGAGCACTAAAAGCTGCCACATGGGACGAAGCATTATCAGTCGTAATGGATAATTTCAAACCATTCATCAATAAAAAAGAAAACGGAATAGCAGCGATTGCCTCCACCAGATTACCTGCTGATGTACTCTATTATTACAAACAAATTTTTCAGGAAATTTTGGGCAGTGATATGGTCACCAGCACCGAAGAAGGACGCTACACGGAAGTAATAGCTGAGTTCGCTGAAGAAAGAGGTTCCTTCGAATCCAAATTGTCTGAAATTCACAAAGCAGATACAATCATGACAATCGGGTTAGACCTGACAAAGGATCATCAGGTAGCTGGCTTTTTCATCAAAAGGTTGATACCCAACGGTACAAAAGTTATTCCAGTCAGTTATGAATCCAGTGGTATGGATGCCTTTACTCCTCATTCGATGATAATCGAACGTCATGAAGATCTGGCTTTTATTCAGGCTCTGGATGCAGCAATCTCTGGTATGGATAGTAGTAAATTTGCTGATAAATCTGGTATCTCCAATCAGGAAATCATAGAAATAGCAAACCTATTGGATAGTTCCCAAAATCTTGTAATTGTTTACGGGGCAGATTTTGATCCCATACAAAAAAGAGAAACAGTTCAATCATTGCTGAAACTTGCAAAGAAACTCAATGCAAAACTCATCAGTCCCAAAGGCAAAGCGAACAGTCTGGTCGCAGAGCAATTGAAATTAAACAAACCGTTCAATGTATATGATCACAAAGCTGCATTTGTTGCCCTGGGTGATGAAGATCCTTCTCAAGCATTGATTATGAAAGTAGAAAATATTCCATTTCTGGTAGTCCAGGCCAGTTATCAATCAGCGCTCACAGCAAAAGCAAATGTTGTGTTGCCAGTGTCCACATGGTTGGAACAAAGTGGATATTACATCACTTGTGATGGTCAAGTACAATTAGCGCACAAATCTTTGCAATCACCTGTTGATGTAAAGACAAATAAAGAAGTTGTGCTTGCAATTGCCGACCAGCTTAAAATTATTGTTAATCCAGTTTGGGATAAAGCAGTCAAATTAGAAAAATCAGTTGTCGAAATTGAATAGTGTCTACTGGTAGAAACGAGGAAAATAATTATGAGTAAACCAAAAGTTGCAACCGATTGGATGGCAGGATGTGCTGGATGTCACATGTCGTTGCTGGATATGGATGAAAGGATACTAGAAATTTTAGATCTGATTGATTTGCGAGCTTCACCGCTAACAGATTTGAAAGAAGCAGATGAATCAGGAGTGGTTGTTGGGGTATTGGAAGGTGGAATCAATAACACAGCCAACGAACATCAGGCTAAATTAATGCGCTCACGCTGTAAAATTCTCGTTGCATTAGGCGATTGTGCAGTGTTTGGTGGCGTTCCCGCCATGCGTAATTTCTTCACCATTGAAGAGTCCTTAAGAAGAGCTTACATTGAGACAGAAAGCACAGTTGATGGATTCATCCCTACAGATCCTGAGTTGGCAGTACCCACCCGAGTAAGAGCAGTTTCTGAAGTTGTTCCTGTGGATATTCATGTCCCCGGGTGCCCACCCAGTGCAGATGTGATTTTCCATGTGTTGTCGGAATTAGCACAGGGTAGAATTCCAGAAATCAAAGATGAAAACCTTCATTGGCATTAGGAGAAAATATAATGGTAGCACAAAAAATAACAATTGAACCTGTAACCCGTATTGAAGGGCACGCAAAAATCACCATTCATATGAAGGATGATAATCAATCCGTTGATCATGCTTATTTACATATAAACGAATTCCGTGGATTTGAAAAATTCTGTGAAGGTAGAATGGTCTTTGAAATGCCGTTGATCACCCCAAGAATTTGTGGAATTTGCCCAGTCAGCCACCATTTAGCAGCTGCAAAAGCAGGTGATGCCGTCCTGGGTGCTCCTCCACCACGACCAGCATCACTCCTGCGTGAATTAATGCACATGGGTCAGATTATCCAGTCACATGGCATGCATTTCTTTGAATTAGCCGGTCCCGATCTTTTACTGGGATTTGACGCTGATCCGGCCATTCGCAATGTTGTAGGACTTGTTCAGAATGCTCCAGAAATAACAGTTAAAGCTGTCCAATTACGCAAATATGGGCAGGAAATTATCCGAATTCTTGGCGGTCGTCGCATTCATCCAACATTCGCTGTGCCAGGTGGCGTCAACAAAGCCTTGAGCTCAGCCGATCGAGACATCATTCTTGCTGGTTTTGATCAGGCAATTGAGACAACCCAATTAGGAATTTCTATCATAAAAGACTGGGCAGCAAAAAATATGGAAGATATCCAGAAATTTGCTGTTTTCCCAACTGGATACTTTGGATTGATTACTGAAGAAAATGGTCTTGAACTTTATGAAGGTAATTTGCGTTTGATCGATAGTACTGGTGAACAATTGGAACGGTTCCCGGCTTCAAATTACCTCGATTTCATTGGAGAACATGTCGAAAATTGGTCGTACCTGAAATTTCCCTTTTATAAAAAATTGGGATGGCCAAATGGTGTTTATCGAGTTGGTCCACTAGGACGCTTGAACATTGCTGAAAAAATTGACACACCTCTCGCAAATGAAGAATTCAAAGCATACAAGCAAATCAATGCTGGAAAGCCTATTGAAAATACGCTTTATTACCATTACTCCAGATTAATTGAAACTTTATTTGCTGTAGAACGCGTTAAAGTCCTTTTGGATGATCCCGATATCCTCTCCAATGATATTCTAAACACCCGTCATAACTTCCAGGGTGAAGGTGTGGGAGTAATCGAAGCACCTCGAGGAACATTAATCCATCATTATTGGGCCAATGAAAATGGTCAGATTCAGAAATTAAACCTGATTGTCTCGACAGGTCATAATAATTATGCGATGAGCAAAGCAGTCGATATGGTTGCCAAGACCTATGTAAAAGGACCAGTAATTCATGAAGGTTTGCTGAATCGAGTAGAAGCTGCAGTGCGTGCACATGATCCGTGTTTATCCTGTTCCACCCATGCGGTCGGACAAATGCCCATGATTGTTGATGTTGTTGATGCTGCTGGAAAAACCATCCAGACATTAAAACGCGAATAGGCTATGGCTGAAAAAAAGGATCATCCTTCAAAGCGTGTTGATTCTGAACATGCTTTGAAGGATATTTCTAAAACTTTACTGATCGGATACGGAAATCCCGATCGTGAAGATGATGGTGTTGCCTGGCATATCTTGCGTGGGGTGGCAGATTTTTTCAATTTGATCATTCCCGATATCCTGGATGAAGATTTAATCAAGGTTGATGAGAATTTACATTTCCTTTTCGATTTACAATTGATACCGGAAATGACTTATGATATGACCGAATATTCCAGAATTTGTTTTGTGGATGCTCACACAGGTGCATTGGAAAATGACATTAATATACAACACTTGGATAGAAAATTTCAGAACTCGCCCCTCACCCATCACATGACTCCCCAAACAATTCTTTCAATTCTTGAACAAACTTTCAACCATAAACCAGAAGCAATTCTCGTTTCTGTTCGTGGGTATCAATTTGGTTTTGAAAATTTCCTTTCTCCCAGAACAAAGAAAATAGCCACTGTTGCGATTGAAAAAATTTCTCAGTGGATCTTGGGCTGACATAATCTTTGTTCTTAATAATTAAATATCAATGACAAAACCTCCTTAACCACTTGGGAGGTTTTGTAATTGTTATAATGTGATTAAAATTCTTAATTCGTGGTAAAAAAATATGTTATATTATATTCTTATAGAATTTCTCTTATTTATCCTAATTGTTATTTAGCATCATAAATCAATATTTAGAATTTGATCCAAACACAAATAAACCTGATTATTTCTTCGTGTAATTTTATCTTGAAAAGGAATTAGTATGGAAGACCAGTCATCAGAACAGACATATGAATTAAGTACCCCTTCTATGTATCAACTACTCAATGAATTTCCTCTAAATCAAGCTGAATCCAGAGAAATTATTGATAATATTTTACATTCATTTAAGGATGTGCCGGGTGGTTTGATGGTTATTCTTAATCACATCCAAAGCCAAATTGGATATATATCTCAATCAATTCAGGAGTATCTCGCTTTGGTATTGAACATTCCCGTAAGCACAATTACCGGTGTTGTAAGTTTCTATTCTTTTTTCACTACCAAACCAAGAGGTGATCACACAATTAAGTTCTGTATGGGAACCGCCTGTTATGTTGGTGGAACTCCTCAACTCATGCGAAAAGCAGAGCAAATCCTGGATATTCAGACAGGTGATACAACTCCGGATAACCACATAACCATGGAGGTTTGCCGTTGTGTCGGTTCTTGCAGCCAGGCTCCGGTTGTTGTGGTTGATGAACAACTTTATGGGCGTGTTCGACCAAGTAAAATTCCTCCATTGATTCGCGAAATTTTGAAAACATACGAAGATTCTTAAGGAGCATTTTTCAGATGACAAAAATTTCCAGTTTACATCAACTTATAAATCTTCAGGAACAAATAATTGAAAAAAAGCGTGATGATATTACTTCGCATCCTGAAAAAGGCTGGGGACCAGATAAATTTGCTCCGCAGGCACTTAAAGAAGATCAGGAACTAGATGCACCACGCGGAAAAGAAATTCGGGTCGTTCTTCGAAACTGTACGCTGATAGACCCAGAAAGCTTGGACGACTATATTTCCGAAGATGGTTACCAGGCTTTAGCAATGGTATTGGAACAAAATACCCCTGAACAGGTCATCGATATAATCGCCAAATCTGGTTTAAGGGGGCGAGGTGGAGCAGGTTTCCCGACCGCAAAAAAATGGGAACTAACCAGAAATAGTCCAGGAAACCAAAAATTCATTATTTGTAATGCTGATGAAGGTGATCCGGGTGCATTTATGAACCGTAGAGTCCTGGAAGGTGATCCGCATTCAGTTTTGGAAGGTATGGCGATCGCAGCTTATGCAATTGGGGCTGAACAGGGTTATGTTTATTGCCGGGCAGAATACCCAATTGCAGTTCGAACACTGATAAAAGCAATCCAGCAAGCACAGGATTATGGTATCCTGGGCAATAATATTTTTGGTAGTGATTTTTCATTCAACTTAGAATTGAGAATGGGGGCAGGTGCATTTGTTTGTGGTGAGGAAACCGCCTTAATCGCGTCCATTGAAGGCAAACGCGGTGAACCACGGCCCCGCCCTCCTTTCCCAGCAGTTTCAGGGCTTTGGGGAAAACCAACCTGCATCAACAATGTTGAAACCTTCGCTAACATTCCTCAAATCATTATTACAGGTCCAGAATGGTTTGCCAGTATGGGAACAGAAAAAAGCAAAGGCACCAAAACTTTCGCGCTGGCTGGCGATGTAAACCACACCGGTTTGATCGAAGTACCATTAGGGATCACTCTGAGAGAAATTGTTTATGATGTTGGTGAAGGCATCAAAAAAAATAAGCAGCTAAAGGCAATTCAAACGGGTGGACCAATGGGTGGTTGTATACCCGCCAGTATGATCGATTTACCGGTGGATTATGAATCCTTAATCGCTGCAGGTTCCATGATGGGGTCTGGTGGCATGATTGTCATGGATGAAGATACTTGCATGGTTGATATCGCTCGCTTCTTCATGGAATTTAACCAGGAAGAAAGTTGTGGTAAATGTACACCTTGTCGCGTCGGCACATATAGTATGCTTCAAATTCTAAACAGGATCTGTCAAGGAGAGGGAGTTGAAGGTGACATCGAAGAACTGGAGCATTTAAGCAAAGTAACGAAAGTAAATAGTCTTTGTGGTCTCGGGCAGGGTGCACCTAATCCTGTTATCAGTACGATTAAACATTTTCGCGCTGAATATGAAGCGCACATTTATGAGAAACACTGCCCTGCAAAAGTTTGCCGTGCATTGATTCACTATGAAATCAATAAAGACAAATGTACTGGCTGTACTTTTTGTGCCAAAAATTGTCCGGTTGGTGCTATTACCGGCGAACGCAGGAAACCACATGAGATTGATCAGGAAATCTGTATTCAATGTGGAATTTGCTTTCAGACCTGCAACTTCAATGCTATCGAAATATTACCTGGAAAAGTCCAATTGGTAGGAGTGCAATCATGATTCCAATCACAATCAATGGCAAACAATACGACGTTCCAGAAGGGAAAACACTTTTACGCGTTGCTCAGGATCTCGGAATTACCATTCCAAGTCTTTGTGACCACCCGGATTTAACACCTCACGGGGGTTGCCGTTTATGCAATGTTGTAGTTAAAGGCCTTCGCAATCCGATTGCTGCTTGTACTCTTCCGGTTTCAGCAAATATGGAAGTCATGACTGAAACAGAAGATTTGCAGGATGCCAGGAAAACGATTCTCGAATTGATGTTGGTAAATTACCAAGGACCATTGTCAATTGAGAATGGCAAGCCTAATTATTTTCTCAAGTTGTGTCAACAGTATCATGTTGATGTCCAGAAAAAAATGCGAAAAGAACCGAAGTATATTGTGGATAGTGACCCCAACCCATTTATTCGGGTGGATCTCAATCAATGTATTTTATGTACCCGTTGTATTCGGGCATGTGCAGAAATTCAAGGACGTTTCGTTTGGGGACTAGCAAACCGGGGTATTGAAAATCAAATCATCGCAGGTTCAGGTGTCCCCTTATTACAGGCCAGATGTGAGTCATGTGGTGCTTGTGTAGATTATTGCCCAACAGGCGCACTCAGACATAAACCCTCCTTTGGAGCAGAGAGCACAGAAAAGAAAGTCCAAACTACCTGTTCATATTGTGGAGTAGGCTGCAATTTCGATTTGAATGTTAAAAACAATCAGGTAATCAAGATAACTCCCAATCCAAACGCGCCTGTAAATGGAAAACATTTGTGTGTAAAAGGCAGGTATGGGTATAAATTTATCAATCACCCGGATCGACTCAAACATCCTATGGTCAGAGAATATCTACTACATCAAGAACCGAAAAATCCTCAAGAGATCGGCCCTTGGGTTGAAGTCGATTGGGAAACTGCTTTGACTATCGTAGCTAAAAAACTTGTCCAAATTAAACAGAAATCTGGACCTGATTCAATTGGATTATTGACCTCTGCGAAATGCACCAATGAAGAAAACTACCTGATGAATAAACTATCGCGGCAGGTCATTGGTACCCATAATATCGACCATTGTGCCAGGCTCTGTCATGCCTCCACCGTCTCAGGTCTTGCGATGAGTTTTGGTTCAGGTGCCATGTCAAATACTGTTCAGGATATTGTTGATCATGCAGAATCGATTTTTATCATTGGGTCAAACACCACAGAACAACACCCGGTGATTGGTTCAAAAATTCGGCAGGCAATCATTAGAAGAAATGTGAAATTAGTCGTTGCTGATCCAAGAAAAATTGATATGGCTGAATTTTCAAACATATATCTGCGTCATAAGGCAGGTACAGACGTTGCATTAATAAATGGTTTAATGCATATCATCCTTGAAAATAATTGGCAGGATCAAAAATACATAGATGACCGTTGTGAAAATTTTGAGGAATTTAAAGCAACTTTAGCGGGTTACACACCTGAAATTGTTTCCTCTATCACAGGAATATCCGTAAATGAGTTAAACAAAACCGCTGAAATGATGGCAACTCATAAACCCATGGCTGTTTTCTGGGCGATGGGAATTACTCAACATTCGACCGGTGTTTTGAATGTACTGACTTTAGCAAATCTTCAGATGCTTTTGGGTAATATGGGAGTTCAAGGCGGAGGGGTTAATCCTTTACGTGGACAGAATAATGTTCAGGGTGCCTGTGACATGGGTGGTCTTCCCAATGTGTTCCCTGGATATCAATCCGTAACCAATCAGGAGTATATAGATAAATTCAATCTAGCCTGGCAGACTAAATCATCTACTGGTGAACTTGACATTAATCTTTCGACAAAACCCGGATTGACTTCAACAGAAATGATTCCGATGGCAGGTGAAGGGAAGATCCGAGCACTATACATTATGGGTGAAAATCCATTGGTAACCGACCCGGATGTAAATCATACCCATAAATGTCTCCAGGCATGTGATTTTATTGTTTTACAGGAAATTTTTCCATCCGATACCTCTGCCTTGGCAGATGTCCTTCTTCCGGGCGTATCCTTTGCTGAAAAAGATGGCACATTTACCAACACAGAACGACGAGTGCAACTGGTCAGGCAGGCAATTACACCAAAAGGATCCGCAAAACCAGATTGGGAAATCTTATCCAATTTGGCTAAGAAGATTCTGATTGAAGAAAACCGAGAAATGACTGGTGAGTATGCAACCTGGGATTATGCCAATGCATCTGAAATCATGGAAGAGATCGGGGCATTGACACCCAGTTATGCTGGTATCAATTATGACCGATTGGATCATGGTGAATCACTGCATTGGCCTGTAAAAGACTTACAGCATCCCGGAACACCTATTCTGCATATTGGATCTTTCACCCGTGGAAAAGGGAAATTCCATCCGACAGAGCATATTGATCCAAAAGAAATGCCTGATGATGAATTTCCACTATTACTCACCACCGGCAGGGTTCTCTACCATTGGCATGCCGGCGAGATGACGCGCCGTTCTTCAGAATTATTGGAAGTGTATCCCGGAGCATATATTGAAGTTCATCCTGAAGATGCGATCAAATATGGAATCAAGCAGAATCAAAAAATTACTTTGAATTCTCGTAGAGGAACTACCAAAGGAAAAGCATTAATCACCGATCGCGTCTCTCCTGGATTGGTCTTTGCGAACTTCCATTTCCCTGGGGAACAGAATACCAATAATTTGACGATTGCTGCATTAGATCCAGTCGCAAAAATTCCAGAATATAAAGTATGTGCTGTTAAATTGAGTGTTGAATAATCTACCTATTGCATGATGACCTGTCAGATGATTCCTGGCAGGTTTTTTTTAGTTAAGGTTGAACCTTTAAAAGCGTGTATTTTCTAAAAATTTAAATTCTTTACCTCGATGTGACAATATACGGTTCGAACGAGGAGGATTAACACTTATTAATCCTACCTTTCGATGATAAAACAAATAGACAGATTGAAGTCACACTCCCACAGGTATAAATTATGATCGACAAAGCCGATATACGCCCAACATTACAGAGTATTCCATGGTTAATGGATTTATCTCAGGAACGACTTAGAAAATTAGAAAAGATATCTGGTTTTCAGTTTTTAGAAGAAGGGGAAATATTATATAAAGAAGGCGATAACGATAATCTGCTCTACATCGTTTCAGAAGGCTCATTAGGAATAGAAATCTATGTACCTGGACATGGACAGGTGCGTTTATACATCGCCGAACCTCTGGATATTGTAGGTTGGGATAGTATGACCCCAGTTGCCAGACATCGCATAACAACCATCACTGCACTTAAAAAGAGCAATTTGATTTATTTTGATGGTGTTGCATTAAATGAATTATGTGATATCGATCAAGAGCTCGGTTATATCATCATGCGCAGATTAACAAACGTAATTGCTACACGCATGCTGGCAATGCGATTAAAACTGATTGATCTTTTTATGCAGAAATAAGCATAAGATTCTATAAAACTGAAAAATAAATTTTATTGCGTTTATAATAATCAAATGCATGAATTAGCTGTTACAGAAAGTATTTTACAAATCGCAGAAAAACATGCGCTTCAAGCAAATGCTACAAAAGTCACTGATATTTTTCTGGTAATTGGGAACTTATCAAGTATTGTTGACGATAGTGTGGTCTTTTATTGGGACATGATCTCCAAAGAAACCGTTTGTGAAGGTTCAGTTATCCACTTTAATCGCTTGCCAGCTACCATGTATTGTCTGGCATGTGACCATACTTTCGAAATACCCGGAGAACTAATTCCCTGCCCCAACTGCGGATCTTATCAACTCAAAATTCAATCCGGGGAAGAGTTCTTTCTCGAAAGCATAGAAATTGAAAGGTAATCAAATGGCAACAGAAAAAGTACAGGTAGTAGAAAAAATTCTCGATGCAAATGATCAGGTGGCGTCTCAAAATCAAACCCTGTTAACCGAATCAGGCGTTTTTTCGATTAATATCATGGCATCCCCTGGCGCAGGGAAAACGAGTGTAATCCTTAAGACCATTGAAAAGCTATCGGGAAAGATGCGAATTGGTGTCATCGAAGGAGATACCGCCCCAGTGACAATCGATTCAGATAAAGTGATGGCTATGGGCATGCCTGCTGTCCAGATAAACACCGGAGGTCAATGCCATTTGGACGCTGTGATGATTGATCGCGCATTAAAACACATTGATTACAAAGAACTCGATTTGATTATTGTTGAGAATGTTGGCAATCTAATTTGCCCAGCAGCCTTTAAAATCGGTACGCATGCGAATGTTGTAATCTCCAGTATTCCCGAAGGCGATGACAAACCTTACAAATATACAAATATTTATCGTGGAATAGATGTATTGTTGATTAATAAAATAGATCTACTGCCTTATATCGATTTTCGCATGGATTATTTTCAGCAAGGTGTCGAAATACTTAATCCGGGATTAACCACTTTTAAAGTATCCTGCAAATCCGAAGAAGGTATTAATGAATGGATACATTGGTTAACACAGCAAGTGGATGAGTTCAAAAACAGAGTCCATGCTTGAAATAAAAACAAAGAAAATTCAAATTAAAGGGATTGTACAGGGTGTTGGTTTTCGTCCCTTTGTTTACTCCTTAGCTTTACAAAACGATCTGACAGGTTGGGTTCGTAATTCTTCGCGTGGGGTGGAAATTGAAATTCAAGGTACCCCGCCAAACCTTGAAAATTTCCTCACGATATTAAGAAACTCCCCTCCTCCACTCAGCCGAATCGATACGTTTATTGTCGAGGAAACGACCAATAGTGCTTACAATGAATTTACCATCATAGAAAGCAATTCAATGGAAGGTGAATTTATTCCAATTTCACCAGATTACAGCATATGCGCTGACTGTCTACAAGAATTGTTCGATCTGCAGAATCATCGATACAGGTATCCATTCATTAATTGCACCAATTGTGGACCGCGGTTTACCATCATAAAAGATATTCCTTACGATCGTCCCAAAACCACAATGGCATCCTTTGAGATGTGTGACCAATGCCAAAATGAGTATAAAAATCCTCTAGATCGCAGATACCATGCCCAACCTATTGCCTGCCCAGTTTGTGGACCCCAGGTAAGCCTGATCATCGATCATCAAATGACCGCCACTGGAGAAGAAGCGATTCAAATTTCTCGCAAGATGGTTCGTGATGGTAATATTCTGGCGGTTAAAGGATTGGGTGGTTTCCACCTTGCTTGTGATGCGTCCAATTTTGAAGCAGTGGACAAGTTGCGGTCCCGTAAAAAACGCAGTGATAAACCATTTGCATTGATGGCTTTTTCCGTTGAAAGGATTTCAGATTACTGTCTGATTTCGAAATCAGAACAATTACAGCTGGAATCCAAAGAAAGACCTATTGTTTTGTTGCAGTTAAAATCATTACATGATCTATCCCCGTTGGTTGCCCCTTCACAAAACCATCTCGGTTTTATGTTGCCATACACACCGTTGCATTATCTTTTATTAGAACCAGGGGATGATAATCCGTCCATTTGGGTGATGACCAGTGGAAATATTAGCGATGAACCGATCGCATATAAAGACAGCGATGCTTTTTCCCAACTGGGGAAAATTGCAGACGCCTATCTCATTCATAACCGCGAAATCCACATGCGTGTTGATGATTCTGTAACCAGAATCATCGAAGACGAGAATTACCCCATTCGCAGATCGCGTGGCTATGCTCCCAATCCAGTCATTTCACCTGTTAACCTACCTCAAATACTGGCGACCGGAGCAGAGTTAAAAAACACTTTTTGCCTTACCAGAGATAATTATGCTTTTATCAGTCACCATATTGGTGACATGGAAAACTTTGAAACTTTGCAATCATTTGAAGAGGCAATTACTCACTATCAAAAATTATTTAGAATAAATCCTGAATTGATTGCCAGCGATATGCACCCTGACTATTTGTCAACCCGCTTTGCCAATCAATATGCACAAAATAAGAATATTCAGAACATTCAGGTTCAACATCACCATGCACATCTGGCCGCTTGTTTAGCTGATAATCAATATGATAAAGATGATCCCGTTATTGGTCTTTGTTACGATGGTACAGGGTATGGTACTGACGGGGCCATTTGGGGTGGAGAAATTTTGGTTGGTAATTACGCCCAATATCAACGAAGATTTCATTTGAGGTATGTACCTCTTCCCGGTGGAGATATCTCTATTCGAATACCGGCCAGAATGGCTTTGTCTCACCTTTGGGCATATCAAATCGATTGGGAAAATTCCTCGCCTGCTGTTGCTGCCTTATGTATGGAGGACAAAACCGTTTTAGATGTCCAGCTTTCCAGACAAATCAACACACCCAAAACCTCCAGTATGGGACGATTATTTGATGCAGTTGCTTCATTAATTGGCGTGAGACATAAAGTCAGTTATGAAGGTCAGGCTGCCATTGAAATGGAAGCGCTGGTAGACCCTCATGAAACGGGTTATTACCCGGTAAGTTTGGAAAATGGATTAATTGATCCCAAACCTTTATTTGAAGCCCTCTTCGTTGATTTGCACAATAATACGCCCCTTCATAAATTATCCGCCCGATTTCATAATAGTATCGTTCAGTTTTCCATTGATGTTTGTAAATTAATTAGAAGCGAAAATAAAATTAACACAGTGGCTTTAAGCGGAGGAGTCTGGCAAAACAAAGTGTTGTTGGAAAATACGATAAATAGGCTAAAAAAAGAGCAATTTGATGTTATGATTCATCAGACGATACCAACCAATGATGGTGGTATTTCCTTAGGACAGGCTTTAATTGCATCAAAGTTTGTTAAAAATTCATAGACCTGGGAGAAAAAAATGTGCCTCGGTATACCCGGAAAAATTATTGAAATTGAAGATTCAATTGGAATGAAAATGGCAAAAATCGATTTTGGCGGCGTGATTCGTTCAGCTTGTATCGAAGCAATTCCCGAAGCCAAAATTGGAGATTACACCATTATCCACGCCGGATTTGCTTTGAATGTGTTAAGCGAAGAAGAAGCCTTGGATACATTAAATTTGCTTCAGGAAATCGCAGACTTAAGCGAAGAATTAAATATCGATGAACATATCACCTGATTTTTCGAAATCCTTTCGGGATTCGCATCTGGTTCAAGGGGTGGTAGACGAGATAAAGAAAATCACCACCCAAAATTGGATTCTGATGGAAATATGCGGTGGTCAAACTCATGCCATTATGCAATATGGTTTAGACCAATTGTTACCCAGCCAAATTGAATTGGTTCATGGTCCCGGATGTCCGGTTTGTGTCACTCCTCTGGATCAGATTGATCGTGCTCATGCGATTGCAAGCCGCCCTGAGGTAATTTTCTGTTCATTTGGCGATATGTTACGTGTTCCAGGGTCAGAAGTAGATCTTTTTACTTTAAAAGCCCGTGGTGCCCAAATTCGGGTTGTGTATTCCCCTTTGGACGCGGTAAAAATTGCACAGGAAAATCCGGAAAAACAAGTAGTCTTTTTCGCGATCGGTTTTGAAACCACCGTGCCAGCGAATGCATCCAGTGTCCTGCAGGCAAAAGCAATGGGTGTCGAAAATTTTTCGATTTTGGTTTCCCAGGTAGCAGTTCCACCTGCGATGCATGCCATTTTAAGCTCACCTTTGAATCGAGTACAGGCATTTCTGGCAGCAGGGCATGTATGTGCGGTCATGGGTTATTGGGAATATCACTCAATCGCAAGCCAATACAAAATTCCCATCGTTGTGACCGGTTTTGAACCATTGGATTTGTTACAGGGAATTCTGCTATCCATCCGGCAATTGGAGAAAAATCAGCATTTTGTTGAAAATGCCTATACCAGAGCAGTAACTGAAGATGGAAATCAAGTGGCTCAAAAAATTATTCAACAGGTCTTTGAGCCTTGTGATCGAAATTGGCGAGGTATTGGACGCATTCCACAAAGTGGATTATGTTTACGTGAGGAATATGCTTTTTTTGATGCAGAGAAACGCTTCCAGGTCGAACATATACAAACCCGAGAACATGAAGTTTGTATTGCCGGCGAGATTTTACAGGGATTAAAAAAACCTTTCGATTGCCCGGCATTTGGGACACAATGTACCCCTACCAACCCTCTGGGTGCTCCCATGGTAAGCTCTGAAGGCGCATGTAACGCCTATTTCCGATTTTCGAAGTCAGCAATCTCATAACAAGGAAGTTTTTCCATGGATGATCAAATTACTACTTTTGAGGGTCCAGTTTGCCCTCTCCCACTAAAAAATGACACGACCATTGTATTAGGACACGGTAGTGGCGGTCTCATGACTCATAATTTGATTCAGGAGGTATTCCAGGCTCATTTCCAGAATTCTTATATCCAAGCAGGCAATGACTTTGCCAACACGCCAATTCCCGAAGATTACAATAATGGCAGACTGTCAATCAGCACGGATGGTCATATCATTTCTCCGATTTTTTATCCCGGCGGCGATATTGGTAGATTGGCAATCTCCGGTACTGTGAATGACATCAGCATGTCAGGATCAATTCCACTTTATATTACCGCCAGTTTCATTCTTGAAGAAGGATTACTGATCGCAGATCTTGATAGAATTGTCGATTCCATGCAAAAAACTGCTGAAGAAGCTGGTGTTGAAATAGTCGCCGGAGATACAAAAGTAGTTGAAAAAGGCAAAGGAGACGGAATTTTTATTTCTACGACGGGAATAGGATGGCTTCCTGATCACATCCAAATACGTGGTGATTTAGCTCGACCAGGCGACGTTATCCTCATTTCGGGGACCATTGGAGACCATGGAATAGCTGTACTTTCCGCCAGAGGAGATCTCGGATTTGAGACCGATCTACAATCAGATGTTGCTCCGCTGAATCATTTAATTCAATCTTTGATTGAAAAAATACCCGAAATTCATGTGCTGCGTGATCCAACCCGTGGTGGATTAGCGACCACACTCAATGAAATTGCCAGACAGAGTAATGTGGGTTTGATGATTTATGATGAACTGGTTCCTATCAATTCTACGGTTCAGAGCGCTTGTGAAATGTTAGGGTTTGATCCATTATACGTTGCAAATGAAGGTAAAGTCGTTGTGATTCTATCTAAAGAATTTAAAGAGAAAGCTCTTGAAATCATGAAATTGAACCCCTACGGGAAAAATGCAGCATTTATTGGAGAGGTAGTGGCAAATCATTCTGGTCATGTGGTCCTAAAAACGAGTTTTGGAACAACCCGCATGCTTGAAATGATGTCCGGAGAAATGCTGCCGCGTATATGTTAAAATATTAGAAAGAGAATGAATTCCGATATCTTGACAGAGGAACTTTCTCTTTTATACTTACAAAAAAAAATAACGCAATGGAGAAAAATGAAAATCGATTATCGTGAAACAACAAATGATCTCTTAAAGAGAATTGATATTCACTCACAATACGGCGCTAAAAACATCGATGAATGGATGTTGGAAATCATCAAACTCGAAAAAGGCATGAAAATTCTGGATGTTGGTTGTGGTGCTGGAAAACAATGTTTTTCGTACCACCAATATCTTATTGGGGATGCATACATTACCGGTGGGGATGTTAATCTGGAATTACTCTCACAGGCAAAAATGGAAAATGAAAAGCAAGGCACAGGAATGGAGTTCCTTGAACTTGATTTCAACAAAAAGTTTCCAATGGATGATAATCTATTTGATTTCGAATCCTGTTGCTTTGCCATCTATTATGCAGAAGATATCCCTTACACCATTCAAGAGATGCATCGTGTTCTGAAACCAGGTGGTAGATTATTCTCCAGTGGTCCGATGCCTGAAAACAAACAATTCTTTTATGAAATCATTCGCGAAGCAACGGGAAAAGAGATCCCACCCATGCCTGGTAGCTCCCGTTATTCCACGCAAATCCTCGATGCCATGAAATCAACATTCAGCGAGGTTGATATCCACATTTTTGAGAATCCATTGGTATTTGAAAGTGTTGAGCCCTTCCTGGCTTACACACGCGCCTCCTTATCCGAGGACCGCAAATTATGGAGCAGTTTCTTCGAAACCAAAGATGATTTTGAAAACATCATGAATGCAATCACTGTAACTTCAGAGAAGAGATTGAAACAAGACGGTAAATTAATCATGACAAAGGTTGTTGGTGGCTTCATCGCGACAAAATAAAAATATGAATCAAAATCTCATTTTGTACGGTAAACGTGTTTGTTTCATCGGAGCTCATCCAGATGATATTGAATTGGGTTGTGGTGCATTAATTTCAAATATTGGAAATCGTGCTGAAGTACTTTGCCTTACCCTTTCTGATAATAATAAAAATCCAGAATTACTGAACCTGGTAGCAGAACATAAAGCCAGTATGGCAGTTCTGGGGGTGACCGGCAATCAAGACGTTGTAAAAGACTTTGAGACCCGCCGTTTTCCTCAGGTTCGTCAGGAGATTCTGGAGACCATGCTTGATATAAAACGGACATTTAAGCCAGAAATTGTTTTTGTGCATACAAAAAATGACATCCATCAGGATCATGTCACTGTTACAGATGAAGCCTTGCGAGCCTTTCGTGGAACGACTGTGCTCGGCTTTGATGTCCTACGCAGCAGTTATGGTTTCTTTCCCCATTTTCTATTTGAGGTTTCCGAACAGGATGTTGAGAAAAAGTTAGCAGCATTGGCTGAATATAAAACCTATACCAGTCGATACTACTTTGATTCCCAAATTACCCGGGCAACAATGATTCGACATGGAGCGCTTGCAGAACGTCCTTTTGCTGAAGGATTTGATCTGCTACGGGTTGTTGCACAATTTGGTGAAGATTAATAATTCAATAAAGTATTAAACGGACGTTCTCAGGCAATAAACCTGTATGTCCGGTTAAATTCCCCAATTAACAAATTATTCTACTGGAACACCAATTTCAATCTGGTTATCAACAATTCGCACTGGAAAATAGCGAGTTGGTTCAATTGCCGGTAATGTCAACGCTCGCCCATCGCGCACGTCAAATCGGGCACCATGTCTGGGGCAAATGATCTCAAATCCTTCAATTTCCCCTTCTCCCAGAGGTCCGTCATCGTGGGTGCAGCAATCCTCAATCGCGTAAACATCTCCGGCAATATTGAATATCACCACTGCCATATCATCAACATCAATAAAAATCCGCTCACCTGGAATGAGATCATCCAGACAGATCACTTGATAGTATTCGTAATTTACCTCTTCTTGCCCCATTGTTAAATCTCCAATAATTCTTCTTCGATATTCCCGATCCCATACAATCCTGCTTTAAGTACTTTTAACGAAAGTAGCGCGCATTTTAGCCTTACAGGTCCCAACTCTATACCCAAAAGGTCAAGAACCGTCTCTTTGGTCATATTTTTCACTTCGTCTAATGGCTTGCCAATAATGGATTCCATCAACAAATCCGCACTTGCCTGCGATATGGCGCATCCATGACCGCTAAAAACAGCTTCGGTAATCACATTGCTATCATCTACACGCAAATCTACGCGAATATGATCTCCACATAATGGGTTTTCATCTTCATATGTAAAATCATTTGGATCCAATGTGCCTTTATAAGCTGGATTTTTATAGTGTTCAACAATTAATTCCCGATAAAAGTCATCCATTGATCGTCCTATTTATGCAAACATTTCATTAACATGCTGTAATCCAATAACCAGAAGGTCAACATCTTCATAGTCGTTGTAAAGGTAAAAACTTGCTCTACTTGTTGCTGGAATTCCGAATTTTTCATGCAGAGGCATCGCACAATGATGACCTGCACGTACAGCAATTCCATAATGATCAAGAACTTGCGCGACATCGTGTGGGTGGACAAGACCAAATTCGAAGGAAATCACTCCCCCTCTTTCAGGTACATTCGGACAAAAGATCTTTAAATTCTCAACTTCCTGTAATTTCTGTAAGGCATATTGGGTAATTGTCTTTTCGTGAGCAGCGATGTTTTCCATTCCAATTGCTGATAAATAATCAACCGCTTTTCCAAATCCTACTGCTTCAGCTATTGCAGGTGTACCGGCTTCAAATTTATGAGGCAAGTCATTGGTTTTGAAAGATCTCAATTGAACTTTCTTAATCATATCGCCACCACCTAAAAATGGAGGCATTTCAGCTAATAATTTCTCTTTCCCATAAAGAACCCCTATTCCTGTCGGGCCAACCATTTTATGTGCGGAAAAAACGTAAAAGTCTGCATTCAAATCCATAACATCGACAGAAAAATGAGGTACTGACTGAGCACCATCGACTAAAACCAATGCCCCGGCATCGTGAGCTTTTTGAATCATTTCCTTTGCTGGGTTGATTGTACCTAAAACATTAGACATATGTGTAAAGGCAACCAGTCTTGGATTTTTCTCCAGTAATAGTTCATATGTGCTTAAGTCCAATTCGCCATTTTCAGTGACCGGGATAAAATCCAATTCGAGGTTCTTTTCTTCTGCAAGCATTTGCCATGGCACAAGGTTGGAATGGTGTTCCATTTCAGTTAAAACTATTAGATCACCAGCTTGAAGGAATTTTCTTCCCCAGGTTTGTGCTACCAGGTTAATTGATTCAGTTGTATTACGGGTAAAAATAATTTCTTTTGTACTACGAGCATGAATAAATCTGGCAATTTTTTCCCTTGCCAATTCATACAGTGAAGTGGCTTCTTCTGCTAACTGATGGATTCCTCGATGAATATTTGCATTATTCATCTCGTAATATTGTTTCATCGAGTCAATTACGATCCTTGGCTTTTGGGCTGTAGCAGTAGAATCCAGATAAACTAGTCTGGTTCCGGTTCTTACTTCCCGGTTTAAAATAGGAAAATCAGTCTTTATTTTTTTAATATCCAAATTCATTCAAGACCTTTCTTGAATTTCTTATTCTTCGCTGGGAACTGGTCTTCTTCTGGGTTTTCGTATTTGACCGGAAGTCTGCGGGAACCAGAGGATGTGATCAGGAACCATCCAACCATCAGTGAGATAAACATTTGCTCGAAATTGAACAGCTACCATTTTTGGATCTGTTTGCACTACAATCCCTCGCAACCATCCACGCACGCGTTCACCCTTTCGGTCATGATCACATAATACTTCAACAATATCCCCAACATCAAACGCGTACTCCGGGTCAGGTGGTCGCATAAAAGGAGCTGCCATTTCTTCCTCCAAATCGTAGATTAACCAATTAATTCTAACATAAAGTGGAATCTCTTTTGTTGTTCCATTACTGGTAATTTCGCGAGATTCCTTCGCTTGATCAACCTAAGTAAGATCCCATTTTTTCTGAAATCGCTTTTTGGAAACGGTGTTTCACACCTTCAAAAGGTATTCGTTGCATAATGGGATCAAAAAATCCTTCAACAATCAATTTTTCAGCATCCGGCCTGGCAATTCCACGAGACATCAAATAAAAAACCTGATCGGCATCAATCTTTCCCACAGTCGCACCATGTGTACAACGCACATCATTGGCTAGGATCTCAAGGCCAGGGATCGAATCTGCTCGGGCTTTTTTGCTGAGTATTAAGTTACGATTAGCCTGATAACCATCCGTTTTATCAGCTCCAGGCGCAACATAAATCATACCTTGCCAGACTGAACGACTTTCATCGACCAATGCCCCTTTGAATAAAAGGTCACTGGTAGTATTGGTTGACAGGTGATTCTGTTGTGAGTCATAGTCCAGATGTTGATCTTTATCTGTAAAATAAAAACCAGACATTTTTCCCACAGCACCTTTTGCAATTAAGTCTAATTCAGCAAAATTCTTGGTTAAATGTCCACCAATGGCACCAAAAATCCAGTCCAATTGACCATCGCGATCGACCTGGACTCGTTCATGCGTAAAATTCCAGACATGTCTTCCCAAAGATTGCAATTCTACAAATCGGAAATTTGCCTGGGGACCAACGTATATTTCGATATTATTGGTAACCAGGCTTTGACCTTTTTCTTCAGTTTTAGATGCAAATTCCAGAACATATGTCGCAGATGAACCTGATTCGAGATAAACAACTATATGGGAAACTTGAGCGGAATCAATTCCGGCTCCCCAAATCAGGCTATGAAGCGGCGTTTCAATTACCACGTTCCTTGGCACATACAAAAAAATACCATTTTGGGCGAAAGCACCTGTCAATGCGGAAAACTTTCCTTCTTCGGGTTTTACAATCATGCCGATCGCTTTTGCTAATAGTTCAGGATGATCTCGTTCAGCAGTCAATAAATCACAGAAAATGACGCCATTCTTCTGAAGATCTTCATTCAATCGATGAACGTATTCATTTCCGTAAAGAATGATTTGTCCACCGTGATCACCATCCGCAACCGGCTCTAATAATTTTTCAGGTATATCAGAGATGAGAGTTTTTTGGTTTTCATTCCGTAATTGGAACTGATCCAACCGTAATGCTCGGATATCAGTGCGTCGCCAGGCTTCCTCTCTTGTAGTCGGAATACCAGTCTCCTGATAAATTTTCCAGGCTTTTTCACGATAAGAATCAATTACTTCATTTCCGGTAAAGCGAACTTGTTCTTTACTAAATACAAAATCTGAAGTTTCAGATTTTTTCTTTGAAGTTGAAATAACGACAGGTTTTTTTATTACCATAATATTAATGGATCCTTCCTATTCCTGATTACCCTACAGAGCCTTCCATTTGCAGTTGGATCAGGCGGTTCATTTCTACAGCGTATTCCATCGGCAATTCTTTTACCAGCGGTTCAATAAAACCGGAAACAACCATTGTAGTGGCTTCCTCTTCGCTTAATCCTCTACTCATCAGGTAAAAGAGTTGTTCTTCACCGACTTTGGATACAGAAGCTTCATGCCCAATACTCACATCTTCTTCATCTATCTCAATGTAAGGATAAGTATCGGATCTGCTTTGCGGATTCAATAATAAGGCATCACAAACTACATTTGAGCGTGAGTTATAAGCTCCTTTGTGAACTTTTAATAAACCACGATAAGATGATCTTCCAGTGCCCCTGCTGATTGATTTGGAAATAATTTTGCTGCTCGTATTAGGTGCCATATGAATGATTTTTCCCCCGGCATCTTGATGTTGTCCATTAGACGCAAACGCAACCGAAAGAATCTCACCATGGGCGCCTTCTCCCATCAAATAACAGGAAGGATATTTCATGGTTACTTTAGATCCAAGATTACAGTCAACCCACTCCATCGTACCCCCTGCATCTACTTTTGCTCTCTGTGTTACGAGATTGTAAACATTTGTTGACCAGTTCTGAATGGTACTGTATCTTACTCTGGCATTTTTCTTCACAATGATTTCAATGACACCACTGTGAAAAGAGTCCGAAGTGTAAGTTGGTGCAGTACAGCCTTCCACATAATGAACCTGCGCGCCTTCATCTGCAATGATCAAAGAACGTTCGAATTGGCCAATATTGGCAACATTCAATCGGAAATAAGCTTGTAAGGGCAAATCGACCTTTACACCTTTCGGGACATAAACAAACGATCCTCCCGACCATACAGCGCTGTTAAGGGCGGAAAATTTATTATCCTCAATCGGGATGACCGTTCCAAAATACTCTTTAAAAAGATCTGGATGTTGACGTAAACCTTCTTCAATACTCAGGAAAATCACACCTTGTTTTTCAAGATGCTCCTGAATACTGTGATAAACCATTTCGGATTCATATTGTGCGCCTACTCCAGCTAGAAATTTTTGTTCTGCTTCAGGGATGCCTAATTTATTAAAAGTATCTTTTATATTATCTGGCACATCATCCCACGATTTGCTCTCCATTTCGGATGGTTTTACGTAATAAATAATATTATCCAGATCCAAATGCGAGATATCTGCGCCCCAATTGGGCATTGGTCGTTGTATGTAATGTTTCAATGCTTTTAATCGAAATTCCAACATCCATTCCGGTTCGTTTTTTATTTCGGAAATCTTCCGGACTACGCCTTCATTCAAGCCTTTTTCTGTCTTAAAAACGGATATATCCGGATCACTGAAACCGTACTGATAATCCCCTAATTGGTCAAGGAATGTATCTTGAACCTTTTCACTCATGATATAACCTCCTAATTCAATTCTGATGACTTTGAATCAGACCTAATATTAACCATTCATTTTTTCACGAATCCACTCATATCCGTGATCTTCAAGGTGTAAAGCAAGGTCACTCCCGCCGGATTCGACAATTACGCCATCCATCATTACATGAACAAAATCAGGTTTAATGTAATTTAAAATACGTTGATAGTGAGTTATGATAACTACACCCAGGTCTGGACCACGCAATGTACTCACGCCATCTGCAACAATTTTTAATGCATCAATATCAAGACCCGAATCCGTCTCATCAAGAATGGCAATTTCAGGTTTTAACATAGCCATCTGTAAAATTTCAGCCCGCTTCTTTTCTCCCCCGGAAAAACCGTCATTTAAGTACCTTCCAGCAAAAGATGAATCCATTTTTAGCAATTCCATTTTTTGTTTAACTTCTTTACGAAACTCCAACAAGGGAACGCCTTTATCATCCGAATTTACAGCTCTTCTTCGAGAATTAACCGCTGAGCGAATAAAATTTGCTACCGTTACACCGGGTATAGCAACAGGATATTGAAATGCTAAGAATATTCCTAAAATTGATCGTTCATTAGGTTCCAAATCCAAAACATTGACACCATTAAAGAACACTTCACCCTGTGTTACTTCATAGGCAGGATGTCCCATCAATGTATATGCAAGCGTAGATTTTCCGGTACCATTGGGTCCCATAATAGCATGCACTTCACCTTTGGGTAAAGTGAAATTTAGACCTTTTAAGATTTCTTTTCCACTAATGTTTACATGTAAGTTTTTTATGACTAATTCAGACATGAACCTGTAAACTCCTTTTAAAAATTGTGTTTCGGTGATGATTTCATCTCCGAAGTTTCCAGAATTATATCACGCCAGATTAATTGGGTCAATATTTATTATAATAATCATAAATATTGACAATTTCATTTTTTTTATGATATACTGCCATGACAAACAGCAAAATAATGGTATTTATATGAAAAGCACAAGAGAAAAAATTTTATTATTTTTATTAAAAAATCCAAAATCAACCATCAGTGATTTGGCAGATGCTGTGACAATCAATTCAATTTCCGTGAGACATCACTTAAATAATTTACTCGCAGAGGATTTGATATCAGCTGAAGAAGAAAGACATGGCGTAGGACGCCCCAGATTGGTCTACTCCCTATCAAATGAAGGTATTGAAAGGTTTCCTTCACGTTATTATCGATTAACCAATAGAATATTGAATCGTTTTAAAGAAACCTTGTCACCTGATGCTCTGAATAATATTTTTTCAGGTATTGCTAAAGACATCGCCTCTTCACATCGAAATACAATTAAGAATCTTCCGATGGAAGATCGTTTAAACTTTATTCAGGAACTTTTGGACGAAGAAGGCTTTAATGTTGAGTGGGAAAAGAAAAATGACCATTACCTGATCCACGAAATAAGTTGTCCATATTTCCATGTGGTTCAATCTCATCCTGAAGTATGCACAATCGATCAGACAATTATCACCGAGATGTTGGACATTCCAGCGAGTAAGATGCATTGCATTTTACGAGGGGACCAACGTTGTAGTTTTGTTATTCCAATCGAAAATAAATCGGAGACTTTATCATGAGTGAAACACCTGCTTCAAACCGCCCTATCTGGCTTTCTGAAACAACTCATCCAGAATTAAGTGCAAAATTAATAAAAGGGTTGGAAGAAATAATCGATCCTGAAATTGGATTCAATATTATCCAATTGGGTTTAGTCCGCAATGTAACCATTGAAGAAAACAGGGCAATCGTAAACATGATACTTACTACGCCATTTTGTCCTTATGGACCAGCGATGCTTGAATCAACTCGCAAAAAAGCAGAAGAAGTGTTGGAACGGGAAACATCGATCGATTTTGGAATGGATCCCTGGGACTTTTCAATGGTGGAAGAAGGTCTGATGGATGATTGGGGTCTTTATTAATTCTTATTCAAATCAAAGCTTCTATTTGCGACTTATCCGTTGCGAACAAATTGGTTAACGCAAGTGCATGTTTGATGCGACCTTTAAAATGAATTTTCCCCTTCATATAGGCTCTCAAGGGGTCTAATTCACCAAGAAATATCTTCAATATATCCTCAGTACTCGCAGTGAGTGAAAAATCTGGATTTTCAATCCGACCCTCTACAACATTACAGGTCTGATCAATGATATGAATACCCCATTCACCACCTTCTGTACCAGTGGCGATAATTTGAATATTTGCTCTGGTATTTTTAGCATTTTCAGGAATAAAAACTTTCGGAAGCACATTGATTAATTTTTCTACGGTTATGTCTACCATTAATTTCTCCATCTAAACTTTGCCTATCATACCATAAATCATCTGTAGACTTCAGGAATTATTTTTTTTATAATAAAGTAATAATTATTGTCTTCTTCGATTAAATTCGCTGTAAAGTCTTTCGTGTCAATCCATTTTAAAACCACCTCTGGTTTGAGAAATTGACTGCGCATGAGTAACAATTTTTCCATCACAGCAATTAATTTGACAGGAAACTTTCTTATATCTGGTTCTTCTAATATAAAAATACCACCAGGTTTTAAGACATTGAGAATGGATAAAATCGCTTTTTGATGATTTTCTACATGGTGTAGTGTATCAACCATGATGACAGCGTCAAAATAATTCATCTTAAGGGCTAAATTTTCTACTTCTCCACAAACCCCAAAAATATTTGCATTCTTATTATTCGATTCTTTTATCATCGGTAATGAAACGTCGTAGATAACTATTCTTTCAAAACAATTTTCCATTGCATCAGCAATTCTACCTGTTCCCCCACCGACATCCAGAAGGATTGTAGTTGAATCCAATTCACAGATAATTCTTCTCCAGGGTATATCCTTCCTGGGTTTTATGATGCGATCATATATCCTGGCGACTAAACGAAAATCATCTCTCATTTTTACCTCAATTTATTATCATCAAATTATAAACGAAGAAATAATTCCCTATTGACAAATTAGATTTTTTGTTCTATTATATAAATTAGAATTTATTTTCTAATAAGGAGATGATCATGATTAACACAAACTCATTTACATCCAACATTAAATCAAATTTGAGTTATTGGTTCGCTAATAATCGTTTGTCCATCACAACGTTTATTTTATTAATCGGTTTGATTGCTTTTGAAATGTTCAATTACAGTACAACTGATTTCGCATTAAAGGATCTTTTGGGAGATTTGAAATTTGCTGGGTTTTTTTGGTCAACAATTTTAGCAGTCGCTTTCTGTCTGATTGATTTTGCAGGGATTACCCGTTTGTTTATGCCAGGAAATAAAATATCAGATATGAAAGAAGATTGGTTTTTGTTTGGCGCATGGTTTTTAGCCGCAACGATGAATGCGATTCTCACATGGTGGGGGGTATCCATGTCAATTGTTAATCACTCGATTATGAGTTCAAGAATTATCGACTCCGATACCATTCATCTTGTGGTTCCAATTTTTGTATCTATCATGGTTTGGGTAACAAGAATCTTATTGATTGGCAGTCTGACACTCTCAGATCAAAGTTCAAGCACAAAAAGCCACACAAGATTGGCTCGCACATCTACTCACACCACTATTTCACCTCGTCATAATTCCTCAGGATCAGCGCTAACTGCCAGAGGTGCATCTGTGCAATCAAAAACCCCGTTGCAAACATATCAAAAACAATCCCGATTTAGCAATAGACCAGATCCTGAATATGTATCAGATCCAACCAGTTCGATCCAGCAACCTGCTTTTCAGGGGCGAAGCCAAAACAATACGTCTGTTAGAAGATTTTAGATTTTCAAAGCCTTAACACAAGCAGAAAATGCCTCATTTATTGTGGGAAAAATGATGGCATTTTCTTTTATTAATGCATCTATTTTGTTCAGTTTTGTTGAAATACCATAGGCGAACATGTTTATTTCAATTCCATCTTTTTTTAAGTTCTCAGATACGATTGCCAGAGATTGAATACCAATGATTGAATCTTCAAATATACTCACATTAATCGGTACAGTAAACCGGGATAAATAACTCACAATTTCTTGATGGTGATCATTGAAAAAATAATCATACGACAATCTTAACGCATCGTTTATATCCACACCACTTGATAGTAGAATCGCCAACATGGCATGTACTGGAGAAGGTTTTACAAATTGATCACCGGATGCGTGTTTCTCTTTACCTAAATATTCTAGTGCACCAAAACCTACGTAAGGGATCTGTTCCAGCTTCAGACATTTCAATGCCAATTCCGCTTCAGGAAAGTTTAGGTGAGATTTTTCAAAGTTGATCCCAATTGGGAAGGAAGATGGCCTGGCTGTAATTACGGATGGAAAAATATTTTTTCTCAAATATAAACGTGAGATTTTATTCCTGATATCATCAAGTACCAGAGGAAAATCATACTTTATAAGGTAAGGCTCAGTTTCAACAATCCAATCCAACCCCGTAATTTCTTTAAATAATTCACTACCTAATGTTAAATTTTGAAAATATTGTAGTATTTCGGATTTCCAAATGTTTCTGGATTCCATGAGCCATGCATTTAAAATCCAGGAAATTTTGTTTCTTACATTGACAAAAATTTTTACTGATTCATTTTCAAAGTTCCGGTTGATTAAGGAATCACAAGCTGAATATCCATGTTGAAGAAAGTCATTCAGATTTATAACAAATGAGATTATTTCTTTTTGACCTGGTTGAAATTCATATTTCCGGAAAAAATTATAACAATCACCGTAACTTTCAAGTGCGGTGTCTGGTTGATTCTGGACTAATGAAAGCTCAGTAATCATTAATAAATATAAAGGGATCATATCCCATTCAGAAGTAATACCGATGGACTCAAAAGTAGTTATGATTTCTTCATCGATTGATATCTTTGAAAAACCAAGCTTATTTAGAAAATAATGGGTTGTGTCATAAACTGCTTTACGATATCCAGATGGATTAATTAAGACACCATCTATATCAAATAACAGAAAATTAGTTCCCAATCATTTCTCCTGAATTGTTTGTGGAAATAAAATCAGAGCCCAAAAATTCAGGAGCCCTAATCAAAACTCAAATCAAACCAACTTGTTTGCCAATCCTACTAAAGATCTCTAAAACAGTATCCAGTTGATCATCAGTATGGGTAGCCATATAACTGGTTCTTAATAATTGGCGACCAGGTGATACGGCTGGACTGATGACAGGATTGACAAAAACACCAGCTTCGAATAATAATTTCCAGGTCAAGAATGTCTTTTCATCGGATCCAATAATGATAGGTATCACAGGTGTTTCTGAATTGCCAATATCAAAACCTAATTCTTTGAAACCTCTTCGCATCCTTTCACCAATTTGATTAACCCGCTCTATTCTTTCAGGTTCGTCACGCATAACATGTAATGAGGCTAATGCTGCTGCAGCGTTTCCAGGGGGAATACTGGCGGAAAAAATGAGCGATCTGGCAAAATGTTTAATATAATGCACAACATCAGCCTCACCAGCAATAAATCCCCCCAGGGATGCGAATGATTTGCTAAATGTGGACATAATTAGATCCACATCGTTTGTCACCCCAAAATGATGGGAGGTACCATGCCCACCACCAGTAACGCCCATTCCATGTGCGTCATCCACCATCAACCTTGCTCCATATCTCTTCGCAAGTGGAATAATCTCGGGGAGCGGTGCTAAATCACCTTCCATACTGAATAAACCATCAATGATAATGATCTTGCCTGCATCTTCTGGTAAAGACTTTAGAACGCGCTCCAGGTGATTCATATCATTATGCCGATATCGCTCAATTTTTCCAAAGCTCAATCGAGCCCCATCAACAATAGACGCATGGTCATCTTTATCAAGAACAACTATATCTTTACTACCTACGATAGCAGACACCGTACCTAAATTTGCCTGCATACCAGTGCTAAAAACAAGTGCTGCTTCTTTTCCGACCCATTCTGCCAATTCATGTTCTAATTGTTCATGTAATTCTAATGTACCGTTTAGAAACCTGGAACCAGTGCAACTGGTACCAAAATGCTCAGTCGCCTTACACGCAGCTTCCTTGACCTTTGGGTGGGTCGTCAATCCTAAATAATTATTGGATCCACACATAATTAATTTATGGCCCTTGTACTCAACAACAGTTCCTTCGTTTTCTGTTAATGGAATAAAATAAGGGTAGAAGCCTTGTTTTATCGCTTCTTTTGCGGTTGTGTAGGCAAAGCATTTTTCAAAAATATCCATGATTTCCTCTATTAAATAATTTGGGTGTTCAAATAGCGAATTACATTATACCTGATTAGAAAATTGTTTGTTCGCATGAAATTTACCTTCTAAAGGAGAATAAAATGAATGAATATTATGGTGGTATTGAAGCAGGAGGAACAAAATTTGTCTGTGTTATCGCTAATAATCCCAACGATATTCTTGAGGAAAGCCGGTTTTCTACCACCAATCCACAAGAAACTATTGAAAAAACGATTCATTTTTTCAAGAATGCAATTCAAAAACACAAAATAAAATTAAATGCTCTTGGAATTGGGTGTTTCGGACCCATAGATCTGGACATAAATAGTCCCACTCACGGTTTCATAACCACAACCCCCAAAATCGGATGGCCAAATGTAAATCTATTACAACCGATCAAAGACGCTTTAAAAATTCCAATTGCTTTCGATACAGATGTAAATGTGGCCGCCATTGGGGAAGGTAAATGGGGAGCTGCACAAAACCTGGATGATTTTTTGTATTTCACCATTGGCACGGGAATTGGGGGAGGAGCCATCATTAATAACAAGCCACTGCATGGACTGATACATCCAGAAATGGGCCATATACGTCTGAATCAGGATACATCAAAGGACACTTACTCAGGTAGGTGTCCGTATCACCACAATTGCTTTGAGGGTCTTGCCAGTGGACCGGCTATAAAAGAACGCTGGGGGAGCTCTGCAGAGCACCTGGATGATAATCATCCTGCCTGGATAATGGAAGCAGATTATATTGCACAGGCCATGAGCACCTATATTTGCTCGTTTTCTCCAAAAAAAATCATCCTCGGAGGGGGCGTCATGCAAAAGAAACAATTATTCCCAATGATTCATAAACAAACCGAACAATATCTAAATGGTTATGTTCAATCGGAAATGATATTTACACGAATGGACGAGTATATCGTACCACCGGGATTGGGAAATCAGTCTGGTATGTTAGGGGCGATCGCATTAGCGCAAAGTATTTAATTTATTAAGAATCTTAATTCCAAAGATCTTTGATTTTTGATTTTTTGAGCTCAATGCGGATGATTCTTCTATTGCGATTCACCAAAGCTTCATAATCGCCTAACGCTTGAGCATACAGTAATTTTCCAAAAGACAATCCCATACCCGGAATTTCAATATCCTGATCAGGAGTGTCAAGGATTTGAATAAATAGACCATTCTCAGGACCACCTTTGTGCAATTGACCTGTAGAGTGCAAGAATCTTGGTCCAAATCCTAGTGTAGTGGCATTTTGGGTCCGTAATAATACAGATTGACGAAATGCCTGTAAATCTTTTTCAACTTCCTGTATCCGCGGCAAATAAGCATTAATGGCAATGTAATCACCATCTCTTCGAATCTGTAGAAATGTTTCAAGGATCGCACTCAAATTCTTATCATCGAGATCGATATCGGTTTGATTAGTATAAACAGTTGCACTTTCGAAATCCCGAACTGGAGAACCAGAATTAAACTTCCCGAAAGTTAAAAACTCATTAATTTTTTGTTTTGTTCGATTCTTGTTATCCTGGACATCGGGTTGATCAAACGCATTCACACCCAGGACCGCACATGCTACTGCTGTTGCAAATTCCCAACGGAAAAATTCCGCTCCTAAATCATAAGGGTCTGATATTTTATATGAAATTACAGGATGACCTGCATCGACGATTTCATTGATTTTTTGTTCAAATATTCCATCATTTTTTAAGTAAACAAAAATCCGATCTTTTGAGTAAATGTCAACATTGACAAACGGTTCAATGTCGATTGGAATGATTCCTTTGCCTAGTTTGCCGCTCGATTCAGCAATTAATTGTTCCAGCCAAGAGCCAAAAGAACGAAATGGTTCTTCAGCAATTATTGTTAATTTATCAATACCTTTTTGGGCAGCTTCAGCCAGGATTGCACCTAAAACCAAACCAGGATTTCTACCTGTGGCCACTCCAGGTCGGCAAGTATATGCAAATTCTTTGGTGTTTTGTAAAAATGTCTCAATTTCAACACCCATTAAAGCAGCCGGTACCAGGCCAAATGCGGTTAATGCCGAATATCGTCCTCCTACACTCGGGTCTGCATAAAAAATTTTCCTGAAATTGAGTTCGATTGCCTGTCGAGACAAAGCAGTTCCGGGATCTGTAATGGCAATAAAATATTTTCCTGCTTCCTCGCCGGAAAAATTTTGCATTTGCTGGTAGAAATATTTTAGGAAAGCCTGCACCTCTGTTGTTCCACCGGATTTGCTGGAAACAATATAAATTGTTTTTCCCACGGGATTATTTTCTTCAGTAAATCTTACCTGGCGCGGATCAGTTGAATCCAAAATGGATAAATTCAATCCTTCCGAATACCCCCTAAAAGATAGACTCAAAACTTCTGCTGCTAATGAAGAACCACCCATTCCTAGAAGAAGAACATGAGTAAACCCCTCCTGAACAATGTCATCACGAAATTTAATTATTTCATCAATAAAGTCCAAAGATATAAAAGGAGCATCCAGCCAGCCAAGCCTGTTCGGGATTTCACTGGATAAGGATGGTTTTTCATCCCAGACCGAAGCATCCCTCTCATAAATTCGTGTAACGATTTGTTTATTGTCTAAATCATCAATCCTGTTCTTTATTGCGTGGCTTAACCCAGATAATTTATCCTGGATGGAGCTTTTTCTATTATTGATTGTATTAAGTAACGAAGTAAAAGCTTTTTCAAATGCATTAACACCCTCATTTTCTAACGTCTGGGTTACAGAATCGATATCAACTCCCAGAGTGCTCAGAGAAGAAAATAATTCCATTGCATCTTCGATATTTTTCCTGATTTTTATTTCTGCTTTTCCATGATCTCTGAATGCATCCAATGTCTGGGGCGGCATGGTATTAACGGTATATTCGCCGATCAATTCTTCAACATAAATCACATCATCATATGCAGGATTCTTTGTCGAAGTAGATGCCCACAAAGGTCGTTGAATTCTCGCACCTTTTTGTTCCAAATGCTTAAATCGTTCAGAAGAAAAAACCGTTTCGAACAGAACATATGCCAATCTGGAATTAGCAATTGCTGCTCTACCTCGTAGTTCTAAAAATTGGTTTTGGGTAATTTTGTTATCGATAAGAAGTTTTTCCAAAATTGAATCAACTTTTGTGTCAACCCTTGATACAAAAAAAGAGGCTACAGATGCAATATTATTAATGGGAAGATTGTTTTTTACCCGATCTTCCAGACCTGAAAGATAGGCCTCAATCACTTCTTGATATCTTGAAACGGAAAAAATTAATGTAATATTGATATTTATACCTGCAGCGATGGCTTGCCGAATTGCAGGCAAACCTTCTTTTGTGGCAGGGATTTTTATCATTAAATTTTTTCGATTTACCCTCTCCCATAACTCTTTCGCCTGGGTTAAGGTTCCTTCAGAGTCATAGGCCAATTTTGGATTCACCTCCAGACTGATGTACCCATCTCCACCATTAGTTTCTTGGTATAAAGGTAGAAATAGATCTGCTGTTTCCTTAATATCCTCGATTGCGAGTTGGAAAAAAATTTCCTCGGGATCCCAATCGGACCACGCCATGGGTTGTAGTGCTGAATCATAATCAGTTGATTTCGCAATCGCATTTTGAAAAATAGAAGGATTGGATGTAACACCACGAATTTCACCGGCAGCAATCATTCTTCCCATTTCTCCATTTTTTAACAATCTTCTCTCGATATTGTCATACCAAATCGATTGCCCTAATTGATGCAGCTTATCTATTTCATTCATAACGATCTCACTTTCTATAAATGACCGAATTCTTCAAGTTTTTTTACTTTTTCCATACGTCGGACAAATCTTTCTCCATGATCCTCCTCAGCAGATAAAAAAGCCTTTGTGAGTTCATCAGCTATGGCAGGGCCAATCACACGGGCACCCATACAAAGAACATTCATGTGATCATGTTCTACACCTTGATGTGCTGAATAATGGTCATGGCACAAACCCGCAAAAATACCTTTCATTTTGTTGGCAGCAACGCATGCACCAACACCTGAGCCACAGATGATAATTCCACGGTCAACCACCTCCCGTTGGATTGCATCACAAACTCTAAAAACATAATCAGGAAAATCTACACTTATATCAGCGTTATCGGTTCCGAAATCCACAATCTCATGACCAAGCGAAATTATTGCATCAATTACCGTGAATTTTAATGGAAACCCTCCATGATCACATCCCACTGCTATGCGCATATTGTCTCCTTAATCACTTATTTCTAAAGCATTTTTTACGATATTTTCAACAGAAAATCCAAGGTAGGGATAAATCTCTTCAAATTTTCCCGACTCTCCAAAGCGATTCAGACCAATTATTTTACCTGAATCACCAACCCACCTCTCCCAGCCAAAGCCAGAACCAGCTTCTACAGATATCCTTTTTCGTACGTCCGGTAAAAGCACACTATCTTTGTAGGTTTGATCTTGCTGCTCAAACAAATACCAACTCGGCATGGACACAACTCGTACATTGAAGCCTTTCTCGACCAATACTTCAGCTGCTTTTACAACCAGTGCTACTTCAGACCCAGATGCGATTAAAATGAGATCAGGTTTTTCCAACCCATAATCTTTCAGAACATAGGCTCCTTTTGTGAGTCCCTCAGCAGAAGTAAAATAATGCCGGTCCAAAGTAGGTAAATTTTGTCTTGATAAAGCCAAAAGAATCGGTTTGTCATTGGTCTGAATCGCGACTTTCCAGGCAACAGCCACCTCGTTGGCGTCCGCAGGTCTGATATCAACCAGACCGGGTATAGCTCGTAAGGAAGCAAGATGTTCAACAGGTTGATGTGTTGGACCATCTTCTCCCACACCGATTGAATCATGAGTGAAAATCCATTTGACTGGAACATGTGATAACGCAGATAATCGAATAGCTGGCCTTGCATAATCTGTAAACACAAGGAACGATGCTCCATATGGGATAAAACCTTTATGTAAGGCAATTCCATTTAATATGGCACCCATTGCATGCTCACGCACACCGAAACGCAAGTATCTTCCACCAGGATTATCAGACTGAAAATCAGAGTCTCCCTCTATCCAGGTATTATTAGAAGGCGTCAAATCAGCAGAACCACCCATCAATTCCGGTAATTTGCTTGCCAGGGCATTGATCACTTTACCTGATGCTACCCTGGATCCCATTCCTTTCGGATCTGCATTGAAAACTGGAATATCTTCCTGCCAATGTTCCGGTAATAATCCTGACATTCTTCGAAGGAATTCACTCGTTTTTGATGGATTTTCTTTGTTGTATTTTTCTACAATTTCATTCCAAATTGCTTCCTGCTTTTCACCAATATCAATTGCTTTTCGATAGAATTGCAGGACTTCATCCGGAACAAAGAATTTTGGTTCAACTGGCCAACCAGCATTTTCCTTTGCTCCCTTCAACTCAGATTCTCCAGGTGGTTTTCCATGAGCATCGGCAGTATTTTCCATGGTTGGCAAACCATAACCAATGATTGTCCGGCAAATAATCAATGATGGCCGATTATCATTTTTTGCTTCGATGATTGCCTGATCAATTTTTTCGACATCATTTCCATCATCCACTCGAATTACATGCCAACCGTAAGCTTTGAATCGCATGGCTCTGTCTTCCGTAAACGCCAGTTCAGTAGATCCATCGATAGAGATGCGATTATCATCATAAAGATAGATTAATTTGCCTAATTTCAGATGTCCGGCAAGGGAAGCAGCTTCCGAAGCTACTCCTTCCATCAAATCACCATCTGTAACAATAGCATATACATAATGATCCACAAGTTTGTCAAACCCAGGTAAATTATATTTGGCGGCTAAATGATCTTCCGCAATCCCAAAACCAACTCCATTTGCAAACCCTTGACCCAATGGTCCCGTCGTCGTCTCCACACCTGGGGTGACACCAACTTCAGGATGTCCTGGTGTTATGCTGCCAAGTTGACGGAAATTCTTTAATTGCTCTAACGGCAAATCATATCCAGTGAGATATAGAAGTGAATATAAAAGCATTGAACCATGTCCACCAGATAATATAAACCTGTCACGATTTACCCAATTTGGATTCTTAGGATTATGTTTCAAGTGTTTTGTCCAGATTGAATAAGCCATCGATGCTGTTCCCATAGGTAATCCTGGGTGACCGGAATTTGCCATTTGTACCCCATCGGCTGAGAGAAAACGAATGGTTTTAATCGCCTGTTGTTCAAGTTCTGAATCTATTTTCATGCTGAATTCCTTCAAAAATTAAATATATTTTTCAGACTTTATTATAACCTCTGTCCATTTAGTCATTATGCGTAAATAAATGGTAGATGTGGTTTTCCACCTTTTGAAAAAAAAAAGTAAAACGTAGAATTTGACATCTACGAATATCAGATTATTATTTAGACAATGAAATCTCTTTTCAAAAAAAACAATTTATTCTCTTTCGCACTTATTTTCGTATCATCACTATGGATTTTGTTTACTATCCTGACCAATCAGGAAAACTCAGGAGAGATTTACTCAGCCCCTCAAAAAGGATTTACCGCTCCAGACTTTGTTTTGAATGATTTGACGGGTAACGAATATCAATTGTCCAATTTACAAGGGAACATAATAATCGTCAATGTGTGGGCAAGCTGGTGCAAACCTTGTCAATACGAAATGCCAGCCATGCAAGAAATCTATGAAAAATATAAAGACAGGGGATTGATATTATTAGCGGTCAATAATACGAATCAAGATAATTATTCTGATGTTCTTAATTTTGTCAGTGAAAACAACCTAACTTTTCCAATCCTTTTAGATTTAGAAGGTTATGTTTCTGATCAATATCAGGTTCAGGCCTTACCTTCTACTTTCTTTATTGATAAAACCGGAAAAATATCCGAAATTATCATTGGGGGTCCTATGTCTGTGACGTTAATTGAGTCCAAAATTAAGGAATTGGATAAATAATGTTTCCGATTGTAAATATTGGTCCGTTAGCAATTCAAACTCCTGGTTTATTAATCATTATTGGCATTTATATTTCAATTTTGGTTGTTGAAAAACAAGCAAAAAGATATTCATTAAACGCTAACGATGTATCAAATTTAATTTTCTTATATCTGATATCAACAATCGTTATTGGGAGACTATCGTATGTATTTCAATTTCCCTCAATATTCCTTGAAAATCCTTTATCGATACTTTCGATTAGTCCCTCTCTTTTTGATTTCCCATCCGGATTAATTCTTGCGCTATTGGTTGCTTTGATTTTTATTCAAAAGAAAAAACTACCCCTTTTACAAATTCTTGATTCCATTTCTTTGCCATTATTAATCTTTCTAATCTTTTTATTTTTGGCTTTATTTGCATCAGGTAGTTTTTACGGAAAGCCATCTACGCTAGCATGGTCAATCCCCCTTTGGGGGACGTCTCGTCATCCATTGCCAATCTATTACATCATTGGGTTACTACCAGTTATCGCAATCAATATTTATTTATCCAAAAAGAATTTGATCCCAAGCCAGTTATTCTTTAGAACAGTTTTTTATGTGGCAATTTTGGTGGTTTTTTTGGACTATTTTAATGGCAATCCAAACAACCTGATATCAGAAGTAAATTTCCTTCAAGTAATCGCCTGGCTAATGATGGTTTTGCTTATTTTTGTAAATGCAAAATCCAAAGTTAAAGAGAATGAAATTTCAAATTTCAATCACAATACTTAGTTATTCCTTTTAATTAACATATCAGTCAACTCTAATAATGACTGGAATGCAATTTGATCACTAACTTTTATTTCTTCTAATGAATTTAAAGCAATATCTGTATATTGTTTGGCAATTTTTTCAGTGAATTCTTTTGCACCATTGTTTTCTAACATCAGGAACAACTCATTAATATTTTCCTGAGCCGCCCCTTTAGATAGGTAAATCCGTGAAAAATCTTTATCTTTATCAAGTGCAAATAAAACCGGTAATGTTTTTTTACCTGTTATTAGATCTGAAGAAGTAGATTTGCCAGTCTGTTCTTCTTCTCCCCAAATCCCAAGCCAGTCATCCCAGGCTTGAAAAGCTAATCCTAATGCATTGCCGTAATTTCTAAACGCGTTGCGATTGGATTCAGATGTTATCGCTGTTATTGCGCCAATTTCTGCTGAAGCCGATAATAAAGCGGCAGTCTTTCCGCCAATCATCAGCAAATATCGATCAAGAGAGACGATGGTTTCTTTTTCAAAAGAGATATCAAGGTTCTGACCGCCAGTTAATATTAAACAGGTTTCATTCAACTTTTTGAGGGCATCGAACCCAATTTCTTTATTAATTTCATTTCCCAATTTCAGCATATTGATCTGAGCCAGCGAAAACATCGCATCACCCGTATTAATCGCCTGAGGAACACCATAAATTTTCCATAATGTCTCTCTCCCTCTTCTCAGGTCAGATTGATCTTCAATATCATCATGAATTAATGAAAAATTGTGGATCAATTCAATTGCAATTGCTGCTGAAAGAGCGTTTTTCCAATCCCCGCCGCAGATTGAATTACAAAGTAAGAGAATAATGGGACGTATCTGTTTTCCCCGAGATTTTTGAGATTGATCATTTTCCAGCCAACCAAAGTGGTAATTCATCATTTCTTTTAGACCAATAAATGAATCCGGAATATCAACGAGAATTGTTGATTTAAGCCCTTTTTCAATTTCTGGAATCATTAATCGAGAATATGCTTTAAGGTTCATGCGTATTAACCTGTTTTGAAAATTTTTCTAGTAGAAAAAGAAATCAAATCTTTTGAGCCGGTCACAAACATGCTGATTCGAATAATCCTTTCAAAAATAGTAATTGTTTCTACCAGGTGATCTAAGGATTCAAAAGCAGCTTTCAAAAATACACCTGCCATCCCAGCCAAATTTGCACCTAATGCTAAAGATTTGGCCACATCCATACCGGTTTTTAGACCCCCGCTGGCAAATATGGGGATATCAGGAAATGAACTTTTTACTCTTATGAGCGCTTCAGCTGTTGGAATACCCCAATCCAGGAATGCTTCTGCTACCTTAATCCCTATAGGATCCGACAATCGGAATCTTTCCACCTGTGACCAGGAGGTTCCACCAGCACCTGAAACATCGATAGCAGCCACTCCGGCATTAATCAGTTGTTTAGCAAGTGTATCTGATATTCCCCAACCAACTTCCTTCAGCACAACTGGCACTGGCAGCTTGTGACAAATAATTTCAATTTTCTTTAATAGTCCAGAAAAATTGGTATCTCCTTCTGGCTGAACTGCCTCCTGAAGAGGATTAAGATGCAAAATTAAACTATCAGCATTGATCATTTCCACTGCACATTTGCATTCATCGATCCCATACCCATAATTCAATTGAACAGCTCCCAGATTTGCAAACAATAATATATTCGGTGCAAATTTTCGAACATTAAATGTCTCAACCAACGCTTGATCTTCAATTGCTGCACGCTGAGAACCAACACCCATAGGCATGCCAAATTTTTCCGCTGCTTGCGCTAACATTTGGTTGATTTGAAAAGCTTGAGGAGTTCCTCCTGTCATTGAAGAAATCAAGATTGGTAATGCAATTTTTTTATTAAATATTTTTTGGGATAAATCAATTTCATTTAAATCAATTTCAGGGAGGGCATTATGTATAAATCGATATTGTTCCAATCCATTACTTAGCCTTGATCGGACATCTTCTTCTAAATTTATCCTGATATGGTCATCTTTTCTTGTTTTTATCAATTCTTCAGTCATAACTATTCCTGGTATTGGGTGTTTTGTTCTTAGTATAGCAGAGCTAGCGTTACTAATTATTATATTTAAGAACAATAAATTAAGAGCACTTGACAATATTATAAGTAAAGATACAATTTTGAAATATAATACTGTAGCATGTACAGGAGGATTGAATGAGTGAAGTTTTTAATCAGGTTAAGGCAATTATTGTTGATGTACTGAAAGTCGATGATAGTGAAGTTTCCATGGAAACGCGATTTATTGAGGACTTGAAAGCAGATTCTATGGATCAATTTTTCCTCATCGATGGATTTAGTGAAAAATTTGATTTGGAAATTCCGGATGATAGTGCCAGACAAATTAAAACGGTTGGCGATGCTGTAACGTACATAGAAGCAAATAAAAAATAATAAAAAAGCACCTTACGGTGCTTTTCTTTTATCTATTAAGCAGAATGGCTATTTCTTCAGGATGTCTTGCAATTTGAACACCTACCTCTTGTAATGCCTTAATTTTTTCTTCAGCAGTACCCGATCCACTTTCAATGATAGCACCTGCATGTCCCATTCTTTTGCCGGGAGGAGCAGATTGACCTGCAATGAATGCAACCACAGGTTTGGTCATATACCTTGAAATGTAATCAGCTGCTTTTTGTTCATCAGTCCCACCAATTTCACCAATTAACACGATCTGATCCGTTAATGGATCTAGTTCGTACATTTCTAGCAAGTCAATATAACTCAAACCACTGATGGGATCTCCGCCTATTCCCACGCAGGTGCTGGTGCCAATTCCTAATAACATCATGGCATATAACACTTCATAGGTCAGGGTTCCTGATCGGGAAATAACTCCTACATTACCAGGTATTGTGATGTTTCCGGGGATTATTCCAACTTTCGCCTCAGATGGTGTGATTAACCCGGGACAGTTAGGACCAATTAATTTACTTCCTTTTTGATCCAGATATTTTCTTACCCGCATCATATCCCGAACGGGTACTCCTTCTGTTATGCAAACAATTAACTCAATACCGGCATCAGCTGCTTCCAGCATCGCATCGCCTGCAAAATGAGCAGGCACAAATATAACCGACACATTTGCGCCGGTTGCCTCTTTGGCAACTTTTACAGAATCAAAAACCGGCACTTTTCCTTCAAAGACCCATTCTCCACCTTTTCCCGGTGTAACGCCAGCCACTACGTTGTTTGCATATTGGTACATTTGCCAAGCATGAAAATTTCCTTCATTTCCTGTTATACCCTGAACCAGGATCCGACTATTTCTATTTACAAGAATACTCATGATTCACCGCCCGTAGAAAGACGAACAGAAATATTGGCTGCTTCAACCAATGTATTGGCTGTCTGGATTTTTTCATTGGCAAGCAATTTGCGACCCTCTTCAGCGTTTGTTCCAACCAACCGGACAACTAACGGAACTTTTGTTTTTACATCAGCCAACGCTGATAATAATCCTTTGGCTACTTCATCACAACGAGTAATTCCACCGAAGATGTTGATTAAAATAACCTTAACATTCTGATCAGAGAGAATGATTCGTAATGCAGCAGCTACTTTCGTCGCACCTGCACCACCACCAATATCCAGGAAATTGGCAGGTTTCCCTCCAAATTGACTGATGATGTCCATCGTTGCCATAGCAAGTCCAGCTCCATTGACCATACAACCAATATCACCATCCAGTTTTATATAAGATAACCCATATTTTTGCGCTTCAATTTCAGCCGGAGCTTCTGCATCCAAATCACGTAATTCCATCATTTCAGGATGGCGAAATAAAGCATTATCATCAATAATCATTTTCGCATCTAAAGCAATTAATCGTTTGTCCTTTGTGATGACCAAAGGATTTATCTCCGCCAGAGTAGCATCCGTATCAAGAAATGCTCTATACAACCCACGAAGAATTTTGATGAATTGTTTCCAATACTCGCGTTTGAGATCTATTCCTAAGGCAATATCCCTGACTTGAAAATCCTGTAATCCTAATAGTGGATCAATAGACAACTTGAATATTTTTTCCGGTGAGATCTGGGCAACTTCCTCTATATCAATACCACCCGATGAAGAAGCAATTACAACTGGTTGTCGCGAGGTTCGGTCATTGGTAATTCCCAGATAAATTTCTTGATCAATATCAACAATTTCATCAACTAATATCTTTCTGACTGGTAATCCTTTGATTTCCATCCCTAAAATCTCGGTAGCTAATTCTTTAGCTTGTTTTGGATCCTTGGCAAGTTTGATACCGCCCGCTTTTCCTCTGCCACCTACAAGCACCTGAGATTTAATTACTACCCTTCCGCCTAATTCTTCTGCAATCTGTTTTGCCTCTGAAGCAATGTTGGCGACTCTTCCTTTAGGGATAGGAACATCAAAACGATCAAATATTTTTTTTGATTGGTACTCGTGAAGTTTCATTAATGCTCCCCAGAACTAAATCAAAAATTATTTAGAACATAATATTATTAAATAATATAAAGAAGTTAAAAGAACCGGGATGATCCCGGTTCTTTTTCAAATTATCCTTTTAGAAATTCTTCCAAAGCTTCTTTACTTATTCTATAAGCAGAGCCTATTTTCCTTGCTTTCAAATCTCCAGCCGTTATCGCTGCTACCACATCTTCTTCCGATACTTTCAATGCAGACGCTGCTTCAGAAGGAGTCATAACATCAGGTAACCCAGCCGGAGGAGTAGGTATTTGTCCACCTGCACCGGATGATGACCCTGTCATGCCCTGTAAAGACTGTGAGATAACTCCCCCTAATCCAACACCAGCTCCAATGCCTGCTGTTAAACCTGCGCCACCGCTTTCATTGCGTGCGGCTTCTCTTAAAGCATCAGCTGCCTGCAATTGCGTATATGTCTGCATGTCCAGCATACCCATTGCACGTAATTCTTCTGCTGATTTATCACTGGGCTTTAGATTGGAAATATAGAATGATTTTAATAACAAACCTATCGCCGCAAAATCATCCTGAGCTTTTGCCCGGACTGCAGCACCTATTTCTTCTGTCAAGCCAATTAATTCTGCTACGCTTTTACCAGCCGCAGTTTCGCCTAACAAATCCTGTAATTTTGATAGCAGCATGGAGCGTAATCGACCTTCGATATCTGCCATTCGATAAACACCATTGGCGCCAACAATCTGTGTGACGAATTGTTGTGCGTCTTTTACCTGGAAGCTATAACTTCCAAAACCTTGTAACAAGGCTACGCCTAAACCCATTCCTGGATTTCTAACCAGGATGGGTTGTGGAGTACCCCACTTTCTGTCCACAAATTCTCGCATGGAAACAAAATAAACTTCTGCAGTAAAAGGAGTCCGATCATTAAACGCTTTACCAATGAGGTCAATAATTTTTGGGATATTCGCGGTAATGATGGTGTGACGACCAGGTCCAAATTCATCTAACGCTTTGCCATCTCTATAAAAAATCACACGCTGTGACTCTCTAACAATTATCTGGGAACCAATTCGCAAATCAGCAACACCAGTCTCTGGAAAACGACGGACTAATTCGTCCTTCATTTCACTTGCATATTCAACTACATCAAAAATTCTAGCCATAGTAATTCTCCATTTTGTTTAAGGGAAATTAATTGTTATCCACGGAATCGATTCCACCCATTAATACTTCCGACCGCTGGTTATACACATCAATTGTTTGTTGTGCAAGAGACGTCAGATGTCGGATAGCTGCTGGCAGACCATCAGTTCCTATCGATGATTCAATATTATCAATTGCTCTTCCAACCACATCCCCATTATCTAATAATGCTAAATCAAACTCATATACTTTTAACAATTCTTCTTCGTTGACTTTGGTTGCATTAAAGAAAGGTGAATAACCGTAAGATGCATGACGAATCCGATCAATAAATTGTCGCATTTTTATTGCAGCGCGTTCCATGTCGTCAATATATTCCAGACCACCGGAACTAATCAAATCAGTTTGAATACTTGAAATTCGTTGCCACATTTCTTCATACCGGTCGGCTACAGCCTCACGTAGAATCTTATCAGCAGCTCGTCGATTTTCTCTTTCTACATATCCACTGAAGCCAGGAATTTTACTGAATAATTTTCTAAAAATATCTTGATCATCAGTTATTCGATTAAACAAGTCGCTCATCATACCTCCTGAAAATAATCTCAACACTTATTAAATATTATAGCTTAAACAAATTAAAATAATTATTTGATTATTATTATATTTTTATAACCAATGAATATTGATTGTTAAGTAACTGTAATCTCCATGTCTTGATTTTAATATCATTTAAGTTATAATTTGTGATAGTTATTCTTATTAAATTTGACATGAAAGGAGAAAATAATATGTTGTTTGCACCGAAAGAAAAAGGACAGGGCCTCGTTGAATATGCTTTAATTCTTGTTTTAGTAGCTGTTGTTGTTATTGTTATTCTTGCATTGCTTGGCCCAGCAATTGGACAAATCTTCAGCAATATTGTCTCACAAATATAATAAATTTTTTATAAGTAAAAAAACAAAAGGTCCAGAACTGGACCTTTTGCTTTTAATACTTAGCGTTAGCTTTATAGTTTTTTCTTTGCTTTTGTAATCTCTCATCTTGATTCAGACAAATGTTTTCCTACAATAATGGATATAAAAATCATTTAAACATTATTTTCAAAAAATCTTTTCGAAAATTGTTAAGTGGTTGTAATTTTAATATCTTGTCTTACAAAAATATTTACTTATAATTTTAGAAAAAGAATTTTTCTCATTATTTTGAAAGGAGGAAAAAATGTTATTTGCACCGAAAGAAAAAGGACAGGGTCTCGTTGAATATGCTTTAATTCTTGTTTTAGTAGCTGTTGTTGTTATTGTTATTCTTGCATTGCTTGGCCCGGCAATTGGAAACATCTTCAGCAATATCGTTTCTCAAATATAATGATTTATTTATAATTGTTAGGTGTCTGTAATCTTAGAAGCTTGAACCACAAGATTATTTGGATATAATTAAGAAAAAAAGAATTATTTCTCATACTATGAAAGGAGGAAAAAATGTTATTTGCACCGAAGGAAAAAGGACAGGGTCTTGTTGAATATGCTTTAATTCTTGTTTTAGTAGCTGTTGTTGTTATTGTTATTCTTGCATTGCTTGGCCCGGCAATTGGAAACATCTTCAGCAATATCGTTTCTGCAATTTAATTTCTCTGGAAAAACAAAAAACAAAAGATCTCAGCAGAGGTCTTTTGTTTTAAAGAGAATTTTTTATTGATTTTATTACTTGCTTATCTGAAAATAATTGGCATAATTATTGCAAGCTTTTTTAAAACTATTTTATCCGAATAATTGGATGGGGAAATCGTCATAGAACTCAAAACAAAAATCATTTTCCTATAAACACCAATTGCCGTATAATATATTATCTGGTTGGTTTTCCTAAAAAAAACAAGGAGACATTATTATGGCTAACAGTGGAAGTAAAAGCGGAAGAATTATTATTATTATTGCGTTATTGTTAATCGTTCTGGTAGCAGCAGCAGCTGTAGTGTTTTTTAGGCTCAGGCCTTTATTGCAACCGACTGAACCTGTGGCTGGGGAATCACCACAAATTCAAATTGAGGAAATGGTTGAAATTGTTATTACAACTCAATTTGTCAACCGTGGTGAAGTGATAAATGAAGGTGTTGTCACCATGATTCCTTTTCCAAAAAATGAACTCGTTGCAGGAACATTTTTTACAACGATGGAATCAGTGATTGGTAAAAAAGCGATTTATCCTTTAGAGGCAAGAATTCCAATCACGCCAGGGATGGTAATTGATGGCACTTACGGTGGATCTGTGGCAGCATTTGATATACCTGTCGATAAAACTGCTCTTTCAATTTTAATTGACAGAGTGTATATGATTGCTTATGCACCTCAACCAGGAGATCATGTGATGGTGATTGCATGTATGTCATTGGTGGATGTGGATCCTGAATATCAAACAGCATTACCAAATTATACTGGATCGGTATCTAAACAGATTCTTACAGCTGAAAGTAGTTCTGAGTCATTAACTGTTATCATATCTAGCGGGGGCCAAGGTTCTACCCAGGGAAGAACAGAATTGGACCCAACCCTTAATGAGCCAGTATACGTAGTTCCATCTGAAACTCAAAGACCAAGACTTGTCTGTCAGAATGTAATTCAGGACGCAATCGTCCTAAGATTAGGTGATTTCCCCATAACTGGTGAAGAACCGACTCCTGAGGAAGAGGTTGTTGTTCCAGAGGGAACTGAGGGAGAGGAACAACCTGCACCTGAAATATTGCCTCCAGATATTGTAACGCTTGTAGTTTCACCTCAGGATGCAGTGGTTCTCGCATATTTGAGAAAAAATAATATTGAATTAACCCTGGCTCTTCGCAATCCCAATAATAACCAGGTGATCCTTACAGATGCTGTAACCCAGCAATATCTGATGGATCAAAAGAATATACCACTACCTGCAAAATTGCCGTTTGCTTTAGAACCTCGTGTTGGACTGTTTGCACCGGTTTCAGTACCCTAAATGAAAGTTTTTTATCCAAAAAATTTAACCATGGAGCAAAGAGGATAAAAGTGGCAAATCCAGAAAAAATTCGGGTTGTTATTGTCGATGATATCACTGAAACACGTGAAAATATTCGAAGAATGTTGCAATTTGACCCGAAAATTGAAATTATTGGAGAAGCCAGAACCGGGAAAGAAGCCATTAATCTTGCGTCTCAAAAATTACCTGATGTAATAGTTATGGATATCAATATGCCGGATATGGATGGGTTGGTAGCAACTGAAAATATCCGGCGTAAACATCCTCACATTCAGATAATAATCCTTTCTGTTCAGTATGAATCTGGATATATGCGGCGAGCGATGCTTGCCGGTGCAAGAGACTTCTTGTCAAAACCACCATTAATTGACGAACTTACCAATGCCATTCGCCAAGCTGGAAAATTAGCAATTGAAGAAAAGCAAAAAGCTCAATTGGTTGTTGAGAGTGGCGAGACTTCTGCCGCACGAACAGGAAGATTAGGAAAAATAATTGTTGTTTATAGTCCAAAAGGCGGTGTAGGTTGCACAACCATTGCTACCAACCTTGCTGTTGCATTGCATAGTGAAAGTTCACTTACGGTTATTGTAGATGGGAACCTTTTATTTGGTGATGTAGCTGTATTCTTTAATGAGCAAGGTAGAAATACAATACTTGACCTTGCTCCCCGCGTAGACGAGTTGGATCCTGATATTATCAATGAAGTTCTTATCACTCATTCACTAACAAATATTAGAATATTAGCTTCACCTCCCAGACCAGAATTTATTGACCAGGTCTCTGCCGACCAATTTCAGAAAGTACTTCGATACTTGCAAAGGATCTATGAATACATAATTGTTGATACAACGCCATATCTAACAGATATTGTACAATCAGCAATGGATATTGCGAATTTAATTGTCTTGGTGGCTACACAAGATATCCCTTCCATAAAAAGTACAAACTCTTTCTTGAGTCTTTCTGATCAATCTGGAATAAACAGAAAAAGAATCCTTTTTGTTCTAAACCGTTTTGATAAAAGAATAGCCATATCTCCGGAAAGAATTAGCGAAAGTTTGAAACAAATAGTTGAAGGTGTCGTTCCCTTGGAAGAAAGAATTGTCACCACCTCCATAAATCGAGGAGTACCTTTCATTATTGAAAACAAAAGTACACTCATTGCTAAAAGCGTTTATGCTATCAGCGATAAGATAAAAGAAAAAATTGCAACACAAATTGAAGAATTAGATTAAAAAAATTATTCTAAGGAAATATTATGTCGATATTACGACGAATCCAAAATGAGAATTCGAGCAACCCTCCACAAAAACCGGGTGGATCGGAACCATTGAGAAATCCTGTTCTTCAATCCAGACGTGTATCTGCTCCATCCCCTACTACAACAAGTGACACATATCAGGATTTAAAAAACCGCGTTCAGACAAAATTAATAAGTACACTTGACCCAAGTATGGATGTCAGTCAGACTGCAGAAGTAAAAAAGACAATTCAGGAACTTTTTGAACAGATACTAAACGAAGAAAACATCATCTTGTCGAGACCGGAACGCTCAAGAATGTTTGAACAAATAACTGCAGAAATACTTGGCTTCGGACCTTTACAACGTCTCCTTGAAGATGAATCAATTACAGAAATCATGGTTAATGGAGCCAAGAATATTTACGTTGAAAGATTTGGAAAGATCATTCGAGAAGCAATGACTTTCGAAAATAATGAACATGTAATGAGAATCATTGAAAGAATTGTCTCACCTCTTGGTCGTCGTATCGACGAATCCAGTCCATATGTTGATGCACGTTTGCCAGATGGTTCACGTGTCAATGCCATTATTCCACCTCTTTCGTTGGTAGGTCCAGTATTAACCATACGAAAATTTGCTAAAACCCCCATCACAGTGGAAAATCTTATTGACTTTGGCTCAATTACTCCAGAGTCTATTCATTTTTTGGATTCATGCGTAAGGTCCAGGATTAATATTGTCATTTCAGGCGGAACTGGTTCTGGTAAAACCACCTTATTGAACGTTTTATCAGGATTCATTCCTGCAGATGAAAGAATAATAACCGTTGAAAATGCAGCAGAACTTCAATTACGCCAGGAACATGTAGTGACATTAGAATCCAGACCTGAAAACATTGAAGGAAAAGGCGAAGTTACTATTCGCCAACTGGTTATCAACACATTAAGAATGAGACCTGATCGTATTATTGTTGGTGAAATTCGAGATGAAGCTGCACTGGACATGTTGCAAGCAATGAATACTGGTCATGATGGATCTATGACTACTTTACATTCCAATAGCCCAAGGGATACATTAGCGCGTCTCGAAACAATGACGCTAATGGCTGGAATGGATTTACCTGTTCGAGCGATTCGTGAACAGGTTGCATCAGCAATTGAACTTGTTGTTCATCAATCCCGAATGCGTGATGGATCCAGAAAAGTTACCCATATAACTGAGGTGTCTGGCATGGAAGGAGAAATTATCACAATGACTGATATTTTTACCTTCGAACAAGCTGGTTATGAAAATGGAAAAGTTGTAGGTCGATTAAGACCAACAGGACTTCGCCCTAAATTTATTGATAAGATTGAACAATCAGGGATTCATCTTTCTCCATCTGTTTTTGGTATTGGTGAAAGACGTAGATAAGTTTTTTGAAAGCAGGTATCGATGGATATCGCCCAATTACTAAACCAAATTAATCCAGTCTTAGTTTTATCTATTGTTGGAAGTTTTGCATTCATACTCCTAATTATTGGAATAGTTGTCTCTATGTCAGCAGACCGTCGTGTTGCTGAGATGAAAAGGTTAGGTAAATACATTGAGGATGATGAATTATTATCTGAAAAAGAACGTGCCCAGCCATTAGTAAATTGGATAAATAGTAGAGTCGAGCGATCATCTCTAGGTGACAGGATCTCAAATAATCTGTCCAGAGCAGATCTAAAATTTAAACCCGGAGAATTTATTGCTCTACTAATAATAAGTTCGTTTTTGGTAGCCATTGTACTTTGGTATATTGGAGGACAAAACTTAATTATTGCAATTATTGGTGCTGCAATTGGTTTGTACTTGCCAAATATGTATGTGAAATCTCAACAGAAAAAACGATTGATAAAATTTGATCAACAATTGCCTGATATGTTGAACCTGATGGTTAATGGTTTGCGAGCAGGTTTTTCAACTATGCAAGCTATGGAAGCTGTTTCGAAAGAATTACCCCCTCCGATTTGTGATGAGTTTCGCAGAGTTATCCAAGAAATGCAACTTGGTGTCAACATGGAAAAAACACTTGATAATCTTTTAACAAGAATACCAAGTGACGACCTGGATTTAACGATCACGGCAATCAACGTTCAACGAGAGGTTGGTGGCAATCTTGCTGAAATCCTGGATTCAATCTCATATACAATTCGTGAACGTGTAAGAATTAAGGGTGAAATCAGGGTTTTAACCACTCAGGTTATGTATTCTGGCCGTTTCTTAGCTCTTTTACCGATTTTTGTAATTGGAATTTTGTATTTACTAAATAGGGAATATATAATGGAATTTTTCCAACCTGAAAGTGGTGTCTGTGGAATCATAGCATTAATTTTAGCAGGATCTTTGATTGTTGCTGGATATTTTGTCATGAATAAATTGGGTGATATAGAGGTATAAGCAAATCCTGGAGGTTTGATTATGGAAATATTAATTATTCTTGTTGTCTTGGTTTTGGTTATTGCAGTCATTCTGACTGTGATCGGGTTAAGACGTCCTGGATTTGATGAAAATAGAATCTTGAATGAAAGATTGAATGAATTAAGCATTGATGAAGGCCCTGTAGAATTGAGAAAGCTGGAGCTTTCTCTTCCATTTCAGGAGAGAGTTGTATATCCGATTGCAAGAAAATTAGGGGAAATAGCCACTAGATTTACTCCTCAAAACGCAATGCAATCCATTGAGAGAAAATTAGAATTAGCAGGCGTCACTTCATCTATCGATCCTACCATCATACTTGCTACCCAATTTATTGGTCTAGTTTTCTTTGGAGGCATCATTTTATTCGTCCTTTCCATTGGATCAACAGGTTGGCCATTTGGAAGAAAACTATTAGTGTCATTACTCTTTGGCCTTATAGGATTTTATTTTCCCACCATGATATTATCATCAAGAATATCGAGAAGACAAAAAGAAATTCGAAAGGCTATGCCGGATGCCTTAGATCTATTAACAATTTGTGTAGAAGCTGGTTTAGGCTTTGATGCAGCCATGCATAAGGTCAGCGAAAAATGGGAAAGCCAGTTATCGATGGCATTTGCCAGAGTAATTCAGGAAATTCAGTTAGGTAAAATTCGAAGAGAAGCATTAAGGGACATGTCTAATCGTATTGGTTTGCCTGAAATGACAAGCTTTGTAGCTGCAGTTATTCAAAGTGAACAATTAGGTGTATCTTTATCCAAAGTTCTTAGAATCCAGGCAGATCAGATGCGAATTCGTAGAAGACAGCTGGCAGAAGAAGAAGCTCATAAAGCCCCAATCAAAATGCTTGTTCCCATGGGATTATTAATATTCCCTTCACTAATGATTGTTTTATTAACACCAGCTGCCATCAGATTAATGCAATCTGCTCTTGGTGGAATGTTCAACTAAATTATAAGGAGTCCAATGTCTTTCTGGGTGGAGTACCCATCTCTTAGCATACCTCTTTATCGATCACTTTGGAAATTTATTGACTTTATATTTCCACCTCATTGTGCTGGGTGTGGATTAATTGGGGAAAGGTTTTGTCCTGAGTGCTCCCAGCAGGTTCAATTATTTGAAGGGAATATTTGTGACAAATGTGGTGAACCTCTCACATATTTACAACATAATATCCAGGATTGCAATGATCATTTAAGAAACCTAAAAATGATAAGGTCATTTTCCTTCCACCAACCTCCCCTTTCACTAGCAATTCAAAATTTGAAATATCATCGTGATATTGGTATAGCAGAAGTTCTGGCAAATTATCTAGTGAAATTGTACAATAAAAACAAAATGGATATTGATTTGGTAATACCTGTACCATTAAGTCAAAAAAGGTTACATGATCGCGGTTACAACCAGTCTTTTTTGCTCGCATTACCATTTTCTATGATAATTAATAAACCAATTAATCAGCAGTCGCTGCGTCGATTTAAAGATACCAGTTCTCAAGTTGGTCTTGATCGACACGAGCGTTTAGTAAATGTATCCGAAGCCTTTATTGCAGATTCCGATATTGTAAGTGGAAAAAACATTCTTCTAATTGATGACGTTTCTACAACCGGATCAACACTTGAAGCTTGTGCAATAGCGTTGAAAATTGCTGGGGCAATGGATATAGTTGGATTAACATTAGCTCGTGCTGTTCATACAAGCAAAGGTTTTAGTGATCAACTTAACGATGCCGTCACTGCACAAAAATTTTAATCCAGGAGGAATAAAATGGCAACTAAGATCGATATCTTTACCAAAAATCTAAAAATGAATGAAAGATTAGATGAGTATGTGAACAAAAAAATCACAAAACTTTATCGATATTTGAATGATATTGATGAAACCAGAGTTGATCTTTCTTATATTAAATCTGCCAGAAATGCTTCCGATCGTCAGGTAGCTCAAATTACAATACGCGGAAAAGGATACATACTACGTACTGAAGAACGAGCCGATGATATATTTGCTGCAATTGATGAATCCGTGGAAAAAATGCAAAGACAAATCGCAAGACTTAAGGGAAAACGACAACGGGGTCGTGGTGATGGAATGCCAATTTCGGAACTGGCTTCTGAACTTCCAGAATATGAAGAGAAAGAGGAAGTTCCCGAGATTACCCGCAGAAAAACATTCACCTTGTTTCCAATGGATGAATTGGAAGCAGTTGAACAAATGAAAATGTTGGGTCATGAGGATTTCTTTGTATTTTTCAACATGAATACCGAAAGTATTAACATCCTGTATCACCGCAGGGATGGCGGATACGGAATAATCGAACCCAAATTAGGATAATTTACCCAAATACTGGGGCTGCAAATGCAGCCCCAGTTTCTTTATTATTATTGAATAAGCTGTAAACCAAAATTATTAGATTTGAATTCGTAGGCATTTACTAGGATTACATCGTTTATTTGGAACTAAATAATCCAACCTTGTCACCCTTTGGCGCCTGGACTATAATCTAGCTAATAATTTTAAATGTAGAAGGTGTTTTTATGATCGATGTCAATGAACTTCGCAAAGGTGTAACTTTTGAATTAGATGGAAATCTTTATAAAGTGTTGGATTATGGTCACAATAAATCCGGTCGAGGATCAGCTACCATTAGAATCAAAGCTAGAAATATGATTACTGGATCAACTATTGAAAAAACATTCAATTCTGGTCAACAAGTTCACGATGTGCGTCTTGATTACCATAACGCGCAGTACCTATACAATGATGGTGAATTCTATTACTTTATGGATAACGATACATTTGATCAATATCCATTACAATCTGAAATCCTTGTTGATTCAACTGATTTTCTTAAAGAAAACATGGAAGTTAAGATCACTTTTTATAATGCAAAAGCAATTGATATTGAATTGCCCATCTCAGTAGACTTAGAAGTAACTTATGCTGAAATTGCTGTTAAAGGCGATACCGCCACAGGTCAAACCAAAAAAGTCGAAGTGGAAACCGGAGCGAAAGTTTATACTCCTTACTTCATTGTAACCGGGGATGTGATCAGGATTGACACTAGAACTGGTGAATATATTACTCGTGTAACTCAATAAATATGCGAACTCCATATGGTCAGGAATGTCGCTTTTTTTTCGGTGACTATTTTCGAGGACGAAACTTTGAGGAGTGTCGTTTAATTACTGATTCAAACTCGAAACAGAATTGGTCGACAAAAATTTGCAAGTCTTGTCCTGTCCCCGGTATCTTACAGGCTAATTCTTGTCAACACATGCAATTATCGGGTGAGATAAAGAAAGACTTTGGCTTTATCAAACGCATGAACGTTTCCGCATATTGTGAAAAAAGTAAAACAAAAGTCAAGGAACCACATGTAGGTTGTGGACAATGCCATCCAATACCAGATATATTTCTAGAGGGAAAGTAATTGATAATATTATTTGATCTGGACGATACCCTCCTTGGGAATCCTATGGAGACATTCTTACCCCCGTACCTTCATCGCCTAGGGCAATATTTATCTGAATTTATATCGCCTAATGAACTTCCGGCAGCAATATTAAATGGGACTGAGAAAATGATCAATAATGTTGATCCATCCAGAACCTTGGAAGAATGTTTTGATGATTATTTTTATCCCTTTATTGGCACCGAAAAAGAAATTCTGGAACAAAGAATTATAGATTTTTACAAAAGAGAATTTCCAAAATTAGCTCCATTAACAAATGAGATTCCACATGCAGCATCAGTCATAAAAGAATTGTCTGGACAAGAATACAAAATAGTTATAGCTACCAATCCTCTTTTTCCAAAAATCGCAATTGATCATCGCATCAATTGGGCAAATTTAGGAATTGATACGAATGACCTCGAATATGTGACAAATTTCGAGGAACTTCATTTTACAAAACCCCGACCGGAATTTATTGCTGAAATCCTGGGAAAAATTGGTTGGCCAGATGAACCGGTCGTCATGATTGGTAATGAATGGGAAATGGATATTTTACCTGCGGAAATTTTAGGAATTCCGACTTTTTACATTGGTAAGCCCCCAGCACAATCCGAGATTTTAATACATCCTCTCAGTTCCTCAGGAGCCATGGAAAATGTGCAGGACTGGATCAGTCACTTAAATTTTAACAAACACGAACTTGAGTTGAATAATTCAAAAGTAGCTTTATTAGCTATTTTACGGGCAACTGCTGCCAACATGGATTCTTTTTTAAGAAAGCAAATCTCCCCATCACATTTCTCAATACGTCCAAAAGCCGACGAATGGGCATTAATTGAGATTATTTCACACATAGCTGATGTTGATGAAGAAGTAAATATTCCTCGTATTCAAACGATAACAAATGAAGACAATCCATTCATTGAAGCCGCACTTACAGATCAATGGGCAGACGAAAGAAAATACATCTTTAACAACCCATATCAGGAATTATCGCGGTTTATTGCTAACAGAGTTTGTTTGGTTGAATTGATTGAAAATCTAACACTTCAGCAATGGAATAAATTAAATAACCACTCTATTTTTGGTCCTACGCCAACTTCAGAATTAATAAAATTCATTGCTCAACATGATCGTATTCATATCAATCAAATGGTAAAGACGTTGGAATCCATTTAGGAATCTGTAGTTCGATTTAGTTATTCACGCTGATTCCTTAACCAGTCCAAATAATTAAGGCCAATAGAAAATTACTTTGGTTGAATAATGTACATTGTTTTATTAGAAATTCATTAGATGTACCAAAAAACATTATCATTAATTAGCCATAACATAGGTAGATTGGTATAATCTTCTAAAAGTCAAAAGACTTTCCTTTTTGGGAGGCACAGTGAATTCAAGAAATCAATCGTATGTAATCTACTTGCTGCTATTTATAGCCATTATAGTTATGGCATTCTATAGTTTCAGTCAGCGAAGTAGTGCAGAAACTTTAACCATCAATCAGATTGCAGCAGATATTAAAGCTGGAAAAATATCTGAGGTTGAAGAAAGCGAAAATCGTCTTAGAGTTAAATATCTGGAAGATGCTCGTGAAGGTTTGTCTACCAAAGAATCAACAGCAACATTGGTAGAACAATTATTAAATCTTGGGGTAACCCAGGAGGATTTGAATCCTGAAAAAATCCGAATTGTCATCAAAGCGCCTAGTGCCTGGGTTGGTGTACTGACCGCCTTAGGGTACATTCTACCGTTCCTGATTTTAGGTGGCGCATTCTTCTTTATATTTCGCCAGGCACAGGGTAGTAATAATGCTGCCATGTCCTTTGGTAAATCAAAAGCAAGAATGTTCACCGGTGATCATCCTACTGTAACATTTGTCGATGTAGCTGGGGTGGAAGAGGCTAAAGAAGAATTAAAAGAAGTAGTCGAATTTTTACGTGAGCCTCAAAAATTTATTGCATTGGGAGCACGAATACCAAAAGGCGTTTTATTAGTCGGTCCTCCAGGAACAGGTAAAACTTTACTGGCAAAAGCAGTCTCTGGGGAAGCCGGAGTTCCTTTCTTTTCCATCTCAGGTTCAGAGTTTGTTGAAATGTTCGTTGGTGTGGGTGCCAGTCGAGTTCGCGATTTGTTCGACCAGGCGAAACGACATTCACCATGTATCGTTTTTGTAGACGAAATTGATGCAGTTGGACGCCAACGTGGTGCTGGTCTAGGCGGGAGTCACGATGAGCGCGAACAAACACTTAATCAGATGCTGGTGGAAATGGACGGCTTTGATACTGATACTAACATTATTATTATGGCAGCTACGAACAGGCCTGATATTCTTGATCCTGCCTTGTTACGTCCAGGCCGTTTCGATCGCCGTGTTGTTCTTGACAGACCCGATGTGCGTGGACGAGAAGCCATTCTTAAAGTACACGTGAGAGGGAAACCACTGGAAGATAATATCGATTTAAGTGTAATCGCTCGTTCAACCCCAGGATTTGTAGGTGCAGATCTGGAAAACCTGGTCAACGAAGCCGCAATATTAGCTGCCAGACGGAATAAGACTTTAATTGGACAAAGTGAATTTGAAGAATCCATCGAACGGGTTATTGCTGGTCCTGAGAGAAAGAGCCGTTTAATCAGTCAGGAAGAAAAACGTATTGTTGCTTACCATGAAGCAGGTCATGCGGTCGTTATGCACGTTTTACCAAATGGAGACCCTGTTCAAAAAGTGTCGATTATTTCACGTGGTATGGCGGCAGGATACACACTCGCACTTCCGCAGGAAGATCGATTATTAATGGCAAAGAAGAAAATGTTCGCAGACATGGTAGGTCTTCTTGGTGGAAGAGCAGCAGAAGAACTTGTGTTTGATGATATTACATCTGGCGCATCTAATGATATTGAACGGGTCAGCAAATTAGCCAGAACAATGGTAATGCGCATGGGTATGAGTGAAGATCTTGGACCGATGGTTTATGGTCAAAAAGAAGAATTAATTTTCTTAGGCCGCGAAATATCCGAACAACGTGATTACTCAGAAAATGTTGCTGAAAAGATTGACAAGGAAGTACGAACCATTGTGAATAATGCCTATCGAGAAGCAAAACAAATTCTGACAGACTACCGCGAAAAATTAGACGCTGTTGCCACAAAATTATTAGAAGTTGAAACATTATCAAAAGATGAGTTTGAAAAAATCTTCCCATCCCCAACTCCTAAGAAAAGTGGTGTGCCTGAATTACTAAAAGCATAAATCAGAAAAAGCACTGGTTCATCACGCCAGTGCTTTTTTTATTCCGGTTTCATCCAACCCGCTTCTGATTTTATATAATCAACAACTTTTCTGTAATCTAATTCCCCACCCTCAAACCACTTTATATTTGGATCTTTGGCTTTAAACCAATTTGCCTGGCGACGAACGTAGGTCCGTGAATTTCGTTTCATTAAAATAAGGGCTTCATCAAGAGTATTCTTGCCCTGTATATATCCAGCTAATTCCCGATATCCAATGGCAGACATGGAAGGCAAATCAGAGGAATACCCCAAATCAAGTAACTTTCTCACTTCTTCGATGACTCCATTTTCTATCATTTTTTCAATACGGTGATCAATCCTTTGATATAAAACATCCCGGTCCCACTGAATCCCAATGATCTTCGGGTTGTAAATTGATGCTTGCTTTCTGCGTTGCTCTGAAAAGCGGTATCCGGTTTTCAACATCACCTCTATTGCACGCACTGTTCTACGTAAATTTCTATAGTCGATTATGTTCGCAGCTTCGGGATCAACCTTCTGTAGAAATTCATACAATTTTAATTTTCCAAAGGATTCTGCATAATTTTCAAGATATTTTCTTAATTCCTGATCAGAGGCTAATTCGGGCATTTCCCAATTATGTAAAATTGCATGAATGTATTGCCCAGTTCCACCAACAACAATTGGAATTTTTGACTCTTGATGCAACTTAGCGATAATCTCAGTTAATTTTTGTTTAAAAACAGCGACGCTGATTGTCTCATCCGGATTTGCGATATCAATCATATGATGCTTAATATTTGCCATCTCATTTGAATCAGGTTTTGCAGTCCCAACATCCATCATTCTATAGAAATATCTTGAGTCAGCGGATATTATCTCAGTATTCAAAATGGTAGCTAATTGGATGGAAAGGTTTGTCTTTCCTGATGCAGTAGGTCCGACAATAAAAATAACTGGTTTTTGTATACTAAGCTTCCACATTTTTAAACCACTTAATTTGATATTTCTGTGTATAAGAATTTCGAATAATCGCGATTGTATCTATCCGCCAGTTGATGTTACTTGAAGAAAGATTATCCAAATATTCGTTGGCAACCATTTCAATTTTTTCAATTTTTTTTGAATTAACAGCTTCTTCAGGATACCCAAATTTTATAGAAGATCGGGTTTTTACTTCAAAAAAAATTAAATCGTCATTTTCGAACCCAATTACATCGATTTCCCCCGATTGAGTTCGATAATTTTTTTCAATAATTCGAATACCTCTTTCTTTGAGATAATTCTGAGCTATTTCTTCACCCCAGCGGGCTAATTCTTGTTTATTCATAATTGAATTAAAAATTCTATCATGATTGAACGGATTCCTAATTAAATTCGTGCTAAACTTGACTATAACTGGTTCAATGCCAGTAAAATTACTATCTGGGATGTCATTTTTGGAGGGATTTTGCCGTCAGCTGAAATTATTACGATCGGAACAGAGCTTTTATTAGGGGAAATTCAGGATACTAACACACGATATATTGCCCGCTTCTTGCGTAATGAAGGAATTGACCTTTTTCGTACAACCATGATTGGCGATAATGAAAATAGAATTACAGCAACTGTAATGGAGTCTTTATCACGCTCAGACATTGTAATAACAACAGGTGGACTGGGGCCAACTGTTGATGATCCAACCCGAAATGCAATTGCAAGAGCAGTTGGCACTGAATTAGAATTTCGACCAGAACTCTGGGAACAAATCAGGCAACGATTTGAACGTTTTGGGAGAATCCCTACAGAAAATAACAAGAAACAAGCTTTTATTCCTATGGGAGCTGTCGCTATTGATAATGCTGTTGGAACAGCGCCAGCTTTTTATTGTCGGATTGAAAATGGAATGATCATTTCTTTGCCTGGTGTACCAAAAGAATTGGAATACTTGTTAGAATATCAAGTGAAAGGTATTCTCCGAGCTCAGTTCAATAATAAATATGTAATACAGACCTATGTAATTCATACATCAGGAATTGGGGAATCTGTGATTGATGAAAAAATCGCTGATTTAGAAACGCTTTCCAATCCAACGGTTGGGATCGTTGCTTACCCTGGTCAAACAGATATCAGAATCACAGCAAAAGCCTTAAATAAAACAAAGTCAGCAAAAATGATTTCAAACATCATGGACATAATCACACAAAGATTGGGTGGTTTTATATTTGGGTTTAATGAAGATACCCTTGATGCAGTAATTGCTAAATTATTGCTTAACTTAAATATGAAAGTTTGTTTGATTGAAAAAGGAACCGATCAACTGATTACACAATTGCTACAAAAATATAATGTTCTAATTTCGGAATCAGAAAAATTGAACCTCAACAATATAGATGGTTTTGATAATAACCTGGAAAACCTTTACAAACTTATGGATCCTAATATTCTCTTAGTAATAGATCTTTCAAAAACATATGATAAAAGTTCAACGCTCTCAATAAGCTACTTTCAAGCCGACCAAAGAATAAATAAAACCTTTCAATTTGGTGGACATGACAATCTCGCTTTAACATGGGCTGCGAATACAACTATGCACTTTCTTAGGTCTCAACTTACACAAGCCTGATCGGAGAAATTAATGGAAAAAGTATCGTTAATAATAAAAAACGCATTTGTATTGACAATCGATGAAGAATTCAACCAATTTAGTCCCGGAGCTGTGGCAATTGAAAATGATGTTATTAAAGCAGTTGGACTCGAATCTGAAATTCTAAATTTATATTCAGCTGATGAAATCATAGACGCTAATAGTAAAATTTTAATGCCAGGTTTAATCAATGCACACACACATGTTCCAATGACACTGTTGCGTGGATTAGCAGATGATTTGCGCTTGGATGTATGGCTGTTAGGATATATGATGCCAGTCGAAAGAGAATATGTCACTCCGGAATTTGTTCAATTAGGAACAAAATTAGCTTGTGCAGAAATGATCAGATCCGGTATCACATGTTTTGCCGATATGTATTATTTTGAGGATGATGTGGCTGAAGCAACAGCTGTAGTAGGTTTACGTGCGGTTTGTTCAGAAAGTATTCTCAAATTTCCAACGCCGGATGCTCAATCTTATGAAGAATCCATAGCTTATTCAATTAAATTCATAGAGAAATGGAAGAACCATCCACTTATCATACCTGCGATTGCTCCGCATGCTCCTTACACATGTACGCCAGAAATCATTGAAAAATCAAAAGAAATCGCCCTTAAATACGATATCCCGTTGCATATCCATCTCGCTGAAACCCAAAGCGAAGTCGAGAATGTGGTCGCTGAACATGGGATGCCTGTAATTCCTTATATGGATCGTATGAAATTGTTTGAAGCCAAAGTTATCGCTGCTCATTGTGTTCATATTGATCCAGGTGAAATACGAATGCTAAAAGCCAAAAATGTAGGTGTGGCTCATAATCCATCCTCAAACTTAAAACTAGCTTCCGGGATTTCACCAGTAAAACAAATGATGGATATTGGCATCAATGTAGGGATTGGAACAGACGGTCCCGCCTCCAATAACGATCTGGATATGTTTGAGGAAATTCGTTTAACAACATTCCTTGCAAAAGGATCCTCAGGTGACCCCACTGCACTACCGGCAAAAACAACCATCGCCATGGCTACACGTATTGGTGCCAAAGCGTTGCACATGGAAGATATTACCGGTTCCATAACGCCAGGAAAACGAGCAGATCTCATTCTGATTGACATTATGAAAATTCATAATTCACCCTGGTTCAGGTATCTTAAGGATAGCCTTTATAGCCAGGTGGTCTACGCTGCTAAAGCCAATGATGTTTCTGACCTGATGGTAAATGGTAAATGGCTGATGAAGGATCATCAATTATTAACAATTGATGAAGAATCACTCATGAAACAAGGGCAGGATTACGCCCATAAAATTGATGCATTTTTGTTCCAGCGCGAATCTTCCATTCTCTCAAAACTTGTCGCTATCGGTGGAATAATGGAAGAGGAAAGCTTAGAAGTCCAAATCAAGGTTTGTATTGATGATCCTGCTGAGATTACAAAATCGATACTAAACAGTGGACTAGCCATTCAAAGGAAACGTCATTACCACGAATATGATACGTACTTCTTTTTTGATGACCCCAAACAGGGTCGCTTAAGATATAGAGAAGATCATTTTATATCAGAAAAGAATGAAGTAATTAATGTTCGTTCCCGACTGACTCTGATTGGTGAAAGCAGTGAAAAATATTTACCTCAGGAGGTGATGTTATCTAGATCAAGGTTTTATGCTCCTGCAACGCAAAGTTTGAGGTTTTATAAAGAATATTTTAATCCGTCGAGCACAATCGAAGTGGAGAAAGATAGAAAACGATTTCTGGTAAGCTATAAAGATACTGAAATCTTTATTAATGTTGACACTTTTACTGTTCCAGATTTGGGATCATACTTAGAAATTAAGAGTAGAACCTGGAGCAGATTGGACGCAGAAATTAAATCCAAGTTAGTCATAGAATTGATTGAGCTATTAGGTTTACAGAATAAACCCACAATTTCAAAAGACTATATAGAATTGATTTAAGTCATTGGGATTTTCAGGGAGAGTAATGTGAAAAAAAATCGTCCAATAAACATCTTGTTTATAGCATCAGAGGCAGCTCCATTAATCAAAGTGGGAGGATTAGGGGATGTAGCTGGCTCATTACCGAAAGCATTAAAAAATTTACTCCCTCATCAATTATCTGGAAATGAATTGGATATTCGTCTGGTGATTCCATTCCATTCGATGATTAATCAAAAACTGGAAAATATTCAATTGGTTTCCTCTTTTCTGGTTAAACATAGTCAAGGAAATATTCCTGCAAGGGTATTTCTAACCAGTGTTGAAGGCGTGCCTGTTTATCTGATCGAAGGTAGTTCCATTCTTTCCGATCAAAATGTTTATTCTTCTAATCCTGAGTATGATGCAAAAAAATACATCTTTTTTTCTATCGCTGCACTGGAAATGGTGAAGAACATAAATTGGCATGTAGATATTATCCACGCCAACGATTGGCATACCGCCATCACATGTTATGACTTAAAACTAAGGAAGGTAACCGACCCATTCTTTAGAAATACAAAATCCGTTTTGTCAATGCACAACATGCCTTATATGGGTGCTGGTTCTGAAAGAATCTTAAATGAATTTGGATTACCAAATTGTCCCTGTACTGACCTACCCGAATGGGCACGATCTATTCCTCTTCCCATTGGAATGTATGCTGCTGATTTTTTATTGACCGTTTCTCCAAATTATGCGAAAGAAATTCTGACACCTGATTATGGTTGTGGGTTGCAGGATTTCTTGAATAAACGTAAAGATAGCTTGTCAGGGATACTTAACGGGTTGGATGAATCAAAATGGGATCCAATTACTGATAAAACTTTACACTTCAATTATGACATAACGCAATTAGATATCCGATTAAAAAATAAATTAGCCTTGCAAACAGAATTTGGTCTCGAAAAAGACGATAAAATTCCACTTTTTATCATGATCACACGGATGGACCAACAAAAAGGAGTCGATTTAGCGATCAGTGCATTAAGAATGGTTGCTGATTCTTCCTGGCAAGCAATTTTACTTGGAACGGGTGATCCTGTCATTGAATCTGCCTGCAGAAGTTTGGAAGTTGAAATGCCATCAAAAGTTAGATCGGTAATACGGTTTGATTTAAATTTATCAAAACGTATGTATGCCGGCGGAGATATTATTTTAATTCCTTCCAGATATGAACCCTGTGGACTGACTCAAATGATTGCAATGCGTTATGGTTGTGTTCCCCTGGCGAGATCAACAGGAGGTTTGAAAGACACAATCATTGATGAACCTAATTCAAAAAGAAACAATGGTTACCTGTTCTCTGATCCAATTCCTGAAATAATGGCTCAGACATTAATAAGAGCAATTTCAGATTATGCAGATCAACAAAAATGGCAAATTATTCAATCCAATGGATTACACACCGATTTTTCCTGGGAAAAATCAGCCATTGAGTACGCAAGTATTTATATTAAGCTGATTGAAGGAGAAAAATGAAAATTAGAGCTGTGATTCTGGCGGGTGGAGAAGGTACCAGGCTGAAAGTTCTGACTTCAAAACGAGCAAAACCTGCTGTTTTTTTTGCAGGTAAATACCGAATTATTGACTTTCCATTATCAAATTGTGTCAACTCCCAAATCAACGATGTTATGGTTCTTGCTCAATATCGCCCCCAATCATTGATAGAACATATTGGGTCTGGTGCTCCATGGGATTTGAATCGTGATATTTCTGGTGGCGTTCGTGTCCTGACCCCATACAAAGCTCAGGCGTCGGATTGGTTTATCGGCACAGCGGATGCTGTCCAGCAGAATTTCACCTTTATCAAACGTGGAAATCCAGATCATATTTTGGTGTTATCCGGGGACCATATTTATGCAATGGATTACAGAAAAATGATCGACTATCATCTTTCCAATGATGCAGATCTAACCATATCCACTATTGAAGTTCCTTTCGAAGAAGCATCACGATATGGAATCATGCACTATGATGATGGTTTCCGTGTATTTGAATTTCTTGAAAAACCAGAAAATCCACCTGCAAACACAATAAATATGGGTATTTATTTATTCAAACAGGAAGTACTCAATCAGGAATTATGGAATGATCATTTTCGATCCGGCTCTTTTCACGATTTCGGAAAAGATATTATTCCAAACATGATAAAAAATAATGCCAGGGTGTTTGCTTTTCCTTATAGTGGGTATTGGGTTGATGTTGGTACGATGGAAGCTTATTGGCAGGCGAATATGGATCTCTTAGAAGACGAAACCGCCTTCCAGGTATATAACCCCAATTGGATTATTCACACCAGAACGGAAGAACGCCCCCCAGCGCATATTAAGAAAGGTGCAATTGTAGAAAACAGTATGATCTCTGATGGATGTGTTATTGAGTCAGGTGCGATTGTAAGAAATTGTGTTTTTTCACCAGGTGTACACATAATGAATGATGTCGAAATTAATCATTCCATTTTATTCACGGATTGTCTGATTGATAATAATTCAATAATAAACTGTAGTGTTCTTGATAAACGGGTCAAAGTTGGAGAAAATTGTTTGATTGGTGAACACAATACAAATTTCCAAATTACTGTGATTGGAAAAGATTCAATTGTTCCTACCGGTTGGACAGTTCAATCAAATGCAATCATTGGACCTGATGTAATTCTTGATGACTATAATACCAATCTGGTAAAATCGGGGGAATTTGTTCAAACAAGGAGATTACCATATGAAATCTAATCGAATGTCAGGAATTTTATTACACCCCAGTAGCTTACCAGGGCCAGACGGTATTGGCGATATTGGTCCCGAAGCGTATGAATGGGTAAATTTTCTTGTTCAATCAGGATGCAATTTATGGCAATTACTTCCTCTTGGTCCAACCGGTTATGGCGATTCCCCCTATCAATGTTTTTCAGCATTTGCCGGGAATCCATATTTAATCAGTTCAACATTGTTAATGGATGAAGGATTACTTTTATTAGAAGATTTGCAAGATCGGCCTGATTTTTCTGCAGAATCGGTTGATTTTGGACCCGTTATTCAGTGGAAATTGAAAATCCTTGATCGAGCTTATAATAATTTCACTCAAAAACAACCCGTCGAGTTAACCGAAAAGTTTCAGCAATTTATCAAACAGGAACAGGACTGGTTAGTGGATTTTGCATTATTTATGGCGATTAAAGAAATTAATGGCGGATTGAGTTGGGATCATTGGGAAGCTAGTTTACGAAAAAGAGATAGGGGAGCACTTGAAAAGTTTCAAGGCCAGTATAAAACATTAATTGAAGCGCATATGTTCAAACAATTTTTGTTTTTCACGCAATGGACTGGATTGAAAAATTATGCAAATGATCAGGGAATTAATATCATTGGGGATATTCCCATCTTTATTTCGTTTGATTCCTCAGATGCCTGGTCTAATCCAGAGTTATTTTATTTTGATAAAGATTTAAAACCAACGGTTGTCGCAGGAGTTCCACCGGATTATTTTTCAGCTACAGGGCAATTATGGGGAAATCCGCTTTATCGCTGGGATATTCATAAAAAAGATCGATATAAATGGTGGTTGAAAAGAATCAAAGCCACTTTAAAACTATTTGATTTTATTCGGCTTGATCATTTTCGTGGTTTTGTAAATTATTGGGAAGTGCCAGCTGGTAACAAGACAGCTGAGATTGGACTATGGTTACCTGGACCTGGAGCCGATTTCTTTGAAGTAATGAAAAATGAATTGGGTGTTTTACCAATCATTGCTGAAGATTTAGGAGAAATCTCGATAGATGTTTATGAATTACGAGATCAATTCGACCTTCCTGGCATGAAAATCTGTCAGTTTGCCTTCTCCAATGATCCTGACGATCCATTTTTACCTCATAACTATCCAGTGAATTGTGTTGCTTACACTGGTACACACGATAATGATACTGCTTTTGGTTGGTACCTCTCTGCTCCTGAAAAAGAAAAGGATTTCTGCAGAAGATATTTATCCAGTTCTGGAGAAAACATCTCGTGGGATTTGATCAGGGCAGTCTGGCAATCAGTAGCAAAAATTACAATCGCTCCGTTACAAGACTTTCTTGGTCTGGGCACAAAAGCAAGAATGAATTATCCAGGACGAGCAAGTGGAAATTGGAGTTGGAGAGTACTCCCCTATCAGATAAATTCTGAACTGGCAGAGAAAATCTACGAATTAAATTTCCTTTATGGCCGTTCAAAGTAATCGGTTTCTTAACAATTTCATAAGCCCTAAAGACCTGATAATTAATCAGGTCTTTTTTGATGAAAGAAATGAAACAAGAAAGATCCCAATCAGGATCAATAAACCACCCAGGTATTCCAGATTATTAGGCGTTTCTTGTAAAAAAAAGTAGGCAAGCAGAATTGTACCAATAGGTTCACCAATTAACGCAAGCGAAACAAAAGCTGCTGGTAGATGACCTAATGCCCAGTTAAAAATGGAATGTCCTAATAACTGGGGAATTAATCCTAATAAAAGCATCCATAAATAAGCTTGATTCGAATATCCCACAAACTTCTCACCCGAGATTATCACAATGAATAACAAGAAAATTGCCGAAAATAGATACACAAAAAAAATGTATTTTATGAGTGGTAGCGTTGATCTTACTTTTCTCCCCACCATCATATAACCGGCTGCCATCCATGCGCCTAATAACGCCAAAAAGTTTCCTGACAAAGTATTCCTGTCAAAGCTAAGACCCACACTTTCACACTGAATGAGATTTGTTAATGAAAAGGAACATTGATTACTGAGAGCTACCAGACTGCTACCGAGGATTGCAAAAAAAAGGCCTATCCAGATAGTGATATTATTTTTTTCTTTCAAAAAAATAGGGGAAAATAGAGCAACCCACAGCGGTGTCGTGGTGACAAGAACCACTGAACTTGCAACACTTGTATACTCTAATGATGTAATCCAGGCAGTAAAATGGATTGAAAGGAATAATCCAGATAATAATAAGAAAACTAATTCTCTTTTGGAGATTTTAAATAATTGCTGTTTATATTGAAAAAATGCTATTGGGGTTATTATCAAAGATGCAGTTAATAAACGAATAGCGGCAATCACAATCGAAGGGGCACCGCTCTGAGCAAATCGAATAAAAATGGATGCTGTGGATACAGCAAGAATTCCAAAGAATAAACCGACAATGGGATAAAGTTTTGCTTTACTCATAATTTCATGTGTGTCTTCGCTTGACAAAAAAAGGTTGCTTGATAAAATCAATTTTAAGTTGAATTGCCAAATTTTATCATCTTAATCAAAATGAAGTTACCATTCCCATTCCGTAAAACTTTTTCAAAATTTTGTGTTAATTTAGGAGGAAAAAATGACCCATGTAATAACAAGTTTATGTCTGCGTGATGGCGGTTGCGCAACAGTTTGTCCAGTAGAATGTATCGTCCCTGGTAAACCAGAAGATCAATATCCATTGTATTATATTGATCCAGATACTTGCATTGATTGTGGCGCATGTGTTCCCGAGTGTCCTTGGGAAGCAATCTTCCCAGAAGATGAAGTTCCAGCACCATATGTAGCCAAAGGTGGAGAAAGATTATCCATGCCCGTTGGTACTCCTGGATTCGAAGAAGTTTATGATGGAACCAACCATGACGGGGAAGATGTTCACCTGGAAGGCACCAAAACCATGCAAGCTGGAGAAGAAGTCGACTTAACCCCCGACACTGAAGTAAATGCCAAATACTTTAGTGATGGTCCAGGTTATAGTACTGCTGGATAATTTAAAAATTTTGGTTATGATAGAGGAAGTCGTTTGACTTCCTCTTTTTATTTACTTGTTTTAGAAAAGGAAATTTCCATGCCAGAATATCGAATAGAAAAAGACTCATTAGGACCATTAGAAGTACCGGTAACTGCCTATTTTGGTGTACAAACTCAGAGAGCGGTTTTGAACTTTCCCATATCAGGGATGAAACCATATCCGGCTTTCATCTGGTCAATGGCTGCCATTAAAACCTCAGCTGCGAAAGTCCATAAAGACCTGGGATTATTACAAGAAGATTACGCTGATGCCATAATCCAGGCTGGAATGGAAGTGATGAAAGGCTTATGGAATGAGCAATTTGTAGTTGATCCTTTCCAGGCCGGTGCTGGAACCAGCCACAATATGAATACAAATGAAGTTATGGCAAATAGGGCAACTGAACTTCTGGGAGGTCAATTAGGAGAGTATCTTGTAAGTCCGAATGATCATGTCAACATGGGACAATCGACCAATGATGCGATCCCGACTGCAATAAGATTGGGATGTTTGTTAAGATTAGATGAACTTCTATTGACAATTAATCAATTAGTTGCAGCATTAAGAGTGAAAGCCAATGAATTTGATCACATTGTCAAATCCGGAAGAACCCATTTGCAGGATGCAGTTCCCGTACGACTGGGTCAGGAATTTAGCGCATATGCTCGAGCAGTAGAACGTGACGCTAACAGAATTCGAAGATCTTCTGAAGGACTTCGTAGGCTTGGAATAGGCGGAACTGCAACAGGTTCAGGATTAAATGCGCATGAAGAATATCATTCCCGCATGGTTACGGAACTTAAAAGAATAACCGGATTGGAATTATTCACATCCGATGATTTGTTTGAATCAATGCAATCAATGGCTGATATGGTTGATTTTTCGTCTTCTCTCCGTATCTTGGCTGTAACCTTAACAAGAATCGCAAATGATTTCCGGTTACTATCTTCTGGCCCTGCTACAGGATTGGATGAAATCAGATTGCCACCTGTTCAACCAGGTTCAAGTATTATGCCAGGCAAAGTGAATCCAGTTCTGGCTGAAATGCTCAATATGGCAATGTATCACATTTTGGGGAACGACACCACAGTCAGTCTGGCAGCACAAGCAGGTCAACTCGAACTGAATGTCATGATGCCAATCATCGCTCATAATATATTTGAGATGATGCAAGTAATGATTGGTAGCATTGATGCATTTACAAATAAGTGTGTAGTTGGTATTACAGCAAATGTGGAAAAAGCCGAAGGTTGGTTGGAGAAGAATTCAATTTTGGTGACTGCTCTCAACCCATTAATTGGCTATCAGTTAGGTGCAGAATTGGTTAAAGAATCCATTGCAAGAAATATGACAATCCGAGAACTTGCATTAGAAAAAGTCAAAAATGGATTATTGATGAATAAGAACACCCAACAACCACTTCAGGAATCAGATATCCTGAACGTATTTAGTGATCTTAGAAAATTCACTGAAGGGGGAATCTTGTCCTGATTGCTCTGATTGTTCTTTAGCATATATTGCAGCACCTACAATGCCAGCTTGATTTAATAGTAAAGCTGGCATTGTTTTAGTCTGAACTGTAAAATATTGTGCATATTTTTCAAATTTCTTGCTGATTCCCCCGCCAATTACAAATAGATCAGGTGAAAATAAGGCTTCCATTGTAATAAGTATTTCATTAAACCGTGCACCCCATTTTTTCCAGGACAATTCTTTTTCCTGACGTATAGCATCTGAGGCCCATTCTTCTGCGTCTCTTCCTCTAATTTTCATATGTCCAAATTCAGTATTGGGTACCAGCACACCATCGGAGAAGATGGCAGAACCAATTCCAGTACCAATAGTTAAGAGAATTACAACACCCTTTAGATATTCCTGTCCAACACCAAATTTCATTTCAGCGATTCCAGCAGCGTCTGCATCATTCAAACCAATAATTTTATTTCCGGTTTCATGAGAAAATAAAACATTTAAATTTTGTCCAATCCAATTTTTGGAAACATTTGCTGCAGACAGAACGATCCCATGTTGAACAATAGCTGGAAATCCAACACCCACTGGTCCGGAATAATGAAAATATTGGCAGATCTGATGAACTGACTTTGCCACATCTGATGGTTCAGCTCCTTCTGGCGTATCAATCCGATATCGATCTGTCAACAATTTTCCCGATTCTGTATCAACGATTGCCCCTTTTATTCCCGAACCTCCAATGTCAAGACCTAAAATTTCCATTTTTTCTCCTCAAGGACAGCCATAATTTAAATGTTCTTCATAAGTCTCAGAAAAATTATGATAACCGGAGCCATCACATTTAGCCCGAAAATAATAATAGGGTGTTTCAGAGGCAAATGCAACAGCTTTGATAGCATTTAAACTCGGATTACAAATTGCATGTGGTGGTAAACCATTATACAAGTAGGTGTTGAATGGGGAATCAAATTGAAGGTCATTTAAACTTAACGGATTAGTCCACCAGGTTGCTTGATTAATGTTATAACCCACAGCAAATTGTACAGTGGGATCACTATCAAATTTCATGCCAATTAAATGTCTATTCAGAAATACGGATGCGATCATTGGCATCTCTTCAGGGATAACAGCTTCTCTTTCAACCATTGAAGCAATGATAATAGCCTGATTTAGGGACAACCCTTTATTCATTATAGCGGTCAGATATTCATCATTCAAATTCTCTACAAATGCATTTAGAAATAATGATATAAAGTCAATGGTTGTAATTCTTCTATCCACAAGATAATCACCTGGAAATAGGTAACCATCTAATGATGATATTCCCTTCAAGTCAGCTGGTAACCATTCCGGGGAGGGATTTCTTACCAACTCTAAGAATTCTTCTGGATTTATCTCCAAACCTGAATCTGGTAAAATACCACCTATTTCTTCCACACGCCAACCCGGCAGTATTATAAAACGTACTTTATCAGGGATTGGATTCGTTAGTTTTTCAGCAATTTCAATCCCCTTCATCTCAGGTTTGATCAGAAAATACCCTGATTGAACTTTGCGATCATAACCCTTGTAAATCAAAAAATCATTAAAGGTTTCCGAATCCTGAATGAGCTCATTCATCATTAACCGATAGGAGATTTGGCCGACCGTTTCCCCTGGAAGAATTTCAAAGAAATATTCTTCACTTTTATTATTTTGGTCAACTAACAAACTCCCCTTAGAAAAATAAAGCTTGGATGTATACACGAAATTTTTATAAAACCCCACAGATGGATCTGGTTCTCCATAGATCATTTTTACATCCTTAGAAACAACAATATACAACCAGGCAAATCCAGCAACGACCCCAATAATACTGATAATAAAAAGGATTAATAAGCAACTTTGAAGTCGATTCTTTTTTTGTTTAGCCATCAGGGCTCCAGTAATTGATTAGAATAAATCGAATTTTTAGGAAGTGAATCAAGGTAAGATTGTAAAATGATTGTAGCTGCCAGATCATCCATATGCGTAATTTGTTTCTTCTTCTTAACACCCATCTCCTGACGAGCTTTTCTGGCTAATTGAGTACTTTCATGTTCATCCCATAAAATGACAGGTATATCAGTAATTTGCATGATTGCATCGGCAAGTCGAGCGGATTTTCTTCCAGATGGATTTGGTTCACCATTTGAATAGAAAGCCTGACCAATTACAATTATTTTTACAGAATTTTCCTGAGCAATAGCAACAATTCTTTCTGCATCCTTATTTCTCTGTACATGTTTGATAACTGTAAACGGATTTGCTATGGTTTCAGTTAAATCACTGATTGCAACACCAATTCTTTCCGTACCAGGATCGATTGCCATGATTTTCCTTAATTCATTTTCCATCAATCACCATATTAATTCTAAACGGAAGAAATGGCAAATATCTCCAAAAAGATGGCGATATTTCAATGAGCGGATCATTCGTCATTTTAATTTCCTTTTTGAGAAATGATTTTGCGGACTCAATCTTCAAGCCAAGGATATTCTGAATGATAAGGTTTTCATCAATATAAGGTGACGTTTCTCGAGTTGCTTTAACTTCCCACTGAAGTTTTTCTTCATCAAAAATTAAAGAATCATCAATAATTTCAATTTTAAATTCTCCTTCATTTGTATGAAATTGATTATTTAAATCTGCATTCATAGCCAATTCAACCGCTTTTTCAACGTTTTCTACTGTAAAAATCCAGCCTGATACGCTTGCCCTAATTCTCAAATTATGTCTCTCAGCTGGATCCCCAACTTCAGGTACTCTTTTTTCACTAATAATTTCATCAATTTTTATTGATTTTTCAGGAATCAATATCGCTTCAGGATTTGCTTCTCTGATTTCCTCAATTGAATTCATTTTCAACAGTTCAATCAACTCAATTTTCAATTTTTCATAATCATTTTCTGTGGGCGAATATGTTTTTATGTCGACCCCCCCAGAGGTTGCATCGTTATTAACCACAACTATATTTCCACCCAGATCATTTTCTATGGATGTGATACTCCCTATTGGCACATTACCGTTGGTGCCACCTGACAAACTTTGGATGGGTACATCAATTTGTGATTCAATTCCTGGTTTTAAAATCGATTCCTTTGTGGTTACAAACCGGATTACCGGCTCACTACCTGTTCTTACGATTGTTCCCTGTGGAAGAAAAATTTCTTTATCGGATAAATTTCTAAAGGTCACCTCTCCTGTTGCTTTTTTATCAGGAATACGAATAATACCGGTGCTTTCTCCTTCTAGTTGACCCTCCATTTCAATTTCAACCAAGCTAAATGGAATTGCACCGGTCATATTGATTTCTTTAATGGTAGGATCAGATCGAAAATTCATTTGGATTGACTGTTCCTCATGCATGGGGTTAATCGTAATCTGCGCAGAAGGAATGAAAACAAAAATGATGAGGAAAGTAGCCAGCAATCCAACAGCGAAAAATAGCCACCTGAAATGGATCGATAATTCCTTTTTTTGGTTTTGACTTTTTCTATCGAAATCTTTTTGGTTCCAATTTCTTTCGAAATTCTTCGAAAGTAAAGTTCGATTTCTAATTTTTGGTTTTCTCCAGGGTTTCTTTTGTGCTTCCGGAATACTCGAAAATATGGATATTCCCAGTTCCTTTAATTGATTGATAATGACCGGCTCATCAGTAACAACCGAAATTTGGGCTCCCAAACGCTCAGCAGATCTCAAAATCAAAATAATGTCCATGGGATTTAATTTAATTTTTCCCTTATTTGGCCAAACCAATAATATCCTCTGAGTTTTACTCCAGGCAATTTTCTCTTTGATGGAAATTACATTATCAAATGGATCAAGTTGTAAAATCGCTGTTTTCATAATTATGGTTGATTATAAGGTATCACCATGGCTGAAAGAAACAAGATTGTTCACCAAATCTATCGAATTGGGATAATTATACTTAAAGCTTTTTGTGAAAAATAGTAGACTATAATTAATCCAAGGTTCGTAGCTTTGGAGTTATTTATGTTCAAACGAATATCGATTTTCGTATCATTAATGATAATTGTAAGTGTAACTGGCTGCAATTTACCAGGTTCACCAGAGATCAGTCCGGATATTATTGCATCTCAAGTTGCAAATCTCCTGACAACAACACCATCTCTTGATGAACCAATTGATCTTCCATCGGAAGTTCCTACAATTACCATCCAATTCACTCCAGAAATAATCCTTCCCACAGATACCAAAACTCTTACCCAGGTACCTTCTATAACCCCAACAATCCTACCCCAGGATATTCCTACGGGTGTACCAAACTGGATTGATCCATTTGACAATGGAACCCGTTTTGGTATAAATCCTGAAGGATACGATGATGGTCAGACAAAAATTTCTGTCTCAGATGGCTTACTTACAATGACCAGCATTTCAGCAATTGGCTGGAGAGGATGGAGTTTGACCAGTCAGAAACCCGAAAATTATTACTTAACGGCAAGTTTTCAAACAAACGAATGTGCGGGGAGTGATCAATACGGACTTGTTGTCCAATCTCCTGATTTTGATAGTGGGTTTGGTTATTATTTCGGATTAACCTGTGATGGGAGATATGCATTTCAAAAGTGGGAGGAAAGTGGATTATCTAACTTACAGGGATGGATTAATGACCAAAACATAGTAGCTGGTTCCAATCAGAACAATTCAATTGGCGTTTTAAAATCAGGAAATCAATATAATCTCTACATCAATAATATTTCAATAGCGAAGATTGATGATGAAAAATTTTCAGCTCCAGGTTATTTTGGTCCTTATATAGCTGGTGTAAATACAGCTAACTTTTCATTTCAACTGGATGAAATATCTTACTGGAATCTTCCATAACATGATAGGTAGTTAATGTATCCCTCCTTTTCTAACAGTCAATTTGTAACCAGACAACAGGTTGTTGAATACGCAAAGAAAAAAATTAAAAGTGATCCGGTTTATCTCGATACCGAAACCACCGGGCTTGAAAGCACTGATGAGATTATTGAAATTGCCATTGTCAATTCATCTGGCAAAGTAATCTTTGAATCCTTTGTAAAACCTCAAAAACCCATTCCAGCATCCGCTACCGCAATTAACAATATAACGAATGCAATGGTCGCAAATTCGCCCTCTTGGGCAGAAATTTGGCCTACAATTCGAAATCTTTTGCTGGACCATCCCATCGGTATGTATAATGCGGAATTTGATATCCGGATGATCCGTCAATCCTTAGTAATTAACAATATTCCAGACATTACCAAATTAAACGCCTTCGATATCATGAAAGTATTTTCCGATTACATGCGATCAGACCGAAGATTTCGTTTGGAACAAGCTGGAAGAAATCTAGGCATTGTTATTCCTAATTCTCACCGTGCCGCAGATGATACTTTATTAACACGTGCAATCTTCCATTCGATTGCTGGCGTCCCATATTAGAAAATTTTTGGAAAAAACGTTGATGCCTAAATTTAAATTCAATCGATTACAGTGGTTTGTACATATAGGTTCCCTTATCCCATTCCTTGTTTTAGTTTGGGATGCATTCTCAAACAACTTAACGGTTAATCCCATACAGGAAATCACACAAAGAACAGGACGGACAGCCATTATCTGGTTGGTGTTTTCATTGGCATGCACACCTTTGAATGTCATTTTTGGACTAAAACCACTTAATCAGGTCCGTCGTGCTCTCGGTTTATATGCTGCTTTTTATGCAACATTGCACTTCTTAACATTCTTAATTCTGGATTATGGACTCAACTTGAATCTGATATGGCAAACGATTATTGAGAAACCTTACATACTTTTAGGTGTATCAGGATTCTTGATTCTAACCCTGTTAACATTTACATCAACAAAAAAATCCATGCAAAAATTAGGAAAAAAATGGAGTCAACTTCATCGATTGGTTTATCTTGCTTCTATTTTTTTAATATTACATTTCTTTATGGCTTTAAAATTTATCAACGCCCTTGCTATTTCTATTGCTATTATCCTGGGTATCCTTCTTTTCATTCGAATCCCTGTGGTTCGAAAGTTTTTTATCCAAAGACAACCTGCCTGGTCAGGAACGGTTAACAATTTTCTTACTGGAAGAAAAAAGAAAACAATTTCAACTCACAAATAGACTTTCCAGCGAACAAATAAAAGATCAATATTAATCCGATGCAATTTAGCTTTCGGAATTGTTATAAAATCACTGTATTGCCTTATTGTATTTCAAAGAAAATCGGGATAAATCTCCATGCTATTTACAGATTATCAGGAACAAATTGCCAAACGAGCGTTTGAAGGAAGTGTATTCCTCTCTGGATTTGCAGGCAGTGGAAAGACGACCATTGGACAGATTTTCTTGAAATCGCTATTGGAACAGGATATACCCGGTAATAAAATCCTTGTTTTGGTACCGCAAAAATCATTGGGGATTACATATTCAGAATTATTGGAGAGTATAGAATATTACAACGGAAACTTACCTGTCATTCAGACACTCAGTGGAATCGCCCAGAAAATTATTCGATTGTTTTGGCCAATCATTGCACCACAATTTAAATTTAATAATCCCAAACACTACCCCACTTTTTTAAACATTGAATCGGCACAATATTTTATGGCAAAAGTTTGTGAACCCTTATTTGAAAAGAATTTCTTTTCATCCATAAAATCTGAAAAACCAAGGATTCTCTCTCAAATCCTTGATAATCTCAACAAATCAGCGCTTGTTGGTTTTCCCCATGAAGATATCGCAGTGAGATTAAAGTCTGCCTGGAGCAAGGAAAGTAACCACATAATTGCTTTTGATGAAGCTCAGGAATGCGCAAACGCATTCAGAGACTACTGTCTGGAATTCAACCTTCTTGACTTCTCCCTTCAATACGAAATTTTCAACAAGATCATTCATGAATCATTCTTAATTCGACAATATTTATTTAGTAGTTATGAATATTTGATATACGACAATTGTGAGGAAGATACACCTGTAGCCCATGATCTTATCTTGAAATGGTTACCGAAATTCAAAAGTGCGCTGGTGATCCAGGATGAAAATGCAGGATTTCGATCCTTTTTAGGAGCTGATCCCATCAGCGCTACCCGGTTGTCTAAAAACTGTCAGGTGATCATAGAAGTCAGTAATTCTTTTATATCAGATCCACCTATTCAGGAAATTATTTCCATTTATGCAAAAGCGTTATTTCATCAGCCAATTGGTGGAATTTCAGACCCTGCATTTAAGAGGTTATCATTTCACCACCATAAGTTTTATCCGGATATGATCGACCATGTGGTGCAACAAATTGATGATTTCATTAAACAAGGAATCGACCCTGGAAAAATAGCAATTTTGGCTCCATTCATTAGTAATGCCCTACGCTTCCAAATCCAACACAGGATGATTGAAAAAAATATCAAATTGGTTACCCATCGTCCTTCCCGGAGTTTACGCGAGGAATCAATTACGCAAGGCCTTATTTCGTGGACAAAACTGGCATACCCGGAGTGGGGATTGTCACCTTCCATTTATCAATTCCGAACGGCGATTACACAAACGATAGGAAATATGGATCCTATCAGAGCGGATTTGTTGTCCCGTATTGTTTTATCCAAAAGCAATACATTCGCGCTGCGTCCAATGGATGATGTCCGCCCAGAAATGTTGGAAAGAATCACAATCCAGGCAGTTTATCAATATCAGAAAATATATTCCTGGTTAATAAATTATCAAAATAACAAATCTGAAGTAGATGTTTTTCTGGCAAGTTTCTTTGGAGAAATCTTGTCTCAACCCGGGTTTGGCTTTCACGAGAACTATGAAGGCGCAGAAATTACTGGTCGATTGATTGAGTCCATGCAAAATTTTAGAAAGAATACTTTTTCACATTTTCAAAAAACTGGCGAAAATTGGGCTCTGGATTATATAACCATGTTAGAAAATGGTCTCATATCTGCTTTGTATTTACAAACCTGGGATGTACCTCCACAGGATGCAGTATATCTGGCGCCAGCCCATACTTTTTTAATGCAAAACAGGCCTGTCGAAATTCAAATATGGTTGGATATTGGCAATATGGGTTGGTGGCAAAGATTAATGCAACCCCTCACCCAACCATATGTCTTATCAAGAAATTGGATAGATGGAATGAAATGGACTGATATCCATGAGTATGAAAATAATCAGAAAAATTTGGAGAAATTGATCAGTGGATTATTGCGTCGCTGTTCAGACAATCTCATTCTTCATACAACCGGATACAACGAAAATGGTGATGAACAAACAGGTCCCCTCCTCAAAGCCACTCAGAGAATCCTGCGGACTTATCATCGCCAGATCGGCAATAAAAATGTTTAAGCCAAGGCCAAAACAACTGGAAATTCTCCAATATACCCATGGGAAAATGGGTATTTCTGCGGTTCCAGGAAGTGGTAAAACACAGACTTTATCCTATCTGGCTGCCAATTTACTGTTTGAAGGCGGAATTGAAGATGACCAGGAGATCCTAGTCGTTACATTGGTTAATGCGGCCGTGAATAACTTTTCGAATCGAATCTCTAGTTTCATGGAAGCTTTCGGGTTACTTCCCGGGGTGGGATATCGCGTCAGAACATTACATGGATTGGCTCATGATATCGTAAGGGAGCGGCCTGATCTTGTTGGGTTGGGAAACGAATTTGAAATTATTGATGAACGTGAAACAAACCAAATTATGGATACTTCAGTCGAAAGCTGGTTAAAACGAAATCCAAATTTCATAGATCGCTGGGGAAAACCTGATTATTCAAATAACTTAACTCGAGACCAAAAATCAGATTGGCAATCAGCCATTTCATCAGTCTGCACTAATTTCATTCGCACAGCAAAAGATCTGCAATTATCACCTCAGGAAATTCATACAAGATTATCTGACTTAAAAATTGACGACTCCTTACTAAACCTGGGGGTAGATATTTATGAAGACTATCAAAGAGCATTGAATTATCGCTCTGCTGTTGACTTTGATGATTTAATTCGTCTGGCTCTTTTGTCCATACAAATAGATCCAGATTATTTAAATCGGTTAAGATATCAATGGCCTTACATCCTTGAAGACGAAGCCCAGGATAGCAGTCGCCTTCAGGAAGTGATTTTAAATTCACTTGTGGGAGAAAACGGTAATTGGGTGCGGGTTGGTGATCCAAACCAGGCAATATTTGAATCATTCACGACCGCAAGCCCGGAATACTTAAAGAATTTTCTTGCACATCCTGATGTAAGTTCCAAAACATTGCCTAATTCAGGTCGATCAACACAATCCATCATAAATCTTGCGAATGAATTAATTCGTTGGACTAATCAAGACCACCCCAACTATGCATTACGCTATTCATTGACCGAGCCTTTCATCGAACCCACACCAAAATATGACCCACAACCCAACCCGGAGGATCACCCTGAGAAAATTTTTCTTTTTGAAAAACCACAATCATCCGACCAGGAAATAAAAAGTGTGATTGTATCTTTGAAGAAATGGTTACCCGAAAATCCTGATAATACTTTCGCTGTCCTTGTTCCAAGAAATTACAGAGGAGGAAAAATTGTCGAAGCCCTTCAGAAAGAAAATATCCCTTATGTTGAAATTTTACAAACCAGTCAATCAACCAGGAACACTGCTGCTACACTGGCATCCATCCTGAATTTTTTGGAAAGCCCAAATCAGGCCACGCGACTTCTAAAAATATTTGACTTCCTGTCGCGGATCAAATTTTCCGTGACCAGACAGACCAGGGAAGAAATCGTCAAACTTATTCGAACATGTAATTATCTGGAAGAATTCTTATTCCCTGTCCCCGATCATGATTGGATTCAGCATTTATTAAAACAAGAAAAACCACCTGAAAATGAAATCATTCACATTTTGCTTGAATTGAGAACACAATTATCAAGATGGTTAAAAGCAGCTGATTTACCAATACACCAAATTATAATTACCATCAGTCAGGAAGTATTTGAAAAACAAGCTGATTTAGCCCTGGCACACAAATTGGCACTCATGCTTGAACAATATGCCAAAAATCATCCTGATTGGTTACTACCTCAATTTGCTGAAGAATTAACATTGATATCAGAAAATCGTAGAAAAATTCAGGGATTTTCCGACGAGGAATCCGGTTTTAATCCAGAAATGCATAAAGGAAAAGTAGTCGTAACAACCTATCACAAAGCCAAGGGTCTTGAGTGGGATCGGGTTTATTTGATGTCAGTTAACGATTATGATTTCCCTTCAGCAACGATGGGTGATCATTTCATTTCAGAAAAACATATTTACAAAGATGAAATCAATTTAGAAGCAGAAATAAATCAAAAACTTAAGGCATTAGCTGAAAGCAATCTTGAAAACCTTTACTTAGAATATGGACTCGCTACTGAACAAGCCAGAGTAGAGTATGCAGCTGAGAGAATTCGCCTGTTTTTTGTGGGAATAACCAGAGCAAAAAAGGAATTAATTATTACCTGGAATACTGGTGACACTCATCATAAAAATAAGAAAAATGCCAGTCCTTCCATACCATTTTTAGCCTTATTGGCTTTTTTGGAGAAACAAAATGAAATTTGATTATTCTCAGAACAAGCTACACGATTACCTGGAATGTCCTCGCAGGTTTGAATTACGGTATCTAGTTCAAAGAATTTGGCCAGCAGTGCACTCTGAACCGGTTCTGGAATTGGAGGAGCAAATCAATAATGGAAAAATCTTTCATCTTATGGCTCAGCAATACTTTAGTGGCATCCATCCGGAAGAAATCCTATTACAAGTTGGAAATGAAAAAATTACTACCTGGTGGAAAGCATTTCTCTTATTTGCGGAACCATTTAAAAATTTACCGCATCAATCCGAGGTGATGATTAGGTCAAAATTCAATAATTCAAGCTTAGTTGGTATCTTTGATTTATTGGTTTACTCCCCTGGTAAGAAAATAACCATTATTGACTGGAAAACGAATCACATCAAGCCCACCAGGAAAAATTTGGAACAACATATACAAACACGCCTTTATCCAGTGTTATTAACCTTCGGGGGAAAACAATGGAACAATGGTAATAAAGTACAACCTGATCAAATAGAGATGATTTATTGGTTTGCCAATTTTCCGGATGAACCGCAATCATTTTTATTTTCTGAACAACAATATCAAGCCGATTTAAATTTCATACAGGATTTAATTAACCAAATTGAAACAACAAAATCAGGAGAGTACCCTTTAACCGAGCATCAAAAACGATGTAACTTCTGCAATTATCGTTCTCTATGTGGTCGTGGATCAAGTCCTGGCTCAACAGAAGAATTAGGGAACGTTGAATTAGAATATCTATACGAAGAAATCGAAGAGATTGATATGAAACAGATTGGAGATATTGCTTTTTAATCATGGCAACGTATCAATGGGTAGAAAAGAAAAAAAGTTCAATCCCTAAGGAAATCCAGGAAAAATTTTTAAATCCGTGGGTCCAACAGATATTAGCCCGCAATAATATCTTCTCTCTTGAAGCGGCGAAAAGGTTTATTAACCCACTGCTCTATATTCCTACCCCTTCATCAGAATTACCTGATCTCGAGGTAGCCGCCCAACGATTATTGGTAGCGATATCAAACCAGGAAAAAATTGGTATTTGGGGTGATTTCGACGTAGATGGTCAGACAGCTACCACTGTATTGTTTGAAGGTCTCTTGAATCTGGGAGCAAATGTTATTTTTTACATTCCTGTTCGCTCGAAAGAATCACATGGGATTAAGTTGAGTTCATTAAAGGAATTTCTGAAAAACAAAATATCTATCCTTTTAACCTGTGATACCGGAATCAGTGAGCATGAATCGATTGAATATGCCAACCAACAAGGGGTCGATGTTCTGATTACTGATCACCATAGCTTGCCAAAAAATCTTCCGGATGCCATGGCAAAAGTTAACCCGCAGCGGTTACCAGAAGTACATCCTTTACGAACATTATCTGGTGTGGGAGTCGCGTACAAACTCATTGAATGGATGTATCAATTATCAGGGAAACATGAAAATTGTGCTGCTTTGTTGGATTTGGTTGCCCTGGGTACAGTTGCCGATGTGGCTATTCTGACCGGGGAAAATCGTTATCTTGTCCAAATGGGTTTACGACTTCTACAAAATCCGGCAAGAATGGGCTTACAGGAGATTTATAAAAACAGAAAACTCCAGAATGGTCAGATTACAGAGACTCATATAGGATTTTATCTCGCACCACTTTTAAACGCCCTGGGTCGATTATCCGATGCCAATCCCATTGTTGAATTTCTGACCACCAATGAATTACAGAAAGCCAAAGTTTTAGCAGGGCAATTAGAAAATATTAACGAACGACGAAAATTAATTACCGAACAAATCACCGAAGCAATTCTGTCAAATGTAGAACAAAATAAAGAATTAAGGAATCAACCGTCTATCATCATGCACCATCCCGATTGGGAAGCAGGAGTTCTTGGTATTGTAGCCAATCGCCTGGTTGAGATTTATCAGAAACCTACAATTTTATTAACGGGAAATGAAGATATTGGCTATTTCGGCTCAGCGCGTTCCATCGAGAATCTGAATATCATTCAAGCCATCCAGGCAAATGCAGCCTTCCTTAAACACTTTGGAGGACATGCAATGGCTGCAGGGCTCTCCCTGGAACCTGAAAAATTGATCTCATTCAGGAATAGTTTCAATAGAACAGTTCTGAATTTAGTGGGTGAGACCATTATTCAAAAAGAATTACAAATTGATGGTTTCATCAATTTTGATTTGGTCACAATGGATTTTGTAAGAGAATTGGAAGTATTAGCACCTTTTGGTCCTGGGAACCCTGCTCCAATATTTGCCAGCAAAGATGTTGTAATTGAAAAAATTCAGAAAATGGGCAGGAAATCCGAACACTTAAAAATTACAGCTGCAGATGCACTCGAAAATGTTCAGGAATTTATTTGGTGGCGCGCAAATCAGGAGAATCTGCCTGACGAAAAAATTGATATTGCCTATCATTTACATAATTCAAACTATCAGGGTAAACAGAGTGTTCAAGTTGAAATATTAGCTATCCAACCCAGTGAAACAACGCTGGCTGAGATTAGAACAAAAAAAGAAGTACTTGAAGTGATTGATTATCGAAAAGATCCTCCTGTAAATCAAGAATGGATGGAAAAATATAACGATTTCCTCTGGTATCAGGAAGGGTTGAAGCAGGATTTTTCAACTGTCCATAATCGCCTCAGCTTGCACCCAGCTGAAACTCTAATCGTTTTTACTATCCCACCAAACATAACTGAATTACAGAAAGTTTACATAACAGTTCGCCCCAAGCATCTAATTCTCTTTGGAAATGAACCACTTGAAAAATCTGTAAACCTGATGATTAAAACGATTGCTGGAATGTTGAACCATGTAATCAAGAATAAAAGCGGCCTATTCCAGCCGTTTGATATTGCTGCTACAATCGGACAGCGAAAAACAACGGTTGAAACAGTCTGCAGATACTTACATTCAATCGGTCAAATAACTTTATTGGAACATCCAGATACCCAATGGTTTATAAAACCTGGAGGTGCAGAAGATACAATCAAAGCAGCGTTATATAAACAAAATATAGAATTTTTACACAGAGAAACGCTTGCTTTTTATAAATGGTTTATTGAGGTAGATCTGGACAAATTGAAAAAATCTATCCTTGATTTTTAATTCATCGATAAAGTCGTACTGTCATTTTTTCCCCTCCCTGTTTCTAGTAAAATATGATAGACTTGTGATCAATATGGGCGGCAACGTTGTTGTCACCTTTCCGCTCCTGGCTCACGAATAAATGAGATACAGCAGCAAACCCGAGGAAAGGAGGAAGTTTTAAATGCGAAATTATGAGTTAATGGTTTTACTTCAACCAGATTTGGATGAGACAGCCTTTGGTGATGTTACATCAAAAATTACTGGTTGGGTAACTGATAATGGCGGAACAGTTGAAAAGACTGTTGATTGGGGAAATCGCCGAATGGCTTATCAAATTCGAAAGCAACGCGAGAGTCATTATGTGCTTTTCAATTTCACCATCGATCCATCAGCTACCAAAGAATTAGAACGCGTTATCCGGTTTTTAGAACCAGTAATGCGTCACATGCTTTCAGTTGTTGAGTAGCATTTGTTGTTTTGATGTAGGAAGATCTGGTTGATCGAATACAATCGGAGTTGTTGATGAGTAGAGGTTTGAACAAAGTCATGATAATTGGATATCTGGGACGCGATCCTGAGATGCGTGTAACTCCCTCAGGCCGGGCTGTGACAACATTTGTAATTGCCTGCAATCGCTCCTGGAATTCTTCTGATGGTGAACGCCATCTTGAAACCGAATGGTTCAATGTTGTGACCTGGGGAAATCTCGCTGAGATTTGTAAACAATATCTGTTCAAAGGTTTACAGGTTTACATTGAAGGACGGCTACAATCCAGACGCTGGGAAGATACAGATGGTTGTAAACATACCAGTGTGGAAATTGTTGCCTCAGAGATGATGATCCTGGGAGACCGAAAAGAAATCAACGCTCAAACTCCTCCATCACCACTTGATGTTAATGAAAATTATTCCGTATAGGAGAGAACGAAATGACAAACGAAAATGGTCAATTTCGAAGGGGTCCTGGAAATCGCCGTGGTTTTACCCCCCGTCCAAAAATTTGCCAGTTTTGCTCTGACAAAGAAGCAAAAATAAATTACAAAGACGTAGATTTATTGCGTCGTTATGTAATGGAAGATGGGAAAATCCGACCACGCCGACAAACAGGCACATGTGCCAAACACCAAAGAGAAATCGCAGCTGCTGTGAAAAAAGCTCGGTTTGTGGCACTATTACCCTTCGTCGCATCCATGGAAGATTAATTGTGTCCTTTACATAATTAGTGGTCAGGGTGTTTTTGGCAGGCGATCACCTGCCAAAAACACCCACTTACCCTGATTTATTGAGATGATACGATTAATTTTTCTATCAAAAAATACTAATGAAAGGGCATGGTTTGGTTCTACCTCCTATGCCCTTTTTAAAAACCGAGGTTAAAATATGGCACGTTCCCCAGAGAATAAATTTGTATCCAAAAAACATAAAGCACGATTACAACAGGAGCAACAAAATCGCAAGATGCTGATCATTGCCTCCATAATTGTTGTTGCACTTGTCCTGATTGTGCTTGCTTATGGTATTTTGGACCAAACGATCTTAAAAAATCAAAAACCTGTTGCCAAAGTTGGCGATACTATCATCCGGTCTGAAGAATTTATCAAAATGGTTAAACTCGAACGTCAGCAAATGAATGGTCAGGCTTACCAATATGAATCTTACAAACAATTCTTTGGTTTTGATGAACAAAATACAGCTTACTTTGACAGCCTGATACAACAAATACAGGCACAAATGGATGTTCCCGAAACCGTAGGTGCAACCGTTTTAACAAGCATGATTGACTCAAAAGTAATCGGATTTTATGCAGACGAAAACGGAATTGATGTCACAGAACAAGAAATTCAGGATGCGATTCAAAGGGATTTTGGATATTTTCCCAATGGTACCCCAACACCTGAAAATACTTCAATTCCATATGCTACATCAACCCTGAACCCAACCCAATATGCTTTGGTTACCGCTACCCCTACATTGGCACCAACTGAGGAAATTGCTGAAACTGCAACAGTAGATGAATCTTCAACCGAAGAAGAAGTAGTTGAAACAGAAGTAGTGACAGAAGAAGCAGAAGATGAATCTGCTGCTACTGCGACCGTGGTACCTTCTCCAACTGCTTACACTGAAGATTTGTACCAGGAAAATTACAAATCCTTCGTCGAGAATTTTGGGGAAATCGGTCTAAGCGAGAAAGATGTTCTGGAACTCTATCGGGTTCAATTAATCAGTCAGAAAGTGTATGAACAGATCACTGCCGATATTCCAACCGAAGAAGAACAACTTTGGGCACGTCACATTCTGGTGGCAACCGTGGAAGAAGCAGAAGCAGTTCTGAAACGTTTAGAAGATGGTGAAGATTGGTCACTTATTGCAGCTGAAGTTTCCACCGATACCAGTAATAAAGATCAAGGTGGTGATTTAGGTTGGTTTGGGAAGAATGCAATGGTTACTGAATTCGAAACTGCCGCCTTTGAATTGGAAGTTGGTGAAATCAGCGAACCAGTCGAGACTTCATTTGGTTTCCATATTATTCAACTCTTAGGAAAAGAAGTTCGCCCCATTGAAAGCAGTCGATTAGATCAGAATAAACAAACAATCTTCAATGAATGGCTCACCAAAGAAAAAGAAAAGTACACCATTGAACAATACGATGATGTCTGGACAAAAATTGTTCCTAACACTCCCGCCTTTGGGGATTATCAGCAGAATTAACAAATCATAGAATTAAAAAAAATCGGGCAAATCACCCGATTTTTTTATTTAACCAATTCGTCACTCACTTCATCCAATCTTAATGAAATCATCTGGCTAGATGAATCTCTGCCCATAGTTATTCCATAAATTACATCAGCTGCCTGAACAGTATTTCTGTTGTGAGTTATGACTATAAATTGAATCGACTTTCCTAATTCACTTAATAAATCACAAAATCTGCCAACATTTGCTTCATCCAAAGCTGCATCAACTTCATCTAACACACAGAATGGAGGTGGAGAAACTCGTAATAATGAGAAGATTAATGCAACTGCAGTGAGACTTCTTTCTCCACCGGACAGTAATGATAAACCTTGTTCCCGTCTGCCTGGTAATCTAGCTTCTATCTCAATCCCCGTATTATTAAAATTCTCTTCATCGGTGAGGTACAATTTTGCTGCCCCACCACCAAACAATCTGGAGAACAAATCCTTGAATTCCAAAGCAACCGCATCAAACGTCTTCCGGAATTCACGTTGCATTAATTCATCCAACTCAGCAATTACCTGTCGAAGATCCAGATCAGCCTTTTTAAGATCCTCAACCTGCACAGATAAAAACTCAAATCGTTCTTTAACCGAGCGATACTCTTCTTCTGCTTCAGGATTAACCGGACCAATTCTTCGCATCTGTGCTCGTTGCCGATTTATATTTTCTTCCAGATTAGATTCAATTTCAGTTACGATGGGTAATTGTTCAACAAGACCATCAAAAGGTAAAGGATTGGGTCCTGTAATCGAAGAAGAATATTCAAAAGAGACCAGCCCAAAATCTTCTTCAATACGTCTGCGTAGGTTTTCCAGAACGTCTTTATTACGAGAATAATCCAACTGTCCCTGGGTCACATACCTTTCGCCAATGGTGACAGTTTGTTGCGCGTTGCTTATTTCTTCCTGTAATTTATCAAAAGATTTTTCAAGGACTTTTAATTCGTTTTCTGTAGGTAAGATGTGTTGTCGGATTTTTTCGATTTCATCTTTTAATTCAGCTTCTTTGGCTTTCTTTGTGGCTCGCTCATCATCAATTTCGAGCAATGCATTTTTGAAATCCTCTAACCTGCGGTTGATTGATTTAAATCTCTGTCGATTCTGATCAATGTTTGTTCTGTTCTCTTGTAATCTTCTTTGAGCTTCATTCGTAGCCCGTTCGACGACAGCCAGATTCGTTTTCCAATGTCCAACATTCGATTGATAATCATCAATGGGTATTTCATTTAATTTCGCTCGCAGCAAATCGCTTTCTTTTCTGTGCGTTTCTAATTTTCGAACTATTTCCTGTAAAAAATTCTTCGTTGTTGCTTCTGATTCAAGACTTTTACTTAGTTGTTGTTCCAGCGTCTTAATTTGGTTTTCTACCCATTGGATTCTTTGTCTTAATTTTTCATAGTCCAGATTTCGTTGGTTCACAAGTTTCTGGTTTTGTTGTAAATCCAGATTGCCCTTTTGTTCATCCTGTGTGATATTAGTGTGATCCTGGCTTAAATTATGTAATTCACCCTCAAGATCAGCCATTTCTGCTTCTAACGTTGTAAATCTTTCCTGAGTTTCATCGATTTCCTTCATCAATTCTTGTTTCTGTCTGGGGCGTGCAATGATCGATGATCTGGTTTCTTTCCCTGCAAAAACAATTCCATTCCCCTGAAAAACTTCACCATTAATAGTAACAAGCCTCGCAGAGGAAGGGAGTTCCCCTAACGCCTTTATCGCATTCTCATGATTGTCAACAATGATCGTATTCCCTAATAAGCTTTGCACAACTGATTGATAGGGATGATCGAATTTTACTAGTTCACTTGCTCTCCCCACCAGGCCATTTATTGAAGGCAGTTTCTGTTCTTTCTCATTTTTTAGCCATTGCAACGGCAAAAGAATAGCACGTCCCTGATCTCCTTTGGCTAAATATTGTATGGCATACGACGGGTCAGACTTATCCAGCAGGACAATTGAATCGAGAAATTCACCTAATGCCGCAGCTATGGCAGCTTCCAACTCGCTCGGAACATTAAGAACTTCACTAAGTGGTTGGTATTGTCCTGAAAATTTTCCATTTCTATGAGCATTCATCAGGTTTTTCGCGCCCTGATTGAAACCATTTAAAGACTTCTCCGCCTGGATTAATGCTTCGTATTGTGCATTTAACTTTATTACTTCTGACTGTAATTTATTTAGAATATTTCTTTTCTCTTGCAGTTTTCTTTCTATATCCTGTTTTTTGGTTGAAGAATCGAATGCTTTTTTCTTGATGATTTCGATTGATTTCTCAGCATCAAATAAAGCCTTTTTGGATTTTTCAAGGTCTTTTTCTTTTTCAATAAATTCTTTTTGAATTTCCTGTTCTTCCAGTCGTAATTTTTCCAGTGAGAGTTTCAGGTTATTAATTCTTTCACTCAATTCATTCAGTTTTGCTTTTGCTTCGACTGATTTCGTTTCATTTTCAATCAGTGTTCTTCTGATTTTTTGAAGCTCGCTATCCACCTGCCCCCTGATATTCAGCCTTTCATTCAAGGCCTTTTGAGCATCATCCAGGTTCGTTGTCGCTTCATGTACTTCCTGGGTTAACTTTTGATATTCTGCTTCTAAATTTTCAAGATATGATTCTTTGGATTTGATCTCTTCTTCTAACCGCACCAAATCATAATTCTGATTATATTCCTGGTCATTTAATGATCGTTGGCGTTCCTCTAATACAGCTAAGTCTCTGATGATTTTTTCAAGATCCAGATGTTGTGTTGAGGACTGGGTATGGAGCTCATTTAGTACACTGCGCTTCAATGAAATTTGGTTTCGAATATTGGCTAATTGTTTTTCTATTTTTTCGTAAGTATTCTTAACATTGTTTAGATGGATATCTCTCTCCTGAAGCACCTGTCTTGATTGAGACAAATCTTTTTGAGCATTATTCCAGTGGTATCCATACCAGATTCGTAATAAAACCTGAAGATCAGCCTGTAATGTTTTATATTCCAGGAACCTTCTTGTTTGCCGGTCCAAACTACGCAGTCGAGGTTCTAACTCACTCAGGATATCAGTAACTCTTTCTAAATTATGGCGAGTCTGGTCGAGACGATTTAATGAATCTTCTCTTCTCGATCGATACAGACCAATTCCTGCAGCTTCTTCAAAGAATTTTCTTCTTTCATCTGGACGGATGGATAATGCAGAATCTACCAGTCCTTGTCCAATTAAGGTGTAAGTACGTTCCGCCAAACCTGATTGACCTAGCAATTCCTGAATATCTCTTAATCTGATTCTTTGGCCGTTTAGTAAATAGTCATTCTGTCCATCTCGATATGCCCGTCTGGTAACAGATACTTCCGAAAAATCAATTGGAAGCCATCCATCTTCATTATTGAAGGTAATGGTGGCTGAAGCCATTCCAGCTCTGGAGCGCCCTTCACTTCCGGCAAAAATCATATCTTCAGTTTTTCGTCCACGCAATAACCGGTACGATTGTTCCCCTAACACCCAACGAATTGCATCCGCAATATTTGATTTTCCCGATCCATTTGGGCCTACGATAGCCGTTATTTTCCCGGGAAATTCAAAACTTGTTTTCGTGGCAAAAGTTTTATAACCTTGAAGTTCTAATGACTTTAAGCGTGAAATCATTTATGAAGGGCTCCAAAATAATTATTCATCAATTTTTCTCTGTTTTTGTGCCAGGCCTAAGCGGATCAATGCCTGCTGTGCTGCGACTTTGGCTGCAGCTTGTTTACTGGGTCCTTCACCGCTTCCAAATGGTTCTCCGTTCAATAAAACTTCCACCTGAAATATTTTCGAGTGGTCCGGACCAAAGGAATTTCTTGTGACGTAAGAAGGTGCAAAATATCCCTGAGATTGTGCCCATTCTTGAAATAGACTTTTAGGATCTTCATTTTTGTTATTTACTAAAATATCTTCCGAAGCTTCAATGAGTAAAGATTCCAGAAAATCATTAACAGCAGGTATCCCCCCATCCAGATAAAGCGCACCGACCAATGCTTCAAAAGTATCACACAATAAGGCAGGACGAGTTCTACCACCAGCCTGTGCTTCTCCACGACCTAACCTCATTGCTTTTCCCAGTTCGATTTGTTCAGCAAAAACTGCCAATTGCTCAGTATAAACCAGAGCAGATCTCATTCTGGTCAGGTCACCTTCTGGCATTTCAGGAAAATGGTGGTACAACCATGCGCCTACAACAAAATCCAGGACTGCATCTCCAAGAAATTCTAAGCGTTCATTGTCTTCTAACGCTTCGGGGTGTTCATTCAAAAATGAGCGATGTGTAAGTGCTCTACTGAGTAACAACCAATCCGTTATTCGCAACCCTAATCTTTTTGCTAATTCTTGAGGGCTCTCCAACTTAGGAGTGTGATTATCACCTTTCATTTTTCCTCCTAAGAACTTGCGATGCGGAAGCCACCTCACTGTTAAAAATCAAGTAGCTTACGCAACAAAAGTTCATCTTCAATTTATCTTCAATTATATTGCGCATTGACGTATGGATCAATGGTGCAGTAATTTAATCCTCTTTCCCTGGTATGTAATCTCCTTCAATCCAGGTTTCGCCATCTGGACTAATTTCTTTTTTCCAGATCGGGACGATTTCCTTTACGCGATCGATTCCATACTTAGCAGCGTCAAATACCCCGGTATGCCGATGGGCAGCAGAACATAGAACTACCACAGTTGGCGTTCCTGCATCCATGTAGCCAATGCGCTGAATGATTACTATTTTTTGTACAGTGGGCCATTTCTCGCGAATCTCTTCGGCAACCTGAGTCATTTTTGCTTCAGCCATAGGAATATACGCTTCATACTCCAATCCACTGGTTAATGGATGATCAGAATTATTTGTTTCTCCCCGAATGACACCTGTGAACATCACAACAGCTCCAGTGCTATTTTGAATAGATTGGGTAATCAAAGAATTAAAATCAAATTCATTTGTGGAAACTTCAATCTTCACTTCATCGTCCACTTGACCTCCACTGACAGGGGGAAAGCAAGCTATTTCAGCGTTATCAGGAATTGCATCGGAATCAAACGCAAAATTCTGATTGATTGAAACCAACATAATTGGCAAGTAATCTTTCAATTGGGGGAATTCCAAAACCAACCAATTCTTAAGATCCTGAATGGTTGCTCCATTTTCTACATCAAATTTAATCTCAGAGGCTCCAATGAGTTCTTTCAACTTAGCAAAAAATAATATCTTAAGATGAATGGATTCGTGATCAGATAGATTATTATTATTCATTAAAAACGTCTCCGCTCGTACCACCTTTTTTTTCTACAAGGCGAATATTTTCAATTCTGGCAGATTTTTCTACAGATTTGATCATGTCATAAATCGTCAATCCGGCAACGGCTACCGCTGTCAGAGCTTCCATTTCCACGCCTGTTTTACCATCCGTAATAACAGTTGCCTCAATCTGGACCCCAGGTAATGCTTCATCGATATAGAGTTCAACTTCAATTTTATTGATCATGAGTGGGTGGCATAAAGGAATAAGTTCGGGTGTTTTTTTTGCAGCCTGTATACCAGCAATTTTTGCGACTGTTAAGACATCTCCTTTTTTTAGTAATCCGTTTTTAATCATCTCAACTGTGGTCGGTAATAGCACCACCTGCCCTTTTGCTTTCGCTATTCGATGGCTGACCGGTTTCTCTCCAACATCAACCATACTAGCATTTCCGTTTGAATCTATGTGTGTTAGTTTATTTTTTTTCATTATTGGTTTTATCGCCTGCTATCAGAGTTTGAATTTTTTTTAATCAGTAATCAAAAATGTAGACGCTTCTGCTATAATTGCTCACGTGGCGCAACAGTTAGGTAATTATTATAACCAAAATTATCGAGTTGATACTGATCTTTATCAAGGTCCTCTTGATATATTATTAGAATTAATCGAAAGCGCTGAATTGGATATTACCAAGCTTGCTCTGGCTAAAGTCACAGACCAATATTTGGAATACTTAAAGAAAATAGAAATTGAGAATCCATCAGAAGTTTCCTCTTTTCTGGTAATTGCATCCAGATTATTACAAATAAAATCTCAGGCTTTACTTCCAAAACAATCTTTGGAAATCTTTGGTGAAGAGGAAGAAGATCCCGGAGAAGCATTAGCTCAACAACTTATCGTTTATAAAAGGTTTAAAGAAATTTCCAAATGGCTTTTAGAACGTGAAGAAGAAGGATTGCGAACCTATTTACGTATTGCACCTCCCCCTAAAATAAATTTCCAGCCAAAATTAGATCTTACCGGCATAACATTAAATGATCTGGTGCAGGTAGCCCGAGAAATTTTTATTAACGGCATGCCGCTTCAGAAATTGGATACTGTCATCAATTTTCCACGCATAACAATTAAAGATCGCATAACGACCATCTTGGATCATTTACGAAAATTCCGTAAAACCACATTCATGAGTTTGTTAATCCATAAAAATTCTCGGGGTGAAATGGTGGTAACTTTTCTGGCTTTATTGGAATTGGTAAAAAGACATATCATTGAAGCCAATCAAAACGAGCTTTTTGGGGAAATCGATTTGAATTCCGAAAAGCTCGTCGATGAAAACTTGGAACTTGATATTGAATTTAATGAGTAAGAATATTTTATTCTTGTTCTTGCTGTAATAAACCTTCAACCATTTCGTATGGTAGGCGATTACTGAGCCATACTACCATCAAACTGAGATCATCATCACTGAGTGGATAATCCGGATACCTTTCTCTGAAAGAGTCGATCAGAATCTCAAACGGGTCTTCTTTGGGCCATTCAAGCATAAAACCCGGTAATAAACTTCTATCTACGTCTATTGGTAATAATTTCCAGGATCTTTCTTCCAAATAGCGAAATATCGTCTTTTTAGTCTCAGAATTGATCTCTGACCAGGCACCCAGGACCTGAGCCACAAACTCAGGAGATTTTTTATATGTATCAATACAACCGTTGATTTTTAAGGGTAATGGCGCTACAGCGCTGTTCCTGAATCCTTGTACCCGTACATGGTTCTTGATGAGTGAATTTATTTTGCGTTGTCGTTCCTCTGAAAGTTTATTGAAATTACCTAAAACTGATTGGATTACCAATTGTCGGTAATCGTTTATCATATATTCATTAATTGAATGAAACGGTAAGAATTTAGCTTTTTTATCCATCTTATTTTTATAAATACCTTCCTCGTATTATTCTAGAAAGTGTAATTTTACTTGATAAATAACAGATTTTAAAATCTACTTCTATTTTTCCTCTTTATTTCGAGTTAATTTGAACTTGCAGAAAAGCAGATGTGAACTTAGAATCAATCTCTATGAGTGTTAACGAAGTCACCCCAATTCGCAGACAATACTTAAATATCAAGAAAAATTATCCTGATGCAATTGTTTTTTTCAGGTTAGGTGATTTTTATGAAACCTTTGATAATGATGCAGAAATAACATCCAGAGAATTGGATATTGTGCTGACATCCAGAAACGTGGCCAAAGGAATTCGAATTCCGATGGCTGGGATTCCTTATCACGCTGTTGATAATTATCTTTCCAGATTAATAAACAAAGGCTATCACGTTGCCATTGCTGAACAATTGAGTGAACCGGATGGACGTGGAATTGTTGATCGCGATGTGGTTCGGGTTGTTACACCGGGTACTGTTATAGAACCAAATCTGCTAAAAAAGGATCAAAATAATTATCTTACCAGTGCAATTATCGATGAAAATCGCGTTGGTATTGCATATGTAGATATTACAACCGGGGAATTTAAAGCCACAGAATTGGTTTCTTCTGAGCCAATGAATGAATTAAGGTCTGAATTACTGCGCCTAAATCCTGCTGAGATACTATTTCCAGAAGCACTAAAAATTCAGAATGAACTTCCTGGGCACATCACTCATTATCCAAATTGGCATTTTGAACCGATCCGTTGTGAGGAAAAACTGAAAAATCACTTTAAGGTCAGTACCCTGGATGCATTTGGAATAAAGGGAATGACGCTTGCTTTGCAGGCTTCAGGGGCAATCATTGACTATCTCAATGATACACAACCGTCTGCCTTAAAAATATTGAGTAATATATCCAACTACTCAACTTCAACTTTTATGACTTTGGATGCTGCAACCCGAAGAAATTTAGAATTATCTGAAACACTTCGTAAAAATGAAGTTAAAGGTTCGTTATTGCATATCCTGGATTATGCAATAACAGCTATGGGTAAACGCTTATTGCGCCAGTGGGTCTCACAGCCATTATTAGATATCGAAGAAATAAAACGCAGACAGGAAAGTGTTGGTTTTCTTAAAAACAATGGATTACTGCGTGCAGAATTATTTGTTCAACTGAAAAAAATAAATGATATAGAAAGGTTGACCAGCAGAGTCATATCCGGGCATGCAATCCCCCGTGATATGGTGTCCATTCGTTCTACACTCCAAAATCTGCCAGAATTGTTGCAAATATTGTCTAATATGGATTCTCCTTCATTAAAAAAACTCACCGAAAAAATCCATGTTTGTAAACAGGAACTTGATCTTTTGGAGATATCTATAGACGAAGATCCTCCAGCTACGCTCCAGACCACTGGGATTATTCGCTCTGGTTATTCATCTGAATTAGACCAAATTATCGAAGCTTCACAACACGCCAGAGATTGGATCAATAATCTCGAAGGTATTGAAAGAGAAAGAACGGGCATAAAAACCCTTAAAGTCGGCTATAACAAAGTATTTGGTTATTACATTGAGGTCACCCGAGCGAATAGCGCTTCAGTACCCCCAGAATATATCAGAAAACAAACATTGGTTAATGGGGAACGTTTCATTACGCCAGATTTAAAAGAATATGAAACGCTTGTTCTCAATGCCGAAGATCGCATCAAAGAAATTGAAAAACGATTATTCAATCAAATTTGCGAACAACTAACCTCATCCAGTAAAAGATTATTGGAGACATCGGCGGGAATTGCAGAGATCGATGTTCTGGCCTCATTTGCTGAATCAGCCTCATTAGGCAACTATTGCCAACCAGAATTACAGGATTCTCAAATCCTTCATATTTTAGATGGACGCCATCCAGTGGTTGAAAAATCATTACTAGGGAAACGGTTTGTCCCCAATGATTCTGTTTTTGAAGAAGGTGAGCTGATCCGCATCATCACCGGTCCAAATATGAGTGGTAAAAGCACCTTCTTACGCCAGGTGGCATTAATTGTTCTGATGGCACAAATTGGCAGCTTTGTACCTGCCAGTGAAGCGATCATAGGAATAACAGACCGAATTTTTACGAGAATTGGTGCCCAGGATGAAATTCATGCCGGGCAATCAACCTTTATGGTTGAGATGATTGAAACAGCAAACATTTTGAATCATGCAACGCCTAAAAGCCTTTTGATTCTGGATGAAATTGGACGAGGAACTTCTACCTATGATGGTTTGTCAATCGCGTGGGCAGTAATCGAACACATTCACAACCATCCAGCTATTCGTGCAAGAACCTTATTTGCCACCCATTATCATGAATTGACTCAGTTAAGTGACTTCTTGCCAGGGGTAAGAAATTATAATGTTGCTGTTTCAGAAGCTGATAACAATGTTGTGTTTTTACACAAAATAATACCAGGTGGAGCTGATCGATCCTATGGCATCCATGTTGGTCAACTGGCTGGATTACCGAGACCAGTCATTCAAAGATCTGCTGAAATCCTCCGACAACTGGAAATTAGCTCCGGCAAAGCAATCACTATTCAACCAGACCTTCCCCAACAATTAACACTCTTCCCTGAAAATAACCCAATTATCAGTGCCCTTAAAGAGTTGGATATCAACTCAATATCGCCGATTGAAGCTCTGAATAAACTTTATGAGTGGAAGAAAAAATTTATCGGATGATTTCTGAATTAAATATTCTGAATCATACTACTGCTACGATCAAAAAACTTGCTGAAAACATTTTCTCCATTTATTTTTTTATTATTCGAATGAATAATTCTTAAAAGCGGGAGGAGTTCTGGTAAGTAGTCTTTACCACTAACCAGTTGTGTCCAATAGATCGATTGCGCAGCATATGCGATCACATTTTGAGGTTCTATCCGATCAAAATCTTCAAAAAACCATCCACAAGATGTATACATTCTCTGACGTTCATATTGAGCAGATAATAAATTATAAAATTTTTCTTCACCGGAATCGTTGATGTCAGGACCAATCACCTGGCGAATTAACGCTGATTTTGTCGTATTATTTAGAATCACATCAATATAACGGTGTCTTAATTCCCAAATATCTGAGGTGTATTTCGACAATTCTGTTTGATACACCTCATTGACAATTTCACTTACTCGATCGATAAATTTTCTTAAGTAATTTTTCCATTCACTATGAGGAGTACAATCACATCCAGTGGACCATCTGTTCACACCATGATGACAACTCCAGGATGTTTTTTCTTTAATTTTTATATATTTTTTGGGTGGATTTTCTTTTAACCACAATCCTGGATAAATTTGAGAAATATTCTTAATTTTCAATGAGCCATTCATGAGGTGCGCTAAAAATTTATCCCGGAAAGGTTGGTGATGTCCATATAATTCACCATCAGATGCTAATAACAAGTATTTAGGTTTTTTTGGATCACCTTTGAGGATCAGGTTTGGTAGAACAAAATTATTAGCAAAAATATCTGCGTTGACAGTGGTTATTGGATTAAAACTAATTTGTGTACTCAGATCTTGATGATAAAAAAATACAGCAATCCGCTTGTGATCTGAAAGTTTTACCCAATATGGTTGCGTAATATCCAGATTTTCTGTATCAGCCTGCCAGGGAGCAAGTATTGTGAATCCAATCCCAAAATCAACCAGGATTTCAAGTGTTTCCATATCCACAGCTGTTTCCGGTAACCAGGCTCCAGCTGGCAGATGTCCAAATCGATGCTTATAATCTTCTATTCCCCATCGGATTTGGGTGATCTTATCTTCGGTATTGGCTAATGGCAAAATTGTATGATGATAAGGTTGGGCAAGTGCATTTCCAACACCAAATTTTTCAAAATTTTCTCTTTCTTGAGAAATAATTCTTGTGTATACGTCAGGATATTTCTTCTCCATCCAATTTAATAGCGTTGGACCAAAATTGAAACTTATTTTTTTGAAATTCTCTAACTCTGTATTGGGCAAATAACAGTGACTGAAGATTAATTCATTCCAATTCTTGTACGGGAAAGCCCCCCGTTCTTCTGGAATTTCACCTGTTATCGGATCTTCACGGGAAGGTTGATAAAAATGGCCATGAACACAAAAACCTAAATCACTCATATTATTTCCTCGTTGTATCAAGATTTAAGAAAATCCAATGATTGGGCAAACCTGGCTGGTAAAATGCCAAACTGTCTGGGTAAAATATCCAGCGCAGTTGTGCGATCCTCTGACAGACTGTCGAGCCAGTACAATGAAATTGGAAATTTGGGAATTATTTGATCAATATAAACCACAAACATTCTAAGATATGCAGGGGAGACATTGATCACATACCGGCGAATGTTTATTTTATTCATAATAATTTCAATAATCTCGCGGAAAGTAAATACTTCTCCCCCACCGAGTTCAATTATTTTATTCGTTAATTCTGAATTCATTATGGAAAGGTTAAGGCAAGCAACCAGATCATCTACGCTCAACGGTTGTAAAGCGCTATCCCCTTTTCCCGGTACAAGAAAGAATCCGGGCGATAACCTTAATAATTTGGCAAATGATTCCACAAATTGATCACCTTTTCCAAAAATATGTGCGGTTCGAAAAATCGTATAAGGCACACCACTATGGACGATTTGTTTTTCTGCTAATGCTTTTGCCTTCAATACAGGAAATGCTGAATTCTGATCAGCGCCAAGATGGCTTAGGTAAATGACTTGGGAGATTTTACTTTTCCTGGCAGCTTGTAGAAGAGTCCTGGTTCCATTTACATCGACTTCCATCAAGTCAGACCTTGAAGATAATCTTTCGGATCCAGCTAAATGAAAAACAACATCAATACCTTTTAATGCTGCCCTTAATCCCCGCTCGTCGTTTAAACCACAAACTACAGCTTCTACTGGTATACCTTTGGGAAGATCTGGATTTTTTTGAGATGGTTTTAGTAAAGTGCGGACCTCAAAACCATTATCAATTAATAATTTAACCAAATTTCTACCAATAAATCCGGTTCCGCCAGCGACTAAGATCATATGTCTAAATTATATCAGAGCTTGACCTTGATTAAAGCTTTTTGAAGATAAATTCTGTGTCACTTTTATTTATAAAATTTGGCATAAGACTTGCTACATTATGTTCAAATCCAATAATAATCAAGAGGATTCAATGGAAAAAGCCCAGGATATGTCAGTCAATAATCAATTTGGAATTCACTATTTTGTGGACACACTTCATTACAGGCAGGAAGATATAAAAATCTGGTTGCCTGTATTAAAAGATTTACGAATCGGATGGATCGTCCTCAAATCAGATAAGAATCGTGCAATTCCAGAGGATTTCTTAAAATCATTACTCAATGAAGGTATTACACCAATCATTGAGTTCAACTTGCCGCTAAGGTCAAATATTGGTACACGAGAATTAAAGTTGTTATTACAGGTTTATGCAAAGTGGGGCATTAAGTACTGTGTATTCTTTGATCGCCCCAACCAGAAAGATTCATGGTCTGATAATAATTGGGCACAAAATGATCTGGTTGATCGATTTTTGGATCAATACATCCCATTAGCAAAGTATGCACTGGAGGAAGGATTAGTTCCTGTTTTTCCTCCTCTCGAGCCAGGTGGAAATTATTGGGATACAGCGTTTTTAAGATCCTGCATCAAAAGCCTGGTCAGGCGAGAACAAAATCAAATTTTAAATAATCTGGTTCTGTCGGCATATGCTTATTCACAAAATCATGATTTGAATTGGGGAAAAGGTGGACCAGAATTATGGCCACTATCCAAACCTTACATTACCCCCCAAGGATCACAGGATCAAAAAGGTTTCAGGATTTTTGATTGGTATGAGGCAATTAGCAATGCATTACTGCAGAAAGAAGTTCCGATTATTTTATTCGGTTCAGGATTAACAAATAATCCTTATCAAACAAATACAACCAATGAAGAAATTAAAAAGAATTGGTTTAACCAAAAATTAATTTCTTTATTGCTTCATTCACAACAAAGCATGGATTTGGAAAATGAAGTTTCAATAGATCCGATCCCTCCAACTGTGCTTGCCTGTAACTTCTGGTTATTAGCATCTGAAAAAGGTCAACCAGAAACAGAGCATGCCTGGTTTGTGGGAGCTGGTCATCAAAATCCACACATCAAAGAAATGATTGAGACTCTTAAACAAGAGCAAAAGCAAGTTCAGAATGCATTTGAGAAACAAAATAAATCACGAAGATCTGATCCAAAACAATGCCTGATCAAGCATTATGTGTTATTGCCAGATCAGGAGTATGGCATCTCGGATTGGGATTTTGATCAAATAAAGCCTCTGATTAATAAATTTAAAGTCACCATCGGTTTCTCCATTGATGAGGCAATTCTCTCCAAAAAAGTAACACTTTTATCCGATCAAAATTACTATTCGAATGAAACAAGAAGAATCCTTAAAAAATTCGGTTGTGAAATTGAGCAACTTCAAAAAGATGGCACGAGTATTGCAACATAGAATCTCAAGAGGTGACCCATGAACAATGTTTATTCCAAACCCATTTCTAGAAATTCAGAATTATCAGCCATGAAACCTGTATTAAAAGTTGTCGGTATGGGTGGTGGTGGATCGAATGCGATTAATCGCATGATCGAGTTAGGATTGAAAGGTGTTGACTTTATCGCGGTGAACACGGATGCCCAGGCTTTGAAATCGAGTCTGGCTCCCACGAAAATCCAGATTGGGCCATTGGTTACACGTGGTCTGGGAGCTGGGGGAAACCCACAGGTTGGATTTGAAGCCGCAAAAGAAAGTATCGAGGATCTTTCCTATGCTTTACAGGGTGCAGATATGGTATTCCTGACCGCAGGTATGGGTGGTGGTACTGGAACTGGTTCGATCGCCATTGCAGCACAAGCTGCCCGAAACGTTGGTGCTGTTACCGTTGCAATTGTAACCACGCCTTTCAGTTTTGAGATGGGTAGAAGACAAAGAAATGCTCAGGAAGGTTTGTCACGACTGCGCCAACATGTTGATACCTTAATCACCATCCCGAATGATCGATTATTGAAAATTGCACCTCGTAATTTACCTTTGGATATGGCATTCAGATTAGCAGACGATGTCTTAAGGCAGGGTATTCAAGGGATATCGGAATTGATAAATCAGACCGGCTATATCAATGTAGATTTTTCTCACATTCGTCAATTAATGAAGGCTGGTGGTGGTTCATTATTATCCATCGGAATTGGGAAAGGGAAAGACAAAGCCAAACAGGCGATCCACAATGCTCTCAATCATCCATTGCTTGAGTCAGTGAATATTCAAAATGCGAGTGGGATCATTGCTAACTTCACTGCAGGAGAAGATCTTTCATTCTTTGAAGTTACCGACGCTCTAACTCATTTAGGTGAACAAACCAATACCAATGCTGATATTATTCCAGGTCTCATCATGGACCCCAAATTAAACGACCGTTGTGAAGTAATTCTTGTAATTACAGGTTTAGGAGCAACCCCTCTGGATACAAGCATGAATCAGGTAACCAAACCTGAACAACGAGAGCAATTCTCGATGCGAACCTCCCAGAAAGTTGTTCAAAATCAATTCAGAGAACCAGCTGAAGCCTTGGTTTCCGATGAAAACCTTGATATTCCAGCGTTCTTAAGACGTCGAAAATTTCAATAAAAGAGGACACTTTGGACGAAATTTATCTTAAGGTCTATCAGAAATTTCCTGAAGTAGCCGGAAAAAAACCAGTGCGTCACAACCAGCCAGATGGAAAAACTTTGTTGGTGTTCAAAGGTGAAGGAAAATCTTCTGACGGAATAAAAATCCCAAGAGTTGTCAGGGTCGTGATTGATCAAAATGGCAAAATCCTGAAAATGACCACATCCAGATAATTGGTGGAGCGAAAATGAAAGAATTAATACTGACTACAGAATTACTTTTTTGGGACACATTAATCCCCCTTATGAAACAATCAAAGTTGATTCAATGGATAATCCGGGTTGCCTATCCATTTGTTGAAGGATTAAATTTCAGTCAGATTATCAAAACATTGACAATCACCTGTGTAAGCGGTTTTCTGTTAGGGTGGTTAGCTTTTTATACATATTATTTGACCAAATAATAAAAAATCAATCAGTCTCCCAGATCCCACTTTTTAATTGAGGTGGGATTTTTTTGATTAAAGGTGACCTCTGAATTCTTTCCATGCTAAAATAATTTAATACATGAAAATTTTTACAGACCAACCATGCAGAAATTTCTAAGAATTCTCATCATCATTTTTTTGTTTGTGATGTGCCTGTTAATCGGTGCAAAATTAGCCAATGTTTCCCTGTCCAGTGATGAAAACATTGTAATCAATGGTAATACCCAGGACCAAAACCAAATGCGCTTATTGGTATTTGTTGTGGATGAACTTAACAAAAAAAATCCCGAATTAAACGCAGTTTGGTCTGTTATTATCTATGATCAGGATTCAAGCGGATTAATGTTTATCCCATTGTCAGATATTAATACAGATGGGTTTAAAGATATTAAACGATCATTCATTTTAGCGACCGAAAAAGATCCTCATGAAAAAACAATAAAATTCTTCAACACGAAATTCAAGACCAAATGGGATGCACATATCGTTCTTGATCGTTACGCTGTTGAATATTTACTAAAATGGATAACTCATGAATCCTTAGATGTTAATTCTATAGTTGAAGCATCGAAGACAGCTTTGATTCAGAATATGTGTTCATCGATCACATCCAGAGAATTAAATGCACTTGAAACAGTAGATTGGACCTTAATTAGTCCTGACCATTTTAAAACCAATTTGACATTTGAAAGAATCGTTAATGGATGGGAAAAATTGAATCAATCCAATGCTATTCTTTGTGAAATAATTGCTGATTAATGGATGGTACAGTTTTTTAGAGAAAACATTTTATATAACTCTATTTCCGAACTTCTACATGATATAATTTGATTACCTGAATTACAGGTAAATTATTATTTTATGGAGTGTCATGGATACCGAAAACAAACCATTTGAAATTGAAGACGATGTAGTAGTAACAATGAATTATTCACTTAGCATTGACGGTGAAGTTGTAGATTCGTCTGAAGGCGAAGATAATGACCCAATTATTTTCTTACAGGGTGCTGGACAAATTATTTCCGGATTAGAAAAATCCATTTATGGGTTAAAAGTTGGTGATAAAAAAAATGTCACTGTTGACCCCAAAGATGGTTATGGTGATATTGATCCAGAATCAATCGTGGAAGTACCAAAAGATGAGTTTCCCAAAGATTTTCCCCTTGAATTAGGAGTTGAGATTACTGTAAACGCAGATGAGGAGGATGAAGAAGGTGACGACGAAATGGAAGCAACCATCGTCGCAATCAATGACACGACAGTCACGCTTGATTTCAACCATCCTTTGGCTGGAAAGACTTTAAATTTTGATGTTCAAATCATTGATATCCGCGAAGCTACACCGGAAGAAATAGAACATGGTCATGTGCATGGCGATGATTCAGAATTCTATTTTGAAGATGAAGATTTTGACGAATTAGATGAGGAAGACGAAACCAACCACCACCACTAAAACTTAAAAAACCCTCTTCGGAGGGTTTTTTATAATATTGAAAAATGATTTTTCAACTAAATGGATCCAAATTCCACAAGTAGTAGAAGCTAATGATTTTTTATCAAACAAAGAATGTTCTATTCCTTTCAGTGATTTTTTTATTCACTTTTATTCTCGTTGGTTGTACGCAAGCTGAAAATCTAGAAACACAGGTGGTTGAAACACTTGTTATAGAAACCAGCACACCTTCTCCTGAAATAAATAACTTCATTAAAGAAACCCAATCAATTGTTCAGATCCCAACACAGGAACCTGAAGAAATCGAGAACGATCCTGTGTTACCTGAATATTCCCTAAAGGTTAATTTTGATTATTCTATTCAATCAGCCCAGGTAAATGAAATCATAACATATGTTAATAATTCAAAGCAAATTTTGAATGATATATGGTTTGTCACTGACACTTTGCGCTACCCCGGATCATTTTCCCTGGAGAATGTACTGGTGAATTCGAATGAAGAAAAATTGGAACCTGGCAAATACTATTTTACGCTCCTGCTCAATGAAGGGCTCGCACCAGGCGAGGAAGTTGAAATTCAATTAGATTATCTTCTTTCAATTCCACCCTTGCCTCCTCCAGCTGATGATCGCAAACCAGGGATTTTTGGTTATTCTACAGTTCAAACCAACCTGGTTGATTGGTATCCATTTATTCCACCTTTGACTGAAAATGGTGAATGGTTACTTCATGATCCCTGGTTCTATGGAGAATATCTGGTATATGATCTGGCAAATTTCAATGTGGAAATTGAACTCATCAATGTACCAACGAATACAACCATCGCTGCTTCATCAATTCCAACTTCTCAGGTGGAAAATCGTTATATGTTTTCATCGTTCGGCGCAAGGAATTTTGTTTGGTCAATAAGTCCATCCTATGTTATTGAGAAAAAAGAAGTAGATGGAATCACAATTTCCACACACACATTTCCTTTTCATCAGCAGGCAGGATCTCATGTCCTGGAGGAAGCCACAAAAGCAGTAGAACTTTATTCAAGATTATTTTCTCCTTATCCGAGAGAAAATTTGACAATTGTGGAAGCTGATTTTCTGGATGGAATGGAGTATGACGGCCTCTTTTTCCTCAGCCGTGGTTTCTATAATCTTTTTGATTACACCCCACAGAATTACTTGACTGCGATTGCAGTACACGAAACTGCCCACCAATGGTGGTATGCAGCGATTGCAAATGACCAGGCGCTTGAACCCTGGCTTGATGAAGCATTGTGTACTTATAGTGAAATATTATTCTACGAAGAATATTATCCAGAGCTGGTTGATTGGTGGTGGGAGTATCGAGTCAATTATTATCAACCGGAAGGCTACATCAATAAATCCATTTACGAATACCAGGGATTTATCCCCTATAGGAATGCAACTTATCTTCAAGGAGCAAAATTTCTACAATCCATAAGAGATGAACTTGGAGACACAATTTTTTTTGATTTTCTAAAAGAGTATGCCTCCAGTCAAAATGACCGAATTTCTTCTCAAACAGATTTTTTTGAATTACTTAAAAGTTATTCTGACAAAGATTTCTTCAATTCATCAATTTATTTTTTTAAATAAGACGAAAAGTTAAAGCAGACATTTGAGTTTCAATTTTATGTAGATGGTATATAATAAATTTATTATCTGCGTTTATTCAAAAAAATATTATTTGGGAGGTCTAATGGCAAAAATATCAGATGTTGAAGGTATCGGTCCTAAGTTTGCAGGATTACTTGCAAATGAAGGAATCAAAACAGTAGAAGGTCTACTAAAAGTTGCGGCAAAATCAAAAGATAGAAAGAAATTATCTGAGGCAACGCAGATACCCGAGAAATTAATTTTAGAATGGGTAAATCTTGCTGACTTGTTTCGGATAAAAGGAATTGGAGAAGAATATTCTGATTTACTCGAAGAAGCTGGTGTTGATACCGTGCCAGAATTGGCTCAACGGAAACCTGAAAATCTTCTGCAAAAATTAGTAGAAATCAATGGACAAAAAAAATTAGTTCGGAGACTACCTGTTTTATCACAGGTAGAAGCCTGGGTAAAACAAGCAAAAGATTTACCAAGAATAGTTGAATATTAGGAACTGAGAAAACCGTGACTAAAAATGTCACGGTTTCAATTTAAAGGTTAAATATGAATAACCAAAATAATTCTAAAATATTTTTATGGCTTGGAATATTAATTGGAGTATCCAGTACCATTTTCTTGATCCTTTACCAATTAACCAACAAAAATAAAAACAGCTTTTCAACCATTGTTGATAGATACATTAAAATTTCTTCGGACGACAAATCACCTGAATTGGTTGAGGTTAAAAATATGCAAACCAAATCAGAAATCGTCAAAGATAACCTGAAAGAAATTAAAGGGATTGGACCAGCCATAGAAACTTTATTAAACGAGAATAATATATACACTTTTTCAGATTTGGGTTTAATAAGTGTTGAAGATTTGAAAATTATTCTGGATAAGAAGAACCTGCGTCTGGCTGATCCAGAAACCTGGCCAACACAGGCTAAATTGGCCGCAAAAAAACAAAAATAAGAATTTTAATAAATCTTAAACAAACATTTTTAATAGAAAATTGGGTATCATCTCAATAAATCGGGGTAAGCGGGTGTTTTTCGCGGACGCGTGTCCGCGAAAAACACCATAAACGCTAATTATTGAAAGAACACAAAATTTGAATCTTAAAATTTTTCCAGGTATATTGACTTGTCTATACAAACTCTATATAATGGAATTGCAGGGAGCTCTGAGAAATTGAATTAGCCCCTTTACCTTAAAAACTAAATCAGAAGTTTGTAGTACCGTGAGAGAAATTCTCCGAAAAGGTGAAACAAACGATTTAGGAAAAGTTTCTAAGTGTTAGGATTTAAGTCTTTCAGGAATTTGGAGAAAGCAGTTAACTTAGAAAAGGGCAAAGAAAAGCTAAAATTAGGTTACTTAGAGCCCCTGTTTCAATTTAATAGAGTTACTGACAGGTTGCTGGAAGATTTCAGCTTTTATAATGCCGACATAAGGTAAATTTCGGAACCTTTCATTGTAATCCAGGCCATAACCAACAATAAATTTATCTGGAAGATCAAACCCTTTATATTGAATAGGCAATTCGATTAATCGACGTGTTGGTTTGTTAAATAGGGTACATACCTTAAGGCTTGCTGGAGACCGTTCCTGTAAATTTCTTAATAAATAGTGGAGCGTCAAACCCGTATCTATAACATCTTCAATAAACAACACATGTCTACCTTCAATCGGGATATCCAGGTCTTTAACTAATCTAACCACACCTCGTGTTCTGGCATCATTACTGTAATTACTGATAGCCAGGAAATCGACATCACACTCAATATCTATTTTCCGGAATAAATCAGCCATAAAAATAAATACCCCTTTGAGCACCCCAACAAATATTGGATATTTATTTTTGTAATCCTGATTAATCGTTTCGGCTAATTCAAATATACGATTTTTAATTTGATCTTCAGTAAACAAAACTTGACTGATTGCATCATTTATTTTCATTTCTGATTTATCCACTCCTCACCTCATTGCGCATCAGTACCATGGAAATCCTGAGCTTCATCATATAAACCATACTTAACTAACAAATTCCGGATATCACGCCTTTTCATCAATTTGATTTTTACGTCTGGATAGAGCTCATTCATCAATCTTATTTTTTTGTTCTTAATGGTTGCTAATTGCGGTCTGAGTGTTGTTAATTCTATGAAGAGATCTTGATCCGGTAAATAAAAATCTGGTGCGAAGGCTAATTTAACTTTTCCTTTTTCATTCCATTCTAAATCAAACGTTTTAGGTTCATATTCCCAAACAACACCATAAAAATCCAAAATTCGGGCGAACATTTCTTCTGCAACGTGAGAAAATCTTACCAATTTTTTTTCTTCATTGGCTGACATATTTATCCTATAATTTAATAATCCAACTTGCGATGGAATCCAAATCAAGATGGTCTGTATTAATCGTTAAATCATACAAAGAAGGATCGTTCCAATCTTTCATGTAAAATTTTTTGATGAAATTCTGCCGATTTTGGTCACTCTTCTCAATTTGAGCTTTTGCAGCTTTCTTATTAACATTTTTAGATAATTGAATATTTTTAATCCTTGTATCCATTCCAGCGATAATTTTAAGGTGTAAACAGTTTGGGATTCCCTCCAAGATTATTTGACTGGCACGCCCAACGATAACCACATTCCCTTTGTCCGCTATTTCTATCACTACTTGACTGATTGCATCCCTGAATTTTTCGCAGGTCTCGTCATCAGGACAAATACCCAACAGCCCCAATTCGTCAATGACAGCCAATGCCATATCTGGAGAACCAATTTTTATGGCAGCTTGATTGATTACCTCCCGCCAAATTAATTGATATCCACTTAATTCAGCGAGTTTGATAGCCAGCTTACTTCCCCCACTCCCATATTGTCTCGAAATGGTATAAACGGAAAACATACGTCCTCCTTTTCTTCTGACTATATTATTATAGCATTCACGAGCATGTGGATAGGAAAATATAAATTTTCTTACTATTCAATATTTGATAAATGATATAGTTAAGAAGGTGTACAAATATACAATAAACCACTCAAGTGTCTACACGAATTATTTTACTTTAAGTTATCAATCCAAAAATGGAGAATGTTATGGCAGGAAAAATTGGTATTTTAACAGCAGGTAATGACGTACCGGGGCTAAATTCAGCTATTCGTGCAATTGGTAAATCTGCTCAAAGTAATTATAAAATGGAGATTGTTGGATTTCTTGATGGATTCAAAGGGTTGATTCAAAATAACCATATCTCCTTAAAAGGTTCTGAATTTTCAGGGATTCTGACAACGGGTGGAACGATCCTGGGCACCAGCCAGGAACTACCAAATCAATCATTTGAGAATTCAGGATTACTCGAAAAAGCAATATCATCCTATAAACACCACAAGCTAGATGCCCTTGTTTGTTTAGGTGGAGCAGAAATGCAGGTCGGAACGCTGACATTATCCCAGGCTGGATTGAATGTTATTGGAGTTCCCAAATCGATTGATAACGATGTCTTCGGTACCGACTATGCAATTGGTTTTGATACTGCCCTTTCGGTCGCTACAGAGGCAATTGATCGTCTTCACAGTACAGCTCATAGTCATCATCGAATCATCGTTGTTGAAATATTAGGGAAACAAACTGGTTGGTTGACATTGGGAGCTGGAATGGCAGGTGGAGCAGATGTAATTCTACTTCCAGAAATTCCCTATAATCTCAACAAGATTTCTCAGGCTATCCTTGAAAGAAATAAAGCTGGCAAACGGTTCAGTATCATCGCCGTATCCGATGGAGCACTAACTCAGGAAAGCGTTGAATTTTTTCGCAGAAATCGAGAATTCAACATCCGACTCAGAAATGGTGAGGAAAGAAAAGAAATCGAAGAGAGGTTAGATGCGATTGAAAATGAATATGCTGACAATACCAATCTCCTATCGCATTTCCTCCACCAGAAAACAGGCCTTGAAACAAGAATCACGATCTTAGGCTTTCTTTTACGGGGCGGCGTACCATCATCCGTAGATCGTATGCGTGCTACACAATTAGGTACCAGTTGTGTGAGAACGATACATCAGGGGCAATTTGGGGTTTTATTAGGAATAAGAAATTATCAAATTGAACCCGTCCCCTTAATAGATATCGCTGGAAAACACAAGACGATACCGCTTGATCACGAATGGCTACAGGCAGCGAGAAATGTTGGAACTTGCTTCGGAGATTGATCTAATCACTGATAGAATTACTTTCTTATGTTTATACCAACAACCAGAGAAGAAGCTCGTAAATTAGGTTGGCACAATTTCGATATAATCCTTGTGTCTGGGGATAGTTACATTGATAGTCCTTATATGGGTGTAGCTGTTATTGGACATATTCTTATGGATGCTGGGTATAAGGTAGGCATCATCGCCCAACCAGACATATCCACCGCTGACGATATCACCCGCCTTGGTGAACCACGCTTTTTTTGGGGTGTTTCCGCTGGCAGTATTGATTCCATGGTGTCTAATTACACAGCATCATTGAAGAAACGGAAAAGTGACGATTACACACCTGGTGGTCAGAATAATAGACGGCCAGATCGGGCAACCATCGTATACACAAACCTGATCAGGAAATTTTTCAAGCAGACCAAACCAATTGTTTTAGGTGGCATGGAAGCAAGTCTTCGAAGAATTGCCCATTATGACTACTGGAGCAATAGGATCAGGCGATCCCTTCTTTTTGATTCCAAAGCTGATTATCTGCTCTATGGTATGGCAGATCGATCAATAATAGAATTGGCTGATGCATTACAACATGGGAATGATCCGAAATCGATTCGGGGATTATGTTACATCAATAAAGAACCAATTCAGGATTATTGTCAACTAGCTTCTTACGAAGAAGTCAGTTCAAATAAAATCGCATATATTGACAGTTTTGACATTTTTTATAAAAATAACGATCCGATTAACGCAAAAGGTCTTATTCAAGCGCACGGAGACCGCTATCTTGTTCAAAATCCTCCAGCCTTCTCATTAAACCAGGAAGAGTTAGATAGGATTTATGCCTTGCCTTATGAAAGAGCACAACATCCCTATTATGAGAAAAATGGGAAAGTCAAAGCCTTAGAGACGATCCGATTCTCGATTAGTACCCATAGAGGTTGTTATGGTGAATGTAATTTCTGTGCCATTGCGGTGCATGAAGGTCGAACGATCCAATGGCGTAGTAAAGAATCCATCCTGAATGAAGTGGAAGTTTTATCAAATATTCCTGAATTTAAAGGGATAATTCAGGACCTGGGTGGACCAACAGCAAATATGTATGGTTTTGAATGTAGAAAAAAAACAACAAGCGGAGCATGTCAGGATAGAAGATGTATTTCACCTGAAGTCTGTACTGCCTTGCGTCCCAATCATCGACCCCAAATAGATTTATTACAATCTGTCCGTGAACATCCGCAGGTTCGAAAAGTCTTTGTTGCATCCGGGCTGCGCTATGATCTCATTATGGATGACAAGCATTCTGGTAATACTTACCTCGAAGAGATCTTAGCCCATCATGTTTCCGGTCAATTGAAAATTGCACCTGAACATACTGAAAATAAAATTCTGAAATTAATGGGGAAACCTGGCTCAGAAAAACTCCTTGAGTTCAAGAATCGTGTGGATAAACTCAATAAAAAATTAAACAAAAATCAATTCTTAACCTATTATTTCATCGCTGCCTATCCAGGATGTTCTGATAGAGATATGCAGAAACTTAAGAATTTCACCTCTGAAAAACTAAAAGTAAGCCCTGAACAAGTTCAAATTTTTACTCCTACACCTTCAACGTATGCCAGTGTAATGTATTACACTGAGATGAATCCATTCACAAAAGAACCAATTTTTGTAGAAAAATCAATCACAAATAAAAACAGACAAAAAGAAATCTTGGTAAAGAAACCTTATGTATAAAATCTTCCTGGTAGTTCCTCCCGGTTTAGAACAAATCGCGAAAAATGAAGTAACACATTTATTTCCAAAGCTGCGACCATCTTCTCCCGCAGATGAGTTGGAATATGAATGCGATTTGCCAACGATTTACAAGCTCAATTTATTATTAAAGATTCCGAACCGTATTCTCGTTCGGTTCGGTGAATTTGAAGCGACCAGTTTTCAGGACCTATATACAAAAACTGTTCGACTTCCCTGGAAACAATTCTTGAAAAAAGATGTCGGTGTTAAAATTCGCACAACCTGTCACAAATCGAAGCTTTATCATAGTGACGCTGTTACTCAGCGAATCCACCAAGCGATTGAATCGAACCTTGCAAAAAAGGTCACTTTGTTAAAAGGCGATTCCGAAGAGTCCCATGGTAAACAACAACTCATCATCGTCAGGTTACTTCACGATCAAGTTACTATAAGCCTTGATTCCAGTGGGAACCCTTTGTACATGCGCGGATATCGCGAAATTGTCTCAAAAGCACCAATCCGAGAAAATTTAGCAGCAAGTTTATTACTGGCTTCAGGTTGGACTCCTGAATTGCAGTTAATAGATCCTTTTTGTGGGTCTGGCACAATACCGATTGAAGCTGCGCTCATCGCCAAAAATCATCCACCGGGATTGTATCGAGATTTTGCATTTGAAAATTGGATAGAATTTACCCAATCCACCTGGCAGAATATGAGGCGGGAATACATCCAGAATTCCAAAGATGTTTCAACCAGAATACATGGAAGCGATCGTAATATTGGATCAATCGAAATTGCCAGGAAAAACGCTGAAAAAGCCGGTGTTAGCCTATTTATTGATTGGAAGAATTTATCCATATCCGATGTTAATCCATATGGTCAACCTGGCTGGATTATCACGAACCCTCCGTATGGTTTGCGTACTTCGTCAAACAAAGACATACGAAATCTCTATGCTCAATTTGGAAATGTATTGAGACATAAATTTCAGGGTTGGAATGTGATTTTTTTGTGCAATAGTGTCAACCTCGCAAACCATACTAAATTAAAACCAAAAAGCCTGCTTTCGTTTTCCAATGGTGGCATCAACGTGCAGGCTTTCTTTGCGAAAGTCGATTAGGTTTATCGCCTTACGGGAACTTCTACATCAATTTTCAAAGCCTCATCTTCAACATATATGGCTTTAATCAATGCATTTTCCCCTGATTGTGCAATTTGATCACGAATTAATCCGGATAATTTTTCGTTAATTTTCTTTACAAAATCACTGGCTAAATCCAATCCCGGGATGTTAACCCACGTGATTTCAACTTTAGGTTGATCGTTTTCTATGGAGAAAGTCAATTCAACCTCACCATTCACTTTAGTGGCATTCGGTAGTCCATAAAAACCAATCAGTCTAACTTTATCTGGTTCAATAAATTGAATATCCTGGACCTCAATCAACAAATCGGAGTCCGATACAGTTCCGGCTATTCCCTGTGCACTGTTGATCAATTGTAATAACCTATCTCTTTTCAGAGTTATGGTCATTTTGATGTTTCCATTCTGAAAACCTAAATTACATGCAAGGGCTGATAGGATTATCAAGGTTATAAGTAACGGAAAAGCATATTTTTTATTTATCATTTCATTCCTTTCATGACGATTATCGGAAAACTTAATTAATGTATCTTTAAAGATATTCTAACCGATTGATTCAAATCATAAAACCATTGTCAAATCTTAAAAAAAAGAACCAGGAATTGCCCTGGTTCTCTTTTTAATCATCAGTTTGTTTATGGTAATGTTCCAACCACGTCAAAAGTTCTTAATATTTCATCCAATGCTGCAAGATCTGCATCAGATAAAATTTGTACCATCACAGTGGCCAAAAATGAAGTTTCATTGGTGATAGGTCTGGCAGCCAGAACTATTATTGTGCTTCCGCCACTTCCACAATTTGTAAATACGTCATAAGAACCGAGGAATGCACTATCTTCGTAAGGATATCTTCCGTCAAGAGAACAATCAGCCAGGAAACTGTCTCGGTAAACATCTAAAAGTTGTATGTAACCTGCTAATCTGGCAACATCATCCGATACACCAAAGAAAACACCTGGTTCTTCGTAGGTATTATAAAATGAATCTATATTTCCAGCAGCAACAATACTTGACCCAATGACATCGCCACCATCATACCAGGGTTCGCCACTGACCTCAACCCAGGCAGTCGGGATGGAAACCTGAATGGCACCATAATCATCGGTTACGGTAACATATTCAGAATAAGTTCCACCTTGGTCAACTACATCATTTTCGAATTCCTGAGCAAATGAGAATTGGGTTTCAAGTTTATTACCATTCAATTGGCCTGATAAGTATTCTTCAGTCCCAAATCTCAATACTTCAATCGCAATCGTATCCTGTGGGTTTCGAGATCTGAGAATATCACAATAATCAGACATCGTCCCATCCAGACCCAAAACCAGTCCTTCCATCGAGGTTAAAATATCTCCACCCTGTAAACCAGATTTATCAGCAGGTGAACCGGATTTTACCGATGAGACCCAAACACCACTGATGCTTCCATCCTCAGAAACGACTGATTGACCATTAATCCCTATGGATTCATAATCTTCACCTAGACGCATTTTTTCAATGACAGGGATAGCATTTTGCGCGCTGATGGCAAAGTTCTGATCGAAAGTATCATTGCCAGCATAATTCACACCCAAAACCTTACCATCTGGTGTAATCAATGGTCCACCTGAATTTCCACCGCGGATGCGCGCATCATGTTCAATCACTGCATCGATGGATGCCCAGGAAGATTCGCCATTAGCCTGTGCTTTCGAGACAATACCTTTGGTGAGAGTATATTCTGGATCACCAAGCGGAAAACCAGCAGCATACACTTCCATACCCGGGCTGATTCCACCTTCATAATATCCCAGATAAGAATAACCATCTCCATCGATATCAATTACTGCCAGATCCCAACATTCTGAAACACCTAATACTCTGGCATTTCTGGGTTGGGATTCACCAGCAACCCAAACTTTTAAGAGTGCTGCACCGGTAACAACATGGTTATTCGTCACAGCAATACCACTGGGATCAATGATAAAACCGGTTCCCCTACCAGCAGCATTATAAACGCTTCCCAATTGTGGATCTACAAAACTTCCCTGTGCTTCTATCTGCACAGTCGCGTTCTGTACACCTTCGAGTGAATTAACCATGCCGGACTGGGATGGCGATGGCATTTCAGGAGTAGCAACTTGAAGCAATTCCTGTGAAGGCACCGCAGTCGGGTCTTCGTCACCTCCAATAGAAAAACCACACGATAAAGTTAGTGCAGCGATAACGAACATCCCTAATAAAATTTGAAATTTTTTCATTCTTCCTCCTCGGAAAATTAATTTAAAAAACCCGGTTGATCAGCAAATAAATAAATTCATCTCGATTGCGGTTAAAAAAATAAAAGCTGACGTTTCGGGTTTCAATTATCTTAATTATATCTAAATCAGTAGGAATTAAATAATTTGTATAATGTTCATAATATTTATCAAATTAATTAAAGTTTAAATTATTGATTTATAGAATCATTAATTATCTTCTTCGTGATAAACTTAATCCATCTACAAAGGGACAAAATTCAGTGAAAAATATCTCCTCCACAGCAATTTCTCATCCTAATATTGCATTAATCAAATACTGGGGAAACAAAAATCAAATCTTGCGTATCCCAGTCAATGGATCGATATCATTCAATCTCAATAGTCTAGTCACCAAAACACAGGTTTCATTTGACTCTGAACTCACCTCGGACACCCTTTTTATTAACGGGCAAGAAACAACAGGTCCTGGCTTAGACAGGGTGGTTTCATTCCTGAATATCGTTCGTGAATTAGCTGGAAAACAAACCTTCGCAAAGGTAATTAGCGAAAATAACTTCCCCGTAGGTACAGGTATCGCCTCTTCAGCTTCTGCCTTTGCTGCATTAAGTCTAGCAGCCAGCAATGCGATCGGATTGAATTTAACCGAAAAAGAATTGTCCTGTCTGGCAAGGCGTGGTTCTGGGTCTGCCAGTAGATCTATTCCTGAAGGGTTCGTAGAATGGCTTCCAGGCGAGATCGACTCAGACTCTTATGCGATCAGCATTGCTCCTGCTAATCATTGGGATCTTATTGATTTAGTAGCTGTCGTTACCCATGAACACAAAAAGGTTGGTTCGACAGCAGGGCACGAGTTAGCAGATTCAAGTCCATTACAAAAAGCTCGTGTAGAAGACACAAGTCGTCGTCTGGATATTGTTCGGGAAGCGATAAAATTCCGCGATTTTCAAGCGATGGCAGATATGATCGAATTAGATAGTAATATGATGCATGCTGTGATGATGACATCCAGACCGGGTTTGATGTACTGGGAGAACACTTCAATTACCATCATGAAAAATGTCCAGAAATGGCGAGCAAGCGGTCTACCGGTTTGTTATACATTGGATGCAGGGCCAAATGTCCATGTAATCACAACAAAGAATTATTTGGAAGATATCTATGATAAATTAGCTTCTATCACTGGGATAAAGCAGATATTCAAAGCTTCCGTGGGTGGAAAAGCCAGATTGGTTGAAAGTTAAAATATTCTAAGAGTTCTACTGGCAAATTGATACCGAATAAAAACGAATTATAATTGGTTGTAGATTTCATATTAATTAGATGACAGGTGATGATTAGATGATGATTATTGAATTTATATTGATTTTTGGTGTTCTGCTCTTTGTTCATGAGTTTGGACATTTTATATTTGCTAAGCTATTCAAGATTAATGTAGAGGAATTTGGTTTTGGTTTTCCTCCTCGTTTACTAAAAATCGGTCAATTTCGGGAAACAGAAATAACTTTAAACTGGATTCCATTTGGCGCTTTTGTGCGGTTGAGTGGCGAAAATGATCCAGAAGTGAAAGGCGGCTTTGGGGATTCCTCCATTATTGCCCGCTTCATGACGCTTATTGGTGGTCCATTATTCAATTTGGTTCTTGGTGTGGTCCTCTTCGCTATTATCTTTATGCAGGTCGGAATTCCGGACCTGAAATCTGTAGAGGTATATGGTGTCAATGAAGGCTCTCCAGCAGAAATTGCTGGGATTTCAGCTGGTGAACAAATCGTTGAAGTCAATGGGGTCGCCATCACCAGTACTGAGCAACTTTCTACACAGGTTGAATTGAACCGTGGAAAACCGATTACGATAATACTTCGCACCCCAGCGGGAGAAGAACGTATCGTTACAGCGACACCTCGTTTAGAAGCCCCTCCTGGCGAGGGATATTTAGGTGTAACCCTGGTTAATCCATATAAAGAAGCAAGCATCGTTGAAGCATTGCCATATGCATTTCGCGCCACAGGCGGATACGCTGTTCAGTTGTTGGCACTCCCCGGTCAGTTGATCAGGGGATCAATCTCGGCAGAAGAAGCCCGGCCAGTAGGCCCGGTGGGTATATACAGTATCTACTCACAGGCAAGAGAACGAGATGAAAGTAATGCTGAATCTGCCAATCCAGAAGATCGCTTGAATACTTTACTGATTTTAGCGGTTATTTCCGTGGCGTTGGGTTTCACGAATTTACTTCCCATTCCAGCTTTGGATGGCGGAAGATTAATCCTTTTGCTGCCCGAAATTTTCTTACGTAAGAAAGTGCCCGCCAAAGTTGAAAATATTATCAATATGGTTGGTTTTGTTGCATTGATCGCATTGATGGTCATCATAACGACCATGGATATTATTAATCCCATTGTGATGCCTTAGGACAACCGGAAAAATGACGACAAAAAACATCAACTTTAATCAGGTAATCGATTCATTATTGGATGACAACGCCCAATTCCCAGTTGCATATATGATGAGTTTATCCGATATTCCACCAGCCAACCTGGAAATTCTGAAAAGATCATGGGCTCAGATATCACCTGCTCGTAAAGCCGTCTTAATGGAAAACATTGAAATTATCCATGAAACTGAGATTACTTCAAATTTTGAAGATATGGCTGAATTAGCACTCGAAGATGGTAATTCGGCTGTTCGAATCAGTGGCTTACGTATATTTTGGGATTATGAAAATGCTCATTTGATCAGGAAATTTATTGATTTGATGAATAACGATCCTGATGTTGGCGTCCGCACTCAGGCTGCCAGTACTTTAGGAAAGTATATGTATCTTTCAGAGATAGAGATGATCGAAGACAGATATCGCCAATTAATTGATGAAGCATTGATTAAAGTATTGCGTTCAAATGAAAGCGAATTAGTCCGTCAGAAGGCATTGGAAGCTTTTGGTTACTCCAGTAATCCTGTAGTAAAAGAATTTATCCACAATGCCTACAATTCTGGTGATTACAATTGGATATCCAGCTCACTCGAAGCAATGGGAAGATCTGCTGATGAAAACTACGCATCGCTAATTTTGCCCATGTTAGCCCACCCTGATCTTCGAATTCAACGTAAAGCTGTGTTTGCTGCAGGAGAGATAGAACTAAAATCTGCTCGCAAGCTGCTATTACGAATGGCTTTTGAACTGGAACAGGATGAAGATTTGTGGGTGCAGGTTGTGTCTGCACTCTCAAAAATTGGTGGAGAAGGTGTTGCTGAAGTTTTCGAGCGACTCTTAGAAAATGCATCCACCGAAGAAGAAGAAATTTTCCTGAATGAGGCAATCGAAACCCTTAACCTCACCAATGATATGTCACTGGATTTTGATTTAATGGGTTTTAAAGAACCTGTTGAAGATACTTTCCGTGAGGTAAATCTTGAGGATGAAGAGTTCGACATTGATGATTATGGGAAATCCTGGATTGAAGAATTAGAAGAGAATTTAGATGCCAGCGTTGGTGATGAATTTGATGAAGATGATGCCGATGACGATGAGGATGACGAGTACTAAACCCATTTGGTCTCTAATGGAGGGGTCACCAGAAAATGTCTGAGACGGTTGCGGTTCATGTGTTAATCGAAGGTCGGGTTCAAGCGGTTGGATTTCGATTTTTCACGAAAGAACAAGCCCAAAAATTGGGATTAACCGGATGGGTAAGAAATACATTTGATGGCAATGTAGAAGCCTACGCCGAAGGCATGAAAGAAGATCTGGAAATCTGGTTGACACATCTGCACCGCGGCCCAAGGTCTGCTTTTGTTACCAATATTAAAAAAGAATGGTCAACTCCGCAAGGCAAATTCAGATATTTTCAGATTCTGCCTACCCAATAACCATCATATTAGATGTGTTTTTCTCCAGAAAGAATAGCCGCTTTTCTCCAGGGGGGAATGTTAGCCTCTTCCGCCCAAATGTTTCGTAATTCATAAATTTGATCACGGATGGCAGCTGCTTTTTCGAATTCCAGATTTTTGGCAGAATCGCGCATTTGTTGTTCGAGATGTGAGATGGTTCGTTCGATTTCCTTCACGTTCATTTTTCGATCACGTTCCCCGGCCTTGTATTCCGCTCGTGATTCTGCCAGCATCATTGATGGGGCAACACGTTCGGTCAGATCATGAATAGCTTTCATAATACTGACAGGTTCAATACCATGTTCCACGTTGTAGTTATGTTGTTTTTCGCGCCGGCGGTATGTTTCTTTAATCGCTTTGTCCATCGAATTTGTAATTCGATCTGCATACATGATCACTTTTCCGTTCACATGCCTGGCTGCACGCCCAACTGTTTGGATCAAAGCTGTCGAAGAGCGTAAAAATCCTTCTTTATCCGCATCGAGAATTGCCACTAAAGATACTTCTGGCAGATCGAGCCCTTCGCGCAAAAGATTGATCCCTACCAAAACGTCGAAGATACCTTTCCGCAAGTCTCTCAAAATTCCTACCCGATCGAGGGTTTCAACTTCAGAATGCAAATAATGCACCTTGATGCCGATCTCCAATAAATAATCAGCAAGATCTTCAGACATACGCTTGGTCAATGTTGTTACCAGTACACGTTGACCAACCTCAATTCGTTTCCTTATCTCAACCAACAGATTATCGATTTGACCCTGCGTTGGTCGAACTTCAATCTCCGGATCAATCAATCCGGTTGGTCTGATGATTTGTTCAGTGATCTGTTGGGCATGTTCCATCTCATAACTGGCTGGTGTGGCAGATGTATAGATGGTATAGCCCATATGCTCTTCGAATTCTTCAAATTTCAAAGGGCGATTATCCATCGCAGAGGGTAATCGGAATCCAAAATCAACTAATGTTTGTTTCCTGGATTGATCTCCCTTATACATTCCTCTAATTTGAGGTACTGTCATATGCGATTTATCCAGAAATAACAGATATTCACTGGGAAGATAATCGATTAATGTCCAGGGTGCTGAACCTTTTGCCCTTTGATCAAGATGTCGGGAATAATTCTCCACACCCGAACAATACCCAGCTTCTCGCAGCATCTCCAGGTCATAACGGGTGCGTTGTTCAATTCGTTGCGCTTCCAGATGCATTTCATTTTTTTTGAAATATGCAATCCTCTCTTCCATTTCATCTTCAATTTCCTGTATAGATTTTTTCATCCTCTGTTCATTGGTTATGTAGTGTTTTGCCGGGAAAATTTTAATGGATTCCGGTTCGTGTACGATTTCTCCAGTCAAAGGATCAACGCGGCTGATTCGTTCCACTTCATCGCCAAAAAATGAAACACGGTATGCATACTTATCTTCATATGCAGGAAATATTTCTATCGTGTCTCCCCTTACGCGAAAAACACCAGAATGCAAATCCATATCATTTCTGGAATATTGGCTTTCGATCAGGTGGCGTAAAAGTGCGTTTCTTCGGTACAATCCGCCCAGGTTGATTTCGATAACGCTTTTTCCATATGCCTCCGGGTTCCCTAAACCGTAGATACAGGAAACGGAGGCAACAATGATGACATCTTTTCTAGACATCAAAGCTGTCGTAGCTGCCAACCTCAACCGGTCAATTTCCTCATTTACGTCAGTCTCTTTTTCGATATACAAATCCGTTCTGGGAACATACGCTTCAGGTTGGTAATAATCGTAATAAGAGACAAAATATTCAACCGCATTATTGGGGAAAAATTCTTTGAATTCTGCATATAATTGGGCTGCCAATGTTTTATTATGAGCCATGATCAAGGCCGGCATCTGTAACCGTTGAATAATATTTGCCATCGCAAATGTTTTCCCGGTGGCTGTTGCACCTAAAAGGACTTGATGACGATATCCTTTTTGAACTCCGCTAACCAGGGCTTCAATGGCCTCGGGTTGATCACCCATAGGTATAAATGGTGCTTTTAATTCAAAATCCATACGATCCTCGAAAATAGAACATTTTGTCTATTACAATTATAAACGATTTTTTCTTACCATACAGATGGTGTAGAACTTTACAGAATTGATGTCAGTACGGGGGAGAATTCACTCAATTCTGACAAAATTTCCAACAGCATGTCCTGCCAGTTATCTCCATATTTTCGAAAAGCAAACCAATAGCTGTTCTTGCCACTGCGAACAAAATTCCCCGGCAAAAGCAAATCCTTTAATATCAATTTCTCATTCTGTGGAGCAAACCGTAAAACAATCTGATCCAGTTCCATTCCGACTGATGCCAGACCAGCTTTTTCGGATAATATTTTTACCTTGATCTGGAATATTAAATTCTTAACTTCTTCAGGCATAGAACCAAAACGGTCTTCAAATTCGTTATTCAGTGCATCCAAGGCTTCCAATGTTTCAATCTCTGCGATGCGTCGATATAAGCTTAATCGCATCCGTTGGTCAGTGATGTAATCGATCGGCAAACCAACTGTCATCGGTAAATCAACTGCCACGGGCATCCGGATTTGTTTGATTTGTTGCAATTCAGAATCAGGAATTTCACTGTCAACGGTTTTTATTTTCTTCACGGCTTGAGCCAGTAATCTTGTGTAGAGATGGAAACCAACCGAAGCAATCGCCCCATGTTGTCTGGTTCCTAACAATTCGCCTGCTCCACGCATTTCCAGATCCCTCATCGCAATGGAATATCCGGATCCTAACTGGGTATATTCAGCAATTGTTTCCAATCTTTCCTGCCCATCAATGGTGGGTTGCTTTTTTCTGTGACGGAAGAAGTAAGCATAGGCACGCTGCGCTCCACGTCCAACCCGACCTCTTAATTGATACAGTTGAGCCAGACCGAATGTATCGCCTCGATCCACGATCAGTGTATTGGCATTCGGAATATCCAGTCCAGATTCAATAATTGAAGTACACAACAGCACGTCGATATCACCATTCGTAAATGTCTGCATTACCCGGGACAATTCACCTTCATTCATTTGGCCATGCGCAATACCAACCCTGGCTTCAGGAACCAGATTATTAAGATGTGATTTCATCGCATTGATGGTTTGAACACGGTTATGAACGAAGAACACCTGTCCACCCCGCTCCAGTTCTCTTAGTATTGCCTGCCGAACCATGGATTGAGAGTATGGGCCAATATGGGTAACAACTGGTTGTCTTTCTGCTGGGGGAGTATTAATAACCGATATATCCCGAACACCGGTTAATGCCATATATAAGGTTCTGGGAATGGGAGTGGCTGTTAAGGTGAGGACATCCAATTCAGTTCGTAAGCGTTTAAAGAATTCTTTGTGAGAAACACCAAAACGTTGTTCCTCATCGATAATCACCAATCCAATGTCTTTAAATGCAATATCCTTCGATAATAGACGATGAGTACCAATCACGATATCAATTTCGCCGAATGCCATTTTTAGGACGATTTCATCCTGCTCTTTATGAGAACGAAAGCGTGATAACATTTCTACATTCACTGGAAACGGACCTAACCTCTCTCTGAATGTATCATAATGTTGTTGTGCCAACACTGTTGTCGGAACCAGAATAGCGACTTGTTTGCCATCCATAACCGCTTTAAAAGCAGCCCTTAAAGCAACTTCAGTTTTTCCATAACCAACATCGCCACATAGCAGACGATCCATTGGCCGTTCCGATTCCATATCCTGCTTAACTTCGATGATAGCTTTCTTCTGGTCTTCTGTCTCAATATAAGGAAACGAAGCTTCTAATTCCTGTTGCCAGACTGTATCGCTGCTGAATTTTGTCCCAACCGCTACCCGCCGGCGGGCATATAATTCCAATAATTCCCCAGCAATTTCCTGAACCGCTTCTCTTACGCGGGTTTTAGAGGTAACCCATTCCTGAGTGCCCAATCTTGTGGGCGATGGAGCAGAACCATCCGGTCCGACATATCTACCCAAGCGATCTGCCTGATGAATTGGTACGAAGAGTTGATCTCCACCTGCGTATTCAACACAAAGAAATTCGCGTTGCATACCTTCCAGAAAGCGTTGAACAAGCCCCACAAATTTTCCGATGCCAAAGTCAACATGGACAACCCAATCGCCAATTTGCAAATCCGAATAATCGGTCTCTGGAGAATGAACAATGGGTCTTGGTCTCTTCCTGGGTTGCGGTCGATCCCAACCAAATATTTCACTATCTGTGATGAGCAGGTATTTTTCTTCTCCATCAAGATCTTTTAAAATCCAACCTTCTGAGAGACTGCCTTCTGTAAAGATGGGTTTTTTACCCTGGCACTGTTGTTCACTCCATAAATTTTTTATTCTATTCAATTGCCTGGAGACGATTATGGTTTGAATGCCAGAAGAACATTTCTGATCAAGATAATCCAGAAAAGTCTTTATTCTGCCACCAAATCTCTCCCCAGGTACAAACACATTCTCAAACAATGGAACTTCTTCGGATAATGCAAAACCAAAATCAATCCATTTTTGAATTGTTAATATATCTTCTATTTCAGACCAGGACAGATAAGGAAGTGGAAAATCAGCAGTAATGATCCCCTCTTTAATCGAGTCCATCCGGAAGCGCACTGCTTGCTCTTCAATTTCATTGGCAATCGTGCGAATCAATTCTCGATCATCAAAGACAACCAATGAATTCTTGGGTAAGTAATCCAACAAAGAAGCAGCAAAAGGATACAACAAAGGCAAAGAAAATTCATTTAAGTTTTGTGTATCAAAACCCAATTGTTCAGCTTTTGATAAAAGAACCTCGCTGGCAGGTGAAATGGTAAATTCATCAATCATTCGCAAAGTGCGTTGGGAAGCTGGATCAAATTGGCGAATTGACTCGATCTCGTTCCCAAAAAAATCCATCCTGACCGGGTATTGATCAGATACAGACCAGATATCCAGCAAACCACCCCGTCTCGAAAAAAAGCCAGGTTCAATGACAATCTCACTGGATTGATAGCCATTGCCAACCCACTCTCTGACCAATTCATCCTGTTTGATGACTTGCCCTACTTTGATTGTTCGTATGGATTTTAGAAAATCGCGGCGAGGAATGGTACGTGTCATCAAGCCACGTACTGTAGTAATAATTACTTTGGGTGTAATGCTAGATTTGGATCCGGGTAAGTGATAATTTGCCAGATATGTTAGGGTTTGTAGCCGATCTCGCCGGGTCAAGGATCCCCAGGCTGCCTTTTCATAAAAGGTTGGAGATGGTTCAGGGAATAATATGATGTCGTCAGCTTTCATCCAGAATCCAAGTTCATCTGCAAAAGCAATTGCCTGATCCATGCGCTCAACAATAACAAGAATCGGTCTATCGATTGTTGTTTTTAATGAAGCTAAGATGGGTAATCGAACTGAGCGAATCAGTCCCAATGCTGGTAAGGATGATTCATGTTCGATCAGATCAACTAATTCCTTAAAATGAGGATGTTGTTTAATGGGGTCTAACACGAATCACCTATCAATATTGTTTTCACCATTAAATTTATTCATAGCGATTTCGATACCAGAATCCAAAATACATTCGACAGCTTTGGTTACGGTATCGAATAAAAATGACAACTCTTTTTCTTCTTGTTTTGGAAAATTTTGTAGCACATAATCCGCTGCGTCCATTCTTCCAGGAGGACGTCCAATACCGATCCTCACCCGGTTAAACTGCTGCGTTCCCAGGTTTTGGATAATCGAAGCTACCCCTTTTTGCCCTCCAGCTCCTCCCCCAGGACGTAAGCGGACATAAAGAGAAGGCAGGTCCAAATCATCATGAATAACAATCAGGTTTTGTGGATTAATTTTGAAAAATTGCATGAGACTGGCTACAGCTGATCCGGATAGATTCATGAAAGTCTGCGGTTTGACCAGGATAATTTTCTTATTATCCCTTTTACCTTCCATAATGATGGCTTTGGATTTGACTTTTTTATTTTCGATACCAATCTCTTCGGCAATTTTATCTATTGCCATAAAACCTACATTGTGTCTATTCTTTTGGTAGTCCTTGCCCGGGTTACCCAAACCCACAATCATGAAGCCACCCATCAGTTGTTCTTCATCAGATTTAGAAGATTGTTGTTTGTTCTTTCGAAAGAAATCAAATAATTTATGATCTACCATAATTAACCCATTTTTCTGCTACGAATAAGGATGAATAAAGCAATTACAAATAAAAACAGTACACCCAGGATCCCACCTTGAATGGCTGTTGCAATGAACTGAGATTGTGAAATAACCATCTCATTGGGTGGCATTGGCGTAGGGGAAGATCTCAAAGTTGGAGTCGCTTCAACAGTTACTATCTGATTTTGAAGGTTTTTTGTAGACAACACCTCAGGGTTTTCAGTTTTGATCGGATCAAACGCAGTGTAATTCCTCACATTCAAGTTATTTACAATTTTCTCCTGCTCTCTTCCATTCTCAAAAATCGCAAGAACCCTGATTTGATACACACCATCTGCAATGGTTGAAGTGTCCCAGGTCGCAATGATGTCATCTACAACCGGCGTGGTAGATTTATTGATAACAAACCAACTTTGTGATTGTGAATCCTGATAGCGAAAACTAATTTCAATTGTTTGCAATCCATTACCGGTAGCCGTGCCAATGATTTGTACGCTACCCTGCAGAAAATCCCCATCCACAGGTGACTGAATCCTGACCAAATCCAACTGAGGAAATGGAGAAAACCAGACATTCATCAAAGAAAGAACCAGGAATAAGATAGAAATAATTTGCATAACATTTTATTTTAACATGAAGAAAATAAAGCAGCAAACCCAAGTCAATCATTGATCGTCTTCTGTTGGTAATTTTTATGAATTGATTTTTATCAATCAATTTCGGTTCCCGAATTTTTCCAACAATAAATTAACTACATTGTCAATTCAGCAGAATTAATCATCATTTAAAAACAAAGAAATAGTTTCTTTACTATCTCCTTTCTTCGGCTTCGTGTATAATCTACTATATGAGTGATAATGAATTTGCCTCAAACCCAGTTGAATCAGTGACACCTCCTGTCGTCGCAAAGGAATCTGCGAATAAGGGAAAACTGATTGGTATCATAATTGTTGTCGTGGTGCTACTGGCATTAATCATATTTTCACTCATCAGTTTGTTCAGAGCAGACCTGGCAACAACATCCAAAGTCAGAGACATTTTTATCATTATAATGGCTCTTGAATCATTACTATTGGGTGTTGCGTTAATCATTTTAATTATCCAGATCGCTGTTTTAATTAATGTCTTGAAAAATGAAATCAAACCAATTCTGGACACAACAAATGAAACGATCAACCATTTACGAGGAACAACAACTTTCTTAAGTAACAATCTTGTTGAACCAGTAATGAAGATGAATGAATATTCTGCTGGTTTGAAAAGATTCCTTGATATACTTAATCCTTCAGGAAAGTCACGAAAATCAAAATAATTAGTTACGCATAATAGGAAAGGAGAAAACAAATGTCTAGTAGAGATGAATTTGGAGCATTCTTAATCGGATTTCTAGTGGGAGGGCTTACTGGTGCAGTCGCATCATTACTCCTCGCCCCACAATCTGGTGAAGAAACACGTACCGTGATTAAAGAACGAGCAATTGAACTAAGAGATAAAGCCAGTGAAACTGCAGAAGAAGTATATATTAAAGCAGAGGAAGCTGCTAATGATGCAGTCAAACGGGCAGAAGAACTTCTTAAAGAAGCTAAAACCAAAGCTGTTGAAGCCAAAGAAAAAGGCATTCAACTAGTTGAAGAACAGAAAACAAAACTGAGTAAGAAAATCACCGCAGAAACTTCAACCGATGCACCTGCTGAAGTTGAACTATAGACTCCTTTGAACTTAAAAACGGTTATCCGGAAATATGGATAACCGTTTTTTTTATCCCAATCTTGCCAGAACTGCTGCGACTGATCCTAACAAATCCCCGGCAATAACAGACGCAGGATGACCGATTCGCTCAGCTGCCTCTATACCAGCCTGGGCGTGAATCCATACCCCGGCTGTGGCTGCTTCAAATGGTTTTTTCCCTTGTGCAAGCAGACCGGTAATTAATCCTGCTAATACATCTCCAGAGCCTGCACGCGCTAAAGCTGGATTCGCCACTGGAATAATTGTCAACCGGCCATCTGGAGCTGCAACAATGGTCAAGGCACCTTTCAGAACAACGACATGTCCCCATTTTTGTGAATATTCCAAAGCTACCATCATGCGATTCGCCTGGATATCCTTTAAATCAAGGTCTGTCATCACAGCCATTTCACCTGGATGTGGAGTAAGCACAGAATTTTCTGGCAGGATTTTCTGCCAGTTACTAATTTTTGAGAGTAATTTCAACCCATCCGCGTCCACCACGATGGGAGGTAACAGGCTTGTGATCTCAGCTACTTCTTCCGCATCCATCATAACAAAACCAATCCCACTTTTTTTCTTTTGACTGGATGATTTTCCTTTTAATAATCTCTCTAAAAATTCTTTGGTCGTGTCTTCCAATCCCCATCCTGGACCTAATAAAAGCGCTGTCACTTTATCCAGGTTCTTTTGGACAAGCGCAGCACTTTCAGCCTGGATAACCCCCATATCATGCGGCAGTAATAACCAGGTTGCCTCAGAAAAATTTCCAGCCAACGCTGAATAGATCGGGCCAGGTACAGCCATTTTCACTAATCCAGCACCGATCCGATAGGCTGCCATGCCAGATAAATATGCAGCACCCGTATAATTGATGGATCCTGCAACGATCATCGCAGTGCCAAAAGTCCCTTTATGCGCTTGTAGCGGGCGCGCTGGTAATAATTTTCGAACGCATTCAGCAGTTGCTACTTCTCTTTTTACTTTTCGTTCTGCTTCCAGATTATCTGGAAGGTGCAGATCCACAATCTCCAGTTGACCCAGGTATTGGTAAGCGGGGAAAGATAACATCCCAATCTTCACAGCTTGCATACAAACAGTGAGATCAGTAAACAGGCATTCATCCGTTGTTTCCCCTGTATCGCAATTGATACCGGAGGGGCAATCGACAGCAACAACTTTGAAATTGCCACTGGATTGTTTAACCTGTTGCATAATGGATAGATAAGGTTCGCGAATTGGAAGTTGAAAACCCGTCCCCAATAGACCATCCAGCACAACCTGGCTCTCCATCAGCCATTTCTTGAGGGTGTCATTTGATTTTTTTGCAGTGGTATTAATAATTTTTCCACCCGCCTCATCAATTCTTTTAATTAAGGGGTCATCTCTTTCTTTTGATAAAAATGCTCTTACATCCCATCCCTGTTTTGCTAAATATGCAAGCGCAACCAGAGCATCACCGCCATTATTTCCATTGCCAACCAGCGCAGTGACGACTGGATTTTGGATCGAGCCATAATAACTTTGGATAAAATCAGCAACCCCTTTGCCGGCTCTTTCCATCATCTCTGTGTAAGAAACCCCTTTTTGGTTTGCTTCTTCCTCAATTGATCGCATTTCGGCTACCGTTACCAGTTTCATAAGCCCTCCATCTATATTATACGCAACAGAAATCTAAATGCCTATTTCATTTGCTTACGGTATAATTTTGAAATGCGAAAAATTCTTTATATAGCCGTGTTTTTCTCAGGGATGGTAACTCTCGCAGCAGAAATGGCTACCGGGCGATTGCTCGGAAATTATTTTGGAACCAGTAATCTCATCTGGGCTTCAATCATTGGTCTTATCTTAATTTATCTCACAGTTGGATATTTTGTGGGCGGAAAATGGGCGGATCGCTCACCAAAATATGAGACCTTCTTTTCCATTTTAGCCTGGGGAGCTTTTTCTATCTGTCTGGTTCCATTTGCTGCCAGACCGGTGCTGCAAATTGCAGCCAACGCATTTGACCAGTTATGGATTGGGAATCTTATCGGATCCTTTGTCGTGGTGATGGTACTCTTTATCATTCCCATTACCTTGTTAGGAACTGCTTCACCATTTGCTATTCGATTAGCTATCCAGGATTCAAGGCAGGCAGGCACCGTGTCAGGAAAAATATACGCAACCTCCACACTGGGATCATTTGTTGGCACTTTTATCCCGGATATCTTATTAATTCCACTAATTGGAACCTACCGAACCTTTCTGGTGATTGGTTCCATCCTTCTCGTGTTTGCGTTGATTTCACTAATATTTGTTGTTAACTGGAAAAAAGCGCTTTCTCTCATCTGGATGCCCATCATCGTAATCATTCTGGGATTATTTGGTGCTCCTGGTAGTGACAAGAATACCGAAGGGTTGATTTTTGAAACCGAATCTTCCTACAATTACATTCAAGTTTTAGAAGTAAATGGATTTCGTTTGTTAAGATTAAACGAAGGACAGGGTGTTCATTCCATTTATCACCCCGACCAACTGAATTATTTTGGACCCTGGGAACAGGTTCTGGCTGCTCCCTTTTTCAACAATCCCCCTATAAAAATTGAGGATGTGAAGTCAATCGCGATTGTTGGATTAGCTGCAGGAACAACCGCACGACAGGCGGCTGAGGTTTATCCTGGAATCTTAATTGATGGATATGAAATTGATCCAATAATTGTTGAAGTTGGAAATGAATTTTTTGGAATGGATATTCCTAATTTATCAGTGTACGTTCAGGATGGCCGCTGGGGATTGAGTACCAGTAACAATACGTACGACATCATCAGTGTGGATGCCTATCGTCCTCCATACATCCCCTGGCATTTCACAACGAAAGAGTTTTTCACCGAAGTTTACGAGCATCTTGAACCAGATGGGGTTATGGTTATTAATATTGGAAGAGGATTGGAAGATCGCCGATTAATTGACGCCCTCGGTTCCACGATTCTGGATGTTTTCCCTACCATCCACGTCATGGACTTGCCAGATTCCTTTAATTCGATATTGTTTGCTACGAAAACACCTACTGAATCATCCAACCTTAAAGTAAATTTTCAACAATTGAACTTTGAAAAAACGCATCCTTTGTTAGTAGAAACACTCAAAATCACGACAGAAAACCTGCAGGATCCTCCGATCCAATCAATTGTCTTTACAGATGACAAAGCCCCTATTGAGTGGTTGACCAATGCGATGATCATTGATTTCTTTCTGCAAGGCGAGGTGGAGACATTACAATGAAGATGATTACTAAATTAGTATCTCTGTTCATCACCATTACTTTTCCTTTTGTACTGATCATGTTTTCAATTCGGGTTCTTTTTACTCCATTATTTTTAGTCGTTGAATATAACACACCAGGGTTTCCATCTGATCCATATGGGTTTTCAAAAGAAGAGCGTCTTAAATGGGGATCTCTTTCCATCCAATACCTGTTCAACAACGAAGATCCGGAATTTCTTGAAAATCTTCGATTCGAGGATGGTACTTCTATTTATAACGAACGTGAATTAAGCCATATGGTGGATGTTAAGATCCTTCTACAGCAAACACTGCGCTTGTTTTATCTCTTCCTGATCTTTTATATTGTGATCATTATCTGGGCAAAAATAAAGAATGAGCTTTATTGGGTCTGGAATGCTGCCAGTAATGGGGGCTGGTTAACACTGGGTCTAATTGGTGCAATATTGGCAGCTGTTATGATTAGTTTTGATGCCTTATTTACTGCATTTCATAAGGTATTTTTCGTAGGTGACACCTGGTTGTTTTATTTTTCAGATACATTGATTCGACTGTTTCCCATGCGTTTATGGCAGGATGCTTTCATTTTTATGGGTATAATTACGGTTGCAGTAGCACTGTTTTTCGCTTTTTATGGCAATAAAAAGAAATTTAAGAAAACTTAATTTATAAAAAACCAAATTGGTTTAATTTCCAAAATGATGAGAGGTAGAAAATGTATAAACTTGTATTAATTCGCCATGGTGAAAGTGAGTGGAATAAATTAAACCTTTTTACAGGGTGGACAGATGTTGATCTAACCGAAAAGGGAATCGAAGAAGCTAAAAACGGTGGAAAGTTATTAAAGGCAGAAGGATTTAACTTTGATATCGCCTATACTTCTGTATTGAAACGTGCCATCAGAACATTATGGATCGTAATGGATGAAATGGATCTGATGTGGATCCCGGTCATCAGAGATTGGCGATTAAATGAACGCCATTATGGTGCGTTGCAGGGTCTAAATAAAGCAGAAACGGCAGCGAAATACGGAGAAGATCAGGTAAAAATTTGGCGTAGGAGTTATGATACTCAACCTCCAGCCCTTGAAGTGAGTGACGCTCGTTATCCTGGTCATGATCCCCGCTATGCAAATTTAACAAACAATGAATTACCGGTCACGGAATGCCTGAAAGATACAGTTGCTCGCTTTTTGCCATTATGGAATGATGAAATTGCACCTCTGGTAAAAGAAGGTAAAAAGGTTGTGATTGTTGCACATGGAAATAGTTTGCGTGCATTGGTAAAACACCTGGATAATGTATCGGAAGAAGAAATCATTTCTTTGAATATACCCACCGGAGTTCCATTGGTTTATGAGTTAGATGAATATTTGAAACCAATTAAACATTACTACATGGGAGATCCAGAAGCCATCAAAAAAGCAATGGATGCGGTTGCTAATCAAGGCAAAGCAAAATAAGTATCTGAAAAATGGTTAATTTAAGATGCTTATCTTGTTGGTTACTATCAAGATAAGCATTTTTTATAAAGGAGAAAAAATGAGTAAAAATACAATTCAGGCAACAGATTTATATCGCATGCAATTGATTCAGGATGCATGTATTTCACCTGATGGAAAATTTGTGGTCAGTGCGGTTAGCCGAGTTCGGGAAAAAGATCAGAAAAAATTTTCCAATTTATATTTACATGAAATCGAAACAGGTAAAGAATTGGTTTTTACAACTGGCGACCAGAATGACTCGAATCCCAATTGGTCACCGGACGGAAAAACCATTGCATTTTTATCGAATCGCGATAATGAAAAGCAACCTCAAATTTATCTGATTTCCATGAATGGTGGCGAAGCGCAGAAATTAACAAATCTGGATGGTGAATTTCTTAGCTTATCTTGGTCTCCTGATGGTAAAAAAATCATTTCTGAGTTCCGGAAGAAGAATCAGGACACCCTCGAGAGAGAGAAAGATGAAGCGAAAAACAAGCTGGGAGTTGTTTCCAGACAGATCACCCGAGTTTTCTATCGATTAGATGGATATGGATGGTACCCTGAAGATCGTCGACATTTATGGGAAATCAATGCAAAAACCGGTAAAGCGAAACAGTTAATCAATCATCCAGTTTATGATGATTATTCACCATTCTGGTCTCCTGATGGCAAGCAATTAGGATATTTTTCAAACCAGATGCCTGATCCCGATTTACAGCCCGACCGGATCGACCTATTTGTAATGGATCTTGTTTCAGGCAAAACTAAAAAACTTGAAACCCCTATTGGTCCCAAAGATAATGGCGCATTCTCACCAGATGGGCAATGGATTAGTTATGTTGCTCAAATTGGCGAAGGTGAAGGATGGAGAAATCATAATATCTGGTTGATTCCAGCAAATGGAAGTCAATCAGCCAAAAATCTGACGGAGAAATATGATCTTCATGTGAATGGAAGTACCCTTAATGACAATGGCCCCGCACCTTTGGTTTCTCCTTTCTGGTCCACGGATGGAAAATGGATTTATTTCCAGATTGCTAAACTTGGAAACACCCTATTAATGAAAATAAACATCGAAACAGAGGAATTGTTGCCAGTTATCGATGTCCTTGGTGTAGTTGGGAAGCCAATGTTTGATAAATCTCAAACAAAACTGATGTTTCTGCTTGGATCCCCAAATGCACTTCCCCAAATATTCATTCGCTCTATGGATGCCTCAGCAGATTTAACGCAATTAAGCAAATTCAACGAAGATTGGTTCAAAAAATTAGATTTGGGTCAATTAGAAGAAGTCTGGTTCAAAGGCGGTGATAACTATGTCCTGCAAGGCTGGATACTAAAACCCCCAGGATTTGATCCTGTAAAAAAATATCCCTCCATTATGGAAATCCACGGTGGTCCAATTACCCAATATGGAAACTTTTTCATGCATGAGTTTTACTTCCTGGCAGCCAAAGGGTATGTGGTTTACTTCTCAAATCCAAGAGGAGGAACAGGATATGGCGAGGAACATACAAAAACCATCCATGATGGCAAATGGGGTACCAAAGATTATGAAGATTTAATGAGTTGGGCGGATTATGTTGAAAAATTACCTTATATTGATCCTGAAAAAATGGGTGTCACTGGTGGCAGCTACGGTGGCTATATGACTTTATGGATCATTGGTCATACCCAACGTTTTAAAGCTGGGGTTGCACAAAGAGTTGTCAGTAATTTAATCAGTATGTGGGGATCCAGTGATTTTAATTGGGCTTTCCAGGAAATATTTGGAAACCAACCCCCATATGAAAATATTGAAACCCTTTGGGAAAATTCACCCTTGAAACACATGGGAGCAGCGAAAACACCCACATTGATCATCCATAGTGAGCAGGATTTCCGTTGTCCATTGGAGCAAGGCCAACAGGCTTTTGTCGCATTGAAAAAATTAGGTGTCGAAACCAAATTCGTTATCTTCCCGGATGAACCACATGGCTTATCCAGAGGAGGCAGAACAGACCGCCGCATTGTCCGCTTGAATGAAATCGCCGGTTGGTTCGATAAATACCTGAAATAACCTTCAAAAAATCGAGGAACAAAAAATTCCTCGATTTTTCTTTATCCACGATCAGGCAAGGAAAATCCTTTAAAGCATGGTATGTCCTTTCAATAACGCACGGCCTGGGTGTTTTTGGCGAGCGTGTGCCAGTCAAAAACATCTGCATACTCATTTTCATGAGCAGGTGGATATTGTTTATAATCAGACTATGATTCTCCAAAATAAAATACGGATTATTGCCAGTCTTTTGATTGGTATTGTCTTTACGCTTAATATTCAGGCAGGATTTGATTTTTATTTTAATCCGGAAAAGTATATTGCTGCCTATGAATTGTCGGGCATCCCAGGAGGTATATCCGTTGCTGGCGTAGGATTATTATTCATTATGTGGAACGTTCCTTATGCCTTTGCATTATGGAATCCAGTTAAAAATAGCATTTCATTGGTGCAGGCAATCATCATGCAGTTATTAGGTGTGATTGGTGAAACTGCCCTGCTCTACCGATTTTCCCCTCAGGATTTTCCCCTTCTGGCAAGTTCTATCAAAAGATTTATTTATTTTGATAGTGCCGGTCTACTATTATTAGTCCTGGCTGGTTATTTAATCCATCGTTACAATAAAGAACAGCGTGGGGGTTGATTCCCACGCTGTCTGATCTTGATTGAATTATTTTTAGCGCACGGCTGGGGGATTTTCTCGATCAGCTGACGGATCAAAAATGTGGAAGTTATCCATATTGATTGCCAGTTTAACTTCATCTCCCATATGGAAGCGAGTACGAGGATCAACACGTCCAACAAAATTGTGCTCGCCAGAAATCAGGTAAAGATAAATCTCATTACCCATTAACTCGGTGAAGTCTACCTTTGCTGGAATCTCTGCCGCTGTTACATCGGACGGTACAAATAGTGGATTGTGAACATCTTCTGGACGAATACCAAAAATAACTTCTTTATCCACAAGATGCATGAATGTACCAGCTTTTGCTTCAGGTACTTTCACAACAAATGCACCTGCGTCCACCATTAAGTCGTTTCCATCTTTGCGAAGTTTTGCAGAGAAGAAATTCATGGCTGGTGAACCAATAAATCCGGCCACAAACAGATTGGCTGGATAATCATAAAGCATTTGAGGGGTGTCCAATTGTTGTAAGAGACCTTTGTTCATGACCGCAATACGAGTTGCCATGGTCATAGCTTCAGTCTGATCGTGTGTTACATAAATAAAAGTTGTCTGCAAATTCTGATGCAGTTTGCTGATCTGGGCACGTGTCTGAACGCGTAATTTCGCATCCAGGTTTGACAGTGGTTCATCAAATAAGAATACTTTTGGTTCACGCACAATTGCACGTCCGACTGCCACACGCTGTCGCTGACCACCAGAGAGTTCTCTTGGTTTACGTTTTAGAAGTGCTTCAATACCTAAGATCTCTGCTGCTTCCTCCACACGACGTTTAATTTCTTCTTTAGGTGTTTTCCGTAATTTCAAACCAAATGCCATATTGTCATATACAGTCATATGAGGATACAAAGCATAGGATTGGAACACCATTGCAATATCACGATCTTTTGGAGGTACATCATTAACAACTGTGTTGCCAATCATTACCTTACCTTCTGATATTTCCTCAAGTCCTGCCAGACAACGTAAAGCAGTTGTCTTTCCACACCCTGAAGGTCCGACCAGAACAAGGAATTCCTTGTCCTCGATTGCGATATCCAGGTCATTTAATGCCGTGAAATCGCCAAAACGTTTCCAAACATGATCAAAAGTTACACTTGCCATTTATTTCTTCTCCTTTCTGGAACGAGTATAGTGAGGATATTATAAGCTGCTGGAAAAATAAATGCAATCGAAATTTAGTAATCAATTTATCAAATTAATTACCTGATCTTGGAAGTATTTGTAAAGAAATCTGGATTTTTTTAATCAGGAAATTGACTTAATGCATGAATAACCAAATTGATATCATCCGTATTGACAACTGGAGACATGTGTCCAATGCGGAAAGTTTTATCCTTCAATTCGCCCAGGCCACCGGAAATGATGATTTTATGCTTTTTAGCAAGATAATTAACAATCTGGCTTGTAGGAATCCCTTCTGGTCCATACGCAGCTGTTAACACAGGATTCAACAAATGATCAGGAGTCATGGGAGGCATACCAATGGAAGTCAATCCCTGACGAAGTTGTGTCGCCAAATTTCGATATCTTTGGTACCGATTTTCAATGCCCTCCTCCATCAATTGTTTCAAGGCCACGTTCAAAGCTGCGATATTATTCACAGGCATTGTCACCGGAGTGGGATGCCAATCTGCCCATTCGGTTGCATATTTTTTCCAGGTTCGTAAATCGCTATACCATCCATGATTTTTGGAGGGTAAAGCATTGATTGATTTCCAGGCACGTTGACTGACAGCGATCGGAGAGAGTCCTGGAGGTGCACCCAGGCATTTATTGATGGATGTCGCAACCATATCCAGCCCCCATTCATCAAATTTTAACGGAACTCCTCCAACCGAAGAAACTGCATCCACAATCATTAACAGGTCATTCTCTCGCGCAATACTGGCAATCTCCTCAATTGGGTTGATTATGGTTGTGGAAGTTTCGAGGTGAACCACCAGAATTGCTTTGGCATCCGGATGATCCTGAACCGCCTGGAGAAATGCAGCTGGATCGAGGACAGAGCCCAGATTAGTCCTTACAGGAACAACATTCAACCCATTCCCTTCAGCAATCCAGATCAATCGATCCCCAAAAAACCCATTACTTCCAACAATAATTTTTTCTCCTGTGGCAAGACTGCTACCCACACAGGCATCAATTCCTGCCGTTCCAGATCCCACGAAAAGGAACATATCCTGATTGGTTTTAAAAACGACCTTCAGTAAATCCAGGGTTTCATTGTAAAAATGAATAAAATTATCCCCATAATGAGGAACAACAGGTTGGGAGATCGCTTGCAATACTTCAGGAGAAACACTAACCGGTCCAGGGATCATCAATTTAATCTCAGAGTCAGACATTGATTTACTCCACCTTATTTATTTGTGTTTTTTGTTGAATTTTATATCAGTTTAGCATACCAATTTAATAACTGATACTTAGGAATGGCACATCCCAACACGATGAATGTAAAGCATTAAATAAAGGCGACAATGAAAACCGATTTTTTTCCGAACCGTGATAAGAATTTAAATTGAAGAAAAAACGTTATAATAGAACAAATTTACTGCAAAGGATTTGCTCAATGATTACACGCCATCAGGTCGCATTAATGCAATTATCATCACTTGGGTTATTATCACCGACTCCTTCAGAACCATCAGAATCAGATGTGCTTCAAATCATTCGACAAATGGGAGTCCTGCAAATTGATACGATCAGTGTAGTCAATCGCAGTCCATATTTAGTTCTCTGGTCTCGATTGGGGAATTATGAACCGGTTTGGTTGGAAAAAACCCATGAAAATGGTGAATTATTCGAATATTGGGCACATGCCAATTGTTTTATTCCAATGGAAGATTATCTCTTTTTTCGACGTAAGATGTTGGAGCGCGCTACTCATTGGTGGCAAGTCTCAGAATGGGTAAATAACCATCAAGAAATGATTGAATTTGTTAAAGAAGCGATAAAAGAAAAGGGACCACAAAAATCATCTGATTTCCCCAAACGATCGGGTGTCAATAATGGATGGTGGGATTGGAAGGATGAAAAAATCGCCTTAGATATGCTTTGGACCCGAGGAGATCTTATGATCCCATTTCGTAAGAATTTCCAACGTTATTATGATTTGAGGGAAAATGTGATCGCGCACATTCCTGATGAAGAGATACCATCTCTTGATAAAGTTAATAATTTTTTGGTAGAAAAAACAATCCAAATTCTTGGGGCCACAAAATTAAATTGGATTGCCGATTATTATCGCCTCAAAAAAAATGAGGTGCAGAATTCAGTTCGGTTCCTGCTTGATAAACAAAAGATTTTCACGATTGACTCAGAGGATTTTCCTGAGGGAATTCTTGTTCACAAGGAAAATTTGAGCGTGATGGATCAGGCCATGAATGGCAATTTGAAAGCTAAACATACTTCCTTTCTGTCGCCATTTGACCCCTTGATTTGGGATCGTCTTCGTACAAAAGAATTATTTTATTTTGACTACACGATTGAATGTTATCTTCCAGCATCCAAACGGAAATTTGGTTATTTTTCGTTACCAATCCTACATGATGGTCAATTGATCGGCAGAATGGATTCCAAAGCGCATCGAAAAGAGAAAATATTTGAAGTAAAAAGTCTTCATTTTGAATCCTGGTTTACACCAGATGAACATTTTCTGGATGAATTTGGAAAGACACTTAGAAGCTTTGCCAATTGGCATCGAACCCCAAAAATCCTTATTCCGGAAAATTTGGATGATCAACTTAAAAATATGATAAGCTTAATTCCGTAACAAATCTGGAATATTAAAAGCCTGATGTTGGATTGTCCAATATCAGGCTTTTTAATAAGGAGAATTTTTGAAATAAAATTATTTATTTTTCCTTTGAAAAGAGTCTGAAGAATTTCTGTATATTATTCTTAATCGAACTCCTTCGAAGACGCCATGTTCCAATGATACCGTAAGGTAAGAACATAACGATCAGAACAAAGAGAATGCCGAAAACCAGTGGCCAACGAGCGCCAAACCATGTGTAAAAAAACTGACCGATGATTTGCATAATGCCTGCACCAATGATAGGTCCAACCAAAGTCCCCATCCCACCCAGGATGGTCATGATCAATGCATTAATGGTTGTAACCGCTGAAGTCATAGAAGGGGTCGCGCTCGTGTTCCAGATCGCATAAAGGGCACCTGCCAGACCTGCAAAAATGGATGCGGTAAGAAAAGCAATGGTACGGTAAACCACAGGATTATAGCCAATCATTCGCATGCGCTCTTCGTTCTCACGATTGGCAACAATTACCCGCCCGGTGGGGGAATTCACCATACGTTTCATCACTAAATAACACAATAAAAGGAAACCCAGTGCAATAAAATAAACGGTCAGGCGGTTTTGGGTAGGGTTCAACCACACCGGCACTGGCACACCGTGTAATCCTTCATCTGCGCCGGTCCATTGGTGAAAATCGGTGGCTTTGCTAAGAATGTGTATTGCTGAACCAAGTGCCAGCGTCAACATGGCAAAATAAGCCCCCTTCAAGCGAATTGAGGTAGCGCTGAAAAGCAAACCAATCAAGACCGAAACCAGTATTACTACAGCGAAAACGATCAACAATACGGTAACTTCTGTAATATTTATACTCCCAATGGTGATGCGGTAATTATTCAATATATTGGGTGCCCAATGTTTCAACAAGAGAGCAACTGCATACGCGCCACCACCAAATGATGCAGCATGTCCAAAAGAAAGGATCCCACCATATCCGATCAACAGATCATAACTCATGGCAAATACCGCCATGATAAAGAAAGTGATCAACTGCCCTTGCCAGAATTTGGTGATACCTGCATTCAGGCCTGTTCCTGTGATGATGTTTAGAACAAATGGAAAGGCAATCATGATCGCAATGAAAATTAAGAATATAGTTTCATTCTTAAGGAAGAATTTTAAGCCAAACTTCGGTTTTATTATTTTTTCTGTCATCCGTCTCACTCCTTCTTTCCGAATAGGCCTTGAGGTCGGACCAGCAAGACAATGATCATAATGATGACTGTTGAAGCTTCTGCCAGGGCAGGTGAAAGGGATAATTTTAGGGCAAAATAATCACCAAATGCGCGTGCCATGCCCAAAATTAATGCCCCTACAAAAGCGCCCACATAACTGCCCATACCTCCGATGACAACAGTGATAAAACCCTGCATCAGGTATTGATCACCCATCTGTGGTTGGATAGGAAGGAATGGACCTGCACCAATTCCTCCGAGTGCAGCCATTGCAACACCCATAGCGAAGACCACGGTAAAAACCTTTTTAACATTAATACCCAGGGCTTCAACCATTTGTGGATCTTGAACTCCTGCCCGGATGATCATACCAAGCCGTGATTTTGTCATCAACAGTACCAGGAAAATGAACATAACGATCCCGAGGAAGATAACAAAAAGGCGATAGGTGGGAAAGGTGACACCGGAGATATCTATGGTTGAATATCCATTGCGTAACCAATCTAATATATTAGCAGCCTTACCCGACTGGGCAAATAAAGGAGGACGTGACATCTGGTAAGCCAGTGGATCCCAAAGTAATTGCACCAATTCACGAATTACATAACTGAGACCAAGTGTCAAAAGTACAATAAAGAAGGAACGCACGTACAGCGGACGAATGAGTGTCATTTCAGTGACCGCTCCAAAGAGAAAGCCAGAAGCAACTGCAAATAAGATAGCGATCAGGAAACGCCAGTTACCGTTCATGAGTAGTAAAGCTTCAGGGGCCGATTCACGAACCAAAGTGGCAACAACCGTGAGGATTAATAACACCAGCGGGATCACAAGCTTTGGTTGCATCTTTTCCTTTGGTGCGAATTCAGTTATATCGCCAGGCTTTGAGACTGCAAATGCTACTAATATACCGCTGATCAACAATAGCACCGGCCGATACCAAAAAACCGATAATGGCTCTTGAGCACTAAGCTCAGATAATGGGTTACCAGCCGTCGAGGTAGTCATAGCGACCATGGCAGTTTTAGCCAATCCAAGGATGTCCAAACCAAAAAAACCGATAATGGCAGCTATAAGTGCCAGAGTATAAGCAATCTTAGGAAGTGCTTTCTGCCACTTATCGGAGATCTGCCAACGAATCAAATAAGGTTTCATGACTGAAGTCAGCAAGACACCACAGGCGAATGCCAGGACTGTGGGTAATATACCGAAAATAAAAGTAGGATTCGTATAAAGCTGCCAACCCGTATAAGCGCCAAGCATAAACATGGCACCATGTGCAAAATTAAGTACATCCATTAAACCGAAGATGAGCGTGAGACCAGCTGCCACTAAAAAGAATAGTGATCCTAATGTCAGCCCAGAAAGGGTAGTGCGAATGAATGGTTCCTTGCCTGCATACAGGTAAAGGCCAACAATCACGCCGATCACCACAACAACGGATATAGCAAGTGTCAATATTTTTTTAGTCTTGGGATTCATGGTTCATCTCCAATTCTTTGCGTGTTTTGATGCTTGCTCCCAGGTAATGATGAATTAATTCTGGATCATTGACCAGGTCTGCCATCAAGCCTGACTGAACGCTTTTGCCATCATCAATAATGGTGTAATTCAATGCCAGTTGGCTTGCCATGATGAAGTTCTGTTCCACCAGGAGAATGGTGGTTTTTTCACTGAGCAATCGTATGGCTTCCATCATTTGCTGGATTAGAATGGGTGCCAATCCTTCACTGGGTTCATCAATTAAAAGGAGTTTGTTATCTGGTACCAACGCTCTTGCTACTGCCAACATCTGCTGTTGTCCACCTGAAAGGTGATTTCCCGGAAGTTTGTAAAGCCGTTTCAGGTCAGGAAAAAGGTTAAAAATAAAGTCGGCATTTCGGTCAAAATCACCCTTTTTCCGTTCCGCCAATTTCAGATTTTCCAAAACGGATAGTGCACGGAAAATAGCGCGATGTTCTGGAACATACCCAATGCCCATATTGGCAATATTGAAAGCTCGTTTGCCCTGGATTTCCATTCCATCAAAGATGACCTTACCTTCGCGGGGAGGGGTTAAACCGAGAATTGATTTCAAGGTTGTGGTTTTCCCGGCACCATTGCGACCCAACATTACTGTGATCGAACCCTTCGCAACACTTAATGAGACACTTTCTAGAATGTGGAACTGTCCAATAAAGGTGTGAATTTGATCAACCACAAGCAGGTCTTGCTGATTGTTTTGATCACTCATGTTAATTCTCCATACAGGTCACCCAGATACGCAGATTGAACCTGTTTATTTGTTGCAATCTCATTTGGCGATCCTTCTGCCAGGATCTTGCCCTGATTCATGACCGTGATCACGTCGGAAATGGACATGACCATGTCCATTCTGTGTTCTACCAGAATGGCAGTGCGATCTTTCTGATGTACTACCTTATTAATTATTTTGATCAGTTCTGGCACCTGCTCGGAAGACATGCCTGCTGTTGGTTCATCAAAGAGTAGAAGTTCAGGATCACACGCCAACATGATGCCTAGTTCCAGTTTGCGTTTTTCCCCGTGAGGTAAATCTCTGGCCATAAACAGTTCCCTGCCACCCAACCCAATCATATCAATGACCTCTTCCGATTTATTAATATATTGATGAAAGTTATCTGCCAGTTGGAAAAGTTTGAAGTTGTCTTTTCCCATGGCTTGGGCTGCTAACCTGATGTTTTCAAGAACTGTCAGGTTGGGAAAGATATTGGTAATTTGGTATGATCGTCCGATCCCCATATGAGCTCTCTTCTGCGGGGAAATACGGGTAATGTCGTTGCCCTTGTAGATTACACGGCCATTGGTGGGGGGCATCACACCACTCAACAAATTGAACAAGGTAGTTTTCCCTGCCCCATTTGGTCCAATGATGGCATGCATGGTCTGCTTTTGGATTTTAATGCTGACATCATCCACAGCCACCAATCCACCAAAAACTTTGGACAGGTTTACCGCTTCAAGAATTATTTCATTGGACATAAAATTTAACCTTTATTAAATTTCCTAAATCTGATTGAATTATTAAATTATGACAATTATAAATATTGTGTAAAACCGCTAAATCAAGAAATAAATATTTCTTTACTTACATTTAAATAGAAAAACTAATCAAGCAGGGATATGACATTGGTAGATCTTTTCCTGAGGAGGGATAAGTATCCCTCCTCAGGATATGCGTCATTTATTTATGGTGCAGGAACTACAGGTAGATCGCCACAGCGAGAGGCGTAATCACCTGCCAGCGTGCAAGGCACACCCAGCTCATCAAATTCCGAAACATAAATGGTTTCAAAGAATTCATATTCATTAATTCCATCACCATCAAGGTCAGGATTCAGGTTTACAAGCTTGAGGATATTCATCGGTTGTTCACATACGTGATCTTCGGGTCGAATATGATATGTACCTTTGGGGCCTTCAAACGTTAAACCTTCGAGAGCAGCAATCATAGCATCACCAGAAGTGTCGCCACCAGTTGCCTCGAGTGCTTTGCCAAGAGCTATGGCTGATGCCATACCACCAGCAGTGAAAAGATCTGGATATGCAGTAATAGCACCATCTGCAGCATCCTTGTATTTTGCAAAGTGGTTCTCAACAAGCCAATCATTGACATCATTATCGGGAACAGTGTAATGGTATACATTGAGACCAATTGAGTTCAATGTACTTTCACCAAAGACTGCGCCAAAGGAGACATTGTCACCAAAACCGGTACCAACAGTCATTTCCTCAAGTGCGCCCATATCAGCCAGACCCTGGAAAAGGGTGACATAACCTGTGCCTGACCATGTCAGGAAGAGGTTTTCAGCACCAGAATCCATTGCTTGCTGGATGTAGGGGGTGAAGTCAGTGGTTTCAAAAGGTGCATAAATATCAGCAACTAATTCTCCACCAAATTGTTCAACAGAATACTTGAGCGCAGCGCCAGATCCCTGACCAAATGCGTTGTCCACACCAATATGCGCAAATGTAGGTCCAACATTCTCGACCAGGTATTTAGCAATGATCAGTGTGTCATCAAAACTGGTACGTGAGGTGCGGAATACATAGGGATTGAAATATGCACCAGTAGTGAAATAGGATGCAGCTGGATCAACCATTAGAATGATCTCATTTTCGAGAGCCACATTCGTCAAAGCGATTGCACTTGCCGATGATACTGGTCCTTGTAGCAATTCAACGCCATCTTTTTCGATCAGCTCGAGAGCAAGGGCAACTGCTTTTTCTGGATTACCCTCATCATCTTTGACAATAACTTCGATGGGTCGATTGGCGATAATGTAACGGCCCTGATCATCAGTTTTTCCACCAGACATGTATTCCAGACCTAATTCAAAACCACGTTGTTGCTGTGCACCATATAAGGCCATCGCACCAGACATCATGCCGATTTGTCCAATTTTGAGAACTTCTCCCAATTCTGGTTCTTCCACTACTTCTGTCTCTACTACTTCTTCTACTGGCTCAGCAGTGGGTTCAACCACTTCTTCGACAACGGCAGTTGGTTCTTCAACAGGTGCGACAGGTTCAGGTGTTGGTGTAACTTGTGACACACAGGCACTGAGAACCATTGACAAGATCATCACGATACTTAATAAACCTAGCAACTTTTTCATCTTTTTTTCTCCTTATAGATCATTTTAATAGATTTTGATTTGGATAAATATTTACTAAATCTTTCTTAATGGATACCTCCTTATTTTCAAATATTTCACATAAATTTTATGAAGGTTCATGGATTAATACTGTTTCACCCGTCAATATATCTTTACCAAATTGGTTATAACAATCCATCTTCATTGTTACCAGACGTTTTTCAGGTAACCAAGTTAAGTACTTCTACCTTCACAGTAACGGTATCTCCTAACAAAACTGGTTTAAGATATTCCACTTGTTGTCTGAGAATAATGAAATTTTTTCCAGGCAAGTGGTTTCGAAGAACACCGTTTACTAAACCAACAATTAATGCTGATTGAGCTAATCTTTTTCCGGATTTGCTTTCATCAGCGATAAAGGCATTCACGTGCATGGGATGAAAATCAGCCACCAAACCGGAAAAAAGGTTGATATCTGACTCACTAATCGTTTTCGAAAAATGAGATTTTTCTCCTACTGTTAATTTGTTATCGTTGACTACATCATTTGTTATCAGCATATTTGTACACGAATCCCAGCACTAAGCTATTAAATTCCTTCGGTTTTTCCAGGCATAAAGCATGCCCCGAACCTGGCACCACATAAAATTCTGAACCAGGTATCAATTTTGCAATTTTTTCTGAATATGATCTGGTCTTCAGGATGTCATTTTCCCCAACGACAACCATCGTCGGTGCCTGAATATTCGGTAACATTTCCGTGATATTCAGTTGATAGAAACTCTCCATTAATCGAATAAACGCATCAAAATCAAGTTGGCGATATTTTTCTTCCAAAATGGGTAAAATTCTTTGATTTTTTATAATCCATTCTTCAGAAAAGTTTAAGGGCGTGGTAACTTTTAATAATAACATTGCATTCTGCAGTTCCGCAGCAGCCACCCAGGTATCTCCGAAAGATTTTAATAAAGGATCAATTTGCGAAACACCATCGAAAAGAAGTAATGTTTTGGTTTTTTGTGGGTATTTCAAGGCAAACACCATGCTTATTTCAGAACCATACGAAATCCCGAGCGATATGAGCTCGCTCAATATTCAATGCAGATAATAATTCAGATAGATCATCAGCATGTTGCTCCATTGAATATTGCCCGACAGGATGATCAGATTGCCACATTCCTCGACAATCATATACCAATACTTGAAAATGCCTGGATAATTCTTTGATCTGTATGTTCCAACTGGCTGTACTCATCAGGATGCCATTAGATAGAACCAGGGTTTCCTTTGCAGAATCGCCATGAAGTTCATAATAAATATTGATCTTGTTCACATTTAGAAATGGCATCTATTTTCCTATCAGGCTTCGAACGCTAAAATGACGTCCTCTCCTCTTTCAATAAATTTGGATTTTACCGGAGTTCCAATTTTAATCTTTTCAGGTTGTGATAAATCAAACCCATAGATTTCTGCACTCACCATTGGTCCTTCAGTCATTTCTACGATGCCAACACAGTTGGGATTATCTCTTCCAAAACCTGCAGCGATCATTTTTGAAGTCGGAACATAAACAACCGAATATGCTTTTAGAGTCCCCTCCCCTGCTAATTCAATTATTTCTAAATTTTGTGATTTACATTGGTCGCAAATGACTCTGGGGGGTAAGGAGATTCTTCCACAATCTTTACATTGAGTTCCCATTATTTTTTTCTTCTTCATTTCGTTGAAATAACTGTTAATTGTAAAATCTTCGCTCATTTTATCTCCGTTCAAAAATGTTTACGACACAGGTTTGCCCCGTACCACCCACATTATGGGTTAACCCTAAATCAGGGTTTCCATCTAATTGTCGATTCCCAGCTTGCCCACGTAATTGCTTCCATATTTCAACCACTTGCCCTGCTCCAGAAGCACCAACAGGATGACCCTTAGACTTTAATCCGCCCGATGTATTGATTGGTATGGTACCCGTTCTTGCAGTAAGTTCATCCTCTGCAGCTTTACCACCCTTTCCTTCCTCGAAAAACCCTAAATCTTCAGTGGCAATTATTTCAGCGATGGTAAAACAATCATGGACTTCTGCTAACTTAATATCTGCAGCAGAAACTCCAGCCATTTCATACGCTTTTTCTGCAGCTAATTTTGCTGATGGAATTGAAGTTAAAGATGATCTGGCGTGCAAAGGACCATCACTGGCTGCGCCTGATCCGATCACAAAAATAGGCTGATCGGTGAATTGATAGGCAAGATCTTCGCTTACCAATAGAAGGGCTGCACCGCCGTCTGACACCGGAGAACAATCATATAGTCTCATTGGCCATGCAATCATGGGGTTTGCCCTATTATCAGTTAGAAACTCCATTTCATTTTCCCATTGCGGGACTGGTTTCCCTTTTTTGAGAGCGCTTGCTTTCTTAATTTCCATAATCTCAGCTATTTTTTGGCCAAATTGAGCTTTTGGATTCAAGGAACCGTTAAAGTGATTTTTCATGGTCACTTTCATAAATGTTTCCAGTGTGGCTCCATAAGCATGCATATAAGCTGTAGCCATCGCGGCATAAAAACCCGGGAAGGTGAAACCAGCAGAAACTTCATAGGGAATATCTGCCGCTGTCGCTAATGTATCTGTTACTTCACTGATCGGCAAATCGGTCATTTTTTCAATTCCACCGACCAGCACGATATCATAAAGACCAGAAGCGATAGCAATCATCCCTTCGCGAAAAGCGACACTTGACGATGCACAAGCATCTTCCACACGAGCAGCAGGGATAGGAGAAAGGCCAATCCAATTGGCGATGATAGGGGCTAAATGTGATTGCCCTTCAAAAAGATCACTGCTATAGTTTCCAAGATAAAAAGCTTCGATATCATTAGGATCAATGCCCTTATCTACTGTCGATAAGAGTTCTTTGTAAGCATCAACAAAAATATCTCTGGATGTATATCCAGGAAAGCAACCAAATTTGCTCATCCCAGTACCCACTACTGCAACACCACGTCCTAATTTTCTATTTTTCATAAATTGCACCTCAAATAATTATTTCATTTCAGTCAAGAATTTATGGAAATTCTCATTAAATACTTCAAGCTTCTCGATATGAGGACTATGAGCTGTATTCTCAATAACCACTTCTGTGTAACTGCCACCATTTTTTTGATATTTCTCAAAAACTGCTCTCGTTTGTGAGACCATTGGTTGTGGTGGATAAACCTCTTCTCCAGGATAACCGGGCACAAAACCTAATTTTCCCAACGTGGGAATATCGAATATTGACATATCACTGACAATTTGATCTTTGTCTCCACGAATCCAAAGGATGGGTGGTTTTGTTGCTACTGCGATTAGATCTGGAACATCATTGATCATATATTTTCCTGATCCCCCATTTAATGGTCCGCATTTTCCTGGTCCAACAAATGGCCAATTTGTCGAAGGAACAGAATCTCCAGGATATTTATCATTACCGATTTTTTCCTGCATGCTGGCGGTTAGTAGATCCTCTTCGTCTTCAGATCTGAAAGGGGCAACATAATAAAATGTGTTGATAATATTTCTTGGAGAATTGGGATCATCAAAACTGCGATCACCTTCCTGAATGCGGCGAATAAACTCTGGATTTACCAATCCACCTCCACAGCCAGCAAAATCTTCATAGACTGGAATTCCATCATCACCTTTTGTGCCGCCAAATCCGTAAGGAGACACTGGAGCAATAAAAGTCATAGATTTTACCTTTTGTGGGTGATCGATTAATATTCTATAGATTGGGGCAGATCCTAATGACCAGCCCACAAAATGAGCTGTTTCAATTCTTAACACATCCATTAAAGCCAGGATATCTTCACTCCAATCTTTTAACCCGCGAGTTGCATCCGTAAGCTTATCCTCAGTCCATCCATAACCTCTCAGGTCGGGGGCAATTCCTCTGAATCCCTCTGGCAAAGAAAGCATTAGGTCTTGCCAATAGAAAGCGGCGGCGAAATTTCCATGGAGAAAAATAACTGATTCATCTTCCTGTTTTCCGGAAAACAAAACATGCATCTCTAATCGGTCTGTTTTAACCATTTCCGATTGAATACCATTTTTTAGTTTAGGCATTTCCATTTACTTTTCTCCTTTTCTCATCTATAAACTTGGAACAATTCCTAATTTTCTTACTTCAGCAGCAATCGTTTCTCTCATATTCGGATGAGCAATATTTATTAACGCCGTTGCTCGTTCAAAAAGGTTTCTTCCACGTAGTTCTGCAATGCCATATTCGGTTACGATCGTATCTACACATTGACTAGGTACAGTCACCTCAGCCCCCGGACTGAGCGTAGGAACAATGGTGGAGATCACTCCATCTTTCGCGGTCGATCTCAGCGCTATGATTCCCCGCCCACCAGATGATAATTGTGCCCCTCGATGTGTATCTAACTGACCACCTGTGCCACTAAAATGTTTATACCCGATGGATTGAGAACAAACCTGTCCAAAAATATCGACCTGCAAGGCAGTGTTCACACTGATCATTTTAAAATTTTGACCAATCACATAAGGATTGTTGGTGATTTTTCCCTGCAGAAATTCAACACCAATGTTGTTATCAATAAAATCATAAAGTTTTTGTGTGCCTAACGCAAAAGCGCCAATCATTTTTCCTTTATAAATGGACTTTTTCCTGTTGGTTACAGCACCGGCTTCATACAAATCCACCATACCATCATTAAACATTTCGGTATGAATGCCTAAATCCTTATGATTTTTCAGAAAATGAGTGATCGCATTGGGAATTCCACCGATGCCTAATTGAAGTGTCGCCCCGTCTTCAATCAACTCTGCAATATATTCTCCGATTTTTTGTTCCGTTTCGCTGGGTAAAGTAGCAGGTAATTCGAAGAGGGGTACATGATTTTCAACAACAAAATCAACTTCCGAAAGATGTATATGCGTGTCACCGAGGGTCCAGGGTAAATTTTCATTGATTTCCAATACAACTAAATCAGCCGCCTGAATTAACTCTTTCTCAACAACCAGACTTAATGAGAGAGACATATAACCACGGTCATCCGGTGGTGTTGCTGTTCCCCAAAAAACATTTAATTTTCCTCCGGTAGCATGCAATTTATCAGATGCAGCCCGATGCAAATTATTAGGAATATAACTCATCCGCCCTTGTGAGTGAACCTTACGATCATAAGCACCGTAAAACCAGTTCTCGACAAAGAAATGTTTCTCCATCTCAGGATTGACAGCATAATCATAAGATCGCATTGGTAAACATACCCAGGTATGCACATCTTCCAAACGATCTTTTTGTTTGGCGAGTTCCGTTAATAATCCACAGGGTTCACTGGCTGCAATGGCAAGGCCAATTCTGTTGCCTGACTGAATTTTCGTTACAGCGTCCGAAATTGAAATTAATTTACTCTGGTAGTTGTATTTTGAAGTCATAATCTCCCTTTAAGGCATGATAAATGCTGCAGCTGCCTGGTTATATCCAACTCCTGAACCAACGAATGTCACCAGATCACCAGACTTTACTTTTCCTAACTTTCTGGCATCATCAAACGCCATGGGTAAACAGGCAGAACCGGTATATCCCCATTTGTCCATCACCCAATGAGCTCTATCCATCGATAATCCCAAATTGTTCATAACCAATTCAATACTGTTGTACCGAACCTGTGTGAAAATCGCCATATCAATATCTGCAATATTAAAATTACTATTTTTAGCAAGCTCATGCATTCTGGCAGGCCAACCTTCATTGTTAACTTCTGCCGGGAAAGGAGTAATTAATTTCACTTTGGTTCTACCAGCAGCCAGACTTTCAGCTGTTACCGGTTCATAGGTCCCTCCGGAATAAATACCCCAGTGAGCGTGGTATGAACCATCAGCAAAAAGAGAAGAGCCTAAATATCCAGGTTTAGAGTCTACTCCTAATATTGCTGCACCGGCCCCATCACTGTAGAAAAACGACATGACATCACTTTCCCAATCAGATAATAAATGCATCATATAGGATCCAACCACCAGGATATATTTCATATGAGAGTTGGTCGCCAACATACCAGCAGCTTGAATTAAACCAGTTGGAAATGAAGCACAGGCACAACCAATATCAAAGGTGCCGGCGTTGACTGCACCTAATTTGTGCTGAACAACAACGGATGTAGCTGGTGTTATATAATCCGGGCTGTCAGTGCCTAATAGGATCATGTCAAGGTCTTCTGGTTTTAATCCGGCTTCTTTCAATGCATCCTGGCCAGCTGCTACTGCCATATCAGACGTAACCCAGCCTTTTGGCGCATGTCTGCGCATTTTAATATTGCTGGATGCTTCAAATTTATCAACGACATCGGCCAATTTTGGGTTAATTTTAATAAGTTGTTCTTTAAACATTGCATTGGTATGTTCAAATTCAGGGACATATCTACCAGTTGCAATGATTGTTGCTGAACGAGTCATATTTCCTCCTTATTTCTATGTTCCCAGAACGATACCGCCATCAACACTGATGGTGGTGCCGTGGACAAAACTGGCTTCATCAGAAGCTAACCATAAAAATGCATTGGCAATATCTTCTGGTTCACCCAGTCTTCCAATCGGTGTGTGTTCCTGCATGTTTGCCAACACCTTTTCAGGCATTTTCTTGACCATTTCAGTGAGGATAAAACCTGGTGCAACAGCATTCACTCGAATTTTGTACTTTCCCAATTCTCTGGCCCATACTTTTGTCATACCAATGACACCAGCTTTTGTGGCGACATAATTGGTTTGTCCAAAATTACCGTACAACCCAACTACCGATGAAGCATTAATGATGACACCACCACCCTGCTCAATCATGGCTGGTATAACAGCTTGAGCACAATTGAAAACCCCTTTTAAATTTACATCAATCACAAAATCCCAGGCTTCCTGGGACATCTGACTGACCACCTGTCCATCTTTGTACTTCACCAACAATGAATCGCGCGTGACACCAGCATTATTGACCAAAACATCAATTCGACCATATTTTTGAAGGGTTGCATCAATCCACCCCTGAACAGCATCTCGATCTACCACATTGACAATGTTGAAACTTGCATCAGGTCCCAGGAGCGGTAATAATTCATCTCCAGCTTCCTGGCTAACGTCACAAACAACAACTTTTGCCCCTTCTTGATCAAATCGTAAGGCAGCAGCTTTACCAATACCAGCAGCTCCACCAGTGATCAGACACACCTTATCTTGTAATCGCATTTTATAACCTCCAAAAAGTGATATCAACGTAAAAAACTGTTGGCAAAAAATTCAACAGTTGTAAAAATTATTTAGAATGAGAAAATTTATTTTGATTTGTCATCTATGTTCTCTGAGATGACAATAAAATATCACGAAGCATTTACAAACGAGTTACAAATGGGTTACAAACCAGGACAAAATAACATTTACCTGATAAATTTATTTATTTTTACGTAAACTTCTGTATAACTTTTCAGTAGTGTCAGAAAGATTTACCCCCAATTCTTCAGACAATACTTTGATCATTCGTTGATATACCACCTTTATTTGCACTTGATTTTCTTTCCCTGCGTAGGCTAGCAATAAATTTCGATAAGCTGGTTCCCAGGTAGGATCAATTTTGAGCAAATCTTCATTCACCCGGATTGTCTGATCAAAATCACCTTCCACCAGTAAAAGGCTAGATAGTTTTTCAATCACCAGGATTATTGTCTTTTTTAATTGTTCACGTTTATCATTTGCCCACTCATCATATAAATTATCTGTCAGAAACTCACCTCTATACATGGATAAGGCTTCTTCTAATGTACTAAGATCCGTTTTTTCCGCAAGAGTTTCAAAAAGGTCAACATCCCACCAAATTTTTGCCTGCGGATTGATATGGTAAAGATACTCATCCCTTACAATGAAGAATGGATTGGCACCTTTTGGCCGATTTGGTTCTAATGCTTTATTAAGTGCATTCAACGCAACCTTAAAATCCCTGACTGCAGCATCCTGAGGAAGATCCGGCCACAATCGATCAATTATTTGATCCCGATGCAGATATTCTCAATTCTGAATCAACAATAACTGGAATAATTTACGTGCTTTATCTCTTTGCCAATCAGCTGATCGGATACGATTTTCCCCTCTCCAGACATCAAAAACACCGAGAGAATGCACGAAAATACTATATCCTGGGTGGTAATCGATTGGGTCCAAGTCCATTTGCTTTAATACAATTTCAATAAAAGTTCGCTCAATGTTTTTTTGGTAAGCATTCATTAATATTGGAATAATGATTTGTTCATCTTTTAGACCCAGATAAGTTGGTTTCGTAAATAAATATGTATACTTACCCGCTTTAATCAGTGGAATTAATTGTCGCAATATTTGCAATGCTTCATCAAATTCACCATCGTACCAAAACACAATCACTTTCCACATAAGGGCTGCAGCTAAACCAAAGGAATCTGACACTTGTTTAAAACCCTCAATAGCATTATTGAAAAACTCAACAGCTTCCTTCATCTGACCTGCATAATAATGACTGGCTCCCAATGAAATCAAAACCAGATTGTAAAGCCATTTGTCACCAGCTTGTTCTGAAATTTCCAATGCCTCTTTGGCATATTTTGTCGCTTCAAGAATATTTCCTTGAAATCCATAGCTTCTGCTCAATGCCCAAATTGGTTCAACTTGAACCCTGGTAACTTTAAATATTCTAACTTTTGCGATCGCCAGCTCATAATAAGCAATCGCTTTCGACAATAAATTTTGTTGGTGGTAAACAATTCCTTGTATTTCGTATGCATGCCCTAATCTTATATATCCAACGGCTTCTACAAAAGAAGAATTCAATTGTTGACCAATATTGATTCCATCTATGGCATTTGTTTTTGCTGCTTCCCAGTCGCCTTGAAAAATGCAAATTAAAGATAATAATAATGAAGTCTCGCGATGAAATCTCTGCGGGCGAGATTTTTCATCAATTTTTTCCAAATTAATCTGTTCTTCTAGTAAAGACCGACCTTCATCCAGTAGTCCAGTTCTAAGCATTGATCGCGCTTCCAAATAAGAAACTCCAGGATCATCTTCATCTCGTAACAACCTGGCCTCGTGATGAAGTGTTTGTGCCTGATCGGGATGCCCAAGATTTAATTTATTCTCAGCCAATTGATCTAATAAGGCAGCTGTCTCTTGCTTAAATTCTTGTGGTTCCAATAACTTCAGTGCCTCTTCCAATAGAGCTTCCGCTTTTAAGGGTCTGATCGTATCTAGATATATTTGTGATTGCCCGCGTAAAGCATTACTGATTCCTATCTTTTCGTTATTTTCTAAAAAAATCTTATGTGCACTTTGAAAATTAAGCAAAGACCCTTCAAAATCTGATTTTAGACGTTTCACTTCCCCTAATACCAATTGCACATCTGCGGATTCATCTACCATGATTGAAGGAAGTCGTCCTATCCATGTTCTTAATGTGTCCAGGCGACCAAAATTAATTAAGGTGGGTGCAATCTTAATGATATGAATTTTGGCAACATCAAATAAATCTGCCTCTAACAAATGAAAAATTGCAGATTCAATTCTTTCCTTATCCAGATAGAAATCTGCACATTTTTTGTTCAAAATATAAAATTTTTCTGCATTTTGTTTAAGTTGGGTTTTTAAGAAATCATGGAACAGATTTTGAAATTGATAAGTATTGTTTCCGATACTGGTAATAAACAAGCCACGCTCCTGTAAAGAGTGAATATAATGCTCGCTCATCTCGTTTCCGATCAACATATTACAAATATCAATTTCAATAATGTTAAGTACCGACGCCGTCATTAAAAATTGTTGAAAATCAAGCGGTAATTGAGCTAATACTTCACTGACTAAATATTCAAACAACGCTTCCAAGGTAATCGGACGTTGAGCAAAAACCTGTTCAATCGTAATGTTTCCTCTTTGCAGACTTTGCCAAATGATCTGAAGTGCTATTGCCCATCCTTCCGTTTCTTTTAAAATTAAATTAGCTTGCTGATCGGACAAGGTAGTTTGGAACTTATCTTGGAACAAAGAAACAATTTCACTTTTGGTAAAGGCTAATTCTGAACGGTTGATAATCTTTAGTTGACCTTTAACACGCCAGCGATTCATTGCTTTATAGCTTGGAATCCGGCGTGAAGAAATGATCAAATGGAAAGTAGGTGGGCTATTATCAACCAGAGATGTAATGATTTGTTCTATTTCTGGCTGTTCAGATACATGATGAAAATCATCGAGAATTAAATATGTATCATCGAACAGGTTTTGTGATAATTCATTCATGAAAATTGTTAATAGTTCTGGAAAGATATACCTTTGATCACTTTCCATCAGATTCAAAACATGTTCACCAATCTTGCTTTCACTTTTTCCAAATGTACTGAACAATTTTGCCAGAAATAAGAATGGATCACTGTCAGATTCCTGAATGCTATACCAATAATAATGTTTTAGGGATTCGGTGAGCGTAACAAGTTCGGTACTTTTGCCGTACCCGGTACCTGCCTGAAGAATTAAGAGAGGATATGAAATATTATCCAGAATCGTCTGAGTAACGCGTGGACGTGATAAAACCCCTTGCTGGTTTCGAGGGGGAGTAAGGTGACTATAAATCACATAATCTCGAATTCGCATTTCTTAATTATAGCCAAGGAATAGAATCCAGTAGAATTCTCTCTTCAGGAATCCTTTGTTTACTCAGTTATCGACGAACAATTCATCCATTATTAAAAAAATCGACAGGTTATTTATCGACAAGAAACTCATTTCCTCGAAAGGAAATGATCATTTTCCCATCAGTCTTCCAGAAAAACATAGGCTCTAAATATTGAGGCCAATCCTGTGGTGCTCTTATATCAATATCTAACCAAAATGCAGCCATGAGTGCCAGTACGGTGTCATGAGTGATGAGGAAATTCAATCCTATCGATCGATCATCCGGGAACATCTTTTCCGCAATTTGCCTTATCCTTAATGGCCAATCGCCCGAATCCAAAAAATCACCCATTGAGTCATACTCACCATTTTCATTTGGATGGGCAAGAACAGGTTCAGGCAGAATTACTCTGCCATTCCCAGCACCCTTCGCCAGGTATCTACCGGTTTCTATACATCGATTTATTGGGGATGTAAAGATTTTTCCGATTTTATATTTTTTGAGTAGCCAGGCTCCAAAATCAGATGCTAAATCTTGTCCTTCGGGTGTTAATTGGGCTGTAAAAACCTCTGCATCACTTTCAATGGGAAAGCGAATAGAATGGCGCATCAGCACATTGATGTTTTGATCGGAAGGTATATTCTCATACGCTTCCAATAAATATTTAGGTAAACTCATATCATTCCTTGTATAATCTTACTGGATAGCTATCAAGGCAACATCCAGTAAGATTTTTTATTTCCACTAACCAATTTTACCAAATAAACAGGTGAAAAATGAAAAACCATGAAAATAGATCACCTATCTTTCAAAACCGAGTAAATGAATATCTATTAATCACCTTAATCAGTTTTGCAGCCTCTGTTTCATTAACCAGATTGTTTTTAGAAATAACAGGGTATCCTCAACTTGGAGGCGGTGAATTACATATCGCTCATGTCCTTTGGGGTGGTTTATTGTTATTCATTGGTAGTTTATTACCATTAATTTTTTCCAATCGCTGGGCGTTGGACTCAAGTGCTTTGTTCTCCGGTGTAGGAATTGGATTGTTTATAGATGAAGTAGGTAAATTTATTACCCAAAGCAATGATTATTTTTATCCTTCCGCCGCACCCATCATTTACGCCTTTTTTTTACTAACAGCCTTACTATATGTCCGGGTCAGACGCGAAAGAGAAAAAAATTCCAGAATTTATATGTATCATGCCCTACAGGAATTAGAAGAATTATTGGATAATGATCTATCCATAAAGGAACACCGTCAGATTATTCAATATCTGGAAAAAATCAAAATCATTAACGAGGATGAACAAATAACGAAATTGGCAGCGGTTTTAGGAGAATTTTTAAAAGAGCGCGAATCATATCTGATTCCGCATAAACCTGGATTTTGGGAAAAATGGTACTTACGAATAAGGGTTTTTGAAGCAAAATGGTTTGGGAAGAAGCGTGTGCGTCTGATCTTAGTCACTGCTTTATTAGCTTGGGGAATTTACACAATCATTGAACCCTGGGCAATTTTGCGCATTTTTGATAATCCAGAAGCACTGGGCATCATCATTGAGAACCTGATTTCCAATAATCTGGTAAGAAATAAAAGTGGTTTGAATTGGTTTCAGGCCAAGATTGGTCTTGAAGGAACCTTGGGGTTCTTTAGCATATTATCAGGGTTATTTATATTTATCAGAAAAGAAGAAATAGGAGTAAACATAGGCATTGCGACCATGTTGATCATGATGGGTATCGCCAATCTAATCCTATTTTATTTTGATCAATTTTCAACAATTGTGAATGCTTCCATCCAATTTTTGATTTTTATTTCACTTGTTAGGTTTAGAAAAAGATTTTTGGTAAAAAATGAAATTCTTAATGAGTCAGCAGGTAAAACATAACCAAAAATAATCCCATTCATGCGTATGATAACGACAATACTTTTTTGTTTGATATAATGAACCGCGATTTAGAATTTGATTTCTTACTGGTCAAATAGCCAGGAAATTATTGAACAAATGGATTGAATTTTTTACACCTTTTGCCGGGTGTATTACAAGAAAATTATTGGTAAAGTGGATGGGTCAGAAATAGGTCACTTTTCTGGTCATTTTGGGTGCTTTTTTACCTAGGCACAGGATTTCAAGTAAGGATTGTTTTTTGGAGAATATTGTGAGTAATACAGCATCCTATTTAGATTATGACTTAAAAAATGTAATTACCAAAAGCAAGATCAAAGGCCTATGGCGCTTAATGCATGGTTACCATTGGAAATATATCGGAGCTGTGTTCAGTCTGGGTATTTCAGCTAGTGCTAAAACTTCAACCTATTTGTTGTTAAGCTTCTTCATTGACAAGTTTTTTGTCACGGATCAAAGACCAGTAAGCCTTGCGGTGATTGCTGCCGGTTTTGTTTTATTAGCTGGTATAGAAGGCGGTTTTTCCTTTTTAAGTGGTCGTCTAGCTGCGGAGACTGCTGAAGGATCGACACGCCGATTACGAAATTATATATACGATCACATTCAGCACCTTACATTCACATACCACGACAAGATGCAAACGGGAGAACTCATCCAGCGTTCTACCTCAGATGTTGATGCTTTACGAAAATTCTTTGCTGATCAGGCCATTGGTATTGGCAGGATTATCATTTTATTTGCGGTGAACTTCAGCATGATAATGACGATCAATGTTCAACTAGCATTTATTTCCATTATCGTCATACCCATTATCGTCGTGACATCCATTTTGTTTTTCAAACAAGTTTCGAAGAAATATGAAGCCTACCAGGAACAGGATGCTATTGTTTCAACCAATCTGCAGGAGAATTTATCCGGTGTACGCGTAGTGAAAGCATTCGCAAGGCAATCCTATGAAATGGATAAATTTGAAAAAGAAAACTGGAAAAAATACGCTCTTGGTAAACGTTTATTATTGATGCACTCATTATTCTGGCCAATTTCTGATATTGTCTGTGGTGCTCAAATGATTGGTGGGTTCTACATGGGTGCAGTTTTTGCCATCAATGGAACAATTTCAGTCGGATCCTATCTGGCGTACGTTGGAATGTTAATCTGGATCATCTGGCCTATGAGAAATCTCGGTCGTTTGATTGTTCAGTTATCCACGGGCATGGTATCTTTTGGACGTGTTTTGGAAATTATCAAACAGGATCGAGAACCCCTCGATACTGGATCAGCCATTATCCCCCAAAAGCTTACTGGCGAAATCGAGTTCAAAAATGTTGGCTTTAAATATGAAGAAGGAGAACCCGTCCTGGAGGACATCAATATTCACGTAAAACCTGGTCAGATCATCGCATTGCTTGGATCAACTGGATCTGGAAAAACATCATTGGTGAATTTATTACCCAGATTTTATGAATACACCTCGGGGCATCTGTTATTAGACGGTGTGGAATTAAATGAATACCCACGCAGGTACTTGCGCAGTCAAATTGGTATTGTGGAACAGGAACCATTTCTTTTCTCACGCAGTATTCGAGAAAATATTACCTATGGTGTTGGCAAGAAAGTCGATCAAAATGAAATTGAAACAGCTGCCAGAAACGCAGCAGTTCATGATGTGATCACCAGTTTTCAGCAAGGATATGCGACACTGGTTGGAGAAAAAGGTGTGACGTTGTCTGGTGGACAGAAACAAAGAGTAGCAATTGCTCGAACTTTGTTGAAAAATCCAAGAATCCTGATTTTTGATGATTCAACCTCATCTGTAGATACTGAGACAGAATCAGAAATCAGAAGTGCATTAAAAAATCTAATGGCAGATCGTACCACCTTCATCATTGCCCACCGAATTCAAAGCATCATGGAGGCTGATCAAATTCTGGTGCTTGATAAAGGAAAAATAATTCAAGCAGGAACTCATCCGGAATTAATGCAAGTTGATGGAATGTACAGACAGATTTACGACATTCAGACACGAATTGAAACGGAACTTGAAAAGGAGATAGCCAATGTCTGAAGAATATTTAGAAGAAGAGGATTTTCAATCAAAATTTACCGGTAAAACTTTCCGAAGAATATTAGGCCTGACAAAACCACATTGGAAATGGGTAATTGGTTTCTTAATTGCCATTGCTACGGTTTCAAGTTTGGATTCATTCTTCACCTACCTAAGCAAACGCATCATAGATGAAGGAATTGTTCCAGGGAATAAAGATGCACTCATTGGAATTCTTACCATTTATGGGGCGTTGCTGGTGGTTCAAGCACTCTTTGTTTTCTTCTTCATCTATCTTGCTGGAGTTTTGGGTGAAAGAATTAGATACGATTTACGAAAAGCTTTATTCAACCACCTGCAAAAATTATCGCTTTCTTACTACAGCCGCACTCCGGTTGGATGGATCATGTCCAGAGTCACTTCGGATACAGAACGCGTTGCGGATCTGGTCACCTGGGGTCTTCTTGATATGACCTGGGGAATCATGAATATTGTAACTGCCATGGTTTTTATGTTAATCATCAGTTGGAAACTGGCTATTCTGGTATTCATTGCACTTCCAATACTTTTATACGTTTCCATACAATTCAGGAAAAGGATTTTGGTTCAATTTAGAAATGTTAGAAAATTAAATTCAAAAATTACCGGCGCATACAACGAAAACATCACGGGTGTCCGTGTCATTAAAGCGCTCGGACGTGAATCTGGGAATTTAGATGAATTTGGGATCTTAACGAATGATATGTATAAAGCATCCTATCGAGCTGCCTGGTTGTCCGCTTTATTCCTGCCAACTGTTCAAATCATTTCATCCTTTGCCTTAGGTGCAATTGTCTGGTTTGGAGGTTTACAGGCTGATTATGGGATTATCACAATCGGTGGTATTCAGGCATTCGTATCCTATGTCACCTTCATGATGTGGCCAATTCAGGATTTAGCCCGTGTATTTGCAGAAATGCAACATGCCATGGCTTCTGGAGAACGCATATTTTCATTACTGGATGCGGTTCCCAGTGTCAAAGATCAATCAACAGCGTATGATCCAGGTACGATTTTTGGCGAGATTGAATTTGATAATGTTACTTTTGCGTACGAAGATAATAAACCAGTATTACGAGATTTTTCTTTGAAAGTAAAACCCGGTGAGACCATTGCGCTGGTGGGTCCAACCGGTGGTGGCAAGACCACAATTGTGAATTTGCTGTGCCGGATGTATGAGCCAACCAAAGGAAAAATCAAGATTAATGGTAAAGATTACACCGAATTTTCCTTGCATGGCATTCAATCACGCATTGGCATGGTGCTACAGACCCCGCATTTATTTTCTGGCACCATACGGGAAAACCTGCGCTATGGTCGCTTGGATGCAACCGATGATGAAATAGAACGGGCAGCCCAATTAGCGGGAGCACACGAATTTATTTCTAAACTGGAGAAGGGTTATGAAGAACCAGTTGGTGAAGGTGGAAATCTACTTTCTGTTGGGCAGAAACAATTGATTAGCTTAGCACGAGCCGTGTTGGCAAATCCTGAATTATTCATCATGGATGAAGCTACCAGTTCTGTGGACACACTAACCGAAGCCCTGATCCAACAGGGTATGGAAACTTTAATGCAAAATTCAACCAGTTTCATCATCGCGCATCGTTTATCGACGATCAAGAAAGCAAACCGCATCATAGTCATTGAAGATGGCCAGATCGCTGAAATTGGCTCACATTCGGAGTTGCTGAAAAAAGGTGGAAAGTATCACAGGTTATATACAAAGCAGTTCCGTGATCAAATGGAACTTGTCTACGATCCTTTCAAAGAATTAGGTGGAGCCAGCGGGTTGCCATTGGCAGTTGAGTAAAACGAATTTTGGGAACAAGAAGAATAATTAATCAATTGAAAAAATCCTTTAATCGATTAAATGCACTCTCTATCGCAGAAGATTCAATTTGGTAAATAATTAAAGGGAATTAATTTCCAGTTTTGTCGAACATTTAGGAGGTAAAAAGTATGGATGCATCTTCTTTTCTTCTTCCTCGCCCATGTTTTGATAAATCGCCTGAAATGGTGGCGGCTTTTGATAATCTATTTCAGTCAACTCCCAGCGGGGCTTTTATTGATTATTCTCTCCCATTTCCAAAATGGCAATTCCTTTCCTACCTATGCGAAACCAGGAACCTCGTACTTCACGGTTCACAAAACTTGGAAATAGAACAAGTAGAACCAAAACAGGCGAACGACAAAAGAGCTTATAGCAATCAATTTGCCATTTATGCTACTACGGATGGCATTTGGGTTATGTATTTTGCTATTCTTGACCGTAAAAAATACCCGGAAATAACACTATTCAATTCATGTTTACAAGCCCGAATCTCCCCCGACCAATTGAGTGAACCTTTGTATTTCTTTTCGATTACCCAATCTGTGCTGGTTCAAAAACCCTGGTGCACAGGTGCTATCTACATATTGCCACGGGAATTTTTTACACAAGAAGCACCTCAGCAAGCACAAGGAACTGAAATTATTTTTCCACACTGGATTAGTTCCCAATCAGCACAGCCGATTGCAAAAATCCTTGTAGAACCAGTAGACTTTCCTTTTCTTGACCAAATCCACGGCCATAATGATGAAAAACTGATTCAGTTATATTCAGCAAATCCAGATGGCTTTCCGTGGCTGGAAGCGCTTGAGTTGTAATCATTTGGTTTGTGAACGGAAATCACCACCCATCATTGCTTGCACCCCTCCTTTCAAAATAATGTTCCAACCAACCTATCCATTGTCTCCACACGCAATAGGGTTTATTTTGACTATTGGGCAAATTACTTACTAAAAATTATTCGCTTACCGAAAAGTTGTTCTTACATAATAAATTTGGTTAGATAGAAAAAGTATGCTTTTGATATCCAAGTGGAATTGTAATATAACATGCTCCCGTAATCTGGCTTAACAGCATAATTACAGAGTATCTTTTATCCATAAGATTATTAATTTGCTTCTAATAAATTCAGTACTTAGAGTCATTTAAATAAAAATGGATGCTTATCTTGGAATTCTGATGATGGTAGTATTATGTTTGAAATAACCAAGCGTATTTGCAGCATAATACGCCTCTTTTAATTGGCTATACTGCATAATTGCAGAGTAACATAAGTGCGTATAATTAGTAGTTGAACTAAGCGCTGCGCGCAGGTAACGGCCAGCGCTCTTTTCTTTCCCCAAAGCTTTTCCAACCAGAACTTCCCACGTTGCCGCGATCCGGGCTATATTTCCTGTGAAAGACCAAATTCCAATTCACAGGAGGTTTAGCTATGACCGCGTTACGTCAAAAAATGATCGAGGATATGCAGTTGCACGGTTTTGCGGAGAGGACACAAGACGTCCTACATGCGAAGCCGTGCGCCAGCTGGCGGCGTACTATCACAAAGTCGCCGGATCAGATCACCGAAGAAGAACTGCGCCAGTATTTTCTGTACCTGAAGAACGTCAAACAAGCTTCCCGCAGCACAATTACACTGGCATTGTGCGGGATCAAGTTCTTCTACGAGCGCACCTTGCAACGGCAGTGGGCTATTTTGGCATTGTTGCGCCCGCCACGGGAGAAGAAACTGCCAGTGGTACTCAGCGTGGATGAGGTGCGCCAAGTGCTGGAGCGGGTACGACGCATTGGCATTACCGGGTATGCCTGAGCACAATCTACGCCTGTGGGCTGCGTTTGCAGGAAGGGCTTGCACTTGCAGATCAGCCATATTGACAGTGCGCGCCAGTTGGTGCATGTGTGTCATGGTAAGGGTGGAAAAGATCGTTATGTGCCGCTACCCCAACCAGTCTTAGAGATGCTGCGCCAATATTGGGGCACTCACCGCAATCCGGTCTGGCTCTTTCCGTCTACTCATCAGACTGTCCAAAGACCCATGGATGCCAGTGGATTGCAACGAGCGTTTCAGGCCGCATTGCGGGAAAGTGGTATCCAAAAACCCGCCACTGTACATACGCTGCGCCATTCGTACGCCACCCACCTGCTGGAAGCCGGGCTGAATCTGCGGATCATCCAGGAATTATCTGGGGCATGCTTCACCCACCACCACCGCAATTTATACTCATCTAACCCAACCCAGCGAAGATATCGCCATCCAGGCGGTCAATCGTATCGTGGCGGGGTTGTGGAATTAGAACTGGCCGATATTTTTCGCTCCTACGGCCCTGCCTATCGCCAGAAATACGCCGACCAAATCCTTCCCAGCCATCGCCAGGCGATGCGCGCCATTGAGCAGTGCCGCACCGAGGCCCTGGGCGGACAGGTTTACGCTTGTCCTGAATGTGGTAAGGTGCAATACAGCTACCATTCCTGCCGCAACCGACACTGTCCCAAGTGCCAGAACGACAAGGCACAGGAATGGTTGGAATCACAGCAAGATTTACTGCTGCCAGTGCCGTACTTCATGCTGACTTTCACCTTGCCTGCCGCACTGTGTAAAGTTGTGCGCAGCAACCAGAAATTGTTGTACAATCTTGCTCTTCCGAATTTCCGCCGCGGCCACCCAACATCTGGCAAAAGATCCCGCGTTTTGTTGGCGGGCAGATCGGCATGGTGGGTATTTTACACACCTGGGGGCGCAATCTGGCCTATCACCCACACATCCACTACCTGGTACCAGCCGGTGGCCTGGCTGCAGATACACAAACCTGGCTGCCTGCACCGAAAGGATTTTCTGCTGCCAGTGAAAGCCCTCTCGAAGATTTTCCGCGGTAAGTTCCGCCAAGCTTTACAAAAGACGGCCTTTTTCACGCAAATACCTTCCAGGGTCTGGCAACAGGATTGGGTTGTGCACTGCAAACCGGTTGGCAATGGGAGCACTGCTTTGAAATACCTGGCACCTTATGTTTTCCGGGTAGCCATCAGCAACCGTCGTCTGGTCAAACTGGAAAATGACCAGGTTACCTTTCGCTACCGCACTACGGATACCGGCCAACTCAAGCTCTGCACGCTCTCCGCCGAAGCATTTATCCACCGTTTCTTGCAGCATGTGTTACCCAAAGGCTTCGTCAAGGTGCGTTACTTCGGCTTCTTTGCACCTGGCTGCCGCAAACGCCTGGCTGCTTTACGCCAACAGCTCGAGCAGAAAGTACCCGGAGAACTTGGGGGAGTCAGAAGCCACACCAGAACCAGCCGATTCGATCCCTGCGACAAAGCTGTGCTGCCCCATTTGTGGCCAGCCGCTGCTTTTTCAACGAACCATTCATCCCACTGGACGCTGCCCACCATGAGCCAATTCAGTTTTTCCCTTTCCATTTTTTTCGCTGGATGCTGGTTTTCGAGCCTGCACTCATGTTTCAATTCGCCTAAACTCAAAAAACATGATCCGGGTAGACTGCTTTTGTCGCGTTTCTGGCTTGCCTTGGTTGGCTTTTTGATTGTACAATTTATCCATATCCACATGCAAGAAAGTGATTTTGCTCTGCCTGTGTGCCTTAAATTCCAAATAGACAGGCTTCGTTACTAAGACGGCTTAGTTCAACTCGGATTGATGTGGCGGCATGTTGAGCCTGTTTTCGATTTTCGTTCTTTTCGCCACATCAATCCTTAATTCGTCAGGCGTTTTCTTTGCAACAAAAAAGTGATCAACCATGAATCTAAATTCTGAAAAACTTGAAGTGAGGAAACTTGCATCTGAGTTAGTCATTGCCAACAAGGAACTCGCTTTTCAGAATGAAGAGAAAAGAAACCGGGCGGCGGAATTAGTCATTGCCAACAAAGAGCTTGCTTTTCAGAATGAAGAGAAGAGAAAGCGGGCGGCTGAATTAGTCATTGCCAACAAAGAGCTTGCGTTTCAGAATGAAGAGAAGGAAGAAACCGGGCGGCGGAATTAGTCATTGCCAACAAAGAGCTTGCTTTTCAGAATGAAGAGAAAAGAAACCGGGCGGCGGAATTAGTCATTGCCAACAGGGAACTCGCTTTTCAGAACGAAGAGACAGAAAAAGCAGTTGCATTAGCAACACATGACTATTTAACAAAATTACCAAATCGGTTCTTGCTCAATGATCGGATTAATCAATACTTGCGTCTAGCCAAGCGAACGAAGACAATAGGAGTTTTGATGGCTTTAGACCTGGACGGATTCAAACTTATTAAATGATACTTATGGGCATCATACTGGCGACATTGTATTAAAGTCAATTGCAAAACGATTAACGAACCTTATTCGGGAAACAGACACAGTTACACGTATCGGGGGAGATGAATTTATTCTGCTCGCTTCACAAGCCAAAAGTATCACCGATATCAAGAGTTTAGCCTATCGTATTTTGAAGATTGTCCAAAAGCCAATTATAGTTGGCAAACAAGAATTATTGGTTACTATCAGTATTGGCATTGCCTGCTATCCATCTAATGGGCGAACAGCCAAAACACTAATGAAAAATTCGGATAAGGCCTTATATGCTGCTAAAGCACAAGGAAAAAACAGCTTTGTTATTTGGGGTGTCGCTTGATATATCTAATCAAAAAAAATTTAGTTTTCGGTTAATATCAAGATACCTGGAACAACAAAAAGCACCCAACACAACGTACGCTTGATGGGTAGTAGTTCGAGTCGATTTCAAGCAGTTTTCTTGCTTTGAGATTTTTCTACTCCCAAGCAGAATCGATGCCTGGCTCACACGCAGTTAATGCTATCCTTAACTCTTCGATCTCACTCCCGAACAGCGCCGGTAGGCTCGCGTCCGCCGCAGGTGTCGAGCCGATAGGCGAAGACTGTTTCCGAAGAACCCCCTGGCGCGTGCCATACCCCCCTTTCAAAAGCGCGTTACTGGTTATCCATGTTCACCTAATCTTTCCGCCGGCTTGGTTCCTGACCTGATCCCCATCGATCTATTCCCTCCCGTGAGGGGCAAATCGTGTTTTGCTCATAAAAATGCAAAACACCATTTGCCCCACCTTATCCCCGGCCGCAGAGAAAGCGCGCCAAAACAACAGCAGATCGTTTTGTTGCATGCCCCACCGCCACTAACGCAAACCGTTAGGCAGAATTAGACTTTTTTGCTATTCAAAAATATGTTATACATAACTATCCTTAACGGGATGTTGAGAAATATTAGAGTTTCATCAAGGAGTAAAACGTGGAAAATTATGAAGAACGCTTACATGAGCTAGGAATCATGCTTCCGAGTTTGCCTGCACCAATAGCTAATTATGTACCTGCCAAGCGAGTTGACAATTTGATATTCACAGCAGGTCAGGTCTCTGTAGAAAACGGGCATGAATATAAAGGGAAACTGGGCGACAATATTAGCCTAGATGATGCTCGTGCAGCAACGAAAGCCTGTACAATAAATTGCCTGGCAGCAATCAGAAGTTTGACTGGATCATTGAATCACATCAAACAGGTTGTTTCCGTACACGGAATGGTGAATAGCACATCCGATTGCGAGGACCAAGCCAAAGCAATGAATGGCGCCTCAGATTTCGTGGTTGAGGTATTCGGAGAAATGGGCAAGCATACACGTACAGCAGTCGGTGTAGCCAGTTTGCCTATGGGTTATGCTGCTTCAGTGTATATGATCGTCGAAGTTGGGTAGAGTGTATCAAGTTTGGCACTGCCCAAAACATAGTTGAGCTTTCAGTCAATTAACGGTTCGTCTTTCGTTCACCGTGTCGCATTGTCGTGCGCTGAATATAGCTAGTGAATAGTAAAAAAGCGAGAAGCAATCAGTGATGAAAAAAAACAATCAAATCATTGGTGGTTTTTTTATATTAATTTTCCATGATATATTTATTCAATGTCGACTTTGTTGGTAAAAAAAGGAGGAATTAGATGAAACCTAAAAAACGTTTTGAGACTCTTGACCCTGAAAACTGGGATGAGATGCGGGCACTTGCACACCGTATGGTGGATGATGCGATTACTTATCTTGAAACAGTGCGTGAACGCCCGGTCTGGCAACAAATCCCAGATGAAATAGCTGCCCGATTTGATGAACCAGCGCCACATGAGCCTGTTGGCGCAGATGCAGTATATAAAGAATTTTCAGAAACAATCCTTCCCTATCCAATGGGAAACATCCACCCACGCTTTTGGGGATGGTACATGGGAGCCGGGACTGTCTTAGGTGCACTTGCCGATTTTTTGGCATCCATCATGAATCCGAATCTTGCCGGCGGTAATCACGTTGCAAATCTGGTCGAAGATCAAGTAATTAATTGGATTAAAGAGATGCTCAGCTTTCCAAAAGACTCCAGCGGATTACTTGTAGGCGGTGGATCGATGGCTAATTTCGTGGGTATCGCAGTAGCTAGAAATGTCAAAGCCGGATTCGATGTTCGGGAATTAGGGATGCAGGCTGTCACCGCAGAAATTAACCGTTTACGCCTCCAATGAAGTACATAGTTCCAATCAAAAAGCTGTTGAATTACTAGGGTTGGGAAATGCCAGTCTGCGGAAAATCCCAGTGAACGATGATTACTCAATTAACCTGGATTTATTACAACAAAGCATCACTTCTGACCGTGAAGCAGGATATCGTCCGATCTGTGTTATTGGCACTGCGGGTACTACCAATACTGGCGCAATTGACGACTTGAGCGCATTAGCTGATATATGTCTGCGCGAAGACCTTTGGTTCCATGTGGATGGCGCAATTGGAGCAGTGGGAATACTTGCAGAAAATGTGAGACCCAAACTCAATGGCATTGAACGAGCAGACTCAGTCGGGCTTGATCTTCATAAATGGATGCACATTCCCTTTGAGGCTGGCTGCATTATTGTACGCTCTGAAAAATATCATCGCGGCACGTTTTCGCTTACTCCTGAATATCTGGCACATGAAACCCGCGGACTGGCTGCTGGGAATGTCTGGTTCAGCGATTATGGGCTGGAACTCTCGCGTCAATTCCGCGCACTTAAGGTGTGGATGTCAATCAAAGAGCATGGATTGGATCGGTTTGGCCGGATGATCGCACGTAACGTTGACCAAGCGCATTACTTTGGTCAATTAGTTGAGAAAGAACCAAATATGGAATTAACAGCCCCAATCGGTATGGACATTGTCTGCTTCCGCTTCAACCCGGGCAAGCTGAACGATGATAGTCTCAATACGATCAACAAAGAGATATTAATGCGGCTGCATGAACAGGGAATTGCAGCACCGTCCTACACAACCCTCAATCAACGCTACTGTTTGAGAATTGCAATCGCAAATCATCGCAGTACACAGGATGACTTTGACTTACTGGCAAAAGAAGTCGTTCGGATCGGGAATGAAATAACCGAAACTGGATGATTGTTGTAAAGCAATAGAAAGCTGAGTCTTGAAGACCCTTACCCAACAAAGCTTACACTTAACGGTTGGGACTGGGCTGAGCGCGTGCGGTATTTTCGGACATTTTCTGACTTCGAGTTTTTCCCGCTCCCAAGAATTGCCACGCTTGCCCACACACAGCCAACGCAAACCGTTAGCCTCGATCTCATTCCCAGACAGCGCCGGCAGCTCGCGTCCGCCGAAGGTGTCGAGCCTTCAGGCGAAGACTGTTTCCGAAGGACCCCCTGGCGCGTGCCATACCCCCCTTTCAAAGCGCGTTCCGGCTTACCACTCCGTTACCTCCACGTGTCATTTGGATAATGATCTATAACTCTTTTTTTGGTTAGCAAAATGAATTTCTGCTATACTTTATATCGTCCACACAACGGTTTCTAATAATAAATTCTCAATCATTCCTTTATCCGTATACAACTGAATCATTGCTTTCTTAAAATTCGATCTTCGCATCGAACTATACGATATTTTTGAGGAGGATTTTTATGCAACATAAATTCTTGCTTGGATTATTGGTGGGGGTTGTTCTCGGAGCGGTATTGGCGTCCACCGTGGTGGTGATGGCGGGCAACCTCTCAGGTCCGGGAACGACGCCGGGGGAAACAGAATCGTATACATTGGCTGATATTTATCACAGCATTGACAATGGAGCAGCTGCGATCATGAGTACCTTTACCGAACCGCAGGCAGGGCCGGACACAGCCAGCATGTATACCTTGAACGAAATATACGCATTGACTCGTGAAAGATCTCTGGTGCCCAAAACTGGCCAGACCACTTCTCAAGCGACAGGGGATGATGGCGATTATGAAGCTGGAGTCAATTGGCCAGCACCAAGATTTACAGATAACGGGAATGGCACGGTGACAGATAACTTATCTGGATTGATCTGGCTCAAGAATGCTGATTGTTTTGGTGCCAGGGAATGGTCAACTGCCATAGGTGATGCCAACAACCTCAATAATAGCGAGTGTGGATTAACTGATGGCTCGAGCGAAGGGGATTGGAGACTACCGAACGCTCAGGAAATGCAAAGTCTGGTGGATTTCGCAGTCTTTGCTCCAGCGGTTTCCAATACTGCCGGTTCCGGAAAATGGTCCATTGGTGATCCATTTACCAATGTCGTTTCTGATGGCTATTGGACCAATACAACGATGGCTGCCAGTGCCACCTATGCATTTAGTGTTCCATTAGGCGATGGCACATTACGAGGTTATCCCAAAACAACTCCCTATCGTGTTTGGCCAGTTCGTGGTGGGCAGTGAGTCAGGCGATGAAAACAAAAAAACGATTTCGAAACTTGATGAAGCCATTGGGTTTCGCCATTTGTATCTTATTGATCAGTACGACGCTGGTTCTGGCAGCAGTGAATATCGATGCAATCAACAAATGGGCATGGGGCACCAATGTTGGTTGGGTGAATTTCTCAGCCGATACAGGTGGTGTCACGGTGTATGCGGATCATCTGGAAGGGTATGCTTGGGGTGAAAATATCGGCTGGATTCGCATGGGTACCTGTGAGTCAGGGTCACCCTGTACCTATTCCAATACGTCTGCCAGCGATTATGGTGTCAATAACGATGGGGCTGGCTACCTCTCCGGGTTCGCCTGGAGTAGTAATACCGGCTGGATTAATTTCGATCCGAGTGGTGAGGAGCAGGTGAAAATTGATCCGTTGAGCGGTGATTTCAACGGCTATGCCTGGGGTGAGAATATTGGCTGGATCAGTTTCCAGAATGCCAACGTGCCTTACAAGGTCAACACCACTTGGCAACCCGATCCTCCGCTGGCGAATGCGGGATCAGATCAACAGGTCAAGGTGTCCACACTTGTGACATTGGATGGCAGTGGCAGTTATGATCCGGATAACCAAATACCGCTCACCTATTTATGGACACAGACGGCTGGTGAGACCGTTACACTCAGTGGCGCAACAGAAGAACAGCCTACCTTCAACGCACCGGATCACGAAGATCAACTGACATTTACTTTACAGGTGGCCGATGCTCTTGGATTGGTGTCAGTTGAATTGGAAGAGGTGACCATTCTTGTAGAGTTGTATAGTATTCATTTACCTTTGGTGACGAAATAAATAGGCGACAGCCACCGACATCAAGCTATCGTTTCTTCCATCGTAGTCAAGTGTAGTTTGCCCAAGACAGCCTGCAGCGTACAGCGAGGATTCTGTTGTCTCAACTAGCAGTTATCTACCCCTAAGCATTTTTCTTCTCGCAGGCTATTTCTACTCCCGCCCTCCGTTTGCCACTTAAACCAACCATTAGAATCGATCTCATTCCTGGCAGCGCCGGCAGGCTCACGTCTGCCGCAGGTGCTGAGCCGCCAAGCGAAGGCGTGTTTTCGCCCCCGCCGGAACAGCCTCCGCTTCTTTATTCAGGTCGTCGAATGACATGCCTGGGCTGCAAAGATCTGATCCTATCATTAGTAAACAACTTCCTTACCCACGGTTCAACGCCCCGTTATTCTGACGCAATGCTTCATCGTGGTGCGACGATACCTGTCATTTCACCAACCTTGCAAGCATATGCGCCTGGCGATGCTCGTGATACGGATCAGTAATGCACGTTGTCTCGCGTTTCGATATATGTTATATTATTTTTGTATTTGTCTATTATTCTAAATATATTTTCGTCTTGAGGAATCCTGTTGATCTCGGGGTTCTCATCAGCCAAAGAAAAAAGGAGAATAAAATGGGTCTGTTCAAGAAAGCACTTAGCAAGCCGAATGAAGCCCTTCAATTATACAAACAGGGCAAGGAAGCGCTGCAGCGCAATGACCTGGCAAAGGCGATCCCTTCACTGGAAAAGGCGATCGAACTGCAGGCTGAGATCGGCGAGAAAGAAGGCGAATTTGCTTGCCGTTACGAACTGGGAGAGGCCTATATCCAGACTGAAAATTTCCCCCGCTCCATCATACATCTTCAAAAAGCCCTCGCCCTGGCTGATGAGGTGGGACAGGAGAAGGCGAAGATCAGCATTAACTTCATGCTCGGGCGAGCCTCGCGCTTCTCTGGTCACCCGGATAAAGCCATTCCCTACCTGGAGGAAGCCGCCCGCCTTTGCCGTGCCAGTGGGAAGAACGATGAACTCGCCTCGGTGCTCAATAACCTGGGGCTGGCATATCGCCATACGGGCAATTCCAGTAAGGCTCGCCTGACCTATGAAGAATCATTAGCCATCCCGAATATTAAACAGAATCCGGGTCTGGAAGGCGTGCTCCATAACAACCTCGCTATGACCTACCTAGATATGGGTAGCACGGACAAGGCGATCCAGCACCTGAAGGCCGCCCTGCCCCTGCGCAGGCAGGCAGGCGATATTCGCGGCACTGCGGAGACCCTTCAGAATCTGGTTGAGCTCTGCAACCAGGCGGGTGATTCCGCAGGCGCTGCGCAGTACGGTAAGCAACTGCAGGACCTGATGTAGGAGATGGGCGTGCCAGGAGGCGAATGAGAGATGCAGATCTTTGGAAAGAAAACGTTCTCGAAAGAAGAAAAAGAGAGGCTGCTCCTGCAGGGTGGGAATTTACAACAGCAGGGGGAGAGTAAGCGCAAGGAAAAAGACCTGCTGGGTGCAGTTCGAGACTACGAGCAGGCGCTCAAATTGTACCGTCAGGCGGAAGAGCCGCTCGCCATCGGAAGGGCATTACAGGGATTGGGGATGTTCCACCGCGACTTGGGTAATTTCAAGGAGGCAGAAAGTTATCTCAACCAGTCCCTGGAAATATTCCACTCGCTTTATGACAGCTTCCGCCAAGGGACGACTTATGATAGGTTGGGAACGCTGTATTATCAGATGGGCGACAATCGCCGATCCACGGAAATGTACTTGAAGGCGAGTGACCTGCTCATGGAAGCTGGCACGTTCAAGGACGCTATTTTCGCACTGGCAGCTGCCGCCTCGCTGGAGATCGATGCGAACCACGCTGTACAAGGGGAATTAATCATTCGTCGGGCACTGCAGGTTGTTATGGATGAGAAGATTAGAGATGAGGAACCGCACGTCCTGTATATACTAGGACTGGCGCTGTGCAAACAGAATCGGAACGATGAAGCCATCCCGGTCTTGACCCGCGTATTGCTGCTCGAGGACGAGATGCATATAGAAGCGTATGGCCCCCAGGCGAATAAGGAGTTAAAGAACCTAGGCGCTGATGTTAACATGGAAACGGTCGCGATCCCCATCTCTGATCCACACATCGAAGCTGCCATGGAGCTCTTCAGGCAGGGAAAGCCACAATCCGCCATCGCTCGGCTGCAGGAGCTGCTCTCCAGCTATGATGCGGGTAACCAGGCTAAGGACGCGGCAAGTGCCTGCGAGGCGTTGGGTAACATCCACCAGAGCCTCGGTCATACACAGGAAGCCCTGGACCTCTATGTTAAGGCTCTTGAACTTTACCGCAAGTGTGGCAAGCAGGATTCTGTCGGACGTGTCACCATGGTGATCGGCTTGCTCCAGCAGGAAAAGGACAAGTTCGTCCTGTGATCACCGCTGCGGCTGTCGGGAAGGTTGAGTATGACACCGCAGGATAATCATCTGAGCGATATGCTTGCGCAAGCAGCTGGGTTTTATGAGAGCGGCGAGTTCGACATGGCAGTTGAGGTTTTCCTTGCACTTGAGCAGGCTGCCCGCGCCCAGGGAAACCTGCAGATATGTGCGGTTGCCCTGACAAATCTCGGCGCAGCCTACGGGGGGAGGGGGGATTATCGATCAGCCATGTCGGTGCTCCAGCAAGCCCGCCAGCGTCACATCGAGAACGGGGACTGGTTGGGGGAATGCAAGGTCACTATCAGCCTGGCAACAGCCCTCGGCCATCTGGATCAGCAGCAGCAATCCATGCAGACCTGGCAGGCGGCACTTGACCTGGCACGTCGCATGGTCAATCCTGAACTTGCTGCCATCGCCACGGATGGACTTGCCGGGGCTATGGTCAAGATGGGGCAACCTCAGGAGGGGTTAATAATTTATCAAAAGCTGCTTGGATATTATGAAAAGATCGGGGATGAGATCAAGCAGATCGACACTCTCATCGAGATGGCGCGCGTTGAGATTGACCAGGGGGATACTGCACAGGTGGAAAAGCACGCTCAGCAGGCTTTGTTTCTCGCACGAAAACACAACGATGCAGAAAAGATCGCCTACTGTCTTTACAAGTTAGGAACGCTATATCAAGATACCGGTTTCAACCTGGAAGCCCGCGATCGACTGACGCAAGCGGTCGACTCCTATCGCGCCCTGAACAAGTTACAAGAGCTGGGCATGGCGCTTAATAACCTGGGTATAGTCTACGCCCATTTAGGCATGTACCAGGACGCCCTTAACGTCTACCAGGAGGCGCTCAAGATCGCAGAAACTTGTGGCAGCAAGACGGACCAGGGTGGTACCCTACACGGCATCGGTCACATCTACCACCAGATCGGGCAATTTAACGAAGCCAATGCATATTACCGCCGCGCCCTACAACTCACCGAGGAGGAGGGCGACTGGCACTCCGCTTCATTGACCCTGACCAACCTGGGCGTGGCCACCGCCGACATGAGTAAGGATGACGAAGCCCTGTCGTTCCTGCAGCAAGCGATCTTCTACCAGAAAAAAGCCGGCGACCTGCTCTCTCAGGGAAAAACCCTAATCAGCATTGCTTCGTTGTTCCAGCGTGCAAAGGATTATGAGAGGGCGCTACTGACCCTACAGGAAGCGCTTGCCATCCAGCAGCAGACGGGGGACCGAAATTCTCAGGCGGTCTCCTACATGACTCTCGGGGAGATCATGATCGGGCAGGAACACTTCGAAGAGGCGCTGCAACAATACCAGAAGGCACTGGTTCTATTCAGGGAGGTCTCCAATCCGGATGGGCAGATCCGGGCGATCTATTCCATGGCGCAGGTGCATGGCCACACCGGTCATCTCCCCGCAGCAGTGGAAGTGTTGGAACAGGCGATCACCATCATTGAAAGCATACGCTTGAACCTGGTCAGTGAATCCCTGCGCACAAGCTATTTCTCGAACAAGCAGAACATCTACGCCCTTTATGTGGAGGTGCTGCTTGCCATGGAACGCCGGGCTGATGCTTTCCGAATGATCGAGCGCAGTAAGGCGCGTTCCTTCTTGGACCTGCTCTCGGAAGCTCAGGTTGCATTCCAGGAGGATTTGGACCCGAAGTTGCGTGACGAAGAGCTGTATCTCCTTGCAAACATAAATGAGATCCACAAACAAATCGATACTTTACAGGAGGAAGAAACCGGGCAGGCGGACCAGCTTGCCTCCCTGAGAGGTCACCAGCAGGAGTTGGAACGAAAATATCAGATCAACCAGGGCGAGATCAGGAAAATGAACCCGCGCTACAGCGCGTTGACCCAGCCTGCCATCTGGGGTATCGAACAAGTGCAGCGCGAATTGTTGGATGACCATACCGCCCTGCTGGAATACATACTGGGTGAGGGTGTAAGTACCCTGTTCGTTGTGCTGAAGGATACCTTTGAGGTCTTCCGCCTGCCGCCCAGGGCTGAGATTGAGCTGCGCGTCAAGGAACTGCGCGCTTCCCTCACTTTGCACCGCTACTTGCATGGTGATGCCCTCTACCATGACCTGGTTCAACCGGCGGAGGCGATGATCCGGGGCAAGGACCTGCTCATCGTCGCTGATGGCGTCCTGCATTACCTACCTTTTGCCATGCTACTCACCCGCCCACCGGAAGGGAGTGGGGGCGGCTCAGAGCAACTCCCTGGAACACTGCGCTCAGCACAGGCTTTAAATGAGGACAATCTGTTAACGAATAAACTGGAAGCAGACCTTGCCGGGTTACCCCCCTTTGATTTCCCCAACCTGCATTATCTGCTGCTGGATCATTCCATTCGTTACGTCCCCTCCGCGAGCGTGGCATGTTTCATGGCGAAACAACAAACCTTCGTACGTAGGGGAGGTTTGCAGATCACCGCCCTGGCAGACCCGCTTTTGAAAGGTCAGGATGACCTGCCACCCGGCGCGGTGAGATCGCTGCGCACCGGGCTAGCACCGCTCCCGTTCACCTCCGAAGAGGTCTGGACCTTGGCAGGATTGTTTGAAAGCGGACTTCCGCAGGGAAAGACGACCGAGTTCCATTCGGACCGCGTGCAGTTGTTTACCGGCGAGAAAGCTACCAAGCAGCAGGTGCTCGCCCTGACCGATGGCAGTCGTGACTACCGTTTCTTGCACATCGCCACCCACGGGCTGTTAAACATTGAAAATCCCCAGTTCTCAGGGCTGCTGTTCTCGTCAGATAATGGGGAAAATTCTTACTGGCAGACATTCGAGATCTTCAAATCCCATATCCCGGCAGAGACCGTCGTCCTTTCCGCCTGCGAGACTGGGCTGGGTAAGGTTATTCGCGGTGAAGGTCTGATCGGGTTGACGCGTGCCTTCCTTTATGCCGGCGCATCTCGGGTGTGTGTCTCACTGTGGAAGGTAGCGGATATCTCGACGCCTGTGTTGATGAAATACTTCTATCAGGACATGCTGGCAGGCAATGGTTCTGCCCGGGCGTTGCGCCAGGCGCAGTTAAAGCTTCTTGAAGAGGGAATGTATTCACACCCATACTTTTGGGCTGCCTTTGTCGTCGTCGGCACGGCTTGATTGCGCGGTCAATACCTGCTATCTCTCATCGCGTATTGAACTTCGTGGCATCATATTGGAACCGACGTTCATGATTTCGTTCATCGCAGAGTCGCACTCTTTCTTTATCCGGTCATCATTGTCTCGCTTAAGGGTCTGAATGAACTTCACAACAGCAAGTTTTTTCTCTCTCCCCCTTTTTGCCCGATCTATCAGTACTTGAAAGGTGGCGCTGTCATTAAATATTTTTCTGAATTTAAAAACATTTAACCCCTCTTCCCTATATTTGTATCGATCGTTGAACTGTTTCTTATCAACAGGTTGAATTAATGGATGATTTAGTCTATATTGTATTAAACTGATCCAGAGTGAGGCTCACGTCATCTCCCATTGATTCACACAGGTCCTTTCCCGGACTACTACCTAGTCAGGCTCAAGAGGTGAACATGCAAATTCAACTTCTATTTGGAAACGGGAAAACTCCGTTCAATCACACGCTCTTGACGGATTACGCCCGGATGGTAACTCGGCTGCATCATCCATCTCTCTGGCAGGTGTTGGATGTATGTGTTGATGAGACCGGGCAATGGGTGCTCGTTTTTCCTGAGTTGATCGGCAAGCCGCTCAGCCTGCACCTGACTGCTGGCAACATCCACGATCTCGCCACGCCATGTTCCATCGCCCTTTCACTGGTAAGACTGTTCCAGTACCTGCACGAGTCCAGCGTTCGTAACAGGTTCTTTTTCGACTGGGACGAATGCGTGCATGCCGTACAGGCGACAGACAATTGGTACCTGGTCGTCAGACCGCCCACGCCGGCCCACTTCTCGGATGCCCTCTCGAACAAGTTGGCATTCAATCCGCGCTACACTGCACCGGAACAGATCAATAACATCCTTGAGCACACCACCGGACAGATCATCTCCCTGGCGAGCGACTCGTACACCTGTGGCATCGTGTTATTCGAATTGTTCACCGGTATACGGTACATCCAGGGCGAAGATCCAGAGCGTCTGACAATGTCACCCAACTCAACACTTCCCCAACTTACGGACCTCCGTCCGGATCTTCCCGAAGAATTGTCTAGTTTTGTCATGCAGGCACTCTCCCATTCTCCCGAAAATCGTCCTCCTCTGAAGGACTGGTCTGTCGTGATGGAGAGATTCGGCGGTTATGTTCTTCCCCCTCCGCCACCGATACAGACAGGCGTATTACCCGCTGGAGATGGAGCTTCTCCCAATGCACATCGCTTCACCAGTGTTCTCAGTGGCAGGATGCTCGAAGGCATTCGCCTCCTGAGACTAAAAGACCATGGAGGTTACAACACACTCTTCACCGGTACCCTCTTAGACTCCACCGAACCGCCTTCCTCGCGCCCACCCGTCGGTAAACCGGCCCCGGTTATGCCGCCGCGCGGCGGTGTACCCCTGCTAACGACCCGTTCGGACGACCCACACGCTTCGGTGCGCAGTGTCTTCGATAAGCCGTCCGCGGTCGGGGAACAGCCCGTTCCCATACGCCAGTCTGCAATTCCTGGCGCTGATCCGGTGGATTGCTCGGTGATGGCACCCCCCTCGGTCGCGGGCGGCGCGATGGTTCTTGTGCAGGTCTTCCTGCACACACCCGACCAGGCAGAAGCTGCCCGGGCATTGGCGCAGGAATTTGATGCCGACACGAAGCGCTTAGGTTACCATCCTCTGGAAGTGGACTTAGAGCGCGGATCTCAGGTCATAATAGAGCTGATCATTCCCAAATTGGAGATCGATGAGCCTGTTCAGAAGCTGGTCTGGCAGGGACGGACGACCTCGGTGCAGTTCGGTGTCAGCGTTCCTCAAGGGTTAGATCCTGGTGCCCTGTTGGGAAAAGTGACCCTGCACCTAGAAGGGGTTCCTGTCGGTTCCATCCGCTTCAAGCTGGAGGTAGTCGCCAGAAACAAGGCTTCATTGACCCCGCAGCGGGTTGACTCTCAGGCGCATCACTACCAGGAGGCTTTCATTTCCTACTCTTCCAAAGACCGCGATGAGGTTATTAAACGGGTGCAGATGTTGGAGCGTTGCAAGGTCCGTGTTTTCCAGGACATCCTCAACCTGGATCCCGGTATGCGCTGGGAGAAGGAACTGTACCGGCACATTGATAGCTGCGACGTTTTCATGTTGTTCTGGTCCTGCGCCGCGAAGGAATCCCAGTGGGTGGACAAGGAAGTGCGCTATGCACTTGCCCGCAGGGAGAGCAGTGAGGCAGGCTTGCCCGAGATCGTGCCGGTGCTCATCGAGGGACCTCCGGTGCCTTTGCCTCCTGAACATCTTTCCGATCTGCACTTCAACGATCGGTTGCTGTACTTCATGAAGGATCAGAAAAAAACGCCTGGCGCCGGCTAGGGGTGGATACTATCCTTAATAATGTCATTGCGACTAGCCGAGGTAGCTTGAAACCGTTATCGAATCTAAATGCCCCAATTATTTACTTAAAAGCACCTTCAATTATCTCAGCTGTACAACTTTTGGTTTGAGGATTGTTTGTTTTAACGTCCAAATTAAATTTCATACGATCCCCAGCAGAAATATCTCCAAGGTAAATATCACTACGACCTACTTCTTTCCCCAATGTGTCATGGTAGATAGCCTGAACATGGAGACAACTGATATCCTCACTACATTCATTGGCGACTTCGCTCAGTAGAGTCATATACGGATAACTTTCATTGAGATAATTTATTTTCAAAATGGAACAGCTCATCGGACTAGGGTCGCTACTTGGGCAGGATGTGATACTTGATACTTTGACGCATCCTGTCATTGTAAGAATAATTATCATTACAACTACAATGAGTAGAAAAAAATTCATGAAAATATTTTTAGATTTAACCATGTTTAATCCTCCCACTTAATATTATACAAGCTACTTTTTGGTTTGTATCCTTTAATGCTTGCTGGTAATATTAACAACTACTCCTCATTCTTCTATTAAAGTCGGTAATACCACCAGATAAAGCGAATGTGGAATTCCCATTGTTTTTACCGAACTCGTTTCCTGATAGGGATATACCAGTATATCGTCACCCACATTGAATATGCCCCCCTCAAGTCATGAACCTAGAATGTTAAAAAGAGTATTGTTGCCAGGTAATTATTCCTTGATATTATAAGAAGGGGATCCGTTAGGCCGATCAGAACTAGGTACAAGATACCGATGTTGAGCACGGTCACTGGATTCAAAAACATTCACGCCCGAACTGTTGCTTGGAGATTGAGTATAGTCCTTGACAAGTCCATGGAGAAGTAAGTGTGAACGAAACCGTCATCATCCTTCTAGTCATAGCTCTGTTATTTCTGATCGGGAAACTGTTCAAAGGCTCGGAATGTGACCATGCTGAGCAGGTCTATTACGACGCAGCAGGTGACGAGCTGCCAGGCGATCAAAGTGAAGCCTGCTTCTGTAAGTGTCTGAAGTGCGGACGGCAAGCTGTGATCCCATCCGGTTTCCAGAGTGATGCGCATTTCGAAAACTATCTTCATCAAAGTGAACAGGGCGGTTCGCAATCTATCAAGAAAAACAAAGGCGAGTAGGAGCTACCAATGGGTCTGAATTACAGCTACCTGCTATACTTCAAAAAGGAACACCTGTGGGATGCCCTGCAGGGTGTTGATAATATTGCTGAACCATACGATCATTCAACAACCATAGTCCATTTCCCCGACCGTGAAGATCTGGTCCTCCCCTTCAAGCCAAGCTATGGAAAGAAAAATGAAATCCAATACGATGCCCCTGAATTCAATTTAGAAATATCTCTGATCTTCGAGGAGGATCAAGCCATCCTGGATTACCTAACCCAAACAGGAGTTGGTGATGCTTATCGCGCGCCCCCTGACCCGGTCAACCCTAAGAAAGTAGCGATCGGGACCATCGACCTCACTGTCTACGCAGACCTTTCACGGCCTTTTGCATTCAAGAGGCTTATCGATTTGGTTCTTTTCAGATTTGGCACTACGGGTACGCGTATGAGCTATCTCTTTGCAGAATCAACGTCGATCCAAAAGACATTCATCGAGCTGTTAGAAAGAATCCCGGGTGTGTGCGGGATCCTGGATAGAGAAATGGATGGAGGTGATTTGTTCTGGTTGAATGGAAGGCAAATATCAGAACATCTCTCAGAGATATATCTAACACCTAACGAGATCGATGTAGAACTCAAGCGGGGCCGGTGAGAAAGCGATGGTGATAAGTATGGACACACAGGATTTAAGCGCTGTTCAACGCACAGTTTTGAAAGCTTTCGCATGTGCCCTGGGGGGCGCGCTTGTGCTAACTAACCAGCCAATTATTCTCTGGAAACAGTCATTCAATCATTTACAATTGATGGTGGAGAGATAATATGATTGAAAACGTAGACAATGGTCATCATCCACTTAATTGCCCTTCTTCAAGTGCAGAGTATTGGCGGAGTGCAATGAGAGGCGAACATGGACTTATGGCTCAGGATCGGGCGGAAACTGTTAATACAGATTCCTACAAATTCTGCAAATCATGTGATCCGAATTTGCCTCAAAAGATAAAAACTGAAGAAGCGAGAATTCAAACACAGTTGAAAGTTGATGAAAAGGAATCCGGTTCTGTAAAAAATATTATTGCACCAGAATTAACTCATTTCGAAGGTGATGAAACTGAACAAAAACATGCGATAAATCCATTTCATGAATCTATAAATAATGATGATTTCATAACTAAAGCAGAAAAATCTAAGCAAGATTACCCAAATGTGCCTGATGAGGAATTTCCGTGGGATACCTTTTTGAGTAACTTAGCACCTCAGTCATCCAAACCACCATTAATTATTGATAAAAAAGAGACTCTCCAACAAATATATAAATCATTAACCCTGTCCTTAAATACTCTACGTAAAAATCCGCAAGAATTAGCGAGTCAGCTTACAGGGCACCTTCTAGATTCAAAAAATTTTGGAGTACAAGAATTCTTGAGTTCACTTGAGGAAAAAGTAAACCATATATGGTTACGTCCACGACGCGCTTGTCTTCCTGGTCCAGAATCTCCGATTATTTACTCATGGCCTGTCCTTAATGAAGTACCTGCATGTCGGTTAATTGTCTCTGAAAACGGCGAATATGTAGCCTCAGTTTCCAACAATCAGAGGTGGATTTGGGAGATCGAAACTGGGCAAATCCTCACTCCTGTCGAGAGTGAACAGTTGTTTCTCGGGGTTGATTGGTCTCTCTGGAGGGAGAATTTGCCCGATCATCAATTCTCTGATTCCGGAATTGAAAAGTGGTCTATGGAAACTCCTTCAGGATCAATTACGGTAGCATGCATCTTGGATCCTCCAAGGCATGCATTCCACAGAAGTTATTCTAATTCTATAAACTGCAATGAAAATGGTGAGATTAGCAATCTGTATAAGAATTCATATTCTATGAATTTTGCTAGTGAGGGCTTTTTAGCGCCAGCTCTTTTAAGAAGTAGAGACAAAGTTATTTGTGGTGGTTTAGGGGGTATTATCTCAATCTGGGATTTGGCATCTAGAACCCTTGAGTCCACCATGACCATTGGCAATCGTACGATCGTAGCTATTGTTGGAATGCCGGATCTCATGCGCTGTGCAGCCCTCACGCTAGATGGACAACTTCTCATCGTTGAAACCAACGGAAATTCAGAAAAAATCAATAATTACTTGTCTCCCCCCAAAAATCTATTTATATCCATGGACTATTCTATTGCAATTACGACCCACATGGATAGCTCCATTTTAATTTGGTGCACAAACTTTAATTCATCAGTTTTACGAAAACCAAACACCTCCGGCCCATTCGAAGGCTTCTTATTAACACCAGATCTCTCGTTCGCCATTATCACCGGGCACGGTGATGACGATTACGACGGTTGGTTATTGACCGGAATCAATTTGACAACCGGTGTTGAAGTTTTCCATTTTGAGACAAGGAAATCTAGTGAGATGTTCGGTTCTTTGTTTCTCGAGATACACGATAATCGGAAATATTTACGAATTGATCCATTAGATTTAAAATCCGCACCGAGTGATGCCAGTACTTCGTATAATGATGTTTCATTATGGGTTTCTTTAACTTCAGGTGATGTTACAAAAGGTAAACCACCTACCCTCAATGGAAAGAAAATTGAATGGGCAAACCGAGAAATGTATAAGGTAATAACCGGAAAATTGAGTAGTAACCCAAACTATGTAAAGAAATTCGTCAATCTGGAATTCGCTAGGAAAATAAACCTAAGAAGTAACAGCCGTTCAATCCTATTAACCCCTGATCTATCGTTAGCCATTGTTAGTGGACTTGGTGAGGATAAATACGACGGATGGTTGCTAACTGGGGTCAATTTGGAAACTGGTTTTAAAGTTTTCTCTTTAGAGACAAGGATGCCTAGTGATATGTTTGGTCCTTTATCTCTAGAAATACACGATAATCAGAAATATTTAAGAATTGATCCGCTAGATTTAAAATCCGCACCAAGAGGTGCCAGTACTTCTTATACTGATGTTGCATTATGGGTTTCTTTAACTTCAGGTGATGTTACAAAAGATAAACCACCTACCCTCAATGGAAAGAAAATTGAATGGGCAAAAAAAGAAATGTACAAGGAAAAGTCCAACGCTTATGGTAGCAATCCAGGTGATGTAAATAAAGACACCAATCTAGAATTAGTTGGGGGAATTAGCGTAAAAAGTGACTATCGTTCCATCCAAATCACTCGTTCCGATGCCCTGCTAGCGCAATTTACCGTTGACGAGGATATTCATTTTCTAGGGGTCTCTCCTGTTGATGATACCGTGATATATGTGACTAGGGCGGGGCTATTCACACTCGAAATTGTTGGGATAAAATGAGTTATTAGCAGTAAAAATGCTAACTCGCGCACCTGCACTTCATTGTAGCGTCCGGAGCGGTTGGCTTCCCGATTCTCGCTTAACTGCTGAACAAGGTTGTGGATAATCTCTGATGCGGACATGGTTTCCCTCCTCAGATTTCATGCAATAATTTCAACAATGAAATTATTATGAATTTTTTACTTAATATAAATTTCCAGGATAATAATATTTTTTTACAACACGTTAATTTTATACGCCTCCTTCCCAACAGAAAGCTTAAAAAATATACATCAGCAATAATAACTAGTAGAGGGTGTTGATAAATACTAATTTTTGACAAAATTCACTTTCCAAAAAGCAAAATCTGTACTTTTTGGTTCAAAATATATAGATTTGAACACATAACTAGGCCATTTTTAGCTCGAACTTCTCTCCATTTCTGCCAGTATCGACAATTGACCCCTGGCTAGCTCAACACCAAATTTTTTGTCTTGAAACCAACTCCTGTAAGCAGTCTTACCATCCGTTTCAAATTAAGCACAATCGCTGTCAGAAAAGCCTGATATGCAAACTTCGTTTTTCCTATATATCGACATCTGCCCAATCCATGCCCTTGCTTTGCTTCTCCAAATTTACGTTCAATCTTATAACGTTCTTTAGTGCCCTGTCTGTACTCAGATGTTTGAATCAAATTCAGCCACACCTCTTTGTTTTTATCTTTCTTTTTTATTCGGTTTTCTTTCAAACGAATGGCTGAATGGAGTCCTTTGTAGACCAGATAGAAATGATTGTTAGTATCATCATAGCCTCTGTCGCCTGCATATGTTTCCAATGGCAAGGATTGTTCCAGATCCTTGTCCACCAGCGAGCAGAAATGATGTCCGTCAAATGCTCCTCCAGGGGTTGTCTCCATACTACTGATCAGCCCCGTTTCTGCGTTCATACTGACGTGTGCTTTGAATCCATAGAAGTAATCTGTTTGTTCGATCTCCTTGCCTTCTGGTGTTTTTGCTTTGCGTTTGTGTTTCACTCCCCATTTGGCATCCGGGTCACGCGGACCTTTCCCCTTGTCTTCCCGTTTTTTATCTTTAGCTGTATTAACGTTTGCAATACTATGAACGCTATCAACAATCTGAATTGACCCAAACTTTATTCCCTTTTCCAGAGCGATCTGTACTATCTCTGCCAGCATTTCTTCAAATATCTTTTGTTTCCCGCGCTGTAACAAACGATTGCGAAATACAGTCAGCGTGCTATGGTCTGGTGCAGGTTGGTCAACTGCCAGACCGACGAAGAATTTTGCTGACAGGGTGTCATTCAGATATTCTTCAACCTGCCTTTCAGAGAGATTGTAAAGGTATGCGACCAGTTCGATTTTGAGTAACATCCCAGGGTCAAAGGGTGGTCGACCAGCTACACCTCCTCCTTTGTACAGCTTGATCAGTTTCTTCGTAAAGCGGCTCCAATCGATCAGGTCTCGTAATATCCGGAAGAAATGATCTTGTGGTACCACCATATCATATAGGTAATCTCCGTAGAAGGATTGATTTCGTGTTTCTGCATATCGTTCTTGATCCATGCTGGTCACCTCTCTGTTGGTTTACCTGTATTGAATCAAATTTTCCCTGATTTGTCAATTAATCACTTGTTTTTCAACACTCTCCTAGTACATGTTTTCTATTTTATTGTATAATACTACTTGCCCGCATATCTATCTAAGTTACAGCTTGGTTACCTCAAACACTTCATGTGTGAAACCCATGTACTGCAGGACCAGTCGGACCTTCTATGGCAGCAACTTGACAACCGCTTGCAGCGGGTAGATGAGCCAAATCCACGCGTTCAGGCACGTGAGATTGCTCGCAGCCGCAAACCTGGAACAGCTACGTGGATGAAGAATATGACTCCATCCCGCGAGTTCGAATGCTTTGATCCGGACCCTCACTGGCCATACTGGCACCATCGATGCCTGTGCGATCAGCCCTGACGGCAACTTCATTGCTCCGGCAGTGAGGACGAGACGCTCAAGCATTTGGAAGCAGCCAGCGGGTGGGTGCTGCTCAACCTGAGCAGTCACACCAAAGGGGTCAGTGCTGTTGCATTCAGCCCGGACGGGGTCAGGATTGTTTCCACCAGCTTTGACAGGACGCTCATTGTTGGTGATATAGATGGAAAAGCACACATCTTTTAGCTGTGTGATAACATGTTGTTAAGATTCGATACAGGAGAAAAATGAAATGACTGAAACCTATAATTGGTCGAACTTCTATAATGCTCTATGCAAACTCGGACCTCAATTACTTCTCGGGATGTTAGGAAAACTTTAAAAGTGAACTCAACAGAACTTTAAAAGTGAACTCTTAAAATGAACCAAACTTTAAAAGTGAACTAATTTATTTAGATCCTCGAAAGGCAAATTAGTTGAATAAACACACTTATTGGTAACCCAAAAGCGGATTTCAACCAAATTATTAGTTATGTCTGGGACAAAGTGTAATTCAACATCTGTTCTGGGTTCAATACCAGGAATTTGGAAAGAGTGTCCTGCGACAGAAATTTTGCGGTAGCCATCAGCAACACGCTTATGACGAATACAAAAAACATCCTTAGAAGAAGTAAAAGGGACAGGCAGTGTAAAGGGGCGGAAAAGGGAACGGTTTTCTTTACGGGCAATTTCAAAACGGATAACGGGGATTTCGTGGGTAGTGGAATGAACTTGAAGGTAATTGTAACGATGCACCTCCTCGCGCAGAATTAAACGTGCATCTTCTAAAGAGGAAATTTTTTCCAAAGCGCAAGTACGGACAATGCGGTCCTGTAGCCAGCGATAAGGGCGCTCAATTTTGCCCTTGGCCTGTGGAGATAAAGCATAAATCACATTAGTTTTCATGATAGCCAGAACCTGGCGCCATTGGGTATTGACATCATCAGTGCCCAGCACCATGTTTTTCCAAACGCTGTCTCGGTATTGAATAAAGCGGAAAACACGCAAATTATCGACATAATAGCGGTTTGGGATGCCAAAAGTCTGCATCAGATATTGTGTGGCTTGGATATGAGCCCAACTGGTCTCAGATTCGACGAAATCAGCGTACATGATCATACGGCTAAAGTCGTCCAGAGAAGTGATCAATGTCCACCTCTCTGAGGCAAAAGGCGACCATTTATGAATGGAAGCATCATGTTGGATTAAATCCCCTGTGGCGGAAGTAATTACTTGGCGATCATGATGTTTTTTCTTTTTCTGTTTTTGAATATAACAACCTTGTTGTTTGGCTCGTTTGATGACCGTTGTGGTGGATACCTGGATACCAACTTTCTTCAAACGCTCGGTTAAAGCAGCATAGTTATAACTGTGGATGGGTAACTCGTCATCCTCAACCAAATCTTTGTCTCTTTGTAATTCTTTCCGGATTTTTTCTTCCGTAGCATCGCTCAAACGCGGCTTATTTTGGCGTTGGTAATCGATAGAAAACGAATCAGGATTATCCCGATATCGCTTAAGTAAAGCAAAAAAACGAGTTTTGCCAATGCCCAGCGTATTTTCGATCTCATCACGACCGATATTTCCATTTTCGTAGGAACTCAGCAACACTTTGATTTGATCAACCGTGAATTTTTTGTGTATTTGTGACATGGTGGTTTCCTTTCTGTTCCATCATGTAACACGTCTACAGTTCACTTTTCAAGTTTTGATCGAATTTTTAACTGTTCACTTTTGAAATACTATCGGTTCACTTTTGAAGTGCTATCGGTTCACTTTTGAAGTTTGGTTAACAAAAACAAATAAGAAGGTGTTTATTAATTCATTTATAAGACTAAATTTTTGAAAAACCATCATTTTTTTGAAACAATAATAACCCTCAAGTGTGTTTTTCTCATAAAAAATCATACAATTCCGCATAAATTACTCATAATTTGACCTTATTTTTGTCACCTATGACATTTCTCCCTGGGTTATTCCCAAGCATATGCTCGCGCCTTAAAGTTCGACCCAGTTAACAACTTAACCATCCGTTTTAAGTTCAAGACTATAAACGTTAGATATGCCTGCACAGTAAAGCGAATTTTTGTGACATAACGACAACGCCCTAAGCCATGGCTTTGTTTCGCTTCACCAAATTTACGTTCGATTTTATATCGTTCTTTCAATCCAGTCTGGTATTGATTACTTTCGATCAACCCAAGCCAGACTTCTTTATTCTTGTCTTTTTTCTCGGTTCGATTTCGTTTTAGACGAATCGCTGAATGCAATCCTCGTAGTTCCAGATGGTAATGATTATCACCATCATCATATCCTCGATCACCAGCATATGTTTCGACTGGCAGGTTTTGTCCCAGATCATGATCTACCAGCGGTCGAAAATGATGTCCATCATACGCTTCCCCTGAGGTTATTTTCAATCCAGTGATCAGGCCACTTTCAGCATTCATGCTCACATGAGCCTTGTATCCGAAAAAGTGCTCTTTTTGTTCTATGTCTTCCCCTTTTTCATTTTGGACTGTCTTTTTGTGTTTTACACCCCATTTGGCGTCTGGATCACGAGGACCCTTCCCTTTTTTCTGACGTTTTGTTTCTTTTTGAGTATTAACATCCGCTATGCTATGAACACTATCTATGATTTGTATGCTGCCAAACTTCACTCCTCGCAACATTGCTTCTTGTACAATTTCCTGCAGCATTTCTTCAAAGATCTTTATCTTTCCTTTGTTCAGTAGCCGTTCTCTGAAGTGTGTCAAAGTTGAGTGATCCGGTGCTTTTCCATCCACTGCCAGACCAACAAAAAACTTGGCAGGTAAATTCTCATTCACATAGACTTCAACCTGTCTTTCAGATAAATTGTATAAATAGGCAATCACTTCAACTTTTAATAGCATGGCAGGCTCAAAAGGAGGTCTACCTACCAATCCTTGTCCTTTATATACTTTGATCATCTTGTGAGTAAAATAGTCCCAATCGATCAGTTCGCGCAATTTCCTTAGAAAGTGATCTTTGGGTACAATTTGGTCATAAAGATATTCTCCAAAAAAGGATTGTTTGTCTGTTTTTTGATATCGAGGTGATTCCATTTTTACTTCCTTACTCTTTGATGGGTATCTTTATTGAATCAAAATTTGCGCATTTTGTCAATTAATCTCGATTTTTAATTTTGTTTTTCAACACTCTCAAATAAGGGACTTGACGAACCCTCATAAAAAAGCTACTATACGAATATTGATCAACTACCGCAGCGTGCCCGGTTAGCTTGAACCAGCGATCGTCAGGTTAGCTGATTTGCAGAGCCCGCCGCACAAACGGCACGGATTCAGGATTTTTGCTCATAACCCGGAGGTCAGTGGTTCGAATCCGCTCCCCGCTACTATTTTCCAAACGACCAGTAATGGTCGTTTTTGGTTTAAACATGCGTTGATTCCTTGAACTATTTAATTGGGAAGAGATCTTTTATTGACTACTCATTGACTCTCTTCTAGAGACAGATCAAGGTTATCATTCAAATGGTTAGAATTCAATATATTAATTTCGGTAGGTTGTAACCTAAAAACCTATCCATATCTATAGGTTTTTAGGCTTGGAAGTATTTAGTAGATATAAATTCAAGACAATACTTACATTGTTCATTCCAGATCTCGGAAAACTACCGACGCCATCTTAATTTTTTCAGGAAATAGAATGGTATATTTTCGATAAATTCCTTTAAAAATTTTTCACTTATGTCCTCGATTTCAGGATTCAAACTTGTAACCTTGTGGTCAGTGGTTCTAATTCACTCCCCGCTTCCTATATAAGGCACTCACAAGGGTGTCATTTTGTATTAACCAAAATAATTCATATAAAATTGATAACGATGGAAATGTTAATCCTTGAAAGACACAAATTATTGGTGGATTATCAACCCACCCGACGAACCTTCAATGTCACGATCAGTCAGAATTCCGTGCCGCTTTTTGCAATGCTCACATTCAGCGACAGAGATTGAACCAACACTCTCTATATTCATCAATCCTGCTGCAAAAAAACCGTGGCGTTGGGTAAACAATAAACCGGGTATTCTGCATGACTTCTTCGCACTTTTTCATTGGACTTTTCTTCCTTTCTTATTTTTCTTTTGACTCAAATCTCTTTCAATGCCAATTTCGCTCAACTCATATGGTCTGAAACTCGAAACAATCAAGAGAAAAACCAGTTGGAAATCAGTTTTTTTAGGGCGGATGTCATATCAGACAACCCACCGTTGGTAGCCAGAGAAAAACCAAGCGCATGCTCATGCGAGAGACCGGTGATTGCAAAAAATGTGCCGGTAGAGCCTGCATGCAGGCTGAACAAGCCAAGGGATTCCATCCCGCGCAGAACGTTAACTCCCCAACCCGCTCCAACCCCTGTAGAGCCGCGGTGGTGAAGTGGGGCAAATGCTGACGACTGCTCCTTCAGTAAGGTTAGCTGCAACTGTAAAAAACGGGCGTAATTTGGCAGTGAAATGCACAAATCACCGGCTGGGACAAGGCAGGACGGAATAAGTGGCTCAGTGGGCGGATACGGAACGAAGTTTCCATCGGAATTAAGGATGTGACCCCAGGGTTGATTGGGAGCGATACGAGCAGGATGCTCATAGCCCACGTAGGCACGGAGGTTTAGTGGATGAAACAACTTTTCCTGAATTAGCTCTCTCCAAGTTTGCCGACTGGAGCGCTCAGCAATTGCCGCCGCGAGACTGTACCCTGCATTGGAATATGCCACCTGTTCACCTGGTGGATGTAAAACAGGGCGGGATGTCATGAGAAAATCAGCAAAATACTGGATATGCTGCTCAATTGGCAGGTTGCCGAATTCAGGCAGGATGAAGTCTGAATCGTCAGTGTCTGTGTATGGAAGTAGACCCGAAGTATGGCTCAGCAACATTTCCAAGGTAATCTCGTGGTACTTGGGCAACAGGTTTTTCGCCTGTTCAGGGAAGACCGCTGCAGGCGTCAGATCCCAACTTAGAATACCCTGAACAACAAGTATGGCGCAGACCGTTGCTGTCATGGCTTTGGCATTGGAGCCAATCTGAAACAAATCATCCAAAAGGATAGGGTTTGGTTGATCCACACGGCGGACACCCAAAGCCCCACCCGCAAGAATTGACTGGGGATCTACAACGATAGCTGCAAGGGCAGGAACTTGGGATTCAGAGCGAAGTTGTTCCAATAGAATATTAATGTCAATCATGGTTTTCTCCTTTTCCATTCAATCAATCAATCAATATCGATAAGAGTTCATTGACGTTCTTCTTTTAAGGTTTGGTTTCATTCTGGCTCGCCTTATTGATGTATTAACGCATTCGATCATACAGGTACGATTATATTTTTCTTCTATTGTTGATCTTCCGCTATGTTTTTAAATCGTTGCAAGGTGGCTTCCAAAGATTTTTCCAGGAAGTGTGGATCAAACAATTTCATCAGGCGGGTCAGCCAGCCCGAAAGAGACTCTTCTGTTACCACAAGTGTGGTAGCTCCATTTGCGTCGAAGCTCCAGTTATGGATGGCATACATCCCGAGCGCCGTGCCCGTCCAGCCGATGCGGTGGTTGGGCTCAACGGTGTGAAGTCGGGAAGTAATGTTCAGTCCCTGCGCTTTCCAGCGGAAAGTGGTACCTGACTTCAATTCACCGTTCAATTTTGCGGTGATGATGTCGGGCTGCCAGCTTGGCCAATTTTCGATATCAGATTGAATTTGCCAGATCTTCTCCAACGGTGCATGGATGATGATTTCCTTGCGGGCAAAGACGGGTGCGTTGGTATTGATTTCCATTACTGCCTCCAAAAAACCATAAGAATTTTGTTGAGAATGTAGATTGTGCCAAATGTAATTGACAGGCTGCCCTTGCCCGTGCTGTACAATGCCCAAACTGCCAAACTAAAGAGAGCAAGTTCTATCAGGAATAACCAGGGTTCCTGTAAACGCATGCTTGATTTGGGAGCCAGGAAGGTTCCCCAAATAAGGGCGAATAGTAGAGGGCTGCCAACACCCAGCAAGACCTTTGTTAGCGTTTGCCCTCCTGTTCTAAAGCCCCAATATCCAAGGATTGCCAGAATACTCAGTTCAAGCAAAAAACGAATACCTATATTTATTAGTTTTATACCTTCCATTTAAGCTCCTCTACAAATCTGGAGAAAACCAAAAATTGTTGATAAAGATTTCTAAATGTTCTTGCCGCTGATATTATTTTCTATCATAAATATTTATATCCTGACAATCATCTGCTGAAATAACCTTGATACCTGGTATTATCCGTGAACTGATTTTCAATGCTCATCAGATTTTGGACTCTCCTTTTACTCTGCCTGAGAGTAAATATCCTGAGCGAAGGAGGCTATCGCCGCTTGATCATCCTCAGATGCAGAATTTTTACCCTGACCCTCAAAAACGAGCTCGATGGTCATCGCATCGGCCGTTGCGTTAGTCGCCGGATTGTATTCAAATCTCGCAAAATTATCAAACCACTGGTAAAGCTGGTCTAATTGTTCCCTGTTCAACCAGATTTTCCCCACCTCTTCCGCATTTCCACTTTTGCAAGTGGTTGCTGCTGCAACTCCGGATGCATAGATCGTCACATCGTCACAAAAGCCGGCCAGACCACCTTCACGGTGCCAGCCGATTACTAATCCGGTGCCAGCACTGGAACGTCCAGCTGTTATTTCATTTGCAACCATGTCTGCCCATGCAGCCATGCTGCGCTGCTGACTGGATGACGCTTCAGTATTGCCTTTACCGATAAAATTCACGAAACCATTCGGCGTATTTAGCGTGAAGGAGTGGTAACTCGCAATGTAATGGTCCAGTTCACTGGCCCGATAAGCCTCTATGAAGGGGGTTGTCTCTAAAGGTTTGTCACAGGAACTATGCAGTACATTCTGATTTTCTATGATTAAAAATATCTGGCATTGCTCACCAGTACCAACGGTGTAGCTAATGCCGGTAGGGACGGGAACTAAACCAGGAACGCGTACGATCTGACTCCCGTCCAAATTGGTGTGCATTTCATATGTTTGACCTTTGGCTGAAAGTTGAATCCGATGCCCGTCTACCACATGCATGGCGCACATTACCCCGCTTTGGGTCACCCCCAAACAACTATCTGGCCACTGGATGGATTGAGCGAACAGAATCTGAACTGAATCGACGTTGATTCTCAGTTGATCGGCAAGCGAATTTTTTGCTGCTTTAACGGCTGCATCTGAATCTATTGGAGGTGTGGAAGGTACGGGAGTTCCCGGTACCGGAGTCCCTGTGGATTGCATGCAAGCAGTCGATAAAACGACAATCAGAGCCATTGCTAGGAAAGACTGTATTAATTTTCCGGATAGGTGTAAGTCTATAATTTTTAATTTATTGTTATTCATATTTCCTCTAAAAACTGTTAATGATGGTCATCTTACAATCATAAGGGCAGGAATTATCAGGATCCAGGAAAATTTTGCCAGATCAGGATTGATGAAAGCCAATCCGATTGACAAAAGGAAAACAGCCGGTACGCTTAAGATAGAATATAAAGTTCGAAGCGCAAGCTCACTATTAAAAGTATCTTTTACAAGCCGGTTCTTCCAGGAGGCATACATCCATAGGAATGCTGATAAAAAACCCGTTGCGGAAATGCTCAACGCATAGAAAATGGTAGCTGTACGGTTGCCGTTCTCACTTATTACCGCTGTGGAAAAAGGGATAAAGGCAATCGACATTAATACAAACAGGTTGAGCAGCATCAGGCGGGTATCATAGCGCTGGATGTAACGGTATCGGTGATGGTGGGCGATCCAGAAATTTCCAATTACCAGGAAACTGATGACGAAACTCAAATATTTTGGCCATATAGCAATCAGACTTTTGAAAAGTTGCAGATTGGATAGGCCACCAGCATCTTCTGGCAGGCGGATTTCAAGTGCGAGCAAGGTGACTGCAATTGCAAAGACTGCATCACTGAAGAAGACCAGCCTTTCCAGCCCGAATTCATCCGCGAATTGCTCGTTATGATTCCTCTTTTTATGAATATTGGAAGCGGATGACATATGGTTCATTCCTTGGATTGCGTGTCTTCACTCTGCTGTTTGCTAAAACTCTTAATAATGAAAGAAGCACCCATCGCGATTATAATAAAGGGTCCAAATACCCTCCAGGGAATGTTCGCAGTTACCAATAAGGGAATACCAGTGAAAATCGCAAGAGTTAGCAAGGCGGAAAAATATTGGCCTCGCAAAATTAATCCTGCGCTGATGGACAACCCAATTACGAGCATGATACCAGGCCACCACCAGTTGGTAATCATTAAAATGCCAAGTCCGATCAGGAAAATGCCACCGGTGATACCAGTTTTTGTGTGATTGTTATTCATTTATTACCTCCAGTTTTTTTAAAACCAATAAAAATATGAAATTACACGTCTCTATTCAAAGCCGTACTTCTAACTGCATCTACAAGCTCTCCATCGGGGTTGTGCTTGCTTAAGAAAAATGCAGCACCCGCTTCCTGAGCGCGTCTCTGCGTTAAGGGATCATCATGAATGCTCAGAAAAATCACCGCGCAGGTCGGGAAGTCGTTCTGTAGTCGCTGGGTGAGTGAAATGCCATCCATGCCTTTTATCCGAAAGCCAGTCACAACTACATCTGGGCAGAGTTCACGCACCTGTTCGAGTGCTTCCCAGCCGTTGCTGGCTTCGCCAATTATGGCAAAGTCAGGTTCAAGGGCTAACCTCATTCGAACACCACGACGGATAATGGGATTTTCATCAACTAGTAAAATCTTTATCATGGTATTAATCTAACCGTTGCCATTTATTTTGACATCGGGCAAAAGAGGTGAAAGATCTCCTACTTAAGACTGAGACAAAACC
>CAVXXH010000006.1:0-6398 GCA_963765655.1 uncultured Chloroflexia bacterium
ATTAATGATGCATTTCAGTGATTTGCCTGCTGGCCAGGAAATTAAACAGGACGATAAAAAATGTTTTTCCGTTTATGTATATCAATGTTACATTCATAATACGTTAAAAGAACTTGTTGCCCCGGAATTAACCCTGCTTTTTGTGCTACTGATGATTGGTTATCAGCAGCAATGCCAAAAATCCAATGGCAACGCACGCAGACCCTCGGTAGAGGTGGCGAGATGTGCGATTTTTGCTGGCGCAGGAAGTGAATTCTTTCCTGGATTTTCTTCACATATCAGGTTCTGCTTATTGACAAACTCTCTCCAAAAGGCAATAATCGACACCAGGAGGGATTACTGATGAACAATCCTGACAAAAATTTTATTCAATTCAAAACGTTTGTTGTGATTGGCATTCTTTTTATCGTGAGCTTAAATTTTCTTGGTGGTACCGGTAGATTCCATCCTGACTTACCAGTTTGGTTGGTCATTTCCAACACATTATTCCTGGCGATTCCCCTGCTTATATTTTTTGGGATCATGTTGGTTGTTGTATCTGCTTTGAACAAGAAAGTAAATTTAGGGAAAAATTCCAGCGGTACTTCCCGGTTAATCTATTTAGCGCCGCGTATTGCCGGAGTTGTTAATATTCTTTTTCTGGGTTCATTTATTCTGTTTGTTTTTTTGGATGACCGAAATATTTGGGGTGGAAAGACTGGGTTTTATATCAGGGAAATCCCCCAATTGGTATTAGGAATACTGATGATTCCTGCCTGGCGTTGGCCTCTGGTAGGCTGCATAGCTTTTGGTTTGGCCGGTGTCTATTATGCTCGAATGGTAATTATGACCCCAATAGCTATGATTCCAGCCTTTCTGATGTTGAGTGCACCACTGATTTTCATTTCTGTATTATTTTTCTTAAATTGGCGAATTCGCATCAAGTTAGGTAAAAGATAGCCAAAGGATTGAATGTTTGACATTCCAGTTTATTCGAGTGATATTTGCTAGAGGAGGGCTGAGATGGAGAAAAATAAAACTAAAAAGATTTTCTGGATTGTCTTGATAGTGCTTGCTATCCTTTTTATTGGGACGCTAATTCTGGTTGGGTATGAACATATAATCAGCCCTACTGAACCAATTGGCATGAAAATCACTAATTTGTTCTTGATTTCTATTCCTCTCATTCTTCTGTATGGATCGATTGGATTGGTATTGACCGCCATCCGACAGAAAGAAGTGAATGGGAAGATCAAACCAGGACTCTCAAAATTTCTGTATTACACGCCCAGAATTGCTGGAATTCTGATGATTATCTTCGTGTCTTTGTTTGCCCTGGATGTATTCACAGAAGGTGGAAAATTCTGGGAACAATTGCTTGGTTTTATGATTCATACTGCTCCTGCCATTCTTCTGGCGATCCTGATGGTCTTCGCTTGGCGTAAACCGGTCATCGGTTTCATCATCTTTGGACTGGCTGCTGTCTTTTTCTTACGCTTCGTGTTTGATACCGATTTTGGACCGAGTAATTTCATGATATTTGTGGCACCGCTGGCGTTGATCTCCGGATTATTCTGGATCAACTGGAAGTGGAAGGATAAGATGACAATGGGGAAGGTGGTAGGCTAAAGTTGCAGGATTCAGGCGTCAGGGAACATTAGAAAATCTCAAAGGTGCGCTGCACTTGGGGAAGAATAGCATACATTCATACGGGAAGAGCGATCCATCGTCCAGAAATCAAAAGTGCGTTGCACCTGCCTTATCCAGGGGGAGGTCATATCATGCCCTTTTGGTACGGATCTTCCCTCAACGGCACACCATGGATTTCAATCCATGGATAGGCAGATTCAAACCGAATGAATTCGGTTAGGTGTTCTCTTTGGTACATTGCACTTGGGGAAAGACCATTTAACAATCATTCTGGAAGAAAACACGGTAAACCGCACATCCAGAAGTGCATTGCACCTGCCTTTCACCGGGGAAGGTCAATCATACCCTTAGGGTACGGACCATCCCCCTACTAGTTGTCAATCCACAAGTAATATCAATCGAATTTAAATTCCATCAAGACAATTCACAGTCAACAGATGCCATTATCCGTCTTCCGTCCCTTGTCCCCGTTCAACTTTTTTTCCTTTCCCCTTACAGCTTTTGCCTTTCAGCGAATATCCATTACAATCTAATTGTTACTTTTTCCATTTTTCCCCGATTTAATACATAGATCATGACAGATTACAGCAACCTGGAAGATTCGCAACTCATTATCCATGCCCGTCAGGATGCGCATGCCTTTGACGCGCTTTACCACCGCTATTTGCCCCGTCTGTATCGCTATTGCCTGCAACGGGTCAATGATGTACAGCAGGCAGAGGATATCAGCGCCCAAGTCTTCTTCGAAGTCCTGAATGGATTGATGAACGGTAAATATCAGGAAGCCGGATGTTTCGCAGCCTGGTTGTTCACCATCGCCCGCCGGCGTGTCGTCGACCATTATCACAAACCTGAGGTTGAATCGTTGCAGGAATCGCATCCTTACAATCCGGAGATTTCCAGACAGGTGGAAGATCTGGATGAGAAAAAGCATCTCGTCCAACTCATTCAGGATCTGGATGATGATCATCAGGAATTATTACGGCTACGTTTCGCAGCTGAACTGAGTTTTGAAGAAATCGCATTTCTAGATGGACGTAAACCGGCCGCTGTCAAAATGGATATCTACCGCACGCTGGATCAACTACGTGTTAGATGGGAACAAATGTATGGAAAATGAAATGAATCCCACCCCCTTATTTATTGAAACAAGTCTTTCCTCTCTCTTTACTAGCTCACAACCTCGGAAAGAATTTGTGGATGATCTGGCTATGCAGCTCCATTTCCAGTACCTGGATCACAAATCGTCCAGAATAATCATTCAACCTCAGAAAGAAAATTGGTTTCTTTCTTTTCAGAAAAAATTACGTGCCCGCCCGGTGATGTTAGTGCTAAGTGTGTTAGTCGCCATGTTGGTGCTGACCGGGATTGTCTACGCTGTTGGTCGCTTGAGTGGTTATATTCCCGGTTTCGGTTTCTCCAGCGGCAATCAGACAATTTATGTTTTAGATGAAGTAACAGAGGTAGAAGAAAATGGCTTGAAGGTTCAATTAGAGCAGGCTGTCAGTGATGAAGAAAGGTTTTGGGTCAAGTTGCGGATCGAAATTTTAGGTGAGCCTCCATTTTTCTCCTCATCCTATTTGCTGCTGGAAGATGGAACACGAATAGAACTTGACTCTAGTGGAAGTAGCTATCAGGATGAGTTGGCAACCCTGACTTATACTTTTCCGGCACTACCAGCGGATACCACAAAATTTACTCTGTTTATCGAAAATCTGTCCGATGAAGTAATTGAAATACCTTTGGTGTTAAAACCGATTCGCGAAGGGGAGATCATGCCAGTAGCAGAGTTGGGTGAATACCCCATTTACAGTCCCACACAACATGGCCTACGCCTCTCGCTGGATCATGTTGCCCCTGGCAGCGACAGAACTGTATTTCAGGTTTCCGTTCAATTCGATGAACCAGGCACGATGGTCATTGGACAATGGACTGTGACATTACTGGATCAGGTAGGCCGTATTTTTCCATTGACAGAGATCCCATCCAACAATATAGATCGTGGCAAAGCCGCGCTCTATCAAACCATGCCCTTCACCGGAAACGAAGAATTAATCCTGACCCTGCAAAGTGTTCCTCAGATAGAGAAAAAATTAAATGTGATGCGGGATTATTCAACCGATCCGGGTAAATTCTTCTTTGATCCGGGTAACAATCCACAACCAGGCCAAATCTGGAAGCTGGACGAGCAGGTGCAGGTAGGTGATTTAACTTTGCATGTGGTCAGAGCAGAATTGAATAATGCCAATGAACTTACTTTTGAATTTGAAGAATATCCGGATGTTACTGGAGTAATGCTGTATACTGATACACCTGATATCAAAAGCGCTCGGGGTGGGATGCCAACTGATAACCAGAACTTTACTGGCGCTATTGGTTTTCACCAATTCCCTACGGATCCATTTGTAATTCAAATTCGATCCGTTTATTTCAGTGTTGCTGGAGAATGGCAAATCAATTGGACTCCTCCAAAAGCTCCTGATCAATCCACAGTACCAGCTCTGCCCACGGCCACAGCTCCTATCCTCCCCACACCAACCGCCACCATTTCCAATGAGGATGCTCTCTATCTGGAGGTAAAACGCCTGTCAGATCTATTCGATGCGCCTTACCAACAGGGACCTGGATGGGTTCATATTGTCAGGGAACAGCATTCCAAAGTTGAAGAAGGGCAATTAATCCCGCCTGCTTATTATAAAACCAATGAGTGGTACGAGGTTGATACGGATGGATATATCCAGCGTTCCTTATACACCGACTATACTGAAAATGGGACGATCCTTCAACAATCCGCTACCATCGGAAACTACTCGGTCAATTTTTCATTTGGGGGTAGTGGTTATAATGAAATGGAACCGCGGCTACTTTCCCTTGATCGGTTGAATGAATCCTTCCTTCACGCAGATGAGTATAAAAGTGAAATCACCGGAGAAGAAGTAGATTGTCAGGATGGGAAACGTTGCTTGTTAATCATGGTCAAGGATCTTTTAGAGCAACCGATACAAGAAAATGGTTCTCAAAAAGCCATCAGTGGGACTGTTTTAAACGTTTGGATCGACCTGAAAACCGGTTTACAATTCAAATTTGAATCGATTTACCTCTATGATGATGGCAGTGAGGAAGTGAGAACTACAAGGCAGGTGCTGCTGGTGGAAAAGGTGGAGCAAGCCCCGGAAGAGGTAGTTGGGATGTTGGATCGGGTCGTGTTGCCGTGAGTTCCATAGATTGAAATCCATGGATACGCAGATTCAAACCGAATGAATTCAGTTCTGTGTTACCTATGGTGCATTGCACTTGGGGATGAACTACACAACAAACATCACAGATATTACCCGTTTAACCTCGTATACAGAAGTGCAATGTCCCTTGCCCCTGACACAAAAAGATCTCACTAGCTTGATTTTGTCATTTGTTCGCGAACCCACGAGAGAGCATCACCTGGTGTGCCTATTTTCAAACCACTGCGAAAGGTAACTTGTGGATCGTTTAAGAAGTGTTTGGTGTTCAAAGTAACCAAAATATCGACATTAGCTTTGACCGCAGAAACTAATATAGGTACATCTGCTTCGTGGTCGATCCAATTTTTATGTTCTCTAACCTCACCTTTTGATGGATCTTTATAAATCATCAAATTTGACTCACGAATCATTTCTCTTGCCAATGGAAGTATTTTGGGAATTTTTCTAGCGATATTCCGCTCAACCTCAACAATCACCTGTTCTGAAACTGAAATTTTTAATTTTCGATCTCCTGCTAACAACAAGAGTGCTCGTGCTGCTCCTTTGTCTGAGATAATTCCTGCAATCAATGCACTGCTATCAAAGAACAAATTAATCGGCAGCATAATGATCCTTGTAGTAACGCTCACGTTCTTCATCCAGAGAACTCAAAAGATCATCTACAGATATATTTTCTTCCTTTACCATCTCTGCTATCTGATGCCCCAACCGATTGACTTGCGAGACTCTTGGTGTCAGCATGAAAGATCCATCTCCCAGATCAATTAAAGTGAAGATATCGCCTTCATTCAAACCATATTTATTACGAATTTCAATTGGAACCGTCAGGCTACCTTTTTTCCGTATTTGAATGATATTTGCTGTCATTCCGCTATTCTCCTTTTCCGTTTATCCGTTTATCCGTTTATCCGTTTATCCGTTTATCCGTTTATCTGATTATAGCATTATAAATTTTTGAGTTCAATATTTTATTAATATTTTTGTAAGTTCAGTCATTCAACTTAGATTCAAATCCTTGGATTCTCATTTTTCTGATTAAATGATGTCGGTTTGGGGAAAACACCAAAGCCTGTTTCAGCAGGTTTGATTCCTGACAGACAGTGATCAAAACCACAGGTCATCATTCACAATTCACCATTCCTGGTTTTAATACGCCACAGATTGAAATCCGTGTCTGGCAATAATCAACCAAATGAATTCGGTTAATTATCACAATCCCAACCTGTTTCAACAGGTTTGAAATCTGTCTATCCTGTGATTTGAATCACCGGAAAATGGATAGATTAACCTCACCTTCTCCATCATTGCTTCTGGTATATCCCGGGGGAGGTCTTGAACCATCCCCCTACTAGGTACCAATTGATCGGCAACAATCAATCCAACCAGGAAAGTCAATTATTCGTAGTCAACTTTTTTCCATTACCCATTCACCTTTCGCCTTTTAGCTAATTTTGGTCACGGACCCTCCCCCTACTCGATACCAATTGACCGGCAACAATCAATCCAAAGATCAATTCAGCCATGGAAGTC
>CAVXXH010000007.1:0-20094 GCA_963765655.1 uncultured Chloroflexia bacterium
AGCGCATTGTCGATCAGATCCAGATCTTCCTGCAGCAAGGCGGTGTCCATCAATCCATAGGCTGAGTCACGTACAATACTAATTCCCGACCAAAGGATATTAATGGCAGCCAGGATCGCGACGATCGAGTCGAGTGGTTGCCAACCAGTGATGGCAACCGCACCCACGCCCACCAGCACACCACCGGACGTCCACACATCGGTCATCAGGTGATGGGAATTGGCGATCAGTGATACTGCATTGTGACGTTTTCCAGCGCGCTTCAGGATCAGTGATGCCCCCAGGTTTACCATCGAGGCTATCAATAATACCAACAAACCTATTCCTAATTGTTCCAACGGCTGGGGATCTATCCAGACGCTTAACAGCGGTGTAGATAATACTGGCAGCAGCAATCAGAATCAGAGAACCTTCAAATCCACTGGAGAAGTATTCGGCTTTGCTGTGTCCATAGGTGTGATTATCATCCGCCGGACGAGCAGCTACACTGAGCATGCTGAGCACCATGATAGCTCCGGCCAGATTTACGAGCAATTCCAGTGCATCCGATAGCAAACCAACAGAGCCGGTCAGTAAATACGCACCGGCTTTCATTCCCATGGTGAGCAACGCAGCTGCGATGGATAGCCAGGCATAACGTTTGAGAGGTGAGCGATCATTTAGTGTTTGAGTTATATCATCCCCAGAAAATGATAGGTGGTTTTGTTGATACAGTGTGATTAATAGATTCTACTACCGATTTCTGATTTTGAGGCCAGGAATAAGGAAGGGAGTGCGTTGGCTGTATTCTATGTAAGGCTGCCCAAATTCACTTAAGAGTTTGCGTTCTTCCAGCAGGGCACCGAGGATATTATAGAGTGAGACGCCTATATTGAGAGCCAGCACATTCCAGGTCATCACCGGTACAAGCCAGATGAACAGGAACATGCAGGTATAAATGGGATGGCGCACCCAGCGATAAAGACTTTTATTTACCAGTTTTATTGGTTTTTGTGCCTGCTCAGGATCGAGTGCTTGTTGAATGCCCGTGAAGCGCAGCATGCCGGTCAGCATGATACTGTGTAGGACTCCCATCACCGCCAGGATCTGTAGCGCTATCGTAAGATATACCCAGGGAACAGGGATGCTGTAAATGGTTTCATCCGGCAGCAATCCAACCAGTAGTAATACCGGAACAAACAATACGGCAGCCTGTATGGAGAAGAATAAGCGATAAAAACGGTTGTAGTATTTCTCACCCAACCAGGTTTTGACCCAATCTTTGGTGCGATGAGCAGCCAAAACCGAATGGATCACACCATACAACAGCAACGCCAGTAAAATCCACCAGAAACCGGATTGCATCAGGTTACTTGCGCTCATCCGGGACGGGTCCACCCCGCTCAGCAATCAATTCCTGTAAACGTGGATGGTCTTTGTAAAAACCCCAGTAACGTGGCGGAATCAGTGCAGCAATCTGGCACATAATTTCATCCACAGCTTTTTGTAAGGCTTCTTCCCGGTTCTCACGGGGAATCTCATTGATAATAATGGGTTTCCCAAAACGCGCTACCATGTGAGGTTTTCGGAATGTGAGCAGGCGTTTGAAGCTGTCCTCTGTCCCAGCTAATCCCACCGGAACGATCGGGGCACCGGTGCGAAAAGCCAACAAAATAGTACCGGCTTTGCCTTCCAGTAATTCATTGACCTTGCTGCGTGTGCCCTCTGGCGCAATCCCCATGGCAATACCGGATTTGATCAGCTTTTGTGCTTCACGAAATGCACCAAAGTCTGCCCGATCACGATCGATATAAATGGCTCCAGCGACATTGGCAAACCAGCTGATCAAAGGATATTTCACATATTTTTCAGCCACCAGGGCGGTGATATCTGGTCGAACCGGGTTAACAAATAGGAGCGGGATATCCATGCGGCTCATGTGATTGGTCGCAACGATAATACCACCTTCTTTGGGAATATTCTCAGTACCGTAAAAACGAGTCACAGTGATGTGATCGAACAGGTAATACATGATCCGTTGTAGGGTTTCTCTTTCCAAAATCATCCTCCCGGTAAATTGTCTCGTTACTATTTTATCGCGTTTTACCTGCTTTTCAATCCGAGAGATAAGATTTCGTTTGAACAAGGGCAAACCATGATGCTGGTTGGTCAAAGGAATTCAATTACCTGATGAGCATTTCTCGTAGTTGATTGATCTGGGAAAGGATGTTTTTCGGATCATGATTGTATTCCAGGGTCACAGACCATGGCTGGCAACGTGATAGGATTTGTTCGAAGAGCATGTAATCCTCTTCTTCCAGAGCCAGATGCGAATCGACCAGGCGTCCATCACTCCAACCGGGACGATTGAGGTGGATCTGTCGGATCTTTTCGAAAGGTAGCTGAGCGATGTAGTCCTCAACAGGCATGCCAAATGCATGAGCGGTTACCCGGGCATGTGCCAGGTCAAGCAACAGGCAGGTGTCTGTTTCGGAGAGGACTTTCTGTATAAAAGCAGGCTCACACACATACTCATATGCCTGGGTCGGGTTGTAATCGAGATTTTCGATCAGAATCGGTACAGGCAGAAAGATTTTAGCTGGTTCAACCGTGTGATACAGCGTTCCAGTACCAGATCACGGGTTGCAGCGGGGAGATTGCCTGCATGGCTTCGTCGTAGAAATCGACTTCCTCCACAGAGAAACCCAGATGCAGGCTGTACCAGGGTGATCTTGTCATTGTCAGCCGTTGTTGAGTGATGTTGGCTGCATCTTTATGTTCCAGACCATCTCTGTGGGTTAGAGACCATTGATACAAGGCGTTGTGCAGCAGCATGGGCTATCAGGAAAGGTCTTTCGTGCTTCTTCTGCATAAGGGCCATGAACTTCCAGATAATCCAGCTGTAATTGCGCGAGCATCAGTAAATCTCGTACCACCGGGCAGTCAGTCATCCCAATCTGGATCATGCGTCTAATAATCCTCTGGCATACAACAGTTCGGCATTCAAGACTGAACCACCAGCAGCACCACGCACAGTATTGTGCACCACACTGACCATGCGCAAATCAAAGAGTGAGCACGGTCGAATGCGGCCAACACTGATCCACATCCCATTGCCAGCGTCACGGTCACGGCGCGGTTGTGGGCGATCAGGTTCTTGTCGTACCAGGATGGGATGCTCGGGAGCGGTTGGCATTTGCTGCACTTCTGCGGGTCCGCGGAAATTCTCCAGTACCTGGATGGCATCTTCTACCGATGGTTTATTGTCGGAATTTGATTGAAAGTGCTATGGTGTGTCCATCCAACACGGCGACCCGGTTGGCATGTGCACTGATCTGGATATTTGCGTTTACACGCATGCCATTTTTCATCTTGCCAAGCAGCAGGTTGGTTTCAGTCTGGATTTTTTCTTCTTCACCATTGATAAAGGGGATGACATTGTCCTGAATATCCAGCGAAGCCAGACCAGGATAACCAGCACCGGAGATTGCCTGCATGGTGCTGGCAAAGACTGCTTCGACACCAAAGGCATCATCCAGCGGTTTCAGGGTCATGGCAATCCCGTTGGTGGTGCAGTTCGGGCTGGTGACAGCCAGACCCTTCCACCCCAGCTGGCTGTGTTGCAAGGGGATCATGTCCAGATGGTCATAGTTAATTTCAGGAATCAATAAGGGCACACCAGGCGTCTACCGCAAGGCGGAAGCATTCGAGCAGACAGCAAATCCAGCCTCTGCCAGTTTTGGTTCCCATTCTCGCGCAACAGGTGCTGGTAAGGCAGAAAAGGCAACTTTGCCGGGCAGGTTGGTGGAGGTCGGTTGAATTTCCATTTCACGCACCGCTTCCGGAATGGATCCGACTAACACCCAGCGGCAGGCTTGTCCGTACCGTTGGCCGGCACTGCGATCTGAGCCTGTCAGTGCAACGATCTCAAAGTAGGGGTGATGTACCAGCATCTCCACGAAACGCTGTCCGACGGCGCCGGTAGCACCCAAAATGGAAACAGGTATTTTGTTCATCGTGTATCCTTTCGAAACCAGAACCAGGCAGAACGCCAGGGAGCCTGATCATTCACCTGGGTCTGACCATATTCTGTTTTTTCTAATTGAAATCCTTCAGTAAACAATGTCAAAAGGAAGGATTCATCCAACCAGTTCTGTTCTTCGGATAGGTGCTCTCTTCATTTAAATGGGCAAACAGGAGATAGATTGCTCCCGGCTTTAGCAACCGACACAATTCCCTGTGATATTCTTGAAGTTCCTGATCTGTAAGACCATGTGCACACCCAACGTCCAGGGCAAAGTCGTAAGGTCCTTCCAGAAAATCCAATTTTGTCACAGGAGCTTGATGGAATTTGACACGATCTGATACACCAATCTGTTCTGACCTGGATCTGGCTTGTTTGATTGCTTTTTCAACAAAATCGACTCCATCGACCTGCCAGCCAAGACGTGCAAGGTAAATGGAAGCTCGTCCAAATCCGCAACCAAGATCGAGCGCACGCCCAACCGGGATCGAGGAGCTGCTGTCAATCACCTCTGGTGGCGGGTCTGTCTGATCCCAGGGCACCGAACCAGACTCATAGATTTCTTCCATTCTCTCGTATTTTTTCATCGCTCTTGTTGTTTACCTGCTACAACTGGATAGCGCGATTATATCATTGAGGACACCATTGGCGGTGACAGTAATTCCAGCACCGGGACCGGCGATCACTAATGGAATCTCATTATAATGCTGGCTATAGAAGGCAAAATAGTTGCCAGGTCCATGCAAAGAACCCAATGCGCTGCTGCGTTCAACGGCTTTTAATCCAATACTGCCACCCTGTGGGGTGATGGTTGCCAGATAACGGAGAACCCTGCCCTCCGATTTAGCTAATCTCGATCTGTTGCGCATAGGTTTCGTCGAGTAATTGTGTGCTTTGGAAAAATTCTGAGACCGGGATTCCCACCAGCCGATCATCATAAAGTGGCTGTACCTTAAAATCAGGTTTTGTTCCAGGTTCCATCCAGCTGTACGTCCAAGGATCAACGACTTTCGCAGAACATCAAAACCGCTCAGGTCATCTCGCGGGTCTGGCTCGGTATAACCGGATTCATATGCTTCCTGAACTGCCTGGCTGTAGAGAATACCTTCCTCCAGTCGGCTGCATAGAAAGCCCAGCGTGCCGCTCATCACACCTTCAATTCGGTGGATCTGATCCCCGCTGGCGACCATGTGCGTAGAGTATTAATCACCGGCAAACCTGCACCAACCGTCGCTTCATAGCGAATATGGGGGTTATTGAATAAGGCAGAAGCTTCAGACCAGGAAGTGCTGAGGGCATTCTTATTGGCAAACACCAGTTCTGCACCTTTATGAATTGCAACATCCCAAACCAGATCTCGTGCTGCACTGGTATCGACAATGATGGTGTTTGTGGTGAAGAATTCCACAAGCTTTTCCAGAGATAGCGACCCTGGCAGATCTGCGAGTTGATAGTCCAGTGGCCTTTGATTGATTGCATTATTAATATTGATCGGTATTAAGTGGTTGACCGACGAGGCAGCCAGAGCGATCTGCCAGTGCAATGATTTCATAATTCAAACCACAATTCTGAAGCTGATTGAGCAGCTCACGCCCGACTTTTCCCAGACCGAGGAGGATGATTTTTGATAGATGTTTGCATATATGGCTCCTGATAATCGTCATTGCACAATTCTATCGAAGAAAGGGATGCTCTGGCAAGGGATACCAGAAATTTGTTACTTCATCTAGCAATGAAATTACAGTTTCGATTAACTATCACCATGATCGGTTTGGGATTAAAATCAAGGAGATTAATAAAATAAGAAGGAGCTTTGAAATCACATGGAATGGATATCTGACCCACAAATCTGGATTGCATTCTTAACCCTGGTTGCCCTTGAGCTGGTTTTGGGCGTGGACAATGTGATCTTCATCTCCATCCTGGCAGGCAAATTACCGCAGTTAATCAACAATCCAAAGCCCGCCGTACAGGAATTGCAATGGCGGTGATCAGCCGAATTCTGTTGTTTTTCTCACTTTCCTGGATCATTGGCCTGACCAAACCATCTTCACAATTATTAATTTTGATGTTTCGGGGAGTGATATGATTTTGTCATCGGGTGGTTTGTTTCTGATGGGCAAAGCTACCAGTGAGATTCACCAAAAATTAGAAGGTGTTGAAGGTCACTCTTCCTCCAAAGGAAAAGCAACATTTTGGAGTGTAATTATGCAGGTACTGCTTCTGGATGTGGTCTTTTCATTGGATTCAGTGATCACCGCAGTGGGTATGGTTGACGACGTAGCAGTGATGATTGCAGCGGTGCTTGTGGCTGCTATTGGAATGATTTTATCGGCGGATGCACTCAGTAATTTTGTGGAAGGTCATCCTACCATCAAAATGTTGGCGCTCTCCTTCCTGTTGATGATTGGTTTCACGCTGATTGTCGAAAGCCTGCACCAACACATCCCCAAAGGATATATTTACTTTGCCATGGGATTTTCTGTTTTTGTTGAGATGCTCAACCTGCGTCTGCGCAAAACGATCGTGAACCGGTAAAATTACACCAGCCATATGTGCCACAGAGAGAATAAAGAAGCCAGTAGTTGATAACCAAAAAGCAATTTTCTGAAAATAATATACCCATTCATGGACTCATTTTAGCTATGGATGGGTTCTATAACTGGTCAGTTTGGATATTGAAAGGCAATATCAAATAATATATACTGAAATTGGATGGTCAAACAAATTCCATCAATCTACATCCGTATTGGTTTTTTCCATCAATTGAGAAGGGTTTTATGAATACCATAATTAAAGTAGGTGGATTACGCAAGACATACGGGGCGGTCAAAGCTGTAGATGATATTAGTTTTGAAGTAATGGAAGGGGAAATCTTTGGGATCGTTGGTCCGAATGGGGCGGGAAAAACTACTACCATAGAGTGTCTTGAGGGGCTAAGAAAACCGGATCAAGGAGAAATCAGCGTACTGGGAGTGGATCCTACAAAAGGAAAGCCAGATTAATAAAACGAAAAACAGGCATGCAATTACAACACTCGAATCTCCCAGAACGCATGAAAGTGTGGGAAGCGCTTGATCTTTATAGCTCATTATATGAAAAGCCGGTTGATTGGAAAAAATTACTTTCCCAATTGGGGTTGCAAGAGAAAGTGGACACACCATTTTCAAAGTTGTCGGGAGGCCAAAAACAAAGACTATTTGTTGCCCTGGCATTGCTTCCCGATCCTCAATTAATTTTTTTAGATGAATTGACTACGGGATTGGATCCCCAGGCACGCCATGCAATTTGGGATCTCATCCGAGAAGTACAATCAAATGGAAAAACGATCGTGTTAACAACCCATTTTATGGAAGAAGCTGAAATATTATGTGATCGTGTTGCAATCCTCGATCATGGAAAGATCGTAGCACTTGAAACCCCAAGCACATTAATTCGAAAATTTGGTATGGGAGAGAGAATTATATTTCGCTGTGAAGGAGCTTTGTCGAATGAATTTGAAAAAGATCTCCCAAGCGCTCATAAGGTGGAAAAACAAGGAGATCTGGTTATTGTTTATGGCAAAAACAATGATATTCCTTTGGTTTTAGAAGTTACTACTCAACTGGTAAAACATAAAATTCCATTCCGTGATCTTCGCAGCGAGCAAGCTACCCTGGAAGACGTTTTCTTGAAATTAACAGGAAAGCAAATACGAGAGTGAGGAAATAATGAAAAGCTTTTTTAAATTCACCTGGATGGAAATAAAACTGTTTCTGCGTGAACCAATTGGAGCTTTTTTTACACTAATTTTTCCCTTAATGATGTTATTTCTGTTTGGAAGCATTTATGGAAATGAACCCTCGGAATATTTTAATGGGTATGGATCCGTTGATATTTCTGTACCAGCTTATACTGCAATGATTGTTGCCACAACAGGTTTGATGGGATTAACAATTACGGTAGCTTCCTATCGGGAAAATGGCGTACTACGACGACTGCGAACAACGCCGATAAACCCATTGATGATCCTGTTTGCACAGGTGGTTGTTTTATTTTTCATGACACTGATTGGAATGGCTTTCTGATCATTGCAGGAAAGATTGTTTACCAAATGCGTTTTGATGGTAATGTATTTAATGTTGTTGTTGGTTTTACATTGAGTAGTCTGAGCTTTTTTGCGATTGGCTTTGTTCTGGCTGGTTTGATGCCTTCTGCACGAACTGCGCAAATCGTTGGCATGGTTATTCTTTATCCCATGTTATTTCTCTCGGGTGCAGGTTTTCCAAGGGAATTATTGCCGGACATCAATCATTAAGATTTCAGAATTCTTGCCTCTGACATATGTGGTTGAATTTTTTACGGGGTTTCTGGATTGGTGAGGGATGGGAAAAACATGTTGAAATGTTGTGGTGCTGATGGGAATCCTGATTGTTGGAGTTGTGATCTCTATATTTCACATTCAAATGGGAGTAAATCAGGTCACCTGATTCTTGTTTCTATTATGCTAACTGCTCAATCAATTGGATCGGGCATGAGGAAGACACCAGATAAGCTCTTTTGATTTTTTTGGTTCAAAATTTGTGAGGTGTATAATATAATAAGGATTGACCAAATGCAGCTACCAGCCTGGTGATTGTAAAGGGGACTGGTTTGTCACACGCGTTATTAGGAAGATAAAAAATGAATAATCCTCAAGACCTGGTACCACTTGGAAAAACCGATATCAAAATCACCACCGTAGGCGTGGGTGCCTGGGCCTGGGGTGACCGAATGATTTGGGGGTATGGCGGGAGTAGCTATGATGACAGCGATATCCGTGCAGCCTTTGACGTCAGCCTTGCCAATGGTACGAACTGGTTTGACACTGCCGAAGTCTATGGTTTGGGAAAATCAGAACGATTTTTGGGAAAATTTTTACCCTCCGCAACGAATGAAGTACTGATCGCAACCAAATTTTTTCCATTTCCGTGGCGATTGCGCAAAACAGACCTGCTTCGTGCGCTCAAAAAAAGCCTTAAGCGCCTGCAAAGAAACCAGGTCGATTTATATCAAATCCACGCACCCTTTGGGCGCTGGAGCAAACCAGAGTACGTGTCCGCTCTCGCCGATGCGGTAGGGTCAGGCCTGACCCGCGCAGTTGGCGTTTCAAACTTCAATACAGAAAAAACCAAACTGGCACATGAAACCCTGCAGGCTGCTGGAATACCACTTGCGTCCAATCAGGTTGAGTACAGCTTATTTGACCGCAGTATCGAGAAAAATGGTTTGCTGGATTACTGCCTGGAAAATGACATCACTGTCATTGCTTACAGTCCACTGGCGAAAGGAATGGTGACGGGTAAATATGGACCGGACAATCCACCTCCCGGCCCTCGCAAGCGTATGTATCCCCCAGAAAAATTGCAAAGAGCGCAACCACTGATCAGCCTTTTGAGGGAAATCGGTACAAATTACAGCAAATCACCTGCACAAGTTGCCCTGAACTGGACGATCTGCAAAGGAACCGTGCCCATCCCCGGGGCAAAAAATGCCAAACAAGCCGCCGAAAACCTCGGCGCGATGGGTTGGCGGCTCACTTCCGAAGAAGTGACCGCTCTCGATGAAGCGAGCAATGCACTTGCAGAATGAAGTGTCGATAAACTTCCAAAAAATCACAACCAATGGGATTCGTTTACACACTGCCCTGGCGGGACCAGAAGGTGGTGAGCCTGTTTTCCTCTTGCACGGATTTCCGGACGCCTGGTTTGGATGGGAAGCTCAAATCGGTCCTTTAGCGAATGCCGGTTTTCGAGTAATTGTGCCTGACCAAAGAGGTTACAACTTAAGCGACAAACCTGATGGCGTTGCCAGCTACCAGATGGATACCCTGGTGAAGGATATCCTTGGATTAGCCGATGCCATGGGTTACAAACGTTTCCACATCGCAGGGCATGATTTTGGTGCGATGGTCAGTTGGAACCTGGCAATGTGCTGCCCCGAGCGGATCAAACGGATGGTGATTGCCAATGTGCCGCATCCGCAGGTGATGAGCAGCTATCTGCGCACGCATATCAAACAAATGCTCAAAAGTTGGTATGCCATTTTCTTCCAGATTCCTGGTCTGCCAGAATGGACTGTAAAGTTAAATAACTGGCGTTTTCTGATCTCAGCTATGCCGGATGATTTAAGCGAGGAAGAGCGAGATCGCTACCGCGCAGCCTGGAATATGCCCGGCGCAATGACAGGTATGATGAACTGGTATCGGGCATTTTTCCGATTGCCGAAAAAAACAACCCAATTCTCCAAAATCCAGGTGCCGACCCTCATCCTGTGGGGCAAACAAGACCCGCATTTATGCTATGAAATGGCTGCTTTGAGCGTTAAGCTTTGCGATAACGGGCAATTGATCACTTTCGAAGATGCAACCCATTGGGTTCTGCAGGATAAATCTGAATCAGTTAGCCAACACATTGTGGAATTTTTTTCTTACATCTGGCTGAGTAGTTGCGAATACAGTTAAAATCATCACATCTTCATTAACAATTGTAGCTCTACTATTATAAAATCCTGTCCATTGGTCAGGATTTTTCTAGTCTATTGGCGGATAAAATCAGACAATTTTTATCTTATACTCTTTCTTGGATGGTGACAGCATTTCCATCAATTCAGATCATTCAAAATAGATTGACTGACTGGTTTTTATAAAGAACAATGATCTTGGGACAAGAGTAGAGGACGAAATGGCAGCTGACACACAATTTTCAAATGTTGCCTACCGCACCAAAATGATGCTGATGGTTTGGGTCTCATTATTATGGATATCCGATTTGCCGGATATCCTTTTTTATTACCTGATCGGACCGGTACCAAACTGGTTGATTTATGTGAAGTTTGGTTTGATGCTGGCATACACGGGCATTTGCCTGATTATGAAACGCTTTAAATCGATCCTGCCCTATGCATTTTTCATGTTGGTTTTCATTGCTGGGGGAATGGCATTGGACTGGGTAAGGGTTCAGCCCTGGTGGCAAGCATGGTTGCCTCAGGCAGAATCCTCCTTATTCTGGGGTTATGCTAAGATTTACATTCGGGATATTGCCTTGCTATTGTTGGTAATTGCTGCCATGTGGATCGTGAAGCGAAAACGGGTTGCTTTATTCCTAACCCGCGTTGATTGGCAAGCTCCTATGGGACCTGTTCGATAGTTGGGTATCAAAGCTGGAGAATCCTGGAAGATATTTAGCTGGATACTTGGGTTAACCGCCAAGCTAACTGTGGCGCTTCCCACCCTGCTCAGTATGACCATCCCAAAAACGCAACTGACAAGAACCACTCCTCTTATTCCAGCTGCACTTCTATTTGCTGGCATCAATGCTTTCGACGAGGAAATGTACTATCGTGTCCCCCATGCTGTTCACCTTGCCGAAGGAAATTGGTAAGAATCAAGCGATGGTGCTTAATGCCCATTTTTGGCCTGGCGCATTTTCTGTATGGCTCACCGCGAGGGACCATCGGTGCTGCTATGACTGGATTTCTAGCCTGGCTTTTATGCAAGAGTATGCTTGAAACCAAAGGTCTGGCCTGGCCGTGGCTGATCCACTTCTTGCCAGATGCGATGGTCTTCTTCTCGTATGCAGTGTTGTTTGTGAAAGGGTGATTCATTAGGGAGGACAATAATTGATGAAATGAACGGGTCGGTTTTTTCAAAACTTGATTCGGCAAAATTGTAACGTCCCAAAAATTATTGTTTGATGTATCCAGGATCATCATTTAAAGGCAAACCCAATGAAAGCTTCATGCCCTGTTTGTCAGCAACTGTTATCTGGATACAACAATTCGGTTATTGCGAGAGGTGACGGTTAACTGGTGGCATTGACCTGTTTTTTCTTTCTGCACAAAGCCCAAAACAGTTTGATAAATCCCTGAATATAATCGGGTACAGAACCAACGATCATCAAGATCGAAATATCCGGGAGCGATCGGAACATCATTAAGATCTGGTAGGTCCAGTTAAATCGAGTTCCGAAGAAACCTTTGATCTGTGAGAAAACCACCACCAGAATCACAGTGGGAATGATGAAGCTGATGGCCACATCCCAGATGAGTTTCCCGGAAGACCAACCCTTAGAGCGTATCCGCCAGGTGGTAAGATCTCGAAAGTTCTTGATACTCAGCAGGATTAATCCCAATACCAGAGCTCCTAACAAATATCCGATCACGCGAACAGACCAGCCGGCTGATACAACTGGAGGTTCCTCCCCTAAGACAATAGCCCTGACGCCATTGATCATTTGCGAGGCAGAAATAAAATGATCCATCATGTAACCCTGGTTGGTTAATACAACAATCCCTATTTTTCTGGATGGGAACAGTTCCATTTCCGTGCGAAACGTTTCATTGGCACCGCCGTGATAGATGCGGTCTGACCCAATAAACCAACCCATGCCATAACCTTTGACGGGTTGAAAAATCATCTGAAAACGGTTGCCAGGAACCAGTTGATTGCCTTCATAGACACCGTTATTTAATAAGGCAATGCTGAAATGCGCCAGGTCTTCCGCTGTGGAGATGAGATAACCGGACGCCAGGTCGTAAGTGCGATGCGGTTGTCTGGCTGGGACGATAAAACCGAAAAAGCGTGAATACCCCTGTGAGAGACCGTTCTCTCGCGCTTTTTCTGGTGACGTGAAGGTGTTTTTCATGTCCAATGGGGTAAAGATTTTTTCCTGCAAATAAGATTCATAAGACATCCCGCTTACATTTTCAATCACGACGGATAAGACGGAATAACCATAATTGAAATATTGGAAAGTTGACCCAATAGGTGCGGTTAATTCGGCTTTCTGCAGGGCGACCAGTAAGTCCTGGGTGGTTGATTCTTCCGGGAGAACCTCGGTAAAACCAGCTTCCGATAACCCGCTGACATGATGGAGTAGATGGTTGATGGTGATTTTTTGAGAGGCTTCAGGGTCAGCGACTTTAAATTCCGGGATGTAATGAATCACTGGAGTATTGGGTTCGATTTTTCCGGCTTGAATGAGTTGTGCGATTGCCAGCCCGGCGAATGATTTGCTCTGTGAGCCGATGTACATGGGAGTTTGGGCTGACATGGGTTGATTGTTACCAGCAGTACCATACCCCTGCAAATAAACGATCTCATCGTTTTCTGTGAGGGCCAACGAGACACCTTTGAGACCATGTTTACCCATTTGCCCTTGAATATAGGTGTCGATGGCAGCAAAATCAATCGCTTGGTTTGCCTGGGGTGATGCGCTGATAACGGTTTTTAAATTTAATGTAGAGAAAATAATAAACACCAGAATCAATGACATTTTTAGAATTCGATAGATTTTCATAGATTTCCTTTTAGAGATTGCCGGTTTAGTTTATGGAGGATAGCACCAGGATCTTCAGAATTCATTCACTCAAAAATATTTTCGATGGAGAAAATAGGGGTAACATGGAAAATTATACCAATTAAACGCTTTTTGCCTGATATCAAATGACCAGGCAAATCTTCAATAAATGAATAAAAGAGCACCCAGCGAATGGAGTGCTCTTTTTGTCGCGGTCCCCTCAATGACTTCGTACTACAACAAACCAATTCTTGTCCCATGATGGTTGAATTGAGCCTGCCGCAACACTACTGTCTGATGAGGTTTGATGATTTCCTTGAGTTATTGTAACCCCGTATCGATAAAAAGAACAGCCATCTAACAGACCCAAAAGTCATTACTCAGAGTATCTTTTATAAATCGTCTCCACGCCTTTCCATTCCAGACCTTCGGGGGTGATGCCGTAATGGGAGATTACCAGCTTTCCACTATCTCGCAAGACAATTTCACTGCGCCAACCCCAATCGGGACTATCCGGCCCGGTGGGAAAGCTGCCCAGGACATTAAAAGGGCTTTCCGAGTTTCCTCCGTGGGAAAACATAATTGCTGAACCATTGTGAAAGGTGTCCACCCAGGCCATCTCATAGCGTTTGCGTTGCGGATTGAATCCCAGCAGAGCCATCCCTTCCAAAGGTTCCCCCTGGATACTGCCCTGATAGGTGTAGAACAGGAAATGACCTCCCAGCACCAGCTTGAATTCAGCCTGCCAGAGGGATTCATCTGCCAGCTGATCCGGCTGGAACCAGGTTTGGGTCATTCCCTGCCATTTACCCACCAGTGCTGCCAGTTGGGGGTGAGATTGTTCGAATAATTTGTTTTCTTCCATTTATCTCTCCTTGAAGACGCGTGATCAAAAAACCATATATTGCGATCCTCATCTGTAAATCAAAAACCCTGTACCTCATACTATAATATTGATTGTTAAATACAAAGAAATTTCGAAGGTTATCCTTTAAGCTGATGCAATTACTTACCCAAATCTTCCATAAACCCGACCTGTCGCTCAATGGGAAAACAGTCACCCGCGATGCAGTGCGCGCCATTGTCCTGCACGGGGATCAGGTGTTGATGGTCTATTCACGGCTGAATGGGGATTACAAGTTCCCCGGGGGTGGTGTAAAGCGGGATGAAGCCCATGCGACAGCCCTCCAACGCGAGGTACTGGAAGAATGTGGTGCTCGCTTGATCACGATTTTGGGTGAATTCGGCCGGGTGGAGGAGTACGATCTGGCACAGGAAGACGAATTTGATCTCTTCCGCATGAATTCCTACTATTATCTGTGCGAGGTGGAGGATGGTTTTGGCGCACAAAATCTGGATGATTATGAACATGAATACGGCTTCACGCCGGAATGGGTTAGCCTTGAGCATGCCATTGCCGTCAATAGTGCCTTATTGGAAAACTTACCCACCAACATCCAGCGCTGGGTGCGGAGGGAATTGTTTGTGTTGGAACAAATACAGGAAAGGATAAGACCATGAAATCACCATTAAACCAAAAAATCTATTCACGGGATTGGGTCAATGATTTACACCCAGGCGGGCATCTGGTGGGGGGATGATCCCCAAGCAGAAGGGACGCACACAGAACGTGCTGCGATCATTAAACGTCTGTGCGGCGCAGGAAAGAAACGCATCCTGGATTTAGGCGCTGGACCTGGCAGGACGGCAGCTCATCTGGCTGACCAGGGTCATGATGTCGTGGCGGTGGAGCTGAACCAACCGATGCCGATTATGCAAAGCAATTATTGCAGATGAAACACCTGGGCAAAATAGAATATATTCAAGCAGATTTCTACAGTGTTGAACTCAGCGGCATATTCGATGTTGTCACCTGCTGGCAGGTATTTGGTATTGGTTCAGACGCGGATCAACGCCGATTGTTGCAAAGGATTGCTCATGAATGGTTGGCTTCAGGGGGATGTGTGTTGTTGGATGTCTATCATCCGCTGGGGCCGATGCGTGATGCTGGCAAGGAATGGCGTCTGGATGCACTGGAAGGGGTGCCTGGTTCAGTGGCACTGATCGAGCTCTGCCATTTTGATCCGGTGCATGCTCGCTGGATTGATGAATGGCAACCGGTCGAAAACCCAGAGCACACTCTGGCACAGACGATCCGCTGTTACACCCCAGCAGATCTGCTCCTGTTGCTGGAAGGCAGTGGATTGAGAATCGACACTTAGAAATCGAAGGCGAGGTGGTGAATGTGTACGCCAATCAGCTCGTGACTGGCAAGGAATGGTTCAAGCGTGATTATAGCTATCTGGTGCGGCTGGCGCACTGACGAAGATGCCCTTTTGGGACACTTAGTAATTAACCGAAAACCTCGATCCCGGAAGATTACATGATATAGATTTACCAAAAGTATCTGCACACATACAATCTGGACTGGGTATCGCACTTGGAGACTTAAATGAAAACATTGACCCCGGAAGAATACACGATATAGATTTACCATAAGCTCATTGCACCTCTTTCCTGAAGCCTTCGGTGATCAATGATCAGGTGCACCGCACTTCTGGATACTGGATTTATAAGCGCAATTATCAATTTTATGTAGCCTGCTTCTCCCTAAGTGCAGCGCACCTTAAATTATGTTTTCCTTTCAGCTTTCAGCGTTGAGCTTTGATACCTTCTTCTTCCGTTGTCCTTTGACAATATAGGGCAGGAGAAATAAGTAAGCGCCTGTCAGTGCCATCACCAGCATTAATATGGAAGGAACTTTATCCAATCTTTCCCAGGTGGCTACCAGTTCTTCGCTCCCTATTAAACTCTGATGATGAGTGCTGCTGGAATTGCCAGGGCGGTTGGCACTGCAATCCAGCGATGAACTTTTCGAAACCATTTTGAAAATACTTTTGTCATTTTTTTACCTCTTCTAATTTGATTTTTTAAATTTTTAAGTCCAGATTCACGGTTCTGGCAGGGCTGGGTGCGCCAGGGCACTCAATCCGGTTTACCACACCACGAATACCAGGTACTTGATGTGCGAGTGCTTCTGCCAGATCGCGTTTCAATAAATCGTCCACTTTGCCTGCCAGGTGAGCGATCCAGTTCAGCACACCAACTCTCAGATTGTCAGTTGCGATGCGATTGTCAGCGGCAAATGCAGCCAGAATTTCTTCACGCAGGGTCTCATCGGCGATAACAGAATCTGTCATCGGTTTAAGATTTCGCCACCGTGGTCAGACGCTGAACCTTTTTATCCTTTTGAGATTGGGCGAACATCAAAACCAGAATTATCGCCCAGGCAATCATACGTATCGTCATGGCGCGGATGCTATCCACAGCGACAATATCTCTGTGCACAGTCTGCAGGATGATCATTACCAGTGTGTGCAAACTGAACGTGGTGATGGCTGCAAACCAGGCGAGCTTACTTCCGCGCCAGATCAGGATGGCAGTAATAAAAACGGTCAGTATACCTGCTGTATAGTTATAAACCGGAACCCAGTTGATAACATAATACCCCGGATCATTACCCAACAATACCTGCGCGCCTGCAAAAACTGCCATTGCGCCAATGAGGAAGGCAAGAACTGCCGCGATTTTCGTCAGGATTGATTTCATTGGAACTCCTTTTCTTTCAGTTTGTTTACTGTATTGAACTGAGTATAGGTTCTTTCCACTGGTACTGGAACGACTTAAGTCGTGCTTGCCGCAAGAGATGTTCAGCAGCGAACCGGGTTGACTTTACGATTGGAATTTGATTTCTCAAACCCGACAAAAGTCGTAGCGCAAATGGTTCCGCAAAAGTATCATCTATCTGAAATGGTTGGAATTTAAATAATTGATAAGAGAATATCCACCATATAGATGAAGGAGAACCAGCATGCAAATAACAAAAGAGACACGTATTTCAGATATTTTATTGAAGTATGGAGATATTGCTGAAGTAATGGAAGTTTTCGGGGTTCAACGGGTGGGAAAATATTCATTGCGTATGTTTCTTGCCAAAGCACTCAATGTGGAATGGGCAGCACGTATTCACAAAGTGCCACTGGATGAATTTCTTGAAATCCTGCACCAAGCAGTTGCAAAAAAGGGAAGCCTTCTTAAATGAATAAACCTGAGGGAATATCAGCAAGGCTAAGAAAGAAAGTAATTTTCATCTTCTCACTGGCTTTGCTTGTGTTGGTCGCTTTTGAAGTTGGGATCGTCTGGTTGCTAGGCACATGGGGCAGCTTCAACTTGGGATGGTGGCACCAGGTTATCGGGGCGTTGATGACCATAGGCGGGATCATTCTGATGGGGTGGTCAATATCCATTCAATACACGCTGGGAAAAGGCACTCCCTTTCCAAAATTTGCCACACAGCGACTGATCACGACCGGACCGTATGCCTATACCCGCAACCCGATGACGCTGGGGGCTTTTTTGTTGTGCCTCGGGATTGCTATGGGGATGGGCTCAATGCCAGTCATCCTGCTCGTTCTGATCATTTTCTCCGCATTGTTGACATTTATTTACAGGCATGAAACGCGTGAACTGACAGAAAGGTTTGGTGAGGAATACCTGGAGTACCGAAAACGAACACCTTTTTTCATTCCCGGAATCCGGTGATGGAATTTGTCTGAATCGTAAGTGGATATTTAACCAAAGGAGAATCCGATAACGATCGCTGATAGCGCCTTTATCGATCAGCACGTTTTGCCAGTTCTGCAGGGTCTACAATGACAATCTTTTGTTTGTCCACCTTGATATAGCCTTCTAACTCCAGGGTTTTCATAGCACGGCTGAGCACGTCCCGTACCGTTCCCAGACGAACAGCCATCTCATCCAGGGTGGTCCACTCACGGCGCTGAACCACCAGCTGGCCTTCCACTAACTCAGTGTTGCGTAACAGGGTGCTAGCCAGACGGGCTTCCACGCTCCTCAGGGAGAGATCCTCAACCAGTTCGATATACTTCAAAACCCGCTCGCTTAAAATGTGAATGATCGCCAGCGCCAGGTCGGGGAAGCGTTTTACCATGGTCAAAAGCGACTCGGAAGGGATCATCCACACATCTGTTGCTTCCAGTGCGGTGGTTGTGGCGGGGTAAGTTGTTCGCGTGAACACAGCGTTATCCCCAAAAATTTCCACGGGACGCAAAAAGTGCAGGCCCTGCTCTCTGCCTTCATGCGTCATACGGGTAGCTTTTATCCAGCCATGCTCCAGGATATAAACATATTCCGCAGGCTCACCTTCCAAATAGATGATTTGGCCACCATCGAAATGGCTCGGACTTGCTGACTCTATCATCGCTCGAAGGGCTTCCTCCGGCAGATTGTTTAAATGCTTAATTTGAGCCAGGGTTGCCCGCAGCTTTTCGGATGAATGGGAGGAATGAGATGATGGGATAGTCAAATTGAATTTACTCCAATCATGGATCGTTTAATTTTACCCTGTTCTAATTGCCATGCTAATAGAAAAAACCAGTATAAACAGTGTAATTTAAAACTTACTCACAGCCCCAAGGATACTTGATTTAAATTAATTCTTTCCGGGGAAAAGCAGTTGATTCGGATACCTCATCCAACATCAAGCCTGCCTTTAAAACAGGTTCTGCTTCATCCAGCAAGTCCGTTATCCGTTCAATGCTGCTGGTAATTAATGGCAAACGTGGCTCCTCCATTTCATCGATGGTTGCTCTCAAATGCACCATGCGTTCTTTGAGGTCAGAAAGAAGCTTGGCAGGATTTGTTTTCACGCGGCGTTTGACCAACCCGCTCCACAGAATTTGACAGACAACTGAAATAGGCGGGGCAATCACGATTCCGACGATACCAAAAGCATCCGCCAGGGCAACCAGCAACACCAGGGTCAGAATCGGATTATCCCATTGGCGGTTGATCAGCCTGGGTTTTACCCAGATACCAAGTGCTGTCAGAATAACAATTGTATATAAAACGGTAAAAAGACTGATCTGCGCGCTGGTTAATAAACCCAACACCAGGGTAGTAAAAACGACCAGGAATAACCCTGCCACAGGGATCATACTGCCAATGGTTCCTATCAGGGCAAGCAACGCCGGGGAGGATGATCCAATCAGCCAATAACCCAGCCCAAGAATTATTCCAACCAATATACTGTGAAAAATCTGCCCACGTACGTAAGAACCAATTTCTGGTTCAATCGTCCGCCAGATGCCACGTACTTGTTTTCTTTGATCAGAAGGCAGTATGGATAACCACAGACGTTCAAAGTGAATTTGATTAATACTCCAATACACACTCAAAACCAGAATGATGGCGATGGCGGCAATAACACCACCAATATCCTGAACGATTCGAACAAAGCCGGAACAACAAGCTCTCCTTCGTTTCCGATCACCGCCTGAAAAAGCACGCTAGGGGATGGCAATCGTTCAAATAAAGATTGTAAGCCGGCGTTATCTGACCATAAAAGTAGAGTCCATTTATCCTTTGCGGAGACACTTAGTGCCATCGTTTGCAATTCATTAGCAGAAGTCTGGATCGCAAATTTGAAAAGGTAACCGAGTCCAAAGATAACGATTAAGGTAGATAAGAATCCAGATGATTCGGATGATGATTCTTTTACCATTGAGGCGTGAGAAAAAAGGACGGATGGATGCTGCCAGAATAAGTGAAATCAAAACATAGATGACGGCAGTTCGAAATTGCCACAAGATCACGATTGCCATGATGAAGATATGCTACAAATTTAGCCTTAAGCGAAGAAGTGGGCAGAAAAAATAACCATCGCCATAGCAGCAAAACCATTACGTATTGCTA
>CAVXXH010000008.1:0-458236 GCA_963765655.1 uncultured Chloroflexia bacterium
TCTCCACCACCTCATCAGCAGGCACCCCATCTTCACCCCATCCCATGCGTTTGTAATAGCGCTGCAAAGCATCCTTGAGATACTCCGGCGTCATCGCCTTGCCAGCAATCGGTCCATCTTGTGTCGGTTGGAAAAGCCGTGCAGATAACATGTCATCTTCAGCTGTGAAGCCTTCATCGCAGCAGATACATTCGGGCAGCGTTGATCATTCGCTCCCCAATCTCTATGATCTCATGTATATCTACATCCCAACCCCCCGCTCCATTGAGCGCATCAACCATATGTTGGAATTCATAGGGATAAAAATGGCAGATGACAGCACTATCCAGGAAGTTCTTGAAGGCGGTTTCATAAAAGAAAGCGTCAATTTTATGATCAGAGATACCCCATAACTCCAATGGTGTTTCCAGCCCCAATTCCCGTAAACGTGCGTTGATATCCGCACCATCCCAGGTGGCAAATGTATCATTGAGATTTGCCATATGATCAGCACCCGTAGCAGATACAGCATACCCCATCCCGATGGCGTTTTTCAAACGTGGATCATGGTAAGGTAATTCCTGGCCACGGGCGACAGCCAGCATCTGATCAGATCCCTGCCCAATACGGACTGCCATCAGGGCACTTCCTTCCGCCATCCAGTCACCAAGATCTTCACGATGAACAATCTTTTCAATACTTTTCAAAAGAGATTGTCCATCGCCTAAATCTCGGTGCAAAATCAAATCCATCGATCAAGCCTTTTTCCACGCATTCCATGGTGAATGCTACGGTTCCACCGGTGGAGATGGTGTCCAATCCATAGGCAGCACACAATTCATTGGCTTTAGTAACCACCAGTGGATCATTGATCTGGCAAATCGGTCCCAAACCTGCATTGGACTCGTATTCAGGTCCACCATATCGTGGATCAATGGAAATATCTCCCTCATATGAAGCTACCAGCTTACAACGCACCGGGCAGCGGTTACAGGTATCCCGATCTTTGATCAACCAGGTGAATGTGGAAGTCGCATCCAGTTTTTCAATGCCGTCCAGACTGCCATCCAGGTAATTTCGATAGCTGTCGTACCTGAATCATGATTTCCTTTGACAGAACCGGCCGTGCCATATTGGATCGCCCAACCCATCATGTCTTTATAATTCGAGGTGATCCATTTCTGGGTAATTTTCATCAATTCTTTTTCAGCCAGACCGACCTTGAACTTGCCACGGACTGCTACAGCTTTGAGGTTTTTACTACCCATCACTGCCCCCAATCCTGAACGCCCGGCAGCGCGATTGATATCGTGCATCACAGCAGCAAAACGCACCAGGTTCTCACCTGCTGGACCAATCTGGGCAATACGGATTTTTTCATCATCCAATTCTTTGCGGATTTCTTCCTGGCAGTCGCCTGTTTTCAATCCCCATAGGTGGCTGGCGTCGCGCAGCTCAGCTCCACCATCCTTGATCCACAGGTACACTGGTTTTTCAGCTTTTCCCTGTATCACCACTGCATCAAAACCGGCCTGCTTGCATTCAGCTCCCCACCAACCGCCTGCTTCCCCGGAAGCCAATGCCCCGGTGAGAGGTGATTTTCCGCCTACAGCGTGCCGTCCTGTACCCGGAAGGACAGTTCCGGTCAAAATTCCGGGAGCGAAGATCAGTAAATTTTCCGGACCTAAAGGATCAATTTTGGGTGCAGTTTCCTTCAATAAATAATAAACGATCAAACCACGACCACCAATCCATTTGCGATAGAAGTCATCGCCATGATCATCGACCCAGATCTCGCCTGTGCTTAAATTTACCCGCAATACTTTTCCTGAATACGGACTGTTGCCTGCCAGAAATTCTGGTCTCAATTCAAATTGGGTTAAGCCCTGGTTTGTTTTCATTATTTATCCTCCAATAATTTGTGGTACACAGCGAATTTCAACTCCCGGCGGAATGATCTCATTCTGATCAACAACCACCCCATCTACCAATACAATATAAGCCACACCTGGTTTAATAATATATCGCTTCAGTACATCTTTGTAACGCTGGCCGGCAGCAACTTCAGCTTCAATTCGTTGTGCTACCAACGGTTTATCCAGAATCAGGTGGGCAGATTCTGTAAATTTGCTTTTGCTTGAAATGCTCATATCATTCTTATCGTATACGAAGGTGTTTGTAGGATAAATCCTACAAACACCTCATTTATGCAAAGTGGTTTACTTTTTAAATTGATTTTACTATAAACGACCACCCATGGTCAGTGCCATAAGAGCTTTCTGAACGTGCAGACGGTTTTCTGCTTCGTCATAGATCACAGAATGTGGACCGTCCACAACAGCGTTGGTCGCTTCGTAACCGCGGTCAATGGGCATGCAGTGCATGTAAATGGAGCTCTTTTTGGAGAGTTCCATGCGTCGTTCATCAGCGATCCAGTCCTTGTGTTGGTCACACATGGCCTGAACATCTGCTGGCTCTTCCGTTTCCATGATGGGACCCCAACTCTTGGCGTAGATGATATCGCCATCTTTGAAGGCTGCATCCATATCATCAATCACTTCGAATTTGGTGCCATGTTCGGCTGCATGTTTCTCTGCAGATTCGAGGCATTTGGGCATCAATTCAAAACCCTTGGGGTGCGCCAGAGTGACGTCCATACCAAAGCGGGTCATCAACATGACCAAAGCCTGTGGAACTGACAATGGGCGCACGTACTTGGGAGCATATGTCCAGGAAATGGTGAATTTGCGGCCGCGCAAGTCATTACCGAACTTTTCACGAATGGTCATTAGGTCAGCCATTGCCTGGCAGGGATGGTCCACATCATCCTGCATGGAGATCACAGGAATATTGACATGGCCGGCTAACTCATATTGATATGCCTGACCAATACCGGTTCGGCAATCGCGTACAGAGATGCCATGACCATAGCGTTCGAGTACGCCACCGGTATCTTTAGAATTCTCACCATGTCCAACCTGGGTAGCACTGGGGGTCAGGTAAATACCATGGCCGCCCAATTGGGTGATTCCGGACTCGAATGAATTACGGGTTCGGGTTGATTCCTCGAAGAATAACATAAACAGAGTCTTGCTGCGCAGAATATGATCATGAGGTTCACCGACCGCGAAACGGCGTTTGAGATCTCCAGCCATATCCATCATCGAGATCAGCTCATCATTGGTCCAATCTTCGGTGGTGATGAAATCTTTTCCATATAGTGTAGTTTGCATAAATTCTTTCTCCTTTATTTTGATTTGATTATTTTGATATCGCTCCAGTGACCTCTTGATAGATCACCGGGTAAAGCGCATAGAACATGGCAGCTTTTTTCAATTTTTCCAGATTAACCTGATCCATGGCGGTGTGAACATATGGTTCTTCCTGCGGACCAAAACCCAGCGTTGGGATGCCAGCCACACCAGCTGAATAGGTGCCATCGGTGCTGAATTTCCAGACATCAACCTTTGGAGCCTGCTGCCATAGCACTTCATAGGTTTCTTTGCCAACCTGGATGATTTCAGCATCTTCCTCAATTAACCAACCGGGATAAAATGATGGACCATCCAACTTTAATCCTGTATGGGACACTACGGGTTGAATCGGTATCTCCACCGAAGCTCCTAATGGACCCACCACCTGTCGGATCCCTTCCACAATAGATTCGGCAGTCTCACCGGGTACCAGACGACGATCGAGGGCTACCTCACACCAATCCGGAACAGAATTGGGAGTATGCGGTCCAGCGATCAAACTGACGACCTGAGTACCGGGTCCAAACACTGGATGCTCCGGCAAATGACCGTTCATGCTTTCCAGGGCTTCGATCACCTGTGCCATCTTGACAATTGCATTCTCACCCAGGTGCGGGGTACTGGCATGCACAGCTTTGCCTTTGGTACGAATGTGCACCTCACAGCGGCCGCGATGTCCACGCCGCAGGGTGAGATCGGTCGCTTCTGCCAGCAGAACACATTCGGGTTTCAGTCCATCGCGTTCCACCAGGGATCGTAGCGCAAAGCCTTCCGCATCCTCTTCCAGCGTGGCTCCCATTACCACGACCGAGACATCCTCGAGTAATCCCAATTTATTCAGGATAGCAACCCCATACACTATCGCAGCTACACCGGCTTTGCAGTCAGAAGCACCCAACCCATACAAGATACCATCTTCAATCACAGGTTCCAAAGGGGGATGCGGCCATTGAGTGGCATCGCTGACCTCATTAGTATCCAGATGAGCGTTGAACATGATGGTGCGTTTGCCCTTACCAATGCGTCCCAGAGCGTTACCAGCGCTATCTACCCAAACTTCATCACAACCAATCTTGCGCAGTTCTGTAAGAGTCCGTTCGACTGCTGGCCCTTCCTGGCTGGTGTAACTCTGAATACGGATCAGATCACCCAGGAAATTCACCATATCCTGATTCAGCTCTTCAGCCAGAGCTTCAATTTTCACTTTCAGTTCATTCTTGTTGAGCATGTTTTGTTACTTATCCTTTAGAAACCATCGGCAAAGGCATCCACGACGGGTTTGATATCGTCCATCATCGGGTAGAGAATCGGGCAGGTCACACCGGCATCCACGTATTCACGCACTTTCTTACGGCATTCGTCTGAGGTGCCCACCGCCATCAATTCACGTACCACATCATCCGGAATCACTTTGGAAGCCTTGATGTAGTCTTCTTCGGTGGCTGGCCAGCTCATAATCGCCTGAACTTTCTCAAGCAGTTCTTCGCTCACGCCCGAGGCTTTCATGATATGCGGCTCGGTTGCCAGGTAATAGGCAACCAGTTTCTTGCCTTCTGCCATGGCTGCCGCGGGATCTTTATCCGAGAGGCAGCAGACGAGTAATTCAGGTCTATCCACATCCGCAAGGGTTTTCCCGGCTTTCTGAGCTCCTTTTTCCACCAATCCAACTGCTTTCTTGATGTACTCCACCGAGACTACGTAATTCAAGACAACACCATCACATAACTCACCAGCCATCTCAAGCATCTTATCGCCGGTAGCGCCAATATAAATCGGAATATTACGCGGACTGCGGTCACCAAATGCAACATCCAGCTTGACACGATCCAATGTAACAAACTCACCCTGGTAAGAAACTTCTTCCATGGTGAACAGCTGGCGAATGGCTTCCACGTTCTCGCGCATGGCTTTCAATGGTTTAACGCGGTTGACACCCACGCGGCTGGCAATTGGTTCCCACCAGGCACCCAGGCCTAACATCACGCGGCTCTGACCATCCACCAGACCACCCAGCTCCCACATCGTGCTCCAGCTGGCAGCTATTACTGCCGGGTTACGCGTCCAGATCGGCAAAACACCGGATCCATAGCGCAATTTTTTGGTAGCGGTTAATAAAGCACTCATCATGACGATACAATCACGTGCCAGACGGGTATCCGCCTGCCAGATTTCACTAAAACCGCGTTCCTCGGCATATTTAGCCATCTCTAATTCGTATTGAATATCATGTTTATCCTGCAAATAAAGCGCTACTCTTTGTGTCATTTATTCCTCCTTCTCTTTACGGGTATATAGGTTGAGATCAAGCATGGGATATCGGATTCTATCTCCATAATTCCTTCGTTCAGGTTTATAGGTTGCATCGATCCCTATTTTGGTATGTACACCACGGATATCTGCGGTGGGATCCATCTCATGACCCTGGGAACCTTCCACCATAAAGATATCCTTTGACCAATCCACACGGTTGGTCAGCGCCCAGGTCACATCAGCGGGATCATAGATATTGACATCCGGGTCAACCACAATCACCTGTTTAATATTTACATGGGCTGTAAAGGCCGCCATGGCAGCGTTTTTAGGTTCACCCGGGTTACTCTTCTGAATCTGGACAATAGCTGAAAAGCCATTACCATAAGGTGGAATGTGCAAACCAGTTACATTCTGACTGACATGCTTGACAAAACGCAGCAATAAAGGTTCGCGCGGCAGGACATTGCCAATGTAAATATGCTCATCCCAACCCGGAATAATAGTCTGGAAAATCGGCTGATTGCGATAGCAGATGGCTGTTACTTCAAATATTGGAGATTCCCATAATTCGCCATAATAACCATGGAATTCAGCCAACGGACCTTCTGCCTGACGAATATCGGGCGGCAAATATCCTTCGATCACAATTTCTGCATTGGCTGGAATATCGATATCCACGGTGATACCTTTCGTAACTGGGATCGGTTCTCCACGAATAGCGCCTGCTATAGCCAGCTCATCGCCATCATAACGTGCTCCGGCTGCAATCATAATCGCCGGGTCCAGCCCAATAGCGACTGCCACCGGTAAACTATCACCCTGGGCTTGCATAACTTTGTAGAATTGCATGACATGCCGCCATTCATTCACATTAAAGCCAAAGGTATGCTCCCCTAAAACCTGCATCCGATTATAAGAGAGATTTCCCCGTCCTGAAACAGGGTCCTTGGTGACAATCACCCCACCGGTGATGAATGGACCACCATCATGCAGGCCATGGGTAGGGATGGGGATATTGTGCAGGTTGATTTCACTGCCTGTGATCACATTTTCTTTCCAGGCAACATCCTGATCGGTGAGTTTAGGTTGGATTCCATTTTTGGGTTCCAGGGCAAAATTCATTTTCTTGATAATATCTTCTTTTTTGCACTCAAGCGCTAAAGCTGCCGTATCGGGGCTGATGACTGCGTTGGCAAAAATTGGCCACGGATAACTTCCCTCAGCAGCCTTTGCTTGATTAAAAATGACACCGTTGCCCTTCATCCTTGCCAGGGTGGCAGCCACATTCGCCAGTTCATGCACCAGGTCAACTTTTTTGTCAACAACCGCAAAACGGCCTTCTTTTTCCAATAATGACATGTAACTTCGTAAATCTGTTATTTTTCCCATTAGCTTCCTCCTGATTGAATTGGATAGGTACCCACTGCCCGGGCAGTTTCCAGCATCGCCATATAATATTCTGGTTTGACGCCGGGATGAATGGAATTACTGCTCGAGATCAAAAAACCTCCACCTGGTGCAGCTGACTGAATGACAGCCTGTGTCTGCGCTTTTACAGCTTCAATGGGTCCATCCACCAGGACGGTTGAACAATCAACATTACCGATAAGTGTCAATCGATCACCAAAATCTAATTTAATTTGACCAATATTCATTCCTGCTCGTGGTTCAATCGCATGAAATGCATCTATTCCTGCTTCGATCATATCATTTAGCAAACTATTTACATTCCCATCCGTGTGTTTAATGTAAGGGACACCAAAACGGTGACAGAGATCTGTGATTTGTTTTATGCGCGGGAAGACAAATTTACGGAAGTGACGTGGCGAAAAGATCGGTCCTTTATTAGCTGCCCAATCATAACCCCCGTGGATGCCATGTACCCCTCTTTCTAAAAGCATTTCCGTAAGGATTAATGTTGTGTTTAATCGGGCATCCAGATAACGATGGATAAGGTCTGGAGCTTCCACCAGACCAATTAGAAAGGTTTCAGCCCAATCAAAGGTGGAACCAATTTCCACATCTGCAGCTGCCAATAACATTCTTTCATTTCCCTGTTTTTCCAGTACGTAATCAACCAAAGAAAAATCCCATTCATCCGGATCAAATGGTTGGTTTTCCAATTGCTGAGTTAATATTTCCAGTTCCGGTAATCCACCTCTGCGTAAAGACGAATCAACAGCGTCATAAACGTCTGATTCCACTGAATAAACATAAATTGTCCATTGTCCTGTTACAGGATCGGTGACTTTCCATTGATGATCTGAAATCTGATCTGGAATTATTTGATGTTTAGGTTGTGGATTACAATGCGGGAATACATCCAGATCCAATTTTTCATACAGTTCAAGATCATCCTCTAACCGTTGCTGAAAGTATTCCTGTGCCTGTCCGTTTAATACAGCTTCATTATATGCCAGTCCTCTGACCTTTCCACCAAACCCACATAAATTCTGTCTCCCAAGCACAAATTCGGCGGTTGGATTATCTATCGTATATTCAAAAACTGGTACACGATCCGCCTCTTTATGGGCGAAGGCTGTCAGCGCTCTTTCTTTTCCGTTCATAAATCGATACCTGCACGTTTCTTTAGCATTTTAAGAGCTGAATTACATTCCTTGATAAGCATTTCTTCATCAATACGGGTTAGTTTGCCATTCTGCATCAGGATTTCTCCAGCCACCATCACGGTGTCCACATCCTCTGAATGGGCACACAATGTCAGGGCAGCCGTTATATCGTGCACCGGGGCTGACCGCAAGGTATCAAGTTTGACCATCATCAAATCTGCTTCCATTCCAACTGCAATGCTTCTGTCTGATAATGACATCCGCAATGCCTGTTTATTGGTGACATTGGCTGCATCCTGATGCGCGGCTCTTGCCAGGCAGATGGCCATCTTAGTGTTTTCCAAACAATCCTGGGTATCATTACTGGCAGAACCATCGGTGCCCAACCGCAGCCGGACACCACCTTGCAGCATCTTTCCTATCGGGGCAATTCCGGAACCCAATACAGCATTGCTGACCGGGCAATGTACCACCAATGCGTTACGATCCCTGAGTAAATCGATCTCTGAATCGTCCACCCAGACCGCATGAACGATCTGAGTGTGCTCATCCAGAATTCCCAGTTGATTTAGCCAGGTAATCGGTCGTAATCCGGTTTCGTTCAATGTCATTTCCACTTCTTCCCGTGTTTCAGACACATGGATATGGGTAAAACTGCCATGCTTTTTTGCCTGGGCATGCGTCTTTTGCATTAATTCTCCGGTTGCCCGCCACGGGGTTAATGGTCCTGAAGCAAATGTTACCTTGCTTTCAGTGTTTTGCAGGTTATACCAGTGCTCCATTTCGTCCAGAATGGCAGCGCCACTCTCAGGATTATTTCCACGATCTGACCAGGCTCTGGCGATCGTGCAGCGGATACCAATCTCCTTTGCTGCCCGTTTGACGGCTTCTGTGTGTTGCGGGGAATGGCTGATCTTATGATGATCGACCACATACGTGACCCCGCCCCGCAGGTTCTCTGCCAACCCTAACAAGGATGCCAGGTACATCTCTTCAACTGAGAAAGATGATTGAATAGGCCAGATCAGTTCTTTCAACCACTGCAATAATGGCCTGCCACCGGCCAATCCACGCATAAAGGATTGGCTGAAATGTGAATGACCATTCACCAACCCGGGTAAGACAGCCATCCCGCAGGCATCAATGACCTGATCAGCCTGTTCCATTACTTCCTGGTCAGAATGGCCTGCCTGAAAAGCCGTTATCTTTCCGCTTTCTATCGTTAGAAAGCCGGGCGTCAACCAGGCTTCAGACTGGTAAATATTACCATTATGAATGAGGATTTTTTTAGACATATTTTTTTAGACCAGACTCCTACCGCCGTCTATAAAATATACCGAACCGGTGGCAAAATCATTTTCAACCAGAAATTCTGCCAGCTTGGCAACGTCCATGGGTGTTCCCACGCGTTTCAACAAAGAATTTTCGATAGCCCATTCCACCTTAGCTGGCGAAGGATCAGGAGGTAGAAGCACAGTTCCGGGTGCAATTGCATTTACCCGAATCTCCGGAGCTAATTCAAAAGCCATTGATTTGGTTAATGCCACCAGACCTGCTTTGCTGGAAGCGTGATGAGCATTATCATTCCAGACCTGAAAAGCAGATAAATCAGTAATGTTGATGATCACGCCCTGCCCCTGCTCTTTCATAATAGGAGCAACAGCCTGGGAACACAAGAAGGGTCCTTTGAGATTAACATCCAGCGCTAAGTCCCATTCTGCTTCGCTGATTTCTAAGAATGGTTTTCGTAACCAGACGGAGGCATTGTTGAACAAGACATCAATCCGGCTGAAGCGCTCTTTCGTTTCCTGCACGAAAGCTTTGATATCTGCGCTATTACGAATTTCAACTTTCTTCACAAAACACTTCACACCCAGTGCTTCAATCTCCTGGTGGGTCTGACGCCAGGGTTCATCCTCTTCATAATAACTGAAAGCAATATGAGCCCCTTTGCTGGCGAAATAGAGTGCCACTTCCTTTCCTACACGCATGGCAGCACCGGTAATTAGTATGACGGAATTTTCAAGTTTCATAATTTTCTCCTTAAAGTACTGATGCGCCACCATCGACGACGATCATCTGTCCGGTGACAAAATCTGCTTTGATTAGATATTCCACAGCCTGGCTGACATCTTCGGCTGATCCCAACTTTCGCAGCGGGATATGATGGATCAATCCTTCCCAATGTTCATCTGTATAATCAGGTGGTTTCAACACCGCCCCTGGCAAGACAGCATTTACACGAATTTGAGGTGCCAGCGCCATTGATCCGGAACGGGTGATGTTCCAGAGGGCTGATTTAGAAGCGCCATGGTGAACCCAGCGTAGTGCTGGTTTGATGGCAAACTCATCAATAATATTGACGATCACACCGCCACCCCCTGCCAGCATCATTGGCGCCGCTTTTTGCATGAAGAAAAATGGACCACGAGCGTTGATGTTCATGACCTGATCCCAGGTTTCTGGCGTCACTTCATTAAACTTAGCATCAAAAAGTACAGAAGCACTGTTGATCAGGACATCCAGTCTGCCAAATCTCTTCTGAACCATTTCTAAAGTTGCATCGATTTGTTGGATGTCGCTCTGGTCACAACGAATGACAAGCACTTCGCAACCAAAGGTGCGAATCTCCTGGGCAGTCTTTTCAGCTGCTTCAACTGAAGAATTGTAGGTGAAAACCACCTGGGAAGCACCCATCTTGGCCAGCGTTAAGGTTATTGCCTTTCCAACCCGATGAGCGCCACCGGTTACCAATACACAACGTCCAGTCAAATCCATCTTTCCTCACCTTTCCGGATTACTTTTCCCATAGAGACCACAAAAACGGTTGTTCAATAAATTGCTTCACGCGCTGCAAAAAGCGTGCTGCTGGCGCACCATCCACCAGGCGATGGTCGAATGAGATGCTGAGGGACATCATCTCTCGCACCACGATCTGCCCATCCACGACGACCGCTTTTTCATGAATTCTTCCAACACCCAGTATGGCGCTCTCGGGTGGATTAATCAAAGGGGTGAAGGCATCGATTTCATAAGCGCCCAAATTGGTGATGGTAAAGGTTCCGCCAGTGAGATCATCCCAGGATGCAGTCCCTTCCAAAGTGCGTTGGATGATTGCATTCAGATCCTGTTGAATACACTCAAAGTTTTTATGATCTGCATCTTTCACAACGGGCACCATCAAACCCCGTGAGGTGTCAACAGCTAAGCCGACATTCACCTGGTTGTGTTGTTGCAAGCCTTCGGGTAGCAAGCTGACATTCATATACGGATACTCACTAATTGCCAGAGCAACCAGTTTAATCAACAAAGTATTGTAAGAAATCTTCATTTCTTTCTTGCTTAACTCACGATTAATCTGTTCTCTGGCTTTCACAAACAAACTGGCATCCACCTCGGTGGTCAGGTTAGCTTGTGGGCGTTCGTTCCAGCTCTTGCCCAGCCGTTCTGCTATCACTTTGCGTAAACCAATCAATGGTTCAGGAGCTGCGGGCTCACTGGGTGCAGGAACAGACTGCCTGCATTTTTCTACATCTTCTTTGCGCACCATGCCGCGTGGTCCCGTACCGGTTATACCTGCCAGATCAACACCTGTTTCAGCTGCCATTTTGCGCGCTACCGGTGTGGCTTTAATGGCATGCAATCCCTCTACTGTCTTTTCAGGGAGATCAGCAGTCACGATCATACCGCGAATACCACTGCCAGAGACCTGGCTCAGATCCAATCCAGCTTCCCGGGCTGCTTTTCGGGCTCGTGGTGAAATCCGAATTTGATCAAAACTTTTGTTTATTACACCTGCAGGGACTTTCTCAACGGTGGATGCAGCAGCAGCAGTAATAGACTGTGCTTCTTTTTGCACAGTGTGATGCGAACTGCTTTTCTCTTTGGTATGAATTAATCCCACTGGGCTGAGAATGGGAACCACAATATCGGGTTCAATTTGAATTTCCAATTTTCCGCTGGCGGGAGATTCTATATCCAGGGTCGCTTTTTCATTTTCAATGGAGAATAAAGGTTCACCTTTTTCAACCCATTCTCCATCTTTCTTGTACCATTCAATAATTTTCCCTTCCACCATGGTCAGACCAAGGCGGGGCATCACTACCTGGTAACTGCTGGTAAATTCCTGATCACTCATCGAATTGAACCAACCCTTCTTTATGCTTTACCGCATAATTTCATTGCAGCCTGGATGATATCATTTTCATTGGGCAATACATGATTTTCCAATTCCGGACTATATGGTAACGGAACATTCATGGCACCGATGCGGATAATGGGTCCATCCAGATATTCGATTGCCTCTTCTGCCAGCATGGCGGAAATTTCCGCGCCGGGACCGGAGCGCAGGTGCGCTTCGTGCGCAATGATCACACGACCTGTTTTTGCCACCGATTTGATCAGGTTGTCTTTATCCAGTGGTACCAGGGTACGCGGGTCGATCACCTCAGCATCAATCCCCTTGCTGAATAATACCCTGGCAGCTGCCAGGGCTTTCTGAACCATAATACCAACACCAATAATGGTGACATCCTTACCTTCGCGCACCACAGCAGCTTCGCCAAATGGAACCATGAAATCCAGATCTTCCGGCACAGGTCCAGTCAAGGAATACAACATTTTGTGTTCAAAGAATAAGACCGGATCTTCCCCACGAATGGCTGTTTTTAATAAGCCTTTGGCATCAGCCGGAGTGGCGGGTGTCACAATCTTCAATCCTGGAACGTTCATAAACCAGGATTCCGGGCTCTGCGAGTGCTGGGCTGCGGAAGAACCGGGAGCACCACTCGCCACTCTTATAGTTAAAGGTACATTGGCTTTGCCGCCGCTCATAAAGCGTGCCTTTGCCACCTGGTTAACCAATTGGTCTCCGGCACACATCAGAAAATCACCAAACATGATCTCCACAATTGGGCGCATCCCCACCAGGGCAGCACCGAGTCCGCTACCGATGATGTTCAATTCAGAAATGGCTGTATCTCGTACGCGCTCATGGCCAAATTCAGCCAGCATGCCATTCGATACACCCCAGACACCATTGAAAATACCAACATCCTCCCCCATCAAAAAGACAAAAGGGTTGGCGCGCATTTCTTCTACCATGGCTTCACGAATTGCTTCAGAGTATGTAATTTCACGCATTGTAAACCTGCCTTCTACCTAAAATACCAGACCGTTGTGGGTATCTGCATAAACACCTGCCAGTGCATCTTCTACAGCAGGTTTCTCAGCGGAAGCAGCAAATGCCACCGCTTCATCCAATTGCTCAATCACCGAACCCTGGATCTCTTCCAGATCGCCATCATCGAATAAACCGGAATCCACCAGTTTTGCGCGGAAGCGTACGATCGCATCCTTGCGCTGCCAGGATTGAATTTCCTCCTGGGTACGGTAAACCTGAGGATCACCCTCATAGTGACCACGGTAACGATAGGTCTTGGCCTCGATCATAGTGGGACCTTCCCCGGCAATAGCACGTTCGCGTGCTTCACGTACTGCTTCATAGACTGCCAGAATATCCATCCCATCCACAATCACACCCGGGAACCCATAGCCCTGGGCGCGAATTGCCAGATCTTCAATCGGTGTGCAACGATACATGGCTGTTCCTTCACCGTAGAGGTTATTTTCGAGGAAGAAAATCACTGGCAATTTCCAGACACCCGCCTGATTGGCGGCTTCATGGAACGAACCTTCATTGGTAGCCCCGTCGCCAAAGAACGCCAGTGCTACACGTTTTTCTTTCCGCATCTGGAAACCTAATGCAGCCCCGGTTGCCATAGGGAAACCACCGCCCACAATGCCATTCGCACCCAGAATACCTAACTCGAAATCAGCAATGTGCAATGAACCGCCGCGTCCGTTGCAGTATCCCGGGCTACGGGCAGCCAGTTCCGCCATCATATATTTGGGATCACCACCCTTACCAATCAAATGACCGTGCCCGCGATGGGTACTGGTGATTACATCTTCCTGGCTCAAGGCCATACAGGCACCGACTGCGGTCGCTTCCTGCCCGACACAGGAGTGGATAAACCCGGGGATCAGCCCCCCACGGCGCTCTTCAATTGCTCGTAATTCAAATTCGCGCACCAATGTCATCCGTCGGAAGAATTCCGCCAGAATGTCGCTCTCATAGCGCTCCTTCATCTCAGTTGCTTCAGGTCCAGTTCTCATAATTTTCCTTTGAATTGTAAAATCAAGCAGCTTTCTGCCATAAACGGGTTGCTGCCTGTTGTGATCTTGCTCTTAATGTTTCGATATCTGCATCCAGAACGATACCATTCGCTTTTTTCAGCTTACCTGCAGCGACGACTGTATCCACATGGGATGCATTGCAATATAAGAGTAATTGTTCATAAATATTGTGGGCACATAATGGGGTGGGAAGGGTTGGTTTTACTAGCATGAAATCCGCTTTCCAGCCTGGTTTTACACAACCTAATTTTTCCATCCCAATTGCTTGCGCTCCTCCAACAGTGGCCAGATGCCAGACCAGATTGGCAGGCATCACGCGTGGATCAGTGTGGGCAGCTTTGTGGATCAGGAAGGCACCGCGCATCACTTCAAAGAAATCGGTGATGTAGCCATCCGACCCAAGTCCAACCGTAACACCAGCTGAGGTTAGCTGTGGTAATGGTGCTATCCCGCCACCCACTTCACAGTTGGAGAGCGGCATACTGGTCACGCGTGCACCCTGCTTTGCCAGTAATTCAATTTCATGTTCGCTGATCTGCACACATTGCGAGACCAGCATCCCAGGTCCCAACACGCCCAGGGCGTCATAATGTTCGATGGTGCGCAACCCATTGCGTTTTAACATTTCGTTCGGTTCATAATGGCCTTCCGAACAATGCATGTGGGTCAGCACTCCGTGTTCTTTCGCCAGTTTAAATGCTTTCAGAATAAACTCATCCGAGCAGGTAAAGGTGGTATGGAAACACATCAAACCCTGCAACACACCGCCATCCTGTTTGCTCCAGGCGATCATATCCAGATTCTCCTGCAACCCCAACTCGCCATTTTCTTTGCTGACCCGTTCGGTAGCTTCAAAGGATAAGATGCCACGCAGCCCCCACTTTTTCAAGACCTCTGCCTGTTTTATCAATACACCAGGCAGAGAGTTGGGTGCTTCGGTACAATCATAGAAAGCGGTCACCCCGGAACGTAGCATCTGAGCGCAATTCCAATCGGTGGCTGCATTGACCAGATCGGAATCGAGTTGATCCTCCACCAATGGCCACCAGAAATCTTCCAGAAATGGCATAAATCCATCCGGCGCTTTGGTCAGGGGAATGCCATGCGCCAGCACCCCGTATAAATGGGTATGTGCATCCACAAATGCTGGCAATAATACCTGATCCGGTCGCTCCCAGACTTCATCCAGCGGAAATTGGGCTAACAAATCAGCTTTGGGAGCCACATCGCTGATCTGGTCATCCACAACCCGGATACCGTATCCCTGTTTGGGAGCTTCCATGGCTGCGGTTACCAACCATTGTGGAAAAATGAGTAAGCCTTTATTCATCATCATAGCAATTCTTTACCAATGATTCCTTTCCATTAAGCAGGGATAATGGGAGTTCCACATTTCAGATAATTTCCAGTTGGTTTTTCTGCCCGTAATTCACCGTGTTCAATCAATTTCATTCCCTTAATAATTGTCAACACAGGAAATCCCATCAGAGCGAATCCTTCATACGGTGTGTAATCGACTTTTTCATGTAAATGATCGACTGTCACAGAAAATTCCTTGTTGGGGTCAAACAAAACCAGGTCGGCGTCAGCGCCTACCAGCAAACTGCCTTTTTGCGGCCAGATGCCAAAAGATTTAGCCGGATTGGTGCTACAGAGGGAAACCCATTGTTCAGGGCTGAGCATACCGGACCGTACACCAAAATGATACATCATTGGGTAACGCAGTTCAATGCCTGGTATACCGCCTGGAATGGTGCGAAAATCACCCAGGGTCATCTGCTTCTGGGGATGAATGGTGAAAGCGCAATGGTCGCTGCCGATGCTCATTATCGTTCGTTGGCGTAAGGCATGCCAGATGGCTTGTTGATCATTGGGATTTCTTAAGGGCGGAGAACACACAAAACCGGCTACCACCTCTGGATTCTCATCCTGATAGCGCTCGCGATTGAGTAACAAATATTGTGGACAGGTTTCAGCCACCAGATTCTGGCCATCGCGTAACGCTTTGCCAGCCGCTTTGACTGCCCCACCCGTGGATAGGTGTACCAGATATAGATTCGTACCGGAGACACGCGCCAGGTAAATCATTCTTTGAACAGCTTCCACCTCTGCCAGAGCTGGGCGGCTGTGTGGATGCCAGCGCGGTTCCAGTTTACCTGCATGTACCAGAGTCTGGGTGGCATGTTGGACAACTGCGTCATTTTCTGCATGCACCATCACAATCCCATGGATTGCTTTGACTGCATCCAGCACGGCAACAATCTCATAATCATTTAATTGCATGTCTCCATAAGTTGTATATATTTTAAAGGAAGAAACACCCTGTTCAATGAGGGATTGGATTTGCGGAATGAGTTTTGCATCCGAAATGGTCATGTGCAATCCGTAATCCAGCCAAGCCTGACCCTCGGCTTCAACCTGGCGGGCTTTCAGTGCTTCGAGTAAAGATTGGCCAGGTAGTGGTTCTACAAAATCAAGCACAGTGGTGGTGCCACCATGGGCTGCTGCTAATGTGCCGGAATACCAGTCTTCACTGGTTACGGTGGTGGCGGTGGGCATATTCAAATGCACATGTGGATCAACCCCACCCGGTACCACCAATAAGCCACTGGCATCCAGCATTTCTTCTCCGGAAAAGTTCGAACCAACAGCTGCAATCTTGCCATCCTTAATACCCAGGTCAGCTTTCTGTGAACCCGAATCGCTGACCAGTAAACCACCGTGAATCACCAGATCAAATTCATTCATCATTACGACTCCAAATCCAGAACCAGGGTTGTGCCGGATCGTCCATCCAGTTGAACCCGCGATCCAAATGCATCCTGGGTAACTTCCAAAGCTTTATTCTCCATTCGGGTAGATTGGATCCGTTCCCCCATCAAAACCATTTCTACATCCCCAGGGGCTGCACCGATCTCAACCAGCAATTGACTTCCATTGCGTGTGTAGGAAATCTCAACTGGTTCACAATCTTCATCTTCAACCAGTATCTTTTCACTCCCCGTCGGAAGATAGATCTCAATGGTCAAAGGATCCATCGGATTCTGGTTGACATAATCCATCTCCGGTCCCATCGGGATGATAGAACCAGCTTTCACCCACAGGGGTAAGGTGTCCAATGGCACATCGATGGTTAACCATTGCGGACCACTCAGCACTTCTTTCGACCAGTAATCCACCCAGGTACCAGCTGGTAGATACACTTTCGTACGTCCATCACGGGTTAACACGGGCGCAACCAGGAAGCGATCGCCGAACATATATTGCAAATCGACATGCTGGGTAGTGGGGTCATCCTGAAATTCGAGCACCATTGGGCGAGCCATCGGAATTCCGGTACGCGTGGATTGAACAGCCTGGGAATAAATGTAGGGTAATAGGCGGTAGCGTAATTTCAAATACTTCATTGAAATTTGCTCCACCTCTTCACCAAACGTCCAGGGCTCGCGCGCTTGTTTTCCGTGGGCACGTACATGCGAAGAAAACACGCCTACCTGCATCCAACGCGCGTATACCACTTCGTCCTTGGGGTAGGCATCTTTGATACCTTCTTTATATGATTCATTGAAATCGACGTGGAAACAATCATCAAAGTAATGCGGAGAAAAATCAAAACCACCCACATCGTGGCTGCTAAAGGGTACACCCGACATTCCGTAACCCAGCATCGCCCGCACCTGACAGGCAAGTTGATTTAAGGTTGAGTAACTGTCCCCGCCCCATTGCACCGGATAGCGCTGCGACCCAGCATAGGCAGACCGCCCCCACACCAATCCCCTGCCAAATTTCTTTTTGGTTAATTCAAAAGCGGTACGGTTATAGATCAAGGGATACAGATTATGCATTTCCAGACCACTGCGACCATCGTGATAAAGACCATCAATGGGAGCCTGTTCACCAAAATCGGTCTTGAATACCGCTGCCCCCAGGTCGAGTAATTTTTCTAATTTCCCCTGCCACCACAGACAGGCTGCCGGATTGGTGAAATCCACCGCTGCCAGGCCTTCTTCATCACTCGAGAAAGCTTCCATCACATTGCAGACTTCGCCGCTCTTTGTCTTTTACAAAAACACTCAGTGCCTTTCCTTCTTCAAAAAGCGCGTGACTTTTGGGGACATACGGGTGAATCCACAGACAGGTGCGAATGCCCTGCTCGCGCATCCATGCCATCATCTCATCCGGTTGTGGGAATTGCTTCTCATCCCACTCATAATGACACCAGGGACCCTCTCCCATCCACCATGGATCCAGACTTAACACATCACAAGGGAACCCACGCCGGCGCATTTCTGTGACCACATCCTCTACTTCCATGCGATTGCGATAGCCAGCTCTGGAAATCCAGAACCCAAATGACCATTTTGGTGGGATCGGTGCGAAACCGGTCATTTCGGAATAACGTTGTAGAATATGTTTGTAACTGGGGCCATAAATCAGGAACATATCCAGCTGCGAATCACGCAGATGGATCGAATAACTGACCGACGACTCACTCCCCAATCGGAACAACATTGGGAATGAAGAATGAATGAATAGAGCATAACCAGCACTGCTTAACAGTAACGGAACATTTTTATAGGAGCGGGATGTGCTGACATTGCCACTATCCACTGCCCAGAGCGGAATTTCATGCTTCCATTTATCCAGCGATGTGAATTTCTCACCCAGCCCATAAAAGGATTCACCCGGTTGAATGGCAACACTCTGCCGCACAAAATAATCTCCAGATTCTGAAACCTCAAAGCCCGTTGGTGGAACTTCAAAGCCAGGTCCATAGGCGCGATCTTCTGTGCTTTCCTGATAAAAGATATGACCTTTACCCGCTTCTGGATGATCATAAGCCGTCACCTGCCAGTTACGAGGGAATTCCACCCGAATGCGAGCAGTGGATATGATCAAGCGATCATCCTGCTGTTGAACGGAAAAGGGTACTGGAGGAAATTCGCACCGTACAAGCATATCCGATCCACATTCAATAATCCTCTGAGGATTCATGCGCATGCGGAAGATATCAACATCAATGACATCCACATGGTAATCCAGTTCTTCCCCATTCGCCATGCTGCAGTGGAAAACAACCCCGGTATCGGTGCGGTTAAAATCCGTCCAGGCACGAATAAAATGCCTGGGTGCATAAACGTTGGTGACATCCAGCGGTTCAGCGATGGATTTCCAATCAATGTTTTGTTTCATGCTTGGTTCCCTTTATCATTTTCTTTGGAAACAGTCAGGTTCAGTTCCTTTTGAATCGTTAAATCTTTTTGGGTGGTCAGAAAAAAATGCAAGGGTACTCCCAGGCTTTTTGCAATGCGTTGTAAGGAATTGAGTGAGGGATTAGATTTTCCACATTCGATCTGGCTCAAAAATGCTGCTGATAGACCTGTCTGAGCAGCCAGCGCACGTAATGAGAGATTGAGTTCATCTCGACGTTGTTTTAATTTTTGCCCGATCAATGAATCCACCATCATTCAAACCATCAACTTATTATGAAAATGAGAAAACAAATTAACTAAAAGAATTTGCTAGATTTGATTTTCTACCAGCCTACCAGCTGTAGAAAAGGAGATTAAACGAATTTTTGTAAAGTCTTACTTTACAATGTAAAGTTTAACATAAACTTGTTTGAAATTCAACTATTTTTAAGGTAATAAATTGACTGATTTAAGGGGATGTTTTTCTTAAAGATCTCCACCAGTTGATATAGCGCTTACCACCCGGATCGAGATTCATCAAGAAATCGATTAACTTTTGCTTCGACCACTCTTTCCTCGACCACTTTTGGTAATCCATAAGTATCGCCAATTGGCATACCTACCATGGCAGCAGCATACTTTTTGGCTACTGGTAATATTGCTTCCAATACTTCTTTTTCTGCAGAAACTGAATTAATAATGGCTTTATCCGGTGAAATTGCCTCCAACACTGCTGATAGCGCTTCGACATTGCGCGAATCGAGGGCAATCGGGTTGTCAATTTCATCGCTTTGTTCTTTTCACTTATTTATACAAATTTAAAAATGAATAAAAATAAGAAAATCAAAAGAAGTTGCTTAGGAAATAAAAGGCTTGACCGCCCTGGATTATCAACATATTAATAGGTTTTACAGTGTTTATTCGGGACATTGGCAGTCCCTTTCGGTTAGGATAGAAATGGAGAAAATAACGATTTTCTACTACAAAATTTTATAGTAAGACGAAAGGAACACAAATTGACTGACAAAAGAATTAACCTTGCACGATATGTACGTTGAGCATTTGAAAGATCAGTATAGTGCCGAAAATCAGATACTGAAAGCACTACCTAAAATTATCCAAACCGTCACATCTTCTGAATTGAAGAATGCTTTGGAAAACCACCTTATGGAGACAGAAGAACAAGTTTCCCGCATTGAGCAAATTTTCCAATCATTGGATGCCAATCCAGGTGGGAAGAAATGCGTAGGAATGGAAGGCCTTCTTGAAGAAGGCGATGAACTCATGGCTGAAGAATTTGTTTCTCCAGACCTCATGGATTCAGCCTTGATCGGTGGAAGCCAAAAAGTTGAGTATTATGAGATTTCAAGTTATAAAGATCTGATCCATATGGCTGAATTGTTAGGCGAAATGGATGCCGTTGACCTTCTGACTCAATCACTACATGAGGAAGAGGCTGCCAACCAGAAATTGACAGAGCTGGGCGAGAACATTATCACCCCTGAAGCTGTATACGCCGGTAAAGGGATGTAAATTTTTTTAATTCACGAAAACAAACTGCCTGAATGAACATTCAGGCAGTTTGTTTTCAATAAGAAATCTATATCGGGCAAGAACCGTTTATCTATTTTGAACTTTTATTTGCAAAACCAGATTGAAACACCTGATTTCAGCCTTGATAAAGATTTTTGTAAAAAAACATAAACCCAAAACTGCCCGCTTGCGCGGGCAGTCTGGTCTACCAATAATTTTGTCTGTACGAACCAAACCTATTAGGGGAGGAGAACTGTATCTATTACGTGGATGACACCATTGCTTGTCACTATGTCGGTGATGATGACTTCAGCGTCATTGATGTAGACTTTGCCATTCTCAACTTTGATGCTGACGTTCTGTCCTAAGACGGTTTCAGCTTCGGTCAATGTAACAACATCGGCTGCCATTACCTTACCTGCAACCACGTGGTAGAGCAGGATGTCGGTCAGTTTCTGTTTGTTCTCGGGCAAGAGCAAGCTCTCTACAGTACCGGCAGGTAATTTGGCGAAGGCATCATCCGTGGGAGCGAAGACTGTGAAGGGACCTTCACCTTTGAGGGTGTCAACTAATTCAGCAGCGCCTAAGGCAGCGGCCAGGGTGGTGAAGCGACCATCGGCTACAGCGGTGTCGACAATATCATCTTTGGGCAGTAAGACGGCATCGATGACGTGGATGACACCATTGCTGGTTGCAATATCGGTGATGATGACTTCTGATTCATTGATGTAAACTTTGCCCATGTCGACTTTGATGCTGACGTTCTGTCCTAAGACGGTTTCAGCTTCGGTCAGGGTGACTACATCTTCTGCCATGACTTTGCCAGCTACCACGTGGTAGAGCAGGATGTCGGTTAAAGCCTGTTTGTTCTCAGGTAATAATAAGCTTTCTACTGTGCCTTCTGGTAAAGCGGCAAAGGCATCATCGGTGGGGGCAAAGACTGTGAAGGGTCCTTCGCCTTTGAGGGTGTCAATCAGTTCAGCAGCGCCTAAGGCAGCAGCCAGGGTGGTGAAACGACCATCGGCTACGGCGGTGTCTACGATGTCAGCCAGATCTGCGGGGGGCAGAATGACGCTGTCGATGACGTGGATGACACCATTGTCAGCGATGATATCGGTGGCAACTACGTTGGCTTCATTGATCATGACGGAGCCCATATCGACTTTGATGTTGACGTTTTTGCCTAACAATGTTTCGGCTTCGGTCAGATTGACGACATCAGCTGCCAAAACGGATCCGGAGACGACATGGTAGAGCAGGATGTCGGTCAGGGCTTGTTTGTTCTCGGGTAAGAGCAGGCTTTCCAATGTACCTTCTGGTAATTTGGCGAAGGCTTCATTGGTGGGGGCGAAGACGGTGAAGGGGCCTTCTCCACTCAGGGCTTCCACTAACCCAGCAGCGCTAACAGCTGCGACTAAGGTTGAGAAGTCTGGGTTGCCAGCGGCGATGTCAACGATGGTGTTGGAGGGTTCTACGATAGGTTCTGGTGCAACAGTTGGTGCTTCGGTGGGCATAGCAGCGGGTTCTACGACTGCAACAGCAGGTGCACAGGCGGCAAGCACGAGTGCAAGGACGATCATTAAACTGGGTAGACGAAATGTTTTCATTTCTTTCTTTTCTCCTGTTATTTCTAAATTTATTGTTTATTGCTTATACAGGAGAGTATAAAGTATCGACATAGTTTATACAAGTTGTATATTGTTTTTGTATAATGTTTTGTGACTATTCGGAGTGATATCGTCTGAATTTTGTAATAATTCAAATAAAACACAAGCCAATTCCTTAATGAAAAAGGAACCCACAAGAAATCTCTTGTGAGTTGCCTAGTAAATAATCAGAAAAGAAAGAATTTACGCGAGGTTATTCTGGAAATTCAACAGTACTGCTCGCAGGAAACAAATGGATTCTATCTCCTAATTTTTCCATAAGTCTGTCAATCGCATTTTTACCGGTACAATGATTCAAATAAAAGTGACAGTCCGGGTAACGGTCCTGAAAAACATCAATGATATGATCGAGATACTGGTCATCAGCTGAAATCAGATGTGTACCACCAAGGACTCCAATGATGGGACCTTCAAACACTTTCTCAGTTTGATACAGGGTATTCAATATACCCGCATGACAGCAACCGCATATCAGAACATTCCCTGCTGATGTTTTCAATACCATTGAAATATCATCCTGATAAGGATCGGGTTCCCAGCCGGCCTGGGTGTGAACCATGTGATGTTTACTGATACCCATTCTTTCAGGTCGCTCCACGATAGTGCCAGTCGTCCAAAAGCCAGGTTTGACTTCTACAGGGTCATCGCTCAATTTCATATAAAAATAGTGTGATAAATCTGCTTCCTTCATGGTCATCCCAATCGATTTAAACACACCATCTTTGCTTGAATAGCGGGCTCTGAATAGATCATTGTTTGCATACAATGGCATCGTGGTTCTCTCAGGAAAAATTGCCGCTACCCCACCGGTATGATCATAATGAGCATGGCTGAAAACCAGCGCGTCAATATTGATGGGTAAGAGTCCCAACACTTGTAGATTATGAGATAAAACCTCCGGGCTCTGACCGGTATCAAAGAGTACATTTGAATGCTGCATTTGGATCCAGAAAGATACCCCATGCTCCGCTTTGAGGCCTGAGCCCTCTTTTGCTTCGTCATTCACCACACAAATTATTTTTGTCATTTCTCTCCTTTGAATTTTCAGGATAATAACCTGATAATGAACTCCAATAGCGTTCACCGTACCGGGTGACAACCTGTGCCTTTCTACTTTTTTCAAGAATAATCAAAGTATTCTGTACATCTCCCTTTGAATATTTTTTTAATGTTTCCAATAATTCACTTTCTTTCATGGGGTGACGGGTAATGATGTCAACCACAGCATCCACCAAATTTTCATTTTCTGCCAGTTCAAAGACTCCATCCGTTGTGTTGACCACTCTTGCAATTGAGCCAAAAATATCTCTTGCTCGTTGAATCCCTTCCTGGTCGGCTGGTTGTACCCAGGTTTCTACTGGTGGTCGAGTGGGCAGCAAAATATGAACTTCATCTGGTTGAATATCCCTGAGGTGAGAGGCGATTTCGGTTAAAGTTTCAGCAGAGTCATTTAAATCTTTCATCAACATCACCTCAATCCATAATTTTCCATGATATTCTTGCCGGAAAAGCTTCAAACCACTCACAAGACGGCTGAAAGTTACCTGAGGATGAGGTCGGTTGATTTTTTTGTAAAGTTTGGCATTGCCTGCATCTACAGAAGGGAGTACTGCATCTGCCAGTAATAATTCCTGTCTTACCTCAGGTAAATACAACAGCGATCCATTTGTTATGACGGCAATAGGAATCTTTGTAATTTGTTTTAGTTGTTTGATTAAGATACCAACATTCGATGCTAGCATTGTTTCTCCGGATCCTACAAAAGTGATCCAATCGATTCCCCCTTTTTTATGATCCTCCAACGCCTGCTTTACCTGTGTTAGTATTTCTTGTGTTGGTATATATTCTTTTCTTTGATTGTTCAAAGGAATAGTTCTGCCAAGTTGACAATATACACAATTCCAATTACATGTCTTCAGGGTAACAGGATCAATACCTAATGATTGTCCCAATCTTCGAGAAGGAACCGGACCAAATACATATTTCATTAGTCTCCTTTCTACTAACGGTCTCCAAACAGTTTCGTTCCAATTCTGATAATGTTTGATCCTTCTTCTATGGCAATCAGATAGCTATTGCTCATCCCCATGGATAAGTATTGCATGGTTGTATCAGGTAGATTTTAATTTCCTCAAATATTCAAACATTTTATAAGTTGTTTGATAATATGGACGGCTATCTTCGGGATCTCCGAAGCGTGGCCCCATCGTCATTAATCCTTTTACCTGAACATACTTCAAACCAGATATTTGAACGACAAGTTCTTCTACTTTTTCCGGGAATAAACCGGTCTTATTTTCTTCCCGCCCACTATTGATTTCAATCAGTACTGGCATTGATTTTTGGGCTTTTTCACAATGCCGCTCAAGGGCTAAAGCCAGCTTCCAGGAATCGACAGTTTCAATGATGTCAAAGTTTTCAACAGTAATTTTGGCTTTATTACTTTGTAAATGACCAATCATATGCCATGTGGCTTTGGTGCCAATTTTGCTAATAAAAGGCAAGGCTTCCTGAACGTAGTTATACCCAATATGCGTTACACCGGACTGAATGACTGCTTCAACTTCTTCCAGAGTTCTGGTTTTTGCTGCAGCTAACAAAGTCACATGTGATGGGATGATTTTTAGTATTTCTTTGACTGATTTTTCAATTTCGAATGAAGTAGACATCTCTTATCCTTTTGATAAAACAATTAATACCGCAATGGCAATGCCAGCCATTAATGATAATACGGTATACTTTTTTGCTTCTTTTTCGACTGCTGGTAATAAATGTGTGGCTCCCACATATACCAGAGCACCAGCAGAAACAGCTAACAGCATTCCTAAAGATGATGTGCTGATGGATTGGATAAATGGGAATGAAATAAGCGTTCCAATAGGCGTAGATAAAGCAGCAGCCAAAAAAGCGAATAAAATCGATTTTTTATGCGAAAAACCAGCTCTTTCCAGGAGCAAGAATGTTACAATTCCTTCTGGAAATTCATGCAACACCATCCCAATGGCTGTCAAGACACCGGTAAAGATGCTGACATTAAATGTGACAGAATAAATGACCTCATCAATAAATGAGTGTAATCCAATCCCAATCATAGGGATCACACCAATTGCAAGATTATCACAATTACGATCATGACAAACCATCATGTTAATGAAGCGATTAATCAGATACATGCCCATAAATCCCCCAAGAAGATACACAGGTGCATTCTGATTCATTGAAAACGATTTGGGAATGATATGAATGAACGAAACTGAGATTAAGACTCCAGCGGCGAAACTGATAAAATATGCAATATTTTTATTTCCCCATTGTTCATGCTTGTTGATTACATAAATTCCAATGGATGTGACCAGACAGGCTAATAAGCTTGCGAGTAAAACAGCCCAAAATGTATCTAAATTCATGTCACACTCCACTTATATTACAAAGGAGAAATCTTTACACCGATTTGATTATGATTTCGTTCCGTCATTTTCTCATCTCAAACTTTTATCCAGTACACACAAACTATGGTGTTTTATTTTTTAAGGGTGGTACCACTTGTAATTTCCATCGCATGATTTACTGCAGCGCGAAGTGTTGATACAGCCAAAGAAAGACAATGTTCGTGATCCTCTGGAATGCTGATCAACTCAGATAAAAGATCATCCGGGGATATTTTCATTGCCTGTGAAAGCTGTTTTGATTGCGCCATTTTTGTGAGCATACTACCACAGGCAATGGTTGCTCCACATCCATCTGTCATAAATCTGGCGTCTTTGATCACATCTCCATCCAGCATCAATTGAATTTCCATCGTATCACCACACCAACCGGTAACCTTTCCACGGGCATCCGGTTTTTCATAACAACCCATGTTCTCTTTGCGTAGAATTAGTTGCCGGGCAACCTCAGAAAATGCTTTATCATGATCATTATTAACAACGTCAGATCCAATCAACAGCTTTCTGGAATCATCCATTGCACCAGCAAAAGCCCACGTTTTTTCTTTACCAGGTTCTACCCTGACCTTTTCATCAGTTTTACCCTTGATAGGCATTGCTTTTTCGAAAGCTTCCATTAATGTATTGGTTTCTGCAAATTCAATATCTTCAATCTCTCCAAAATCGCATAATTGAGTCAGAACCGGATTGAGCGGAATTTGTGCCAAAAGGGGTGCGTGAGCTGCTTTGGCAACTTTTTCCCCATTGCTTTCACCAAAAATCATATGCTTCTTGCCAGTATCCGGACAGGGATAGTACGCCATATTTTCGACAACCCCAATAATTGGCACACCAACGCGGATTGCCATATTCACGGCTTTGTTGACGATCATGGTGGCTAGTGACTGTGGTGTGGTGACCATCACAATGCCATCCACAGGTAGCATGTGCATGATGGTTAGAGCCGCATCAGATGTTCCAGGTGGTAGATCAATCATCAAATAATCGAGATTGCCCCACATCACATCACCCCATAATTGTGTGATTGCTTTTGCAATCAGTGGACCACGCCAGATGAGAGGATTATCTTCCCCTTCTATCAGCAAATTCATGGAAATTATTTTGATTCCGGTTTTACTGTTCAATGGAACAATACCAAATTCTCCTGAATTCACCGGACCACGTAATCCGAAAAGGGTTGGCATGCTAGGCCCGGTGATATCGGCATCCAGTACACCAACTTCGTAACCTTCTCTTGCCAGACTGGTTGCTAATAACCCGGTGATAAAGGATTTTCCTACGCCACCTTTTCCACTCATTACTGCAATAACTTTTTTTATTTTGTTGTAATCAGATGCTGATCCTGTTGCCTGGGTAGGTTTTTTTTCATTATTTTCCTGGTTTGTTGTGTTGATCATTTTTGTTCTCTTTTCTGAAAAAAAATTTTATAAACTCTAATTGAAACTCTCTCAATTCATCTGTTAGATTGAAGATTATGAGAATCTTTTCAGCGATTCATCAGAACCTTTATTCTCGTACCATGTGTGAGCCACATTTTGGACATTTTTTATCCATACATCGTTCGTTCACTTGATGGGCAATTTTGTGTCCACAGGAAGTGCATACACAAAAACCAGTCGGTCCCTCACCAGGTTTATTACCACCTCCCATACCTTTCCCTCCCTGTTTACCCTGTCTTTTACCGAAAATTCTATCAAACATGACTACCTCCTTCAGTTTGAGAGGTTTATCCCTCTCTATATTTCTTCCACTTTAATGCCTTTTTTGTAATTAAGCTTTTATCGTGCCACTATTCTCTAAATGCTGATTTACAGATCGATCACTGCTATCAGACGGGCAAATGATAAATATACAATGGGTTATATGATCAGTTCTGTTCTCCCATCGATGTGGGATGTGTGCCTGAAAGATCAAACTATCACCTTGCTCCAAAATAAATTCCTCCTGTCCAACAATGTAAACCAGATTACCTTGAAGACAATAAATAAATTCCTGTCCGGTATGAGTATAAGTTTCTAAGCCACTGCTGGTGTTTGGCTTAGAAGTCATCAAAAGCGGAGTAGCTTCCCCCAAAGCTAAACCTCCACCTAAATCTTCAAGCTCACCATGCGGAAAAAGTGTTCGTGGTCTTTCTTTATATTTTTGAAAAACGATTTCTTTATAAGTATCGTTAGTTTCAAAAAAAGCTGTAATCGGAACATTCAGCGCTGTGGCAAGTTGTTGTAAAGTACTTACATTCGGTGATGTCTTTTCATTTTCAATCAAACTGAGCGTATTGAAATTCAGACCACTCATTTCAGCAAGTGATCGAATGGATAATTTGTGCATTAATCGGAGTTCTTGCAATCTACGCCCCACATTAATTTCTTTTTCATTCGCTGAAACGAAGGATGATTGCATAACCGCATGCAGACTTTCGCGCCAATGACTTTGTCTGATAGCTTTCAGAGGCTTATTTTTTCCTTTGGTTGTTGGTGGCATGAAATAATCCTTTCGTTTTCTATACTATTATTATAGTACAAAACCGGACATTTTCAACCATTATATTGTTACATTCATCATCAATATTATGGTTTTTGGGAACTATTCCACGGCAAGCTTAAAATTTTGCAGATCACTTAACCATCGTTACCAATCGAATACCATTGACCTGTGGTAATGATGCCCCTTGAACAATCGTGTTGATAGCAGATTCGGGGTCATCCACACGAGCACCCGATAAAAATGAAATACCTAAATCAAATAGTTTGGGCAACATCGGGGTGGAAGGTCCCAATATCATAACTGTTGCATCTTTTTTACAGAGTGAAAGCAATTTTTCCATAGAATGATTGACAAAAGCAGTCCCGGTGATTGCTACAATATCCGATTGGGGAATATACTCCTCAGCTGCTTCTTCAGGAAAATCATCCCCATATGGTTTCTTTTCTATTACCCAGCAGTGGTTGGGGATGGATTTAATCTGCTCAACAAACGGAAAATGCCCAACAATCGTGACATTTTTTCCTTTGCCTTCTTCGGTGATAACCTCTGATGCATTTTTTTGCACTAATTTTTTTTCGTCAACAGGGATCAATGAATTAATGGCTGCCATACCAACGCTGGCTTCCAGAAAATTATCCGAAAGGATCCATTCCGCTAATTGTTGCGCGGTTTTTTCTTCAAGCTTACCAACATCCCGCATTTTTGCATGTCCATGCGGTCCACAATTCGTTAATGTCGACGATAAACCACAATAATTACTGCAAATCAATGTCCAATGTACGCCTACAATAACTTTTTTGACCGGTATGGGCTCAGGTGGGAGAGATTTAAGAAGCAGTTCATAAAGATTCATTTTTCCTCTTTTGTGATGATCGACCAATAATTATGGTTGGATCTTCAGACCTTAATCATAGGCTTTGCGAATTTCTTCAGTGGTCATGGTTGGCTCCAGAAGTGCCTGCCATTTAATATCATTCCAGGTTCCCATTTCAAAATGAGTATCCAGATATTTTTGTGGAATGGGATGGGTACCTGCAATGACCTTAATCTTGTACCTCTGTTCCAGAAATTTCTTGAATGGTTCAATATAGGGACAGGGTGGATATCCAACCAGCATACCAGTCGCGAAGTGAATAGCTTCGGCACCATTTCGTATCATTTCATCGGCAGCATACTCAATATTTCCACCAGGACAGCCATCACAGGTTGTGTATCCAACCAATTCCACGTCCTTTCCCGCATAAATACTGAATGCACCTTCCCGGTTTTTCAATGCCCGGAAACACTTCCCCCCTGCACAGGTTCGATATCGATCACAAATAATGATTCCAATTTTTATTTTCGATTCCATATCACTCTCCTGATTGATCTTCATAAAATTTCGTTTTTCACAATTACACAATCGTTTTTAATATTTCATTCAATTGATCGGCCTGAACATAATCTTTAACAGTGATTGCTTGCCCTGAAATTCCAGGTACTTCTTTGATTGCGTCAATGATAGCCAGAGCCAAGGGAACCGCAATGGGACATAACGGGGAAGAAGGGCGAAACACATAGGTTATTTTTCCAGCTTCATCAATGTGGATGTCCTGAATCAATCGCATTTTGACCACATCCACGCCAGTCTCAGGATCAATCACTTCGGTTAATTTTTCTATCACAGCACTTTCTAGTTCTTGTTTATTCATTTTGCTTCTCATATTGGATCAGTTTACTAACGGTCTGTTGCCAGATTTCATGAATTGCTATGGCTGCTGGCGATTCCGGATATAGAACCTGAATAGGCACACCTTTCAGCATGGATAAAGGGATGCTCTCATCAAATGGAATTTCCCCAACAACTTTAATTCCTTGCGTTTCAGCAAACTCATAAATTTCTTTTGTACCTTGCGGATACAGATCTGCTTTATTAATACAGATAACGGTTGGAATCCTAAAGTGCCCGAGTGTTCCCAGAACTCGTTGAAGATCATGCATCCCCGCCTGTCCCGGTTCGGCAACAATGAGACCCAGGTCTGTTCCTGCACAGGCTGATATCACCGGACATCCAATTCCTGGAGGACCGTCGATCACAACCAGTTGGGCATTCGTGATCATCTGCTGCAAAGCGCGCATTTTGTTTAATTAATGTGACCAACTTCCCTGAATTCTCTCTACCCGGGAAAAGTTCCGCATGGAAAAATTCTCCATAAGGCGTTTTGGATCGATACCAGAAACCTTCCTGCTGCGGGATCATGCTGATAGCTTCTTCCGGACAGGCATAGACGCAGGCGGCACAACCATCACAGGCAATCGGATCAATCCAATTCACTCCTGGAATATCGGGATGGGGGAAAATGGCATCATAGCGGCAAACCAATTCACAGGATCCACAACCAGTACATTTTTGGACATCAATTTCAGCTTGCGAGTTACCCCAGAATTCGTGTTGTTCAGCCACCTGAGCTTCAAGCACCAGACTGAGATTAGCCGCGTCAACATCAGCATCGACAAAAAAAGTTTTGTAAGTCACTGCTGAATGAGTGCTTTCATAGGCCAAAGCTGCGCTCAAACTGGTTTTTCCCGTACCACCTTTTCCACTTAATATGACAAGTTGTTTTGCTCTTTGTTGTGTCATGACCTGCCATCACTTTTATCAGTTATTTGATTTATTTTTTGAAACATATCCTTAAACTTTTCACGGTAATTCGGATCGATCACTACCAGTGGTTTGCCTGCAGCTGTTCCCCTGGCAATTTCTTTATCAAATGGAATTCTCATTAAAATAGGTATTCGTCTTTGCTCTAAATACCGATCCACCTCGTCATTACCGATACCAACTCGATTGATCACAACCCCATATCGAATCTGCATGTCCTCCAGAATACCCAACATCTGCTTGAGATCATGTAAGCCAAATGGGGTTGGTTCAGTTACCAGTACGACAAAGTCAACCCCTCGCACGGTTTCAACAACCGAACAGGAGGCTCCTGGTGGAGAATCTAAGATAGTGATTGTCCCGTTTGATGATTTCTCAAGTTTTTTTAATTGTCGTATGATGGGGGTCGCCATCGGTTCGCTCAGGGTTAATTTTCCATGGGTAAAATCGATGCCAGACGTGGTTGTGCCTTTTTCAATCACGCCGATGGGATTGGGGATTTCTTCAATAGCACCTTCTGGACAATTCCAGGTACAGCTGCCGCAACCATGACAGAGTTGCGGGAACACCATAATGGTTTTTCCAACTTTCGCCAGGGCATGAAACTGACAGACCTCAACACATTTTCCACACAGTGTGCACCGCTCGGGGTCAATTTTTGGAATTCGAATGACGGCAGGAATTTCCTGCGTAAAGGTCGGATGCAAAAATAAATGTGCATTCGGCGCTTCCACATCACAATCCATCAATTTGACCTGGTATGTTTCAACCAGACTGAGTGCCAGACTGGTTGCCACCATTGTCTTACCCGTCCCCCCTTTTCCACTTGCTACCGCTATTTTCATATTATCTACCGCCTAAATTTTCTTGTAATGCCAACAATAAAATTCACTTGAGGAACAGTCTTCATAAATTCTTGATAAGGTTCACCAAACTTTTCAATTGCCTGTTGATCGGCAGCTTGAATATCCATAAATATTAGACTTGAAGCAATTATCCCAATCATGAACACAATCCAATGCAGTGAAAGCAACATTAAAGAAAGACTGAATAAAATGCCCGCCAGATATTGTGGATGCCGCACGATACTATATAAATTGGTTTTCACCAACTGAGTGGTGTGGACGTAACTCTTTCCCTGTTTGACTTTGCCCCACTTTTTTAAGATAAAGATGGGTGCAAAACCAAAATACAGGGAAAGCAACCAAATAATACAACCCAGTGCTTGCAAAAGAATTTTATTCGTCAAATGGAAAATAAAAAAGGTCAATATATATTGAGCGACGATGAATATACTTCCCCAAATTATTAACCTTTCTTTCTTAATTTTCATCATGACATCTATGGGATAAGCTTCCCTTGATGAAACATTTCCAATACATCATTGATTTTGCTTACATTTTCGGGAAATTTGATCATGGTGATGTTGGATGCTCCTAAGGCATTAGCAGCATTGGGTCCAAAATCACCGCTGACGACTGTATCAGCTGCCTGATCAATCACAAACTGAGCAGCTGCAACACCCGCTCCACCCGATTGACGTCCACCTGGGTTGGGAAAGGCTTGGCTCTCTTTTGTTTCAGAATTATACTTAATTAACCAGGGGCTACGTCCGAAACGGTGTTCTATGGGACTTTCAAGCGTCTGTCCCTGTGATGAGATCATTAATATCATTAATCCTCCAAAAATTATATTATCGACTATTCCTTGACCATTATAGCCCCAGCGGCTACCGGGTCAAATCCATCAGGCCAGATCGTTTCTTGGTCATATTTTGCATTTCCAAAATAGGCATCTTCCGTGCTGGCTCCTTTTAAATTCGTTCCACGCAGGTCAGCGTCATCAAAATTACAACCTTTTAAGAAAGTGCCTTCCATGTTCGCTTTTTGTAAATTAGCACTGGCAAAACAAGCACGTTTCATATTGGCTGCTTTCAGGTTAGCACCTTCCAGATTAATACCCATAATATTGGAACGTTTAAAGCTGGTAGCTTCCAGATTCGCCCCAGCCAGATTAACATTGGAAAAATCTGTACCATAAAAGTCACCACCGCTTAATTCAGCGCGTACACCACCTTCTTCACCTGTCAGGTATTTACGGTGCAACTCAAAAATTTTAATTAAATCTTCATATAAAATTTTTTTATACATGTTTCTCCTCTTCTTTCAGAAAAGATCCACCTTATTCATTCGAAGTACCAATTAATTTTGAATAGTTTTCTTCTCCCAAAATAAAAGAATTTCAACAAAAAGAAAAAGCTATTCGGTTAGGCTCATTAATGTAAAAGTTCTGTGTGATCGATCAATTTACCATCAATAAAAGCCTGTACAGCTACTTCAATGTCACGCAAATCGGTGACAATTGGTTTAATATTGAACTGACGCATGCTTTCATAAGCCCCCATTCCCATGCCACCACAAATTAAAGCTTTACAATCAGAGATAGTTTCTGCCATGCTGGCATGTTTTTGATGCGATCCGGCATCCATGCCATGACCTGGACTACCATGTTCATTTTCCTCATGTTGCGCAACAAAATGTCTGTGACCCATTTTGTCGCGCAATTCCTGTTGTGTTACTTTTCCTTCTTCGATGGTCACCACAAGATAGTAGGGTGCCCGTCCGAAATGCTGGTCGATGGTTTTTCCATCACTGGTTATAATTGCGATCTTCATAGATATCTCCTTTTGTAAGTAATCAAGTGAAAAGTGCCTGCCACCAGGCTCTTCCCGTTCATCAGTTGGATATAATGTTAACAAAATTTGTGCAACTTCCTCCCCTTTGTTTTCCCAACAATGTGGAAGATGTGCTTCGAACACAATGCTGTCCCCTCTATGTAAATTGAATTCCTCCTGGCCAATTTGATAATGAATACTCCCCTCGAGGCAATACACAAACTCATGACCGGTATGGACGATCATGCGGTCACCACTTCCCATTCCCGGTTGTAATGTAACCACAAATGGCTGAACAACTTTTCCTGCCAGGTCTTTTCCCAGATTCTGCATCTGCGTGCTACCAAATGCAGCAAAAGGTCTTTGTTCGGCTGGAGTAAAAACAACCCGTTTTTCAACCTGCTCCGTTTCAAAAAAAGTAGTGATCGGCACATCCAATGCCTGAGCCAATTGTTGCAATGTGCCCACCGAAGGAGAGGATTTTCCATTCTCTACCAGACTCAATGTGTTGACATTCAAACCACTACGTTCTGCTAAAGCTCGCAATGAGAGCCCACGCCGGTTGCGTAAATCACGAAGATTACGCCCTACCAACATTTCAGCAGGAGTCTGGTCTGTTAAGTTTTCATTCTGATCAAATAACAAGTTCATATTGGTTATCCATGAGGATGGTGTGTTTCATACCAAAATTATAGTACATTATTGATAAAATACAATGGTTTTGTCTTATTATAATGATAAATGACGTCAATTTTGATGATAATTATGTGACGTATTCCTTTATTATCTATTGATTATTAGAGAATAGTTTGATACAATATTGTTGATTGATGGAGGTTTTTTATGCCAAGGAGACGTAGAGGGTGGGCGATGAATGGTCATCATGGTGAACATCATGGCCAACACACCCCACTTACCATTTCTTTGTTAGAACCAACACTTTTACTGTTGATCAGTCAAAAAGAACGGCATGGATATACGCTTTTGAATGATCTGGAACAGATGAACATGGGCACTATCCATCCCAGCGTGATATACCGTACGCTGCGTGAGTTGGAGGGTCTGGAATGGATTCAATCTGCATGGGACACATTTGAGACTCAGGGTCCACCCAGGAGAACTTATACCATTACTGACCTCGGCAAACAAGCATTAATTAATTGGAAACAACAATTAGAGTTACACCAAAAATCCATCGATCAATTGTTATTATTGTTCAAATCAAATCATTCTGAGTAAGGGATAACCTCTGAAAAGATAAGTAAGAAAAGGAGTATAAAATGCCTGGTTTTGATGGTTCTGGTCCTACTGGAGATGGCCCTCGCGGTAGAGGGTTTGGTCCCTGCCGTGATAATCGTTCCAACGTGAGATTTGGTCGTGGTTTTGGTCGCCGTGGTTGGTTTGGTTGGGGAAGAAATGCACCAAACTACACACCTCTGGATGACAGCGTTGACTTAGAACGCGAAAAATCTTTTTTAGAAAAACGGCTGGAAGATATCAAGCAGTTGTTGAGTAATAAAGAAAATTAATAAATCATCTTCATTAACTAATAAATATCTTTTCCAATTGCTCTAAAAGTTATTCCAGGGAAACCTTTAAGGTATAACTTGCATTAAATGCATGTTGCTTTATATTCATTCACGTGTAGAAGTAAGAAGGCGGGTTTTTCCTGTCAAGTAGGGCTTGACTTACTTTACATTCTATAATAATCTAGTATATAGATTATTCATGTGGGTTAAATTCTCTTTTCAACATATCCTATAATATTCAATCAATTCACCCCGAGGTACCATGACACCTGATTACAACCCCGGCAAGCAACTCAATAAATTACGTAAAGAACGTGGCTTAAGTTTACGGGAGGTAGCACGACGTACAGATTTGACTGCATCCTTCCTCAGCCAGGTCGAGCATAACACTTCTAATGTTTCCATTGATTCTCTGCGAAGAATCGCAGAAGCACTGGATGTGCCCATGATGCATTTTCTGGAAGAAATACCGGTCGATATCGAGGACATTAACGAACACATTGATCCGGAACCATGTGAAGATGATGACCGCATCAGAGCTTATTCCCCTGTGGTACGCGCTGGTTGTCGGCCACGTTTGATCCTGCCGCCATCCGGTTTGGAATATCAGCTATTAGTCCCCAACCTGAGCTCCAAATTGGAAGCCATCATTGGGCGCGCTTCTCCAGGAACAGGAAATATTGCCCGCAAATTGCGCAGTGAAACCGAAGAGTTTATTTATGTTCTATCCGGTGAGGTTTTAATCGGATTGGATGAGGAAGAATATATTCTAAGGACGGGTGATTCAATAACCTTCCATGGAGATCAGTTAACGAAATTAGCCTGTGCATCCATAGATCGTGAGGCATCCTGGATCTCTGTGATCACGCCACCCATTTTCTAAGTCATTCTTTCTTTTTCTCGATACACTTGTTTGGTCAAGTAACAACAGTCTGCCAGCAATTGTTGTTGCTATAGGCAAAACTGGAAAAATCCAGAGAGTTTAGTTTAACACCTGGTTATTTATAAATTATTTAGTATTACTTTACAATTGGAATTCCTACTTGACAGTTAGGGGATAAATCCTGTATCTTTAATATATTCATTGGTAGATTATTTCAATATTTTTCATTCTTGAGGATCCAAATGTCCGATTCAGTTTTTTCTAATCCCGACCTATCAACCACTTTTGTGATTGATCACAATCAGGAAGCTCAGGCAGTCTGGAATGCGTTTCAAGCGGGAAAACCCCTTCGTCCACCTGTCGGGTTAGGAACCAATACCCAGTTTTTCATCTTCAACCATGAACTTAACCCAAATGAATTGGTTAATTTTGAGGATTACATGACTCAGGCAAAAGTAATGCTGGATTTCAGCCTGAAAGCAGCCGTCTGGCGAACCCACCACATTGCGCCTTATTGTGATGATCAAGTTGGCTTACTGGATAAATTTATACTGAGGATCGACCTGCAGAATATTGATGAGGCTGCCTATTTTGGTGCCCCGGTTCAATTTCTACCCAACCAGGTGCCGGATACTTTACCCATTTTGGCAGGTGATAAAAAGAATGCTTTGTTTGATAAGCCTTTTCCAGATCCGTTCCAGGCTGGATGGTACGCTACTTCCACACGAATTTACCAGGAATTACAGGAATACCTCGCCAAACATCCAACCTATCTGGACCGACCAGTAGCGATCGAGACGTATGGTTATTGGACCGGTGGCATTTTCACCCTGGCAGTCGCTCTGCGTGGTCAGGAATTAATGACTGACTTGTATGAAGATCCAAATTATGTGCACGAATTGCTCAGGTACCTTACAGAAGGAACCTTATATCGGGTGCGTGCCTATCATGAATTTTTTAATTTACCATTCCCGGGTCAGGATCTGTTCTTCGCAGATGATGCCATCCAATTAATCTCCACCAAAATGCTCAGGGAATTCCTGATTCCACTGTACAAAGAATACAAAGCAGCTCTCATCACTCGTGAGCATTTAAAGATACATCTTTGTGGAGACGCCAGCCGCCACTTTAAGACACTAAAAGATGAAATAGGTGTTAATGAGTTTGAGGTAGGCTTCCCTATTGATTTTGGGATGATCCGTCAACAATTAGGTCCTGAAGTTACCATTCATGGCGGTCCGAATATTATGATTCTAAAAAACGGTACACCACAAGAAGTAGCCCAGGAAACAAAACGCATTCTGAATTCAGGAGTTTTGGAAGGCTGCAAGTTTGTTTTGCGCGAAGGGAACAACCTGGCGCCTTTCACCCCCTGCGCCAACCTGGAAGCCATGTACCAGCAGGCGCGTAACATTCGATATTGATCATCTGATTTTTTAATACAAGGAGAGAAATGGCCGAAAAACATGCAACTTTATTTATCACACATCGCGGGGAACGCCACCAGCAGGATGCGCTGGGAGCTGCACCTGCAGAGCTGGAAGTTACCATGGTGCGTTCACCCTCCAAAGAGGAAATTATTGCTGCCTTACCCGGAAAAGAATTTCTCATCACCGAACGCACCGGTGTCATCGATGCCGATATCATTCAAGCTGGGAAAAATTTGCGATTAATCCAAAGGCTTGGCTCGCAGACCTATGATATTGATTTGAAGGCAGCCAAAAAAGCTGGTGTCCCGGTTTGTTATCTGCCAGTGCGCAGCTGCATCATGGTGGCAGAACATATGGCGTTGCAAATTCTGGCACTTGCCAAACGTCTGCGTGAGGTTTTGGATCTGACCGCAGAGGCCGATGATTTTGGCCATCCGCCACAATTATGCGACGAGGATTACTTTGCATATAACTGGACGGGGCGAGAAAATCTGCTGGGGTTATGGGAATCCACTGTTGGCATTCTGGGTTTTGGCGAGATTGGAACCGAACTTGCTCGACGTCTGCAGGGCTACGGCTGTCACATTCTATACAACAAACGTAATCCCCTACCGCAGGAAGCTGAACAGGAACTCCATATCCAATATGCAAGTATGGATGAATTATTGGAAAAAAGTGATTTTCTATGCATGTTACTACCGTACTTCCCGGAAACTGCCCTCTCTCTGAACGCCGAATTCTTCGCGAAGATGAAACCGGGAGCTTGTTTTGTCAGTTGTGGTGGCAGTGGTGTGGTGGACGACCAGGCATTGGCTGATGCGCTTGATAGTGGCCATCTCTACGGCGCAGCAGTGGATACCTTCGTGTATGAACCGATCTCCAAAGACAGTCCCTTTCTTCCCATTGCCCAGCAACCGCGTACCAATCTCATCATCACCCCGCATACTGCTGCAGGGAGTGCCTCTGCGTCCAGCAAATCCCGCACCGGTGATTACACCAATATCCAGCGCGTTTTGGCTGGTGAACAGTTGGTTGGACGCCTGGTGTAACCAGGTTTTCCTATTTTCTTTATTTCAGTTTTCCTCCGATTACTGAATTCCCCTTCTAAAACCTCTGATGGTTTTTAATCATCAGAGGTTTTGAATTAATCAGAATGAAACAAATTATCGATTTATTTGATTATGGATTCAACAAAATATAGGCTCGTTGAGGAAAATCTGTAATAATGCCTGTGACTCCCATTTCGATCAACTTCTGCATATCAGATTCTTCATTCACCGTCCATACATTAACAGCGTAGCCTACTTCCAATAATAATTTCACCTGTTTCTCATAGGTCACTTTCATTCCTGGATGAAATGCCTGGGCATCTAACTCTTTCATTAATGCCAGTGGATCCATAATAATTTTATTAACCAAAACACCAGTTGGTAAATCTTTATTTATACTTTTTACCTGTTTCAAATATTCAAAATTAAATGAAGAAATCAGAACTTGATCTTGCATTTCCAATTCTTCCACTAATTCTATAACTTTTGAAACGATAACAGCATCCGCCGGTGTTTCACTGGCATCTTTTATTTCTATATTCACCCACCATTGATTGTCTTTGGTATAAATCAACGCCTCACGTAACGTTGGAATGGGTTCACCTACATATTCTTCAACAATTCCTGGGGGAACAATTCCCTGAGCAATCTGTTCAAAAGGATCACTATCCACAAACCAGCAACCTAAATCCAATTTTTTTAAGTCTTCCAAAGAAAAGTCATATACTGACCACGGGGAACGATCCGGGAATACTTCTGCAACATTGGAAGTTCTTTCCAAGGTATCATCGTGCAAAACAACCAGCTCACCGTCTACACTCATAGCCACATCCAATTCCCAGCCATCTGCATGATTTTCAAAAGCCCTTTTGGCTGCGGAAATTGTGTTTTCTGGAGCGAGTGAGCGTGCACCTCGATGTGCGATGATTGTCACTTTCGAGTCATTTGCAGGCATAGGCTTTTCCTCCAAATTTGGATTAATTGAAGTAGTCTGATCGGATGAACATGCCACCAGACTTAAACCAGATAATGTTAAAATTAACAAAATAAAGAATGTATTTTTGATCATTTTCATATTTATAAGTTGCAGGGTGTCCAGGAATTTGGACACCCTGCCCTTTTCTAATCATTAATCGAGGGTCAATTTACTCAGTCTAGTCCAGACCCATTGATATATTGTACTCAACAATCGCGTCCGTCACAATCTGTGCCGCTTTATCTAAAGCTTCCTGTGGGGTGGCCACACCAGCCAGGACTTCTTCGATGGCTCCTTCAATTGTTTGGCGTGCAGTAGGAAATACACCTATCAAACCACCCTGGGTAACACGGTTATTCGGTGCCAGATGTAACTGGTTGACAGCGGTTTCAAATTGTGGATATTTGCCTCTCCATTCCTTTGCCAAAGTAACATCATAGGCAGTTTGTCGAATCGGGAAGTAACCAGACATGGTATGCCAGTAGGCTTGTTGATCTGGTGAGCTTTGGAATTTTATGAATTCCCAGGCACAATCCAATTCTTCTTGTGGTCTATCACTGATCATCCATAAGGATCCTCCACCAATGATTGTTCCGGACGTGTCAAAGGCTTCTTCATTGGGACGAGGGAGATAAACTGTACCAATTTCAAATTTTCCAGCGACAGTATCCATTGCACCACGCAGTACTGCAGTAGAGTCAACAAACATTGCAGTTTGCTCAGCGTAAAAAGCTGTACGCACATCAGCGTTTGCCCGGCCGTAGTTACCCATGATACCTTCGTCGTACATACCTTTCCACCACTCAAGTACTGCTACACCTTCCGGGCTGTTGAATGTCGCTTCCGTTGCAAGTGCATCACGTCCATTCGCGTTATTGACATAATAACCACCTGAAACAGCTAACAATTGTTCAAAAAACCAGCCGTAAATGCTCATGGAAATACCGGAAACTGTTACATTTCCAGCGGCATCTTTCTGAGTCAATACGCGTGCTGCTTCCCAAACCTCTTCAAAAGTCCTTGGGGGATTTTCTGGGTCCAACCCAGCTGCCGCAAACATATCTTTATTGTAGTATAACATTGGGGTAGATGAATTAAATGGCATGGAAGCCTGTCTACCTTCAACTGTATAATACGCCAATACATTCGGCTCCAAGTCAGAGACATCATAATTTTCCCGGTCAATGAAATCCTGCACCGGGACAATTACTTTCAAGTCCACCATCAATCGTGTACCAATATCATAGAGTTGCATTACAGCTGGAGTATCTTTGGATTGAAGTCCAGCTTTTAATTTATTCAAGGCATCATCATAAGAACCCTGATAAATTGGCTCTACATAACATTGAGTTTGTGATGCGTTGAAATCATTCGCCATCTGGGGAATCGCAATACCACCAATATCTCCACCCATACTATGCCAGAAGTCGATTTTTACGACTTCTTCTGTAGTCGGCGGTGCCAACGTTGGGGTTGGTTCAGCCACTGGTTCTTCGACAACCGGTTCCTCAGCCACTGGTTCCTCAGCCGCTGGTTCTTCTGCAACCGGCGCTTCTGGGGGTACTTCTGTAGCTGGTGCGCATGCTGATAATACCATTGCCATCAATACCAGCAAGCTTACAATATAATATAAACTTTTCTTCATTTCTTACTCCTTCTACTTACATTTTGATAAAAACCGCTGGAGTTTACCCTTTCACGGCACCAGCGGTTAAACCACGAATTAATTGACGGTTACTGACCACAAACAATGTCAGTGTAGGAATCAAGATGAAAATCACACCCGCCATAACAATATTAATCATCAGGCGTTCCTCGTCCTGTAAGAGTGTAATTCCAATTTGTACTGTTCTCATTGAAGAATTATTTGTTATTAACAACGGCCACAAGTATTGGTTATATGTCTGTAAAAAGCTATAAACAGCCAGGGTTCCTAAGGCTGGACGAGCCAGGGGCAACACGATTGTCAGTAAAAATCGGAAGCTTCCACAACCATCCATCGTAGCAGCATCTTTTAGTTCATGTGGGATTTTTAAGAAGAATTGACGCAATAGAAATGTTCCAAATCCCGTAGCCATAAACGGAATTGCCAATCCCTGAAATGTGTCAGTCCAACCTAAAGTTTTGATAAATAAATAATTTGGGATAATCGTGGCCTCCCAAGGAATCATCATGGTTGATAAAAAGACCAGAAAGAAAAAATTTCGCCATTTGAATTCAATGAATGCAAAAGCGTAAGCAGCCAGACAAGCTGTGATCAATTGTCCAACCATAACCAATGTAGACTGAACAACACTATTGAAAAGATAGCGCCCTAAAGGAGCTTGTGAAAGTGCACGTTGAATATTTTCAAATCGAATGGCAGTGGGAAATTGAAGAGGTGGATAAGACCCCATTTCTGTGTCAGACATCATGGCAATATTGAAAGCTGACCAGATTGGATACAGGATTATTATCGCAGCAATGATGAGGATCAAATATTGGCTGATTGAACTCCAAAGGCGTCTATTGAAAATTTGATTTTTCATTCGTAATGCACCTTTCGCTCAACAAAGACAAATTGCAGGATTGTTAACAACAACATTATAAAGAACAGCATAATCGCCTGAGATGCGGCAAAACCATATTTTCCATTAAAATAAAACTCACGATAGATGGAATATACCAATAAATTGGTCGATTCTAACGGCCCCCCTTTTGTCATTACATGAATAGGTGTAAACGTTTGAAATGCTGCCAGCGTATCAACCACCATTAAAAAGAAAAAGGTCGATGATAACATTGGTAAAGTGATGTGTAAGAATTTATTCCAGCTATTTGCGCCATCAATCATGGCACTTTCGAAAAGTTCTTCAGGAATTGTCTGTCTTGCAGCAAGAAGAATAACAGTATTCAACCCAATTTGTAACCAAACCGTCGTCAATGCAACCGATAACAACGCTGTCTTTTGACTGACCAACCAGGTCATATTATGGATCCCCACCAGATTCAGCAGGTAATTCACGCCAACAGTCGGATGATAAATATAGAGGAACATCAAAGAGGCTGTTGCACCAGAAATAGCAATAGAAATTGAGAAGATCATTCTAAATACAGAAATTCCTTTGAGGCGAAGATCACCTAATAATGCCAACCCGAGGGAAATTAATATTGTGGTTGGCACCGTATAGAGGACAAACAACAATGTCCTACTAAAACTATTCATAAAAGTTGTGGTTTGAAACAAGCGTTCGTAATTCATCAATCCAACAAATTTTGCTAAGCGACCAATCGGATCGGTAATATAAGCGCTAATTTCAAAGGACCGAATCAGTGGAACGAACACAAATGTAATAAATAAGATCAGAGCTGGACTTAAATACAGAATGGCTTGAAAAAACGTTTTAACTGCCCGTTTTTGACGACCTCTTTTTCCAAATTTGCTTGAGACCGATAATTCAGGTGTTAAAGAAGTTTGAGGTATATTTTGATCCATACTTTGAGTCCTCAAGAACTATGAATGGTATTAATATACAAAATATTTAATTTTTAATAAAGGGTGGTTGGAATAATTTGATGTTTAAAAATTATAGCATGCATCATTTTTTATTTACAAGTCAATTATTATATCCTTTTTAATTGATTCGCTAAAATTTCTCAAAAGAAAGACACCATATTTATTTTATTCTCTAGTAATAAATTTACCTTTTTACCAAATAGAGTACTTAATCAAGAAATTTGATTTTGAATTGAAAATTCAAATTGGTGCGTTACATAAGCAACCCCCATCGCCTCCCTTGATTCCGCCATTCGAATGGATGCAGATGTAGTAGAAGTCTCGGTCTTCTTCGGACGTGAAGGGGATCTCGAGATCTATCAATGGCTGGCTGCATTAATTGAAGAGTGCCGCCCGTATGGAATGCCGGTCATCGCAGAAATGATGCCACCCGAAAACGTTTCCTACGACCCGGTTGCGATTGCTCATGCAGCCCGGATTGGCATGGAGATTGGTGCCGACGTGATCAAAACCAATTTTTCAGGTGATGTTAAATCCTTCCGACAGGTGGTCAAATCCGTGCCTATTCCGATTATCGTTGCCGGTGGTCCCAAAACCGGAAATGAAGGCGATGACGCCACGGTGAAAATGGCAAAAGCCGCCATTGAAGCTGGAGCCAAAGGGGTTGCCATTGGTCGTCGTGTCTGGCAATCAGACAATCCCAGAGAAGTCACCCGTCAGGTTGCTTCAGCCTTTTGGAAATAATCCCAACGTTTAATAATTCGCTTTTCAGAATACTTCTCCGAATTTCTGAAATCCCCTTTCAAACCTCTGATGATTGAAACCCATCAGAGGTTTTGAATGTTAAAGAAATTTATCTTTGTGAAATATTTCCTGAAAGACATCGTTTTTATTACTCTGCTCAAGTATAATTAATTCAAGTAATCAATCATTTCCAAAAAGGACTATAGTATGACAAAAACAACAGAAAATCTGAAAACCGCATTTGCCGGTGAAAGTCAGGCATTTCAAAAATACAGGGCATTCGCCAAAAAAGCTGCCACTGATGGATATGCCAATATCGCCAAATTATTCGAAACCACGGCCGAAGCTGAACGAATCCACGCCGAAGGACACCTGAAAGCGCTGGAAGGGATTAAAGACACCCTGGCCAACCTGGAAGAAGCCATTTCTGGGGAGACTTATGAGTTTACCGAGATGTACCCTCCCATGTTGGACGAAGCCAAGGAAAGCGGGCACAAAGCCAGCCGCATGTTCGGTTATGCTCCCGCTGCAGAAGAAGTTCATGCCCGTATTTATGCTCTGGCCTTGGAAGCTGTAAAACAAGGGAAAGATTTAGAGGTCACTGAATTCTACCTCTGCCCTGTTTGTGGTTATATCGAATTAGGTAAGAGACCAGAAAAATGTCCGATTTGTGGTGCGATCGGAGAGAAATTCGTTTTACTTTAATTGCAAAAATCGTCATACGATTAAATAACAATTACACTCACAAATTTAATAAAATCCCTTTCTCTTCTCAGAAGTCTTTTTTCAAAGGGGGAAAAAGGGATTTTTCTCAAATGAGTCACTTCATATTTAAGTCACCCAGTTCTTCAGGATTCTCCTGGAATTTAGTATAGTCTCACAAATCATCTGAGTAAAAATGTTAACCTTTTCTTTACAAATCCATTATAATTTTATTATCTTTCAATTGCGACTTATTTAATTTCATTCAAGATTAAATTAGTCAATCCACTATAATCTACGTTCCACGGTTTTTTTTCCAATAACAATTTGTTCAACCATCTGCAAATATGAGAAAAATTTCCAAAATAAAAAACCCAAAAAAAAGAGGTGCCAAATGAGTTTTACTTTCTACTTTCCCACTAAATTGATCTTTTCAGAGGAGGCTGGTAGTGATCTCCTCGTGGAACTGGCATCTGCGTCCCCTGACAGTGTTTTACTGTTGACCGACAAAGGTATCATCCAAGCAGGCATTGCTGAAAAAATCCTGAATAAATTATCAGAAAAAGGTTTCACACCAGTCGTTTTCGATGACATTCCCGGAAACCCGAATGTGCCGGATGTGAAAAAGGCTTTGGCTGCAATCGAAGGCAAACACATCACCCATGTGGTGGCTCTCGGTGGTGGTTCTGTCCTGGATGTTGCCAAAGCAGTCGGTCTGCTGTTGGGCGACCCGGATTTGGATTACGAAGAAGTGCAATGGCGACGTCAAGCCATCAAAAAAGCACCCTTACCCGTGATTGGAATTCCCACTACTGCGGGTACCGGCAGCGAAGTGACGCATGTAGCTGTGGTAGGCGATAGCAAAGGGTTCAAAATGGGTGTATTGCATCCAGCTATGTTTATGAAAACCGCCATCATCGACGGTAGCCTGATGCTTTCCTTACCCCCGCAGCTGACTTCCACCACCGGTATGGACTCCCTGGTACATGCCATCGAGGCTTTCCTCAGCAAGAAAGCCAATCCAGTCTCGGATATGTTTGCCTTGTCTGCCATTCGCGCCATTGTAAAATGGTTGCCGGAAGCATATAAAAACGGCTCCAATCTGGAAGCCCGTAAACAAATGGCAATGGCAGCTACACTGGCTGGAATATCTTTCGATCAATCTTCTCTCGGGTTGGTACACGCCCTGGCAGGACCCCTGTGTGGCACCTACCACTTGCATCATGGTTTGGGTGTGGCAACTCTCCTGCCTGCTACCCTGGAATTTGATGCACCAGCCATCCCGGCTGATCGCTGGTCGATGCTGCGGGATGCATTAGGATTACCTGACTGATGCAAAAGCAGATGTATTGGGTGATTTTGCGCGTCAATTGTTGAAAACCCTGGATATGCCAACGCGACTATCCGAAGTTGGGCTGGTAGACTGAAGAAATCCCTGCAATTGCAGAAACAGCCACGAAAATGGCTATGATTGGGATGAACATCCGACCAGCTACTGCAGAAGATTGCAGAAAGGTGTTGGAGGCAGGATTATGAAAATATTGATTATTAATTTATCCACTGGGGAAAAACGGGAAAGGGAACTATTCGATCCCTTGATGGCAGGTCGTTATCTCTCCGGTACCCTGGTGACTGAATTTGTTGACCCCAAAACGGATCCGTTAGGACCTGGCAATGCATTGGTTCTGACTACCGGAGTCCTGGCCAACAGTCGCACTTCAACCGGATCTCGACTTGTCCGTTGGCTGCAAAAGTCCACTCACCAAAGGCATCAAGGAATCCAATGCGGGTGGTATGGGCGGTGATTCGATTGCTGCCCAGGGGTATCGCGCTCTGGTCTTCCTGGGTGTTGTTCCGGATGGCAAGCAGGCTGTCTATCATCTCGATCAGGATGGCGGACATTTGGATTACGAATCCGCAGTCGATTGCCAGGGTAAAGGCAATGAGGACACAGCGGTTTATCTCCTCAAGAAATTCGGCAAGGAGACCTGTGTCATCGGTATTGGACAGGCGGGTGAACAGCTGATGGGGGCTGCCGGAATCGCGGTCACGGATGCGGAAGGTAATCCCTTCCGTCTGGCTGCCCGTGGTGGCGTGGGTGCTGTCATGGGTTCCAAAGGATTGAAAGCCATCACCGTTCCTTTACCACCGCGCAGTGGCAGAGCACTCAGCAAGGATGCTCGTCAACCGATCACAGCCTTCAACAAACATGTTGCCACCAGCGAACGGGTTAGTGTTTTACGCAATTATGGTACCGCCTCCACCGTTATGCCAGTCCAGGTCATGGGTGGCTTGCCGGTGCGCAACTTCAGCAAGGGTCAATTACCGGATGCAACACCCATCGGTGGTGATTTCATGCGTGAGGTCATTCTGAAACGTGGTGGCGAAGGCAAAGCCACGCATGCCTGCATGACCGGTTGTGTCATCCAGTGTTCAAATGCTTTTGCTGACGTGAATGGTGAATTGTTGGCTGCCCCGGTGGAATTCGAAACCATCGGTTTATGCGGTTCTAATTTAGAAATCGCCTCTCTGGATGGCATCGCCCGCATTAATCGCTTATGCAATGACTACGGGATGGACACCATCGAGACTGGTGCTACTCTGGGTGTGATGATGGAAGCAGCTGAAATGGATGATCTTCCTGAAGGTATCAACCGGGAAGATCTCCCGCGTTTTGGAGATGTGGAACAGCGCTTCGAAGCACTTCGGCAGGTACCGGAAGGCACTATCATCGGCAATCTGGTCGGTGGTGGTGTGGTGGCGGCTGGCAAGGCATTGGGTGTCAAGCACATCCCGGCGGTCAAAGGTCAGGCGATGAGTGCTTATGATCCACGCGTGGTTAAGGGTACCGCGGTCACCTACGCCACTTCCCCACAGGGTGCCGATCACACTGCCGGGTTGACGGTCTTCTTCCCGATTGACCATCGCGACCCCAGCCTGGCGGTCAAGTTCTCTAAGATTGCACAGATTCAACGGGCTGCTTACGATGCGCTCGATCTGTGTGCCTTCAACACCAGTGCCACCGGACAACGTCCTGATGTCGTGGTGGCGATGCTGCGCAAAGTTTATGAGGTGGATTTGCCGGATAATTATCTGGACATTCTGGGTCGTAAGGTAATCGATCTGGAACTGGCTTTTAACCGCGCTGCCGGTTTAACCACAGACGATGACCGTATCCCGGATTATTTCAAGACCAATCCTCTCACCGAAGTTGTTTCTACCGTCTTTGATGTGACAGATGCAGAATTAGACTCTATTTGGGCCAGCTGATGAATACATTTGATGTCATCATCGTGGGCGGCGGATTTTTGGGGTTATCCACTGCCTACCAGCTCTCCAAAATGGGGTTGAAAACCCTTTTGTTGGAGGCTGGCGATATTGGTGGTGGCACTTCTGCGTCCTGTTCCGGACGCGCCCAGACCTGTGAAGGTCATCTGGACCCATTGAATATTCAGATCATCCGTGATGGTCTGGCAAGGCATGAAACCCTGGAAGAGGAATTAGGTGCCCATTACGACTGGCGCAAGATTGGTCTCTTTCTGCTGATTAAGAGCGAGGATTTATGGCAGCGCTGGCAGGAGCGTTCTGCCATCCTCACCCCGGCTGGTATCCCGACGGAGGTGGTGGATAGAGCTGCTTTACAAAAAGCAGAACCCAACATGAACACCAACCACCTGCTGGGTGCAGCCTATTCAGTCGAAGGTATGCTCGACCCTTTGAAATTTTCTCTGGCATACGCCAACGCTGCCCAACGGCAGGGTGCTGTCATTCTGGGCAGGTCAAAAGTCACTGGCTTCGAGGTGAAGAACCATCAAATCACTGCGGTGAAAACCAAAAATACGGTTTATCGTGCAGAAAAAGTAGCCGTCATGGCTGGTGCCTGGACGTCCAAAGTAACCCGTATGGCAGGTGTCAACGTCCCGGTGCACTTCACCCATGCAGAAGCGCTGGTTACCGAACGAATTCCACCCATGATCTTCAATAACGTGGAACTGGCCGATTTTTATGAGACGATTCATGGTAAAGCCAGAGCAGTCGCGATTGGGGTACATCCGCAAATGAATGGCACTCTGGATATCTCCGAAGCAGTCACCACGACCGACCGAATCCACAAAGGTGTCAGTGCCTGGGGGGTTACTTCCATCAGCAAAGAATTGGTAAAGCTGTACCCTTTCCTGGAAAAAGTGCGGGTTGTGCGTACCTGGGGACGGCCTACATCCTTCACCCCGGATGAAGAACCGCTAATTGGTTGGGTGCCAGAGCGCGACAATCTCTTTGTAGCCACCAGCCTGGTCATCACCATCACTACTGTCCCACTGCTGAGTGAGTGGATGGCATTGATGATACAGGGAAGGACACCACCGGTTTCGCTGGAAGAATATTCACCAGCACGATTCAGTCAAAGTACCATTCATGCCTGATACCTGGACGACAAATAACAACAATATAATCTGCGATCGTTAACAAATTAAATTAATTAGTTTCTGATCAGATCAGGAACTTACCATCGTGCTGACTTTTCCTGGTTAAATTTTTATTCGAAAAGGATGATAAAAAATGGAATTCACTGGATATATGGACTTTTGGTTTACCGACCGTCCTCTGATTGAGCGGGTTGAACCGTTCGCCAAATTAGGGGTGAAACGACTGGATGTTTGGTGCTGGCGCTTAATTGATGTTGCAGGCATCGCAGAAGAGTGTAAACGTCACGGTAGCATCCTCAACTCCACCTTCGACCACGATATGGGCTCTCTGGCAGACCCGGCTGACAATGAAAAAACACTGCGTACCTGGGCGGAGACACTCGAAATGGCAGAACGATACAATGTTGAGCATCTCTTCATATTCTCCAACCAGATCGATATTATTGATGGGAAAGAATGGTCTAAACGCCTGTCCGGTAATTATTCTGAACCACTTCAATATGCCAATCTACTCGACCAGACTGAAAAAATAATGAAAATGGTCGAGCAAACCAAGGTGGAAGTCTGGGTTGAGTGCCTGAATCAAAACCCCATTCAAGGTGACATACTGGTGCGTGACCATGAACTGGCTGCCGATTGGGTGCGCCGTATGGATCATCCCCAATTCCGATTGGCTTTTGACTGCTATCACCAACAGCGCAATGCCGGTAATTTGATCTATGGCATCGAAAAATTCTGGGGACTTTATCCCACCTTTCATATCGGCGATGTACCCACCCGTAATGAGCCCGGCACAGGAGAAATTAATTTCCCAAATCTGGTAAAGAAACTCAAAGAACTGGGGTATGATGGATTAATCGGTATGGAATTCCGTCCATCTACAACCGAGGCAGAAGCCTTCGAAAAAGTAAAAGCTATTTTTCAAGCTTAATGATTGGAGGGTAAATGATTATTAAAGGAAAAACCGCTCTGATAACCGGTGGAGCAGTCCGCATCGGCAAAGCCATCACACTAGGATTGGCTAAAGGCAGGTGCAAATGTGGTGATTAATTACAATAGCAATGCAGAAGAAGCACTCAAGACTGCACAGGAAGCAGAATCATATGGTGTTTCTGCCTTGACAGTTACAGGCAAATGTCGCCGATCTGGATCAGGATCGGAAGATGTTTGATCTGATTCACGAAAAAATGGGATTAGTAGACATTCTGGTGAACAGTGCATCTCCATTTCAGACCACACCGGTACCCACCGATGATTTCACTGCCTGGCATATCGTCACCGGGGTATTGGTAAATGGTTCTTTCTATATTTCCAATCTGGCCGCCAAAGACATGCTTGCCAAAAAGGAAGGTGCCATCATCAACATTGTTGATTTAACAATCTGGGAAGCCTGGCCGAATTTTACCGCACACACCGTGGGAAAATCTGCCTTGTATGCGCTCAATCGCCAACTGGCATTGGAACTAAGACCTTATATCCGCGTCAATGCAGTTTGCCCAGGTCCGGTATTACCGCCAGATGACTATTCCGAGGAAAAAATTGCGCGAACAGGCACCAAGACGCTGCTCGACCGTTGGGGTACCCCGGAAGATGTGGTTAAGACTGTCAATTTCCTGATCGAATCTGATTACATCAATGCAGATGTGATTCGGGTAGATGGTGGCCAACGCTATGCTTTCCGAAAACAAGAAGCTGGATAAACCGTTAACTTAAAAGGATCTTAGAAATTATGGATAATATACGACGATTGAACCGATTATTTAAACCCGATGGAAAAGTGCTCATCATGGCTATGGAGCATTCCATCATCTTTGGTCCCACAAAAGGTCAGGTCAAACCTGGCGAAACCATCGTCCAGGCCATCCAGGGTGGTGTGGACGGTATCATGACATCCTATGGTATGGCGCGTCATTTTGCCAAAGAGATCTCCCCGGTGGGATTAATCTTACGATCGGATGGGGTTGCCACCATACTGGGACCGGATGTGGAAGCTCCGGTCTGGTTTGGGGTTAAAGAAGCACTTCGTCTGGGAGCAGATGCCCTATGTATTTCTGCCTATCCTGGCGATGAAAAAGAAATGCGCACCCTCAACAATCTGGCTGAAATCACCTCCAAAGCGCATCACTGGGGGTTGGCGGTACAAGCTGAAATGGTACCGGGCGGAATGATGAGCACTCCCGAATATCGCACAGTAGAACGAGTGGCTCTGGCAGCCCGGGCTGGAATTGAACTGGGCGGCGATTGGGTCAAGGTGCCTTATGTAGATGGTTTTGAAAAGATCGTCGAAGCCTGCTATAAACCGGTCGTGATCATGGGCTCCAAAAAACGCAACACCGTTGAAGAATTTCTCACAGAGATGAAAAAAGCGATGGACGCCGGCGCTGCTGGTGGAACCATTGGCAGGAATATCTTTGAATCGGACAATCCCGGTGCGATGGCAGCCGCTCTGGCAGCCATCATCCATCAGGGTGTCTCCGTGGATGAAGCCGCTCGCATTGCGAAGGGATAGATAATGGAGGACTTGATTCTCAGTCTGGACGTGGGTACAACCGTCATCAAATGCGTTTTGATTAACACCATCGGGGAAGAACGGGGTGTGGTTGAATATCATTGTGGACAGATTTCCAAACCCAATGGCATTGTTGAACAGGATAATGAAGAATTGTGGAACCTGGTAATTGCCACCCTGCGAGCTTCTCAGGAACGTGTTTCAGCAAATCAAAGGATTCGTGGGATTGTGCTTTCCACCCAGGGAGGTTCGGTTATCCCGGTGGATGAGAATTACATGCCCACCAATCATATGGTTACCTGGTTGGATTCACGTGCGCTCAGTATTGTGCAGGAATGGAGTGTGGATGGCACTTCCCAAAAAGTGCGCCAGATCAGTGGTTGGTCGCCACAACCTGGTTTACCATTTTCTGTCATCGCCTGGTTTCAACGCAATGACCCAGAAACTTTTAAGAAGACTCGTTACTGGTTGCCTGTAAACGCATTCGTTAACTACAGACTCACCGGGGTATCCTCCACAAATCCCTCCATGGCTGCAGAAATGCTACTCACCGACATCCGCACCTGCGAATGGAACCAGGAATTATGTGATATTGTGGGAATTTCTACCGATCAACTCCCCCCTGTATTCGCGTCCACCGCTGTCGTTGGAGAATTAACGGAACAGGTTTGCCAGCAAACCAATCTGCCCAGAGGCTTGCCTGTCTTTCAGGGTGGGCAGGATCACTCAGCTGAAGCCCTGGTCTTGGGGGTAACCGGCAGCGATCAGGGTTTTCTCGCTTGCGGTACCGCCTGGGTGATCAATGCAGTTACCCATCACGGGAAGGTGGAGCAGATTCCACCGCAGATGGATCTTAATTTCCACGTGATCCCCGATCATTGGCTTGCCAGCCAGTTCTTAGGGGGATTTGGCGCTTACCCCGAATGGATGGCGAAGCAATTCTGGGAAAATCAGACCGATGCGAATAAACATGAAAATCGCTTTGCCTTGATGAACCAGGCATTGAGTGAAAATACACGTCTGGATCCTGGTTTATTATTCCTGTCGCTGAACGGATCTGCCTTTGCCAGAAATGTTCCCCCAGGTGGTGGTTTCACCGGTCTGCGTCTGGATCATCAAGCTGTGGATATGACTCGTGCTGTGTTGGAGACCTCTGCTTTTGAAGTGCGTTGGGCATTGGAATCCCTGAAAAAAGAAGGCACGCAAATCCAGCAGTTATGGATGATTGGTGGTGCGGCCCGCAGCCCAGTCTGGCCACAGATCATTGCGGATGTGAATGGGGTAACCGTATCACTCACCACCTACAGTCATGGACCCGCCATGGGAGCGGCCATGCTGGCCTGCCTGGGGTTAGGTGTTTATCAAAATGTGGAAGAGTGCGCCCAATACTTTAAAATCCAGAAGAAAGAAGTGCACCCCGATCTCAGCCTGACTGAGTTTTACCAGGCCAAATTCGAGAAATATCAAAAAGCCATTCTGGAGCTTGAGTGGTAATGAGATCATCCGATTATAAATCCTCAGAATTTCTGAAGGATATTCACGCCTTGATGATCGACATCGACGGCACCCTCCTGCGTGGTAATCTGGCTTTGCCCGGACTGGTGGAATTTTTCGATTTTTTGAATGCACATGACATCCAATTTCAGGTAGCTTCCAACAACGCCACAAAAACCCTGGCTGCTTACCAGCAGAAAATAAACGCTTTCGGAGTAAATCTCTCCATCGATAACATCCTTACCTGCTCCACTGTGACTGCCCTGTATTTGCAAGAAAAATATCCGGGTGGCAAGGTATACATGATCGGTCAATCCGGATTGGAAGAAGCGCTGACACAGGCAGGTATCCAGATCATTTCCGGCATGAATGGTAAAGCCGATGCTGTTGTCGTCGGTGGGGATTACAGCCTGACCTATGAGAAGCTGAAATATCGCCAGCCTGCACATCCAACAGGGCGCTGAATTCATCGGCACCAATCCCGATCTGCCTATACCCCACGGATGAAGGACTCGTGCCGGAATGTGGTATGACCCTGGTGGCACTCGAAACAGCCACTCAGATCAAGCCAGTCATTATGGGAAAACCTAATCACTTTATGTTTGAACTGGGCATGAAAAAGATGAGTGTTCAGCCAAATGAAACTGCCATGCTGGGTGACCGTCTGGAGACTGATATCCAGGGCGGTACAAAATGCCGGCATGAAAACGATCCTGGTGGAGACCGGTGTTGACAACCAGGAAACGGTGATCTCCAAGGGTATCCAGCCCGATCTGATCGTAAAAGATCTCCACGAATTAATCTCTCTCTGGGCTGAGCAACTATCAAAGGACAACTATGCCTAACCACTTTGATGCAATCGTGGTCGGTGCTGGCTATATTGGCAGTTCTGCTGCTTATCATCTCAGTAAAGCTGGCTTGAAGACAGCCATTTTCGACCTGGGATCCATGGCAGCCGGAGCATCTCGCGCCAATTACGGAAACATTCAAATCCAGGACCTGGAATTGGAATACAGTGTCCCCATGATCCAGCTGGCCCGTACTCATTTCGACACCCTTGAACAGGAATTGGATTGGAATTTAGGATTACGAAAGCTGGGGAGCTTATTACCCATTGAAAATGAAAACCAATGGAATATTCTCTCCAAACGTGAGAAAGCATTGCAAGCCATCGGAATTCCATCTGAACTGGTTTCCGCTCACCAATTGACGGAATTGGAACCTTCCATTGATCCCAGAAATCTGTTGGGGGGTCTCTACCATTCTGACGAAGGTCAAATCGACCCATTTCAGTTGATTAATGCCTATCTCACCAGGGCACGCCAGCTGGGTCTCAAAGAATATTATCATTGCCCGGTTACCGGGTTTGACTTGCAATCCGGCAAAATCAAATCCATTCAAACCTCTAAAGGAAATTTTTCAGCGGATTCCATAATTTTATGTACCGGCGCATATACCATCAAATTGGCGAAAAAATTGGGTTTTGAATGGGATGTCTTACATTATGTCCTCGGGCAAGCAATGGTGACCGAACCCTTACCCATCCAACTAAAAACGCATCTGGCATCAGCCTCTTTCTTTGAAATGGGAGCTGATATCCCCACATGGGGTCCTGCTTGCCAACATGGCAATCAGTCAATCTACCCATGGTCATCTGTTGTTGGGCGAATCGATGTATGAAGCAGACCACTTCAAGACACACATTCCGAGCAATGCGTTACCCTGGATAGCACGTTCCGTATTGAAATATTTTCCGGGATTTCCAGAAATTACGGATCCTACGTGGCTGGTCAGCTGCCATTGCAGATACCAGCGATGGTCTGCCTCTCTTCGGTCCTGTGGCAACCATTCCAGGTTTATATGTTGCCACTGCATTTCGCTCCACGGTTATCATCACCCCCCTGGTCGGTGAGACGCTGGCACAACTCATCACCACAGGCAGCAGTGAATTGGATATTCAAGCTTTTCTACCAGAAAGGAATGCTTATGTTTCGCATTAAAAAAACCAGTGATATGCTACCCGCCATTCAACGCGGCAAACCCGTTACCATCAGCGTTGATGGCAAATCGATTGAAGCTTACCAGGGTGAAACAGTGGCAGCTGCCATGCTAGCAGCTGGTATTCGCACCTTCCATAAGAGTCATAAACATCAGCAGCCGCGCAGTTTGTATTGCGGCATGGGAATCTGTTATGAATGTCTTGTCACCATTAACGGTGTGCATGCCCAACGTGCTTGCATTACCCCGGTGGAAGAAGGCATGCAAATAGAGACCTGCAAGGAGCTGGAATTATGATCGAATCTTTTGAACTGGCTGTCATTGGCGCAGGACCTGGTGGTATGGAAGCAACCATCAGTGCTGCTGGTTTTGGTGTACGTACAGTGCTGATTGATAATTATCCACAACCCGGTGGGCAATATTTCATGCGTATCCCCTCCCCATTCAAAGTGGATTACGAAAATAAGACCGAAACCGCCGGACGAAAGCTGGTCAACCAGGTATTAAAAGTTCCCTCCCTGAAAATTCTGAATTGCCTGGTATGGGGACTTTTTCAGGAAGAGGATGGTAGCTGGCTGGTGGCACTTTATGGAGAAAATGCTCCCAAATATATTCGTACAAAGAACCTGATTCTATCCACCGGCTCTTACGATACACCGGTTGCCTTCCCGGGATGGACGTCACCTGGTGTGGTCACCAGTGGTGGCACCCTGGTATTGCTCAAGAATCAACGGGTTGCCCCTGGGAAACGTGCCCTCATTTCTGGTACAGGGCCACTATTATTCTCCGTAGCTGCCCATCTGATCGAAGCCGGTGTGGAAGTGGTGGCAGTCTGCGAAGCCAACCACATCCTTCCACGCGGCATCAAACATGCCTTCACCATGCTCAAACAGTGGGATCGCCTGACCGAGGGTGCTAAATATATGAAAACCATCCTGGGGGCAAAAACACCTTACAAGATTGGCTGGTCAATCGTTGAAGCACGAGGTCAGGAAGCTGTTGAGCAAGCTGTCATTGCGAAAGTGGACAAATCCGGTAACCCCATCCCAGGGACAGAGCAGGTCTTTGATGTGGATCTGGTGGTGAGTGGTTTTACACTGACCCCCAATACCGGTTTACCACGAATGATCGATTGCGAGATGACCTACCTGGCTGGCAAAGGTGGCTGGGTCCCCGTGCGTGACGCTGAATGCCAGACCAGTATGCCTGGTGTTTATGTGATCGGGGATGGTGCTGGAGTTGGTGGTGCGGAAAACGCCCGCCTGGAAGGAAAGATCGCTGGTGCATCGGTAGCGAAAAACACCGGGCACCTCAGTCCCAACCGGGAAAAACAAATCCGCAATGAGATTCAATCCGATCTGCACCAACAGCAACGTTTTGGCGGTCTTTTAAGTGATCTCTTCACGCCTCCTGCCGGTCTGGTTTCGCTCTTAAAGGACGATACCATCATCTGCCGCTGTGAGGAGATCACTCTGAAAGAGATTAAAGAAGCCATCCAGAATGGTGCCCGATCGATTGGAGAAGTCAAGATGCTCACCCGCACCGGGATGGGGAATTGTCAGGGGCGCATGTGCGAGCATACTGTGGCTGCCATCATCGCCGATCAGCTGGCAGAGGAAGGCGTGACGCGGGAAGATATCGGTTATTTCTCGATTCGACCGCCATTGCACCCCTTGCCCCAGAACTTCCTGGCAGATGCGGTACCGGAAGACGAATAAATAAAGGGAGTGCCGTTGATACTACATCAGCACCCTCTCTCGACGCACCCTACTACTAGGTGCATCGCACTTTTGGATTATTGTTAATAATTCTTTTCTTCTTCGATTAGTGAAAATTGTCAATTCTTAAGTGCAACGCACCATAGCATTTATTCGTTTATTCGGTGCGCCAGGAAAAGCCTAATCGATCTAGTGTAATGAAAGGAGTACACACAATGAATTTCTCATAACATTGGTAGACAATCGAGCGACGGAAGAAGTAATTCAACCAGTCGAAGCCTCGAGCGTCAAAAACACAAGCCACAGCGAAAGCGAACCTAAAACGGCCTCGTTAAACGATAACAATAGAAGTGGTCAACCTTCCGAATATGGCGAAACCAGTATCCATGATGAAGAAATGAGAAAAAGCAATCATGGAACATCTCGGGGTGAAAGAGGGTAGCGTGTGTTGAAAGATCGATTGAGGAACCTGGGAGACCCAGCTTGGGGTACGCATATTGGAAGGAAGACATAACTTCCAATATTGGCAAGTTGGGAGTCGGAGATGCCCATAGTAGTGAAGAAACCTGGTAACTCGGGTGGAGCGAAGGGGCATTACATGAAACATTGTTTCAAACAAAACTGGAGAGAGAACCGCTTGAAAAATTATTCTACTACGGACATACCGGTCGAGCACAAGAAAGTGGTCATTCCGGAGAAACTCTCACTTCTGCGGGCGAAACTGGGTCAAAAAGCCAAACAAGAGCCAAAGTTTCGGTTTTATGCATTGTATGATCGGGTCTATCGAAAGGACACTTTGGAGACAGCATGGCGAATAGTTGCAGCCAATAAAGGGGCTGCAGGAGTAGATGGCATCACGATAAAGGAGATACAGGAAACAGGGTATGAGAACCTCTTACAAGAATTACAAAATGAACTAAGAAGCAAACGATATAGACCGCAACCAGTTCTACGGGTTTATATTCCTAAATCCAACGGAAAACTACGACCTTTGGGAATACCGACCGTGAGGGATCGGGTGGTACAAATGGCTGTTTTGCTAATCCTTGAGCCAATTTTTGAAGCTGACTTTCTGGACTGTTCGTTCGGCTTTCGTCCTGGAAAAAGCGCTCATCAAGCTCTACAGACCATAAAGGACAATCTACAAGCAGGGTTTTCTGTTATCTATGACGCTGACTTGGCAGGTTATTTCGATCGTATTCCACATGATAAACTGATAGCCGCCATTCGAATGAGGGTAGTTGATCGAAGTGTGCTGAGGTTAATCAGATTGTGGTTACAAGCTCCTGTGCAAGAGAATACCCCAAAAGGTGGAACTCGTTTGAGTGGAAAAACTCATAAAGGAACTCCGCAAGGGGGAGTTATTTCTCCCTTACTTACTAATATTTACTTGCATTGGTTCGATAAAGTCTTTCATGGTAAAGAAGGCTTAGCTAGAAGTGTAAACGCCAGACTTGTCCGATATGCGGATGATTTTGTAATTATGGCTAGAAACGATACACCCATTATTTCAGACTTTGTTGAACAAAAGATTGAAAAATGGATGGGGTTAGAAATAAATCGAGAGAAGACTCGGATGATTGATCTAAAACAAGCCAAAACCGCGCTCGATTTTCTTGGTTTTACCTTTCGATATGACTGGGATCTTGGAGGCAGGAAAAAGAAGTAATTGAATATCTTCCCTTCTAAGAAGTCCTTTATTAATGAAAAGCGTGAAATCCGGAGAATGACCGGTAAAGTAATGTGTTTTAAACCAATCCCTGTATTGATCAATGAAATGAATATCCATCTACGTGGGTGGGCAAACTACTTTTCATTTGGTTATCCAAGCCAAACTTTTCGTCACATTAACTGGTATTTGTCTGAGAGAATGAGTAACCATCTAACCAGACGAAGCCAACGACCTTATAGACTAAGGAATCAGAAGTCTTATTATGCTGAACTCTTGAAATTGGGACTTAAGTTCCTATGACTCTTGTGAATGCTGGAGACGAGAGTTTCTTGGAGAGCCGGATGCGGGAAATCTGCACGTCCAGTTCGAGGAGGGGGGAATAAGGAAGCATGGCATGCGGTGCTGAGCCACATTAAGGGAAACCTGGATACTGAAGTATTCCGAAACCTAAACTTCCTTATTCCTCTACTCTACTTCTTTATTCGTTGACGGTTATTCCTTAAAATACCGGTGGGGTAATACAACAAATAACCATTAATTCTTCATCACTGATCGAACCAAATTCAACCAGCATATCGCCATCATAGTAGATCGTGTCTCCAGTATCCAGAATGAAGGTGTCTTCAGCAACCACAATTCTCATTTTTCCGCCCAGGACATGCATCCATTGTTCGGTCGATCGAGACAAAGTCATCGCAACCCGATTGGCATGCGGTTCCATATGGATGATGTAGCTCATCATCTGTTTAGAGAAATCAGCAGTTAATAGATCATATCCAATTTTAGTGTCCGGGAAAAAAACCTTGGTACGTTCATTTGCCCGCACAACGTTGCCATTGGTCCCTTCATTTAAAAGGTAGAAGATTGGCACCTTTAATGCGGTAGAAATACTTTGTAATGAATTTAGTGAAGGAGAAACCTGATCATTCTCTATCTGACTTAAGAAGCTTGCAGTTACACCAGCAAGATCCCCCAATTCACGCAGGCTTAAACCCAATTCTTTGCGACGAAAGTTGATCCGTTTCCCTATTTCCATCTTAATCCTCTATGCATAATTTTAATGTGGTCTAATTGTATTGTTTTTTTATTGACAAATTCAAGTTATTTTAATCTATTTTTAAGGAATTTTGTACTAAATGTTTGATAAAGCTGCCATTCAATACCAAAAAAATGGATAAATAACTCAGGACATTACCAATCCACCATCGACTTCAATGGCCTGCCCGGTTAAATAGCGGGAATCTTCTGAAGCCAGAAAAGCAACGACACCAGCCATTTCCCACGGTTCAGCCAGGCGTTTCATCGGGCAATCATTGGCGCGCATCTGCAGCCATTCTTCACCGGTCATGCCATCCATACCACCTACTTTACCAGCCACACCGCGGACCATATCAGTCAGGGTATTACCCGGGCAAACAGCGTTGACAGTAGCACCGAATGGAGCCAGTTCCATTGCCACGGAGCGTGTCAGGCCAATTACACCGCTTTTCGAAGCAGAATATTCCGCTGAGGCAGGCCAACTGGTTTTGCCAGCCATGGAGGATATGTTGATGATGCTGCCAGAACGTTGTTTCATCATGATAGCAGCTACCGCCTGGTTGGTCAGAAACACACCTGTCAGGTTAATGTCAATGAGGCGGCTCCATTGTTTTAATGAAACATCAACCAGTGGTGAACCAGTATAGATACCTGCAGAGGCCACCAACACATCCACGCGACCCCATTTTTCCATGACAGTATCTATGGCTGCTTTGATACTTTCTGGATCAGTCACATCGCAATGCAAAGCGATCGCACCTGCTCCCAGACTGCGAACTTCCTCGGCGATTGCCTGGTTGAGTTCATCCGTGACATCCAGACAGGCTACAAAAGCACCTTCCTGCGCGAAACGTTGGGCACAGGCTTTTCCAATGCCATTGGCGCCACCGGTTATGACTACTACTTGATTTTCAAATCGTTTCATATAACACCTCTGTTTTTTAACTATTTAGAATCTTCATCGCTTCATCGATGGAGACGTTTTCATGGATTAAGGCTGCAATCGCTGCAACCATTGCCTGTGGGTTGTCTGCCTGGAAAATATTCCTACCAATTGCCACACCTTTGGCACCTACGTCCAATCCAGTGCGAATTTTTTCCAGCATTTCCCGTTCACTGCCTTTTTTGGCACCACCCAGAATGACTGCGGGTACATAACAGGTTGAGGTGACTGCTTCGAAACCAGGAGCATACGGAATTTTGACCCAATCTGCGCCTAACTCGGCACCCACACGGGCTGCAATGGCAATACTTTCTGCTGTGCGCATATGATCCGGGCTGTCAAAACCACCTGGAACCATTTCTCCCATCACGGGTAAACCCCAGGCGTGAGCTTCCCCAATCACCATTGCCAGTGATCGTAATGTATCTTCTTCTTCCGGTGCTCCTGGGAATGCAGAAACAGCCACGGCGTCTGCCCCAATCCGTAAGGCATCATCTACGGTCCAGAACAATGATCCCGGTCCCATCTTGCCCAATTTGGTTCCACCACCATCCAGGCGCATGATTAATCCCAAAGGTTCAATTTCCTCAGCGAATTTCTCTGCGGTACCATAGGTGGTCAGGATGGCATCTGCACCACCGGCTGCAATCTGGCGCAGGATTTCTGCAGGTTGCTCCATTCCTTTGGCGGGCCCATCGATCATACCATGATCAAAGGCAACAATAAAGGCGCGTCCATCCGGACGAAAAATGTGTTTCAATCTTCGTGTTCTCATATTATGAAATCCTCTCAAATAATTCTGGGGTAATCTGGTAAACCGCAGGTTCACCAGCAAAAAACCTTCTTAATTCTTCCACTGCCAATTCGCCCAGCATGGTGCAGTTATCGATACAGCCGGCAATATGCGGGACAACCACCACATTATCAAGCGTCCTTAAGGGACTATCGTCCGCTGGTGGTTCGGGATCGGTCACATCCAGGAAGGCGAAGAAACGACCTTTGCTCAATTCGGCAATCAAAGCCTTCTCTTCAATCAATGTGCCGCGTGCGGTGTTGATTAATAAAGCATTGTCTTTCATCAATGCCAACCCTTCCGCATTCAACATTTGGTGGGTACTGGCGTTAGCCGGCGCATGGATGGAAACCACATCCGATTGCTTTAATAATTCATTCAACTCCACTTTGGTAGCACCCAGATTTTGTGCTTCTTCGGCTGTGACAAATGGATCATATAAAAGCACATTTGGTTTGAATGGCTTCATTAGCTCAATGACGTGCCGGCCAACATTGCTGGCACCAATAATACCGACATTCTGGCGGTATAACTCGCAGGCATACCAGCGATCCCAAACCGGGGATTCGCGCCAGCCGCCAGCACGCACATGCTGTGCCAGCTGCCAGATGCGTTTCTGTCCGACAATCATTAATCCTAATGTTGTCTCCGCCACTGTCTTCGCCAGGGCAATACCGGTGCTGGTCAAATGCATTTTTCTTTCCCAGAAAGCATCGGAGACAAAGCGCTTGACGCTGCTGCCCATATGCGCCATGGCTTTTAGTTTGGGGGCGGCATTCATCACATCCGCATCCAGCTGTGCCACACCCCAGCTGGTGATACAGCCATCAGCATCTGCCAGTAATTTCATCAATTCTTCTTTTTCGGTTGGTTCATCCCCTGGATGATGGATTACATTGGCAAACGCTTCCAACGCATCCCAGGCTTCCTGGCTGAACATCCGCTTATAATTGGCTTTTCCAATGGTGATCGCTATTGTTGGTTTCTGCATACTACCTTCCTTTTTTTCAGTGAATTCCTCATTTACTTGTAATTTATATAATTAATGGTTTCGATAAATAATTTCCTGATATTGTTTAAATCCAAGCGCATACATTTCCGTATGCATCGGATCAGCTGTGATATTGCGAGCTGGCTTCTTGAAGAAGGCTAAGGCAGCGTCGATATTCTCGTACACGCCACAACCTACACCAGCCAGAATCGCAGCACCTAAAGCAGACCAGTTATCATAATCAGGGATTTGTATAGGCAAGCTGGTTATCTCTGAAAGAATGGAAGGCCAGATTGGGTTCTGGGCTGCGCCACCCACCATCCATAAATGTTCAATAGGCTGTTCTGCCGAGCGGACAGCATCCAAAGCCCAGCGCAATTCATAGCCCGCACTTTCCATGATCGCGCGTGCCATTTCCGCCCGGGTATGATTGAAATCCAGGCCGATAAACCCACCCCGCCGTGTGGTGGCCGGGTCGGCATGACCACCAGTCATTGGCAAGAAGAATAATTCCTGATTGACATTGGTTTGATTTAATTCCTGGTTGAATACGGAAAACCTTTCCTGTCTTGATCTCGACTGGTCCAAACCCTGCCAAGCGCGATTCAGCCACCATTCGACAGAAGCCCCCAGACCGCCCAGTGATTGCGAGAGCGTCCATCTTTGGGGATAAGCATGGAAATTAAAGCTTAATTCGGGTGGTAATCCTTCCATATCCATAGATGTCAGAATCCCGGTGAATACCCAGGCAGTCCCACAGGCTAACAGATACTGGCCGGGATCATTTATCCCCAATCCCAGCGCCGTACAAACCTGATCATGCCCGCCATTGACCAGCACCGTTCCTGGCGTCAAACCTGTCATCTGGCAAATGTCTGCGCTGATTTCTCCAATGATCGTCCCGGAGGGCTCTAAGGCGGATAGCATCTCAGGTTGTATACCTGCTAATTCACACAGCTCCAGGCTCCATTCAGCTGAATGAATATCCACCAGTTGCATACCACCAGCATTGGATGGATTATTGATGAATTCTCCTGTCAGTCGATGGGCAATAAAATCATTTACTGAGAAATAATGAGTTGCCTTCTGAAAAACTTCGGGGTTGTTCTGGCGCAGCCAGGCAATTGTTGGTAAAGGCAGTCCAGAATTTAAAGTCCAGCCACTGATCCGCTTGACCTGCTCCTGTGCACTCGCTCTTTGCCAATCGGCGACCAGTTTCTCGGTGCGCCCATCCAACCAGGTGATAATCGGATAAACTGGTTCACCGGCTTTGTTGGCTGGTAACAGCGATCCACTCTGCACCGACATACTGATAGCTTTGATGCTTACCTGAGCCCCCGCCTGGTCCACAATCTGGCGTAGAACCGATAGCACTGCCTGCCAGACTTCTTCTGGATCCTGCTCTACCCATCCGGGTTGTGGTGTCAGGTTATGGTAGGGGTTGGAAGCAGCCCGTGCCAATTCCTGCCCTTCCACAGTAAATACAACAGCTTTGGTCGAGGTTGTGCCAACATCCAAACCTAATAATGCATCCATCGTCCAACGTTCCTTAAAGGAGAAGTCATGATCTACTCAACCACCACACCTGCCCGTTCAAACAATTCACCACAAACTTTTCTGGCACGTGCCAGCATGGCTTTTTCATCGGTGAAGAGGATCTCTTTGCCTTTCATCAATATCTTTCCATCTACAATCACAGTGTCCACATCCCGGTTGCTGGCATTATAAACCAGGGCAGAAGTCACCTTATGTACAGGCATCGCCATGGGCGTATCCAGATCCACCAGAATTAAATCAGCTTTTTTGCCTTTTTCTAATGATCCGATCTGATCCGGTAATCCGAATGCGGTTGCTCCCCCGCGACACGCCATCCAGAGAATATCTTCTGGCAATAACACCATGGCATTCAAAGTGCTAACCTTGTGCAACAAAGCAGTCGTTTTCAGTAATTCAAGCATATCCTGACTATTATTGCTGCCGGGGCCATCAGTAGCCAGAGCAACCGTAATACCGCGTTTGAGCATTTCCGGGACACGGGCCACGCCGGATGCCAGATACATGTTACTGACCGGGCAATGAACCACCAGAGCTTTGTGTTTTTCAATCAGATCCATTTCGAAATCTTCCAGCCAGACACTATGCACCAGTTGCATATGCGGACCCAACACACCCAGGTCAGCCAGCCATTCAATATGGCGGGATCCGCGGGCTTTCAGGTTCATTTCTACCTCTTCACGGGTCTCAGCAACGTGAATATGCGTACCTGAACCCCAATCTTCAGAGATTTTATGTGTTACACACATCGTATCATCGCTGCAGCCCCAGGGAATGAGCGGACCAAATTCCACTCGAATTCGACCATTTCCGTTGATCTCCCATTTTTCACGCAGGCGCGTGGTTTCGGATACGATGCGTTCCTGGTCCTCCATGAAAGTTGGATGGTAATTCATATCCGCCCAACCACGTGCTAATAAAAAGCGCACACCACTTTCCTCAGCTGCCTGGCACACACCATCATCATTGAAGGGATCGGTGTGAATATATTGATGGTCAATCACAGAGGTGGCACCACCCCGAATATTCTCCATCAAACCCACCATTGCAGCCACATATGCTTCCTCAGGGGTCAATGCTTTGGCAACTGGCCAGATGGCAGCTTCTAACCATTCCAACAAGGGTTTATCATCCGCCAATCCGCGAATGAACGTCTGGAAAAGGTGGGTATGCGCATTGACCATACCCGGCATGACCGCCATATTATCTGCATCCAGCACTTGATCTGCATGAAGATAAGCTTCGGGTGGATCACCGGCACCTACATCGACAATGAGATCGTTTTCAATCAGAACATAACCCTGATTAAAAATCTGTTTTTCATCATTAAGTGGGATCACGGATCCATTTTTGATTAAGATTGTGCTCATTTGGAAAACCTTTCTACCTGCAAAAATTTACTAAGTTTTCGTTTTTAGAATCGAATTCTCTTGACCGGGCTCAAATGCTCAATATCATTGATTAACCCTTCCAGAATTGGTTCAAATTGGTCCGCCAACTCCGGGTCTGTCCAAATTCGTAAATTACTATCTAATAACAACATGGCTGATTGTGCTGTGCCGGTTAAGAGATTGATACTCATCTCAAGATCGTCTTTAACACGTTCATTGACCAAACCACGGAAATCCTGCAATGTTTGGGCAGCCAGGATGGATAACTGGCTGATGCGTGCTGGAAATTCACATAATAATCGCTGTCCCTGCATCTCTTCGCCTGCATTACGCAAAGAGACCAGTAATCCGATCGCATTTGCATCCTTATTGCAGATATCCAAGAGCTGTTCCTGGACACTTGCCAACTGATCCAACCTGGCCTGGTAGGCTGTGCTATTTTCATCTAAAAAGCGCTGGGTATTGCGGAGACAGGCAAATCCCAATGACACAGCAGAAACAGCAGCATTGGAAATAACTGCGCCAGCCATGGCATGATTCTGAAAACTGATTTCGTGGTTAAATTCTTTAACACTTAGATCGGTAATTTGACTTGTCATATGTTCCTCAACTCGTAAACGGCCATCCAGGCGTGCACCGGTCTCCTGGGTGATGCCACCCTGATAGATAATATATTTCACCAATTCGCGCCGCAAAAAATAGTCGGATTCAAAATGGGTGAAACCATTAATATTAACCAGATCACATGCCAATGACTGATCATGGCAATTTTCCCAATTTCCAGCCAGTTCACGCACGAAACTGGTGGTTGCCATCAGAAATTCATTTTCCAGTTGTTCTTCTAAGGAGATACCATTGACCAGGATATCTTGTATGTGGGTTTCTGACCGGGTTTTACCAAATTGAATAGTATAACTGATTTCATTACTGAATTGTAGAAATCCACGTTCGGTGTTGGGTTCGCCAGGTAAGTCTATGCGTTTGGCATTATCGTAAATCAAATCACGCAATTGCCAACCGGCTAGCTGATAAAAGCGAATGGTATCAGCAAAAGGCATCACATTAAACCAATTACCAAAAGTCAGTTGTCCACCTACATCCAGTCCGCGTCGGACACAGCTAGAATCGATCATGGCCATATCCACTGTTTGCCCAGCCTTCCTTAATTGTTTGACCATGCCATCCGTGATGAAATTAGCCAGAGCCAATTCACCCGACGCAAAAGTAGTGCGTACATAATCCGTACTCAGCGTCGGATCATTCCCCACATTACCTAGAATGCGTGCAAAATAACTGCGAGCCCTGTGAATTAACGGTTTCATGACCTTTTGTTCGAGTAAGTGATCAACCGGTATTGTTTCGGTCGGGGTCAAGCGAACATGGGCTACAGCAGCGGATTTCTGGCGAATTCGAAGATCGACCCTACCGAGATATCTACCCAGAGAACCAGCCTGGACAATTGGAATCCCATTCACGATATTGTGAGGATTGAGACCCTGATGATTCAATTCATTGTGGGAATGACCACCTACAATTAAGTGCACACCGGCGTAAGGAAGACTCTTGGCAAGCTCCACATCCCCTGCTTCGGCTGTGATGGCTGAAGTAGCTTCCAGGCTGTATCCCAGGTGGGTTAACAAAATCACCACATCACATAACGTCCGGATGGCAGGTAACATATTTAATACTGTCTGCACCGGATTGTGGATGCGGCTTTCTCTTTTACTGATTTTGTATTCAGCAGAGGTTGCCAATCCAATGATACCAATTCGAATGCCTTTGATCACCATCAATGCTGCCGGAAAATACAACCCTTGCAGAGCAGGACAATCGGTTAGGTTAGCTGCCAGTATGGGAAATTTTGCATCATTTTGTATTGATTGCTTCAAAACGTCAATGCCCATATCAAAATCATGATTACCCAGCACCGAGAGATCTACACCTGCTGCTGAATATAAGCGGTAGCTGGCATGTACCGGATTGGTCTCGAAGGTATCATCCATCAACTCGTCAAAGACAGTCCCGATGCAATCATCCCCTGCAGATAATGTCAAAACTGCGCGAAATGGATCGTTTTCCACTTTCGTTTGTTTTTCATTGATCTGGTACGCCATCCGGGTGAAGACCGGTTCGTCTCCATCGGGGATGAATCGTACCAGATGACCATGTACATCGTTAAAATGATAGATGGTGAGAAAGAAATCATTATGATTTAATCCAGGTAACGATTCTGGAAGCATAACACCTTCATCAGGAATAATCTCTTCAATCAATCCAGCGGTTGGATCACCCGTAAATAGAAACAGTTCACGATCGGAAGCATTTTTTGGATTGGGATATCCTCTATGCAGCCTTAATCGACCCTTTTCTGAATTGATTATGCTTTTTTCAGCCAAAGAAAAACTCCTAACTCAATCAAGAGTAATATCTATTTATTATTATCCTTTTACCGCTCCTTCTACCATGGCACGGAAGAATGTTTTGCGGGTGAAAAGGAACAGGATAATAATCGGTGCAGCGATGATCAAACAGGCTGCTGCGAGCACCTGCAGGTTAATAATGTTTTGACTGAGAAAATCATATAAACCAAACATGGCTGGTTTATATTCATTCTTCGTTACCAACAGGTAGGCAACAATGAATTCATTCCAAACATTCACAAATGTCATTAAGAAAATTGATACCAGACCTGGGGCTGCCAGTGGCATGGTGATACGGAACATGGCACCTATTGGAGAACATCCTTCAATTAATGCTGACTCCTCCAATTCACGTGGAATTGCATCGAAGAAACCCTTTGTAATCCATACGCTGATTGGCAGGAAGAAACCAAAATAGACAAATATCAAAAATAATCGATCGTCGTAAAAAGGTAAATTCTTACGAAAAGTAATGCCCATCTGGTATAAAGCCAGCATATTCGTGATTAACGGAATACCTGTAACAGCATAAATCGCTGTCATCAAGGCGTTATGTCCTTTAAAACGGTAACGAGAGAAAGCAAAACCGGAAAGACTGGCTAATAACGATACGCCAATGGCTGATGCAAACGCATACATGATCGTATTGGGAATATATGTCTGAACCAGATTTCCAGTTAATTTGAAACCCAACAATGTATTTTCATCAGGTTTGGGTGCTAACACGCGCTGATAACCTTCCACCGCCCAACGACACGCACTCCATTCAAAGGAATTTTCAGGGGTATCACAGGGAAAGAGAATGGGAGGTTTGCGTGTAATATCCGCTTGTTCTTTGAATGAAATGGTTATTGTGGTAAAAATCGGAAAAACAGCAAAAAGGCAAACAACAATGAGAGCAAAGTTTACAAATCTGATTTCCCATGCACGTCGCGATAAATATGAAGATCTGAGTTCACTCATGTTATCTCTCCTTCTCTTGCAATCTGGTAACACGCAGAACGAGATAAATTAATATCCAGTTCACTATGGCTATCATCAAAGCCAGAGCAGCAGCACGACCAAACCTTAATTGCCCCCAACCAAGAACATACAGAAAATAGCTCAATACATACGTCGCTGTTCCTGGACCTCCTCCAGTCAGACTGAAAACCATGCCTACCCCATTCATACCACCGAGGATCAGATTGAATAATGCCACCACCATGGTCGGAAGAATCAAAGGGATGGTTATATGATTGGTAATTTGCCAACCATTAGCGCCGTCAATGCGAGCACTCTCAATAACTTCATGAGGGATCGTTTGCAAAGAAGCTAAAAGTAATAAAGTAATGAAAGGTAGAGCACGCCAGGTAGCTGCCAGAATCAAATAAATCATGGCAGGAGACGGTGGAAATGGAAAACTTCCAAATAATGGTGATGGGCGAGTATCTGTTAAAACTGATATTCCACGTTCTGCCAGAATACCCGAAAAAAGACCATAATCTGGTGTCACCAATAACCGAAACACAAGACCAGCGATGATGTCTGCAATAATCCAGGGGATAAATAAAATGGTTACATACAAACCAGTGAACGGTACATTCCGTTTTAATAACTGAGCAATAATAAATCCAAGCGATAAGGTTAAGACTACATACCCAACTAAAAATATAACGGTATGTCCGATACTTTCTGGGAAAAGCCCAGCATTCACCAATCGTTCGAAGTTTTCAAAACCCACATACTCCCAGGCTGCACCTTTACGTTCCTGCAAGCTCAACCACATTGTATAGAATGCTGGATATACCTGAACAATGAGAATGACAATGATTGTCGGTAAAATTAACCAAAACGGCAATGATTTGCGAATTTCAAACCGTTTCATAAAACTTGAGGGATTCTTTTGCATAATATCACCTTTCTTTGGGTGAGATAAAAAACAAATATTCAATTAAATAATAGATAATCAGTAAATAATTTGGATCACTCCAAAATATTTTCGCAATGATTAGTATGATAACCAACTCGAAAAAGATTCCGAAAAGCAAGGTGGTTATCCTTATTTAATCTATATTTTTTTAAGGATCAAAGGTGAGAAGGAATATTTTTCCTTCTCACCTTTATGTTATTTAATGCGAGAAGATAATCAAATTACCTGATTAGTTATTCGCGTTGTATTCATCCTGAACTTTTTGGAATTCAGTGGCGATATCAGCAGTTTGATCTTCTTTTATCAATTTGTAAATGGCATTCATGATTGCTTCTGAAGCTTCAGCAGGTCGTTCTAACGAACCAGAGTAATTGCGGCAAACACTTGCATTGACAGCAATGGCAGCCTGTTGATAGAATGGCGTTTGCATTTCAGGTAATTCTTGAGCTGATTTCAATGATGGGAAACCTGCGCCAGGACCAAGCACGTACTTAATATAAATGTCCATGTCAGTCATAATCCAATTAATGAAGTCATAAGCTGCTTCCACATTCTTGGCACTGGTTGGGATTCCAACACCCTGAATGTCCAGGTTACAACCGGGGGTCTTCCCTTCGGGAGCAAACATCGGGCGCATTATCACATCACCAGCAGCAATCGCGTCAAGCATGTCCTGTTCTGTACCGGTTTCGTATTTTGTTCCATCAGGTGCTGTCAGAGGATTGATGTAGCGATAACCAAACAAACCAGTCGGGAAAGCACCAGCTGAGGCATCTTTGAAGGAATCCTCTTCCACAAAACCGCCAGCAAAAACTGTGTCAGGATTATAACCATTCATAACTGTCATGCGTAAGAATTCGATGGCAGCCACATTTTCTGGGGTGTTGAGCAGCATATTGCCTTGTCCATCATCATAGGTGCCACCAAAGGAAGCAATTAATGCCCAAATACCACGACCCGCACCAGATCCACCATATTGTGTGTTTCCGAAATATGACCAGGCATACAGTCCTTCAGCTTTCAAGCGTTCCGCTTCTACCACAAATTGTTCTGGAGTAGTTGGGTAACCATTCGGATAGCGGTCTGCCCAGACATAGGTCAGGTGGGGACGTTCAGCAGTAGGAATACAATAGAGACGACCGTCTGGTCCTGTGCAGGAGATTATTGCACTTTCATCCAGATCAGCATACCAATCCTGAGCCATCATCCAGTCGGTAAGGTCCATTAAAGCACCATTGTTGACATAAGTTACGATTTGTGCTCCACCTAACTCAATCAGGTCAGGAACTTCACCACCGGCAATTTCAGCGGCAACGAGTTCGGATGACATTTTATCCCAGGCTTTGGGAGTATTTTCCCAATACCATTTTCCTTCGAAGGCAGCATCAAACAACGGAATATTGTCTCGCAACCATTGGTTACCGACACGTTCGTCACTCGCCGGGTCTTCATTGTTCTGGTCATATTGGAACCAGGTTACCAATGGCATCGGTTCCATAGGTTCTTCAACGACTGGTTCTTCAACAGCAGGTTCTTCAACGACTGGTTCTTCAGCAGCGGGTTCTTCAACGACTGGTTCTTCAGCAGCGGGTTCTTCAACAACAGGCTCTTCAGCAGCAGGTGCACAACCAACCAATCCTACTGCGAAAACGACCAACATCAGAGCGGTCAACAATAAATATTTCTTGCTTTTCATTCTTATTCTCCTTAATTTTTATTAGAATCAGGTTTTTAACAAATTAGTAAAACACGGATATTTTCTAATCAACCACCTCCTTTCAATATTACTCTTAGTAACATTGCATTCAGTAATTCGTAAAAAAACATCAAAAGTTTTGAAGAAGTATTTTCTCTCCCCTCATATTCCAGTTGTAAAATTAAATATCTCTGAAAAATACTTTTCAAATGAGAAATTATTAATTTGGTTTGTTAGATTTATTCTTGTAAGATTTTTAGATTGATTTTTGGTATTTTTTTTCAAGTTTTGTCCTGGAAGTGTAGCATGGATAAGCATTACTCGTAACTCCCGAAGAAATAAGAAATTTTTTCAGTATTACTAAACATTTTTTGGTAATGACCTAAATTAGTTTTTCTTTTACAGCTTATAACTTGATGATTTTAGTCCTGGGAATAAGAATATAATAGCATGTCGAAAAACGCTTGTCAAGTAGAATTGAACTGATTTCAAGTATAGCTGAATATTTTAAGATTTTCAAACCTTATTTTCCCTGCTCTTATCCATCAGGATGAGTTGATTTTTCAAAATTGTATGTCTGAATAGAGAAAAACATATTCACTTCTAAATTTTGCAATAAAAAAAGCTGTGGTAACTTAATACACACAGCTTTTTGAATTGATTGTTTTTCAAGTATTACTTAATTAGTTGTTGGAATTATACTCATCCTGAGTTTTGGTGAGCTCTGTATAAATATCCAAAGTTGGGTCTTCCTTGATCAAGCGGTAGAAAACGTTCATGATCAATTCAGCGGCTTCATTGGGTCTCTCCAGTGTTCCCTGCCAGGGTTTACATGAACTACCATTTACTGCGATCGCGGCTTGCTGATAAAATGGGGTGTCGAATGCTGGGTGACTCTGCATTGATTTCAAAGCTGGGAAACCACCACCGGGTCCGGCAACAAACTCTGCATTGCGGTCTGGTGTCATAATCCAGTTGATAAAATCATAAGCTGCTTCAACATTCTTTGAACCTACTGGAATTGCCAGCGCTTGAATGTCGATATTACAACCAGGCGTATTACCTTCTGGAGCAAAGGAAGGACGCATGACGACATCACCAGCCGCAATGGCATTGATCATATCATCTGATGTGGCTGTGTCGTATTTCGTTCCATCCGGAGCTGTCAAAGGATTAATATAACGGTATCCAAACAGACCAGTCGGAATAGCTCCAGCGGAAGCATCCTTAAATGCTTCTTCTTCCTGGAATCCACCTGCAAAAGAAACATCGGCCACATAGCCCTTCGCCACAATTTCTCGTAAAAATTCAATGGCTGCAACTGTTTCAGGTGTATCTAACAGCATATTGCCTTCATCATCATAGTAGGTACCACCAAAGGATGTATTGATCGTCCACACGGCGCGACTAGCCCCGTCTCCACCATAAGCGGTGGATCCAAAGAAAGTCATGGCATAAAGTCCTTCTGCTTTTAACCGCTCAGCTTCTACCATAAATTGTTCTGGTGTGGTTGGATAGCCATTCGGAAAACGATCTGCCCAGACATAGGTCAGATGTGGTCGTTCCGCCAATGGAATACAATAAAGTCTTCCATCAGGAGCCGTACAGGCATTGATAGCACTTGGATCCATATCCGCAAACCAGGCTTGTTGTTGCGCCCAATCGGTGATATCCATCAAGACCCCATTGCGGTAATAGGTCATCAGAACATTCCCTTCCATTTCAGTCATATCCGGTACATCACCACCAGCAATGGACGCTGCCACTAATTCTGCTGCAATTTTGTCAAAGGGTTTATGGACACTGTTCCAGACCCATTTTCCAGCAAATTCTTCATTGAATTCTGGAATATTCTTGCGCAGGTATTCATTTCCGACGCGTTCATCACTGGCAGGGTCAGTATTATTCTGATCATATTGGAACCAGGTTATGAATTCCTTCGCTTCAGCTGGCTCAGCCGGTTCTGCAATCTCTGCAGGTTCAGCCGGTTCTGCTGGTTCAGCTGGTTCAGCTGGTTCAGCCGGTTCTGCAGGAGCTGCTGGTTCAGCTGGGGTTTCAGCAGGTCCACAACCAACCAGCCCCACTAGAAAGATAACCGCGAACAGTATTGCAAGTAAACTAAATCTTTTTTTCATTCTCATTCTCCTTTTGTATAATTGGGGTAAAAATTGAAATCAACGAACAATTTTGCCTGTTATCCTCCTTTTAAAATGATTTATTCATGGAAGAACATGTATTATGACTTTACTGATTCGATGATTGTGATGAAAAAAAATATAGCATATTGGATTATCAATTTCAAGTAAAAATATACTATTGAGCATCAAGACTGAATTTATTTATATTCGATTGCATTAATCTTCACTTAACCTTTAAAGGAAATGATCCAGACTTTATATACATCAAAATATCCGTATTGGATTAGAATGGGATCATATTCCAAAAAAATTAATCAATTTATCAATTTTGATTAGAATTCGAGTTCGTATGAAATTAAATCCTTACCAATTAATCATTTCTCCAGAAAACCTGCAAAGTACATCGAAAATCTGTTTTGAAATCCTACCTGACCCAACTGCATTATTTTTACACTTTGCTCGCTCCATTGCAGATGAAATTCAAGCAAACAATGCTATAGGTAAAGTGACAAAGCTGATATTGCCAGTCGGTCCGATCGGACAATATTCTCTATTGGTGGAGATCTGTAACCAGGAAAGAATCAGCTGGAAAAACGTGTACACATTTAACATGGATGAATACACCAATTGGCAGGGTCGTCCGCTTGCTGAAGATCACCCACTCAGTTTCAAGCAATATATGCTCTCACAGGTTTTCAATCGACTGGATGAAGAGTTGAGGATTCCTCTTGATCAGGTTCATTTTCCTGATCCACTCCACCTCGATGCGATCAGCCAGCAAATTGAAAAAATAGGTGGCATCGATACCTGTTATGGTGGAATTGGATATCATGGTCATATCGCTTTTAATGAACCACCCAATAACCAGTACACCAAAATCAGCCAGGAAGAATTCAAGGAGTCACAAACTCGTATCGTCCATCTCAATCCGGACACGCTGGTGATGAACAGTATCTGGAACACCGGTGGTAATCCTTACAACTTACCTTCTATGGCAGTAACCATCGGTTTTCGAGATATCCTTGCTGCGCGTCGTATTCGCCTGTATTGCTCGGGTGGATCATGGCAGCGCACAGTGTTACGCGTGGCTTTATTATCTCAACCAGATGTGGATTATCCAGTTACCCTGTTGCAGGATCATCTGGATTATGCCATCATTGCAGATCTTGACACGGCTCAACCAGCCAATATCTCCCTGCTTTGATCCAATGAATTTTCATCTTGACAATCGATATATTAAATGATATTCTGACAACGTTGTCAGAATATGGTTTCTTATCATTAATCTTTTTTCACTACAACAAAATTCTTAATTATTTATCAGAAAAAAATCCTTTGTTTGTAGAATTACTTACATAATAATATTATTCAAGGAGATCATTTATGAGTACATCCCCCATTCGAACAAAATGGCAAGGAACGATGACAGATCGTGAGCGTTTTGTGCGTCAGATGACTTACCAGCCATTTGACCGTTGTTTCAATATGGAATTTGGATTTTGGGATGAGAACTTCGCCGTCTGGCCATTGTTTTACGAGAATAACATCAATAATAATGAAGAAGCAGAGAAATTCTTCCAATTTGACCGCATCGAATGTATCTGGGGCAATGTCTGGCTTTCACCCAATTTTGGCAACCAGGTGGTGGAGGTGCGAAGTAATAGCAAGATAATCATTAATGAAGATGGACTGCTGGCAGAAGTGCCAATCGATGGTCATGAGAGTATCCCCCATTACCTGAAGGCGACGGTTGTCACACCTGACGATTGGAAGAAGGTTAAAACCGAACGCTTCCGGTTAGATGATCCAGTCCGTATCATGGATATCAATTCCCTGAAAGCGATGCACCCTGATGATCGAACTTATCCGCTCGGTATTGATTGCGGATCAATGATTGGTAAGGTGCGTGATATGCTTACCTTTGAAGGTTTGGCTTATGCCATGTACGATTACCCTGCGATGGTTGAAGATATGGTAGAGACCTGCTGTGTTATGGTAGAGCATTTCCTGGATCAGGTATTGCCACATTTCACATTTGATTATGCTGCTGGTTGGGAAGATATTTGTTATAAAGGTGGACCCATTGTTTCAAAGAAATTCTTTAAGAATGTAGTAATGCCGCGTTATAAACGTATCCACCAGAAACTAAAGCAAGCTGGGATAGAGCTGTGGTATACCGATTGTGATGGTGATGTGCGTCCAATTCTGCCATACATGCTGGAAGGGGGAATCAATTGCCTGTTTCCTTTCGAAGTTAACTCTTGTACTCATCCAGAAAAATTATTGAAAGAATATGGCAAAGATCTGCGCATCATGGGTGGTTTTGATAAGATGAAACTGGGCGAAGGACCTGATTCAATCAGTGCTTATATGGAATCTATAATTCCACTGGTTGAACGCGGTGGATATATCCCATTCTGCGATCACCGCTGCCCACCTAATGTAAAACCAGATGATTATTTGTATTATTTGGATCTGAAAGAGCATTTATTTGGGTTGAAATAAGGGTTACCCATGAGAAAATTTTAATTAATGTTGGAGACTTCATGAACAATAGGTTTTCAGAAAGGGATTTACTGCGTGTTAAACAGAACTGGATCGACTGGTGGGCTGGGACGATCGATCATCCTTTTTATGGAATTGAGGCAATTGATGATAGTGCAATCCATTTGCTCGATGAACATAGCCAGGTCAGCAGGGTCGAATCTGCTGATATTTCCGCTGAGAAGATTCTGGAGGATGTAGAGCAATTTGGAAAGAACCTTCAATGGTTTGGAGGGGCCTTTCCGAAATTCTGGCCAAATTATGGTCCTGGTCTAATCGCTGCCTTTCTAGGTTCCAACTTAAATATCCAGAGAGATACGGTCTGGTTTGATCCTCTGCCCATTAAGGAACTAAACGAAATACAACCAGAATATGATCCCAACAACATTTGGTGGCAAAGGGTACAGAAGTTAACTTCTTTGGCAGCGAAACGCTGGGAGGAAAAAGTAATGGTGGCTGTTACCGACATTGGTGGCAACCTGGATATTCTGTCACATTTACGTGGAAACGAACGTTTGCTCCTGGATCTCAGCGATTCTCCCGATGAGGTCATCCGTCTGACAGAAGATATTACTTGCTTGTGGATTAAGTACTATGATCATCTCTTCAACCTTGCAAACGGAAAAGTATTTGGCAGTAGCAACTGGAGCCCGTTGTGGGCACCCGGAAAATTATATATGCTGCAATCCGATTTTTCTTACATGATCTCACCTCGCATGTTCAAACGCTTTGTAATGCCCGACCTAACCGCCTGTTGTGATTTTCTGGAGTACCCTTTTTATCATCTGGATGGGGTGGGACAATTAAACCATCTACCTCAACTACTTGAGATGCCGAAATTACGTGGTATTCAATGGATTCCGGGAGCAGGGCAACCTTATCCTGAAGAATGGCTGGATGTGCTCAAGAAAATTCGGGAAGCTGGAAAACTCTGCCAGATTTATGTCAGCCGTGAAGGGATGCAGAAGATTATCTCCAAATTAGGATGGGAGGGGTTCTATTTCTCGATTTGGGAGGAAAATTTGATAATATCTGCCAGTCTGGCAAAAGAATTTGAAAAAGAATTCATAAACTAAAAACAGGAACAATGAAAATAATTGTTCAATATCAGGAGGAAATAGATAGATGACTAAGATTACTTTTATTGGAGCAGGTAGCCTGGGATTTACCACAACACTGGTGCGGGACATCCTCACTTTTCCACTACTGGAGGATGCGCAGATTGCTTTAATGGATATTGACCCGGAGCGCTTGGCTTTTTCTCATCAGAGTGTTGACAAGCTGATCAAAGCAGGGAATTATCCTGCGAGTGTGACTGCGACGCTTGACCGTGTGGAAGCATTAAAAGATGCTGATGTTGTGTTAACCACCATTCTGGCGGGAAACACAGATATCTGGCGGTATGATATTGAAATTCCCAAGCGCTATGGTGTTGATATCAATGTAGGTGACACACGAGGACCAGCCGGGATCTTCCGTTTCCTTCGCACAATTCATCCAATGATGGAAATTGTGCGTGATATGGAAAAATATTGCCCGGATGCTGTGCTGCTAAATTACACCAATCCGATGGCAATGTTGATTGGCGCAATCCAACGCCAGACCTTCATCAGAGTAACCGGGTTATGTCACTCAGTACAGGGTACCGCCATGATGCTGGCAGATTGGATTGGTGCACCTATTGAGGAAATTAATTATGTCTGTGCAGGCATCAATCACCTGGCCTGGTACCTTGAATACAAATGGAAGGGCAAAGATGCCTACCCTTTGATTCAGGCAGCCATTACAGAACGCCCAGAGATTTACAATGAAGAAATTGTCCGCAATGAAATGTTCCTGGCATTAGGAAAATACGTGACTGAATCGAGTGGACATAATTCTGAATACAACTGGTGGTTCCGAAAACGCCCAGACTTGATTGAGAAATATTGTATACATGGTACCGGCTGGAACCCTGGCGAATATGCCTACATCCTTAAAGAGTACCAGAAGACAGAAAAAATCTGGAAAGATGGCGTAAAAGTACAATTGGCAAAACAGGTCACCGGTGATGATTTGACTCGTGGACATGAATACGCTGCTTATATTATCAATGCACTCAAAGGTGGAGAACCTTTCCAGTTTAATGGCAATGTTCCCAATACGCATCTGATCACCAATCTTCCGTTAGACGCCTGTGTGGAGGTACCGGTCCTTGTGGATAAAGCCGGGCTACACCCAGTCCATATTGGTGCACTGCCGCCAGAGCTCTCCCTGCTGACAACTTTGTCCAGTGGCATTGAAGAGCTGGCAATTGAAGGCTCGTTGGCAGGTGATCCAACCATGATTTTCCGGGCGATCTGTCATGATCCACTCACCGCTGCCGTGCTTTCTCTGGATGAGATCCGCCAGATGACGAATGACCTTTTCACCCAACATCAATCGTACCTTCAACAGTTTAAACATCATAAGGTTTAAAAGCCATTGAAGAATAACTTAATTGGGAAAAAATGAGTAGAGATGGTGAACTAAGCAATTGCATAATTAATGGAGGACATATGATCTAATGGAATCAAAAAGAGATGTAATTATTCAGGTTTTAACTCACCAACAACCTCCGTATGTTCCCTGGTCCATCGGTTTTACATTGGAGGCTTCAGAAAAAATTAAAAACCATCTCAAATCAGATGATTTAGACATGGCTATTAACAATCATATCGTCTATCTCAGTAATGCATGGAATTATTATATTGATGTTGGAGATAAATTGGTGCAAGACCATTTTGGTGTTGTTTGGGATCGTTCTTTCGATAAGGATATTGGGATTGTTCACGGAATAAAATTATCTTCACCTACAATAAAAGGATATAGTTTCCCTGATCCATGTGATCCTTATATCTTTTCAACGATTGAACAAAAAATTAATCTTTACAGCGATTGTTTTCGCGTTTTTGATATAAGTTTCTCCTTATTTGAGCGAGCCTGGACATTGCGAGGAATGGAGAATCTTTTCATGGACATGATTGATCATCCTGATTTTGTTACTGATTTATTCAATTCGATTGCTGATTATAATATTGCACAGATCCAAGAAGCTTTAAAATATGATATCGACGCAGTATATTTTGGAGATGACTGGGGACAACAGCACGGGCTACAAATGGGGCCAAGACTCTGGAAAAAATTTATTTATCCTGCAATCAAACGTATGTATAAAACCGTGAAAAATGCTGGTAAATTTGTTTTCATTCATTCCTGTGGAGATGTTGATGAATTGTTTCCTGTTCTAGTTGAGATCGGTGTTGATTGTTTCAATCCATTCCAACCTGAAGTGATGGATGTGCATGCATTAATGCAACAATACAGAGGTAAACTTACTTTTCATGGTGGGCTTTCAACCCAGAAGACTTTACCTTATGGATTAGTTAATGATGTTCTAAAAGAAACCTTGAAATTACTTGAATCTGGGAAAAAAGGTAATTACATTTTCTCCCCCGCACATGCTGTCGAAGGAGATGTTCCACTTGAAAACATGTTAGCATTCATAGAAATAATGAATAATCAATTGCAATAAGATCCGATATCTATTGAAAGAAATTAATGAAAAACTCATTTAATCCTATATTGAAAAAACTTGGAATTTCTCAACAAGACCGGTTCGTCATCATTCACACAGACGACATCGGTATGTGCCAGGCTACCGTGGATGCCTATACAGAATTGGATAAAGCACAAATCATTTCCAGTGGTGCCGTCATGGTGCCCTGCCCCTGGTTTTTGGCTGCTACTGAATATGCAAAATCACATCCGCAGACAGATTTAGGCATCCATCTCACACTCAATTCAGAATGGGAAACATACCGCTGGCATCCTTTATCCTCCACTGATCCAAAAACCGGCCTGATCGATTCGCAGGGGTACTTTCATCGCAAGCACGAAGAACCACAGGAGTTTGCCACTCCGGAAGCGGTTGAAATTGAACTGAAAGCACAAATTCAACATGCATTGAATGTTGGGTTTAAACCTACCCATGTCGATACCCACATGCTTACATTACTTCACCCAAAATTTCTGGAGGTGTACCTGAAAACTGCCTATCAATTTGGCTTACCTGCCATGATCCCACGTTGGAATCTGCAGGATTGGAAGAAACTTGGCTTCGATTCTGATGCTGCCAGTTTGATGGCAACCATCATAAAGGAATATGAGGAACAGGGATACCCAATGCTGGATCATTTTATCGGGCTCAAACTGAACGACCATACCTACCGGATGGCGCAAGCCAAACAGGCCATGGCGAACTTGCCACCTGGACTGAGCCATTTCTACATCCACCCCAGCAAAGACACACCGGAAGCACGCGCGATTTCACCCGATTGGCAGGGAAGAGTGGCTGATTATGAAGTGTTTAAGAATGAGCAAATGAGAGGTTTTCTCAAAGAAGAAGGCATTCAGGTGATAGGTTATCGAACATTGTTCGAGCAGATGCCAAAAATTTAATTTTGGCTATATATTTTTCGATTGTTATAAAGTCTGAATTTCCATTTCTTTCATTTGATCTGGGTTGATTTAATATTTTCATATGTATATAATATATGTATAATTTTTGTGTATTTTTTATATGTATTATGTGTGAGGTATCTATGGAGCGGATTCAAATATTATTAGATCCCTGGGATCGTCAAGAATTAGAAAAATTGGCCGAAGAAGCCAATATGAGCATGTCAGGAATCATCCGTGATTTAATTCGTGAATACATTAACCGTCAAAAAAGATTAAAATTGCGCAGGGCAGCAGAAATAATGGAAACCGAATATCGTGTTGACACTGATCTGACTGCATTTACCAATTTAGACAGTGAGGATTTCATTGATGAAACGTAAAGAAATCTGGCTAATCAATCTTGATCCAACCATTGGAGCTGAAATTAAAAAAACCAGACCAGCGGTCATTATTTCTAGCAATGACCTGGGTACCTTACCATTGAGAATTATCGCTCCCATCACAGAATGGAAACCACACTATACCCAAGTACCCTGGATGGTTAAAATCCAACCCAATCAAAACACAGGTTTAACCAAAATTTCTGCTGTCGACTTTTTCCAAATTCGGTCAGTATCAACAACCAGGTTTATCCATCAATTAGGAATTATTGATGATAAATCCATGAAATCAGCTTTGGAGGCCGTGGCAGAGGTATTGGAAATCCCCACCTGAATCCATTTTTGTTTATTGACATTTAATTTATTTTTCCTATAATAATAGTATACGGTATACCGTATACTATTATTCTCATTAGAAGGATTTGCAATGGCATCCTCCCCAACCCATGAATCAGTTATTAAATACTTTACTTCAAATACACAAATTTCATTCATCAATCGTCCCTTTTCAGTATGCGTTACACAGGAAGGAACAAAATTTCCGGTATTTGAGTGGCAAGTTATAAGGGTGCGTGAAAATGGCACGTGGATTGATTTGGAAGTTAAGGATTTTGTTCAATCTAAGGATTCATATCACTTTCAATTATTTTCGCTTATTCAAAATGACAACAAGTTAAGTATCAGACTTACAGTGGAAAAAAATCTTTTAAAGGCTGAGTTGCAGGCTGAAGACCCCTCGATCGAAGCCATTGCCATCGGCTTCTCAGCCCAACCGGATGAACACTACCTCGGTTTTGGAGAACGCTTTAATCGCATCGATCAGCGTGGTCAGGAAATTGACCTGTATGTGATCAACGGAGCATCTGGTGGATTGACCTACAAGCCAATCCCCTTCTTCATGTCCAGCACAGGATATGGTGTACGTCTGCTCACTGCTTACCGTACCAAAGTGCACCTGGCCTGCTATGATGACCCCTCAGTCGTCTCGATCCGCACGGAAAACAACCAGCTCTCCTTCCAGCTCTGGACCGGAAAACCATTTGCTGAATTGCTCACCCGCTACACCCAATTATTAGGCAAACCGCTTTACCAGCCACCTGCCTGGATCTTCGGACCCTGGAAATCTCGCGATTGGACGGCCGAGACCCAAACCACCGTGGAAGAGGACCTGCGCTTACCCCGCCAGATGAATCTGCCAGGCTCGGTTAAGTTGATTGATGCAGCCTGGGAGTCGCAGCTGAATGACTTCGAATTCAATGAAAACTTTCCTGATCCGCAAGGAATGGTTACTGAAGCCCGTAAACTCGGATACCGGATTGTCATCTGGGTCGGACCCTGGATTGTCAAATCGGATGCCAATCAGGCAATCTTTGATTATTGTGCAGAACAAGGTTTCCTGATCAAAAATTCCGCCGGGGAAACCTATGTACATCGCCTGGGGAATAGCCCCGGGTTTATAGGCTCCTGTCTGGATTTCACCAACCCGGCGACAGTCAATTGGTGGCAGGAGCACATCGAAAAATTGGTGAAAATGGGATTTGATGGTTTCAAGACCGACTTTGGCGAACAGGTACCGGATGATGCTGTTTTTTATGACGGTCGAACAGGGCTTGAAATGCACAACCTCTACCCGCAAATTTACAATCAGGTCACTTATGAAGCCATGCAGCGCCACACGCATGGGATTTTACTGGCACGTTCAGCTTGGGATGGCTCTCAACCTTTCTGCGCTTTGTTCGGAGGTGATCAAAGCTCAGATTTTGGCCCCGCCACCGGCTTTCCCAGCGTGATAAAAGCTGCCCAAAATGCCGGGCTGAGTGGGTTTCCATTTTATGCCAGTGATATTGGTGGCTATTTTGGTACACCCACCGAGAAAGTCTTCGCCCGCTGGATAGCCTTCGGTGCCTTTTTACCCATTATGCAACTACATGGACTGGGTAGCAGGGAACCCTGGAAGTATTCGTCGCAAATAATAGATTTGTATCGCCACTATGCTCGTGTCCACATGGATTTATTCCCTTATATTTATACACACGCTTTGGTTGCATCTACAACTGGGATGCCGCTGATACGCGCCATGGCTTTTGCTTTCCCGGATGAACCGGACATCTGGCAGTGCGATAATGAACTGCAATATTGTTTCGGCAGCGACCTGCTCGTATCGCCTGTGTATTCCGGTCATAGTGAAGTCTGGAATGTGCAACTCCCCTCTGGCACCTGGCGTGATTTTTGGGATGGGACCCGCTATCAAGGCGGCAGAACCATCCAGGTAAAAGCAGATATCGATTATCTTCCAGTTTTTTCCAGAGCGGGTGCCATCATCCCATTACTGGATCCCTCACCCGATACCCTGTTAGCCGTTCTGGATGAACCAGAAATTAAAGTAGCCGGAAATGACCTGCGTCTGCAAATTTATCCCGGTGCGGATGGTAACTTTCATCTTTATGACGGCACACTATTCAGCTGGCAGAATTCTGTTTTAACCTTGCAGATATCATCCCAACCGGTCGACCGCCAGATTTCCGTCCGGATGATGGATTCCGCTCTTCAGTTTAGTCATGTAATGGATGATCAAGGTCACCAACTTCCCACCGAAAACAGCAACCTGAATGGTAATCCCGATCATATTCGTTTTCAAACCCTGAAGGACAATACCTACCTGGTTGTTTTTAAGTAATTATTGAGAGAGAAGGATCGCATATGGCACGAATTCCCGAAACAATCGAATGGCAACAAGCATTAAAGCCTATAAAATCGCAAACCCTTCTGGCTGATCAGGTGTATGAGAATCTCTCACACGCTATCCTCACACAAAAAATTAAACCTGGCCAACACCTGGTGGAGCAACCCCTGGCAGACCAACTTTCCGTCAGCCGTATCTCGGTGCGGGAAGCCATCCGTCGGCTGGCTCAGGATGGTTTGGTGGAGATCATCCCTTCCAAGGGTTCATATGTGGTTAGCCTGACAGCCGATGATGTTGAAGAGATTTATCAGTTACGTTCTGCCCTTGAAATTATCGCTCTTAAAGAAATTATGACTGCCGGAAATCATGTTAATCTTTCCCCTTTGGACCACATCGTGGCAAAAATGATATCCCTCGAACAAAAAGAAGATCGTTTACAGGGTTCTGCACTGGACAATCAATTTCATCGTACCCTGATGAATTTATCAGGATTAACACGCACGATCCGTATCTGGGAACAAATGTCAACCCAGATTACCATGGTCATCTATACGGTCAGCAGCCATTATCCATCCTATGAGGGGTTGGTCGAACGGCATGCAAAACTGGTGTATTTGATCCGGTCAGGCAATTACCAGAATGCTGAAACCTACCTCAAAGAGCATATTCAAAAAGGAGCGCAACTACTCCTGACTGCCATGCTACAGTCCAATCCGATTTAATAGAAGAGGAACAAATGAAAATCAATCAAATTGAATGCAGTCTCATCGAGTACCCATTACCTGCCCCATTACGCCCTGCCTGGGCACCTGGACGTGTCTTTACAACCACCAATTGCACTCTTTTACGCGTGCACACCGATGAAGGCGTCAGTGGTGTTGGTGCCGGCCCGGAAGTAGGCATGCTCGGAATCAATACATTTGCTGATCTGGTGGCTCCTTATGTGCTCGGCAAAGATCCCTTCATGGTCGAACAGATCAGCCCCTATTTACGTGTGGCTGCCCGGGATGGCAGTTACCCCTGGGCGTTTGAAATGGCACTCTGGGATATCATTGGCAAGGTCACCCAACAGCCAGTTTATCGACTATGGGGTGGCTTCCAAAACCGTATGCCCGCTTACGCCAGTCTGGCAGAAGTGCCCAGCTTTGAGGAACAAATAGAGCGCATTCATTTGTTGCGCAGTGGAGGGATGCGTGCCTTCAAATTACGTCTACGGCGATCCAGTATTAAAGAAGATATCGCCCTGGTTGAACATGTGCGTTCGGTTTTTGGTGATCAAATAGACCTGATGGTGGATGCCAATCAGGCGCATGTGATGCCCTCTCCCAAACCGATTGGTGCCTGGAGTTATAACGAAGCCCTCACCATTGCGCGTGCCATGCAGGATCTGAAAGTGCTGTGGCTCGAAGAACCCCTGCCCCGTTACAATTATCATCAATTAGCTCAATTAGCTGAAGCGGTGGATATCCCCATTGCTGGTGGAGAATTGAATATCGGCTTGCACGAATATAAAATGATGGTGGATATGAATTGTTATGACATCATCCAGGCGGATGCGGCCTTCTCGGAAGGCATTTTCCAATTGCGAAAAGTGGCTGCACTGGCAGAAATGTCCTTCAAAAAATTCATCCCCCATACCTGGTCGAATGGCATCGGATTGGCAGCCAACCTTCAGCTGGCAGCTTCCATCCCCAATTGTCCCTGGTTTGAATTTCCGGTTGATCCACCCGGTTGGACAGTGGAAGCCCGCGATTTCATGCTAAAGAAACCCTTTCAGGTGGATACGGATGGCACCATCGGTCTCAGTGATTTACCGGGATTGGGATTGGAACTGGATGAGTTGGCGATCCAACGCTACACCAAACAGCATTGGATCAGTGAAAGAGTCCTTTGAGGTTTACGGGTGTTTTTGGGGGTAATTTCCCCCCAAAAACACCTAAGCCTCAAAAGTTAGAAAATAGTGAAAGGGCATAAGCATGTGTACTGAAGCAACTTTAGAACAGGATATTCTGACGCTGGTATTGACTCCTCGCGAGAAACGCAAAAAACTGGCTGTTCAGATCCTTAACCTGACCTGGGAAAATGGGCTTTATCCTGCCTCGATCAGACCTGTGTATCAGGCGTTGGGTCGTGGCGAAGTATCCCCCATGACCATCCCGGCTTTCAATGTCCGTGGCCTCACCTATCCCCTGGCCAGAGCGATCTGGAGAGCAGCTTTGCAGGCTAATTGTGGTCCCATCGTTTTCGAATTAGCGCCTTCGGAATCAAGTGGTTGTGACCAGACATTTGAGGAATACGCCGCCCTGGTGATGGCTGCTGCGTTCAAAGAAGGCTACCGCGGGCCAGTATTTCTGCAAGGGGATCACTTCAGCCTGGATTCTGCGAATGACCTGAAACAACTCGAAGAATTAGCGCTGCAGGTGATCGAGAGTGGGTTCTATCAGATCGATATTGATGGTTCTCATTTGTTTGACCAGAAAGCTGAAAACCTGAATGGTTTCCATGCTCCGAACGCAGAGATTACCGGAAAATTAATCAAATCCATCCGTGCCATGCAACCGCGTGATATTCACATCACCCTGGGAGGTGAAGTTGGCGAGATTGGTGGTCGCAATACCAGCGTTGATGATCTGGTTGCCTTCCATGCGGAGTTACAGAATCAACTCAAGGGTGAAACCCCCGGATTGGACAAAATCAGTGCCCAGACCGGCACTACACACAGCGGTATCGTGCTGCCGGATGGTAGCACCGGTCGCATGAGCGTTGACTTTGATCTGATTTCAGGTCTATCCAAACAAGCGCGTCAATTCGGTTGGTCTGGTTTGGTGCAACATGGTGCCTCCACGCTGCAATTTGAGGATCTGGCACGACTTCCCCAGGCAGGTGTGATTGAGGTGCATCTCGCCACCCAGATTCAAAACATCCTTTTCGATCACCCGGCATTCCCGATGGATTTACGAGAACAGATGAAACGTGAACTGGTATCTGCCGCTCGAAGTGCTGAAGGTGATCAGCTGGATACCTCCGATGATCTGAGCGAAGCACAGCGGTTTTATCAGGCACGCTGGGCAGCCTGGGGAATTTTCAAGAAACAGCTCTGGCAGCTGCCTCCCGAGGTGGTTGCGCAGGTGAGTGACAGTCTGGCAGATTGGGCGACAGGCATTTTTCATGTGCTGCAGGCGAACAATCGCAGCCAGGTGTTAACAGACTACTTCCCCGGAGGATCATTGTGAAACGGTATGATGTCGTCGGATTGGGATTGGCAACGCTTGATATCCTGGCGCAAACCCCACGCCTGCCTAATTCAAATGATTGTTTTCCCATAGCAGCACTGGAAATGCAAGGAGGTGGACCGGTCGCGACTGCCTTAGTCGCGCTTGCCCGCCTGGGTGCCAGCTGTCATTACCTGGGTTCTCTGTCAGCAGATGATACAGCCTGGCAAATTGTCACAGAACTGCAACGTTCTGGCATCGATACAAGGCACTGCCCGCAGCGCGAAAGTGGTGTTTCCTCAGCATCCGTCATCCTGGTGGAACAGAGCAATGGTCAGCGTGCCATCCTGTTTCAAAAATCCACATCGCTTGATTTACAACCGGAAGAAGTGCCAGAGGATTTGATCAAAAGTTCTCGTGCCCTGCACCTGGATGGATTCTTCACCACTGCCGCCCTCCACGCTGCCCATATTGCCAGAGAGAATGGTGTTTTGGTCTCGTTTGATGGCGGAGCCGGCGATTTGATGTGGAATGAACTGACAGAACTTCTGCCCCTGGTGGATATTCTGGTGGTCGCGAAGAAATTTGCGTTAGAAACCACTGGCACACAGAATGTTCTTGACGCGGGAGCTCAACTGTTGGAGATCTACCAGAACCAGCAGGTTGTTATCACCGATGGCGAACATGGCAGTTGGTATTGGGATCGGAATACCCATTTCCACCAAGGGGCTTTTCAGGTGGATGTGGTTGATACAACCGGCGCGGGGGATACCTTCCATGGCGCTTATTTGTATGCAGTGTTGCAGCTGGATTGGACACCGCAATATCGTCTCAAATTTGCCAGCGCTGTTGCAGCTATGAAATGTACACAACTGGGCGGCAGAAAAGGCATTCCAACCCTGGCTGAGACGCTCGATTTTCTGAATTCACAATAATCAATCAAGACTTCATTCATCATTTGAAAGGGTTTTATTATGTATAAAGACAATCCATTAAAAGTAGGGCTGATCTCAGTCGGTGTCCCCTGGTTTGACCAGGATGTAGCCAGTCAAAATCTGGAGGCGACCCGCACCTGGTTGGAACGATTCTGGATGGTGGTGGGGCCCACTCATGTGGTGGTAGATGCCCCCGCCCTGGAAGCATCCATACAGGATTTTCTCACAGTTAATCGTCCTGCGGTTCTGATCATTCAGATCGGCACTTTTCCGGATGGCGAAGTACCGCTTCGCATTGCTGAACGGGTACGTGTGCCGATCATTATTCATTCTTTGCCGGAACCAAAGATTGACAAACGCATTGCCATTAACAGCCTGTGTGGCGCTAATCTGACCACTTTCACCCTGACCGAGATGGGATTTGCCCATAAAGCCATTCACGGCTTCGTCAGTGATCCCAAGGTGCAGGTACAGATGGCAGCCTACATACGTGCCGGTCTGGTGCTGGCTGAACTGCAGCAGAAACGTATCGGTCTGATTGGTTTCCGTGCCCCCGGGTTTTACCCGTGTGTGTTCGATGAACTGCTCATCCGGCGCTCCTTTGGGGTTGGGATTGATCATATCCCTCTCAGTGAAGTCGTACTGGAATTACAAAAGGGCAATCAAAAACCTGCCCCGGTCCAAAACTTCCCCCGAATTGAAGGTGGTGAGCTGCCAGCAGCATCGGTCGAGTCGATCGAGAAATACTACACCGCCCTTGGTGCCGTGTTGGAGCGCAGTGGGCACGGCTTATTTGCGATTAAAGATTGGCCAGAGATCATGGGGCTCGAGGATCCAGGTGGTATCTGGCCTGGGTTGGGCTGGTTGCTGGACGAGGGGTTCCTGTTGGCACCCGAAGGCGATGTCAACGCTGCCCTGACCATGGCAATCCTGCACGGATTGACCGGGTCCACCCCCTTCTTTGCCGATATCAGCGCCTGGGACGATGAATCCAATGCACTGGCGCTCTGGCATTACGGCGGTGCCCCCAGCCTGGCCCGCGATCCACAAGAAATCTGCTATGGTGAAGAAGGACGCGAGGTGCAGTTCACCCTCAAACCCGGTCGGGGCACCCTGGTGCGCTTTGGTTATCATCACCAACAATTCCGAATCTTAGCCATCAGTGTCGAGATGCTCGACAAGAAAGTGCAGCTACGGCGTGCTGGTGGCTGGGCGCAAACCGTCAAACAGCCTGCCCGAGATGTCGTCCAGACCATGCTGGATGACGGCTGGGAACATCACGTCGTCCTGACGTATGGAGAAATTCTGCCGGAATTACGCGCCATTTCACGCTTCACCGGTATTCCACTAACAGAACTATAGTTCATTTCTGCCGGGTTCGGAGTGACCATTATTGCAGCTGACATTTCAGACGGTCATCACCCCCTTCTACATCCGAACCCGGCGTTTTTTAAATGCTTTGGATTTCATCTATTGATTGATAAATCGTGTTTAAGTCAACAAAATAACAATTTCTTTCTTCATTTTTATGATATCTATACGCATTATTTTATTGGATAGTTTCAAGACATTTCAATGAAAGTTGAAAGTTCACGGTTAAATTCTGCTGGATTATCCATATTCGCACAATGTCCGGCTTCAGGAATGATATGCAATGAAGCATTTGGTTCACGTTTCTGCCAAATTCTTGCATTGTCCAGGATAACTGGTTGGTCGTGTTCACCCACTATAATCAATAAAGGCTGAATGAGCGTTCGTGGTTTTTTATCCAGAATTTTTTGCATTCCCGCCATTACTCGTAAAGATTTGCGCGTGAATTTTTTCATTGCCAGGTAAAATATTTCCTGTTCTGCTGGAACGATATTCGTACTTTTGACCACATAACGACGAAAGCCTTCCATATTAAACATCATCAAAAAAAAGGCTTTTCCAATTTCTCGATTTTGAGCTTTCGAGATTTTGGAATTGTCACCAAAAATACTATAACCACCAGTGACAGTCACACTTTTAACTCGTTCGGGATACATGTGAGCAATATACTGAGCTATTAATGAACCGAGCGAGACTCCAATCAGATGTGCCTGCTTAAGACTTTCTTTCTCAAGGATGTCAACCACCAGATCCGCCGTTTTTTCGATCGTGTCTCCACCCATTGGCACTTGCGAATTACCGTGCCCAAGCATATCAATAAAAATGAGATGGTAATCTTCATTAAATGCCTCAACCTGATGGTGGAAACAGGTATGATCACCATAAGCCGGATGGATAAAAACTAATGTTTCCTTTTGAGGGTTACCGGCTGTGTAATAATAAAAATTGTAAGTTCCTTTGTTGAGGTGTTTTTCTTGTAGGTTTATCATAAGTTATTCTCTTTTCTTAAGGATTCTATTAAAGTTTGGAACCAGGTAATATTAAATTTATAGAAAGCTATTCCATAATCAAGGGTTAGTCTTTGAAAACTCTGTACAACTTCCATTCCCTCAGGCGCTTGAAGTCCAGCGGATTGATTTTTTATGAGCTCCAGAGTATTTAACACATCACGAAGTATTGATATATGCTCCTCTAAAACCCTGATGCGTTCATTATCGGAAGCAAATCCCATAAAATAAAGTCTTGTTAACGCTGGTTCTTTAACCTTTACAATTTCAATCTCTGAACCAAGCCATTCCCGGAAAGCTTGTTGTCCACGGTGATTGATATGATAAATTTTTTTATTGCGGCCATTTTCAATTTTCTCCTCCCCTTCAATCCAGCCGTTGTTGATCATTTTTTTTATGGCAGCGTTGATACTACCAAAACTGGCACTATAGAATAATGAAACACCACGTTGTAGTGCTTTATTGATTTCGTAAACTGTCATAGCCCGAAGAGAAAGCAAACCTAAAATGACAAATTCCATAATGTATCCTTTCGTAATGTATCTAATAGTAATATACGTTATTGAAAATGTCAAGAAGAAAATTGAATAGGATTTGAATGTTTATAAGATGGAGAATGATGAGGATCCAAAAATGGTTGGTTGACTTCCCCACCACGGATTCAAATCCGTGGATACTAATTTTCAAACCAACTGAAGTTGGTTGCCAATTCCCCAACCTGCTTGATACTTATGGATAAATCCACTAGTCTGGATTTATCCAGCAGGTTTGAATCTTCGTATCCTGTGGATTGATCCACAGGTGCATTTAGCAAGAGTTCGTGATCCACAACCATCGGGGAATGTCAGGGACTTATTTGTTTATTCGTTTTAAATTCGTTGACGGCAGATCTTCTAATCACCGGGGAAGGTCATATCATGCCCTTTGGGTACGGACCGTTCCCCTACGAGCAATATTATGCCTTTTGGGTATTCGTTCATTCGGTGCGCCAGGAAAAGCCTAATCGATCTAGTGTAATGAAAGGAGTACACACAATGAATTTCTCATAACATTGGTAGACAATCGAGCGACGGAAGAAGTAATTCAACCAGTCGAAGCCTCGAGCGTCAAAAACACAAGCCACAGCGAAAGCGAACCTAAAACGGCCTCGTTAAACGATAACAATAGAAGTGGTCAACCTTCCGAATATGGCGAAACCAGTATCCATGATGAAGAAATGAGAAAAAGCAATCATGGAACATCTCGGGGTGAAAGAGGGTAGCGTGTGTTGAAAGATCGATTGAGGAACCTGGGAGACCCAGCTTGGGGTACGCATATTGGAAGGAAGACATAACTTCCAATATTGGCAAGTTGGGAGTCGGAGATGCCCATAGTAGTGAAGAAACCTGGTAACTCGGGTGGAGCGAAGGGGCATTACATGAAACATTGTTTCAAACAAAACTGGAGAGAGAACCGCTTGAAAAATTATTCTACTACGGACATACCGGTCGAGCACAAGAAAGTGGTCATTCCGGAGAAACTCTCACTTCTGCGGGCGAAACTGGGTCAAAAAGCCAAACAAGAGCCAAAGTTTCGGTTTTATGCATTGTATGATCGGGTCTATCGAAAGGACACTTTGGAGACAGCATGGCGAATAGTTGCAGCCAATAAAGGGGCTGCAGGAGTAGATGGCATCACGATAAAGGAGATACAGGAAACAGGGTATGAGAACCTCTTACAAGAATTACAAAATGAACTAAGAAGCAAACGATATAGACCGCAACCAGTTCTACGGGTTTATATTCCTAAATCCAACGGAAAACTACGACCTTTGGGAATACCGACCGTGAGGGATCGGGTGGTACAAATGGCTGTTTTGGTAATCCTTGAGCCAATTTTTGAAGCTGACTTTCTGGACTGTTCGTTCGGCTTTCGTCCTGGAAAAAGCGCTCATCAAGCTCTACAGACCATAAAGGACAATCTACAAGCAGGGTTTTCTGTTATCTATGACGCTGACTTGGCAGGTTATTTCGATCGTATTCCACATGATAAACTGATGGCCGCCATTCGAATGAGGGTAGTTGATCGAAGTGTGCTGAGGTTAATCAGATTGTGGTTACAAGCTCCTGTGCAAGAGAATACCCCAAAAGGTGGAACTCGTTTGAGTGGAAAAACTCATAAAGGAACTCCGCAAGGGGGAGTTATTTCTCCCGTACTTGCTAATATTTACTTGCATTGGTTCGATAAAGTCTTTCATGGTAAAGAAGGCTTAGCTAGAAGTGTAAACGCCAGACTTGTCCGATATGCGGATGATTTTGTAATCATGGCTAGAAACGATACACCCATTATTTCAGACTTTGTTGAACAAAAGATTGAAAAATGGATGGGGTTAGAAATAAATCGAGAGAAGACTCGGATGATTGATCTAAAACAAGCCAAAACCGCGCTCGATTTTCTTGGTTTTACCTTTCGATATGACTGGGATCTTGGAGGCAGGAAAAAGAAGTAATTGAATATCTTCCCTTCTAAGAAGTCCTTTATTAATGAAAAGCGTGAAATCCGGAGAATGACCGGTAAAGTAATGTGTTTTAAACCAATCCCTGTATTGATCAATGAAATGAATATCCATCTACGTGGGTGGGCAAACTACTTTTCATTTGGTTATCCAAGCCAAACTTTTCGTCACATTAACTGGTATTTGTCTGAGAGAATGAGTAACCATCTAACCAGACGAAGCCAACGACCTTATAGACTAAGGAATCAGAAGTCTTATTATGCTGAACTCTTGAAATTGGGACTTAAGTTCCTATGACTCTTGTGAATGCTGGAGACGAGAGTTTCTTGGAGAGCCGGATGCGGGAAATCTGCACGTCCGGTTCGAGGAGGGGGGAATAAGGAAGCATGGCATGCGGTGCTGAGCCACATTAAGGGAAACCTGGATACTGAAGTATTCCGAAACCTAAACTTCCTTATTCCTCTACTCTACTTTCATTCGTTGACGGCCAGGTACGGACAATCCCCACCACATATTCAAATCCAGTCGGTCAAATTCAAACCAACTGAAGCTGGTTTACATCCCTCAATCTGCTTAAGCAGGTTTGATTCTTCCCAGAGACTACATTCAAATAAAGCAATACTCTCTAGTTATTTCGTTAGTAATGGCAAGAAAACCTGAACCAAATCTGTGGAGACATTTACAGGTTCAGATGGGTCTGAACGACCAGAACTATTGAATGCAATTATTCGATATTGATAATTTTGATAGGCATCTAAATTGGTATCGTCCCAAACGATCGTGTCTTCCAATAAAGTTTCGATATTGTTCCAACTTGATGTAACTTCGTTGTACCTTTCAATATCATAACCTGTCTCATCATCTAATACATCATCCCAGGTCAAGTGAATGGAATAAAGGGACAAAGGTCTTCCATTTAAGTTTTCTGGTGTTGGTGGTGGTCCACAAGGATTTGTGGAGAGTTCAATTTCAGGGCTTACGTTATATGCTGTTATATTATTAACGGTTTGAATTGCTTTTACTTGATATGAATAAGATGTTGAACAAATCAATCCAATATCACTATACGATGTGGTATTAGAAACTAAACTTGCCAAGGTATTCCATTCTTTCTTTTTAGTATCATATCTCTCCACCTGGTAGCTGGTTTCTTGTGCAGATAAATCATTCCAACTTAAAACAATTCTCTCTTGTGTTCCACTAATCTTAGAAACCGAATTAGGTGCACATAACAAGCTTGTTGCTTCCGCTGGAGTCAAATTACCAGTGATATCAATTGGCGTCACTTTATACTCATAATTTTCTTCACATACTAATCCAGTAGTATCCGTAATACTTTCTATATCTGGAGCAGTTGAACCAATTTCAATCCAATTCAAGTCTCCAACTATCCTTCGCTCAATAGTGTAACCATTCTCGTTATTGTATAAATCAAGCCAGCTAACATCCATTATGATTGGTGGGTGAAATGAAGGTGTTAACGTGACTTTATTCAGTAACTCTAATGTAGCAAATACATCAATTCTTGGTTTAACAATAATATTATCGTCTCTTGAGTCACTAATTAGTACTCCAGAATCCTTAAACGAATTCAATAAATCATCTATTTGAATATCTGGTTGGATTGACCTGATCAAAGCCCAAGCTCCAGCCACATGCGGTGCTGCCATAGAAGTCCCATTATAATAAGCAGTTTGATTATTAGGAATTGTTGATTGGATTGATACCCCAGGAGCCAGTAAATCTAACATATTTGAACGATTAGAAAATATCGCAATTTTGTCATCCTTAGTGGTTGCTCCAACACTTACTACAGTGCTTATACAAGCAGGGCTTGAAAGGGCATCATATGGATCTGGCAATTTATCATAATCATTTCCTGCTGCAGCAATGGTAACAATTCCTACAGTCCTTAATAAATCTACTTTGGATTTGTAGGCGGAATTTACTTGATCACATTCATTTGCATACAACCCACCGCCTAAACTCAAATTAACAGCAGCAATATTATAAGTGGATCGTAATTCATACACTCTCTCAAGTCCTTTAATTTGGTCAGATGACCAACTCCCAATATTGTAATTGTCAATCCGAGAGAAAACTTGAATAGCAATCAAGTCTGCGTCTTTTGCCACCCCATTAACAGTAGCAGAGTATGCAGCCACAATCCCAGCCACATGCGTGCCATGATCACATTCACCTGGAGGACAATTACTTGCATAAGGTAAAGCAGATCCTGGTTCTATGCTTTCACTCACTCCACCAGGACACAAACTCGTTGAGGGAGGAATTGAAGTTGTACTTGTCGTCGAATAACACGCCTCCGATACCACCTTCCCTGCTAATGCCGGGTGGTTCTTATCCACCCCTGTATCCAATACAGCCACCACTTGACCAGTCCCTGTATATCCCGCAGCCCAAACATCATCGGCATTGATCAATGGCACGCTTTCAGCCAACAGTGGCTTCATTAAAATATCTTCCTCAATCCCCACCACCAACGGTGACTTCAACAATCCTTCAAAGGCAGCCCGATCCACCTCCATAGCCATAAAAGGAATGTAGTCATATTCATGGATCAATCTGATATTATATGCTTTCATCGCAGACATCAATTCATTCTGTGTGTAATGAATCGCAGGTGTCATTAATTCTGCTTGTGTGGTCTGGCCAGGGACATTCAATTGGACGATAACCCGCAATCGCTGTTGTTCATCAAATCTGGATGAGGGAATTTGGGTTTTACTCAGTACTACAAATCCATCCCCGCCCCCATCCTCAGCATTCACCATCCATCCAGTTGCACCACTGATAAAAACCAGTAGCATCAAACCAACAATGAATTTTGGGATTATCGATTTACGCGATATCAACGAATCCAATCACCACTCCTCACACATGCAAATCTTACATTTTAGATGTAGTTTGTATTATATAACTTAATGTTCAGGAATCAATCAATTATAGATATCAATCCCTTAACAAATATGACCTCTATATGACTGAATGCACTATTATCTTCATCCAGATGGTTCTATATTAATAATGGAGTTAAATGCACCTTATCCATGATTTTGGTGTTAATCATGTTAGAGGAGATATGATGAGTCAGGTAGCGATTGTCACCGATAGTACCGCCACCATCCCGGATGAAATGTTAAAAGCATTGAAAATTCACTGGGTTCCTTACTATATCCACCGTGGGAACGAAGTGCTGCGTGATCTGGTAACCATTAAACGCGAGGAGTTTTACCGCTGGCTGCCGATTGCACGTGAATTGCCCAAGACCGCAAATCCCAGCCCTGGTGATTATGAATCCCTTTATGAAAAAATTGCCACCGAAGAAGGTATTAATGAGATCATCAGCATTCACATGACCTCCAAAAGCAGTGGTGCCTACCAGGCTGCCACCATCGGACGCAATGCCATTCTGGAGCGCCTGCCGCAATTACGGATCGAGATCATCGACACGCTCAACGTCTCTATGTGCCACGGCTGGGCAGTTATTGAAGCCGCTCGGGCTTCGCTGCAGGGCAAATCCTTTGACCAGATACTGACCACAATCAACGCTATCATCCCGCGCGCCAAAATGATCCAGACGGCTGATACACTCAAATATCTGGCGATGGGTGGACGCATCGGGAAAGCCACCAGCTTGCTCGGGTCGCTGCTGAACATAAAACCCTTGATCGGTATGCGTGATGGCGTCATTGTACCGTTAGGCAAAGCTTTTACCCGCGGTAGCGCCTATAAGATGATCGCAGAAGAGGTTCTCAAGACTGCCGGAGCGAAAGGTAAGGTCAAGATTGCCTATGTGCACGCTGCTGCCAGAGAAGAAGTGCTCAAGATTAAAGAACTGATCGAAGGACGCGTCAATGTCGTCGAAGAAATCATCGTCGAGCTTCCACCAGCCCTGGGTGTCCATTCCGGACCCGGTACCGCAGGGATCTGCTTTTACCCTGTCGAGGACGGAGAAGAAAATTAACCTTCAATGACAAAATCGACCTTTCGATCGATTCTGTCATTCGCTCTCCACTTAAGAAACATAAAAACGCTGCGAAACTTATGTTTTTGTCACCTTCCCCTGTCGTGACTTCCCTATTCTAAACCAGCTCATATAATTAATATGGATTCTACAAAATCTTCGACGGATAAACAATATGTAAAAATACGTATTTTTTCTGTAAAAATGTTACATGTTTATCTTCAGATCCGTTTTTAATAACATTTCTTTTGCTAGTTCCACCCTCACACCACCTGTCTGCATGGCCATGATGACTGCCCCAACCACAGGTGGAGATATTAATAATTTGCATTCAGCCACCTTCGCTCCCGCTTGGACACTCCCGATGAAAGACTGGCGGTAAAGTTCACTGACTTGAAATAGCTTACCAGACATCACCACCTCAAAATACTGTTCTATCAGGTCCAGCTGCCTGGTAACCGCCAGCACAGACTCAGCCAGTTCACAGGCATTCCAGGTCAGCACCTCCCTTGCCACCACATCACCAGTTTCTGCTGCTTGCACCACCAGGGGAGCCTGACCAGAATTGAGCTGATATCGCCCCGCCACCAGGCCTTCGATCAGATCACCCAGACTGCTGGCATCACAATCCCGGATCAGCAAGTCTGCCAGTGAGGTTGCCATTCCTCTGCCCGTCCACATCCACGCCAGACGCTGCTGAACAGTCTGCATGATTTCCCCAGCTCCGCCAAATTCCCCATAGGCGGATGAGTTGCCAGTGATTCTGCCAATTCGGCCATGGACATCCACCCCGCGTACGTTATTTCCGGTGCCCACACAAGCAGCAATCCCCCAGGCGTGCGTAGTACCTCCATAGATTGGTAAAACAGCATCGTTTTCTACCGCAAGAATATCTGTACTCAATCCCAATGCCTGCAGAGCCTGCAGGGTATCGGTATATTGAAACGGCCAGTCATATCCCGCAATTCCAAATCCGGCAGCATCTATCTGAGTGAGTTTAATACCAGAGCGCTTACTGGTTTTTTTAATGGCTGCCTGCATTGCCAGTGTCAGACCATCATACCCAACCATTTCTGGATTTCCCCCCGGACCCTCTTCAAAACCCAATACCTGCCCGGTTTCATCACTCAACAACGCATGGGTTTTGCTGCCACCCACATCGACACCCAAAAAAACCATAGAGCCCTTCTTTTAAAGGAAGAAACGCGGTAGATAGCGCTGGTGCGTTGTGAGCATATCCTCCAGCACCGCACTGGCCTGGTCCTCATCTGGTCCAAGCGGATGCGCCAGCAAAGCCCTGAAAGCTGCTGCCCGGTCACCATGCACAGCCGCTTCGACCGTCAGCAGCTCGTACTGCTTGACCTGTTCAAGCAAGGCATAATTATAGAGTGGTAGTGGTTGGGAAGGCAATGGATGTACCCCGGAGCGATCCACTTTGCAAGGCATTTCCAATACCCAATCTTTTTCCCAACCTTTCACCTGACCGTTTTGGGCAACATTGGCAATGTGGGTTTCTCCCAGATCATTCCAATACGAATCAATTATGCTGGCTGCCACACTGGAATAGAACGCACCTCCCCGTTGCATCAACCCTTCTGGAACGATATCACAGGCTGGATCAGCGTATTGTGCCAGCAGGTCCTTTTCCACCGCCATCACCTCTTCAGCCCGCGATGGTGGCCAGTCCTTTTGCATAGCAACCTTTTTGGCTGTATTAAAATAATATTCCAGATAATCGTTCGGGATTACCTTTTGACGTTCAATGAAATCCGGAATGAAGGGTGGTTCTGACATGTCGCGGAGTTGTTGTACATAGCCCTTGAAGACTTCATCCCAGACATCTTGCCCCTTCAGTCTGAAACCAGAATGCCAGGTGAGATGATTAAGTCCCAGGGTTAACAACTCTCCATCTTCCGCTTTGTAAGCCACCCCGTGTTGTTCGGAAAACCGCTGCAGGATCTTCATTTTGGTGGTGAAGGCAGAATTACACACTCCTGCTGCTTTGATTTTCGGGGCATAGCGCTGTATGGCTTCCATGATCAAACCCGAGGGATTGGTAAAATTCAGCAATATTGCTTCTGGAGCAGACTGCTGAATCTGATCACAGAGTTCAAAAATGACCGGGATGGTACGTAAGGCTTTCGACATCCCACCGATGCCGGTCGTCTCCTGACCAATCAGATCATACCGTTGCCCCAAATACTCGTCTTCGCGGCGTGCCGGCATCTGCCCAACTCGCAGCTGGGTGATCACAACGTCAGCCCCTGTAATCGCCTCCTGGCTATCCTTACTCAGGACAATCCGGATGGGGACACCTGCTCGCTTTACCAATCGTTGTGCAAAACCACCCACCACTTGTAAACGGTCAGGGTCAATATCCATCAGGCAGATTTCTTCGATTGGCAGCTTATCCGCCCGATCCAAAAAGCCATTGATTAACTCGGGTGTGTAAGTAGACCCAGCGCCAATGACTGCAATTTTCATGGGTTATCCTCAGTAAGTAATTACATGAACGATTGTATTCGTGAGTTTAATTTCCTATTTGTTTCAACGAAAAATATTCTCGATCCAGCGTGAAAAACCACCTTCAATTTGTGAACTTCCACTGACAATATTCAGAATAATAATAAGGAAAACAAGAATTAAGGCAAAAATTAAAATACCACCAGCGAAATCTTGGGCCAAAGTTTTGAAAATCTTCGTCAGTAACCATAGAACAACCAATGCACCAATAAACACCAGAATATACCATAATTCAGTAGTCATCTGAAAACCAAATAAATTTGGGGGAAAACGCAAATTACACCTTCTTTCTTTGGATGCGTTGGTTTTAGTTCATCTCTATTATAGAGGATTTTTGATGAATGAGAAGATTAATGGAGGTGAAAAAGCGATTTACCCATATTTTCGGATATATTCCTCAGCCTGCCTTACCAAATCAGTATTTCCAATGAACAATGACGTACGCTGGTGCAGGTTATATGGTTGTAAATCGAGAATATCTTCAAACCCCGTCGAGGCCGCCCCGCCCGCCTGCTCAACAATGAATGCCAGCGGATTGGCTTCATAGGTCAATCGCAACTTGCCTTCTGGTTTGGAAATATCCCAGGGATAATAGAATATTCCACCCGATAAAAGTGTGCGATGAAAATCCACCACCAGGGAACCCACATAGCGCATGGAAATGGATTGGGTCTCACTGGTCAGCCCCTGTAAATGTTGTGTGAACTTCTGTACCCCAGGCGACCAGCGATTAAAGTAACCCTGGTTGACGCTGTAATAAGTCGGGATATTGGGCATACGGATATTTTCATGTGAAAGCAAAAACTCTCCAATGGATGGATCCAGCGTGAAGCCATGCACACCCTGCCCGGTGGAGTAAACGAACATCGTGCTGGCACCATAAACAATGTAACCAGCCGCCACCATCTTACGGCCATTCTGTAAACAATCCTCCTCAGTGCCGGGACCGGAGGGGCTGACCCGTGCATAAATGGCAAAGATGGTCCCTACACCCACATTGAAATCAATATTGGAGGAGCCATCCAGCGGATCATACAGCAACACATATTTACCGGTCGGATATCTTTCCGGGATGGGAATGATATCTTTATGCTCCTCAGATGCGATCACCGCCAATCGTCCAGTGTGATCATTCAGCATATAGAGCGTCTCATCCGCCAGTTTGTCCAGTTTCATCACCTGTTCACCCTGTACATTCACATCTCCGGTTTTCCCCAGAATTTGAGCCAACCCTGCTTTCGACATCTGACTGGCAATCATCTTGCCTGCCAGTGCAATATCGTACAATAAATTGGTCAAAACACCGGTAGCTTCGGGATGGAAGCGTTGCTGTTCCAGAATATGCCTTTCAATCGTCATGATCGTATCAATATTCGACGAAAACGGTGAACTAGCCATGAAAATTCCTCCTTTTATAGGTGGTTGATGATTTATTCGAGGCTGAAAAACAAAAATTTTCCCTCACAAGATTCCTCCTGAGGGATCACTCAAACCTCTACTTAAGATTGTAGCCATCCCTGAGAATAAATCAAATAACTGACAGCATGTTTTTCGGGATCTGTCAATCACTGTTGAGGAATTATGCTGATTTTGCCCTGGGAGTTTTATTCTTCAACCATTATTTCAGGTTGGATAACCACTTTATTGACCGGTTTCTGATAATCCGCCAGTTCCGTGTGCATACGCACTTCGCCCCTGGTTTTACGAACGTATAGGATTGTCAAGATGGATCCAATCAGGATGGCAAAGATCCCCACCAACCCTGCTTCGGGACCAAAGGCACCACCGGTGAATAGATTGGGCCCACCCTGCTGAATATTGATCAGGCTGGTACCGCTTCTGGAACCACTGACCGGGAATCCAAAGATATTGCCCTGAAAGAAATTCCAGGTGATGTGTAAACCAATCGGGATGGCTAGTTCACCCGTTAAAACAAACCCAAGTCCCAGAAATAATCCTGCCAGAATTAGATTAAGGGTCGAGATCCATGAGGAATTTGGGTTGGCAGCATGCAACAATCCAAACACCGAGGATGAGATCAGATAGCCTGCCCACAAACCACCGCGTTTACCCAGGATGCTCCAATTCAATCCTTCCGCCAGGTTGCGTAAATGATAGCCACGGCTCAACATTTCTTCATAGATCCCTACAGCAATGAACCCCACCAGGGCTGCCAGCCAGCCACTCAGGAAGGAATCTCCATTGGTTTGTAGGAAGCTCTCAACCGTGATCCAGCCAGCTGCCAATTCAATCAGGAAGATCAGCATCATCAAAACCGCGCCTAACCCCAGCCCAAATCCCAGATCAAGCCACCACAAACGTGAAAAATGAAAACCAAAATCTGCAAATTTCCGCCGATCCAGAATCCAGCCAGCCAGCAGGAATGTCAGGAAAATGACCACTACTGTGCCAACCCCATTTAGCGCGAAAAACCAGCCCCCACCCAAACTCATCATCAAATCCATCAATGCATCCTGGTTGAGCAGCAAATCCAAGTCAGCCTGTCCACTGGCTACCATGATGAGCATGGCAATGACCCCCAGTACCGTGCTGATGAGGGTTAATCCCACCAGGAACAAACCTCCCTGGATCAGGATACGCCATAAGGCGCGTAAGCGTTTTTGTTCTTTGTTATAGAATGGATTCATTTTTGTTCTCCAATCAGGAAGAGTAACCGTGTGCCATTTGAATGGCAGTGCGGATGTTCTCCCAATTCACTGTGGCTGGGATGGTGCAATCCGCCCCCAGAATAAATCGATCAGGTGCATCTACCAGGATTCTCTGTACCATTGCCTGCACCTCTGCTGGCGATCCAGAAAGGATCGTCCCAAGACGCTCCACCCCACCCATGAACGGCCGGCCAAACATTTCTGCCACATGCTTTGCGTTCAGATGCTGGTCCCCCAACTTCAGGCTGCAGTTGACAACATCACCCGGATAGTCTAAGTAAGGTGTCAGATCGCTATAGCCAGCCACATAATCGCAAACATGCAAGATATTGAATTCACATTTTTCGTTGATCTCATTCATCAGGGAAGAGGTCGAATGGTTTCACGCATTCCTCAAATAATGGGGATCCCTCCAGGCGACTGGTCTCGCCACCCTGTGTGGAATGGTAAAAGCCATCAACACCAGCAGCGATACAGGCACGCACAAATATACGCAGGCTCTCGGTGATGATCTCAATGCCCTGCTTCACTGCTATGGGATTCTCTTGAACATGTTTGAGCAGCACATCATCCCCAACGGTATGCCCAGCGCACATAAAAGGTGAATACAGGGTCATGATTACCAGCGCTTCTTTCCCGGCTGCCTGCACCAGACCACGGGCAATCCCCACCTGATCCTGGTAGAAGTCCAGGCTGTATTGGGGCATCTTGCGCCAGTCCTCGGGCTTACGGATCTCTTCGCGGAAGGGAAAAACCGTTTCATATTGAATCTTAACGAAATCCATACCGGTGTAGCGGAAATACTCCAGATGTTTATCAATAGCAGCCTGACCGCGATGGTATTGCGGGTCGAAGTGCAGGAAAAACGCTGCCGGAATGGTTGTCTGAGGTTTGTTCTTATCAAGCACTTGCAGTACCAAATCACGTTTATTCATTTAAATCCTCCTTAAAAAGCGCCGCTTGATTTCCACCAGATTGCCTGGAAATCGCAAGTGCTTTTTCCGCTTTGGTTAATAGTTCATTCTCATTCTTGCCATGCAGCGGGTAAACCGCAATCCCGATAGAAATCGTCAGGGTGATTTCATATCCATCGCATTGCATGGGATGATTCTCAAAAATTTTCCGCAATTGTTCTGCGCGGGTCATTCCCAAATCATTGGTTTTTCCAGAAAATATCAGTGCAAACTCATCGCCTCCATAACGAAAGGCTAAATCATTACGCTCCATAGATCCCGTAATATTGTTCGCAATACTTTGCAGCACGAGGTCACCCGTGGAATGACCATACTTATCATTGATCGATCTAAAATGGTCAACATCTATGACCAGTAATATTAAGTGATTCCTCGCTCGCACCGAGCGTAAGATTTCACGCGGTAGGATTTCGCTCAGATAAACCCGATTATACAAACCGGTTAATCGATCCCGCAGTGACTGTTCGTGTATTTGTTCTATTAACTGTGTCAGCTCGCCTGATTTGGTCTCAAGTTGCTTATCCAACTCGCTTATTTCTACCACCAATTCTTTGCGCGAAGTAATATCATCCTCAAAGGCCAAATAGTGGGTTTTTTCACCGGAAGTATCTGTCAATGGAGCAATAACAGCCGAAACATAAATTACTGACTCATCCTTGCAACGATTCACAAATTCCCCAACCCATTTCTCACCGTCTGTGATTTTTTCCCATAAATACTTATAAAATTCAGGTGGAGTGAATTCTGTCTTCAAAATTTGAGGTGTTTTACCATACACCTCGTCGGCAGAATATCCCATTAATTCAGTAAATTTTGGGTTGACATACTTGAACTTTCCATCAAGATCAGTAATAAAAATGGATTGCGGGCTCTGTTCAACGATTGACTCAAATTTCCTTTTATCCTGCTCTATCTGATCACGTTTTTTATTTGAATCAATAGCAATTTGTAACGCCTGGTTAACAGCTAGATATGAAAGATATCCAACCAAACCAATCAATCCAATGGCCACAACCAGACTTGCCGTATTAAACCATCCAGGTAAATAAAATGTTTCAAATACAGGTGGAATGATTTCAGATACCATCAGAAAAAGCAAACCAGCACTATACATAAAAATAAGAACGAAAGCTCTGGGATTAAAAATAATGCCCGCGATCATCAAATAAAAAATGACAAACAAAATCCCGGATAATTGATTTACCCCTTCAAACAAAAGCGCAGCTGTCAATAAACCATATCCCTGGATCATAAAGAGAATGGCTGGGACTTTTAAAGTTTTATTCCTGAGCATTTCAAAGCAAACAAAAAGAATGATTGCACATACGATATACGCCACCATCAGCAGGAATTCTTTCGAAATCAGGGTTACCAGCACTGCAGCGAGCGAAAATAATAAAGTGATAAGAACAATAGGTAACAGGAAATTAATCCTGATTTGCTGCGCTTCCTCCCCTACTTTTACAGGATTCGCTAGCCTGGATTGAAATAATGATCTTAACATTGCAGGCAATTCCTCCTGGCAGTTCTTGTCCGATAACTGATTTTACAAAAATTTTCTCTCACGATTCTTTATTTTAGCACTGCAAGTATAATTAATCATTGAACAACTACCTGGATTTCCAAATAGCATCTCTGAATTGAGTAAAAATTGATCACTGATTGCGATTAGAATATCAACAGTACATTGATTATTGCAATCAGTTCACATGATCACCTAATTAGTGCAAAGATTATCATATCCTGAATTCACCAGGATGAAGCTAACCGAACACCAGATTCACACCCAACCCAATCAACACAATCACACCATTCAGCCAGTTATGCGCCAGCATTGGCCCAAGCAAGCTTTTGGTTTTCAAGAATAGATAGGCGTAAAAACCACCAAAGGTGAAGACAGTGATCTGTTGTAGAAAATTGAAATTATAAATTTTGAACGGGTTAAAACCAAAATTGACATGCGCTAGCATGAAAATCAGGATCGATACAACCACAGCGATGATCGTATTCGTTCTGTCCGAATAGCCGGCTCGTTTGCCAACATACAGCATCGGGATGATCACCAAGGCCCGAAACAGGATTTCTTCACTGGTGCCGGAGAGCAACACTTGAAAGAGAAAGTAACCCACAAAATTTCCAGTCGTAAGTGGGAAATTAAAGGGTGCCGGGCTGCTTCCAGTCAGTATCATAATCACTGCAATACTCCCTTGCATAACAAACCAGAAAGCACAGAACTGCAGTACACGCTTTAAGGCAAATCGCCAATCGTTGGTGTTGAAACCAAAATCCGACCAGGATTTATTCAATCGGATTTTGATGAATGCAATAAAGACCAATGCCAACACCGCCTGGAAGATATGATGAAGACTGATAAACAGGTAACTGCCACCCGGGTCAAGTTGCTGCCATTCAGGGTAGATTTGCCCAGCCAGATAAAAGGACAGTTTGCTGAAAAATTGTGTGACAATAAACAGGATACATGCGACCAGAACCAGGCGTAGTACCTTGGTCCAGATCAGATGAAATATTTGGGAATTGGATTCCATGATTCTAGTAACCATTATAATTTCTCCATTGAATTCTTTTTTCGGTTGGGTTCCTGGTTTTCTTCCTTTAATACGGTTGCCCTTCCCAAAAAAGCGAACACAATCAATACCACGCCAGTAAACCAGCCACCCAGGCTGAAAATGGGAGGTCCATAGAGTGCCAGTCCTGCTCCGGCAAGCACCAGAACCGCTGCCAGGATACCAAACATCTTCATACCATACAGCGTGATAAATGGCAGATAATGCGAACCCACCACAATCATCGCTGCCGGGAAAAACCATTCTATTTTATACAAGGTGGCTGCCCCCACCAGCAGAAAGTTGATAGGTACGGTAAAGGCAGTTTGTGAACCCAGCATCCATAAGCCATTCTCTTTGCTCACCTTGCCTGGACGTCCGATCAAGCGCACAACCATTTGGGTTAATGGAAAGATGAACATGCTTCCAAAAAATAAGGCAGCCATCCCAATCGTCGGTTTAGTAATCAAACTGATGCCTGCTGCTACCAGCCAGATGATGCCGGACACTAGCTGCCCGCCAAAGCCGCCTAAAAACGCGGAACGCATTTCAAATTGACAATCCTGAAATTTCATTTTTCTGCTCCTATGTTAATTTCCTATAATTTTTGTAATCTGGCGTATGCATACCTATTCTACCAGAGCGGATTGCCAGCTTCTTCTGAATCAAGGATTTTTATTTGATTCAGAGGGAACACCAATCTAGTCATCGATCGTAAACTTGAACAGAGGGCAAAAATCCCTTACTGGCTTTGAACCGTCTGCGAGGCAATCATCACCGGGATGTTTCCTGTTTTCTCCAGCATACGTCCAAACGTTTGCGATTCTTCCGTTTGATCATCCAGCACATTTTCCGCCCAACGATAACCCACGGATTGGTAAAGCAATACCACTTGAACAGTAAAAGGACCTTTCGCGCCGCCGGTCTGCACCTGGTACATCAGGGAATCACTCCCTCCGGTGAAGGTTGAATCCTGCAGAGCCTCCCCGATAACTTCAGAAACAGGTGGTGGATTTTGTTTGTCGAATCCATCAGGTAACAAGCGGTTATCTTTGAGATAACCAGTAGCAAGCATTTGATAGGTAGTTACCTCACCCGAACTATCTTTCATGATGGGTTCATAAATCTGCACCTGATCGGGTGCCGAAATTAATTCATAATGGGGTTCAAATCCACGCGGATTTTCGTCGTTCTCATTGCCGAAGATTTCGCCAGTCTCATCATACCCACCGGATTCAAAAATCACCTTTCCCTGTGCGTCGCTGACGATAACATGCAACCATGCTCGCCGCGAAGGGAAAGAAGTCGGGAATTTGTGACCAGTCAATACTTCAATTGCCACTTCAAAACTGAGCATATCATCCATCTGTTCAACCACTGAAATGGCCAACGCGGCAGATTGTTTCTGCAAGAAATCTTCAGTACGCTGGTTGCTTTGATCGATCGGAGCAGTACTCTCCGGGATTCCCAGTTCATCGCTGAACTCCCCGAACAGATTTAGCATAAAAACATTACCCCCGGTAAAAGTGTGACGGGGAAAAGGTTCATACAGATTCTCCGGTGTTAAATTGGAGATAGGCGCTGCACCTTCTGCTGGTGGCATATGGCAATCCTGGCAGGTTAACTGCCCGACATAGTCCGAAGCCAGCCATTCACTGTAGGGTGTTTGCTCATAAAAAAGCTCATCTCCGCTGCTCAGTGTAGAATCTTCTTTGATGTAGTTAAGGTAAAGTTCGTGACAAGTCGCACACACCGCTGACTCGAGAACGTGTTCACTTTGCACGGCAGTATATCCGGATGCAGCTTTCATTAGAGTAACGTTCTGTTCACTGATGGGAAAAGCACCGTAAATGAAGCGTTCACCTGCGTTAAGGTCAAGATTTATAGCGAGATCGCCACTATGACGGAAATCATCCGCCGGGTTTTCGGGGATCTGATGACACACTGCGCAAGAAACGCCATCCACAGCCAGGTCATATAGGGGATGTTCAGCAGCAAGTATCCCCTGCTCGCCTAATAAAAGAGTACTTTCCCCGGTAGCATCGTTCGTAAAACGTGCCATAGGAGCATGGCAGACAGCACATTTTTCCTCAATGGCTTCAGCATATTGCGGGGATTCTAGCATTTCCATACGCACACTGGCCAGGTAATATGGGTCGCGTGCAGCGTTTGCCATGATGCTGCTTTGCCATTCCGTGTGAATAGAAACATCGTTTCCGAGGGTATCCTTCATTCCTTGATGGCATGCAACACAACTAGAAGATGGTTTGAACAATTCCATTTCCAAAAGAGTCGTACTTTCCGTTGTAACTGGCTGCTCTTTAACACCACAACCTACAAGTACAACACCAACCAACAATGTTAATATAAAACAGGCAATTCCGATGCTTATTGTCCTTTTTTTTGTGTGTTCCATATCACCATCCTTTACTATATTGTACACAATTCTGTCGAAAAGTTCTCGAAAATTAAGGTTTACATTAACTCCTTGAAGATAACAAAAATTTAAATAAGTCGAATAAATTTTGCCAACATTTTCACTCCAGAAAGATGATGATAGTGGCAGAACCAACTTAACTTTTGCCAAATTTCCCCCATCTTGCATCATTTTTCTGCATCTATGTTGGCTTCGTATTTATCTTCCAACCTGGCATAAGCATAACTATCCCACCAGAGCAGATTTCCAGCTTCGTCTTTTCGAAAATAAATATTTTTCCGTAACAACCCTTCCCGGCGTAGTCCAATTTTCTCCATTAATTTCCAGGAAGCTACATTTTTCGGGTTACAATGCGCCACCACCCGATGCATAGAAAGCTGCTTAAATCCATACTGTACCAGGGCAGATGCTGCTTCCGATCCATATCCCTGGAGCTGGTATTTCATGTTCATGATGTAACCCATTTCCCAGGTCATCAAATGCATGGGTTCCTGCTGACTGAAATACAGCTGTCCGATAACCTTATCTTCACTTCTTAACACGATCGCCCAGAAGTCCTGATTGTTTGCCATATCACGGGCATAAATCTGTGCCTGTTCCAAATTGATAGGTTCTCCGGGTTCGTATTGATAGATCTGTGGATCCGAGAGATACTCGTATAAATCCTGTGCGTCCTTAATGGAAAATGCGCGGATTGTTAATCTTTCGGTATTAATTGGTTCTCGTAATGTCATTTTTCCTCCAAATAAAATCTCAACAATCCTTACTTTATCATACTCAAATTTAAACGACTGTGTTGAAATTGAGGAAGAGAATTCAGTCATTTACCAAGTTAAATCCCCATTGGTGTTATTGATCGTTTTGAATAAACTGAAGTACTTCATTATGCTTGGGACTATTGAGCACGCCTGGGAAGCTCGCACAAACCATGCCTGCTACTGCAGATGCGTACTGGATGGTTTGTTCATCGCTCCACTTGTTGACCATCCCATTGATGACACCCGCCCGAAACGAATCCCCTGCCCCAGCACTGTCTATGACTTTGACGCGATACGGCTTAAAACACCTGATGGGCATTCCCCTTCTACCATACAAGATTTCCTCATCTCCTGCTGTTAACACAACCAGACCTTGAGCACGCTGCTGGTATTCAGCAAACAGGTCCTCAAGGTCTGCCTGGGGATATTCGCGGTTACGAAACTCCCCGGATATGATGACTGCGGCAGCTCGGTTTGCCAACAACTTATCATAAGGACAATCAATGGACACAAAGGGTACACCCAACTCAATTGCATATTCCGCAACCAGTGCGCTTTCGGCTTTAAAAGGCGGATCCACACAAACGATCTGTGCATTTGCGATGTCAACTTTCCTGGGGATATTCCACTTGCGTGTCGTAAATAGTAAATCGACATAATTACCAAAGATAGTTCGGCTTTTTTCATCTGAGAAAACAATTTCGTGAACCCCGGAGAAACCTTTTTTGACTTTTATCCGCTTTGTGTCAATTTTATAGCTATCGATGATTGCCAGCAGGCGTTCGCCAGCCGGCGTATCCCCAACCCAGTTTCCGTCAAGTTGTACCCGTAACCCAAGCCGGCTCAGGACAATCGCGGAATTCAGGGCTTCTCCCCCGGTCATAAAATGGGTTTGTGAGATTTCTGCGTAAACATCCGGTGCGGGAAATGGCATGCTCAGAAGATGCAGTTCGCTCGAGGAGATCACACCGTAGGCATAAACATCAAACTCTTTCATTACCTGTACTCCTTTTTTGTTACCTGAATTCATTTTATCCAGGATGCTGAAATGTGCCAGAGTAAAATATGTGTCATTCCACTCATAGCACTGGGAAACTGTTTTTCTCCATCAGTAAACAGAGAATATCGCTGACCGGATTTATCTTATCCAAAATGCCACTCAGCTGCCTGTGCACTTTTGCCATATCCAGTTGGAGCAGAAATTAGATAGACTCCTTATCATTAATTTTCCCTACCAATATGAAAAATTTGATAAACAAACCATAGCAAAACCTTAACAAGTAATTAATCATCTTTTCTTCTGATCTTAACCTTTACTTGCTAGACTCAGTTTGGATTTACAAAGGAGAAAATATGGGTTTTGCAGATTTACATATTCACAGCATGTATAGTTATGATGGTACGGCCTCCATCTCAGCGATCTTGAAATACGTGGCAGATTACACCGATTTAAATGTGATTGCGATCACAGACCATGACAGTATGGAAGGTGTACCCGAAGCATTGGATCTTGCCCCTTATTACAATCTGGAAGTAATTCCTGGATGTGAGGTTTCCTCAAGAGATGGGCACGTGCTTTGCCTGTTTATTGAGCGACCCATACCACCAGTCCTTTCTTTATTGGAGACCGTTTTAATGGTTGGAAATCAAGGAGGTATTTGTATAGCCGCTCATCCCCTGGCAAAAGGTGTCAATAGCCTGCGTTTTGAGACAATCCGTCAGGTTCTCAAGCATCCTGTTGCGTCAAAAATTCTGATAGGTGTGGAAGCCTTCAATGGTGGATTGGTTTACACCCGTGGTAATTCCTCGGTACAACAAGAGAGTAACTCGCTTCCTTTAGCACAACTGGGCAATAGCGATGCACACATCTTACAGATGATCGGTCAGGGTGCTTCTTACTACCATGGATATACATCTAGTGATTTAAAAAATGCCATCATTACCCGTACCACTATTCCCAGAAAAGGCAATGGGTTGAGTGGTTCAGATGTGCTTACTTCTTATATCCCCCGATATTTTTTAAGGAAACTCGGTTGGGTAAGCTGGAATGAGAGCCCGGAAAAACCAATCACTTATGCACAGATCAATAAATTAGCTGCAATTAATACCATGATGTACGATGCATTCACATTATCATCTCATTAAATCGGGGCGAACGGGTGTTTTTGGCGTGCGTCCGAACGCCAAAAACACCCTGATCGCTATCATGAAAGAAAACCATTCATAGCCAATCATGACAAAAAGAATTCTATTCATTTGTGGGTCACTTAATCAGACAACCATAATGCATAAAATTGCAGCTCAACTAAGTGATTTTGATTGTTATTTTTCACCATTCTATGCTGAATATTTGCTCGAAGAAGTTAGAAAAATTGGGTTCCTCAAACACACCATTCTGGATGGCAAACATTTTCGGGCGACCAGCCAATATTTGCTCGATGAAAACTTACTCCTGGATGTAGGTGGCAAACAACATACTTATGATCTTGTGTTAACCGGTACAGATCTTATTGTTCAGTCAAATATACGCAATAAACGTATGGTTCTGGTTCAAGAAGGGATAACTGAACCCGACGATTTTTCCTATTGGATGGTGAAAAATCTTAAATTACCTCGCTTCTTAGCCAACACCGCTGCAACAGGACTCTCCAACGCCTATGACCGCTTTTGTGTGGCATCGCATGGATATCGCGAATATTTTATCAGCAAAGGCATCAAACCAGAAAAAATTATTGTTACAGGAATTCCAAATTTTGATTATACGCTTACTGCCCTGGATAATTCCTTCCCTTATAAAAACTACATTCTGGTTGCTACTTCCAGTATTCGTGAAACCGGAAAATTTGATGACCGAATCGGCTTTCTCCGAAAAGTTAAAGACATTGCACAGGATAAACAGGTTATTTTTAAACTACATCCCAATGAAAAAGTTCGTCGCGCAGAACGGGAGATTCGAGCAATCATTCCTGAGCCAATCATATTCAGAGAAGGCAATACAAACCATATGGTAGCCAATTGTGATATGTTAATTACGCAGGTTTCTTCGGTGGTTTATTGGGGTATGGCATTGGGAAAAGAAGTGCATTCTTATTTTGATCTGGAAATGTTGAAGAAACTGCAACCCATTCAGAATAACGGTACATCTGCTGAACACATCGCTGATGTATGCCGAAATCTGGTTCAAATTCCATTGGAGAAATTACGTATACCGGTCAACAAGAGACCTCTTGCTCCCAAATGGTTACCTTTTGGATTTGATTGATCTAAAGAACCTGGATTTCTAAGCATTCCGTGAATTCACAATCGTGCCGTGATCCGGTAGACTGCGACGCTCTTCGCCTGCATCCAGTGAGACATAAGGCATACTCCAGCGGAAGATCCATTTGGCAGCTTCGGGTGTGACATTCACACAACCATGCGAGCGGGTTTCTCCAAAGGCGTTATGCCAGAATGCACCATGAATGGCGATACCACCCTGAATATAGACACACCAGGGAACCGCCGGGGTGGAATATCCACTGCCGCCTTCTTCTTCACCTGAAGTCATATTTTTAGAAATAATTTTCCAGTGCGTTAACAGAGTACCAGGAGGGGTGGAATAATCGACTTCCTCACCGGAGGAATCCAGTGTGTATTTGAAACCGGTGGATACCCGGCAATAATAAACCTCGCGGTTGCCTTCAAAACAGGACAATGTCTGATAATCCAGGTTCAGGGTCATGGTCTTTTCCACCGGATCGACGTCCGGACTGATGGTGGAGACATCTTCATCCGTCAGTACTTTGAAACCAGCTCCATCCCCCCAGAAGTATTCCCCATAGCTGCCACCATAGCCATAGCCACGCCCATTGGCATCTTCATTCCAGCGGTATTCGACAAAGCCATTGCTGCTGCGAATGCGATCCATCCAGACCACCTGCCCATAGTACAAACGCGGAGGAAAGTTGTAATTCAGGTGATCCAGCAACCAGGGAGATGCGATGGTACCTTCATGGGTCAAATCTACATACGGTACGGTCACTTCAGCCCAGAAACCAATTTTCCCGGCTGGTATTTCGGTGATAGGTGTGTTGGGGATGTTGCGGGTGGGCTGCAAAACCGAGCCATACACATATCCCAATGGTGTCTCCACATATTTCTGGTTGGATAGCCCACCAATGACATTTCCGACAACTTCCTGATTCCATTCCAACAGTGTGTCTGCTGCCAGGTTTTGAATGACATTATCCGTCCCGCCTGCATTGGTAGGCTTGCTGCGCAGGTTGATCCCCGGATCAGTTACCCGCCCGATGATCTCGCTATCCGGGAATTGTGCCAGGCGCTTGGGCATCGCCAGATAATCCCGTGGGGATAATTTTAGTGGCCGGAAGGCCAGGGTACCCAAACCAATGCCAGCTATCTTCAAAAAATCACGGCGCGATAAGTATTTTCTCAACATCCTCCACATTATAACGCAACTACTTGAGAAGCAACGAGGGAGTGTACAAATCAAGCAGGATAAAATCCAGATCAAAGCCGGTGGAGCATATACAGAATCACACAGCCTTCATTATAATAATCAGACAGAACAAACGATGTTCAACCCTTCTAAACTATAGTCACAGGAAATTGTCATGATCAGAAACATTACAATCAAAGACCTCCAACGCGTATGTGATATTTACAACCACTATGTTCTCACAACCAATGCTTCCTTTGAAATGGATCCAGTTCCGGTTGATGAAATGGAAAGAAGAATGTTGGAATACACAGCCAGGTACCCCTGGCTGGTGTATGAGCGGGATGGCGAGGTAGTGGGTTTTTGCTATGCTTCTACATGGAAACCACGCCCAGCTTATCGATACACCGTTGAAGTCACCATCTATCTGGATAAGGGTCATCTTAGCAAGAACATTGGGAAGATGCTTTACCAGGATCTGTTTGCCCAGCTCAAAGAGTTGGGGATCCATTCGATGATTGCCACCATCGCCATTCCAAATGAAAAGAGCCAGCGTTTGCATGAAAGTTTCGGGTTCAGGCAGGTTGGTCATTTTAAGGATATGGGGTTTAAACTGGATCAATGGGTTGATGTAGGCTATTGGCAGTGCATGCTGTGATTAGAAATATCACGATCAAACAGGATAACCAAATCTGCAAGGAGATAAAATGAAACTGGAAGAAATCGCAATTTTTACTGATCAAGTGAAAGCGACTGCTGCGTTCTATCAGACACTTGGCGGCAAAATCGTTTATCAGAATGAAGGAATGGCAATTGTTGCCTTCGATAACGTAAAGATGTTGATTCATGCACGCTATGAACCTGGTGAAAATGATCTACCCTGCGAGAATCATATTGCTTTTGGTACACCAGATGTAGATGAGGAAATCCAACGAATAACATCCACTGGAGAAGTCGTTCATTATGGTCCGGCAAATTATGATTGGGGACGCTCTGCTTATCTCCGTGACCCGAATGGCATTCTGGTGGAATTGGCACAGCTGGAAGATCAAAAATAGCCGGTAAGATTGGAGTAATAATGGATCGTCTCAACCAAAATTCCTGTTTTACCATTGCTGCATTTGCTGTCATATTTGATGAATTAGATCGTGTCTTATTATGTCACCGGCGAGACATGAATATGTGGAATTTGCCAGGTGGTGGTGTGGAAAGCGGAGAAATTCCTACAGAAGCGGTCATTCGGGAGGTGAGGGAAGAAACAGGTCTGGAAGTGGTCATTGAAAAGTTGACCGGCATATATGGCAAACAGTACAAAGACGAATTGGTGTTTGCTTTCATCTGTCGAATCGTTGGCGGAGAACTGACCACAACCTCTGAGTGCAGCGAAAATCAATACTTTGCCCTTGATGACCTTCCCCCAAATACCATCCAGAAGCATGTTGAAAGAATTCTAGATGCCAAACGCTCGAGCATTCAGCCCGTTTTTTACCGTCAAACCTCTCCCCCAACCAGGCAGTAGAGCATGATGGTGCATTGCGCTTAAGGATGAACCAACCGACAAACATCCTGGAATATGATACTGGTTTTCAAAATACCAGTCGAGCGCTGCACCTAATCAAAATAATTGATCAAGTAATTTATTAAGGATCCATCCTGGGAGTAAAAATGAAAAATGAGTTCGTTTCACAATACAATCATACCTGGCGGGTATTCGCAGGAATTGTCAAAGATTTTGACGAAGACCCGTGGTTTAATCAAGGTACTGGAAGTTTAAAACCCGCCCGTATTTCCCTTCATCTATTGCAAGCAGTCAAATTTTATATCGAGGACTCCTCAATCATCATTTTTCCATCCGGCAAAAAATTTGATGTCAAAATGAAATTAATTAAGGATGAAGAAATCCCTTCGCAAAGTGACATAATTGCGTGCCTTGATGAATTTATGAAAAAGACCGAAATATGGTTAACGGAAGTGGATTTTCTGGCTGAAAACAAAAAATTTCATTGGGCAGGTAAAACCAAATTAGGGCTGGTTCTTTTCCTGTTAAGACATACCCTCTACCATATTGGTGAGTTAAGCTCTCTGCTGAACGAAAGTAAAAATGGAGTGGCGGATGACAATTGGGTCAAAGCTCTCTGAATTGGATCCAATTTTTCGATCTTAAAAACACCTTCATTCTGAAAACATTTTAGATTTGAATCTCGGTCACTTCTGATTAGGTGCAATGCACTCTTGGATTAAGGGTTCACCATCGAAACTTACCATTCCATGTAGATTCTTTTCTCTAAGTGCAATGCACCTTAACCCTTATCTTTTTACATTAAATCCATGTTTCCACCCTGACGCAATACGTACAAGCGATAGCCAAAACTAAGCCATGCCAGAGTCCCAAAAATAATCACTATGATGACCTCTTTCCCAACCAGAGGTAAAACGCTCATATAGGTCGCGCCATCGATGAGAGCGCGGATCGCCAACAGGCCGTTTGTTACCGGAATGGTGCTGCTCACCGATTGGACAACCGGCGGTAAACTGCTGACCGGAAAATTGATGCCGCACAGGATCATCATGGAGTAGGCTACCAAATTTCCGATCATCGTTCCCCAGCGCACAGGTAAAGCGATGGCTCCTATCAACCAACCGATCGTACTGGCTGAGAGAAGCGTGATTAAAATCACCGGCACCGCCCGTAACAAATTCAAAGCGCGGATATCGGGAGCGATTAAAGGCACAAACACTGCAAAGATAATAGCACTTGTAAACAGAACATGTGCGAACTCAGCTACACTGCGTCCCAGCATCGTCGGCAGCCATTTTGACGGTGAAGCGATCCAATAAACAAGTGTCCCAGCCCATTTTTCTGTCTCGATGACCCCTGCCATAAAGACGATCGCGATCAACACAGCCACTTGAATGGCGTTCCCAATTAAAGCAAACCTCGCCAGCGTTTCCCCACCCGCTGCGGACGCCATCGCCACAAAGAACAAGGCTTGTAACAGTGCACGTGGAATGTCGACTCCGAGAATCGTCCATGGGCTCATGTCCGCAATATACAGCGCTACAGCCACCTTGGCGCCAATAACAAATTGCCGGAAATGGGTGCTCATCAAAACATCTCCAAATTACCAGCTTCGCGTGCATGGAATTCGACTTTTTTGTACAACCAAAGTGCAATGCAGAGATAAATAACAGATAAACCAATCAACCAGAGAAAGCTGACAACCAGATTCCCGCCTAATGACCCCGCTGTCTGATTCAACACCAGGTTTCCCCAAGTGGTGACCAGCGTATAGGAAAATGGACGCGTCCACAGCGGCAGAATGGTTAAAGGTACAGCCAGGCCGGAAAGCAAATAGATGGGATAGTTGGCGACATTCATAACATAGCCGGCGTTTCGGGTAAGTACAAATAAGCATCCAAGCACCAATCCAAGGAAGGTCAGGGCCACGACGGTCAGCAACAATCCAAAGAAGAAACCAAGCGGATTGCTTATGCCCAGTGACAAATGATACACAATGGCACCGGTGGCGAATGTCATTCCTAATGCGATCATCGAAGTGACTGCGTTGGCCAGGCTTTTTCCGAAAAGGATCAGTAGCATTGAGGTCGGGGATGCGATCAATAATGACAGCGTTCCGGAGTTGCGTTCATGATTGACGATCTGCCCGGAAGACCAAAGATTGTTATTCCAGATTCCCACCATCCCAGCCCCCACGATGGCAAATAAACCGAAACTGGGTTTACCCCCAAATAAATAGGTGCCCACTGTTAAAATGGTAAAAAGGATGGGTTGGAAAATGAGCGTAAAGACAAACAAATCCTGCACCATCCGCTCTTTGGCCTGGAGAATGAATGAAGCGTGGATCACCTGTAACCGAGACTCAACGGTTGGCTTTTGCATCGTTTAAGCCTTTGTCGATTCTTCGCTGACTAGTTTAACGTATGCATCTTCAAGCGTTGGTTGCCGGGTAATGACCTGCTTTATCTGCACGTCATTGAGCACATTCAGAAACTCCTGCACCAGTTTTGTCCCGACCGGAGCCTGGATCTGCACCAATTGAGTTTTCTCACGAGATACCACGTTGACTGCAACGACAGCCGGATGTCGTCGTAGTTTTTCAATCGAATCCGGGGTAACCCCAAAGCATTCGATCTCGACAACTTCCAGATCGGCGACCAGGTCCTTCAATGAAGAAGGTGTATCCATAATGATGATTTTGCCCTTGTGCAAAATTGCCACCCGATCGCAGAGAGCGTCGATCTCGAACATGTAATGCGAGGTCAAGAATATCGTTTTTCCGGCATTTTTAAGATCGCTGATCACCTGGCGTTGTTCACGCGCAGCCACAGGGTCGAGGCCGATTGTTGGCTCATCGAGGAAGAGAAGCTCAGGGTCATGGATCAATCCACGGGCAATATGCAGGCGTTGCTTCATCCCACGTGAGTAGCCTTCCACCCGTTCATTGGCACGGTCTGCCAGACCCACCTGCTCCAGTAACTCTTGAATCCGTTTTTCGGCTTTTTCTTTGGGAATAGCATACAGAGTGGCAAAATATTCGAGATTGTCCCGCCCGGATAAACGCCAATACAGGCCGCGATCTCCGCCAAACACGATCCCAATGCGCGGTCGAATCTCCCTGGCCTCCTTCACTACATCCATCCCAAAGACCTGGGCAACTCCTGAAGTAGGTAACAAAACTGTGGAAAGAATTCGTGTCATTGTTGTTTTGCCAGCGCCGTTAGGGCCCAGCAAACCAAATAACTCTCCACGATTTACTGAGAGATTAATGCCATCCAGGGCACTGATCAATTTATTCTTCCGTTTGATAATGCCGGTATTCGTTTTATAAATTCTAATTAAATCCTGGGTAAAAATAACTTCCATGATTCCTACTTTTTTTATTTCTGTAAATACGGAGAAGATTGGCAAGGCCGGATCTTTAATGGGAAAACTTCCCACTGCAAATAATTATATGTCTAATTTCCGTGTCATCACTTAGTTTTCTCCATTTACATACAATAAGGTAAAAAATTTTTTGGGTTTTTTTAGTTTAATTATTTATTATGTCGGATAATTTAAGGAATGAAAATGAAAGTAGTAATTGTCCCTTTTTTCATGTTAAGGCGACTTATATATAAAGCTCAAAATAAGTTAACCCTGGCAGGATCTATGATCTATACGTAAAGGATATTTATGGCAGAAAGGACAATGCATTTGACCACAAATACCACCGATGACGATTTTGAAGAACACCGGCTCATTGATGATGTTCGTAAAGACCCAGGAAAATTTGGAGTTCTTTACAAGAAATACGCAAACCCGGTCTATCGATATATCTTCACTCGTATTGGGAATAAACAAATCGCTGAAGATATTACCTCCCAAACCTTCCTGGCAGCATTAGAGTCAATTGGCAATTATCGTCAGGATGGTAATTTTGGTTCATGGTTATTCACAATTGGAAGAAACAAAGTCAATGATTATTTTCGACGTAGTAAAACCGTGTCACCCATCCATGAAGCTGAATTAATGTCAGATGGGAGCGACCCATTGGCTTCCTCAATTCAATCTGATCAATCAAATACCGTTCAAGCTTTGATCAAAAGTCTTTCAGAAGATGAGCAGGAATTGCTACGCTTGCGATTTATTGCTGAGTTAAGTTATTCAAATATTGCTCATTTGTCCCATAAGAGTGAAGATGCTGTTAAAAAATCCATTTATCGTTTGCTGGCACGATTGCAAAGCCAGGTAGAGGTGAATAATGAATAAAGAAAACGGGAATTTAAATTTTGAAGAGGTCGTTCAGAATTCTTATAATGTCCCTCCCATCAGTGGTGAATTCTACAATAATTTGTATGCTGAATTGATGACGCATGCGGGGAGTATGCGAATTGTCCCGAAAAATTCAACCAATTTGGTTCGGTTTGCCATCGGAATATCCATTCTCATGGCGATTGTATTTCTATTCATGGTCGTTACCCCGCAAGGTAAGGCAGTCGCAGAGTCAATAAAACATTTATTTACAACCACAAACATTACTGAAATCCCCATTAATGATCCGAAAACGGTAGCTTCTCCAACTTTTGTACCTACATTTGAAGTAACCTTAATCCCAGCAACTGAATCAGGAGTCAAAGAAAATTTCATTTCACCTGATATTGCCAGTTTATCCTCCACAGATCCTGCGTGCGAAGAGGATCCGAATGGCTACAGCTGCCAGATTGCCAAGGCAGAAAGAAAAGTTGGCTTCGATCTCAAAGAACTACCTGGAGATCCGTACACATTCAGATTTTCAGAACTTTATGTAACCCAAAGTGACGAGGTGTGGATACATTACGAAAGGATTGGTGGAGGTAGTTACTTACTGTTTTACCAGGCAATCGGGGATATGTCGTCGATGTATGGTAGTGTCCCCGAGGATTCAATTCAAGAAGTGAAGGTGGGCGAATATTTCGGTGAATATGTAATTGGAAACTATTTTTCAGACAGCAGTTCTTCCAGTTACAAGTGGGGGTACCATGGTACTTATCGTTTACGGTGGACCGAAGGGGAAAGAAAATTTGAACTCAGGCATGATGGTTGTGTTGATCTACGATATGAATTTTGTACATCCCCAGAGCAATTGATTCGAATTGCTGAAGCTTTGGTTTATCAACCAGAACCGAGATCTGAATTACGTGCAGATTACCTGAAAAGTCCTGAAGAAGCAGCCTTAATCAGTGGTTATACTGTCCTCAAACCCTCTATCTTACCGGAAGGATTTGTTTTTGACCATGGGTCTTATGATACTGATTTGAAGCAAATCAGACTTTCATATGTACCAACAAGTTATGTACCGGGAACCGCTGAGTTACTAATTGTGATTCGCCCTTTGTTAGAAATTTCTGCTAATCCAGGTGAAAATTGGTCGGTAGAGGGAGAATCCGTGGATATTAACGGTTATCAAGGATTTTATTCTACCGGTGGTCCATTTAATCACGCAGTTAGTTGGGAAGAGTATGGAATGCAATTTAATGTCAGCATTTATGCATCCGAAATTGCATTTGGAGGCGGTTTTACGAAAGATCAGGTTCTGGAGATTGCTCGGTCACTCCATTAAATTAACAAATATCGAATAAAAAAACCTGCCCCAACAAATATTGGGGCAGAACTACTCATAAGCAGATATCGAGTCGATAGTTGAAAAAAGTTATTAATTTTTTAAACATCCAATGGGGACAACTAACACCCCATTTTTTTGTTTTATGGCAAAACCATTTCCAGTAAGTACCAACAAAAAAGAAGGGGGTTGCATTTTCTCTTCATCTACTTTTTCTTTCAGTTTCAAAAGATTTTCAGAGGCATTTTCGATTTGTTTTTGACCAAGTTTTATCTCAATTGCTCCCCAACTTCCATCATTAAGCGCAACGATTGCATCTACTTCCAATTCGGTTTTATCTCGAAAGTGATAGACGTAACCACCAATACTCTGAGAATAAATTCGCAGATCTCGTATACATAATGATTCGAACAGTAATCCAAATGTATTAAAATCTTTGAGCAATCCTTCAGGATTTGTTCCTAAAGCAGCGACAGCAATTGATGGGTCAACGAAATGTCGTTTCGGAGATGTTCTTATCGCTGTTTTCGATCGCAAAGCAGGTTCCCATGCAGGTTGTTCCTCCATTACGAAGAGTCTTTCAAGCGCATTTATATAGGAACGTATTGTTAAAGTGGATAGACTCTCATCTTCCCCTTTTATGTCACTTCGAATAGTTTCTAAAGAAGCAGTACTGGCGATATTTCGAGTAATAGATTTTAAAAATGCCCGAACTCTGGAAGGATCTCTGCTCACTCCATCGACCTCAGATATGTCCGTTTCAATAACAGCTTCCAAATACTGATTAGATTGTGCCAATGCTATTTTATTAGAAACGCCAATAGCTGCTGGCCATCCTCCTCTTGCGGTGACAAATGCCAATTCTTCAATATCCATATTTGTTTTCCCAAATGGTTCCTCCCCATTAAACAACTCAGTTAATGATACCTGTCCGGTAGACTCCCCAGACTCAAACAGGCTCATTGGACGCATTAACATTCTTGTAATACGTCCAGTTCCTGAATGTTTAACTTCGTGATCTAATGGAAGAGTTGATCCTGTTAAAATGAATTGCCCAGTGTCAGCACGATTATCGACGGCATATCGGACAGCATCCCATAAAACAGGTGCCATTTGCCATTCATCCAATAACCTCGGTGTTTCTCCTTCTAGTAATAATGATGGTTTTACTTCAGCGGTGCGCATATAATTAAGTGTTTGGTCAGGGTCCTGCATCATAAGTGCACTTTTTGCTTGTTGTTTTGCTGTCCAGGTCTTTCCACACCATTTTGGTCCTCTAATCCATACGGCTCCGGATGTTTCTAATTTTTCCTTTAGAATCATATCAGCAATTCGAGGTATATAATTTCGCACCATGATTGGTATCTCCATCATTAATAAGTTTTACAATATTACACCCATTTTATCACAATTATATGATTTGGACGGTGTTTGTTATACGATTTGGACGTGTTTTACTATATTGTTTGGACGTGTTTTGCTATAGGGTTTGGCGTGTTTTTGGAAAAAGAGAAACAGAACAAATTTTACCAAATTCGATAAATCAAAAATTTAAGATTTCAGAAGATTCTCCAGAAGGATTAATTTAACCGGAACAATCAATCATAAATGATCTGCTCCACTTTTTTTCTTAAAGGACAACTTTCCATCGGTTGTTAATAGTTAAAAGTGAAAAAAACGAATGCTCTACGCTTTTTAATCTTAATGTCACTATGATTGAATCGATAATAGGTCCATTCCTTATTATCATTTATTCCATGGTTCAGTAATAAGGCAATACTCTTATTATCACTTTTTTATTGGCTTCAACTCTGGGTGGTTAATTTCTAGAGAGGTGCAATGCACTTCTGATTTCCTGATTCACAATCGCAATTTACCGTTCGATGTAGACTCATTCTCTCCAAGTGCACCCGAAAGGGCAGACGACAATGCACCAAAGATCTGATAATTTTTTCCCTTTCAACTTTCACCTTTAGACTTTAACCTAACCCAACCATCCACACACCCAACAACACCAGCCCCACGGGTGCAATTCGGTGCAGCAAACGCAATAATTTATAGTCCAGTTTTTCCAGGCTCATCAAAGCCCCACTGGCAAACAGGATGATCGTCATGATTGCAAGCAAGACCACCAGCAGAATCCTTTCTGATTGAACGTCTCCGGATTTGAACCGGTTGCTGAACTGCAACCCAACCAACACAACTGCCGCCAGTGCTATCAATTTATGAATATTAAACACGACCTGATGATAAGGTTTGCCCAAACGGCTCAACCAAAACCCAAGGATAACTGTTAAAACAAATGCTACACCGGGATAAATGATTAAATTTAATGTATTCACTTGAGTTTCACAATCTACCAGAAAGAGTCTTTTTGTTTTTCCTTTTCCCTTTTAGCTTTAGCCTTTTGGCTATTTTTACCAGTAATGATGGACAGACTCCCGAATGCGAGTGGTGTAAATCTGTTCGATCTGCTCCATTACCTCCGTGGAAATCGCTGGTAAATCTGCGGCGGCGGTATTATCCAGAGCCTGTTTGGGGTTCTTTGCGCCGGGAATGGTGCAGCTGACTGCGTCATGCATCAGAATCCAGCGCAGGGCAAACTGCGGCAAGCTCCAGCCTTCCGGCACCAGATGACGCAGTTGGTCCACCACCTGTAGACCGGTCGCGTAATCCACGCCGGCAAAGGTCTCGCCACGATCAAAGGATTCTCCATGACGGTTGAAGGCACGGTGATCATCCGCTTCAAAGGTGGTGCTGGGCTTCATCTTGCCGGTCAGTAAACCACTGGCTAAAGGCACCCGCACAATCACACCGATTTTCTTGCGTAAAGCTTCCTTAAAGAATAGCTCCGCCGGACGTTGCCGGAAGATGTTGAAGATGATCTGTACCGTTTTTACATTCGGGTATTCGATTGCCTTCAGAGCTTCTTCCACTTTTTCCACCGACACACCATAATGCCTCAGCTTGCCTGCCTGCACCAGATCATCCAGTACCCCGAAGGTCTCCAGCATGTAATAAACTTCGGTTGGCGGGCAGTGCAGCTGTAGTAAGTCAATGGATTCAGTGTCCAGATTCTTCAGGCTGCGCTCGACAAATGCGGTCAAATTCTCACGGTTATAGCCTTCAGCAATATGTGGATCCAGTCTACGGCCGGCTTTGGTGGCCACATGAATTTCTTCTTTGCGTTCCTTTAATACCTGCGCCACCAGCCGTTCGGAGTGCCCATCCCCATACACATCAGCGGTGTCGATGAAATTGACGCCGCAGTCAATCGCCTTGTGCAAAGCTGCCAGTGATTCTTTATCATCCACACTCCCCCATGAACCCCCAATTGCCCATGCGCCAAATGAAACAGCAGACACCTGCCAGCCAGTTCTTCCTAATGCTCGATATTGCATTCTTCCTCCCAAGTTCTTCACCCCTTGATTAATAGCCGATTCTTCCTTTAATTATAGCGAATTTCCCTGATCACTTCCTCAATCATCGAAACAGCCGTCTCAACACCATCGGGCTCAGAGCGAATCACTTCACCCAAATCGGCGGCTCGCTTAACAACCTCTGGTTTCTTCATCTGCTGTAATGCATCAGTCATACTGCTTACCGATAATTTATCACGTGCAATCGGTTGTGGACCCACTCCCAACGTAGCCACCTTTTGCCCCCAGATAAACTGATCGATGATGTGAGGAATGACCAACATAGGAATTCCAGCACGAAATCCCACCGCTGTCGTCCCAAAACCGCCATGATGAACCAGCCCTCTGACTCTTTTCAATAACCAATCATGTGGAATTGATCCAGCGTGAAAAATAGAATTCGGGATCGTTAACTGCTGCATCGGTTCATCCCACCCTTGAATAATTGCACGAATGCCCGCTTTTTTAACTGCTTCTACGGCAATACTTGCTGTCTCCAATGCATCCTCACCACCGAGTGCCATTGCACCAAGACTGATCACCACTGGGCGATCCCCGGCTTCCAAGAAACGGATTAGATTAAATGGTGGTATCCATTCATCCGGAGCTGGTGCGAACCAATAGCCAGTCATTCGATGTCGTTGTTCCCAAAATGGATTTGGTTGTGAAACGTGCGGGCTAATGGGAATCAGATTTAATCTATGCGAAGTGATTCCGGTTGGTCCCATTTTTGGTACTCCCAGCCGTTTTCGGATCTTATCCAATGGCCTTGTCATCATCAATCCCATCCCGGCGCCTGCCACCTTCATAATCATCTTTTTGACAAATGAATCTTTCGGGTCATTGGCTGGAATAGCTTCCGGCATTAAAGTCACACTGATGGTCGGTTTTTTTAATTGATCGGCTTCAATACTACCAGCAGCTGTATGGGAGACAATTACCAGATCCATCTCCCGGCACAAAGCGAGCAGATCTAGATGTGCCTGTTCCAGCATGGAAAATGAAAACTTCATCACCCGCATAAACCCAATCATCCAATGCGGAGATTTTCCACGAATGATGGCCGTTTCATGGGCGATATCGATGTCCGGACCGATGGGCGCAAAATTAACTCCATACGATTCGACCAATGTTCGCATACAGGGATGGGATGCCAGGGTGACAGTATGACCAGCCTTTTGTAATCCCAGTGATAAAGCGATGTATGGTTGCACATCCCCGCGGGTGCCAATGGTAGGAATAATGATTTTCATGGGTGTGATGCTCCTATCGTAACAAATTATGTTTTTCTAGGCTATATTTTTTTGGTTTAGTTATGAGAACGTTTGCAATAGATAGACACAATCTTCTCCAATTTTTCATCAACCTGCTCCAAAATTGGTTCAAGCTGGTGATCTTTCAACACCTGGATTGCGATTTGTTGATGATCATATTCAATCGCTGAATGTTGGATGGCAGCCTGTAACCAATCACGGGCTTCCTGGTCTTTGCCTTCCTTAAATAATACCCGACCGATGTTTACGGCAATCCTCGCTACCAGATCAAGCGACTCAATCTCATAAGCCAAACAGGTGGCTTTACCGAGATGCTCCATCGCCTGGTTAAGTTTTCCAAATCCCAAATATGCTTCTCCAAGATTATTCAGGCTGACGATAATGGTCCATTCTTCTCCTATCTTCTGACCGATTTGCAACCCCATTTCCGCATAACGAATCGCTTGTTCAAATTCGCCTTTAACCATGTATACTTCAGAGAGGTTGTTGTAAGCCAGCCCAATCCCGTCTTGATCTCCGATCTCCTCACAAATCGCCAGGCTCTCCAGAAGCACCTTTCTTTCCATTTCATACTCTTTACTATAGTGAAAGAGAGTCGCCAGATTATTTAATAAAACACCCTGGTTGAAGCGATCCCCGAGTTTAATGGCAATCTCCAAACCTTCTTTAAAGAATTCTGCAGCGCTGTCATATTGTCCTTTAATGCAGGCAATATCACCCAGTAAATTCAACGGCGATATCGTACGTCGTAGATTGCTTTTTTCTCGGGACAGCCTGAGGGCTTCCAGCAAAGTTGTTTCTGCAGCATCATAATCCGCCATGCGGTTGAGCACAATGCCTTTCAAATAGGCTGCGTGAGCTTGCCCAGATGTATCACCCAATTTCTGATACAGTTGTAAGCTTCGGGATGCATATTCCAAAGCTTTTTGATATTTTTTATGGCTACGTAACTCGATCTGACCTAACCCGACCAGGCATAAAGCCATTTCTTGATCGTTATTGAGTGTCAGTAATAAGTCATAGCTCGTGGATAAATACTGTTGCGAGAGCTCATTTAGCCGAGTTTTATAAGCCAGATATCCAATGCGGTTTAGAAGCATGGCATACAACAATTTCTGGTCAGGTTTATTCTCCACCTGCCACCTGGCTTCTTGCAGCCACTCAATTCCCTGGGTAAAACGACTACGGACGATGAAATATTGGTACAGTACATCAATCATATCAATCAATAAGGAGTAGCGTTCTGTTTGCAGGATCCACTTCCAGGCGACTCTACTGTTTTCCAGTTCATCTTCAATACAGTCCAGACAGGCTGATTGTTCACCAGCTTCAAAATTATGAGCCTGAACCTTTAAGAACGCTATGTAATAATGGCTCAATGCTTCAACAGTGCTTTCCCACTCACCGCACTCCATTAATTTTTGTTCTGAAAATTGCCGCACAATCTCATGTAAATCATATCTTCCCTCGAAACTCACCCGCAACAAGGATTTATCCAGGAGAGATGTTAATCTATGCGTATTAACTCCGAAAATCTCCTTGACGGTTTTTTCTTCAAATCCTCCTTTAAAAACAGCTATTCGAGCTAAGGTTGATTGTTCTTGTGGAGAGAGTCGAACCCAGGACATTTCAAATACAGCATACAATGTTTGATGATGGTTCTGGTGGCTGGTCAGAGCGGAGATAAATGACCCCATTCCCTGCTCAATGGTCTCTTCGATCTTTTTTTCGATATTTCCAACCACCGATCCAGCAACCAATTCAATTGCCAGCGGATGACCTTCCACCAGACTACATAATTTGAGAATGGTACGCTGATTGGAGGCAGACAATTCGAATTTTCTCTGGGTGGTTTGAACCCTCTGTGTAAACAACTGAACAGCATCTGAAGGTCCGGTGGCTTGCTGAAAATCCTCAAATTCCAATCCATCCAGATGAAAAACGATCTCATCCGCAATATTGACTTTGTAACGTGAGGTGATTAACACTTGTACTTGAACACATTCTTTTATCAATGCCTCGATAAATAATTGCACTTCCTGAAGGGCGGAAAGCTCATCAAGGTTATCCAACAATAGTAGGAAATGTTTATGGCGACAGTAATCCAGAATTTGTTGATTTTTGGTGTTTTGATCCGAGAAATGTATAGCAAGGACTTTGCCAATTTCGGATATGAACCCATCCAGGGAGTCAATATTGCGCAAGCAGACCACAAATACACCCTGCTGGAAGATCCCCACCTGTTCGTGGGTAATTTCCAAGGCCAGGCGGGTTTTTCCAACACCACCCATGCCCAGGATATTGATCAGCCGCTGCGTAGGGTTGGCAACCCATTCACTGATCGTTGATATTTCTTTTTCACGTCCCACAAAGCGATTGGTTATCAAAGGCAGATTATGAAGTGGTTTCTCATGTGGTTCAGACTGCGATTTGGACAGTGATTGCGCTCGTACCTGTTCAAATAATGCCACCGTTTTGGGATCCGGATCCACATTCAAGTCATTTTTCAAATATTGCACCAGGGATGCATATTGTTTTTGGGCTGCGCTCCATTGCTGGTCCTGGGCTAATAGTTGAATTAGTTGATAATGAGCGCTCTCATCCCAGGGCATAATATGAATGATTTTTCGCAACAGATGGATGGCGTTGGTTTTTTCATCCCGGCGCGTGTAGTAATTGGCAAGATAAGCCAAACCTTCTACGGCAAGCGTGTCAAATTTTTCACGGGTGATCAATAACCACTCGTCAAAAAGAGGACTGACATTTAACTGATAGCGATCCAGAAATGGATTTTTATACAATTGGATTGCTTTTTTTAATGCATAAATGTTTACAGTTCCCAGGCCATGCGAATTTTTGTAATGACGGTAGGCATCCTGCATCCATTTTGAAAACTCCAGAAGATCCACCTGCAGTTCCGCCTGTGGTTGAAAACCAACCGTTTCGCGATCCGCATAGATGAAGGCTTGATCTTCCTCCCGAATCGCCTTCCTTAATAAAGAGATTGCCTGCCGCAGATTGTGCATAGCCTGGTCTTCTGGAATGTCACTCCACAACAATCCCGCCAGATGAGACCGTTGAAATTTTTGCCCGGATTCAGCAACAAGATAAATAAATAGAGCGCGAACTTTATCGGTATTAAATGCCTTAATGGGTTCTTCACCCAGCTGTACGTGAAAACCCCCAAAACATTGAATCTGCAATGGTGGTGAATGCTGCATATTCATTAATTATATGGAAATGTCAATTTTCTTGACGATCTTTTGACGATCTTTTTGTATGCTCTATCGTAGAAAAGGATTTTTTCCGCATGCATTCATTTTATATATCTTACCTGTTACGCATTTGGGAACTGGAGAATCGCGATCCAAGACAATTAAGGGCCTCATTGGAAAAACCAGGTTCCCATGAATTAATAAATTTCAACGATATTGAAGAATTATTTGACTTTCTGAGGAGTCAAATTGGTTGTAATCAAAAACCAATTATCATAAATAACCAGATAGGGACGGAGGACTAAATGTTTAAGAAAGTTGTATCATTATTTGTTCGATTTTTATTGATTGTTATTTTCCTGGCAGGTACATTATTCACCAGGGGACACAGCCTGCCTGTCGTTCATGCAGCTAGCGTCTGGTATGTGGATGCAAATATCGTTAGGTCTGGAGATGGAACCACCTGGGCAACTGCTCTTAAGAACCTGCAACCTGCCATTGATGCCGCCAGAGTTGGGGACACCATTCGGGTTGCTCAGGGGTTCTATTTGCCAACCACAGCCAGACTGGCTGCTGATCCCCGTACGAAAAGTTTTATTCTCAAAGATGGTGTTCAGATCATGGGCAGCTATCTGGCAGGCACTCCTTTACGGGATCCAAGAAACTATCCAAGCATCCTGAGTGGTGACCTGGACATGAATGACATGAATAAAGATGGAAATTTTATAAATGAAACCTGGGAAACTGAAGTTGGGAACAATGCTTACAGCGTGGTGTACGGGCAAAATTTAAGTAATACCACCATCCTGGATGGTTTTATCATCACAGGCGGTTTTGCGGACAATCCGGATGAAGAAATCTATAAACAAGGTGGTGGTGTGCATATTATTGGTGGTGCACCAGTGTTTAAGAATTTGTTGGTAAGTGGGAATACAGCACTCTATTTTCGCCATCGTGGGGGAGGTATGTGGTTTGACCAAGGTAGTAATGCAAGGGTGGAAGATTCAGTCATCAGCGGCAATTTTGGTTACAGTGGTGGTGGTGTAGCGGTTTACACAGATAGTGATGTAACCATCAAAAACACCATCATTCGCAACAATTATGCACGCGGGTTGGGCGGAGGAATTTTCATGTGGCTGTCCTCCCTGGAATTGGATAATGTCAAAGTTTTGAGTAACATCGGTCGAGATTCTGGCGGATTGGATGCTTATAGACCGCCTGCAGTCATCATGAACAAAGTGGAATTCAGTGACAATATCGGTGGTGGAATCTCAATCAGCAATGGCACTGGAACGGAAGTGTCCACCTTTAATCTCACCAATGGAAAATTCACCGGGAATTACGGTTTGGTGGCTGGAGGAGGAGCAATCCATTTCAGCAATGTTAATGCTGTAATGACCAATGCATTGTTTTCCGGGAATTATGCTTTCGGGGGAGGTGGGGCTATTCGTCAAAATGATGGGACACTGGTTGCTACCAATACCACTTTTGCAGGGAATATTAGCAGTAAAGAAGGCGATGCTGCAACGTTGTGGGGATATAAGTCGGTAACCTTCAACAATTCCATTATTTGGGATAATGATATTGAGTTGGTTTTTAATGAAGGAATTAATCCTGTCTACAATAATTGTTATAAAGATGAAAGCGGAAGTTCCACTCCTGGGTTTGTAGATCCCCTTCCCAAAGAAGAGGCCCCCACCACAGACGGAGATTATCATCTGACCGCTGCTGCGATCCCGCAAATTCTGAATGCTGGAAACAATAGCTATCTACCTCCGAGGTTAACCACTGATCTTGATGGCAACCCGCGTTTCGTTGGCGTGGTGGATTTGGGACCCTATGAGCTGCAAACCTCAATAATTGGATACAGTGAATTTGAGAATCAGTCTACTAATTCAATAAAGCCTGGTGGATATTTTGCTGATTTTCTCGAGCCATCAACCTTTGTACTCCCCATCAACGAGGTGTATGACCCATTTCCATCGATCTATACCAATTTAAGTGAAATTACGTGGGATACCAAAGGCGGAGTCATCTATGTGGATCAGGATGCCACCGGCGCAGGAAATGGTACTTCCTGGTTGGATGCCTACACTGATTTGGAATCCGCTTTACAGGTTGCACAATCAGGTAACGAAATTTGGGTGGCAGCAGGAGTTTATATACCCTCCAACCAGACAAATCAAAATGAAGTGCGTTCCATGACCTTTCAACTCCCTAACGGAGTTGCTCTCTATGGTGGTTTTGCCGGAAATGAAACATCTTTAGACCAGCGTGATTGGAATTTAAACCCAACCATTCTTTCCGGTGATCTGGAAGGAGATGATGAGAATGGAGATGGTAATTACATCGCTGAGCATTACACCCATTTAATTGGAACCAACGCCAGCCATATTGTGACCGCGATGAATTTAACTACCACAACAATTCTGGACGGATTCATCGTCACTGGTGGTATGGCCTCCAGCCTGGTTATCGGAGATGGAGATTCTTACATCGGCGGTGGTGGAGGAGTTTGGGTCAGTAAAAGTGCTGACATGCAACTCAAAAATATGCAGTTCTATGGCAATACCGGTTTGGATGGTGGAGCTGTTTATGCCTATTACCACACCAATTTGACGGTTGATAATTCAATCTTTAAGTTTAATGAAGCGGGAGACGGTGCTGGCATCTTCATCGCCAACGACACACACCTGACAATGTCCAATTCCCAATTCATTGAAAATTGGGGAACTCATGGCGGTGCTGGCATCTATATGTTCGATTACAGCACTGCGGATATTTTCAATACTTTGTTTGAAGGCAATACCCAGGTACCGGGCATGTCCAATCCTAGCTTATCCGGAGGTGCAATCATGATGTATTTCGATTGCCAGGCTACGATTGATCGTACCGACTTTTTGAATAATTCTGCTCCATATACAGGAGCGATTTATTTGTTGCAATATAATTATCTTGAAATTACAAATTCAAGATTACAAGGGAATGATGCCTTTAGAGATCCTGGGGGTAATGGGGGTGCAATTTATGCTTTCAACAGTGATGTGGATATGGTGAATGTGTTAATCTCCGGTAACCATGCTGCGTATGGCGGTGGTGCAATTAAAACCTATACGGGTAGTGATATCGATCGAACAAGGATCACCTTGATCAACTCAACTATTGCAGGAAACCGATCTGATCTGATATCAAATTCAAGCGGAATTGATATTGATTTCGGAGATTTAATAATCAAAAACTCGATTGTTATGGATCCATATGATTATTCTTTTGGAATTGGCACACTGATCAAAGAGAATAGTTTAGTTTTCGGAGATATTATGTTCCGTAATCCTGTTGATCGTTCCTTTGCCCCCACCTCCGATGGAGATTACCGGCTTTTGCCTGGATCACCAGCCATCAATATGGGCAATAATGCTCATCTCCCCATCGGTTTTGATGTAGACCTGGCTGGAGGTCTCAGAATCCAGGAAGATGTGGTCGATATCGGTGCCTACGAGTACCAACCTGTAATTTATGTTGATCAAAATGCGAGTGGCTTTAATAACGGTGGTAGCTGGCCACATGCCTACACCAATTTACAGGATGCACTGCAAGACGCAATTGCACCGCAACAAATCTGGGTGGCCAGTGGTTTATACAAGCCGACTGATACCTCAGATCGCTTAACATCCTTTGAGATGAAACCCGGTGTGCATCTGTTTGGAGGTTTTGCTGGAACCGAAAGCGATATCTTCCAACGCCTTTCATCCAATCCACCTTCTGTTCTGAGTGGTGATCTTAATGGTAATGATGTGGTTAATTCGTTTGGTGTCCGATATTATGGTGCAGCGATTGACGAAACGAATTCAAGGGATAACAGTTTCCATGTAGTTCTGTGTGATAACCTGACGGAACGAACCATTCTGGACGGTTTCACCATCACCGCCGGGCATGCCAATGACAATACATCCACGAATCAATCCGGTGGTGGAATTCTGGTGAATAACTGTGGACAAAATTTATGGATCAGCAATCTCGATTTTGTTGGCAATTCAGCTTATCGTGGTGGTGCGGTAAATAATACTGCTTCCAGCCCGATGATGATGCAATTGGATATCCGAAGCAACAGTGCCTATGAAGGTGGAGGTGGTGTTTATAATGCGACTGATTCGAATCCCACCATTCGAGAATCCAGCATGCGTGGAAATACTGCTGTTTATGGTGGCGCAATATACAATTTCGAGAATAAAAACACAATAGTCAATTCACATTTCTCCGGAAATTTAGCCACGCAGGCAGGTGGTGCGATTTATAACTACTTTAGCTCACCTGAATTTACAAACGTAACGTTGGCGAGTAATTATTCATCCATGCCATCTAGTGGTGGTGGTATTTACAATTTGGGAAGTGATTCCAAGGTGAAATTTGTTAATTCAATTCTATATGGGAACTTCCCAACCCAATATTCAAATGATGGTGGTGTGATGGGGGTAACCTATTCAGACATTCAGGGAGGTTTTTCAGGAACAGGAAACATCACTGACAATCCGTTATTCGTTAGTCCGGTGGCTGCGCAAGATAAACCTACTATTGGAGGAGATTACAGGTTAACATCATCTTCACCTTGTATAGATACTGGTCTGAACGATGCAGTCTTATCCCCTGTTATTTATCTCAAAGATCTGGATGGCTACCAACGCATCTTCGATGGGGATGAGAATGGCACTGCAACTGTGGATATGGGAGCTTATGAATACCAGCAAAATACGCTTACGGTAGAGATTGTAGGGTATGGCAATGTGACCAAGAATCCGGATAAAACTTCTTATTCTTCCGGCGAGTCAGTCACACTCACTGCCACTGCAGATCCAGGGTGGACATTCAGTGGTTGGAGTGGGGATGTGACCAGTGTGAACAATCCTTTGCAAATAACGATCACTGGAAATACCAGCCTGACAGCTACCTTCACTAAAATTGAGTATATGCTTACACTTAATGTTGAGCCAGAAGGCAAAGGTACGATCAACAGCAATGCCAATGGCCCTTATGAATATGGGCAACTGGTGGAGTTGACTGCTGTCCCTGAACCCGGATGGAAGTTCTCTCGTTGGAGTGGAGATGTTACCAGCACGGAGAATCCACTGACTGTGACGGTTACTGACAATCTGAGTATGACAGCAGAATTCGAACCGGATGGATACTCATTAACGGTAAAGATTGACCCAGAAGGTTATGGAATTGTCGATCAAAACCCACTAAAAGATTTTTATTCCCTCGGAGAGCAGATAACCCTGACCGCCATACCACTGGATGAATGGTCTTTCCTGGGCTGGGGTGGTGACATCGAGTCTTCTGAAACCAGCATTGTGGTGACCATCACAGGAAATATGACGATTCTTGCAGGATTTGGCACGCCATTTTCCCTACCATCGGGGTTTGAGGTATTCCTGCCATTGCTGACGAAATGATGTCTCGACCACGTAAATGAAGAATTTATTGTAGAACCTGTGATTTGATTGTTTAGACAGCAAGAATATAATAGTGGATATGAGAAAAAAGATATTTATTCTCGTATTCACTTTATTTTTGCTATCATTTGGGATAGTTTATCTTCCCGCGCAAGCACAGCAACCTATTCATGAAACTACGATCTATCTACCCCTGGTCTCAAAAGGGATCCGCTTGCCACCAGCAGACGCTGCCAGTCAACGAATCCAATTGCCAGACGGTTTTCAGATCCGGATTTTTGCTGATTATTTGGGTGGCAAGCCACGCTTCATGACCATTGGTCCGGATGGACACCTCTACATCAGCCTGATGAGTGCTGGACAGGTGGTGCGTCTACCGGATCGCAATCATGATGGACTTTCGGATGGTGTGGAGATCATCGCAAGTGGGATTAATTTACCTCATGGAATTGAATTCTATGATGGTTATCTCTATATCGCTTCTGGAGATCGTGTACAACGCATGCAGGGTCCCAACCCAAACGGTAATTTTTCCGCTTTGCAATTGGTGACTGACAACATCCCCCCACCCATCGGGCACAGCTCGCGTACCATCCACTTCGGACCGGATGGCAAGATGTATGTCAGTGCTGGTTCCACCTGCAATATTTGTGTAGAAACTGATCCACGTCCAGCCACAATCATGCGTTTCAACCCGGATGGATCGATTCCGGCTGATAATCCCTTTGCCAATGATGCGGATATCCGCAAGCGACCGGTATTCGCATGGGGATTGCGTAACAGTGTCGATTTCCTCTGGTCTCCGAATGGTGATCTATGGGCGAACCACAACGGCAGCGATGGACTGGGCGATGATCTACCACCTGAGGAGATTGTCATCCCGGTACAGGGAAACCGCTCGCATGGCTGGCCGTTATGTTACACCCCTGGTGTTGGCCTGGTTGCTTCGAATGAGGTTCGTGATGATCGGCTTGCGCTACCCTCGGGTTTCACCTGTGATGATGCAGTACCGGCCATTTTCACCGCCCCAGCCCACTCCGCCCCACTCGGGATGGAAATCGCTTCCGGCAACAATTTTCCAGCTGAGTTCAGGGATGATCTGTTCGTCGCATACCACGGCTCATGGAACACGAATGTGGTAGCAAATTACCGCGATTGTAAAGTTGAACGCGTTTTACTAGAAAATGGTGTACCAACAGGCAGTGAAACTTTTGCTACCGGCTGGCGCGAACAAGACAAAAAATGTGGCGATCCCTCCACCTATGGCCGCCCGGCAGATGTGATTTTTGGTGTGAATGGCGAAATGTTCATATCCGATGATGCCGGTGGTCGTGTCTATCGGGTAGTGTATAGTAAGTAATAAATCGGTGCGATGCACTTAGGGAGAAGAAGTCTCCACCGAATGGATCCTAACCATCATGAATCCAGAAACCAAAAGTGCGTTGCACCTTGCCTTATAGACAGAGACTTGTGATTAGGTGCATCGCACTCCTGGTCTTGTGTTAAATAGGTACTCCATCCAAATTGTTTGTATGTTGGTTCATCGCTAAGTGCAACGCACCTGCACAATCTTAAGGTGCGATGCACTTAGGGAGAAGAAGTCTCCACCGAATGGATCCTAACCATCATGAATCCAGAAACCAAAAGTGCGTTGCACCTTGCCTTATAGACAGAGACTTGTGATTAGGTGCATCGCACTCCTGGTCTCGTGTTAAATAGGTACTTCATCCAAATTGTTTGTTTGTTGGTTCATCGCTAAGTGCAACGCACCTGCACAATCTTAAGGTGCGATGCACTTAGGGAGAAGAAGTCTCTACCGATTGGATCCTAACCATCATGAATGCAAAACACAAAAGTGCGTTGCACCTTGCCTTACAGAGACTTGTGATTAGGTGCATCGCACTACTGGTCTCGAGTTAAATAGGTACTTCATCCAAATTGTTTGTTTGTTGGTTCATCGCTAAGTGCAACGCACCTGCCCAGTCTTAAGGTGCGATGCACTTAGGGAGAAGAAGTCTCCACCGAATGGATCCTAACAATCATGAATGCAAAACTCAAAAGTGCGTTGCTCCTTGCCTTACAGTGACTTGTGATTAGGTGCATCGCACTCCTGGTCTTGTGTTAAATAGGTACTCCATCCAAATTGTTTGTATGTTGGTTCATCGCTAAATGCAACGCACCCGCCCAATCTTAAGTGCAAATAATTACAAACCATAAAGTGAATAACAATGTCGTAGTGGGGTTATTACCAGAAATGGAAAACATATCTTCAATAAAATCAGTTGACATAAACTGTAGAATAATATTTAATTTTTTACTGACATAAAACTGGCGTCAAAGAAGGAGTAACAATGTCGAAACAAAGGCCAGAATTCACCCAGGGTTCTTTTTATCACATCTATAATCGCGGTGCTCACAAACAGAAAATATTCAAAGAGCACTCAAATTATCTTTTTGTTCTCCACAATTTAAAAAAATATTCCAAAGAGTTTGAACTCACAATAATTGCTTATTGTTTAATGCCCAACCATTATCACCTTCTTGTTCAACAGAATGGTGACTTTCCAGCAGGTTTTTTACCACAACGTGTTTTCCACAGTTATACCAAAGCATTTAATCATAGTTATTCTCATTCAGGACCACTTTTTGAAGGTCCTTATCGTCTAAAGATTGTTGATGAAGATGATTATCTGATCCATCTATGCAAATACATACATACGAACCCTGTAAAAGCTGGATTGGTTGAATATCCCGAGAAGTGGGATTATTCAATTTATCAAGAATTCATAGGATTAAGAAAAGGTTTCTTATTTAATCAAGTCTTTTTTGATAATTATTTTCAATGCAGAAAAGATTATCGCAATTTCGTGTTAGAGGATTTGGTAGACCAAAAAATGCCTGAAGGGATTAATTTGTATCTGAAATCTTTGGAAGTAGTTTAGTTATTCAGTCTTAAGGTGCGATGCACTTAGGGAGAAGATGTCTACATCGAATGGACATTTATTATCATCAATCTAAAATCCAAAAGTGCGTTGCACCTTGCCTTCTAGACAGGGATTTGAGACCAGGTGCATCGCACTTTTGGTCTTGTGTTATATAGGCAATTCTTCCAGATTGTTTGTATGTTGGTTCACCACTAAGTGCAACTCACCGAAAGGATCGACTATTTTTTCCTTTTTTTTGCTATAATCAATAAGGAAATCGTGATTACAGTAATTATGATTTCCTTAGGAGTCAATATGTTCATCAATCGGGTTTCAGAATTGGCTATATTGGAAAAAAAGTATCAATCCGGGAAGGCGGAGTTGTTTGTTTTGTATGGCCGCCGAAGGGTGGGAAAAACGGAACTGCTTTCAGAGTTTTGTAAAGACAAAAAATCCATTTTCTATGTTTGCGATTTGGGATCTGAAATCTCATTGAGGACATCTCTATCTTCTACCATCAATCAGGTGTTGTTTGATTCGGATCAGATACACGCAGTTTTTAATAGCTGGGAGGATGTTTTTCAGGCATTGGGGAAAACTGCGGAGGGAGGTCGTCTGGTGGTGGTTCTGGACGAGTTTCCAAATTTGGTGTCCTCTCACCCAGCGCTAGTTTCCTTGCTGCTAAAAATGTGGAAACAGACCTTGCAAAATGCGAATCTTCTGCTGATCCTATCCGGATCTGAAATCGGCATGATGGAGAAGATTGTTCATCAGTTGCAAATGGGAATGCCAGGTTACAGAGTCAATCATCATTTTCTGGAACCATTTTCGTTCAAAGATATCCGGTCGTTTTTAAAGAATTATGAGGAGCAGGATCAGGTCAGGATGTATGCTGTGTTGGGAGGCACGCCTGCCTATTTATACGGTATTGATAAGCATTCTTCCTTAATAGATACTATTCTCAACACGGTCCTCAATCGTGGATCATTTTTATTTGATGAGGTCCGCTTTATCTTACAGCAAGAAATCCGTGAACCGCGTCATTATTATGCGATTCTGCAGGCGATTGCCGAGGGAAAGATGCGCTTAAATGAAATCAAACAGGCAACCAGGATTGATGGTGCGCATGTCTATCTTGACACACTCCAACAGTTGCATTTGATCGAGAGAATCGTACCGGTCATCGAATCCCAACCGCATAAAAGTCGAAAAGGGCTTTATCACATAAAAGACCATTATCTGCGTTTCTGGTTTCGCTTCGTGCTACCCCATCGCTCTCTCCTGGAACGTGGTGCTGGTCAGCTTGTCTTGGAAAAACAAATCATGCCAGAGATTGATCATTTTTCAGCGCTGGCATTTGAAGAAATATGCCAGCAATATTTCTGGGATATGGGCATTGCTGGCAGATTACCTTTTTTTCCACAGACAATTGGAAAGTGGTGGGACAACCAGAATAAAATTGACCTGGTCATTTTGGGAGATCAAATGGCGGAATTGGTTGATTGTAAATGGAGTAATCAACCTATTGGGTCAAACGATCTGATGGATTTAGAGCGCAAAGCAGAACTTGTGAAACCGGACCTCCCGGGGCACGAGATCCGCTTCGGGTTGTGTTCTCGAATGGGATTTACGCGCCAGCTGGTTGATATTGCTCATCAACGTAAAGATGTGAACCTGTTTCCATTACCTATGATTTTAAAAGATTGATTGGGATAAGAAGAGCAGATTTCTTATTTTTTCAATATGCCTTTGATATATTTCTGCATCCAATACTGCAAATCTGGTTTTTCCCGGACTAATTTTGCAATCAAAACAATTAATTGCTCCCGGTCTAAAGGCTCAATCAAAGTGGCAATGTCCACTGGTTCAATGAATAATTCTTCTTCGTTGACAAAGGTTAGCAGAAACGCAACCAGGTGTTTACATAAGCCACCCCAATCATACGGACAGGAACAAAAGGCATCCATCTCATCGTCGTCGAAATTGACTTCGATTTCGTATTTTTTCTTTTCACTCCCCTTACACTTTCCGTAGATTGTATTCCCCTCGCGATAGGTACCTGAAATAGCACCACTGAGATAGAGGTCAATACCACGCTCGAAACTCTTTTCGCTGGAGAGTTCCTCAATCTCTTCTGCTGTTAGCAAGATTTCTTTCATCAAGATAATTTTATTATAGATCAGAAAAATCGCCTGAAGCTCAATGCAAAAAGCTGAAAGCCAAATTAAAACTTGAATTGCGATACATTGAATTTTCGAAGGTTGACAAGGGGTCAAAGACTGAAGATGGGAAGTGGAAGAAAAGGCGCGATGATGCCTTCTATTTGCTTTAAAGCAAAGAAATCACCTTTGGTTTGTGATAATGTTCACATGTAAAAATCTAATTCCATTGTGTTCCCGTTTCACCCCCAGATATTCTTAAAGGAGTTCTCGTATGAAGAAGTTGTACTCTGTTGTTGCGATTTTAATCATCGCTGTATTTGTTCTATCTGCATGTGCACCCGCTGCCCCCACCGAAGCACCTGCCGCACCTGTGGAACCGCAAGCCACCCAACCTCCCGCTGAACCTGCTCCCGTGGAGGAAGCAGATCCACCTGAGGAGGTTGTGCCAACCGAAGAAGAAGTTGCTCCAGTGGAAGAAGTAGTTGAAGAGCCATTGGTAGAAAGCATCTGGGATCAGGATTATATAGATCAGGTACCACCCATTATGATGGTCGAGCCATACTACAAAATTTTTGGACAATCTCAGGTAGCCGTTCCATATTATTATGAAGATGCGGTTAAATTGGCCGGTCATTCGTGCGGTGCAACCACAGGAGCCTGGACGATCACCAAAAAAGCACTGGAAGCTTTGTATCCAAACGGTGAAATTCCGGTAAGAGGTCAGATTGCGGTAGAAGCACCTGGTGCAGAAGATGAATGGTATACCGGAGTATTTGGTGAAATTATTGCCTATATTACTGGTGCAGCACCTAAAACGGGATTCATTGGAGCAGAATTTGGGGAAACCAATGATCTCTTCATTCGTCAAAATAAAATGACCTACCCAGAGGAACCAACCGGCACCCTACCTCCAAAAATGGAATGGATTTTCACCCGTCTGGACACAGGAAGAAAAGTAGGCGTCAATTTCAATCTGTCAATCATCACCCCCATCGCCACGGAAGAACGTCAGGCAATGGGTGCCAAGATGGCACAAGGACTGGCTACTCCGGAAGAAGCGGAGGATTACTACAAATATTGGAATGATCGCGCTTTATTTGTGCTTGAGAATGCGGATATGGATGGATTTTTCACCGTGATTGTTCACGATGAAGGTGCAACAGAAGTTTCGGAGACGATTGTTACCGGTTTAGGAACTGTAGTTCCAGAAGAATTTGTCTGGGATCAGGCATATATCACCGAAGTAGAACCAATTATGATGTCGGAGCCCTATTTCCAGATATTTGGTCAATCACAGGAACCTGTTCCTTATTATTATGAAGAAGCGGTTAAATTAGCGGGACATTCCTGCGGCGCAACCACCGGTGCCTGGACCATCACCAAAAAAGCGCTTGAAATTCTTTACCCAGACGGTGAAATACCGGTTCGTGGTCAAATCTCCGTAGAAGCTCCCGGCGCTGAAGACGAATGGTTCGTGGGCGTATTTGGCGACATCATTACTTTCATCACTGGTGCCTCACCTCATACTGGATTCATCGGAGCTGAATTTGGCAAAGCCAATAGCGTTTTTGTTCGCCAGAACAAAATGGTATATGCGGAGAAACCAACCGGTCAACTACCACCCATGCGTGAATGGATTTTCACCCGTTTGGATACTGGCGCGAAAGTAGGAATTAAGTTCAATCTGGTGGTCATAACTCCCCTGCCCACCCCTGGTCGAGTTGCGATGGGGAAAAAATTAGCAGCCGGTGAGGCCACACCTGAAGAAGCCGCTGATTACTACCAATACTGGAATGACAGAGCAACCTATGTATTGGAAAAAGAAGACATGGATGGTTTCTTCATCATCAAAGAGTACTAGTAGACAAATATAATACGAGGATCAAGAAAAAATAGCGGTCTTATCAAACCGCTATTTTTTCGGTTTTGTGAAGCAGTATATGATGAATCCTGCCGCCTATTTCATCATTTTTTACACTTGTACCCTTGGGTGTCATGAGATTATAAAAATCACAGTTTGAACAATGGCCATCAACGAATGTAAATTGAGGATCAGAGGTTAATCCCTAAGTGCTATGCACCGGCTTTTACCTAAGGTGTTATGTCCATGGTTGCTAAGCTGATTGCCGGTGGACGAAGAAAAACTTTGAGCTTTCAACTTTTAGCCATATCATGCCCTTAGGCATCAGCTATGACTGTCATGCGATCTCTTGACAATCGCTTAACTTATCTATATAATTCAGCGAACTTAACTAATAAGAGGTCTTATGTCACCACCTTTAGAAAAAACGATTAACGACTGGATGAATCTCAACATGCGCAACTCGCTTGGCAACTTCATGCGGTTTGCCAGGGAGAAGAATTTCTCTCTTCCTCAGTTAAGCGCTTTGATTCATCTTTCGCAGAATGAAGAATGCAATATTTCTGGTTTGGGTACAGAATTCGGTGTCACGAATGCTGCTGTCAGTCAGTTATTGGAGAAGATGGTTCAACAGGGTTTGGTCCACCGCAGTGAAGATCCGCAAGATCGCCGCAATAAAGTTCTGGTGTTAACCGAAGAAGGAAAAAAAATAGCCAATGAAGGGATGATCGAACGTCATAAATGGCTATCTGATTTGATTAATATTCTTACCGATGATGAACAGTCTCAGGTTGATACTGCCTTGCGCTTGTTAATCGACAAAGCTGCCATTCTGGAAGAAGCAAAACCTTAAGAAAGCTAACGTAAAGAGAACAATGTAATGCTTAAATTATTCCCCTATATCAAAAAATACTATTTGATGATCCTGGCTGCGATTGTATTGCTATTCGTGCAAGCCAATGTGGATCTAACCCTGCCGGATTACCTATCACGCATCGTGAATATTGGAATTCAACAGGGCGGTGTGGAGAGTGAAATCCCCTCTGCAATGCGTGCGAGCACCTTTGACCGTGTACAGCTATTTCTCTCCCCTGAAGAGACGGAAATTGTCACAGCTGCTTACAAGCTGGTGGAACCAACAGCTTCGGATAATGCTGCGTACCTGGAACAATATCCACTGGCTGCAGGACAGCCGCTGTATGTACTCCAATCCCTTGATCAGGATCAATTGGAGACCCTCTCCCCCATCGTCAGTCGTGCACTGATTACCGTCTCTTTTTTAGAACAGGCGACCGCGAATCCGGAGAATGCAGCCGCTATGGCAGAAAATTTGGGGTTTGATATCTCACAAATCCCAGCCGGGATGGATCTATTCGCCGTGTTGGGTAATTTGCCAGCACAACAACGAACCCAAATGTTATCAGGAATTCAGGAGCAATTTGAAACTCTGGGCGAAAGTATGATTTCGCAAATGGGTATCGCTGCTGTAAAAACCGAATACGAAGCAATGGGTGTCAATACCGATTCAATGCAAACCGCGTATATCCTTCGCACAGGTGGCTGGATGTTGTTGTTGACTCTCATTTCCGTGATCGCTACCATCCTGGTTGGATTACTCTCCGCCCGGGTCGCAGCTGGTGTTGCCCGCGATCTGCGCGATTCGGTGTTTGTACGCGTCACCAATTTTGCCAAAGCCGAGATTGAGAAGTTCTCAACGGCATCCCTGATCACTCGTTCCACCAACGATATTACTCAAATTCAGATGGTGACAATGATGATCATCCGTATGGTGTTCTTCGCACCGATCATGGGTGTTGGCGGTATTATCCGGGCGTTGGATAAAGCACCTTCCATGTGGTGGATTATTGCCGGGATGGTGGTGGTACTGATGGCTGTCGTTGCAACCGCTTTCACGATCACCTTACCCAAGTTTAAAATTATCCAGACCTTAATCGACAACCTGAACCGTGTGGTGCGGGAAAATCTATCTGGAATGATGGTGGTACGGGCGTTCAACCGCCAGGATTTTGAAGAAAAACGATTTGATAAAGCCAATCTGGATCTGACCGGCAACATGCTGTTTGTCAGCCGTGTGATGGTGATCATGATGCCGATTATGATGTTTCTGATGAGTTCTGTTTCGTTGCTGGTGGTATGGGTTGGTGCCCATCAGGTGGCACAGGCACAAATTCAGGTGGGCGATATGATGGCATTCATTCAATACACCATGCAAATCTTCTTTGCCTTCATGATGATGTCTTTCATGTTCATCATGCTGCCGCGTGCTTCTGCATCCGCTGAACGTATCGTCGCAGTTTTAGAAACAGAACCCAGTATTGTTGACCAGCCAAATCCTCTGCATTTTCCCGAACCTTTCCGGGGTGTGGTGGAATTCCGAAATGTTTCTTTTCACTACCCTGATGCAGAAGAGGATATCCTGCATGGTATCTCCTTTACAGCCTGCCCTGGTGAGACAACCGCCTTCATAGGTACAACCGGTTCCGGTAAATCAACCATTGTCAATCTGATACCACGCTTCTTCGATGTAACAGAGGGCGCCATTCTGATCAATGGGGTGGACATTCGCCAGGTCTTGCAAAGCGAATTACATTCCAAAATCGGATATGTTCCTCAAAGAAGTAACCTGTTCACCGGCACGATCGAATCCAATTTGCATCTGGGAAATGAAGAAGCTACCCCGGAAGAAATTCGGATGGCCATTGAAATTGCTCAAGCAACTGAGTTTATTAAAGAACGCGAGGATGGTCTGGAAGCTGAGATCTCCCAGGGCGGTACCAATGTCTCCGGCGGGCAACGCCAACGTCTGGCAATTGCCCGCGCATTGGTCAAAAAAGCGCCTATAAATATATTCGATGATAGTTTTTCTGCTCTGGACTTTAAAACCGATGCAGCTCTGCGAAAAGCGCTGCGGAAATATATAGCAGATAGTGCTGTTTTCATCGTCTCACAACGGGTTGCTACCATTAAAACAGCTGATCAAATCATCGTACTGGATGAAGGGAAAGTGGTCGGTAAAGGAACTCACAAGCAATTAATGGAGACCAATGAAGTGTATCGTGACATTGCCCTATCACAATTAAGCCAGGAGGAATTATCATGAGCAACACAAACAATAAAAAATCAATTCCCAACGGCAAAAGTAACTCCACCACCGACCCATCGAAGGCTCCTCAAAGAAGCCGGCACGGTGGTCCATTTGGCGGCGGTCCCATGGCAATGATGAAAGGCGACAATGCCCAGGATTTCAAAGGCACCATGCGTAAACTGATCGCCTACCTGGGACCACACAAACTGGCATCCGTGATTGCGATCATTTTAGCCATGGTTTCCACCGTATTCTCTATCTTTGGACCTAAAATTCTGGGGAATGCGACCACAAAGCTTTTTGAAGGCGTGATCGAGCAAATTACCGGCTCCGGACCTGGTATTGATTTCAACGCCATCGGTCAGATCCTGCTGACGGCGTTGGGATTATATGTCCTTTCTGCAATACTGTCCTACATACAGGGATGGATCATGGCTGGTGTTGCGGTGGACATCACCTACAATCTGCGCCGGAATATTGCCGCTAAAATCAACCGCATGCCTTTGAAATACTTCGATGGTACCAATCATGGCGAGATCCTCTCTCGCATCACCAACGATGTGGATACCGTCAATCAGACGCTCAGTCAGAGTCTTTCACAAATCATCACCTCCATCACCAGTGTGGTAGGTATCTTAATTATGATGCTGACCATCTCATGGCAAATGACACTGGTCGCTTTACTGGTCATTCCTCTGTCATTGGTGATTGTCCAATTCATTGTCAAACGCTCGCAAAAATACTTCCGCAAACAACAGGATTACCTGGGGAATGTGAACGGACATATTGAAGAAATGTTTAGCGGACATGTTGAGGTGAAAGCCTTTAACGCTGAAAAACGCAGCATCAAAACTTTTAATGATTTGAACGTTAAGCTCTATGACACAGCCTGGAAATCACAATTTCTATCCGGTATCATGATGCCAATGATGAGCTTTGTGGGCAATCTCGGATATGTGGGCGTGGTTGTGGTTGGCGGATACCTGGCTATTCGTAATCTGATCACAGTGGGTGACATTCAGGCGTTTATTCAATATGTACGCTCCTTCACACAACCCATCACCCAACTGGCTAATATTTCCAATGTACTGCAACAGACAGCTGCTGCGGCTGAACGTGTCTTCGAATTTCTGGAAGAAGAGGATCAGGTTGCGGAGGTTGAGAATCCGGTCGATTTGACTGGTGTGGAAGGCCGTGTGGAGTTCAGAAATGTACGCTTTGGTTATGATCCCGAAAAGATCATCATCAATGATTTCTCAACCAAAGTGGAACCGGGTATGCGGGTTGCAATTGTAGGCCCGACCGGAGCTGGTAAAACGACACTGGTTAAATTGTTAATGCGTTTCTATGATGTCAACAAGGGCGTAATCCTTATTGATGGTCATGACATTCGCGATCTACGCCGTGAGGATCTGCGATGCATGTTCGGAATGGTATTGCAGGATACCTGGTTATTCAACGGCAGCATCATCGATAACATCCGCTATGGTAGCGAGAATGCCACTGATGAACAAGTTTATGAGGCAACCAGAGCCGCCCATGCCGATTACTTCATCCGTGCCCTACCGGGTGGATATAACATGGTATTGAATGAAGAGACCACTAATATCTCCGCAGGTCAGAAACAGCTGCTGACGATCGCGCGCGCATTTTTGATTGACCCCGCCATGTTGATTCTGGATGAAGCCACCAGCTCCGTAGATACACACACAGAGTTGTTAATCCAGAAAGCTATGCGCAATCTGATGCACGGTCGCACCAGCTTCATTATCGCCCATCGTCTCTCCACCATCCGGGATGCCGACTGGATCCTGGTGCTCAATGAAGGTGATATCGTTGAACAAGGCAAACATGATGATCTTCTGGAAAAAGGCGGATTCTATGCTGATTTGTACAACAGCCAGTTTGCGCCGGTGGTAGACTGACACCAAAAGGTGAAAGTTGAAAGTCAATAACAAAATCTGTTGTGAGTGTGATGGCTCACAACGGATTTTTAAATATCGTTATTTGGTTGCCCTTTCAGCTCACCCGACTTCCACTATCCTGTGGAACAACGTGTAGTTATAAGCCTAATGCCTTAATTACTTTAAGAATCGTAGCAAATTCGGGATTGCCTTCTGGAGATAGCACTTTATTTAAACTTTCTCGATACCATCAACATTCTTTGTTGAAACACAGAAATTGCCGTCAACGAATGCAAAAAGTAGAGTAGAGGAATAAGGAAGTTTAGGTTTCGGAATACTTCAGTATCCAGGTTTCCCTTAATGTGGCTCAGCACCGCATGCCATGCTTCCTTATTCCCCCCTCCTCGAACCGGACGTGCAGATTTCCCGCATCCGGCTCTCCAAGAAACTCTCGTCTCCAGCATTCACAAGAGTCATAGGAACTTAAGTCCCAATTTCAAGAGTTCAGCATAATAAGACTTCTGATTCCTTAGTCTATAAGGTCGTTGGCTTCGTCTGGTTAGATGGTTACTCATTCTCTCAGACAAATACCAGTTAATGTGACGAAAAGTTTGGCTTGGATAACCAAATGAAAAGTAGTTTGCCCACCCACGTAGATGGATATTCATTTCATTGATCAATACAGGGATTGGTTTAAAACACATTACTTTACCGGTCATTCTCCGGATTTCACGCTTTTCATTAATAAAGGACTTCTTAGAAGGGAAGATATTCAAATACTTCTTTTTCCTGCCTCCAAGATCCCAGTCATATCGAAAGGTAAAACCAAGAAAATCGAGCGCGGTTTTGGCTTGTTTTAGATCAATCATCCGAGTCTTCTCTCGATTTATTTCTAACCCCATCCATTTTTCAATCTTTTGTTCAACAAAGTCTGAAATAATGGGTGTATCGTTTCTAGCCATGATTACAAAATCATCCGCATATCGGACAAGTCTGGCGTTTACACTTCTAGCTAAGCCTTCTTTACCATGAAAGACTTTATCGAACCAATGCAAGTAAATATTAGTAAGTAAGGGAGAAATAACTCCCCCTTGCGGAGTTCCTTTATGAGTTTTTCCACTCAAACGAGTTCCACCTTTTGGGGTATTCTCTTGCACAGGAGCTTGTAACCACAATCTGATTAACCTCAGCACACTTCGATCAACTACCCTCATTCGAATGGCGGCCATCAGTTTATCATGTGGAATACTATCGAAATAACCTGCCAAGTCAGCGTCATAGATAACAGAAAACCCTGCTTGTAGATTGTCCTTTATGGTCTGTAGAGCTTGATGAGCGCTTTTTCCAGGACGAAAGCCGAACGAACAGTCCAGAAAGTCTGCTTCAAAAATTGGCTCAAGGATTAGCAAAACAGCCATTTGTACCACCCGATCCCTCACGGTCGGTATTCCCAAAGGTCGTAGTTTTCCGTTGGATTTAGGAATATAAACCCGTAGAACTGGTTGCGGTCTATATCGTTTGCTTCTTAGTTCATTTTGTAATTCTTGTAAGAGGTTCTCATACCCTGTTTCCTGTATCTCCTTTATCGTGATGCCATCTACTCCTGCAGCCCCTTTATTGGCTGCAACTATTCGCCATGCTGTCTCCAAAGTGTCCTTTCGATAGACCCGATCATACAATGCATAAAACCGAAACTTTGGCTCTTGTTTGGCTTTTTGACCCAGTTTCGCCCGCAGAAGTGAGAGTTTCTCCGGAATGACCACTTTCTTGTGCTCGACCGGTATGTCCGTAGTAGAATAATTTTTCAAGCGGTTCTCTCTCCAGTTTTGTTTGAAACAATGTTTCATGTAATGCCCCTTCGCTCCACCCGAGTTACCAGGTTTCTTCACTACTATGGGCATCTCCGACTCCCAACTTGCCAATATTGGAAGTTATGTCTTCCTTCCAATATGCGTACCCCAAGCTGGGTCTCCCAGGTTCCTCAATCGATCTTTCAACACACGCTACCCTCTTTCACCCCGAGATGTTCCATGATTGCTTTTTCTCATTTCTTCATCTTGGATACTGGTTTCGCCATATTCGGAAGGTTGACCACTTCTATTGTTATCGTTTAACGAGGCCGTTTTAGGTTCGCTTTCGCTGTGGCTTGTGTTTTTGACGCTCGAGGCTTCGACTGGTTGAATTACTTCTTCCGTCGCTCGATTGTCTACCAATGTTATGAGAAATTCATTGTGTGTACTCCTTTCATTACACTAGATCGATTAGGCTTTTCCTGGCGCACCGAATGAACGAAAATAGCTCTCTTAATCTAATGAAGATCATTTTTTAATTTGCCTGTGAAAGATATTTCTGACTTTTAATGAACTGAAAAATTTACTACATTGTGCTGTCAGCTTCCAGCATTGAGCTTTCAGCGAAAATTGGAACAATTTTCGCTCCCCATTCGTCTATACAATAGAAATCCTGAATGCACAGAATCCATCAAAGGGGAGAGCGTTTCTCCCCAGTGCAGACATCAGGAGGTGAAGAAATGTCCTCCAAATCCCTTTTTACCCTACTCGTATCAATCGGAATGATATTCCTGACGGCCTGCAACCTGACCACAGGTTCTGATAAATCTGACTCAGACATTGCAGATATGCCCAACCCGGCATCTGTGTTCTGCGAGGAAAATGGCGGGACCCTCGAAATTCGTACCGCAGAAGATGGTTCTCAAGCCGGTGTCTGTGTCTTCCCGGATGGCAGCGAATGTGATGAATGGGCTTTTTATCGCGGCGAATGCAAACCTGGTGATAGTCTCAATATGGGTGCCACCATGCCCAACCCGGCATCCGTGTTCTGCGAGGATAATGGCGGGACCCTCGAAATCCGTACCGCAGAAGATGGCTCTCAAGCCGGTGTCTGTGTCTTCCCAGATGGCAGCGAATGTGATGAATGGGCTTTCAATCGCGGTGAATGCAAACCTGGTGATAGTCTGGCAGAAAATCCAGTTCAAGCCGTCGAGCTGGCTGACGATGGCTGTAATATTTATCGCGACCAGGATCTTAAATACAGCTTCCATTATCCATCTGATGCAATCATTACGGAAAATGATGAACCAACCAGGAGTTTCAGCATTCAAGGACCCATATTTGAGGATAATTATTGGCCAATGATTATGATCGCCCACCCGCAGGATCGGGAAGAATATCGCCCGCCAGAAGGCTCCGAATTGGAAGAATGGTTAGCTGACCATAACCTGATTGATGCCGAAACCTATGATGTAATGGAGATTGCCGGCGAAAATGCCATTCACACAAGAATGGAAAGTGGTGGTCAGTCCTATAACTTTGATTATTATTATTTTGCACACAAAGAACAACTATATTCCATCGTCATCCTGCACACCAGCGGCAAGGAAGATTGGGATTTGTACAACCATTTTCTGGATAGTTTTTCATTCGAAAATTAGAAGTAGGTTGAAGCAGGTGATATGAGAAACGAATTTCCACTCAGAATTCGGTAATCACCTGCTTTCCCTTTCCTAATCCATCCATCATTTTCTTCGAAAGAAGATCTCCTACATCAGCTTTAAACCGTCAACCGATCAGGTGATATGCACCATTTAGTTTATCTTTCATTAAGCAGCACGTTGCTCCTGCGTAGTGCCTCAAAACAAAATGTTACTTTAGGGGTAACGTTGCCTCAACTAATAAAGTTACCGAACAATATTCCACAATAAAGCTACTTTAGCATCAATACTGTCTCGAAGAGTGACTGGATTCAGTTGCATATATTGGTTAATCAGAAATGCCTTGACCTCCAAAGGAAGATCTTTGAGGTTCAATACCCGACGAAAAGGTGTCTTAGCACGATCATACTTGCGGATGGTTTTCCCGTCAATCCGTTCTTTACCAACCAATTTGAGGACAGGTTGAAAGAAGTTAATATAGAGGCGAAGATCAGAATAAATGGAATTCAGCAATTCCAATTCTGCTGGAGTTTCGAGGCGGTCATAACCAACTGTATGACGCACAACTGACCAATTCTTTTGTTCCACATGCGCCTGATCGTTCTTTTGGTATGGACGCGAACGGGTAAAGGTGATTTCCTCAGAAAGGCAATAACGGTAAAGATTATCATTGATAAATTCGCTGCCATTGTCAGAATCCAACCCCAACAGGGGAAAAGGCAGCTGCTGACGCAAATCCTCAATGGCCTTAGAGACAGCAGCCTGGGTTTTATTAGCCAAAGCCCGGCATTCTGTCCATCCCGTAGCTATATCTGTGGCTGTAAGTGTATTGAGATAGATTCCCTCAACAGAGGAGCCGCAATGCGCCACCAGATCAATTTCCAGAAAACCCGGGTATTCATCTTCCCACGGAGTAAAAGTACGAATTGGGATGGCTTGTTTGAGCAGGCTACCTGGCTTAGTGGTGGAGAGCCCATGTTGGGGATGATTAAAACGTGCTTTTTTCAGGCAGCGGTCTATGGTAGCCCTGCTCATACTTAAGAGCAATTGTTTCGTGTCCAAAGATAAGCTAAGTTCCTTACATCGCTCCAAAATTTGGACTCCTTCCGATAAAAATGGATGTAGTCTTTTTGAACAAATCCTTCCATAGATTTCCCAAATCTGTTCCAGAACCGGTACAACTTCACCTTGATAGACTTTTCGGCGACCTGGTTTCTTCAATCCTTTGGGTTTAGGACCATGTTTCAATACACGAATTGCATATTTGCGATGATAACCTGTGATTTCGACAAACTCATCCAAAATCTGCTTTTTGCCAACTTTGTTGGCTTTCAAGTACCGCGGGTGGATCGTTGCAATCATCTCCCGCTTACTACGTTGACTCATCATAAGCTCCCTCTGCGGACCTTTTTTCCGCTTTAGAGTAACATTCTTTTTGAGCCAACGATATTTTCTATAGTAAGATTATTTTTGAGGCAATTCTGCGTGATCCATCCAATCCAAATACAGGTTATAATTGATCTGATTTTGATCACATTTAACCATCAATCGCCTTTTTTAGGGCGATTTTATAATTATTGCAGATGGTATCGGTCATTGACATTTGAGAGGTGAGATATCGACTCTCGCTTCGAGAGACTAGGTAATAATGAATTTAGATGATAAAAACGGGACATCCGTACAGGTTCGAAGCACAGTTTTTAAACCTCGGCGCAATCTGACAAATTGGCTGATCGGGAATCCTTTGCAAACTGCAGATGCACCCCACCAGACCATTGGTAAATTGATTGGTCTGGCTGTTTTTTCTTCGGATGCGATGTCTTCAGTGGCTTATGGTCCGCAAGAATTGATGATGATGCTGGCAGCTGCTGGAATGGCATCGCTTTCCTATTCTCTTCCGCTGGTACTTGGCATAGTTGGTTTATTGACTATATTAACCATTTCATATGAGCAAACGATCCATGCCTACCCGGATGGCGGTGGCGCATATATTGTTGCCCGGGATAATATTGGAGAAGTTCCGGCACAAATTGCTGGAGCAGCATTATTAACGGATTACATCCTTACCGTAGCTGTCTCGATATCAGCTGGAGTAGCGCAAATTGTTTCCGCTTTTCCAGAAATTTTCCGTTGGCGTGTGGAAATTGCTGTTTTTTTCATTATGTTCATCATGATTATCAATTTACGCGGGGTGAAAGAATCGGGAATTACATTTGCCATTCCTACGTATTTTTTTGTTGTTGTGATGTATTTGACAATTATTGTAGGTTTGGTTCGTTATTTTTCTGGCACTCTTGGACTGGTTACCAATCCACCAGAATTAACCATACTGGCTGAACCTCAGGCTTTGAGTTTATTCTTGATCTTGAAAGCTTTCGCCAGTGGCACTGCATCGGTAACCGGTGTCGAAGCTATTTCAAATGGGATCACAGCTTTTCGTGAACCTCGCAGTAAGAATGCCGGTACTACATTAATTTTTATGGCAATGATTTTGGGATCTATGTTAATCGGCGTCACCTTCTTAGCAGGAAAAGTCGCTGCAATCCCCTCAGAGCATGAAACATTGGTCTCACAGATTGCCAGAACCGTTTTCGATGGGCGTGGCATTCTCTATTTAGCTACCATTGTGGGAACAACGGTAATTCTTGTGATGGCAGCCAATACCGCTTTTGCGGATTTTCCTCGTTTAGGAGCTCTGACAGCCAAGGACGGTTTCTTGCCACGGCAACTTACCTATCGCGGTAGCCGTCTTGTTTATTCGCGTGGTATTGCATCATTGGCTATCATTGCATCTATTCTGGTAATCATCTTTCAAGCCAATGTATCAAGATTGATCCCACTCTATGCGATTGGTGTATTCCTTTCATTCTCCCTCTCACAAGGGGGTATGGCACATCGCTGGTGGAAAAGTGGACATTTAAAACCAGGTGAAGAAAAAATTGAACCGGGATCTGTAGTCCGCTATGAAAAAACATGGTTATTGAAGATGATTATCAATGGTTTTGGGTCTATTGTGACATTTTTTGTAATGATCATTTTCGCAGTAACCAAATTTGCAGACGGTGCCTGGGTAGTTGTTATCCTCCTACCCATTTTGGTTTTCATCTTTCTGTCAATTCATCGTCATTACAAAAACCTGGCAGCCCATCTTACATTGGAAAAATATACCGGACAACATCATATTGGTCGACATCGCGTGATTGTACCTATTGCCAGCGTTCATCGTGGCACATTGAAAGCCTTAAGATATGCCGAGTCATTATCCAAGGACGTAACTGCAGTGCATGTTTCCTTAGATGAAGAAGAAGCTGCTAAACTTCAGCAAAAGTGGGAAATTTGGGGTGATGGGGTTCGTCTGGTCATTTTAGAATCCCAATATCGTTTAATGATTGAGCCTATCCTGGATTACGTTACCGAGTTATGCAATAATCGTTTGGAAAATGAAATGATCACCATTGTAATCCCGCAATTTATCCCCAAACGGTTCTGGACAAATGCCTTGCATATGCGTACAGCGGATACTTTGCGCAAGGTCTTGATGGGGCAAAAGAATATTGTAATCGTAGAAGTACCCTATCAGGTTGATTAAAAAAGGAATAAACATGAAAGTTTTAATTGTAGGATGTGGACGTCTGGGTTCAGAACTGGCACAATTACTTTTCCAACATGAAAATGAAGTGTCTATTATCGATTTGGAAGAGTCAGCTTTTGACGTACTCAAACCTTCGTTTAGAGGTCGATTCGTCGAAGGCGATGCCCTCAGTCAGGATGTGTTAAAGCGCGCTGGCATTGAAACCGCTGATGCGGTTGCAGCAGTTACCAGTAATGATGCTGTCAATCTGGTCATTGGCAGGATTGCGAAAGAAATTTTCAAAGTTCATAATGTCGTTGCCAGAAACTTTGAACCCAGTGTTGGTAAGATTTTTGAGCTCTTTAAACTTGAAGTGATTAGTGGTACCAGTTGGGGTGCCTCCCGCCTGGAAGAAATGATTCTAAATGAGCAATTTAAGGTGGTGTATTCCTTCGGTGATGGTGCTGTAGATTATTATCAGGTAATCGTCCCTGAGCAATGGGTGGGCAAGAAAGTAGCTGATTTGGAGCAAAATCCAGGTCAGTCCATTCTGGCATCGATCACCCGCTGCGGAAAATCTTTCATTCCGAATATGGAAGATGTATTGGAAACCGATGACCACTTGAATTTCAGCGCAACCCATGCAGGGATTGAAGCTTTGCGATTAAAATTTATTAACCCTGGTCAGGAGGTCTGATATGTTTGTTATTATTGCAGGTGGTGGACGTACGAGCACCTATTTAGCTCGAAATCTCCTGAAACAGGATCATATTGTGCGCGTTATTGAGTCAAGACCAAAGGTACTGGCAAGTTTACACAAAGAATTGCCTACCGAGGTGATAATTGAAGGTAATCCTCTTGATCCAACCATATTGAACCATGCAGGTTTTGACAAAGCCCAGGTTTTTGTTGCGGTTACAACCAATGATGAAGAAAATTTAGTTTTATGTTACATAGCCCGAGAGCAATTTAAGATTAATCGAACCATCGCCCGTGTCAATAATCCACGCAATGCCTGGTTGTTCAATGAGATATTTGGCGTGGATGTGCCGGTAAATCACTCAGAAATAATGTCCAGCCTGATTGAGGAAGAAATGTCGCTGGGTGATATGATGACCCTGCTAAAATTGCGTAAAGGCAATTATGCCCTGGTGGAGGAAAAAATTCCACCCAAAGCGATCGCTATCGGGAAAGCTATTATGGATTTGAATTTACCGGAACATTGTGTTCTGGCTGCTATTTTTCGCAAAGGTGAGGTTGTGATGCCGCATGGAAATACTGTGTTTGAAGTTGGCGATGAAGTCCTTGCCATCACCGACCGTCAAGGTGCCGAACAATTCCAAAAAGTATTCTCGGATTTAAATGTCTTGAATGGGAAAAGAAGTTAAGCTATTAAGCAATTAAGGTTTTGAGTTAATATCGACATCAATGCTAGGGGTGAAGGATTGGAGAACGAAACCCAGAATGGAAAATGGCGCCCATTCTCCAATCCTTCATTCCCAACGTATCAATCCACCAATAATTTGATCAAGGAAATAATTAATGTTGGTGTTCTTTCCCCACTTCAAACTGAAGGAACACCCCTGACTATCGACTCACCCACCGCTTTAGCTTTTGGCTTAGAGCTTTTGGCTTAGAGCTTTCAGCCTATCCCCCTCAATCAGGAAAAATCTCACATTGACATGGTATATAATCAAAGGTATGATACCAATCTTTGGAGAATTAAATACAAAATAGATGAACAATAACCTTTTTGTTTTGGAATTTTTGCTTAAATGGGACTGCCAAACACCACAATTTTGTCCTGGCGCTGTTGCCGCACACACAAGCAAACAACCAAAACAGAATCATTTCGGGGGAAATATACCAATCGAATCTTCGCGATCCATCGCCTGGAAGCATTTTTCCGGGATATATCCACCACCTGCTTCTCATCAATTGAATATCAGGCTGAACTAACTATTTAGACAATTAGAAAATAGCTGCCTTCTTCTGTGTGCATTGATGAAAATTTTTATTTGGACTGTGGTCATTTTATGAATCGTTTTTACAAGGACTAATATTATTATGGGTTATTCAACAATTAAACGTTTTCTTATTGGAGAACCATTCCCAACCAGCCATGACTCACACGAACGTCTTGACAAAAAACGTGGTTTAGCCATTTTTGCTTCTGATCCAATCAGTAGTAATGCCTATGCCACTGAAGCCATCATGCATGTATTGGTGGTGTTAGGCAGCGGTGCACTCGCCATGACCATGCAAATTGGTCTGGCCGTTGCAATGCTTGTTCTGCTTGTCATCTTCAGTTACGTCCAAACGATTATGCATTACCCTGAAGGTGGTGGATCATACATGGTTTCCAAGGATAACCTGGGTAAAGTACCTTCTCTGATAGCTGCAGCTGCCTTGCTTGTTGACTATACCCTGACCGCCTCAGTTTCCATTTCTGCTGGTGTTCGTGCGGTCACCTCTGCATTTCCCGAAATATTTGATTTTCGTGTTTACATTGCACTGGTCATACTGGTCCTGATTACCTGGATCAACTTAAGAGGTGTACGTGAGAGTGGCTCCATTTTTGCCATCCCAGCTTATGCTTTTGTTGTTGGTGTACTGGCCGTTATTTTGGTTGGATTGGCACGCTATTTCGGGCTATTTGGGATGACACCCATGGAAATAACTCCTCATATTATTGAAGCACAGGTAGAATCTTCGGGCTTCCTATTTATATGGCTTATATTGCGAGCATTTGCTGGGGGATGTACTGCCCTGACTGGTATCGAAGCCATCAGTGATGGTGTCAAAGCATTTAAACCACCAGAATCGAAGAATGCAGCCATCACGATGGTCGCCATGGGAATTATTGCCATGACACTTTTTATCGGCATCACATTCCTGGCCACGCACCTCCTTCTGGTTCCTGAAGAAGCTGAAAGTATTCTCTCTCAGCTCACACGTCGTGCAGCCGGCACAGGTTTCCTTTATTTTTGGGTGCAATTTTTTACCGCCGCTATCCTGTTCCTGGCTGCCAACACCGGTTTTCAAGATTTTCCACGCCTCTCATTCTTCCTTGCACGCGATAATTTCCTACCCCGCTGGCTGATGATCCGTGGTGACCGCCTGGTATATAGCGCAGGAATCCTTACCCTATCTTTGCTGGCTGCCATCGTCATACTAATATTCCAAGCAGATGAAATCGCAATGTTGCCTTTGTATGCCTTAGGTGTAATGTTGGGTTTCAGCTTATCTCAAGCTGGTATGTTCCGTTTGATGGGAAGAATCGGGAAACTGAAACCCGGACAAGTTCTGCATACCAAAGTGACCAAAGTTCATTATGAAAAACACAGCAGCTGGAAACGAGCTGTAAATGCATTAGGTGCCACTGTTACCTCGATCGTTTTCATCGTTCTCCTGGTCACAAAATTTGTTGAAGGTGCCTGGATTGTTGCGGTCATTATTCCACTCGTAATTATCCTGTTTTTCTCTATCAACAAACATTATGAGAATGTAGCCCACGCCCTTACAACCCAGGGTATGGCGCTAAAACAGAGTAGTGGCGTTGGCGATGTAGTCATTGTCCCGGTTGCTGATGTTCATCGCGGCACTTTACTGGCAATGCAATACGCCAAACGTATCTCCAGTGACGTGCGTGTTCTGACAGTATTTACAGATGAAAAAAGTAAAAATCGCTTTGAAAAACGCTGGAAACGCTTCAATGAAATTACAGATGGTCTGCAATTAATCAAAATTGAATATGATTATCGCGATATTTTGAGCCCAATTATCAATTACATTAAATATGTAAACGATTTTGAATTTAAAGATCAATTAACAACAGTTGTAGTACCCGAGTTCATTCCGGAAAGTAAATGGGCATCCTGGTTGCATAATCAGACAGCTTCCCGATTACGCAACTTTTTGCGTGATGATAAAGACATAGTTCTAATTGAAGTTCCTTTTCATGTTGATGATCGACCCGGCCACCAATATGAAGGTGAACTTATTCGTGATGAAGAAGATATAAATGGCGAAGAAGTGATTGAAACTCTTATCATGGTCAGTGGTGATGATCAGGATAATCCGGATGAGAAAACAGATATCAAAGTACAGGACACAGAGGTTGACTTTTCATCATCTGATGAAGATACCATCGATCAGAAAGATTAGGTTATGTCACCTTAGCGTAAATGAGGAGGTAGTGTCAGGAAGCCAGTCTTGCCACTCCCTTTTTCATTATCGCTGAATGGGAATTTTCGGATGATGAATTCACAGGCTTTATTTCCGGTTGCTGTACATGCCAGCTCCTGCACCGGGTAATCATCACGTCCAAATAGATGATGCAAACCCCCACGAATCATACCCACCGTGTAAAAACAAATTGGTGATGATTTACCATGGACACCCCAACAGGCTACACTCTGCTGAATGGTCAGGTGATAATGACTGGAACTCTCTTCAATCTTGATTTTCTGATCACTGGTTGCCTGTAACAGGTGGCTGATCGTTTCCAGACTTACCCGAAGCCGTAACGTGCTTTCTGTATTTTTTTCCAACCATTTTAAGGTCTCGCGGGCTACTTCTGTACCCCCAAAGCAACTTGAAAAACTCCTTTTTGAAGCTGAGTAAACCAGGGTTCTTAAGGCTGTGTTTCCAAAAATATCTTCAACCTGCTGGTTTATGTTTACCAGGGCTGCATAGGGAGCGGTTTTATCGTGGCGCGTACTCACAATTTTTCTAACCTGATCCATCCAACCGGAGCGTCTCAATACCATAATCACACTCTTCTCCCCCACCAGAGCCACCAGCTCATTCAGGTAGGACAAGAGTACTTTTCCAGAGATGTACATATCACTGGTTGGCAATACGTTCATCTGGTTCCTTTGTTGAATATGGACTGAAATATTATTCTGCATACACTTGTATCCACAAATTCTCTACTTAGATTATAGGATTTTTTTAGTCCAAATGACATAATTTTCCTTTACAACCTGGGAGAATCAAGAATTTCTGAGTTAACAATTCTGTAAGGTACTTTCAATGCATTTATTGTACCAATTTTACAAATTCGAAACAGCAGCCAACAATTTTTTATATACATCTTCAGGGAATATATCACGGTGTTCACTTAGTATGGCACTTCGGTGAATAAAACGATCACAAATTTTTTGGACTGCTTGCTGCGCATCGATGCCATCTTCACTTAATTTGGTTGACATACCGATGGGTAAGAAATATAGAATCGGATCAACCTGCTGGTTCGTTTTCTACAGCTTGCATCACTTTTTGTATGACGTCACCCAGCAGAATCTGGTGTTCAAGGGCAATTTTGTGACAATCTTCATATTCCGGTGCAATCTGAATGACTTTTCCATCATGCCATTTCCGTTTGACTCTGACTGTCCCCCACTCCGTACGGATATTCAAAAAATCGCGTTCGGCTTCATAGCGTCGGATCGGGTAGACCCGTACGCCAAATGTAGTGGATTCCTGTAATAATAATTTTGCCAGTTGCGCTTCCTGTAACCGATTGGCGATGATCGTTATCTTTGTCGCTGGCCGGTTTTTCTTCATGAAAATTGGTTCGTAAGCGACATCCAATGCCCCTGCTGCGAAGCAACGTTCCATTAAATGCCCATACCACTCAGGATTCATATCGTCGATGTTGGTTTCAATCACAACGTGTTCATTGTTGCTCTCTGACAGACTTTCGCCCATCATCACTCGCAGGATGTTTGGCCATGGGGTATCCTTTGACCCAGCCCCACTTCCCTGCCGTTCCAATATCATGGCAGGTTTCTCAAATTTCGCGAAGGCAGCCAGAAAAGCGGCACCAGTTGGGGTGATCAACTCCAGGGACGCTGAAAAAGGTCGCATTTGGGCGTTACACGCCTGTAAAAGTGCCATGGTTGCCGGCGCAGGCACTGGCATTGGACCATGTTGTGTATTGACTGTGCCTTCACACCAGGGCAATGCGGAAGAATATACTTCATCGATCTGAAAATAATCTACAGCAGTACAAATACCCACAATATCAAGAATCGAGTCAGTCGCACCCACCTCATGGAAATGCACCTCTTCCGGATCAACACCGTGAACATTACCCTCAGCAATCGCCAGCAACTCAAAGATTTTCAAACTATATTCTTTCACCTTGGGTATTAATTTGCTGTGGGTTAGTAGCTGGCGAATATCCGACATGTGGCGGTGATGGTGAGAACCCTCATTTTCTGCATGCGCGAGTTCTATGTTAAAGTACCCAGCTTGAATGGCACCTTTCATCACAGGATGAAAAGAAAGTTGAAACGATTCAGGTAAACTAAGAGACTCAAAAGCATTTTTAAGTACATCTATGGGTAAGCCAGCATCCAGAAATGCTCCCAGGAGCATATCCCCACTGATCCCGGAAAAAGTATCTACATATAAAATCTTTGTCATATCAATCCCTCATTCATACTTCCGCTGCGAAACCCCTGCAAATCCAGGGTAACATATAGGAAACCACAATTATTTATTGCTTTAACAATATCTTTGCTCTGAGTGACAACAAGATCAAATTCCTCAATTGGTACTTCAATCCTTGCCACGCTTTCATGATATCTAACTCGTAATTCAGCAAATCCCATCTTCTTCAGGATTTCTTCTGCACAGGCAACCTGCTGTAAGCGTTGGTGGTTGATCTCAACCCCATAAGGGAAACGACTCGCCAGGCAGGGAGTGGATGGTTTTTCCCAGACGGGTAGTCCCTGCCATTTTGCCAGTTGGCGCACTTCTGCTTTTGTGATGCCTACTTCTGCCAATGGACTTAATACTTCCAATTCCTGCAATGCTTTTCTTCCCGGCCGGTAATCGCCAAGATCATCAGCATTCGAGCCTTCCACCAATTGAGTGTTCCCCGATATGATCTGCTCTTGAATTACCTTCAAACGTTCTCTTTTACAAAAATAACAGCGTTGCGATGGGTTGGAACAAATATCCTCAAATTCCAATTCATTCAGTGGGATTATAAACCGGTCAACACCCAGACTTTCTGTAATAAGCCTGGCATCCTCAACTTCCTGAGGTATTTCCATCGGGGATTTTATTGTGTAAGCAGTGACTTGTTTTTTTCCCAATGCCTCAACAGCCGCAGCACATACCAGGGCACTATCCACACCCCCGGACAATGCTACACCAATCTGATCATACATCTGTAGCCATTCAATCAGACTCTTCCATTTAAGAATCGTACCTGCATCTGGGTCAGTCATCCTGACCACTGCTTGTAAAACTCTGTCGATTGATCAAGGCTGCCTGATAACCTGCCCCAAAGCCATTGTCAATATTGACCACTGAGACACCATTGGCGCAGCTATTGAGCATTGCCAGCAACGCAGCCAGGCCGTTGAAGCTGGCTCCATAGCCGACACTGGTCGGGACAGCAATCACGGGTGCACTTACCAACCCGGCCACCACACTCGGTAAAGCCCCTTCCATACCTGCCACCACCACCAGGGCTCTGGCAGTATGCAGCAAGTCGATTTTATCCAACAGGCGATGTAACCCAGCCACTCCCACATCAAAGAGCCTTATTACGCTGGCTCCCATCATTTCGGCGGTGAGTGCAGCTTCTTCTGCCACCGGGATATCTGCGGTACCACCAGTTAACACCAGTACACAGCCTTTTCCTGGCTCGGGATTTGACTGCCAACTGAGCATTCTGGGAATGGGATGATACTTTACCTGGGGGTAGATTTCCACAATTTTTTTGGCAGAATTCTCCTCGATGCGGGTGATGAGTAGATCACTCGGTTGCAATAAGATCCGTTCCGTAATTGTCAGCAGCTGTTCATCACTCTTGCCCGCGCCAAAGATCACCTCGGGAAACCCGCAACGTAGCGAACGTTGATGATCCAAACGAACAGTGTCCCCAATATTTTCATAGGGATAGTTTTTGAGTGATTGTAAAGCCTCTTCAATGGAAACATGTCCATTCTGAACTTTTAGCAGTAAATTAACCAGGGATTGTTGATTCATGATTGGTTGTTTTAATCGGCAATACCATAGCGGATAATACAATAGATAGCCTGAAAGCCATCCTTCCAACCAATTTTCTTACCTTCTGCGTAGGATCTACCAGAATAAGAGATTTGAGTTTCGAAAATCCGCCAGCCACGTCGGGCAATTTTAGCAGTCACTTCTGGTTCAAAACCAAAACGGTTTGATTTCAAGGGGATACTTTTTATCACTTCAGCCCGGAAGACTTTATATCCTGTTTCCATATCCGTTAAATTCAGATTGGTGGTGATATTGGATAACAGAGTCAGGAATTGATTGCCGGCAAAATGCCAGAAATACATCACGCGATGGGGTCCTCCCAGAAAACGTGAACCATAAACTACATCCGCTTTTTCATCCAGAATCGGTTTTAATAAGACCGGGTAATCCCCCGGATCATATTCCAGGTCAGCGTCCTGGATCAGGATAATGCCACCACTGGCTTCCTGAAAACCACGGCGTAAGGCTGCTCCTTTACCCATGTTGACTGGTTGTTGATAGATCTTGATTTCGGGATGTTCGGTTGCCAGACCCTGTAAAATCTCCACCGTGCGATCCTTGGATCCATCATCCACGACTACAATTTCAATGGATACATCCTCCAGGTTCACATCCAACACGCGTTGAATGGTCGTGGAAATATATTTTTCTTCGTTATAAACCGGGATGACAACACTGAGTTTTTCCATAGTATCTCATTTCACTTTTTCTTTCATTTCAGGAATTCAGGCTGGTAGGAATTGGTACTCCCCGCTAATTTTACTATGACTTTGAGGGAAATATTTATTTTTCACGCATTTGAAACGAATCTTTAAATCAAGCGTATCGATTGATATATTTTCGCGTCTTAAGAAAATAGAGACGAGTGATTTTTCCATTTGTAGAGAAAGAGGATAAAAATGAAGTTAACTTTGTTCGCGCGAAGTATCATTTTGATTATCGCTTTGCTTTTTGTTATGGGCTCGATTACACCGGCATACAGTGAACCGGAAGTGCGGGTCTTTGTGGAATATCGTGTGGGTCAACAGGCGGGTGTGCAGAATTCATTGAAAAATGCCGGGGCTGCCTTCCATTATCAATTTGATGAACTGAACTCATTCGTGGTCAGTTTACCGGAAAGTGCCTTGAATGGCATTCGTCGCAATCCCAATGTAATCTCCATTGAAGAAGATCCGGTTCGTGAGTTGGTACGCAATATGCCCTCCGAAGCAGCAGCCGTGAGCGCAGAATCCATTTTACCGGAGCAAGTTGTACCCTATGGTGTCGACATGGTGCAGGCACGCCAAATCTGGGATGCTAACTTTGACCTGAAAGTTGATAAGAAAGCCCCAACAGGCGCTGGTCGAACAGTCTGTATCATTGATACAGGTCTTTACACAGGTCATGAAGACTTTTCAGGCGTGAATATCACCGGTGGATGGTCTCAAACCAATGATGATCCTGGTTTATGGACACTCGATGGCTATGGACATGGAACACATGTAGCCGGCACGATCGTCGCCCAGAATAACGAATTTGGTGTAGTGGGTGTTACCCCTGGTACTGCATCCCTTTTCATTGTTAAGATTTTTGGTGATGACGGCTTGTGGGTTTCCAAAGCTCACGCCTCCGATTTGATTGAAGCTGCTTTTCTTTGTGCTGACAACGGTGCCAATATCATCAGTATGAGCCTCAGTGGAACCAACAAAAGCGGAAAGGAAGAACAGGCATTCAATAAAGTCTATGCTCAAGGCATTCTTTCCGTAGCTGCTGCCAGCAATGACGGATTACCAGATTATCACTACCCCGCATCCTATGATTCGGTCATCTCTGTTGGTGCGCTGGATGAGAATATGCTAATTGCTGATTTTTCCAACTTCAATGACCAGGTAGAACTGGCAGCACCTGGTGTAGGTGTGCTTAGTACAATTCCATATATATCCGAAAATTGGGCATTAGTAGATGGAGTAATTTATTCAGCAAATCATGTAGAATTTTCAGCACAAGGAGAAACCACAGCTCCATTGGCAGATGGTGGTTTATGTAATGAAGAAACCTATGATTTGACCGGAATGATTGCACTGTGTAAAAGAGGTGACTTTTCCTTTGAAGAAAAAGTCATTAATGCCACCAGTAGAGGAGCAGTAGGAATAATTATATATAATAACTTGCCTGGAAACGACTATTTCACCCTAGGAGAAGGAACATCTGAACTGGTTGTTATCAGTCTCAGTTTAGAAGATGGCGAGTTTCTTGTCACTAACAAGCTTGGAAACGAAGCCACCATTTCAGCCAATACCTTCTGGAATGTCAGTGGCTATGAAGCCTGGGCGGGTACATCTATGGCGACACCGCATGTATCTGCGGTCGCCGCCCTGATCTGGAGCTGGAATCCCTCTCTGACAAATGTGCAGATCCGCGAAGCCATGACAGCCACAGCCTTAGATCTGGGTGATCCTGACCGCGATATTTACTATGGCTATGGTCTGGTACAGGCCTATGATGCCTGGGTATACCTGGGTGGTGGAAAACCTGGGAAAAAATAACAATTTTCGAGGACCTTCCTTAAGTTTTAAATTGCCATAATCCTCGTCCCTATTCTAAGCCTGATCCCCTACTCTCCCCAGAATGGGGATCAGGTGATTTAACGGGTAATAGGTTTTACTTATAGTTACGATAATTGAATATTTTACACCTATGCGCATTAATAATTATGAAGGTAATTACTTGATTTGCCTGTATGCATATTTTGCATTCTGGCCTGCGTGCAATTCTTTCTTTAAGGCCTTAAGGCAATTGTTTCCTGTTGGCCAGCATGAAAATTTTGCATTAAGGCAGCCAGCGTGCAAATATTGCCCTCCTACTGAGTGCAATTCTTGCCCGACTCGTGAGTGCAAATTTTGCACGTGATTCATATGACTACTTAATTAACTACTATTAACTACTTTTAACGAATCAAGAAGTCATCTTTTAATGCCATTGATGATTTTTTGAAATCTTCATCTATGTAATAAGCATGTGTCGATTTGCTCAGGTATGTTAATGATAATAAATGATCACCCAATCCCCTTTTTAACATTTCTGCACTGGTCGGGTTGACGGTTTCATCATGAATGGATTGAAATATGATAACAGGTGCGTTAACTTCACTTAAAATCGTGGATGTTTCTCGGGCAATACGATTGATATCCAGTAATCGTGGAATCCATAATGGCAGCGTCCACCAATCGTTAAATGCAACACTGAAAGTTTCCCGATATGTTTGAATTAGTGGATCATCTCCATTTTCTGTACTTAATAAGATCCGCAGCGACAATGATATCTGCTGAAAGCTGATACGGGTTTTGATCGGTGTATTAATTAAGATTATGCCATCCACAGCATATTGGAGAGAAGCATTCAACGCCAGCAATCCACCCAAAGAATGTCCGATCAAAATTATTTTTGAATGATTTTTCTTCAGATCCTTTATTGCTTGGTTGACATGAGTCTGCTAGTCATATGGACTGGTTCTGGCAAAATTATACCCATTACTCCCATGTCCAGGCAGTAATAGGGCTTTGAAATGAATGTTCTCATCGTCAAGCGCATCCACAATTCTTCGGAACTCAAGCGGAGACCCCATAATGCCATGGATATACAGGATGATCAAATCGGAGGTTGCTGATTCAATCGAAAATGGCGCGTGGTTGTGATTCATTATTCCTAATTCTAATGTGAATTGATTAAAATTGTATTCCTTCTGAACCTGGTGGTTGGATTATATTTTTCAATTCCCTGTTGATCAGCCTGGTAATCGGAGTATTTCAAAAGCAGACTATCGCAGGATTTGGCATGACTGGTTACTCCTAACCGACAACCGGTTAGGATGTTGGTGAAGATCTTTTCAGCTAGATGACCCAAAATTGTTCTTTATCCAGCATTAATCTGGCTTTTGTTGGATTGCGCTATTTTCCTTCTCAATCCGATCATCATGGGTCTGCAAATCTTCCTTAAATAATTATTAAATTAGAATATAAATTCTATAAAAATTAATTTCAATTGCTTTTTATGTAATAGAAAATATGTACTATTGTGTTATTAAGTTATAAGCCGACTTACTTGACCAAAATATATAGTAGACATGGAAGTTAATACTCCCCTCCCCTATTCCTGTGAAAGTGTAACCGTGGTTACGAATTTTGCCACCATTCTGGGGGAAATTCGAGTTTCCAATCATAGCGTGGGCTTTTGGATGGTTTCTTGTATTTGGAAATATCGATCTGTCCGGCAGCGTATGCGTCCATAAAGCGATGCAAAGCCAGTGTTACCAGTTGGCTGGCAGGCAAGGACAATGATTCAGCCAGTTCAAAAACCGCCTGTTTGAGTTGTGGGGGTAGATCGTAAGTGACGCGTTGATCTCTGCGGGCACGCATTTTGGCTCTTTCTTTCGCTTTTTTTTCACGCACCCGACGAGGTAAGCGAGCTTCCGCCTGTTTATTTTCCATGCCAGCCAACAAATCTGCAACAGCTGGATCCAGAATTGATCTGCGTTGTAATTTCTGATTAGCCATCGATCACCTCCAGTAAACGATCCACAATCTGTATATAACCACCCACCTGATTTTTTCCATCCTGGTAACCGGTCATAGCTGGACTGTTAGGAGAATATTCCCATAGGGTTTTTCCATAAGCTGCAGATTCACGTACGCGGGTATCCTGTGGTATGGGGGGTAATACCTTATTTCCGAATGCATGCACGATATCCTGAAATTGAGCAACCGTTTCACGGGTGGTCCGATCAAAAAATGTTGGTAATATCGAATAACCGGCAAACTGATGTCCCCGTTGCGAGATTTCACCCATGGTTAATAAAATTTCTTTAACACCATCAACAGCCATGGCGTCTGGCCGGGTTGGGATCAGAACCCAATCACTGGCGATCAACCCATTGATGTGTAATACATCCAGTGATGGCGCCATGTCCAATAAAATCACATCGTATTCCGAATTTCTTAAGCGGTCGAACAGGAGTGTCTCGCGAAAATCCATTAAAGTGATATGACGTTTGACGCTTTCTGTGCGTTTATCACTGGATAAAATATCCAATCCAGGTCGGACATTATTGACAACTTCTTCAAGTGGTTCACCCATCACCAGCCAGCGATACAGACCGGGTGTTTTTTCCACACCAAATGAAAATGCAATATGACCTTGAGGATCAAGATCGATCAATAATGTCCTTTTTTGATGCTGAGAAAACCCGCTGGCAAGTGTTACCGCGGTTGTCGTTTTACCAACACCACCTTTTTGATTCGCAAGGGCAATGATGAACATGATTGAGATGAGCTCCTTTGATTTTGAAGAAATCTGCATTGGTGTGTCACTAAGGGGTGACCCTGATAATTGTACCCTTGAAATTGGTAGAATGTCAAGAGGCGACCCTAAGGGTATACCCTGATAAAAAACCAGCGTATACCCTTTGATCAAATAAGTCGATTTTCAGCCGTTTTAAAAGAGATAATGGGTATTTATTCAAATGCCTACTCACCTCATATTTTTTCAAGATTTCATCCTTCCGAATTTGAAAATTATTTTTACAATTTATTGAGAATTTTAATTAACATACAATGTTAGGAATTATTTATATCAGGGTTGAAAAGTTTTCGGGATGTTATTCGTTTAAATGTGATCATCAGGTTAAATCGAATGACAAATAAAAAATATCTGCATATCTTATGAATCGTAACCGCGGTTACGATTCAGGGCAGAAACTGAAGGGAAGAGGCTTTTATGATTTAAAATTAGAATAAAAGAAAAATTATCTTCTTTTTAACCTTGCCTGAATTAGTGTCAATAATTCTGATAGGATTTCAGCTGCATTTTCTGCCTGACCACTGACAAACAGGTCATCGGCGAGTGAATCCAGTATTTCGGATTGTTCCAGATGATCAATACTGCGGAATACTTTCGTAAATTTACGCAGGGAGCGGTAGGCGTTTTTCTCTGGTGTCGAAGGTGTGTGTGGAGAACTCTCTTTTTTGCTTTCTGAAGTGGTTTTATCGTTGAGCACTTGTTCAGCGATTTCTTCCGAGGTAAGGCTATTTTGAATGCTCTGATGGATCAATGTCTCCCAATTATTCTGTGGTTGGCTGAGAATTTCCCTTAATACGCGCTCTGGTAAGCGGAAACGATCCGCCATTTCGAGTAAATTACTGGGGAACTGCAGGATATTCAGTAATTGCACCATTCTGGGGCGGGTTAATTGCATGATAGGTATGATACGGTCCCATAATCCAGCAGGCATACGTTGGGCACGGGCCAGACGAAAATAATCATAATCATCCGGCACTTTTCCATCCGGCATGATTCCTAGCTCAGCCAGGATCAATGCGGCTACTTCACAGGCTTGTTCAACAGCAGAGGGGGATTCCGCATGGCGGTTCTCCAGTACCTGGCGTTGCCGTGTTGGATTGTCAACCACTTCCACACGTAAAAGCGGTTCTTCATTAAGGTGATTCGCGCTGAACTGTAAGCAGGCTGCCCAGAAACGACGTTCACCAGTTTCAATTAAGAATACAAAGTTCCCGTTGGGGTCATTATCCCAGGAACCTGTAATCGCTTTAATCTGACCGTGTTCATCAAAGGAATTTCCCAGTGATATGAGACGCTCAACCTCAGATTTGACGCCACTATCGTGCTGAGCGTATTTCAACCATTCAGCAGCAGCCTGGTAACAGTCAATTTCACCTGAGTAATAGGATTGACGGATATGCATGGGCAATAAACGGCGTGGTTGGAAACGATCAGGCATCATTTCGCTGGGTTTTAACCGTTCAATGCGCTCAATATCACGAGTAGTCTTATCTATTTCCTGAATGGACTTCTGCGTGGAGATCAATTTTTCTTCGGTTGTCGGAAAATCCTCAAATGCGTTAAATCTCTTTTTCTTACTGGGTGCCATTTTTCCTCCTTACCTTGAATGATTAGGTAAGTGTTCGTTGAATAACAGTTTCGACCAGATCACCATATTCTTTAGTGGCGCGTGAACTCGATGCAAGCTGACCAGGTTGACGCTGTCTGGGGGGTTTATAGGTAAAAATATCCATATGGCTGGAGTGTGCGTATGCCAGATCGGAAGCCTTGTGAATGGGTCCGAGCAACTGGTGGGGGTAGCGTTGTTCCAGCTGTTCCAGGATCTCCCTGACTTCAATGCGTTGTTCTTCACAAATGGTAGGTAAATAACCCAGGATATTGATCTCCGGGTTGAAATGCAATCGCACCTGCTCAATGGTGTTCTGCAGCTCGCGCAATCCGGAAACGCCCAGGTAACTGGGTTCAACCGGGATGATAATATGGTCGGCAGCAACCAGTGCGTTTACCAAAAGATCGCCGGTGGTTGGGGGTGTATCGATAATAATGAAGGCAAACTGATTTCGAACCTGACGAAGGACCTGATTCAAGCGTGATTCATTGGCCATTAATGTCGGTAATACCCGGGCGGCATCCACCATGGCTTCCCGGTTGGATGGTACCACGTACAGGTTGGGATGATGAACTGAGATGCGCAATAATCTTTGAATGGAAGGAGGTGGGGTTTCCACCAGAAGGGCAGAGAGAGATTGATTGGGAGGGGCGTCATGTTCTCCGTAGGCAGTCGCCAATAAAGCATGTCCCTGTGGATCCATGTCGATCAAGAGAACACGATTATTGGTTCCAGTTTGATTTGCCAGAAATAAGGATAGCCCAGCAGCAAGATTCACGGCTGTAGTTGTCTTCCCCACGCCTCCTTTTTCATTTGCTATTGTGATGATGACTGCCATATTCCCTCTTTCTGGATATAATTAGCGTAATTCTTGTAATAATTCATTTAATTAGCTTTATTTATGTCATTATTAAGTATATTAGCATATATTAAGACCAATTTCAACATATTTACGTTAATTAAGTTGTAATTAGGGTAAAATAACGATAATTCTCTTGATTTATTCCACAATTAATGCAATAATATGCGCAGATTATGTAGAGGAGTGCTTATGTTCAATTCAATGAACGATGAAGAATGGCGTGTTGCAAGAATGGAACGGTTAGGTCTCAAAGAAGATCCTTTCAAATTATCCGCCGATCCCCGCTATTTATACCTGGGACCTGAACATCTGGCAGTTTACCGGCAGGCGCAGGGGGTTGTCTCCCGACGCAGGGGATTGGCTCTCTTCTCAGGTGACATGGGTATGGGTAAAAGTTCATTGGCTCGGCGTATCTATGATTTGTATGCGTCTGAAGATTCGGTGGTTATCAGTTATATTCACACGGCTTCCTTCAAATCAGGTATGGATGCTGCCCGACAAATATCTCTCTCACTTGGACTTCCAACACAACGAAGTTTTCAGCGGCAAATGGATACGTTGGAACGCTTAATGGCTGATGAATACACCCGCAACCGCAATGTAGTAATTATACTGGATGATGCCCAGATGATGGAGCCGGAAGCACTTGAGGTTTTACACCGGCTTTATAATTTTGATTACGACTCCAAAGTGGTTCAGATTCTGGCATTTGGCCAGCGAGAGATGAACAGTCTATTCGAAACGAATAAAGCTGTCAATGCACGCGTCTTCGTTCGTCTGGCATTACCACCATTAACCCTGTCCAGTTCACTACAAATGGTACTCTTCCGGTTGAATGTTGCTGGAAGGAGTGAGCCATTTATTGATGATGATGCTTTCGAATTGTTGTACGAGCGTTCACAAGGTGTTCCGCGAGAAATTATTCGGTATTGTGCCTTGGCTACTGATTTAGTACTGCAATCAGACGTGTCAACAATCACAATCGATATCGTAAGAGAGGTAGTAGCATATGAAGCATGATTCCCACTCTGTATCCAGTAACGCCTGGGTTCAACTCTATCAGGCTCGCCGGATTCAATCCGATCCGCAATCTCGTCCACCCGGGCGACCCCCATCATTGGTACCACGACATAAAGTTGGATTGACCCTCTCAAAAGGGGAAATGGCTGAACTTACCAAATGGCAAACCCGTCTGGCAAAGATGTTGGGTCGCAAAATTTCGTTAGGGGAGACGGTTGGCATCATTTCCCGAATTTGTAGTGCACGTTTACAGCTGGTACCCGGCGAAAAAGCACGTAATCTGGAAGAATTGGTTCAAATGTTGATCAGTACCGAATAGATTTTTCTACCAAAAATATACTTAATTATCGGAAGAATATAATTATCAAAAAACAAATTATAAACTGCGTGTAGATTTAGTAAAGAAGGAGATAATCAAATGAGTTTAGCAGGTGTCCAGGCGTGGAATCAGCTCATATTTGAACGGAATATTCATCTCATTCAAATGAAATTCGTTCATTTGGTGGACAATTGCTGGAAAAAATACACGAATAGGTGGTTGCAATTAAATGAAATTAATAGCATCCATCTACATGAACAAAGATATTCTCGAGGTGATGAAAGACTTTGGGATGGAAGTAACTGATGTTGACGAAAGCTGACCGCAGGAAATAAGATGGAGACCAAAATAGGGAATTCAGATCACAAAGAAGCCTGGCAAATGGTACTGGGTCAATTACGCCCCGAAATGAACCGGGCTGACTTCAAGACCTGGGTGGACCCTATCGTCCCTATAGGATTTAATGGGAACCCTGATAAATTTAGATTAGCGGTCATGAATGATTTCAATAAGAAATTTATTACCAGCCGGTTAAATTCACGGATATCACGCTTGTTGTCAGGTCTATATAAACGTGATGTAGAAGTAGAAGTGATTGTTTCAAACCAATTCGCAGAAAACGGCGCAAAAGAATCATTTTTGCCTTCCGGGCAGACTGAACAAGAAGAAATTAATCCGACTCCACCCTCACGGAAAAAACCAAATAAAGTCAATTATGAAAATTCTGATCTGGAGGAAGACATTCCTGCAACCAGCAAGCGTAAGGTGATGTTGCAGCGCGCTTACGGAAATGAAAGAGCCAATATCATTCAGCCGGATAAAGGCATCTATGTAACCAAATATTTTCTGGAAAATTGGTTACCACTACTAGGTCATTCCGCTTTGATCGTCATTATGATGACCAGAAAAGTCTGTTACTGGAATCCATACACAGGAGAAAAGAGAGATATTCTGGAAACAGAGATGGGGGAGTTGGCGGAACAGGCCTGTGTCAGTGTCCGAACGCTCAAAACTGTTTTGAAAAATGAACTTGTCAAACGCTATTTTATTCGATACACCGTACGCAGGGTCATGACCCCCAACGGCATTCGCACGGCGGGTATTCGATTACAGGTCAGAATGGACGATCCAGTCACCCCTGAAGGCCAGGAAATTTCAGGTATATATGAAAGTGATAATTGGTTTTCTCCTGAATTCGAAGACGAGAGCGAAGATTACGATTTGTAATCACGCTTGATTTTTCATTTCAAGCCTCGACTCAGCAGACTAATTTAAGAGCGCGAATCCTTGAGCCTGTTCAGCGGTAATATTGATCAATTTCCGCAGGACAGCATTTTCTCTGCGATACAGGCGTTCCACAATGTGGCAGATTTCCATAGCTGATTCTGCATTGAGGGCTGGTTGTTTTTCATGTGCGGGAATTTGTAGTAATGAGGCAGCAAGAAATATCAATGTGAAAGGATCATCCGGCATCTGAATCTGATCAAGATCAATGACCATATCATCAAGTCGATTGATGGTTTGCAAATAAAATTGCACCTGATTGCGTAGATGTCGAATACGACGGTACACATCTAAGGGACGCTTAAAATCTATCGGATAATCCTCCATTGTCGAAGTCAGAAAAGGATTCTCATCACTAATCGAGTTTATTCTAAACCTTTTCTCTCCAATAACTGTTAGGTTAAAGCAGCCATCCTTGAGTGGATCAACTTTGAGGATGCGGGCAGTCGTTCCAATCAGATGAGGTTCTGCCAGAGGACCCAATGATTCTAATCCACGTTTGATTAAAACCACTCCAAAAACAGGCTCCTGATTCATCAATTGATTCACCATCAATTTATATCGGTTTTCGAAGATATGCAGATGCAAAGGCATTCCAGGAAAGAGCACTGTATTTAAAGGAAAGAGCGGTAAGTTATTCGTTGTCATTAGTCTAATTCTAAATTCCTTTAGGGATTAATCCATTGCTTATATAATGTTATTTCAGTAATCATGTCATGTTCTTCTGTGATGAAGGTAATTATTTTTCCTACCGTTTAAATCGAATTATTTTAAGGAGTTTTTGATAAAATGAAATCAACAAGCAACGTTTCTGAAAATTGATACTCAAAATATTTTAAGGAATCCATGCATTTATCGATAATCGTCCCTGTTTATAATGAAGAAGAGAATGTTCCATTGCTGTATCCGGCAGTCCTGGATGCCATGCAGCCCATTCAACAACCCTGGGAACTGATTCTGATCGATGACGGCAGCAAGGATCAAAGCTATATCAAACTGACAGAGTTGGCGCTTAGAGACCCCGAGCACATTCGGGTGATTGGCTTGCGTCGAAATTTTGGTCAGACAGCTGCCATCGCAGCCGGAATTGATCATGCCAAGGGTGAAATCATTGTATTGATGGACGCTGATTTGCAGAACGATCCGCAGGATATCCCAATTTTGTTGGAAAAGATCTATGAAGGCTATGATGTTGTCAGTGGATGGAGAGCCAAACGCAAGGACACTTTCATCACCAGAACATTACCATCCTTATTTGCCAACAAATTAATTTCGGTGGTTACCGGGGTACATCTACATGACTATGGCTGCACCTTGAAAGCATACCGCCGCGAAGTTTTGACCGGATTCCGCTTGTATGGGGAGATGCATCGTTTTATCCCGGTGTATGCCAATTCTGTTGGTGCTAAGTTAGTAGAAATTCCAGTTCGTCATCATCCTCGGAAATATGGAAAAGCCAAATATGGATTAGAGCGGACTCTCAAAGTAATTCTGGATTTATTCACTGTGAAATTCTTAAACTCTTACGCCAACAAACCAATTTATCTGTTTGGTGGCACCGGCATTGTGATTATGGGCTTATCCAGCATCATCTTCCTCTATCTCTTCTTCCGAAAAATATTATTGCAGATTTCTGTTCTGGATTCTCCTTTGTTCATGTTGTCTGCAATGTTTTTCATTCTTGGTTTCCAATCTATATTAATGGGGTTGATCGCTGAGCTGTTGGTGCGTACTTATCATGAAGCACAACACAAACCGACTTACACCGTAAAAACCACCATTGGATTCGAAAATTTGGTCAAATAGGTGAGTTGTCTGATAAAGTAGAAGAAAGGGGAGTATTTAGTTTTCAAGAGTTAAAGTTTTTACTAATCCTTTGGCTTTCACCTTTAAACTTTTAACTTCATAGTTTATCTCTGGTATATATTTTTTTATCCCTTATCTCCCAAATCTGGGTGGCGAATCCGTCAATAAAATAGCGGTCATGTACCACCGCCAGGATGGTGCCTTCAAATTCCGACAATGCTTTTTCAAATTGGGTACGCGAGGGGATATCCAGATGGTTAATCGGTTCATCCAGAATCAGAAAATTACATCCCTGTGCTACCAGACTGGCAAGAGATAGGCGAGCTCTTTCTCCATAGGAGAGTTTTTTGACCTGTTTAAATACATCATCACCTTTGAAAAGATACTTCGATAAAAAGCTGCGATTCTCGGTTTCGTTCTGGGACAATATTTTACTGATGGTATCGAGAACACTTAATTCGGGATCCAGTTCACTCTGCTCCTGGGACATATAACCGACCTGCACCTGACTTCCCAAACGAAAGGTCCCTTTCAACATCGGGATCTCGCCAAGAATGGTCTTGATAAAAGTCGTCTTGCCGGATCCATTATCGCCAGTCAATGCCACACGTTCTTCGTAAACGCAGGATCAAATCAATACGATTGACAAGATCCAGGTTTCCATACCCAATACTGAGATCATCCAGAATTAAGACATCCCTGCCAGAGCTGGGTGTTTCTTGAAAATCAACCCGCATCTGCCAGGTTCGGGTAGGTTTTTCAACACCTTCATTCATTAATTTCTCAACGCGCTTCTCAATATTTTTGGCTTTTTGAATGGTTTCCTTAGTGCGATTCGCAAAGAAACCAATACTGAATCCATCTGTTTTGGAAGGATCGGTTTTGCCCCCTTTGCGATATTTGGCTTTGGAACGCATTTCGGAAGCAGCTCTACGCAGACGATTAATCTCATCCACCTGATCCTGGTAGGTATGCAGTTGCTTATCCTGTTTGGCAATTTTCTGATCAAGGTATTCACTGTAATTACCATTGGTGAAAGAAATCTTATGAGAGTGTTCATCCAATTCCAGAATCCCATTAACGGTATGATCCAGAAATGTGCGGTCGTGGCTCACCAGCAATACAGCTCCCTGAAACTGATTGATCCAGTTTTCCAGCCATTCAAGCATGCCAATATCCAGATGATTGGTAGGTTCATCCAGTATCAGAAGCTGCGGATTTAGCATGAGGACTTTTAATAACATCAGACGCGTTTTTTGCCCGCCACTCAAATGAGAAACAGGAGTAGTGAGATCATAATCCCCAAGACCAAGAGCCTTCAGGAAGACCGGGGTTTGATGTTGAATCTCATGAATGAGATTGATCTTGTTCAAAATTTGATCAAATTGGGATTGATACACCTGGTTTTCAGAATGATTGGCTAAAGAGTTAGCCAGCCTACCTAATTCCTCTTCGAGTCCGGTTAACTCCTCGATATCTCCACCCAAAAATAATCCAATTGTTGAATTTTCTTCAATGTTTATTCCTTGCGGCAGATAACCGATTCGCAAAGTTGGAGGAAAGAAATTTACAGCGCCTTTATCGGCCGTTTCTTCCCCTGCAATAATCCGAAATAATGTTGATTTCCCGGTGCCGTTAATCCCCACCAGACCGAAACGATCACCAGGGTTAATTGTGAAATTTACATCCTGTAAAATGGGATCGAGCCCATATGTTTTTGATAGTTGAGTAACTTGAAGCATAGTCCTACCTGTGATTAAAAAGAAAAACGAACAAAGGAATTTCCTTTACGAAGTAATCAATTTTCACAGGTTGTCAATCATCAATCCTTCAAGCCTCCTTTTGAGTACTATCTAAATTATATACAAATTTCCAATTTCACACCTGTTGTTTTGGATATATTCTTACCTGGTCTTATGTACAGATTCTAAATGGGAAATAAGCGGATTATGACAAAGAACATCGACATATAATGACAATTATTTTTTCTGTTAACTTTATTCTTAGACGAATATACTATAATTAATTATCAGAAATTTATTGGGAGGGTATGTCATGCACGAAAAAAGTATAGTACTACTGAATAAAGCTGTTGCAGATGAATTATTTGCAGTTCATCAATATATGTATTTTCATTTCCATATGGATGATCAGGGATATGATCTTTTGTCATCCATGTTCAGAAGAATTGCCATCAAAGAGATGACCCATGTAGAATTATTGGCAGAACGCATTTTGTTCCTGAAAGGTGATGTCGAAATGGTAATCGCTGAACCTGTTGAGAAAATTCAGGATGTGAGCGCAATTCTCAAGAAAGCAATCAAAATGGAAGAAGATGCAGTCAATAACTATAACAGATGGGCGAATGAATCTGCAGCCAATGCTGATTCTGTGACCAAGAAGTTATTTGAACAATTGGTAACCGAAGAGGAAGGTCATTATGATCAGTTTGACTTGCAGAATGACCAGGTTGAAAAATTTGGTGAAAGATATCTGGCGTTACAATCTATCGAACGATCAAAAAAATTAGAAGCTGGATTACCACCAGAATAATAAACTAAATGTATAAAGATACCCTGAGTGGATTTTACATCTTCTCAGGGTATCTCTTAATCAATCATCTTTGGAAATTATTACGTCATTCATCATCAGATTATACGATATAAATAATGTTATTGGTCAATATTACGTTTTTGTTATTTGTATTAATTGCAAGTACAAATTATAATTTCCCTATCCAATGGTGTTTAAATTTCCGTAATCTTGTTTTCAGAGAAAACCCATTGTTTAAGACTTATAAGCTACCATTGAAAATGGTTTTTTTGTAAAAGGCACATTAATGCAATCATTACCTATCATCCCATTAGCGGATCTCAAATCGGGAGAAAGTGCTACTATCAATGCCCTGAAAGCTGGTAGAAATATAAATGCCCGCTTATCAACCTTAGGCTTCACGCCGGGTGTCATGATTTACATGACACATAATTATGGCCATGGTCCGATTGTTGTTACTGTGAGAGATACTAGAATTGCTCTCGGAAGGGGAGAAGCACAAACCATTCTGGTAACACGAGAAAAAGAATGAATTTATATCGCGAATTCAGACAGCGATCTGATTCGAATGGTGTCAAAAAGGAAACCCTTTCGATTGCTTTGGCCGGTCAACCCAATATGGGGAAATCTACCATCTTTAATCTCTTGACAGGTCTCAACCAACATGTAGGAAACTGGCCTGGCAAGACAGTGGAAAAAAAAGAAGGTGAATTTCAACACAATGATCACACCATTCACCTGATCGATTTGCCCGGTACCTACAGTCTCTCTGCGAATTCTCCGGAAGAAATTATCGCCAGAAATTACATCTTACAGGAAAAACCAGATCTGGTGGTCGCCGTTGTCAGTGCAGCCAATTTGGAACGCAGTCTATATCTGGCTTCGGAATTAATCGTTCTGGAATCCCCCTTGTTGATTGTTCTGAATATGATTGACGTAGCCGAGCAGGAAGGCATTACGGTGGATGCAAAAATACTTCAGGCTGCCATTGGTGTACCGGTGATTCCTATGATTGCCAGTCGCGCCAGTGGAGTCAGGGGTCTCCTGGATTACTTTGATCAATTCATTGAAGGAAAATTAGAGTTTTACCCCAAATTACCCCAGATCAGTGCGGATCATCAACATGTAAAAGAATTAATTGATCAGTTGATTGATGGATTTGTCCCGGATTATTATCCCAAAAACTGGGCTTCCATGAAATTACTGGAAGGTGATTCGGAAATATATGAAATCCTGAAATCTGTACTACCGCTTGAGCGCTGGGAGACAATTGATGATATTCTCAAGCAACATGAGGATGCCGGGTTGGCAATTGCATCGGGACGATATGAATGGATTGAAAGAAATATTCGTGCCGCTGTCAATCGCCCAAAATTAGGACAGGTGGGGTTAACTGACCGGCTGGATAAATTTGCGACTCATCCCATTGGAGGCCTGATTGTTTTGGCCATCATCCTGGGTTTAACATTTTGGCTTACATTTACGATTGGTTCTCCCATACAGGCATGGATGGATAGCAAAATTCTCGTTCCCCTTGGTTCATTAGCCCAGGGATGGCTCATTGATGCACCTGCCTGGGTGATTAGCCTGATGGTGGATGGTGTTATCGGAGGAGTAGGTGCTGTGGTTACCTTCCTGCCAATCATTATTATTTTCTTTGCTGCTTTTGGATTTTTGGAAGATGTTGGATATATGGCACGAGCAGCCTATGTCATGGATAATTTCATGCATTGGATGGGATTGCATGGTAAATCCTTCCTGCCATTGTTTCTTGGGTTTGGATGTAATGTCCCAGCTGTGATGGGTACCCGGGTAATTGAATCCTGGCCGGCTAGAATTCTTACTATTCTATTAGCTCCATTTGTGCCCTGTTCAGCCCGGTTGGCTGTTATTGCCTTTATTGCTCCGGCATTTTTTGGGACTAAGGCCTTCTTGATATCATGGGGTTTGATTCTTTCGAGTATTGTAATTCTAACGATCGTTGGTGTGGTTTTAAATAAAATCTTCTTCAAAGGTGAAAGAACTGCCTTCATCATGGAATTACCACTCTATCATATACCGAACTTGCGTTCGGCTATGCTCCTTATCTGGCAGCGTTCACTCTCATTTTTGAAACATGCTGGCACGATCATTTTGATGATGTCAATTGTGGTGTGGGCGTTATCTGAATTTCCAGGAGGAGACCTGGAAACCAGTTTCCTTGCACAAATTGGTAATTTCTTCGCACCCGTGGGTAAATGGATGGGTTTAGATTGGAAATTAACTGTGGCGTTAATATCCAGCTTTATGGCCAAGGAAAACGCAATTGCTACACTGGGCGTTTTGTTTGGCAGAACAGAAGAGTTTGGTCTGCTTGAAACGATCTCTATGACGTATTCGCCAGCGGTTGGCCTGGCTTTTATGGTGGTTACCTTATTGTTCATTCCCTGTGCTGCGACCGTAGCTGTCATCAAACAGGAAACAGGCTCATGGAAATGGACGATGGTAAACATTGTGTTGATGTTAGTTGTTTCTATTGGTGCTGCCAGTGGGGTGTATGCCATCGCTTCCAGGTTAGGATTGTAAGCATGTTGAATAAATTATTGGATTTGATCAATCAAGGTGGATCACTGACGCCGTATACACTCGCCCAACAATTGGATACCACCCCTACAATGGTGGAAATGATGATTGAAGAATTAACCCGGCGTGGCATGTTGAAAGTATCTGAATTTGAGAAGATTTGTGATACCGATTCGTGTGGGTCCTGTTATTTAGCCAAAACCTGTCATTCGAAAACCCAAAGGGTGTGGACTTCGCCTACGAAAAAAATAAAAATTAAATAACGTTGGAGATTAAAAACCTCCTTTATTTTTATTTTTTTATTTTGTCTTTGATCGCAAATGGAGAATAAAACAGCAGAATAAAGAAAGCTGCCAATAATTCTATGATCACAAGATAATAAGGCCAGGGAGGTAGAACATCCAGTAAGCTAGCCGTTTCCGGTTTATGTGCAATAAACAGATAATTACTGCCAATCAGAAAATTCAGAACAAAAACGGCCAAGAAATAGATATTTCCATAAATAGCCACACGTTTGACCGAATTCCAGGTAGGACGAAATCCTTCCACCAGGGTCATATAAAGGGCTGAGATAATGATCAAACCATGCGATAGGAATACTTGAAAATAACGATAATGAGGAAAAGCGTATTGCCCCAGGTCTGGTGTGAGTACTGCCTGCAGGGCACCAGCAATACCAATCAGATACGCAAATTCATAGATCAATCTATTCTTGCTAATTAACATATAGGCACACAACCAAACCAGTACACTGCATAGATGCAGCGGAAGCATGGTTTGGATTGTCCATTCGCCAATACTCAGATTCCAGATCTGCCAGGTACTTTCATTCACAACCAACAGGATGGCCATTACCCAACGAACACGCAAGCGTTGTTGAGAATCTGCCCGGCGTTGGGTAAGGATGATCAGCGTTCCTACCAGTATGATCCCAAAAATGGCAATCAGATGCTGAGTCGAAAATAAAACAAATGGACCATCAATAAAGTCTTTTCCGAAGAATGTTTCCATATTCACCTGAGATTAGTAGAATGTTGTAATTGTAGGGAAAAAGAAAAAAACGTCAATTCGATTTTCATCCCAAATAGGAGAATTCTTTTTTCCCCACAATGATTCCACTCTAATAAGCTGCAAATATCCCGTTAATCATCATCCTCTGATAGAATCACAAGGATAACAACAAATGGAGATCACATAATGACATACGCGGATATTTTAGCCAAACAAATAGATATTTCATCCAGGCAGGTACAGGCAGTCATTGAAATGCTTGATGAAGGCAATACCATTCCCTTCATCGCCCGCTACCGCAAAGAACGAACCGGTAGTCTGGATGAAGAACAACTGCGCAAGATCGAATCAGGTGTGGAACGCTTACGCAGCATGGATGAAAGACGAGCTACCATTCTAAAAACCATTGAAGAGCAGGGGAAACTGACCGAAGAATTATCTGCAAAAATTAATGCAGCACAGACATTAACACAATTGGAAGATATTTATCTGCCATATAAGCCCAAACGACGCACCCGTGCTATGATCGCCCGTGAGAGAGGGCTGGAAGGTCTGGCGGAGTGGATACTGAAACAGCCACTCACCAAGACCAGTCTGGATGATATTGCCAGACCATTCCTGAATGATGCGGTATTGAATACTGATGATGCCTGGCAGGGAGCCAGAGACATTGTGGCTGAAATGATCAGTGAGCAAAGCGAAATCCGTTCACAGACCCGTGAAAAAGCCTTGCAATGGGGGATTTTGCAATGTCATAAGATCGAAGATGCGCAGGATGAAAAAAGGGTTTATGAAACCTATTACAGTTTTGAGTACCGGGTGGACCGCATCCGACCACATCAAACTTTGGCAATTAACCGGGGAGAGAAAGAAAAAGTGTTGCGTGTAGGTGTATCAATGGAACAACGGGATTGGGAGAATGTCATTTTTGGTGCTTTCCGCCCCAATCCCAAATCGCCCTTACATGAGCAAATGGTTGAAGCCATACAGGATGCAGCGGAACGATTGTTATTACCGGCCATTGAACGGGATGTGCGCCGGGCTTTGACAGAGGTAGCTGAATTGCATGCTATCACAGTTTTCTCTACTAACCTGAAAGGGCTGCTCAGCCAACCGCCATTAGCCAACCATGTGGTACTGGCAATTGACCCGGGATATCGTACTGGTTGTAAAGTGGCTGTGGTGGACCCAACTGGTAAGGTGCTGGACACAGTTACCATTTACCCGCATCCACCTCAAAATCATAAACAGGAGTCACTGAAAATCCTTAAACATCTGGTTGAAAACCATCAGGTCTCATTGATTTCCATTGGGAATGGGACTGCTTCCCGTGAAAGTGAACAATTGGTGGCTGAATTAATCCGCGAGAAGGGGGATGCCAGCTACTTAATGACCAATGAAGCCGGGGCTTCTGTTTACAGTGCCAGTCCATTGGCGCGGGCGGAATTACCCGATCTGGATGTGTCCATGCGTGGTGCAGTTTCCATTGCCCGCCGTATACAGGATCCCATGGCAGAACTGGTCAAAATTGATCCGAAATCGATCGGTGTGGGTATGTACCAACACGACGTTGATCAGGGCGAGCTATCCAAAACACTGACAGGTGTGGTAGAAGATGTAGTTAATCGGGTTGGGGTGGATCTGAACACAGCCTCACCTGCCTTGCTCTCGTACATCTCCGGGATTGGTCCAAAGTTATCAGAAAAGATTGTGGCGCATCGAGACCAACATGGCACTTTCATGAGCCGTGATGAAATTCGCAAGGTCTCCGGCATGGGACCTAAAGCTTTTGAACAATCAGTAGGTTTTTTACGCATACGCGATGGAAAGGAACCTCTGGATGCCTCTGCTATTCACCCGGAAAGCTATGTAATTGCCAGGGAATTAATGAAAAGATCCAAAATCAACCTGAAAATGCACATCGAGGATCGCAAGCATGCGTTGGAGTTACTTAAACGTCAGAAACCACTCCCTGAATTAGCAGCAGAACTGAAAACAGGTGAACCAACCTTGGTGGATATTTTTGATCAATTAGTTCAACCTGGCAGAGACCCTCGAGAAGACTTACCTCTTCCCATTTTACGGAACGATGTGCTTTCGATGAGTGATCTCAAAGTTGGAATGCAATTGAAAGGCACCGTACGCAATGTGGTTGATTTTGGTGCTTTCATTGATATCGGTGTCAAGCAGGATGGATTGCTGCACCGCTCCCAGAATTCCACGCGGAGAAATCCTCGAAGTTGGCCAGATATTATCAGTTACTATTCAATCGGTTGAAGTGGAGCGTGGTAGAATTTCTTTAGGCTGGGGAGCTGGATAAGAACCCCTTCCTTTCACCATCTGAAAACCAACCATTACGAATCCAGCCATAATCAGGTTCGTCAGAACCACCCAAATCAAGACGAGTGGACCACGACTCTCAATAAATTGACCAACAATCCAGGGTGAGGTCATGCTGGCGATGCTCGCTGCAATAAACAAATAACTGGTAATACGGGATGAGACGGCATTAAGTTCTTCTGCAAGGTTTATCCCGGTTGGGAAGCCTGTGGCGATAAAAAAGCCATAGGCAATACTGCAAATCCATAAGGCAATTGGTGAATCTGACAGAATCAGGATAATGATCAGACTGAGTATTCCACCCAGAACATCAATCCACATGATCTGGAGATTTGTTAATTTTCTTGATAGGCCTATACCCAGGAATCGACCAAGCATGAAGGAGCCCCAAAAAGCCGAGGTTAGATAAGCTCCAGTCTCGGCATTTGTAAATCCAGACTCAATACTGTATGTGTAAATCCAATTGGCAAAAGTGAGTTCAGCACCCGTAAAAAAAAGGAAAAACAACACCAGCAAGACAATAATCCCTTTGCCAGCTTTCGGTCTTGCCTTTTCAATACTATCTGTTGGAGGAATAACAAAATCAGGATTCGCTGGGGAGTCCAGACGTAACAGAAGAGGAGCCGGTAAGACAATTAATGCTGCCATGACCCAAAATGACAGGTTGATCATTTCTGTCCTTCGTAAAGATTGAGCAATGATCAGAGGGGCGATAAACGAACCTAACCCAAAAAAGAAATGCAGACTGTTCATGTAAGGTGCGACCTTACTTCCATGCAGCCAGATTAACAGGGTATTTTCTCCCACATCCAGATTAGATTGCGCGATCCCAATCAAAAAAAGAATCCCAACTAATAACCACAAGGAGCGGATAACCGGAATTAATCCAATTCCAACACCCATCATGATCAGCACGATAAACAATATTCGATTTCCCGGAATTCTATGGAAAAGGATCCCCGCCATAAAAGAACCAGCCAGATATCCCAGGGAACTGAATATAAATAATGAACTGACCTCCCGTAAATTGGAGGCTGTATTCTCTGCAAAAGAAGGAATGGCAGGTCCCAAGGATCCGGTAATCAATCCGAGTGAAATAAAGGATAAAAAATAAATGACGGTGAGAAAAGTCTTTTGATTATTCAATTAATTAAGTCTTTCTTTGAACGAAATGATCTTACCACTACAATCATATTTTGAGGAGTAATGTAAGGGAAAATCTCACATTTAACAAAGCAAAAGTGTGATAATTTACACATAATTCATAGGAAAAATGTGGGAAATCACACAAAATTCAAAGGAAAAACGTGAAAAGTGTCACAAAAATTAAACGAAATTAGATTCTTACATAAAGATCATTTGAGTAGGTTGGAAAATATGTGAAGTTTCCCTTGATCGTATCCTATGAATCAATTCATAGGATAATCAGAACCAAACCATTTGAAAATGGTTCAGGGAATTAACCGATTTCAATCGGGAAGAAACTTCTATCCTTGGATTCAAATCCAAGGATATGTTTACCCAACTTCAAATGGATGGAGGTATTGTGTTTGCAATGTTTCTCGAGACATTTTTCTCACTCCACTTCTCAATTTCACTCATAGATGATCATTTTCGTGTAAGATTAATTCGATCTATTCAGAAAGAACCAAGGAGTATGATGGAATTTCTACCAGAGCAATTCGATCCCTGGGCGAAGAATTATGATAATGATGTGAAGGCTGAAGCTGGTTTTCCCTTTACTGGATATGCTGATCTGCTACTAGCCATTCATGATACAGCCAGCCCGAAACCCAATCAAAAAGTGCTGGATCTGGGATGCGGCACTGGCAATCTTGCGGCTTTATTCTCAGCTTCAGGCTGTCAGGTTTGGGGTAGCGATTTCTCCTCCCAAATGATTGCCAGGGCGCAACAAAAGTACCCTAATCTACATTTTTCAGTGGCAGATTTGCGTGACCCATTACCAGCTGATTTTCCTGAAAAGTATGACCGCATCGTCTCCGCCTATGTATTTCATCATTTTCCCATCGAAGAAAAAATTAAGCAACTGCTTAGTTACAAAAACCAGCATCTCAATCAGGGAGGAACTATCATCATTGGGGATTTAATGTTTACCTCTGAGGAAGCCATGCAGGCTATCGCGAATCAATATCCGAACACTTGGGATGATGAATTTTATTGGATCATCGAGTATGATCTCCCCTTGATGCAACAGGCGGGACTGGCTGTCCAATTCCAGCAGATCTCATTTTGTGCGGGTTTGATATGGTTTGAATTATAATCATCTAAAAAATTTTAAACTGTAACGTCGGGCAGAAAGGTCCCTAATCCAACCATGAATGGTCAACAATTTTCTTATTTGAATCCAAGAATTGAAATGCGGTCGTTGCCGCAAAAGGGCAGTTATGGCCTCTTTGCTCTGGAACCATTACAGAAGGATGAGCTCCTTGCTATGTGGGGTGGGCGTGTGGTTAGGTATGAGGAGTATGACCAGTTAACCCCATTTTTCAAATCGCATGGACTACAGATCTGGGACCATCTTTTCCAGGTGCCTCTATTGGAGGGTGATCCAGCTGACTATTTCAATCATTCCTGCGATCCGAATGCTGGCTTCAATACCCCCATTTCACTGGTTGCTATGCGCGATATTGCCGCGGGGGAAGAACTTTGTTTTGATTATGCTATGAGTGAGGACAACCACTTCGACGAATTCCCCTGCGGTTGTGGGGCAGACACCTGCCGTGGTGAGGTGACCGGTAAGGATTGGCAAATTCCTGCATTACAGGAACGCTATTTTGGTTACTTCAGCCCGTATCTTCAGACGCGCATTGAACGTTTGAAACAGCAGAATGGTTAATTGCTCTTTATTGGGTCACGAAAAACCACAAATTTGCTGGTTGTAAAGTTCCAGGCCAGGGTAATGGTGGTTGCCATCAGCAGTCCTGCCCATTCTGGTAATTCCAGTACATGCAGCGCTAGTGCCATCAATCCGCTGTTGATGCCCAGCGCGATCAGATTGATCAGGAAGAAGAGCATGAAGCGCCTGGGTGATCTGACTTGACTGCGAAAGGTGAAACTTCGGTTCCAGATATAACTATTAACCACACCAAGGGTATATGAGAGTGCTTTGGCGATCACAGGTGCATTCCCAAAATAAGGAACAAAGCGGGTCAGGATCCAATATGATCCTAAATCTACGCTGGTGTTGAGTATACCAACCATCCCAAAGCGCACCGCCTGATGAAACCAGTTCGGTGTTTGCATCCATAAACCCGTCATACGCGGAAAATATTTTAAAATCCAGTCAGGTAACTGTGTTGGTGGATGATTGGGAGGATTTTGCATGGCCAGGGAAAATGATACTGGATGATGTTTGGATTGTCTATAAATTTCAAGAATTTGTTTTAATGGATTTTGATCAATCTTTGGTTACGATTAGAATGGACTGGTCAAATGGATAGGTAGAAATGACCATCTGGAGAGTTTTTTCTTTTTTTGCTTTCCTAAATCTTGACGGATGATTTCTTCTTCGGTACACTCATAAAAAATTCGAAAGGAAAAGGTGTTTTTTGGCTAATAAGGCTCTTGTCGTTGTTTATAAAAAAATACAGGATCGCACCGTTTGAGTATGTAATCATTTGCAATTTCAACCACGAGTGCACCTGTACTCGTGGTTTTCATTTAAGAATGGAAAAGAGAGAAAAGCAACACAAGCCCTACTCAATATGTAAGACACAATTGCTTATATCATTTCCATGATCGATTTTCCCAGCCACGAGGTAAACATGGCTGGTTTTTTTAATCCCGTAAGGGACTGCAAGGAATAACAATGAATACAAACATTTCATCCAACAGGATGGGTATTGTTAGTTTTAAATCAACATCACACTGTGGCGTGATTTTGGATGGACAGGAGTACCTTTGCCAGATTTCAAACCGCGTAAATCTGAGTCAACCAGAAAAGAACACCGAGCGGCAGAAACAATTTTCCACCAGAGAATTTGAAAATCTGATTGTGGTAGGTGACCGTGTGAATGTTCTTTTAGATCAGAGTAACCAGCCGATGATCATCGAGCGCTTACCCAGACACAATCAATTATCCAGGTCTACATCCAGCAGACCCGGTGGTAAATTGATTGAACAGGTACTGGCAAGTAATGTCGATCAGGTGATTGCCGTGTTTGCAGCCGCCAATCCTGAACCCAAATGGAATTTACTGGACCGTTACCTGGTCATGGCTGAAGCCGTTGAACTACCGGTATGGATCGTGATCACAAAAACGGATCTGGTTGAACAGGATCACGCCATTGATGAACTGAATGAACAGCTAAAGGTTTATCAAAAGATTGGCTATCCGGTTTTATTAACCAGCAGTATTCAGCAAAAGGGGATTGACACCTTACGGTCAATGCTCCAAGAAAAAAACTCTGTCATGATCGGAAAATCCGGCGTAGGAAAAACTTCTTTACTGAATGCACTAATTCCAGGATTGGATTACCGGGTGAGCGCTGTTAATGAAATTACAGGGAAAGGCAGACATACCACATCTGCCATGCGTCTGTTGCAATTGGATGATGGTACAACCCTGATCGATTCACCTGGAACCCGTGAGTTTGGATTATGGGATATTGATCCAGATGATCTGGATTGGTATTTCAAAGACATGCGTCCATATTTGGGAAATTGCAAATTTAAATTGGATTGCCAGCATGAAGATGAACCCGGTTGTGCTGTTCGTCAAGCGGTGGTCAATGGTCAGATGGATCCTCGCCGGTATCACAGTTACTTAAGGTTAAAAGAGGATTATCTACTATGATACACAACCTGGATACCATGTTTGACCCCATCCGGAAAAAACCACGCTCGAAAATAGCCAGAGGATACCGGCAGCGGACCCATACCGATTTGTATCAACAGGTGGTAGGTTTCACCTGTATTAAGTGTAAACAGATCATCAGTTCCGATCCACTTCTTTCGGGTGTCAATAATCGCAATCACTGTCCGTACTGTCTGACGTCTAAACATGTGGATTTATATCAGGCAGGTGACCGATTAAATGCCTGTAAATCCCAAATGCAGTCCATTGGACTTGCCTGGAAACATTCCCGCAACAAGTATGGCTCAGGGTTGGGAGAATTAATGATCATACATCGATGTGATGGTTGTGGTGGATTGTCGCTAAATCGTATCGCCGCTGATGATGATCCCGATCGAATTCTTCAGCTTTTTGAAGCAACCCTCCAAATGAAACATGATCAATTGAAACAATTAAATGGTTCTGGAATCCATCCTTTATTGATAGACCATTATTGGGAGTTGATGGCATGCGTTTTTGGAAAAAAATGAATCGTTTAAATGATGAGAGGTTTGGGTGTTTTTGGCAAGCAAATTCCTGTCAAAAACACCCTCCGCCCATAAAGCGAAAGATGAATTAAATGGATTGAATAAAAAATTTTTTTATGAAAAATAGTTGATAGATTGTTAAACATCCTGTATATTAAAGTTATGTTGCCGGATATCAGTAAACATGTAATCGACCTGCTTTTTGATAAGATTCCGATGGGTCTGGCTGTTTTTGACACAGAACTACACTTGGTCCGTTTTAATCCCACCTGGGCTGGTTTTATTGCTCAATATACCTATTCAAAACCTGAAAAGATAAAACCAGGCGCAGCATTTTTTGATCTAGCGCCTGGAACAGAGGAATATTTCTCAGAAGTATTCCAACGTGTTTTGGCTGGAGAAGTGATTAGGGAACCTGCGCTTTATTCCAATACCGAAGGGATTGAATCCTATTGGGATGTATTGCTCACACCATTAGAAGAAAATGGCAAAGTCATTGGATTTCTGGATGCAGCCACAGATGTGACTGATCAGATCCGAGTGAAAGAATATCTCGAAGATCAAATTTTTGAGCGCACCCAATCACTGGTGACTCTCTTGCAAATCAGCCGGATTTTTAGCTCAATTCTCTCCATGGATGAGTTATTGACTGCTGTCCTGACTGAGATGAAACGTCTGGTTGAATACGATGGGTGCGTAATATTAAAGCTGGAAAATGATCAGCTCAAAGCGAAAGCAACCACCGGTTGCTTAAATCAGGTTTTTCATATTGGTGATTGCTTCGATGTCGATAATGACCTTGATCAAAATTTATTTATGAGTGCAAAACCAATCAAGATTACAGACATTGAAGATCAATCACTTTGTGCAAAAGCATATCGCTGCCGCAATTATCCTGAAAATGATTGTATTCGATCCTGGATGGGTCTGGCTTTGAAAGTCCAGGATCGCATTGTTGGTGAACTGGTATTGGTTCATCACAAACCGAATTTCTTCGAAAAAGTTGAGGATAATTACATTCAGATTTTCTCCAGTCTGGCAGCCATTGCACTGGAGAATACCTATTTGTATCAACTGGAACAGGAACGTCGCCAGGAAAGCGAACGCCGTCAAAAGGTAGCAGAAGGGTTACGCGATATTCTAAAAGCATTGAACTCAAATGAAAATTTGGAAGACCTCTTAAAATTTATAGTGGAACAAGCCCATCTCATGATGGGGGCTGATTTATCCATCCGTTATCACGAAAGCGAGGATCAACCGCTCAGCACCGTAACTTCGCAATCATTTCCACAGGATTTGTTTGATGTATTCTCAGCCTTCACCGTCTCAAGTCCGCTAAGTGAATTACAGACCCGATTATCAAGAGGGGAATTCGTTGTTGATTCAGATTACAAAGCAGAAATTAACCAATTGAAGAAAAGTTACTATGAAAAAGAAAATCCACGTGTATATGAAATCATGTGCTCAATTGCCAAACATTACGCTTGTGGATTGATAACGCCGTTGCTTGTTCGTGGAAAATTATTTGGATCCTTAAGATTTTTCTATCGTACCTACCGCGAATTTGATGAAGAAACCACCCGGTTGGCGATGATGATTGCTGAACAAGCGGCACTGGCAATCGAGAATTCAACCTTAAGGAAAGAAGTCCAATTAGCAGCTGTCTCGAATGAACGCAATCGCCTGGCACGTGAATTACACGATTCGGTAACTCAAACATTGTTTTCCACCAGCCTGATTGCTGAGGTTCTCCCGCGGTTGTATGAGGTAAATAAACCGGAAGCTGAAAAACGCCTAAACGAGATGCGTCAATTGGCGAGAGGAGCTCTTGCAGAGATGCGTACCCTGTTGATGGAACTGCGTCCAAACGCCATCGTAGAAGCCAATTCCCGGGAACTTCTCAAGCACTTGATGGATGCCTACACCGGAAGAACAGGAATTTCAATCCAGTATTCTGAGAAAATTGATACAGAAACCTCGTTATCCGGTGATCAAAAATTAGTAATTTACCGGGTTGCTCAAGAAGCCCTGAACAATATCGCCAAACACGCCACACCATCCGCAGTCAAAATTCTTTTCCATGTGGAACCTAACCAGGTTAATCTGATGATTGAAGACAACGGGGTGGGTTTTGATCCGAAAGAGATCCAACCAGAACATTTTGGGCTGAGCTTCATGTACGAGCGGGCGGAAGGTATTGGTGCGAATATAAAGATCCTCAGCCAGCCCGGTAAAGGTACCCAGGTACAATTAACAATTGGGTAATAATTGCATTGCAATTATTACCCAATTGTATTAAGTTGAAAGCAAAAAGGAGTAAGAAAAATCCGAATTACGGTGCGCTGCACTTAGGGAGGAGAAGACTACACTGAATGGATTATTAAGGTCATGAACCCAGAAACCAAAAGTGCGTTGCACCTCTAGTCACCGAATTGCGGTGCGCTGCACTTGCGGAGAAGAAGTCCACATTGAATGGATTATTACGGTCATGAACCCAAATACCAAAAGTGCGTTGCACCTGGTCAGAATCCTCCGAGATTCATGGACTAGGGTCATCACCCTTCTGGGCGTGGTTATGGGATCGCCTTCTCATGGATGGTAATCTTTGATTCATCCCTAAGGGTAGATCGCCAACGATCAATCTAATTTTAAAATTTTGGATTAATAAAAATGATTGTTTGTCCACGATATGGTTATAATGGCTATTTCAGCTATCAGATATCAGCTACCCGCTACCTACTACCAACCATATCATACCCTTTGGGTACCAGCTACCTGCAAATAGTAAGTATAATCAAATAAAAAAAGGTTTAAATAATTATGTTCACCATTGATACGAAAAGAATTTATCATCCAGAGATGTTTAATCGTGAACCACGTGTCTCTGTTGACTCCGGAAAATTCATTTCCCTTGGAGAACAGAAAAAAGCCGTTCGGCATTTGCATGCTTTGGAGTATGATTTGGTACCCGGATTTATCGATCTGCAAATCAACGGTGCCTTTGGCTTTGATTTCACCAGCCAACCTGATTCGATCTGGCAGGTCGCGGAACGTTTGCCGGAATTCGGTATCACCACCTTTCTGCCGACCATCATCACCAGCCCGCTGGGAGGAATGGAAAACGCCTTACAAGTCTGGAAGAATAATAAACCGGCTGGTTATCGGGGAGCTTATCTGCCGGGTTTACATCTCGAGGGTCCTTTTCTCAGCCCGAATAAAAAGGGGGTACACTCCGAGGGTCTCTTTCAACTGGCTGATCCTCGCCTGGTGCAGGAATGGTCCCCTCAGAACGGCGTACGCATGGTGACAATTGCTCCGGAAATACCGGGTGCCATCAACCTCATCATCACTTTAACCCAACGTGGCATCCTAATGAGTGCTGGACATTCACTTGCAGACGCTCATCAGGCGCGTGCGGGGTTTGGGGCTGGGATCCGTTATGCCACCCATCTTTTCAATGCCATGACACCGATCCATCATCGTGAACCAGGTCTGGTGATGGTAATACTGGAACAAGAAGAAATTTCCTTTGGGATGATTGTGGATGGTTTGCATGTTGCACCTGAACTGGTACGCCTGGCCTGGCGCTATCAAGGCAATAGACGACTGACTTTGGTTAGTGATGCCAGCGCTGCCCTGGGAATGCCTGCGGGTACTTATCAGTTGGGGAATAATGAAATTCAGGTGGATGGATTCTCAGCCCGCTTAGCAGATGGAACCCTGGCTGGAAGCACCTTATCACCTCTCAAAGCCCTACAGAATTTACAATCCTTTACGAGGTGTTCTTTCCATGAAGCCCTGGCATGCTGGACGGCCAACCCGGCGCGGGTTTTGGGATTGAGAGATCGGGGAGTTGTCCGCCCTGGAGCAGTTGCCGATTTTGTCTTATTGTCCGCAGATCAGCAAGTGGCGGCAACATTTGTCTCGGGAGAGTTAGTGTATCAGGCACCCTGGGCAAACCTCCAATGGCATTAATAAGCAACCCTGGGAGTTGTAGCAAGAATGCATAAACGTCGTTCGTTTTTCCGGTATCCAATCCTCATGATCGGAATGATCATCATCATCTTGTTCTTTTCGCCATTCCTGCTTTCCTGGGTCACGAAAACAGCTTTATCCGTTTTGGATGGGGGTCAGGTGCGGGCGAACTGGTTGAATACTGCGGAAATCCTCAGTTCTTATCCCCGTCTTCAATTCCAATTTTCTGAGGATATTAAACCTGAAGTGGTGATTGCATCCTTCTTCATAGAGCCTGAAATAACCGGTAGCTGGAGCTGGATGGAAACTGATCTGGCGGTCTGGCAACCCGATCAGTCCATTCCTTCTGGTCAATCGATCCGCTTCGGGTTTCAAAAACCTGAACCGACCCTTGATCTAAATTTGCTGGGTCTGAAACAATTTGAATGGCAGGCATATATTCGTGAACCGGAGATTGCCTTCCTGAAAGAGGTGGATAACGGGAAGGAACTTTTTAAGGTCTCTCCAAATAATACCGAAAATGAATTACAGTTGACCCAAACCGAAGGCGAAATCGTTGACTTTAATGTTTCTCCCGACGGAGAACAGATTGTGTATTCTAAATCTAATAACCTTTCTGGGCAGGATCTTTGGTTATTGGATCGCGATGGGCAAGGACAAACCATGGTCCTGGATTGTGGAGTTGATCGTTGTTCTTCACCTGATTGGAATCCGATCAGAGATGAAATTGTTTTCACCATCGAGGAATCGGGAAGTGAAACATCCTTTTCGAATAAAGAGTTGCCCAAACCATTCATCCTGAATTTGATTACTGGAACCACAAAACCTTTGTTGAATGATCTCCAAAAAACGGGGTACGATCCGATCTGGTCATCTAAAGGACAATGGATCTCGTTCTGGGAGGGGATTGAAGGTGGAATTGCGATCATGCATGCCACCAGTAAAGAAGTGGGTTTCGCCGACCCTTCTAGCGAGGACACTGGTTGTTGGTCTCCTGAGGAACGTTATTTTTACTATTCCGATGTGAAAGAAGAAGGACTCCCGATCGTCTCCATCATCTATCAAGTGGATATATTGACAGGTATGCGTGATTACTTTACTGGCGGTGATCTTTTTAACCTGGGTTACAACTATTATTATCCGGTTTGTCATCCACAAGGGCAGGGATTACTGGCAGTGGTGCAGGTAGACCCCAAAATCCCGCAGCGTGAATTATGGTGGATCAAACCGGGGGGCTCCTATCAAAAAATTATTACCGATCTTACCCAGATGGTCACCCAATTTTCCTGGAGTCCTGATGGAAATGGGGTGCTCTTCTTAAATGACACATTAGCAGGTTTGGCGGATGGATCCCAAATGATGATCTGGGATCAAAGCTCTGGGGGAGAAATCATCCAATTAACCGACCATGTTTTCAATCTGCGCTGGTTGCCATAACCTGCATGCTTTTTGGTAAAAATTTTATCAAATAATCACCAAAAATTAAGAATAAGTTCTCCATTTAACCCTTGATAATTTGAACATTTTGTATGATAATAGAACAATATTTCTAATATTAGTGAGGTTGCCATGGAAGAATTTTTAAAATTTGTAGAATATAAGCATATTCATGCTTTGATACAACAATTACGGCTCAAGAAAGCTATCAATTTATTAGAAATATTATTTGAGTTTCAACCTGAGGTTCGACGCTGGTATGAGCTCAGATTGATTTGCAGTAGTATGAAACCGAATGTGGGTGAATTTAAGATTTTGCATCAGATCATCCAGCATAAATTTCCAGGTACTTCAATGGCTTGGATGGCTAAGGCTTTATTTCCTGGCGTAAAAATCCATCTGGCAAAAACAGCACTGCATACAGCAATGAAAATAGACACTCAAAATCCATATATTAATTATTTCCTGGCAAAAACCTATCTTTATCTGGAAAATTATCCCCAGGCATTAAGGTATTCCGATTGTTGTCTGGAATTAGATCCCAATTTTCATCTCGCTTATTTGATTCGGATTGAGTGTCATCGCTGTATGGGAAACATCCCTCATCAGATCAGAGATATATTTTACGTAAATTGTCTAATGCCAGGGATTAATATGAAGCGTTTATATGATGAATTATTGGATGAGCTTAATAGGTCGAGCAACTCATCCAATACCTTACCACCTCAAGTGGATAATTCAACCTGAAATTTTTTTTATTTTCGCAACTGAATTGTGAAATCCACCAGGTTTTGCAGTAAATGTTTAATCAATTTCACGGCAAAGTCATCTGTCAGATTGCCCTTTTCATCAAATACCTGTCTTCCAGGCATATTGATAAGGACTTCCGGTTTATTCACCACATGCATGTCCAGATGGTTGAGCACTGAACGCAAATGATATTGTGATCGATCCGTACCCCCACGTCCGCCCGCGCCCAGGATCGCAACCGGTTTATGAACCAGAGGATTAGGTTGTTTGTTTGCCGAGCGCGATGCCCAATCGATGGCATTCTTCAGCACACCCGTGATGGAGCTGTTATATTCCGGGCTGGAAATCAGCAACGCATCTGCTTTTTGAATGGCATTTCGAAAGGATGCAACGGAAGTAGGTAAACCTTCGGCTTCCACATCTTCATTAAATAATGGAATATTGATCAAATCAAATATTTCAAAAGTGGTACCCTCAGGTAGTAAACCCTGGGCAATTTTTAACAGATTGCGATTATAAGACTCTTTGCGTAAGCTTCCCGCAAATCCTAAAATATGAATATTTTTTTCCATTTCTATTCACTCCCTATATATAAAAATAGTTATTTACCAATAAAATATTTGGTTAATTATTGTTTTCCTAATTTCCGTAATAAATCACAAAGTAATTGTTTTTCTTCCGAACTGAGAACTGAAAATTGTTGCTCAATGGCGCGCACATGCTTGGGAAAAATATCTTTGATCAAATTCATGCCACGATCGGTGAGATTAACAATTATCTTGCGACGATCATCCTTTGCCCGTTCACGTTGAACCAATTGCCTTTTTTCTAAGTTATCGATCACGGTGGTCATATTGGAATTGCTTTTTAATATCTTTTCTCCAAGGATGTTTTGAGCTTGCGGTCCTAAATGATAGAGGGCTTCCAAAACGCCAAACTGGCTGATGGTTAATTCCTGCATGGAACTGGCCATAGACAAACGGGCATTGATGGTATCGGTTGCCCGAGTCAGTTTGATATAAGTATCGAGGGACAGTTCTTCCTCTGGGGTACCCTGGTAATGTGTTGGCATTTAAACCTCCTGATCAAATTATTTCACATCGAAATAATACCGATTTAATCATTAAATGTCAAATCAGTTTAGAGGCTTATGATCTATGTATAACCTATGGATTAACCACCAATTTGGCTCATGGTGCGGTTGGTGGCAATTTCTCCTTCTGCCAGTCCGTGTCCCCAGGGCTTCCACCAGATGCCATCCAGAATCATGGCTCGCAGGTCTTCAACGGTAGCACCAGCACGTAAAGGTGTCAGCAGATCAACTTCTTTTTCCTTAAGCAAACATAAGCGTAATTTACCATCGGAGGTTAAACGAGCCCGGGTGCATCCGGCACAGAAGGGATTGGTAACCGAGGAAATAAAACCCAATGTGCCTTTCGCTCCTGGAAGACGGTATAAACGTGCTTCGCCATCCAGAATGCCGTGGTTCAATAATTCCGGCTTATCCAGTTTTGAGGTGACCATTTCAAGAATTTCCGCATCGCTTACGACCAGGCCGGTTTGAAATTCAGTCTGTCCGGCAAATGGCATCATCTCAATAAAGCGTACCTGCCAGTTATGTTCATAGGTGAGGTTCGCCATGGGAACTACATCATCCAGGTTATGACCGCGCACAACCACCGAGTTGAGTTTAAGGGGTGTCAGACCTGCTGCTTCGGCTGCCTGTATACCTTCCCAGACATCTTTGATTTTTCCCCAGCGGGTCAGTGATTTGAAACGACCCGGGTCAAGCGTGTCCAGGCTGATATTGACTCTTTGTAACCCCGCTTCTTTTAAAGGAAGGGCTAACTTTCCTAGAAGGACACCATTGGTGGTCATTGATAATGATTTCACACCGGGTGTAGCAGCCATTTCCCGAACCAGATCTACAATATGGGCACGTACAGTTGGCTCACCGCCTGTCAGTCGGATTTTATCAAAACCCAGGGAGGTGAAAAGTTGAAGTAATTGAATGATTTCAATATCCTGCATCAACTCTGCATTGGGAAGGAATGTCTGGTCTTCTGGCATGCAATATAAACAACGCAGATTACAGTGATCTGTGAGACTGATACGTAAATAATGAATATTTCTTCCAAAGCGATCGTCAGGCATAATACCTCTTGATCCCATCATACCATTAATTGGACTAATATTATCTTAATATTTCATAAGATATAATCCAAACCTCTTCTGGGATCTTTTAAATCATGAGTGCTATAGGTGTTTTTGACAGGCATCACTTTTAAAAACACCCACTAGCTGTGGTTTTTTGAGATGATTCATCTTCAATTTTGTATAATAAATCTAAGAGATGAGGAAGATACAAATGAAACCTATCTTGATTAAACCTCCAAAACTACAACGAGGTGATAAAGTGGCCACCGTATCCCTCTCCTGGGGTGGTCCAGGAAAAATTCCGCATCGCTATCAGACAGGGAAACAACAACTTCAGGATGAGTTCAAATTGCAGGTGATTGAGATGCCGCATACCCTGGCTGACCCGGAATGGATATCCAGGAATCCCGAGGCACGTGCAGAAGATTTGATGTTGGCATTTTCTGATCCTGAGATCAAAGGAGTCATCTCCACGATTGGTGGGGATGATTCAATCCGCATTCTGCCATTTCTGGATCTGGAAGTCTTGCGCAATAATCCGAAGGTGTATTTAGGTTATTCAGATACGACGATAACCCACATGTCATGTTTTCAGGCGGGTCTGGTTTCTTTTTATGGTCCGGCCATCATGTCTGGCTTTGCTGAAAATGGGGGGTTGTTTCCTTACCTGGTAGACTCGGTCTATCAGACCTTATTTTCCTCCAAACCTATCGGGATCATTTCACCCAATATGAATGGCTGGACAGTTGAACGGCTGGAATGGGCTGATCCGGATAATCAGACCATAAGACGCAAACTGAACCCTTCTACTGGCTGGCGCTATCTTCAGGGGCAAGGAAGTCACCAAGGTCATTTGTTAGGTGGCTGCTTTGAGGTACTGGATTGGCTGAGGGGTACAGATTTTTGGCCAACACCGGATCAATGGGAGAATGCTATTCTCTTTTTGGAAACTTCAGAAGGTGGTCCAACTCCCGAAATGGTGAAATTTGGCTTGTCCACATTTGCTTCATTAGGGGTCCTGGAGAAACTATCAGGTATTCTCTTTGGTCGTCCAGGTGGACCGGTTCCACCTGAAAAATTTTTCGAGTATGATCAGGTTTTACTGGATGTCGTCCGGGATGAAGCAGGCTTGAAAGAATTACCCATCATCACGAACATGGATTTTGGTCACACCGATCCAATGATGACCCTCCCCTATGGCATTCAAGCCGAAATTAATTGTGATCAGCATCAATTTAGAATCATTGAAAATGCTGTTTTTGATTGAGACAGGAGATTTGAAATTGCAGGAGGGCATAATTGATTTTCACCATAGTCATACCTTTGGCCAGGAAAAAAATCGACCGGGTGAGCAGCGCACTTTTAATGTGATCGGCTGCCCATGCTGCCATCATTTCTGTACTCACCAACCTAAAACCTCTGAAGAATTGATGACCCGTTTCCAAAAGATTTAGGTCTGGAGCATGTATCGATTGAATTGAAAATGATCGACAATCCCAAAACATATTTCACTTTTTTCTTAGAAGGAATTCTTATGAACATTCCAATTGACTGGCTTTTGACTGGGGAGCCCTGGGTGGCATATCGTACGCGATTGGATTTACTGGGTGAATCCGAAACAGAATCCGCGGCAATGAGTGTTCGTCAGGCTATGTTAGAGTCCGCGGATGTGAAAAGCGTCCTTACCGAATTAATGGCATGGCCAGGTAAAGTAATCTCCAGTCACAAGAGCGCTGGTCAGCTGTTCCACAAATTGACCTTTATCGCTGATTTAGGATTGAGAGCAACTGACCCGGGTATGGATCGTATCATATCCCGCATTTTGGAACATCAATCCGGAGAAGGTCCCTTCCAGTTACCGGTTAACATTCCCACACATTTTGGTGGCAACAATCAGGATACCTGGGCATGGGCATTATGCGATGCGCCGCTTACCACCTACGCCCTGGCAAAATTTGGTCTGCACAAAGACCTCGCCGTTCGCCAGTCGGTAGATTATTTACAGAACCTGGTGCGCGACAATGGTTGGCCGTGTGCAGTCTCCAAAGAATTAGGTAAGTTTCGTGGGCCTGGTCGTAAAGAGGATCCCTGTCCTTTCGCCACATTGGCCATGTTAAAAGCATTGAGTGTCTTTGATGATCTGGGTGAAAGTTCTGCTGCGCGTTCCGGAGTTGAAACCCTGCTCCATCTCTGGCAGGAAAGCCAGATACAGCACCCTTACATTTTTTATATGGGCACTGATTTTCGAAAACTCAAAGTTCCCTTTGTCTGGTACGATCTGATGCACATCCTGGACGTTTTAACCAATTTTTCCTGGGCACTCACAGATCCTCGCCTGCTTGAAATGGTTGAGTTGATGAAAAACAAAGCCGATGAACAGGGATGCTTTACCCTCGAATCCATCTGGACAGTCTGGAAGGGGTGGGATTTTGGACAAAAGAAAGTACCATCGCGCTGGTTAACATTAATGGCCTGGAGGATTATAAAAAGGGGGGAATCTCTTTAATAAATTTGATAATCTTTACTCAAATCCTGGAAAAATTGAAAAATTATATTAGTTTTAGGTGAAATGATGGTGTTACCAGATTATGAATACAAAGGATTGATGGCAGAAGCATGGGACATCCTGCGTGGGGATACTTCCAATTGGGTTGATCGCTTTTTTTATCTGGAGCTAATCAAGCAAAATGGCCAACCTGTTCTGGATGTTGGCTGTGGCACTGGAAGATTGTTATTGGATTACTTGCAACAGGGGATCGATATCGATGGGGTTGATAATTCCCCGGAGATGCTAGCAATCTGTTTGGCGAAAGCGAAAAAAATTGGGATTAACCCCAATCTGTATGAACAATATCTGGAGTCGTTAGATATTCCGCGGAAATATCAGGTAATTCTGATCCCATCCAGTAGCATTCAATTAATCATCGAACCGGATAAGGTTCAAAAATCGCTAAAAAAGCTTTATGCCCACCTCTTACCAGGCGGTGTAATCGCAGCATCCATCATGTCCCTATGGAAACCCGGGGATGAACTCTTCTCAGAGTGGGAACGTACAGCCATTGATCCCAGAAGTGGTAGGAAATACCGTCGGGTTGCCCGATCCTGGTATGATCCCGGGACAGAATGTGAACGCACACAGGATTTCTACCAACTGATAGAGGATGGCGAGGTAGTTAAGGAAGAAAACCACCAACGCTCCCCGGCTACCCGGTCCTACACTCAGAATCAGGCGCGGGAACTATTCCAATCAGCTGGTTATAATGAGATAAACCTTTATAGTGAGTTCACTTTTGAACCGGTAAAGCCTACAGATACACTATTTACAGTGGTTGCAAAGAAATAATTAATTCCGGTAAATTTTACCTTAGATACCCTGTGCACTGCACTTAGGGATTAACCAATTTACACTCAACTCAAGAAGAGTAGACTCCTCCTCACCCTTCAAGGAGTGCATTGCAACTTGTGTTAACTCCCCACCACGTGCAACGCATTTTTGGATTCTTGATAATCTGTCTCCATAAGTTCTAAACAGATATCTCATTCATCTCGAAGTGCATCGCACCTTAACCCCAGTCCGGTAAAAAAACCTTTCAATTTTGTTAAGTGGTACCAAACTTGCAACTAAAAGTTTAATTCCCTATGTATAGAAAATCGGATGTTATGAACCTTACTGAGACATTTTCAAAGGCTTTTAATAAGCTGCCCCTCAATATCAGAGAGAAAGTAACTTTACCTTATCTTTTTCTCTCAATTATTTTATTATTCGGGGCTGCATATGTGGTTACCCAGGTTGTTTACGATACCGTTGAGGAACGCTTTACCAATCAACTGATTGAATCCAGCAGTCTGGCGACCTCCAGAATGGTTGAAGAAGAGGACCAGATGCTGAAAGTATTACGTTTGTTGGCTTACAGTACGGGGGTTCCGGAAGCGCTCTTTGAGAATGACCCTGAAAATCTACGATCATTAACCTTTGGCATCATTTTGAATAATCAGACCGAAGCGGTCGAATTCCTGGACATCAATGGGAAACGGATATTATCTGTAAATCATCGTACGGGTGAAAATATTGAAAATTATGATTTCAGCACGGGTGGTGGGGATATTTTATCAGATCAAGCATTTGTTCAAAATGCTTTATTACAGCAAACAGATGAACGCGGTGATAAATTCGCAGGGTATGTTCAAAGAGATGATAGAGATTACTTTTATGTCGCAGGTCCAGTCTATACAGAAAGTAATGACTTTGCTGGTGTAATTCTGGTTGGAACGCCTATTCCATCCCTTGTTAGCCAGCTTCGGGAAGAAACATTGGCTCAAATCACCCTGTATGATTTTGAAGGAAAAATTCTTTCCAGTACATTTACTTCACCCTTGGAGTTAGCAGACCAGGAAGTTCGCAACGTCGTTCTTAACCAAGTCAATGCCAGTTTTATTCGAACCAGCAATAGCCGGGATTTGGATGTTCGTAATATCGGCTACCGGGAATTATTGACATCATGGAAAGTACGTGGCGAGACCAATCTGGGTGTGATGGGGGTGGCATTAGGGGAGACGTTTCTTGTCAGCACCACCAAAGTGACTCGTTTACAGATCACTATCATGACTGGTTTACTTTTACTGTTGGTCATAATGTTTGGGATTAATCTTTCTATTCTGATAACCCATCCCATTATGCAACTGGTGGAAGCATCGAAGAAAGTTAAAGCCGGTGATCTCGAAGTCAATGTTAATTCTGTAAGCAACGATGAATTAGCTTTGTTGACCGAGAATTTCAACCAAATGATAAAAAGTATGCGAGATTCGAAAAACCAGATATTGGCTTCCTATGATAATACCCTAATGGGTTGGTCTAAAGCTTTGGAGTATCGAAATGAAGAAACCAAAGGCCATACCGACCGAGTTTTAGAATTAATGGTAAAAGCTGCCAGGGGATTGGAAATCGAAGAATCGAAAATGGACCATATTCGCCGTGGGGCATTACTCCACGACATCGGAAAAATGGGAATCCCCGATATGATTTTGAATAAACCTCATGCACTCACGGAAGAAGAACAGCAAATTATGCATCGGCATCCAGTTTATGCATGTGAGATGTTGAAAGATATTGAGTTCTTAAAACCAGCTCTGAGCATCCCTTATTGCCACCATGAACATTGGGATGGAAGCGGGTATCCACAGGGTCTAAGGGGTGAAGAAATACCGATAGAAGCACGTATATTTGCCCTGGTGGATGCCTGGGATGCGATTACCACAGACCGTCCTTATCGGTTAGCAATGACAAAGGAGGAAGCCATCAAAACGATTCGTAATGAAATTGGTACCCATTTTGATCCTGGGATTGGAGAAAGATTTTTAAAGTTAGTATGTGAATAAATAAATAATTTAAATTGGATGAATCAATGAGATTGTTCTTCGTGAAAATCAAGGCTGGGATACAACTTTATAACCTTTATTGGATAGGCTCATTGATTCTAAGTATTATCATCATTTCAAGTGTACTAGTAGGAACAATAAAGACCTTTGAATCACCAAATAAAGCTCAATTCTTCCAAATTCCGGTGGTTGTTCAGGCCGTTGAAGTAGCTAATTATAGTGATGGTGTGGAAGAATTTACTTTTCCCGGGGTAGAATTAGCCATTGTTAAAGAAGTCTTGAGTGACTCACAAACCAATTCAGAGAGTGAACAATCATTAGAGGAACGTGTTTCTCTGGTGGAGGAACAACTCCAACAACCGATACCACTGGCTACAAATCCTCCGGAAACGAATGAAGAGGTTGTCAACAATCTCCCCACTCCATTAGAAACCGGGAGTTTAAATGTGCCTACCAGTACGTTAACCTTCAGTCCTTCTGCGACGACAACCAGCATAAATACGCTAATAGCAACCAATACAGCAACGTTCACCCGAACAGCTACGGATATTTTGATCCCTGTCACCGCTACTAGTACGCTAACCCATGGACCAGGTAATACTCCCACTTTCACCCCATCGCCTTCGATTACCAGTACATTAACAAGGACACCGACATATACAGCCTCTCTTACCTGGACTAGCAGCGTGACCGCATCACTCACATTTACCCCAACATTCGCCTACAGTCCCACCAAGACTTTAACCTTTACTCCAACCTGGACCCGCAGTGTAACCCCTTCGCTTACATTCACACCGACATTGACCAGCAGTCCCACCAAGACCTTAACCTTTACCCCAACCTGGACCAACAGCGTAACCCCTTCGCTTACTTTTACACCGACATTGACCAACAGCCCTACTGCTACTTTTACCTTTACACCTTCTCAGACAGCAACATCGACACGGACGCCGTCATTAACTCCAACAGGGAGTCCACCACCAACACCTTCAGAAACTATCTGTAATATAAATCCCAATACTGAATTATTGAAATATATGTGGCCACCGGATGGTAGTGTCAATGTGCCAATTGATGTCCTTCCGGTAATAGCTTTTGATCAATCTATGGATTTACAAACCCTGACATATGGGGATGATAGACATATCATTATTTGTGAGAAAATTACAGAAAGTTCCAATTCGTGTCGATCTGGAACTGAGATCGATGCTGTGATTGAAATTCACTCTGTTTATTACCAGAATGATTTGGTAATCATTCATCCAAACGAATTATTGGAGAATAGTATTGTGTATACAATATTTGCTGGCAATCAAATCAGGGCTCTGCCAGAATGTTTATCCTACTCCAATCCAATGAGTGGTAGAGAACAAATTAATTTCACTTCTGTAATAGAATAAGGATAAATTCTTAAATTCAAAAATTTTCGTGATAATTTTTATAAAGATATGGACAATTGGTTTTCAATGACAGTTAACAGTTTTATTAAGAAGGATTTCATTATCTGCCATTACAATTGATATATTGATTTATTATTCACCAATGAGGGAAAAATAAATTCCGAAATATTATTCAAAACGAACCGGGGCTTAAGAATGAATTTTGCTTCATCAGTTTCAAAGACTTTTAATAATCTTCCACTAAATATTAAAGAGAAAGTTACATTACCCTATTTATTATTGGGAGTTCTATTAATTATTAGTTCAGCTTTTGTGGTAACCAGGGTTGTATTTGATACGATAGAAGAACGCTTTACCAATCAATTATTAGAAGCTGGGATACTTGCATCAGAAAGAATAGTGGTGGAAGAAGAACAAATGCTGAAGGTTTTAAGATTACTGACATACAGTGAAGGAGTACCAGCTGCACTTGAAGAAGGTAATCCTGAAAGACTACGAGAACTTACCTTTGGCAACATAGTCAATAACAGGCAGTCTGCCGTAATATTTTTAGATTTGAATGGTGATTTAATTTTATCCTCCTTCCATATCGAAGGAGGAAACATTGAAGAATATGAATTTAGTACCGGGGGAGAATCCAGGTTTAAAGAACAATTGTTTGTACAATCCGCATTACGGGGATCAACAGATGATAAAGGTAATAAATTTGCAGGTTATATTCAATTAGATCAGGGGGATTATTTATTTGTTGCTGGACCGGTATTGGATACCAATAAAACACTAATTGGCGTAATTCTGGTAGGAAAGCCATTAAACCAGTTAGCCGGTCAATTACGGGAAGAAACACTTTCACAAATCACTTTTTATGATATCGATGGAATTCCACTGGCAACAACATTTTCAAGTGTGAATCCAATTGAGCCTGGTTTTATTACCGAGATCTTGAATAATCAAGATAATATCAGTTATATGGAATCCAATAACCGCAAGATTGAGGTACGAAACATTGGCTACCGGGAAATTTTTACTGCTTGGGAAGTGCGTGATGGCCAGGATTTGGGGGTACTTGGTATCGCTCTTGGGGAATCTTTTTTAGTAAGCACCACCAATGTTACAAGAATTCAAATAACAATTCTGGCAGCGTTGGTTTTTCTCCTGGTGATCCTCATTGGGGTTATTTTAGCTAATATTATAACCAGGCCAATCTTGGAATTGGTAGAAGCCTCTAAAAAGGTAATGAATGGTGATTTTAATGTGCGAGTAAATCCCTCCAGCAAAGATGAATTAGCAGTGATGGCTGAGACATTCAATAAAATGATAAGTAATGTAAATGAATCAAGGGTTCAAATACTTGAGTCCTATGATATAACTCTGGAGGGTTGGTCCAGGGCACTGGATTTGCGTAGCGAGGAAACGAAGGGTCATACGGACCGGGTGCTCAAATTAATGGACGAAATGTGTGTGCTATTGGGAATTGAAGGCAGTAGATTGAGTAATATCCGTCGTGGCACACTTCTACATGACATCGGAAAAATGGGGATTCCAGACAATGTTTTAAGTAAAGCGGGAGAGTTGACCGAAGAAGAATGGAAAATAATGAAGAATCACCCAACCTATGCATATGAATTGTTGAAGGATATCCATTTTTTGAGACCAGCTCTGACAATTCCTTATTGTCACCATGAGCGTTGGGATGGCAAGGGTTATCCACGCGGGATAAAAGGAGAAGAGATACCCATTGAAGCCAGGATTTTTTCATTGGTGGATGTTTGGGATGCGATCACGAATGATCGTGTGTATCGTGAAGCGATGAACCGAGACGAGGCTATTCAAATTATTAAAAACGGAGCAGGCACCCAATTCGATCCCGAATTAACAGATTTATTTTTAAGTGTTGTCGAATAAAATTTTTATGAGAAAATCCACCTGGAAAGAAAAAAATCCCTTAAGACGAATTTCTCAATTTAATGTCTTGTTAATTGTCTTTTTTCTTTTATTGATCATCATCGGTAGTACCCTGGCATTCTCAGATGACGCCAAAATAAAATTTTCTGAAATTCCTTTTGGAATTCATGCACAAGAAAAAGCTGATTATAGCGGTGATATCATTGGAGACGAATTACCAAATGTTGATATCGATATCATTCAGGCTATATTAGCAGATGAAAATTTTAGCAAAGAGGAAATCGAAATCAGGTTTAGCAGAGTATTGGAACAGTTGGATGATCCGGTTCTGGTTGCAATCACTCCTGACCCAGAGGATTCTTCAACAACAACGATTCCTATCGAGCGCACGCCTGAGATTCAACAGTCGCAAATTTCACCGCTAAGTCCGTCCGCAACATCAAATATTTTAACTCAAACAATGACAAATACGCCAGGGATTGTCATCCTACCTACTGAATCGTTGACCAAAACTATTTTTGTTAATCCAACGATCGCGCCAACATTAACACCCACTCCGACTCACACAAAGACTTTCACCTCCACTTTTTTACCCACCTGGACGGGAACAGTAATTCCAACATTTACAATCAACCCCTCTCCAACGAAAACTCCAACAATCACACCTATATTTACACAGACCAAGACGCCAACTTACACACCAACACCTACACCCACCGTTACTCCAACATATACTGCAACCCCAACATCAACCTCAACTCCGACCCCTACGTATACCTTCACTCCTACCAATACAGCGACGAATACTCCTACACATACACCTACAAATACCCCCACGATGACCCTAACCCAAACTTACACGTTCACACCTATTCCTCCTACATTGACTTATACCCCAAGTCCAACAGCAACTGCGACAAATCCTGCCTGTAATATAACAAATCCACCCATAACTATAACAGCTATTTTTTACCCAATCTCAGGTAGCACGAATGTATTAGTAAATATTCAACCATCTATCAGATTTAATCAATCTATGGACGCTTCATCATTTGACTATGAAAATAAGGATAGTATAGTCTTGTGTGAATTTGATCATAGTAACACCTGCCCTACATCAAAAATAGTTGAGGCTACGATCAGATTTGAGAGCAATGTTTATTTTCATGACACAGTCATCATCACACCACTAAATTTATTGAAAGATGAAACAGAATACACAATTTTTGCAGGTACACACCTTAAACCGCTACCTGCTTGTGAGGTTTATACGAATCCAATTTCGACACTTTTTTCAAGTAGTTTCACAACAGAAAACGATTAGCTTAAATCAACAAGGTGAATTTGAGCAGATCACCCAAATTCACCTTGTTGGATATATATTTTGAAATTAGATTATTTATTGGGTAAGAAACGGGTAACTTTGGTGCCGCATTTCGGGCAAACACCCTGAACCATTTTCCGACCATTCTCTGATGTTTTCACGGTTCCAGCCTTTACCTGAACCTTTGCACGACATTTTACGCAATAGCCTTCAAAATCCATGGAATATCTCCTTCTCTAAATTAGGTTTATTGTATCCAGATCTTGATCCGGAACATTATCGTCAGACGTCACGCCTGAACCATTCTTAATATAGAGCATTTGAGCGTTAATTACAAGTGTTCTGAGCGTATTGTATAGCTTTGCCTATTTTTGTTCCTTACCGGACGGGATATTATGTCTGTTATCCCCAGTAATTAGACGATCTTTTCCACCCTGCCCGCTGTAATCAGCACCAATTCCTTTGGACTCAGACGGACCACTGCATTTGGGGTGCCTGCAGCTGCCCAGATTTCCGCATACTGCAGTAAATCCTCGTCAATAATGGTCTCGATAGGCTGGGTGTGAGCCAGGGGAGGGACGCCGCCGATTGGGAATCCGGTCACTTCTTTCACAAATTCCGCTTCCGCGCGTACAATTTTTTCCCCCAGAATTTCTTTGATGCGTTTTTCATTCACCCGGTTGCCTCCGCTGGCTGTGATCAGCACGGCTTTTCCGCTGGGTTGGCGCTGAAACACGAGTGATTTCACGATCTGCTCCACCTGACATCCTATCGCATTGGCAGCATCCTGTGCGGTGCGGGTGGATTTGGGGAACTCTACCACCACCAGGTCCAGTCCAAAGCCGGCCAGGGCAGTCTGCACCCGTTTTGCATTCTTCGATAATTCCTTTTCACTCATCCTGATGATCCAGTGGTTACATCCATTTCCGGCTGCGCATCCATACGAACATACTGATCGGAAGAATCACAAATATGCATATTACGATGATCAGCATAGGCTCTGATGTCCAGGCGAAAAAAGGCGGATCAGCGGCGAAAAAGTTCATACCGAAGAAACCGGTCAGGAAGGAGATTGGCATGAAGAGGGTGGTAATGATCGTTAAAGTCTTCATCACATCATTCATGCGATTGTTGATCACCGAAAGATAGGTCTCCAGTACACCACTGATCAGATCCCGCAAACTCTCGGAGATATCATACAGCCGCACCATGTGATCATAAATATCCCGGAAGAAGACCCGTTCCTGCTCATCGATCACATGATCATCACCGCGCGCCAGCTTGTTGAATAACTCGCGCTGCGGCATCAGGATACGGCGTAAATGCAACAGCGAGCGCTTGAGCGTGAAGATTTCCTCTAAAAGTTGCTGATTGCTGCCTTTGAACATTCTATCCTCTATGGTATCAATGGCGTCATCCATCAGGTCAACGACCGGTAAAGTCTCTCCAACCAGATCATCAGCCAGTTTATAAAACAGGTGGTCAGCTCCCCGTTGTAGAAAACGAGGATCCCGTTCGATATATTGGCGGACTTTGTCAACCACCGGGATAGCAATATTCTGATAGGTGACCAGATAATGTTTTCCGAGGAAAATATCCAGTTCGTGTGTTTGTAAAACATCTTCCTGGGCAGGATCGAATTTGATGCTGTGAAGCACGAGATACAGATAATCACCCCAATCATCCACGCGCGGAACGTGGATTTCGTCCAATGCATCCGACACAGCCAGCGGGTGAAAGTGGAATAAATCCAGCAGAATTTTTTCACTTTCCTTGTAATCTGACTCGACCATATCTACCCATAAAACTCCTTGATTACTTTCAAGGGCAGCCTGAATTTCTTCCATCGAGAGATCAGTTTGGGTTTTTCCATTTAGATAGTAAATCGTTTTTATCATAAATTTATTTTAAGCCTGATTTGAAAAAAAGGGATACTTTGCATCCATTTCCTTTTTACTTTGATTAATTTTCTCATGATTGCTGTTTTGGAATTATACTTAGCCTGTGCAAGCATCCGCTGAATTTCGCATCCCTGAGCATTACACCACTGATAAACGTGGGCCATTACGTTGGATCTGGTCGCATGCCATCCATCAGTGGGTCTACATACTGGCAGCCCTGATCGGTGGGTTTGGCAATGCTGCCATGATGGCGGTGGTGCCCATTCTGACCGGGCAGGCTTTCAACATGGTGCTGGCGGGGAATGTGGACCTGAAGCGCCTGGGGCAGCTGGCATTGTTGCTGGCTGGCTCGCAGCTGGTGCGTGGGGTGCTGCAGCTGGGACGCAATTACGGTTTTGAATTCACCGCACAGCGCATTGAGCGCGAGGTGCGTTATGAGCTTTACACCAACTTGCTGGGTAAGAGCATGACCTTTCACAACTTGCAGCCAGTGGGGGACACCATGGCACGCGCCACCAACGACGTGCGCGAGGTGAACTATATGTTCAGCCCGGGCTGGAATGTGGTGATTGGTTCGCTCAATTTCCTGTTGATGCCGCTGCTGTTCACGTCGCGTTACCACCCGGATCTGCTGCTGGTGCCAATTATCTTCACTGTGCTGTATGGGCTGGCGTTGTGGCAATATCTTGCCTCGCTCAGCCCCATCACGGATCAGGTGCGGCATGCCTTCGGGCAGTTGAACACACGTCTGGCGGAAGCACTGGACGGGATCGAGATCGTCAAGGGCAGTGCCCAGGAAGACCAGGAAGTACTGCGCTTTGGGAAGAACGTGAACCAGTATCGCGACTCGATGGTGCGCCAGGGTGATGTGGAAGCGCGCTTCCTGCCGCTCTTGCTGCTGGGATTTGCGCTGGCGGGTGGTTTGCTGCACGCCATGTTGCTTTATCGCCAGGGTCTCATCAACGTCGGGGATGTGGTCTCCTACTTTGGGCTGCTCTCTATGCTTGGCTTTCCTGTGTTCGCTTCGATGTGGGCCTACTCGCGGATTGCGCTGGGCGTGGCCGGTTCGCGCCGTATTCTGGAGCTGATCAACCGCACCACCGATCTGGATCAGAACCAGGGTGGCTATGGTGAGAGCATGCGAGGCGATGTTGTCTTTAAGAATGTAACCTTCGCCTATGACGAGCATGATCCGGTTCTTAGAAAGATTGACTTTCGTGTCAAACCGGGGCAGACCGTGGCGATTGTCGGCCAAACCGGCTCGGGCAAGACTTCGCTCGTACGTCTGATCAACCGCACCTACGACGTCTCGGACGGGCAGGTGCTGGTGGATGGCATCGACGTGCGCGCGTGGGACCTGGAGGTGCTGCGCCAGCAAATCTCGATCATTGAGCAGGATATCTTCCTGTTTTCGCAGTCCATTGCCCAGAACATCGCTTTTGGAAAGCAAGACGCCAGCATGGAGGAAATCATTCAGGCTGCCAAAAACGCGCAGGCACACGAGTTCATCGAAGGCTTCGCCGAAGGCTACCAGACCGTAATCGGCGAGCGTGGCGTGACCCTCTCGGGTGGACAGCGCCAACGCCTGGCTCTGGCACGCGCCTTCCTGACCAACCCGCACATCCTGATTCTGGACGATTCGACCAGCGCGATCGATTCGGAGACCGAGGACAGGATCCAGCGCGCCATTTACACCGCCGCCAAAGGACGCACGACCTTCATCATCACGCACCGCCTATCGCAGATTCGTTGGGCGGATCAGATTCTGGTGCTGCGTGGCGGCGAAGTGGTGGCGGCTGGCAATCATGAGGATTTGATGCAGACTTCCGAAGCATATCGGAGGATTTTCAGTGAGTAAGGGAGTAGCGGTTCTGGAAAGCTAGAACCAGAGGATTTATGGGCTTTTTTTCGAGCTTGGACGAAGAGAAATATGACCGCCAATATACCGACCGACAGCTGTTAGCCCGGATCCTGACCTATTTCCGGCCGTATGTACGCAGACTGCTGGTGGTCGTGGTCACGACGCTGGCGATCTCGGGCAGTGACGCCCTGCAGCCGGTGATCGTCTCGCGCGGGCTGGATCTGCTGGGTACCGACCCGGAAGTGCGGCGTATTTACCTGATTGCCGTGGCGATCATGGTCATCAGCATCACCAGCTGGTTGATGAACTACATCCGCCGGCGCCTGACCGTGCGCGTGATTGCCGACTTGCTGGTAAAGCTCTCGACGCAGGCCTTCGAAGCTTCCACCGGGCATGACCTTTCCTTTTATGATCAATATTCGTCGGGGCGAATCGCATCCCGCATCACGTCCGACACGATGCAATTTGGCGAGCTGGTTTCGCTGGTCACGGATGTCTCCTCGCAAATGGTGGAGACGCTGATCCTGGCGGTGGTGCTGTTCAGCATCGACTGGCGGCTGACGCTGATCGTCCTGACGCTGGTGCCGATCATCTTCGTGCTCACAATTCTATATCGCAAACTGGCTCGTAAGGTCACCCGGCAGGGGATGCGCGCTATGGCGGAAGTGAACCAGACCATCAAAGAGACCGTCAGCGGGATTGCGGTGGCCAAGAATTTCCGCCAGGAAGCCAGCATTTTTGAACTCTTCGACAAAGCCAACCAGGTTTCTTACAAGGTCAACATCAATCGCGGACTGGTGCTCTCGATTGTCTTCCCGACCCTGAACACGATTGGCGGGATTGTGACCGCCATCCTGGTGTACAGCGGTGGGATCACCACCTCTCAGGGGATTGTGACGGCTGGCGCGTGGTACCTGTTCATCCTGAGCCTGGATCGCTTTATGCATCCCATCATGAGTCTGGCGACTTTCTGGACGAATGTGCAAAGTGGGTTGTCCTCGGCGGAACGCGTGTTTGCGCTGATTGACGCGGATCCCAACGTGGTGCAGACGGATGATCGCGACGCCCCGGCATTGAAAGGCGAGATCGAGTTCTGCAACCTGAATTTCCACTATAAAGATACCGAACCGGTGCTGCGGGACTTCAACCTGCACATCCAACCCGGGGAAACAGTCGCCCTGGTGGGGCATACCGGCGCCGGGAAGTCCTCCATCGCAAAGCTGATTGCGCGTTTCTACGAGTTCCAATCCGGCCAGATCCTGATCGATGGCATCGACATCCGCTCTTTCAACCTCAACAGCTACCGGCGTAAACTGGGAATTGTCTCGCAATCTCCGTTTCTGTTCTCCGGGACGGTGCTGGATAACATCTGCTACACGTGCGGGCAGGTGAACCCGGCGGAGATTGAGCAGCTGGCACGCCAGATTGGGGATGGCGAATGGCTGGAGACGCTGCCGAACGGGCTGAACACCGAGGTGGGCGAGCGCGGGGCACGGCTTTCGATGGGGCAACGGCAGCTGGTCTCACTGATGCGGGTGCTGGTGCAGCAACCGGCGATCTTCGTCCTGGATGAAGCCACTGCCAGCATCGACCCGTTCACCGAGTGGCAGATCCAGCAGGCTTTGAACTTGATTCTGGAGAAAACGACCTCGATTCTGATTGCGCATAGATTATCAACCGTCAAATCTGCTAACCGGATTATCGTCATGCGCGAGGGCAGCATCATCGAAGTCGGGAACCATGACAGCCTGATGCAGTCCGGGGGACATTACGCGGAGTTGTATAACACGTATTTCCGGCATCAGAGCCTGGCGTATGTGGAGGAGGCGGCTTTTAAGCTGATAGCTGATGGCTCAACGCTGAAAGCAGAAAGCTGAAAGCAAAAAATTTGAACTGGGATTTATTTAGCTGATACCACTCGCTTTCCTCAGGTACTTCGTGGCTGGTAGCTGAAGGCTGATGGCTGAAAGCTGAAAGCAAAAAATCTGAACTGGGATTTATTTAGCTGATACCACTTGCTTTCCTCGGGTACTTCGTGGCTGATAGCTGGTAGCAAATAAAGTCTGAACTGGGATTACAAGGGATTGCCATGATGTACTATGATTTTTCAATCCCGATCCCCGATAGCATCCCCGTTGGGTATGACCTATCAGTTGCTTTCCGCTAAACTAACACCTTCCTAAGTATTTGTTACTGATTTGTTTCTTGTACCCTTACCCTGCGGGGGCACTGCGGATCAAGTCATCTCTGATGAATTGATCCTTGAACACAATTCGGAACAATTCGATTGGCTCATCACCTTTTCACCTACAACTAACACCTAGCCTCTAACACCTAACCCCTATCGGCTCAACGCTCAAACCCTTCCGAAGGACCTGTAACGGAGTGGAAGGGTTGACCCGTCCTGATCTCCCAATCCCAACTCCTTATTTTCTGCTGCTTGCTTGGCATCCAGGCCCATTATTATTTTGCTAATAATCCCTTGCAGGGTATTTTCCGGATTTTCCGGCTTGAGAAACTGCGTACGGATCAGGCGGGTGAGGGTGAAGTTCCCCATGCAGATGGCGCGCAGGGTGTCGAGATTCTCGCCGTGCGTGTTGGCGGATTGTGAGCTCTCGAGAACGCGTCGCATCAAGGTCCGGATCAGCTCGATCTCGTTACGCACATCCAGTGGCTCTATCTCCTCGAAGTCACTGACTTCCTGTGGGGTGTAATGCTGGGCATAGAAACCATGCTTGTAGGCGTTCTGATTGCCGTATGGAGCCCCGCGCTTTTTCTTCTCCATCTGATTGTCATCGCTGGATGGATCTTCATTTTCGTTTTCAGTTTTGTTGGACATTTTTTCTCCTTCGGTTAGCTCATGGCTGATACCCGAAGGGCATGATATGGCTCATAGCTGATAGAATACACGTTCTATAATAAACGATCTTATTCCCCTGTCAACCTGCCTAAATGTGCATGTTTTTAGGGGAAAATGGGGAAAATTGGCGGGTTTTTGGCATATTGGATAAGAATGGTGGGGATTAGAATAGGACATAGGACATAGGTCATGGCTCATGGCTCATGGCTGAAGGCTGAAATTGACCGAAGACGGGTGACGGGGGACAGGGAAAAGGCCGAGCTTGGATGGGATGGCTGACGGCTGAAGGCTGAAATTGAACGGGGACGGGTGACGGGGGACCGGGAAAAAGCCGAGTACGGATGGGATGGCTGATGGCTCATGGCTGACGGCTGAAGGTGAAAGAGGAATACCATGACCTTAAATCCCAAAGCCTGACACCTGGCCCCTAACTCTTAACAGCTTCCAATGGTGGGTCGAGGAGCAAGAATTCATCACCTGCAATTTGCTGATTCATGAGTGATTTCTGTATATAATATTTAATGATTCCCATTCTACCTGACAATGTTAATATCAATTTTTAGTGAGGAAATTATGGCTAGAATTCTTAAAATTTCATTTTTTTCTTTGCTGGTATTAACCCTCCTTTATCTCTCTGCGTGTACTTCTTCCAACTACCTCTATTTCAGTGAATCGACAGCGGAACCCAAAACACGCGTCCCACCCACCCCGATGGAAGAAGATACAAGCATCAGGACAGCTACGCCCGATACCAGCGGTCAGGAATTGTTGTTCGAAGTCTCAGATACCATGGCGGTCGATAATGGTGTCACAGCGGATGCTGTCTTTAAAATCAATAAATCCTGGTTGATCACCCAGATCATCACCTATCATTGGAATGGTGTGTCTGGCGCGGAAGCGGGTACGATTGCATTACGAGCGCAGGATGGCACCCTCTACGGACCCTGGCAAGCCAGTGGATCACCGGGTCAGAATAATGTTCCCAACGCCTATTGGTTTGTGTATCCGATGGAGGTCATTCCGAAAGGGACATACACGATTGTGGATTCAGACCCCTCCACCTGGTCATCGAATTTCAATACGAATGGGGTTGGGATGGTGTATGTGTACGGAAAAAAACCGTAAGATGTTCTTGGCTCATAGCTCATAGCTCATGGCTCATAGGTCATAGTCCTCAACTTGGTGCGCTGCACTTGGGGCACTCGCTTTACTCGGGTATGAAAAGCATGCGAACTCCTTCGGGTTCGCTAAATACCACTCGCTTTGCTCGGGTATGATAAACATGCGAACTCCTTCGGGTTCGCTAAATACCACTCGCTTTGCTCGGGTATGATAAACATGCGAACTCCTTCGGGTTCGCTAAATACCACTCGCTTTGCTCGGGTATGATAAACATGCGAACTCCTTCGGAAGGATTAGGATCAATTTTTTGCAGGCACTTTATTCCATTTCGAATCATTTGAATGATGAGTATAGGACAGGATTTTCAGGATTATTCTTTCTAATCATCTTCCGCGACGAATCATTCGCAGGAGAAAAGTATCGGATACATGGCATGGCAACTCTAAACTCCCGTTATCCGCTGCTTCGCCCGCGAGTTCCGAGTGAATCGGGTTCAATTGCGACGTACAGCCATTCTAAAAATCTGATTAGCACAACTCCTATTTTATATTATTATTTGAAATATACTCTTCCCATGAGAGAAAAAATTGTATGTTGAAAACCGCAACCAAATCCTTATAATGATTTTATCTGTATTTCCCCCCTTTTTTATTAATCTCATAATTTTTGCTGACGAGTGGAGGTTTTAATGCGACGCAATCTTTTATTTGTTTTGATAGTCATATCATTATTTTTTTTATTGTCTATTGGTTCTGTGAAAGCACAGGAAGAATGGTGGGGTAGTATCTCTGGAAAAATATATAGACCAGATGGAATCCCCTATGGAACTTCTGTTTGTGCATACCTTGTTGGTGATATAGGGTATCTTAACCCAGCTTCTTGCACAACAGCTTCATATATAGACGGATCATATTCGATCACACTCTATTCAGGTGGTAATTATTGGGTAGGATTATATGATCCATATTTTACTGGTGGATATATTTATTATCAATCTGAAAGCACATGGATTTCAGACGTAATCAATGCTACCCAAGTTTATGTTTCATCAGGACAAGATATCGACAATATTAATTATTATCCCTCTGGCAACCCTGAAGGAGCTGGCATTTTTGGTACAGTCTTTGATCCTGAAGGTTTTCCCCTCGAAAATGCCCTGGTTTGTTATGGTAGTGGTCCTTATGAAGTAAGTAATGAGAAATGTACAGTAACCGATATTAACGGAAATTACCATTTACTTCCAAATGAGGAATGGAACTACACAATTAGTGCACATTTTGAGGGCTTGGTTTCCAAATACATTTGGGATTCAGTCTATTACAAACCATTCATGGTGGTAAACGATATTAATTTCCAACTTGAGTATGGGAGCATTATCACTGGATCAATATTGGATGCGGAAGACAATTCTCCTATTCTCCAATCTTGGATTTGCCTTTTTGACTTTGATACAAACTCATTCGTCAATTGTTTTAATCAATATCCAAACTCATCATTTACTACCAATCTCATTCCTGTAGGGAGATATAAAATTCAAGCAAATGGGATGGCAGGTTTCATGCAACAAGGATATATTACAGAATACTACCAGGATAAATGGTGGTTTGAAGATCCCGATCCATTCGTTATCGATCAGGTCAATCAGACTTATACACTCGATTTCCATTTGGAAAGATCTGGCAACATCTCAGGAACTCTGCTTGAAAATAATATTCCTGCTAATAACTATCAGATTTGCTTCCTGGGGGTTGAAGAAACAACCTATGATTTGGGTTGTAGAAATTGGATCAATCCTGACGGTACATTTTCTGTCAATATTCCTGTCGGAAAATACATTGTTTACATAAAAGACCTCGTAAGTGGAAGTGTACTTCAATACTATAATAGCGTCCTAAATGAAACGGAAGCAAGTGTAGTTGATTTACAGTGGCAACAAAGCTTGACTAATGTAAATTTCAACTTACCACTTTATATTGAAACCGTAGAAGGTGAAAATGTAGAGATTCAAGCGGATACACAAACATATGTGTCGTTTTCTACAGTTAACTCTGGTGGGGATACCTGGGTAGAACCAGCAACAGAAACACCTCCAAACTTCACCGCCCTTCTCAGTAGTTTCAATCTCCAAACAACCGCATTATTTGATTCTGCTCAAGTCTGTTTAGATTATGATGATACTGGGCTAGATCCAGAGGAAGAATCTTTGATGCAATTGTTACATTATGAAAATGAGATCTGGGTGAATGTGACTGACGAGGGATATCCGGATGTCGTTGAAAATAGAATTTGTGGAACGGTAACAGGCTTTTCTCCGTTCGCACTTATTATTCCTGAAGTACCTCTAACAATTAATGAAATTTATGCACCTTTGGAACCCTTACCAGTCAATACTTTCGTTAATGTTTCTGCATCAATTCAAGGTCTATATCCAGACAAAGATTATGTGGGAACCTGGAATTGGGGAGATGGAACAACTTCGGAAGGATTTATTGATCTGGAGAATCGCTCCGTTATCGGTGATCACAACTATACAGTTCCTGGTATCTATACGCTCACATTGAATATTACGGACGATCAGGGATATATGACAACGAAAGAATTCCAATACGTTGTAATTTTTGAACAATCTGGAGGATTCGTTACAGGTGGTGGTTGGATAACTACTCAGGACAACAAAATTAATTTTGGCTTAAATGCACGCTACCCGAAGAATTCAAGCGTTCCTGATGGTCAAATGGAAATTGGAAATCCCGACTCTGATTGGAAATTTAAGAGTTCATCTTATCAATGGTTCGCAATTTTTGATAATTTATCAATGCTGCGCGGAATTGGTAATTTAAATGGTGAGGATGGATATGGTTTTGTTTTCTCAGCACTGAATTCTGACATTGATAAAATTCGAATTAAAATTTGGGAGCTTGACACTGGATTCGTTGTTTTTGACACACAACCAGGCTCTTCCAATTATGCTCTACCCTCAACTCCATTAGGTGGTGGATCAATCGTCATTCACTAGTTGTCGGGTTGAATGTAGACAATCTCAATTTCATATTCGCCAGGATGGATGCTAAAAATTCCTTGGTTATCCGGTGTAATTAAACCCAATTTCTCTACATGGGTGAGAAGATGATGGTATTTTTGTTTGCTGGTGGTTGCTTTGTAGATCTTGCGCAGCCCCTCTAATAATTTCACCATCCCAACCTGCCTGGCTTGTTCCAGATACACGTCCTGTGCACTACGCCGGGAAGCCTCATCCGTCTTAAGTTCCACGAAAATGATTTTGTTTTTCGCTCTGGCGAGGTAATCAATCTTGAAGGATTGATTCGACACTCCATTAGTGATGGTGCCAATTTGAACCGGAAACTCGGGGATGATCCCTTCCATTTCCGTGTTGAATTTATTAGCCAGCACTTCTGTCAAGTAGATGGAGAAGAAAATGTCCGCATGGCGTTCTAGCTGGTAAGCGGGTAGATGTCGCCAGGTATCCATGTTATTTAAGATTTCATTAATGGGATCCATTTTTTCTCTTAATTTTTACTCACTACTAGACATGAAATGAGTGGTTACTTAACAGCTCAATCTCTTGACATAATAGTTAATAAAATCTAATAATAAATTACAAAGGAACCTCTTGGTCTAGAGATATCAAATTTATACCTGCTTCGAATATGTCTGCATCGAGAATAAAAAATTAACCCCGTTGCATCTATAGAAACTTGAAAACCTACTTGACCTCGTATTCTCTCTGGTTTGTGCATGCTGTGTTTACCAGATTAATTTAAGCGAGTAAACCTTGTAATTTGGCTCGAGTATATGCTGCGATTGTAAAGCCGTCGGTGATTTTACCAGTCGCTATCATTTTTTCTAATTCATTTAGTGACACCCAATGAAAACTTTCAATACCTTCGTTTTGAGCTGGTTTCCCAATAGATTTCAATTTTGCGAAGTATAATTTTACTTTGTTGCCTTCCAATCCAGTATTACTATGATAAATTCCTAAATCAATTAGCTCGGCTATATCACCTTGTGTTTCTTGCCTAACTTCATCCTCTGCTTGTTGTTCAGCAGGAACTCCTGGTTCGCCAAAGCCCCGCGGAGCTTCATAGCTCCAAGATCGAGTTGGGTGGCGATACTGACGCAGAAGCAGGTATTTGCTGTTCATCGCAGGTAAAACCACTGCGCCTTGACCGCCACGCAAATCGGCTTGATTCATTACACGAAAATAGCTGCCTTTGTGGCCATCTGGAAACTCTACAAGGTCTCGGAGAATGAGAATTTTCTGATCATTGAGAATAATCCCGATATCGGCCCATTCAAGCGGTAGTTTTTTATCGGCAAGTTCTTTTCTTCTATTGTCACGCCAAGCAGCAATTTCATCGGGGTCCATTTCTAATTTGAACATGGCTTGATCGTTGCTGAACAGTTCAGGATGCCTTTTTGCGAACTCTATGTATTCTTGTATCATTTTGGTTTTCCTTTGTTAATAACTATTTCTTTCGTGAGCCAATCCCTCAGGATTCCCGCAAGGGCGATTTTTCGTTCCCTTAAAATTAATTCACCCTCTCTATCGCGTATCTTCACCTTGTTCAAGGCATCCTTGACCTGTTCATTATCGATTTCATCTAAAACGTCTTTTAGATAACTTCCTATTTCGACAACGTTTGAGAGAATCGGAATATAACTGGTCAAAAATTGTCCCGTGCGCCAAATTAATCTAAAGGATTTCTGCTCTTGCTGTATTATAAGAGCAGGTAACTCCTGGCATAATTTTTCGACATGATCTTGCTCCATTTCTTCAATACGTTGAGGAGTTACTTCAGGCCAACTTCGGATGCGTCTTAACAACTTGATTCGTTCCGAAAGCTCCTCGTCCTTCAAGATTTCAAGAAAGCTATCGAATGATTTCTGTTGTGATTCTGAATGTTCAAAATCGATAACGTAATATTCTCGTAATCCAGTCGGGTCGTTGTTTTCGTCCACTAGTAAAGAGTCGTGGAACCTCTGATCGATTGGGCGTTTTGTATCTGATCGGTCAGTATCACTAAATCGCCCAATGCCAGTCACGGATTCACTTGTCGTCTCTACGTAGCAACGATCAATCTCCGCCCTCAATATTTCCCTCAATTGATGCTGCTGTTGATAGATCTCCTTATATAAGTTAGTCCTGCTGTTTAACCATCTCATTATCTGTTTTGGCTCATCAAAGTCACGGTAAGCTTTGGTCTTGATCTCCTCAAACACAGAACGTAAGTTCGAGGCAAGATCTTCTCCATACGCTATTCTCATTTCTTCAATAAACTGAGGATTTTGATAATCCATTTCTATTCTGTGCCATGTGGTCGTCTTTGAATAGTCAACTGCCCGAATTAGCTGGGGCTCTGAGTTGTAGTGTTCCTTCAAATACTCTAACAATCTCTGGAGAAGACTTTGCTGGCTTTCAAAGGTTGATTTCCATTGACTGTCAATCTTGAAATCTTTGAACATTTCCTTGAAGTTTCCTTGGCTCTTGATATTCTTGGCTATTTTTTTTCGCTGGTCGTCTGTAAGGCCTGGCCAGGCTGAGAGTGCAAAAGGAGAGGTTGGCTCAAATTGTTCAGCGCAATCGATTACAAACGCCTCCGGTGTTGCACTCTTTCCAATTACGCAGATTGAAAATAGGGGAATTTCAGATTTTATAAAGTGGTCACCTAATTTGAACCAAGCAGGAGAGTCGAACGATTGATTTCGTGGCAATTGGAGAATTTCACCCATTAACACATGCTTGATTGCTAGAACTTCAGCGGCAGCATTATGCAACAAATGAATATCCTGTTCCGTCGACATCCACCAGTTATCTATTTCACTAGCCGATGGGACGGGATGGGCGGTCTTGGAGCTATCGAGAGACCCAACGAATCGGAAGTTTCGGTTTTTGCTTAAAGGAACATTACTTTGATCCATTTTTCCTCCTTTTGCTATATTTATAAGTTATTCCATAGAATTGAACAGCCCTAGCTATAGTTTTTTACCTTATGTATTCAAATAAGTGGTTAATTAGTGCATAACACGCCACCCTGCTGTATATTTAGTTATGTATAGTCCTAATGAACATTATATAAGATAATGCAGGATTTGTTATCCTGAAGGTGATCCATGCTTCTACCGAAAAAAAGCCTCCTTGATCAAGACCACTATCAGCTGCATTTGACGAATGACGCCTATTGGATTGAGAACAGGCTTAGCTGAGGTCGAAGATGGGTAAAGTCCGAACTATGATTTTTATGATTACACGATGGACTTTGATTTTGGAATTCCCCAAGCTATGAACATTCTCATGGAATCAGATTTAAATCTTAACAGCTCAAAAACTCAAGAGCTCAACACCTCCTCTATCGCCTCCCTCTTCTCCCAAACCTTCAAATTCTGGGGACTGGGCTTGCTTTTGCTCTGAATAAATTGTCGCAAGAATTTCTTGTTTATCACTGACACTCCCTTAATCGGTCTATATGCTTTCACAAAGGCATTTGTAAACACGATGACGGATGTAATCCAGGGTTTGAAGCCCACCAAATTACTGACCTGATCCCGAATCCAATAGGTATTATTGTTCGTTTGCTGGATGAAATCTTTCTCGGGAAGCTTTCCATTTACAAGTAAGGTATTCTCTTCAAATGTTACAGTGCCACCATGCGCTTTGGTTTCAATCAAAATCAGACCACAATCTTTGCCAAGAACTACATGATCAATATTCCCGAACCTGCTGTTGACATCATGGATCACCAAAAAATCTGGCCTCAAGTCCTCCAGCAATTCACCAATCTTTTCTTCTGCGACTGCCCCGCGAATTGCCCTGCGTTCTAGTTTTTCAACTTTCTTAGATTCCCTGATCAAAAAATCAGGAGCAACTCTTAATAATATCAACATGATTAAGATACCAACTGGCCCAATAGCAATCAGCAAATTTTGGTTCGTGGAAATCAAAAATAAAATAACAGCAATACACAAAGCAATGAAGATTAATGATAAAGATAATTTTCGCCGTTTATCCGCCATCTTGCGCGTAGAATCACCAGCTTTTTTGTATGGATTATTCACGACCTCTCCTATGAAACTTTGATTGATTTTTGTGCCAACCCCGGAATGGAGAGCTGACCACCCTGGATAACGATAACTTGACCATCATATAGTATATTGTGTAAAAAAGAAACCCAATTAATGGATGAATATGCTAATTAACCAGGAAATTATGGCTTCGGTTATCTAACGCCCCAGGTTGATAGCTGTTCCGATTACATGCCCCAGGTTGAAACCCAGATCTGTTAATATCAAATCGCCTCAAGCCGATTGAGTTATCCCCCCGCAACCATCTTGAGATGGTTTGAATCTGACAGCCTGTGGTTTAAACCACAGGTGGATGAGTGGGAGGAGGGCAGGTGTTGTTCGCTCCGGGTTGATGCATATTCCAATGACACGCCCCGGGTTCAAACCCAGGGATACTAAGATTCAAACCGATTGCAATCGGTTGGGGGGAGTTCCTTAGCCTCCATTACTCTTGAGGTCCCAGGTTTTCTTCAACATTGAGAACATACTTAAATCTACAAAACCTTTATTCCCCCAGTTTTCGTATTCTTTCAATATGCCTTCATGGTTGAATCCAAGTTTCTCGAGCAGCAATATGCTGATTTTATCGCAAATCTTATGCTGACTTCTGCCATTCAGGAAGAATGAGTTTCAAGTTGTCATCCGCAATCGAGTTGTAAAGTTCAATAATGGCAAGCGGACCTGTGGAATATACTTCAATCAAAGAGTCCCGACCTTTCCGCTCATCAATACATTTACACATGTGCGCACCGGTTACATAATATGCCCTACCCATTACACCTTTATCCCATGAAAGCTTTTGCAACTCATTCTCCGATACTTTTCCATATTGCGCCAGGACTTCGTTCGTATCGGAAAATAATCTACCCACTTCAGTGAGATCTGCCATCATGCGGTAATCCCGTTCATCTTCCACGGGAAAAATGGGGAGAGCACAATATCCAACATAGGTGCAGATGCCTTCATTGACGATATTATCGAGAATCTTGTATAACACCTCATCGACATGGTCTTTTTCTACCTGTAAGGTGCGGTAATAACTGTAGCCAACATGAAAAATTTCATGGACCAGCAGATTGAGTATGTGCTCGGGATTGCCCTTCCAATATTTAGAAGCAACATCAATGACGATATCTTCCTTCGCAAAAGCAAATGGCGGAATAAAAGCCGTGAACTGAATGGTTACGCTTAGATCAAAGCCTTCCGGTAAAAATGAGCAATCATGGGGCAATGCTTTTTCCAGAAACTCGTCCTTTCCTGTCAGTATCCGTTGCGTTACCCGCATTAACTCATGTTTTTCGCGTTCATCCTGAGATAAATTACTCCATTCCCGAATGCTGTCCCGCCACTTTTCATAGGGTATTTCATAATTTACATGCGCTGCCCATTTGCGTGTCAGGATCTGGGCCCGGTAGTTCGCCCAAAATGTTTCTTCGTTGTCCAGAACCCACTGAGGGTCTTGTACGATTTTTTCTAATGTTGATGTATCAAACTCCACCTTTGAATTTACACAATTACTCATTGATGCTCCTTTGATTTACTGCCAGGTTTTCATTGACTCATTATTTGTTACCTATCCATTAATTATACGGAAAATAATCCGCTGCAATCACAGATGGAGAGCGCTTCTCATCGCAAGCCCAGGTTGTGAGTGGAAAGGTATGTTCCTGGTTATCTCTCACCGGGTTGGCATTGATGCTCGAATGTGATGGTTGCCGGTTTGCGGACAAATCCCAACCTTGCGTTCATGGTCAGCATGGGGATGTTTTTGGCGTCATTCTCGGCCATGATGAGGGTATATCCGTGTGCCTGAGCATACCGGATGCCGCGCACTTTCATGGCGATCCCGATGCCATTGCGCCGATATTCAGGTTTCACCCCGGTCAATCCCTGGTAGAGGGATACGCCTTTCTCGACTTCCAAAATATGACTCAACCCAATGTATTCTTCCCCCTTGACGGCCACAAAAAAACCTTCCGGGATGGCAGATGACCCGGTAATGGCATATTCAACATACTTGTCCAGCCCCCTGCGCCCGATGCCAGCCGCCAAATCTCCCGGCACCGACAGGCTGATTTCCCAATCCAGATCATATAACTTGCGATCCCGCTGCGGGTCGCTTGCCAACCCCGGCAGGGTTTTGATTTCGACGCCGATGCCGCGAAAACGATCCTCCAGCCCGGTGAAGCGCGACCGATCAAAGGCTTGCACGTCTAACTCGGATGGGATATCGCGAATGACCTCCTGAAAGCCTCGTTTTTCCAGAAAGCGGAGAGTGGGGCTGTCTTCTTTGACACGGGTTCGCAATGCCAGCGGATCGAGCGGTTGCAGCCCCTGCAGAATGGTTTCATACAGCGCGGTCCCAATGCCGTTCCTCTGATGCCCGGGATGTACGCCCACCCAGATCATAAATTTTTGAGGATGGGCGAACCAATTGGATTGGGTGTAATATCCCGCCCCAACGATCTCATCCCGCTCGATGGCGACCCAGCGCAGGGTCTTGAATTTCGGGTCTCGCTGGCGGTCGCCCTCCATGAAATTCTCCGCAGAGAGGTGTAGCTGGGGGTCAATGGCGTTGTAGAGCGCAGCCAGCGCCGGGTAATGCGTAGGTATGGTTAACATGATTTCCATTTTTTGCTTTCGAGAATTAATCTGAACAATTATGTTTGTAATCAATTATAGGATCACATAAGCTTTCATACAAATCAGGGTTGAGGATTGATGGTCGGGGTTTTGGGTTAGGCCTTAGGGTTGTGGATTGATGGTGCCTTCCAGGTGAACATTCCGATCGTGTGGTGCCCCCCTCCCCAGGTTGAAACCGCTCACCCCTGGGTTCAAACCCAGGGATACGCAAATTCAAACCGATTGAAATCGGTTTGGGGACATTGAGCGAGCGTTGCCCCCGGTCTCCGGTCCCCCTGCGAAGTACCCGAGCAGAGCGAGTGGTATCCCCGGCCTGCATTTCCGAGATTCTCCTTCAGGCAATGTGCTGGGGATGTGTTGTCTTGGCAGGTTTTTTGTAATAAATCTGCTAAACTTAATTGTTATTATTTGTCAAAAAACATGTTGCACATGACATGTAAAGTATGTTATAATGCAGAGGACGATGTGATTAAATCATTTCGAGACAAGGAAACAGAAAAAATTTATCGAGGATACAAATCATTGAAACTGGATCAATCGATGCAACGTGTGGCTTACCGAAAGTTAAAGATGTTAAATAATGCATTCGACTTAATAGACCTTACAGCACCACCTTCCAATAACCTGGAAAAACTCAAGGGAAAAATGGAAGGATACTACAGTATTCGCATTAATGATCAATATCGGATCTGTTTTCGATGGGAAAACCAGGATGTTTATGATGTTGAAATTGTGGATTACCACTAGGAGTTAATATGGAGACACGAGATTTTGGGCCATTACACCCCGGTGAAATTCTTTTGGAGGAATTTCTGACCCCTCTGAAAATTAGCCAGCACCAGCTGGCCCTCGCCATGCGTGTGGCACAACAAAAAATTAACGATATTGTGCGTGGAAAACGCAGCATCACACCCGACACTGCTCTGCGTCTGGCTGCTGCCCTCGGTACCACGCCTGAATTCTGGCTCGGATTACAGCAGGAATACGACCTGGACTGTGCAAGAGGTCTTTTTGGTGACAGCATCCAACTAGAAGTAAGCAAGTTATTGCCTCGATAAAGTGATTAATAAAGTAATTCGAATAATTTATTAATCGTAGATTTATCATAAAAGTATAAATTTTACGATCAAAAAGGAGTAAAGGGTGGAAGAAAAAAAACTTACCAAGAAGCAATTAGCAGAACAAGAAAGAATTGAATCTATTAGACAATATTGTAATGATAATTCTTTTGATTTTGATGAGATAATGGCAGGATTACAATTTTATGAGAAACATCAGACAATAATTGCTCGATCAGCTAAGAAATTGAGTATGGACCAAGGTACTAATGACATATCTCGATTAGTGGGATATCTTATACTTTTTATTTTGCAATTAGGTGAGTATAGTGACCCAGAATACTTACATTCAGCTACTTACGCTTTGCTAGATATATATAAACAAGCAACACGTGATAACGCCGATCCCTCAGAATTATTCGAAATAATGGCAGCTACTTCATTATTAGACAACAATGATATATCTCCCACTATATGAACATATTTACGATTGGATGAAAAAATGTACCAACAACTAACCAATTATTACAAATCAAAAGGCATATCTGCAATCGATTTTAATTGCACTCATTATCGATCCTGTTCTTCAACTTCCCCTAATACTTTCACCACCGCCAAAGAAGCATTTGTGAGCAGTGGATATGTGAAACATGATCTTCCCAGAATTGTGTTTGTTTCGCTTGATTCGGGTAGTGCTGAGAATGACCCACGTTTAAAAACATTGGAAAGCATCAGACTGTGGGAAGAAGAGCAAGAAAATGTGCTACACCTTCCCAAAAATAAACACTGGTACCGGACGCATGAACTGGCTCACACGATCCTGAAGAATTTCAAACCGGATTTACGAATAGATCAGGCACGACATTACTTTGCTCATATCAACAGTGCAAAATGCTGCATGAATAACCCGCAGAGAGCCCAGGCCAATCAGATACTATTCGATAATTGCCGGGAGTTCATCCCTGGTGAACTGGAAATCCTCGACCCGGATATCATCATCACCCAGGGAAAATGGGCACGATTGGCATTGGATCGAGCTTTTTCTGAATTAACTGCTTCCGAAATTATTCCAGAGACTATTCCGGAAATGAAAATGGTGATGATTAATGATCACCCGGTCATCTGGATCGAGACCTTTCACCCGAGACATACCTCATTTCATACGGTGAATAGAGCTCGTTATTCACTATATGTGGATGCAATAAAACGGTTTTTTAATCTCAAACACGATATGACTTTCGAAAAAATTGAAGAACAAAAAACAAATAATCAGCCTGAAAAAATATCAATTAACCCAAAACCTATTGAAAATAAAAAGGAGAACCTAATGCCTACAAGATCTGATCAAAAAGTGACTGGATATATTGAATTAAAGGAATATCCTGATTACCCCCCCGTAAAAACACCTGCTAAGGCACATTGTGAAGGTTATAAATTTATGTCAATGGCGCAATTATGTAGAATTTCCAAAAGTTTTGGAATTAGGGGAAAAGGAACAAGCTTTGCATGTAACGCGTTTGGTGGTGACAATGGAGACATAGCTGTGCAAGCTGATCGTCAAGCCTGGGTGTGGAAAAAAGGAGGCAAAAGTCCTGTTAAATTTGTTTTGGTTCGCGCTGTGGAAAGATTTTTTGAAGAAGAAGGATTGAACTGGAAGTAAATCTCTTTTTAATTTTCTAATCAAAAATCCGAACAAGGATTTGATTACCCAAGGGTACAGGTGTGGACTATTATGTTAATATTCGTTCATTCGGTGCGCCAGGAAAAGCCTAATCGATCTAGTGTAATGAAAGGAGTACACACAATGAATTTCTCATAACATTGGTAGACAATCGAGCGACGGAAGAAGTAATTCAACCAGTCGAAGCCTCGAGCGTCAAAAACACAAGCCACAGCGAAAGCGAACCTAAAACGGCCTCGTTAAACGATAACAATAGAAGTGGTCAACCTTCCGAATATGGCGAAACCAGTATCCAAGATGAAGAAATGAGAAAAAGCAATCATGGAACATCTCGGGGTGAAAGAGGGTAGCGTGTGTTGAAAGATCGATTGAGGAACCTGGGAGACCCAGCTTGGGGTACGCATATTGGAAGGAAGACATAACTTCCAATATTGGCAAGTTGGGAGTCGGAGATGCCCATAGTAGTGAAGAAACCTGGTAACTCGGGTGGAGCGAAGGGGCATTACATGAAACATTGTTTCAAACAAAACTGGAGAGAGAACCGCTTGAAAAATTATTCTACTACGGACATACCGGTCGAGCACAAGAAAGTGGTCATTCCGGAGAAACTCTCACTTCTGCGGGCGAAACTGGGTCAAAAAGCCAAACAAGAGCCAAAGTTTCGGTTTTATGCATTGTATGATCGGGTCTATCGAAAGGACACTTTGGAGACAGCATGGCGAATAGTTGCAGCCAATAAAGGGGCTGCAGGAGTAGATGGCATCACGATAAAGGAGATACAGGAAACAGGGTATGAGAACCTCTTACAAGAATTACAAAATGAACTAAGAAGCAAACGATATAGACCGCAACCAGTTCTACGGGTTTATATTCCTAAATCCAACGGAAAACTACGACCTTTGGGAATACCGACCGTGAGGGATCGGGTGGTACAAATGGCTGTTTTGGTAATCCTTGAGCCAATTTTTGAAGCTGACTTTCTGGACTGTTCGTTCGGCTTTCGTCCTGGAAAAAGCGCTCATCAAGCTCTACAGACCATAAAGGACAATCTACAAGCAGGGTTTTCTGTTATCTATGACGCTGACTTGGCAGGTTATTTCGATCGTATTCCACATGATAAACTGATGGCCGCCATTCGAATGAGGGTAGTTGATCGAAGTGTGCTGAGGTTAATCAGATTGTGGTTACAAGCTCCTGTGCAAGAGAATACCCCAAAAGGTGGAACTCGTTTGAGTGGAAAAACTCATAAAGGAACTCCGCAAGGGGGAGTTATTTCTCCCTTACTTGCTAATATTTACTTGCATTGGTTCGATAAAGTCTTTCATGGTAAAGAAGGCTTAGCTAGAAGTGTAAACGCCAGACTTGTCCGATATGCGGATGATTTTGTAATCATGGCTAGAAACGATACACCCATTATTTCAGACTTTGTTGAACAAAAGATTGAAAAATGGATGGGGTTAGAAATAAATCGAGAGAAGACTCGGATGATTGATCTAAAACAAGCCAAAACCGCGCTCGATTTTCTTGGTTTTACCTTTCGATATGACTGGGATCTTGGAGGCAGGAAAAAGAAGTAATTGAATATCTTCCCTTCTAAGAAGTCCTTTATTAATGAAAAGCGTGAAATCCGGAGAATGACCGGTAAAGTAATGTGTTTTAAACCAATCCCTGTATTGATCAATGAAATGAATATCCATCTACGTGGGTGGGCAAACTACTTTTCATTTGGTTATCCAAGCCAAACTTTTCGTCACATTAACTGGTATTTGTCTGAGAGAATGAGTAACCATCTAACCAGACGAAGCCAACGACCTTATAGACTAAGGAATCAGAAGTCTTATTATGCTGAACTCTTGAAATTGGGACTTAAGTTCCTATGACTCTTGTGAATGCTGGAGACGAGAGTTTCTTGGAGAGCCGGATGCGGGAAATCTGCACGTCCGGTTCGAGGAGGGGGGAATAAGGAAGCATGGCATGCGGTGCTGAGCCACATTAAGGGAAACCTGGATACTGAAGTATTCCGAAACCTAAACTTCCTTATTCCTCTACTCTACTTTATTCGTTCTATATTCGTTGACGGCCATCCCCCTTCGTTGACGCCCCGTCTCCCGTCCTCCGTCCCCGGTCATTTCAGCACCGTTGCGAAGGTATAGACATTTCCGTATTTACATATAAAAAGAGGGAGCCTGAGCTCCATGCTTTCTTACGGTTGGAATGGAGGAGGATCCATCACCTGATGCTGGGTAACGCCTCCTACTCCATTGTCTCCCCGTACTTTTCCGCCCTCAGCACGAACAGGTGACCACATCAGTGCTGTTACCAGCACCACAGACAACAACGCGACTAACAGTTTTACATTTAGTCTTCTCATCAGTCTTGCTTTCATTTTTCCTCCACAATGTGATTTTATCGATGGCATCCCTGGATCAGCTATGCGGATGGTCTGAGCATTGTTCCTCCTGGGCTGCCACACAGGGGTCAGTACCTGTTGCTGATCATGTTGCAAGAAGGAAACCATGTCCAAACTTACTCAACTTTCCGAATATAGTCTGAAGTAGAAGGCGAAAGAATACTGAGAGCAGCATGCGGAGGGTTGGGGGTTGGGGGGTAGGAGCCGTCAACGAACCCACAGGGTGATATAAAAGACAACGAATTCACGAATATTCATAGGGTACGAGGTGCCACAAGGGTCTGGTAACCCCCCGTATCCGAGGGCAGAAGAAATTGAATGGTGCATCCTCGATGCACCCAACGGTGGAGAGGAACCGGTTTTAACCGGTTTGGATTTGGTAACCTTGGGTTTCAACCCAAGGTGGTGGGGGTAAAGATTTACTTTACGCTGTCATGAGTCGTTTTCCCATTGGCGTTTGAAAACGTCATTGTAGCTTCCAAACTTCCCACTCACCTGATCCAATCATGGGGTATTCTTCCCCCAGCCATTCATACAATGAGCCATCATATACAGCTATATTTTTATGGCCTACCATGATATGTGCCATGGCATTCATCGCCGCTGCGATCCCACCACCGCAGTAGGTGATGATGCGTTTCTGTTCGGGAACTTCGTTCAAACGGATCGCGAGTTTATCCATTGGTATAAAATAATCCATCGTGTTCAACAAATCAAAGCAGGACACACAGATGGAGCCAGGGATGTGAGCAGCCTCGTAACTGACCTGCGGTAACGCATCCACAATTGCCACATTTGAATCCTCCATGGAAGCGAAAACTTCTTCCTTGCTGGCGAACATGCTTGGGTCGGGATTCCCCTGAAATACGGTCGGCGGATACTGGCGGGGATCTGGTTCGGTCATCCCACCTGCTTTTTTCCACGCATCCATCCCCCCGTTCAGTACACGGATGTTTTTATGGCCAGCATAACGGAGCACCCACCAGGCGCGGGCAGCGTAGGGAAGCATTCCGCACGCATAAATGACGACTTCCGAATCGTTGGATATGCCGATGTTCCCAATTTCCGCAATCAGCTCATTTTCAGGTAAGATGGTGTACATGTATAGGCTGTCGGGAACCGAGAATCGATTGTGATCAAAATAGGCTGCACCAGGAATGTGCTCTTGCCGGTACGCAGCATCGCTTACGGAAGCATCGTAAATACGAAGATTCTTATCACCAATTTTCCTCATTAATTCATCAGCTTCGATTATAAAATCGTTTTGGTTCATTACTTACCTCTCTAAAATGAATTTGGTTAATCCATACCCGCACTCCTCGCTGGGGATTGGCTTGAAAACGAATCTCAATCCCTTCAAGCTGAAGAGCTCGTCGTAGGTTTCCCCAAGGGGGATGCTATTTCCTCGGGTTTGATATCGCAACCCATATGATATAGAGTATCCTCAAACAATTCGTTATATTATGCCGGGGATTGATGGCGATTACAACGGTTAGCATAAGGATTTGCCTGAAGGCTGTTTCAACAGGTTTGATTTTGACAGACCTGGGTTTGAACCTGAGGGAGAGTAAAGTGGTGGGTTATCAACTGCTTTCTTACGGTTGGAATGGAGGAGGATCCATCACCTGATGCTGGGTAACGCCTCCTACTCCATTGTCTCCCCGTACTTTTCCACCCTCAGCACGAACAGGTGACCACATCAGTGCTGGTTACCAGCACCACAGACAACAACGCGACTAACAGTTTTACATTTAGTCTTCTCATCAGTCTTGCTTTCATTTTTCTTCCACAATGTGATTTTATCGATGGTATCCCTGGTAGAGTGCTATGCGGATGGTCTTAGCATTAATCCTCCTGGGCTGCCACACAGGGGTCAGTACCTGTTGCTGACTATGTTGCAAGAACGAAACCAGATCTAAAATTACTCCTCTTTCCGAATATAGTTTGTAGTAGGAGGCTAAAAAATGCTGAGACCAGCATGCAGCAGGTTGGGTGTTAGGGGGTAGGGGCTGTGCCTCGTGCCTGCCCCGGATCGGGGTAAGGACAAGATCGGGGTAAGGACATATCATGCCCTTTGGGTAAGCCGTTACCCCTACTGCTACCTCTGAATGAGCGGTAGATATAATGGTGATAATTCTATGAGTTGAATTTGTACAAGATTTTCAAAACTCCCTTCGGGAAAGCCATACACGTCATAATCCACTCCATCTGGCGCTGGATACATGTCAATGTATCCCAAATTCACCCCAAAAAGAATGTTGGGGCCAAGGCAGAAATCATAAGCATCGCCACTACAAATGGGGAAGCTAAGTTCAAAGTGAGTCAAATCAGCATGGCGTGCAACCATCCCAATGCCATTATTTTCTCCACCAACAGCAGATGTATCCATATAAGAGGAACCACTAATATTTTCAAAATACGCATCGCGAACAAAAGGAGTAATGGGAAAAACGGAGACTTTATTTTCACCAACCTCATAGAGTAAGCCACTATTGTTGTCATCAAAATTAAATTCCAGAGTATCCCCATAAATTTCATACAAACCTTCCGGGTGAATTGTGAATTCATCGTCTGCTAACGTAAAACCAAAATACAGGTTGGAAGAATCCTGCATTACATACAGGGTTCCAATTATTTGGGGATTTGAGTTAAACATGTCGGATGTGTAAGATGCAGCCGCAGCCCACTCGGTTGGGTCAACGAATCCGTCGATCGTTGCGACGCCGAGGCCAGCAGTGAGAACCGCCACAGGTTCAGCGGTGACGATATTCTTCGGGCTGGAGAGAATGGCCAGTATGCCTGCCGATGTGATGGATACCATGCAAACAATCATTGCTAAGTGCTTAATCCTTATCGGGAATGAAAAAAACATCTTATCCTCCTTGATCTATTGAATTGACATCATGAAGCGGGAATGGGCACGGGGCTTCGCGATGTGATCTATCCCCAGACATTAATCATACTATACACATTTTGAATACCAGTTGCAATTGGTAAATTTTGATAAAATCTTGGTAAATCAAACCCGGGTAATCCCATATTAGGCTCTTGAATTATGGCCTCAATCGCAATATACTAATATTAAAATTTGTCTGAACAACAACCTTACGTTGTAGAATCAGCCTGACAGGCATGTTGATCTTATTAAGGGGTGGCGATTTTCCCCCCTGCCTGTGGCGATCGCGTTGCTGGACGGGCAATTTTTGCGGGAAGAACCTTAACCCCATTGTGGAAAAGCTTTCTTCCGCTTCTTATCGCATCCTGTAATTTTCTAATCAGCATATCAATACATTCTGGCATGTAGCGTATCTGTCCGGTGCATGCATGCTTATTCCCTTATCTATGGAGGAAACATGAAATCGCGCAAACCGTTCTTCTTTTTATTTATCAGTTTTCTAATGGCAGGCATGCTGATGGTTACCCAGCTGGTGCAAGCCACAACCGTCACGTGGTCCGCCAAGGCTGCCATGCCCACTGCACGTACCTGGATGAGCGCCGCGGTATACGCAAACCAGATCTACGTATTTGGCGGTTTGGCTGGAACAACCAAATTGGCAACCGTGGAGCGTTACGATCCCGTTTCAAATACCTGGGAAAGCCGGGAGGCCATGCCCACCGCGCGCTTCGGCACCAGTGCCGTTACCTTAAATGGAAAAATCTACGTGATTGGCGGAGTGAATGGCAGCAGCCAGATTGTAAACATAGTTGAAGTATACGATCCGGTTGCCAATACCTGGTCCACGGCAGAATCCATGCCCACCGCGCGCAACCAGCTGGCAGCCGTCGCTGGCACAGATGGAAAAATTTACGCCATCGGCGGGTCCACCTCCAGCACGCTCGGTCTGACGGGTTATACAAGCGTGGTGGAAGTGTATACCCCCGGAACTGATTCCTGGGCTACCGCAGCTCCGATGGTGACACCGCGTGTAGGCCTGGCAGCAGCAGTTTCTGGCGGTAAGATTTACGCTTTTGGTGGCTACGGAGAGACCCCGGGGTATTCGGGTCGCTATCTACTGACAGTGGAGGTTTACAACCCAACCAACAATACCTGGAACAGCTCTCCAGCTATGAAAAACACCCGCTATGGATTGGCTGCTGTCAGCACATCCAATGGATTGATTTACCTGATAGGTGGTGAAAACGAAAGCACGGTGCCACCGACCTATAACGAAGAGTATAATCCCTTCAGCGGCACCAGCACCTTTATCGCTGCCCTTGCCTCCGGGCAGCGCAGCGGGTTGGCAGCCGTCAGCATTCACAACCAGAATGACGTACTGTATGCACTGGGAGGTGGGAGCATGTGGACTCCGATGCAATTTCTGGACGCTGGTGCCCTCAGCGACCTGCCTGTGATCACCCCATCTCCTATCCCGGTGACAAATCCACCCTCGGCGATTGTGGACCTGGAAGCCAGCGCAGGCTGCACCAGCGGCAGCATCATGCTTTCCTGGTCAGCACCCGGTGGGAATGGCAGTCTTGGTACGGCTGACAGCTACATGGTGCGGTACGCAACCCAACCGATCGATAGCGAGGCGAAATGGGATGCAGCCACCCCCGTTAGCGTGGGCATCCCCGCCCCGCTCCTCGTCGGCACGCGACAGAGTATGACCGTTGGTGGATTAACTCCCGGAACAATGTACCACTTCGCAGTTCGTGCGCTTAATACAGCGCCTGAGATGGGTGGGTTATCCAATTCCGCCATGCTCCTGGCCACGGATGGCGTTGCACAGATTCCCTGGACGGTGATGGTGTATGTTGCCGCGGATAATAACCTGGATCGCTATATTCATCAGGATATCAGCAGTATGGAACTGGCAGCCCACAATACCTGTTTGAACCTGGTGTTGTTGTGGGATGGTGCAGCTTCAGGAGATTCAGCTTACTACAAGCTGCAATTCGACCCCATCATGAGCACCTGGGCAACCTATTCACAAGGTGTAGACAAGTGGGCCAAGGACGAGCTCAACATGGGTGATCCTGACAACCTGGTCACATTTGTCCAATGGGCCAAGGACAACTATCCGGCCACAAATTATGCCCTGGTGATCAGAGACCACGGCGATGGGCTGGGAGGCATGCAAGAGGACGATCACAGCGATGATTACCTCACCATCCCTGAACTGGACCAGGCCATCAATACCATCACCAACAGCAGCAGCGATCCGCTGAACCTGGTCTACATGGATGCCTGCCTGATGGGTATGCTGGAAGATGCCTACCAGTTCCGCGATCAGATTGGCGTGTATGTAGCCAGCGAAGATGTCACCTGGTCCTCAATGCGTTCCAATCCGCACCATGATTATTTCTATGCCATTGGCTCGACCACAACACCGGCGGTATTGGGGCAGATAATTGTGGATGGTTATGCCAATTGGATGGAAACGCGATTACCCGGATACAATTTCACCAAGTCAGCGGTGGATATGACTGCCCTGAACGATCTGGTGGCAGCAACTAATGACCTGGCAACCAGCCTTAATGCGAACATCGCAACCTACGGCGACCAGATACGCGCTGCCCGCCTTGCAACGATTCAGTACTATTGGAGACCCTATATCGATCTTTATGACTTTGCTGATAACATCTATGCCAATATCACTGCTACCGAAATCCGTGGATATGCTCAAGCGGTTAAGACCAAGGTGAGCGCTTACGTGCTTTCGGAGCGTCACCAAAGTTTGCGGGCTGATTCTCACGGGGTATCCATCTTTTTCCCCACGGACTCGAGCAGTTTCTACAATGCTTCCAACTATGACTTTGCGTCTGGAGCCACCTGGACGGGTATGTCCCTCCCAGACGGGATGTCATTAACTCTTGACGCTGCAGGTTGGGGTACACTGCTCACCAGTTACATTGAGACCTTCCCGGGTGGACCCGATGTGAGCGAACCACCGCCGCCGGTTTCCCCACTGGTGCCGCAGGAAATCTTCCTGCCACTGCTTGTTCGATAAGTACTAAAAAAACCTACTTTAGTCCTTCACCTGTGGCAAACCCACAGGTGAAGAATTCTGTATAAACATTAATTGGCGCGTACACAGGGTAACCACACGGGGCAGGTCGCGGACCGTGCCCCTACGCCTGAAATTATCATAGATTATACGTGGATGCCCCATCCTGATGAAGGAGTTCACCATCTCTGAGGAGGAATTCCCAGTTCAGACTTTTTTCTTTCCCCTTTCACCTTTTAACTTTCAGCCACCAGCTATATCATGCCCTATGGGTACCAGCTAATAATAAATCCCTGTTTCATCTTTGAATTCGGTCATTCACCACTCACCGATAAACCAAAACCCTCAGTGCCAGCAGCGCAAACGAGGTAGTCTCCGTGTTGGTATCCCCCATTGGATTTAAGTTTTCATCATAATGGGTATGAAAACCGCCATTTTTATCCTGCATTTTGAGTAAGATTTCGAGAATTTTATCTCCATCTTGCAATTTCACATTAGCTTTATGAGCGGAATAAATTGCCAGAGCCATTTTGTAGGTCTCATAGGTACCATTGAAAGCTTTATCCCTGAATCCGACACCGTCAAACATTTTCATGGTGGTCAAAATTTGTTGGCGAGATATGTCATGGCTATCCTGGAGTTCAAGATTCAATGTCATCAAAAAACTCAAGTTTGCGTACTCTTGCCAGTCTTCAAACTGTGCGCCGGTCTCATGTTTTTCAGTCCAAATTTCAACTTCACCGATCTTTTTGACAAGAATAGCATCAGCAGTAAATGGTGGCATGCTGACTTGATTGCCCATCACCACCTCAATAAAATTATTCTCGAAGCTTCCATATTTATTTATGGATTGGACAATCAATTTGCGGGTATTGGTGTGTCCAAATTGTTCGAATGTATAGGCAGCCAGGGAATTATCATTGGTCAACCAATACTTGTTTGGGGCTGCGATTGGTGCTTCGCGAAGAAGTCCTATCTCGGGGTTAATTTGACTGTTCAGGTAAGTAAGACCATTTTGAATCACAATCAGCAACTTGTCGGATTGGGAGGGTATAAAAAAGATGAAAATTGAAACAATAGCTACCAAAACAATCAGAAGCATTATTAACAGTGTGGAATTGGGGATTTTTTTCATATTGTCAGAACCAATTCTTTATTATGCGATGTTTGGATTTGAGTAAATCAGATAATCCTTAATTATATAAAAATGATTAAGCACAGTCAAGGTCGGGTGGGTTGCGTGTTAACCAAACTTCAAAAGTGAACCGATAGCACTTCAAAAGTGAACCGATAGCATTTCAAAAGTGAACAGTTAAAAATTCGATCAAAACTTGAAAAGTGAACTGTAGACGTGTTACAAGATGGAACAGAAAGGAAACCACCATGTCACAAATACACAAAAAATTCACGGTTGATCAAATCAAAGTGTTGCTGAGTTCCTACGAAAATGGAAATAGCGGTCGTGATGAGATCGAAAATACGCTGGGCATTGGCAAGACTCGTTTTTTTGCTTTACTTAAGCGATATCGGGATAATCCTGATTCGTTTTCTATCGATTACCAACGCCAAAATAAGCCGCGTTTGAGCGATGCTACGGAAGAAAAAATCCGGAAAGAATTACAAAGAGACAAAGATTTGGTTGAGGATGACGAGTTACCCATCCACAGTTATAACTATGCTGCTTTAACCGAGCGTTTGAAGAAAGTTGGTATCCAGGTATCCACCACAACGGTCATCAAACGAGCCAAACAACAAGGTTGTTATATTCAAAAACAGAAAAAGAAAAAACATCATGATCGCCAAGTAATTACTTCCGCCACAGGGGATTTAATCCAACATGATGCTTCCATTCATAAATGGTCGCCTTTTGCCTCAGAGAGGTGGACATTGATCACTTCTCTGGACGACTTTAGCCGTATGATCATGTACGCTGATTTCGTCGAATCTGAGACCAGTTGGGCTCATATCCAAGCCACACAATATCTGATGCAGACTTTTGGCATCCCAAACCGCTATTATGTCGATAATTTGCGTGTTTTCCGCTTTATTCAATACCGAGACAGCGTTTGGAAAAACATGGTGCTGGGCACTGATGATGTCAATACCCAATGGCGCCAGGTTCTGGCTATCATGAAAACTAATGTGATTTATGCTTTATCTCCACAGGCCAAGGGCAAAATTGAGCGCCCTTATCGCTGGCTACAGGACCGCATTGTCCGTACTTGCGCTTTGGAAAAAATTTCCTCTTTAGAAGATGCACGTTTAATTCTGCGCGAGGAGGTGCATCGTTACAATTACCTTCAAGTTCATTCCACTACCCACGAAATCCCCGTTATCCGTTTTGAAATTGCCCGTAAAGAAAACCGTTCCCTTTTCCGCCCCTTTACACTGCCTGTCCCTTTTACTTCTTCTAAGGATGTTTTTTGTATTCGTCATAAGCGTGTTGCTGATGGCTACCGCAAAATTTCTGTCGCAGGACACTCTTTCCAAATTCCTGGTATTGAACCCAGAACAGATGTTGAATTACACTTTGTCCCAGACATAACTAATAATTTGGTTGAAATCCGCTTTTGGGTTACCAATAAGTGTGTTTATTCAACTAATTTGCCTTTCGAGGATCTAAATAAATTAGTTCACTTTTAAAGTTTGGTTCATTTTAAGAGTTCACTTTTAAAGTTCTGTTGAGTTCACTTTTAAAGTTTTCCTAACAGGTCGGGTGGGTTGCGTGTCGGGTGGGTTGCGTGTCGGGTGGGTTGCGATTTGGATCGCAAACAATCAGGGAATTCACGAAAGGGCAGCTTTTATTATGCCCTTTGCCTGGCATGCCCTTCGGAAACAGACGGTGTCTCTTGTATTCTCTCCAGAGATCTTGAATAATAAAGTAAGGAATACAATGAAACCCTTGTATTCAAGGAGATGATGATGGAACTTGCAAAAATAACCAGTAAAGGGCAGATAACCTTGCCGATCAGCATTCGAAGGTCTTTAAAATTAAAAGACGGGGATAAAGTCGCTTTTATTGAAAGAAATGGTCAATTTATTCTGGTCAACCCGGTATTATTAGCAATCCGTGAAGTCCAGGAAGCCTTTGGAGGGGAAGCTGAAAATCTTGGACTAGAGGACGTGAACGATGTGATTAATATGGTGAAAGAAATTCGCGAAATCAGGAAAAAAGATTAAATGCGGGTGATGCATGCAAAACCAGGAATTCTAACTCCCAGTGAATTCATGGAAAAATATTGAGATAACCATCCTATAAATCCCAATTCAAATTTCTTGCCATATCATGCCATTCGGGTATCAGCTATTAGCCTATCTCACCTATCCACCAGATTGAGAAGAGAATCCAAAACTGCCTGTGGATGTTTCTGAGCAACACGTAATAATGCCATAGCTGGCCCTTCAGGTGTGCGACGGCCTTGTTCCCAGTTTCGAAGTGTAGAGGTGCTGATCCCTAAGAGAGCGGCAAATTCTTTCTGTGTCAGGTTGTAACCATCACGGATTTTTTTGATATCGAGAGGATCAAAGTGAAAGGAGCGGGAAGGTTGTTGTTCACCACAATAAATCGCTGCTGCTTCTTTGACACTTTTAACCAATTCAGCAAAATCATCATCTTTCATTTGAACTCCTCCTTGATTATGATACACAAAACTTTGAGCTGATCTGATGTCAGATCTTTCTGATCTTTCTTTGAGTAAATATAAAGCATGAAAATTTGCTCCTCATCTACAGCCCAGAAATAAATCGTCCTTAGTACACCACTTTTTCCACGTCCATCAGAGGCCCAACGAATTTTTCGCAATCCTCCACTTCCTGGAATGAGTTTCCCTTTGTCTGGATGAGGAATTATTTCTATCTGTAACTTCCGATACTCCTCTTCTGAAAGAAGGACTTGAATCTGACGGGTGAAAATTGAGGTTTCAATGATGACCATGGTGTTATATTTATCATTATAGTACGCCAATGACGTATTTGTCAATATTTGAACAATTTTTATTCCAATAAAAAAATGCATAAAGAAATTTAGATTATATATTTGGGCAGGTCATATCATGACCTTTGGTCAAGGCCATGCCCCTACGCATGGGGTGAGTTTCCATTCAATTAAAAAAGATCAAATGACGAGTGAACCATCCTGTAAATCCGAGTTCAGACTTTTATTCAACTGTCAGCCGTGAGCCAATATCATCCCAGGCAGACTTCTTTGTGTCCTAAGCTTCCTTTGCTATCTTTGCGTCCCCTCTTGACAAATTAGAACACATATTCTATAATATCACCATACAAACCTGAACCTTAATAATCAAATACCGCACGAACCCACCAAAAACTCCATAGCCCACGCCTTGGTGCTCTTTGTTTCTGGCTGATAACTTAACACCTAAACACCTTATTGAATTGTTTCTAATTGTTTTCAAGGATCAATTCATCATAGATGGCTTAATCCGCAATGCCCCCGAAGGGTAAGTGTACGAGAAAAAATCCGGAACCAGCTGCAGTTCACGGAATTTTAACTTTCAGCTTTCAGCTAAAATAGTATAATCGTACATAACCCTTACCAAGATAGGAAACTGAACTCATGAACATAAAAACTACGGTTCTCACCGTCTTACTCTTGCTGATAGCGCTCTCCGCCTGCACCTCCCGCAACACCCAACCCGAACAGGCCGTCGAAGCCTACCTCACCGCCATCGTCGAAGCTGACCTGGACAAAATCACCACCGTCTCCTGCGCCGTTTGGGAAGAAGACGCCTGGCTGGAGCTCGATTCCTTCCAGGGTGTCGAAGCATCACTGGTCGACATGCAGTGCATCCAATCCGGCAGCGACGGCGATACCGCCCTGGTTACCTGTAGCGGGAATTTCCTCACCAGCTACGACGGCGAGGCCATGGAAATTGACCTGTCCACACGCCAGTATGAGCTGGTGCAGCAAAGCGGGGAGTGGTTGGTATGCGGCTACCGCTAGACCTGTGGCACAAGCTCTGGACACGTGAAAATCGCTGGGCACTGGCCCTGTTTCTAATCATCGTGCTGCTTATTATCCTCACAGCCGATTCCGCACCACTCTGGATCTATCAGGGGTTCTGATTGAGCGTCCCGGACGTTCTGCTTCTCACCCTGGTCGCCATTCTCACCCGCCTTGTCCTCTCCACGCGCCGGGGGGCAGGCTCACGTGGCTGGGTGCTGCTGGGGCTCTCCGTGCTGGCTATCTTCTGGCTGCAGCCCGCCATGCCGATCCGCTTTCTGGATTTCTGGCTGCCGGTGCTCACCCTGGCCATCACCCTTATCTCCTGGCTTCTCACGACCGAAAAGGAGCAGGTGCGCTCGAAGCAGACACTGCTCACGGCAGGCTTCATCTTCCTGCTGATCCTGCTGATTGCCCTCACGCGCCATCTGGGTTGGGATGGAGTCCTCACCGCCAATCGTCCCCCGCAAACGCAGCAGGTGCTGGTGGGATTACTGATCCTGGCAGCGCTGGCTTTCCTGCTGGGCTGGCTGGGGAAATCCACCACCCGCTGGCAGAGCGCCGGCATCCTGGTCTTATTGCTTTTTTTTATACTTTTCAAAATGCCTGCTCTGACCCTGTGGTTGAGTGGGATCGTCCGCGGCTTTGTCGGGCAATCCGGAGCCAATGCAAGTGCCCTCGACATTCGCTGGCTGGGATTCTCGTATGTGGCCTTTCGTCTGATCCACACCCTGCGTGATCGTCAAGCGGGTCGGCTGGGGGATGTCAGCCTGCAGGCCTATGTCAACTACGTCATCTTCTTCCCTGCCATCAGCGCCGGACCCATCGACCGCGTTCAGCGCTTCACGAAAGACCTGCAGCAACCCGTCACCCGTGATCTGAACAGCTTTGCGGATGCCCTCTACCGCATCATCGTTGGCCTCTTCAAGAAATATGCCCTGGCAGACACCCTGGCGCTGGTTGCGCTTAACAGCCAGAACGCCGTGCAAATCCAGTCTAACGGCTGGGGCTGGCTGCTGGTGTATGCCTATGCCATCCAGATCTACTTTGACTTCGCCAGCTACACTGACATCGCCATTGGTCTCGGCAAGCTACTCGGCATCCAGCTGCCCGAAAACTTCAACCGCCCCTATCTCAAGCCCAATCTGACCCAATTCTGGAACAACTGGCACATGACGCTCACGCAGTGGTTCCGCGCTTACTTTTTCAATCCCTTCACCCGCTCCCTGCGCACCCGCTACCGCCAGCTATCTCCGGCCTGGGTCATCCTGATCACCCAGCTCAGCACCATGTTGTTGATTGGGCTGTGGCACGGCATCACCTGGAACTTTGTCCTGTGGGGCCTCTGGCATGGTCTGGGACTCTTCGTCCACAACCGCTATGCCGATTGGGTGCGTCCGTGGCTGGCAGGCTGGGGGGATCGTCCGCGCCTGCAGCAAGGTTTGAATGTCCTGAACGTGCTGGTCACCTTCCACTTTGTCGCGCTGGGATGGGTCTGGTTCGCCCTCCCGCAGGTTTCGTCCTCATTGCAAGTGTTTGCCCGTTTGTTTGGGTTGGGATCTTAAAGGAAGGAGCTGCATGGATACCCGTTTCTACCGCAATGTACTCCTCAAAGCCCTGCTGCTCTTCGTGATTTTCAACCTGCTGCTGGCCTTTCTCCCGCATTCCTCCGGAAAAGATCAGCTCTCCCTGTACAACAACCTCGTTCCTGGCAGGCAGCGCTTTCCGTTTGGAGAGGCTCCTCAGCAAGCCTACAACTTCAGCCTGTACGATCTGGACGCCATGTTCTCGTCGCATGAGGTTTCAGCCCGATCTGCCAGCCAGGATGAGTTGCGAGTCTTTCTGCTGGGGGATTCCTCGGTCTGGGGCACCTTGCTAAAGCCGGATGAGACTTTAGCCGGGCGTCTGAATGCAGCGGGATTGATTTGCAGTGGGCAACCAGTCAAATTCTACAATCTTGGCTACCCCACCATCTCGCTGACCAAAGACCTGATGCTGCTGGAACGAGCCATGCGCTACCAACCCGATCTGATTATCTGGCTCACCACGCTGGAAGCCTTCCCGCTTGAGAAACAGTTGGCATCCCCACTGGCGCTCAACAATCCGCAGCGTATCCAACCCCTGGTGGAGAAGTATAACCTGCCGCTCGAGATCACCCCGCTGGCTGACGATATCTGGTCACGTAGTTTGTGGGGGCAGCGCCGGTCAATGGCTGACTGGCTAAGACTGCAGGCATACGGCATCATGTGGGCAGCCTCCGGAGTCGACCAGTTCTACGATGACTACGAACCTGCCGCCTGGGATCTGGAAGCGGACGAGAACTACTATGATATCACCCCGCCCGACCTGCCGAACGAGCAGCTGCTCTGGCAGGCACTCCCGGCTGCCCTCGATCTGGCTGGAGATGTTCCGCTGTGGATCGTCAACGAACCGATTATGATCAGTGCCGGTGAGAACAGCGATATCCGCTACAATTTCTTCTACTCGCGCTGGGCTTACGACCAGTACCGCACAGAACTTGTTCAACGGGCAAAGCACCTCGCCATCCCAACCATCGACGCCTGGGACTGGATCGATCCGCACGAGTTTACCAACTCCGCCATCCACCTCACGCCTGTGGGAGAAGAGGCGTTTGCAGGGCGATTGATCAACCAGATGCAGGCAGAATTATGTCCTTAATGCTCATCCTGATATAATATTCATCATACCTTTTTTAAACGAGTATCATTCATGATTCGATTATTCTCACGCTTTAGCGGTTGGAAATTCATCTCAGCTCTGTGCATGCTTGCATTGACTCTCAGTGCCTGTCAGGCTGCGGTGAATCCAACTACTTCCGAGCCCAACGATGTCCAAAACCCACCCGTCTCTCAGGCGGTGGATACACCAACCGTTGCGGTTGCTGAGCCAGTCGAACCGGATGCTCCTGCGGGAGCTAACACCACTCTCAGCGACCAGTTGCTGTCAGCAGCTTCTACTTTGGCTCCCACCAGCCAGCCCACCCCGCGTCCCACCCTGGGACCGGACGACTGGCAACAACTACCGGTCATTCCCACCGATGTCAGCGCGCGTGCGCGCGAGATCTATCAGCAGGGTCTGGCCATGGGCAACGATCCGGCACATTTCTCCAAGCTGGGCGACTGCCAGAATATCACCACCTACTTCCTGGCGATCTACGATGATCCCGAGCTCTACACGCTGGGTGAGCAAAATCGCGATTTGCAGGAGACCATCGACTATTTTAGCGGATCCTGGTCGCGCGAGAGCAAATCGGTCAAGGGTGGCTTCAATGTCGCTTCAGTCTTCAACCCGATCTTCAGTGATCGTGAATTCTGCGAGAAGAACGAATCTCCGCTGGCATGTGAGTTACGCCTGCACAAACCCTCGATTGTGCTGATCAGCATGGAGGAGTGGTGGAATGGTGATATTGCAAAATACGAGACTTACCTGCGGAAAATTGTGGATACCGTGATCCAGCATGGCGCCGTCCCGGTGCTGGCAACCAAAGCCGATAACATGGAAGGCGACCATGACATCAATAAGGTCATCGTCAATCTGGCGTATGAGTATGAATTGCCGCTGTGGAACTTCTGGCTGGCCGTGCAACCGATTACAGCTCACGGGTTGCAGAAAGATGGCTTTCACCTGACGCATGGCATCAACGATTTCACCAGTTCCGCCCAGCTCAAACGCGGTTGGGTACAACGCAACCTGACCGCCTTGCAAATGCTGGATGCAGTCCGCAAAGGTTTGGGTACCCCATGAGACGGCTGTGCTGGGGGATGTTGTGCTGCCTGCTCATCCTGACGTCTGGTTGTGCACAGTTGGATGTAGCCGCAGATTCAGATGGGCTGGGCAGCGGGATGGAGAGCCAGGTTGCCACCGTTTTTCCCTCCGTAACAGTCACGCCATCACCAACCCTGATCCCGACGCTGACCCCAACCCCATTCATACCTTCCACGCCTGTTCCATCTCTGACACCCACTCTCACGCCAGATACCAATCTGACTTTCACGGGTCCGGGACCGGTATTGGCACCGGTTCTGATGTACCACCATGTGAAACCTTATTCAACTGGCTCGGAATATGTAGTTTCGGTTGATCAGTTCAAACGCCAGGTGCAATGGTTACAGGAGCAAGGCTACCAGACCATCAGCATCGCGGTCCTGGTGGAAGCGATGCGAGTTGGAAAATTATTGCCGCTCAAACCCATTATTCTCACATTTGACGATGGATACCTGGATGTCTATCAGAATGCCTATCCGATCCTTCAGGAAGCTGGCTACACGGCCAGCATGTACCTGATCGAGAACGCCATCAATGATCATGGCTACATCACAGACACAATCATCGCCGAATTATCTGAAGCCGGTTGGGAGTTTGGCAATCACTCTGCCACACATGCCTACCTGCCTTCCAGCAAGAATTTGGAAGATGAGGTTTGTGGCTCAAGAGAGCGTTTGAGTGAGAAATACAATCTGCCTTTTGATAGCTTTGCCTACCCATATGCCGCCAAAGATGAAGGCTCCATTCAAGCCGTCAAAGATTGCGGTTACACCTCTGGTGCTGGGAACGGCAGCTTCACCATTCATGTGGACGAGCGCATCTTCTTTCTCAGCCGGCGTGAGATCAAGAGTTATTTTGACATGCAACGCTTCATTACCACCGTTACCGATTTAAGATAATTCACGGTTCATGGATGTGGATGAGGGGGAAGTGATCATATCTTTGGGCTGGTCATTGACCTTCTCGGGTGTTTTGGTTGGATGTTTAATAGTGTTTATTAAATGGAAAAATCAGCCGGGTGTCTGAATGGTTGTAAGAAAATTGTAAGGTGCGTATGCTAAGCTCTTGACAAGATGATCTGTCAGGCGCTTTTTTTATGGGCAATAGGCAGACAAAGGGAAAGATAATTCAGGAGGGACCAGGCAAAGGGCAGAGGGGGAGCCCTGTCAACCTTGTTACCAAATCAGAAATGGAGGATGATGTTATGAAAGGAAAACTCAGGAAAATTTTCCAGGGCATGGTTGTATTGGTGATTTGTCTTGGCCTGACAGGAGGGTTGACGGAGAGTGTACAGGCGGCAACCTGCACATGGAATGGATCTGTTTCCATTGATTGGACCAACCCGTCAAACTGGACTGACTGTGGTGTCCCAGAGGTTTCCGATAATGTGGTTATCCCAGCTGCTACGACTTATAGTCCAACTATTCCAACTAATTTAGAGTCATTTTATACTGTGGCTTCCATCACCATTGATTCGGGTGCTACGTTGACAATTATGAAGAGCGCAGGTGTGAATGCGGCAACCTGGACAATAAACGGATCACTCGTTGCAAATGCTGCTGATTCACCAATATACATTAACTTCAATGGTGGCACTGGCAGTGGCGTGGTTAACAATATTGGCACCATCACAAAGGAAGGTACTGATGACTTATTTATCTATTCTACTTTTAATAATAGTGGTGATCTGATATTCCAGGATGGTGTTGTATTAATCCGTGGTGGGATACACACCGGAACCTTCCAAGGCAAAGACCTGTTTCTTGGTGTTGATGTCGCAGGACAAACTTATAATTTCAATAGTGGGTCTGATATCCAAGTTACCCAGTTGTTTGCCCGGCTAGGCACTGTGAATATTGTCGGGAGGTATTGGCCACCTGACTCTGGAAGTGCTCTTGTTGTGCAACCTTCGGGTGGAACGGTTGCAGTCAATTTCAAGAATGGTGCCAACGTAATAAGAATGGCAGAAAAGACCTTTATAAATTATGGGAGCAAATTAACCCTGGAAGCGCAGGTATACAATTACACGATGCAAGAGTTGACTATAGATTATGGGGGAGAGCTTCAAAATCTGGATGATTTGATGGTCAGCAATAAATTTGACTGGAAGGCAGGAAAATTGAGTGGTGCCAATGGTAAGACGACAATTGGTTCCGGGACAGTTTTTACAATGGGAACATCTGTTTATACCCAGAATGATTTCACCCTTGATGGGCACACCCTGGTCAACAATGCAGTGGCAAATTGGAATAAACGCAATTTAACCCTTCTTAATAGCGCAGTAATTGAAAATAATGGCACATTTAATGCCAATGCCACCACCACCATGAGCGCTGGGGCATCAGAATCCTTCATTAATAATGGAAATTTCTACAAGAATACTGCCAGTACAACCACCACAATGAATGTACCATTTACCAACGATGGAATTGTACAGGTCAATGCTGGAAGCCTGGTTTTTCAACAAGGTATGGATAATGGTGAAAATACGACCATTAACCTTGGTGGGGGCATTCTGAATCCTGGCGAAACCCTCATTCTGGATACCGGTGACAGCCTGATCGGTTCGGGTACGCTGGACAGTAATCTGGTGAATGCTGGTACCGTCAGCCCAGGTTCGTCACCAGGGATCATTACAGTGGATGGAGATTACACTCAGGAATCTCTCGGTTCGTTGGCGATAGAATTAGGTGGGACGACAGCGGGCACTGATTATGATCAACTGGTAGTGACAGGGGAAGCAACTTTGGCAGGAACACTCGATGTTAGTCTGATCCCAGGTTTTACACCTTCAGCAGGTCAAAATTTAACTATCATGACCTATGCATCACACACAGGAGAGTTTGATATGCTAAATCTGCCCTCTTTACCTGGTGACCTTGAATGGGTATTGGAATATGGACCTACCGCATTGTTATTAAAGATACCCTCTTCTACCGCTCTTGGTTCAATCAGCGGGACTGTCAGTTGTGTAGGTAGTCTGAGTGGGTCACCATACGAGCTCTTTGTGGATCTTCATACAGACCCAACATCAGCTCCGGTTGACACAGTGCATATTTTCTGTGGTGATGTTTATCTCTTCAATGATTTATCTGATGGTTCCTATTATGTAGGTGCTTGGCTGGATGAAAATGAGTCTGGTGGTGGACCACCCGATCCAGATGAACCGCATGCTTGGTATGGCGCGCCAGATGCTATCGTAATATCAGGTGGAACCACAATCACTGAGATTGATATCACTCTGGAGGCTCCATTCTTTATCTATCTTCCTTTGATTGTAAAGTAAAGGTAGAGGGAAAGTTGGATTAAGTGAGACGGGTAGTTGGGATGAGGGTATGAATACGAGCTTTACCTCTTTCCAGTTACCCCCTTTTCTCATAATTTAAGATGATACCGTATTTATTAATGTGGACAGAAATTTATTGTTGCTCCTGATGCGAATCCTGCTGAACATCATTTTGAATAATTTTTTGTAGTTCCTGGATCGTAGAAAAATAATGTTTTTTGTGAGTGGTGACATTCTCAACCTCACCACGTAAAGCTGAATCTTGATTCCTCAGATACTCCTGCCAGACGCGCACAACAAAGATGATAGTTTTTCGTTCCAGGTGAGATTGCATCGTTTCCAGGCCAAAAAAGCGGATTGCTTTCCTTTCTAGTATCAGTTTACAGGATCATCCTTACAGTTTTCTTACAATTTTTTTCAGCCTCTTGATTGAAATTGCTGGTAAGAATGATCACAATTGCCCCCAGACCAACAGCCACAAAAGGAAGCACCAACGCCATTTGAAGTCCAAGCTGATCTGAAAGTAGACCAACCAATCCAGTAGCAGGTGCTGCCCCTAGAATTTGTAAAGTTAACCCGAAAGCAGCCTGGGTGGTTGCCAATTCTTGCTTATGAACCGCCTCTTGAACCAGTACGAGTAAGGGGCTGACGGGTAGCGTGAAACTGATTGCAGTCAGAAGGAAAAAAGTGATGGTACCAGGCATACTGGTGCTCCATAAGCCTGCCAACCCAAATATCATGGCCAGTCCCAGACCGGCTGCTGAGATTTGAAAGCGCAGTTTCGGGTACTTTTTTCCGAAGCGATCACTCAAATAGCCACCCATTAATGTACCTACCATACCGGCTGGAATAATGATACCCCCGGTGATTAATCCGGCTTGTACCAGGCTTAAGCTGTATTGGCGAGTCAGGTATGTGGGTAACCACGAGACCAATGCAGTTGATGCAAATACGCCCAATGCTCCACCCACAAAGATGCCTGGTAATGGTTGTTTGATAAGCCAGTGAAAACCTGCACTGTGAAACTTTTCTTCGGAAGATGTTTCAATTTTTGTCTTCATCTGCGGATCTCTTGGGATTAAAAATAACCCGATGGTTGCCAAAAGACCTAATATGCCCGGAATAATGAAAACCATACGCCAACCAAAGCGCTCGCCAATTGCACCGGCATAGATCACACCCAACCCGGAACCCAGATACAACGCAATCGAGTAGATAGCAAGAAAGGTACCTCGCCTGTTTTTGGGGCTTACCCGACCCAGGTAGGCCAGGTCCAGGGGACCATTGGCACCATCCATCAAGCCAACCCCCATTCGCAAAGCAATAAACGTGAAAAATCGACCAGCCCATCCCGAAGCAATCGTCAGAAGCGACCAGAGAAGAACCATCGGGCGTAGAACCAGGAAAATACCTTTTCGATCCGCTATCCAGCCTGCTGGCAAACTGCTCAGTGTTCGGCCTATTGTGAACAACGATACAGCCAAACCTAATTGTGCATCACTCAACCCCCATTCCAGTTTAAGTAATGGAAAGATAGTGACCAAAGCTCTGCGATCAATTTGGTTAATCAGATTGAGGAAAGATAAAATGACGAGCGCTAAAATAGCATGCTTACCAACTTGCACTTTTCTTTCTTGTTCATTATCAGGCAATGGTTTAATCCCCTGTATTTTTCAAATTCAGTTTTGATATGAGGATACGCGTTTGAAGAGCTTCAAAGTCTGCACCAACCTTTTCAAACAATTGCAAAGCTTGTTGGGCGTCTTGAAGAGCCTTCTTGAGATTGTCCTGACATGCAGCACGGGCTCGCAACGATAAGCTTTTTTCGAAAGGTACCTGGATTTGATCCGCCAGTGACACAGATTTTTCAATCCATAGAAGACCATTCAGGCGATCTCCTTGCTGCAACCTGGCTTGCCCAAGAAAGCTCAGCGATGTACACAGCACCCTTTTTGAGCCACAACTTTCAGCAATTTCTTTTGCGTCCTGGGCAAAAATTTCTGCTTGTTCTGGCTGTCCGGAATTCAAACATATTTCAGCAAGAATGATTAAGCACTGTGCGGAATATGGGTTTGCATCTTGGTAACGTGCGATCAATAAAATATTTTCAAGAGCTTTATATTCGGATGTCAACGTATTTTGAATTATTGCAATTTTCGCAAGCAAAAATAATGCCTGACTGTATCTCAGAATGTCAGGTTTTCTTTTTACCAGATCCAATACTTTATTGGCATTAATCTGGGTCTCAGCAAAATCTCCAGTTTCAAGGGTTAGCCATCCCAACCCAATAAGAATTTCTCCCTGCAAACGGAGATCACCTGCTTTATTTGCAAGCTTGTAGGATTGATGAAAATAATCTATTGCTTGCTTATAATCACCTAAGTTGTAATACGATTCAGCGATGGAGGCATCAATAACTGCCCTGGTATTTACATCCTGGGTACTGGACGGTAACAGCCTAAGATTTTTTTGGGAAAAGTGGATGCTTGTAAGATAATTTCCCCACTGATTATGTGCCCGCATCATTAAATTAAGCGCACGATTATAGATCCATGTAGGAGGAGTATTACCAGAAGCACATAATTGACGTGCGATCCGCCAGGCTTTTGCATAATAAAGGCGGGTGTTTCTGGAATCGCCCATCAAAAGGAAAACAAAACTTTGCGACCAGAACAACAATGGCAGTGCCCAGGATAAGCCTTCTTCTGATAAGGATTGTTCGGCCCTATCCGCAACTTCCTGGTAGGTGGAAAGCGGATTTCCCTGTAGAACCTGTAATTGAAAGATTTGATAAATGGCTGCTTGCTTGATTTCACCTTTTAATAATGGAATTGCCAGTTGATAATTCTCTATGGCACGGTTACTTTCTCCCGTCACCCGGATTGCTTCAGCCAATCCAAAGTAAGATCGTCCGAGAGTCTCAAGAATGTTTTGCTCCAAATACCATTGAATGGCCTTTTCATAATAGGGAATGGCTTGTTGAGGTGCGTACAAGTTCCGCAAATATTCGCCGGCGGCTAAAGAATATTGGGCAGCTTTTTCATCGTCGCCCCCTGATGAATAATGATTAGCCAACACCTCGGTGTATTGGTTGCTAATACGTCCACTACGCACCATCGCGTCGCCAATGCGTTTATGGAATCTTTTCAAGCGTAGCTTGGGTAATGAGCGGTAGATGACTTCTTTATAGATAAAGTGTGAAAAAGATAATTCAGTTTCTCCCAATATTCTTGGCTCAATCAGAAAACCGCGCTGAATCAGATTGTCCGTAAAATCCAGAAGTCTTGATTCCTGAATTTCGAGCACCTTCTGCAGGATTTCATAATCGCATTCCCCACCTGCTACGGAAATCACATCTAATATTCTTTGTTCGTCTTTTGTGTTTTTGTTCAATCGAATCGAAATTAGATTTTCGATAGTTTGTGAATCTTGAAGATGGATGGGTTGGGTTTGTTGCCATTCTCCTTGATGATTAACAAAGAGAATACCTTCTTCGAATAAGTGTTGTAATGCGTTAACCAAAAATAATGGATTTCCGCTTGTGCTGGAAAACAAACACTCACTTAATGCCGGCATGGCTCTGCCACTGAGATTTTCAATAAAGCTTGCAACTTGTGAGCTTCGCCAGCGCTGTACCGTTAGTTTGTTTATATATTTTGACTGCTTACCCAAGAATTCATTAAAAAGAGGGTTATCATGTTCTTCTTCCGTCTTACTGGAAAGCAGGATAAAAAATTTTTTCGCCAAAATCCCTAACAAAGATAAAGAGGCAGCATCTGCAAAATGAACATCATCAATCCAGATGATTGATCCATGAGGAAGTTTTTGTTGTAAGACATCCACAATTGCATTTTGGATTTGTTGGTGGGTGGATTGAATTGCCGGATTAATTAATAAACCCGATTCTTTTTTGTCTCCAACAAGTAAAGTATTGATGATGGCACGGGTTTCGGATGGTAAACCCAGCGTATCCAGGGAATGTGAATCCTTTTCCAGGACTGCGATCCAAATTGCATACGGGATGATTTCGTTCGGACGAGCAAATAATTTAATAAACTTTGTTCTCTCTCCATCTATATGATGGATTAATTCTTCTACCAAACGAGTTTTGCCAACACCTGATTCTCCGGTGATCCAAACAATGGATGGGTGTGGATTTTGCAATTGGTGGAGCAACCATGAAAATTCTATGTCTCTGCCAACGAATGGTGTTTCACTCAAGGAATAGGGGACTTCAAATAACCTTCCAGAGTACACGGATGGGGGATAATTTCCATTCCCATTATTCGCGTTCATATCACCAGCGCGGATTTTTTCTGCCAGTTCTTTTGTGTAGCTGTCTGGCGAAACTTCCATCTCCTGAGATAACGTTTCTTGACATCGTTCAAATACATCAAGGGATTTCGAGCGTTCCCCCAGGTGATAATAGTAGAGCATCAGGTGAACAAAAGTAGATTCTCGACAGGGATCATACGATAATACTTTCTGGCTAATGTCAATGGCATGCCGATAACGACCTGTTTGGGCATAAGCTTCCGCCATTTCGGTTAACACCATCAGATGACGATCGCGCAACCGTTCGCGTTCGCTCATTGTCCAGTCCTCATATAAATCTTCGATCAGAAAATCAGCTCTATAATGAGTAGTTGCTTTTTTGAAGAGAGTGATCGCCTGGTCAAACTCCCTATTGTCGAGATGTTCACGACCCTGGTCTGCCTTTTTTTCAAATTCGTCTACATCAATCCAAATGGAGTGTTCTTCACTCTTTTCTAAAACAGGTTCAAGCTGAAAAATGTAACCCCCAGCGACTGTTTGAATACAATCCTGAACGCCGAAATTTTTCAGAATCTTTCTGATCTGACTGATGCGGACATAAAGATGCTTGCCTGCCTGCTCAGGATTTTTATCCGGCCAAACTTTCTCGATGATCTGACTGCCAGGAACAGGTTTGCCACGACGAATGATCAGAAATTTTAGGATCGTTCGAAGCTGGCGACTCTGCCAAAGATCGCTGTGAATTTTTTGATGATTGATTAAGATTTGAAAATTGCCGAGTAAAAAGATCTGCAAAGAAGCCATGGTTTTTTTTGATTATTGTTTGATGAAAGACGTAACGTATAAAGTATCGCTTAACAAGTGGTAATTTGTCAAACGACCTGGATGATTAATTGAATTCCTTACCAATAATCTGATAAAATGGGGACATCCTAGTAATCTGGAGGTCCAATGTCACAGGCTATGATCACCATACTTGCACAGAAAATAGCTCAAAAAATTTTGAAAGAACCCAATCGCATCATCCAACCTGATGAAGCCCTCATCTCCAGTGGCTTGATCGATTCCTTCAGCCTGGTTGATCTGGCATTGTTGGTGGAAGACGAATTTGGCGTTGTTGTGGATGATACGGAATTAAACCCAGATAGCTTTGATACCCTTGAGCAGCTGGTTACATTGATCCAGTCAAAGCAATAGGATAAAAATTGGCAACCTTTTCTGAAGTTCTTCGATCTGCTTTTCAATACAAACCGGATCAGGTGATCATCACCTTACAACAGGCTGGCTTTCCTGATCGTCCCATCACGTATACAGATCTGGTGGAGGGTGCTGGTGGGTATGCCCAAACCTTCGCTCAGCAGGGTATTCAGCCTGGCGAGGTTGTGATTCTGATCCTGCAGCATGGCGTGGATCTGGTGTATGCCTTCTGGGGAGCGGTATTACAGGGTGCTATCCCCGCGATCATGCCGTACCTAACTGAGAAGTTATTGCCAGAACGATACCGCCATGATCTGGAAGCGCTCATCTCTGTTACACAACCAGCAGCCATTGTCACATATCCTGACTTTGAATCAGAAGTCCTTCCTGCGCTTAAATCAGGCGATTCGGTGCGAGCTTTGATCCTGAGTGACTCCATAGAAGCTCCATGCGCACCAGATTTTTCCCAATTAGCAGGCATGCAGCGCGTTCCCAAGGATATTGTGCTCTTACAGCATTCTTCCGGCACCACCGGACTGCAAAAAGGTGTCGCACTATCGCATCAGGCTGTCTTCCATCAACTCGAGAATTTGGGATTTGCATTGGATCTTTCCCCGCAGGATGTGGTGGTGTCCTGGCTTCCTCTCTATCACGATATGGGCCTAATTGCTGGGTTCATCCTGCCGGTCCTGACTGGAATCCACCTGGTTTTGCTCTCACCGTTTGACTGGGTTAAAACCCCGCAACGACTTTTTCAGGCTGTTTCGCAAAACAAAGGCACTTTGGTGTGGCTGCCAAACTTCGCCTATTATTTTTGTGCCCAGAAAATCCGTGAACGCCATATGGAAGGGATTGATCTTTCCAGCTGGCGGGCGGTGATCAATTGTTCTGAACCGGTACGCGATGATGGTCATCAGTTCTTCGTGGAAAAATTCGGTCCGTACGGTTTCTCGGAGAAAGCGCTGGCAGTCAGTTATGCCATGGCAGAGAATGTGTTTGCAGTCACCCAAACCAAAATTGGCGAAGCTTTATATATCGAAGACGTAAATCGAGAATTACTACAAACCCGGAAATTTGCCTTACCTGCCTCAGATAGCATCGCATCAGTGAGGATGGTTTCGTGTGGAAAGCCTATACCCAATGTGAGCGTGAAAATTGTGGATCAGAATGGCAACGCACTTAAAGATCGGCGGGTAGGGGAGGTGGCTGTTCAATCCAACTGCATGTTGACGGAGTATTACCATCGCCCGGACGCTACCGAAGAGACTATATTGTCGGATGGATATTTCCTGACCGGCGATTATGGTTACAAGGTGGGGGAGGAGTTGTTCATTACCGGCAGAAAGAAAGATTTGATCATTGTGGGTGGAAAGAATGTTTATCCGATGGATATCGAACAGATAGCCATGGAAGTAGATGGTGTGCATCCCGGCCGTGTCAGTGTGTTTGGCATCTTCGATGAGGAAAAAGGCACCGAAGATGTGATCCTGGTAGCGGAAGTGGACACACAGGACGAAGCTGAACGCCAACGCATCAGTGATCAGATCCGCGCCGTGGTAACCAGGGGCTCAGCGATTGCATTACAGCATGTGTATCTGGTTAATCCCGCCTGGATGGTGAAAACCTCCAGTGGGAAGAATTCGAGATATGCAAATCGGGAGAAGTATTTGCAGGAAATTATCAGGGATTAAGAAAGTCCAATTTATATTTCTAATATCAAAAAACATGCGCTACAATCAATAATAGATTTCAATAACAAAGGATATACCTTGTTTGACTTTCTAAAAAAGAAACAACCCGAAAACCAACAAGATCCTTATGCAGAGACCTATTTCCAGGAACTGCAGTTTATTGATCATCGCAAAAAAAATTGGAGCAAGCAAAACGAAGAGGATCCTTTGCAGGTGGTGGTCTTCTGGGTGTTAATCCCCATTTTCCTGGCTTCCATCTCCACCACGATCATCATCATTCTTTCGATGTTATTTGAGTAATCACAATTACTTGCGGATGAAAATCAGCATTCCTTCGCTGCCATATATATCGGTGGGGATTAATGCCAGCAGGTCATATTGCTCGATAAAGCGTGGGTCCTGGAATAATCCCAGGCGGCCATACACTTCCATCAGAACAACCAACTCAGGCTGCTGATCGATGATTAGATCCGGGGCAACGGCATAATTGGTAACATAATACTTTTCATCCAGGGGGTAATATGGCAAAGCTTCGGGAGAGTTGAGACCAACCGTATCCAGAATACGCGCCTGGGTGAAATATCCGAGCACACCTACATCCCCGGCAGCCAGGGTGGAATCTGCTGTTAGAAATGGTTGTACGATCTGAGCAGCTTTATGATACAGGAGTTCCAGCTCGAACCACGCCATCCCGGGTGCCGGCCGATCCGGCCCATGGTCTGGGTGCAATGTCCAGTTGCATAGCAGGTTGACAAATGGAATCAACGCGACCAATAAAACCAGCAATCCTGTTTGAACAAATCTCGGTATGCGGATTTTTGGTAAGGCAAAAACGGAGGAGAAGAATACCTGTACACCCGCCAGAATACCGAGAAACAGAAACGGCAAGGGAGGGGTTAAATACCAGCGAAAGATTAGAGGGTTGGCAATTGCAAATACCAGCAGGTACAACCAGGGGTAGATCATGATCACCAGGCTACGTGAATTGAGCTTGAAAAATGATCTCGAACCCACCAGATACAGGAACGGATACACGAGCAGACCTGATCCCACCGCAAAAGCAGATCCAAACCACCTGTCCGCCATGAAAGGCGTGGTGTAATGTTGCAGCAGGCGGATCAATCCTTCTTCTGGTGATAAGCGATATGCACCCAGTTTTGCCTGGACAGAATGCGGGATAGGGGATCCAAATTGCCAGGTGGCAAAGCTATACCATATTAAAGGAAGAAGGATGAGAGCTGCCACGTCATACCAGTACAATTTTTGCTGTTTTTTTACTACCAGGATGAAATGATCCAGCGCGATTAATCCCACCAGTAAAATCGTGTCCGGTCGGGTGAGCAACGCCAGACTCGCCAGAAACGCAGCCAGAGTGATTCGGTTTGTCAGGTAATAATAGGACATACCGACCAGCAACAGCACCACCACACTGGTTTCAAGTCCACCAATGGCGAAGGTGACACTGTGCGATGCGACACTCCAGGTGAGGGCAGCACTGACACCTGCCAAAACCAGTTTAAAGTGTTTGCCAATCAGGTAAAGCAAAATCGCCGTCAGCCCATCGGCCAGCGCATTAACCAGCATGGCCAATTCCGGAAAGGGTGCCTGTGTACCGCCGCTGATTGCGCCCATCGCCACCACGACCAGGGTGTAGAGTGGGGTGGTTGTGCCTAATACAGCCTCATCGGCATTGTAGGCGAATCCTTGCCCAGCCAGAATATTCCGGGCATAACGGAAGGTAATGTAAGAATCATCGATGGTGCGTGGACCGGGAATCATCCGCGCGCTGAATGCCAGCAGGAAGAAAAACAGGGGCAGCAGGCGGGTCAGTTTTTTCATGGGATGGGTTAATTATAGATGAGATTCTTCTTCACTCCCCAAGCAAATCCTGGACAACATCACGAACCCAATACGGATATTGTCCTTGATGGGAGAGTCTCCGGAGGCTATCCAGATGATTTCCAAGCGTAACAATCGCCGGTTCTTCCATCTGATTTTTCACCTGCCCTAAACCCACGGTGGAAAGCAGACCATTGCAGAGGCAACGGCGGGATTCTGTGTTGTGTGGTAAACCGCGTTTTTTTACAAAACTTTCAACCGGGGCAGCTGAGCAGCGATGAAACAACCTGCGTTTACCATTTTCATCCGGTTTACTTAAGCAGCGTTGTTGCAAGAGTCCTATGTCACATAGCCTGGTTCGGGCTTGGTAAACCGCGTCATCTGCCAGGGTGCCATCCAATTGAGCAACCTTAAAAGGAAAACCTGTGGGGGAAAATAAGGTGGTTCGAACCAATGCCGAATCTTCTGTACCTTTCTTGATCTCATTCAGGATGGCAGTGCGATAGGCTGGTTTCATTCCGGATTCCTCCGCCAATGCAAAAACAGACCCTACCTGAACCCCTGTAGCTCCATAGCTCAGCGCCTTCTGAATTTTTTCATGGCTTCCATAACCACCAGCTAACCAGAATGGTAAACCAATTTTCTGGATAGCTTGCAGATCCGGCTCGTCTAATTCGCTGTAAATTGGCTGACCCCATTCATCCAACTTCATAGGACCTTGTGGCCCAGCATTATGACCGCCTGCCGTATGATGTTCAATGATGAAGCCATCGGGTGGCTCACTTTGACTGTCAGCCAACGTTTGGACCAGACCTTGGAGAGAGGCGATTGCCAATATTGCAGGTCGATGGAGGGGATTTTGAGTAAATTTTCCATCTGCTATCTGTTTGGGATCAAACGGAACGTAAAAATCTTCTCCGGGTTCTCGATACAAAACCAGAATATCAATTCTGACCCTTTCGTGGTTTACCAATTGGGAGCAGATTGATGGTAAACCATCCGGGTTACCAGCACCGATGATTACCCCATCCACATTTGCCAGCATTGCTCCGTACATCGTATAACCCAGTGGCAATTCCACTTTTTTCAAGAAGTTTATAAAAACATTTCCACTATGACCTTCTTTCGCTAACCAGACCTCAGCGAAACCTGTGACAATTAAAAGCTCAATGTTGTCAATGTCCAGTGCAAGTGTGACTGGTTCCTCCGGTTGAGACGTTAAGGGGATGATATCACTGCCATCCAAAGCGCGTACAATTTGCTGTGGAGGATTCTTAAAATGACTGGTAGGCGTTTTTCCCCCTTCAATAAAATATCGGTCCAGGATCTTTTTACCAATACCTGTTTCGAACTTATCGTCAAAGGCTTTGAACGCCCGGCGCACATGTCCACCCGGATCACCTAGTTGCAGAAGGCGAACATAAACCCAATCTAACCCTGTACCGGAGACTGTTCCAGCGGTAATTCCCGGTTTCTCCATTGCAACGGCTTTTGCCAGTCGCCAGTTTGAAACATAAACCCCCATTCCGCCTTGAATGAGTTTTATTTTCTTCAGAAAATCCATATCTACCTCTAATCATAGCGTTATCCACTTCTGCTATTGTTGTCTGTTAAGGAAGAAATGGAAATGGATACGTTTGACATGATAAGCGGTAACATCCACCAGTAAGTGATTGCGAATGGTGGATAGCCGCCAAATTTTTATAAGATGTTATTTATAACCCCATTTTCTGGAATTCGTTGTGCAAATTAAAAGGGCATTTTGCACCACATGGGTATGACATAAACGAATATCAGCATTGATCATTTCCTTTGATGATGTAATTGGTGGATGGATGCTCTTTCAACCAATACGGATGCATTATAATGAAAATGATGATTGTGAGGGATTGCGAGGATTGGGAAAAATAAAAATGACACCAATACAACAAAAACGTATTGACCTACTCACCCGTCGATTGGACTCGATCACGAAGGTTGTTGAGCACCTCAAAATTTTTGATCAACGCTTCTTCTGGTATCGTCTTTCAGCTTTTCTGGGTGCCTGGATATTGGCAATACTGACTCGCTTTGTGTTCCCTGGATGGGCCTGGGTGTGGGTCTTATCAGGCATGATATTAATTTTTCTGGTGGTGGTGTTTTTCCATCGCTGGCTGGACAGGCAATGCCAGCAATATCAAAACGCACAGGTGTGGCTGACACAGCAGGTAGCGCGGTCAAAGCTGGATTGGGAGCATCTCCCTGAATTACAAGCTCAACTCTTAACCCCGGATCATCCTTTTATGAATGATCTCAATCTATTCGGGGAGCGCTCGTTGTTACAATTGATCAATACCTGTGTTACGCGAGGTGGGCAGGAGCGATTACATGCCTGGTTTTTAACGCCAGATCTAAATTACGACATGATTACCCAGCGCCAAACCCTGGTTAAGGAATTAGTTCAATTGCTTGGATTTCGAACCCGTTTAATGCTGATTGGTGGGCAAATCAAGCAGGATTTCAAGGGGTTGTGGGATGATCAGGAGATCTTCCGCTGGCTTAAAAGTCATACTTCACAAAACTCAATCAAACGCGTGTTGGTCTTGTTAACCTTTCTGGCGGGATTAAACTATATTCTGCTGGCATTGAATTTATTTGCCGGTTGGCAGGCTTTCTGGCAGTTCAGCTTAATACTCTATTTGGGCATCTACTTTTTTCAATATCGCACATACCAATCCACCTTTCAGGATGCCTATCAACTGAGTAAAGACCTGCAACCACTGGAGAAGAGCTTGGTGTTTCTGGAGACTTATCCAGCCAGGCAGGGCAGCCAGCTGGCAGGGTTGTTATCAGCGGTTAAAAAATCAGATCAGAAACCTTCATCCTATTTACGAAAAATTGTGATGATCAGCTCGGCTGCTTCTTTGCAAAACAATCAAATCCTTTCTTTGGTAGTAAATGCTTTAATACCTTGGGATATCTTCTTTGCATATGTTCTGGATGGGTTCAAGCAGCAACTCAACCAGCATTTACCTGACTGGCTGGATATCTGGTATCAGGTAGAGGGATTGACAGCCCTGGCGAATTATGCTTACCTGAACCCCGAATACCAGTTTCCGGTCATTCGAAATTCAATCATCAATCCTGTCTTTACAACACAGGGATTGGGGCATCCACTCATCGCAAAATCTGAAAAAGTGGTGAATGACTTCTTATTTGCTGATCTGGGAGAGGTGGCGCTCATCAGTGGATCCAACATGTCGGGGAAAAGTACATTCCTACGCACACTGGGGGTCAATCTGACATTGGCTTATGCCGGCACTGTGGTGAATGCCAGTCAAATGGAATTGTCCATTCTGCGATTGTTTACCTGCATTCAGGTCAGTGATTCATTAAAAGATGGTTTTTCATATTTTTATGCAGAAGTACGGAGACTGAGAAAATTATTAAGCTGGTTGGAAGAAGAAAAGAGTCTGACGGTCTTTTATCTGATCGATGAAATCTTCCAGGGCACCAACCATGAAGAACGCCGAATTGGCAGCCTGGCTTATCTCAAAGCACTGGTAAACGCCAATGGCGTCGGTGCCATCTCGACCCACGATATCGAGCTGAGTAAACTGGCAGATGTTGAATTGCGTATTCATAATTACAATTTTCAGGATTCTGTTGTGGATGGTAAGATGCATTTTGATTATCGTTTGCGTCCGGGTCCCAGCCCAACGACCAATGCATTGAAGATCATGGAAATCGAAGGATTACCAGTAAAGGTATAATTGTCGTTTATAATGGTAGAAATAATACATAATGTAATATAATAATTACAATACAAAGATTGGATAAATTACATCCAAATAGTGCAACTTTTTCCGGTATAGGACATCTAATTATTTGGTAGTCAAAATCCAAATAATAAGGAGCTCGTCATGAAGTATGTAAATGAAGCAGGTTGGGATAGAATAGTTCGTGTAATTTTCGGTATAGTTTTACTCATTTTATCATTCAGCAATATTGTATCTGGTGGATTAAGTACATTATTTATCATTGTCGGTATTGTGGCATTATTGACTGGTATAAGTGGAATTTGCCCGGCATATATGCTTCTTAAATTCCGCACCAAGAAGAATTAAGTAGTTTCATCCAAGCCCGATTGGAAGTCCATCAATCATATACAAGGCATCTTAGGTTTTAGAATATGAAACAAAGCGCTTTTGAATTTAAATTACGAAAAAATCCACGCCCTGTGGTTGTTGAATTTTGGGCACCCTGGTGCGGCCCATGTAAGATGATGGCTCCTTACTTGAAAAAGGCCGAGCAAGAATTTTCAGGCAAAGTGGATTTATGGCGTATTAATGCTGATGAAGATACAGAACTTGTGAGATCGATGGGGGTTCGTGGCATTCCTACCATGATCGGGTATAATAAAGGTATAGAAGTTTCTCGAAAGACCGGTGCCATGACCGCAGAGAATGTGCTGGGATTTTTCTCAGCAGTTGAAGAGAACAAACCGTTTTCCCGATCACTTTCATGGGTCGAGAGATTAATGCGAGTTGTTCCGGCGTTGGTGATTTTGGTTCTAGGCTGGACCAATGGTCCTAACTACTGGCTGATGGCACTGGGAGGCGTAATCCTGTTCAGCGCTATTTATGATCGATGTCCGATTTACAAAGTGGTCAGTGCGCAATTTCGGGAAATGTTCAAGAAAAAACCAGCCTGATTAACAACTAATTACTTAGGGAAGAACAAAGCCAGCTCTCAGGGGGAGCGTACCCTGGATGGAGGGCAAAATGGGGAACTGGTTTTGTTTTTTCAATTTAAAAGGATAATTGTTTAATCATCCAAAGATCTTGACTAATATTATATAAAAAGTTGACTTATCACCTTCTAGTGGCTATAGTTTTACTACCAGGTCAGTTTTTACAATCCCAACCCTACATTATCCAAACTGTCCGGGAATTTTTTACACCTCAGAGGGAAAATTGCCAAGTTTATCATCCAGGGGAGTTGTATTCCGTCAATCACTTGCAATAGAAAAGCCATTACAGGTAGTTGGGGTTTTGAATGCCTATGCTGCATTATTGGCGCAAGCGGCTGGTTTCAAAGCGATCTATCTCTCTGGTGGAGGTGTGGCAGCCGGGTCCCTGGGTGTGCCCGATCTGGGAATTACGACGCTGGAGGATGTGCTGATTGATGTGCGTCGCATCACCGATGCCTGTGATCTACCCCTATTAGTGGATGTGGACACGGGCTTTGGTTCAGCATTTAACATTGCCAGAACAGTGAAATCGCTGATCAAATTCGAAGCAGCCGCTATGCACCTGGAAGACCAGGTACAGGCAAAACGCTGTGGACACCGACCGGGAAAGGCACTGGTTTCGAAAAATGAGATGTGTGATCGCATCAAAGCAGGTGTGGATGCCCGTACAGACCCGGGTTTTGTAATAATGGCACGTACCGATGCACTGGCTTCCGAAGGACTAGCGGCTACGATTGACCGAACGCAGGCATATGTATCTGCTGGCGCGGACATGATCTTTGCTGAAGCTATCACAGAATTGGATCAATACCAGGCCTTTGTGGATGCCCTTCAGGTTCCGGTGTTGGCAAATATGACTGAATTTGGTAAGACACCACTGTTTACCCGGGAGCAATTAGCTGCGGTGGGTGTTGGTCTGGCGCTCTATCCTTTGAGTGCTTTTCGAGCGATGAGTGCCGCTGCTTTACAGGTATATCAGACCATCCGAGAACAGGGTACCCAGGAAAGCATGCTTCCCAATATGCAAACCCGGGCTGATCTCTATCAAATTCTAAATTATTATGCATACGAAGAAAAACTGGACGAACTATTTAAACCATCTGAATCAGAAAACGATAAGGATGATCTAAACTTGCGGGGATCAAATATCACTTATCAGGGAGAATGAAATGAGCACACAAAAAATAGAAATTAAAAAACCACGAAAAAAAATGGTTCAACTATCCGGTGTACCGGTTGGGGAAACGGAAATCTGTACGGTCGGTACCGAAGGTCATGATCTACGCTATCGCGGTTATGATATTTTTGATCTGGCAGAACATGCCAGTTTTGAAGAAGTGGCGCATTTGCTGATCCATGGCGAATTACCCATCAAAAATGAGTTGGAACGCTATAAGCTCAAATTAAGAAATTTACGTGGCATTCCTGCACCCGTCAAAGCTGCCCTGGAACAGATTCCAGCTGCAGCTCACCCCATGGATGTTATGCGTACTGGTTGCAGCTTTCTGGGCGCTGTACTCCCCGAACGGGGCGATCATTCCCCGGAAGGTGCAAGACACATCGCTGACCGATTATTGGCGGTCTTCCCATCGATGCTCTTGTATTGGTATCATTTTGCCCATCATGGTAAGCGCATTGAAGTGGAGACGGATGATGACTCAATCGCAGCTCATTTTTTACATCTGCTGCATGGGAAAAAACCAAAAGAAATCCACGCCCGCTCGCTGGATGTAACTTTTGTATTATATGCTGAACATGAATACAATGCCTCCACCTTTAGCTCACGGGTGATTGCTGGTACTGGCACCGATTTTTACTCTGCTATAACAGGCGCTATTGGTGCGTTAAAAGGATTCCGCCATGGTGGCGCAAATGAAGGTGCTATGGAAGTAATTGAACGCTATAAGTCCCCTGTACAGGCGGTAGAGGATGTTCGACGGATCTTAAAAAACAAAGGCATCATCCTGGGGTTTGGGCACCCGGTTTATACCATCTCTGATCCGCGTGCCAAGATTATTAAAGGCCTTGCCTGTACCCTCTGTAAGGATTATGGCGATGAAACGCTTTGTGATATCTCTGAAGTGATTGAAGATGTGATGTGGGAAGAAAAACGAATGTTCCCCAATCTGGATTGGTACAGTGCGGTCACGTATCACATGATGGGCATCCCCACTTTTATGTTTACACCTTTATTCGTCATGTCCCGTGTTTCTGGCTGGGCAGCCCACGTTATCGAACAGCGTTCAGGTGGAAAGATAATTCGTCCCAATGCAGATTACATTGGACCAGCGCCGCGCGATTATGTGCAATTGGAAAATCGCAGCTAAGGAGAACGCATGAGCAGCCAGATCTCCAACATCCGCCCACAACCTGATGAAATCCTTACCAAAATTGCTGATTATGTGCTGCAATATCAAGTGAACAGCGAAGAAGCCCTGCAAACTGCGCAGTATTGTTTGATGGACACCATGGGTTGTGGTATGGAAGCCCTGGCTTACCCTGCCTGTACCAAATTATTGGGACCAATTGTACCGGGTATCCAGATGCAAAATGGTGCCTGCGTGCCTGGAACCGACTATGTGCTGGATCCCGTGCAGGCTGCTTTTAACCTGGGCACAATGGTGCGCTGGCTGGATTTCAACGATACCTGGCTGGCAGCCGAGTGGGGTCACCCATCGGATAATCTGGGTGGCATCCTGATGACCGCTGATTGGTTTTCCCGTAATACAATATTGAATGGCAAAGAACCGTTGTGGATGGGCGATGTGCTCACAGCTATGATCAAAGCCCATGAAATTCAAGGTGTATTGGCTCTGGAGAATAGCTTTAATCGGGTGGGTCTGGATCACGTCATACTGGTCAAGATTGCAACAACAGCGGTGGTCAGTGGTTTGTTAGGTGCAACCCGTGAACAACTGATTAATGCTTTATCCAATGCCTGGGTAGATGGTCAGGCTTTACGCACTTACCGGCATGCGCCTAACACCGGTTCACGAAAGTCCTGGGCAGCCGGGGATGCCACCAGCCGGGCAGTCTGGCTTTCTTTGATCGCTTTACGGGGGGAGATGGGGTATCCCTCAGCCATCACGGCACCAACCTGGGGTTTTAAAGATGTTCTTTTTAAAGGAAGAGAGTTGGACCTTCCTCAGGAATTTGGCAGTTATGTGATGGAGAATGTGCTCTTTAAGATTTCATTTCCAGCTGAGTTTCATGCCCAGACTGCTGTGGAAGCAGCTTTTCTATTACATTCTGAGGTCAAAGACCGCCTGGACGAGATTGATAAAATTATTATTACCACACATGAGTCTGCCATGCGCATTATTGATAAACGTGGACCCCTGTATAATCCGGCGGATCGCGATCATTGTCTCCAATATATGACGGCCATCGGGTTGATCTTTGGCGAGCTGACAGCAGACCATTATGAGGATAGAATAGCCAGTGATGCGAGGATCGATGCACTCAGAGACAGAATGATCGTACAGGAAAATCCGACATATAGCCGGGATTATCTTGACCCGAAAAAACGCTCCATAGCTAATGCGGTGCAGGTCTTCTTCAAGGATGGCAGGGCCTCCGAAAATGTAGTGATTGAATATCCATTGGGGCATCGCAGGCGCAGAACGGAAGGTATCCCATTATTGTTGGAAAAATTCAAACACCATCTGAATCACCGATTCTCAACCTTACAATCTGAGAAAATACTGGAATTATGCCTTAATCCACAACGCTTAACCCAAACTCCGGTACATAAGTTTGTAGATCTGTGGGTGCCATGGAGATAGGTAACATCCAAAATGAAAATTCAATATAAGATCGACCAGAAACTACCCAAATTGGTAGTGTTCGGAAAACTTTAAAAGTGAACTAAACAAAACTTAAAAAGTGAACTCTAGAATTATCCTAATCAAAATCAGAAGTTAATGGATTTATTAATAGAATCTGAGGGCAGATTTATTGTATGGACCAATTTTCCCGAAGACCAAACTCGGACTTCAACATAATTTTTAGAAATATCAGGGATGAAATGTAAATCAAGGTCAGATCTAGGCTCAATTCCAGGGATTTGAAATGAAAGGCCAGCAATCGTAATTTTCCGGTAACCATCAGCGATCCTATTATGGCGGATACAAAAGATATCCTTGGGAGAAATATAAGGGGGAGGAAGTGTAAAAGGACGAAATAGAGAGCGCTTTTCTTTTAGAGCCTTCTCATAGCGTAAAACAGGAATTTCACGAGTAGTAGAATGAACTTGGAGATAATTGTAACGATGGACTTCTTCAAGTAAAACAGAGCGTGCATCTGCTAAAGAGGAGATATTATCAAGGGCGCAAGTACGGACAATGCGGTCTTGTAGCCAACGATATGGTCGCTCGATTTTACCTTTTGCTTGAGGAGATAAGGCATAGATTACATCGGTTTTCATCATTGACATAACCTGACGCCATTGAGTAATAACATCATCTGTACCCAGCACCATATTCTTCCAGACACTATCACGGTGCTGAATAAAACGGAAAACACGCAAATTATCAACGTAATATCGGTGTGGAATACCAAAAGTCTGCATCAAGTATTGAGCTGCCTGGATATGAGCCCAACTGGTTTCTGATTCGACAAAATTAGCATACATGATCATCCGACTATAATCGTCCAGGGAAGTGATCAGTGTCCATTTCTCTGTAGCAAATGGCGACCATTTGTGAAACGAAGCATCGTGTTGGATTAAATCACCGGTAGCTGAGGTGATTACTTCTCGATGTGTCGATCTTTTTTCTTCTTTTTCCGGAGATAACAATCATATTGAATAGCCCTTTTTATTACTGTGGTCGTGGAAACTTGGATACCCACTTTTTTCAAACGATCCGTCACCGCAGCATAGTTATATTCAGTAATTGGCAACAATTTGTCCTCAACTAATTTTTTATCACGTTGTAATTCATCTCGAATTTTTTCTTCCGTTTCATTACTTAATCGAGGTTTACTTTGTCTGTGATACTCAATTGAAAAAGTGTCTGGATTTTCTCGATACTGCTTTAATAGTGCAAAAAATCTGGTCTTTCCGATCCCTAACGCGTTTTCAATCTCCGTTCGACTTATATGGCCATTATCGTATGAGCTAAATAAAACTTTGATTTGATCGACTGTGAATATTTTGTGAATTTGTGGCATGATGGTTTCCTTTGATTTTTTTATTCCATCATGTTGCACTTTCACAGTTCACTTTTCAACTGAATACAGTTCACTTTTGAAGTGTTATCGGTTCACTTTTCAAGTTTTGTTCACACTACCCAAATTGGTAGTTGACAAATAATATTTAATGTTGTAAACTCTTTTTACCGCAAAAAATTATTTTACCGATACGAACGATTTTATCGTTTGAAAAATTGGTAAGAACCAATATCTTGCAGTGGAGTTGAAATGAACACGCAGACATTATCCAAAAAAAGTCGAGAAGAGTTGAATGGGTCATTGCTTAATCTATATCGTAAGCTGACATTCAAACCGGATTCCTCTCCTGAAAAGGATGAGACCAAATCCAGCAGCACAGTCTACTCCGAATCTGAGGCGGATCAAGCGGACCAGGATGAACAACAAATAACACCAGCCATTGGAATCGGGATCTAACATCCCGGTTCTTGTATAATAAAAATAAATTTCAATCATTAATTCGAAAGAGGTCCTAATGCAAGAAAAATTCGAACAACTGCAAGCAAAAATACGAGATATCATCGACCTGGGTTCCGCAGCAAACATTTTAGGGTGGGATCAGAATACATATATGCCATCCGCTGCAGCTGAAACACGTGGGCATCAGATGGCAATTATCAACCGTATCACTCATGAGTGGGCAACCTCGGAGGAAATGGGGCGATTGTTAGATGATTTGCAGCCTTATGCTGATTCCCTCGATCAAGATTCGGATGAGGCGCGTATGATCAAAGTAGCCAAACATGATTATGATATCGCCACCCGTGTCTCCTCAGAATTTGTGGTGGAAATGTCACAGGTAGTTACAGCAGCCTTTTCTGCCTGGGCTGAAGCACGCGCAAAATCAGATTTCAAGATCTTTGAACCGCTTTTGGAAAAAGTAGTTGATCTCAATCAACGCTATGCTGCTTTCTTCCCGGAAGTGGATCATCCATATGATGCACTTCTGGATCAATTTGAACCCGGCATGAAAACAGCTGATGTAAAAGTGATTTTTGATGGCCTGCGGCCACAACAGGTGGAATTGATTCAAGCCATCAGTGAGCGACCTCAGGTAGACGATTCCTTCGTGCACCAACCCTTCGATGAGAAAAAACAATGGGAATTTGGAGAAGAAGTCATCACTAAATTTGGTTACGATTGGGATCGTGGTCGTCAGGATAAAGCGCCACATCCATTCACCATGGGCGTTAGTATCGATGATGTTCGTATCACCACCCGAGTTGATCCAAATTTCTTCAATCCCATGTTCTTTGGAACCGCCCATGAATGTGGCCATGCGCTCTACAACCTCGGACATGCCCGCAAATATCATCGCACTATCCTTTCCAATGGGGCATCCCTGGCTGTGCACGAATCCCAAAGCCGCATGTGGGAAAATCTGGTGGCACGCTCCTATCCGTTCTGGGAACACTTCTATCCACGCATGCAGGAAATCTTCCCCCAAATGTCTGGCGTCTCTCTGGATCAGTTTTATAAGGGTATCAACAAAGTTGAACCATCCTTAATCCGTGTGGAAGCAGATGAAGCGACCTATAATTTGCACATTATGCTCCGGCTTGAGCTGGAAATTGCTCTCCTGGAAGGCAAAGTGCTGGTCAAAGACCTGCCGGAAATCTGGAATGCTAAAATGCAGGAATACCTTGGAATGACCCCGCCTAATGATGCCCTCGGTGTTCTGCAGGATGTTCACTGGTCCTATGGTAATCTGGGTTACTTCTCCACCTACGCACTTGGGAACCTGGTCTCTGCTCAATTATGGGAAGTCATTCAAAAGGATATTCCTGATCTGGATGACCAGATTCGAGCTGGCAAATTTGAAGGCTTATTGGCCTGGCTACGCGAGAAAATCCACGTTCATGGCCGCAAGTATGAACCGCAGGAACTGGTTGAGAAAGTTACCGGTTCCAGGATTGATCCAGCCGCTTATGTTCGCTATCTCAAGAACAAATTCGGCAAGATATACAATTTATAAGTGATTGACCATCAATATGGATCCCTGTTGGTTTACCCGCAGGGATCTTTTTAATTTAGCCATCAAAAATTATCGGGAATTAGTTTTGTGTAATTCATTTGCAATATGATAGTATAATTGTATTATTAGAAGTATACGAGAAGTTAATGTTACCAGCCCTTACTGAAATCATTCTACTATCATTGCAAGTTTCTGGTATTGCTTTATTGTTCAGTACCGTGATTGGCATCCCTCTGGGTGCTATTATGGGTTTAAACCGCTTTAAGGGACGCAAGCTGGTGATTGCTCTGCTATACACTGGCATGGGATTCCCACCAGTTGTGGTGGGATTGTTTGTATATATCCTGTTATCACGCAGTGGTTGGTTAGGGTCTTTAAACTGGTCATTTATTCCCAGTCTATTTACGTCAGGCGCAATGATTATTGCACAAACGATTATTTCATTCCCGCTAGTGGCTGGATTTACCATGGCAGCAGTGATGGGTGTGGATCCGAATTTGCGTCAACAGGTTTTATCACTTGGCGCTACCAGTCGGCAAGCGATTTGGACGGTTTTGATGGAAGCACGAGTAGGTGTGATGGTTTCCATCATTGCAGGTTTCGGTGGAATCATTTCCGAAGTCGGAGCTGTGATGTTGGTAGGTGGCAATATTGAAGGTAAGACTCGGGTATTAACCACCGCCATCGTATTGGAAACGAGGAAGGGAAATTTTGACCTGGCGTTAGCATTGGGTGGGGTGCTGTTGTTGTTATCCTTTATAGCAAATGTTGCCATGCTGCGTTTGCAGGGGAAGGCGTTTGACGAATGAGCAACAATCCACTCTATCGCATAAGAGACCTCAACAAATGTTATGAAGCCCGTTGCATCCTGCAACTGGAAAATCTGGATATTTATCAAGGTGAAATTCTGGCATTGGTTGGGCCAAGTGGAGCCGGGAAGAGTACTCTCCTGCGCATGTTAAATTTTCTGGAAGCACCCACCAAAGGTGAGATTGAATTTGAAGGTTTTTCCTTCAAAGAAGGTGTAGAACCACCATTGGATGTGCGACGACGAGTGACCACAGTATTTCAACGTCCTGTGCTGCTCAATCGTAGTGTGTGGGACAATGTAGCCTTCGGTTTACAGTTGAGAAATAATCGCAATTCAGACGAAGTCATCCAATCAGCTCTTGAGAAAGTGAGATTAGAAAAATTAGCCAAACAACGGGCGCGAACGCTCTCGGGTGGTGAAGCCCAACGAGTTGCCCTGGCACGTGCCCTGGTATTGGAACCAGATGTATTACTGATGGATGAGCCGACAGCCAATCTTGACCCGGCGAATGTTACCATCATCGAGCAAATTGCTGCAGATTTAAATAACAGAAGCGGTACCACACTTGTGCTGGTAACTCACAACATTTTCCAGGCCAAACGTCTGGCACATCGTGTTGTTTTCCTCCTGGATGGGCAGTTGATTGAAATGGGGTCGAATTCTGAATTTTTTAACGCACCAAAGGATGAACGTACGAAGGCATTTATTGGCGGAGAGATGATTTATTAGTCAACTACTTGAGAAATTATTCTCGAGTTGTTTAGTTATCAATTTTGAGAGGAGAATATAATGAAAAAACTGTATCCAATTATTAGTATTTTGTTTATCATGGTTTTGGTGTTATCTGCTTGTGCTCCAGCGGCACCTACAGAAGCCCCGATGGTGGAAGAACCTGCTCCTGCGGAACCTGTTGCCGAAGAGCCCGTCGTGGAGGAACCTGCAACGGAAGAACCCGTTGTGGAAGAACTTGCTGAAAAATCGATGATCCTCGCAACCACAACCAGTACAGCTGATTCAGGTTTACTGGATTTTATCTTGCCTGATTTTGAAGCCAAAACTGGCGTTAAGGTGGATGTGATTGCAGTTGGAACCGGACAGGCACTTGAGTTAGGCGTGAACGGTGATGCGGATGTGCTCCTGGTACATGCGCGTGCCAGTGAAGATGCCTTCATGGAAGCTGGCGATGGTGTACGGCGTGAAGATGTCATGTACAATGACTTCGTGATCGTAGGTCCAGCGGATGACCCTGCAGGAATCAAAGGAAAAGGAAAAGCCACAAAAGCGCTCGAGATGATTGCTGATGCTGAGGCGACCTTCGTGTCTCGAGGTGATGATTCCGGAACCCATAAAAAAGAATTATCCCTCTGGAAAGAAGCTGGTATTGAACCAGCAGGGGATTGGTATGTATCCGCTGGCCAGGGTATGGGTGATGTGCTCGTGATGGCTAACGAACAGCTGGCATACACAATGAGCGATCGCGCAACATACCTGGCAGTTAAATTGGAAGGAATTGAATTAGAAATCATGGTTGAAGGCGATCCGATTCTTTTCAATCCCTACGGTGTCATTGCTGTCAATCCGGATAAAAATCCAAATATCAAAAATGATCTGGCCAATGAATTCATCGACTGGCTTGTTTCACTTGAAACTCAGACACTGATCTCGACCTTCGGTGTGGATAAATTTGGCGCACCTTTGTTTACACCGGATTCAATAGCCTGGCGTGAGGCACAAGGTGCTGGTGAAGCGTCCGTAGAAGGTGATTTCATTATCACAGGTCTGGTCAAGAATCCAATGGGTTGGCTAGAAGACGATATACGCGCCATGGATACTACCGATGCTGTCAGTCAAAACAAAGAAGGTGTGGATGAGACTTATACCGGGGTACTCATTGCAACACTTCTTAACATGGCAGAGCCCAAAAACGATGCCACTACTTTGGTACTAGTCGCTGATGATGGTTATTCAGTTGAAGTACCTTTGGCTGATGTGTTAGCATGTACCAATTGTATCCTGTCCTTCCGCACCAATGGCGGTTTTAGTTCAGTATTACCCGGATTTGCCAAAAACACAAACGTCAAAGGCATTGTTGAAATTCAGGTAAAGTAAAAAAAATTTAACCTGTTAGTAAGTGTTAGTCATGATCCCTTCTATCCGATTGAGAAGGGATCATTATTCATAAACTCAGGCAAATATCCGCTGCCAGCCAGAATAGACTTTCACGGATTTCTTTACGGGATTGCCAATTTCGCTTATCCCAATTCTCTCCACTTAAATCATCCCCAGCATACAGCAGCTGCCCCAGCTTAACCTTGCGAAATTGAGATACTGCTAAAAGTGCAGAAGCTTCCATCTCCACTGTCAAACATCCTTCCTCAACTCGTGATTGGATCATCCCAGGAGTTTCGCGATAGGGTGCATCGGTTGTCCAGGTTTTTCCGGTGATAAAGGAAATCCCTCGTACAGATAATACCGCTTGCATGGCTTCTACGATTGCCGGGTCTGTAAAGACCTGTCGGGAAGGTTCCAGATAATGATAAGAAACGCCTTCATCCCGCACAGCACTATCGACAAGTATCAGCTTGCCAACGAATAAATCCCGTTTCAGGACACCACAACCACCACATACAATAAAGTTTTTAATCCCGAAGGCAATCGCTTCTTCTAATAATCCTGCTGCAATAGGTGCGCCAACACCGGGATGGAAAAAAGCCAGACGCCTGCCGTGACGATCAATTTCATAAATGGGATGGTCACCATCCTCCCAACGGTTGGCCACAGCCACTTTTGCCTGTTTTTCATTAACAATTTTCTGGTTTATTTCCTGGAAAAAGGAAATCACTCAATGTTCAGGAACATCCCGGGGTTTAATAATCTGCGAAGGTTCGATTTTTGATTGTGATTCATAATCATGTTCAAGAATGGGAAGATTGGCCATGGATCTATCCTGTTCAATGTGAGATGACAATACAACTGCCTGGTTTGAGCCAAGTCGGATTTGTTAATTATACTAAATCATACTACATCAATTCATCATTATCGAAACCTTTTCCCTATTTTACCGTTTCCAGAAGGGAAAATACTTCTTCCATGTCCCAATTTACAGATAAAGCAGAATAGACAAATAATGCTGGTCCACCTTTACCTTCGAACCCGATCAATATTTGCTGATACTCATTTCCTTCTGAGTTGATACCTTTTGCATGAATCATGGTTGTTTCCTGGCCGCGAAAAGTAATGGGGGTGTTTTCAAGTACTTCTTGGCGGCTTTCTTTATCGCTGGTTCCAGGCACCAGTACGTTTAAAATCTTTTGAAGATTTTCTTCATCAGTTGAATTTGCGGTTTGTAAGAAATATAAATGACTATTTTCATTTTCTGGTTGGAAAGAAACCAGGGAGTAATCTTTATAATGAGCATAAAAATCAGTCTTGTATCCGGCTGGTATTGGAAAATCGACGATTTGTTCGGTCGTATCCAATACTTTATCAGAATCGATAATAAAGAGCGGATTGGATTCGCAGGCGGTTAAGAATATAACCAGAAATAAAATTGACAATAATTTGAATTTCATAGATTTCTCCTTTGTTTATGCTTTTTTTAACTCCATGACAATTGTTCCAGTCGGATTTCTTGTCACTTCATCTTTTTCTTCAATGTTCAACACTGCCGGAATAAAATATCCCACAACGGCCATCACAATGCACAAAATCCCACCCAGCAAGAACCAGCTTTGAATGCCATATTGATCTGATATTGGACCGGCAATCATCAGACCCAACGGAACCATCGCAGTACAAACACTGCTCATCAGTGCAAAAACTCTGGCTTGCATTTCAGGCTCAACACTGGATTGTATAATGGCGAAGAATGGTCCCATAATCATCGAAATCATAGTACCGACAATGAGAGCACCGATGATGGCCATATGCAATGCATTTGAAGGAGCCAATGCTACGATCAATATGCCAATGCCCAAACCTAACAAGCCTGCCAATGACGTAAAGATCTTGCGCTTGAAACCACCCCAGATTCCTAGCAAGGCACCACCAGAAAAAATGCCAATTCCCATTGCTGATTGAACCCAACTGAGGTGAATTGCATTTCCACCAAAGAATTCCTTAACCATTAATGGCAGTAAAGAGAAAGCAGGGATAATGGTGAAATTGACAATAATTGTCATCAAACCAATGATCATTAAACCTGGCCATGAGACTACATATTTTAAACCAGCTTTCATATCCTGCCACACAGTTGATTTCTGGTTTTCCAGGCCTGGTTCTTCGGGACTGTTGTTTGGTTGTGGGATCTGAATAAATATTAACGGCAAAATGGCTAGCAGGGCTGTTGCCACATCGATCATCAGGATAGCTTGCATAGACATTAGTTCTAAGAGAAGCGCACCTAATGGGGCTGAGACTATATTTAATCCACCATTCAACATCTGGTTAATTCCCTGCACGCGGGTAAGATTTTCCACCGGAACCAATAAGGAGGTGGATGCATTCATAGCGTTAGAGTGAAAACTTCCAGCGAGAGAGCGTATAAACATCACGGCATAAATATGCCAGATTGTTACAACATCCAATGCGAATAAAACTGCAAGCGAGGCAGTTGCCAGACTGATAAAGCTGTCAGCCAGTACCATGATCTTGCGCCGGTTCCAGCGATCCACCAGGGTGCCAACAAAAGGTCCGAGGACTACACCAGGCAGCATCCCAACCAGAGTGGCCGTAGCCAGAATGGTTGCAGAACCGGTCTTGACGGTCAAATACCAGATTAGCGCGAATTGCACCAACTGGCTTCCCAAAATAGATAAAGCCTGTCCACCCCATATGGTGAAGAAACGCGATTTCCATGGTTGCCGATCATGTATCGAAAATTGTCCTGCCATTACAACTCCTTTTACCCATAAAAAAACCAATAACAAACATAGTCTATCCTGCATTGGATATTTGCAACCTATCTAAGGCTAGGTATTTAGGTAGGTAATCTGGCTAGTATTTTCCCCCGGTAATGTGGACAGGTAAAAACGACAAGGAAAAAATGAAGGATAAGTCCTTTTTGGGTTAAAATCAAACAATAGAAAGGCAATCGCTGATGACAATTAATACGATAGGAATGCTGGCTGCAATTACTACAATCATCAGTATCTGGTTTGGGCATGTTATGGTACGCAGATTGGAAGCCAGATTAGTGCGTGTCGGTCTGGCGATCGCTATATGTTTATTTCTGGGTCTATTCTTTCTAGCTGGAGCAATTCTGGTAGATTCAAATCAGCGTTCAGCTATCCTGGGAATTTTAGGAATTACATTTCTCTGGGATGGACTTGAATTTAAACGCCAGGAAAAGCGTGTAAAAATCGGTCATGCACCAGCGAATCCTAAGAATCTAAGACATGCACGCTTACTCGCCCAAAACCCTTCAGCAACAACCATTGATATACTGGATCGTGAACCTGGAATGGGGCCATATTCCCAGGCTGAAATCGAATCCATACTGCAGGGAGTAGATGTTCGGATGGAGAGCCAAACAAAATGAATAGCTTTGGATTGATCGTTGGTATTTTAACCCTGATCATCATTGGTTTGGGTTTTGTGTGGGTGATTTATGGGGAGCGTTATTTCAGCTACCAGTGGTGGCCATATGTCGTTGGACTGGGGGTATTAACCATTGGTATTTCTATGTTAATTGAACAGGATTTGCTTTCTGCGATTGTAGGCGTGCTGGGTGCTTCCTTTGTGTGGGGTGCCACCGAGTTGAAAGCCCAGGCAATCAGGAGTGAGTTGGGGTGGTTTAAATATCGTGGAAGGAAAATTCAAGCACCTTTGAAAAAATAATCAGGAAATTACCAGCCCCAAAGATTTAAACAGAAAAATATTTTTTGCATCCTAAGATTGTAATCATTACATCACTTATGATATAATGATTACAAATAGGAGCGTTTATGATAAGAACACAAATTCAATTAACAGAAGAACAGTCAAAAATGTTAAAACGAATTGCGATTCGTAAAAAGAAATCAGTGGCAGAATTGATTCGCATGAGTGTTGACGAAATGATCCAAAAAGAGGGGAAACCTGATAATCGCCAATTAAGGTTAAAAGCAATTCAGGCTGCTGGAAAATTAAGTGGACCTTCGGATCTTTCCATAAACCATGATGATTATCTGGCTGAGGTTTATGGAGAATGAGTATTTTCATTGACACTTCGGCAATTTTAGCTTTTCTCAATAAAGAAGATCATTTCCATCAAATAGCCAAAAGAACTTGGGAAGATATAAACCTCTCTGAAGAAAATTTAATATGTAGTAACTATGTCATTGTAGAGACGGTTTCATTATTACAAAAAAGATTTGGAATTGACGCTTTACGAATTTTTGAAAATGAAGTTCGACCAATTATTAATATAATCTGGATTGACCAAACAATTCATCATGCAGGAATGGTTGTTGTTCTGACCACTAATCATAGAAAATTGTCTTTGGTTGACTGCACGAGCTTTGAGGTTCTTCGAACCTTACAAATAGAAAAAGTTTTCACTTTTGACCCTCATTTTTCTGAACAAGGTTTTAATATAATTCCAGAATTGAATTAATTCGGAAAAATATCTGAACAAATCTGCAATCCGATTGCAGATTTGTTCAGATTCCATTCCATTCAGTTTCTTCATCAATATTGACATTCCGATCGTTTTATAGGAAAATAGCCTACGTTTTTGATATAATGGTAATATCAACCATGGTGCATGGAGCAGCTAGAACTGCTTTGTTGCACCATCACTTTATAGAAGCATGGAGTAGAGATTCAATGAAGATTTACCGATTTCGCGCTTTGGTAATACTGGCAGTGTTTGTTAGTACACTGTTAGCTGGCTGTTCGGCTGGGGCTGGAACGCAGGAAATCGATAAACCAGAAAAGCCTTTGGTAATTCTGGAGTGGACCGGATACGAGGTAACCGAATATCCACAATTTTTTGTACCCTTTAGCGATAAATATGGGGACAACATCAACGATTATGTGAATATTTCTGTTTTTGGTGATGACGCAGAAGCTTTTGCCAAAGTTCAATCTGGTTTCAATGCTGATCTTATGCATCCCTGCTCCTCTTGGTGGGGGCTGTATGTGGAGTCCGGGCTGGTGCAACCATTGGATGTTTCCCGTATTGCTGGTTGGGAAGATATCCCAGATGCATTTCGTGAACAAAGCAAATTCAATGGGGAATATTATTTTCTCCCCTGGGATTGGTATTATGAAGCCCTATTGGTACGCACGGATTTAGTACCTGAGATGCCCACCTCTCTTGCTGATCTCTGGGATCCGATGTATGCTGGCCATGTCTCACTCTGGGATAATGGTGAAGTCAGTTTTGCTACAGCAGCGCTGGCTTTTGGCATTGATCCATTCAATACCACACCGGAAGAAAATGAATTTATTAAACAAAAATTAATCGAGATAAAACCGAATCTCTTAACATATTGGTTAGATTACACCCAGGCAATTGAATTGTCAGCTTCTGGTGATGCCTGGATCATTGCCAGTGCCTGGCAGGATACCTGGTCTGTACTGGTTGATGAAGGCTACGAAGTCGCATACATTGAACCAGAAGAAGGATATCTGGCCGGTATGTGCGGTTACGGCATTGGAACGAATAATATCAACCTGGATTTAACCTACGAATTTTTAAATGCTGCAAATGACCCTCATTCCATGGCGAATTTCACCAATGAATACTGGTATGGTGCTGCTAATTTTGCTGCCAACGAATTCATTGATGAAGGTGCAGCGGAGCTTTTACGTCTGGACGATTTTGAGAATGTCCTGGCGAATACCCGCTTCTATCCTCCGCTGACTGCGGAGCGCCGCGATCTACTTTCTGATCTGTGGAATCAAGTCAAAGCAGCTCCATGAGTGACGAAACGTCTTTAAACCCCCCCGTTTCCACCAAAGATGGCCGCGGGGGAATTGATAAAAAATTAACCGGCATTCCAAGAAAGAGCCAACTGGCATTATTGGTATCACCTTCGGCTGCGTGGTTGATCTTACTACTGGTGCTGCCACTGATCACCATGATTGGCTTGAGCCTCCAGAAATCTGCATTTGGACCGGGAAGTGATGTCTTCACTTTTGCCAGTTATCTAGATTTCTGGCAAAATTCGGCTTATCAGAGTTTGCTGGGAAAATCGTTATGGATTTCTCTGGTTGTGGCAGCGTTATCGATTCTGCTGGCTTACCCTGTTGCTTATTTTCTGGCTTTTCACGCAGGTGACAAACAGGGTATACTGTTGAATATCATGATTATCCCGGCATGGACCAGTTTTTTGTTGCGGGTTCTTGCCTGGCGTCTGATCTTAGGGTCAAATGGATTGATAAACACTTTTCTGATGTGGTTGGGTGTGATTCAGGAACCCATCACAGGGTTATTCTACAGTGTCAATGCTGTCATCATTACTTTGGTGTATATCTGGATTCCCTTTGCAGCGCTACCGATTTATGTTGCATTACTGCGCATCGAACCGGGCTTATTGGAAGCAGCCTCCGATCTGGGAGCAAAACCCTGGCAGGGATTCTTCAAAGTAACCCTGCCATTAAGCATCCCGGGTATTCTGGCTGCTTTCCTGTATGTCTTCATTCCCACGGTAGGTGAGTATGTCACCCCGGCGCTTGTGGGTGGACCCAATGGCTTGATGATTGGCAATATCATCTGGGATCAATTCATGCGCGGTCTCGATTGGCCGATGGGAGCTACCCTTTCCCTGGTCGTCATGCTGATTGTGTTATTACCTCTGGTATTGATGGCAAAAGCAGCCCAACAGACCGGTATCTTAGGAGGGAAAAGTGAATAAACCTCAAACCTCCATTTTTGGATCCGTTTATTTTGTGTTAATGGTTATATTTCTCTATTTGCCAATTTTCATTCTGATCGTTTTTTCCTTTAATGATTCGACCATTCTAGCGTTTCCATTAAAAGGTTTTACCCTGGAATGGTATCGACAGTTGGGAGATGCACATGAGCTTTTAATATCAGCACGGAATAGTATCTGGGTGGGTGTGCTCTCTTCCATCGTGGCTGTGTTTCTAGGTTCCTTAGCAGCCATTGCGATGACCAAGCGTCATATGCCTGGCCGAAACATTTTTCTCAGCCTGGCAAGTGTTCCACTGGTTATGCCGTCCATCGTCCTGGGTGTCGCCATGCTGGTGTTTTTTCGCAAAGTACTCGGTCTGGATCTGAATATGTGGCTGATTGCAGCTGCTCATGTCCTGATCAGTATTCCCACCACCATCCTGATTGTCATGGCGCGCTTGGCAGATTTCTCGTATAATTTAGAAGAAGCAGCCATGGATCTGGGTGCGAATTATTGGATGACCCTGATCAAAGTTACCTTGCCAATCAGTTTACCGGCATTGGTGGCGGCTTTCTTAACGGCTTTTACCACGTCATTCGACGAATATGCGATGACAACCCTGATCACAGGCACAGATACAACCCTGCCTGTATACCTTTATTCATTATTGCGTTTCCCCCGGCGTCTACCTGTTGCTGTAGCAATGGGCAGCATTATCATGATCGTTTCTGCCATACTGGTTGTTCTGGCGGAATGGTTGCGACGCCTGGGAACCGCCCGAACCCCTAAGGAGGAAAGAATATGAGTACCTATGAAGAATTTCACCTGAATAGCTTTCAGGATAGACAGATGACCTGTCGTAAGGCCATCAACCCATTTGCGGGTTTTTCGATACGCACCAAGAAACATGAAGGCCAGGAAGTAATAACCTATTGGTGGCACCAAATTGGGTATGTGCTCTGTCCGGAGGATGATTAATGGTCAAAAAAAACATAATCGAATTTTCAGGTGTCTCAAAACAATTCCGCGAACGCAGCGGTGAAACAGTCAATGCATTGCAACCATCCAATTTGAGTGTTCATGAAGGTGAATTCTTTACATTATTGGGACCCAGTGGATGTGGCAAAACAACAGCTTTACGATTAATGGCAGGGTTTATCCAACCCTCTGAAGGGGAAATAAAAATCGAAGGCAAAACTATGAATAACATACCGCCTTATCGCAGGCCGGTCAATATGGTATTCCAGGATTATGCACTTTTTCCACACTTAAATGTGTTTGAGAATGTAGCCTTTGGATTGAAGATCAAACGATTGCACAAAGATGAAATTCATCAGCGCGTTTCTCAATCCCTCGAAATTGTGCAATTGTCCGGTTTTGAATCACGCCGTCCAGGGCAGTTATCTGGTGGTCAGAAGCAACGCGTTGCTCTGGCAAGAGCACTCGTCAACCAGCCGGCTGTGTTATTGCTGGATGAGCCACTGGGGGCATTGGATCTCAAATTACGGCGTGCTATGCAGTTGGAACTGAAAGCTTTGCAGCAACAGGTGGGAATAACCTTTGTGTATGTAACCCACGATCAGGAAGAAGCCCTGACCATGTCAGACCGGATTGCAGTCATGAGCCATGGTCAGATTCTACAGGTGGATACCCCAATAAATATCTATGAAAGACCCACCACACGTTTTGTGGCGGATTTTGTTGGCGAGACCAATTTTCTGATTGGAAAAATTGAACATATTATACCGGGTGAACTGGTTAAAGTGATGATTGGACCGAACCCGGTGGAAGTACGCCATCGCACCAATGGGGTTCGTCCGGGCGATCAGGTGACGGTTGCCATTCGCCCCGAAAAACTAACCCTCATGCCTCCGGTCAACCGCTCCGAGAAATTGATGGCAACCGTGGCTGAAGTGACTTATTTGGGAACCGACACCCGTTACATTGTCGAAATCCCAGGTGGGGAAAAAGCGGCAGTACGTGTTCAAAATACTGGCCTCAAACACGCGCCGGTTTTCCACGTGGGTGATCAGGTCACTGTATCGTACGATATGGATGATGCCCAGATTTTGACATCTTAAACAACAAGAAAAAAATAAGAGATGTTCCAAAAAAAACATCTCTTATTTTCATAAAAACGATTTGTAAATGACCCAACAATTAATCAGGATTCCAGTATTTTATTCAGCGGATCATAACCTGCACCAACCGCAATTTGAGTATGACCGTGGTCTTCAGATTCCCTACCAGGAACAAGCCAGGCGCATTGAAAGTGCGCGCGAATCTCTTTTGCAATTGCCATTCACCCAGGAAATTCAACCTGATCCGGTTTTGACCATCGAGCGGATTGCCCGGGTACATAGCTCAGCTCTCATCGAGCATTTACGCGAACGCTCAGATTTTGCCCGGCAACAGGAGCAAGTCATAGGGCAGGAGGACCCGTACCTGTATCCCTGGATCTACCCACTCAACCAGCAAATGCGCGAAGGATTACTCAAATCACCGGATTCAGCGGGTTGTTATGCCTTTGATACCTACGCTCCGATTGGAAAAAACACCTGGCAGGCAGTGTATGCCAGCGTTAATCTGGCTTTTTGCGCAGCGAGAGCGATTATCCAAAATGAAAGCAAAATAGCCTATGCCCTCTGCCGCCCACCCGGGCACCATGCAGGTAAAGAAATGATGGGAGGATATTGCTATCTGAATAACGCCGCCGTTGCAGCTGATCAATTGCAGCAAGCATGGGGCAGGGGAGCCATACTAGACATCGATTACCACCATGGCAATGGCACACAGGAAATCTTCTGGGATGATCCGGATGTATTGTTTGTCTCCATCCACGCTGATCCTGCGGACGAGTATCCCTTCTTCTCTGGGTTTGCTGAGGAAAGTGGAGGGGAACAGGCATTTGGAACCAACCTCAACAAACTTTTGCCCAAAGGATGTGATGACAGCAACTACTTGCTTGCGCTGGACCATGCTCTCGACACCATCAAGAGATATGAGCCTAACTGGCTGGTGCTCTCAGCCGGTTACGATACCTGTCAGGCAGACCCTTCAACTTTCTTTAATTTAACTGATGCAGTGTATACAGAGATCGGAAAACGGATTGGCAGATTGAACCGCCCCACAGTGATCGTGCACGAAGGTGGCTATGGTATTGAGCACAACGGATTGCTATCAGCCCGTCTTTTATCTGGAATTATTGACTCTTCTACTTAACGTTTTTTCTTCCCGTAATTATGGAATAATTACTACCATTAATTGGGGTATGTGGGAAAAATGGATAATCAACCCCCATATATGGGGGTTTTAATGAAAACACACACATTATGGTGCATTGCACTTCTGGTATATGGTTAATAGATGCGCTCTTCCAGGATGAGATAGGAAGGTTAATCCCTAAGTGCAATGCACCAAAAATGAGTCAGTGGCTATACACTTACGATGAATATCTTCTAAAAACTGATGATAAATTCCTAAAACCTATCAGCTAATGCCTAAACCCTTTACGGCTCATACTTCCACAGGATCATTTCTTCATTCAGCTTACCATTCATCACCCAGATGGTTCCTTCGGTATCGGTGGTTGCTTCAATCCAATCGATCCAGGCGACGGGTTTCAAAATAGAATTTTCCAGCTTGCTGATTTCATATTGTTCCAAAAACCAGGCGGTGCTGTTTCCATCAAATAGAAGCTGCGGAGGGCTAATCTGGCTGCTGTTCCGCATGGGTGTCCATAATCCATTTAGAAGGCGATGACGAATCTGGCGGGTCTTGCAGCCAGGGCTACCACATAATTCATACAGCACCCAGATACTTTCATCCGGTGCGATGGTGATATCCAATACTGCTCCATGACTGAAACCGATATAGTTGACCGGATCCAGATCAGGGGGGGTGAATTCACTCCAGGTATCCAATGTTTCATCATATCGCCACAAACGTCCATCCATCCCGACCCATGCATGACCATCTCGATCGGTTGCCATGGCGGTTACGCAGCCTCTATCGGCTGGAATCTGGACCTCGATCCAGCGCAACCCATCGAATTGGCGAACCCCATCACCATCCAGACGATCGCGTTCGAGCCAGTTGCAGCTTCCCGCCCAGGCGAGGCTGCTGATTTGCGAATTTGCCAATACGAAAGATGTCGAGATTGTCTTGCGATAGGGTAATTCAAATCCCATAAGTTGAGGCAGAAAGATTTGCCATTGGTCACCTCGTAAGCGGCGGACATCGTAATCAGTGGTGAGCCAGACATTGTTTTCATAATCACTGGAAAATGAAGGTTCAAAGGGGGAGGGTGCCCCATAACCTTGCGGTGGTAACCAGCTATTGGTCTGGTCGTAAGATGTAACGGATCCTCCATCCCAGGTTTGCAGTGGGGTACCGGACGCAGGCAATATCCAGGCTTTGCCATCCCTGGTGAGACCAATGACTGGGTCATCCAGATTTACCTGAGAAAAAATCTTAGTGTCTGGCTCATAACGTCCCACAGCATAAGGTGCGGCAATCCAGAAGCTGCCATCATTCGCCACCTGCAAACGGTTGATGATGCCAGGGATAACCTGATCCATGACAAAGGCACGCTCAAACACCCCTTGATCAAAAATAAACGCAGTAGGGGTGGATGAGGGGATTAGAGTCTCACTGGGTGTTGGTGTAACTGTGTTTGTTCGGGTGGGGGTGAACGAGGCAGTAGAAGTGAAAGTTGCAGTGATAGTTCGGGTTGGGAACTTTGTGGGTGTGGAGGTGACGGTGATGGTTGGGCTGAGCGTAACGGTTGCTGTGGCTGTGGGTGGGGCATTACTGACAGAGATGGTCGTGACCAGGGCACTCAGGCTGAGAATTAAGATTCCACTGACCACCACCAAAAAAATGATCTCAGCTTTTCTAAATCTGGGTGAATTCCTTTTCTCCATCAACTTTTCCGGTCCCCCTTAAAGATTTTCTGTAGATCAGATTCAATCTGGTCAATCTGACGTTTATCAGGCTCGGGAGCATAGATGATGCGTGTGGTCGCTGGGGTGGAGTGACCTAACACCGCCTGAATGTTCTCCAGGGAGACTCCATTCTCTATCAAGGTCTTGGCGTGCCAGTGACGGAAGGCATGCGGACTGGTGAAGTTCTTCTCGCGATCCAGCCCAGAAAGCGCTGCCACTTCCTGCACGATGCGCCAGGCAGAGGTGCTGGATAAACGCGCACCATATCCGCGTTTTGCATTCTTAAAAAAGGAGGAGGAATTATGCCGGCGACGATTGCTTTTCCCATGCTGGATCATAATCCAGGGGGAATGATCATCACGGGCTTCCAGATACTCATCAACGACCTGCAATGTATCGATACCCAGACGACAATGCGCAATGCGCCCGGTCTTTTCCATGCGTAATTCCAGTCGTCCATTTTGCACACGGGCATCATCAACATGCTTTTTGGTTAAATGACACAGATCACCAATCCGTAAAGCTGTGGCACGCAATAAAACCACCAGGGTTCGTTTGCGTAATACCTCCAGCTTGTCCAGTTGATTTTTCGGAAGTGTTAGTTTCATGACAGAGGACAACATGTGGTTACCAAAATCTTCTGGCAGCCGTTCATGGCGCGAGGTCTGTTCTTCCGGGTTTCCGATTAGAGAAGTTCGGCTGGCTTCCTGTTCTTCCTCGCGGGTGAATTGAATCCAACCGCTGTAATTCGCGCGCCAAAATCTTAAGGCAGCTCGCAGAACTGAGATATACAATCGCCGGGTTGGGATTGAATATCCACGGGTGTCCTTCATCCAGCCGCCGAATTGTACGACTATATTTTTCTCCAACTGGGTTGTTTCCAGCGTGTTTAATTGATTGTCGTCCAGGTATTCATAAAAAGCATCCAGGCCGCGAAAATACAGCCGCCGAGTATTTTCGTTCTCGAACTGGACATTGTTCTTGAATATCTGGATTGCTTCCTGTATGCTCGGAGACATACATTAAAGATACCGTAAAATCTCATCATGCGCAATTGCGAGTGATCATGGGATTGAAAATTATTGATTTTTGGTGACCCAGGAAGCACAAAATTGATGCGGAAAAATGGATAGGTGACCAACCTCATCAGTTATAATGAAACCATGCAACGACGTTTGAGATCTTATTTCTCAATCCATTTTCGTCATGATCTCCAGGCAGCCCTGACAGTTGCCCTGATTGCCATTCCCCAATCCATGGCATATGCTCTTATTGCTGGTATCAATCCCATTTATGGCCTGGCAGGGGTTATCATCCCAGCCATCCTGGCACCCATTTTTGGTAGCTCACCTTATCTGGTTACTGGGTTATCCAATGCCATTGCCATCACAACGGCAGGAGTTCTGGCAAATTATACCGGCCCCAGTGATTATCTGGAAATGGTCTTTGCGCTGGCGATCATCAGTGGAGTTGTCAAGTTGTTATTGGGTCTTTTTAAGTTGGGATGGATTACACGTATCATTTCCAACTCGGTGTTGACAGGTTTCTTGATGGGTTTGGGTTTGTTAATCATCGTCAACCAGCTGAGTCCGCTGACAGGCATTCCCAAGCCAGCAACCTCACGTGCTATTTTTACACTGGCGGATGAAATTACCCATTTCAATCTGATTAATCCTTATGTGATTGCTGTGGCATTATTTACCATAGTAAGCCTTATTATATTAAGGAAAGTGGACCGGCGTTTCCCTGGTGAAATGATTGTCATTGTGGTGGCAGCCATTTTCGTCGCTCTGGCAGGCTGGCGGGATCAGGGTGTACGGGTGATCGGAGATTTAGGGCATCTGCCAGGGTTTGGATTGAGCATTTTCATTCCGGATTTTTCATTGGATGACTGGCGTTTCCTGATTCCAGGTGGACTGGCTGTTGCATTAATGTCCATGGTGGAGGCGTTAACGGTTTCCAAATCAGTGGCGTTGGCAAAGGGACAACATTTGGATGTTTCCAAAGAATTGGTAGGACAGGGGATTGCTTCGCTGATAGGCGGATTCTTGCATGCACCGCCCTCATCAGGGTCCACAGCACGCACAGCAGTCAATCTGGGAAGTGGAGCCAGAACCAGGAATGCAGCTATGTTATCTGGCATTTTGGTCATCCCGGCTGCCATCTGGTTGAATAATTGGATCGAGTATATTCCATTAACTGCACTCGGGGCTGTTGTGGTCGTTTCTGCCACCCGTATTGTCAACTGGAATCACGTTCGCCTCACATGGAACAGTCGTGGAACCAGCCGCTGGGTTATGGTGATCACCTTTCTGGCGACCATGGTATTTCCTTTGCAGATTGCTATTTTTCTGGGTATTGGCATCTCGTTGATGTTTTATCTTTATGAGAGCAGTCAGTTGCACGTCAATTACATCTCAGTTGATTCCAACAACAGGTATCTTCAATATGATGATTTAACCTTCCTGCAAGAAAATCTACCCATCGTGTTAATCAGCGTTGAAGGTCCATTGCATTTTGCCGCAGTAGATGAATTCGAAAAACATCTGGATGAAGCCCTGGAGGCTGGCGCAAAGGTTGTCATCATACGCTTGCGAAGTGCCCAGGTTGTGGCAAGTACCGCACTGGCTGTGTTGGCTGCTGAAATTCGTCATGCGCACATGCAGGATGCCCGTATTTTGCTGTGTGGCATTGATCAGAATCTATACCAACATCTCAAGGATTCTGGTATTCTGGTGATGTTGGGTGAGGACTCAGTTTTTCCTGGAAATCATCAAATTTTTCGGGCAACTCAGGATTCTATCGAGTATGCCAAAAATCTAGTAAAATTATGACTTGTAATTGTTAGACAAATATGCTAAAAACATATTTGTTAGACAATTAATTGTCAGACAATTTCAAATGATGGTTAAATTTATTTTTGAACCCCACTTTCTCTTTTCCACCTTGATCAGATCGATGAGTAAATACTCAATGGATACACAAAAATCTCAGAAGTCAACCACTCACAATTATCTCTGACCGGGGAAAATAAAAAATTAATGAGATTTCGCGTAAAATTACTTAATTGAACATTATTGGTAGGATAACCCTAACTTATAGAAAATAAACATGATGTTGTTCCCCCTGAAAGGAGGAAAGAAAAGCGGATGCGAATAAGTTGGAGTTCAATCTTTGATGCTTTATTACCTTTGATTGCTACGCTAGCGGCATTAGCTGTGGGAGCGGTGATGCTGATCCTTTTGGGGGCAAATCCTTTGGTGGCATATGGGGCTTTGTTCGAAGGGGCTTTCGGCAGTTTTAATGCCATCGCAGATACGATTGTTAAAGCCACACCATTATTGCTGGTGGGAATAGGAATTTGTATTGCCTTCCGTGCTGGTGTGATTAACATCGGTGGTGAAGGCCAGATGATTCTGGGTGGCTTGAGTTCCATAGCCCTGGGTCTCGCTTTTCCTGATGCACCGGGAATCTTAATGATCCCCATGGCATTGCTGATAGGGTTTATTGCCGGTGGTCTGTGGGGTGGGATACCTGGTTATCTCAAAGCACGTTTCAATGTGAATGAAATCCTGAGTACCATTATGTTGAATGTGATCGCTGTGCAATTAATGAACCTTTTATTACGGGGACCATTAATCCAACCTAATCAAAAAGGAGCAGCAGCTATTCCACAAACTGCTCGGTTATCAGCTGCATTTGATCTTCCGCGATTGGTGCCCACACGGTTGCATCTCGGAGCATTAATCGCCATTATCCTGGCGGTTGGTGTTTATTTCTTTCTGTGGCGTACAACTATTGGATACCGCATTCGTGCAGTTGGTTTAAATGCTTCAGCCTCTCGTTATGCTGGTATTAAAGTAAATCGATATATTGTGCTTTCTTTGATGTTGAGTGGCGCTTTTTCCGGTCTGGCAGGCGCCATTCAGGTTTATGGGGTCAATCACTTTATGATTACGGATGGCTCAGCTGCCAGTTTCACCGGATCGGCGGGTTTCAATGGAATTGTGGCCGCTTTGTTTGGTCAGCTGCATCCGATAGGGACAATCCCGGCATCGTTTCTATTCGGTGCCCTACTGGTGGGTGCCAATAAGTTACAGCGAGTGGTGCAGGTACCTGCTGCACTGATTACCGCGTTGAATGGTCTGGTGGTCGTCTTTGTGGTCTCCAGTGAGATCTGGCGCCGTAAGAATGCCCGTCGCCGTGCAATTAAGGAATTGGAGGAAAAACTGGCCAGCGCAGCAAAGGAAAAATCTCCTCAACCGGAAGGAGGTGGATGAGATAATGGAAGATCTATTCACTGGTTCGGTATTAATTGGATTACTCGCTTCAGCCATTCGTCTGGCTACCCCATATTTGTATGCAGCCATTGGTGAAACCTTTGGACAACGCAGTGGTGTTCTAAATCTGGGCGTGGATGGCATTATGTTGATGGGAGCTTTCTCTGCGTTTTACGTTGTTTTCAAAACGGGGGATCTGGTGGGTGGTGTTTTGCTGGCTGCGTTGGTGGGTTTACTCATGGGTTTACTCATGGCGTTCATCAGTGTGACATTAAACGCTGAACAGGGCATCAGTGGTATTGGAGTTTACCTCTTTGGTCTGGGTATGAGCGATCTACTGTTTCAAAAATTGATCAACAATGTACAGACTGTCAGTGGTTTTCCGGTCGCTCCCATTCCATTCCTGAGCGAAATTCCTGTGTTCGGTCCCATTTTGTTCAGACAGAATGTTCTGGTGTATGGCGCTTATATCCTGGTACCGATCTGCCTGGTTTGTTCTGAACAAAACCACTTTAGGACTCAAGATCAAAGCTGTTGGAGAAAATCCTGAAGCTGCTGATACCCTGGGTGTTAGTGTGTCAAAGATCCGTTACTTCACCGTTACCTTAGGTGGTATGTTATCCGGTATTGCTGGTGCTTCGTTATCGATTGCCTTGTTGAATGTTTTCCAATTCAACCTTACCAACGGATTGGGTTTCATAGCCATCGCCTTGGTTTATTTTGGCGGCTGGCGGCCAACCTGGGTTCTGATTGGGATCTTTGATCTTCAGTTTTGTGAACGCACTTCAAATCTGGGTGCAGGTGGTTGGTATTACCGATTCCTTCGGATATTGCAGTTATGACCCCCTATATTCTTACGATTGTTGTGCTGGTGATTTCTGCCCAGCGTGTTCGTCCACCGTCTGCCTTATCCAAGGCGTATGAACGGTCGGAATAAATTTGTTGAATCCCGGGGATTTCCCTGGATTTTAAAACAATTTTTTCAGGAGGAAAAAATGAAAAAGTTCGGCAAATTGGTAATTTTATTAGTAATGATCGCAATGTTGAGCACTGCTTGTGCAACGGCTACGCCGGCAGCTCCAGAAGCTCCAGCAGCAGCAACAGGTCCTTTTAAAGTTGCAGTGGTAACCCCCAGTGCAATTAATGACCTGGCTTTCAGTCAGAGTATGTATGATGCTTTGTTAGTCGATTCAATCTGAAATGGGTGCTGAGAATTTTGAATTCGTAGTTTCTGATAGTATGTTTGTTGTGGAAGATGCTTCATCTGCTATCCGCGATTACGCTTCTCAGGATTACAACCTGATCATTGCCCATGGTTCTCAATATGGTGCAGCTTTACAGGAAATTGCCCCCGATTTCCCAGAAGTTAGCTTTGCTTGGGGTACAGCTGGAGATACATTCAATCTTCCCAATGTATTTGCTTATGAAGCATTCTCCCAGGAAGGTGGTTATGTAAGTGGTGTATTAGCAGCAGCCCTCAACAAGAGTGGTGTCATTGGTGTCGTAGGACCTGTTGAAGTAGGCGATGCTAAATTGTATGTCGATGGCTTTGTTGCTGGTGTAAAAGCGACCAATGCTGATATTACCGTGAATGTAAACTATACCGGTTCTTTCAGTGATGTTGCTCTGGCTTCAGAAGCAGCTCAGACTCATATTGGTGCTGGTGCTGATGTGATGACAGGTTCAGCACAAATGGTTGTTGGCGCTGTGGGTGTTGCCAAAGAAAAAGGTGTTCTGTGGTTCGGTACTCAGGCAGATCAGGCTTCATTAGCACCTGATATCGTTGTTGCCTGCCAGATTTATGATTGGACAGTTGTCTTACGTGATATTATCAGCCTTGTAAATGAAGGTACCCTTGGTGGAAAAGCTTATGCATTATCACTGGAAAATGAAGGCTTAAAAATGGTCTACAATCCAGGCTTTTGCTCTTACCAGCTGATGTAAAAGCACTCGGTGATGCTGCCGCTAAAGGTATTGTTGATGGCACCGTGACCATTGGTGTTGGTGGAAAATAGTTTTTAGCAATCTGGTTATTGGGTAGGATCTATCCTACCCAATAACCCTACTTGATTCAGGCAGGTGACGATGACCCAAAAGCAAATTCTTCCTTCAGGACACCCGCGTATTGATCGGCTCGAAATGCAGGGAATTGTAAAAAGATTCCCAGGGGTTCTGGCAAATGATCATGTAAATTATGATGTGAATGCATTTGAAGTACACGCACTTCTTGGAGAGAATGGCGCTGGGAAAAGCACTTTAATGAAGCAGTTATACGGTCTTTATCATCCGGATGAGGGTCAGATCATTTTTGATGGTGAACCACGCTTGATTCAATCCCCCAGGGATGCGATTAATCTTGGTATTGGAATGATTCATCAGCACTTTATGCTGGTAGATTCTCTCACAGTCGCCGAAAATGTTGCTTTGGGATTACCATCCTCACGTGGCATGATGACCGATATCGACCGTGTTACCAAACGGATTTGTGAATTGGCAGAAGTTTATGGCCTGGATGTGGAACCGGATGCTTATATCTGGCAACTTTCCGTCGGTCAGCAACAAAAAGTTGAGATCATCAAAGCGCTCTATCGCGGAGCTGCTTTATTGATTCTGGATGAACCTACCGCTGTCTTAACCCCTCAGGAAGTCGATGATTTCTTTGTCACTTTAACCCAGATGGCAAAGGATGGACATGCACTTATTTTTATTTCTCATAAATTACATGAAGTGATGGCATTTACAGATCGGGTAACGGTTCTCCGTGATGGTAAAAATGTTGGAACTGTCAATACAGCGGATACCAGCAAGAACTTACTGGCAGAGATGATGGTTGGCCGTCCTTTAAATTTCATACGCAATTATAAAACTATTGAATGTGGTAAACCACGCCTTAAGGTAGAAAATCTTTCCGCACTCAGTGATCGTGGCGTACCAGCCCTGAAAAATGTCAGTTTCGAAATTTGTGCAGGAGAAGTTCTGGGACTGGCAGGTGTTTCTGGGAATGGGCAACCTGAATTAGCTCAGGTGATTGCCGGGTTACGAACCTGTACATCCGGGAAAATTATGATTGATGATGATGACCTTACCGGTTTAACCCCAATGCAGGTAATTGAAAAAGGTGTGGCTTACATTCCGGAAAAAAGGAATGTGGATGGATTGATTAAGGAATTCAGTGTATCCGAGAACCTGATACTACGTGATCTGGATCGGGAATTCTATTCGAAAAATGCCTTCCTGAATATGAGTAACATCGCAAAGCGCTCGGCAGATTTGGTGAAGACATTTAATGTCAAGACCCCATCTATTGATACACCCATCAAAAGTCTCTCTGGTGGTAATGCCCAGAAGGTTATTCTGGCTCGTGAGATCTCCAGACGACCGAGAGTGTTAATTGCAGCCCAACCAACCCGTGGGGTAGATATTGGGGCAACCGAGTACATTCACGAACGTATCATTGAACAACGCGAAACTGGTACAGCCACGCTTCTGATCTCTGAAGATCTCGACGAAATATTTGCCCTCTCCGATCGCATTGCGGTCATCTTCCATGGAGAGATCATGGGAGTGATTGATCGAAAAAATGCTACCTTACAATCGATTGGATTGATGATGGCTGGAGAACAACCACCAGAAACTCAATCAGTAGAGTAACTGGTTTTTCCATTAACTATAAAATAGAAAAGTGGTCAATCACCAATAATGATTGACCACTTTATGTTTATTTCACTTCAATGGATTGGATTAGAGCATCCAATACTGAAAGATCGGGTGTAAAGCTGGTATCAGGTTGCTGCTCTAACCACGCAACCGTTTCAGCCAGATAAGTTGGAAATTCTTCCAGGTCGGATTGTGTTTGAGCGTTTGCCTGGTTTGTATCCGGTAAATCTGCATGGATTATAGGGAAGACAGCTGCTACATAATACTTGCCATCACTGGTCAGACCCTGAAATGTATAAATTAATTCCGTATTGTTGATGGGTAAAGGTGCCTGGTCAAATTGGGTCAGAAAGCGCACACCACTTCCATTTGTGAATTCAAGGTATTCCACCTGGGAATGCATTACCTGGGCAGCATTGTACATGGGCAGAAATGGCAGATAATCTTTAATCTGTCTATCCTCCAACAATGATTTCAAATCAGAGGCGATGCTAGCTGCAGCAGTATTGAACTCGGGCATATCAGCCACAGGGTAGATGAAAATTTGTGGTTTCATGATGTGGTCGCTGATTGGATAATCCTGAAAGTAGACAACAATGTTCTGGCATGATTTCCCAATAAGGACTCTTATCGTTGGGTTGAACGCTGGAATTGTTTCGATGGTTTGATCCCTGGGCAATACCTGAAAAGTCGAGAGTGATCGAATAAAGGTTGGTCAATGGATTTCGTCGATGGATCTGAACGGTTGGAGAATTACGGGAATGTTCCTCAACAGGATCAACAGAAGGACTGATTGGTTGACAAGCAGTCATTAATAATGGAATAATGTGCAGACAATCAGAATAATTGAGTAATTTGGAATGAGAGGTTAAATCGATTGATTTTCATTTGAGCCTTCTTATTTTTTATTAGATTTGTATAACCTCGAGTTATGACGTTAAATCATACGATAAATTGTTCCTGAAAAGTTTGAATTCTGAAATGAAATTCTATACTGATTGGCCAGGTTATTAATAGTTCACTAGATAAAAAAGAATTTCGAACCTATCAATATTTGATTCGAACTCTCATCATTTTTGTTTTAATCTGACATCCGATTCAGTAATGCTTGTTATTGGGCGACCAGTTGTTCCCATTCCTGCATCAATTCTTCCATGCTGGCTTCTGCATGTGCGAGTTGATTACTTAATTCGTGCATTTTTTCAAAAGCTCCAGATTTTCCGGTCTTTTGTAATTCATGCGAAAGGTGCTGAATTTCTTTTTCTTTCTCGCGAATCCGACCTTCCAGTTTTTCCAGATCCAGGCGTGCGTTGACGTGTTTCCCGGCTGTTATCGCGTGCCATGGGTGCCTGAGTTAGCAGAATCTTGCGGGTGCCATTCTGACCACCATTACGCAAAGCTGCCTGACGCAGGATGTATTCACTGTAGTTACCATTGAAGGTGATCAATTGTTTGTCTTTGATCTCCCAGACACGGGTAGCCAGACGATTAATCAGATAGCGGTCATGTGAGACCAGCAGGATGGTGCCATTGTATTCTTCCAGCACTTCCTGCAGCGCTTCGCGGGCTGGGATATCGAGATGATTAGTTGGCTCGTCCAGCACCAGAAAGTTGGCACCTTCCAGAGCCAGGATTGCCATCACCAGTCTGGCTCGTTCACCACCACTGAGACCATCGATTGGTTTGAACACATCTTCCCCACGGAAAAGATAAGCTGCCAGATGTGAGCGTGCCTGTTCTGCCTGCATGTCTTTGTGACGCTGGAATTCTTCCAAAACAGTATGAGTACCTTTCAATTTTTCCTGTGCCTGAGCGAAGTAGCCAATTTGTAAACCAGCACCGGGTAGTACCTCACCACTTAAAGGATTCAATTCACCCAGCAATACTTTCAGGAAGGTGGTTTTTCCGCTGCCATTTGGACCTATCAACACAGCACAATCACCTCGTTTGAGTTCCACGTCGTGGGCAGAAAAGAGACTGTTACCAGGGTACCCGATCTCGGCTTGCTGCACCCGCAGCACATAATTTCCACTGTTATTGAAGTGCCGAAATTGTGGACGAATTTTGGGTGGGCGATTAGTGGGAATGCTGATGGCATTCACACCGCGGATGGCTTCAATTACGTCTAACGGTTTATCCGCACGAATGCCATACTCGCTCCATTTCTTGCCGCTGCGTAAAGACATCAAACCATTTTGCTCAATGATCGCCAACTCTCTGGAAACCTTTTTCAGCAATCCCAATGCGCGGGCATGTGTACTGGCACGCACCCAATTTTTCTGAATGAAATCGACATCTTTCAATAATCGGGCTTTTTCTTCCTTAAATACTCGTTCCTGATATTCCCAACGCTCCTGGCGTTGCAACAGGTAGCTGCTGTAGGTACCTGGATAAGTCTCAATCCCCGCCGGCGACATTTCCCAGACGGTATTGACCACATTATCCAAGAAGTAGCGGTCATGGCTGACAATTAACACGGCACCCGGCCAGTTGATGAGCGTATTTTCCAGCCATTCAACTGCATCCAGATCGAGGTGATTGGTGGGTTCATCCAACAGTCAACAGATCTGGCTTTTCCAGTAACAGACGCGCTAATAAAGCCCGGGTTTTCTGCCCACCACTTAAGTGGTTCAAAGGCATGTGCCAGGCATCTTTTCCCAGTCCCAGCCCTTCGAGAGTTTGTTGAATTCTGACCTCGAAATCGTAACCACCTGCCAGTTCAAAAGCTTCCTGCAGACGACCATATTCTGTCAATAAAGCATCCAGATTGCCATTTGCATCCGCCATCTGCACTTCAAGTTCGTGTAATTGCGCCTGGCGTTGGTGTAAATGCTCAAAGACTGCCAGCATTTCATGGTAGACGCTGTTTTCGCGGTTACCAAAGGCTTCCACCGCTTCCTGGCGCAGATAGCCAATGCTGCGGTTTTTTGCCATGCTAACCTGACCGGTGGTGGGGGAGCGTAAACCTGCCAGAATCATCATAATGGTGGATTTTCCCACCCCATTGGGACCGATCAGCCCGATTTTTGCGTCGTTGGCAACCGTTAATGAGATACCTTTGAAGAGATCAAAGGCTCCGTATGATATTCCTAATTGTTGGGCTTGTAAAATAGACATTGGTTTCTCCTGAATGATAGCATAAAATTTTATATTTTGACGGGCTTGCAGTTCGAACAACATTGATTCATTGTCGCCTGGAATTGCCCATGGATTCCACTGCAAGCATAAAAAAAGCCACGGGCAGGAGCACTCCGTGGCTGATATTACTGCGTATAGGTATCAGATCAACAGGCGCACTCCGACAGGGAAGAATCGAAACCAGCTCCCAGAGGCAGAAGAGCACTGACAGCGGTCAGGATAAATCCTGAGAAGAACGCCAAGAGATGAATTCCTTTTTTCATGATATCTAAAGTTTACCGGATGAATTTTCAGGCGTCAACTGGTCAGATGGGGGGTTCTTTGTAGCTAAAAGGCTAAAGCCTAAAGGCGAAAGGGAAAAAGAGCTGACCGGGGACAGGAGACTGGGGACGGAAGACGGATAGTTGCTATCAGTTTTCAGTGAACTTTTGACTTCCGTGGCTGAATTGAAACTAGGAATTGTGAATGATAACCAGTGGTTGAAACCACAGTTAGTAAGGAATGAATGTTGAAACAGGTTTCGGTGATTTTTCCTAATTGAATTGATTCGGTTTGAAATTAGCAGAGAGGGATTTCAATCCGTGGCGATATTGAAACCAGGATGGTGAATTGTGAATGATGACCTGTGATTTTGATCATAGTCTGTCCGGAATCAAACCTGTTGAAACAGGTTTCGGTGTTTTCCCTTAACCGAATTCATTCGGTTTGAAATTTGCAGACATGGATTTCAATCCGTGGCGTATTGAAACCAGGAATGGTGAATTGTGAATGATGACCTGTGGTTGAAATCACAGTCTGTCAGGAATCAAACCTGTTGAAACAGGTTTCGGTGTTTTCCCATCCGCTAACCTGGTACTCACCAGCCTTTGTCTGCGTTGATTTTCCACAATGACCTTGAAAATTGCAATGCTGGCCTCATCACCAATACACCCATCCGTTTTGAAGCCGATGCCATACTAACCTACAGCAACTGACGTTTATGCGGCAAGTTCGAACATGGCTATCGCTTTAATCAAGAGCAAGACCTCGATGTTGAAGATTGCGCTTCCAGGTCGTCAAGCGCATCACCGCTTTTTGCTCTGGTTCTGGCTGTGGCTCTGTTTGTCTTTCACCTCATGCACCATTGGCCTCCCAAGGTAGTTTCCTGGTTGCGCAAGTTGGGTGGTAAACTTGACCTTCAATCCGAACAAGATGGACAGTATTGTCTTTTATGTTGCATTAGCGCTGTTTTCTTTACCGCAGCTACTTTGTCTTTAGTTGCTATTTCCTCCTTTCCTCATAAAGCTTTTGCTTGTATGTCACATATGGGTAATCACCATCGGTCTCCTTATTGAAATTCAGGATTTGAAGATGTAAGTTAAAATGTGCACTAATAAACCTTCCAAACCCTATTGATGACAAAGGAGGATTCTATGTTACGGAAAACCTTGTTCAGCTTGCCAGGCTTCATTCTTGCCACCATTCTGCTGGCAGCCAGCGCAGTCCAGGCGCAAACGCCTGATGATCCAGCGTTCACCTTGCCTTATACCGGTTACCTGGCTGAAGCGTCGGGGAAACCGGTAAACGATGGTCGTTATGACTTTATCTTCACCCTGTATTCCTCTGAAAAAGTGGAAAACGCCTTGTGGAGCGAACAGCAATCCGGTGTCAGCGTGAAATCGGGAGATTTGAACGTTTCCTTGGGGCAGTTCACGCCCTTGTCCAAGGAATTGGCCGGGCACCAGGGCTTATGGCTTTCAATCAGTGTGCGCGGACCTCAGGAGGCAGACTTTACTCTGCTGAGTCCACGTGTTGAGCTGAACACCTCTGAGACAGCCAATGAGCTGTCTTGTCCTCACAGCCACTTCACAGATTCCTGGTCTGGTGCAACGCCCGAGTGGGGTTTGTTGCTTGAGAATACCAGCACTGGCGATGGCTTGCGCGCCTACAGCCGGTCAACAGTGTGGAATTATGCTGCGGTCTTTGGCGCAAACATTGCTACGACGGGATCCGGCACCGGCGTGTATGGCTACAGCACCTATGGCTCAGGGGTGTATGCCAACAGTGGTAACGGAGACGGCCTGGAAGCCACCACTGCTTCGTCCACTAAGAGCGCTGTCTATGCACATGCCGAGAACAGCAATGGTATCTGGGCCATCAGCACGAACGAACTCGGTGTGCACGGGGGAAGCACCAACGATTTTGGCGTGGAAGCCACCGGCGGCGGGGATACCACTTATTCTGATCCGATCGGCGATCTGCGGTTAGGCGGAAATCGAGGCGAAGTGTTCACCACAGGTAACATCATGGAATCTACACCAATGGTTATTTTGCGATTGACCTGGATAATGACAACAACAGTGCCAACCAGTTTGAGATTTGGAACGGCACAGATGTGCTGGTCTATAAGGTAGATGAGAACGGCAACACCACTGCGACTGGCACCAAGTCTGCCAGCGTCAACACCGCGGACTATGGGCAGCGCCTGATGTATGCGGTGGAAAGTTCAGAGGTATGGTTTGAAGATCTTGGCGCAGCGCGCCTGGAAAACGGCGTGTTCACGGTGCAGTTCGAGCCGATTTATGCCGAGACGGTGGATTTGAAAGCTGAATATCACGTTTTCCTGACAGCGTTGTGTGAAGAACCCGTTCTTTTATTCGTCGCCGAAAAATTAACCTCTGGCTTCACGGTGAAAGGTGTAACGCTTGATAACCAACCGAGCAGCTGCGCCTTCGACTACCGCATCATGGCCAAGCGCCAGGGCTACGCAGACGTGCGCCTGGAGACACTGAATACCACCGCAGATACCAGATCGCAGGGAGGGGAGTGAGATGCAGGCACATTATCCTTCTATTTCGCAACTGCCCAAAGCGGGGCGAAAAGGGGCTGTGAGTAAGTTTCTCAGGATTTTGATCTTCATGATTGTCTTTGTGATCTGGGTTACTGGTTCCAGCCCAACGCTTTCGGCCAAGAGCTCGCTCCAGACAGGCTCCAGCGTGCAGTCCGGCGGAGCATACATATTAACCATGCAACCTGTGCGCAACACAGCACCTACCAGTTATATACTTCTGGAAGCAGCTACAGAGGTGGATACAGCCTCCGGCTGCTGCTGAAGGTCTACCTGCCAAGCACCCAGAAGTAAGACGCCCCGGTGATTATCACCCCTCCTTCCAGGCTTCCTCCCATTTTCGCTCGAAAGCAGGCAGCCGGTGAAAACTATCATTGGCGGGTATGGGGGGATTGAAGAGGCTGTCCAAAAGTGTAGGTAATCTCTTTACAATTAAAATAACAAATGATCCAATTAAGGAATGAAAAGAAAAGAACCTAAACCCGAATTCAAACCCTATGTCATGAATAAAGCAGCTTTGCTGCCACCCAGCTACTAAGAACTGAGGCCTGCTTATATCGTCCAGATGGGTGCAGAGACCAGTTTATTGTAGGTTATAGTTTACATGGACGTGTGGGAGATACTCTCTGCTTGATCTCTCATTTAGATCAACTTTGAAAACAAGCAAAACGCTTACCGCAGAGAATCGTAGCTGATGCAGGAGTGAGGAAAACTACGCTTATTTACAACGGCATGGTGTGGAGAAATATATAGAATACAACACCTTTAATCAGGACACCCGCAGGTATCGTACCCTTGAAAAAAAACGTCAACTTCAATTTCGGGCAGAAAATTTTGGATACGATCCAACAAGATAAATTCATCTGCCCTGCGAACGAACGCTTGCATTTTGTTGAGACAGTTCGTGATGACGCTCCCAATGGGTATGAGGCCGATCGACGTAATTACATTGCTGCTAATCGTCAAAAATGTGAACTCAAGAAGTAATGTACCCGAGCTGAGACCAATCGTAAAATACAAATTAGCTTTCAACTAATGAAATGCCGCAGGCAAGCGCGAGAAAACCTGACCAGTGATCTGGGGCGAGAATTGCGGATTAGACGCGCCACGGATGAAGAAACGGTATTTGGTTGTATAAAACATAATATGAGGTTTAGGAGGTTCCATTTGAGAGGGTTAAACGGGTAAATATCTGTGAGGTTTGTTGTGTAGTTCATCCCAGAGGCAATTGGCAGCTATTTAGGCTACTAATTTTTTTTATTTTTCAAAAAATCCAATTATTTTGGTAACACAGAATTGATTATTTTCATTCTTTTTGGACAGCCTCTTAAATCTGCGTATCCATGGATTTCAATCTATGGAACTCACGGCAACACGACCCGATCCAACATCCCAACTACCTCTTCCGGGGCTTGCTCCACCTTTTCCACCAGCAGCACCTGCCTTGTAGTTCTCACTTCCTCACTGCCATCATCATAGAGGTAAATCGATTCAAATTTGAATTGTAAACCGGTTTTCAGGTCGATCCAAACGTTTAAAACAGTCCCACTGATGGCTTTTTGAGAACCATTTTCTTGTATCGGTTGCTCTAAAAGATCCTTGACCATGATTAACAAGCAACGTTTCCCATCCTGACAATCTACTTCTTCTCCGGTGATTTCACTTTTATACTCATCTGCGTGAAGGAAGGATTCATTCAACCGATCAAGGGAAAGTAGCCGCGGTTCCATTTCATTATAACCACTACCCCCAAATGAAAAATTGACCGAGTAGTTTCCGATGGTAGCGGATTGTTGAAGGATCGTCCCATTTTCAGTATAGTCGGTGTATAAGGAACGCTGGATATATCCATCCGTATCAACCTCGTACCACTCATTGGTTTTATAATAAGCAGGCGGGATTAATTGCCCTTCTTCAACTTTGGAATGCTGTTCCCTGACAATATGAACCCATCCAGGTCCCTGTTGGTAAGGCGCATCGAATAGATCTGACAGGCGTTTTACCTCCAGATAGAGAGCATCCTCATTGGAAATGGTGGCGGTTGGTGTGGGGAGGATAGGAGCTGTGGCCGTGGGCAGAGCTGGTACTGTGGATTGATCAGGAGCTTTTGGAGGAGTCCAATTGATTTGCCATTCTCCAGCAACACTGAAATAAACGGATCGAATCTGAATTACAAATGGATCCGTAGGGAATTGGTGAAAACCAATAGCGCCAGTAAAGTTTTGGTTATCAGTTGGCATCCCACCCCGAGCGCTTTTGATATCAGGTGTATCAGTATACAGCATTACTCCAGTAACATCCGGATATTCTTCAAATTCAAAAGTAAGTTCATTGGCATTATTCAATTCTGCTCTGACCACCTGCAAAGTTAAATCACCTACCTGCACCTGCTCGTCCAGCTTCCAGATTTGGCCGGGTTGTGGATTGGTACCCGGATCAAAGAAGAATTTACCCGGATCGGTTGAATAATCCCTCATCAAATTTAATTTTTTCTCTATCTGAGGAACACTTTGCAGGGTCAGGATTAATTCTTCGTTTCCGGTGAAGGGCATGGTTTGATAGAGCGCGGCTTTGCCACGATCTATATTGTTGGATGGGATCTCTGTCAATGGAAAAATACGGCCTACCTGATCCAGTAATGTCACAGTCCATTGTCCAATGACCATCGTGCCTGGTTCATCGAATTGAACGGAAACCTGAAATACAGTTCTGTCGCTGCCAGGGGCAACATGATCCAGCGAGAGGCGTAGGCCATGTTGTGTGGGACTGTAAATGGGGTATTCACCCAACTCTGCTACTGGCATGATCTCCCCTTCGCGAATCGGTTTTAACACCAAAGGTATTTCAATTACTTCATCGGACAGATTTTCGATAAACAGAGTAAATTTTGTGGTATCCGCTGGTAGTGCCGGAAAAGTATAAGTCAGGGTTGCCAACTCATCCTGATAGCTACTTCCACTAGAGTCAAGTTCTATTCGTGTTCCATCTTCCAGCAGCAAATAGGATGAGGAGAAAAATGGAGGCTCACCTAAAATTTCGATCCGCAACTTGACCCAAAACCTTTCTTCATCACTGACAGCCTGCTCTAATTGAACCTTCAAGCCATTTTCTTCTACCTCTGTTACTTCATCTAAAACATAAATTGTCTGATTGCCGCTGGAGAAACCGAAACCGGGAATATAACCACTCAAGCGACCAACAGCGTAGACAATCCCGGTCAGCACCAACATGGCGACTAACACACTTAGCACTAACATCACCGGGCGGGCACGTAATTTTTTCTGAAAAGAAAGAAACCAATTTTCTTTCTGAGGTTGAATGATTATTCTGGACGATTTGTGATCCAGGTACTGGAAATGGAGCTGCATAGCCAGATCATCCACAAATTCTTTCCGAGGTTGTGAGCTAGTAAAGAGAGAGGAAAGACTTGTTTCAATAAATAAGGGGGTGGGATTCATTTCATTTTCCATACATTTGTTCCCATCTAACACGTAGTTGATCCAGCGTGCGGTAGATATCCATTTTGACAGCGGCCGGTTTACGTCCATCTAGAAATGCGATTTCTTCAAAACTCAGTTCAGCTGCGAAACGTAGCCGTAATAATTCCTGATGATCATCATCCAGATCCTGAATGAGATGGACGAGATGCTTTTTCTCATCCAGATCTTCCACCTGTCTGGAAATCTCCGGATTGTAAGGATGCGATTCCTGCAACGATTCAACCTCAGGTTTGTGATAATGGTCGACGACACGCCGGCGGGCGATGGTGAACAACCAGGCTGCGAAACATCCGGCTTCCTGATATTTACCGTTCATCAATCCATTCAGGACTTCGAAGAAGACTTGGGCGCTGATATCCTCTGCCTGCTGTACATCATTGACCCGTTGCAGGCAATAGCGATACAGACGGGGCAAATAGCGGTGGTAAAGCGCGTCAAAGGCATGCGCATCCTGACGGGCATGGATAATGAGTTGCGAATCTTCCAGGTTGCTGTAATCTGTCATGATCTATGTATTAAATCGGGGAAAAATGGAAAAAGTAACAATTAGATTGTAATGGATATTCGCTGAAAGGCAAAAGCTGTAAGGGGAAAAGAAAAAAAGTTGAGACGGGGACAAGGGACGGAAGACGGATAATGGCATCTGTTGACTGTGAATTGTCTTGATGGAATTTAAATTCGATTGATTTTACTTGTGGATTGACAACTAGTAGGGGGATGGTCCGTACCCTAAGGGTATGATTGACCTTCCCCGGTGAAAGGCAGGTGCAATGCACTTCTGGATGTGCGGTTTAGCCGTGATCTTTTCTTCCAGAATGATTGTTAAATGGTCGTTCCCCAAGTGCAATGTACCAAAGAGAACACCTAACCGAATTCATTCGGTTTGAACTCTGCCTATCCATGGATTGAAATCCATGGTGTGCCGTTGAGGGAAGATCCGTACCAAAAGGGCATGATATGACCTCCCCCTGGATAAGGCAGGTGCAACGCACTTTTGATTTCTGGACGATGGATCGCTCTTCCCGTATGAATGTATGCTATTCTTCCCCAAGTGCAGCGCACCTTTGAGATTTTCTAATGTTCCCTGACGCCTGAATCCTGCAACTTTAGCCTACCACCTTCCCCATTGTCATCTTATCCTTCCACTTCCAGTTGATCCAGAATAATCCGGAGATCAACGCCAGCGGTGCCACAAATATCATGAAATTACTCGGTCCAAAATCGGTATCAAACACGAAGCGTAAGAAAAAGACAGCAGCCAGTCCAAAGATGATGAAACCGATGACCGGTTTACGCCAAGCGAAGACCATCAGGATCGCCAGAAGAATGGCAGGAGCAGTATGAATCATAAAACCAAGCAATTGTTCCCAGAATTTTCCACCTTCTGTGAATACATCCAGGGCAAACAAAGACACGAAGATAATCATCAGAATTCCAGCAATTCTGGGCGTGTAATACAGAAATTTTGAAGAGTCCTGGTTTGATCTTCCCATTCACTTCTTTCTGTCGGATGGCGGTCAATACCAATCCAATCGATCCATACAGAAGAATGAGAGGAATAGAAATCAAGAACAAATTAGTGATTTTCATGCCAATTGGTTCAGTAGGGCTGATTATATGTTCATACCCAACCAGAATTAGCGTCCCAATAAAAAGGATAGCAAGCACTATCAAGACAATCCAGAAAATCTTTTTAGTTTTATTTTTCTCCATCTCAGCCCTCCTCTAGCAAATATCACTCGAATAAACTGGAATGTCAAACATTCAATCCTTTGGCTATCTTTTACCTAACTTGATGCGAATTCGCCAATTTAAGAAAAATAATACAGAAATGAAAATCAGTGGTGCACTCAACATCAGAAAGGCTGGAATCATAGCTATTGGGGTCATAATTACCATTCGAGCATAATAGACACCGGCCAAACCAAAAGCTATGCAGCCTACCAGAGGCCAACGCCAGGCAGGAATCATCAGTATTCCTAATACCAATTGGGGGATTTCCCTGATATAAAACCCAGTCTTTCCACCCCAAATATTTCGGTCATCCAAAAAAACAAACAGAATAAATGAACCCAGAAAAAGAATATTAACAACTCCGGCAATACGCGGCGCTAAATAGATTAACCGGGAAGTACCGCTGGAATTTTTCCCTAAATTTACTTTCTTGTTCAAAGCAGATACAACAACCAACATGATCCCAAAAAATATAAGCAGGGGAATCGCCAGGAATAATGTGTTGGAAATGACCAACCAAACTGGTAAGTCAGGATGGAATCTACCGGTACCACCAAGAAAATTTAAGCTCACGATAAAAAGAATGCCAATCACAACAAACGTTTTGAATTGAATAAAATTTTTGTCAGGATTGTTCATCAGTAATCCCTCCTGTTCTTGATTATTGCCTTTTGGAGAGAGTTTGTCAATAAGCAGAACCTGATATGTGAAGAAAATCCAGGAAAGATTCACTTCCTGCGCCAGCAAAAATCGCACATCTCGCCACCTCTACCGAGGGTCTGCGTGCGTTGCCATTGGATTTTTGGCATTGCTGCTGATAACCAATCATCAGTAGCACAAAAAGCAGGGGTTAATTCCGGGGCACCAAGTTCTTTTAACGTATTATGAATGTAACATTGATATACATAAACGGAAAAACATTTTTTATCGTCCTGTTTAATTTCCTGGCCAGCAGGCAAATCACTGAAATGCATCATTAATCGTAAAGCGGGTTTGATCACCGGGAATGGATCGGCCAGTATTCGATTTAGAAATCGAATGCCTGATAATTGCGTCCTGAAAAAAATCTCTCTCATAAGGTCCTCGGAATCTGCCAGTGCATTTTCCTGTGTAAGGTGATTATTTTTCATTGCCAGGTAGACTGCGAGGATTGGAAAAATCATATTAATCAAACGCTTTTTATTAGGATTGTCTTTCCAAGTGTCATTTTTTAATAATTTCAGGTAAGTATTCTTAGATTCCAAAAGAATCTTATCTGTTATTTCCAGTCCATACTTATGTGCAAGAAACTTATTCCATAAATGCCAATATGATTTCTTCATTCCTTAATCTTACAATAAATTTCGAATAAAACTGCTTTTTACTTGACAACATGAAAATCATCATTAGACTCAATGTATATAACAATCAATACATTAATACATTGGAGGAGATATGGGTCAAAAAATCTTAGTTGTGTTATTTTTATTGGTATTCGTTTTATCCGCTTGTCAACCTACGGCTGCACCAGAAGTAGAAGCGCCGGTAGATGAACCTGTTGCAGTGGATCCAACAGCTATGCCAGAACCAACCGTTGTTCCCGAGCCAACAGCAGAACCTGAACCCACTGAGACAATATCTCAGGAACCTGTTTTGGAGTTGATTGGTCCGGAAGAGACTATTACCTTTACGATGGCTGATCTGAAGGCTTTACCGGCCAAAGAAGGAATGGCCGGTATCAAAAGCAGTACTGGAAAGATCACTTTACCCAATAAATTTAAAGGTGTAGCCTTGCAGGATCTGGCAGATCTGGTTGGTGGATTGACAGATACTATGGGTGTCAATATTGTCGCAGAGGATGGGTATTCCCTATCTTTTTCTTTTGATCAAATTATGTATGGTTCTTATATTGGCTATAACCCTGTCAGTGGTGATGAACTAAAAACCGTTGACCCACTCACTGCCATTGTTGCCTATGAAATGAATGGCGAGCCATTGAATTTGGATATGGACGGAACACTGAGGTTGGTTATCATCAGTGAAGAAGGCAACCAGGTCACCGATGGACACTGGTCAATCAAGTGGGTAGATAAAGTAGAAGTACGTCCGATGATCATGGATTGGGTATTAGCAGTCGATGGAGCGATTGAGACAGAGATTGATCGGGCTTCCTTTGAGTCCTGTGTCAGTTGTCATGAAGCCACCTGGATGGATGATGTGGGCCAGGTTTGGAAAGGTGTTGAGTTGTGGCGATTGATGGGGTACGCAGATGATGCTATCAAACATGAAGGCTGGTCGTATGATGTGAAATTAGCCAAAGCGGGTTACGATGTTCGCATTGTGGCGGCTGATGGTTTTGATACGATAGTCTGGTCGGATGATGCTGATCGCAATCATGATTGGATTGTTGCCATGCTGGTAGATGATGCACCACTCGAAGAAAAGAATTTCCCCTTAAAATTTGTTGGAACTGGTTTAGATAAGAAACAGATGGTGGGTGGTATAGCATTGATTGAGTTGATGGTGCCTGCTTTAGAAGAGGTCGCGGAAGTCGAAGAAGAAGTTGAAGAGACTGAAACAGCTCCCGTTGTAGATTTGACAGGTGCCCAATTTGCGATCACTGGCATGGTGAATACTGTGACAGGATTTACAGAAGAAACACTGCGAGCTCTGGAAGTTGTTACCATCACCGCAGAACATCCCAAGAGCGGCACAGCTGATTATGAAGGTGTACGGCTTTCGGAATTATTTGAATTGGTAGGAATTAAGCATAGCGCCACAACATTGGTAATCACAGCCGATGATGGTTTCAGCGCAGAAATTAGCCTGGCAGATGTACTGGCTGTACCGGATTGTCTACTGGGATTCACCGAAACCCCTGGTAAATTCAAGATGGTAATGCCTGGTCTACCCAGCAATACCTGGGTGAAAGGTGTTATCAGTATCGAAGTTAAGTAACCAAAGATTGCGAAAGATGCAGACAAAAAATAGATTATTGCCCCTCTATCTTTTTGTAATGGTTGGCATGTTGGCGTCAGCATGCCAACCAAAAATTATCATAACTGAAACAATCGTTGCACCTACAACCAAACCTGACCCAACAGCCACAGAGAAGGTTGAAAAAATACCTTTGGTTATGTTTGCTGCTGGGAGTTTGATCATTCCATTTGCTGAAATTGAAACTGCTTTTGAAGCCAAATATCCTTATATTGATCTATTGGCAGAATATCATGGCAGTATCCAGGTTATGCGCCACGTCACCGAATTGCATGAACCAATCGATATTGTCGCTACAGCCGATGCAGCGCTGGTACCGATGTTGATGTATGCAACGACAAACCCAGAAACCGGGCAACCCTATGCAGATTGGTTTATCCGTTTTGCAGGAAATAAGCTTGCATTAGCTTACACACCGGGAAGTCTATATGCCCAGGAACTGACATCAGAAAATTGGCCGGAAATTCTCAGCCGTGCAGATGTGAGATATGGACTGCCTGATCCACGTTTTGATGCTGCTGGATATCGGGCGATGATGGCATTTGCCCTGCACGAAAATTCAATCCAACGATATGATCTCTTCAAAATCATGTACAAGGACCAATTCAGTTTTCCGGTAACCATCTTTCGAGAGGATGATCTCACATTAATCCGCATTCCTGAAATTCTGGAAACAAAGTCTGATTCCCATGTTCTGATCCGGGGTGCCAGTGTTTTTTTGATTGCATTGTTGGAAAGTGGTGATCTTGATTATGCTTTTGAATATGAGTCGGTTGTAAAACAACATGAACTTGAAATGCTGGAGCTTCCACCGGAAGTGAATATGGGCTCGGAAGAACTGCGGAATTTCTATAAAAATGTAGAAGTTCGCATGGATTTTCAACGCTTTTCTACGGTTGAACCCCATTTCATTGCAGAACCGATTGAGTACGCCATCACCATCCCGGACAGTTCCCCTAACCCGGAAGCAGCTGAATTATTTATCCAGTTTTTATTGGGTGAAGAAGGCAAAGCGATTATGTCCAAACATTATCACCCACTATTGGAATCATTCCCTGCGAATGGTTTTAATAACATGCCACCAGCATTACAAAGTATTAGTTATCCTGAAGAATGAAAAAAATCCACAATAGCACATTTACAAAGGTGTTCATTGGCGCTGGGATTATCTTAATGATGATCCTATTGGTGCCACTGATCAATACTCTTTTCAGTGTTGAGCCAGTCGCTTTCTTCCAGCTATTTTCGGATCAACAGGTGCTGGATTCCATGCAATTAACATTTGGTTGTGCGTTGGCAGCGGTTGTGATCGGTTTTCTCACTGCGGTTCCGATGGGGTATTTGTTGGCGCGTTTTCAGTTTCCTGGTCGAGATCTCCTACAGGCATTGATTAATTTACCGGTTATCATTCCACATACTGCAGCAGGTGTGGCACTCTTATTGGTGTTTGGACGCAATGGGATCTTTGGTAAATTGTTCGCTCATATTGGAATTACTTTCACAGACCGGCCAGCTGGGATTGTGATTGGGATGCTGTTTGTCAGCGTCCCATTTCTGGTGAATGCCAGTCGTGAGGCGTTTGCGGGAGTGGATCGGGAAATGGAACAGGCTTCCTGGGTGGATGGTGCTAATCATTGGCAGATGTTACGCTATATTACCTTACCTCAATCCTGGCGCGGGATCACCAGTGGGGCTTTGATGATGTGGGCCCGGGGAGTAAGTGAGTTTGGTGCAGTGGTGATTCTGGCATACCATCCAAAAATCATGCCAGTATTGGTTTTTGAACGCTTTCAGGGTTTTGGATTGAAAGCTGCCTTACCGGTAACAGTACTTTTAATCCTGGTCAGTCTGGTTATTTTTATTTGTGTATCTATTTTTATTTCCAAAGAAAAAACGAAATCAATAGAAGGTTGTAATCCAGATTGAATAATGATCTGGTTTGAATTATGATGAAATTGAATTCGATGAAAGGAGGTTTTTATGAAACTTAGTGCAAGAAATGTAATCAAAGGTAAGGTCGTCAAAGTAGTAAAAGGTGCAGTCAACAGTGAAGTAATTCTTGAATTACCAGGTGGCACCCAGGTTGTATCTATCATCACCAATAGTTCAGTGGAGACATTGGGCCTGGTTGAAGGCAAAGATGCTTATGCTGTGATCAAGGCATCCAATGTAATGATTGCAATCGATTAGCCATAATCAATTAAATTCAATACCTATCAAAAATCGAGAAGCAATTTACTTCTCGATTTTTGATAAATAATGATTGCTATTCTCTCAACCTAATTACCTTAGTCCATACCAGTTGCCACCATTAAAATCTGCCAGAAAGATATCCCGATCTTCCTTGTCAGCAATGGCCTGACCTTTGATGTCGGCATTAAGAATGTACATCTGAGCTTCATCTACCTGTCCGTTGAGAGCATGTGCTCGTGCCAGTGCTTCATGGGTGTAGGCGAAATCAAAGTCATGCATTAACTCGATGTATTCCTCCGTCAGATCCTGGCAGTGTTTCGCATGTTTGATCGCAGCGGAAGCATTGCCTACTTCAGCATAAACATGCGAAAGCAACCATTCCGCGCGTTGATGATGCAGACCCGTTCCCACCCGCAGCCAGTGATAACAGGACGTGTGGGCTGCATGTATCATCAATTCCTCATCACTTATGCTGCGACCTTTCTTTTCCAATAATTGCCACACCAGACCATTGGTGCTGATGGCGAAATGTTTATGAGCTTCTTCTTGTGTGTAGGTTTTTATTTCAGACATAAAAACTCCTCTTTAGGAACAATAAAATCAGTCTATTAATCAGTATAAATAAATCTATTCGAAAAACAAGTTTCAATGGTTTTATTCCTGTTAAAAATTTTTCTGGATTATTTGAAGAGAAATCGGTATACTTCTAATATAAAATTGTCGTTCACCATTTCTTTAGGAGGTATCCATGTTATTGTATGAACATGATCGTACGAAAGATATCGTTAATCGGCTCGTGAAATCGTCACGGGTAATCCGCACAGTGATTATCCTTTATCTGGTTGTCATCATGGCAGTTTTATTGGGCGTATTTGCCTATTTGGTTAGTGATCAATTAATTATATGGGCATCCATAGGGTTTATTGGTGCTTTACTGGGTCTGTTGCTTGGTTACTTAGTCTCGTCTGTATTCAACATTATTTTGGAATGGATGGCGCAAGTACTGGTAGCCGAGGGTGAAATCCTTTCGCAGCTTAGAAAGATGAACAAAGCAAAGTGATATCATTCATCACTTAAATTAATTTAGTTAAATGGAATAAATTAACTACAGCAAAAGTAGTCGAAACATTGACAAAATTTGTTAATGCATTAATGATAGTTTTATGGTTTAGAATTATTTATATATATTTCTATTATTTTATTATGATCGGTAAATTAATTAGGTATGCATTTGTGCTGAATCTTGTAGTGCCACAATAGCTCCAAACCCCAGCGACAGGTATGGAATCTGCCATCAAATCCACATAAGATGCCATATCTGAAGAATTAAATTTGGAAAGACCCGGGCAAACATAAGTTCCAACTTCCCTTAATCCATTTTCAATATCATAAATTGAGACTTTTTCCAAGTAAGAGATGATTGGATCTGACACTTGCCAATTCTCAACGAAACCTACTACAGGAATAAATCCATCAACCATGTTCAATTGTGATTTAGCATATGTAGTATCAGTCACTTGTGTTGGATTCCCAGAAAATGGTGAAACCCAATACCACACTTGATTATTTGATGATAAGTCATTATGCCCAATGAAACTCAAAGTGTAGTTGCCAAAGGATTCTAACCCTTTCACTTCCAGAATTTCTGAAGAAGAATTCCAATCTTCGTTTACTGATGATGTTAAAAAAGTCAAATGGGGATCACAATCGATAATATCACAGCGATCCACATAAATCACCTGATTACCACTAATTTCCCAAACACTGACTATCATAACTAAATCGTCATAAAAATCGATACTGGGTTGGACATTCGCTTGTAATCCTGTTCCACCGAATGCGATTGCCCAGATTTGACTCATTGACCCATCCATGTTGGTTGTTGCATTCGAACGATAATTTAGCCGTGGATTTGAAGAATTAGCTTCGTCAATATACGCCAAATGTAACTTCCCATTATTGTCTATATCAAGGTCCATGGAATAAATATAAGCCTCTTCCAAGACATCAAGATAACTAACCACCAGCCCTGTCGTGGATAGTTCCTCCATTTTTTTATACCATACAGAGTCAACATAACCAGAGCTATGCAATCGATCATACACAGCATAAGCTGTATTCCCTTTGGCAATCACACGTACCAAACCTGTTGTGTAGATGGCTGGTTCGTCCAACTTACGACATGATATCAAATCAGTAGGATCATAAATTGTTGGTACTTCGTAATGACAGGCAATTTTTTGAGTAAGGTTTCCATGATGTTCCCACCAGACAATATGGGCAGTCCCATTGTCTAGAACACCGATCTCAGGTTGGTATTGCTTCCAGGTGGAGGTATCTGTTCCGGGAGGTAGTAATCCCCAACCGATGGTAAACTGATAAGTTGGCTCACCAACACTTCCTTTGAAATAGACCACCCGGTTATCTTTTAACCCAACGATGTGTTTTATTCCATTCTGGTCCATATCAATACTGACATCTGTAATATTATCATCCAGGGTGACATTGACTTTTACTGGGGACATAAATGTTGGTGGCGCACATCCAACCATTAAAACAATCATTAAAACAAAAAAAACAAAGACAATAAAAGATTTTCGCATTTTATTCCTCCTTATGGAAAAACAGAAATAAAAGGCAGTCTTTGCATGATGCATATCAATGTACGCAATATGTATTAAATTGTTGGCTGTCTTTCAATAATTATATTTATAATGTAACAAGATTTTTTATTCATGTCAACCATCTCCTATTGCGCTTTGTTGAAGATTTGATTAGTAAGGTAGTGGTTTAATACTTGAATTGGATGATGTCATGTTCCAAACCCAGAAGAATTTTAGTACAGCTTTTTTTGTTCATCTGATTCGAATGGTTTATGATATCAACTGTTCGTATATAATAATCGTGGTTAAACATTGAAGAAAATTTATAAATTATTAGTCTTAGGAAAATCGAATTTATTGAAATATTTTCTGTAAAACATTAGTGGCTGCTCAGCAGTTAGCATCCTAACAGGGCTCAATCCACCGGAGGGTTTATGAACAATCATCGAATTTACAAAAAGAAATTTTCAGGTGTGTATCCTCTTTACGTACAAAAAGCAGAACGCAAAAATCGAACAAAAGAAGAAGTGGACCAGATCATCTGCTGGTTAACTGGCTACGATGCTGCAGGGCTACAACAGCATATTGACCAGGAAAACGATTTCGAAACTTTTTTTGCCCAGGCACCTGCCATCCATCCGAATCGTTCGTTAATCAAAGGCGTCGTGTGTGGTGTGCGCGTGGAAGAAATCGAAGATCCACTGATGCAAAAAATCCGCTATCTGGATAAGTTGATCGATGAACTTGCCAAAGGCAAGGCCATGGAAAAGATTCTGCGATAGGATCTAGTTGCCCTTTTTGTTATAAAAAAAATGGATGGTTAAAAAATCAGCCCGGAAGGAAATTATATACAACCTTCCAGGCTCTTCCATAGAGGGGGAATTATTACTTTCGATTGATGCCAAAGTTCACATCAGCTGGCATGCCGGGCTTTAATTTAAGATTGCTATTCTGAATTTCAATTTCCACGGCATATACAGTGGCTTTGCGGCCTTCCACGGTCTGCACATTGCGTGGAGTGAACTCGGCTTCATCAGCAATCGAGATCACTTCGCCATAGAATGTCTCTCCGGGGAAGGAGTCTATCGTTATCGAGACTTTCTGCCCAATGGGGATGCGACCATAGACGTCTTCCGGGATGTAAACAGTCAGGCTGACCACATCCAACTTGGCCAGCTGGATGACATTGCTACCAGCACCTACCAATTCGCCAATTTCATTGTTGATGTTGATGACAACACCATCCACCGGGGCAGTGACAATGCTTTTATTGAGTTGAATTTGTAGTAAACTGAGGGCAGCCGCAGCTTGAGCTTTTCCAGCTTCCGCCAGATTCACCTGACTTTCTGCACTTTCTATAGCGGTTCTGGCTGCCTGCACCTCCAGTGAGTTATCCAGCGTCAACAAGCTATCCAGGTAATTCTCAGCGTTTTCCAAACGGGCAGCCGCGACAGCAACTTTTGCGCGCGCTTCTAATACCTCGGTGGCAGCTGCGCTGGTAATCATGCGTTCGTAATCTCGTTGGGCTGTTTCCAGATCTGCCAGGGCAGCATCATAATCTTTTTGCGCCATCTCCTCGAGAACATCATTCTCCTGGGCAAATTGCGCCTGGGTTAATGTCTGTTCCGCCACCAAAAATCGTGCACGGGATTCCGTCAGGGTTTGTTCCACTGCCATAAAATCGTCATTGGTTGCTTTTTCCTGATTATTCTCCAGATTTGCCTGTTCTATTTCCAGATTGCGTCTAGCTTTATCAACTTCTGTCTGGGCACCACTGACGCTCTCGTCCCGTTGGTAATACCAGTAAGGCTGGTTGAATTCTTCGGGAACCGATTGTGTCCATATTGGTGTTTGATTTTGCAAACTTTGCAGGTACATCAAGCGGGCACCCTGCCTGGCACGATCGTATTGTACGCTGGCAGAAGCCAATTGCGATTGAGCTGCCTCAATCCCTGCTTCGGCCTGATCGACTGCTGCCATCGCCTGGGCAAACTGAGCTCTCATAATCTCATCATCCAGGCGGAATAATTCCTGATCTGCCAGCACATTCTCGCCTTCCTGCACGTAGATCTCCTGGATCATGCCACCCACCTGGGGTGAGATGGTAAATTTATCGGCTGAGATCGTCCCGGAGGCAGTGATTTGTGTCTCAGTGGTTTCATTGTCCAACAAGCCACAGCCACTTAGAGGAATGATCACCACAGCAAATAATAAGTTGAGTAAGATAGTTTTTGACTTCATGAGTTTCTCCCAAAATGTACTAAGAATTAATTGCATCGAAAAACCTTATAACCGTTTTCTGAATGTAGCCACAGAAGCGGCAAAATATAATATGCTAAGGATGATCAACGAGCGGATCGATCCCCACATAAAAGCAAATTCTGTGCCCTTGACCATGATGCCACGGATGATAACCAGAAAGTGGGTGATGGGCAAAAGTTCACTGAACCAGTAGGTGACCAATGGCATTCCCTGACGTGAAAACATCAACCCTGAAAGGATGATGGCTGGGATCAGCACAATCCCAACTGCCAGGTACATAGCCTGCATCTGCGTGCGGGAAATATTGGAGATCATCACACCCATCCCCAACGATCCGAGTGTAAAGATGGAACTTAATAGCACCAATAACCAGAAACTACCTTGAATCACAATCCCAAACATATAAATGGCAACCAGCAGAGTCATGATGGTATTCAACACACCCACTACCAGATAAGGGATGATCTTGCCTAATACCAGCTCCCAGGATCGAATGGGGGTCACCACCAATTGTTCCATGGTTCCCTGTTCGCGCTCACGAACGATTGCCAGCGCAGTCAGTAATAATGCCTGTACCTGCAGAACCATGGCGGTCAGACCAGGGATCATGTAAATCTTGTTCTTCCCATCTGGGTTATACAATGTTTTGGTATAAGTCAGCACGGGTAACTGCAGTCCTGAGATTCCTAATTGAGCAGCATTGCGCTCCAGTTGCTCGGTTAGGATATACTGGGTTGCAACTTGGGCGATGGTTTCTAATTTCAGATTGGCTGTTTGTGCTTCTGCCGGGTCAGATCCATTCACATAAAACTGGACCGAGGTTTGTTGCCCGGCTGCCAGATCACTGCCAAAATTAGCAGGGATATAAATCCCTGCGCTAACCAGCTCGCGATCGATCAAATCCAGGATTTCATCTTCAGATAAAACGTCATAATTATAAGAAAATTGTTCACTGGCTGTAAAATATTCCAGATAGCGGCGGCTTTCATCGGTTTTTGAGAGATCAGCTACTGCCAGGCGAATGTTATTGCTTTCACCTGAGACACCGTACCCCAATAGAATCAAAAGAAAGGTGGGCAATATAATGATGATTGCCAGGGTGCGGTAATCGCGCATGATGTGATAATATTCTTTTCGCACGATTGTCCAAAATCGTTCCATGAGTTATCCTCCCAAAGAGTCTTGCGGACTTGCTTTCAAGCGACTCTCGACCATATTAATGAATACATCTTCCAGAGAAGGCAGAATTGTCTCAATTTCCGTCACCTGGATTCCAGCGGAGCTAAGTGCGCCGGTGAGATTGTTGATCTGTTCTTCATCCTTCAGGGTGACATGCAAGCGCACGCCATGGATGGCAGAGTCCATCACGCCAGGAATCTGATCCGATATTTCCTCCGCTCGTAAAGGTTGGTCGCAGGTGACCTGCACCAGCACACCAGGCATCTCATCCTTTAAAGTATCCGGACTGGCTAGGGCGATCATCTGTGCCTGATACATCATCCCGATCGTATTGCAATATTCCGCCTCGTCCATATAGTGCGTGGTAGCAAGAATGGATATGCCTTCGCTGGCCATCTCGTAAATCAAATCCCAAAACTCACGCCGGGAGAGGGGATCGACACCCGCAGTGGCCTCATCCAGAAACAACATAGGGGGTTTGTGGGCAATGGCACAGGCTAGAGCCAACCTCTGGCGCCAGGCACCGGATAAGCTGCCGGTCAGTTCTTTCTCAACGCCTCGCAATCCACTCTGGTCAATTAGATTCTGTATACGTTTGTTGCGGTCGCTCTTGGGTACGCCATAAATAGATGCGTAAAAATTCAAGTTCTCGATGGCGGTCAGGTCGTCATACAGAGAGAACTTTTGTGACATATAACCAATATTCTTCTTAATTTCTTCTGCATCTTTACGAATATCAAATCCCAGCACACTGGCATTTCCAGAACTGGGACGAATAATGCCACATAACATACGGATGGTGGTGGTTTTTCCAGCACCGTTGGGACCTAATAAGCCGAAGATCTCCCCTTTGGGCACATAAAAGTTGATTCTGTCCACAGCAATAAATGAACCAAAATGGCGGCTCAGGTCAAAGGTCTCGATGGCGTTTGAATATACGTTCAATTGCTCGCGCGCCTTTCTTCCACCAGATGAATGAATACATCTTCCATGCTGCGTTTGGAATGGCGGAGCACTTTGATTTCAGCCCCTTCGGATTTCAATGTATTTTCAAGTTGTGTGATCGCAGTAAACGGATCTTTTACAGATAATCGCAAACGGTCTCCAATCGTGCGCCATTGCAGCACATAGGGAGAATCTCCAACCACCTGGCGCATTACCTTGCGCGGTTTGGCTTTCACTTCCAGAATTTCATAGGGTAATTCGTTCTGCAGGTCACTGGGTGAACCGGTGGTGAGTAATTTTCCATTGTAAAGGATTCCAACCTGGTTACAGCGCTCCGCTTCATCCATATATGGGGTACTGACGACCACGGTTACACCATCCTGCACAACTTTTGAGAGGATCAACCATAATTCACGCCGGCTGACCGGGTCAACTCCAGTGGATGGTTCATCCAGGAGCAATACCTGCGGTTCATGCAAAAGTGCACAGGCTAATGCCAGTTTCTTCTTCATACCACCGGATAAATTAGCTGCCCGTCGATCGGTAAAATCTTTCAGACGTGTAAAAGCAAGCATCTCTTGAATGCGTTCGTTTCTGCGTTTACCATGCACCCCATTAATATCAGCAAAGAAAATCAAATTTTCCATCACCGATAAATCCGGATAAAGACTGAAATTCTGGGGCATATAACCAATCATCTGTCTGGCTTGTCGTTTTTCATGTTGGGTATCGAATCCGCCCACCTTTGCAGTGCCCTTTGTAGCTGGCATTACTGAGGCCAACATGCGCAATGTGGTGGTTTTCCCGGCTCCATCCGGACCTAATAATCCAAACATCTGACCAGCAGGAACCACGATACTGAGATCTTCCACGGCATAGTTCCCATTCTTTCCCCTACTGAATTTTTTACTCAACTCGTAAGCTTCCACCTGAAAAGTGGTAGCCAGGGAATCTTTGGAATGATCGAGCTGTTTTACAACCGGTAGTTGAAATTTTCTTAATAATGTCAAACCAGCTCCTTTTCATGGCAGAACGTCTTCTTCATTTATAAAGGGTATATGATTTGTATGATAGATGTAACCAACCACGAGCTGGTGTGACTGCCATCATATCGGAGTATGAGTGCAGTCACCTGATCCATGGCTGATGGTCATGTTTTCGGTTCATAATCGAAAAATTATGTTAATATCGTAATATGAGAATAACAACACCAACGGAACCTGGGCTGATACGAATATTCCGTTTTTTTGTAATTGCAGAAACTATCGCATTTTCATTTGTTCCGTTGGGAGAATGGTTGTTTACTGGTCAGGTTTCCCAGTTTTATAGAGACCCGTTCTATTTCATTTTTCTGCAGGCGTTATTTTTATCCATCTACCTTTCCATCCCCTGGTTACAGCGTAGACTGCGTTCCTTATATTTGTTGATCGCATTGTTTATTGCTGTACTCATCCCACCCATCATTGTGAATATTGACCTGACCACCAGGTTTTTGGGCGGGGAAGGGATTGAAATGTATCGGTTGTGGGCATTATTGCCGTTATTGATGATTGCCCTGGTTCCAGCAGCCTGGCAATATGATTTTCAGAAAGTGTTTATTGTAAATACCGGATTGGGAATTTTTGATGGTCTTTATATGATCTTTCTGTTTGGTGGTTTTAACACCGATTTGTTGATGCCACTCTTTGCGATCTTTATCCGGGTGCTAACCCTCAATCTGGTCGCATTGATGATCACAGAATTAATGGCTACCCAGCGCGAACAAAGACGTGACCTGATGCGTGCCAATCTGCGGCTTAGCCAACAGGCATTGGTACAGGATCAACTGGCGGTCAGCCGCGAACGCAACCGTTTAGCACGTGAATTGCACGATACCCTGGCGCATACCCTCAGTGGTCTGACGGTGCAACTAGAAGCCATCCATACGATTATAGAAACAGAACAACAGGCAGTGAAAGACATGCTGGAAAAGGCACTCTTCACCGCCCGTGATGGCCTTGAAGAAACCCGCCGGGCGCTGAAAGCATTGCGTGCTGAACCTCTGGAAGACCTGGGTTTACAGCTCGCACTCCAACATCTGGTGACAAATATTCAGGCACGCACCCATCTCAATATTCAGCTGAACCTATCCGAAAATTCATTTGTTTTTACCCAGGAAGAAGAGCAAATGATTTATCGCATCACCCAAGAAGCACTGGAAAATATTGTCCATCACGCCAAAGCCAAAAATGTCTGGATAGAGCTCGTACAGAAATCCAACTACAGTGTTCTCAACATCCGGGATGATGGCAGCGGATTTGATGTTTCCATTCTGAATAAAAAAAATGATCGCCTGGGGTTAAAAGGAATGCAGGAACGAGCGGAGATGTTAAACGCCAGACTGGAAATTGACAGCCAACCCGGTAAAGGTACGCTGATACAATTGAAGTTAAGGAATTAAGATGATACGTGTAATTGTATGTGATGATCAGGAAATCGTCTGCCAGGGCTTGAGCACCATTCTTAATAATGATCCTCAAATCCAGGTAGTGGCTACGGCAAACAATGGGTTAGAGGTTTTCGATCTGGTGGCAACTCATCAGCCTGATCTGGTATTAATGGATTTGAAAATGCCGGATGTCAATGGAATCCAGGCTACTCAAAAGATAAAGAGTAGTTTTCCGCAAATAAAAGTGTTGGTGCTGACGACTTATGATGATGATGAATGGCTGTTTGATGCCATCCGCGCCGGAGCAGCCGGTTATTTGCTCAAGGATACACCTGCGGCTGCTTTGATACAGGCAATTAAGGGTACACTGGAAGGTGAGACTTACCTGGACCCGAATGTGGCGGGTAAATTGCTTCAGAATGTCGCCCGTCAAAACCAAACATCTGCTTCGGGATTCCACGTAGTACTCAGCGAACGGGAAACAGATGTGCTGCAATTGATGGCGCGCGGCTTGACGAATGCAGATATTGCCCGAGAACTGTATCTGTCAGAGGGAACAGTCAGAAATTATACCAGCGCAATTTTCACTAAATTGGGGGTGAATGATCGCACACAGGCAGTCATAGCTGCCTTACGATATGGTCTGGTGAACATACATGATGTATAAAGCAATGTAAGGATTATTCCAATCCTCTACAAAACCTTGTACGAATAATCACAATTAAATCCGAAGCTTTATATAATTAATTAACCGAATTATTCTCAAATATATTAGTTTTCCAAAAAGGTATCAATGAGCGAATACTCACCGCAAACACTTTCTCAACGTATGATTCTGACGGCAGCCATGCCTTTTGATGATTTAAATGCGATCAAAAAATTAATGACAGATTACACATCCGGTTTTGGATTAGCTGTTCTGCCTTGCTATTTAAAACCAGCTAGAGCGATGCTCCCGAAGTCGCACGATAGTAAGTTGATCGGATTGGTTGGTTATCCTACCGGGGGAGGTACCACCAAAACCAAAGTAAATGAAGTCCGCGACATGTACTATGAAGAAGCCGATGCATTTCACGTAGTGGTGAATACCAGTTTTATCCTTTCTGGCAATTGGGAGGATGTCGAATGTGAATTGCTTTCGGTTGTTCAAGCAGCTGCGGATCGTCCTGTCAGTTTGATTCTGGAAGCAGCGTATCTTAGTGATCCACAAATTATGCGTCTGAATAATATTTGTGTGGAAGTTGGCATCAAAAGCATTGGAACTTCGACGGGATGGTTGCCCAAGAACCCAGACCGGGAGCAAATTAAACGGATATCCGAAATGGTCTATCAACGCATGACGATCATGGCTGCTGGCGCTGTCAGTCTTGACCAGGTAAATGAATACCTGGAAGCGGGTGCCGATCAGATCATTATCCGCCAGCAACACGCTGAAGCCATCCTGGCACAAGTGGTTTAACTGGAATTCTATTTAATCAGATTGCACAAATCATCACCTCATTCAGGTGGTGATTTTTTCTATGAAGATCAGGAAATCCCTGGCGAAGCAAACCAGCCCGGATGTGATTATCGCCACTGGACGGTCTGATTGCCCCAACCAGATCAATAACGTTTTGTGCTTTCCTTTCCTGTTTCGCGGGGCATTGGATGTGCGTGCGCGTGAGATCAATGATGAGATGAAAATGGCAGCTTCCCAGGCGCTGGCAGCATTGGCACACGAATCTGTCCCGGCGGATATCCTGAAGCTCTATGGAATTTCGGAGATCTCGTTTGGACGAGATTACCTGTTGCCCAAAGCACTCGATAAACGCGTCTGCCCGTGGGTGGCCTCAGCTGTTGCGCAGGCAGCTATACAGACTGGGGTAGCCCGTATCCAGGTGGAAATGGATGCCTATCGGGGTTACTTAATCGAGAATTATGGCTAGTCTGGTGATCAAAACCTAATATCGATCACCAGGGTCTTTGTGATAGATCACCATTTTACCCAGTACTCCCCAGGAATTCAGGAATGTATCAACCGGTACCTGGTAGAATTTGCCATTGTTTAAATAACGGATATGATCATTACTGTAGCCGGTTACGATCACGGTGTGTTCATAAGCTGCCACTATCACCTTGTTACCTTCCTGATCGATATATTCTGAAGGAATTCCACCCACCATATTGCCAATCACCCAGGCGATCAACGGTTGACCACTGGCAATCTCCTTTTTCAGGTTTTCCAGGCTGAAGTTCTTGGCTGCCTGGGCTGAGAGGCCGTACTCTTCCTTTAATAGTATGGCCACCGGAGCGGCATGTACACCATAGGAATAAGGGGGTACCTGTCCCCAGGGATCATTGACATTTCCAACGAAACCTTTATCCGGATTATCCGATAATGGTAAACCAAACTGAAAATCCGACTCATAAATTTCCACGCCAAAAAAATCAGCCCAATCGACAGCCGTGCGTGATTCACAGCTGATCGGGTAAGACTGCCGGAAGCTGGTCACACCTTTCAGATACATCGAATCCGGGATAGGTGTGGGAGATGGCACTTTTGTGAACGAGGGAATCGGGGTTGGGCTGGGTAATGGGGTGGAGCTGGGGCGTAATGTGCTGGTGGGTTCAGGTGTTGGGCTGGGATGGTTCAAAACCGGATCAATGTTAATTGTATTCTGCGATTTTTGGGTCAAAGTCATTGCTGGAACAACTATCTCCTGCTCGGCATAAGCTTGCTGCTGGGCACAACTTGCCAAGAGGATGGACAGGATTGCTAACAAAATGACTGAATATTTTCTCATCTGCACATTATACCTGTTTCTTCTGTTCAATCAAAATAAGTATCATCTCAATAAATCGAGGTAAGCAGGTGTTTTTGACGAGCGCACGCTCGTCAAAAACACCCTAACCGCTGATTATTGAAAGGACACCAAAATAATCTAAAACGATTTCATTTTACAAACAATTCCACGCCTGAGATAGCATTCATTTGAACTTTCGTATAGAATAATAATAACAGCCTGAGCTGTTAACTGATGGAGGAAAATGATGCCCAGCCAACACCTCATACCTGAATGGCAAAATCCACAGATATTTGAAATTAACCGGCAGCCAGCCCGTAGCACCTCTCTTTCATATCCATCGTTAAAATCGATTGAAAATCACCAGAATTCGACCAGACAGATCTCACTGAATGGAGAATGGGATTTTCACTGGGTGCCCAAACCTGCCGACCGCCCGGAAGGATTTGAGGCTCCGGATTATTCTCTTCAGGGTTGGAATAAAATCAATGTGCCCGGACATTGGGAGTTGCAGGGCTATGGCGTACCGATTTATGCGCCATTCCATATGCCACCCAGCCTGAAAAAAAGCAAACTGCCAAACATTGACCCGGATGATAATCCGGTGGGCTCTTACCGCAAGTCCTTTACGCTGCCAACAGAATGGGAAGGTCAAGATATCTATTTGCGCTTTGAGGGGGTATGTTCTGCTTATTATGTCTGGTTGAATGGCTCGTTTGTTGGTTATGCCCAGGATAGTATGTTACCCTCTGAGTTCTTTGTCAGTCCTTATTTAAAGGAAGGTGAGAACCATCTGGCGGTACAGGTTTACCGCTTCAGCGATGGCAGTTATCTGGAAGACCAGGATATGTGGTTTCTTTCAGGGATCTTCCGCTCGGTGAACCTCCTGGCTTTTCCACAGGTTTTCATCAGAGATATTCACCTGGAGTCCCAATTTTATGATGGTCTCACACAGGCAGATGCTGTCATCAATTCAGAATTCTTCTTCCACCAACAGGATCAACCTCAGGAAAATGAGCTTCACTGCACAGCTGTTCTCCAATATACCGGCGAAGAATTAGCACGCACCGACCAACGCTTTGTAATTTCTCCCAACCAAACCATCAAACTAACCACCCGACTTTCGGTCAACCATCCCAAACTCTGGTCAGCCGAAATCCCAAATCTTTATGATGTCTACCTTTATCTGACCGATCACAAAGGCAATCAGATCGATGCCCGTCATTTTCGGCATGGCTTCCGACAGGTGCAGATTCGTAACCGGCAACTCTTTGTGAATGGTCAATCAATCCTGATCAAAGGTGTCAACCGCCATGATTTTGACCCAGTTACCGGACGTAGCATGACTGCAGACAGGTTGCTGGAAGATGTGCTGTTAATGAAGCGCAATAATATCAATGCCGTGCGCACCTCCCATTACCCAGATGATGAACGCTTTTACGACCTGTGTGATGAATACGGCATTTATGTCATGGACGAAGCTAATGTTGAAACACATGGGTTGCGTGATGTTATGCGCGGTGATATGCGTTGGATGGCAGCCATGGGTTCGCGGGTGGAACGCATGATCGCCCGTGACCGCAACCATGCTTCCATTATCTTCTGGTCGCTTGGAAATGAATCCAGTTCAGATGAAAAATTTAGCCGGCTGACTGATCTGGTACACCAGCTAGATCCAACCCGCCCGGTGCATTATGAACAGGATCAAAAAGGTGAATACGCGGATGTTTTCTCCATGATGTACCCGCCCCCCAAAGACCTGGAAGCCATTGCCAACGGCGAAGATTTCACATTTCGTCAGGGAATCCTTTCCTGGAAGACCATTCATGGGAAATATGCGAATCAAAAACCAATTATCCTGTGCGAATATGCCCATGCCATGGGGAATTCACTGGGCAATTTTCAGGATTATATGGATCTGTTTGACAGGTATCCACAATGCATTGGTGGCTTCATCTGGGATTTTGCGGATCAGAGCATCCTTTCCAAAACCAAAGATGGCAAAGATTTTTGGGCATATGGCGGGGATCTGGGGGATCCCTATCGTTTCTCTGTTTTTGGCTGTAATGGCATTTTTGCTGCCAACCGTGAACCACACCCGGCGGTCTGGACGGTGAAAAAAGGTTATCAAAATGTTGAGGTCAGAGCCATCGATGCATCATCGGGAAAATTTGAGGTCAAAAACAAGCATTGCTTTTTGAATCTTTCATATTTAAATATACATTGGTATCTTGAGATCGATGGTGAAATTAAAAAGCAGGGGGAGCTTCCCCAACTAGATTTGGATCCGATGCAAAGCAAAGAATTTGAAATTCCTGTACAGCTTCCGGAGTTTGCAACCATGCGGGAGGCGTTTATCACAATCCAATTTACTTTGTGCGCGGACCAATCCTGGGCAAAAGCCGGTCATGAAGTTGCCTGGGAGCAATTTAAAGTCCCATCCTTTGACGATTCTGAAGAAAGGTTTGCGCCATTTTCCCAGGAACAACTGCATCTGACCAGCCAGGTGGATCAGTCCCTCATCAGCGGGTCCGTGTTCAGCATCCGGTTTGATCCAATTACCGGATTTCTCCAACAATACATTTATCAGGGTCGCGAATTGTTTACGACTTCCCTGAAACCCAATCTGTGGCGAGTTTGGATCGATAACGATATTTCCTCGTTTATCGTTTACCCCTGGATGAAACGCCTGCTGGGGAGGCAGTTCTGGCGTTCTTCCAATCAAAGGCTAGACTGCATCCATTTTCATGCACAGGCAGTGGATGCTCATCAAATCTGTGTAGAGGCCAACTGGCGGGTTCTAGGTGGAAAAACCCCGTTTGAAACTGTTTACACAATTGATGCAGACGGTTGCATTCAGGTGGAAGCACGCTTCACTCCGAGCAAAGAACTGGAACGCATGGGTATGCAATTGACATTGCCGGCTGAATTTCGGCATGTGGAATATTTTGGATTGGGACCACAGGAAACCATGCCAGATCGGCAGTTGGGGGCTCGTGTTGGAAGGTTCACAACCACCGTCGATAAGCTGGTCCATCATTATGTTCGGCCCCAGGAGAATGGCAATCGCAGTCAGGTGCGCTGGCTGCAGGTGAGTGATGAGAGCGGGGTGGGATTAACCATCCGGAGTACAGGAGAGCAATACTTTAATTTCAGCGCATGGCCTTATTCACAGGATCATCTGATGGATGCCAATCATATCCATGAATTGGTTCAGGGTGATATGGTTACATTGAATATTGATCTGACACAAAAAGGAGTTGGAGGGGATGTGCCTGCGGGAGGTAGTCCACATGATGATTATCGATTATTTGCTAATAAACAACTGGAATTTGCATTTCTCATAAAACCTATTTAGTAGGAATCAACGAGTCATTTCAATTAGTAGCTGTCAGGGTGTTTTATTCAGGCACACGCACGACGAAAACACCTGCCTTCCCAGTTATATGGAGATGGTACTTATTAACTGATCATTAACATTTGTTTACTTGAAAGAAAGGGATATCTACTTTACAATGATTGTTGAAAATCGTCTCCATCCTGTTTTAATAAAGGCCAAGTGGGTGATTGGCAAAAAGGTTTGGTTATAAATTACTTGCCTTTGGGGAATCAATGAACTATTCTTCCGATATTAAAAATTTAACTGAACTGATATTAACTTCGAACCGTGTAAACCTAACAACAGATTTCCAGGGTCAAATTTATGAAGTGTATGCTCAGGAGTTAGAATCATTTAACTTTAATCCAATTCCAAGTCTCGTGGGAAAATTATTGGAAGATTGCTCAAATCTTGAACTGGTCAAGAAAGTCTTTAAGACAATCGAAATCGTCAATCAGAACAAGAAACCAGCCATTAGTATCATTTCAATTTCAATTAATGGTATAAGGAAGCAGATAGAATGTGAAGTTTTTCCATTCAGCGATCAAAAATTCCTTGTCAATTTGTATCACCATCGCTCTGCATCAGAAGACAAAGCCCCCAGAGGGTATGGGAGTGATCCAGTCAGCCAAATTGATGTAGAAAGTTTGGATTCCAACCTGCAATTCTTGCTGGATCAAACACAGGATACCTGGTTTGCAATTACAAAAACAGGTAAATTTATCCAATATAGTAAAAAATTTCTTGACCTGGTTGGTCACCCCTATGAATACCTGGAAAGTACGACATTTGAGAATATTTTATTGTCAGACCAAAAAGAATTGATCTACTTAACATTGAAAAATGTGTTTCATCACACTTCTGATTTTCAAAAATTGATATTTATTTCTACATCAGGGAATGAGATTAAAACCGAAACGAAATTCATTAAATATACAAAGGATCTCAATGAACCCATCATCATTGGGATTGTACACGAGATTCCAACTGACTTGAATGTCTCTTTAAGATCAGCGAAGGATCAATTTATCAAAATTATCACCAGGGTACCAATTCCCATCATCCTGATCGATGAATTATCCCTGGATATATTTTTTTCCAATTCTTCTGCAATTAATTATTTTGAATTTGAAGATGATGAATTGTCAAATTTAAATCTATTTGACCTATTCCCATCATCAGAAAACCATTATTTGGTATCGGCAATTCGCAAGGAGGGAATTTTTGGCCTGGAAGCAAATTATTCCTGGCGATTGATCACAAATAAGAATAGAGAAAAAACGGCTCGTTTTCTGATACAGCAAATTGATTACGAAAACCGAAAAATATTAATGGTGATCATTTTGGATAAGGAAAATGATAGCAAATTAAATTATATGAAAGAAGACACAAATATTCTTAACTTATTTGAAAAAGATATGATGGTAGTTCGATTGACTCCTGATGGAATACTCACACAGGTAAATAAAAATTTTGGTGATTTGGTTGGGCGACCCTTAAATAAGATCATAGGCAGATCTTTTGAAGAAAATCTGTTTATGGAGGATTATGAAGCAATTTTTCAGCATTTCAAAAAATTATCCCCTCAAAATCCTGTGCGAAAAAATATCAATCGAATATTAACCGCTGAGGGAAAGACAATATGGATCGAATGGATCGACCGGGGAATATTTAATGGAGATCAATTGGTGGAGATTTATGGTTTGGGAAAGAATATCACAGATACCTACCAACGTGATCTGCTGCAACAATCAATGGAACAACGCTTTCAAGCCTTAGTGGAAAATTTACCCATGGTGACTTATGTCATTCACGCCCAAACGATGTTCCCGCTATATATCAGCCCCCAGGTTGAAATTTTTACTGGATATACTCAGGAAGAATTTTATAAAAACCCGGAAGTCTGGTTGAATGCCATGCATCCCGATGATGCAGAAGTATTTTTCTCGAATTTGAGAGAGCGCATTGAAAATAAAATTCCTGGTCCGGTAGAGTTCCGCATGTACCACAAAGATGGCAGTTTACGATGGGCGGAGGAAATCGGATCAACCATTACAATGCCTGATGGTACGATACTATTTCAGGGTATCTCCAGAGATATCACTGCTCACCATAAGAGTCGTGAAAAATTAGTTTATTATTCAAATTTTGAACACTTGATCAACGAGATCTCATTAAGATTAATGAATGCAAACCTTGAGAATCTCGGAGAGATTCTTCAAAATACTGTGGATACGCTCGGTGAATATATGCAGGTGGATCGTTCGTATATTTTCGACTTCAATTCCTCTGATCAAACCATATCGAACACCTTTGAATGGTGTAATGAAGGGATTCCCCCTCAATTGACAGCCTTACAAAATTTACCATTTTCCATGTTTCCCTGGTGGATGGAAAAATTGGAGAAAAATGAAGAAATTTCTTTAGATACATTGGATGATATTCCGCCCCAGGCACCAAACACAAGAGAAATATTAACCTCACAGGAAATCCTTTCCTTGTTAGTAGTACCAATGTTTAACAATGGCATGGCATCCGGGTTCATTGGGTTTGATATGATGACCAAATCCATACATTGGGAAAAAGAAGCTATCCATTTATTACGCTTAGTGAGCGCGATGATAGTCAGTACCAGGGAAAGATTGGAAAATTTATCATAATTTCTACATTTTTATGTTTTATTGATAGCCAAAAGGACTAAAATGATGTACATTTAATGAAAAAGTACGTCAGGTAAAACATGAACCGAAATATTGCAATAAATGACTTTAATGATGCTCATCGCAAAGCTTCTTTAAAATCAGCCATTTCTCACCTGACCGGGGAAAAGATTGATTTACTGTCTTATAGTGAAGTACTTAAAAGTTTGCGGTTACAAGGGCAGGTTGAACGTGGCCGCCAAGAAATACCACTGAATAAGATTATCGGCTCCGTGGGAAGATATACCGACTTTACCCGTGATTTCCTGCCCCGGAAATCTTCTGATAGTCAACGCTGGGTGTCTGTAAAAGTTGCCACAGAGTCAATGATGGGCGTACCACCCATTGAAGTTTATAAAGTTGGCGATTACTATTTTGTGCGGGATGGTAACCATCGGGTTTCAATTGCGCGTCATAATGGTCAATCGCATATTGAAGCCTACATAACCGAAGTGGTTACACGAGTTCCTCTTACAGGTGATGTTGACCTCGATAACCTGATCATTAAAGAAGAATACGCGAATTTTTTAGAAATTACCCAGCTAGATAAACATATTCCGGATCTGGCGTTGGAGGTGACTGAGCCTAGTGGATATGAAAAATTACTGGATCATATCAGTGTTAATCGCTATTTTTTAGGGAAAAAGCTGGAACATGAAATCCCATATCTTGAAGGTGCTATCGATTGGTATAAAAATTTTTACCTCCCAACTGTAGAAATTATCACCGAAAAAGGCTTACTGCGAGAATTTCCAGATCGAACCAAAACCGACCTGTATCTATGGATGCTGGATCATCGTGATGATTTAGAAGAAGAGTTGGGTTGGAAAGTGGATTCCACCAAAGCGGCAGACTCACTTACTGCACGTTTTTCCAATCGCACGAGGTCAATCTTTAAACGCTTCCGCTACTGGTTGGTTGACCAGATCTTACCCGATAACTGGGAATCCGGACCACGTACCGGAGCCTGGCGAAAGGCACATCGCATGCAATTTGAACGAAAGCAAGTGCTGTTCCCCAACCTGCTTTTTGCAATTCAGGACGACTTGGAATCAAAAGAAGCGTTTGAACAGGCACTCTGGATTGCACAGAAAGAGGGTGCCCGTATTTATGGATTGCATCTGGTTGCCACTGAAGATGATTTGGAAAGTGAAAAAGTACAAAGGATTCGTGAGATCTTTTATTGGCGTTTGGGTGAAACCGGCATGCAAGGCAGCCTTGCGATAGAAGTGGGTGAACCCGGGAAAAAAATTTTGGAACGGGCATTTTATACCGATATGGTGATTGTCAAAATGAGTTATGCGCCTGGGATCCAACCCTTACACAAACTGCGGTCTGGTTTTCGAACCTTGGTGCGGAAATGCCCACAGCCATTATTGCTGGTACCCGGGTACATGCGACCCATTAAAAAATTGTTGCTGGCATATGATGGAAGTTCAAAGGCGAAAGAAGCCATGTACATTGCTGCTTATCAAGCCATTCAATGGAATGTTGAACTATATATCTTAACAACCTATCGGGATAATGAATTAAAAGACGAAATGAAAAAACACATCAACGAAGCCCGTTCGTATATGCGATTCAGCGGAACCTATTATAAAGCTCATCTTCGGAAAGGCCTTTCCGGACAAAATATTCTCAATTTTGTGAAAGAAAAAAATATTGATATGGTAATCATGGGTAGTTATGGTTCAGCACCTTTAAAAGAGGTGATGTCTGGCAGTACTATCGATTATGTGTTGGATAGTATCCAGATTCCTGTGATGATTTGTAAATAATCTATTTTGTTTATAACCATAAACAAACCTAATAGTAACAATATTTTCACTATTTTATAACAAAAAAGTAACAAAAAATACTACTCGTTTTGTCTAATAATTGTATACTTATCATAATGTTAAATTTTTCTCTCATTTATGTAAATATTTCCTTCTTTACTAGTGTTCTTTCATTGATACTTTTTTTCCTTATCTGGCAAAAACGTCATGTTAAAGGAAGTAAATATTTGTTGTTGGTAGTCTTGGCGGTAGCTGTTTATAATCTGGCTTATGCGTTAGATTATTCTGCCACAGAAGCCAGTATGAAGGTCTTCTGGGCAAAATGGGAATATTTGGGTTTGGCGAATATATTACCAGCTTTGACATTATTTTTTCTCGAATATTTTGACATTGTAAACAAAATAAAAACCAAAGATATCATCCTGTTGTGGTTGGTACCGGTGATTGTAAATATTCTAGCCTGGACGAACGAATATCATGCTTTGATTTGGAGTAAATTTAGTGAAATTGATCCCATAACAAATTTGATGATTTTTTATCATGGAAAATTATATGCGTTGGGAATTATTTATCAATATGTGCTTGGATTAATTCTTATTTTTATACTATTACAACAATGGAATAAATTTAAACAAAGTTCATTCCGAAATCAAATTCTTGTATTTATGGTTGCCATTTTATTACCAGTTCTAGGAAGTCTGTTTTACATTTCCTCAAAGAATCCAATACCTGGTATGGATTGGGCTCCCATTGGAAGTTTCTTTTCAATTGTATTAATAACCCTTTCCATCACGACATTCCGATTTCTGGATCTTATCCCAGTTGCCAGAGAGCTTGTGTTTAACTTGATTCAGGATGGTATCATGGTTGTGGACTCGCAGTTTCGTATTGTCGACTGGAATCCTGCCTTAATTCATCTCATTCCAAATCAATTGATCCAGCTTGGTACATCCGCTGTAAAAATTTTTCGAATGCTAGGATTAAAGAATAATCCTTTTGAAAACATCAACAATTCTGTAAATTATGAAGTAGAAGTAACCGAACCGGAACTTCGTATTCTGGATATTTTGGTATCTCCGTTGGTGCGTAACAATGCTTTTGATGGCTGGTTGGTGATTTTTGACGATGAAACAGAACGACGGATTGCTACCAGAGAATTAGAGAAAGCGAACAAGACCTTATTACAAAAATTGGATGAAATTGAAAAATTGCAGATTCAACTCCACGAACAGGCGATCCGCGATCCTCTAACAGGCCTTTTCAACCGCCGTTTCTTTGATGAATATTTCAGCACGGAATTGATCCGCAGTATCCGGACAAACACACCAATCAGCTTGTTGATGGTCGATATCGACCACTTCAAATCTGTTAATGATCGCTTTGGACACGACGTGGGCGACCAGGTATTGCAAATGTTGGGTGAAATTCTTAAATCCATGTTTCGGAAATCGGATGTTTCCTGTCGCTTTGGTGGCGAGGAATTTCTGGTGCTATTGCCTGGGCTTGCCCACGACCAGGCATTCAATCGGGCTGAAGCGTTGCGGGAGCGCTTTGAACAGGCTTCCCGGGAGGCGGAATTCTTGTATGCCCAGGTTACATTATCGATTGGAATCAGCAATTGTCCGATGCATGCTGATAACACCCGCGATCTATTCCGCATTGCAGATAGAGCTCTTTATCAGGCTAAGGATCAGGGACGTAATCGAGTTTGTTGTTATGGTGATCACTTGACTGAACATTAACATCTGAAGTTGAATTTTTCCACGAAAATCTGTATACTTTTAAATTACTTTCCTTCTGGAATCCTTTAATCAATTATGGTTTAAATCAAACAGAATAGAATTCATTTCACTCTTCACCTAACAAAGTAATTTTTTTCATATTGGCAGAAGATTGCAGCAGGCAGGGAATCACAAAAGGTTTTCTAATGATTAAAAAAAACTTCACATTTGAAATAAGAATAGCAATGATTTATTGGTTATTTGGTTTCCTGTGGATTTTTTTAACCGACGACTTGCTTGTAAAACTTATTCAGGATCCGATCACTCTAACAAAAATCCAAAATCTAAAAGGTTGGGTTTTTGTGACTGCCAGTGCCCTCCTGATTTATGCTTTATTACACCACTATTTTTCCAGACAGCGCAAGATTCAGGAAACTTTGCAAGAAAATGAAGAAAAATTCAGATCAATTTTTGAATCCGCCAACGTGGGTAAATCATTAACCTCCCTGAGCGGTGAACTTTCTGTCAACCAGGGATTTGCCGATATGCTGGGGTATTCATGCGAGGATTTGTCCCATAGAACCTGGCAGAGTTCTGACACCTCCACAGGAGATTGAATCTGTACAATTACGACTGAACCGGATCATTTCTGGTGAAATGGATTCGACCCGCTTTAGAAAAAGCTATATCCACAAAGATGGATCCATCATTTGGGCTGATATCAGTGTGGCCCTTCGTCGTGATTCCACAGGAAAACCACTCAATTTTATTACGACCATCGTTGATATTACAGGTCAGAAACAAACCCAAGACGCACTCCAACATTCTCATGATTTGATGAAGTATATTATTGAACATGATCGCAGTGCAGTTGCTGTTCATGATAAAGACCTCAATTATATTTATGTCAGTCAACGCTACCTTAATGACTATAATATCAAAAATAAAAATGTGATTGGGAAACATCACTATGAAGTATTCCCAGATCTTCCACAAAAATGGCGCGATGTGCATCAAAGAGCGCTGGCCGGGGAAATACTAAGCGCAGAAGACGATCCTTATTATCGGGATGATGGCTCCATGGAATGGACACGCTGGGAATGCCGTCCCTGGTATGAAGCTGATGGATCAATTGGTGGAATTATTGTGTATACCGAGGTGATTACCAACCGTAAGCAGATGGAACAGGCATTACGCGAAAGTGAAGAACGTTTACGCCTGGCCGTAGAGAGTGCTCAGCAGGGTGTATATGATCTGGACCTTGAAACTGGAAAAGCAATTGTGAATGATATCTATGCCAAAATGCTTGGATATGAACCGGAAACATTCACGGAAACGTTTGATACCTGGCGTGAAAGATTACACCCGGATGATGCCGAATACACGGTTAAATATTTACAGGATTATCAGAATGGTTTAAGAGATAAGTTTCAAATCGAATATCGATTGAGAACTACTAAAGGAGTGTATATTTGGGTGCTTTCGACAGGCAGGATTGTTGAATTTGATGATAATGGGAAACCGAAACGGATGCTGGGAACGCACACAAATATCACTGAAATTAAAAACCTGGAAACAGAGAAAAATCTTTTCAGTAATCTTTTTGAGAATTCTTTAAATGAAATTTATCTATTTGATTATAAATCGCTCCGTTTCAAACAGGTTAACAAGGCTGCTCTCGATAATCTGGGATATTCTGAAGAAGAAATTTACCAATTAACACCATTGGATATTAAACCATATTTCGACTGGGACAATTTTGAATCGTTGATTGAACCACTAAAAAAGGAAGAATTGGACCTGATTGTTTTCGAAACAATGCATCAACGCAAAGACGGATCCCATTATCCAGTCGAGGTTCATTTACAATTACTACAAATCCAAAATGAACCCATTTTTGCAGCCATTATTCTGGATATCAGTGAACGAAAACGAGCACAAGAAATATTGCTATCAGAGCGGGCGCGCCTGGAAGGTATCATTGAAGGAACCAATGTGGGCACCTGGGAGTGGTATATCCAGACGGGTGAGGCAATCTATAATGATCGTTGGGTAGAGATCATTGGCTTCACTTTGGATGAATTATCTCCCACTTCAATTGATACATGGTCAACATTTGCTCACCCGGATGATCTAATTGTGTCTACTGAGCTCATCAACAAGCATTTTAATCATGAACTCGAATATTACGAGATCGAAATTCGCATGAAACACAAAAATGGTCACTGGGTTTGGGTTCTAGATCGCGGAAAAGTCACCACCTGGTCTGAAGATGGAAAACCTATTCTGATGCAGGGTACCCACCAGGATATCACCGAGCGTAAGCATAATGAAGCCAAGATGAATGAACAACTCGAGGAATTAAAACGTTGGCATAATATTACCCTGGGACGTGAAGAAAGAATTCTGGAACTGAAAAGTGAAATTAACAAAATTCTTACGGGTTCAGGATTACCACCGAAGTACGCCAGCGCAAATGAGTAATTGGATGAATAGCCCAGAATATATCTTTAAGAAATAGACTGTCTCTTCGTTTAGCCAACCCCAAAGCGGCGTAAGACGCGTTCAATCATCTCATTCAACAAAGCCTTATCCAGATTCGGGAATTGAACACCGATCTGTTGCTGCAATTGCAGACGCAATAGATAGGGATCTGTGCTGGTATCGGGCTGTGGGTGCAGAAACCCCACAGCCGCACCCTGGAAATCAGGTGTCTTTGCTGGGGTAGGTTTACTTTTCGAGTCAGACAGACGCACCCGATCACCCTTCTGATCCTTTTCTGATAGATACGGACGTACGGGTGCAGCTGGAGGCATGCTGGCATGCGGCGAGACCAGGCTCATACCTAAGTGCTGGGCTTTCTCATACGCCAGATCGGTGAGCACAATACTATCGTTCAGCACCAGTGACATAATGCCACGGCGTACGAGGTCCTCAATGTCATGTTCTGTATAAAACGTCTTAGGGATGACACACCTCCAGGTGGTAATTGCTAAATTTACTCAAGCTTACCATCAAGGCTTTCCAGAGCACGAATAGCCGCATCACGGGCGGTGATAATCTCCGCTTCCGATCCGCTCAACCACATACGGCCAAAACGGCCTACCGATGTGACATGAATCAGCTTGATGCTGGCTTTCTTCTCAGCTTCGTTGACCGCGTAATTGATGTAGGCAGCTGGAGCACATTCCATCACTAGCATCGTCTCCCCGGGTACCAGCATGGAACCACGCCGGAAGCGATTGATCAGCTGTGATTGATACGGGTCAATACGCGTGATAACCTGGTTGGAAACCACCTGCGGCTTAATGCGATCCTGGACACTCAATCCCAGACGGTTCAGCACCACCTCACCCGCTTCTTTCACAGCAGCCTGGCTGGTGGAGTGCACCTCGAACATACCAAATTCTCGCTCCACAATCTGCGCGCCAGGACGGGCTTCGGTTGCCTTGACAGCGATGTCCACCACACGGAAAACCTCGTTACCCGGTGCCATCTCCACGTATAAAGAAGCCATACCCTCGGTAGGCAGATCACCCTGGGTCACAGAGCCAATGAAAGCAGCATACTGAGCCTGCATCCGGTCGAGATAACAATAGCAGCGCAGTGAAAAATCGTCATTTGCCATAATAAACTATTTCTTTTCTGGTTTACCGCCGAAGCCACCTTTGGAGCGCTGCGGCAGGATCATCTCGATTTCAGCATGCGGGCGGGGAATGACATGCACGGAAGCCAGTTCACCCACGCGTTTAGCAGCTGCAGCACCGGCATCGGTAGCAGCTTTAACCGCACCCACATCACCCCGTACCATCACCGTCACATAACCACCGCCGATATATTCAGAACCGATCAGTTCCACATTGGCAGCCTTAACCATCGCATCTGCAGCTTCGATCGCGCCAACCAGACCCTTGGTCTCAACCATTCCTAAAGCAATTAATGAAGTATCCAAAGCGATTTTCCTTTCTATTCACTGAGTTTGTTAATTTGCAAAATCCTGTAGATCACGAGGACCCAAAAGATGAATTACTTTCTTAAAATCTCCTGAAGCATACTCTCAATGGCAGATTCTACGACTGAAGCTTGCGGAGGGATCTTGCGCTCCACTGGCTGAAGGGCTTCGACCGGAGGCTGGTACAACTCATACGCCAGACGCTTAACATTGATCAGATGACGGGCAGTGATATTGTCACCCGTGATCGCGCCACCCACGCCACCCGAACCGAGCGTGAAGGAAGCATCCAACCCGGTGGTCAATCCAATCGCACCCAGTGTTCCCATCGTGTTTACCAAAATGCGAAACACCGGTTTTTCCAGCCCAAAAGCCAGAATCACGCGTTCATCCTGGGAGTAGATAATCTGGGTGTGACCCTTCCCGCCAGTCTCAATCAGGCTGATGGAGGTCTCGCAACCTTTCTCCCAGCCATCCACCTCGTACCAGGCCAACACCGTGGTCAGCTTTTCGTGTGAGAGCGGTTCCTCCCGGCCAACTTTCGTGAGGGGAGTGACCAGAATACGCGTCTCGAATGGGATATCAAAACCAGCGTAAGCAGCCACGTACGGGGCGGGTTTCCCTACCACCGCGGTGTTCATGGCACCATTGGGCAGAAAGACTGTCTTGCGCAGCAGATTGGTCTGGTGTGCATCACAGAAGAAAGCGCCTTCCGCATGCATCAAGGCAGCCAGTTGTGCTGCGATGGGGCGGTCTGCGACCACAGCTTGCTCGGTGGCACAGATGGTTGAGCAGTCAAAAGCTTTACTGGCGACGATATAACGGGCAGCTTTGGCAATATCCGCTGTGCGATCGACAAACACCGGCACGTTTCCCGGACCGACACCATAGGCAGGTTTCCCGGTGGAATGCGCAGCCCGCACCATCGGTGTTCCACCTGTTGCCAGGATCAGTGCAGTGCGTTTATGGGTCATGAGTGCCTGTGTACCCTCCAGGCTGATATGCTGCATGCAGGCGATCAGACCTTTCGGAGCACCCGCTTTCTCGGCTGCTTCCGCCATCACTTTCGCCGTTTCATAGGTACAGCGCGCTGCAGAAGGATGGGGAGCGAATAAAATCGCATTGCGGGCTTTGACCGAAATCAGTGCTTTGTACAGAGTAGTGGAGGTTGGATTGGTGGAGGGGATCAAAGCAGCAATCACCCCGATCGGCCAGGCAATTTCCGTGACCTTTTTATCCGGATCATGATTGATCACACCCACCGTCTTTTCAGCGCGGATGTTGTCCCAAACCAGCTTGGAGCCAGCGATATTCTTGAGTTTCTTGTGCAGCGGGTGACCATACCCGGTCTCTTCATGCGCCAATTGTCCCAGACGTTCCGCAGCCTTCACACCAGCCTCAGCCATAGCTTCACAGACACGATCGACATCTGCCTGGGTGGCATGGGTCCAGCTTTGCCAGGCTGCATAAGCACTGCTTACCAGATCGCGAGCTTCCTGAATTGAGGTGAGATCATTATCCATAATATCTAATTGTATTTTATAACGTAGCGGGGAAATAAGCAATTGGAAGGGTGAAGCATTTGATTGAAAAAAAATCAGGAAAAATGCAATTATCGTTCTTGGGTGAAATAGCCTATTCTCAACGGTTACAATTACCCAAATACTTTATGAACATTGTTTTGGATGCATTCGTGATGATGCCTAACCATATTCACGGGATAATTGTAATCACTGATGTGGATGATGACCAAAAAGGTAGGGGCGAAGCAGGTGATATGGGATATGCTTCCCAATCCATAATTCCAAAATCACCTGCTTCGCCCCTACGGTACGTATATCAACCCCTACGGCCCATTCGACAAAATCGGCAAATAGATCTTGTTAGGATAATCTGGTAATGGCGTCGGTGTAAATTGTAAAGTCGGTGTTTTTGAAGGTGTTGCCGTAGAAATGAGTGCAAGTGTGGGTGTTGAGGTTGAACCGACAGTGCTCAAACCCGCATCGATACTGCTTATCGAGATCACATTACTGGCAATCGTGAAGATATCGGTGAACCCATAATTGACAGAAATAATAATATTCGTGATGTCACTATCCTTGGTTTCATCTGCTCCCTGATCTTTGGCTGTAAAGCTGGAGCCTGCAAACGGGACGACCCGCACACGATAATCCCCCGGAAGGGGAGCTACCAGCGAATAAATCCCACTACCATTCGTGGTGGTGCTTTGGATCAGGCTGGTCTTTTCTGCATTCCATAATTGCACTGTAATCCCAGCCACGCCCGGCTCGCCAGCATCCTGAATTCCATCCTTGTCCAAATCATTCCAGACAAAATTACCGATATTAATCGGGGTTTGGGTGCGGGTGGGGGTCGGTGTGCGATATTTGATTATGCCTGCATCCCAAAGGGTGGTACTGATAACATTACTGGCCAGAGTAAAAATATCCGTAAAACCTAAATTGGTACCAGTCGGGTTGATATCACTATCAAGGGTGTCATCGCCACTTGCCAGGTCTTTGGGAGAAAAAGCATCATTGATTGCGGGAAGTACCACACGCAAACGATAACTCCCTGGTGTGGGAGCTACCACAAAGTAATTGCCAGTTCCATTGGTGGTGGTGCTATCGATTAATTGTGTTTTGGAAGAATTCCACAATTGCACAATTACACCTGCCAATCCAGGCTCACCGACATCCTGACGACCATCCTGATCCAGATCATCCCAGACAAAATTACCGATATTGATCGGTGTGGGGGTGCGGGTTGGGGTTGGAGTACGGAATTTGATGATACCTGCATCCCAAAGGGTGGTACTGATAACATTACTGGCAAGAGTAAAAATATCCGTAAAGCCTAAATTGGTACCAGTCGGGTTGATATCGCTATCAAGGGTGTCATCGCCACTGGCCAGGTCTTTGGGAGAAAAAGCATCATTGATTGCGGGAAGTACCACACGCAAACGGTAACTCCCTGGTGTGGGAGCTACCACAAAGTAATTGCCAGTTCCATTGGTGGTGGTGCTATCGATCAATTGTGTTTTGGAAGAATTCCACAATTGCACAATTACACCTGCCAATCCAGGCTCACCAACATCCTGACGACCATCCTGATCCAAATCATCCCAGACAAAATTACCGATATTGATCGGTGTGGGTGTACGCGTAGCCGTGCTGACTGGAATTGTGATGATGATTTGTGCATTCACATCCGTAGCCGGTAAAGAAGTAAGAAATCCGGCGAGAATCAAAATAATGATTAATGGCAAAACAATCAATGATTTTTTGTTCATATTCACCTCATGTAGGGCATAAAATATACTGATAAATACTATCATAATTATCTAATATCTGGAATAATAATACAAATATTTGATATAAGTTGTATTAATAGAATTCCCCAAATCTCCGAGGATAAGTTGACAGCACTTTCCTCTTGACAAATTAGAACGAATATTCTATAATAAACCGAGTCGAAACCAGAACCTTAACAACCCTCTTGAGCAAAACCAACCCGTTTTCCTGAGCTAACCAATCCGGACATTTTTTGATTGCTACGATAATAGAAGTATCGAAATTGCCGTCAACGAAAATAAGTAGAGTAGAGGAATAAGGAAGTTTAGGTTTCGGAATACTTCAGTATCCAGGTTTCCCTTAATGTGGCTCAGCACCGCATGCCATGCTTCCTTATTCCCCCCTCCTCGAACCGGACGTGCAGATTTCCCGCATCCGGCTCTCCAAGAAACTCTCGTCTCCAGCATTCACAAGAGTCATAGGAACTTAAGTCCCAATTTCAAGAGTTCAGCATAATAAGACTTCTGATTCCTTAGTCTATAAGGTCGTTGGCTTCGTCTGGTTAGATGGTTACTCATTCTCTCAGACAAATACCAGTTAATGTGACGAAAAGTTTGGCTTGGATAACCAAATGAAAAGTAGTTTGCCCACCCACGTAGATGGATATTCATTTCATTGATCAATACAGGGATTGGTTTAAAACACATTACTTTACCGGTCATTCTCCGGATTTCACGCTTTTCATTAATAAAGGACTTCTTAGAAGGGAAGATATTCAATTACTTCTTTTTCCTGCCTCCAAGATCCCAGTCATATCGAAAGGTAAAACCAAGAAAATCGAGCGCGGTTTTGGCTTGTTTTAGATCAATCATCCGAGTCTTCTCTCGATTTATTTCTAACCCCATCCATTTTTCAATCTTTTGTTCAACAAAGTCTGAAATAATGGGTGTATCGTTTCTAGCCATGATTACAAAATCATCCGCATATCGGACAAGTCTGGCGTTTACACTTCTAGCTAAGCCTTCTTTACCATGAAAGACTTTATCGAACCAATGCAAGTAAATATTAGTAAGTAAGGGAGAAATAACTCCCCCTTGCGGAGTTCCTTTATGAGTTTTTCCACTCAAACGAGTTCCACCTTTTGGGGTATTCTCTTGCACAGGAGCTTGTAACCACAATCTGATTAACCTCAGCACACTTCGATCAACTACCCTCATTCGAATGGCGGCCATCAGTTTATCATGTGGAATACGATCGAAATAACCTGCCAAGTCAGCGTCATAGATAACAGAAAACCCTGCTTGTAGATTGTCCTTTATGGTCTGTAGAGCTTGATGAGCGCTTTTTCCAGGACGAAAGCCGAACGAACAGTCCAGAAAGTCAGCTTCAAAAATTGGCTCAAGGATTACCAAAACAGCCATTTGTACCACCCGATCCCTCACGGTCGGTATTCCCAAAGGTCGTAGTTTTCCGTTGGATTTAGGAATATAAACCCGTAGAACTGGTTGCGGTCTATATCGTTTGCTTCTTAGTTCATTTTGTAATTCTTGTAAGAGGTTCTCATACCCTGTTTCCTGTATCTCCTTTATCGTGATGCCATCTACTCCTGCAGCCCCTTTATTGGCTGCAACTATTCGCCATGCTGTCTCCAAAGTGTCCTTTCGATAGACCCGATCATACAATGCATAAAACCGAAACTTTGGCTCTTGTTTGGCTTTTTGACCCAGTTTCGCCCGCAGAAGTGAGAGTTTCTCCGGAATGACCACTTTCTTGTGCTCGACCGGTATGTCCGTAGTAGAATAATTTTTCAAGCGGTTCTCTCTCCAGTTTTGTTTGAAACAATGTTTCATGTAATGCCCCTTCGCTCCACCCGAGTTACCAGGTTTCTTCACTACTATGGGCATCTCCGACTCCCAACTTGCCAATATTGGAAGTTATGTCTTCCTTCCAATATGCGTACCCCAAGCTGGGTCTCCCAGGTTCCTCAATCGATCTTTCAACACACGCTACCCTCTTTCACCCCGAGATGTTCCATGATTGCTTTTTCTCATTTCTTCATCTTGGATACTGGTTTCGCCATATTCGGAAGGTTGACCACTTCTATTGTTATCGTTTAACGAGGCCGTTTTAGGTTCGCTTTCGCTGTGGCTTGTGTTTTTGACGCTCGAGGCTTCGACTGGTTGAATTACTTCTTCCGTCGCTCGATTGTCTACCAATGTTATGAGAAATTCATTGTGTGTACTCCTTTCATTACACTAGATCGATTAGGCTTTTCCTGGCGCACCGAATACACGAATGGGGCTCCTAAGATCAAATGGATTATTTTCCATCCTTCTCTTGAGGGAAATTTCATGATTTGTTTACAACTCAAGAGCTAAACAGCTGACAGAATTGTTTTTATTTGTTTCTCAAAACAATTCTTTATTACCGGTTGGGGTAATGGTTTATCCTTACCCCGATCTCAGGCTGAGGTAATCCACTGTGGGGTAGAGTTGTGCCAAAGCCTGGGTAGTGACAAGCCACAGCCCCTACGCCGAATAAAAAATGATATTGCCCCCCTGGCGATCTTAACATCCTCGTTGGGGGTTGTGTCCTTTATATCCTTAGCGTATTTCCCCCTTCGCCATATCCACAAACATTTGGACTCTCTCGAGATCCTTCCTGAACTTCCCCTCTCCCAGCATCTCATTGGTCTTCGTCAACGAGTCCACACCCCAGGGTTGCACCTGCTGGATGGCATCTGCAACGTTCTCTGGGGAGAGACCGCCTGCCAGGATAACCGGGATGGATGATTGTTTCACGATTGCCTTGCTGATGCTCCAATCGTGCGTGAAGCCAGCTGCACCAATCCCACCGATCTGGTCGGAATACGAATCCAGGATGAAGTAATCCGCGACCGCTTCGAAATCCCTGGCGATCTGCAAGGCACTGGCATCCATGACCGGGATAGCCTGCATGACCTGCATCCCCGGCAAAAGACCGCGTAGCTCCACCACTTTCTCAGGCGTCACCAACTTCAGATCCCCGCACAAGTGCAGGATGTCTGGTCTGACCGTTTGCACCATTTCCACAATCTTCCCCAGGTCGGAGTCCACCGTCAGCGCTACCTTCACCGCCCGATCTCCTATCGCAGCGAAGATTTCGGTGGCGTACTTGTTGCTGAGCTCACCCGGGAGTCCGTGGTCGGATGGTGTGATGCCGATGTGGTCCACACCTAACGCTGCCAGGGCAATCCCTTCTTCTGGACTCTGAACGGTGTAAATCTGTACAATCATTTTGTGCTCCTCTGGTTTTCATTGTCAGTTTCTTTCATTCTAATGCCTGATATACGGTTAATCAACCAGATTCAGTCTATAATATCACTAGGAAGCCTGATTTTATTTGGAGGAATGATGAAAGTAGCCCTCGAATCAACCGTGATCACCCATGGTTTACCCTATCCACAGAATGTGGAAACAGCTTTTTCTATGGAGAAAATCGTCCGCGATAACGGCGGTGTGCCTGCCACTATTGGAGTGCTGGATGGTATGATTAAGATCGGAATGACGGCAAAGGAGATCGAACGCCTGGCACAGGAAGAGGATGTCTTCAAAGCTGGGGTGCGCGAGTTACCGATCATGCTGGCGCAGAAACGCTGTGCCTCCACCACCGTCAGCGCAACCTCCCGCCTGGCATACTTGAACAAAATTCACGTCTTTGCTACCGGCGGCATTGGGGGTGTACACCCGGGACCCTGGGATGTGTCCATGGATCTCTTTGAACTTTCGCGTACTCCGATTGTGGTCGTCAGCGCCGGTCCGAAAGCCATTCTGGACTTGCCCGGCACCTATGAGATCCTGGAAACCATCGGTGTGACTGTTGTGGGTTATCAGGTGGATGAAATGCCGGCCTTCTACTCGCGCTCGAGTGGGATCGGCTTACCACGCGCCAATGATCCAGCGGAGATCGCGAATATACTGATACAGTCGCGCAAGTTGGGATTGACCAATGCCATTCTGGTCTTTAATCCTATTCCGGTGCAGGATGAGCTCAGCAACGAAGAAGTTGAGGTCTGGAAGGCATTTTCCAATCAGGATCTGGCAGAAGCAGGTGTCTCTGGTAAAGAGGTGACCCCGTTTCTGCTCTCACGCATGGCGCATCACTCCGCTGGCCGCACAGTCAAGTCCAATCGCAGCCTATTGGAGAACAATGTGCTGCTGGCAACCCAGATTGGACTGGAAATCGAAAAAATTACCGGGTCGGGAAGAAACCGCAGTATTTAGCCTGCGATCCAGTGGATGAATTGATGAAGTCAGTACAGAAACCTGGAAAATATCTACTGATTGGCGATTTGTGTATGGACATCTTCATGCAGGTAGCTGCCTATCCCGCTGCTGGAGGGGATGGAACGGTGCAAGCGATGCATCAGCATGCCGGTGGATCAGCTGCCAATACAGCCATGATGCTGGCAAATCTGGGCGGTGAACCGACCCTGCTTACCCATACCGGTACTGATGTCTGGGCGCAAGAGCTGCTCCCGATCCTGGATGCAGCCGGTGTACGGGTGGACAGGATCGTGCAGGATGAGACTGATCAGACTGGGTTAACATTTCTGGTTGTCTCCAGTGATGCAGAACGCACGATGTTTACCTATCGCGGTGCCAATCGCAATCTGCATCCGGATGAGATCATCCCGGGCACGTTTCGGAACATTGATTGCCTGCATATCAGCTCCTATGCTTGTCTGACACCACCACAATCGAATGCTGTTTTGAAGGCAGTCGAATTTGCCAACCAACACAATGTTAAGATCTCTTTGGATATAGGCGTGGAACCGGCTAGTCTGGGACGAGAAACCATCTGGAAGATGCTTCCAGTGCTGTCATTAATTGTGCTGGGAGAACCGGAAGCACTGGTGATCACACAAGAATCGACGTTATCCACTGCCATCTCCACTTTGGTACATTCAGGTGTGCAAATCATTGCACTGAAGTTGGGGAAGGACGGTTGCCGTCTGATCCGCAAAGATCAGGATGTGAGTCTGGCAGGTTTTCCCATCGACGCTGTTGACACAACTGGTGCGGGAGACGCCTTCAGCGCCGGGATGATCCACGGGTTGACGCATGGCTGGCCTCTGGAGATGGCTGGCAGGTTTGCCAATGCTTTGGGAGCGCTGGCAGCCATTCGTTGGGGAGCTGGCGAAGCGTTACCTTCTTTAAAGGAAGTAAATACTTTCCTCTCCGTGACAAACAGCATGGAGAATGATCCTGATATCTCCAACCTAATGGAAGAGTTGGAAAAGGAAACGTAAATGAACCCGATGATAGCTCAAATTAAAAGCCTGCCAGACCTGGTGCGTCAGGTGGTACCGGCTTATACCGAGAATATTGCTTCCACACTTAGTCAGGAGTTCTGTCAATCCTTCGATCATCTCTACCTGATGGGTTGCGGTGACTCGCACCACGTATCGGTTGCGACTCAGCTGGCTTTTCGAGTTCTGGCTGGGATCGAGACCGAAGCCCTGACAGCCATGCATTTCGCGCGTTACACTGCGGACAGATTGCATCATCCACAGCGCTGCCTGGTAGCCGGGGCATCCGTATCCGGTGAGGTATCACGTACCCTGGAAGGTATGCTGCTGGCACGCAAAGCTGGCGCAAAGGTGCTGGCATTAACCGCAACACCGACCAGCCGCATTGCACGGGCAGCCGATGTGGTCGTGGATACCACCCAACCTCCCTTTCAGGATCCCGAGGGTATGGTCATTCCTGGAGTGCGCTCTTACGTTGCCAATCAAATCGGGTTGCTGTTGCTGGCAATCCACTTTGGAGAGCAACGTGGTCGTATTTCCTTTAAGGAAGCTAAACGATACCGCCAACAAATCTACAACCTCGCCGAAGCCATCGAAACCACCATTGAAATGAATGACAGCCGAGTCAAGGATCTGGCAGGCCAATGGGCAGATGAAACCGAATTCATCTTCTGCGGCAGTGGTCCGGGATTCGCGGCGGCACTGTTCTCCGCAGCCAAAATCCTGGAAGCCACTGGCGATGCAGCGATTGGGCAGGATCTGGAGGAGTGGGCACATTTGCAATACTTCGCCAAAAAGGTCAGCACACCTACATTCGTCATCAGTGGGGGGGAGCGGGATGAATCCCGGGCGCTTGAAGTGGTTATCGCTGCAATGACGATTGGCAGGCGTGTGGCTATTATAACACCTGCTGGGAAAACCGGGTTTTTTCCTGAATCAGCAGTCAAATTTCCGTTCGTGAATGGTGTACCTGAGATGTTCCAGGCGCTCCTGACCATGCTTCCAGGCAGTTTATTCGCTGCTCATCGGGCTGAACTACTGTCGGAACCTTATTTTCGTGACTTCTCTGGGGGGCGTAGCAAGGAAGGCGGAGGTGGTATCAGCCGCATCCGCACCAGTGAGACTCTCGGGTTGGAATATCTGAAAGAGGATTTGCATGACACATAATCTCTCAATACCCAAAATTATCGCAGCCTTACATTTACCGCCGTTCCCGGGATCGGGTCATCCGGATCGGAAACCCATGCAGGTTATCCGCGAGTTTGCCCTGCGGAATACCGATATGGCAGTCAGGGCAGGCATTCAGGCGTTGTTTTTGCAGGATTTGGGCGACCATCCCGTCTCACGTCCAATTCCATCACACATTGTTGCTGATATGTCTGTGGTCGGGAGCTGGATTCGGCAGGAATTTCCAGAATTGCAGCTTGGCATCAGCCTGTTAGGACATGGAGCCAGGGAACCGTTGGCCATCGCCCAGGCGATCGGAGCCAAATTTGTACGTCTGAAAGTGTATGTCGGTGCCATGGTCAAGGCGGAAGGGCTGCTGGAAGGATGCGCCGCTGAAGCCATCCAATATCGCTACCAGATCGGTGCGGAAGACATCGCCATTTTCTCGGATGTCTACGACCGTACCGGTGAACCGCTCGGCAAGCTACCTCTGGTGGAAGAGGTGCGCCAGGCTACTGTTTTTGGCAGGTCAGATGCGGTTGTAATGACTGGGAAATCCTTCTCAGAAACGCTTTCCATGATCTCCGAGATCAGCAACAGTGACCTGAACCCACCCATTCTGATCGGTGGTGGTGTTAATACAGACAATGTGCAAGAAGCATTGCGCGTAGCTGATGGAGTGATTGTGAGTAGTGCGTTTAAGTCCATGGGTGGATTTACGAGAGAATCCCTCCAGGCTGATTGGGATGAAGAGAAAATAGGGGAATTTATGAAAGCAACAATGGCTTTGAGCTAGTATGTTAAAAGCAGCATTGTTACTAGGAAAATAATCTTAGATAATATGTTAAGGGGATCCGGCAGTCCGACTTGAGCTAGGTACAAGATACCGTCTCATAGCAAGGTCACCGGATCCAGAATCATTCATGCCCGAACAGTTGCTTGGACCTTGAGTCCGAATCTCGCTAGTGTGGGCAGTTCGATTGTAGCATATGGAGAATAGAAAATGAATAATGATTTGGAAATTATTGTTGGAATTGATATCTCTAAAAACAAGCTGGATATTCAAATTCAAGAGGATGGTCAATATTTCACCTGTGGAAATGATATTATCGACATTGGTAAGCTTGTAGAAAAGATGTGCGGTATGCATCCCGCGCTGATTGTGCTGGAGGCAACCGGAGGTTATGAAAAAGGCCTAGTCTCGGCACTCGTAGAGGCAAAATTGCCAGTGGCAATGGTAACTCCTTCGTGGGTGCGTTATTTTGCCAAGTCAACCGGCACTTTAGCTAAGACCGACAAAATAGATGCCAGGATGCTAGTGCGGTATGGCCGTGCCAACCACCCTGCAGTTGTGATTGTTCGTTCGGAACTACAAGAACGCCTTTCGGTGCTCATGACAAGGCGCAGTCAGGTTTCCTTAGCGTTGATCAGCGAAAAGAACCACTTATCCACCACTACTTTTCCGGATGTAAAAGCGCTAATCGAAGCTAGCATTGAAAATCTAGAGCAACAAATCATGCAACTGGAAGAGATGATTGCAGAAATAATCGACCAAAACCCCAAACTCAAGAATAATGAAAAAATTATTTGTAGTGTTCCTGGCGCTGGAAAAATTACTGCTGCTATTCTGTTGGCAGATTTACCTGAGCTGGGCACCCTCGATCACAAGAAAATTGCTGCCCTGGTGGGTGTTGCTCCTTTCAATCGTGATAGTGGTTACCATCGAGGAAAAAGACGCATAAAAGGAGGGCGTCAATCCATCCGCAAAGTGCTGTATATGGCAGCATTAACTGCAATGAAATGGAATCCTGTGATCAAGGAATTCTATGTGCGACTGTTAGCTCGAGGAAAAGCAAAGAATGTGGCTATTGTTGTATGTATGCATAAACTTCTTACCATTATGAATGCTATGGTACGAGCTCAAACTTTTTGGAGACCTGTATTTACATCTTGACTTTTAACACAGTTGCTCATAGCTGATGGAAAGGACTGGAGACCGTGGAGTTCAATACTCTAGTTTTAACCACTTTCCCGTGGATTCAAATCCACGGATAGTCAGAATCAAATCCTCCTATGTGTTTTATGTCAATTGCAGTCATCCTTGGTGAATGCTTGTGATTGGGCAAACAGAAACAACTAAAGATATGAGTGTAAATATTGATGCTCAAATAGGGTTATGAAAATTGCAGATACTTCTGAAAACATGTAAAATCAATTCAGCATGAGTACTTCAAAAGGAAAATGAAAAATGGAAAACAAATCAATTTTCGACCTGGAAACTGTCTACCTGGATGACGAAAACAACGCCATTGTCATGCTGGATCAGACTCTCCTTCCCAATGAGATCAAATATCTCCATCTGACCACTCAACCGGAGATCTGGGAAGCGATCAAAGAATTGCGTGTGCGTGGTGCGCCTGCCATTGGTATCACAGCTGCGTATGGCGCTTATCTGGGTGTTAAAAATTCACCTGTGGACGATTTTGACCTGTTCTATGAGGTGTTCAAATCGGTCAAACAATACCTGGCGAGCGCCCGTCCCACTGCTGTCAATCTCTTTTGGGCGCTCGATAAAATGGAGAGTTGTCTGCTTTCAAACCAGAACCATTGCATTGAAGAAATTATTGAGGCACTGCATCTCCAGGCGGAAGAGATCAAAGCAGAGGATATCCACACCAACAGAGCGATTGGCGAGTATGGACTATCTCTGCTCCAACCTGGTTGGGGCATTTTGACACATTGCAATGCAGGCTCTCTGGCAACCGGAAAATACGGGACTGCCACGGCACCCATGTACCTTGGGCAGGAACGTGGCTACAATCTCAAAGTCTTCGCTGATGAAACCCGCCCGTTGTTGCAAGGTGCGCGTTTGACTACCTTCGAACTGGCTGCAGCAGGAATCGATGTAACCTTGATCTGCGATAACATGGCTGCTACTGTAATGAAGAATGGTTGGATTCAAGCTGTCTTCGTGGGTTGTGATCGTGTGGCTGGCAACGGCGATACTGCCAACAAGATTGGCACCGCTGGTGTTGCTATCCTGGCGCATGAATTCGGGATTCCATTTTATGTCTGTGCTCCATCTTCCACCATTGATATGGACACTCCAACGGGTGATCAAATCGAAATAGAGTTGCGTCATCCTGAAGAAATCTACAAAAAATGGTACGCCAAGCCAATGGCTCCAGAACAAGGGGTTAAATTTTTCAACCCTGCTTTTGATGTCACTGATGCAAAGTACATCACCGGCATCATCACTGAATTTGGTATTGCTCGTCCACCCTATGAGAAGACACTACGGGAGATGATGATGGTAAAAGCCGCAGAGTAAAGAGAAGACGCAAAGGATGCGAAGGGGAAGTTTTAAATTTCCTGAGTGGTATGAGAGGAAACATTATCCCAGGAAAGAAGGATTGACATAGACTAATTCCCTTTAGGTAGAGAAATGGTTAATTTATTACTATTTTGATATATTATTCTTTTGAACAATCCCTTGAATCGCTTCCAGTATGTCTGGAGGCAGGGGTTTGACATTACCCAGTAATTCTGCAAACGTCAATGTTTTGGAGATATGTTCCAGTCGTTCGGTCTTAATCAAAGCTTCATCCAAATTCTTTCCGACTGCGAGGCTGCCATGATTACGGATCAACAGCACATCATGATTCTTGATTAATTCCCGTATTGCAGCTGCGTTCTGGGTTGAAGAGGGTAACGAGAACTCGGTTATGGGGATCTCTCCAAAGGCAATCGCTGCTTCTGGAATCACATCCATCCGTATCTTACCCATCGAGATTGCCAGCGCATTGGCGAAGATAAGATGCGTATGGATCACAGCACGGACATCCGGACGCTGATGGTAAATCTCAAGATGCATTGGTTGTTCGGAGGTAGTCTTCAGATTTGGATTTTCGGCAGCTTTAATGATCTGGCCATCCGGATCGATCACCAACAGATCTTCCGCTGAAATACGTCCTTTGGTTACGCCTGATGGTGTGATCAGAATATTGCCATTCGTGAGACGGACCGAAATGTTTCCATCATTGGAGACCATCAAACCACTGTGATAAAGAATCCGACCTGTTAATATAATGGCATCTCTTATCTGTTGTTCAGTGCTGAATTCATTAAACTGTAGAATGTCACGACTGGTGTAGGCGCTTTCGATGCTTTTCGGAATACTGGGTAAATTGTTTGGCTTGCTAAAACTGATTTGGGACGTTTCAGTTTGACCCAGAGAAGGACGAACAAGTGAAACAGGATGATGATGGAGATTACCTTGCAGGATTTCAATCCCCAGACGTTTAGCTTTTTCATAAGCCAGATCCGTGAGGAGCATATTGTCCTCGGTTACCAATGAGGTTCTTCCCTGGGCTGCAATTTTCTCGATATCTTCTTCTGTCAATACGATTTTCGCCATTTTAACTACCTGTTCGGAGAGGAAGAGATCCAAAAGTTCATAAATAGATAAATGATAATGATATTTTACACCTTTTCCGGGCGAAAAAATCAAAACCCCATCCTCAGGAGAGAATGGGGAATTGAAAACCCAATTGTTTTAGAAGGAGGAAGGATTAAAACTAGGGACGTTCTCCTAAGGTAACCTCAATTTTAATGGATTCACCATCACGGATAATGTTCAAGGTAACGGTATCACCTGGAGCGTAATTGCTCAGTTCCAGACGCAATGCCTGAATACCATCCACACGGGTGTTATTGATGGCTGTGATCACGTCGCCACCGATCATCATTTCCTGACCGTCCAGTTCAAAGGTTTTGTCACTTTCACGTATACCTGCTTCATCTGCCGGGCTGTCGGCTTGAACTTCAACTACCAGCACACCCTGTTGATCCTCGTCAAGTTCCATTTCTTGAGCAACCTCAGGTATCATACTACCACCAGTGATGCCCAGGTAAGCCTGTCCACTTGAAAAAGCACTGGAAGGGGTCTGCACAGTTGTTTTACCTGGGCGAACACCGAGCGTTACATCCACCGATTGGGAATTTCCATCTCGCAGAATGGTCAGTTCGACATTTTGGCCAGGCTTTGTGGCGCGTGCCAGATATGAAACCAATGCTTCAAAGTTCGGGGTTGGCTCGTCGTCAATCGCTGTGATGATGTCCCCACCAATCAAAACCTGCGATCCCAGGTATTCAAATTGTTTGTCACTGCCACGTAATCCAGCTTCATCTGCCGGGCTATCGGGGGTAATGGAAGCGATCAAAACACCACGCTGTTCGCGATCCAGTTCCATTCCTTCAGCGATGTCAGCCTGTAAGGTGCTGCCAGACAGACCTAACCATGAATGTTGGTAGGAACCAGTATCAATTAATTCAGGGACAACACGCAGTACAATGGAGGATGGCACAACAAATCCGATTCCTGCATTTGATCCACTGGAGGATTGGATAGCTGTCGTAACGCCAATCACCTGGCCTTTATCATTCAGGAGTACACCACCAGAATTTCCGGGGTTAATAGCAGCATCCGTTTGAATAATGTCCGGTATTGTATATGTTCCGGTGAATGCAGTATTATCAACTGACAAGGAACGACCAACTGCACTGACAATTCCAACGGTCATGGTGCCAGAGAGCCCGTAAGGATTTCCAATCGCGATAGCCAGATCACCAGCTTTTACAGCACTGGAATCCACCACACTCAAAGGATTAAGATCAGATACTGGGGCATCGATCTTCACCACTGCCAGATCCGAATCAGGGTCAGCACCAACCAGTTCCGCCTGATACTCGCGACCGTCGGAAAATTGCACGACAATCGCTGTAGCATCTTCAACGACATGATTGTTGGTGACTATATGTCCTTCTTTGTCCCAAACAAAGCCAGAACCAAGACCAGATTGTTGGGGAATGCCTTCTTCACCTTCAGATCCAGGTAAGTCAAATGGCATATCGGAGATCCCACTGAGGGTAGAAATCACCTGAATGTTGACAACCGAGGGATTGACCAATTCATAAATGCCACTTAAAGTCCCATCGGACGCAGCTGTACTGAATGGATCTTCTACTGAAGCTGGTTCCAGCACTTCCTGCTGCGCAACCGATTCCGCAGCAGGCTCTGTGCTGGATGATTCATCATTATTAAAAATTGACAGGTCCGCCAATTGACTTAATGGTGCACAGGCGGTCAAAGTCAAAGCGATCATTAGAATAATCGCTGGAAAAAGAAATTTCTTTTTGGTATTTGTTTTTTGCATTTTCGAATCTCCTAAACATTTACTTTTCTTACACTTGATATCTTACTCATTAAATGGTGAATTGTCCTTATGGGAACATCAAGAATAGCTTAAGGTAAGCTTAAGAAAATGCTGGTTTTGAAACTATCCTTTTGACCAGTGGAAAATGGGAAGGAATTCCAGGAAAAAAAGTTGACGAGTAGAATAAGATACTTGAGGAGGTTTTTAATGAAGCGACTAATTTTTTTATTATCAATGATGGCAATTCTGATGAATGGGTGTACTTCAAAAACTCAATTGGTAACCAGTGAAATTATTGAATTTTTAGCACAGGTTCAAACCAATGCTAATAACGAAGTCGAAATATCTCTTCAATTAATCTCACCTGACCGTGATTTTGACGCTGATCCGGAATTTAATGCAAAAATGGAATTATTTGACCAAAGTAATGAACTTCGTACTGAAGCGAATATGCCCCAGAATCCTTTTATGAAGAAAGGTGAGACTTATCAATTATTTACCTGGAGAGGTATACTGGAGCCTGGTGTGTATCAATTAGATTGGTCTTGCGCCGATTTTGGAGGAAGTAGGGTTTCCTTTGAGGTAGTTAAAAATCCTTCAGGATCGATCTCTATTGGGAATCAGACCATCGGTTCTATTCCTCCCAATAATGCTGAATAAAAAAATAAGGGTCAAATCGTAGTGGTTTTTTGCAAAATTCGATTTGCTGTCTGGTATGCCTGGATAATGACTGCACTAACACCTCCGCCACCTTCACTTTGCTGACCCACGAACCATAAACCAGAAATAGGCGTTTCATGAGGAATACCGGATTTCCCCTGGATTGGTGCCAAACCACCAAAGGCATGATGGCTTGTGTGGGTGATGCGTTTGAAATCCAAAGGCGTGAGAGGGACGGTGGTCACGATATGCTCTCGTAAGCCTGGTATCGATTCTTCTGCATACGCCAGTAATTGATCGGTGAAGATAGCTTTCTGGCTTTCCCAGTCTCCATCCGACAATTGATCGGGGCAGATGGTGTAAATTGTCAATGCATGCTGACCATGTTGAGCCATTTCAGGTGAGCGCAGGCTGGGCTGATGAATCACATAACCGTATTTTCCCTGGTGGTAAACACCCGTTTTACTTTCATTGATGCCACCTTCAATATCATAGATACGATAGTAGTATGTACAGACGCCACCAGTGGTGGGAGAAGGATCATAATCCAATCCAAGATGGAGCATAAAGACCGAATCCATTAATGGTAGATCCTGCACCTTTTGTAGAAATTCTGACGATATGAATTGGGCATCAATCAGTTCAGTGAAGATTTCTTTTGCGCCACCCGAAGCGATAATCACATCTGCCGGGAAAAATTGACCTAGGCTGGTCTCTACCCCTTTTACACAATTATCTTCTATGATAATGCGGTTCACACTTTCGTTGAAGTGCAATTGGCCTTGATTTGCTTCTGTTACACTTACCAATGCTTTCACAATGCAGGTGGTGCCACCTTTGATACTGTAATGGAATAGTTGGTCTGCACCCCTGGCGATTTGTTTGGGGATGCGAGCATCAAACGAAGGTTCGGGATTAAGTGCGAAAACACCTAACCCCTGGAACTGACTGGGTGGGGTGAAGAAATCCGCCAGGATCGAGATAAAAATTGCTCTTAATTGTGGTGATTGAAAATAATCCTCCATCACCTGCTGGGCATTCCAATCTTTTCGTGACGCAAATGGTAGCATGGTGGCCAAAAGCTGCATCCTTTTTACGAATAGTTGCATGCCATTGAGATTGGCCATCTGCCTGACAATTGTCATCAATCGGGTAAAACGTAGATAGTCTTTCCAGTAGCGTTCCAATCCGGTTGCATCCTGAGGAAATTGTTGTTTGAGGAATTCCATACGCCATTTGGGACCTTGATACTGCGCTGGTTTATCGATGCTGAAATCTGGGAAAACATAACGACGGTCATCTTTGATAAACTCAATTTGATCCAGACATCCTAATGCTTCCAAAATTTCACCAGCTGGTTCGCCCTTACCGAAACCTTCCACTAATAGTTGACCCAAATCCCAGGTGAATCCATCAGCTTGCCAGCCCTGTAATACGCCACCAGGTTTGGAATTGGGATCAAAAACGGTTACAGAATGTCCTGCTTTTGACAGCGCAGCAGCACTCGTCAGGCCGGCTGTACCAGCACCAATGATGATTACCTGCATGGGAACTCACTTTCTTTGGTTTGGGGACCTTTGATCTTTCTCCAGGTATTGTAGCAAAAGTACGTCTGAGTTTCAATTAAAACGATTGATGAATTCGATTTACAAAAGAATGCGAAATTGAATCCGTAAGTATTATTGTGAGGGAATCTGAGTATCAAGGGGCAGCCAAACCACAAAACAGCTGCCTTTTCCTGGTTTACTGGTAAAGGTCAGCGTACCATGATGTGCCAGCACCAGATCACGGGCGATTGAAAGACCTAATCCCATGCCTTCCGGTAATCGTTGGGAGGCTTTGCCGCGTTGATAAGGTTCAAAGATGCGTTCAGCTTCTTCGGCATCAATACCTGGTCCATCATCCTGCAAAATGACCTGCCAGCCAACATTCTCTGCAGAAACTTCCATTGATATATGTCCACCTGGCGGTGTGTAGCGGATGGCGTTGCTGAACAGATTCTCAAGCACCTGAGCCATGCGATCCGGATCGAAACTGCCTTCTGAGGGGGTAGATTCGTAAATTTCAGTCTTCCATTCCAAGTGTTTGTCATTTGCCAGACGCAGCCAGGGAGGCAGGAGTGATTCTATCCAGGGTTGAATCTTGACTTTTTGGATCTCCAGATCCAGGCTTCCCAAAACCTGTTCGTGTAAATGTGCCAGCTCATTTAATAAACCCTGCAAGCGCACCAATTCATCATCCATCCCCTGAACCAGTTCCTGTCGCAATTGCGGATCTTCGCCCGCACCACTCAAAAGTGCCTGGGATGCTGATCGCAACGCACCTAATGGGCGTCCCAGTTCATGAACCAAATTGGCGAGCAAGCGTTTACGGCTGGTTTCGAGCGTCTGTAAACGCTCCAGCATGGTATTAAAAGCACGTTGCAGGACCCTGGTTTCCTCTAATCCACTTTCGGGTAAGGGCTGGGGATTGTCACCACTTGCAAGACGGTAAGCGGCATCGGTAGTCTGTCGAATGGGGTGTTCCAGATCGCGTGCCAGTAACCAGCTGAGCAACAATCCGATAATCAATCCACCTGCCAGTACAAAAATCATCACCTGCCGCAAGGTTTGGGAACGTTCGTATATGCTTGCCAACGGGTTTACCAGACGTACAAAACCGATCAGACTGATATCCCGGCTGGAATACACTGGAACAATAATATCGGTGACCTTGCGTTCTTCCATGGTGACTTCAGCTTGCAGATCTTTGGCAGAAAGTAGTTCTGCGTCTGGGACATTGAATACCTGCCCGATTAGAAACGAATCTTCCGGATCGGAGGAGACAATCAATCTACCTTCCGGGTCAAGCAGCATTACCTTTGCGGTTAAGCGAGGGCTGACGTGTGTCACGAAAGCCTGCGCCCGCACAGGATCCTCCCAAATTTCCAGATAAGCGCTGGCAGTGTCTGCTACCAGAACAGCCTGGCGGGTCAGCTCATTGGTAAGATTGCCAAGGAACACCTGGGTTTCCAGTAAATAAGTTATCAAAATTCCCATCACAGGAATAATCACCAATAGTGGAATGAGAGTGTTCAAAATCAGTCGGGAACGTAAGGTCTTCATCAGGATAATTCCTCAGGCTGGTATTTGTATCCGACTCCCCGTACAGTTAATATTCGTTGCGGCTGGTTGGGATTATCTTCCAGCTTCTCGCGTAGCCAGCGGATATGGACGTACACCACCTGTGGTTGACCGATAAATTCGGCACCCCAAACGCGGGTCAGTATTTCATCGGTAGAGAGCACCTGTCCGGCGGAACGTGCCAGGGTGAAGAGCAAGTCGAACTCGCGCGGGGAGAGTTCCAGTTCTCTTGCTTTAAAATTGGCGGAGTGGGCATCCGGATCAATGCGCAAGTTGCCAGTTTCTACAATATCTGTGGATAGAGCAGTGCTACCCTCTCTGATTTGGGATCTGCGCAGAACCGCTTTGACATGTGCCAGTAAAACACTGAAATCAAAGGGTTTGGTGACGTAATCATCGGCTCCTAATTCCAAACCAAGCACTTCATCCAATTCTCTTCTTCTGGCAGTCAGCATGATCACCGGAATGTGCATCTGGTTGTGGAGCCTCTTCAATGCATCCAATCCATCCATGCCAGGCAAGTTGATGTCCAGCAGCACGAGATCTGGTTTTTGTTGATCTGCTGACGCCAGCCCATCTTCAGCATTGGCAGCAGTACGGGTTTCATACCCGGCTTGCTGTAAATTAAACGCCAGGCTGCGCCGTAAAAGGGCATCATCGTCGATGAGCAGAATCTGTTTCGCCATGATCGATACTATACAATAGAATTGATAAAAAGGGTAGGGGTCTTAGCTGTAAAGTTCTTGAGCTGTTGAGCAGATAGTCAATTGAGATCATGAGTTCATGAGTTGTTGAGAATAACTGTTATTTCATTATGTAAGAATATATTTAATTTAAGAAAAATAGGTTTATATATAGGGATTGGGAAAATGGAAGAAGAAGAATTGATTGGTTTTACAATAAATTGTCAGAATGATCCCAATTACGCTAAAATTAAGGAATGGTAAAAAGATTAAAAAATTTCATCAAAACTACCCTTCGTCACGAGATGTATCATGGTACGGTGCTGATGCCTCCGTTTTTTGAAGGGTGGTATTTCAAAGTCGTCGATTCGACTGGCTTGCAACGTTTTGCTTTTATTCCGGGTGTGTTCATGGGTAAAACTGCCGAGGACAGCCATGCATTTGTGCAAGTGTTGGAAGGAGCCAGCAGCCGGGTGGAGTACCACCGTTATCCGATCGATCAATTTTGGTCAGCGGATGATCGTTTTGAACTGCGGATAGGAGAAAATCATTTTACGCTGGATCAGATCCAATTAAATATTCAGAATTCTACCCAGACAGTTGTGGGAGAATTGAGATGTGACCATCCAATTGGGTGGCCAGTGCGGATAACCTCACCTGGGGTAATGGGTTGGTTTGCCTGGGTACCACGGATGGAATGTTATCATGGCGTCCTGGGATTCGATCATGCTATGCAAGGTTCCATCAGCGTTGATGGCCAGATGCATGATTTTGAAGGAGGGCGTGGATATATCGAGAAAGATTGGGGAAAGGCTTTTCCGCAAGCCTGGGTATGGATGCAGACCAATCATTTTCAACAGTCTCGTACCTGCCTGACAGCTTCGGTGGCAATTATCCCCTGGTTGAAGAGTGCTTTTGCTGGATTTATTGTGGGATTCTGGCGGAATGGCAAGTTACAGCGTTTTGCCACCTATGCCAACAGCCGAATTTTAGGCTTGGAAGTGGATGATCAGCATGTTCGCTGGCAGATGCGCAACAGAACACATCGTCTGGAGATCGTTGCTACGCAGGCGGAAGGAGGCTTGTTGCTTGCTCCGACGCCGGAAGGAATGGGTCGGCGCATCGCGGAGACTTTGAGTGCAAAGATTCATGTGCGCCTGGTAAACCTGAAGTCTGGAGTTGCAGAATTTGATGACGTAGGGCAATATGCCGGACTGGAAGCGGTGGGGGATCTGGAGAAGTTGAAGCGGATGGCGGTTGGATAGCTGTTAAGGTGGTTCATGCTTTCAAAAGTCATAATATACTGGCAGGCTGATGCATTACACCTACGGCAAGTGTTCCAAGAATCCACGTGCAACGTACTTCTGGTTGGGTGATGATGGAACTTTTTTTATTAGTTCAGGGTATCTTCTTAATCCCCAAGTGCAGCGCACCTTTTCTGGTAAATTTATTAATCCAGCAAGAGTGGAGTAACCTGTGGTAGTCGTTTCAAAAATTCAGATGAAACGCACTTTTGGTTAAGTGATGATATATCATATTCAGTAAAATCTGGGTCACTTCATAAAAATTAGTATTCAATTAAAACCCGCTCACGCACTTTATACAGTACTGTGTCAGCCCGAAAGGCAGGTAGCCCAGACTTTCGCTTTCGCTGAAACCTGGACTACCTGTTGCTAAATCATTATGGAGCAGGTGTAAACGTATGGCATTCCTGGCATCTAATATCTTCATCACGCAGGTGTTTATCATGCACCTTGACGAGTAAATCTCCAGCCCATTCGCCTGATTTATCCTCATGACAGCTCGCGCAAAGGGGATCGCCTTGGCGGGTAACTATTAATCCGTACCCCAGGGCGTCAAAATCCATCCGGTCGCCTTCATGACAGTCGGCACACGCCAGGGCTTCTTCCGCAGGTGAGACTTCATGGAAAATGCCCATGTAACGCTCAGTCTCAATATATTTGAAACCTTGAAGCAAATCCCAGTTTACAGCAGCAGCGCCCTGGGTTGTGGCCAAAACAACGTCGCCAGTTTGGAACAATGTTCCCATCTTGAGCGGTAGAATCCGCTTGGACACCGGGTCGAATGCCTGGAAGGCGATGTGATGCTTGAAAGGATATATTTTCGCGGTTGGATCGTTGATACTGCCAACAGGGCCAGCCATCAGCACCCTGCCATTGATGCGCGGCATAGCTGGTGTGCCGAATTCGTAAAACGTGGAAAAACCATTCCAGAAGAGGTATTCAGGAACTACCATTGCCTCGCGCGTGATGGTTGGCTCATATAAACGTTTGGCTTCGTATACCTCGGTCGTGCGGAAATCACGGATCATATCGGTTGAGGTGATCTTGGCAAAGTAAGGGATGTGGCAGGTGGTGCAGTCTACACGGTCGGTATGGCGGTTGAGACTGCTGTTATCGTGTGGTTTGGCTTCGTGACATTTTGTGCAGTCAAGGGGGATACTTGAGTCGGTCTCGCGCAGATCAACGCCGCGACCAGACATACGATGATTTTCGGTCGTGTGGCAGTCTGTACAGGCCAGGTCAGCCCCACCGAGCGTTTTGGATGCCATATGCACATCGAAGGATGCTGATGGAGGGTTGAGATGGTCAAATTCAATGTCACCGCGTTTGTTATTCGGTCCGCCGCCCGCGCCAACGTGGCACGCCAGGCAGGTGGCACGGTTCGGTAACGTGATATCTGTAATACCCTCAACCAGCGACACAGCCATCCGTTCAGGGGCGGGCACAAAACGGAACTGCCCATCTATCATTTCCACCTTTCGGCGGTAAGACTCAGAATGGCAAACCAGACAGTCAATATTTTCGAGCTGTGCCTGGGTGGCGGCAATTTCAGGTTTGCTGCCCATCCCGGTATGGCAGACCGAACAGCCCCCATCCACGATTTCCCCATCCAGGTTCGTCATCTGGCCTATCCAATTGATATCCGGGAAACCACAAAAGTCGTTGATCCCACCCAACTTCCCGGCAGTATCCAGGTTTTCAACAAAGGGTGTATCGCCTTTCCATTGATAATGGGAAGAGCCGTGCAATTCAGCAGCCGAACTTGGGTGGCAAGTCATGCAGGTCTTACTTCCCTCGTATACCGAGTACAGGCCTTGATGCGAAGTGGTGGAAGTGGTGGCCGAATTCGTTATGAGTGGAAGGTAAATCCAGTTTGTGCTTTGGGCTGCGGCGTTCATCTCGGTTGAGAAGAATAAGCCCCCAATGATCACAACAGCGATCACGCCTGTACTGAATATCCACATACGTAATTTTCGCCATTTATGATTAGTCATGGGACACCTCTTTTTTATATAGATGTAAATTGTAAACAGATTGACAAACATTAAAGAATACTCATAATAATAACAATTAACCAATTTACAATCGTACACGTTATACAAAAGAACTAAATCAGACCTGGATTCCACGCCGGATAAATTCCTTAGCAAATAGGTCGGGTTCAATGCGGGTCTGGAAGTTCTTTAGCTGTTAAGCTTTTCATAAGATTTACTTGAATGGTTGAATGGTGCACTGCACTTTTGGTTGGGTGATGTTGGGTCTTATGTTGTAAGTTCTGAGTATCTTCTTTATCCCCAAGCGCAGCGCACCTTAACTCTTGCATTTAAAATTCCAGCAGGAGTGCATTGCATCTTTTGCAGCCTTTCCTGTTTTGACAATTATCGTATATTCAAAGGTCGATATGGTTCTTCTGGGACGAGATACCCATATAAGATCTTAATGAAAAGAGCAGGTGCCAACCAGGCAAAACCAGCGATGACTGGTATGGCATAATAATTGAGCAGCAGAGCAATTAAAATCTCCAAAAAAGCCACCGGACGTTTGAGATACAAAGGTGTATTGATCACAATCCAAGCACAAATAATTAGCAAGAAATACCAGAATACTCCATAGAAAAAATTGCCATTTCCAAAAAATAAGGATGCCAATAATGGATAAATATGGAAGATGGCAAATAAGAAGTGGTTTTTAAGAATGGGGGTGTAAGATGGCTCGTCATTCTTTGTTGGTGTGTGATAAAAACGCTTACAGGAATTCAAACTATTGGCTACCAATCCACCAAAGACATCCATGGCGATCAAGGTAGCTAATCCATATTGCCACCATGTCCAGATCAGCGCATTCGTGAAGAAGAGATAGATATAGAGAAATATCCCTAATGAACTTCCGGCCAACACCAGCATTTTTTCGACACAGGTGGCGCTTGTTCCAAATAAAAAATCAGCTGTACCTACATATTGCCACTGGACATAATCACTGTTTGATTTCATTTAATACACCTTCTCAATTGAAGAATGAACAGCATTCTGTTTTTAATTTATTATAGCCAGTTGTGAATTGAATTAATCAGTAAATCAGGATGATTAATAAATTCCAGAATAGCCAATTAAGAAAAGTAACCATCTCTTATAATATGTGTTAATAGATGTGACCCAATACTCTGTACCAGTTAAGGAAGCTTTATGAATCAAAATATTGAATTCCAGCACATCATTAATAATAAAACTCCATTTGAACAGTTTCCCTGGCATGGGAGGCAGGATCAACTTAGAAATAATTCTGAGAATATTTCAGTGCTTATTAACGAATTTGAAAAACCTCTTTGGGTTGTGAGAACAGGCTCGCAGGTTTTTCTGACAGATCAAGATGGATTTTCAGCATCAGCATCTGGAAATCATCTTCAGGCAGAACGGTTGGCATATGTGCCTCCCATGCTGTTTGAATCACTGGGTGATCCAACCTTTATGCAAACCTACGATACCAGTTATCCCTATTATGCCGGTGCGATGGCGAATGGAATTTCTTCGGTGGGTATGGTGGTGGCATTGGGGAAGGCAGGTATGATGGGATCCTTTGGTTCTGCCGGGCTTTCTCCGGCTAGAATAGAAGCAGCTATCCAGACTATTCAACAGGCATTACCAGATGGACCCTACGCATTTAACCTCATTTTCAGTCCAAATGAACCCAATTTAGAAAGACATCTGGCGGAAATGTATATTAAGTTAGGTGTGGAAGTGATCGAAGCTTCTGCTTACATGGATTTAACCTATGCTTTGGTACATTTTCGTGTAGCCGGCCTATCAAGAACAACAAATGGTGAGATTCATATTAACAACAGGATCATCGCCAAAATTTCCCGCAAAGAAGTCGCACGAAAATTCATGCTGCCAGCGCCTGAAGACCTACTCAAGCAATTATTAGCAGATGGAAAAATTACAATGGAACAGGCTGAATTAGCCCGTCGTGTTCCCTTGGCGGATGATATTACCGTGGAAGCAGACTCGGGGGGGCATACGGATAACCGTCCGCTGGTGGGTCTGATCCCAACCATGCTGGCAGTTCGGGATGAGGTGCAGGCGCAGATGAACTACCCAAAGCCAATTCGCGTGGGAGCTGGTGGTGGTATCAGCACCCCTGCGTCGGCATTGGCAGCCTTTATGATGGGGGCAGCTTATGTCGTAACCGGTTCTATCAATCAGGCATGTGTGGAGGCTGGTGCATCCCAACATACCCGAAACTTATTAGCGCAGGCTGACATGGCGGATGTGATCATGGCACCGGCCGCCGATATGTTTGAGATGGGAGTACGGGTTCAGGTATTGAAGCGGGGCACAATGTTCGCTATGCGTGCGGCACGTTTATACGAACTTTACAGTCGTTACAATTCCTTGGAAGAAATCCCAAGCGTTGATCGTGAAAAGATTGAAAAAACCATTTTCCGACGTAGTCTGGATGAAGTCTGGGAAGAAACCCAGGCATTCTTTCGCGGGCGTGATCAAAAGAACCTGGACCTCGCCTTAAAAGACCCGCATCACAAGCTGGCCTTGATCTTCCGCTGGTATCTGGGGCTTTCCTCGCGCTGGTCTGTCATCGGCGAACATGGCCGCGAGATGGATTATCAGATATGGTGTGGTCCATCCATGGGTTCATTCAATCAATGGGTGAAGGGCAGCGTTCTGGAACCGGTGGAAAACCGCAAGGTAGTGGATGTCGCCATGCAGATTCTGAGTGGGGCTGCGTATCTGGCACGGGTGCGGAGTCTTGCCAGCCAGCGGATTAATCTGGCAAGTGAACTGCAGATGTACTATCCAACTAGATTATAGTAAGCACCCAAGTCAGATAATCAAAGAATTTGTTGGATTCCAGTAGAGGGAAAATCATTTTCCTGCTGATTGTGTTTAATCGCAAGGGTAACTACTGAATGATTTAATTTCCGCCAGAATAATTTTCGATTTAAACCTTCTGCAGGGCATTGCAGAATTTCGATAGGCTGCCAATCATCGCTAAAGGTGAGGGGGGGGAGATTGAGCGCAATCTGGCGGGTGTCAACGCGCAAACCAATTTGCAGTGCTTTAACGATGGCTTCCCTACCGCTCCATAAGAGCGAGGCTGCCAGTGCCTGTTGCTCAGGGGGAAGTGCAAAAACATATTCGGATTCCGGGATTGTGAAATAATCCTCTATGAATCCCCGGCTTTTGCTTTCAATCTCCTCAAGGTCGATTCCAATCGAAATATCCGGGTCAGTACCGAAAGCAGTGGAAGCCAAATTCTCACGATGACTGATGGATAATGATGCTTTTATTCTTTCCCCCTTAATCATCGCGTAGGGAGCACCACTGGATTCATTCTTTATGGAAATCTGATCAATCGAAAGATCATTTTCGTTAGAAAATATGGATTGAATCAATCGCTTAGCTGTCCATCTTCCCAGCAGCCAATCCTTACGACGTTTCTCAAAGCGAAAGCTTTGCAATTGCTGGAGTTCTTCCTCACTTAACCATGCGTTGCCTTCTGGTACATGAGAAGCATCAACCAGGTTCCAATAGATGAGTGGAGGTGCCATAAGGTTTTCAAGTGGGGCATAGAGCGATGAATAATCGATCTATGCCCCATGTCCTATTTTATCAAAGTTTCAATGGGGGTCAGTAATTCTTTTTCAACACTGTACGGTAATGGTGAGGTACGATATTGATCAATCTCCAGGTATATTTGACCTTTGCTATCGATCACCCTGGCATTGAAGTATCGTTTCCCATTGTCATCCGTGAATGGCTGTACTTCAGCAAATATTGCCAGACCGTTCACTTTGTTTTCAAACAATCTCAAAGATCCGATGGATTGAGGAAGACTGAGTGATCCATCTTTTCCAATATCCCACACACCTGCTGTCTGTAAACATAACTCCACCAGAATGGGCACACTTACCAGTTTTTTATCTGATTCCATCAGCGGGGGGATCTGTTTATTCAGTTTCCCCAACACTAATTCTCCATTCTTTTGTACTCCTGCCAGTACCTGAAATGCTGGTCCGTGGAAGTAGAGTTTGTAAATGTCCTCGGCTTGCAGGGTGAATGATCCATTCCAGTGTGGAGCTTTTGAAAGTGGCTTTTCCAATGGTGTGTTTGCCGGGATCAAATGCACCTCTCCGGAGAAGTGCAGCATATGATCGGATCTGTTATTTACCCGTGCAAGATCTGATTCAAGCGTGACATAGGCTATCAGTCCGTCCTGTTCGTACACCACTTGAGCTTTCCAGGTAATTCTGCGGGCTTCGTTCCGATAGAATTTAAAAGGTGTCAGGAACTGAATGTTTTCCAGCCGGCTGACATGGAATCCACCTTTTGCCGCGCCTAATGTCGAAGCAATATGTTGGGCAGCAATTGAAAATCCTTCGATCCCCATCACGCCCGGTAAGAGTGGAACGCCATTCAGACTGTGGTCTTTGAGGAACGCTTCCTGGCTGGGATCCAATTCTGCCTCCAATATGATCCCGTCCTGCAGGCTGAAACCACTGGCTCGGCTGAGCATTACATGAATCGGTTGACCACTGGTGAGGGCAATGTTTGCTTTTTCAATATCCAGACCACCATCGGGATCCTTTTGCGTTTCCAACAATCCCAGCGAACCAGCCAGGACAACTTCGCCATGGGTTCCTGCTTCCAGTTCCTGCCTGACACATCCAGCAGCTTGTTGTGGATGGATCATTTCAATCCCGGCTCGCTTCATCAATTCCGGGATATGACCACGGCTTGCCATTCCTACGTCAGCCCAGGCACCCCAATCGATGGTGATAACCTGAATGTCGGGATATTGATTGCGGAAAGCTGAGGTAAGCCTGGATAGCAGATCATTGGCTGCACTGTAATCAGTTTGCCCAGAATTTCCAAAACGACCGGCAACCGAGCTGAAATTGACGATCGCTTTTGGTAATTGTTTTTCATTTTCGAGTGCTTTGAAGAGGTTGAAGAAACCAGTGGCTTTGACGTTTATAATTTGCCTGAATTCCTCTTCGCTCTTTGATTCCAGTTTGCGGGATTTCTCCACACCGGCAGCGTGGATCAAAACATCCACCCGGCCTTCTTTCTGGATGATTTGCTTTACGATTTCATTAACTGCGTTTTGATCGCTGACATCACAGGGGAGATAAGTCGCCTGACCACCGGATTTATGGATCGCATCCATTGTTTTTATTGTCGCTGCAGCACGTTCCAGACCAACGATTTCCTGATTGATGGAGGCAGGGGTGGCTTTTTTACCGGATTTGGAAAGCCGCTGCAAGATCGTAAATTTGAGCTGTTCGGGATCTTTGGCCAATAATTCCAATTCGGGATGATCTTTCTCAGGCAAGTGGGTGCGTGCCAGTAGATAGAAATGTCCCTGGGTGTGCTGCGCCAGATCTTCAACAATCGGAGCGGTGATACCACCGGTGCCACCACTGACGAGAAAAACAGCACCTTGCGGTATTTGATTGGTTTGTTCTGATTCAATTTCTGAATCCTGTAGGACCAATGTGAACCGTTGATCTTCTTCCCAACCCACTTCCGTGACGGCCGGGTCAAAGAGTGTTTCTTCAACCAACTTATTTGCCAGGTTGGCAGGTTTTTCTTTGCTGGAAAAATCGACCACTTTTACAAAAATGTCATTGCGTTCGCGGGCGATAGCTTTGGCAAAGCCAGCCGCTGCCCCGGATAAAGGATTGTCTGCGCCATTTGCTGATACACTATGCAAACCGTCCATACGAGTGGCAACCACCAGGAATTTGATCTCAGGCAATTGCCGGATGGCAGTTACCAGGTTGTAAAATTTGGATTCTAACGTGTTATACCAATCCGCATGCCCCATCTTTGATAACAGGGTTTCCTTATTCAGGGTTGGCAAGAAGTACACTCCATCGATGGAATCTGATTCAGCCCAACCTTTGATCTGATGGATCAATTCTTCCTGATTGGAGGATGGGATTGGCAGAACATCGACTTGCTGATCTTTCAGCTTCTTAATCAGGGCTGGTGCAACCTTACCACTGTCTTGAATAACAATCACCCGCGAACCCTGTCCCAATTCCATACCTGTAGGTGTGCACAGATCAATGCGGGGTCGTAAAACCGCAACCGGTATTCGTCGTCTAATGGTGGTGTTCTCTTCTGATGCGACCGAATTTTCTGGTTGATCTGTGGGTTTCTCTTCCACCTGCTCAACGGATTTTTGCTGCGCCTGGGCATCCAGTACAAACTGAACAACTTTTTGTAGGGTATTGTAATCTGACAGGCGCAAATCTTCACGACGTGGGATGCCAAAGTTCTCGCGAATACTGGCAAATAATTCAGCCTGCTTAACCGTGTCAATACCCAGATCCGCTTCCAGATCGAGCTCCATATCCAGCATTTCCACCGGGTAACCCGTTTTTTCACTGACTTTTTCGAGCACTACACGGGTAACTTCATCATTTTGAGGAACGCTTATGGGTGCTGCTTCAGAAACCTGTATGGGTTGTATTACTGGCTGAGGTTCAATTGTTTGCACTTCAGAAATGACTTTCACCTGTGGAGTTACATGCGTTGGTGCCTCACTTGCCCAACCCTGGGGTCCCTGCCCAAATTGCCAGTTGGAGACTATCGGTTTTACCTGAGGAGCACCTTCATGTTTGACCCGTAAATTGTGCTGGACGACTTCCAGTTCTGGTTGTTGATAACCGGACACGGACGCCAGCCATTGTTGGTATTGTTCCTGATTAACCCGTTCTCCCACACAAGCTACTTTTCTGATTAAGGTCATGGCGATTTGTGAGCCAAAACCTGCACCCAGGCGTAGTGAGAATTGCACCGGGTAATTACCACCTTTGGAAAGATTGAGATCTCCCAGTTCCGGGTCGGGTTCAAAATCCTTGTCATAATGAGCGATGGGGGGCACGATGCCATATTCCAGCGCTTTGACAGCCATCACATCCTCCACGCCGACACCCATGGTATGACCCGTGAAGCCTTTGGTGTTAGCGATGATGACTTTGTTTGCCTGATCCCCAAAGGTCTTTCGCAAGGCATGAATTTCTGCAGAAGCACTACCACCGCGCGCCGGGGTGTAGGTCTCATGCGAGACGAATACGGTTTGAGCTGCGATTTCATGACGGTCAATACCAAAGCGCTGTTCTGCCTGGGAAATCACGCGCTGCATGACCTCACTGACATGTGGGACGTCCAGACGGGTGCCATGGAATGCTGAGTTGGCAATCTGGCTGGAGAGTAGCTCGCAGATACCTCGCATGCCACGTTCACGCACTGCATCTTCGGCTTCCACCACCAGGGCGGCAGCACCCATCCCCATGATCATGCCATTGCGGCGACGATCGAAGGGCAAAGCTGCCTGTCGTACATTTCCTTCAGTAGTTGCGGCACCACTTGCCATCAAACCGGTGCCGATCCAGTTGACCAGATTCCCACTGGTAACATCATCACCGGCAATCACGATCACTCTACGGCAACGTCCGGCACGAATCCAATCTTCTGCGATTGCGACCGCGTGGGTAGTGGTGGCACAGGCTGCGTTAACGTAGGTGTTGGGTCCACGGGCACCTATATGTTCGGCAAATTGGGAATGTCCCATTGCCAGAACCCGAAAAACAAAATGTCGGTGGAAATGGTAGTCGTTGGCTTGCAGTTGGGCTTCCAATTGCTCCAATTTATTTTGGAGTGTCTCAGACACCTTACCATTGCTGCCATTCAACATATGGATAATATCCAAGATTTGTTGTTTTTGCGATAGTAAATTCTGGAATTTGTAGTAACGATCGGCTTCTTCCGACATACGTTCCAATCCTGGGAAGGCTGATCCGAAAATCACGCCGGTTTCATCCTGCATGGCTTCCGGTAACATCCAACGATTGGGGAGCAGAGTGCCTTTGCTGGTGGTGCGGTAATTCATGACCAAGGGTATACCAGCATCGCGTAAGGCATCAATTCCGGCAGCGATTGCCAATTGGGTACTGATATCGGTGGCATCCACACGATCTTCCGGAATCCCAAACTCATTGGCGGGATCAAAGCCACCACGCTGTCCGGCTAATTTCACGGTGGCTTCCAGATCATCGATATTGACCATCATTGCGCCAGCTTCATGTTTGACCAGGCGGGTAACCCGTTTATCGAGCATATTCTCACGTGTTACTTGTGGAAAAGGCTCAATCAACACTTCACCTTTAAGTAGTCTTTGCACATTGTCTTCAGCGAATACCAGACCATTTTTGCCTGGCAATCCCAGACCGGCACCACTGATGACGACTGAACCCGTGATCGGAACACGGCCATTCGTGATCGCTGACTGAGGGACTGAAACATTTACGGGTGTATTGACTGATGGCTCCTGGGCTTTCTCACCCACGGCAGGCAGACCAGCAGCGAATAGAGCGCAAAGCGCTTCATTAAAACTGGTTAGTGCTCCCTTGCGCGGATGGTTGGTTGCCAGGAGTGTCACTTGAGCATTGTCTTTGAAAATATCGCTGCTGAGCGCATTCAAAACGCGTTTCGGTCCAACTTCCACAAAAATCCTGGCACCGTTTTCGTAAAGTTTTGTTGCTCCTTTAATAAATTGAACTGGAGAAGCTACCTGATCAGCCAGCAAATCCAGGATTTCTTCCCGGTTAGATGGATACCAATCTCCGGTAACATTCGCAGCTACGGGGATTTTGGGGGCCTGCAGATCCATGCGTTCGATAACCTTGCGCAGTGGCTGACTGGCCGGTGCTACAATTTTAGTGTGGAATGCATGTGAGACCGGAATTTTGACTGCCTGAAAATTGGCTGCCATGAATGCCTGGATGGCGAGATCGACACCCTTGGTGGATCCGGCAATAACAGACTGTAATGGACTGTTGATATTTGCCAGTACAACATATTCGTCTATAGTGCTTAGTATGCGCTCAACTTCCTGGAGGGGAGCTGAGACAGCTGCCATGCAGCCATTGTCCTCCATGGCGACTTTGACCATTTCACGACCGCGCGCGCTGACCACCTCGAGCGCTTCATCAAATCGTAAAACCCCAGCTGCTACCAGGGCTGCATATTCACCCAGGCTGTGCCCGATGACCATATCAGGATTGAACCCATATTTGTCCAAAAGACGTAACAATGCCACATTCGCCGTCAGCACGGCAGGTTGGGTGATGGTCGTATCTTTAAGTTTCTGTTCGGCTTCCTTCAGGCTGGCTTCATCGCCTTCGGCATAAATGAAGTGGGTGAGGGGTTTCCCCAGCAACGGTTCCATAACCCGGTCTGCTTCTACAAAGACTGCATCTACCACGGGTTCAATCGCGCGTAATTCGCGCAGCATGTTGACGTATTGAGAACCCTGCCCGGGGAAAAGGAAGGCTACCTTGCCTGGTTTTCCACTTCCACGATAGACTCCCTGAGCTGTCATGGCTTGCCGCATGGAGGGATTATCTGAGTCAAAGGCTTTTAATGCTTTTTCTGCTCGTTTGATGAATTCATCCTGATTGCTATAATCAATCACCAGACGTTCTGGCAAAGAAAGCTGATCGGGTTCAGGTAATTGGGATGGGGGAAGGGAACCTTGCTGAGCTTGGGATAGAGAATTTTGCAGTTTTTCTTTTAATTCAGCTGTTGTGTTTGCGGATAGAAAATGCAAACCTCTGAAATGTTCTGTTGGAACTGGCAAAGGAGAGGTGGGCTCTGGGGCGGTTACGACTGAGGGGGAGCTTGCTGATTGCCCACCAGCGTTTTCTTTGAAGAAGTTGATAACTTTTGCGAGTGTGTTGTAATCCGATAAGCGCAAATCTTCCCGGCGAGGGACATTATAATGGGTACGGATGGCGGCAAATAATTCCGCTTGCTTGACCGTATCGACACCCAGATCAGCTTCCAGATCGAGTTCCAGGTCGAGCATCTCCGCCGGATAACCGGTTTTTTCAGCCACCTGTTGAATCACGAATTGGGTGATCTCCTGATCGGATGCTTTTCCACAAGATTCAATGGTTACTACGGTTGGCGAAGGTTGCTCAGTTGTTATTGATTGCAGTGAAGAGTCACTCTGGGTGGATACAACCAATGAGGACGAATTTGAACCGGATGCGTTATCCATCACAAACCCAATCACTTTCTCGAGGGTGTTGTAGTCGGATAAGCGTAAATCTTCACGACGAGGAATTCCGAAATGTTCGCGGATGGTGCGGAAAAGCTCGGCTTGTTTGACGGTATCGACGCCTAGATCGGCTTCCAGATCCAATTCCACGTCCAACATTTCAGCAGGATAACCCGTTTTCTCACTCACAGCTGCCAGGACGAATTCTTTTACATCCTGATTCTTGATCCGAGGGGTTGATGTGGCTATGATTGGTTCTGAGGTGACCACCTGATCGATTGGTTTGGCGATGACAGCTGGGATACTATAGACGGGTTGGCGTTCAGCATGCAAACCAGGCACATATTCTTCCAGAACCACATGGAAATTGGTGCCACCAAACCCAAAAGAACTCACGGCAGCCCGGCGAACTTCGCCGACTGGTTTTTCCCAGGGTTGTGCCTCCGTATTTACAAAGAAAGGCATATGCTCAAAGTCGATGTTTGGATTGGGTCGGTTAAAATTAACTGAAGGGGGTAGCGTTTTCTGATCCAACGCAAAAGCTACTTTTGCCAGACCAGCCGCCCCAGCTGCACTTTTGAGGTGGCCAATATTGGATTTTACTGAACCTAAAGCGATGGTTCGTGCAGGGATGCCAAACTTCCCGAAGATTTCATTCAGGCTGTTGACCTCTACCACATCCCCAACCCGGGTGGAGGTACCATGGCCTTCGATTAATCCAGCGCTGGCGGGTGTGACGCCGGCATTTTTCCAGGCTCGTTCAATGGCTCTCTGTTGTCCTAACGGATTGGGTGCGGTAATGCCTTTGCCTTTTCCATCGGAGCTGGAACCTATACCCCGAATGACAGCATAGATCTTATCACCTTCGCGTTCGGCATCCATCAGGCGTTTGAGCATAAAGATGGCAGTACCTTCGCCCATCACAAAACCATTAGCGCCATCAGCATAAGGACGTGATCCATCAGCACTGAGGGCACCAATTTTTGAGAATTTGACATAGGACTCGGGTCCCATATTGCGATCCACACCGCCCACTAGAACAGTATCAAATTGATAATCATTCAACCCCTGAACGGCGGCCTGTAATGCAGCCAATGAAGAGGCACAGGCGGCATCTGTGACGAAATTGGGTCCACTGAAATTGAACACATTGGCAATTCTGCCGGCAATGATATTGGATAATTCACCGGACATAGTATCTTCGGTGATATCCGGAATCTGTTGTCGAATATTATTCTGAAAACTTTCAATCAGCTGCAGTTGAACCGCTGCAGGCAGGTTTCTAAAAGGTTCGGATTGCTCCAAGGCCTGAACATACTCTGGCAAAAGAATTCGCATGGTGGAACGATAATGACGTTCACCAGCGTTTGAGTTCCCGATTACCACAGCCATTCTTTCCGGGTCAATCGTCCGCTCCGGATAGCCATAATCGCTGAGCGCCTGGTGGCTGGCTGCAATGCCCCATTGTTGAGTGAAATCCATTTGGGCTAAAACGGTGGGTGGAATGGGAATCCGCATCTTCATGGGGTTGAATTCAAAATTCGTTACCCAGGATCCAATTTTGCTGTAGGTCTTATCCGGCACCTTTGGGTCACTATGGTAATAAAGATTGGTATCCCACCGATCTGATGGAACATCTTTGATGGAATAATGCCCTTTGAGGATATTTTCCCAAAAGAGTTTTGCATTGGGAGCATCTGGCATGATGGCTCCAATCCCCACGATAGCTACTGGTTTTTGTTCTGACATACGAATTACCTCCGATAATGAGAGTCAATCACCTGCAAAGTAAATGGATGCATTGAATAAACCTGAAAATAAAAGGTAAATTTCCAGGCTGGGAAGAGATTGGTTGTCCTGGTGTTGGTCTAATCCAACACAAATAAGCAATGTTAAGACAACACAACAGGTGATTGTCTACTTTGCAAAAACACCTATAAAAAAAAAGAGTTACGCAAATATAAATTAATATGACAATTAATAATAATTAACAATTGATCTGACTAAATATTATTTGTATACTTTATAGTATCAATCAATCATCCCATCTTCACCTACAAAACAATTCATCTCCCTGATGGGTTCTTCAAACCGGAAAGGAACAATCAAAATGAAACAATCCAGATGGATCGGTCAGACATTAAATGGGCGGTATAAAATTGAAGAACTATTAGGGCAGGGTGGGATGTCGGCGGTTTATAAGGCGATGGATCCAAATCTCAGGCGGGTTGTTGCTATCAAAATGGTCCATCCACATTTGAGTGCCGATTCATCATTCTTGAGAAGATTTGAGGAGGAGGCAGCAGCAATTGCTTCACTACGGCATCCGAATATTGTCCAGGTTTTTGATTTTAATACAGATGAAGATGTAAATTACATGGTGATGGAATACGTCCCTGGAGAAACGCTACAGACGCGTCTGCAACGGTTGAACAAAAATCAGAGGAAAATGCCCATTCAGGATGCAATTCAAATAACCAGCAATATTTGTGATGGTTTGAGTTATGCTCACAAAAGAGGGATGGTTCATCGGGACGTAAAACCCGGTAATATTATGCTTGACATTCAAAATCAAGCAATCCTGATGGATTTTGGTATTGTAAAAATCGTTGGTAGTTCAGCCCATACTTTAACGGGGGCTGTCATCGGGACTGCAAACTATATGCCCCCAGAGATCATCCGTTCTGAAACAGCGGATCAACGATCCGATATTTATGCTCTGGGTATCACGTTATATGAAATGTTAAGAGGAAAACCGCCGTTTGACGCAGATTCCGCGATGACAATTATGATGATGCATTTGAATGAGCCAATTCCAGATCTTAATTCCATCAGAAAGGACCTTTCACCTGAATTGGTTCAAATCGTTAACAAAGCATTAGCAAAAGATCGAACGGAACGTTATCAGACTGCTGAAGATTTCGCTAAGGATTTACGAAGTCTTCTTCAACAAACTGGAGCCAAAGAAATCCAATTGCCGGTTGACACGACGGAAGAAAGAGAACTAAAAAACGAGGAACAACCAACCATGGTAATTCCTTCAAATCAAAATAATATTGAAGATGTCACCCAGGTTGATCATCCACATCTAAATGTTGTAAAAGATGAAACAGTAGTAGATTTTTCGGATAAAGCTTCATCATCTGAAACGGTGCCTGAAACCCTGATTGAAATTCCAGAAAAGTTAGTTCCATCGGAACCATTAAAGAAGAAGCCCAAACTTTTATTTATAGGTGGAATATTCATTGCAATTATGATCCTGGTAATTATTATTGGTATGTTTACTTCATGGTTTGGACTTGCTGGGGATAAGCAAATCGCAGAACAAGCACTTCCAACACAAAAGCCAGTGAGCACTGAAAGTCAAAGTGGCAGCCAATTAACCTTAACCGCGTTGTCTGTGTTGAATGTTGCCCGTACAGAGTCTGCGATTAAAACAGAATCAGCAAATATAATCCAGGAACAAGAATTTAAGGCTTGTCAATTAACCGATTTGGGTAGTGTCTCAGATAATTCTTTTCAAGAATCCGTCAATAAAAGCCTAATAAATGCAGAAAAAACATTGGGCATAAGAGTAGAAGTCCTTGAGTCATTTACTGAAGCGGATTATGAGAAGAATTTAACAACTTTCATTGAAAACAGGTGTGGATTGATCGTTTCTGCAGGATATATGCTCGGCGATATTACCATTGCCTTTGCCCAAGCCCATCCTGATTATTACTTCACAGTTATTGATGTTGATGTCAACGCTGATTTACCCAATCTTGTCAGTCAGGTGTATCAGGTTGATGAGGCTGCTTTTCTTGCCGGTTATCTGGCAGCGAGAATGACAGAAACTGGGAAGGTCGCCACGTATGGTGGCTTGCCTCTACAACCGGTTATGTTGTTTATGGATGGGTTTACGCGAGGTGTCAACTATTATAATCAAGTAAAAGGCACCATTGTAAAGGTTGTTGGATGGAATATCAATAACCCGGATGGAGGTATGTTTGTTAATTCATTTGATAATATGGATTTGGGAGTGGAGATCGCCAATGAATTAATCAATCAGAGTGTAGATGTTATATTTCCAGTGGCTGGGCAGGTAGGATTAGGCACTGCAATGGTCATGATGGAGCGAGGCGCTGGCTACATCATTGGTGTGGATAGTGATTGGGCGATTGAAAATCCTGAATTTGCATCGGTTATCCTGACTTCTGTTCTAAAAAATACAGATGTTACAACATATGAAATCATTAGGAGAAGTGTGGAAGGTGCCTTTCAGGGAGGCAAGTATGTGGGAACACTGAACAATGATGGTGTTGGGTTGGCTCCTTTTTATGAAATGGAAGGCAATATCCCCGAACAAATTAGAAATGAAATACAAGAAATTCGTGAGAAGATAATCGTAGGGGAGATTGAGTTAAGTCCTGTTTATAAAATCAAATAAATAGTAATAAAGACCTGCATTGACAAATCAATTCATAAAAGTTATGTAAAAAATTGTATTTGGTCTTATTTACTGTATAATTTGATCAAGAAAGTCAAATTATACAAATTGGGTCTATTAACTATAATTATTGTATTTGAAGGGATTGAAAGATAATGAATCAACCAACCTGGATTGGACAGACGTTAGGTAGCCGATATAAAATCGATGAGTTATTGGGGCAGGGCGGTATGTCGGCTGTGTATAAAGCCTACGATCCCAACCTGAAACGTGTGGTAGCAGTCAAGCTGGTGCATTCGCATTTGAGTTCGGACCAGGAATTCGTTAAACGGTTCGAAGAAGAAGCTTCGGTAGTGGCATCCCTGCGCCATCCCAATATCGTCCAGGTCTTTGACTTCAATACCGATCAGGGTATTAATTACATGGTGATGGAATTTGTTCCAGGCGAGACCTTACAAGAACGCCTCAAGCGACTGAACGACAGCAACCGTCGCATGTCCCTGGATGAAGCCCTGAAGATCACGATTAATATCTGTGATGCTTTGAGCTATGCCCACAAACGCGGGATGGTGCACCGCGATATCAAGCCCGCTAATATCATGCTGGATGTCACCAATCAAGCTATATTGATGGATTTTGGTATTGTCAAGATCATTGGTGGATCAATGCATACCGTCACCGGAGCTGTGATGGGAACTGCCCGTTATATGCCACCTGAAGTGGTGCGCTCGGAACCAGCGGACCAGCGGTCGGATATTTATGCATTGGGCATCACTTTGTATGAAATGCTCAGTGGAAAACCGCCTTTCGAAGCCAATTCGGTTATGACTGTGATGATGATGCATCTGAATGATCCTGTACCGGACATCCGTCCTTTGAGAGCTGATTTGGATCCACAATTAGTACCAGTCTTGATGAAAGCTTTGGCGAAAGATCGCAATCAGCGTTATGCTTCTACGGATGAATTTTCTGCAGCACTCAAAAGAATCCAGCATGGATTGGAGAATACGAGTGGAATAGCACATGAAAGTCAACCCACAGTTTTTCCAGCTTCTCGACCCGTTCACTCGCAACCGGTTGCAACACCTGAAAACAGAGTCTCACAATCCGGTCAAAACAATCCCCCCAGCCGTCCGAATCCTGTGGCAGTACCCGTGGGTGACCATAACACGATTTATGATGCTCCTGTACGCACGTCAGCTTCTGGATCCAATCCTGCCATTCATGCCCATCCTGTGGCCAATTTGACTCCAGAACCACAAAAACAAAAATCGAAGCGTTGGATGTGGATTGCAGGGATTGGGGGGGCTGCATTATTATTAATTGTCGCGGTGCTGGTGGTGAGTGGCATGCTTCTTTCTCAAATGAGGGAAAGGCAGACCACGGAAGTAACGGAGACGGATAGTGTGCCGTTGGTTTTGCAAACTGAGAATGAAAATGTTTCCTCAGCCAATTTGGTGGAAGCGACGAGGACGGATGTTCCTGTGGTCGTACAACCAACTGCAACATATCAAAATACAGCCACCCTGGCTCCTACGGTTGAATCAGCTACCGCAACACCAACCTACCCACCACTATATGTAAAAATCAATGAAATTACCTTCACCTCATCCAATCAATATTCGGTGGCATACGAAACCTTCGGATTTACCGAAGTTTTACCGGGTCAACACATTCATTTTTTCTTTGATACCGTCACACCAGAAAACGCCGGTATGCCTGGCTCAGGTCCATGGATTTTGTATGGCGGACCACGTCCATTTACGGGGTATAGTGTCTATCAAAAACCGAAAGAAGCCAGTCAGATGTGTGCTCTGGTTGCCAACGCCAACCATTCGGTTATTTTTGAAAGTGGAAATTGTTTGGATTTGCCAGTGAACTGATAATCTGAACATCAATTCCTGGTCAACTGACCAGTTTCAAAATTACACTCCTGGATATGATGGATAAGCATTCAATTTATTATCATGAGGGCTGCTGTCCATAAATTTAACTTCGGAGAATGAGTAGAAAAAAATGTTTAGCATAAATCTGACTCATTCTCAAGTTATAATTTGAATTTGTACAAATCCAATTCATTTGAAGTTCATTTTTAGAACCACCTGATTATTTAAGGAATCTATGGAAAAATTTCCCCCTCCCAATTATGTGTCTTTGAAATCCAACCTGCCAGGATTTGAAATTTATGCACCTGCCCAGAAAAAAGTGGATGTACAAGAAATCTTAGAGTTCAAGTGTCCAAATTGTGGGGCAGTCACGGCTTATTCAATTGGTCAGACTGGGTTAGTATGTGAGCATTGTGGCTATCAGGAGAAAATTCAGACGGATGTCGTTGGTAGAGACGCAGAACAATTCGAATTCAGTCTGGATAACCTGGCTGTGGCTGCACATGGTTGGGGAGAGGAACGCAACGACTTGCGTTGCTTGAGTTGTGGAGCTGAAATAACCGTTCCAGCAGATAGTATCGCTACGACCTGTGCTTTTTGTGGTTCGAACAAGGTGGTACAGGGTTCCGCTAATAAGGATCAACTGCGACCGAAATTCTTAGTTCCTTTCAAAATTGACCCGCAGAAATGCCAACAGATCGCCAGAGAGTGGTTGGGCAGCAGCTGGATGGTACCCAAAGAATTGAAAAATTTCGCAGCGATGGATGCGTTTACAGCCATCTACCTGCCATATTGGACCTTTCATGCCATTACCACTGCCTCCTGGAAAGCGGAAGTTGGGCACCGTGTCAGCGACCGTTATTATGATAGCAGTTCGAAGTCCTGGAAAACGCGCACTAAAATTGTCTGGCGTTGGGAATCCGGTAATGCCGGGCTAGACATTGATGATTTATTGGTGGCAGGTACCGAGCGGGTGAGTGCACGTCATCTGGGAAATGTAGACAGTTTCAATCTTTCCGAAATGGTGGCATACTCTCCGGTCTTTCTGGCTGGTATGCAAGCCAAAGGATACGACAGACCGTTGGAACCAGCCTGGGAAATTGCCCGGGAAGTGATGCGCGAGCAGACAAAAGATACTTGTTTGCATCAGGCAAGCACTTCCATGGTACGGAATTTCAGCATGAAGCTCGATTTTTCGGATGAAAGCTGGCGCTATCTCTTATTACCAGTCTATCTGGCAGCTTATCAGTTTATTGGCAAAACGTATCATGCGATTGTCAACGGACAAACCGGAGATATTTCCGGCCAACGTCCGGTGGATTGGAAGAAGATCTGGCTGGTGGTAGCCATGATTTTGGCTCCGGGTGTATTGGGTGGATTGGTGGGCTTATTAACCATGTCTTCTTCTTCCGATGGACTGACCATTGGCATGATCGGATTTGCTCTTCTGGTAATAGGGTTGATTATCTCGATTGTGATCTTTGTTAAGGCCGATAAGGAGGGGAAAGCATGACAGAATCAATGGAACAATCCAATCCGAATTTGATAACACTCACGTCACTCGGTTGGGGGCAGGGGGTTGTCTGTCTTATTTGTCAAAATTGTGATTGGCGATTTCTGGTTAGAACAGGGTATTTTCCCCAGGAATGCCCACATTGTCATGCTCATCAATTAGCACAATACCAGGAAGAAGATTTCAATATGATGGTGGATTTCATCAAACCACCCGAATTGCACCTGCCCTTCAGTTTTCCGCAGGGACAAGTAAATGAAAAAATCCAAAATTTTGCGAAAAATATCCCATTTGCACCGGATGATCTTCGACTGGACAATTTACAAGAGCGCTTACAAAAAATCTATCTACCCTTGTGGCTGGTCGATAGCCAGGTTTCAGCAACCTGGCAGTCGGAATGCGGGTATTACTACCAGGTCAAGAGCCATCAGGAAAAATTCAGTGGTGGTCGCTGGCAGACCCAGGAAGTGATTGAAACCCGTACGCGCTGGGAGCCAAGATTGGGACGATTGGAAAGAAGTTATCAAAATATTACCGCGCCGGCATTGGAAGAACATCGGCGCTTGATGACAGTGCTGGGAAATTACGAATATAAGAAAGCCGAACCGGTAACAACCCAATCTTTATTCGAGGATACAGCTCAACCAACACTGGTCAGTATTCCCAGTCGTGATAAGGATGATGCCTGGCCAGATACATTACCACGTTTTCAGGAGCAGGCTATGGAGGAAAGTCGCCAAGCTTGTGCTGCCGACCAGATTCGTGAATTCAAATGGAAGCCGGAATTTACGAACCAGAACTGGACCTTATTTCTGTTACCGCTGTGGAGCAGTTATTACCTGGATGATGAGAACAAACCACAATCTATTCTAGTCAATGGACAAAATGGTCAGATGAGTGGAACCCGACGTGCTTCCATGAAAAAAGCAAAAAAAGTTTCCTTAACGATTTTACTAGCAGCAATGATCGCTTTCACATTAACAGTGGTGGTTGGACTGATTTCCATGGCCGTTCCAGATTTGAAAGTAGTGACAGGTATTGGATTGGTTATTTCGTTGATGATTGCCCTGGCTGCTATCTATCCAATTGCGACTGTGTGGGATGTGAATCGGGAAAAATAAATTAAGCAAAAAGACTTAATGCGTTTCCGTTACCTTAACGATCGTACGCGGATTTTCCGGGTCATTTCCTTTGATTCTGGTGAGATGGTAGGTAAATAATTGCCCTGCCACAATGGATGGAATGGGAGATAACCACTCTGGCACTTCTTCAGGGATTTTTATGGGGATTTTAGCCACTTGTAGCGCGTCTTTTGAATTGGAAATTACAACCATTTCTGCTTTAAGCTGGTTTTTCAGAAGCATGATTGTCTCCAGCATGGTTTGAAATACCTTGCCTTGGGGAACGACTGCCATGACTGGAAAACCACCATTGATAATGGCAATTGGGCCGTGCATAAAATCCGCTGAAGAGTATGCTTCCGCACTGACGTAGGTTAGTTCCTTTAATTTCAACGCCCATTCAAAGGCTGTGGAATAATTATAACCGCGCCCCAAGACAACACATTGCTGCATGTAACGATAGCGTTTGGCAGCATCAGCTATGTAGTCATCCAGTTTTAATACCTGTACGACCCAGTTGGGGACCTGGTCAATTTCCTGCCTGCTTTGATTATCATTATTTATAGCTGTAGATAAAAGGGCTAAAATCATCAATTCTGCTGTGTACGTCTTGGTTGCCGCGACAGCATGCTCTGGACCGGCCTGTAAATCCAAAACGAAATCAGCGGCGTTCCTCAGAGGAGAATCAGGTTGATTGGTGATGGCAATACTCAGGCAATTTTGTTCTCTACCATTCTGTAAAACACTGACAATATCGGGAGATTGACCTGATTGGGAAATTCCTACCACCAAAGTATTGTTCAATTTAGGAGGAGTTTGATAGGTCGTGTATAAGGAAGGAACCGCTAACGCCACGGGCAGGTGATTGCGATTGCCTAAAAGATAATTGGCGTAGCGCCCGGCATTATCCGAAGTTCCACGGGCTGCTAAAAGAACCATCTGAATATTCTTTTGCTTTATCAACTGAGCAACCTGCATAATATGCTGGTATTGATCAGTAATAAGATTTTCTAAACGATGGGGTTGTTCGTAGATTTCGGAAATTAAACTCATTTTGCCCTCTCTGTTGGAAATTTTCGTTCTATAACTGATATGAGTATAAAACCCTATATAAATTTCGACAATAAAAAACAAGAACGGATGAATGCAATATTAATTAACGGTTCGATTATGAACTTTAATTTATCAAAAATACTTAGCGGCAAATCTGAAGTGACCGTCTGCTGGAGCAAGTGATGGGCTGTTTATCCTTATTTGGAGTTTGTTACTCACCTGCAAAAATAAAAACATTTGGGTCGGAAGGATCATATAATATGTTGGCAACCTCTTGATTTCTGTAAATGTTATATATACGATTGCTTACCCTTAGCCATCCGACCTGTTCATGCTGTTCTTCCTCTGAAGAAGGGTGCCTCAGAATAGCCAGGCTGCATTCCCACATTTCTTCTTGCGATTCAGCGTAAACATTGTGTTCTTCTTTTCTGTCTATGATTATTACATGGGAATGAATAGCTTGCTTAAGCCACCGATTTCTTTTACCGATATTTGAGATCCCGGTTTTAATTACACTGAAGGACATTGTGGTTTGGGCTGCAGGTAGTAGGGTCCACAGCAGGCCTAAAATCCATCCTCCAAGACTTCGACTGCCTACTTCCGACCAATGAATTATCCCATTTGAAAGGATAAGCACACCTAAAATAGTCGCAGCAAAAGAAATGATCCCAACTAACATTGCGAGGATTATTCCATTCTTGTTCGCAATGTAGTCGTCATCGATGTCGATTGCCGGCTTTCTTCTTACCAATTCCATATTTTATAAAAACAGCTCAAAATTAATTATTTCTTGGTGGTTCTTTGCCCTTTCCCAGCCTGCACCAGAGATAGAGATCCAAACAAGCGTTTATAAGGTGGCGGATTAGCATCCGAAAACAGCGCATAGCCAACATTTTTAGCATCCAGTTGTTTCAGAAGGGCTGGTAAACGCTGATGAAAGCTGGTAAGATCCTTTATTCTGGGATCCAACCAGGCTGTTTCCGCCACAGCTAATAGACGTGGAAAAATCTGCCAATCCAATCGGGATCGATTGGGCACAAATTCAGTCCAGAGCGGGGTCTCAATGCCCAGAATATTGAGGTGATATTCAGGTTCCAGTTCTTTGAAAACCGGTTCATACTGATAGACTTTATCCAATGAACTATGCGCGTAGCCATGATCCAGATAATAAGCGCTAAAATTGGAAAGGATTGCCTTGCGACCTGAGCGAATATGCTTCAGCAAAGTTTTTTCGTGTCCCACCCAATATTGCACCACCGGATCAGGAGCAAGCCCCTCCGTCAGCATCTCATTCCAGCCAATTAAAGTTCTTCCATGCAAACCTAAAAACTGACTGATGCGATTGGTCAGAATGGTCTGAAGATCGTAGATTCTGGTGACACCGCTTTCTCTGGCAAGCTTCTGGCAATCCGGGCAACTTTTCCAGCGGGTTTTTGGAGCTTCATCACCACCGGTATGAATAGATTCCCCTGGAAAAAGATCCATCACTTCTGTTAGTACATTCTGCAGAAATGTTGTTGTTCCAGGTTTTCCCGGGCACATAATATCCGAGTGAATACCCCAGTGAGGTGAAACCTGATACGGTCCGCCTGTACATCCCAACTCGGGATATGCAGCCAGGGCTGCCTGCGCGTGACCGGGCATCTCAATCTCCGGTACGATTTGAATGTGTCTGGCAGCAGCGTACTGAACGATATCACGAATCTCAGCCTGGGTATAGAAACCTGAATGGGGGATGTCATTCAGCTGCTTACCTAAAAATCCACTGATCTGGCTGGCAGGGCGGGAAGCTCCAACTTCGATCAATTTGGGATACTGTTTGATTTCAATTCGCCAGCCCTGATCCTCGGTCAGATGCCAGTGGAAGATGTTCAGCTTTAGAAATGCCATCCAATCCAGCAAATCTTTGACTGTATTAATACCTTGATAATAGCGAGCTTCATCCAGCATAAATCCTCGCCAGGCAAAGCGCGGCTGATCGATGATATGCACACAGGGCAGGGAAATTTCTTGAATGCCTGTCTCGTAAACAGCCAGGATAATCTGCAATAAAGTTTGCAGGGCATAAAAGACCCCCTGGCTATCTGCAGAAATGATCTCAATCTGCTGTTCCGGCAGAATCTTAAATTGATAGGCTTCAGCAGCCAGGGTTGATTCAATACGAATAATAAGGTCAGAATCCTCGAAGCCATCAACAAGCTGTGGGCGAATATCAGCTGGAAGAGCACCAAGGAATAATCGAATATTCGTCGCATTGGAACCGGCAGAGATGCCAATTTGGCCTGACCATTGAAAAGAACCAGGCAGAAAATCAACCTGGTGTGGATATGGAATGAGCGGTAGAGGAGTATTCATGGATTTGAACAAAAAAATCAATGTTTTTTGCGTAAATAAACAAACCAGTAGATTAAACCCACCATGACAGCACCACCGATGATGTTGCCAATCGTGACCGGCAAGAGATTGTCCAGGAAAAAATTACTCAGTGTCAGGTTGGGAAAATCCAGGGCTGTTTTACCAATATTCTCAAAAAAAGCTGCACCACCAAAAATCTTCACCATTAAACCAATCGGGATGAAATACATATTGGCCACACTGTGCTCAGTCCCGGCAGCCACAAAAGCGGAGATGGGAAATACGATTGCCAGGATTTTATCGGTGGTGGTGCCAGCTGAAAAAGTCAGCCAGACTGCCAGACAAACCAGGGCATTACAGATCAACCCGAGCATAATAGCCTGTACAAAATCCAGTTTGCATTTTGACTCCGCAATATTCAAGATATTCAACCCCACATTCCCATTCGCAAAGGTGTATTGTTTGGTAAGAAACATGGCGATGGCGGTTAATCCGGAACCCACAAAATTACCTAGATAAACAATGCCCCAATTACGTAGTAATTTCTTTAGTGGAACTTTCCCGCTCATAAAGCCCATGATAATCAGCGTGTTACCGGTGAATAATTCTGCACCACCAACAATGACTAGAATCAACCCTAAACAGAATGACAAACCAGCCAGTAAACGGTTAATTCCATATGGCAATACTGCGCCACCGGTTGTGACTGTGGTTGAAAAAATAGCCCCTAAGCCGATAAAAGCACCTGCAAGAATACTTAAAAAAAACAACGTTAAGAAATCGAGATTTGCTTTCCGTAAACCAACATCTTCTGCTTTTTGGGCCATCTCGGTCGGTAATAAGGAGTCAATGTGAACATGATCAATCATAGATCACCTCGTTAAATTATTCTCATTTTTTGTTCATGGTGTATGGTTATTGTAGTCCAAATTTTGTTTTATTATTAATGGAGAGCATATTAATTATTTTAAATAATTAGAATTGATCAATTTTGCTTGATGAACTTTCTGTACAAAACTTCACAAAGTCTAAATCCTATCTTAATAACTTCTTAACAAGTTCCAGATATTATCTATGTTATAAGATTTTTATTAAGGAGTAACTATGGGTAAAGAACTTTCAAAGCAAACCAGACAAAATTGGCAAATCAATGCTTTTTTATTTTTAAGTGCGATCATAGCATCGCTATCAGGTGTATATTTTTTATACTTTCCTGAGGGTTTTATGGGTGGTCGAAATCCACTCTATAATGTAACAGTTATTTTCAACCGAACCACCTGGGATGTGATTCACACCTGGAGTGGGGTGGGAATGATTGCCATCGCAACATTACACATCATTATTCACTGGAAATGGATCACCAGCATGACGAAAAAAGTCTGGCATGAATTATTAGCCGGGACTTCCAAATTAAGTAAGTTTGGAAAAATTAATGTTGCTATCAATTTTATGATTGGACTGACCGGGCTGCTGACTGCCATTTCAGGGGTTTATTTCCTGTTTGACACCAGCAATAGTCATTCAGCGCAGGCATTGTTTCTCTTCAACCGCACCACCTGGGACATCATTCATACCTGGGCAGGGGTTCTGATGATCATTGCTATCATCTTCCATTTCGCAATCCATTGGAAATGGGTCACCAAAGTAACCAGACGGTATTTTTCAAACGAGAAGAAGGTTTTGAAACCAGTAACTTCCAGAGAACAACCTGTTTTGGTTCAATCTGAACATATTTAAAAAAAACGAAAGGAATTCGATAATGATAAAGAAAATTATTTTAGGGGTTTTGTTTGTAGGACTGAGTGGATTTTTAATCTTCGGAGCTGTCAACCGCACATTGGCAAAAACCAATGATTCCCGGACAGAAGCAAATGGGGGCGGCAGATATCAAAGTGAGGAAATCGGGTTGGCAAAAGTTTCTGAGGATGAGAATCCAAATGGTAAAAACCAGTCATTAAATCGCTCATTGAATCGGCCGGAGACAGATCCACAATACGGGAATTGGATCAATCGATCTGAAAATGACTCCGAATATGGAAATGGTCTCGGTCGGACAGATAGCGAGCGCACAGGCGTTCCCAATCCACAGGCAACTGCTGGTGAATGGGCAGAATATGAGGGTACTGTAATCTCATCGGATGATGTGATGATTGTAGTCGAAACAATAGATGACACACAGATTGTGATTGAAGGAAGAGCACTGGCATTTATGCAGGAAGTTGGTTACACGACCATGGTTGGCAACAATTTATTGATCAATGGCTTTTACGAAGATGGTGAATTTAAAGTTGCTACCATTGATGATCTGACAACTGGAGATTCGATTGTAATACGCGATGAAAATGGACGACCGGGTTGGGCAGGAAACGGTTGGGGAGGACAATTAGATAACGATAATTGAAAATTTACCTCATCAAATTTCATTTCCGGATAATGAGTCAAGATCCATTATCCGGAAACCAATAAAGTACTTTATTAATTTCACCACAGGAAAAATTCACCCATAACAAGAGGAAATATGATTAAATTATTTGGAAATAAGATACGGCTATTTCGTCCGCGTTCCATCTGGATACGCAAAGTAATTCAATGGGGATTTTTTGCCTTGATCGCACTGATAGCGATCAATCATACATTGGCTGAAAGTGGAATGGGAATTCCATTTTTGGCTTCAGCTAGCCTGCATGCAGTTTGTCCATTTGGAGGTGTAGTCTCGATCTATCAATTTGCTACAGTGGGAACATTTGTGCAGAAGATTCATGAATCAGCATTTGTTTTAATGGTAATCGGGTTTTTGATGGCAATCTTATTTGGACCAGCATTCTGTGGTTGGGTATGCCCGTTGGGTACGATCCAGGAGTTTGTCAGCAAATTTGGTAAGAAACATTTCCGTAAGCGCTTCAACCACTTTGTACCGATGAAACTGGACAAGATCTTAAGATATTTAAGGTATGGCGTCTTAGCCTGGGTGCTTTATATGACAGCTGTATCCGGTCAATTGATATTCTCGACATATGATCCATATTTTGCTTTGTTCAACTTCTGGTCAAGCGAAGTATCTTTGATCGGTTTGGGAATTTTGCTTGTCATCCTGGTTTTATCATTTTTTGTTGAAAGACCCTGGTGCAAATATGCCTGCCCATATGGTGCCGTGTTGGGAATAACTAATCTTTTCCGGGTCTTCAGTATCCGCAGAAATCGATCAACATGCAAGGCTGATGGAGCTTGTTCTATCATGTGCCCAATGAATATAGAAGTTGATCAATTGACTGTTGTGCGCGATCATCAGTGTATTTCATGTCTGGAGTGCACATCTGAAGCAATCTGTCCGGTGGCAGCAACAGTAGAATTTAAGACAGCAGGTGCTAAATGAAATTGACATCAAAACCATTGGCAATAATAATTGTCGTGCTCATGTTTGGCGGGATCTTCTTCTCCAAAGTTCAGGGTTGGTGGGAGACAGAATCGACCAAAGAAGCAGCTGTTTATACTGAAGGTGAATTTGAGGGTCAGGCAAATCCTGCAGATATTCGCGGATCATATACATTCGGTGATATTGAGAATAATTTTAAAGTTCCATCTGAGTTGTTAGTACAAGCTTTTGGGGTCCAGACCGATAATCCAGCCACTTTCCCTGTAAAAAGTCTGGAAGAAATGTATATAACAAGTCCTCAGGAAGTCGGAACTGCGTCAGTGCGCCTATTCGTTGCTTTTTATCTCGGATTACCTTTTGATTTAAGCACAGATATTTATCTTCCTCAATCTGCTGCAGAAATCCTGAACGCCAGAGATCTCACTCTAGAAAATAAGACGTATCTTGATAATCACATGGTCCCGGACCTTAATAGTGAAATTCTTTTAACTACGCCAGCGCTACAACCACAACTTGAGGACACGCTGTCGGAAGGTGAAGTGCCTGTATCAACAGAAGAACATGAGCCAATTGTTGAAGTAGGAACGATTAAGGGTAAAACCACCTTTGCTGAATTGTTGGAGTGGGGTGTAGAAGCCGATAAAATTGAGGAAATTCTTGGGATACCATTACCGCTTTCAACGGGAATGACTGTTAAAGATTTTTGTACTCAGAATGGATTAAGCTTTGAAACGATAAAGACTGACCTTCAGAACGAATTAGACAGCCTTCCTTAAGACCATAATTGAGTAAAACTCCATAAAATTAAATAATTTATGGAGTCGATATCCATAAATTTAACTAAATTTATGGATATCGACTCCTCGATTTAGACTTTGACTCTACACGAGAGGTTAACAGGTTGCGAATAAAGGAATATTTGGTCGCCATTAATTCTTGACGGATCGACTAATCAAGAATATCCGTGTAAAAATGGTTGACTGGTCATTCATATTGAAGTCTGTCGAATAATCAGGTATGATTGGACAATTCTAAATTTTCCAACAGGACTTATGATGCAGGCTCAAAGAATCGTGATTAAATTGGGTACATCTACCCTTACCCAGGGAAAAACTGAAATCTCCATGGAACACATGATTGAGATCGTGCGGGTGATTGCCAGGTTGTATCAGGAGGGGCATCAGGTCATTCTGGTCAGCTCTGGCGCGATGGCGGTGGGAAAATCAATTATGGGGCATCCCATTCTGCCACGCCATATCCCCGCCAAACAGATGCTGGCAGCCGTGGGACAATCGCGACTGATGGAGATATATTCACAGCTTTTTGGATATTATCAAATTCCGGTAGGGCAGGTGCTGTTGACCCGTGAGGATTTATCCAATCGCAGACGTTATTTGAATGCCCGTAATACACTTGAAGCCATGATCCAATACCGGGTGGTACCGGTAATCAATGAGAACGACACTGTCAGTACGGAGGAAATCCGTTTGGGGGATAATGACAATCTTTCCGCGCTTGTATCGAATGTGGTGGAAGCGGATTTACTGGTGCTGTTTACCGATCAGGATGGTCTTTTCACCGCTGATCCACGCACGGATCCGAATGCCAAAGTGGTTCGGGAGATTTCTGGCAATGACATTCCAGAAGAGATCTGGCGTGTGGCAGGTGGCACTGCTGGTGGATTGGGCACAGGCGGAATGTTCACTAAGATCCAGGCAGCTGATTTAGCCCGACGATCAGGCTGTGCTGTGGTAATCTCGAATGGTAAACATCCCGAACGAATCTGGGATATCGTTGTTGGAAAAGCTGTTGGGACCCGTTTCACACCCTTGATTACCAAAATGGAATCTCGCAAGCGCTACATGCTGGCAGAGTCTCGCCATAATGGCGGCTGGCTTCAGTTGGATAAAGGGGCAGTGGCTGCCTTGCGGGATGGCGGAAGTCTGTTGCCGGTCGGGATTGTTCAGGCAGGTGGAAAATTTTTACGTGGAGATATTGTGCGCCTGAAAGATGAGACCCAGAAAGAATTTGCCCTGGGGATGATTAACTATAATCATGAAGATCTGGTAAAAATCATTGGTTTACAATCGCAGGAAATTGAACAGGTGTTGGGTTATAACTACGGTATGGAAGTGGTACACCACAACAACCTGTTATTTCTTTGATCAGTAAGGTGGCAAAATGATTGACTTGCAGAAAATTGGGCAAACCGCCCGCAACACAGCCCGGAAATTATCTCAAATTTCGACGGATCAGAAAAATAAATTTCTTACTCTTTTGGCAGAGCATTTACGAAATAATTCAGTAACCATTCTAGAAGCCAATCAAGCGGATATTGAACAGGCGCAATCAGCTGGATTGAGTGAAGCTATGATTGACCGTTTACAATTGAACCAAACACGCTTGAATGGCATGGCAAAGGACCTGGAAGATCTTATCCAGATGCCTGATCCGGTGGGGACCATCATCGAACAGAAAATACTTTCGAGTGGTATTAAAGCCAGCCGAATCCGTGTACCCTTGGGGGTGATGGCAGTGATTTATGAAGCACGTCCGAATGTGACTGTGGATATCAGCGCATTAGGGATTAAGTCCGGCAATGCTGTGATTTTACGGGGTGGTAAAGAAACGCTTACCAGCAACAAAGCCCTGGTGCAGGTGATCCAGAATTGCCTGAAAGCTGCACTTATTCCGGTTGAAGTGGTGCAGTTTATTGATGATCCAGACCGGGAGTTGGTCACTCAACTGGTGCGCATGGACCAATATGTGGATATTTTGATACCGCGGGGTGGCAATACCCTGCAGAATTTCTGCAAAGCCAATGCCACCATGCCGGTCATGACTGGAGGCATAGGTATCTGTCATTTGTTCGTGGATGAATCAGCTAATTTGGACAAAGCAGTGGAGGTCATTCACAACGCCAAGGTGCAGCGTCCATCCGTGTGTAATGCATTGGATACATTGCTGGTACATGAGAGTATCGCTCAGAAGTTCCTGCCGAAAGTAGCTGCAAGATTGTTGGCTGATCAAGTTCAATTGAAATGTGATCCAAAATCAGCGGAGGTTCTGGGTATTGATGCTCAAAAAAGGATTTTTCTTGCTGAAGATAGTGATTTTGACCGTGAATGGTTGAGTCTGGTTCTGGGGATTCGCGTGGTTGCTTCGATCGACGAAGCCATCGAACACATTCATACACACAGCACCCAGCATTCGGATGGTATTTTGACCGAAAATCAAGTGTATGCTCGCCGCTTTATTGCGGAAATTGATTCGGCGGCTGTTTATATAAACGCCAGCACTCGCTTCACCGATGGTGCCCAATTAGGCTTGGGTGGTGAGGTGGCAGTCTCTACGCAAAAGCTGCATGCCCGTGGTCCGATCGGTCTGGAAGGTTTGACGACGTATAAGTGGGTCTTGGAAGGGGAATACACGATTAGGGATTAGCGGTTGGGTGTTAGGTTTTAGGATTGGTTGTGTCGTCCTGAAATACGTTTACACTTTAATGGGATAAAGTAAGGGAATTGCACCGAGAGGAAAGGGCAACGCACTTTTGGTGAATGGTTGGTTGGGTTGTGTACGGGGGATTGGAGTAGGTGGTTCTTCGCTAAGTCCATCGCACCATAAACTAAAAGTGCAATACAACTTTAAGGGGTGTATTGCACTTTTATTGGTATTTGTTAATTATTCGATTATTTTTTCTAAAAGGTGTCAGACATACTTAAATCTTAACACCTAACACCTAAAACCTAGTCCCTATTTATTCATTTTTCCCAGGGCATTCATGAAGGTGCTGGTCACCAGTTGTGTGGATTGTTGCCTACCAGGGCTGGATCCCATACCACTGGCGGCTACGAATGCATCAATCAGCGAGTTCATGTTGGTTTTGCCTTGTTTCTTAGCCTGGAAAAAAGCCATCCCTGCTGTAACCAGATCACCCATATCCAGACCATCGCTGAGTCCACCACCAGATTGCTGTTGAGATGAACCAGTAAGACCACCGAGAAGTGAACCTAACAAATCTCCTCCAGGAGCACCTTGTTGAGAACCTTGCTGGGGAGTGGATTGACCGCCACCCAACAATGAGCCGAGTAAATCACCCATACCGGATGATTGCTGCGCAGGTTGTTGCGGAGCGGACTGTCCTCCAGCACTCAGAATTGTTTGCAATAAGGACAGGGCTGATTTCGTATCAAAGTTCTGACCCTGAAATTGTTGCGCGGCTTTCTGCAATCCCTGAGAATAAAGCTGGGCTGAACCATTATTGGCGTTCTGACTTAATTTCTGAGCGGCATAATTCAGCATTTCGCTTGAATCGCTACCTTTTTTTGTCTTCATAGCATTAGTGATCGTTTTGAATGTATCCACCATATGATCACCATGGTCATGATTGTAGGTATCAGCCTGGTTCAGTGTTTCTTGATTTTTGCTTAATGTTCTGGAAACCTGAGAAAATACTTTGACAAGATCAACATTTGGTTCCGTCATTTGATTGGTTTTCTCACTTATTTCTTTTTTAATTCATCGGGTAATGGGGGAATCTCGATTTCGGTTCCGGTTTTAATGTGATTGGGATGATCTCCAATGATGGCTTTGTTGTGATCATAAATCAAACGCCAGTAAGCTTCTTTCATGGAACCATAGTGTTTGAATGCCAGCTCAGCATAAGTGTCCTTGTTGGTCCAGACATGTTTGACTGTGGCGGCTTTGGTTGCTGCTTCTTCAGATCGTTTTTTTTCAATTTCAACTTTTTTGGCAGTTACTTTTTCAGCCTGCTCCTTTTGTATTTTCGCCAGATTCTCCTGATGTTTCTTTTGTGCTGCAGCAACTTTCGCTTTCTCAGCAGCTTCGGCTTTTACTTTTGCGGCAGCTTCACCCCGTGCTGCTGCAGCCTTAGATTTTGCTTTCAGTGCAGCTTCTGCTTTAATTTTATCCGCTGCTATTTTCTTTTGTGCTTCTGTAGCAGCTGCTTTCTCATCGCGGTCCGTCAAGGCATCTATTGCCTGGTTCAGTAAACTTTTCTTTTTCTTTTCAACCATAATAACCTCCATAGACTAAAACTTATTACATAACTCCATTGTAGACATAAATGGAATGAAAATCAATCCAATTTCCAATTTTATAGGAATTGTTACGAATCGATTATCATTATAGAGAAATGAGATACAAAATTTGCCTATTTTCTTTTTTATTTGGATTGTTTTTTATCCTCTCAGGTTGCACGCCTGATTCAGATGGTAAGATAGCAAGCCCTTCTTTCATTGAAGCTGAATCTACATTACAGATTGTAAATACTCAAACATTTTTACCTTCTTCAATGCCAACGGCTACCACGCCGCCTTCAACGCCAACACCTACCAGAACACCTCTGCCAACCAGCACGCCGGTTTATTTTTCCGGAGCTGGGGATATAGCCATTTGTGGACAGATGGGGGATGATCAGACAGCGGAAATTCTCTTAAATCGGGTTGGAAGTGGTTTGTATTTTTCAGCCGGGGATAGTTCCAATGAGAATGGCTTGATGTATGAATACCAGAATTGTTTTGGCGCTTCCTGGGGGCAATTCCTACCGGATTTATGGGTGGTACCTGGAAATCACGACTATTATAGCAATCCGTTAGAAAATTATTGGATATATTTTGAAGGTATCGCTGGCGAACCGGGTAAAGGCTGGTACTCCTTTGAACATGGCGACTGGCATATCGTGATGCTGAACTCCAATTGTGGGTATGTTGGTTGTGGCCCTTCTTCCGAACAGATTGCCTGGTTGAAAAAGGATTTAGCGTCCAGTAATAATCAATGTTCCCTGGCAATCTGGCATCATCCACGCTTCAATTCCGGTATCGCTGGAAATGCAGATTGGTTGTACACCTTTTGGGATGTGCTGTATGAGCAGGGTGTGGATGTGGTAGTGAATGGCCATGACCATCATTACGAGCGTATGGCAAAAATTAATCCGCAAGGTGAAGCCGATAGCATCTTCGGAATGCGCTCGTTTATCGTCGGGACGGGGGGAGCCAGTAACTATGGTATCGACAAAATTCAACCATTCAGTGAATTGCGCATCACGGATCAATTTGGAATTATCCAGTTTGAATTGAAGTACAGCAGTTATTCCTGGCAATTTATAAATGTGGAGGGTGAGGTGATGGATCGTGGCTCAGATGTCTGTTCGCCTGATCCGCAAGGATTTGAATTCTCCTACCCATAAATCATCAAAATGATCGATTTCATCGAAATGATTCATTACTTTTCAAAGGACTCCGAAAGTTGTTTTTGTGATTCTAGTTCCCGGATTTTCTTTTCGATCAATTTTTCCAGGGATTGTTGGTAATGCATCATTTCGTAACCTTGCATGACAGCTGCAACCTGGGCTACACCAATGGCAATGATGGTAATTGTAAAAATGATCGCAACCCAGATACTCCAGATGAAAATTTTCTCCTGCGCGTTATCCAGAGAACTCTTAATTTCCTGCATATTGGTTTGATAATCATTGATGACTGTTTGTGCTGCTGTCAAATCGCTCTGGAATTCAGCAAAACTGTTGGCAATTTCATCAATCCCTTTTCTTAGAGATAACAGGTTATCATTGCTATCGGACAGAGATACTGAAATATCATCCATCGAATCGGGTATATCTGTAAGTGTTTCTCCGATTTCCTTCAACGCGGTGTTTAAGGGTTTGGGGGGAGCATACTCAATCCCTAATAATGGGATTTTGGAGAGCCCAAACAGTAAATTATCGATAATAAGCGCAGAGCTCTGAGCTGCCACCACCGAAAGTTTGGTGTTTTCCAGCGTGTCTTTAATATCTCCTTTAAAAAGGTCTGAGAAAGAACCAATTAAATTACTGGTATCTTCCATGGACTGAGCGATCATCAAGGTGGAATCCTCCAATGAGGTCATGCTTTTCTTGACGTTGGTCAGACTGGAATCGATGATGTCCAGACCAGAGCTGGTTGTGTTGACTATTTTTTCAGCAAACAAGAGGCTATCGTACACCTGCGTTGCAACGGGTAAACGGAGTCGCCAGACCTGTACAAGCGCAAAAATGGAGACAACTAAACCAATGACTGAGAGAAATATCAGACCTATTCCAAAAACTTTTCGGGGGAAATTCATACTACACCTTCCATAAATTAATCCGTAGATCAATTGTAATTGATTTTCGATCAATTCTATTGATTCCCTTAAGATATCACCTGAATCCAGGCTTATTGATACCTTCTTCCGATATAATCAATCTATCAACGGTCAGGAGTGAATGGTGAAACAGATAGTAATTGTGAATTATGTGCAATTATGGCGCGATCTGGTGAGATTGTGTGAAGAACGGCGAAAACGGAAGACAAAAACCTATTCAGCTGATCAATGGCATGGAAAAGCGAAAGAATTTGATCAGAAAGTCAGTGATCGCTGGCAACAACAAGACTCCAGCCGCACGTTTGTTTTACAAACATTAAACGAATTTTCAGGGTCAACCGTCATAGACATTGGTGCAGGCAGCGGTGCCTGGGTCAGTCTGATGTCACCACATGCAAAATCAATCACTGCTATTGATCCATCTGAGAGTATGTTGTCTCAATTAAAGCAACGGGTTGAAGAAGAAAGATTAAATAATGTCAACATTGTTAAAGGTTGCTGGCCAGAAGTGAAGGTTGACAGGCATGATATTTGTTTTTGTTCGCATGCCATGTATGGAACGGAAGATTTTCCAGCATTTATTCGTGCCCTGCAAGAGTCAACCAATAAGCGTATCATATTCTTGATCCGTGCACCTGGAGAAGAAGGTTTGATGGCACAGGCGATGAAGTTGGTCTGGGGGCATCCTTATGACAGCCCGAATTACCAGATTGCCATGCAAATCCTCTGGGAAATGGGAATCTTCCCAAACGTGATCATGGAAGAGGATCATCTCTGGAAACCCTGGTCACATCCTTTGCTGGAGGATGCGTTGATTGAGATGAAAAATCGCCTGGGATTATTTGACAACAATGAATGGGATGACAGATTGCGTGATTTGTTGGCATCTAATCTGGTGTACCAATCAGGAGAATATTTCTGGCCATCAGCCATTCGCACCGCGCTGTTGTATTGGGATGTAGAAAAATCGTACATTTAAAATTCGCGTAGCCATTTTAATCTTCAATATATCCTTAATTATTAAAATTAATAATTGATAAAAACGGAGGTAGATCTCTTTTCTACTTTATAATAAGATTAATAAGGATCAAAGCAAGATGAATAAATTTCTTAAGAATTGGAAGCGGGTTCTGTTTTTTGGGTTGGGGGCAGTGATTGGTCTGGAGTTCAGCAATGCTTTTCATCCCAGCTTGCGCAGTCGGTTAATGTACGCTTTGGTTCGCCTGTTGCACAAACCCATCATGCCGGAGGAACTTGAAAAACAACGCAGTTATCTTGATCGTCTTCAGGAGTTAGTTCCTCCGCCATTAAAATTAGATCCCCATCCTGTAGATGCGAATGGGATCCCCTGTGAGTGGGTTTTACCGGAAAAAGAGATCCCAACCCAGGTGGTGTTTTATTTGCATGGCGGTGGGTACACGACCAAAATACCAGTTCTCCATCGCAACTTCCTCTTCCAGTTAGCGCAGGAGAGCAAAGCCCAATTTTTAATGGTAGATTACCGCCTGGCACCGGAACATCCTTTTCCAGCGGCGTTGGAAGATGCATTGATTGCTTATGACTGGCTATTGCATCAGGGTTGGGAGCCGGAAAAGATTATGTTTGCTGGTGATTCTGCTGGTGGGGGACTGACCCTGGCGACGCTACTGGCTTTGAGAGATATGGGCAAACCTTTACCCGTCGGAGCGATTTTTATTTCCCCATGGACGGATCTCACCGGCAGCGGAGAGTCAATCACGCTTCTGGAAGACCTGGATGTCATGTTAACCTGGGAAAATTTACAGGAAAGTGCACTGGATTATGCTGGAAATGAGCCATTGACCCATCCATGGATTTCGCCTTTATTTGGTGATTTTAAGGGATTACCAGATAGCTTAATTCTGGTGGGAGGACAGGAAATTCTGATGGACGATTCAACACGCCTGGCAACCCGTATGAAGGAAGATGGCGTAGAAGTAGATTTGGTCATTGAACTGTATATGGGGCATGTATATCCGGCGACTGGTCCTGCCATCCCCGAAGCCCAAAAGGCCATTGAAAAAATTGCTGATTTTATCAGGAAGTGTTAATCCCTGGCAATTCTTAATAATAATTAAATTAGAAGAGATTTGGCTTCCAATAAATCAGTAGAATTAAAACCTTCTGTAAACCAATTGTAGATGTTCGCTAAATCTTTACTTGCTTGTAATGAATCCCCTTGAATCAAAGATAAGCGCAAAATGCTCATCGCTGCTCGTAATTCGAACGATTTAGCTTCTTGTTGAGAAGCGATCTGACATGCATTTCGTAAACAAAATTCTGCTTCTTTTATATTCCATGTTTCAAGACGGAGGTTTGTTTTCTTAGCCAATAACAATTCCCCTTTGGTTCGCCAGGCTTCTGCCTGAAACCACAATTCTCCTGTTTTTTCTCCTAAGTGAATACTCTCATTGATTGCATTCAATCCTCGGCTAATTTCCCCAACCAGTAGACATGCTTGAGAAAAGAAAACGAGGAAACCTGTGCGATTAAGGATTGTACCAGTGGATAGGTAAGTTTGAATAGTGTATTGCATTGCTTCAATTTTTTGTTTTCTTCGACTGGTGTTATCTAATTCCAATAAATTTTGGAAAAAAATGGCGGCTAATTCAAAATTTTTAAATCCATAATGATGAGAAATTTCACTTAATAAATGGGATTGTCTTTGTAAATGATCCTTTTTATCCAGTAATACCGATAACCAACATGATCTGCTGATAACATAACACAATGATAATTGATGATCAATTGACGTTGCCAACTCATGAGCTTTTATATCCATCTCAACAGCTTGATCCGGATAACCTAATAACCACAAACAATTTCCCTGGTAACCTAATGCAATAGCTGCTGGAGCCATACCATAGCGTACCGTCAAAGACCGTTGTAGATTTAAATCTGGGGCTTCTCCTGCTATTTCGAGAAATTTATGAGCTTCAATCAATTTTCCTTGATAGAGCGGACTTACCTGAAGAGATGACATAGCTTGTAAATCAGGATCATTGTATTTTTGGGATATTTCAATAAGCCTGGCTACCAATCTATCTACTTCAGCATGTTCCGACCGGCCAAGCCGAAATGTTGCCAATAGCCAGATTGCAGGATGAAGCTGGGAAACATCATCAATGTTCAAACATAACTCCTGTGCACGAGTATAAGCTTTTTCCATTTCTGCAGGTGCCCAACCCTTCAATGCTGTAAGTGGAGGACCCAGGCTGAGCTGTAATTCAAGTTCTTTTTTATCTCGTTTATCTGATTGTGGGAGAGTTTTCAATAAAATCAACGCATGATTAAAGTGGTCGATCGCTTCTTGATTAGCGGCTAATCGTACGGCATTCTTTCCGGTTAATGTGTAATAATCAACAGCTTTTTCAAAAAGGTTGCCAATTTCAGCGTGACGTGCCATAGTATGTAGCATTTCTGGGTATTGATTAAGGTGGTTCATGAAAACACTTTCTAAATGATTACACACCAAACCATGGTATCTAATTTTCTCATGGTCCAATAAATGATTGTATAAATATATTTGGAATAAAGCATGTCTGAAACGATAATAGGTAAAAGGTTGAATTCCAATTTGCTTTTCGCCTTGATATGATATCAACCGGTGACGTTTGCAAATTATTTGGTCAACAAAATCAATAATTTCATTTTCGGATTTTCCGAGAATTCTGGCAAGTATCTCAACAATAAAAACCTCACCCTGGACACTTGCACATTCCAATATTACCTGACATTCTTTTGGTAACAACCCGATTCGTCTCGCAATTACTGCTTCAACCCTGGCTGGAAGCATTTTCCAATTCAAGTGTCTACTTTCCACCCATTTTCCAAGGTTATTTCTAATAATTTCCCTTCGAATTTGCATTTCTCTTAATAATTCAATCGTAAATAGGGGGTGACCCGATGTGTGTTTGTAAAGCATTTTATAAAAATCAGGACTAAAATCATTTGGTTCACTATCTAAAAGAGCGTTAGAAAATTCTTCACCATCACTGTTCATTAAATCTATGAGTATCTCACCTAATTGTGTTTGAAATTCCTGTAAAATTCCTACCAGAGGGTGGCTATAATTTTCTACGTTCAGGTTTAATTCTTCAGAACGAAACGCACCAATTAGAAATATCTTCTTTCCAGAAAGATTTCTACCTAAATGAAATAGCATACTGATAGAGCCTGGGTCAATCCACTGTAAATCATCAATTACTAGAATGATAGGATGATTTTTAGAAATCATACTCAATACTTGCGTAAATTGATCATTCAAGGCCTCAAGCTGGATCTTAACCTTCGGTTTGTTCTTATGCATAGTAGACAAGGATTGTAATTGATCAAAATTGACACCTTTATGCTTCTCCAACAGTGAAAATTGAATATTTTCGGGGAAAAAACGATTGATCAAATCAAGGCCATTATCAACCATTACCCCAACAGTATCGGTAAGTAAATACCATAAGCGATCTAAATGCTCATGGCTAATAATGGTTCCTGTCATCAATGGTTTCAGATCTCCAACCAGCATGCGTATCATATTAATAAAAGGAAAATATGGATCTCCCTGTCCTGTGTACGCATTACATTGACCCCAAAGAACAAGTAAATCAGGATGTGAAAACAAAGCCTGGTTTGTAAACTCCTTTAGCAAAAAGGTTTTACCAATGCCAGGTTCACCTGTTATGAAAGCAGTTCTGCCTTGATTTGTAAGGACGTCTCTCAACCAGATGTGAAGTTGTGCAAGTTCTTTATCTCGGGCGACAAATGGACTTTTTTCCACATTTTGGGAAATTACACCCATGATATATTCAGGAACTGGACCGGGATCCACCTTCTCAATATCAGTTTGACCTTTTGAGAAAGAACTATCAATAGATTCCAATTTGGTGAAATCATCCTGGATTTTCTGAACTAACCGAATCGTTTCTGATGCTGGTTTGATACCCAGATCTTCCTGAAGACGTATTTGACAGGTTTCGAATTTTGCTAATGCTGCTCCTCGCCGTCCAAGCTTTGTTAAAATCTGTATATTCAAGCGATAAGCTTCTTCTTCCCATGGGTCGATATCAATCCATTGGTTGCATGTGTCCAACGCTTTTGAAAAATCACCTTGCTGGGTATAGGCTTTGGATAGACTACATAAAGCCTTAACATATTTTTGACGAAACTGTTCACGTGAACTTAACATCCATGATTCAAAGTCCTGGATATCAAGTGAAAAACCTTCCATAAATGAACCTTTATACAGAAATACTGCTAATTCAATTTGTGAATTATTCGTTTTACCGAATGGTCGTATTTTTTCATTATTAAAGTTTGTGATAAGTTCTTGGAAATAATTAACATCAACAAAGACATTTGCCTGGGTATTAAATTGAATGATCGACTTTGATATTAATAGAAGTGGGGGTTCTTCTTTAGAATCCCTAATTACAAAGCGCAGGTTGGAAAGTGAATTTCGCAAGTTGCTTTGGGCTTTTTCCTCAGGATAATTTGGCCAAAATAATTCTGCAAGGAAATCTCTAGTCCAGGGACGACTATGTTCAACTGATAAAAAGGCGAGAAGTGCGCGAACTTTATCTGATCGAAAACCAACCAGCAATTGACCTTCCATCTCTGCTCGAAATGGGCCAAGTAGGTTGATCTGTAATTTTTCCATAAAAAGCCAACCTTTTAATGACAATATAAGCGGTTGTATAAATATTATACAAAATCAACCAATTTATTCAATCTACATGATGTAAAATATGATTTCTCCATGTTTTCGATATGCGGATTTTGTATATTAAAATCGAGATCAAAAAAATTGATTCGTTTATTTGAAAAGGAGAAAAAAATGAAAAGAATATTGTATTCCATATCAATCTTGTTGATACTGGCAATCAGCCTTTTACCAAACACCAGTAATGTTTTTGCAGAAAACAATCGCATTGAAGTTGATGCATGGGAAGTTCCATTTTGTGATGGTGTGTACATTTGTGAACCAGGTGTGATGACCTTTCCAGGTAGTAATATCCACATCCGGGGAATGGTTCAATATTATGAGGTTGTTGACGCATCTGATGACCGCTTGACAGGTATTAATCGATTAACTGCAAATATGAATTGGGATAGTAATATGACTGGTCCTGGATGGGGAACCTTCCACAACCAATCCTCGATTTACGATGGCTACTGGGAGGGGACTTTTTCTGCTGTAATGTATGAAGATGGTTACATTAGTCGTATCCGGGGGAAAGGATATGGCGACTTTGATGGAATGTTGATTCATGCGGTTGAAATTGATGGGCATTTTGTAGGAACAATCACAGAAGCACCATAGTAAATAAAAATTTTTGAGGATATGGCAATGTTTCTTCGAATTACATTCTGAAACATTGCCATATTACTATCAGATCTTGAACTATTTTATAGGAAAAGCGAGGAGAAAAGTTGATTACAGGAGAACAACTACTAGAGGTTTTCTCAGCATATAACCAGATGATCTGGCCATTCCAAATTGTTGCTTATATCCTGGGTATTCTGGCAATAATATTTGGGTTTAAAAAGAGTTCTTCTTTCCACAAGAATTACGACAGCTGTTCTTGCATTTTTCTGGTTGTGGGTATCAATCCTATTTTGGTATCCAAGTGCCCAACAGGGTTTTTCCCCTGGTTATATATTTTCCGTTGTATTTTTGGTACAGGGAATATTATTTTCTTACTTCATTGTAAAACCCAAATTACGGTTTGGTACCTATTCTGTCTCGTATACTTGGATAGGGCTGATATGCATTTTTTATGCGATGTTTGGCTATTTTCTTTTTGGGATTTTGATTGATCATATTTATCCCAAAACCCCTCCATTTGGGTTGACTCCCTGCCCATTGATCATTTTTACTTTCGGTATATTGATGTTAAGTAGCCAAAAAATTCCTAAAATTTTATTGGTTATCCCATTTCTATTCAGTCTGTCAGGAATATTATGGATCACAATTGGGATCTGGGAAGACATTGGATTGATTCTTGCCAGTTTTATCTGCGTTTTCCTGATCTTGAAACGAGACAAAAATTTGACGAAACCATATCTATCAACCCCATTGGATCATAGTAAAAAAACATGGAGTCTCGATATATCAGAAAATAGCAAAAGCTAATGCTAGAGATTTCTACCGATTTTTAACCGGTTCATCTGTAACTGTCAAAAGATAGAAACTTGATATGCGAGTTTTGTTGAATCAGTCCAGCAATAATACCGCTCTCGCGTTTGATTCCACCTGTTCCACATTTCTGCAACCCGGAATGACAGAGGTGACCGCTGGATGACGTAAGCACCATGCCAATGCCCATTGCGCCATATCCACACCTTCTGGCACTTCAGTGGTTTTGATTTGTTCCACTTCCAGTAATTGTTGACGAATGGATTCCGGGTCACGCAATGAGCGAACATCATCGGGGTTGGTGAATTGTGTATCTGGTTGATACTTTCCACTCAGAAATCCTGATGCCAGAGGAACTCTGGTTAGTACACCAATATCCTCTTTTTGACAGGTTGGAAAGATATCCTGTTCCGGTTCGCGGCTGAGGCGGTTGTAGATAACTTGCAGAGCAGAAATCCCGTATTCACTCATTTTCTGGATTTGGAGTGGAGGATTGGCATTCGTGATCGATAATCCGACCGCTCGAATTTTGCCGGCTTCCACCTGTCTGGCGATCATTTCCCAAAGATCCGGGTTATCGAAATCTTCGTTTGACCCAGAATGAAATTGGTATAAATCAATGTAATCAGTTTGTAAAGCTCGCAGCGATTCTTCCAGTTGTTTTTGAACACTGACAGGTTCGAAATGAGTGGTGCGTTCAAAATTGGCATGGAATTTATGTCCAAATTTGGTGGCAACGATCCAGTCTTTTCGTTGACCTTTAATCGCATTACCCACCAATTCTTCTGAGGTGTGATCACCATAACATTCGGCTGTATCGATCAGATTGATGTCCAATTCACCGGCACGCCTGATCATTCGATCTACTTCACTTTGTTCGTAAACTTTTCCCCATTCTCCACCCAATTGCCAGGTGCCAACACCTACAGCAGAGACATTTAATTCAGTTTTTCCCAATCTACGATAGTTCATAGCAACATCCTTTCCATGTCGAATGCTTTAATTGTACCCATTTTTGGAGTTCCTTAAATAATTAGCGGTCCGTGTGTTTTTGGCGTGCAGAGCACGCCAAAAACACACGCTTGCCCCGAATGATAATGATGATACTGGTAGGAATTTTCCGTTAGAATGGGAGATCGTTGAGGGTCAACCAATCAGTCTCTGGATACAAGTTAGCAATCTGCGGTGAGTAACGAGGATGGGTACGCATAATTTTGCGAGGATCTCCCTGGCTGACAATCTGTCCATCTTCGAGAATCAGGATGCGGGTTGCAAAGGCTGCAGCAAATTCAACTTCATGTGTGACCAATAAGATGGTTTTGCCGTTCTGATTCCATTCCAGTAAAAGTTCCAACAAAGCATTTTTGGTTAGTTGGTCCAATCCACGTGTCGGTTCATCCAGAATAATGATCTCCGGTTGTGTCACCACCACTGCACCCAAAGCAACCCGTTGTTTTTCCCCTGTACTCAGATCCCGTGGATATGCATTTGCTTTGGTTTGGATATTTAGCTGAGTGAGTAAATGGTCGATAATCTCCGACTTTACTGGGATTTGATGATTGTGCAGGGTGGTTTCCAGTTCCTGTTGAACCGTCTCGGAAAAGAGCAAGGCGTTAGGATCCTGTGGCAGATACCCGATTTTGAGACTCAATTCGGCTGTGTGCTGGTATTCAATCTTATTTCGTTTAAAAAGGATTTCACCTTGGTTGGGAGCAATCAGACCCAGCAGTGTTCGCAACAGTGTGGATTTTCCCGCACCATTAGGACCCATTAACACCAATCGCTCTTGCGCGTGCAAACAGAAATTTATGTCTTTCAGAACTTCACGTTTTCCCAGGTTCACAACCACATGTTGCACTTCTATAAGTGGTTGAGTGGTTATATCAAATGGGGCTTTTTCCAGTATTTCAAATTTCTCATCCCGGGTAAATTTTCGAGCCTGCTCAACATCCAGTGGAATGGGGAACCAACCCCGTTTTTCTGCCAGTTGCACAATGGGTGGTTTGAGTGCACAGTTTTGTATGACCGCCTGGGGCAGTCCTACTTCACGTAATTGCCCATCCGGGGAAAGAATTACAAGCATATCGGCATATGCCAGAACTCGGTCGAGCCGCTGTTCGGACATGACGATTGTTAGCCCTAAATCCTGCTGTAAGCGTTTTAGCAGCAACAGAACTTCTTCGGCAGCAATCGGATCGAGTTGTGAGGTAGGCTCATCCAGTACCAGGATTTTTGGCTCCAACACCAGGGCAGCAGCAATGGCAATCCGCTGTGTTTCACCACCGGAGAGGGAATCAACTTTTCGTGTTTTGAGATGTTCCAGATTCAATTTCTGCAGGATCTGCTGGACACGCACCTGCATTTCAAGCCTGGGAATGGCAGCCTGTTCCATGGAGAAGGCAATTTCGTCTTCCACGATGTCGACCACAAACTGGTTTTCAACTTCCTGGAATACAAAGCCCACAACACAGCTCATCACCTGTGGTCCTAATTTAACCGGATCCAAACCAGCCACGGTAATCTGCCCCCCCAGGGTACCTCCCGTGAAATGCGGTACCAATCCGTTGATCAGTCGCAGCAATGTTGACTTACCGGAACCAGACTCACCAATAACCAGGCAGAACTTCCCTGCAGGAATCTGCAATTCGCTAATCTTTAAGGCATCTTTTTCAGCACCAGGATAGCGATAAGTTAGTTGATCAATCCTGATCATACTTTACCTCCCCCTTGAGAAAGATGGGTGCCAGCAAGGTTAAAGTCAACAGACCGTGTAAAATGGAAAATCCTGGCAGCTGTACAGTAGGATACGGTTCATATGCCAGACTCTGATGACCTGGTATGTTAAGAATGAAAGCCAATGACAGAAATAAAGCAAAAATGCTAATCCAGGTTGAAATCTGTGTCCAGGGTTCTTGCGCATAAGTGCTTTTCTTAACTCTTTTTCCACTGATAAAAAATAAAATAAGTAACAAAAGCAGCCCTGTCAGAACCAACCACCACCCCGAAACAGGAAGTTGGGGGGATAATTCCAATATCCAGCCCAGGATGATAAATATCAAACCGAATGGAAGCAATGCTTTTTCTAACCAGGAAATTTTGCAATCCGATTGAGCTGTAAATCCTCTGGCGGTCATTGCTTCAGCAATTTGCATAGCTCTTTCTAAACCACCAATCAAGAGAGGAATGATCAGGGGCAGCCAATCACGCATCTTTTTGAGCTGCTGACCACGGATTGCCTGGGCTTCGCGAATTGCCTGAAACTGTTTTTGGGAGGCTGGAATGAATGTCAGGGCAATGGTGGTAACAACTGCCACCGGATGAAACGCCTGTGGAATTAACCGTACCAGGGAATGAACGGAAACGACCTGGTTGAGGATCATGAATAATGTGAACATTCCGATTAAAATCAATCCGTTTGTTAAACCATAGACCAATGCTTCTAATGTGTAGTTGCCACCCAGCAGCGGGATATTGGTGGAAAGACGGAAGAGAATGGTTTCCCCAAAGCGTGAGATGAACATATTTAAGACGGTCGAGAGCATCAGAACAGAGAGTCCAAACCGTAGTGTCGTTCCAAGGATTTTTCTGGAAGGGGGTGTAACCCAGACCTGGAAGAGAATCAGGATCAGATCGACCAGGAGGATGATCAGTGGATTTCTGGTCGTGGTAAGCACTACCAATCCGGAGATCAACCATGCCAGCCAGGCGTAGGTATGCACATTCATTGCGTTAATTCTTCTCCCCTAGCTGAACAAAATAAAAGCGTTTTTGAAAACGCCGCAACACTTTTATGGTAGCTTTCCCAAAGAACAGGATTAATAATACATTGCCAATCGCGCGGGTTGTATCCCAAATAAGCGACGTAGCCAGGTAAAACACACCATAATTTCGCATAGACACTAATAAATTAGAACCCGGAGCAAATTCTTGATTACTTGGACCTGAGAGAAAGGGCCAAAACCATAAATTTGTGATGGCACCAAACAAATATCCCCATAGGAAACCAAAAATCAGCAGTATGATCCACTCAGCTGGTTTGTTCTCCTGGCGGGTGAGTAACACCAGTCTTCTGGCAAGGGCTGCGGATAAACCAACCCAACCGGCTGTCAGCATCTGGTTGGGTAACCAGGGACCGACCCCGCCAGTAATCAAAGCAGAAACCAGTATGGTCAGGGATCCCATCAGGAATCCCATCCTGCCACCAAACACGTATCCGGTGATCAGAATTAAAAAGAATACCGGGCTGAATCCTCCCAATACTGGTAAGGTCAGGTCAATAAAGCGCAGGGTGGAATTAATCGCGATCAGGATTCCCAGCAAGGCAATCAATTTGGTATTGAGGCGATATTGCTGAATTTCATAAATTAAGACGATTGAACACAACGCCAGAATCATCGCCATCATGATGGGTAATTCGTTCTGTCGGTTCGAACTTAATATTCCCTGATCCGCAGTCTCCAGCAGGGGATATAGGTAAGCAAAAATACCTAACCCGGTGGTTAAAATGTAAATTAATCCGGTCAGCAGTTTTTCTTTCAAACTTTTCGTTTTTCCCGCAGTACTAAAACCATTACAACGACCAGACCCAACACAATAATGCCAAAAATCAGGTATTGGGATAGATTATTTTCTGCAGCAGGTTCAGCTTCTTCAACTAGGTTTTGGGTACCTTCTTCTGCATCACCTGCGTTTTCAACCAAGGGGAGGAGTACGGAACTGGTAGGTTGTTGATCTTGTTTAACCACTGCAGGTAAGAATAGCAATGGATTCTCGGCACAAATTTCATCGAAACTCACCAATGAGGGTGGTTGATCACCCCAGCTCCATCCGTCCACAGATCCTTCAGTCACCTGATAGGTATTTGATCCGACCTGGGAATAAGCCCATTCTTCACCCTCCAGGTTCAGGTGCCAATAGGACCAGTAATTGGGCATACCACAAAAACAATTATCGCTACTGCAACCCTGACCTTCAATACCACAGATGGCATTTCCTTTAGCTGGGTCAAATATGGTATCTAATTGCAGTTCAGAAGTTTCCAACAACTCAAATCCACTGATTGTATCTCCAGAAAATTCAACACACCGTAAAACAGTACTGCCATCCGGCAAAGTAACTGCCAAACCAGCTTTAGATAGAGTCACAATCTCTGGAGTGAGCGGTTCAATCAGTGGATCCTGAGAAAAACCCAACAGGGCTTCGATGGTTGAATACACATTGATTATATTCTCACCGATACTTCCATCTTCCTGAATAGCTGAATGCAGAGCATCTCTGGGAGAATTATTGTCCACACTCCAATTGGATAAGTCCTCTCCTGCACTTACCAGCGCCAGGGTAATCCAGCCGGTAGTATCCACATTGATCATTGAAGAATCCCATAGCGGTCGCCAACCAGCATTCTCTAATTGAATATCTTTGAAGTTTTGTAGCGCTGTTTGAATGGCGGTGTGATCCTGATCCACCTGACCGCTGGCGAGCAAAGCTACCACCACCAGGGCAGTTGTATCCGGGTCAGAACCAAATCCATTGTCCCAGGTGCCATCTCCCATTTGTTTTGCCAACAAATAATCAACCGCAGTTGCTGGAACCTGATCTTTATGGGCTGCCAGTCCTAGGATTGCCAACGCCTGGTTGAGATCGGTAACCACTCCAGAATTCCAATCTTTGGCGGCTTCTGTACTGAAACTACCATCTGCCTGTAATGTCTCCAGGATGAATACGGGTAAATCCTCTGGAGCAGATTGGGAGAACGATAAAGCAGCCAATATCAGGCCAGCATTGCCAGGAAACAATAGCTGATTATCATCAAATATGTACCCCTGATAAGTATCCAGAAGATAATCAATCGGGGTAAGTCCTTCAGCACTGACAAATTGCTGTGGATCTACACCAATGGCATGAAAAGCGATTAATGCGCGTGCTGTAGTACCAGGATCGGAAACCTCACTCAGTCCAGGAAAACCGCCATCGACCTGAAGTTGCCTTTCCAAATAATCAATGGTAGTGGAAAAATCGATGTCGATCTCGGTTTGCGCTTGAACAAAACCAGCTGGAGCAAGTCCGGTCATGAAGACCAATAACAATATAAAAGACAGAAATTTGGTGAAATGTTGCATATGGATTTTCTCCTCGGAAAATGATTTGAATGCAACAACGGAACCAGCCTTTCGTTCTTCACGGAAAGGCTGGTTGAATTAAAAACCCGCCAAATGGCGGGAAGTGAACCCTTATTAAGAGTCAACTTCCCTTTCCGCGAAGGAATGATCGAACCGAATTAAGGCAGGTATTCGGGCTTGTTCCTGTGAACTTACCGTTGCGGGACAGCACTGGACTTTCACCAGTTTCCCCATTTGAGCACCGCGCATCCGGGCGGGAGGTGCACCTTAACCGTTATTGAATTAAGCTGATTGTATCTCAGGCAAAATTGTCTGTCAATCATGAGGTTGTCATGAGTCATTCTGTCTTCTATCATAAAAGTTTTGATTTCAGAAGCTATCCATTTTCGACCTGGCAGCAAGGGGATATAATAGAATAAACCTGATCAGTAGAGGGCAACTTTGATATCCATTTTCCAAAATTCCATCACCATACCACCTTATTATGAACATTTTGATATCCATCCAGGAAAATTGGATAATTTGATTGTTGGAAAAATTAGTCAATTGGAAAAATTTCAGATTAACAACCTGATCTGGATTTTACAGTCTGATGATGTCCCTTGTGTCTGGATTCAACTGGAAAAAGAAGATCATGACCCAGGCCGTTTCTGGTTAAAATTCATCGCAGGATTACGAAAAGTAATACCTGATATTGGCAGGGAAATTCTGAACACACTTATAGATCACCATTCACAACCATTACCTGATGCTCTGGAAAAACTCACCCTGGAATTCGAAACTCAGAAGGTTGTCCTGGTATTTATGAATATAGACTTTACTAGCAATCTGTCATGGTGGCAACAGGTTGAAAAGTGGCTGGGTCTTCAGAAAGAAAATGTACGCTGGATTGGACTGAAGGGACTTGATTTTTCTCAACAAAATGCAACAAAATCCAATTTTCAATATTCATTTGACCAGCTGGCGGATAAGAATGAATGGTTGGAAGTATTGCGAATGTTATTATCGCAGAAGGAATTTGAACAAGCAGGTGAAATTATAGAAGAACATGGTGAAACCTGGTTGGAGTATGGTTTTGATCCATTAGAGTTGTTATTCTGGCTCAGGGAGATTCCTGGTGTGCTCCTGAATGCCCGACCGGTTTTATGTTGGTTAGGGGCAAAAGCCTGTCACTCTTTAGAATTACCATTTTTGGTCAATTATTATTCAAACGCTGCCGAACATTCTTTAAGCTCATTAACCCGCTTCAGCAGAAATCCAGATGAATGGTTACAAATTGAAATCAATGAGCGTGGGGTAACCATTGGCGAATTGTTGGATAAAATTAATCTTCTGAAACAATAACACCTTAGGAAAGTCTATGTACAACACACTTGAAGAATTGAAGAAAGACTATCAAATTCGCCCAGCCAGAATGGATGATGCGCATGTAGTGGCGAATTTATTCAACCGCTGCTCACAGGAAATTATCCAGAAGGATGAATTTGAAGCTGGTGAACTTACTGCTGGTTGGGAAACTGGCTCATTGGAAATGGAAAAAGACACCATCATGGTCTGGGATCAGGACACCCTTATTGCTTATGCTGACGTATGGGGTGTGCTTCCTCCCTTCGTGCGGGTGAACACCTGGGTGCGGGTGCATCCAGATTATAAAAATCGCGGGATTGGTTGGGTGCTCAACCATTGGGTGGAAGAACGAGCTAGAGAATACATGCAAAAAGCTGAAGTGGGCTTGCAAACTTTTACCGTAAATTATATGAATATCAAGGATCAGGCATCCATCCAACTGCTGAAGGATTTAGGTGCCAGACCGGTGCGTTATAGTTTTGTAATGGAAGGTGACCTACCTGAGGAAATACCAGCCACGATTTTACCTGAGAATGTGAGGATTCGACCAATTGAACCTACAGAGTACAAAAAGGTCTACCTTTTAAAGGAAGAAGCATTCGAAGACCACTGGGGTCATATCGGAACCACAGAGGAAGAAGGATTTAGAGAATTTGAAAGCGAACATTTGCAGGATCCGAATTATGATCCGGATTTGTGGTTTGTCGCTGAAGTGAATGGTGAGTGGGTTGGAATGATTTTTGGCAGTAAATCCACCCCTTTCGGTCCTGATTATGGCTGGGTTTCGATACTGGGGGTGATGCGTGAATGGCGGCATAAAAAAATTGGTAAAGCCTTGATGTTGCACTTTTTCCAGAAAATCAAAGAAAAATGTAGTCAAAAAGTTGGCTTGAGTGTCGATTCTGATAGCCTTACCGGGGCAACCCAGTTGTATGAGTCAGTTGGTTTGCGTGTCATAGAACAATATGTACGTATGGAGAAAACTCTGCGCGAGGGGATTGATCTGCGGGTTCGTGATCTGGACCAGCCATGAAGCAACTTCCGTGAATCATTGATAGAATAAAACTATGCAACGCTATCGGATTCCCGCTAAAAGAACCAGAACCGAAATCATGGTCTTAAATTCGCGTTTCATCGCCACAGCTGCACCTGTTTTCAGTGTGGAAGAAGCCAGGGAATTTATCCATGAAATAAAAAAAGAATTTTCCGATGCCAGCCATAATGTACCAGCATTTCTGGTGGGATTTGGCCAATCAGTGACCGCCCATTGCAGCGATGATGGCGAACCATCCGGGACCGCTGGACGACCAGCCCTTGCAGTTATACAGGGTAGTGGGTTAGGGGATATTGCTGTGGTGGTAACGCGCTACTTCGGTGGCACAAAACTGGGAAGCGGAGGATTGGTACGTGCTTATACAGACGCTGTTAAATCAGTCTTTGAAATTCTGCCATTGGCTCAAAAAGTACCCACCCATACTGTCATGCTGGTAATACCATACTCACTCTATGAACAGGTAAAATTAATTATCCAGGAATTCAAAGGCAAAATATTGGATGAGGATTTCGGGGGTGACATAACCATCAGCGTCCAATTTCAGGTGGAACAATTTGAATCGTTTAATTCAAAATTAATCGAATTATCACGAGGAAAAATAAAAGCTGAGATTGTAGAAACAAATCCCGAAACAATCATGCCAATTGAATAATGAATATTGTTTTTTTCCTTACAATTTTGATTATTGAAAATTGGGGATTTAAGTCATAATATAGATATAACTTTATACAATTGATAATAATAATTGAATTCGTTTGTTTTTTTGCTATACTAATAATAATTATTGATCGAATTATTCAATTATTATTAATTCCAGGAGGGACGATTGAATGCAATGCTGAAAAAAGCTTTGCCGTACCTGCTCATTGGCATTTTGTTATTTTCCATTTTCACAGAGGTGGTTGCCCAATCGCAACCAGATGTACGTATTAACACCATATCCACGATTGAATTGCCAGATTCTGTCAATTTGAAGGTGTATTTTAATTTATTTGACAAACAAACTGGTCAGGCAATTACGGAAATCACCCCGGAAACTGCCCAAATCACATTGTTGAATACCGGATTGACTACCGGAGCTGAAATCAAACAACCGGATATACCGATCTATATCACCATGGTTCTGGACGCCAGTGGAAGTATGGCTGGCGCACAAGATTTATTAAAGGAATCAGCCAAACTGGCGTTGACCAATGTACCGAATGATGCCTTCTTCTCGGTTGTACAATTTGATGAGGAAATTGTCCTCCTACAGGACTTCACCGAAAATCAATCAGCCATTAGTTTTGCCATTGATCAATTAAAGACAACAGGCAAAGGTACCTGTCTATATGATGCGGCTTACACCGCTGTGGAAGCCATGGAAAAAGCCCCGGTTGGCAGGCGCGCGGTGATTCTCTTCACCGATGGGAAAGATGAAACCAAAGAAGGCAAGGTTTGCAGCCAGCATACCTACCGTGAACTGGTCGATAAAGCCATGAAAGCTCAGGTGCCCATCCATACGATTGGATTATCCGTTTCAGCCGGCAACATCAATGCTGTTGAACTGGAAAATATGGCAGCCAGTACCGGAGGATTTTCAGCGATCGGAAACGAGAGCCAGCTCAAGAATTCCTTTGAGCAAATCATGCTGGGATTGAAAGCCCAATGGATGGCAGAATCAAGCATATATCCACGTCAGGGAGATAATAACGCTGTACTGATCATGAACCTGAAAGATGTGGGAGAAACCAGCACCGCTTTTGTCGTCAATTCCAGCAAAGAGTATCCTGGACCACCCAGCCCAGTTACAGCCAAACTGGATGGGTTTGCTTTAAGGCCCGAAACAATGTCCTACGATGTTCAAATATCGGTAACCTCACCCGAATTGGTTAATTATTTACGTGTAGCCATTTGGGAACAAGAAAACGGATCAAAAGTAACAGAATTTGTCTTCGAAAACCTGGCTACATTCAATACACTCAATATTCCCACGGAGGCCTTAACCGCAGGCAGGGATTATGAGATGCGCATCGTTGCCACGGATAAAGAAAATAATTTTCCCTTTGCAATTGTAAAAGATGATCAGGGAAAATCATCAACCGAATTAATTCACGAATTTAAATTTGATCCTTCTGGCGTTTTACCAAAATTAAGCATTCAGTCAGTGATCCAGGATAATAACGATCTCGTTATTCAAATCACCACAACCAATCCAGTTTTAGTGAAAGGATATGATGGTTGGCTGATCGATGAAGAAACCAATACAGTAGTCCCAAATTCAACCTTTACCAGTGCAGTACTTCCCAATGGCAGTGGCTCCATCACGATCCCAATGGTGGATGCCGAAGTAGAATCCGGCAAATATACAATTCTGGTTAGAGCACTTGGGGATGAGGGGAGTGTATTTACCACGCAACAATATGCAGGAGTGGTTTACGCAGCCAAGAAAGTAAGCATATTTGAAAAGATATTTACTGCTCTCAAAGCTTCTCCCATTTACTTTTATATCATCCTGGGAATAATTCTGGTAGTAATTGCGTTTTTAATGATTTATAACTGGCGGGATAAATCTCTTTCCGGGACACCGGTGATGCAGGGCAGGTTAGGTGGAAAAATGAAAAGCAAACGTGGGAAAAAAGAACCTTCACCGTTTGCGGATAATGAACCAATTCAAAGCTACTCGTCAAGTAGACCCGTTCAACAAAAAGTACAATCTCCCAAACAGGCAACGCCCGGCTATGAAATTCCGGTAATGCCGGTTTCAAAACCCATCTCACCAAGTGTTTCACCAGATCAACTGGATCGTACCCTGGTGGGATCTCCAGCTATGTCCGATGCCACGCTGGTATCACCAGCAGTGAACCTGCCAACGTTTTCAGTAGCAAAAGCTCCTCTAGGTGTCATGTCACCTGGACAACGCAACACGCTGCAACAATTTCCATATACCATTGGCAGGGTAGGAGCTGTATTAACACTGAACGATGCCAGTGTTTCGCGATTACATGCGCAAATTAGCGTAGATCCTCAAAGCAGGCGCTATATGATTACGGACATGAATAGTAGCAATGGTACCCGGGTAAATGGATCTCCTTTAACACCAGGTCAACCCGTATTCCTGAATAATGGCAGCCATGTCCAGATTGGTCCCAATATAGAAATCGTCTTTGAAACCTCTTAGACAGAAAAGAGTTATTTGATGGGTGATAAAACAATACTTGACTTCCAATCAATCGATGGGATTCGTAAAAAATTACAGAATGAAGGCGAAGAATTAGCGGATGTGACCACCAAACTCCGTCAGGAAGTCCACAATTTACACAAGGATTGGATTGGCCAGGGTGCGGATTCCTTTTTTGACGAAATGGAAATGGTAGTACTACCTGCGATGAAACGACTGTATGAAGCGATGTTCTATTCATCGGGTGTCTTGAATGAGATTAAGAAAATTTATCATGATGCGGAAGATCAAAGCGGCCATTTCTTCAAACAGGATTTCGAAAATGTGAATTTGGGTACCACTGATTTTGGGGCTGGTCTTTTCGATGGGGGAACCTCAGGTGGCGGTGGCGCAGGTATCAATCTCGGTGATACAGACTTCGGTGCTGGCCAATTTGGAAGTAGCTCAGGAACTGGTGGTGGAACGCCGCCCGGATCCGAGCCTAATTTACAGAATACTGATTTTGGTGCCAGCCAATTTGGTGGAGGAGGAGAGCCATCAGGTTCTGGACCAAACTTAAGTGAAACTGATTTTGGTGCTGGTCAATTTGGCGGAGGTGGAGAGCCATCAGGTTCTGATTCTAATTTAGGTGAAACTGATTTCGGTGCGAGTCAATTTGGCGGAGAACAAGCATCATCCGGAGGGGGAGATTCAGGACCCGCACAAGGTTCTCAGGATAGCAATCAACCACAAGAACCAAAAGTTGATACTGCAGCAAGTGCTGGCGGGGGCGGCGGCGGTGGTTCTGGTGGGGGCGACAGTTCCGGGTTAAAAGGTGATTTAAACAATATGGGTACCGGATTATCAGGTTCTGGATCCTCATCCGGTGCAGGTGGTGGCGGTGGAAGTACCGCTGGTGGTAGCGAAACCCCAATGACTGATCACGTTTATCAGAGTGCTGGTTCATCCACAGGTGGTGGATCTTCAGGTCCTTCTGGAGCTCCTCCACCGAGCAGCAGTCCAGCATCGAATCCCGCTGAAGGAGGAGAAGGTATATCCGCTGCGGGTACCGCTGGTGTCGTGGGTGGTGTCGGTGCTGCAGCAGCTGCAGCAAATAAAGTAGTAAAAGACAAAGACAATAAGTAGCCATCATGGATGTGTTTTTGAACTTAAGAAGAGGAGGTAGCAAGTATTCATAAAACAAAAATTATCGTCTCAATCCAAAATAATTCAATACAGTTGTGCATAAAAAACGTGAACAAAGTAGATCACAACAAACATATCAATTTCAAGATTGAAAGGAAGAAAAATGGCTGATAAAACTGAACTTAATGGTGAACAGTTGCAAGCACTTGCGAAGAAATTTCAAAGTGAAGCTGATGAACTCAATAATCTTCTCAGTCAAACCAGAAACAAGGTAGGTACCTTACATGGTAGTGGCTGGATTGGAAGAGGAGCTGATGAGTTCAATAATGAAATGGAATCGCTCTTACTTCCAGCAGTTCAAAGATTGGTGGCTGCACTTACAGCTGCATCTAATCAGGTGAACGCGATCATGAAGATTTATGATGATGCTCAAACGCAATCACAAGGTTTCTTTAAATTAGAGTAAAAAATAAACCATCCATAAAGGAGTTTTACAATGAGTGATAAGATAAGACTTAATTATCCACAAATGGAAGAGATGGCGCAGCACCTGAAAAGTGTTCAAACCAGGTTGATGCTAACCACTCGCTTGGCACGTTCCGCTGCACAAGAAATGCAAGGCGGAGCTCTGGTTGGTGATGCTGGAGAGGCATTCGCCAACGCTCTAAATACCGCGTTTGTCCCAGCAGTAACAAAATTGAGCCAGAAATTTGGTGAAGTATCTGACGATATCAAGAAGGCGATCTCTGATATGCAGGCTGCTGATAAACGTGCTGGATCAGCATTCTGATGAGAAGTGGAGGTTTATAATGAATTTTATTATTAAATTAGTTTACTCTGCCGTTGAAGGTGTAATGGGAATGATCAGAAAACTGTTGGGTCAGGTAACTTCTGAAATCACCTCTCCATTACGAGCAATGGTTCAGCAGGTAACTGGCGGTATCTGGAAGGGTGATGGAGCAGTACGTTTCGTCAATGAAATGAACTCGATGATCATTCCTGCCTTACTTTCGATTGTTGGTATCAATACCAGTTTTATCGGAGCATTGCAAAAATCAACTGACATATTTCGCAATGCAGACAAAATGGCTACCTCCAAGGCGAATGAATTAGTAGATATTTTTGGAAATATCTTCAAATAGCCTGACAAAAGAAAAGGAGATGCAAAATGGCTCAAGAAGTATATATGGACATTCCCCAGGTCCAAAAAATGGCCGATAGTTTTGGCAAATTTGGAGAAACTCTTAAAAGAATTGCCAAGGGTTTAGAAACAGCTATCATGATCTTAAAAGCAACCGCTTTTGTTGGGATGATAGGAAATCTGGCAGTAGCTTCTTATCTCGAACGAATAAAACCACGGGTTGAAAAGATGTCGGAAGAAATGTTTGAATTGCAGGGTGACATAAAAGGTGCAGTTACTCATTACATGACCGGCGATACTACAGGATCTGCTCGGTTTAGATAAGAAAGACTAATAGGGACTTGCAGCAAGTATGTGGTTGCAACCACATACTTGCTGTCAACTATTTTGCTAACCAGAGGAAGTAAGGCATTATGAATCGGATTTGTCTTAAGTGTAATGTCATTTCACAGGATTTCAATCTCTGGTGCCAGGAGAAACATTGCCCGGCTGAAAACGCGACAGAGATTTTCAATAACGGTGAATGGTTTGGTATTTTTGAAATTGTCCAACCTTTGCTTATATTACGTTCCGCGATTGTTTATCAAGCGCGTAGAAATGAAGAAGTCGTTTTTCTTAAAATCGCTAATACTGGTTGTGAAGATAAGTTAAGGCAGGAAGCGATTGCTTTCTACCAATTGGCGAAGGCTGGCCAGCATCCACTATTGCCTGTTCTGTTACCGGCTCATCCACAAAGCACCATCGCCCGACATCCTTATGGTTGGACAGTAATACAAGGTAAAGTAAAATATTATTCAGTTTTTCAATTTGTCGAAGGGGAAGTCCTCAGGAATTATTTGTTTAAAAATCCACAACCCTGGTTTCAGCATGTGGGTTGGATTGGTCTCAGTATCAGTGACGTGATCATTTATCTACATCGCGCAGGGAAAATTCATCTTTGTCTCAATCCTGATGTGGTATATTTACGATTTGATAAACTGGGAATTCCTCGTCCATTATTGTTGGACTTAGGTGTCGGAGATTTGAGTAACAACATCACCCAAATCTGGAATGATCAGTACAATTTACCCGCTTATACAGCTCCAGAAATCCTGAATCAAAATAATTCCATCAACTATTCAGCTGATGTTTATGGTATTGGTCTTTTATTGTATGAGATGTTGACTGGAAAACCAGCCTATGAATATCATCTGAAAAAAGATGATATTGTGGCCTCTACGGTAAAAACAGGAGTTTTTAAATCAACAGGCAGGATCGATTTAAAAGATATTCCCACCATTGTAGAAAAAGCGATTAATCTCCAACCGCAAGCTCGCTATTCGGATGTTTTAGCTTTGGTAAATGCACTAAAACCTTATTTTCCTCCCATACCAGCTGAGAAAAAATCAAGAGGTATTAACTGGAAAATCGTGTTTATTGTTTTAGCTGCTCTGTTGGCAATCTCACTCATTTTAAGTTTTGCGATTTCACTCACTTCATAGGATACGGGGAGGTATGAATTGACAGATAAAATATATATCGATCGACCACCCCGCATAGAACCGGAACTACCATCAGGTGTTCGAGAAATTCCTAATCCACCTGATGTAGAAACCAATCCGGGTGCGATTATGGCGCAAGCATTTTTACCCATGATTATGATCTTTGGTTATATTCTGGTATCCATGTTTGGCCAGAGTACCAGTATGCTGATGATGATCCCCATGGCTCTCTCTGTCGTAGCTTCTGTTGCATTGGCAATTTACACCAATCGTCAGGAAAAAGTTCGCCGGGAACTTCTGAAAGAGACATATCAACGTCGCATCAGCGAACTACGCCGGCAGATGGAAAGTGAACAGGAACAACAAAAGATTTATTATTACTATAATTATCCGAATCCGGATGTATCTCTGGCAATGGCAGAAGATATAACACGCGATGAACCATTACGGCGCGAAGATATCCGTTCCGGAACCCGTATATGGGAACGCAGACCCACAGACCATGATTTTTTGAATTTACGATTGGGTATATCTACACGACCATCAACCGTAGTATACAAAATCTCAGATAATGAGCAGGTGGAAAATCCATTGACCAGAGAAGCCACCCGTCTGGCGGAATCATCCCGACTTTTGTTTGATGTGCCTGTTACCATCCCCTTGTATTATCAAATCGATGAAAAGGAACAAAAGAAGGTTGAAGCAAAAGCCCAAGAAAATGAAGAGGGCGGTGAGTCCTCCGGGGAAGACAAAAAGATCACCATCCGCCATTCCATAGGAATAGCTGGAGATTCGGAAGAAATCGTACATTCTTACCTGCGCACGATGCTGGTGGATTATGCAACTTTCCATAGCCCACAGGATACCATGTTGTATGTGGCAGGAACCAGCGAGATGCGCAAACATTGGCGCTGGGCGTATTCTCTTCCCCATTGTAAGGAAGCAGATAAGAGTGAAACGCTCTGTTTTGAGAGTGAAGAAAGACCCGGGGAAAACGAAGTTGACCGAATGCGTCTCTTTTGGAAGAATTTACGCACCATACTGGAAAGACGACGAATGCGCTTGCAGGATAAGGAAAGCGGAGTTGATGTCAAACTACCATTCTTGTTGGTGATAGTGGATGCGCAAACTGTCGCACCTGAATGGTCTATACTACGAGATCTCGAAGGTGAAGCAACCATTTCCACCATATTACTGGATGGTCAATTATTAGGTGCTGGAATTCTTTTTGTGGTACCGGATCGCAAGAAGGTCCCAAGCCGTGCTCAGGCAGTTATCGAAGTAGGCATTGACCCACTTGACCAGGAAAGCACTATCTTTCGCTACGCAGAGACTGGATTCAATACTGTTCGCTATGTAGGATCTACGAAATTAGTCAGCACACAGGATAAAGCTCGGGCTTTTTCAAAAGCTTTGGAACCTCTGGATATCCGGCGTGGTTATGGCTCCAGTCTGGCATCCACTGTGACATTGTTAGAAATGTTGAATGTTTCCACCATCGATCAGTTACAAGAAATGGCTGCTGAAAATTGGAAACGAAGTATGACACCTAATCTGGCAGATTGGTTGTTCACCGCCGTTGGTCTTCTCTCTGGTAATGAACCCAGAACATTAACCTTCTCTGCCAAAGCAGATGGTGTGCACGGTTTAATTGCCGGGTCAACCGGATCTGGAAAATCAGAATTATTGATGACCATGATCATCGGCATGGCGCTGAATTTTAATCCGGATGTGCTTAACTTTGTCTTAATTGACTACAAAGGTGGTTCAGCTTTTGAGCCTTTCAAAAAATTACCCCACAAAGTGGATATCGTCACCAACCTGGATCAATCCGCCACCGCGCGTGTCTTTGCCTCCATTATTGCAGAATTAGATCGCCGTCAAAAACTAAATACTTACACCAATTCAAAAGATATCGTGCATTATCGTAAGAAAGGCTTGAACCTGGAACCCGGTCGGCCACCTTATCCACATCTGTTCATCATTATTGATGAGTTTGCTGAAATGATTTCCGGGAATGCAGAATACAAAGCACAATTAGAGAGTATCACTCGTCTTGGACGTGCTCTTGGTGTAACCCTGATCTTAGCAGCCCAAAGACCAGTAGGTGTTACCGATCAAATGCGTGCCAATATCAAATTCAGGATCTGTCTGCGCGTGGAAACACCGGATGACAGTCGTGAATTGTTACGGCGTGCTGATGCAGCCTTCCTACCGCCTGGTATTCCCGGTCGTGGTTATTTGCAGGTCGGAAATGAAAATATTGAACTGATCCAGACGGCATATACCGGAGGTGATTACAAAGGACCTCAAGAGGAGAATGTAACCCCGAATGTGATCTGGGTCGACCGTGGCAAGAAATCTGCCGCTCAAAAAGCAGTAGAACCTCCGAAATTGTACGACGTGATTGTGGATATGTTAGCCAATCTGGCAACTACCGAATCGCGTCCTCAATGGCGACCCTGGCCGGAATTCCTGCCACCACAAACAGCCAAGAATGTTCTTAGCCTGGAAACCCCACTCGACACCGCTTATATGACCGATGACGACATCGATATGCTGAAGCAAACTGACGCTGTGGGTGTTACAGGAATGTCCCTGAATGAGAAGGCTATTACCTTCTGGAAAGATGATTTCAAGTGGGAAGGTTTGGTATGGGGTAAGAATACCATGCGACCTCTGATTGGTCTGGTGGATAATCCCTATCTCGCCAGTCAAAAGCCTTTGATGATCAATTTCCCAAATGGACATGCAGCCGTGTTTGGTGCCTCTGGGCGTGGAAAAACCACTTTTGTCAGAACAGTCATTACATCCCTGACATTGACTCATTCGCCAGATGATTTGCATATTTATATTCTTGATTTTGGTGGTCGTGCCTTGAATATCTTCCTGGATTTACCACATGTCGGTGCAATCATTACTTCTGAGGAAGAAGAACGGGTTATGCGCGTGCTCCGCAAGGTCAATGACATCATTGAGCACCGCCAGGTCCTTTTCAGTGAAGAACGCGTTAATAGTCTGGAAACACATAATCAAAATTATCCCGACAAGAAATTGCCAGCTGTTCTGGTTGTCATTGATAACTTTGCCGAATTCAGAGAGTATTACGATGGTCTTATGTCGCCAATCATTTCGTTGATTCGCGAAGCGCGAGCCTATGGAGTGTATTTCCTGATTACTGCTGATGTTTCAAATGCGTTGACGGGGAAATTATTCAACCTGATTGCAGAAAGATTTACATTAAAACTTTCTGATCCCAGTGAATATGGTGAAATTGTAGGTCGTGGCGTACCAGCGGATCTGTCGAATGTTCCAGGACGTGGATATGTCAGGATGGGTAATATGCCACTGGAATTTCAGACTGCCCTATCTTTCAACCCGGACGAAAATGACTCTGATAATCTTGCCAAATTAAACCAGATGTGCTTGAAGATGAGAGCATTGTGGAATAATAACTGGAAGGGTGAGAAACCATCCACCATTGAGACGTTGCAATTGAGAATTTCACTGGAACGGTTGATGCAGGAGGCGACATGGCCTGCTGGAAAACGTTTGAATATATTAATGGGCATTGATGATCGCTCATTAGCACCAGCCTTTATCGACATTGAACGACAGGGTCCGCATATCGTGGTGTTAGGCCAACCATTCTCAGGTAAGACCACCACATTACAGACCATGATCCTTTCACTGGCTTCAAACTATGATCCGGATACTCTCGGGATGATTTTGATTGATTATTCACGAAAGCTCTGGAAAGGTAGTGAGAGATCCTTAAAAGAACTCCCTCATGTACTTGATACAATTGAAGAAATTGACCAGCTGGACGAGCTTTTTGAAAATGTAAAAGAAGAATGTCTTGACTTTGAAGCCAATCCGAAACGAAGAAAGATTTTATTGGTTATTGATAATTACGACTCATTCTCAGATGAATCCAGCAGAAAGAAGATGAATTTCTTCGAAGAATTCTCAGGGCTCGTGCGCAAATATCAAACTGAAGGAGTATATGTCATCGCAGCGGGATCCATTGGCATGATGAATGCTTCCGATGACTTACGCAAGGTCATTACCGCTCCGAATTTTGGTATCGCGTTAAAAAGCTCGGATGCTGTCAACCGTTTGAATGGTCGCTTCCCACGCAGTCTCAATGAAGTTGAACTTCCGATGGGCACGATCCTTCATCGTACGATCCGGTATCACCACCATGCTTCAAATTGCTACACCACACGCCAGCGATGATGATATGGAAGGTTCTATAGATCATTGGGTCAAGAAAATTAGCAAACAATACCCAAATAAACAAGCAAAATGGATTCGAGTGCCCAAACCCAGAGATGAAAAACAGGAAGAGGGTGGATCGGGCAGTAGTAGTGACAGTATGACTTCTGGTGTGGATGTGTCTAAATACAATATAGAAGAGGTTAATCAAAAATTACGTGACGCAGGCATGGATGAAGATATGATGAAGATTCTCTCGAATAGTGATCTGATTGAAACAGCCAGATCTTTGGGATTATTCGACGAAAAGAAAGAAACACCTGAGGAATAAGGTATGGACGATTATATTGATGTAAAAATAAATGTTTTTGAACATACCGGGCAACGGGCTCGGGTGCGTCGGTCGATTACGGTAAAAACGCTGATCGATGAGATCCTGAAGGAATTTGATGACATTGATGATGATTCTCCGGAAAAATACAGTATCCAATTAAAAGGTGTAGAAAAACCACTGAATGTCAATCAGACCCTTACGCAGCTGGATATACAACCGCAAGATGAGTTGAATGTAGGATATCTGCATCAAACCATCCGCAAAATGCTGGAACCTAAAGACCATGCCATGTTGCGGGAAGAAACTTCCAATATCAGCTTTGATATTCAATGGACGCCGGCCATCATTGGCCGCCCGAGTACCGATGTCAATCACAACATTATGCTGGCGGTCAACATGCAGATTCTGGCTATCGGTATGACCATCTCCCGTAAGCATGCACAATTCGTTTTTTCGGAAGGTTCATTCTTTATCGAACCCGCTGCAGCCAATAATCCGACCTACCTGAACGGTAAATTGTTGCCAGTGCATACCATGAACAAACTTAAAAGTGGTGATCGTTTGGCATTTGGACAACACAAAGTTAGTTTTGTCTTCACCACCAAATCCCAACCTGTTATGCATGGCATGGATACTTCTGAGCCAATCAGTAAACCCGCAGCTGCTCCCGCACAGGATTTCCATACCCGTGTTGCACCTTCAAAAACCGGGATGGCAACCCTGGTGATCGAAAAGTCATTGAACTTATCCAATATTGGGCAGCGAATTCCACTTCAGAATTTACCTCTGATAGTTGGCCGTGTCATCCCACTATTTTCCAGTGAAGGTGATATCTCCAGGCAACATGCAGAGATCAGTTTTGATTCAGGAACGAATATGTATACAATAAAGGATCTGAACAGTACCAATGGGGTAACTTTAAATGGGCAGAGGATTGGACCGGAAAAGGTATATGAATTACATCCAGGTACAAAAATTGGGTTGGGGAAAGTGATGGTTTTAGTTTTTGAAGTTTAACGTGTGGTTATTCTTACATGATTATTACTAACCAATAGCATATTATTCCCATAACAAAAATTGAAAATATAACAAAGCTCCGGTTCAGCAGGTGGTTTCGATCACTACTGAGCCGGAGTTTTTATTGCTGAGTTCATACCTAAGCAATAGATATCTGTAAATTTTTGTAATTATTTAATGTCATAGCGATCCAGGTTCATGACTTTATTCCAGGCTGCAACAAAATCACGTACAAATTTTTCCTTGGCATCATTTTGCGCATAAACCTCAGCCAAGGCGCGTAGCTGCGAGTTGGAACCAAACACAAGATCAACGTGGGTACCTTTCCACTTGAGTTCACCTGTTTTCCGGTCAAGTCCCTCAAAAGTATCGCTGGCTTCGATCATGGCTTTCCATATTATGGATAAATCCAGCAGGTTGACAAAAAAGTCATTAGTTAGTGCTCCAACCTGTTTTGTGAACACACCAAGCTGCGACTGCCCGTAATTCGCACCCACCACACGTAGACCACCAACCAGTACAGTCATTTCTGGTGCACTGAGTGTTAATAATTGGGCTTTATCCACCAACATTTCCTCAGCCAATACTGTGAAAGTTCTCTTCTGGTAGTTACGGAAACCATCTGCCTGGGGTTCGAGATATTCGAAAGCTTCCACATCCGTCTGTTCCTGTGTAGCATCCATGCGTCCCGGCGTGAAAGGAACGTCCACTATAAATCCTGCTTGCCTGGCTGCTGCTTCGACTGATGCACATCCACCCAGTACGATTAAGTCAGCCAACGAGACTTTCTTACCATTGATCTGTGAGTTATTGAAGTCTTTCTGAATACTTTCCAAAGTTAACAGCACCTTAGCCAGTTGGTCTGGTTGATTAACTTCCCAGTCTTTTTGCGGTGCTAAACGAATGCGTGCGCCATTGGCACCACCACGTTTATCGGATCCGCGGAATGTAGAGGCGGAAGCCCAGGCGGTAGAAACCAACTCTGCTGTTGTCAGTCCAGAGGATAGAATTTTTGCCTTGAGATCTGATATATCTTTTGCATCGATCAACGCATGATCGACAGCGGGTATGGGATCCTGCCAGATCAGGTCTGCTTGTGGTACTTCCGGACCCAGATAGAGGTCCTTAGGTCCCATATCACGATGGGTCAGTTTGAACCAGGCTTTGGCGAAAGCATCCGCAAAAGCTTGTGGATCTTGATGGAAGCGACGTGAAATTTGCTCATAAATTGGATCAAATCGAAGGGAGAGATCGGCAGTAGTCATCACAGGTGGATGCATTTTCGAAGGATCGTGTGCGTCGGGAATCATATCTTCTGGTTTTACATCCCTTGCAACCCATTGATGTGCACCAGCCGGGCTCTTAACCAAGTCCCACTCATAGCCAAACAGCACATTAAAGTAACCCATATCCCATTTTGTAGGATTCGGTTTCCAGGCACCTTCGATGCCACTTGAGGTGGTGTCCACGCCTTTGCCTGTCCGCAGACGGTTCGACCAGCCCAGACCCTGCTCTTCAAGCGGCGCACATTCAGGGGCAGGACCCACCAGTAACGGGTCACCTGCGCCGTGGGATTTCCCAAAGGTATGTCCGCCAGCTACGAGCGCGACAGTTTCTTCGTCATTCATTGCCATACGAGCGAAAGTCTCACGCACGTCGATTCCTGATGCCAATGGATCAGGATTTCCATTGGGACCTTCAGGGTTAACATAGATTAAACCCATTTGTACAGCAGCCAGGGGGTTCTCTAGTTCACGTTCTCCAGTGTAGCGGTTATCACCCAGCCATTCAGTTTCCGATCCCCAATAGATATCTTCTTCCGGTTGCCAGATGTCAACCCGTCCACCGCCAAAACCAAATGTTTTGAAACCCATAGACTCTAAAGCTACATTACCAGCCAGGATCATCAGATCTGCCCAGGAGATTTTATTGCCATATTTCTGTTTGATCGGCCACAACAAGCGACGTGCCTTATCCAGGTTTACATTATCCGGCCAACTGTTGAGCGGTGCGAAGCGCTGATTGCCTGTTCCACCACCACCACGACCATCAGCGGTGCGGTAGGTGCCAGCACTGTGCCAGGCCATCCGAATCATCAAACCACCGTAGTGACCCCAATCAGCTGGCCACCATTCCTGAGAGTCCGTCATCATATAAGCCAAATCTTTCTTTAATGCTGTAAAATCAAGTTTTTTGAATTCTTCTGCGTAGTTAAAATCTGGACCCAATGGATTGGATGCCGGAGCGTGCTGGTGAAGAATACCCAGGTTAAGTTGGTTTGGCCACCAATATCGGTTGGATGTTCCCTGGCTGGCAGCGGTGCTGCCGGTTTTTCCTGTTACAGGACACTTACTATTTTCACTCATATAATTTCTCCTTATTTGTAATATTTTTTTCGTCAAATTTTAAAAAAGATTCCGGAGCATTTCATTGTGAATGTTTAGACCTCAGCTATCAGATCTGCAATCTGGACAAAGCCCATAAAGTGCAATTTTTGAACGGAGGATCTGAAAACCAGAATCTTGTTCTATACCTAAGATGGTTTCTTTATCAATATCCAAATTCCCATCGACGATCTTATTGCAATTGACACATATAATGTGGGGGTGTGCCTCGGGACGATTGCCATCATAGTGACTATCACCGTGTAAATCGAATTCCAGAACCTGATTCATTTCCTTCAGTAGTGCCAATGTGTTATAAACTGTTGCCTGACTAATCGTAGGAAATTGATTTTTGATGGCTTCATAAATCTGCGAAGCACTGGGGTGACCATCGCTGGCAGCAATAATCCGAACCAACTCAAATCGTTGAGGCGTCATCCGGTAACCTTTTTCTTTCAATGCATTAATTAATTCATCAAACCGGACATCGGGATCATTCATGGGGGATTTCATATCAATAATAATTCCTTATTTAGAATAATTATAAATTAAATGTGTCAAGTTTCAATCTGAGGTATCATCAAAGCTTGTACATAACTAAGAATCAATATCTCAGTGGGGGAGTAGTGGGAATCATGGAAATTTGATTCTGACCACTTTCTCTGAACTATGAAATTAGATTAACGCGCTGACTTCTAAGGGAATACCTTTGGATGGCTCAAGCTGAAGATTTATCGCATCCTGAGGACATTTCGAAACACAGACACCGCATCCCATACACAGGTCAAAATTCACAATAGAGGTGTAATTATCATCATATCCCAATGCAGAAAATTGACAATACTCATGGCAGGTACCACAATCTAGACACAAATCATGGTCAATTTGAGCCACATAACCGGATGATGCCAGCATCGGTATGTGATTCTGGTGTGCTTTCATGGCTCCACAACAGCAACTGCAGCAGTTACAAATAGCGTAATATCGGCCCAGCATGGCATCCTTGAAAAAAGCATGATGGACATGGCCACGGGCATCTTCCTCTTCCAGGATTCTCACCGCCTCATCCTGTGTAATCCAGCGCGATTTTTGAGGTTGATGTTCACTGATAAAACTGGCGAATGGTTCACCTACAATCAGACAGACATCAATAGGAGTACAGGGACTTTCTTTCCCTGCTCGACAGGGACAATCAAGGGCAACGATATGATCTGGATTTTCTAAGATAATGGCTCTTGCCTTCGTATAAGGCACCACATATTCCAGATCCGGTTTATTGATGGGTTCATTGATCATGATCAATTCTTTGGCAGTTTGCAATGGAAGTGCCTTTCCATGATACCCGTCGGCAATCGAATGACTGGCAAGCTCTAAGCCATGTTGTGAACTGGTTTGTTTTTTAAAAGGATTTATTTGGGTAAAAAAGGTGATCACAGGTAATAGACGTTTTACCCAGGGTAGATCTGTCTTGGCTGCACCAATGTATAAATAAGGCCAGCGACCATAAAAATATCCATGAAGAAATTTTCCAAGGGAAAAATCTTTTGATTTGCGCGCAAAATTGATAAAACTTCGTGTAGATTTTGAAATTAATCGAAATGAGTGCCGATTTTCTTCCATATGAGATCCTATCAATAAAAAAGGATTAGAAATCTCATTATACAATAAATAAGGAAAGCACGACGTGAATGAGGTATTAAAGAAATTTTAGCAGAGTAGAATAGGTAAAATGGATTTCTCCAAGTTAGCAAGATTGGAATAGCAGGAACGAAAATTATCGGGTTTAATAAGAACATGCCGGCAGAGATGAAACCACACCAGGCCATGGATCGTAATCAGATGATTGCTCAGATGCGCATCAATGAGATGATTCTGTACGTCCAGGAGCATTTGGAAACCGTATGACATAGGAAGAACTGGCAAGCGTGGCAGGTTATTCGCCATTCCACATCCACCGCATCTTTCATGCGTATGTGGGTGAGACATTGGGTGACTTTATCCAGCGTTTGCGCATGGGTAGAGCGCTGGATGATCTGATCAACAGCCAGCAATCGATCACAGATATCGCGCTACAATCCGGATATCAGACTCCCGCTGCCTTTTCCAAAGCTTTCAAACAACGGTTCCAAACAACCCCCAGCCAGGTCCGGAAGGCAGGTCAAAGACCTGGTACATTATTCAACCCATTGGAAATCGTTCCTGAAGTAAGGAGAAGTAAAATGCAAGCAGAAATTATAGAATTGCCAGCCAAAAAGGTTCTGACCGTAACCCGAAAAGGTTTGATTGAGAAAAATTTCAATAAAGCCGCCCACGATGCCTTTAGTGTTCTAACACGCTTTGTCAGCACAAACCGGATTTGGAGTTCCCTGGAAGAGGGGTGTTTGGGGATTTGCCCGGATGACGGTGTGGAAGTACCACCTGGAGAAAGCCGCTATATCGCCGGTTACTTCTTAAAGGAAGGAGCTCAGGTATGGGCGAGGGGAGAGGTAGAAGAAATGGAAATGCCAGCCGGTAAAGTTGCTGTGTTCATTCACAAGGGACCCTATGAAACCCTCTGGCAGACCTGGAACAAAATTTATCGGGATTGGTTGCCCGTCAGCGGGGAGAAGCTGCGGGATGCCTACCCATACGAAGTGTATGTCAACGAAAAAGGTAAAGTGCCTAATGAGGAATTGATCACCGAGATCTTTGTTCCGATTCAGTGAGATTGTTATCAGAGATAGTTGGCAGGTAAAAGTTAACATTCATATTGATGGATAGTGTGCGCTGCACTTCGTGATAAAGAAAATACTTCATAATTCACACAATAGACTCAATATCAAATAATTAAGAGTGCATTGCACCTCGGCTGATCAAACACTAGGTGCAATGCACTTCTGCCATTTTGAAGAACGAAATTAACGTCTTGGATAGATAGTTGGTCCGCCGATAAGTGCAATGCACCAGTATCGGGTATTGTATATTCATAATGAAAAATCCACTTATTATTTATAACTTCACTTTTCTGGGATAAAAACTACGGAAATTTAAACAAAATTGACCGAAACTTTCGAATTTTCCTGTCTGGAATCGATTTAAAAAGTCCTTTTTGGGAAAAAATAGTACGATTATTAATGTTTTTATTGGAAAATTTCTTCATGAATCCAACAAATAGCCCTTTGAGTGGAAAACATGACACAAAATCACTCTGAAATTGGAAAAAGGGTAGGGGAGAGGTAACAAATAATCAATGCTTATACATACATTATACTTTTAATTTCATGCTCACTAATGTAATGTTCTATAATTTATCATTAGTATATAAGTAAAGTTTATGGAACTAATTTTCTTAGAACGTAAACTTAAATTAATCCTCTGATCATATCGAGAAAATGTAAGGAGTAACCTGTATAGATTGCTTAGTGGTTGTCGGATCTGGTTTTCTTCTCAAATTGATTATTCTGATTTTTAGGACTAGACTTCCTTTATTTGCCGATACTTCTAATTTAAAATATTTCCATCATGTTTTCAAATATATTTTCACTCCCATTGTCTAGCATTGAATCTTCTGAGATTATTTCCCTCGTTTCGATTCCCTTCTTTGCAATAAATGGTAACTAGGACATGTTTTTACTTATGTGTTATGTTATATAATGAATATTATCTTACATAATAATCAAAATAAATATTTATATCTGGCGGATTGATCAAAATAATCACCTACTACAGAATGATTGGGTAATAATTAGATTTCAAACTAAAATCGGGTTCTGATGTTTATCATTTACATAACTCATCGCATTAATTATTAATTTGTTCCAATCGAAATGGATCAAAATATAACACGCCCCCTCTCTATAATCCGTTACTAAACCTCAATCATACTCATAACTTTTAAGGAAACAATTCTGAATTATAATTGTATTTATGTGGCTACATATGTTAAAATGCAGTTACAAGGAGCCACTATGCAAAAAAATCAAGTTGGAACCCGTGAATTGAAAAATAAGTTGAGTGAGTACATGCGACGCGTAAAAGCCGGTGAGACAATTATTGTTACCGAACATGGCAGAACAATTGGACAGATCATTCCTGTAAAACCAACCACTGAGGAACGTATTTAATCTATGGTTGCAGCAGGCCTAGCTGAATGGAATGGACAAAAATTACCTCCATACACGCCCAATGTAAAAAATAAGGCAGATAAACAAGTTTCTGACCTGGTAATTGAGAATAGAGAATGATTCTTTATCTGGATACCAGCGCTCTGGTAAAAAGATTTATTGTAGAAAAAGGTTCAGCAGACGTGAATGCACTCATCTCGGTTGCTGATCTGGTTGGATCTTCGATAATTTCACAGGTGGAAATGGCAGCCGCACTTGGCAAAGCGCTGCGAATGGAATGGATTGATTCAACTTCTGCAGAGTCCGCGTATCAAGATTTTCTTGGGCAATGGCATTTCTTTACCCGATTAATGGTATCTCCTGGTTTGATCGGTCGAGCTTCACAACTCAGCTGGGATTTTGGATTACGAGGATATGATTCAACTCATCTCGCCAGTGCCCTTTTCTGGCAAGAATCTCTGGATATGGAAATTGTGCTGGCAACGTATGACAGGGAATTATGGAATGCGGCAAAAAAATCCGGCATAAAAATTTGGCCAGAATTTCTGGATTGAACTATTTTTTCCTAAGAATCAGATAAGAGAAATTCTCTCACTAATCTGTTAAATTCTTCCGGAATGTCCCACTGCGGCCAGTGACCACAACCTGCTATGTACCAACACCACGACCTGATCCCCCACTCCGGCTTCCAAATAATGCGTTTTGATCTTCCCAACATGGACAAATTTAAATTCAATTTCCATTAATCTCTCCCTGCATTCAGATCCTGGATCTCTTCAATCAACAAATCCGTCTGTCTCTCCTGCCCTACAAGTAAAAATTCATGAGAATTAACCTCAAAATTTCGTGTATGTTAATTTTTTACTGAAATGAGATGGATATGCAACCAAAATGAGCAATCAGCCGTGTGAAGACATATTTCTAATAGGTGCAAGGCACTTTTGGATTCAAAATAATTTTTCACTCTTTCCAGAATATGTACTCATTTTAATCCCTAAGTGCCTCGCACCAGCAATTTTATTTTCCTGTCAACTTACAACTTTCCACTTCTGACTTTTAATTTACCCCTTTACCCTTTAATCTTATAAATCCCTTTTAGATCAATCCCCAGCGTATTTCCATCGTAAAAGCGTTTGTCCACCAATGATAGTCCTTTTTCCATCTCAGGAGTGATCACAGAGGTGGCCCGCAATTGTTTCAGTCGCTGCTCAATATCATCTGCTGCATTGTCGTCCGTTTCCCAATTCAGATGATCCAATTTGCTCAGATCAAAGGGGACTGTATACCCACGTAAGGTTTTCTCCCCCAAACTGTTGAAGAAGGCTTCGAAATATGACATGACCAATTCACGTTTACTGCGATAAACCGCTTCCCGGAAACGTAACCCGACATAATTGGATTTGGCAATAGCTCCCCAACGATTGTTTTGCTGAAAGATAGCCAGTACATGATCATCATCCCTTCCCGGAGGTGGCAGCATATCGAGGATCACGGGACGAAAACCCAACCTTCGCAAAGCTGCTACTGCAAACAAACCCCCGTCCAGACAGTGTGCCTGACGATCCTCCAGCACCCTGCGCGGACTGCGATTGGCATCCTCAGGGCTGTAGGGAATACTATCCAGAAAAGCCTGGATTTGGATTGGGGTTTTAAGTGATTCAAAAATTGTTTTATTACCTACTGATAGGGATTCTTCCAGATTCATTTTCGACTCCTACTGATTAATTATCATACACCCGCACACAATTGCGACCATCTGCTTTGGCCTGATACAACGCCTGATCTGATATCTGAATCAAATCCTCCAGATTCCCCCTATCCACCTGGATGGATGATGCCACTCCCAGACTCACTGTGGTTTGTACTGAGGATCCATTGTTGTTGATTTTCAAATTCTCAATGGCTTGTCGGATTCTTTCTGCAATCTTTATTGCTTCTTCCAGCGTTGTTTCTGGAAGCACAATCGAGAATTCTTCTCCCCCAACCCGGCCAATTACATCTTTATCGCGTAATAAGGATTTGCAAATCTCAACCGCGTTCTGCAAAACGAGATCTCCAATCTGGTGCCCATGGGTATCGTTCAATCCTTTAAAGAGATCCACATCCATCATAATCATGGATACCTGGGTTTTGTTTTGTTCAACCGAATTGAGAATTTTCTCAGATACATTATGAAAATATCCTCGATTATAAATCCCTGTAAGCGCATCTGTTCTGGCCAGGTATTCCAGTTGACTGATCAATCTTACATTTTCGAAACCAATGCCCGCCTGCGATGTGATCATCAGAAATAGTTTGTAATCTTCTTCTTCAAAAGCTCTTTCGTTTTCCAGATCTTGGGCAACAATTGCTCCAATTACACGATCTTTGGTGATCATGGGTGCACCCATGAACGTTTTTGGGAACGGACCAATATTTTGCCTCTGATTATTATTCAAAAAACTCTCTATCTCCAGGGTAGATTGTAAAAATAAAGGCTTTCCATTCTGGACAATATAGCCGGTCAACCCATCGTTGTGTGAATACTTTGTTTGAATTTGATGTTCCTGACCATCATAAAGGTCAATAAAAAACCAGCTTTTCCCTTCGGGGTCGTTTTCTAAAACTTCAACACCGGGTGTTTTGATAAATCGATGGATTTGAACGGTAATCGCTTGTGCAAATTCCTTCTTACCCATTCGGCTAGCCCCAATCCGAATGATTTCATTCATAATGGATTGCTCTTCTAACCGACGGTTGACCTGGGTGTATAAACGAGAATTTTGCAGCGAGATCGCCACCTGAGAGGCATAGGCATCCGCAATCGAGATATCCTCATTGTTAAAATAATCTCTCTTTTCGCTCCCCAACGTTAAAAAGCCCAATACATCTTCCTTTGCGTACATGGGTATACACAATATTGAATCCACTTTTTCGATAAGATGTTGGTGATAGGATGGAAATTCTTGTTGTAGATTCGTGTACATCACTGGATGACGGTGAATGAGTGACTGCTGGTGTGGACTATTCTCTAAAGGAACACTCAATCCTATAATCGCTTGGGGATCTTTGGACCCGCGCTGAAACTCAATCACCCTTTTATCTCCATACAAGATTGAGATATTGGCAATATCATACGGAATAATTTTTCCGATCTGTTCGAGTGCTAGATTCAATGTTTTTTGGGTATCCAAGGTTGAATTCACCACCATGGCTACTTCATGAAGAGACTGGGCAATTTGACGATTTCGGATTTCTGCTTCTACAATTTGGACCCGATCCGTGATATCAAACAAAAACACCAACCACCCTTGTGATTTGGAATCACGATTTTCCAACGACTTTTTTTGTATTTCGAACACAAATCGCTGGTCTTCCACACACAATTCAACTTCGTTTGGGTCAGTTTCACTCATAAAAAAATGACTAATAAATTCAGGCCAATTTGAAAATATTATTTGAATGGGTTGACCCATGAATACTTTCCGATTTTCATTGGGAGACTTTCCATTTATCCGGCTGAGAATTGCTTGCATGGGATGATTGAAATCTACGACACGCTGATTTGTATCAAGGATCAATAACAATGCCCGCATCTGATCCATCACAATCTCTCGACCAACCGGCGAAAGATCAAAGAATTTGTGTCTTGAAAAACTCCAAACCAGCAAAGAGGTGAATAGTATTAAAGAAAATGGCGTTGGATCGAAACCTCTCCAATCCGGAAATAATTCGAACACATACAAAATATTGATTATCAAAGAAAATGGAACCATAATCATGAGTACAGTCATATTCTTGCGATAAATGTATCGAAATCGGAAAGCTGTCCAGACGATCATAAATAGAGTGAAGGCAACACAGCTGTAGAAATAGATGATCAGTCCCCAGAATCCCAATCCCCGCTCAAATACCAATGTACTACCGAAAATGGAAGTACGATAGGTATAACCAATCCAGATCATATTATGTTGTTCGTTAGTCAGAATTAAGAAAAGCCCTACAAAAGGAATAAAACTTAAAACAAATATTCGTAAGGGAGTTAGAAACTTATCGTTGCTGGTGTAATAGAAAGAGAATAACAACAAATTTACAGGTAAGCTTACAATACCGAAGTAAGCTAATTTCGTGGCAATGATCTTGTAAGAGATTGATGAAAAACCTGCGCTTAATCCGGCGAAGAATGACCACACGATTAAGGAAAGCAGCACACCTAATAAAGCATAACCACCCGCTTCTTCTCTTTTTTTAAGGGTGATGCTTAATAAAATAACAGCAATGAGTGATGTCAGAAATAATAATAATGCGTAAGGAGTAAACGTAAAAAACATTTATTGAGTATAGCAAAGCAATAATAATTCAGCAACAACATATATCATGGCTGAACAGCGAAAACGAACAACCTAATCCACGACATTGTATTTTCGGACTACACTAGTATGATGCCATATCCATTTCGAGAAAATCTGAAGCAGATGAGATGACGAATGTTCATTCAAGTATTTGCGAAATTAGTAAATTGACCAGCAATTTTCTTCATTTAATCTGGTATTACTAACTTAAACCGTTCGTGGACCTGATTTTAAAACCTCGTCAGATACCTGATCAGCAAATTGCTGAAAATTTTCCTGGAACATTGCTGCTAATTTTCTTGCCTGAGAATCATACGCCAATGGATCCTTCCAGGTATTACGTGGGTTCAGTACCTCTTGAGGTACTCCAGGGCAGGATAAAGGTATTTGCAATCCGAATACTGGATCAATTTCACATTCCACAGCAATCAGAGATCCACTTAATAACTCATCCACCATCCGACGCGTATAGGCTATCTTCATGCGAGAACCTTCACCATAAGGTCCACCAGTCCAACCCGTGTTTACCAACCAACAATTCACATTATGTTTTTCAATCTTTTCCCCAAGTAATTTTGCATATACTGAGGGATGGTGTACCATGAAGGGTCCTCCAAAACAATTACTGAACGTAGCTTGAGGTTCTTTGATCCCTTTTTCAGTACCTGCCACCTTGGCTGTGTAACCTGAAAGAAAATGGTACATGGCTTGTTCTGGGGTTAATTTTGCCAATGGCGGTAGAACACCAAAAGCATCTGCAGTAAGAAAAATAATATTTTTCGGATGTCCACCCATACCTGAGGGTTCATGATTTTCTAACTCCCGTAACATATAAGATGCCCGGGTATTTTCAGTAATAGTTGCATCATCCAAATCAATTTTTCTGGTAGCAGGATTAATCACAACATTTTCAAGAATTGTGCCGAAGCGTCTTGTCATTCCATAAATTTCAGGCTCATCTTTTTCAGAAAGGTGGATCACTTTTGCATAACAACCACCTTCAAAATTGAAAATGCCATGGTCACTCCAGCCATGCTCATCATCCCCAATCAATCTGCGTTTCGAGTCAGCTGATAATGTGGTTTTTCCGGTTCCACTCAATCCAAAAAACAGCGCAGTATCACCTTCGGGTCCGATATTAGCTGAGCAATGCATGGGGAAAATACCTTGTAAAGGGAAAAGATAATTTAATACAGTGAAGATGGTTTTTTTAATTTCTCCAGCATAGCGAGTACCTGCAATGACTGCCAATTTTTGACCTAGATTTAATGCAACCACAACATCCGAGCGTGTTCCATCAATGTCTGGTTCTGTTTCAAAACCGGAAGCAACCAAAACAGTAACCTCTGGTTGAAAATCCTGTGGTGAAAGCGCTTCTGCGTGAATGAACATATTATATGCAAATAAACTACCCCAGGCAGTATCTGTAATGATTCGGACTGGATAGCGGTAATCAGGATCTGCTCCCCCATAACAATCCTGGACATAGAGTTCTTTATTTTGAAAATATTGAATAACACGATCTTTTAATTTTTCAAACTTTTCAATTGGAAATGATTTGTTCTCCTTACTCCACCAGATATGGTCCTGGCTTGAGGATTCATAAACAAAGAATTTATCTTTTGGTGAGCGTCCGGTGCACTTTCCAGTATAAATGACGAGAGGACCATATTCGGCCATCATCGCTTCTTGGTGCTGAATAACGTGCTCGTAAAGCAAAGGAGGTGTTAAATTCCAGTTCGTTTTTTTTGCAGTAATCGGAGTTCTTGTAACCAATTCAAATGTAGGAGGCATAATCCAATCTCCAAAGGTAAATATTATTTATGAAAACTTACTCACAACCAGTCAAAAGAGCAATAATTGACATACGAATCGGACCACCATTGGATGCTTGCCGGAAATATGCTGCCCCTTCATAATCATCGATTTCACGATTAATTTCATCTGTGCGAGGCAAAGGATGCATGATGGTTATACCAGATTTGGAATTATCAATCAACTCACAATTTATCACGTGAGAACCTTTTAAGCGTTCATATAAGCTTAAATCATCAAAACGCTCTTTCTGGAGACGAGTCATATACAGAACATCGCTCTTTGAAGCTGCTTCATATAAGTTACTGGTTTCTACAATTTCAATACCATCATCCCGTAGGGATTGTGTGATTTCTGCTGGCATCCGTAATTCTTCGGGGGAGACAAAATAAAATCGGGGACCATATTTGCCCAATAACCAGGATAAAGAATGCACGGTTCGCCCGTTCTTAAGATCTCCTGCCAGCGTTACCGCCAGATTGTTTAAGCGTCCTCGTTCCTTTTGAATAGTATATAAATCAACCAAAGCCTGGGTGGGATGTTCTCGTGCACCATCTCCCCCATTGATTACCGGAATACTGGCCCCTTCTGCAAAGTCTTGAGCACTCCCTGGTAACATATGGCGAATGACTGCAATATCTGCATATCCGCTAATCATTTTTCCCGTATCATATAGCGTTTCGCCTTTAACTGCTGAACTTGCCAGAGCACCCTGGGAGGTGGAGACAACTTGACCACCCAAACGAAGCATTGCTGTCTCAAAGGATAAACGGGTATGTGTAGATGGTTCATAGAATAATACGGCCAAAACTTTTCCATCCATGTTATTTAATCTTCCACCCAATGTTAATACTTGCTCAAAGCGAGAAGCCGTTTCTAAAATAAGACTGATATGCTCCAATTTTATATCTTTGACATGTAAAATATCTTTCCCACTCAAAACACTTGTCATGCAGAAAATCCTCCTGGTCGCAATCTTACTTTCTATTCTAGCATAGCATCAAACCTTAATCAGGTGTTTTCTATCTTCACTTCTTCACTTTTTGTCAGGAATATTTTTTTGCTGAATCAAAACTCACTGGTATTCGACTCCCAATCGCAATATTACCGGTTATTTCAACCTCAGCAGGTAAATTGGACGCTAGATAACCCTCACATCATTAAATTCTGGATGTCTTTCGAATTGTTTTTTCGTATAAGGGCAGATTGGAATGATTTTAAAATGGTTTTTTCTTGCAAATTCAACTGCGTAAGCAACAAGTTGTTGACCAATCCCTTGACCTTGCAGACTGGAGGATACATCAGTACTCAAAATTGATAGAACAATTCCATCAATGGAATATTCAATCTGCGCAGAGACATTATCTGGAGATTCTCCTATATAAAATTGATGGTCGGTTTCTTTGATAATTGCCATTAGGGGTTCCTCACTTATCTAAATCTCATAGCTTTTTTTAAAAGCATGTATTTCAAATTAATTACACTTTTGATGGTATATAAATGTGGTGATTTTGGCAAGCTTTAACAACTACCATAACCTGACTGTTTTCCGTTCAATTCCATGCTCTGTGATTAGGCACTGAAACCATGTGCTGCAAATCCAGTTGGGTCACACTCATCCTGTTTCATTTAGGTGTTATAAGGTTCGATAATTGACATACTCTCTCCTGTGATGTAAGATTGGGTTCTTCAATTTTAGTATAGATTTGTTGGGATGGTTATGAAAATATGAAGATTGGAAGAAAATTCTATTTGTTTGCCACTGTAATTATATTTCTGTCTGGATGTAGCACACCGGTTCAAAGCATTGGTACACCTACCTTTATGCCTGTTTATACTCAACCCACACGGGTTGAACTAACTCCCACAACTGTGATTACTGAAACAAATGTATCCACAGATTCGCTTACCTGGGAAACCGGTATCAGTGAGATTTTTCAGGAACAATGTTCTCAATGTCATGGAACAACACCAAATGGTGGTTTTTCGATTGGCTCCTATACGAAAGTGTTACAGGGCAGTAATATCGGTCCGATTATTATTCCTGGCAATCCTGAAGAGTCCCATATTTTTATTAAACTTAAATATGCTGGCAATCATCCCGGATATCTCTCAAAAGAGCAAACCGAAATCGTGTGGAATTGGATCGAAAACGGCGCACTGGAATAAATATTTCATTTAACAAAATCATGAATACCACGGTTAGAAGATTCATCCAAATGACGGATTGTTGATATAATTTGAAAAATCTGATCACCCCGGAGTACCTGTGATTTTTGTCGACAATGAAAAACAATATGACCCGCGCGTTAATCTGGCAATTGAGGAGCATCTTGTGCGTAACCTGAATGTCGAAGGTGACATTCTGCTTTTCTACATCAACGAACCATCCATCATCATCGGTCGTAATCAGAACACCCTGGAGGAAATCAATTATCCTTACGTGGAAGAACATCATATCCATGTTGTCCGACGCTTATCTGGTGGTGGTGCAGTTTATCACGATCACGGTAACCTCAATTTCAGTTTCATTAACACCAATGGCAGACAGTTCTTGCACAACTTCAAAAAATTCACTGCCCCAGTGGTAGAAGTGCTCAATAGTATGGGTGTGCCCGCTGAAATGAATGGCCGCAATGACATTGTTGTGGAAGAACGTAAAATATCCGGGAATGCCCAATATGCCATTGGCACCAAACTGGTCAGTCATGGTACATTACTTTTTAATTCCGACCTATCTAAAGTCTCCGAAGCACTGAATGTTAAGGCAGAAAAAATCGAATCAAAAGGAATAAAATCCGTGCGCAGCCGTGTGGCAAATATCAGTGACTATGTTTCCGAACCGATGGATGTTTTAGCGTTCCGGGAACAAGTAAAGAAAGGAATTCTGGCAGAAGCGAACAACGGAGAATATAAACTCACCCAACAGGATTGGGAAGAAATCCATAAAATTTCTAAAGACCGCTATCAACAATGGGAATGGAATTTCGGCCGCTCCCCCAAATTCAATATCCAGAAAACCCAGCGCTTTTCATTCGGGCAGATTGATGCCCGTATCGAGGTAGACAATGGGGAGATCAAGCAAGTCAAGTTATTCGGGGATTTTCTTGGTTTACGGGATGTCAGTGATGTCGAATCCAGACTGATTGGGGTTCGTTACGACAAACCGCATCTTCAGGAAGCATTGGAAAATATTGAATTGAAAGATTATCTGGGCGGCCTGACTGCTGAGGAACTGGCAACCTTTTTGTTCGCATAGATTCTCCTACCCGATCCATCATTTTGTAGATTGATTCTATAATTATTAATAACATAATTAATGCAATAATGGCTATACGCATTTTAGAGATATGGATTCCTGTTGATGAAAGAAATTCCATTCACGAAGGTACAAATTAAGGACGATTTTTGGTCACCCAGACTAAAAATGAACGCTACCCATGCCCTGCTCCACCAGTGGCAGCAATTGGAGAACTCAGGCTGTATCCAGAATTTTCGATTGGTCGTGGATAAAAGCACGCCAGGATTTAGACAAGGCTGGTTTTTTGCTGATTCGGATGCGTATAAATGGCTGGAAGCTGCCGTTTCTGGCTACGCGCAGTATCCAGAAGTTGGTTTACCCAAACTGATCAACGATTTCATCTCGTTAATCGAATCTGTACAGGCTACTGATGGGTATATTTACACCTACAACCAATTGATCTTCCCGGAATCACGCTGGGAGAACCTGCAAATCGAACACGAACTTTATTGCCATGGACATCTAATCGAAGCAACTGTCTCTCATTTCCAGGTGACAGGAGAAAAGAGCTTTCTTGCCATTGGAATCAAAGCAGCCGACCTGATTGTTCGAACCTTCTATGAAAAAGGATCACTTTATACTCCTGGACATGAGGAAATTGAAATAGCTCTTCTGCGATTATTTGAAGTCACCCGCAACGAGTCCTATCTTCGCCTGGCCCAGCAATTTCTGGAACAACGAGGTAAACACAAACCGCTGGCTTTCAGTCTGCACATGCTGGGAGAAAATCAACGTGTCAACCAACGTAATGCTATTTATAAACAGAAACAAACCCAATATACACTGGAACATCCTGAAATAACTGCCGCACCAAAGCTCTCACCACCCAATAAAATCAAATCCTCTCAGTCAGCAAAGTTGCGCTTTACCTTAAGCGCAATAAATGGAAAGTATTTCCAGCAACATCAACCGTCTCGCACAAACCTGTCCGGTGGGACACGCCGTGCGGTTTGCCTATTTGCAGACTGCTGCTGCGAAATTTTCCCGTTTAAGCTCAATTTCATCCTGGTTGCCAACGCTGCAAAGAAGCTGGGATCATATGGTCAGCAAGCGCATGGCAGTGACTGGTGGAATTGGTTCGTTACCCTATAGCGAAGGATTTGGCAGAGATTTTGAACTCGATCCTGAGTTAATGTATGCCGAAACCTGTGCTGCTCTGGGCAGCATGTTCTGGAACTGGGAGATGTCGCTCCTCACCCAGGAAGCAGCTTATGCGGATTTATTTGAGTGGCAGCTCTACAATGCCTCGCTGGTGGGTATTGGACATCAGGGAGACTGTTATCTGTATAATAATCCATTACAGAGTATGGCTGGGATGCAACGCCAACCCTGGTACGAAATTCCTTGCTGCCCTTCCAACCTTTCCCGTACCTGGGCAAAATTAGGCGGTTATTTATGCAGCTACCAGACTAACGAAATCTGTATTCAGCAATTCGTGGGCTCTGAGATAGAAATTCCCTTTTCAATCCCTATCCAATTGAAATCCGAGAGTGAATTGCCCTGGCAAGGCCAATACAAATTGCGGATACACACAGCACAATCGCAACCCCTCAAAATCAATCTGCGTATCCCCTCTTGGGCAGGAAGGTATCGGATCACCATCAATCAGAAAGAATGGCTTGCGGAGAGTAAGCCAACTGAATCGCTGAAACCGACTGCACATGGGTATGATCCACGATTGGCACAATATATCTGCATTGATTGCATCTGGCATGATAAGGATGTGCTGACACTAGAATTGGATATGCCCATCCAGGTCCAGCGTGTGCATTCCAAAGTAAAAAGCTGCTCGGGGAAAGCAGCTTTATCTCGAGGACCTATTGTCTATTGTATGGAGGGTGTCGATCAGCCAGATCTTGACCTGATGAATGTGATTGTTGACCCAACAAGTCTATTTGAAAAATTTGAACCAGACTTTCTGGGTGGCATAATGACATTGGAAGGTAGAACGACCACAGGAAAACCAATAAAATTGATTCCCTATGCCTGGTGGGCAAATCGCGAGACCAGCCCCATGACAGTTTTCGTCAGATTATCTAAGTAAATTACGCAGCCAATAAACTCCTGGCTTTGGCAACTGCCCGGCTGGCGTCTTCTGCAAAACCATCTGCACCAATCTGATCCGCATAATTCTGTGTGACCGGAGCGCCACCGATCATTACTTTCACTTTGTCGCGTAAGCCAGCTTCTTTCAAAGCTTCAATGGTATTCTTCATGTTAGGCATGGTGGTGGTTAATAAGGCAGACATGGCAATGATCTGTGCACCGTTATCACGTACTGCCTGAATAAAACGTTCCGGCAGAGACATCGGTACCCAGATCAATTACTTCGAAAGCTGCCCCTTCCAGCATCATGGCAACTAAATTTTTGCCAATATCATGTAAATCACCTTTGACTGTCCCAATCGCCACTTTACCTGGTGATTGAACATCTGCTTCTGTTAGATAAGGTTTCAATAACACCAGGCCTTTTTGCATAGCGCGTGCAGCAATCAGCATTTCAGGGACAAAATACTCCCCTTCTTCAAATAAGCGTCCCACCTCACCCATGGCTGCAATCATGCCCTTGTTGAGGATATCCGCTGGTCCAATACCAGCATCCAATGCATTCTGCACTTCTGCCACAACCAAATTTGCATTTCCATCCAGAATACCTTCAAAAATTTTTTCTAAACCAGCATCCATTCAAAACCTCCAGAAAATTTTGGAATTAAACATGATCAATCGGATAATTATTAATGAGGGAATTTTCCTATCAAGGAAAACAAAAAGACTGTATTATTATAATCGAAATTCATCAAACTATGTTAAAATTATGACAACGTTGTCTTAAATATGAAAAAAAATCACACCACTTCCCAATTCACAATTGATTTTGAACCTGTCGGAAAACGCGTTTTATCCCATCCTGATGAAACCCTGGCTGACAGTGCTTTACGTGCCGGGATAGACCTGATCACCTCCTGTAATGGCCTGGGGGTTTGCACTTCCTGTAAGATCGAAGTGATGGAGGGCATGGTTTCCCCACCTACAACCAATGAACAAGCCAGACTGAGCCAGTTGAAGGACAATACCCATCTGCGACTTGCCTGCCAGACCTTTCCGTTAGGCGATGTCAGAATTTTTATTCCAGCTGGCTCTCTCACCCAGGGGCAACAACTTCAGGTTGATGGCCATTATCATCCCACAGACCTGAACACACCTTTCTTGACAAAAACCATCGAAATCCCAGCCCCATCTTTGCATGATTTGCGTGGCGATTGGGAACGTGTGCAGGATTCTTATCTCTCATTGGTGAGTATTCCCTTAAAGACTTCTTTACCCGTTCTCAAAGAAATTCCGGAACGAATTCGATCGCTAAACTGGAAAGTCAAATTAGTTGTTCGTGATGTTGGCATGCATCATGAACTTATCTCTCTGCTTCCTCCGTATTCCAGTTATTATGGTATCGCGTTCGATATCGGTTCTACCAAAATCGCTGCCTTCCTGATCAATCTGGAAAGTGGTGAAATGATCGATCAGACAGGGTTTATGAACCCGCAGATTGCTGTCGGAGAGGATATTATCAATCGCCTCAGTCATGCCATGCAAACCTCGGATAAAGCCAGAAAATTACAGGATATGCTGGTTGATCGAATCAATCAATATTTACACGAGACAATCCGAAAATTCAAACTTGAACCAGCGCAGATCGTGGATATGGTTGTGGTTGGAAATACCGCCATCCACCATCTGTTCTGTGGTCTGCCTGTCAAATCGCTGGGAGAAGCTCCCTACGTACCTGCCATCCAACACAGTTTAAGTTTCCCAGCCCTTCAACAAGGAATTCATATTGCTCCTGGAGCGCAGATCTATCTGCCACCCAACATTGCTGGCTATGTAGGAGCAGATCATACAGCAGCAGTTCTGGCAACCCGTATTCAGGAAAGTGTAAAGACTTTATGCCTGATCGACATCGGCACCAATACTGAAATCAGTCTGATTCATCAGGGAAAGATCCACGCCTGTTCCTGTGCATCGGGACCTGCATTTGAAGGCGCGCACATTCAGGACGGTATGCGAGCTGCACCCGGTGCTATTGATCAGGTGAAGATCGAGAATGGTCACATCGAGGTATCCACCATCGGACAAAAGCCCGCCAGTGGCATCTGCGGATCAGGCATCCTTTCGGTGATGGCAGAAATGCGACGCAACCATATTATCGATCATCGTGGGGTGTTCAATCGTAAACATCCTCTGGTAGATCCGGAACATAAATTATTGATATTGAATAAAAACGAGAATGGTCATGTGATTAAAATCACCCGTAAAGACGTTAACGAAGTTCAGCTGGCAAAAGGTGCCATCCGCAGTGGAATTGAGATCCTGTGCCAGAAAGCAGGGATTGAACCAGATCAAATTGATCATTTCCTGATTGCCGGCGCTTTTGGCAATTATCTAGACCTGGCCAGTGCCATTGAAATTGGCATGTTCCCGGATGTGCCCCTCGAGCGATATACTCAAATTGGCAATGCAGCTGGTGCAGGTGCGCGTATGTTGCTGGTTAATCATACCCAGCGTAACCTGGCTGAACAAATAGGGCGGGAAATTCTATATGTCGAATTAACCGCCGAAGCAAACCTTTAATGATACTTATATCAGTGCCCTCTACATGGAAAAGAATGGAAACCTCAATCAACTCCTATAATGTCATTGCGTGCGAAGCACTGGCTCGGCCTGTTTATTTTTATGCTGCGCAATCCCCCCACCGCATTAACCTGACCCTGCAAAAAATCGGGCTGCATGATCGCCCAACCAACCTGCGGGATCATATACAAAAACTCATCGATCAAACATCCGCCGATGAATATGATGCCATCCTGCTCACGTATGGACTGTGTGGCCGCGCCATTGACGGGCTCATCAGTCGCGATTTGCCCCTGGTCATCCCACGCGCGCATGATTGCATCACCCTCTACCTGGGCAGCCGTGATGCTTATACAGAGCAACAGAATAACCAACCCGGCACCTACTGGTATTCACAGGATTATCTGGAACGCTCCGGCCGATATGGCGAAAACATGGCTTTGGGTAGCGCTTTACCCTCGGATTTGAACAATACCTACGAAGCATATGTACTTAACAATGGGGAAGAGAATGCCAAATACCTGATGGAGACACTGAGTGGCTGGCAGCAGCATTACACGCGCGCGGTGCTATTCGAGACAGAATTTGGTGTGGATGAGGAAATCCGTCAGAAGGTGAATGCAGAAGCACACAATAACGGCTGGCAACTGGAGACCGTACAGAGCAACTTTCAATTGATCAAGAAACAAATCTTCGGCGAATGGGATCAGGATTTTCTGGTGGTTCCACCCCACCATCAGATTTCAGATGACGGCTGATGAGGGAATTATTGCGGCTGTAGCAGTCAATGGTCATTAATGATAACTTAGGAAACTTGTAAGTCGGATTTGGAAAGCCTAGTTGGAAGGCTTCCTCTGCCGGCTTGGTAATGACCAGACTTTCAAGCCCTACACCATCAATACTTTCGAGGCTGAGATGGTAACAGTCGTCTTACTGCTACCCAGAAATCCTTACCAGATGTATTATCATCAATTTACTCATCCAGACAATTATAAATTCTATCCGCTAATTCTTGTTTGTCCAGTTCTAAGAATTTGTCAACATCAATCATCTGATCACCATGGTTTTTTCTGATTTGATCCGCTAGTGCTCTGCTTGCGGTCAACCAGGCTTCCCTGGTAACCGTTTCATTCAATTTAATTTTGTTTTGGATGTAGATTTTTTTTACCATATCGACCTCCGAATATACATTGCAAAACTTAATATTATCAGAAAAATCTCCTTTGCGTCTTTTCTTTTAATCTTTTCGATTTTGGGTAACTTTCTTTTTATCTTAATTTGACGATTTTCAGAGCGAGTCAACGATGTATGAATCCTGCTTCCTGAATCCTGAATTCTTCCGAAGGACTCCGAATGGTCTTATCGGAGAATTCTTCCTCCCTCAAACCTGAATCCTACGATACAATTAACTCAACAACCTTCGAAAGGACCTCACTATGAAATCAAGCGAATTCCTCTCCCTGCTCGATCAAAAACAAACCCTCTTACTGGATGGTGCCACCGGTACCAATATGCAAAAACGTGGATTACCCATCGGGACAGCCCCAGAGACCTGGCTATTCGATAACCCTGCTGGCATCAAACAACTTTTCGCTGATTTCGTCCAGGCTGGCTCGGACATCATCTTAACCTGCACTTTTGGTGGTAATCGCACCCGATTGGCGCATGCCAATCTGACAGAGAAAATTGTTGAAGTCAACCAGATAGCTGTCCAATTGGCGCAGGAAGTAACCAGAGATAAAGATGTTCTGGTTGCTGGATCGCTCGGCCCCACAGGCGAGATGATGCAGCCGTTTGGTAGCATGAGCGAAGATCAGGTATTTGATATTTACGTCGAACAGGCAAAAATTCTACTAGATTCTCAAAGTGGATCTACTGGTCATTGAAACTCAATTTGATTTGAATGAAGCCCAGGCAGCGGTGCGTGCTGTGCGCTCCTTGGATACTCAGATTGCGTTGGTATGTTCTTTCAGTTATGACCGTGGGGTTCGCACCATGATGGGAGTAAAGCCCTTCCAGATGGCAGAGATTTTCAACGAATTGGCTGTGGATGCCCTCGGAATCAATTGCGGAAAAAGCCTAGAAGATAATCTCACTGTGATGAAAACGCTCAAAGAAAACACCAGCAAACCGATCTGGTTCAAACCGAATGCCGGATTACCCACCTCCAATCTGAATGGCAGCACCAGCTATGATGTCACCCCGGAGATGATGGGTGCGCTAGTGCCTGCATGGGTTGAAGCTGGAGCACGATTGGTTGGTGGCTGCTGTGGTACCAGTCCCGAGCATCTGGCAGCCATTGCGAGTATAGTCAAGGGTAAATAAAGTTTTTCTCATTATGCACTTACGATTAATATTAATCGGTTTCCTACTTTGTACAATTCTCTCGGGTTGTTCTGCTGATTTAACCAACAAAGATGATGACACATTCGAATCCTTCGAACCTGTCCCCTCGCAACACATACTGAAGTTGCTTTGCGGATCAGGAACCAATTGCATTCAAACGATTTGTCCTGAAGTAGATAAATGTCCTATCATTATCGCCTTAAGCCATCCGGTTGTTTTTGATTTCGTTGAAACCTATTCGAAATGCGATGGTTGTAGTACATCTGATTTTTCGCCGGATAATGGGATTGGGAAATGTATTGAATATGATCTCCTTGATAAATCCCTTAACAAGGAAATTATTTTCAAAGTCTCTGAAAATTGTAATTTTCGCTATGCCAATCCAGAGCAAGTGCAAATTTCTGTGTTCGTCGATATCCGAGAATGGCGCATCAATCAGATCAATCCAGGCATTGAATATATTCAAGATCCAAACTTTTGTGCTGCGGAGAGTGATTGCCGTTGTCTTTCAGGAAGCGGTGTACCATTGTTTGGTGCCAGTAATGTTTTCTATGCCCCGTTGAATTGGTCGGGTTATTATGAAGGTAAAGAATGTGGTTGTTTAGAGGGAAATTGCGTAGTGAGAGATGGTGGTTCATGATATTCCGTCTTAAAACAAATATACTTTCTCTCATCGTCTTGAAGCGCGAAACAGATTCTCCCATCTTTACCTGGTCAGGTCTTGACACTTGCAAAGCACTTCTATATCATGATACAAGGGGTGAAGGATTGGAGAACTACACTTTGAGTGGATAATAATGGCTATTCTCCAATCCTTCACCCCTACGCAAGATAATTCAATTAATTATGCCAGCTTAACTAATCCATGCGTGTCATTTTTACAGCGATGACGAATGGATCATCAATTCTTCGACCAACCACTTCGAGCTTCTCACCAAAATTTGGCATCAGATCAAAATACTTATAGGATCTTGGATCCTCAGGAGTTTCGGTCAATAATTCAGTGCGTTTCAACATAGGTAAAATTAAATAATCCTGATCGGGTTGATCCACCATAAAGGCTTCGGTCTCACCACACACATAATAGACGACCCCTTTAATTCCTGAAGATTGGCATAATAACTTTCCACCTCAAATGTAGTCTGATCCTTGCTCCACTTGCCTAACGCGGTAATTTTATCTCCGATTTCAGCTGGCATATCAGCCAACCAATCAATCCCCTCCCAAAATATGGTGCTTTCCGAGGTGTGCAATAAGACTTCTTTTCCATCAGATTGCTGAATGACCATCTCATCTCCATTAATCCTGAGTAAAGCTCCCTCGATTCTGGTTTCATCGGTTGCGATACTGGAAACATTTTCCTTAGACGATAAATCTGCGTTGCCAGCACAGGCGGTCAGAATGGAAAGCAAAAAAAGAATAATCATCTTCAGGAGGAATTTCTTTGTTGTTTTCATGTTATCTCCCTATCATCTTAATTAATTGGTATTGGAATAGAGCGAATGGAGCCGCGTTCAATAATTTTTGTAGGAAAAATTACCTGTCGTTCTTCCGGTTGGCGGCCTTCCACCAACTCTATCAGCATACGAACCGACTTCTCAACGATCTGTTCCAATGGGTATTTGACCACACTGATGCCTGGCCAGATTTCATTGCTGTGAGTAATATCTCCAAAGGCTGCCAGGGAAACCTGCCCGGGGACATCAATTTTCAATTCGTTCAAAGCATACAGCGCGCCAGCCGCCGCTTCATCACTTAACGCAAAAATCGCAGTGGGAGGCTCCGGCAAAGCCATTAACATTCGGGCTGCATTGTATCCACCAGGAAAATTATTTTCTGAATCAACCAGGTATTTCACATCGAATGGGATTGCATGCGCTTCAACGGCTGCTTTGTAACCAAATAAGCGGTCCAGGCTGGAGCGATGGTTGCGCAACCCCATCAACAATCCAATTCTGCGATGATTATAATGGATAAGATGTTCTGTCATCTGGTATGCGCCAGTATAATCCTCAGCAGAGACATATGGCGTGCCACCGGTTGGTTGTAAAGGAGCAATGTGAACATGCGCGATTCCTGAGGTTTTGATCAAATCGATCAGGAAGGGATCACTATCACAGGGCGGCGTTGTGACCAATCCGTCAATGCGCTTCTGTTGGATCAAGGCAGTGATCTTATCCCGTGAACGGGAAAAAGATGGGTAATAGGTTTGCACAAGAATTTCATAATTGCCTTCATAGCCCAGATCCAATACTTTGGAGATCACCGTGGATTGAAAGGATCCGGAGGAGTGCAGCAGGATACAGATCACATAGGATTTCTTTTGCACTAACTGACGCGCAGAGATGTTGGGTACATATCCCAATTCTGCGATAGCGTTTAATACGCGTTCACGTAACTCCGGTTTCACGTGTGGTTCATCATTCACCACTCTTGAAACGGTTTTGATTGAACAACCTGCAAGTTGAGCAACTTCTTTAATGGTTACAGCCAATTTTCCTCTTTGTATTTGTTTTCCGTGATTTAACTAAGCTATTTAATAATTATAATCCACGCCGGCCTTTTCAAACCTTGTTCACTGATTTTTTTAAAGTTACCTTTAAATATAATTTAATCATTGTAAAATCTTAGTAAAGCAATAAACCGTTCTGGATTCATATGAAAAAAAATATTCAATCGAATAACATCCTTCTTTGGGCGCTCACTTTTGGACTTCCCTGGTTACTCATTATTTTTCCAGGGATTTCCACGTTCCATAAAAATATCAAATCATGGATTGACTTATGGAATATTGTTGGGGAGATAATTCTTCCTTGTACAATTCCTGGTGTTCTTACTGCAGTGATTCAATCTCTTATTTTGAGTGAGAATAAGTCGATTGCCAGAGTATGGATAATAGTTTCTGCCATCGCTTACAGCCTTGCGTTACCTTTTGGATTAGTCTTGTCCACATTCATACCATTCATTTTCAATCCAAAACTCACATTTGATGGATCAACAATGATGATCCCCCCTGCTCCATTGGCAATGATAATCGGAGGAATGTTGGTGGGTCTTTTTCAATTAATAGCCATTTCAAAACTTAAACTTGATAGTTAAATGCTGGTGTCAAAGGTCTTCTGGTTATAAACATCCATGTTTTCCTGGGGATTAAGTTTTTGGTTATGGAATTTTCTGGAGAATTCAGGAATTTCATTGAGAATAGTTAGTTTTCTCTCTGGTAGTTTTATTGGTTTGGATATGGGATTATCTTTTGTACTCATAACGAGGAACAATCACAACATAAAATCAAAAAAATGAATGAAAAATTACAGAGTTAGTGGGTCTTCCAACTTTGTATCATATAAATTCAGGTAAGATAGAAATGTCCGTTTTGTTCTTGGAACTCTCAATTTATAAATTGACTCCTTTGCTAAACCAATTTTTGTTATATTATTCTTTTGTTTTTTTTGAAAGGAAGAATATGATTGGCCATTTTGATTTACGACGGACGGAAATTCAGCTCACTGATCCCCAGCCAGCAGGAATTGACCGAACCTTTTTAGAATTTTTGGTTAAATAGTGTTTTTTTCAGGACATCCAGGTTGAAATCATGTTAACTTTGGTTGATGTGAGAGTGTTGAAAAACAAGTGATAAATGACAAATCAGGGAAAATTTGATTTCAATACAGGTAAACCAACAGAGAGGTGACCAGCATGGATCAAGAACGATATGCAGAAACACGAAATCAATCCTTCTACGGAGATTACCTATATGATATGGTGGTACCACAAGATCATTTCTTCCGGATATTACGAGACCTGATCGATTGGAGCCGCTTTACGAAGAAACTGATCAAGCTGTACAAAGGAGGAGGTGTAGCTGGTCGACCACCCTTTGACCCTGGGATGTTACTCAAAATCGAACTGGTCGCATACCTTTACAATCTCTCTGAAAGGCAGGTTGAAGAATATCTGAATGACACCCTGTCAGCAAAATTCTTCGTCGGTCTGGCAGTTGACCAACCTGCACCAGACCATAGCACGCTGACTGTATTTCGCAATCGTTTGTTACAGCGCGGGAAACAAAAGATATTTGAAGAAATGCTGGCAGAGATAGTACAGATCGCTCTGGAAAAGGGAATAAAGTTTGGGTCAATTCAGATTGTTGATAGCGTTCATAGTATTGCAAACGTTAATACAGCTAAAGATAAAAAACGGGAAGACAAGGGGAAAGGTCCGCGTGACCCGGATGCCAAATGGGGAGTGAAACACAAACGCAAAGCAAAAACACCAGAAGGCAAGGAGATCGAACAAACAGATTACTTCTATGGATTCAAAGCACACGTCAGTATGAACGCAGAAACGGGGCTGATCAGTAGTATGGAGACAACCCCTGGAGGAGCATTTGACGGACATCATTTCTGCTCGCTGGTGGACAAGGATCTGGAACAATCCTTGCCATTGGAAACATATGCAGGCGACAGAGGCTATGATGATACTAACAATCATTTCTATCTGGTCTACAAAGGACTCCATTCAGCCATTCGTTTGAAAGAAAACCGAATAAAAAAGAAAGATAAAAACAAAGAGGTGTGGCTGAATTTGATTCAAACATCTGAGTACAGACAGGGCACTAAAGAACGTTATAAGATTGAACGTAAATTTGGAGAAGCAAAGCAAGGGCATGGATTGGGCAGATGTCGATATATAGGAAAAACGAAGTTTGCATATCAGGCTTTTCTGACAGCGATTGTGCTTAATTTGAAACGGATGGTAAGACTGCTTACAGGAGTTGGTTTCAAGACAAAAAATTTGGTGTTGAGCTAGCCAGGGGTCAATTGTCGATACTGGCAGAAATGGAGAGAAGTTCGAGCTAAAAATGGCCTAGTTATGTGTTCAAATCTATATATTTTGAACCAAAAAGTACAGATTTTGCTTTTTGGAAAGTGAATTTTGTCAAAAATTAGTATTTATCAACACCCTCTGATGTGTTTATTGTTATCTCTTGAAAATCTAATCTATAATTAAACTGACCTGGGAAATGTGCAGCACTTTTGTTGGAAAATCCCGGAATTTGTTTTTCATCGCAATTTTTCAAGATATTTACCAGTAATCATTCGTTAGTCAGTTAGAAATGTTCCAGGAGAGGAAATGAAAAGAACAACCATCGCACTTACCATAATTTTGCTTGTGTCATTCACTACACTTGCCTGTATTGGCTTCGGTAATCGTCCAGGTGAAACACCAAGTCCAGCAGAGCAAAGCATTACTATTATAGAAAATTTTGCTGAACAGTCTCAAGAATCAGTGGACAGTATGAACAATGCGCAGCCTGCAGATCCACCTCCACCTGAACCAGAACCAGCTAAACCCGCCTCAGAAGACGTTAGTTCATCAGATCCTGAATCTTCATACAGTGAAGAGAATGAATACGCAGTTTCTGGCACAAGTTTCGGATGTACCTGCTCCGTAGATGGAAACACCATGACACTGAGCTTAGAAATTGATGGCGATCAACTAACCTACGCTGGAAATGTTTATGACAAAATTGCTGAAAATACCTTCAAACGCTCCTACATGGGATACTACATTCTGCAAAGTGGAGAAGGTGAAGACAAGACCAGTACCCAGGTGGATGAAGAACGCCATGACATCATCATTCTTACTGATGATGGCTTCATATCCGAACATTATCAGGGCGATGAAAGCTCAGCCTGTTGCTTCCACACCTTTACACTGAATAAATAAACCCTATTTGCTCTGATTAACCAGCATTTTACCTACAAAATCATAAGAGGAATGGCTGCGGTGGACCCGATTAACGGGATCTCGACCTAGTCATTATAACAATTCTTTTTACATATTGGATATAATGAGTGGCAATTCTGGAGGTCATCATGAATAAATTATCGGTTGGAGACCAGGCACCGGATTTTGAATTACCGGATTATAACGGAAATTTGCATAAGCTATCAGATGTATATAAAAGTCATTTTGTTTTATTGGTATTTAATATAGGCTTTGCCTGACGGCATTGCACAAATCATATGGCGCAGTTGCGTCAGGACTATCAAAAATTCGCGGATTTGAACACCGAAATTCTAATCATGATTCCCAATGGACCGAAAATGATCGAACGCCACATCCAACAATTCAAAACTCCTTATCGTATCCTGGCGGATAATGGCTCGAAGGTTGCAGGACAATATTTCCAGATCAAGAAACTATTTGCTTTTGGTATGCCCACAGTTTTTCTGGTTAAACAAGTTGGAGAAATCATTTACACGCTTTATGCCAATTCATTGCTGGCAGAACCGGATAACAATGAACCTTTGAAGTTATTATCCAAGCTTGTGATAAAACCACAAATGAATTAATTGTTATCATTTTTCCTTTTTTCTCCATTTCCTTTAACGAAAAATTACCCATCTCAATTCAAAGATGTGTAATTTTTCTTAATTAAGGATGGAATGAAAAGATTAACCTTTTAAAGCACCTGCCATCAAACCACGCAGGAAATAACGACCCAGGAAAATATAAACGAGCAGAGTGGGCAAAGCTGCCAGGAAAGAACCTGCCATTTGCACGTTCCAGGCGATGATCTGGCTGCCAGCTAAATTATTGAGTGCCACCGTCACCGGCCAGTTGGTTGGGCTGGTCAGTACCACCGCAAACAGGAAATCATTCCATGCGGATGTAAACTGCCAAATGATCACTACCACAAACGCCGGCGCTGAGATGGGTAAGAGGATGTACCAGTAGGAGGATAATAACCCGCAGCCATCTATACGCGAAGCCTCGATTAATTCTTTGGGTATGGTTGCATAATAATTACGGAATGTCAGCGTTGTGATGGGAATCCCATAAATCACGTGGGCAAGCACCAGACCCGGCAAACCACCATACAGGTTAATATCACGCATGAATTCAACCAGCGGGATTAAAATACTTTGATAGGGAATGAACATACCGAATAAAATAGCAGGGAAGATGATTTCGGAGCCTTTAAACTTCCACTTAGCCAACACATATCCATTCAATGAACCCAGAATCGATGAAATAATCGCAGCGGGAAATACCATATTGAAACTATTCCACAGATATGGAGCAAGGGCTTTATAAGCTGCAATAAAATTATCAAACCTGATTCCTTTTGGAAGATTCCACATGGTTTTAAGGCTAACTTCCTCAAATCCTTTGAATCCTGTCACCAACATGATATACATGGGGATTAAGTAGAAAAATGCAGCCAGAATAAGTGGAATATAGATGAGCCATTTATTAGAACGGGATCGAGCTCTCATACTTCCGCCTCCGTTCTAAGGGTATAAATCAGATAAGGAACAATTAATACCGCCACACTCAGCAACAATAGAATACCAATGGCAGCACCTCTTCCAAAGAAATATCCATCAAAGGTTACCTGCCACATATAAATCGCCGGTACATCCAGAGGAAGTTGTTTTCCTGCTACAGCAATAATTAAATCAAATACTTTCAGGGAGATGTGCCCTAAAATGATCATGGCACTCAATGTAATTGGTCGTAATAGTGGCAGGATGATAAATCGGTATATCTGGACTTCATTGGCACCATCCACCTGAGCAGCTTCTCGTAACTCAACCGGTATACCACGTAATCCACCCAAATAAAGCGCCATAGTGTATCCTGACATTTGCCAGATAGCTGGAATCGCAATAAAAGCAATCCCCCAATAAGGTGTTGTATGCCATTTGCTGATCATAAAATCTAACCCCAGAGCGTCAAATATTAAATTCAAACCACTCATTCGCGATCCTGTAGCAGGATTCATCAACCAACGCCAAACCACACCGGTCACAATAAATGAAATTGCCATCGGAAATAAATATAAACTCCGAAAAAATCCTTCTCCTTTGATGTTCTGATCCAAAAGAATTGCCAGGCCAAGGCCAATAATAAGACTACCAATAACAAAAATAACAGTAAAAATCAGGGTGTTGCGAATATCGATATGGAAGCGAGGATCCTGAAATAAACCTTTAAAGTTATCCAAACCCACCCAGGTATAATCGGGTAAGAGACCTTTCCACTTACTCAAAGAGACGCGGGCTGTCCATCCGATAAAACCATAAACAAAGATAGCTATGGCTATAATGGATGGAGCTACGAGAGCTACCGATAGCAAAGTCTCTCTTTTGATGCGCATTTCACCTTCCTTATTACAAGGATTATTATTTATACAATAATTTTCCTGTTGGTAATAAAGGATTTACCTTTTATTCCTGGGAGGGGGATCAACCCCTCCCAGGAATTCTTTGTTCTAATTATTTACACGGACCTGAGGCCACACAGGCAGCTACCAAGCTAGTCTGGAAATTTTCAACATCCAGATCCAGGAGGAATAGACCTAAAGCGGTATCAATTTCGCTTTTCCAGGAATCATTGGCAACAACACCGTGGGTTAAGGAACCAACCACTACATCTTTCGCCCAGTCATCCATCGCGGATTGCAGGTAGACATCATACAATGCTTTATTGCCATCACTGCGGGCCGGGATCGATCCTTTGACCGGATTAAAAGCATCCTGTCCTTCTTTAGAGCCAGCTACAGTCAACCAGGCAATGGCAGCATCGCGATGTGGTGCACCAGCGGGTAACACGAAGCTATCTGAAAGGAATTGGAATGTTCCAGCTGTTCCAGGTACAGGAGCCCAACCAAACTCGGTCATTGGTTCTTTACCTAATTCTTTGAAGAAGCCTTCTGCCCAATCCCCCATGATATTGAAGGCGGCATCGCCATCCACTACCAATTGTGAGGCATCCTGCCAACTCAAGGAGGCGGAATCGCTGTTGGTGTAGGAGAGAACTTTGACAAAATCATTCAATGCTTCAGTCACATCGGGATTGCCCCAACTCTTAGCGCCATCCCAGAGACCATTGTAATCATCGCTACCCAGGGAAGCCAGGAGGATTGTTTCCATCAAGTGCATGACGGTCCACTGTTCACCCATTGCCAGAGGAGCATCCATACCAGCGGCTTTCAAAGTATCCATGGCAGTGAAGAACTCATCTAATGATGTAGGTACAGCAACACCATTCTCTTCCAAAACTGTCGGGTTGTACCATAAGACATTCGCGCGGTGAATGTTGACTGGCACAGAATAGATATTGTCTGATTGTGAAATCAAGGGGATCAGCGTCTCTGGCATAACATCCAGCCAGCCATTTTCTTCATACAGGAAGTTCAATGGTTCCAGTTGACCGGCAGCCACATAAGTACCAATCAATTCCTGACCTGCATGACCCTGCCAGCTATCCGGAGCATCTCCAGCCTGCAAACGGGTTGCCAACACAGCACGGGCATTTGTTCCGGCGCCACCAGCAACAGCGGCATTAATGAATTCAATATCAGGGTACTTATCAGCAAATACTTCAATCATAGCATCCAGGCCTGCAGCCTCACCGCCACCCGTCCACCAGGAAAAAACTTCCACCTGTTGTTTACCAGCAGGTTGTTCGACTGGTTGTTCTTCAGGTACTTCAGCAGCAGGCGTTTCCGTCTGACCACCACAGGCAGTCAACACCATTGAAAAAAGGACCAATAGTGTGACTATCAACCAACTAATTTTACGACCGTTCATATTTACTTCTCCTTCTGAATGATTAGATCATTAACCAATTTACATTGGATTACACAACACTATATTTCGATAAGCAGTTTTAGTCCGTTTTATCCCGATATTTATCTCCTTAGAATATGATAGGTTAAATAATTAGGAAATGCCGATAAGGCAAGGTAAAATTAATTATAATGATCCTGATTTTTGTTAACAAGGTATTAACGGACTTATCCCGGACGAATGGCGGACATAAGTAAGATGGATTTTGATATTTTCGAGAATTTGGTCAAAGATGCACTCACCAATATGTTTGATTATGCTACGCTGGAAACACATCCTTTGATCGATGCTGGTATTAGACCGCCGTCTGAGCACAAAGTTTCCCGCAGTGATTATCTGAAAAGCGTCCTGCTGGAGTGCATCAATTCTTTAAAACCACGTGATATCGATTTTGATTTTTTCTCGATTGAATGGCGCTCCTATGTCATTCTTTCTCAACGCTATCTAGAAAATATCAGTTCCCCTGAGCTGGCAAAAAAATTATTATTGGGGGAACGGCAAATTCGCAGGAGTCAAAAAAAGGCTATTCGGGCTGTCGCATTAATTTTATGGGATCGGCTGCTTGCCCAAAAAGACACGCTTCCAGTCAAAACAGAGACAAATGGCTTTGTCATAAACCGCGAATTGATCAACCTGAACCAGGTAGTTCAGAGCATAATCGATCTATTTCAGAATAACTTTGAAAGGGAATCTGTTGTAGTAGATTTTGATCCTTCCCAGTTTTCGCTCACCGTCAATAGTGATCGGATCATTTTGCGACAAATCATTATCCAAATTTTTAATCTACTACTGCAAAGGACGGACTGTCGCCATATTCAACTGAGTTTGGAGCCTCATGGCGAAGATGTTAATTTGCTGTTTGATCTTCCAGGTGCAACATTTGAAATGCATCAATTTCTGATATTCCTGCATTCGGAAGAGAATCAGATCAATCAATGGCTGAATGAATTGAATATGCAATTGGAAGGCATACGTTCACCCCAAGGATTTCGCTTGAAAGTACACTTCATTGGTCAGGAGAAAAACTTAATCCTGGTGGTAGATGACCAGGAACCTGCGTTGAAAATGTACGAACGATATCTCTCCAGAACAAATTACAAAATTTATGGTCTATCTAAAGCAACCAAAGTGTTGTACAAAGCGATTGAACTCAATCCGGCATTGATCTTATTGGATATTATGATGCCAAAGCTCGATGGCTGGGAAGTTCTACAATCATTACGGTTGAATGAAAAAACCAAACATATACCCATAATCATTTGTTCCGCCTGGGGAGAGCCTGAATTGGCGAAATCTTTGGGTGCAACTTACTTCCTTCGCAAACCAATCGTCCAGAAAGAACTATTGGATATCCTCAAAAGCGTGATCAAAGAATAATCGTGTCCATTCAATAATTAACGGTCAGGGTGATTTTGGGAATCTTTTCCTTCCCGGAAATCTGGTTTGAGAACCTCTAAAACTGAGTTGAAAATTACCCGCAATTCGATCGGATTATTGGGTCTTTTGTTCATAATCTGAAAATATCCAGGCTGTCTTGATTTTTGTTCTTCCCCAAAATCACTGGCTGAAATAATGATAACCGGTGTCTTATGGTGGGCACTCAATTTGCGAATTTCAGTGAGTACCTGAGTTCCATGAATATCTGGCAGGTCCAGATCCAGTAAAATTGCATCAACATTTTGTCTGGTGATGATATCCAATGCTTCCTTACCAGAATATGCCGGGTAGAAATTAATCTTCTCTATGGATTCTACGATTCCGTTATATGATTTGATTGCCTGGGTAAAGAGCCTGACCATACTTGGGTCATCGTCAATCACCAGTAAATCGTTGGTATTAGCTCCAATAGATTGGATTGTCTGAATTAGGGTGTCCCGCGAGACTGGTTTTACCAGATAACGATACACACCTCCCGGTAGTACCAGTGATTGTTCCAACACTTCTGAGTATAGAAAGCGAATCACCGGGATCTGGTATGGTAGATTCTCAATCAACATTCTAATCTGATTATCGTTTACGAACGCATCATCCATAATAATGGCAGAGGGATAATATTGTTCGATCATCTGTCTTAGGTCGATCATATTGGTGACAGGGATCACTTCGTAATCAAAGAGCAACATACCAATTTGTTTGGCTTTACTTAAATCAGCTGAGTAACACAGGATCAAATCGGCTTGCGCTTTAGCGAACGAACTTGCCACCCGTTGTTCACCCCCCTCAGCCAGGTCTGCTCGTGATTCCTGTACAGTTACGATAGGTTCCATCACAGGTAAAAAGATGTGGATGATTGTGCCTTTTTGGACTTCACTTTCTACCGTGATTCTGCCACCGTGTAATTCGACAAACCGTTTGCTGATCGGCAATCCCAACCCAGAACCTTTTTCCCTGCTCCAGTTCTCTTGCCCTGCCTGTCGAAATTCATAAAAGATGCGTTCGATGTCCTCTGGTGCGATCCCAGGACCATTATCCTGAATGATTATTTCAACCTCATCCTGACCATGCATTCTGGCATCCACCGAGATTTTCCCCTGTTTGGTAAAACGCATGCTGTTCGTGATCACATTCAATAATACCTGCCGAATGCGGGTGCGATCCACGAAGATATAAGGCATTTTAGCTTCGGTGTGAATCTCAAACTGTAGACCCTTTTGAATAATGGGGGCTGCCACCAGATCCTCAATTTCATCCAACAGGATTTTGGGATCCACCCGCTCTCGGAAAAGTGGCATTTGGCGGGCATCCATTTTCCCCATATCTAAAATATCATTGATCAGATCCAGAAGATGTTTACTGCTTTTGAAAATCTCCTGGGTATCGTCATACAAACCTGCTGGCCAGTCTTCCAGGGGTGCATAAGTTTCCGGGGCATTGACCATTAAATCGCTAAACCCAATGATGAAATTCAGGGGACTACGAAGTTCATGCGAGACTGCCATTGCAAAGCGATCACGGTCTTCTCGGGCTTCTTCTGCCCGTGATCGTGCCTGCTCCAGCATTCTGGTCATTTGTTTCAGCTGGTAATTGAATTGACTTTGTTCTTTCAACATCCGGCTAATTTCCGAGCGATGCTGCCGGGTCTCGTGCAGTCGTTTGCGGGCTTCATAATAATGGAAGGAAGCATTTTCAATGGCTGAATTCAGATTATTGGAAATTCCCCACCCAAAGACACCTGCAAAAATACAGACAAAAATTATCGCAAAAGGATATCCCTCAGGTAAAGCGCTGATCCATCCAATTCCTGGCAAAATCAAAGTCAGGCAGAGGATCAAGGCCTCAACAATAATCGTTCCGGTTAATCCGATGGTAGAAATCGTCATAAAAGGTAATACCGCAAATAAGAACAGAATTTCCACCTGGTTGAACAGAAAGAAAGCACTCAAAATGGTGGCACTCACACCCAGCAACCAGAAAACCTGTGCCAGGTAATAAGTAAATCTCAATAGAAACAAAGTCCCAATAAATGTAACCAGAAATATGACGGTACACACCCATAATCTGGGGCTGAAGATGCGTGGATAAAAGAGGGAGACGATAAAGTGAAAAACCAGATAAATCGAAGTCGTAGAAAAGATTATATATTTCGAAGTAGATTCTAATAATACTTTAGAAATTCTATCTTCGGTAAATAAGGTGCGCAACCTGTTCATTGGTTTGACCCTAAAATTTTCGAAACACTGAGTGTATTTTTTGATGATACATCAACACCAGCCGTGTTATGAAATTGGTTCGGGTTGTCCAGTTATTACGAGCAACTGCAAATTGCACAATGGATAAAACGATACCAAAGGCCAGAAAAAAGATTTGGAAATTAACTTCACTTCTCAATGCGATTATTCCGATGAGTAATACTATTAAAACAACGATTCCAAATACAATCCAGGCAGTCATTTTAATACCGATTTTGATCATAAATTTTCGGGCAAGTGGATTGGTTTCTATCTGTGGATGACTAATTCTAATAATCGTGGATAAAACATCCATGAATTTGGTTATGATCAATAATGAAATTACCAGATATATCAAATAATTCACTTAAATGAGCCTTATGAATAAGATTGCAGCTAATTCAATTAATTTATTTAAAATCTTATCATCATTTAATAATTCTACAGGCGAAACTTGAAAAACATCTTGGATAGTCACTCGTGACAAAAAAGGAGTATGATTAAAAAAAATTGGGAGTTCATGATGGACAAAATTAAGCAAAAAATGGCACTGGATAGCCTGGATGATGAATTAAATGGAGCTTATTTGTATGATGCGCTGGTTCAGACTGAGAAAGATGAACGTCTGGCTGAAGTTTACCAACGCATGGCAGCGGTGGAGAGAAAACACGCCGACAGGTGGATTTCTCGTTTGGAGGAAACTGGAGTAAGCATCCCAAAATTTTCTCCCAATTGGCGCACTCGCACCCTCGCCTGGGCAGCCAAACGTTTCGGCGTCAATGCTGTGTTGCCCACCATCACCAGCATGGAGCAGAAAGACTCTCAAAAATATGCAAACACACCCGACTCAGCGGATATGTCTGCGGATGAACTCTCCCATTCTCGATTATTAAAACTAGTAACCAGAAGCATGCCCGGTGGCATGGAAGGCGGGATGCTGGCAAGGTTGGAAGGCAGACATCGGGTATCCGGTGGGAATGCATTACGAGCTGCGGTGCTGGGTGCCAATGATGGATTGGTTTCCAATCTGAGTTTGGTCATGGGTGTCGCCGGGGCAGAATTTCAGAACTCAACCATCCTGATCACCGGTCTGGCAGGTTTGCTGGCAGGTGCGTTTTCCATGGCTTTGGGAGAATGGCTCTCGGTACAGAGCTCGCGTGAGTTATACCAGCACCAGATTGCGATTGAGGAAGCTGAAATTGCTTCTGCCCCAGAGGAAGAAGCCGAGGAATTAGCGCTAATCTATGAAGCGCGGGGTATGTCGAAAGAAGAAGCAATAAAATTAGCCAAAAAGATATTTGAAGATCCCACCCAGGCGTTGGAAACTATGTCACGCGAAGAACTCAATATTGACCCGGCTGAATTGGGTGGTTCTGCCTGGGAAGCAGCCATCACATCATTCATCCTATTCGCCATTGGCGCTATCATCCCGGTTATATCCTTTACGTTCTTGAGCGGAATGGTGGCCGTGATCGGTAGCCTGCTGATTAGTGCTGTGGGTCTATTCATCATCGGCGCTGGTATCACCCTATTCACCGGTCGGAATTTGTTGGTATCAGGTTCCCGTCAGGTGCTGTTTGGTTTGCTGGCTGCTGTGATTACCTTCGGCATCGGTCGATTGATTGGTGTCAATATTGGAGGATAATCCCTTATTATTTCTGACGGATCGCTTCCAATCGCTGCGGGATTGAAGGATGATTGTAGTGAATTAAAACATACAATGGGTGTGGTGTCAGGTTGGCGAGATTCTCCTGTGCCAGGACTTTGAAAGCGCCCATGGTTGCTTCTTTGCCAACATGTTTAGTCGCAAATGCATCCGCAGCATATTCAGCTTTACGACTGATATAGTTCAGGGGAAATGTGAGGATTAATTCCAGCGGTGAGATGAGGATCGAGAACAAAATCAGACTGAACCCCAGATGCACGCCTGACAATCCAAACGCCTGTCCCAGGGAGGCACTCTGCAGAATAAATCCGATCGCACCTGCATACAAACCAAACATCGCAATTTGCAATCCCAGCATTCGGGGGATATCCTTATGCACTGCATGTCCCAACTCATGCGCCAGAACCGATAGGATTTCCTCTTCCTCCAATTTTTCAACCAGCGTATCATACAGAACAACTTCTCTGGTCTTCCCTAATCCACTGAAAAAGGCATTCAGTTTGGTTGAGCGTTTAGAGGCGTCCATAACCGATATGGCTTTGACATTGAACCCAACTTTTTCTGCCAGCGCTTGAATTTTGTCTCGAAATTCTCCTTCAGGCAAAGAGGTGAGCTTATTGAAAATTTTAACAAAGACTTTGGTATTCAGCACAAAAAGGACCACCATTACCACTGTAAGGATAACCCACGCATACAGCACAAACCACCAGATCTGACCAATGAATTCCAGATAAATCGCGTTCAATAATGCCACCAATCCCCCACCCAGAACGGCTGCAACCAGTATGTTTTTCAATAAATCGACAAAAAATGTTTTGTTTGTGGTTTTATTGAACCCATATTTCTCTTCAATCACAAAGGTGGCATAGTAGTCAAAAGGCGAACTAATCAACATACTGAGCAGACCAAAAATGCCAAGAAATGCCAGTGTTTGCAGGATCGGATGACTGAACCATTGCGTCGTTACCCGCTCCAGATAACCAAAGAATCCAAATCCCAGCAAGGCCAGCAGCAAACCGGTGCTCACCGACTTAACAATGACCCCAAATCTCATGGTCTCCATGAAATAGCTTAGCCATTTCTGATACATTTCCTGATCATATATATTCGCGGCAATTTCCGGGATGGGTTGGTTACGGTGTTTATAATTGACCAGGGTGATAATCAGATCAATCACGTACATAAGTGCTACCAGGCTGATGATTAATATTTTGATCATAGTTTCTTCTCAATCCTTTTCTGTAATTGTTCGATGATATTCTTGATTTTCTCTTATGAACTTGTAAGTAAAACTTACAAGTTACAGGAAATTCGATTTATTCGGTGTCTGAATTGAATTTTTATAGAGTCAACTGTCAAGGTTTTCTTGACAGTTGACTCTATAAATCCTCTTCCAATCCACCCCAGGGGGCATAGCGCTCAAAGGGAATATCAAATTGCAGCAGAATCTTGCCCACCAGTTGATCCACCATTTCCTGAATGGAATCCGGCTTATGGTAAAAAGTCATCATGGCTGGCAGCACCACCACACCCAGATCATTTAAAGTGAGCATGTTGCGCAAGTGAATGCCACTTAATGGCGTTTCCCTGGGCACTACCACCACTTTCCGTCTTTCTTTGATACACACATCGGCGGCTCGCAGCAGAAGATTCTCCGAATATCCGGTGGCAATCCCTGCCAGGGTCTTCATGCTGCACGGGACAATGATCATCCCTTCGATCCGGAAAGAACCACTGGCAACCGTCGCTCCCAGTTGGTTGTTGGCATGCACTACATCCGCCAGCGCGTGTAATTCTTCTGGCTCCATTCCCAATTCCAACTTTATGGTTTCTTCTGCCAGGCGGGAAATGATCAAATGAATTTCAATGTCGGGCTGCCTGCGTAGCGCCCGTAAAACTTCAACCCCTAAAAATGCCCCACTTGCTCCACTGATTCCGACAACGATTCTCAATGTAACCTCCTACATTAATATATACCGTTATATATAATGTGTCTATTCTATTATAAATGGATAAAAATCGAAACCAAGTTTTCATTTCACCTTCTAAAAATCAATATTTGATATAGGTAACCTGATAAAATGAAGTGTATCGGAGGTGAAAACATGGTCAATAATGCTTTGATCGAATTTACCCGCAATATCATTCGCATCAGCAGTTTGAGTGGTGAAGAAGGTCCCGTTGTGGAACGGATTGTGCTCGAGATGAATCATCTCGGTTATGATGACGCCTGGATTGACCAGGCTGGCAATGCATTAGGATTAATCCAGGGCCACAAACCCGGCAAATGTATCCTGCTGGATGCCCATGTGGATACCGTCAGCGCTAATCCAGAGGACTGGTATTCAGATCCCTGGGGTGCTGATATTCGCGAAGGACGCATTTATGGACGCGGTAGCGCGGATACCAAAGGTAATCTGGCTGCTATGGTCTATGGAGCGTCCCAGGTGAATCGCGAACATTTAATTGGCAGTATCATCGTGTGTGGGTCAGTGCACGAAGAAGTGATGGAAGGTGGCAGTCTGCAACTGGTGATTAAGGAGAACCAACCTGATTATGTTGTCATCGGAGAAGCCACCAATCTGCAACTCAACCGTGGTGGTCGCGGACGCGCCGAAGTGGTGGTCGAGACCATTGGAAAATCCGCCCATTCATCCTCACCTGAAGTAGGAATTTGTGCCGTACATGCCATGATACGTTTGATAGAAGCGATTGAACAAATTCCGTCTCGACAACACCCCTTTCTTGGATCAGGCAGCATGGTATTGACGGATATCATCTCTACCCCGTATCCAGGCAGTTCGGTCATTCCCAATCGCTGCCGGGGTACTTTTGATCGACGATTGTCACTGGATGAAACCATTGATTCAGTAATTGAGGAAGTGAAAAGCTGTGCTGACGTTGCCAATGTTGCGTGTACTGTATCGGTCCTGGATGGTCAGGAGACCACCTATCGAGGACACCAGATGCGGGCTCCCAAGTTCTTTCCGGCCTGGGTCCTGGAAGAAGAACATCCACTGGTACAATATGCCCACACTGCTTTGAAGAAGTTGAATCCAGAGACTGAAATCAAACCTTTTCAATTCTGCACCAACGCAGCTTCCAGTGCTGGTAGGTATGGATTACCTACCATTGGTTACGGTCTGGGTAAGGAGACGGATGCCCACACCGCGAACGAATCCATCTCCATAGAGGAACTGTATCAGGCAACGCTTGGATATCAGGCAATGATTGAGTCAGTACTTAGTTTTGAGTGATATCATGAAGAAGGTTCTAAGAAATGTTGCCTGATGCCACAAATATCGTTACTTTTTAAAGACGATAAGCGAGGTTCAAATGGAAAATCAATTGATCAGCAATCTCAAACCACTCGGCTTCACCTGGGAAACCAGCGACCCATTTCTGTTCTGCGTGCACCATTTAGATCACTATCCCAGAGGGAATGATCAAATGGGTCCGGCAACATCGTTGGATGGTCGTGACCTTGGGCAGGACTTTAGCGGGAAAGAAGGCTGGCGAATGTATCATGGTGATGAGGTGCCAGGCTTTCCCGGTCATCCCCACCGTGGATTCGAAACGGTCACCGTTGTTCTGGATGGATATGTGGATCACTCTGATTCTCAAGGGGCATCCGGACGCTATGGGATGGGCGATGTGCAATGGATGACAGCCGGTAGTGGACTTCAGCACGCCGAAATGTTCCCATTGCTAAACCAGGATCACCCCAATCGGTTGGAGCTCTTCCAAATCTGGTTGAATTTGCCAGCGGCCAAAAAATTTGTGAAACCATTTTATAAAATGCTGTGGGCGGAGGAAATGGCAAAAGTAACCATGCAGGATACAGCAGGAAAGAAGACACATGTTATCCTGGTTGCTGGAGAATTAAGTGGTGTGCAAGCAACTCCTCCTGCACCGGATTCCTGGGCGGCTGACCCGGATAACCAGGTAGCGATCTGGTTGATTGAACTGGAGGCTGGTGCCAACTGGCAAATGCCTGCCGGAAGCAGTGACAACCATCGCGAGCTGTTTTTTTTACGGAGGCAATGAATTACAAGTGAATGGTACCATTATTCCTGCTTACCATAAATTCAGAATCGATCCAATCCGGACGGTTGAACTGAAAGCTGGAAAGGAACCAGTACGTTTGTTACTTTTACAGGCCAGACCCCTTCATGAACCTGTAGTACAATACGGACCTTTTGTTATGAACACTCAGAAAGAAATATACGAGGCATATGCTGATTACCGCAAGGATCAATTTGGTGGCTGGCCCTGGCAGCGTTATGACCCGGTTCATCCCCGCGAAGTCGGTCGATATGCCCGTTATGCCGACGGCAGTGAGGAAATTCGCCATCGCCCGGAATAATTGAGATTTTCAACAGAAAGCTTATATGAAGTTCTTTCGTCTTAAGCATACCAATAAGAAGAAGGATGAGGGTAAAGCCTGAAGTCCGAATCACCATCACAAAGAATAGTTCTTATTGGGTGGTTGGAGTTCAAACATTAGTACGCCTAACGAGGTGAAGGGTACCCAAGAGATTAGGTGCGCTGCACTTAGGAATGTGAAGGTTACATTCATCCCGGAAAGAGCGATCCATCCTCTAGATACCAAAAGTGCAATGCACCAAAGCTAAAAACTACTGTCTACGAGCTACGAGCTGACCAGCCCCAATC
>CAVXXH010000009.1:0-10717 GCA_963765655.1 uncultured Chloroflexia bacterium
ACGGTTGGAGGCTTTGTTTGGTCTTACTTTTTAAGGTAGTCATTGGTATATACTTCACTCAAGTTTAGCGGTTGGCTGATCAGTCCCATTTCCAGCAGGATGGCATGCATATTTTCCCAGGCGTGCGGATCACTGTATCCCAATGGATCTGCCTGCCAGTATTCCATCGAGATACGTAAAACCTCTTTCTGGACAACCGTATTGGCTTGCGCCAAATTTTCTACATATTTTTCGCTGATCTTATAAGCAGCTTCTGGATCATCCAGCGTGGTTTGGATTCCACGACTGATGGCTTTTACCATACCTTGCACCAGCTCGGGATGCTCTTTGATGGTTATTTCATTGCTGATGAGACCATTCGACACCAATTGTAAGTTATCCGAGAGGGCTTGCAGGTTGATCTCGTATCCCTCAGCTTCCAACTGAACGGGTTCATTGGTGACATAAATGACAGCGGCGTCCACTCGATTGGTAGCCAGCGCTTCAACCTGGGTATATCCGATCGAATCAAGCGTGATATCAGATTCCGCTAGTCCGGCAGCATTCAGCATGGCTTTGAAGCCGATATAACTGGCACCATACAATCCTGGGATTCCGACACGCATCCCAGCCAGATCAGTGACAGCGGTGATGTTCTGTTCCTTGAGAGAGACCACCCCAACCGGGTAGTTTTCGTACCATGCCATCACATACACCACCGGCAATCCCTGCGAACGGGCTAACAAAACCTGTTCCCCGGAAGCAATCGCGAATTGTAGTTGACCGGCACCTACCAGAGAAACATTATCGTTCTCCATGCTGTAGTCCAGCTCTACCTGGATGCCTTCTTCTTCAAAATAACCATTTTCCAAAGCGACATAGATCGGTGTGAACTGAACATTCGGAATAAATCCCATTGGCAAACGAATACTTACCAATTCCTTGGTTTGTTCAACCTTTGGTACACAGGCTGACAGGAGTATTACGAAAATCATGCATGCTTCAAAGATTTTTTTCAATGCATATCCTCCATTAAATTTCTACCGTTAAAGTTTGCTTGCGTGGGCGATGTTGCCACGCTAATAATTTACGTTCTAATAAAATCACAGCGCCATATAATAACAAAGCCATGGCGACCAGAGTGAATACGGCCACAAAAACCAATGAGGTATCATATTGTCCCCGGCCAACGTTAATCAGGAATCCCAGCCCACGATCCGCTCCCACAAATTCTCCCACCACCGCGCCAATCACAGAAAGGGTTGCCCCGATGCGTAGTCCCCCCAGAAAGACCGGTAATGCTGCTGGAATCTCCAGATGCCGCAGGGTTTGCAAACGGGTGGCGCGCAACGAGCGCATCAGATCACGCAGATCTTGAGGAACAGCACGAATACCAACTACCGTATTTACCAGCACCGGGAAGAAAACGATCAATCCAGCGATCAGTACCTTGGAGAATAATCCCGGCCCAAACCAGATCACCAGCAAAGGTGCAATCGCCACGATCGGAATGGCCTGGGATGCTACCAGATAAGGAGAAAGTAAGCGCTCCAGTGTACTGGATTTTGCTACCAGATACCCCAATACCGTGGCCAGAAAGGCACCGGAGAACAATCCCAGAGCTACCTCCAGCAAGGTGTAAGAGGTATGCCATATCAAACTTCCATCGCTCAAAACCACAAAGAAGCGCCGGATGACAACTATGGGGGGCGGAAGAATGAATGCCGGTAAATCACTCCAGCGGGACACAATCCACCATATTAGTACAGCCAGAGTAGCCGAAATGGGCATCAACCAGCCACCATATTTTCCGGCTGCCTTCTTGATTGGATTGTGTTTCTGTGTGCGCTTCGGACTAATTTCCATCATTCTCCAAAAAAATCCCGCAGGCAAATCAACAGCCAACGGGGGAGAAAGAAAACCCGAAAACTCACGTTTTCGGGGCGTCACAGCAAACATGCTTATCAGTTTGCTCACCTTCTTTTATCCGGACTATACCGTCGACCCCGGAGTTTCACCGGGTCATGCATCTTTGATGCGCGTGGGTTATACCACCGATCGGGAATTGGAAGCTAACTTCCTCACCCTGCCCCGAAGGCTATATTCAATTGTTGACATAAGTATAAACACTCCATTGACCTGTGTCAATTAGATTGTGAAATTCATCGCTTAATATGGTGACTTAATTACCGGTGATCGCGCTGAGAATGGCCTGGGTATCCGCAAGATTCGGGAAGATGAAATCCGGATTGTGAGCTTTCAAATCCTGCTCCGTGTAAAGACCAGTCGTCACAGCGATGGTTCTGGCATCAAAAGCTTTCCCAGCCTGGATATCCATAGGCGCATCCCCGACAGTGACCAATTCTATCGCTTCACGTGCCAGGCCGTACACCCAGGTAGCTTTTACCAATCCCCGGTCAATAATCTGTTGGCGCTGATCACAGTCATCCCCAAAGGATGTCAGGGGGAAAAACCCCAGCAAACCAGCCCGTGACAAGACCTGACTGGCAACCCCACGTAATGACCCGGTGGTTAAGCCCACCGGAATTTTATTTTTATGCAATGTTTCCAGCAAGGGCACCACACCGGGAAAAACAAAATCATGCAAATCCTGTGGCAGAATAGTCTGGATATTTTCCACCAGCATGCGCTCGATTTCAGCCTGCCTGGCATTGACACTGCCTTCACCGATCCCGGCTGCCACGGCAAAGCGACGCATGACCTCGAACATGGGTACACCAGAGGTGACCACCTTCTCCAACGCGGTGATACCGAATAATTTATTCAGCACCATCAGAAAATTCTTGCGGTGAAAGGAAGAGACATCCAATAACGTGTGATCCATGTCAAAGAAAACGACACGTGTTTTTATGTGACCATTATCGGACCTGGTAGAATTTGTATTTGTAATTGTCAATGGTTATCCTATAAAAATCGCACTGCGCGATGGATTTTTGAATTGCCTCATTAGTATAAAGAAGGATGATGGATTTGTAAATAGCATAAAGCTATAAGCATAAAGCTATAGCGTAAAGCTATAAGCTAAAAGTCGAAAGGAAAAAGAAAAGGAAAAATGAGAGTTATTCCACCATGGATGAAATAACACTGAAGTAGTATTTCTTCAACAATAATTGATGCTACAATGAATTAAATTCTTTTTTAGTGGTGGCTTTATTTTTTTTAATGAAAAATCTTATTCGAATTCTTATTTTCAGCTTGCTCATCAACATATTGTTACCTGTATATCCTGTCAGCGCTCAAAATGACCCAGGTAAGGAACCTGTTTGGTTACCTGCTAATCCAGAGTCCAAACCCGAATCCCCTGCACAAACTGAAGTTGAAAATATTGATTCGCACATCCTTGATGTCACCATCGCATTCTCCGGTGTCTGGGCACAAGTGCAAACCGGAGACGGGCAGTCCTACACACGCCTCTGGCACGAGGACTACAGCTCCTACCGAGAACCTGGGCAGCCAGCACTACCCGGTGTGACCTTCAATATTCTGATCCCTCAGGGCGCGCAGGTGGAGGTCATCCAGCAAAAAGCCAGCAGCCACAGTATCAGCCTCCCCCGTCAGGGACTCCCTTCGAAAATCATTCCAGCCCAGCGTCAAGCTTCCAAATCCGAACCACCGCCACCCTGGACACCGCCCGATCCTACCCGTTATGCCAGCTTCAGCCTTCAACCCCAATGCTGGTATGAAGTCAATGACATCTTCCAGATGCGCGATTACACCATCCTGCCACTCTGGATCAACCCGGTGCGTTACCGCCCCGCTAATGGGGAGATCGAGCTGCTGGAAAAAATCGAGTTGCGTCTGACCTGGCCGGAGCTCTCCAAGGCTGCTCTCGATGCTGCATGGTCAGCGACAGCCCCTCCTTCGACCGCCTGGTCAGCCAGATCGTGATCAACCCGCCTCCACAGGCAACCCTGGATGCCACCACCCAATCCGGTGAGGGATATCTGATTATCACCCCGGATGAGTTTGAAACAGCTTTAACTGATTTTGTGTCCATGAAACAATTACAGGGATATTCTGTTGATGTAACCTTACTGAGTGAAATTCCAGGATTTGATGGTCCTGCGGATGGTGAAGATGACGACATTCTGGCAATCCAGAATTACATCAAATCATTGGATCCATCCCCTGTGTATTTATTATTGGTTGGTGATACGAATTTCATTCCAGCACCAAAAGGAGAAATTACCTGGTCTCAAAACTGATCTTTATTACGGGACATTAGGGGATGAAGCCGATTTTGTTCCTGATATTCATATTGGTAGGTTGCCAGCTCGTTATCAAGCAGATGTAATCAATATGGTTAACAAATTGGTTTCTTATTCAAACAACGGTTATCAAGATTGGCATTCTTTCCTTTCATTTATTGCAACTTGTGATACCAGTTTTAATGATGAACTAGATATGCGTAATTACCAAATTGTTGAAGGATCTCATAACTATGTTATTAATGGCCATACTGCACCATTAGGTTTCCTCGGGACTTTTCCAGAGCTAAATCCTCCATCAGGTGGTGATCAACTTTACTGTGTTTCTAATTTAGCAACAAAGGATGCTATTCTCTCTCGTCTTGAACTAGGCAGAGGAGTAGTTACATATTCTGGTCATGGAGCACCAAATGGTTGGTATGATGGAAATATCTCAATTCTTAAAGATGCAATCTCCATGCTCGCTAATTTCGAAAAATATTCTTTTATTTCTAGCTTCGCTTGTTCAACCAATGATTTTGGTTCAGAAACCAACTTAGTTGGCTTTGGTGAAACATGGATGATACAAGAATATAAAGGAGCTGTTGGTTTTTTTGGGTCTGCAGCGCTGAGTTATTGGGGACCAGATGATGTTCTTGAAAGAAATTCTTATGATTCCATATTTTCAAATCCCATTGAACCTCCACCATTAAGAGCTGCTTTTTCATATGGGTTATCAAAAGTTCAAGAAAATTACCCAGGTATTGATGCTGGGGAAGCTCAATACTACTGGGAAACCTATAATCTGCTTGGTGATCCTAGCCAGCAATTATGGTTAATCCCGGAATATAAATACGAAGCCAACGCAACACCTTTGGAAAAAGATGGATTGCTCAACAGCACAGTCAGATATCCAATTGAAATCACAAACCTTGGAAACACCGACTCGTATTCAGCAAACATATGATGGCAACCAATGGCCAACAGACATTGATGAATTAGTAAATCTTCCTTATCAATCGACCGGGACATTATGGGTAAATGTTACAATTCCGTTGGATACTGTTGTAAACGAGGATGCTTTTGATTTAGTCTCAGTGACAGTTTCTTCAACATCCGAACCGACCCTGACCACTTCCTTCACCTTTACAACCACAGCCCTGGAAACATTTTTCACCCGTTTACCAGTCATAATGAAATAAGTTTCCATCAGAATATGGTCAAATCCATGGCAAAAATACGCTCAACCTGCTGAATAATAGCAGGCATGTTACAATCAATTTATCCAGCCTTGAGGGAATCCCTACTCTTGAAAAAAACCTTAAGTATCATTCAAGCGAATCGTCTTTACCTGGCAACCATGTTATTGGTGGTCAGCGTAGGCGCATTGCTACAATCACTCTCTTTCTCCTGGGGTCTATTGCTGACAGAGCTGCTTCTTATTCTTCTGCCCACCCTGTGGATTCTGCGTCACAACCAGATAGATCTCCGCGAGAGCGGTGGGCTGAAGAAAACCAGAGCCACTTTATTGCTGGTAGCAACTTTGTTAGGCGCAGGTGCCTGGCTGGTAACCAGCCTGGTCGAAATCCTCATGGTTCATATCACTGGTTATATTCCGCCCACACCCAAAGGTATGCTGCCAACCACTGCATTTCAAGCCGTGTTGATTTTTGTCGGTCTGGTCTTTGCTGCACCCATTTGTGAGGAAATTCTCTTTCGGGGTACCATCCAACCTGCTTATCAGAAACAAACAACACGCACCCTGGCAGTGCTGGTCCCCAGTCTGTTATTTGCGTTTTACCACTTCCGACTGCAGGGATTACCGTCCCTTTTGCTGATATCTTTTTTATTGGGATACACCTACTGGCGCACACAATCCCTGACCGTCACCATGGTGTTACATGCAGCCAATAACTTTCTGGCTGCGATTGTATTGATCCGCGCCGGATTGTTTCCAACCCTCGAACTGCCATTTCCCTCATTGCAAGCCAGCGCTTTTGGGATTTTAATGCTGGTGGTCGGTTTGGTACTGTTACAACGCCTGATACCCCATCCTCAGATGCTTGTCGAAAGAGAAATTGAACCGGGCAAACTTTCCAGATGGAAGGTTCTCTGGCCAATTCTGCTGGCAGGCGTATTATTTATTGTGGTTGCTATTCAGGAAATCTCACAGGCAAGAAGCTCAGCAACCCTGGCGTTTGATGGAAACCAATTGCCAGTCTCTGCCTTATGGGTTTATGAAATACAGCACAAAGGCGGCGAAAAGATTGGAGAGTCGCTCTGTCAATGGCATCAAGGTGAAGTTGATTCCAATTTGAGCTGCCAGCGCGCATTTGAAGGCTTTGAAATTCAAACCGACACCGGCTATTTTTCATCGCTGGCTGGAACTTCGAGCTTAAATGTACAGTGGCAAACAGACAATCTCCATCTGGTCAGCCTGTTCCAGAAAAATCTGAATGACAAATACGAGCATAACTGGCAGGTAAAAGAACTGGATGAAAATTTACTATTATCCATTCAAGCTGAAAACCTGGCACAGGATTCCCTATCATTCTCTGCGCTGACTCTGGTTGAGGAGGAATGGTTCTGGCGCTTGATGGGACTTGATTTTATCCCGGGAAAATCCTACAAGGTTGAATATCTCATTCCACTTACCTGGCGTCAGGAGACAGAGGATAATGGATCTCAGATAAAGCAAGAAAAATTAACCATCACAGGACCAGAAAGTATCAGCGTTCCTGCAGGGGAATTTCAGTCCTGGAAGGTATCACTCAGCAACGGTCAGACTGCCTGGTATTCCGTCGAGCAACCCACCATCCTGTTACGCTTTGATGCTAATATGTTTAATCTTCTTCTTGTCGAAGAGGAGTGATATAGCTCGTTGCTAGTAGCTCGTAGCTGATAGGATTTTGGAAAAAATTTTTTGAGAATAGTTCTTTCTGGCAAATTCGCGGATTATTTTCAAATATTATTTCCAAGTTAATCTTTTAGATTATTTGTCGGTGCAATGCACTTTTGCTAGTGTAGTGCATGATGGTTGATTTCCAAATCCGAATTTTAAGTTTTTCCCCAAGTGCAATGCACCAAAAGCCAGGTCGAATTGATGCATATCAAAAGGAGCATGACATAGCTCAAAGGACATAGATCATAGGAAAGGATTCTCCCTTAACACCTAGCACCTAACCCCAACCTACGTTCCCCAATCCCTTGGGTACAGAAAATCATATCCGATGGTGCGGTTATTCAGTTTACAGATCGGTGGCATCACCCTTTTAAAGTGGTTACGCTGCACCTTTCTGACCACCTCATCCACAAATGCTTGCGAGAAACCTGCCTCCACACACTCCTGTGGGGAATAGCGTTCATCCACCAACAAAAAGAGCAAACGATCTACTTCTTCATAGGTAAAGCCTAATTCGCCCTCATCCGTCTGGCCACTCCACAAATCAGCAGAGGGTGGTTTGGTGATCACCGCTTGCGGCACCCCCAGATCGCTAGACAGCTGGCGCACCTGGGTTTTGTATAAATCTCCCAGCGGATTGATGGCACAGGCAGAATCACCATAGATGGTGGTGTAACCCAGCAAGATTTCGGTTTTATTGCCAGTGCCCACCACCAGCCCGTTAAATGCAGCGGATTGGTCGAACAGCACCACCATGCGTGCACGTGCCATGATATTGCCTTTACGCATATTATCCATATCCGGAAAGCGTTCTATCAACGGATCCACCATCTCGGTGATCGGGATCGTCAGGCTAATCACCCTGGTGGCGTCAATTACTCGCTGGGCATCATCCAATGAATCTTGCGACGAACTGCGATATGGCATCCTTATTGCCAGCACATTTTCCGGTCCTAAAGCTCTAACAGTCAGAAAACAGGAGAGGGCTGAATCCAGGCCACCGGAAAGGCCCAACACGGCTCGGGAAAAACCAACCCGGGTAATCTCACTGTGAATGAAATTACTCAGAATTTGAGTGGCTAATTTTGTATTAATCGAAAGGTCAATCATCTTATCCTCCTTTATCGTCCGGAGGGACGTCTATCCTGCGTCAGAATCCGGGATAACTCCCGTTGCACCAGGGCTGTGCGTTCATCTCTTAAAAGCGGCAGACGGGTGCGGGTACGGTGTAATTGGTTCAGGTCAATCTCACAGAATAACAGGGTCTCTTCATTCTGGGGTGCACGTGCCAACACATCGCCATTGGGATCATATACCATGGCACCGCCCCAGAAATGCAAACCATCTTCATGTCCCACCCGGTTGGTATGGGCAACAAATGTTGTAAACATGCTGGCGTAAGCACGATTGATATGATCCACCCAGCGCGCTGAATCGACCTGTGGTTCATTGGAAAGCCCACGTCCCGGGGAGGCAGAGCTGAAGATCAACACATCCGCGCCATCCTGCCAGAGCAGGTATGGCACCGAAGCATGCCAGAAATCCTCACAAACCAGCATGCCAAAACGACCAAAGCGGGTATCGAAAGCGCGCACGCTATCCCCCCAGGCAAAGAAACGCCCTTCGTCAAAAAGTCCATAAGTGGGTAAATAAATCTTTTGATGCACATGAATCACTTCTCCGCCCGAAAGATACGCAGAGGCAATATAAAACCGGTTGCGTTCATCTTCCTGCACAAACCCCACCACCAGATCAATTTTCTGGTTGGCCTGCAATAACTTCGCAAAGACCGGATCCTGTGCATTGGGACGCATGGCAACCTGTGGCACCATATCCTGCAATAAATATCCAGTCATGGACAGCTCTGGAAAAACCAGAAGGTCAGCTTTCTGTGCTAACGCCTGGTCAATGAATTCCAGATGTTTCTTTAAATTTGCCTGAACATTACCAAGAATCGTGTTAATTTGGGCTAATGCGAGTTTACATTTCATAAGCACCTGTTTCTCCAAAATTTTCTTGCCAGCTGATTCTATCCCAGAAAAGAATGCAGGTGAAGTTTTTAATCAGGAATAATTTTCTTGATTGGTTTTCGAATAAAAACCAGCCAGATGAGCACAATCGCCCAGAGCAGACAAATTACCCCAAACCAGATATCCCAATAAAGCCCCAGCGATTCTGGCCGGTGATCTGCGCGTAAAAATGAAAACAGGAGCGTGTGGATTGTAAATATCAACCAGGTCAAAGCTGCCTGTCCGCCAATCTTATTTTTAGGAATACGCGATTCCAAAAGAAAAAAAACCAGGAATAACGAAGTGGCTGCCATCCATTGCAAAGGAAAGCGCGGTAACAATTGAAAGCTGTCGTCCAATGTCCTGGGTACCCACCAGGCAGCCTGTAACACCGGACCATAGCCACTGCCCGAGATCCAGCCAGCTAGCCATGCCATGATTGCCAGAGGAGGTAACATCACCAACAATCGATCTGCGACCACCAACCAGTTGGATCTTTTGGCAAGTGCCAGAATGAAGATAGTAACCCAGGCACCCCCCACAGCCCCAGGCCAGACCATGCCGCCTTCCCGCAATCCGATAGCCTGCCAACCAAAGTCAATAATCGCAGCTGGATGCCAGATAAAGTACGCCAGCCTTGCACCCAACCAGACTCCCACCAATAGCCACAACCCTGCCAATGCCCATTGGAAGTCTTCCTGTTTTTTCTGCCCTTGCACAATCCGCCAGATCGCCAGGGACGCACCAGCACCTACCAGAAACGCATACCAGTTCAATGATTCTCCTCTACCAAAAATTATCCCTGTCATTGGCTGTCAAGTCAATCAACAATCGGTGTAAATATGAATTTTTGAAAAGATTTTATTTTTTAGGGAGTTTTCCCATAGGTTTTTTTATGCATAGTGATAAAATTTATCAAATCTTCCATTCACCCAATCAAAAGGATTATGCCATGCCCGTAGAAAAAAAGAATACGTTAATTGATGTTGTTGAAGGGCTAGAAGGAGCAGTGCAAATAGCCTTTCAGATGATCTTCTGGCCGTTAACCTTAAAGAACCGGGACCGTTGGGGAGCAACGGATGAAGAAGTAGAGATGGTCTTGCCTGGTGATGATCTGATACCTTCTCCCAAAGTCAGCTATACCCATGCTATTAGCATCCAACGCCCAAAATTACAGGTCTGGCCATGGGTGGCTCAATTAGGGCAGGGAAGAGGTGGCTTTTACAGTTACCAGGTATTGGAGATTATCGCCGGTTGTCAAATTTACAATACGGAAAAGATCTTGCCGGAATTTCAGAATCTGGACTCGCTTTCAGGGATCGCTCTGCATCCCAAAATGCCCGCTGTTCCGCTTCATAGTTATCAGGTGAATGAATATTTATTATTGCATGCAGATTCTTTGACCGGGCAAACAACGGAACAAAACAATGTTGGTACCGATTTCATCAAAGTTTCCTGGTTATTCCACATGCGCGAGATAGCGCCCAACATCACCCGTCTGATCAGTCGTTGGCGTTCTGACTTTCCGAATACCTTCGCTGCGAAAATGGGATATGGCGCTCCTATCACCGGATCAATGGCTCATGTGATGGATGTAAAAATGTTAAAAGGGATTAAAA
>CAVXXH010000010.1:0-133041 GCA_963765655.1 uncultured Chloroflexia bacterium
TGTGGCTGATTGAAAGATGAACCATAGTGAGCGTAGGAGAAACTACGTACAGCACCTTAAAAATCGAATAGAATATGTGTAGGCCAAAAGCATCTAGAAAGAAAAGAAAAAGAACGAAAGTAACCGAAAAAGAAGATGGAGAGCTAAAGAAGAAAGAAGAACGAGCTCTCCGCATTACGAAGAAGCTACTAAGGGTTTATGGTGGATGCCTAGGCGCCAAATGCCGATGAAGGACGTGGGTCACTGCGAAAAGCCTCGGGGAGCTGTGAACAAGCGCCGATCCGGGGATGTCCGAATGGGGAAACCCACTGGAGCGAACCTCCAGTATCGTATACTGAATCAATAGGTATACGAAGGGAACCTGGGGAACTGAAACATCTAAGTACCCAGAGGAAAAGAAACAATTCCCAAAGTAGTGGCGAGCGAAATGGGAAAAGCCCAAACCAGTACAGCGAGCTGTATTGGGGTTGTAGGGCCAGCTGCATGGAGTTACAAAACTCAAAGTTAGTGGAATGGTGTGGGAAAGCCAGCCAGAGAGGGTGAGAGCCCCGTACGCGAAAACTGAGAGACTCCAGCTGGGACCCTGAGTACTGCCGGGCACGCTAATCCGGCAGGAAGCTGGGGAGTCCACTCTCCAAGGCTAAATACATTTGGCGACCGATAGTGAACAAGTACCGTGAGGGAAAGGTGAAAAGTACCCCGGCGAGGGGAGTGAAATAGAACCTGAAACCATAGACCTACAAGCAGTCGGAGGGCTAATAGGAGGTTGGTGCTGAGTAGAAATACTCGTGCGCACTGCTAGGCCTGACGGCGTGCCTCTTGGAGAATGAGCCTGCGAGTTAATTTTTGTGGCGAGGTTAAGCGAGAAACACGCGGAGCCGTAGCGAAAGCGAGTCTTAATAGGGCGACTAGTCGCAAGGATTAGACCCGAAACCGGGTGATCTAACCATGTCCAGGGTGAAGCGAGATTAAACCCTCGTGGAGGCCCGAACCTACTAACGTTGCAAAGTTAGGGGATGAGGTGTGGTTAGCGGCGATATGCCAAACGAACCCGGAGATAGCTGGTTCTCCCCGAAATAGCTTTAGGGCTAGCGCTGCGAGTTCAGCAACGGAGGTAGAGCACTGAATGGGCTAGGGGGCTTAGAGCTTACCAAACCCAATCAAACTCCGAATGCCGTTGTTCCAGATCGCAGTAGTCGGACTACGGGAGATGAGTTTCGTGGTCGAAAGGGAAACAGCCCAGATCATCAGCTAAGGTCCCCAAGTTTAGACTAAGTGGGAAACGATGTGGAGTTACAAAAACAACCAGGAGGTTGGCTTAGAAGCAGCCACCCTTTAAAGAGTGCGTAATAGCTCACTGGTCAAGTGATTCTGCGCGGAAAATTTAACGGGGCTAAGTCTAACACCGAAGCTATGGGATTACACTTAGGTGTGATCGGTAGGGGAGCGTTCTGTACAGCGGAGAAGGTCGATCGTGAGGACGGCTGGAGCGTACAGAAGTGAGAATGCAGGCATGAGTAGCGTAAAACACGTGAGAACCGTGTTCACCGTAAGTCTCAGGTTTCCGACGCCAGGTCAATCCGCGTCGGGTTAGTCGGGGCCTTAGTCGAGGCCGAAAGGCGTAGGCGATGGATATCCGGTCAACATTCCGGAACTACTGTAAGGGAGCGAAGGAGGGACGCAGCGAGGTAGGCCAGCCCACGATTGGAAGTGTGGGTGTATGACACGACAGACGATGAGACTGGTAGGCAAATCCGCCAGTTGAGTTGAGGTGTTGTAGCGAGTCTCCAAGGCATAAGTGAGTTGAGCCTTGCTGCCAAGAAAAGCTTCTAAGCGATGAACTTATAGTACCCGTACCGCAAACCGACACTGGTAGACGGGTAGAGAATACCAAGGTGAACGGGAGAACCTTCGTTAAGGAACTAGGCAAAATAGCCCCGTAACTTCGGGAGAAGGGGTGCCCCTGAGCGTGACGAGTAAAATCGGTAGCGCATGGGGGTCGCAGTGAAATGGCTCTAGTGACTGGTTAACAAAACCACAGGTCTCTGCAAAGTCGTAAGACGATGTATAGGGGCTGACGCCTGCCCAGTGCCGGAAGGTTAAAGGGAGAGGTTAGTGCGCAAGCGCGAAGCTTTGAACTGAAGCCCCGGTGAACGGCGGCCGTAACTATAACGGTCCTAAGGTAGCGAAATTCCTTGTCGGGTAAGTTCCGACCCGCACGAATGGCGTAACAACTGGAGCACTGTCTCAACGAGGGACCCGGTGAAATTGAAATGGCTGTGAAGATGCGGCCTACCCGCAGCAGGACAAAAAGACCCCGTGGAGCTTTACTGCAACTTGGCATTGAATTTGGGTATGGTTTGTGTAGGATAGGTGGGAGGCTGGGAAGCTAGTGCGTCAGCATTGGTGGAGCCAATGGTGAAATACCACCCTGATCATGTTTAGATTCTAACCCCACACCGTAAACCGGGTGGGGGACCGTGCCAGGTGGGCAGTTTGACTGGGGCGGTCGCCTCCTAAAAAGTAACGGAGGCGCCCAAAGGTTCCCTCAGACTGAATGGAAACCAGTCGAAGAGTGTAAAGGCATAAGGGAGCTTGACTGCAAGACCAACGCGTCGAGCAGAGACGAAAGTCGGGCTTAGTGATCCCACGGTACTGAGTGGAAGGGCCGTGGCTTACCGGATAAAAGCTACCCCGGGGATAACAGGCTGGTGAGGTCCAAGAGTTCACATCGACGACCTCGCTCGGCACCTCGATGTCGGCTCATCACATCCTGGGGCTGTACAAGGTCCCAAGGGTCGGGCTGTTCGCCCGTTAAAGTGGTACGCGAGCTGGGTTCAGACCGTCGTGAGACAGGTCGGTCTCTATCCGCTGTGGGCGCAAGGGGTTTGAGAGGAGCTGTCCCTAGTACGAGAGGACCGGGATGGACAGACCACTGGTGTGTCAGTTGTCGTGCCAACGGCATAGCTGAGTAGCTAAGTCTGGCAGGGATAACCGCTGAAAGCATCTAAGCGGGAAGCTCGCCTCAAGATAAGACCCCTGTAATCCTGAAAAGGAGTAAGATCGCAGGGAGACTACCTGCTTGATAGGCGACAAGTGGAAGTGCAGCAATGCATTAAGCTAAGTCGTACTAATGATCGAGGGCTTCAGGTAATGCGGAGAACTGGTTCTTTTTTCTGAAGGACTACACATACTATTTGAAAAGAAAAGTTTCTTGGTGATAGGAGCGACAGTGGTACACCCGGACACATCTCGAACCCGGAAGTTAAGGCTGTTAGCGCCGATGGTACTTGGGGGGCGACCCCCCGGGAGAGTAGGTCATTGCCAAGAAACTTTTTTTGATTTAAATTACATTTCTTCTCTAAAAATTAATCCGTATTTCTTTCGGGCGGCTAACCAGGCTTTTCGTAATAGTTCATAGACTTCTTGGGGATCATGGATATTACGGAGAACAATTGAGGAAGAAGATTGATCCGCACCTTTTATGGTGATGTCTCCAATTCCAAGAATTCGATCACTTACATTCTGAGCAATATCAATATCCTGAACCCTGATGAGTTCATAATTTTCGATATCTTTTCCAATTAACCCGGTAATAATCTTGATGCGTTCATTCGTCAGGGTGTAATTTTCAACAAGGGATAAGAATGGACGGCCTTCCCATATAATAGTTTCTTCTTCTTCCAATTCAACCACGGGTTTAGCAGCTCTCACTGGTTTGGATACATCTTCTAATAATTCATTTACCGTTACTAAAAGATTATCTGCCAGGTGATCTACAAACTTGGTTTGCTGATCCATAGGAATTGAATTGATGGCTAAACCGCTTTGCGCAATGGCTTTCCAGATACTGCTTTTTACTTTGGACTGATAAGTATCGATTGACATTATGACTCTCCTGAAACGAAAAATTCTGATATGGTAATTTTGCTCTTGAATAGAATTAATCATACTTCAATCTGGTGAAGATGATTGACAATTTATAGACGGAAAGTCCAAATTTCATTGTTGAAACGTTCTTTGACCAATTCTTGCGCTCGGGATTTTTCCTGATCTGAATATTCTCCAAATGCAATCTCACGATTTCTTTTGAAGCCCATAACCAATGCTTTTTTTAATTCTTCCATGCTGGCACCGGTTTGATCCACAACACTGGTCACCCGTTTCTGGACACTTTTGATTAATTTATCTGATATCTTTTGATCACTGACATTTAATAAGCTAAACATTTTTTCAACATCAACGCTGTAAAGAATTGTGCCATGTTGTAAGAGGATCCCATTACGACGGGTTTGGGCATTACCAGATATCTTCTGTTCATTGACGAGAATGTCATTAATGGGGGAGAAAACTGCATCAATTCCCAATTCTTTTAACGCAAATATAATATCATCACAAATCACGCGATACGATTCTATAATATTGGTAGGGAACATATCCAATGGCGCAATCAGACTGTAGGTAACTTCTCCTAAACGGTCATGAAACACCGCGCCGCCACCGGTTAAACGCCGGACAACATCCACCCCGGCTTTTTGAGTGGCATCCAGATTGACTTCATTTCTGACACCCTGAAAAACCCCAATGGAAACAGTTGAAGGATCCCACCCATAAAATCGGATGGTTGGTTGGGAGATACCTTTGCGCACAAATTCCATGATAGCTTCATCCAATGCCATGTTTGTAAAGGCATTGAAATATTGGAAAGTGATCATGCGGAATTTTTTCATTGGGTTGCCTCCTCCAGGGTATTGATAATATCTTCCAAGGTGATTCCAATCAATTCCGCTTCATTGCTTTCCAGGATGTATCTTGTTTTCCGGATCAGTAAATCTTTTTGAATTGGGACGGCGACACCAGTCAATTCTGATACGATTTGATCGAGTGTTTCTTCCGGGTGTAAGAAAAAATCACCGGTGATTTTCAGGCTCTCAATATGATCCGCATAGGTCACATCCAGACGCATCATTTTCCCAAATTTTCGAGTGATGGAATTAATCTTCATAATTTGCTTTCAGATGAATATAATGAGCGATGGACATTGCTTAATGCCCGCACCTGGTCAACCGCGTGGTAGGAGGAACGTACCAGAGGAGCGCTTTCCACCCAACGGAAACCGAGTTCATACCCATAGTCTTTCAACTCCTGAAATTCTTCCAGGGTATAGTAGCGCATGATGGGTAAATGCTGGCGGCTGGGCTGTAAGTATTGACCAATAGTGAGGATATCCACCTGCCAGGAACGTAAATCGCGCATCACCGCTTTAACTTCTTCCATCTCCTCACCCAGACCTAACATGATGCCAGATTTGGTGAGCACGTCCTCATTCATCATTTTTGCGTTTTCCAGAATGGTGTGTGACCACTCATAGCGATCCTGTGGTTGAACTTGCTTAAATAGTCGCGGAATAGTCTCTACATTGTGATTTAGGATTTCAGGGCGCGCATCCATCACAATCTTCAATGCATCCAGGTCACCTTTGAAATCTGGGATCAGTACCTCAACAGAACAACCGGGTTGGTATTGACGGATTTTCTGAATGATCATGGCAAAAATCGGAGCTCCACCATCTTTACGGTCATCCCGATTGACGCTGGTAATGACAGCATGTTTTAAATCCATCGATTTGACAGCCAGGGCAACCCGTTCTGGTTCATCCCAATCCACAGCCAGAGGTTTTCCACGTTTTACATCACAGAATCCACAGGTGCGCGTACATACGTCACCCAGGACAAGAAATGTGGCAGTGCCACTTCCCCAACACTCACCCATATTCGGGCATTTTGCTTCCTCACAAACCGTATGCAATTCTTTGCGGCGCATCAGACCTTTGAGCCAGTCATAGGTTTCGCCACTGGGTTGTTCTACTTTGATCCAGGAAGGTCGGCGAATAGGGGTGGTATCTAATTTTTTTGGGTCAACACGATTACGAGTAGGTTTAAATGTCATGAAATTATTATAATGGTACAGAACCTAAAGTCAATATTTGTTGATAATTATTGTCTAATATAAATCCCTTGTCCATTTGATCCATTTTTATGACATAATTGTTTCATCTCAATAAAACTGGGTAAGCAGACGTTTTTGGCGTGCGTCCGCACACCAAAAACAGCCTGACCGCTAATTATTGAATGGACATAGAATTCAATTAAGTTATTTACTGATGAGGAACTATGAAAACCAGCTCCCAAATCTACGACACATTGATGGAAAATTATTTGCTCCTGGTAGAGAGTGACCGCCAGTTTTTTGCTCGTTTCCATTTGAGTCAGGTGCGTTACTTTGCTTTATTGCATATATCCCAGAATCCTGAAATATCCTTAACTGAATTAAGTAAGGAGTTATTATGTACCAAAGGCAACACCACCCGCATTATACAGGGAATGGTGGCGGATGGCCTCTTGACTATAACCAAAGATCAGGATGATCAACGTGTAATGAAACTGAACCTGACTGATAAAGGGTTGGGTTTGTTTCAGCAGGTCAAGCGTGAATTTGATGAATTCAATCAGCTCAGATTTGCTGGGGTAGGAATTAATCCTGATCAAATGATTGAGTTAAATACCATCTTGAAAGCCAGATTAGAAAATAAATTCAAATCTTGACAGAAAAGAATGAGTATGTGATAAAATAGTTGATATATCAACTAAATTAAGGAGATGTCACTTTGAATCTTGCTGCTGTTTATCATGAAGCTAAAAGCAAATTTGCTTATATGTTTGATCGGAAAACTTTACACTTTAGATTGCGAACGGCTCGTGGAGATGTTCCTTCCGTAACACTAGTGGGGGGGGATCCATTTCGTTGGATTCAGTCTAAAGAGGATCCGACCCATTGGGAATGGGATAAAACTGCTGCTTTCTTTGAACCTATGCAATTGGAATATCAGACTGCAGTACATGATTACTGGTTTGTAGCTCTTCAACCACAATGGAAACGCATCCGTTACGCATTCATTTTGGAAAAAGAGGATCAGAAGATTTTGTATGGTAGCCGCTCTTTTTACGATCTCACTCAACAACCAGATGCCCAATTTGAAACCAGTTATTACTTCAATTTTCCTTTTCTTAATCATGAGGATCTCTTTCAACCACCCACCTGGGTGAAAGATACTATCTGGTACCAAATCTTTCCGGAACGCTATGCGGATGGTGATTCGGGTAACAATCCTGAAAACAGTCTCACGTGGGGCAGAGAAGAGGATACAATCTACAAATTTTATGGTGGCGATTTGCAGGGAGTGATCGATCATCTGGATGAATTAGCCGAGTTGGGTATCAACGCGATTTACTTCACCCCCATCTTTGAATCACCTTCCTCCCACAAATACGATACCACCAATTATTACAAAATTGATCCTGCTTTTGGAACAAACGAGCTGTTCGGTGAACTGATGGAAAAAGCGCATCAAAGAGGAATCCGGGTGATGCTGGATGCTGTCTTTAACCACTGTGGGTGGTTCCATCCCTTCTGGCAGGATGTGGTGATACATGGCCGTGAATCTAAATATTATGATTGCTTTTTTATCGAACGTGATCCGGTCATCAATTTTGCTGTGGAAGAAGGTAAAATCCCAAAAGTCAGCCTGGATGAAAGAGGGAACATCAATTATGCCACCTTTGCTTTCACACCATTAATGCCAAAGTGGAATACGGATCATCATTTGGTAAAGGAGCATTTGTTCGGTGCAATTCGTTATTGGACGGAAACATTCAATGTAGATGGCTGGCGTTTGGATGTCTCCAATGAAGTTCCGCACGCTTTCTGGCGCGAATTCAGGCTGATGCTGAAGCAAATCAATCCTGAGATCTTTATCCTGGGAGAGAATTGGGATAACTCATACCCCTGGCTGATGGGCGACCAATTTGATGGCGTCATGAATTATGAGTTGACCTATCCGATCTGGTTCCTGTTGGGTGAACCAGATAAGGTAAAACAAACCTATGATGTGATTGAATATCAGGAAGCGATCAACCTGCTGTTAGCCAATTATCCCAAACACATCTTGCCCGTAATGTACAATTTGATCGATAGCCATGATACTCCACGGATTTTGAGTATTTGTGGAGATCAGATTGAAAAAGTAAAGCTTGCCTATTTACTTCAATTTACATTTGCTGGCGCTCCCAGTGTTTATTATGGCAGCGAGGTCGGGTTAGCCGGACCGGAAGGTCATAATCGCCGTTGTATGCTATGGGAAGAATCCGAGCAAGATCAGGATTTACGTTCTTTTGTGAAAAGCTTGATTGAATTCAGAAAACGATACCCAGTTTTTAGCACCGTAGATTTGAAATGGTTGTTGGTAGATTCTGAACAACAGGCATTTATTTTTCAAAAATATGATGGTGATCATGAGTTGATTGTTGTGGTGAACACAAAAAAGGATACAGTTACGTTAAGAATTCCTGACGAAATCAGAAATAAAAAATATAAAGATCTCTTCACCAACAGTGAGCTTGAGTTGAATGAAGTGCTTCATTTGAACAAATTCGAATGTAAATTATTGGTCGGATAACCAAACCCCGTAAAAAACAAAAATCCCCATTAGATGTATTGGGGATTTTTGTTTGCTATTCGTTGTTCTTCCAAAAATTAAATGATGGTGGTTACTGATTATAAATATCAGGATTGACCACAAAGGGTAAGCGGTCTCCCCTTAATCCGGTTAACAAATTTCCCGCAGCAATCAAAGCCATATTTTCACGGGTGCTGGTGCTGGCACTGGCAATATGCGGGCAAATTATCAAATTATCCAGCTCCAATAACGGGCTATCCATGGGTAAGGGCTCTGGGTCGGAAACATCGATCCCGGCAGAAAAAATCCTGTGATTTTTGAGGGCATCATAAAGTGCCTCCTGATCAACAATCTCCCCTCTGGCGGTATTCACCAGCACCGCATTGGCTTTCATTCTGGTAAAGGCATCAGCATTGATCATATGCTTTGTTTCGGGGGTCAATGGTGTATGGATGGAGATGAAATCGGACTCACGATAGAGTGTGTCCAGATCAACCTTGATGATTCCAGCCATCGGTTGGGCAGTGGGATCAAAAATCAGAATACGCATCCCGAACCCGGTAGCTCTGCGAGCCATCGCTTTTCCAATCCTGCCAAATCCGATGATACCCAACGTAGCGCCAGCAAAATCTACACCCAACATGATGGATGGTCCCCAGGTTTTCCACTTTCCCGCCTGCACATGTTTTTCAGCTTCCACCACCCTGCGACCAGCACTCATCATCAGGGCAAAGGCAAAATCTGCTGTAGCTTCGGTTAACACACCCGGGGTATTACCAACAGCAATTTTCCGTCGGGTGGCTTCTTGAATATCAATGTTGTTATATCCAACTGCGTAATTGCTTATAACCTTAAAATTCTCGCCGGCAGCCTGAATGACTTCTGCATCAATAGGGTCAGACAATAAAGAAAGGATTCCATCCACACCGGGGACATGTTGCAGGAGCTCCTTTTTGTTGGGCGGGAGATCCTGATCCCATAAATCAACTTCACATTCTTCATAGATCAGGTTCAAGCCTGCATCCGGAATTCGACGCGTGATAAATACTTTTGGTTTGCTCATAATGTATCCTATCAATTTTCTTGTAAGTAGAACAATGATAACAATAAAATGGAATAAATTGATATTTAATTTCTTAATGAGTAGAATTTTGTCTCATCTGCACCAGAGGGAAATACATCAGCAAATAATTAAAACTTGATACAAAAATGGATACTCCGGAATTGCCGTCAACAAATTCGAAAATGAATGAACGAATGAGATTTCTCGGATCGTATGGAATTTTAATTTTTCATCTTTTTGAAAGATGTTTCATTTTGTGTTAACTTGGTATTAAAAACAATACTCCATCGTGGGGTTCGAGGTCAATTGAAATTTTATTTTCTATCACATGATCATTATCGCCCGTTAACCAATTAATAAGTTTTGATGTCTTTGGCACTTTTAATTTATCTAAATCGAAAATTCTTTTTACTGGTTCCTCGCCGGTGTTAAATATAAATAGAAGTTTATCCTGATCAGGGTTTGAGATTGGATGTTGTCTTTGAATGATGATTGGATCGTAATCGGGATCAGAAAATTCATTTTTTCTACCCATTAGAGGAAAATGACAGATCATTTTTTCTTTTCGTGCAAATTGTTTAAATATATTAATTCTGTCTGATGATAATTCATCCAGTTTGTCACTCGTCATCATGACACCACCCGTCATGCCAGCATAAATCGCTAACGATCTGATTTCAATATCACTTAAATGATGGAACTTATAGCGTAGTAAAATGCAATCCGGGTCTGTTTGCCATAATATTTGATTGCCAAAATTGCGATTTGCCAAATCCTGTAACAAATCAGAAGCTGCTCTTTCCCCTCTCCATGAAACTCCCATATCCCTACTGATTCGAACCGCTTCGACCAGTCCAACCGATGCCCATAATGGGCAACCACAGCCTACCCAGAGAGCATCGCCTATGGCTTCCCGAATGACTTCCGCAGTTTTTCTCCAAATCTCTATACGAGTCAAACCAGGTGTGTAATAAACAGCTCGGTCAGGTCCATATTCACTCCCAAAGAACATGAAGTCTGTTTTGAAATAATCACAGCCCCATTCATTGTGCCAGGTTGTAAATACCTCTTTTAAATACTGTAGGGTATCCGGGTGAGTACAATCCAAAATGTAATATTCTTCGCTACGTTTGTGCCAGCGAAATTCTCCATAAAATTGCATTTGAACCAGGGGGCTTCCAGTTTTTCTATCTTTGATTACCCAGTCTGGATGATCCTGGTAAAGTCGACTCCGGTTACCAACGGCAAATGGAGCAATCCATAATCCCGGTATGAAACCAAATGCTTTAATTCGATCCATTAAATATTTTATGCCTTGAGGAAATTGAGGTTTGGTAAGTAACCAATCTCCCATTTCAGGTGTGAAACCGTCGTCAATCTGAAAAACACGAAATTGTATGTTGTTTTGATCTCGAGAAGTCGCTGCACTCTCAAGATGCTCAAGTATGATTTCCTGGTCTATCGCTGCATAAAGATTGTACCAGGAGCACCATCCAGTGATTGGGAGTTCGGGCAGGCGGGGAGCGATCGGTGATGAGTCGGCAACAATTCTTGCCCAATCTCGCAATGCATTTTCTACTTCATCATGTTCAATGATCCAAAGCTTTTCTGAAGTGATCGTCTCATTTTCTTGAACAGGAATTTGATCCCATATTTTCTCGATCGAAAGATTGGTATTATGACCATCTTGTGAGAAAGTGAATGTGTGTTGAAATTGATCATGACGATCAAACCCTATGACGACACTTCCTTCATGATGCTTGGGAATTAATTGCGTCATTGCGAAACCAATGTGGGTTGAATCATCCGTAACATTGGTATTAACCAATATATACTTCGAGCTATCCCAACTATGGTAACCATTTCGCAAAATTGAGTAAATTCCATCTATCGATGTAAATATGATGCCAAAGGAATTGAGTGAGAAATTTTTGGGGAATCCCTGTAATCGAAAAATTAGGTAATTCTGGTTTAAATGATTTGTTGAATAAAAATCAATATAGAAAACTAAATCGGATGGATGATCCGTGAAAAACCTGGATGATCTGATATTCGAATGGTGCGTTTCTATCTCCTCAAATTGGCAATTCTTGATGACTTCTCCATTAATCATCGGTTGAAGATTAATGAGTTGGATTTCTCCTAGACTGATATTAATCGTAGAAGTTAGATCGAATCTCATTTGAAGAAGACCTGTATATTTTTCTCGGATGATGTGACTGCAGCTAAGACAAGATCCAATGATTTCGCTCCTTCAATCATTGGCGTTCTGGTGACACTACCGTTTCGGATTGCATTAATCAAATCCTGGGTCTGCAATTTTGTAAAATCTCTTTCTGAATTCACTGTAATTGATTTTACCGGATCCTGATCTGTAAAATAAAATTCAGCATGATTGGCATTTTTAAATTCAGCTGTGATTTTCTTCGAAACAACATGATAATCATTGATCCATTTGCCAGGGATTGCATTATTGGTCGCATACACGACTCCAATTCCACCGTTTTGGAATGAGATGATTGTAGCGCTTACATCTTCGATGGTGTATCCCTCAACATCTTTATGAAATAGATTTCGTTGGGTGCTGAAAATATTGGTTGGATCGCCACCCAGATAGCGCAGTAAATCAAACATATGAATGACCTGCTCGACCAGTTGACCACCCGATTTTGTTTTATCTCGCCACCAGTTTGCATGTAATGCATTGCAAAAATAGCGAGCGCTCATTAATGCGATCGGACCTGCAGCACCAGAATTGATTTTTTCCTTCAAGGTTTCTACTGCTTCTCCGAATCGAAACTTAAACCCTACTTGCGTTTTGACACCAGCCTTTTCGGTCACCTCCACCATTTTCCAGGCATCCTCTGAACGCAGAGCAATTGGCTTCTCTATCAGAATGTGGACGCCTCTTTCCGCGGCCATTTCGACCTCATTCGAATGACCAAAGGGGGGTAAACAAATAATCAGTAGATCCAGTTTTTCTTTCTTGAGTAGGTTGGCATGATTAGAATAAACTGTGGCGTGGGCATTGGTGTAAAGGGTGGAAAATTCACTTGCTTTTCTTATATTTTGATCACAAAAAGCGACCAGTTGCACTTCTTCCGACAAGGAGTTAAGAATTTTTGCATGTTGATGGGCAAATTGACCACATCCCAATATAGCTGCACGAAGGGGACTCATAATTACTCACTTTCCTTTGGTGATCAAAATTCAATCACGGATTGCATAACTTCAGTTGGGTTTTTATCTATCAGATCAAACAGATCTGCAGTATGACTGAATGGAACTCGATGAGTGATTAATGGTTGTAGATTTAATAATCCATCTGCCTGTAATTGAATGGCAGTTTGCCATAATCGCAATTTATCCCAGCGATATTTCAATTCCGGATCGGTCCCGGAAATTTGTGAACAGACCAAATTGATTCTGTTATGGTGGAATTCTTCTCCAAGAAATAGTCCTTTAGCTTCTCCTTGAAAGAACCCCATGGCAACAACACGGGCAGAGTAAGCAGCAGATCGAATGGCTTGTTGTAAGGCTATGGTTGAGCCACTCACTTCAATGCAAACATCCGCTCCTTTATTTGCAGTGAGCGCTTTAATCCTTTGGGCTACATCAACTTCTCCAGCATTTAAGGCTTGGAAGACACCTGTTTTTCGAGCTGTTTCCAGTCGAGAATCAATAAGATCGACGGCAATAACTTTTGCTCCCGAAGCCTGAACAGCCTGACAGATAATTTGACCCAGTACACCCAGACCAAACACTGCTACTGTCTCACCGATTCGAATACGGGCATCATGAACACCATTCAAGGCTACTGCACCAATGTGAGAAAAAATTCCGCAAATGGGGTCTAATCCATCTGGCATCAGGTGATCTTTTGTGTAAGATTCATCGGCAATATGATCGGTCTTATGTCCCCAGGGACCAAAAATATACTGCCCAGGATGAATATCTTTTACACGCTTTCCAACTGCTGTCACAATACCTGATTCTTCATAACCAAAATTTTCAATGGGGTAGGATATTGTGGATTGAGTGGATTTGACAAATAAACGGGTGGTAGCATCCCATTGTTTGGTGAGAAACGGTGAAGTTCCCCGATACTGAGACATTTCTGTACCAGCGCTGATACCTGAAAATAAGGTTTTGATATGGACCTCATGATCAGATAATGAAGGAAGTTCGTATTTCTGGATAGAAATTTCAAAAGGTTTATTGACAACAATCTTAAATGGCATAAATATTTTCCTTTCAAAGGATTAAGTTATGGAAATGTGTTGACTTTGGATTTTATTTATTGTATTATAAATTTATCCGAAACGTTTCGGATTCTATCCTAGCATACATCAAACCTTAAACCTTTTCAAGTGGTTCGCTAATAATATTATGTCCAGACAAGTGACGCTTAAGACAATTTCGAAACAAACTGGTTTTTCAGTAACTACGGTGTCAAGGGCTTTAACAGGGTATGATGATGTTTCAAAAGAGACGCGAGAGAAAATTTTAGAGGTTGCCAATGAATTGGGATATTACCCGAATTTAACCGCCAGACAACTTCAGAAACAACGCACCGATACAATTGGCTTAATCTTACCTACTCATGGACCACGCTTTAATGATCCTTATTTTAGTGAATTAATTGCGGGTATTGGGAACCAATTGTCCACTTATGGTATGAGTTTGCTACTTTCTGTTCAAGCTCCCGGACCCAATGAAATCTCTGCGTATCGGCATATGGTAGAGGGAAAAAGAGTTGATGGGCTGATCATTGTACGCACTCGCAATGAGGATGAACGCATAAAATACCTCCTTACCACCACTTTGCCGTTTGTGGCATTTGGTAGATCCAATATTGGTGCAAATTTCAATTATATAGATGAAGATGGTGAAGCTGGGGTTTATGAATTAACCAATTATTTGATCAATTTGGGACATAAAAAAATTGGTTTTATCTCAGCGCCATTCAATTTAATGTTTGCTAATTTCAGATTAGAAGGATATCGAAAGGCGTTAGAAGATCACGGAATTGATTATTTACAACAATATATATATGAAGGTGATCTTACACGTAAAGGAGGTGAGCTGGGAGCCAAAAAATTATTAAGCCTAAGAGAAAAACCAACAGCAATAATTGCATCAAATGACTTAATGGCATTAAGTGCAATGACATATGCGCAGGAAATTGGACTGACGGTTGGAAAAGATGTATCCATCGCAGGTTTTGACGATGTTACCCCTTCAGATATCTTTTCTTTAACAACCCTGAGGCAACCAATCTATAACATTGGATGTTTGCTTACCTCCATGCTACAAAAATTGATTCAGAATGAACCGGTAGAAGGAGATCAAATTTTGTTAAAACCGCAACTTATCATTCGAAATTCTACAGGAAGAAATATTAATAATTAATAGATTGCTTCCTTGAATTTTTGTGATGAAGAGGAGAAAGGAGCTTCAAAAAAATTAATAAATTGGAAATTCTCAAAAAATAAAATCATTTATAAAGGAGCAAAAGATGAAAAAGTTGAATTGGCGTTTTATATCCATGGTTATAGTGATCTTATCAATGCTGCTTACAGCATGTGGAGGTCAGGTGGAAGCACCACCAGTCGACTCGGCAGCAGCAGAAAAAGTAGCAGAACTGGAATCACAGATTTCTGCTTTGACAAAACAACTCGAAGAAGCTGTTGATAATACGGAAGTTGTTGTAGATCCTGCATTACAAGAACAATTAGATGAACTTCAACAACAGTTGCAAGCTGTGCAAAACCGGACAGTTGTTGAGTTTTGGACCACCGACAATGAAGAAGATCGGGTAAAGAAATATGAAGAGGTGGCAGCGAAATATATGGAGGAGCATCCAGAGGTAGAAATCAGGATTGTTCCGATTGAAGAAGCCGGATTATCACAACGGATTTCAACCGCGGTTGCTGCGAATCGTTTACCCGATATTGTTCGGCTGGGTATCGAGCGCGTCGCATCATTTGCAGCAGATGGACTCCTGGATGAAGCAGCAAATATCGCTGCTATCGAAGCAATTGGAGTTGATGATTTCCGAAAAGGACCATTGGAAATGGTTACAAATGCTGCTACTGGAAAATACACTGCAGTTCCGTTTGATGGATGGATTCAAGCGATCTGGTACCGACAGGATTTGTTCGATACGTTAGGTTTAGCTGCCCCCATTAAATGGGAAGATATTTCCACTGCATGCACGACATTGCCTGGCAACGACAATCTTTTATACGGGATTGGTTTAGGCACGGATCCTGGGCAAAATTATGGACACCAAATTTTTGAACAGGTAGCCATTTCAAATAATGCCTGGCCATTTGATGAAAGTGGCAATGTAACCATGAATACCCCAGAAATGATTGCTGCCCTGGATTTCTACACAAGCTTGCAAGATTGTGCAATCCCTGGTCCTCAGTATTGGCGTGGTGGACGTGAAGCTTTTGAATATGGTCAAAGCGGCATGTTGTTCTATTCCACCTATATAATGGACGATCTGGTTGACGGTTCTGGTAAAGAAGATGGTACAGTTGTCGAATTAGCCTATGAAGACTTAGCAGGTCGAACAGGTTTTGCACCATCCATGGAAGGTCCCAATGGAGCAGCTACTTATGGCCAATTAGTTGCATTGGGTATTATGCGGGATGCTGATCCGGTCGCTGTTGATGTGGTTAAGTTCTTCATGACAGGTGAAAATTACCAATCCATTCTTGCATTAGCCCCAATGGGAAAAGTCCCGGTGTTGGAGAGTGCTGTTGATGAGTGGAGCACAAGCAGCAATTACTTTGAGTTTTACCCAGCTGACACACTTGCTGCCGTAGCTGCAGGTTATGATTCGATGCAGCGCTGGTTATTCCGCCCTGATTATGATGTAACTGAACGAGCTGTCGTTGGTGATATTGAAGGTAGATTGCTGATTCCTCAGGTACTAAGTAACATTGCAATAGAAGGTTCGATGACCCCTGAAACTGGTGCAGAATGGTTACAGGAACAAGTTGAAATTTTATTAGCTGAGCGCCAACAATAGCGCTTTCTTATAAAATGGGAACTGCTCACTAAATCTCTTGGCTCGACCCCATTAAGAATTATTACTGTGAGCAGTTCCCCCCGATTATAACATCCGTTGGGGATTTGAATTTACCGGATTGTACCCCAATGGAAAAATATAGAGATTGGAGACTCGATGGCTGACAAACCTTCCTCCAAAAAAAGATTCTGGCTATTTAGTAAATCAATGCATGCCAGTGAAGTGCGTTTAGCCTGGTTATTGATCTTACCCACTGCAATCATTGTGTTTGGATTGGTTTTATTTCCTGCAATATTCAGTGTTTGGATCAGTTTTCATAAAATCGGATTATATAATTTGAATGATGTATTTCATGCACCATTTATCGGATTTGAAAATTACAAATCTGTTTTAAACGATTTTGCTTTTAAATGGGGCGGCCCGAATCAATGGGGAGCATGGGTAACCACCATTTTTTATTCATTCATATCCACATTTATTACAATGATTGCTGGATTGATTGCTGCCATTTTATTAAATAGACCATTTAGAGGCAGGGGTTTAGCAAGAAGTGTATTCTTATTTCCTTATGTTGCTCCGGTAATCAGTGTGGCATTTGTCTGGCGTTGGTTATTGGATCCACGTCCATCAGGTGTTCTTAACCATATTCTGATTAGTTTAGGATTGATTGAAACACAGCAGGCATTTCTCGCAACCAGAGGATTGGCAATCTGGTTAGTCATTATTTTTCAAGCCTGGAGATATTTTCCCTTTGCTATGCTGATGATTCTAGCTCGACTACAGGCTATTGACGATACATTGTACGAAGCAGCTGCTGTAGATGGGGCAAATTCCTGGCAAAAATTTATTTCGATTACTATTCCTCAAATCCGTTATGTATTAGGCGCAATTTTCCTGTTGCGTTTATTGTGGACTTTCAATAAATTTGATGATATCTGGTTATTGACGGGTGGCGGGTATGGTACGAATGTATTACCAGTCCTGACTTATCAATTTAGTTTTAATATGTATGATTTTGGTAAAGGTGCTGCCACTGCAATGATTATGATGGCTGCTCTGGTAATCTTTATTATTGCGTATGTTTTGATCATTATGCGAAATTCAGAAGAAGGCTAGTGAGGATAATGTCATGAGTACTTTAGACCAGTACGAAAAAGTGAAGAAAGGTAATTTTATTGATCATCTGGCAAAAACCCTGAGTTGGGAAAAATTTCTTTTCGCTGTTGGCTTGTTCTTCTTTATTTCAATGATCATTTTTCCCTTTTATTGGATGGTTAGTTCTTCATTTAAATCGGGGGCAGAAATTGCTGGACGTGCGCCAGTTTATATTCCATCATCACTAAGATTAGACGCTTACCGTGAATTATTTGATCCTGCCTGGAAATCATTTCAAAATTTTGGATCAAATATTGTCAATAGTCTATTAGTTGCCATTCCAACTGCATTAATTGCTGTCGTTTTATCCATTATGGGCGCGTATGCATCCGCCAGACTTCATTTTAAGGGTAGAGAATGGATCCTGAATGGTGTCTTGATTGTTTACTTATTTCCAGCAGTTCTATTAATGATCCCGTTATTTGCGATGCTTTCTAAAGTAAGTCAAACGTTCGGATTTAATGTTCAGGATAATCTTGTTATTTTAGTTTTAACCTATCTAGCACAAACATTACCGGTGGCGCTTTATATGTTGACAAATTATTTCAGAACGATACCTGATGAAATTGAACAAGCAGCGCTTATCGATGGTTGTACGCGATTTGAAGTTATTTGGAGAGTTACAATTCCGTTGGCGATTCCCGCTTTGGTAACAGTAGGAATCTACACTTTCATGATTGCCTGGAATGAATTCCTGTATGCGTTTATTTTCTTAAATGATCGGGCAACTTTCACAATACCAATAAAAATCAATACAATTTTCAATGATCCCAGTCCCAGGCCACATGTTGTGATGGCTGCTTCCACGATTATGACTATTCCGATTATTGTTTTATTCCTGGCTTTTGAAAAATATCTTTCTCAAGGATTAACTTCAGGGAGTGTTAAAGGCTGATCATGAGAATAGGACATATTTCATTTCGCCTGGCAGGGACTGATGGGGTCTCATTAGAAACAGCCAAGCTAGTCGAAATAATAAAAAAGATGGGGCATTCGAATTATTATTTTGCTGGGGAATTAGACTCCAGTGAAAAAATGATGGAGAATGGATCCTCCTCTATTGATGGAAGCATGTGTTTTCCATTGGCTCATTTTACTCATCCCCAGATTGTAGCGATCACAGAATCAGCCTTTGGCAGATCTCAAACCAACCCTGAACTTAATCAAAAAATTGAACAATTAGCAGAAGTATTTGAAAATGAATTAACAACTTTTATTCAAACATATAATCTGGACCTCATTACGGTTCAGAATGTATTTGCTATTCCGATCAATTTGCCTTTCGCCTTGGGTTTGTACCGTCTGATTAAAAAGACAAATATTCCAACCATTAATCACAACCATGATTTCTATTGGGAACGAGAAAAGTATTCAATTAATTGTGTTGGTGACCTTTTAGAAAAATTATTTCCACCTGATTTAAAAAATGTGCGACAGGTTGTCATCAATTCACAGGCGAAAAATGAATTATCAATAAAAGGGTTCAAAAGTTCTATACTACCCAATATCTTTGATTTCGATAAAGATCCACCTGGTGTTGATGAATTTAATAAAGACCTCCGGTCGGATATTGGGATCAGCGAGGAGAATATTTTATTTCTTCAACCAACCAGGGTGATTCACCGAAAGGGTATTGAATTAGCGATTGATCTTGTAAGCAGATTATCAGATTTACCAATAAAACTCCTCATTACTCACAAAGCAGAGTACGACACACAAAACTATCTTTCTGAATTAATTTGCCTCGCGAATGAAAAACATGTGGATTTGCTTTATTTACCAGAAAAATTTGAACCCACTCGAAGAATAACCGACGGAAAACAGAAAATTTACAGTTTATGGGATGCCTATATCCATGCGGATTTTGTCACCTATCCAAGCCTTTACGAAGGGTTTGGTAATGCTCTGTTGGAAACTATTTATTTTAAAAAACCGTTTCTGGTAAATCGTTATAAAATTTTTCAGGACGATATCGAACCGACAGGAATCAAAGCAGTTAAAATCGATAGAAAGATAACTGATCAGGCAGTTTCAGAGGTACGAAAGCTTTTGATGGATCGAGAAATGCTCAATGAGTATGTAGAAATCAACACTATTATAGGAAAGAAATATTTTTCCTTTGATACTGCTCAGAAATGCCTGGAAACGCTTATAAAATCTTTTACATATTAGGGTGAAATTTATATGGAATTAAAAAATCAAGAAATTTATGATGATCTCATTTATCTGTATGGAAATGAAGAAGCAGAAAAACTTTATAATCAGCTTGATGCGCTTATCAATGAATTCAAGAATAAATTCAAAAAAGAAAAAAATTATGAAGATCGTTTATTCTCGCATAAAGATATTATCCTTATTACATATGGAAACACAATAATCGAGAATGGTGAAATACCATTAAGAACATTATTAAAATTCTTCCAAAACTATTTAAAAGGTTTCATAAATTCGGTTCACATACTCCCATTCTTTCCTTATTCTTCGGATGATGGATTTTCGATAATTGATTATCTCGCTGTAAATCCTGAATTAGGGGACTGGGAAGATATTCAGAAATTCCAATCGAATGATATTCGGTTGATGATGGATGCAGTTATTAACCATATTTCTTCTCATAGTGAATGGTTTCAAAAGTTTTTACTCGATGATCCAAAATATCAAAACTATTTTATTTCGGTAGATCCTACAGTTGATTTATCGTCCGTTACGCGACCAAGAACACTTCCATTGATTACTGCTTACCAAACAACAAGTGGAAAAAAATGGGTTTGGACAACTTTCAGTTCAGATCAAATTGATTTAAATTATAAAAATCCTGATACATTCCTGGATGTGTTGAAAGTGATCTTGAATTATGTTCAGAATGGAGCAAATTTAATCCGACTCGATGCGATTGCTTACCTTTGGAAGGAGATCGGAACCAATTGTATTCATTTACCCCAAACGCATGTTGTTGTCCAACTCATGCGATCAATTTTAGATGAAGTAGATTCCAATGTTCTGTTGATAACAGAAACGAATGTACCCCACGATGAAAACATTTCATATTTTGGGGATGGGTATAATGAGGCGCATCTGGTGTATCAATTCCCCTTGTCACCTTTGATTGCACACGCAATCCTCAAAGGATCATCTGACCAACTTTCCAATTGGGCTTCTGAGCTACAACTTCCAAGTAAATCGACTTCTTACTTTAATTTCACTGCCTCGCATGATGGAATTGGTGTCAGACCTTTAACGGGAATTTTACCTCATGAAGAAATGCAGTTATTATTTGATAAAACCTTGTTACATGGAGGGAGAATTTCTTCGAAAGCAAATTCAGATGGCTCATCCAGCCCATATGAATTGAATATCTCTTATTTTGACTTACTTAATAATCCTTATGATGGTGAACCACTCGAGATTCAGGTAAAAAGATTTCTGGTGTCGCAGGCAATTCCATTGGTTCTAGCTGGAATACCGGGTGTATATATCCATAGTTTGTTAGGCTCCAGAAATTATTTGAAAGGGGTGGAAGAAACAGGAATATTTAGAGCGATAAATCGGCAAAAACTAGACCTGACTCTTTTAGAAGATGAATTAAGAAACCCAACCTCTTTGCGCAGTCAGGTTATTTCTGGATATAAGAAGTTGATTTCCTGCAGAATCATGCAGCAAGCTTTTCATCCGAATGCGGACCAGAAAATTCTTCAGCTTTCATCTACGGTATTTTCTGTTTTGCGATCGACATCCGACAAAAAAGAAATGATCCTTGCTTTACAAAATATCACCAACCAAATTCAAATGATCACAATTCCCAAGAATACTTTTGGTGAGGTGGAAATAAATGAATTTGTGGATATTCTGACCCAAAGGACATTTTCTCCACAATTGGAAATGGTCATCCAGATGGCACCATACGAAATAATCTGGTTGAAACCACAATAGTAAAAACAAATTGAATATATATCTATCTATTGAAATGGTAAATCCTGTACATAGTTTGATATTTGATATTTGATATTTGATATTTTTACCTAACTTAAGCGATTGGAAGTTCAGTTTCTGAAAAAATTACCCGATAAACTTGGTGTTCAAAATTTTCTTTGATATGATGCTTATATGATGAATTCCCATTTATTTCTTACTTCCAGTTTAAAGGGTCATCCTCATGGCACCACAATTGCGTCCATTTTATCCGCAGCTATTGATGCAGTGGAGCCGGGCGAAGCTGTATCCCGTTTTGTAAATCGCGATCAGAATCGATTGGTCTGTGGAGGTAACCTCTATCACCTCGATCATTATGATCACGTATATTTGCTCGCTTTTGGAAAAGCAGCTCAACCGATGAGTTCAGCCCTGGTTGAGATTCTCGGTGATCATTTGACATGCGGCTGGGTGGTGCCCAAACATTTTTCAGGCAATCATGATCCTAGATTAATCATCCAACCAGGCAGTCATCCCTTGCCGGATGAAAACAGTGTTAAAGCGGGTGAAATGCTGCTGACTGCTGCAGAGTCCTTTACAGAAAAAGATTTGGTATTTTGTCTGATTTCCGGGGGAGGATCAGCGTTGGTGACAGCTCCTTATGCCGGGATATCACTTGCAGATATGCGTGAATTAACCCGTCAATTGCTGGCGTGTGGCTCCAGAATCGATGAGATTAATACGTTACGGCGGCACCTGGATCGTATCAAAGGGGGAGGGTTAGCAAAACATATCGCACCAGCTACTCTGGTGAGTTTAATACTTTCAGATGTGGTCAACAGCCCTTTGGAAGCTATTGCTTCAGGTGCAACTGCTCCAGATCCCAGCACGTTGCAGGATGTAAAAGTGATTCTCGATAAGTACGATCTGGTCAATAGAATCCCGGCTTCTATTTTAAAACATTTAGACCAACAAATCGAGACTCCTAAACCAGGTGATGAATTATTTACGAGTGTTAAAAACATTCTGGTGGGCAGTAATGAATTGGCAGCTCAGGCAGCAGCATACAGAGCTAAACAATCTGGCTTTACAACCTTTGACCTGGGCAATGCCTGGCAGGGGGAAGCGCGCGATGTAGCGAAAATTTTGGCAGAGAAATTGATCACTAATCATATATCGCCTGTGTGTATGATCGCTGGTGGAGAAACAACAGTCACCATTAAGGGTTCGGGCAAAGGTGGAAGAAATCTGGAACTGGCATTGGCAGCGGTACCATTACTGGCTGGTTTACCTGATGTAATGCTGGTGACACTGGCTACGGATGGAGAAGATGGCCCCACCGATGCTGCTGGGGCTGTGGTAACGGGTGAATCAGCCAATCGAGCGCAAACACTTGGTCTCAATCCAGCTGAATTTCTCACCAATAATGATTCATATTATTTCTTTGAACATCTGGGAGATTTACTAAAGCCTGGTCCTACTGGCACGAATGTGAATGATTTGACCTTTCTGTTTCGGTTTTAGTAAAAATTTTATTCCAGGAAGATAGGATCTCAACCAATTCTTTTACTTACTTCTTTTACGATGGATTCCATCAATGATTGTTGATTTTCCATATCGGATGCCAGTTTGAATTGTGTTCTGCAACGATTAAGATTCTGTTGAGGATAATGAATTCTGAAGTATGGATTGTTCTGCAGATAATCGGTCAGGAAACGCATCCCAATTTCAATAGTGATCAACCATGGGCTGAGTGCCAGCCAGGAAGTTTCCTGCTTTGTTAAAATATCACCAGCAGCAGCCAGATAACCTTGGGTGTAGGCTTCGAAGACTGGCATTTGAAATTCGACTTTGGTCACATCAGATTCATCCTCAGCAGCTGGATTTCCCATGGCACGCAAAGCATCCCCAAAATCAAACAAAGCCGATCCGGGCATGATGGTATCAAGATCAATCAGACAGATAGCCTGGTGGGTATCCAGGTCAAACAGGATATTGTCCAGTTTGGTATCGTTATGGGTAACCCGCCAGGGGAGTCGCTGTTCATGAAGTGCCTCCCAAAATAACCCGAAATGATCCGACCTTTCATGAAGGAATTCGATTTCTGGTTGCACAGTCTGAACAAGGTCAGCGTCAGCAGCAGACAGTGCTTGAAGAAAATCCTGATAGCGTTTGGGGGTGTTGTGGAAATCAGGGATGGATATGTTGAGTGAATGAACAGGGTAGTCCTGTAATTGTTTCAAGAAATTACCGGTCACTCGGCCGGCTTCATAAACCTGCCTTAAGTTTTGGGTGATCTGGGTGGAATAACAATTAGGAATCCGTTCATACATTCGCCAGACAGATCCATCCGTAGCTTGATAGTAAATTTTCCCCGAGGATGTTGGAATCAGATTTAATTGTTTTTGCGAGGGCTTCTTCTTTTGTAGGTATGAAGTTATTTGATAAATATTTTCCATTAATCCTTCCGGATCACTGAAAACATGTGTATTGACTTTCTGAAGAATGGTTTGCGGGTAGGTGGGGTGATTTGCATGGATATACCAACCATCGTGAATATGCCCATCCTGGATGACTTCAGCTTTAAATTCAATCTGTCCCAAAAATGGGGATATATAAGCGAAAAAATTGGTTCCAGACATAATCTAATGATTCCACTAAAATAAAAACATGGCCAGTATCCCGACGATCAAACAGATGATCAGGGATGGCAGAAGGGTAAACCGTATGATACGGCCTTCATTTCCTTGCAGATTTACCACCGAACTGGCAGCAACAACATTGACCACGCAAATCATATTGCCAACAGCTGCTCCCACTGTTTGCAGTGCATTGATCAATGCCGGATCCAATTTATTTTCCACGGCTGCGCCAAATTGAAATAGCGAGAACATTAAATTACTGAAAGTGGCACTACCGGAGATAAATGCGCCTAAAGAACCAACGTAAGGAGCAAACAATGGCCAGACCGGACCCAGGGTCAAAGCCATACTGGCAGCCAATTCAATGGGCATGCTACCCAGGTTTAGTCCGTTGAGACCTGAATTGATAAAAATTCGCACCAGTGGAACAGCTGTCCCCAGGGCGATGGCACTGCTAATCAGGTTGCTGGCAGAAGTTTTCAAAGCACCAGCCAATTCTTTTTTTCTCAACCCCAGTAAAAAGACACTGAGGATGGCGGTTAAAGTGAAGATCGCACCCGGGGAGTATAAAGGTGCAAACTGAGTTGTAATATCCGTTCCCAGGATATTTGCCCATCCAATCTGAGGGATATTGAGCCATTCCTTAATTGGGAGAAAGCGAAGTCGGGTTATTAATAATATAATCGTGGCAATCAAATAAGGCGAAAGCGCTTTCCAGGTTGGAATTTTCAGAGGGTCATTCATGGCAATCAGTTGTGAAGGTGCTGATGAGTGGAAAAACCAGGGTTCTTTAGGAAGGAAAATACCTTTTTTCGCCAATGTTGCCATGACGATCAGTGCTAGCATGCTACCCAGTAATGTCGGAAATTCCGGGCCTAAAAACACTGCAATCAGCACCGAAAATGTAGTGAAGGTGAGCCCGGATAACAGGGCAAACTTCCAGATAGCCAGACCTTCTTTCCAACTTTTATTTTCACCCCAAAAACGCGTTAACATGGCGGAGAGTAACAAAGGCAGGAATGTGCCTGGTAACCAGTTTAACAGGGCAGAATTAGCACCGACAATATGCAAATACTCGCTAAGTTGCAAATTTCCTAAATAATTAGCGACGATAGGAGCAAGATCAGGTCCTTGTTGTAAACCCTGTGCCAGACCAACAAAAATGGTGGTGCCTACACTACCATAGGTAACCGGGAAACTGTTGGAAATCAGCGCAAGAACAACAGCAGCTAAGGGTGGAAAACCAAGGGCAACCAAAAGTGGTGCGCAAATAGCTGCCGGTGTTCCAAATCCGGATGCGCCTTCCAGGAAAGCACCAAACAACCAGGCGATTAAGATCACCTGCACCCGGCGATCGGGTGAGATGTTGGTGAAGAAATGACGGATTGTATCGATTGCGCCACTGGAACGCAATACATTCAGCAGAAAGATAGCGCCAAAGATGATCCAGAGTACAGAAATGGCAATGATGAGGCCTTCCAGAGACGCTGCAGCCACCTGTACCATTGGAACTTGCCAGATGATAAAAGCCAACCCGGCATGAATTAACCAACTGAGGGGCATTGCCTTGACGGCTGGTAAGCGCAGGATAACTAAGAATATTAGAACTAATAGGACTGGAGAAATTGCAACAAGAAATAAAGAAGCGTTCATGTACCCTACTGATGCTTGAATTTGTTCGATTTTACCATTGGAATGGGATCACCGTCAGGGAAGAGTATATTTTAAATATACCTGTTGAAGCTAACTACACTTGTTTGAATACGTTTATAATAAATTTATCTCTTTCGCCATGAGGTGAGTATGCCCAATCCATATGAAAATTACCAGTCTCCTTTCAGCTGGCGTTATGCCAGCCCGGAAATGCGCTCTTTATGGAGTGAACAACAAAAACGCTTATTATGGCGGAAAATTTGGGTTGCTCTAGCGCAGGTGGAATCTGAATTTGGATTGTTTTCACCAGATTTGGTGCACGAATTGGAATTGCATACAACAGAAATTGATGTCGAAGCTGCATTGGAAATCGAATCCCAAATCCATCATGATCTGATGGCTGAGCTGAAAACATTTGCAGCCCAATGCCCGAATGCTGGTGGTATTTTACACCTGGGTGCAACATCCATGGATATAGAGGACAATGCTGATGCGTTGCGATTGCGCTCAGCTTTGGATATCATCCTGGACAAACTGAATGAATTAATGCTGGTATTTGCTGATCAAATCGAAAAAACAGCCAACGTTCCGGTGATGGCCTTCACCCATCTTCAGCCAGCAGAACCGACCACCCTGGGCTACCGTTTTGCTTTCCATGCCCAGGATTTATGGGAGGATTGGCAACAATTAAAACAGGTCAGGGAGAACATATGTGGAAAAGGGTTTAAAGGTGCCGTGGGAACAGGGGCGGCATTTGGAGAATTAATCGGTATTCAGAACCTGTCCCATTTTGAGGAAAGATTGGGTGAATTACTGGATCTGAACTTTTATTCGATTACTCATCAGACTTATCCGCGTAAGCAGGATTATCTGGTCCTGAACGCCCTGGCAGGATTGGGTGCAACGTTGTATAAATTTGCTTTTGACCTGCGAGTTCTGCAGAGCCCACCAATTGGCGAGCTGAGCGAACCATTTGGGAAATACCAGGTGGGTTCTTCTGCCATGCCGTTTAAACGTAACCCCATCAACGCTGAGAAAATTGATTCACTGGCGCGCCAACTTTCAGTCTATCCGCAAATTGCCTGGCAAAATGCAGCTAACTCCTTACTGGAGAGAACCCTGGATGACAGCGCTAACCGCCGCACCATTCTACCGGAAGCGTTTTTAATCGCGGATGAAATCCTACGTATCAGCATTCGATTAGTCCGTGATCTGACCATAAACACAGCTGCCATCCAACGCAATCTGGAAACGTATGCGCCGTTTGCGATGACGGAGCGCATCATGATGCTGGCCGGGAAAAAAGGTGCAGACCGCCAGGCAATGCATGAAATCCTACGCCAGCATGCCCTGATAGCCTGGCAGGCAGTCCAACAGGGGCAGCCCAATCCGTTGATCGAGCAATTGCAGCAAGATAATAAATTGTTGCAATGGGTAACTGCGGATGAAATTAATCAGCTTGCAGATTTGAATTCCTATACCGGGTTTGCCAAAAATCGTGCTATGGATCTGGTGCGAAAAATTCGAGAGCATCTAGTAATTCGTCTTAATAAATTCGAATAAATCTCATTTACCCATGGTTTTAACTTGGGTTTTATGGCACTTTTTTCTATAATGGGATGATATTGTCTGAACAATTAAATGATCCCAGGAGTTATGATGAACGAAGCTTTGTTTGCCCAAATAGATTCGCTTACCTTCGACGATGTACTGGTTGAACCGGGATTCAGTCAGGTCCTCCCATCGCAGGTGGATGTGCATGCTTATCTAACCCGCGAGCTGCGCCTAAATATTCCGCTCCTATCCGCTGCAATGGATACAGTCACCGAATCACGTCTGGCGATTGCGCTGGCACGGGAAGGGGGAGTGGGGATTATTCATCGAAATCTTTCTCCCGAAGACCAGGCGCGCGAAGTGGAAATTGTCAAACGCTCCGAATCCGGTATGATTTCCGATCCCATTACCCTGCCACCCACAGCCACGCTGGCAGATGCGTCATCGATTATGGAGCGGTTTCACATCAGTGGTGTTCCTATCATTGACCCAGCAGACGAAAAATTGGTTGGTATTCTCACCAATCGGGATATTCGCTTTATCCAGCCAGAGGATTTATCACGCCCCGTCAGTGAATTTATGACCTTTGAGCACTTGATCACGGCTGAATTGGGTACCACCCTCGATCAGGCAAAAAGCATTCTGCAGAAATACAGAATTGAGAAACTGCCATTGGTGGATGAAGATGGACATCTGAAAGGGCTCATCACTGTCAAAGATATTCAGAAAAAACTGCAGTTTCCGAACGCAGCCAAGGATTCTTCCGGAAGGCTGCTGGTGGGGGCTGCAGTGGGTGTGGGAACTGATCTGGAGACACGTGTGGAAGCCATGACTGCCAAAAATCTGGATGTGGTCGTGATTGACACAGCCCATGGACACACAGCCGGGGTAATCGAAGCCATCAAAAGGATTAAAGCGATTTGCCCGGATCTGCCCGTGATTGCCGGAAATGTTGTCACCGAGGAAGGCGCTCAGGCATTGATTGATGCAGGGGTAGATGCAATCAAAGTAGGTGTTGGAGCGGGTTCTATCTGTACCACACGGGTGGTATCCGGTGCAGGCATGCCGCAATTGAGCGCTATTTACCGTTGTGCTAAGGTCGCCAGCCGACACTTCATTCCTGTCATCGCGGATGGGGGCATTAAATTCAGTGGTGACATCGTCAAAGCGATTGTGGCCGGAGCAGACACGGTGATGTTAGGCAGCCTGTTAGCTGGGCTGAAGGAATCTCCAGGGGAAGATATATTGTATGAAGGCCGACAATTCAAAGCTTATCGCGGGATGGGATCCATAGGAGCCATGCAGGGGTATGGAAAAGATCGTTATGGATCCGGTCAGGCTGGCGCAGGAAAACTGGTCCCGGAAGGTGTGGAAGGCATGGTTCCGTATAAAGGAGCACTAAGTGAATTTATTTATCAGTTGGTAGGTGGGTTACGTTCCGGAATGGGATATGCCGGAGCAGCTAACCTGGATGATTTACGCTCAAAATCACGCCTGGTACGGATCACCAATGCCGGATTAATCGAATCCCACCCCCATGATATTACCATCACGCGTGAAGCCCCGAATTACCAGCGCGGAGATCAATAAACAGGTTGGATGATAGATCTTATTTTAGAATTTGGATAACAAAGCATTATTAAGGATTTTTTGCTAAAATCAACCAATGTCCAATCAATCTGATGCTAAAACCTATCAACAATTAAAAGAAATCATAAATCATAACTTAAACGATCCAGAAGCATGGATGAATCTGGGTTATTTTCATTTGGAGGCTGCTGAACAAATCCAGGCACAAAAATGTTTTCAAAAGGTATTGGAATTAACACCTGGGAATATTGAAGCGCAGGTTAATCTTGACCGGATGCGTCAAACAGAAATGCCCCAAAAATCATTAAGAAATACCTTGAATTTAGAAGGATATAAATGGATTGAAACTGTAATTCCACTCTGGCTACAGTTAGTCATTTCTTTATTAAGTTTTTTTATTATTTTTATACTGGCAAGGATTGAAAACTGGACGGCTGGCAATATGGTCTGGAGTTTATGGATCACCAGTTTGATAACCGGATATTGTTACTTATTTGCAGGGATTGTCAGTAATACATTGGGAAGTGAAATTCTCTCAGAGGATAGCCTGATCAATCGGCTTTTTCAGGGCTCAGTTCATTCAGGAATTAAATATGGTCTGCTCATCATAGGCATACTTTTCCAATTGGTTTTCTTTACAGTGCATTTTGGATTATTTCATTTTGTCCATTCCATTTTTCTCAGTCAATTCTTCCCCATCATGGACAGATCATTTGAGAGATTTTCAGATTTTTTGTTTTTTGTTAGTACCAGTCTGAAAGCCTACTGGCCTGTAATTCTCTTCACCCTGTTCGCTTCCATACGGAAATTTCAACGCATTCTGAGCCAGAATGAACCCAATTATGCAAAAAGAGCATATGTAAATGTTATAAAAATCCACATAAGTATTTTCTTATTTGCAGGTTTAAGTGTTACCGGAATAAATGAATGGATTTTATCTCTGATTTTTATCATTTATTTTTTCCCGTTTTCAGCAGTTTTTGAATTTTTGAAAAACCTCAAACAAAAACCTGTTTTAGCTGAATGAAGAAAGATTAAAGTGGTATAAAAACAGATAAAATCAATCCAACGGCGTATAAAAGACTGAATACCAGGGTTAGTTGGCCGGTGGCAGCCAGGGCCTTATTTAGAATTTTTCCCCGTTGATTTAAGATCGAACTGCTGATAGAAAAAACCATCGGTAAGGTAAGCCAGGTTAACAAAAGCCAGGGAGTGGCAATATCACTGATGCTTAACAGGACGACAATCACAAATGCCAGGACAACCATACTGACAAATTCCTGGCGCGCCCATTCTAAACCAAAACGAACAGCTAAAGTTCTCTTGTTGGCTGTTTTATCACTTTCGTAGTCTCTGACATTATTGACAACCAGAATGGAGACAATTAATAATCCCACTGGTATGCTGGACAGTATTGCCAGTTGGCTGATGGTTTTTGTCTGAGCGTAATAAGTCCCACAAACTGCTGCAAACCCAAAGAAGATAAAAACAAAGATCTCACCCAGGCCTTTATAACCATAGGGAAAAGGGCCACCAGTGTAGGCAATGGCAGCCAGAATTGCCAATGCGCCAATCAATAAAATAAACCAACCCGAAACCAGCGTCATATAAATACCGCAAACAGCTGCCAAAGCGAAAGTAATCCACATTCCTGTTTTGACTTCAATCGGTGATAACAAACCTGCTTGTGTTACGCGCATAGGTCCCATACGATCATGTTGATCGGCACCTTTTTCAAAATCGAAAACATCGTTGGCTAAATTCGCTCCGATCTGGAGCAGTAATGCTCCCAGAAAGGCTGCTACAGCAGGTCCAAATCGGAAGCTATGTTCGGCAAATGCAACCGCACAACCGATAATGACCGGAGAGACTGCTGCAGGTAATGTTTTTGGGCGGGAAGCCAACAGCCATGACTGGAATTTGGGAATTTTCATTTGTTCGATCATAAGATTTGTTTAAATATTTTTGACAAGTTATCAGGTTATAGAATGCATTATTTGTACCAGAATGCTGGATATTATGGTATTTCCAGTTCTCCACGCAGGATTGTTATCGCAGGGCCACCGACTTTGACAGTCTCAATAGCATCTCGCGAACCAACCACCTCCACTTTTGCCTGACCAGGTCGATTCATCCAATGCCCCTGTTCCGCAATGAAGATTGGGTCCTCCAGCAGACCATAATGCCATAAATAAGCAGCCATGCCACCAGTAGCGGATCCAGTAAAAGGATCTTCAAAAATATCAGGAGGGGGACTGAGATGACGTGCAAACGTTTTGCCTTCAGTAGTAATCCCTTCCAGACAGAAGAAATGGGATGAAAACCAATCGCTGCGTTGGTACAATTCCTGATAGGCTTTGCTGTTAGGGTTGAGTTTTTTAAGGACATCCAGATTCTTAACACAGACCATCAACTGCGGAGTACCTGTACTGACTGTTTGTATGGGTACATCTGGTAGCAAATCAGCTTTTGATAATCCAAACACAGGCAAAATATCTTCAGGCTCATAGACCCGTAAAAAGAGAGGTTTTTTCTGGCTCATGATGATATTCTTCACTTGACCGTTTTCTGATTGAATTTCAACCGGGATAGGTCCAACCTGAAGTTCAAGATGTATTTTGGTGATGTCACCAGTAAGCTTAAGGCGTCCGGAATCAACCAGAGCAAAGGAAGTTGCAATGGTCGGGTGCCCCGCTAATGGAATTTCTCCCATCGGTGTGAAATAACGGACACCAAAATCTGCCACTGTGGAAGATCGTACAAATGCTGATTCAGATAGATTCATTTCACGGGTGATGGCAAGCATGGTTTGATCATCCAGGTCATCCGTATCAAAAAAGACTGCACAGGGATTTCCGCCCAATGCTACCTCTGTAAATGCGTCGACTTGCATGAATGGATATTTTCTCATTGAAAAACCTTAACTAATCCACACAGAGATCATCTTCTGCAGGATTTTCAAATGCTGCGGTAGATCCAACAAATTCGATATCACCAGCCGTTGTTACCTTGATTGTTTGCATAAATGTCGTGTGTGGGCCACAGCCACAAGCTTGATAACGATATAAAATTACCTCAAATCCATCATTCACAACTTGAACAGTTGTTTCTTGTAAATTGTCTGTTAATATTCTGTAATCTTTCAAGTTTTCTAAATCGTATCTGGCTTCTGATCCGGTAGCTGCGATGGCATATCCTAGCGCTTGTTCCCCCGTCATGATTGGGGCGAAATTATATTTTAAATCATTCAAATCCCGGATTAGTAAATAATTACCATCTTGATACACTAGTAACCTTTGTTTTACATTGACTGAGCATCCACTATCATAAAGACCCTTTGCTTCAGTTTCATCAGGGGGGGTCTGAAGTTGAGGGGCATATGTACAACTTATAAATTGACTTTCAGGATCCAGAAAACCAAGAAAGACAGGTGGGGTTGTCAATGTATCACAGCCCATCTTCTTGGGAATACTATCTTCAGGACAAACAGCGTAATTTTCAGATTGCAAAACACAACCAATGTTTTGAAAAGGTGATGATTTTTGAACCTCAACCATCGGTGGGGTGCTGGCAATAATATTCTCGGCGGATTGACTTACCCAGGGTAAAGAACAGGCGGAAGCAATTAATAAATTAAATAAAGGTATAAATAATATCCTGATCAGTTTTTTATGAAAATTCATATAAAATTATCCTCTGAGAATTTATTGATAAAACAAATAATAAAATTCAATTCATTGTATTATAGTTTGAAAAAGATCAGAAATCAGGGATAAATTTGATTTCTTTTAATTGGCAGGTTAATAAATCCACTCAAGCAGCAACTTCACGCTGAAAAGTCAGTGTCGGTTTTTGCCAATCATTATTTTCTATGATTACATCGGCATGTTGTAAGGGATGACAGCGCTCCAGATAAATTTGATGGGCAGGAAAATAGCGGAGCAGGTATTTCTTGTGAATATTCTCCAGGGAATGATGGTAATCTAGATCACGCTTGAAAGCTCTGTCCAAACATACATCCTGGTCTATATCAATAAAAATACGAATATCCCAAAAAGGATCGAGTTCCTGTCGTTGCAGGAATAAACCATCAAACAATAAGATTGCATTTTCCTCAGCTGTCTCCCAATTGCTTTCAACTTTTTGATCCGATGTGAGATCAAAAACCTGTTTGCGAAATTGGCGGTTTCCCCCCGGGCTGATTGGTTCCAGGACATTGGATATAACAGTTTCAAGATTGAATGAATCGTAATAATAGCCTTCCGGAGAATATTCTCCGCGGCGATAACGTATTTTTTTTGGATTGTGGAAACCATCAATGGAAATATTGATAATCTGGCGTTTGCTTTTCCTGAATGGAAAGACTAATTCTTTGGCTAACTTTGATTTCCCGGCATTATCCATTCCATCAATTGCTACTCGAATGGGATGATCTCTGGTTTTTTCAAGGATGTATTTAGATAGGGCATCCAGCAATTGTGATCGTAGCATTGAGTTATTTTCTCCGCTTTTTGGTGAGTAGTAAGAAGAACAGAAAAGCTGTTGTGATTTGCCAGAACCAGGCATATTCCCCCGGTCCATTATTTCCTGTTTTTTCTGCAACACGGTTGATTCGTATTAAGCAATATTCTTTGGTCTTCTGATCTAATGTCTCATCATCAATCGTCAGGGGGTAAATCCCAGCCATTAGTGCAGCAAATCCGCTTCCGATCAGCACTTCACGCATAATTGATAATCGATCAGGATGATTGCTAACTTCTTCGGCTTGAGCTTGCCACCAACCTTCGGGTAACCAAACTTCCATCTCCGGATTGTGCATCAGGTTTTTATACCAATCAGATTGTACCCCGAACCCTGAGGTACAGTAAATTTCACCATTGATCGTGGAATAATTAACCGGAGTCAGGTATTTATTTCCGCTTTTGCGACCGTAATGAGTAATGACCAAATAACAGCCAAGGACTTTAGGCCATAGATTGAGGATATTGCCCAATCCTAGTTTCCATAGCAGCACCATAAATTTATTAAGAGATTTAAATAGGTTTCTCAATATATCTTCATTCATCTGACCTCGCCTGCTCATTCAAAGTATTGATTCAGAATTGGGATTACCCGGATGAGCGGTTCTTCATACGGATGTGCAACACGAATTGCCTTGAGAACTTCGCGAACATGTTCCATTTTGCAATTGACTTCAAGTTTAATCTCAGGTGCTATCTCCAGTTTTCCTGACTCACCTTGAAACGGATTTGCTCCCTCCAATGGACGCCAATGGCCGGTTACCTGTGTTGTGGCAAAAACATTATCATAATTGCCAACAATACCCGCATTTGCGGTGAATAAAGCAAGCCGTATGGCTTCCAATTGTTCTACCGGCAGGTATACTTCAATTTTAAAATCCGTAATATTATTCAAATTCATCTTGAGTTCCTGATTAATTTTTGGGAAAACTAGAAGGTAAAGAATTATTATTTGGAATTGGAGAGATTCTGAGCAACAGGTTGAATCCGATTATTTTTTGGGAAAAGCCATTCTTTTAATGACAAGAAATTTTTCATTTTTGAAGGAGAATTTTGGTTGTCTTTAGGGATTTGTGTGCATATATATTGATAAATAAGATCAGGGCTTTTCTCGCATGTCGGTTGAAAAAACTCATACTCTCTCATATTTGACCTCCATCTATTAATAATAGTATAAGGATAAATGGACGAGGATTCAAATAATTTTTAAGAAGACACTTATCATCAATTTTTTGATCAGAAAAAATATCATTTAAGAAGGTATTAAACAATCCAACCATAGATATCCAAGTTGATGCTATTATCTACCTTGAAAATGACCCCTTCCTGTTCAAGAAGCGCTCTTTGCATTGCAGATCCAAAGCCGGCACCATGTGGGCTGATTTTCCCTTTAGAGTTAATCACCCTTTGCCAGGGGACTCCAGATTCATTTGGTAAGGAAGCCAACGCATAACCTACCATGCGAGCTGTACATCCAGGGATCATTTTTGAAATCTGACCATAACTGGCAACATTTCCAGCCGGGATTTGTTTCACAATATCAAATACCATATCACGATACGTAATTTTTTTATTCATCTTCAACCTTGATTTTCTTAAGGGTTGTTTTCATTCAGTTTGGCAATTTTTTTCAATATTCTATTACGCAGAAACCCGGGCAATTCATCGATAGCCAGTTGATAAGAATTTTTTACCCATTGCAATATGATTTCTTCGGGTATGTCATCATTACCAGGAAATATTGAAATCCAATGGGTGCGATTCTGATGATAGGCAGGAACGACGCCTGAATACTGTTTTCGTAATTGGATTGCTTTATCCGGATTGCATTTCAAACTCACAAAAATAGGGTCAGACTGCCAGGAGACATAAGCAAATGCTTTCCCCATTATTTTAAAAACCATTGTATCTGGACCTTGAGGAAAATCCAGCCTTGATTCTGGCAGGTTAAACAGATAACTCTTGAGTGTGTCAAATTCCATTTTTTATCCTTTGATGGGTTTCCAAAATTGTTGGTGACGATTTTTCTCCTGGAGATCTATAAATAACTCCATTTGATGGTTACGATATATCTCGTTTTGTTCTGGAATTTGCGAATTACTGACAAATAATATGGTTGGAAATTGCCAGGTAGTTTGCAGCCAATGATGTAACGTATTAAAAATCTGGTCTTCCAAATGAGAGTTTCTTACATCGGTAATGACCCAGTAGGAAATAAAAAAATGACATGGTTCCACCTGTGCTTTCTCTTCTGGAGATAATGACTGAATGGAGGTGACGGGTCTGATATAAATACATCCCAAACATTGGGTTTTGTCAGGATTAAGAATAGTGTAAGTAAAGGCAGTTTTTTCCTTAAATTCAGCAAAATGCCATTCCAGATCGATTAAATTATCCTCAACTTTAAAATGATCTTCAGGCCAGGCGCTATTACTCCAGCGTCGCAGGAAGTCTTTGCTTTTCATCAGCGCCTGATAATCTAACGCAACATGTTTGGGGTGTAGAACCTCAAAGCAGAACAATTTGTGCTCTAAAAATTCCGGTATCGGATCGGGAAATTTAAACTCTGTCATAATAATTACTCCCAAAAATTTTTCCAGACAGGCGGGATTTCGACCTCACAGGTTGATGGGGTTACTAATTGAGACGGATGCTCCACCCAGGCGACCAATCCACGGCGGTGCATGGCTGTTTTAACAAAATTCTGCTGAATTCCTTCTATGTGTTCAAATTGATTTTGGACGGTTTTGGCAGGAATTTTGCAGGGTAAATTCTCTCCATCGTTAAAAAGAACTAATCCACCTTCAAAGAATAACCTCGCACCTACCGGCAATAGACTGAAATATGGAATACCTGTTATAAGCAGGTTAGCTGCCAACCACTCAGGTTTAATTTCATCAAGGCCTAGTTCTTTTGCAATGGCATCCAGTTCTTCCTGAGAAACCAGGGAAACCTGCCGCCGATTGCGAATGATTGTTCCTCTCTGAAATTCCGGCGTACGTGAATTCGATAACATCATGACACCAAAATGCCGGTCACCGATCAGCCCTTCATTCGTGAAAATACCACCCTCGATAGGTTTTGAAATATTTTCTCCTTTTGGGGTGATAAACACTGCTTGCACGTTCCCTTTAATTTCTCGCATTTTTTAATTACTCCATCTGGCTTACTTCATTAAACCGATAACATTCTATCAGATGATCATTCACCATACCAACAGCCTGCATAAAAGCATACATGATCGTGGGACCGACAAAACTCATGCCGCGCTGTTTTAAATCTTTACTGATTTGCCTGGAAAGCTCTGTTTCAGCTGGGATTTCGGATAAGTCACGGAATTGATTTTGGATTGGCTTTCTACCCACAAAACCCCAGATATATTCGTCAAAACTTCCAAATTCATCCTGTATTTTCAAAAATACATTAGCGTTCTTGATGGCAGACTCTATTTTTCTGCGGTTGCGAATAATGCCCGAATTGAGTAGCAAATTTTCTACCTGGATTGAATCAAACCTTGCGACTCGTTCAGGCTTAAATTCCATAAACGCTTCTCGATAAGCCTCTCTTTTTCTCAGGATCGTTTCCCAATTCAGACCTGCCTGTGCACCTTCCAGTGATAAGAACTCAAATAATTTTTGGTCATCATGAACAGGAATACCCCACTCATGGTCATGATAGTCTGAAGAAATTTCACTTATTGCCCATGGACAACGCATCATCATTTTCTTCCTTTCCAGGTGAAATTAACCTGATAGTCAGGCAAAAACCTATTGATATGATCGATATAGTTGGAATTGGTTTTACCGACAAGTTGGTTCCGATTGCTCGTCTCCTACAGATAGTTCTTCAAGAATTTTAACCAGAACATTCTTGCGGTTCTTGAGCATATCTTTAAAGTCCATATCATCCGTATGATGAATTTCGACCCTTAATTCAGCCAGACAGCATTGGAGTAAATCTCGCAGTGTTATTTTTTCTTCCTCTGTTAATGTAATTTGTAACATGACAACCTCCTATTGCGAATACTCTATTCCACAGTTCAAACAAGGAGTTCAGCTACTTGAAGCTAAGCAGTGATTTAATCTGCAAATGATTAATCATTCTTATTGATTATATAAGACATTCTGTCAGGTTTTACAAACAATTTTCTTCTGACCTTACTAAATATTTTTTTTGTTGTCCATTAGATTTAAGCTATAATTTGAGGAAATAAAATTCTGAAGTTTATTTGTTTTTTCTGAATTTCTTTTCTCAAGGAATAAAATGAAAATTGATGTGAAAAAATACCCATATCCCAGAAGACGGGTCATTCGAACAATTCTGAGAAATCTGATTAATTTGGCATTCACTGTTCTTGGGGATTTTGAAATTATTGGCAAAGAAAATTTACCCAAAACCGGACCAATATTGGTGGTCAGTAACCATTTTAGCTTTTTAGACCCACTGGCAGTGATTAATTTACTTTCGTGGCGGTTGGAATTCCTGGGTGGAACGCGTGCACCCAACGCACCCAGATCAGTTGAATGGCTACGTCATCTGTGGGGAATCATCCCGGTTTTTCGTGGTTCTGTGTCCCGGGATACATTCATTATTTCAGAAACAGTCCTGGCTCAGAATGGTATTCTGGGAATATTCCCGGAGGGTGGTAGTTGGGCAAACGTTTTACGTCCAGCGCGGCCCGGCGTGGCATTTCTGGCAGCTAAAACAGGTGCTGCCATTTTACCCATCGGCTTGGATGGTTTCGATACCTTTTTTTCAAAAATCAGGCAGTTTAAGAGACCAAAAGTGACAATCAGAATTGGCAAACCATTTGGTCCATATCAAATTGATGTAAAAAGCCGATCAGATCGCATGAAATTGGACGAAATTGGGCATGATATCATGATCCAGATTTCCAGGCTTTTGCCGCTTGAAAAGCATGGGTACTATTCAAATGATCCGAGTATTCGGGAAGCTGCTAAAGGGACTGAAATTTATCCCTGGGAGACGGTGCAGGAAGGCTAGATCGAAAAATATGATCAGTTGGTTAAATCGACAGCCAACTGAACCCAACTGTCATGGTTGGTAATCCGAACAATTTTTCCAGTGACAATTGTTGTTATTTTATTAATGGCATGCGGTATGGAAATTGATATTTCCTTACCAATTTGAAGATGATCATCATAAAGAGTAGTGATTAAAATCCCTGAAGCACTGACATTGATGGCCTGCGCTGGTCGTTTGATGGGCGTCAGGATATATACCGGTCTTTTCCAGGTGAGTCGAATCGCGTTGCGATTATCTCCAGGTAGGATATTGGATGCCTTCATAAGTCTCCAGAAAATAGTATTCTCAATTGATTATAACGAAAATTTCAGAAAAAATAGCAAAAACATCGGGTCTATCTTGTGAAGAAAATAAAAAAATCCTGTAAAATAATTTTATAAGATTTATTTAAACCTGAAAACAAAATGGATACCAACTTTTTAACACAATCATAGATCCTTCTTCTAAATCATTTTACGCAGTGTTTGATCCGATAGATAAAAAAATGAAAAAAGAATTTGGGTATTTTCCTTCAGTCGAAAGTTTACGTCAATGGCTGTTAACCCTATCTCTTGACCTGGACAGTTGGAATAATGGACAGGCAAAATCGGTTGATCATCTTTTTAATGAAATTAATAACGGGGAAAGTTCCATACAGCTTAAGCCACCTTTGAGAGTAGTGAATGTCGTTCAGGTTTTTGTAACTCTTGATGATAAATATTTATTAGAGCTGGAACAGGAATTAGATGATAAACGCACACGTAAAAGAAACATTCCCCCCAGTGAGAAAATGAAACCGCGAGAGAATTGCCTGGATGCAGCCAGAAGATGCTTGCTGGAGGAATTACAGATTCTTGATAAAGATATCGAAATATTATCGGATCATTGTAAAGCAATATACCGGTATAGAAATTCAAGATCTTACCTTGGTTTAAGAACCAAATACTGTATTTATCGGGTGAAGGTCATCGTAAAAAATTTACCAGCGGAAGGTTTTTGGACGGAAGAAAAAACGAATTATGGTGAAAAACAAATTATCCGTCGATTTTATTGGGGCTGGGATCACCTGAAAAAGATAAAGGTTCCGGATTAGGAAGAACTACACATGAACATACTCCCTGGTGTAAAAGCTTATTTCGATGCCATCACACATAAATATCAAGTTGAAAATCATGCTGAGATAATCAAATTGGATCAGGTGTTAGGGATTCTATACCCTCAAATGATGACTCAACCGTGGCCACGTGCATTCAATTACCGTCTTGAATTTTTTACTGGAGAGAATCCACCTTCCCTGGTCAAGAGCCACATTTTGGCATTTTTGCAGAATAATCCAGAAGAACATGTGGTAAATATATTTTCTGAGAAATTGAATCAATTAATTCCGGCATATCGAGATCAGGGTTATTTACATGCCTGGTCTAATATCCTTATGTTCAGAAAATTACCTTTGCGAGAGAAAAATACTTTGCCATCCGGTGTAGAAATCAAATTAATTGGAACGATCCAGGATGTTTCATTGGCAAATACGATTGAACCAGATTACCCATGCAGTACGAATGGTCTGCAAGACCCTGTCATTCATAATTTGATGGCAACCTATAAAGGTGAAGTGTGTGCAAAAGCGCAGGTTATCACCCCTCCGGGAAAATATGCCTATATAGCTGATATTTTCACTCATCCGGATTTTCGCAGGAAAGGAATTAGCAAGACTTTGCTACAGGAGATGCATCAGATTGCATTGGATGCAGGTAACAGAATGTCAATTCTGGTACCATCCAAGATGACCCGCCAATTCGATTTATTTCAAAAATTTTCATATCAGGTACTGATCGAAATGGCATTACTGGTTCCTGATCAAGTTGTTTATGAATAATTCTCCCTGGGCAATTAGTAAATGTTAAATGTAAAATTTATGCTATGACGGATCAAGATTTCTATCGATTACAAAATCAATGGTCGAAAATCTATTTTCGTGATATCAGCCAGGGAGATCTGGATAGAGTCTTATGGATTAATCGGCTTACCGGTATGAGAGGTGTCCGTATTTTAGAATTAGGCGCGGGTGGTGGACAATTCTCAGTATCTGCTTGTCAGTTGAATCACAAAGTAACTGCCATCGAAATAGAATCTGATTTTGTTGAGCATATGCGTAATCTCTCGAAACATAGGAACCCTCAAAACCTGACGATGATCAACGCTGATTTTAATACAGTAGAACTCGAAGGTGTTTTTGATTTGATCTGTTATTGGGATGGATTTGGCATAGGAAGTGATTCAGAACAACGCCAATTGTTAGAGAAAATTTCTTCCTGGTTGACTCCAGATGGATCTGTTTTTCTGGAGATCTTCACACCTTGGTTTTGGGCAGGTCAGGCTGCTGGGGTAACGTTTCCTATTGGTGCGGCTATGAGAGAATATGGGTTCGATGCGGCAAAATGTGCCCTGACCGATACCTGGTGGTTGAAAGAAAAGCCTTCAGTCAAAACAACCCAACAATTGCGTTGTTATTCACCTGCTGATTTGGCACTACTATTGGAAGGCAGTGGCTTAACAATATTGGAAAGTTTTCCGGGAGGCTTTGTTGATTATGGATCTGGTACTTACATCACAGAAGTTCCATTACACCAAGCGATGTCATATATAACCAGATTAATTCATACCAAAGCATTGAAGCAGGATAATTAAGTGCAAACAAAAATATTGAATATCGAAAAAATCATTTCTGAGGTTCAATCTACATTTAAGGTACCAGCTATTTCCGTTGCTATTGTTGGGAATGACCAGATTGATTTTGCCAGAGGATTTGGCTCGCTTTCTGTCCAGAACGATCAGCCCGTCGATGAACATACAATATTCGCACTGGCTTCGATCTCGAAATCAACCGCCTCTGCCGCGTTGGCAATTTTGGTAGATGAAGAAAAATTGAGCTGGGATGATCCGGTTAGAAAATTCTTACCCGAATTCTCGCTTTATGATCCTTTTGTGGATCGGGAAATTCAGGTACGCGATCTGTTGATACATAACAGTGGCTTACCAGAAGTGAGTGGGGGAACCATCTGGTATGATTCGAAATTCAGCCGTAAAGAGGTTATTCATCGGCTACGGTTTTTAAAACCCGGTACCAGTTTTCGCTCTGCTTATGCTTATCAAAATGTAACCTATCTCGTGGCAGGTGAGATCATAGAAGCAATTTCAGGTCTCACATGGGATGAATTTATCCGGGAAAGAATATTTGCTCCTCTGGGCATGAACAGGACAACGACCAGGCTGGCCGATTTGGAAATATTAGGAAATATTGCCATTCCACATGCCTGGATAAACGGTCGTATTCAAACAATCCCATACCGCAATCATGAAAATGTTGGTGCAGCCGCAGCAGTGAATTCATCTGTTTGGGATTGGGCACAATTTGTTCAGATGTTTCTCAATCATGGTGAATTTAATAGTCAGCGGATCATCTCACCCAAACGTATTAAAGAATTATGGTCACCACAAACCTGTATTCCCATCGATACATTACCAACAGAGTTACAAAAAATAACTTACACCTATGATGCTTATGGTATGGGTTGGTTTATTCGTGATTATTGTGGACATCAGACAATTACTCATTCAGGTGGTGTAGATGGGATGCGGACAAAAATGGCAATCCTTCCAGAAGAGAACATTGGGTTTTTGATTTTCACCAATATCGAACCTGGTTATCCCCTGAATGCCTTGTATTATTCCATACTTGATCAATTGCTGAGTCTGGAAGAAACCCCCTGGCCAAGGATTTATGAAAAACTCCAGGTAGAATATTTTGAAAAACAAACAGCAGCGGTGGCAGAGAGGTTGAAAGCCAGACAACAAAATACCTTCCCTGGTTTGGACTTGCAGGCTTATTGTGGAGATTATTACGACCCAAAAACGGGAAAAATAGAAGTGAGCCTGGATCATCAACAATTAAGGCTTTCATTTCAACAATCCAATTGTTTTCACGCCAATCTAACTCACTGGCATCAGGATACTTTTCTGATAGAGTGGGACGAGCAATATATTCCAAACGGTTTATTAACTTTTGTGCTTGATTCTAACCATCAACCGGTTCGTATCAATCTGGATCAACCCAATTTGCTGGATGTTGATTTCTCAGAACTGGATATTAGAAAAGGAAAATGGACGGAAGAAACCCAAAGGAGATGATTTGAATAATTGTATTTTTTGTAAAATAATCAATGGGGAAGCCCCTGCCAGCATTGTTTTTGAAGATGAAATTTGTCTGGCGTTTTTGGATCTACAACCCGTCACACCCGGGCATGTCCTCGTGGTTCCCCGTCAACATGCCATCGGATTAGCGGATCTGCCCTCGGAGATCGGTGGACATCTCTTTCAGGTCGGTCAAAAAATTTCGGCTGGATTAAAAAAGAGCCCCATCCACTGTGAAGGTATCAATTTCTTTCTTGCGGATGGAGCCGTTGCATTCCAAACTGTCTTTCACACGCACCTGCACGTCATTCCACGATTCACTGGAGATGGGTTTCGTTTGGTGTTCGGTCCGGATTATCGAAATTTACCAGACCGATCAGATTTGGATCGTCTGGCGAAGGATATCAAAGTTTTTCTATAAAACGAATAATTTCAGACAGCAGGTACAGCTTTCTTAGCACGCTTTCCAAAGATCATAGGGAGAAATGGGAGAACTGCAAAATTCAATAATGCCATGACAATAAACGTTGTTTTAAACCCAAATGAATCAGCGAAAAACCCGGTTAATCCCAAACCTATTCCCTGACCGATATTGGTGACCGCCATCAGAATTGAAAACATAGTCGCAGCAATACGAGGGTCCGTGTATTCCATGGCTAATGCAAAATAAACCGTCTGATAGGTGCCATAACAAACACCAAAGAGTGCTACAAGGAACCAGGCGTAAGGAAGCTTGTTGATAGCAGCCAGTGATAATATCGCAACCAGTGCAACAGCAATCGAAATCAACACTGCATTACGGTTGCCCAATTTATTGATCAATCCACCTCCGGCAATACTACCCAATACAACACCCACCCCCCAGACGGTAGTAAAAAATCCCGCTGTGCTCAGGCTGATGTTGAAAGTTTCCTGCAGGTAAGGATTGACAATCTGGTTGACACCGATGATGATCAGGAAAAAGATGAATCCAATAATCGCCAGTGCAATCACTGGCAGTTGTTTGAAGGCAGAAAATGCTTTCCAATCGAAAGCGCGTTCCTGAATTCTAGGGGCTTCTTTGACGGTATGCAGAAAGAAAAATGGTGGCAGGGTCAGAATGGCTAATACCCAGAATACAGCACTCCAGGAGACATTTTCAGCTAAAAAGCCCACCAGAGAAGCGGTTACGATTACACCAACAGCTCGACCACCTACCATAAAGCCCTGGATGGTACCTTTTTCTGAAACAGGCGTGGTATCCAAAGCAAGTCCATCGGTGCAGGTATCGTATAAAGCCATGCCCATTTGCAGTAGAAAAGCGATCGCAACATATAACCAGAATGTGGTTCCGGGATTGATCAATGGAACAAAAACCAAACAGATTATTTGTACCAACAACCCAATGACAATATAAGGTTTTCTGTGACCCAGTCCTAAAATGTTGACCTTGTCACTGAGCATTCCCAGAAAAACTTTAATCACAAACGGAATCAATGCAATTGTGCCCATAATGCCAATACGCGTGAGATCAAGTCCAAATTCGAGCAGATACAAAGCATTCAATGCGGTAAAGTAACTTAGTATGGTTCCTTGTGTGAAGTACAACAAACCAAACATGGTGTAACGAATGAGACGTTTCTGCTCCATAAGTTTCCTCCGGCTGATAAATTGTTTGGAATTCAGGAATTGAAAACAAAATCAAGTTTAATGAGGAACTAAATCAAAGTCAATCGAAATCGGGGTTGATTTTATCAGTACGAATCCACAGAAAAAGATTTCCTTGAAACCTTTTTCAAAATTCCGCGTATATATGAATGAAGGAGAATCTCATGTCAAATAAAAAATTATATCGAAAACCTAATGAACAAATGATCGCAGGAGTCTGCGCAGGTCTGGCTGATTATCTTGGATTGGATCTAACGGTTGTGCGTTTGCTGTTTGTTTTATTAACCTTTTTAGGTGGAAATGGTATTCTGATTTATGTTATTCTGTGGATCTTAATGCCTGTTCAACCACCCTATATTGAAGGAGAATTTAAAGATCAATAAAAGGTCAATTCTTATCTTCCTTTTCTAAGCACAGTTTTTTTTCAGACTGTGCTTTTTTTATTTTGAATAGTTTTAAGAATTTTTTGTAGGAATATATTCGATTTTGGTTCGAATATCCAGAATAGTTGAACCACTCGCCAGAAAGCCACAGCGGCCATGCCATGAGCCATTACAGCAAAAAAAGGAGGTGTCTGGAAAGTGTAATAAGTCCAGCAATAGCGGGTTGTTCCCCACAATTCCAAAAAATAACCCAGACCGCTGCCAGCTATAAATGTCAATAACATAGCGCGTTGGTTGACAGGTGTCAGGATCAAAAAAGCACATAAAGATAGTGCCATGATCGTCAAAGATTTATCCAGGGTTGGCCAAACAAAATAGAGCATATAGATAAAAAATCCAATAAATACTGCCCAATAACTGATCTGAAAAAATTTTGAAGGAATCTTTTCAGATCTCGCTTTTAAAAGCTGAAATAACCGGTCGATCGAGAGACTGGCGATAGGCCAGGCAGGTATGATCCATAAGGGGGGTCTTTCAAATGTGTAATAAAACCACAATTCAGTTTGGGTTCCCCAGCTTTCAATCACCAATCCACCCATGAGACCAACGAAAATGATGGGTAAATCTTTTTTGATATCCGCTTTTGCCATGAGTAAAAGTGACATGACCAAAAAAATTGAGAGTAAGAGCCAATCAAACTGGATCCAGAATGGCAGATCGGGATTATAGGTAGAGAGATATTCTTCAACCAGTGGCCACCAAACATACCCGATAATAAATAATAACAAAGCAAAGGAACTCATTAAAAAGTAACTGGTACGGTTCCATCCTAAAATTCTCGTGAGTGATTTTGTTGTATCATTCGTTTTTTCAGACATTTTTATATTTTACTGGAATTTTGGTCTTGGAAGATGATAATGAAGGAAATAGAGAAAAACATCTTCTGGATAATGAAAAATAATATTGAAACTACTTTTTGCTTTGTAAATCATATATAATGATATTAATGGGTGAGGATAACTTTATATCGTTGGGAGATAAGTTTGAATCTCTCCAACCATTCTTTGACATTATCTCTGATAAACTTGTCATTTTGGATGCGGGGGGATCAATTTTATTTGGCAATCTTGCATTCTCTCAATTCATGGGATTGGAACAGCTGAGTTTGGACAGTTTAGCCTGTCAGGATTGGTTTCCTGAATGGTCGGATGTTAAGATTACTCTGCAAAATGAGAAGTCCAGCTCTCGTATCGTCCATATAACTACCCGAAATAAAAATCAAAAACAGAGTCTTCGATTGAGCTATACATTTGATTGGGATAACAAGTGGCTACTGATGTTTAATGATCCCTGGCAGCCAGTCAAAAATTCCCAAAATATTTCAGAATTATTGTTGTATAGCCTAGATAACCCACTTATTTTTATCGACCCTGATTACAGGATTAGGGCATTTAATCAAGCAGCTAATTTGCTGTTTTTACGGCTTGGCCAGGAACCGATTAATTCAGGTGATTCGCTTCTGGAATTAATCATTGAACCAGATAAACTGAACAACTTTTTATCACACATCAAAACAGGTTTTTCTGGTAAAAGTTCTACATTTACGATCCACTATGCTGAGAATACTGAATTTCCCTTTACGCTTGAATATCAAGTAAAACCTGTACGCGATCTTCGTGAGGAGATCCTAGGAGTACTGATTCTGGGGCAGGATATCTCTAGAAAAAATAATAAAGAAAATATAATTGAAAAAAATGGGGATTTATTTAATTCCATTTTTCAAGGAATTCATGACCCAGCTGTATTATGGAAAAAGACACCGGATGGAAAGATCATTCTTGAACATTTTAATCCTGCTTCGGAAAATTTAAGCAATGGAGAGACTAAGCGATGGCGGGGAACAACCGTAGAAGAATTCTTTGATGATCAAACAGAAATTATCCAAAGAATTTATCATTGTTTTGAGACGGGGATAAGCCAACGTATTGAAACACAACATATTTTAAAAACAACTGGAATAGAGAAGTGGTTTTTGGCTGACTACATAAAAATCTCTGACGAATTGCTATTGAATCTCACCATTGATATTACGGATCGCAAAGAAATAGAATTAACCCTTTTAGAAAACCAACGCCGCCTGTCAACCTTATTGGAAAGTTTGCCAGGCATGGCTTATCGCTGTAAAAACGACCCAGATTGGACAATCGAATTTGTCAGTGCAGGGGTGGAGGAGCTAATTGGTTTTAAAGATCAGGATTTGATTGGCAATCGAAAGATTTCATACGCACAACTCATCCATCCAGATGACAGGCAAAAAGTCTGGGATCAGATACAGGATGCCCTGGCAAAAAAACAAAACTTTGAGATTACATATCGAATTAAATTGAATGATTCGATTGAGAAATGGGTTTGGGAAAAAGGACAGGGTATTTTTGACGAGAATGATGAATTAATAGCCCTGGAAGGTTTTATATCTGATATTACCGAACGCATTCATTCTGAACAGGCAGCAGAAAAAGCGATTGTCCAGGCTCAAGCTTTGAAACAGGCGCTCGATGAATTAGCTTCCCAATTAGATCTCTCCCAGGTATTAAGAAGAATTCTGGTTTCTTTAAAAACTGTTCTAAATTTTAACAGTGCGACCTTATTTTTGCGAGACCAGGATAAATATAAGGTTGTTGCTGCACGTGGTTTCCAGCATACTGCCCGATTAATTAATAGAACATTTCCGGCAACGGATTTATTATTACGGGAAATCCAAATGGTAAAATCTCCCATCATCCTGGATGATGCCCAAAACGATCCTCGTTTTGAAAAATGGGAAGGGTCAGACCTGATACGCGGTTGGATGGGCGTACCCCTTATTCGGCATGATGAATTCATTGGTTTAATGACCCTTGATAATTACAACCCATCTGCTTACACCCAGGAGGATGCCAGCCTGGCTTTAAGTTTTGCCAATAGCGCTGCCATTGTGATTGAAAATGCGCGTTTATTTGAACAAACTCAACAAATGGCACTCACTGATACATTAACTGGAATATATAACCGTCGATATTTTTACGAATTAGCTCAAAAAGAATTTTCCCGCAGTAAACGCTATCAAAGCCCCATGTCGATTGTTTTGATCGATATAGATCATTTCAAAAATGTTAATGACCATTATGGTCATCTGGCAGGTGACCAGGTATTAATGCAATTTGTTCAACGAATTCAGGAAGAATTACGAACATCCGATATTTTAGCTCGCTTTGGGGGTGAAGAATTTATAATCCTTTTACCTGAAACAAACCTGGGAGATGCGACCCAGGTCGCTGAACGTTTGCGTGAGGTTACTGCCCAATATCCATTTCTATTGGTAACCGCCCAGACATTTATCACCATAAGCCTGGGGGTAACCTGTTTTAGATTCACAACCTTGTCTTTAGATCACCTGATTGATGAAAGCGATAAAGCTTTATACGAGGCAAAACAATTTGGGAGAAATCGAGTTAGAACCTGGCAGCAAAAATGATCCCCGTAAGTAGGGCTAAAACATAATGGGAAAACTTTCAGATTTCTTAACTAACTTTAAATCCCCGGTTCGAAAAATTCCTTTTGATCAACGTCGGGAAATCATTGCAGATATTACCGAATCATCCTCACCTGGTTTTGATTACTTTTTGATGGTCATTCTTTCAACCAGTATCGCTACACTGGGCTTGATAACCGACTCCCCCGCGGTCATTATTGGTGCTATGCTGGTTGCCCCATTGATGTCACCTATCATTGGGATTGGTCTGGCTTCAATGATAGGTCGCAGAACGCTCTTAAAATCAGCTATTTCTGCATTATTGCGAGGCGCAATATTGGCTGTTGGATTGTCAACACTATTTACCATCATTAACTCATATTTGCCATTTGTTTCGCTGCATGAATTACCACAAGAGATTATTTCCAGAACTCATCCCAGCCCTATAGATCTTATGATTGCGCTGGCAGGTGGTATTGCGGCGGCTTATTCATTGACAGAGGAACGATTATCTGCAGCATTGCCAGGCGTAGCAATCGCAACAGCTTTGATGCCACCAATTTGCACAGTCGGGATTGGGGTCGCTTTACAACGATGGGATGTTGCTGGGGGCGCTTTTCTCTTGTTTATCACCAATGCAGTCACCATTGCCTTTGCTGCGGCATTTGTATTTTTTCTACGGGGATTTAATCCTTATCCTTTAGATAGTAATCGTAAACTTCCGCCAACTCTGCAGCTTTCTGCATTATTGATTGTGATTTTATTGATACCACTTACATATTTCAGTATTGATTTTGTCAAGCAAGCTTCTGAATATCGGATGTTAAGTCAGGTCCTGAATGAAAAAGTAAATGAAATCAATAATGCCGAGTTGGTTGATTTTACTACCAGTCAGGAGAATGAAACAATTATGATTGAAATGACAATTCGAACCAACAAGACATTGCGATACGAACAGGTAATTTCTTTGCAGGGATCAATTGTCGAGTCTCTCAACCAACCAGTATCCTTACGGGTGAATCAAGTCTTTGCAGAACGATTGGATCCCTTAATTCCGCCGACTGCAACAAATACACCATCTCTGACAATAACATACACACCTGGACCATCGCCTACTACAACATTTACTGCAACAGCAACTGCCACATTAACTTCCACAGCAACAGCTACTTTCCAGCCAACATCTACCATCACACCCACCTCAACACCAGCCCAGGCGCGTGTGTTCTTAACAGGAGTTCCGTTACTACGTTTGTACCAATCACCCGGTGGTCCTATCATCGGAACATTGCGCTCTAACCAATTATTGACAGTTTTACCTGAGGAACTTATTTATGAATATATCGTATGGGTAAAAGTCATTGACGAAGAAGGTCGTCAGGGTTGGGTACCAAAAATTTATGTTTACCAGTTGACTGCCACACCGACAGCTACAAATACCAGTACACCTTCATCAACTGTTACATTGACTTCTACTCCATAACTAACCAATTTCCTATTTTCTTTTCGCCAGAGAAAAAGTTATCGGATGGATAAAACAGACCATGCAAGCAGGTGGCTGGATACATTAATCAATTATGAACCGGTTCTGGATTAGTTCAGGTCGCCGTATAACTCCTGATAGCGTTTCAGATCAACGGAGGCAATGTAAGGCAAATTTCTGCCTTTTTCATCCAGATCGAGACCATATCCAACCACAAAATAATCCGGGATGGAAAAACCCAGGTAATCGATTTTTATATCAATTTTATGACGTTCAACCTTATCCAGTAATGCGCAGGTTTTGAGACTGTTTGGTTTTCGATCAGCCAGTAATTTTCGTACAGTGTGAATGGTATATCCAGTATCGACGATGTCATCGATAAGAATAACATCCCAGCCATTAATATTAGATTTGTGATCCGAATCAATCCGCACAAACCCGCTGGATGAAGTCCCGGAATAAGATGATACCGACATAAAATCAATGGTGAGTGGTCTTTGGATCTGACGCATCAAATCGGTGATGAACATCACGCTACCACGTAACAGACCCATTAATAATATCTTTTCAGAATCTTTGTATTCTACCGTGATTTGTTCACCAAGTGTTCTTACTCGTTCACGAATTTCTTCTTCCGAAATAATGATATGGTCTATAAAAGGATAAGGATATTTTGGGGCTGGGATCATCTGGTCACTTCCTTTTTTTAGAGTCATCGGATTGTTGATTTTTATATGCAAAAACAAATTATATATTAAATTGGCCTGAAAGACGGTGAAAATTATGAATGGATTCTCACCAGGTTTGATAGGTAGATTCTTCAACTTGAATTTTCCATTACAATAAAAGAGTGATTTGTTATTCATAAAAACATAAATCAGATTTGTGCAGGGTGTCTGAATGAAAAAAGATTTTTTTATCTCATTGTTTGAGTTTTTAGAAAAGAAACAGCCTGTGTTGCTGGCAACAATTATTTCTCAACATGGGTCTTCCCCGCGTGGAATAGGCGCACGTATGGCTCTGACGACAAACGGTCATCAAATTGGAACCATTGGTGGTGGACGCCTGGAAGCAATTATGCAGGAGCGTTTTGAGGAGTTGATTGCATCCAAAACAGCCACTAATCTGAATTTAACTTTGAGCGAGTCGGAAGCTGCCAATCTTGAGATGATTTGTGGCGGGTCAATTTCTGTTCTGGTTGATCCCATTCTTCCTGAGAATATCGCATTGTTCAGCTTATATGAACGAATTTATCAGACAATTGTCACGCAGAAACAGGGCTGGCTATTTTCTCAATTACCTTCTGGGGAGGTGGATAGAACTCCTCAAAAATGTTTCATTACCTCTGAAAAAGAAATCCTGGGATCCTGGTTGCCTGAAATTGAGTTTACAGAGCGCATCCCTGAAAAGTTGACCTTCCAGGAAGGAGAAATTCAATTTACAAATATTGATCTGAAATCGGCTCAAATAATTACAGTGGATCAACACAGGTTCTTTTTAGAGCCAATTGGGCAACATAGCACAGTTTTTATCGTTGGAGCGGGTCATATTGCACAAAAATTAGCACCCCTCACTACAATGGTTGGTTTTCAAACCATTGTGTTGGATGACCGCAAAGATTTTATCAGTGATGAAAGGTTCCCATCTGTGGAAGAATGTCATCTACTGGAAGATTTCGAGCACGTCTTTGAGAATTTACCAATTGACGGGCAATCCTATGTGGTGGTGGTCACCCGCGGTCATCAATTTGATAAATCCGTCCTGAGACAGGCTTTGGAAACCAAGGCGATCTATATCGGAATGATTGGCAGCCGGCGAAAAATCAAACTGACATTTGAAGCATTATTGGTTGATGGAGTTTCCGAGGTTGAACTGTCTAAAGTTCATTCACCGATTGGCCTCAATATTGGTGCAGAAACACCTGAAGAAATTGCCATCAGTATTGTGGCTGAATTAATTCAGCACAGAGCGCAAACAAGTTCTTAATCGAGATGGATCGAAACAGGTTCTTATTTAAAAGAAGTGGAATTTTCGTACGTAGATAATTTCATTGCATATGCCTTGTTCTGAACAGGATGATCGACAATACCATCCCACATAATACTAGGTGTTTCCTCGATCAGTTCAAATCCTAATTTCTCATAAAGCTGGCAGGCAACCAGATTTTCACTGGATGTGCCTAAATGAACGCCAGGCACATTCAGGTAGGTCAACTGGTCAAGATATACTTTCATCAAGCGGATGCCAATCCCATATCCTCGCCATTTTTGTTCAACATTGATATGCAAGTGTGCCGGGTATTCCTCAATACTTACGGATGGGTAGAGATGATTGCGCTTGGATTTCCACATCCTCCATATATAACGTCTGGCTTTGGGTCCAACATGATAATACCCTGTGAGGAGACGGAAAATGACCCTGGGGTTGATCTGTTTATTTACGATCTGATCTTTTCTGGCGGAATCCACACATCCGGACAGAAATCCTACCACTTCATCATTGGCAGTAGCAACCCAACTGTGTTCTGGCTCATAGTCGGTGTAATACGCATAAAAAGCATCCAGAAAAATTCTACGATCTTCCATATATATCTCGATCGGTTCTCCAAAGAATGCCGTATCTGCAGCGATCTTGAATAACCCATCCCGGTCTTGTGATCGGAAAGGCCGAATTGATAAAACGTTGGTTTGTCCGATCCACCTCATTGTGCGCCTGCTATCGAATTCAATAATCGATGGAATATCACAATGCTGCCTGCAACTGCCACATTGTAGGATGCATCCCGAACAGCATCAATACTGATGACTTCATCGCATTGCTCCTGTACATAAGCAGGTAAGCCATTTGCCTCTGATCCAAGAATATAAATAGCCAGAGAAGGATGATTGAAAGTGGTTAGTGGTTTACCACCTATCTCAATGCCGATTAATCTGGCTCCAATGGGGCGATGCTGCAGGAAGTCCTCCCAGGTGGGGTAGTTGCGAAATGGGATTTCCAGACGGGTGTTGGCTGTGTCACTCGCCTGGGTACGCCGCCATTTACCAATCACAAAGATTCCAGCTGCGCCCAACTGGAAGGCAGAACGCCACAGGGTGCCTATGTTTTCATGGTGAATGGGTGCAAATATTCCAATTTCAAAGTAAGACAAATTTCACCTGTATTCTAAATCGATGCGATTTGAAGTTTATTTTTGTGGAGGATTGTTATTTTGTTGTCCGGGTGAGCGCTGTTCGGGTATCATTTCAGCGCCAGCTTTGAAAGCATCATCCTGACCACGCTGAATCTCCTGCCAGAACGCCAGCGCTGTTTTCATTTTATCTTCCTTAAACCTTTCAATCCAATGAATTAACTCCGGATGATTTAATTCCTGTACCTGCCAGAATTCCAGGAAAGCGATAACCAGATCAATTACTCTCTCGCTATTCCAGGGCATGCTTTTCATCCCTTCGCGTTCAAAAATCTCCCTGGCCAGCTGAAATTGGTGCGCTTTATAATCCACTGTCAGATCATAATGCGCACACAAAATTTCATCGGTAATCGCTTCTGCCCACTTGCGATGAAAGCGGCAAATACCACTGTTGTCATTGAATAATTCGTATACCATGCGCTCGACGTTCTTTTTTCCCAGCTCATAGGGTGGCAGGAATTCATTGTTGTAGAAAACGAAATATTTTCCCATCACAGGCATGGGACTTAACATGCCAGGTGTCCAGTATTGATTGGGCACCATATGTCCACTTTCACCATGCCGGATGAAAACTGCCCGATCGGTGGTGTTGACCTTGTATTTTTTATCAAGATCACGTGCAGCGGATCGGATTCCCTGTCGGAACACCTCACAACGTAAGTCGAACAAAATTGCATCCATTAAAGCACTGGCATAATTGGCATTCTTCATACTATCATTGACCAGATCAAAATGTTCTGAATCCGAAGCAAAATCAAATACCATTTCATTGATTGGCGGGAATCCAAAATCATGGGTGGGGATTAAACCCTCCTGAAGGATTTCCATAATCCATGCCAATGTACCGCCCAATTGAATGGCGTCAAAACCCATGGCATCGGCATGATCGTTCAGAACTTCTGCAGCACGTTGATCAAAAACACCGACCTGGGGACCCAGAGCATGATATGGCTCATAATCCTTCTTGTATTGATCTTTCATTTTTTTACAGACAACTGCACAGGGTTCACCACAGTGCTGGAAGCTCTTGGTGGCAATCGTTTCTTCGTTGAATTGTTTCAAATAATGTTTCAGGATGAAATTCTCGTGCTGAAGCAGACGTTCCTCAGTCGTTTTATAAATGGATCGGTAATTAAAACTCATAATTCGATCATCCATGGTGCGCATATTGACGCCAAATGTGCCCCCTGTCTCAAACTCAGGGAAATAACGGTATTTCTGGGTGACAGCCAGATCGGTCTGAATGGTTTTCTTACCAAAATGCTCCAAGAAATATTGGTCAATTTCAGCTGAGTCACGTAAATCCGGATCATCCCATTCACCTCCAAAGATACAGCCAACCACGTTATGGTATTGGAATAAACGTGATCCCAGCCCACCCCTACCAGCCCAATCAATGACATGCGATAACTCGCCTTTACGGATAGGGTTGGATCCGATGATGCCCTCACGGGTATATTTGGAAGCCGGACCAATGGCAAAGATCCGAAAGCGATTTTCGGGAAATTCGTTTGCATAGCGGTCAAATATGGCTTGTTGCAATGCATAAAATCCATACAGAGGCGCGCCATCTTCAGAGGCATAACGCGTCCAGATGGATTCCACATTGATAGTTTCCAGACGAACAGAAATCTCACCTTGTTTATGGTTCATAATAACGACAGTTGGTTCTTCACACCTTCCGCGGAGTGCTACATAATTTACGCCTAAATTATGGAATGAATAGGCTGCTCCGCCCATGCTGGAAATGTAAAACCCATCCCATTGAGGGCTCCAACTGGCAAAAACCAACCGGCGTGATCCTGGGATCGAACTGCCGGCCAGTAATCCTTCTCCAAAGGTAAAACTATCCGGATAAGCATTGTATCGATACCAGCCATAATCAACAGGACCCAGAACTCTTGGGTCTTCAATGGGACGCAAATACCAGTTACCATTATGTAAATGAACAGTCAATTCTCTTTGTAAAACGGGATAGCCCATAGAAACCTCAATCTTTTCTTTAATTTTACCTGTTTTTATTTCTGGTAAGATTTTTGGTTCGGCCATCCATCCGACCATGAAAATTTTCTGAGCTTCCTCTATAATAAAGAAAATGAGAAAGCATAGTGATCAGGAAAAATGAATTCTGAAGAAAATCGATTACAGAATATATTGTTCAATGCATATCAAAAGCGCTTGCGATTATTTGATGATAGCAAGACAGCCTTTCGATTGTTTAATGGATTTCTCGAAGGTGATTCACGTTGGGTGATAGAGTTGTTCGGAAAAACCCTGGTGATCAATGACTATAACAAAGAGGAAAAATCTGATTCTCAGGATGCCAGAGATATTTCTGATCTCTACCGGGAATGGATTCCCGGGCTGGATACAGTATTATATAAACGAAGATATGCCAGCCAATTGGAAGACAAACGCGGAATCATAATCTATGGAAATCAACTCGCTACAGAGATTATCGAAACAGGTATCCGCTATGCTTTAAATTTAACAATCAATCAGGATTCAAGTTTCTATCTGGATACCAGGTATTTGCGGTCGTGGTTGCTGGAGAATATGGCTGGAAAAACTGTTTTGAACACCTTTGCCTACACTGGCAGCCTGGGGATTGCAGCACTAGCGGGGGGAGGCGAGCATGTGATTCAGGTGGATTTAAATCGTCGTTTTTTGGATATCTCAAAAATTTCCTGTACCTTGAATAATATTCCTTTGGAAAAAATGAAATTAATGGTGGGGGATTTTTACAGAGCGATTGGAAATCTAAAGAAAAATCAAAAATTATTTGATTGTGTCATCTTGGATCCACCTTATTTCTCATCCACAGACGCTGGCAGGGTTGATCTCGTCAATCAAAGTGCACGCTTGATCAACAAAGTTAAACCGTTGATTGCCCATCAAGGCTGGCTTGTTTTGGTCAATAATGCTTTATTTTTAAGCGGACAGGCATTGATCGAGATGTTGGAAGAAATGTGTGCTGACCGGTATATGGGAATAGAAACCATTATTCCCGTACCGCAGGATGTGGTTGGTTATCTGGATACGATTGTCTCCGAACAACCAACGCCGGTTGCGCCATTCAATCATTCTACAAAAATCATTGTTCTACGAATTAAACGAAAAGATGAGAAGACAGTGAATGAACAAAAAAGATCCTGAAAAGCTGAATTCATTTTTGGTATTTGAATTTTGCATAGAAAGTGTGAAGCATGGAAATCAAAAACAAACGAATTGTGGTCACAGGTGCAGCATCGGGTATTGGAAAAGAGTTAGTGACAGTTCTCAGCCATTATGATTGCCATATATTGGCAGTCGATCGTAATTCTGATAAGTTATCTCAATTTCTCGAGGAGGTTCGCAACTCGAGGGCAACAATCAGCAGCTATACCTGTGATATTGGATATCAGGAACAAATTGACGATTTGTTTAATCATGCCATACAAGTGCTGGGTGAAATTGATATTTTTATTGCCAATGCTGGTTATGCATATTATGAACAACTTTCAAAAGCAGATTGGGAAAGGATAGATCAGATTTTTAAAGTAAATGTTCATTCTCCAATTTATTCTGCCATCAAAATGAAACTCCTTCATCCAGAATCCGCGTACAAGGTGGTGGTAACCGCATCTGCCATCGGAAAACTGGGGTTGCCAGGATATGCATTGTATGGGGCCACCAAATCTGCCATTGACCGGTTTGCCGAAGCTTATCGCTTCGAACTGTCCGATCCTTCATCCCTGGCATTGGTTTATCCGATTGCGACCAGAACTAAATTCTTCCAGGAAGCTTCGCAGCATGCGGCACCAACACCCTGGCCATCACAATCTCCGCAACAGGTTGCCAGAGCGATCATTCGGGGAATTGAGAAGGATCACAAATCGATTTATCCTTCACGGGTTTATCAAATCTTTCTTGCGATCGGTAGGATAATTCCACCTTTGTACCGGATGGAACAATGGGTCGAAATGCAACGCTTTAGAAAATGGATCAAATCGCGATCGGTGTAAGTCTTAGATTAGATTTATCCGATAAAGATTGGTATTAACCAACTCAAAACCCAATTTTTGATAAAGCAGATTGGCACCTTCGCGTTCTGGCCTGGAAGTTAGATTGACAGCTTTTGCTTCATTTATTTGAGCAAATTCGACAGCTGCTCGTGTCAATTGAAAAGCAACTCCTTGACGGCGTGCTTTTTGATCGACTACCACGTCCTCTATCCAGGCATGCACACCGGTTGTTGTTCTGTAAAGTGCCAGGCATAATATACCAATGATTTGTCCACTTTCATTTCTGGCTATCCATAAACTGCTGGCTTGAGAATTAACCATTTTCTGAATGGCTTCTTCATCTGGGATTGGACTGAATTGTGTCAATTGTGGAAAAAGATGCTGGATCCCCTGGACGATCTCTGTTTTGACTTCTTTTACTTGTTCAACACGGAACATGTCATTTCCTTTTTTGTGTGACAGACAGGTTAAATTTCCATTTATCTGAAATATTGATTTAGACTGTTGTATCAGTTTTGATCAACTACGCTCACCTCGACAGGTTTGAGCACGTGATTCCTGCGATAGCCACTCATCAAGCCCTCAACCGTGAAGATGATCAGGGCGATCCAGACAATACCGAACCCAACAAGTTGTCCGCTGGTAAAAGGTTCGTCGTAAATAAATACACCGATTAAGAATTGAATGGTGGGGGCAATATATTGCAGAATGCCTATCGTTGTCAGGGGTACTTTTGGGGCACCAGAAGCAAAGAAAATTAATGGAATAGCGGTAATTATGCCGGATAGAGCCAGTAAAAATGTTGTCTGAGGGCTGGTATGACCAAAAGCAGCGGTGCCATTGAATTCAACAAAAAGTAAAAATAAGAGAGCAGGGAGAAGTACTGCCCCGGTTTCAACGGTCAATCCATGAATGGAAGGTAAGGGAGCAATCTTCTTAAATAATCCGTATGTACCAAATGTTGATGCCAATACCAGGGCAATCCAGGGTAGAGATCCATGATCAATTGCCAGGTAAATCACACCAATAGCAGCCAATCCAACTGGTATCCATTGTAAATTTCTAAGTTTTTCTTTTAAAAATACAACACCTAAAACGACACTTACCAGTGGATTAATAAAATAACCCAGACTGGTCTCCACAACAAAGCCGGCATTCACGCCCCAAACATAAGTCAACCAGTTGATGGCTAATAAAGTTCCAGCAATGGTGTAAGTGAGGACGATCTTTTTGGTTAATGATTTTAGGATTTGAGAAAATTCTTTCCTGACGGCAATCAGGAAAATCAGAAAAATAAAGGACCAGGTAACTCGATGTGCCATGATTTGAAGCGCTGGTGCTTCATGCAGGAATTTGAAATAAATAGGGAAAAATCCCCACATTGCATACGCAGTAAAAACATAAATTAGACCTTTTTTCATCAATGTAACGCTTTCTTACCATCCAATGGCTGCAATCATATCAGAGAAAATAAAAATTTTGGGAGGAAATTAGAATCATTAATCTGATTGTAAAAAATTTGTATCCTTTCAATAATTAACGGTCAGGGTGTTTGGCGGGCGTGCACCCGCCAAACACCCGCTTACCCCGATTTGTTGAGATGATACAAAAAATTGATAGTATAATCACGGATATCTGGGATGGACAAATAGGAATTACATGAAATCATTAGCTTTTGTATTTAAATTTGCGCGTCGTTATACTATTCCTTTGGTGTTGACGATCATCAGTATGATCTTGTTGGTGGGTGCACAATTAGTGATCCCCTGGATTGTTCGCAATCTGATCAATACCGTAACCAGCGATAGTTTGAACCTGGAAAGTTTTAACACTATCACCCAATTGGCGCTTATCGCTTTGTTGGTTTATCTATTGCGGGCTGGTCTGCAATTTATCCGCTCTTACATGGCGCATATTGCCGGATGGGGTGTGGTAGCCGATCTGCGAAAGATGGTCTATAACCACCTTCAGCGCCTCAATCTTCGTTTCTATGAAGATAAACAAACCGGCCAAATGATGTCCAGGGTGGTTAACGATACTGATTTATTTGAACAATTAATCGCCCATGCTGTTCCAGAATTGATCGTAAATATTCTGACATTCGGAGGCGTAGCAGCTGTTTTATTTAGTTTGAATTGGAAACTGACATTATTTTCTATGCTACCTATTCCGCTGGTGATTTTCTCTTTGCGGTTGTATGCCAAACGCGTGCGGCCGGCATTCGTCTTTCGCCAGAAAGAATTGGGTGAGTTAAACGCGATTTTAAACGATAACATTTCCGGTATCCGGGAAATTAAAGCGTTTACACAGGAAACCGTTGCCCTTGAGAAGGTTGGCTCGCGGGTGGACCATTACCGAAAATCATTGTTGAATGCATTGAAACTGATGGCGACTTTTCATCCTTTCGTAGAGTTTACATCTTCCATCGGCACGTTGGTGGTTATTTATTTCGGAGGTCGATTGGTCGTGCAGGGTGGACTTCCCATCGCGGATCTGGTGGCGTTCTTCCTGTACCTGGATCTGTTTTACCAACCTGTGCGCAATCTTAGTGTTGCCTGGGAGTCAGTCCAAACAGCGCTGGCAGCTTCGGACCGGGTAACCGAGTTATTACAGGAGCAACCCGAGCCGCATCATCTACCTGGCAATATACAACTGGATGAGCCAGTACGAGGGCAAATTAACTTTGAGAACGTGTGCTTCCACTATAGTGAAGGTGAAAATGTTCTGGAGGGTATAAATCTCGATATTCCCGCAAAAAGCGTGGTGGCATTGGTGGGGCCAACCGGTGTAGGCAAATCGACCATGGTCAGTCTCATCCCACGATTTTACGATGTCACCGAGGGAAAGATTTCACTGGATGGTCATGATATCCGTAATTTGGGATTAGAGGACCTGCGTAAACAAATCAGTATTGTTTTACAGGATGTATTCCTATTTCATGGCACTGTACGTGAAAATTTGTTATTTGGCAAGCCAGATGCCAGTGAAACAGAAATGATGGAAGCAGCCAGCACAGCTAATGCACATGATTTTATTCAACAGTTACCCAATGGGTATGATACCCTCATTGGTGAACGTGGCATTAAACTATCTGGAGGACAAAAACAACGCATCTCGATCGCCCGGGCTATTTTGAAGGATGCTCCTATTCTTATCCTCGACGAGGCAACTTCTTCAGTGGATACGGAAACCGAGTTGTTGATCCAGCAGGCATTGGAACGCTTGATGGTTGGTAGAACTGTGATACTAATTGCCCATCGCTTATCAACGATCCGAAATGCAGATCAGATCGTTGTATTGGAAGGCAAGCATATTGTTGAAAAGGGAAACCATACCACATTGGTGTCACAAAATGGATTGTATCAACGGCTGGTCAATGTTCAGCAATTATTACAACCAGTTGCCTGAAAAATCCCCGATTTGATGATTTAGGGCATTTTTTTGTGCTAATGATACATGAATTGTTTAAATTCCTTGACATCATTTCAAAGATGTGTGTTATACTCTAGCTGCCTGTAAGTAAGGCTCGTAGCAATTGCCGCTGGACCTGAATGTCAGTGGTAAATTTTTTTTACCGGTATGAACCGGTGTAAGGGATACAAGGAAGAATGGAAAACAAATTGTATGTTGGGAATTTGTCCTACGCGACAACAGAAGAAGAATTAAATACGCTCTTCTCCAACGCGGGTACGGTGACCTCTGTGGCTGTGATCAAAGATCGCGAAACAGGTAGGTCTAAAGGTTTTGCTTTTGTGGAAATGAGTTCACAAGCAGAAGCTGAAAAAGTAATCAATCAATATAATGGTTACACAATGGGTGATCGCGATTTGCGCATCTCTATTGCAAGACCAAAAGAAGAAGGTCGCCGAGGAGATTTCGGTGGCGGTGGACAACGCAGAGGCGGATTTGGACAACGCGGCGGTGGTGGTGGCGGCGGCGCTGGTGGCGGCTTTGGTGGAAACCAGGGCGGACCTCGAGACCGAAATCGCAACTCACGTGGTGGTAGTGGTACCCAGCGTTACTAAACCAACGCTGTTTAACAAAGAATAAAATTTTTTAGAAAGAACAAAGGAAGTAATAAAATGTCAGAACGTGTAAAAGGTACAGTAAAATGGTTTAATGGAACAAAAGGCTATGGCTTTTTGGCTCGCGAAGAAGGCCCGGATGTTTTCGTGCACTATTCAGCAATCACTCATGAAGGTTTCCGAACCTTAGAAGAAGGCCAGGCAGTTGAATTCACCATTGAAACTGGACAAAAAGGCCCACAGGCTGCTGACGTCGTAGTCCTGTAATTCAATTTTATATTGAAACCAAAAGACCCCATCGCAAGATGGGGTCTTTTTATTCCTGATTACGAAACAACTTGCAAAGATGAATTCATATTTTGTCTATTTATGCTAGGATAAGATAATTATTTAAGGAGATAGAATATGAACGTTTTCCCGGTAAATACAAAAAAAGAACTCCAGAAATTTATTAATCTGCCGTACTCTTTATACAGAGATGATCCTGTCTGGATTCCTCCATTACGTGATGAAATCGCCGGGCAGTTTAATTCAGTTCGCAATCCTTTTTTGAACCATTGCCGTAATCAATTATTTCTATTGGTTGAAAAAGACGAGATTATCGGACGTATTGCTGCCTTCATTGATGACCTGGCAATAGATTTCTGGCAGGAGCAGGTTGGTTTATTCGGTTATTTTGAGTCACCTGCGGATTACAAACCTGCAGAAATTCTCCTGGAAAGCGCTTTTCACTGGTTAAAAACCAATGGTATGCAAAAAATGCGGGGTCCCTGGTCATTTGTTTCACAGGAATGGGGAAGTGTCATCGAAGGATACAGCCCATCGCCGGTGGTTATGTCACCCTATAATCCTCCTTATTACAATAGCCATTATGAAGCCTTTGGGTTAAAGAAGGTAAAAGATCTGCTGGTATATCAAATTGATAGTTCTCAAAATTATCAGATTCCGGAACGGATTCTTACCATGACGGAGAAAATTCGAAACCGATATGCAATTGATACACGTATTCTGAATATGAAAAACCTGGATCAGGATGTAGAAAAAATCATCGCTCTTTCGAATGAAAGCCTGATCAGAAATTGGGGCTATTCGCCGGTGACAGATACTGAAGTACGAGCCATGGTAAATGACTTAAAACAGATCATTCAACCCAAAGGAGTAATTTTTGCAGAGGATTCGAAGGGAAATGCAGTTGGATTTGCCATTGCCATTCCGGATATTAATGTGTTGCTAAAAGGCCTGAATGGACGACTTTTACCATTTGGTTGGTTAAAATTGCTGCGTGGAATTCCGCGCTTAACCCAATACCGCATGTTTGCATTAGGTGTAATTCCTGCCTACCAGGGAAAAGGAATTGATAGTCTTCTGTACCGGGCACTTTATGATTCGATTTACTCACAGGATATGAAGATGGAGATCAATTATGTGCTCGAGGACAATGATCCCATGAATAATGCGATCATCAAGTTGGGAGCCAAACCTTACCGCCGATATCGAGTGTATGAGAAAGATATCAGCACAAGCGATGATTAAATGTTTCGATTTTTGAATACTTCATCAGCAGCTGAAATATCCTCAAAGGATTCCATGCCGTAAGAATTGTTTTCGGCTGAATCATGACTTGCATACCACACCTGTGCAAAGAAAGGATTTTTCCGGGCTTGTTCATCTCCATTCCAGGGAGGATTAACACAGACCGGGCACCAATGTCCAGCTTTAAGGACTGTGAATGGTTTTGCAGTGAATTCATGATCAAAAGCACACTTCCAGATAAGGGCACAATAAAGGTCTCCATCCCATTCGGTTGAAATACATTCTCCACCCCGAAAATGGGCTGCCTTCTGAAGATCCAATAAAATTAAATTTTGATTACTTTCATCATAGCCATGCTCGAGAATTTGTTGCACGGGTTCGATATCCCTGGCAGGATTCAGCTGATCCCAATCCGGGATGGCTTCATAGGTTTCATAATCCTTAAAAAATGCAAATATTCTTTGATCCTTTTGATTCAGGTACCAGTTTCGTGTTCCATTGGCATGATGCTCAACCAGAATTTTAAACAGTGTGTGTGTTTGTTTTTCGACCAATTTTCGTATGATGGGGGAATTTCTACATAAAAAAGAGAGGGTTTTGAGTGATAACGGCATACTTTTTTGAAGTGCAATCCAGATATCAGCCATGGTATCGCGCCAATACTGCAAATATTGATTACATTTATGACTATCCAGATAATATTGCAGATGAAAATTCCGCAAAGAATACCAATTGCGGTCATTCACCTTATGACATCCGGATAATCCCAGCATTTTATAGGTTTGATTCATATACGCTAAAGCAGTTGTGCGCATTCCCGGTCCACCACCCATATTGTATACCTTACGCCAGAAATCCGATTCTTTTGGTATGTTGAGCGCATTAACCAGACCAAAACCTGCATCACGGTTACTGATGTTCTCCATGCAGGTTTTTAAAGGCATATGGAACATGATGGGATCCTGCAACTTCATATAACGTTTGAAATCAGTGGGAATAATGTAGGTCATTCGAATCGAAACCCAGTATTGTAAATCGGATTCGAGGACTGCCCTTTCTCCTGCTATTTTTGTAATGGCGTAATAATCAAATACGGATGGGTTAAGTGGATCACCAACACGACCCCATTGAATGGGTGGTTGTCGTTCTCCCGTTTCTGCGACGGTTCCGGTATGTATATAACGAATATGCTCTTTGCCATTTGGTTGTGCAAGTATCGCTTTTATTACATTATTGACAGCATCTATGTTGACTGCCCTTGCATTTTTAGGATAGTAGTCTGCCATGGGTGAAATATATGCCATTGCATTCAGAACCCAATCAGCGCCATCAATGGCGTGCATTACATCATCAAAATCTGTGGCATCCCCCCAGATAATTTTTAATCCGTCGCCCTGGACATTACCTCTACCAGGAATGGACTTAATGTTGGATATAATTTCATATGGTTTGAATAATAGTTTTCCGTGGATGTCAGGCAGTAAAAGGAGCACGATCTCGTATTGTTCCCGCTTTTTCCATAATTCCTGAAAAGCAGCAAAGCCCATTGTGCCAGATGCACCCAATAAGACCACCCGCTCTTTTTTCATTCACTTGCTCCAAATATCTGATTTAATGATACGCGCTTAAAATTGTTTTTGGTAATTCAAAAAATTTTATTTTCCTGAAAATATCGCTATACAACCGCAATAAATTGGAAAATCAAATAGTAATGGCTGAAAGCTCCCAGGATAACAAAAATATGCCAGACTTCATGAAATCCAAATTTACCGGGGAAAAAATCCATAAACTTTGTTATATAAATAATTGCTCCAAAGGTATAAAATAATCCGCCTATGACCAGCCAGATGATGGCAGCAGTTGGCATTGTGCGTAGAATTTCCTGGACTCCCATAATTGCCAACCATCCCATGATCAGATAAATCCCAGCAGTTATCCATCTGGGAGCATTTATTACGAACAATTTGACAACAATTCCAGTCAAAGCCAGACTCCAGATCAGGGCTAGCATTCCATATTGCCAAAAACCATTAAAATAATACATACAGATCGGTGTATATGTGCCTGCAATTAATAAATAAATGGCGGAATGATCCAACTTACGTAAATTTATGATAATGGAATCATGTGCAATCACCATATGGTATGTGCCACTGGCAGTGAACAACAATATCAGACTGATTCCATAAATGATAAATGTGATTATTTTTTGTAAATCACCCCATCCGTAATAAATAAGGGTTATCAGACCGAGAAAAGCAAACACTCCCGCTAAGAGATGGGTTAACGCGTTGATTGGTTCACGAATTTTTGAGTTGAGAGTGTCCATGTTGTTTCAGGAATAACAATACCACTTCGAAGATTGTTAAAACAGTCCCAAAAAGGTGTGATTTTTTCTATGACTGGTAATACTTCTAATAGTTTGTCACGGAATCAAATGCGGATCACTCTCTGTTAACACCATTCTGGTGATGGCGGTTTTTGCCCGTAGCTCCCGGATGGGAGCAAACTCAGGTGAATTAAGCCAGGCTTTGGCTTTATCCGAAGTCTCAAATGCGATGATCACGAGACGTTTCGGGTGCCAATCTCCTTCAATGACTTCGGTAAACCCACCACGACTCAAATATTCACCGCCATATTTTGCGACAATCGGTGGTGTTAATGTTTTTATGGTTTCATAATTGACAGGATCAGTCACTTCTATATCAACAATTACGTATGCAGTCATTGCATCTCCTTCGAAAATTGCCTTGTTTGAACAGATATCAAGGTAAGACCATTATTTCATAAATCATAACAATTTTTCATATTTACAATATGACATTATCAAATTCAATAGTGGCGTTTAAAATTCAACCAGACCATCAACACGAATCGAAAAAAGGATAACAAATCCATTTATGGAATAAAAATGTCTATGCTAGAATGATTAATTGATTATATCCAATGAAGTTCCTACCCTTTTCAAAAAAATCTCAAAAGGAAAAGCCATGAGTTCGTATAATTTAAAATCCCTGAAACTGCCCAAATTGACAGGCAATATGCTTTCCATTTTTGCCAATCTGATCGAAACGCCATTTGGAAAATTATTGTTACTTAATTCTTTGTTAGAAAACGGTGGGATACCAAAAATCCGTGCATTAAATGTGGATGATGTCCCAACATTTTATCCACTCGTAAAGCCCTTATCGGATGAAGACCAACCTGTTGAGATAACTGAACCAACAAAATCTGAATGGAATTTGCCTTATCCGACCTCGATGGATTATTCCCTAAAATACCAGAACAATGAGATAACCCCCCTTGAAGTAGCGGAACAGGTGGTTAGAAATATTAAGAGCTCTGAGCAGGGAGAACAACCTTTACGAACTTTCGTTGCTTTAAATCGGGATGACCTGTTTTCACAGGCTGAAGCTGCCACCCGACGTTTAAAAGAGGGCAAACGCCTCAGTCCTATCGATGGGGTTCCGGTTGCGATTAAAGATGAAATTGATATGCTGCGATTTCCTACCACAGTTGGAACAGCTTTTTTGGGTAAACAACCCGCTAAAGAGGATTCCACCGTGGCTGCACGCCTGAGAACTGCCGGCGCATTGCTGGTTGGAAAAACCAACATGCACGAGATTGGAATCGCACCGAATGGAATGAATGTTCATCATGGTACGGTAAGAAACCCATTTGACCGCAGCTGTGATACAGGTGGTAGCTCCAGTGGTTCGGCAGCAGCTGTTTCTGCTGGAATTGTTCCAGTTGCAATGGGCGCTGATGGCGGTGGATCGATTCGCATCCCTGCCACGTTGTGTGGAGTTGTCGGGCTAAAGCCGACCTTTGGAAGAGTGAGCGAGTATGGAGCAGCTCCATTATGTTGGAGTGTAGCTCATTTAGGACCACTTGCGGCTAGTGTTTATGATGCTGCCTTGGTGTACTCGATCATCGCTGGACCAGACCCAAAGGATTCGAATAGCATGATACAACCTCCTGTAACCTTGAAAGGATGGAATACACCTAATCTGGAGGGAATACGTTTTGGCATTTATCCAGAGTGGAATGAACATGCCGACCCGGACGTTGTGCTGGTGTTTAAAGAAATGTTATCAAAATTGGAAAAACGGGGTGCTACAGTCATTGAAATTGAAATTCCGGAATTAGATGAGATGCGCATCTCCCACGCAGTTACCATCCTATCGGAAATGGCCATGTGTATGCGGGTGTATAAAGGTCAACGCAAAGAAATGGCGGAAGCTGTACGTTTGAGCCTTGTTCTGGGGGAAGAGATGAGCTCCAATGATTATTTACAGGCACAACGCTACCGCACCCGAGCAATGGCAGCTTTTGCGCAAATATTTAATTTGGTGGATGTGATCTTATCTCCTGGTACAGCAAAATCAGCACAACCTTTTCCACTGGAAAATCCATCACTGGGTTGGTCGGATCTTTCCATTGATACTGAGTACATGCGATATGTGTTTTCAGGCAATCTGACAGGGCTACCGGCAATCAGCTTTCCAGCTGGTTATGATTCTCGCGGACTACCGGTGGGAATGCAGGCAATGGGGAACCATTGGCAGGAGCAATTACTTTTCAGGGTTGCTTATAATGCAGAACAGGTCATGGAAAGAAGAGCACCGGCGAATTTTTACCCTTCTTTAATCATGTAACGGATTCAGCAGCTAACGAATAAAATAGATAATGGAGACAATCACACCAATCGTGACGACTGTCCAGCGTAAAGTGGATGGTTTGATTTTGCCAGCCAGCTTGCCGCCTAATGTGCCCCCAATGATGGCGAATAGCGCCATTACCAATGCTGCATTCCAATTTACCTGCCCGGAAAAGACAAAGAAAATTGCAGCAGCGATGTTGACACTGAAAGCGATTGCCTGTTTGAGCGCATTTAGCTTTGTCAATGAGTCATTGATTAGAAATCCCAGAACAGCCAGAACAATCACACTCAGGCCAGCCCCAAAATAGCCTCCATAAACAGCAGCCAGCGTTATCGGCAAGATGGCAAATTGATAATGTTCCAGCGAAGCCCCGCGTGCGCTTAAGCGGCGATTTATATAATTTCGTAAAGGGTCAGCAACAGCCAACAGGGCAGATGCCAACAGAATTAGGAATGGTACCAGCGAGCGAAATAATCGTTCTCCAGTGTTTAGCAGTAAAACACCACCAATTATGCCGCCAATGATGGATGCAGGCACAAAAAGGTATAAACGTTTTTTCTGGCTTTTCAGGTCATTCCATTGAGCGATGGTGGCACCCAGATAACCGGGACTGAGTGCGACAGTATTGGTAATATTGGCAACCACAGCTGGCAATCCAACCGCGGTGAGAACCGGAAAGGTGATGAGTGTGCCACCGCCAGCAATGGCATTGACGAACCCGCCAGCCAAAGCCGCCAGTCCTATGAGTAAATATTGAAGCCAATCAAGCATATTACCTCGCTTTCCTCAGGATCGCTGCAGATTGTAATGTGACCCAGCGAGAAGTTTCTTCTGGCCCACCTAATTCTTTGTAGGTGCGTTGTCGAAATGGACTGGATCCCAGCCAGCGTCCATTCGGTTTTTGTTTTGATTCTAACCAATTGAGCAGGTTCACAGCTTGAGTATGATTCAATTGATTCAATTCATTTAAGAGACTCAATACAAACAGAACATCCGCCTGGTAAAACAAGGGAAAGTTCAACTTATACCAGTTTTGATGAGTTTTCTTCTCCGTATTGCTGGGTTGTTTATCAATGATCAGATTCACATTTTCAAGCACGAATTCCAGCCCAGATTGAATTGCATCCTCAATTTGGGTTGACCGGTCTGTTTTAGGAATGGAGACTAATCCCCAGATCGATCGGGCTGCTCCCCATACGCAGGGCATTTGCCAGTTCCATTCGCATTTGCATTTTTCCGAATGCAAACTTTTCGCTGTCAGATCAATCATAAACTGCAGGCGTGGATCAGTCAATTTTCCCCCGTAAACACAATAGCGAATGATATTTCCCCACAAGCAGGTAAAACCACGGTTCTGATATTTCTCCACCTCCTTTTGTGAGGCTGACAACATAAACTCAATTGCTGCCTGGAAACGTGGTTCATCTGGATCACAAAATAACTCTTCAAGCAACATCATGCTCCAATGAGTACTGGTAAATTTAGGGGTGTAATAATGTTGGGAATATTTCCAGCGACCAGGTTCAACTTGCTGGTTGAGAATTGCTGGTACGGCCCCAGTCGTTTGGATGGCAGCGTATGCTGCCTGGCAATCGGGATGGTTAGATGGGAGATCTGCTAACTCCCGCATCGTTTTATAACGAATGGAAGCGGTGGGAGATTCCATTAACCAGTTAATTATTATGTTCTCTTCCATGGTTTAATTCCTCCTGGGCAGTATCAGTAACCATTGGTCTTTTTGCACTCGAATTCAGTTGTTTATTCTCAAACAATCTTAAGAATACCACACCAGCGAGCGTGAAGATACCGCCAACAGCTTGAATTGTTGTCAAACGTTCTGCCAAAAATATATAAGCAGTTACCGCTGTGAAAGCCGGTTCCATGGTTGCAATCAGATTGGCGATACTGGATGGCAAATAGCTGAGACTGACATTATAAAAACCAAAACCTGCCAGGGTGGGGATAGCAGCCAGGAGGAATAAAATGATCCAGCCATCAAATCTGTTTCCCAGCCACATCAACTCACTGGCTTCTACCGCTTTTCCAATAAAAAAATCACCTGGAATGAGATTGAAAAGCAATAGGAAGATCCCTGCAAAACCAAATGTATAAAATAAGGTTGTCCAGGGGGATAAACCACGTTGGGAAGCCGAACGTCCCATCAAACTATAAGCAGCGTAGGAAAGACCGGATAAAATGCCTGTCATAATTCCTGCAAAATTGGTATTCCACATGGCCGCTTCGTATGCACCCGCCACAAGTACACAGCCACCTAAACTGAGCACGACTGCAACAACTTTGATCCACGTCAGGTTTTCTTTCAGAATCCACCAACCCAACAAAACGGTAAATCCAGCCGAGCAATACACCAAAACAGTTGCCACAGCTGCCCCATTAATCGAGACCGATAGTGTCCAGAATGAATTAAAAATCGCAAGGATCAAACCAAAAACAATCAAAAATCCGAGATGAGCGCTCTTAATTTTGAATAACTGTTTATTGATGAACCAGAAAGCAGGAAAAAGGGTAGCAATAACGAAAACATTCCGCCAGAATGCCAGAATCAGAGCGGGTATCTCGTATGTCAATGTCATATGCCGGATGATGATGGATGTGGTGGATAAAAAGAATGAACCTGATAGGGCAAAGAGATAGCCACGATTAATTTGTTTTAATGAAGTCGGTTGAGAAGTCATTGCCATTTTCTTTGCATTATTTATTTTTCATTTCTATAAGGACTAAACACTCTGAAATTCTTGGCTGAAGCAATCCGTAAACCTTCATTACCAGGGCTGAGTAAATAATTTTTGCCATTTCTATGTAAAATGGGAATCCTATACCCCTTTTGGGTGAATGCTGTTCGCATTTCTTCCGATTTGATGGCGTAACTTTCCATCTCTTCTGGCCAGAGATTGAAAATCTCATCAAATGTCTGAATAAATTCCTGTCTGAAGGTATCCGATACCTGATCCAGATGACTGATCACCCAGCATACTGTTTCAAATTCCCATTCGTACGCTAACCCGATAAAGCGGAAATCCGCGGTGACGTAAGGGAAGAAGGGGAATTGACGACAACTGATCGCTCGGAAAGGTCGTTGGCAATGTTGCACACCCTTGCAAGCCAGCAAAACCATATTCTCGGGTAAATCATCAAACGGTACCTCCTGTGTACTGTTTCCAGATTTACAATCATCCTTATCCCAAAGATGCCAGAGGTCCGTGCGTATTTTGTAAGTATTCCCATTCGCTGCGATAAGCAACTGGGATAGCATGACAAATATCGCAACAAAATGGAATTCCATGTGGATGATGGGGAGCACATTGCTTCCCGCAATCCAGCTCGCTGATGGGGAAATGAAATTTGCTATAGAGTTTATTGAAATTCAGCTGCGGGTAATCGATCACGTAGCCAATTTTAGCTGATCTTGCCAGTTTGGTGGGGATCTGTTTTACATTAAAAATTCCATGGTTCAAAATTACCTAATCACCATGGATTTTTCTATTGGTTCGTTCCTCAACTAATTATCAAGAGCTCCCTGATTTACCCAATCCTGGAATAGTTGTACCATTGCAGGTGTTAATTTCGCTCCCCGTTTAGGCATTTTTTGGCTGGCGACTAATTCAACAAACAAACTATTCTCTGCGTCCCCTGGAATGATAACGGCACCACTATCGGATCCTGCTAATAAACCAGCATAAGACGTCATATCCAATCCTTCTTCAATACGGTCTCCACTGTGGCAGTTAAAGCAACGGGATTCGATGATAGGAAACACATCATTGGTAAAGCTGACCTGGTTTTCCATGGGTGGTGTATCAGTGTTGGTTGGTAGGATTGTGGCTGTGGGTAGAATCACCGCGACCGTAGCTGTGTTTTCGATTGGGCTCTCGTTTTCCGGGGTGTTTGTTTGTACTTCTGTAGGAGATATAGCTGTCTCCGCTTCGACTTCAACGACAGGACTATTGGAGCATGCGACTAACAAGACCGTGATAAGCATTAATACAATTCTGAAGGTGAATTTTGGAGTTTTCTGTGAAATCATTCTGACCTCTCTAGATACCGTATAGAATTACGCCGCCCAGGAATCCCAAAACCAGGGCAATGCCAAAGCAGACCCCGTATACAAGAATGTAAAGGAGGCGGTAGCGATCAAACAGATCAGGTTTTCGCCAGCGGAAGATCACCAAACCGACCGTAAGAAGGGAAAGTGTTAATCCAAGGGCAAGCTTTATAGGTGCATTCGGTGCCAGGCCATCATAATTAAGATTGTTATCATACACACCGCTAGCACCAGCAAAGAACGTGCTGATGGCTGCAAGAATCATATTGAAAAATGCAGTTTGTTCAAATTGTTTGTTTTTTCGCCACCAGGCTAAAAGGATGAACAAGAAAGCTGCTCCTGTTAGTGCGATTGGAAAATGCACAAACATTGCATGCAGGGGGTGCAATTGTGTGATGGCATGGATGATGCGATTAATTAATTCCATAGTATCTCCTTGATTTTTGATATTGTATTTGATTCGAGGTAATTGGCTCAATCGAATGTACAAGGACGAAGTGCGACTGGAAAATTTGTAGTATATTTATCCCTCGAGGAACAATGAATTTAATCAATTTTGAAAATATAAGCCTGGGATTCGGCGGCGATTTATTACTGGATAAAGTAAATCTGCGTGTCAAAGATAATGAACGGATAGGCTTAATCGGCCGCAATGGGATGGGAAAAACATCTCTGATGAAACTGATCAATGGAGAATTGACTGAAGATTCCGGTAATCTGTCCCGCCAACAAGGCTTGCGTATCGCTTACCTCCCCCAGGAAGTTCCCCAAGGGTTGTCAGGCAGTATTTATGAAATTGTAAAAAATGGTTTGGAAGGAATGAGTTTTGATTGGCCTACGGAAGAGATGGAATGGCAGTCAGACCTGCTGGTTCAAAAAACACTCAGCCGCATGCTATTAGTCCCTGAGATGGAATTTGATGTCCTGTCAGCCGGGATGAAGCGCAGGGTATTGTTAGCAAAAGGGTTGGTAGCACAACCGCAACTTTTATTATTGGATGAGCCTACCAATCATCTGGATATTCAATCGATCCTGTGGCTGGAAGATTTCTTGCTGCGGTGGAATGGTTCTCTGATTTTTGTCACCCATGACCGTGTGTTCCTGCAGAAGTTAGCCACGCGCATTGTCGAATTGGATCGTGGTAGCATTTTTGATTGGGATTGTGATTATCCAACCTTTTTACAAAGAAAAGATTCCTACCTGAATGCAGAACAGACACAAAACGCATTGTTTGATCGCAAATTGGCGCAGGAAGAGCAATGGATTCGCAAGGGGACCGAAGCTCGTAGAACCCGTAATGAAGGTAGAGTGCGAGCGCTGCAAAAATTACGGGAAATTCGTAAGGAAAGGCGAGAAAAGCCTGGAAAAGTGAATTTGCAGATTCAGGAAGCTCGTAGATCAGGCAAGCTGGTCATAGAAGCTGAGGATGTAAGTTTTGGCTATTCAGATCAACAGATCATCAGAGATTTTTCATTTATTCTGCAACGTGGTGATAAATTAGGTATTGTAGGTCCCAATGGCTCAGGAAAAACAACCCTCGTAAATTTGTTAATAGGAAATTTGCAACCACTCAAGGGATCGATTCAATTTGGGACGAATTTGGATTGGGTTTATTTTGATCAGTTGCGCTCTCAATTGGATGAAAAACAGACCCTGTATGAAAATGTAGCGCAGGGACGAGATATCATCACGATTAATGGTCAAAATCGAAATGTATATGGGTATCTTGAAGACTTTCTATTCACCAAAGAAAGGGTACATGCGCCCATCCATGTGCTTTCCGGGGGAGAACGCAACCGCTTGTTGTTAGCTCGTTTATTTACAATGCCTGCAAATTTGTTGATATTGGATGAACCTACCAATGATCTCGATCTGGAAACCCTGGAATTGCTTGAAAACTTATTGCTGGATTTCAAAGGTACATTTATTCTGGTTAGTCATGACCGCGCTTTTCTGAACAACCTTGTCACCAGTACTTTGGTGTTGGAGGGGGATGGGTTGGTGCGGGAATATATAGGCGGTTATGATGATTGGTATCAACTATCCCAGGAAAAAATAAATAACGCCAATCATGAAAATGATAAATCAAACCAAACTGTTAAAAATCTGACAACTTCAAAAATTGGTGTTCCTAATAAGTTGAATTTCATACAAAAGAAAAAATTGCAGGAAGAATTAGATCAACTGCCAGTGAAAATTGAATTATTGGAATCTGAATATCAACAAACAATTCAAAAAATGTCGTCTTCAGAATTTTATAACCAGGATGAAAAGACCATCACTGGAACTGCCAGCCGGTTAAAATGGTTGGAAGATGAAATAGCGAATACTTATCAACACTGGCAGAATGTTGAGCATTTACTGGAAGAAAAAGAAAAGTAAATAAAAAGATATGGTTTATTCCAACCTGCGTGTGAGTAGGTGTGGATTTGATTTAGGAGCAGGAAAATCCCGAAGCCACGCTTCGCGAAATACTTGAAAATACTGCAGAATCTCAAACTTCAAGTGCCCACGTTGTTAGCCCGCTTATGCCAACGATAACCGTGCCTTGCGCTGCAATTTGTATAAACTGACTACAAAGAGAATAAACCCAAGCGGGGTGGTAATGAGATAGAGTATCCAATTAGTATGTGCTTTCAAGTTGATTGACATGGCAAGAGCATAGATCAATGTGCTTGCAACAGGTAAGCCAAATAGCCCAAGATAGTTTTTCAGAGGAGGGTGACCATTCAATATGTCCAAGAGCGAACCTTCACTTTCAAATTTTCGATTCTGACGCAATCCCCAATATGCAACCCCAAAAAGGACCGGTAAGATAATCAGCGCTATAGGGCTGGCTGGCACTGTGATAAAGAAGAAATAAAGGACAAACAGAGTAGTGATGATAACCATGGTCGAGCGATTCCACTTGATTGGCGTTGACAAACTCCAATTTGCCAACCAATACGCAAATATTACTAATATTGTCGTTGTGAAAGTGAAGGTAGCAAATTCGGAAACAGGTGAAATCCGACCGTCAGGCTCTACCCACCAATTGATAGCCCACAAGCCATAAATCAGACCTATCAGGCTGGAAAGTTTTATGCTTGACAAGATACTTGAAGATAAAAGCGCATTTTGAATTGCATACCAGCCTACCCAAACCGTTATGAGGGCGTGCCAGGCAAGCCCTGTGAATGATATGGACAAGGGAAGCGCTTCATAAGTGGTTTGCACAATAACGCCTTCGGCAAGCCAGCCAAAAACTGCACCTGCCAGAAATAATGCCCAAATTCCTTTAATGCGAAAGTATGAAACTAAACGAAGAAAAACATAAGCCATCAGTGAATAGGCTATCCATGTGCTAAACCAGTTTATAAACGAGTCGTCTGTCCGAATATGCGCCCAAAACAAATGTTCTGAAAAATAAACGAAGATGTAGCCGGTGGACAGAACAAGAAAAATAGTTTTGAGTGTTTTCATGATTTGTGCGGATACCTACTTTTGAGTAGCCGACTAATTCTTTTTCACATCAAATTTAGATTCGGGCGACCTCAATCTCTTCCAGTTCCTGCTGATTCGTTTCAGATGGATTAAGGAAGAAGACAATTACAATTGGTAGCAGAATCACCACAGCACCAACGACCCAGAACCACTCCATCGTTGGGAAGAGACTGAGCACATAACCGGTTAAGAGTGGGCCAATCACATAGGAAACTCTGGCAATGGTGGTTGTCCATCCCATGCAGGCACCGCGACGTTCGGTGGGAAAGACTTCCGGTATGTAGACGACGATCCATGTGTAGGTGAAAGAGGTAAAGAATCCCATCAATACAGTTGCGATCGGTAATAAAAATCCCTGCGCAAAGCCCATTAACACCAGGACGATGGAAAGGCCTAAACAACCGAAAATCAATGCAGGTTTACGACCGATGCGATCCATGATCCATCCACTTAAATATCCACCGATCATGGCTACGATCAGGGTTATCAACAGCACCGTGGACCATTGATTCAAGGTATAACCTTTGATGGTCATAAAATAATAGCCTGCCCAGTAATAAAAGAACTGATACGTCAACCATGCGAACCAAATGGACGAAGAAATGATGATATAACGGACATCTTTCTTATCAATAACACCTAGACCGTAGAAATGAATCTTGCGAGTGCCAATTTTTCTCTCTGCCTTAATAACATCAAAGCGATTGGTCTCCTTCATGAAAGCCCACATAATCAATACTGGCACCATGAAGATGAACATGATGCCATACATCCACTTCCAGCTCAACCCCAGGGTATTCATCAGAAGCGGTGGAAATAAAGCCTGTAAGGGAATCAATCCAATGATGTAAACGATGGCAATATATTTAGCACGTTTTTCTGCTGGTGATTCTTCACTGACGGGAATAGTCCACATATTGGATACTGTGGCGAATATTGCCAGTGTGTACATAATCATGAACCAGTGAATACTGGGGGTGAAATAAAGAACGCCAAATGATGCCAATCCCATGATCAAAATCAATATTAATATGGATAATCGTCGTCCAATAATATCCGTTAGTCCATTCAATAAGACAATTAGGAATGTAAAAGCCAGATAGGCAGCCTCAAGATAAGAGAAATTTGATGCTGAAATTTTGTACTCTCCGAGAATGTAGGGGAGAGCTGTTGTTTTAATAGTCGATAAATATTGATCCATGATAGCTACTAACCCCATGAAAATGATCATGTACAACAAATAATTTCGACTACGCGTTTTTATGGCAATACTGGGCTTTACACTTTGAGAGATTGAACTCATGCTTATTTTCCTTCCGACGGTTAAATATAAATAGACCTGGATTTCAGGATATTACTAAAAGTGTGGATAAAGAATGATCAATAAAACTTCCTTGAAAGGTATAACCCTGATGATCTGTTTTGGTTATGCCCTCTATAACCAAACAAGATAATTTTATCCCCAAACCTGAAATTTGCAAACGGAACCAGTTTAAGGTTGAAAAAGAGGATTTATGCGTATTATGTGTTTGAGTCATTATAGATGTTTTAAATAAGCTTCTGGACTGTTCAAAAAACCTCGCATGATTTCCACGTGTTGTAAGTCATCAAATGCGATTGGGTGTATTGGGACTTCGTCGAAATTGAGAATCTCAGCATCAGGAAATGCCATCAGGATGGGTGAGTGGGTAGCAATAATGAATTGGGCATTCTCTGCCACCATCTGCTTGATCAGAGTTATGAGGGTCAATTGGCGTAATGGAGAGAGAGGGGCTTCAGGTTCGTCCAGCAAATACAGTCCATTCGGAACAAAGCGAGATTGAAATAATTGCAAAAAACTCTCACCATGGGATATATGATCCAGGGAATCGGATTTATTCTGTTTCATTCCATATAATTCGCGTTGAAATGGTGATTCTAGCCAATTTCTGAGCCAGCGTAGAACGACTACTGGTTTGTTGATGAATCTCTTCCATCTCTTCTTGCATCTCTGCCCTTAGTTGAGCCATTCGCCTTGCATATCCAAAAAAATCTTCAGCCCTGAGAAAGAAACCTTTATGGGTGCGTTTATTCCATACCAGTTGAAGATGATTGGCTAATTTCTTCGCTGGTAGCATTGATTTGTCCTTCTGAATGTTCTCACTACCGACAACAATTGAGCCAACAGCCGCGGCAATGGTTTCAATCAGTGTGGATTTTCCAGATCCATTTTCTCCAACAAAAAAAGTTACCGGTGATTGGAAGTTAATACTGGGCAATTGTTGAATCAATGGCAAATTAAATGGATAGGTAGAGGGTGCATTTTCGAGACTCTTAATGGAAACTGATCGTAAGTGAATCATAAATTTTCCTCACAGTGATTGTACTTGATTTTCAAAATCCTATTTTGAGGAGGGAAAGTAATAATCAATATACAATTTTCAGGCTCTGATACAATGAAAGGATAATCACCATCCAAGGAGGAAAAATGACAGAACAATCCCAACCTTCAGAACCAAAAGAGAAGGAAACAACACCACAGGAAATCACCTCAAAAACACAACACAGTATCATTATTGATGGTCATAAATTGGAATATACGGTTACTGCCGGTACGATTATCTTAAAAGAAGAAAACGTTGAAAATGGTGAAGTGGCAAAAGCTTCAATTTTCTACATCGCTTATACCTTGAATGGTGTGGAAGATTCAGCGGATCGACCAGTAACCTTCTCGTTTAATGGTGGTCCAGGATCATCTTCTGTCTGGATGCATCTCGGGCTATTAGGTCCAAAACGAGTGCTGTTTGATGATGATGGCAATCCCTTACCACCACCTTATAAACTGATCGACAATGAGTTCACTTTACTGTCTCATACAGATCTTGTGTTCATTGACCCGGTGAGCACTGGTTATAGCCGTACAGTGCCTAAGGAAAAGCCTGATCAGTTCCATTCGTTGAAAAAAGATGTTGAATCGGTGGGGGAATTCATCCGCTTATGGACAACCCGCAACAACCGCTGGACTTCTGCCAAATTCCTGATTGGAGAAAGTTATGGTACAACCCGCGCTGGTGGATTATCTGAATTCCTGCAAGCTAGGTACGGCATGTATTTGAACGGTATTATGTTAGTTTCCTCCATTCTCAATTTCATCACCGCCAGATTTACACCTGGAAATGATCTGCCCTTTATATTATTCCTGCCGACCTATGCAGCTACTGCCTGGTATCACAAGAAACTATCTCCAGAATTACAGAAAGATCTGGGGAAAACTCTTGCCAGGGTGGAAGAATTCGCTGCGGGTGAATATACCCTGGCGTTGATGAAGGGAAATCGTCTACCAGAGGAAGAACGGCAGCAAATTATTGATAAATTATCAAATTTTACCGGTCTCTCGAAGGAGTATGTTGATAAAACCAATCTGCGTATTGAAATCCATCGTTTCACAAAAGAATTACGTCGTTCGGAAGGAATCACAGTAGGTCGCCTGGATAGTCGCTACACTGGTTTCGATAGGGATGGGGTAAGTGAGCATTATGAGAGTGATCCATCCTATAATGCCATTCTGGGACCTTTTACCGCGACCATGTATGATTATGTTCGTCGCGACCTGGGGGTGGAACTGGATCGCCATTATGAGATTTTGATCAGTTTGTATCAATCCTGGAAATATGATGAACATGAAAATCAATTTGTTAATACAGCAGAACAATTACGGACGGCATTTCAATTGAATCCTGCCTTGAAAGTAATTGTTTGTAATGGCTTTTTTGACCTTGCTACCCCTTATTTTGCGACCCGTTACACTTTCGATCATATTGACCTGCCAGCTAAACAATTGAAAAACATCAATATGACATTTTATCAATCCGGGCATATGATGTATATGCATAAGCCATCTCTGGCTCAGGTAACAGAGGATTTGAAAGAATTTATCAAAAAATCTATCTGATTTCCGAACATAGTCAATCAGATTTGGAATAATCAAAAGATCAGGATCATCGCCTGATCTTTTGTATTAAGATAACCTGGAAATCTGGCTATTAAATGTAATAAGGGGAATAGTGACATTTATCACTTGTGAAAAGATGCACAACAATATATCATCATCGTATAACATTATATAACATGATATAACAAAGTATAACAAATGGAAAATTTTCTAACAACGAAACAGGTACAGGATTTATTCAAAATTGACCGCATCACCGTTTATCGTATGTTGCAGGACGGACGGATAAAAGGTGTAAAAATCGGTAATCAATGGCGATTTTCACAAAGGGAAGTTGAAAAATTATTAAGCGGTGAAACAGTCGACCTGCCTGATGTCATGGAGTCCGAGACAGTATTTCCAATTCATTGTGTTCAGACCATTCAGGATTTGTTTACCTCTGTCAGTCATTGCAGTGCCGTCATTATTGACCAAAAAGGGGAGAAAGTTACCCAAATCAGTCAACCAGGTCCTATCTGCAAACTTTTGTTATCGACAGAGAAAGGTCGAGAAATTTGTGAAGCTATCTGGCGGAAAATTGCTGAACAGGCGAAAGGGCGGGAAGAATTATTTACCTGCCATGCTGGTTTGAAATATTTTGGATCTGTGATCCTGACTCAAAATAAAAAGCAAGGTGTATTTTTGGCAGGGGAATTCTATCTGGAACCCATAGATGCTGAAGCAGAAAAAGAGATCTTGAGAGAAACAGCACGAATTTGTGGAATTGAAGAACAGGAAATGTTGAATGCTTATCAGCAGGTCCCACACTTATCCCGCGAAGAACAACATCATCTGGCAGCACAGCCAGCAGCAGCAGCAAATGCTGTCGAAAGTATATTAAATGAACGCAGCGCTTTTATGGAGCGTTTACAACAAATAGCAACCTTAACACAAAAATTATGAGGAGCAATGGAATGAAGAAAATTGTAATATTAGGGGCTGGTACTGCTGGAACGATGGTAGCGACACACTTAACCCACTTGATGGATTTGAACGAATGGCAAATCACGATAGTGGATGAAGATCCAATACATTATTATCAGGCTGGTTATATCTTTGTACCATTTGGTAAAGCAACAGAAAAACAATTAATGAAACAGAAGAAGAACTACATACCTTCCAAAGTGAGAATGCTTCAAACCAGGATCGAACTTATACAACCGGAAAGTAATAAAGTAATTCTTCAAGATAAAACTGAACTGGAGTATGACTTTTTAGTCATCGCGACCGGCTGTGATATTTATCCGGAAGAGACCCCAGGATTGGCAGAACACGAATGGGGAAAATCCATTCATTCATTTTATACATTGAAAACTGCAGTTGCTTTGGAAGAAAAAATAAGAAATTTCCAGGGTGGTCGCATCGTAGTAAATGTAGTGGAAAACCCGATTAAGTGTCCGGTTGCACCCATGGAATTTCTAATGTTATCGGATGCTTATTTCACTCAAAAAGGTATTAGGGATCGTGTAGAGTTAATTTATGCAACACCTGGTTCTGGTGCTTTCACCAAACCAGTAGCCTCCAAGCTAATTGGTGATATGTTAGATCGAAAAAACATTAAAGTTGAAGCAGATTTCTATATCGAACGTGCAGAACCAGATGCGAAGAAGATTATTTCCTACGATGAACGTGAATTAGACTATGATTTGCTGGTCAGTATCCCTGTAAATAAGGGTGCGGATGTGATTGGAAAATCTGGATTAGGAGATGACCTCAATTTTTCCCCGGTGAATAAATCAACATTTTTATCAGATAAGTTTGACAATATTTTTGTTCTGGGTGATGCATCCAATGCACCTACCTCCAAAGCCGGATCGGTAGCTCACTATGCTGTTGATTTATTTGGAGAGAATTTCAAACGCTACACGGAAGGTAAAGAATTAGAAGAAAAATTTGATGGACATACCAATTGTTTTATTGAATCTGGATACGGGAAAGGTGTTTTGTTGGATTTCAATTATGAACAGGAACCTTTGCCAGGACTTTTCCCGGTTCCCGGTATTGGGCCTTTCAAATTGTTGCAGGAATCGAGATTGAACCATATCGGAAAATTATCCTTTGAGTGGATGTATTGGAATATCCTCATGCGTGGAAGAAAAGTGCCTTTGGCACCAACCATGACCATGGCGGGTAAATGGACTGATTGGGAAAAACGTTTCAATATTGCATAAAAAATTTAAGATAAAAACTTAAGGAGTATTTATTATGGCAACTAAAGTATTAGCAGGAAAGACAGTTGAAGTGAATGAAGAAGGTTTCTTGGTAAACCAGGCTGATTGGACGAAAGAAATTGCAGCAGAGCTGGCTAAAGAAGAAGGCATTGCTGAATTAACCGAAGCACATTGGAAAGTAATTGATTTCAGCCGTCAGAGTGCTGGTTCAACCGGTGCTGCACCAACATTACGGGGTATCACCAGCGGTTCAGGTGTGAGCACAAAAGAGTTGTTCTCATTGTTTCCAAAAGGACCTGCCAAAAAGGTGGCAAAAATTGCTGGTCTCGGAAAACCAGAAGGTTGTGTTTAATTTTGACCGAAATTTAATAAATTATAGGAGATGGTAACAATGGAAGAAAAACAAAGAAAAATGGCATTTATTTGTTCCAAAGGAACATTGGATATGGCTTATCCAGCTTTAATAATGGGTTGGGCAGCCTTAGGAAACGGGCTTGATGTAACCCTCTTCTTCACTTTCTGGGGTATGGACCTGATTAACAAACATCGTGTTGATAAATTGGAATTAGCTCCTGTAGCCAATACCAGCATGAAAATGACCATGATGGGCGTTAAAACGGGCAACCTGGGAATTCCTAATATTATGGGTGTTCTACCCGGAATGACTGCCTTTGCGTCAAAATTAATGCGTGACAAGATTGCAGATCTGGATGTTCCACCTGTGGGTGAATTTATCCAAATGCTGGCAGATGCTGGAGCACATTTGTATGCCTGCAAAATGTCAGTAGATATGATGGACCTGTCCAAAGATGATTTTGTGGATGGTGTGGAAGACATTGTTACTGCTGCTGAATTTATTGACATGACCGAAGATACCCAGATTATCTTCATATAAATTTTTGTCTTGGGATTTCCACAAGTGACTATGATGCCAGAACTCTGCAGCATAGTCACTTTTCTTTTTTTCTGTCCTGGCATGAATCTGGCAACTTAATATGAAAATTCCTGTGTTTTGCACGGTTATGGATTTATAATAAGCCAGTAATCGGTACAGAACCGAAATGCGAGAGTGAACATTTGAATAATTTGTATAATAATCAAAGAAATACTCACATTCGAAGAAGAGTTGTACATCCAACCAATGGAAACAATTGGTCAGGTCAATCGATGGCAAAGCCAGTCGCACCAAAGAAAAGCAGCCAATTTAAAATTCCTACCCCTAAGTTTAATGGGCGTATGCCAAAATTTAAGTTTAAATTTAATCTCACCACTATTCTGGGTGCCTTATTTATATTCTTTGCCTGCCTGACCATGATCACCACCCTGGTTGCCATAGCACAACATTTTTCTACCGATAACAAGGCGATGGCCGCCTCCGTGGAAGAAGAATTCGTGCCTGTGGATGTGACGCCTAATTTTAGTAACCAGATCAAAGTCCTGTTGTTGGGTTCTGATCTGCGACCTAATGATGGTGGTTACCGTACAGACGCGATCATGATGGTAGTACTTGATCCGGATTTGATGCAAATCAATGTGGTTTCTTTTCCCCGCGATCTATGGGTACAGGTTCCCAGTCTGTGGGAAATGAAAATAAACCAGGTTTTTCAATCAGGGGGTTTTGATGCAACCGCAGAAATGTTTGAAGCAAACTTTGGAATTCGTCCGGATTATTATGTGATGACCAATTTCAATGGCTTTATTCAATTTATCGATAACCGTGGTGGAATTGAGGTTAATGTAGCATCCGATTTTTCTGACCGGTGTGATCTTCCACTACAAGATGCCAATGGGGATTGCTATGTTCAACAGGGTACTATGCATATGGATGGGCCAACTGCACTCTGGTATGTGCGTGCCCGTACCTCATCCAACGACATAGACCGCAATCGCCGTGAACAGGAAGTGTTATATGCATTGGCAAAAAAAATGGTTAGCTTCCAGTCCATCACTAAATTATCCACGATGAAGGATGAAATCCAGGAAAATGTTGAAACCAACATGACCATCGAACAGGCTGTCAAATTAATGCCGTTTGTAGCCATGGTATTAAATCAACCGGAAAAGATCAATTCAATTGCCATTGGGGAAGATCATGCTTATCCCACTTGGTCGTGGGATGGTATGTGGATTTTAATGCCTGATGTCGAAGCCATTCAAAACTTATTACGTGAAGCTGGAATAAAACTCTAAAAATCAGGTTTAGAGTTTATTTTCATGCTGTTCTCAGAGGATGCAAATTCTCTGAGAACTTTTTTTCTCCAACTGAATTATCACGGTCGGAATGCTATAATAACCAAATAAAATTGGAGATATCGATTGTGTTTCTTACCTTAATTGGGATGTCTGGCACAGGAAAATCATACTGGTCAAAGAAACTTGAATTGCACGGTTTCAAGCGTTTTGGGTGTGATGATTTGATTACAGCTCATCTGGCAAAGAAATTAGGACTCGCTGAACCAGATTTATTTGATATGCATCAGTGGGTAGGTTATCCTGATGAAGAAAGCCATGTGGTTCGAGCTCAGCAGTATTTAGACGCTGAAGAAGAAATTTTGAACAAGATCATTGAATACCTGAACAATGCTGGCGAAAATGAAAATATTGTCATTGATTCAACCGGCAGTGTCATCTATATGCAAAACAAAATTCTGCAAAAGTTAAGCCATTTGACCAAGATCGTTTATCTCGATATAATCCCGCAGGATTTTGAGCGCATGTTGAATTATTATCTTGAAAATCCAGTAGCCATTATTTGGAATGGTTACTTCCAACCACTCCCGAAAGAATCACCTTCTCAAACCTTTACCCGTTGTTATCCAAAATTGATCAAATCAAGAGAACAAAAATATAAAGAATTAGCCTATTTGACTATTCCACCATCTATGCATCGTACATCTGAAGCATCGGTAGAAAAATTCTTGAGTTATATTACCAAGTCATAAGCATTAAAACATCAGCGGGAGTTGATCTACTCCCGCTGATGTTCTGTTTTTATTGTTTAAAAAATTATTTTGTAGAGCCTGCAACGATCAATTGATTGAGCAGGTCACTACCCGGGGGAACAAGGGTCAACTTACCTTTGTTATCCAACAATTTCTGCATTTCCAGGATCTCAAACATGGCATTGGCCACATCCGGTTCACTGGTTATTTGCGCCATTGCTTCTCCTACGATTTTGGGTCGAATGGCACCTGCCTTAGCAAATTCTACGGCTGCCAGACGTTCAGCGGTTCCAGCGATAATATTTACCTGGTTTGCACCATCCTGTTTGATGGCGGATGTAACCTGCCGTAAACGGTTAACCACTTTCTCTTCAATCTGGCGGATCATGCCGATATCACGGAAATGGACTTTGCGGATATATACGGAGCCTAATTTGTAACCCCATTCATGAGAGCGCGGGGTAACTTCCTCCCGCACTGTGTGACTCATCTGATGGCGATCCACCAACATCTGATCCAATGGCATGTTACTTAATGACCGCACCACAGCATTGCTGACATTGGCTGACAGGGATCCGCGCGGGTCTGCATTCTTGAACAGGTAAGAAACCGGGTCGCTGATAAACATTTCATACCAGATACCCACACCCATCGGAGCACCTTCTTCGGAATTGACCGGATTACTGCGCAAATATTGTTGATCCAGTCGCATATCCAATACTTTGCGGCTGCCAAACCAGTTGACCAAAAAGGCACCTGCACCGATCTTGAAGGGCAGGATATGGATTCCGGGTTCTTTTAGAATTCCAATTACTTTACCGAAAAGGATAAATACCTGGCATGTACCTTCATTGACGATGGTGTATAAGCCTAACAAGCGGATGAAAAATAAGATGAGTGGCATTAAAAACCACATGGCAAAGAAGGTTATGACAGCTGCAATAATCATTTCGAAGAATGGACTCATGATTCCACCTCCCTCACAATTTGTTGGGCATGCGAGAACAATCGTAAACGAACATTTCGTACATAGGATGACAATGCTCCCGGACCACTATTCTTTAAGATGCGTAATTGTTCTACAAGTGCTTTTAATGGTTCCACTTCGGCCTGAGCATTAAGTGTCTCAATCTCGACTGCACGTCTGGATTGCACAATCTTCTGATCTGCCAGCGCTTGAGCCAGACTGATATCAGATGAAACCTGATTATGTGCAGTATTGATCGCAGCCAGAGCAGATTCAACTTCTGCTGGCGGGTCAATTCCGGTTATCAATGAAGCATCCAATAGGATTCCATAACGAGCGATGGAAGAGCTGCATTCTCTTTCCATGTGATCATTTAAATCCCTCAGATTTTTACGCAGATCATTAATGGAGACGCCGGTAACAATACTGGTATCACTTGCGGGATTAATCGGTGCAGGTGGGGCTTCGAAACTGGCTATTCTTTCACGCAGGACGGAAACAAAGTATCCCATGACATGCGAGATAGGTTGTTTGACCCCAAAAAGATAGGCATACAGGTTGGTTTCTGCAATCCGGTAGCGGATCTGGCCGGTAAGGCCTGTGTTGAGTTGATCTTTAGTGACAGCTTCCAAAATGGTACCCCCAGCATTTGCTTTGGGCTCATCCGGGTCATAAGCCATGTTGATAGTCTGCGTTGCCACAGAGACTTTGTATATTTTTTCCCATGGCCATTTAAAATAGGGTCCACCAGGTTGAATGACCTTTACCACTGGATAGTTATAACGTTTTTTGTGTTCGTCAGTCAGCATGTCGGCTAATGGCGAGTTGATGGTCATATTATCACCCAGGCGTTCTGCCCGACCAAATACGGTTTTCACAGCACGTTCATTCTGATCAACTGTGAAAAAAGATGTCAAAATATAACGAAAAACAAACCATACGCCGAATCCTATAACGATTCCCAATAATACACTCATAAGCATTTCTCCTTTGTAGAATTACAGAATTTGTAGAAAACAACAACCAGAATGGATTTAGTAAAGTATACAATTCTTGAATTCGATTATGCAAGTAGTTTAATCAAGATTAACAAAAAAATTAACAATAGCACAACTTCAAACCGCTTCTATAAGGTTATTTTCCATTAAGTTTATATAATAAGGAAGATAGCACTTTTATGATGTACTCGGGTCTTTGTTGGAACTTCATGTTGCGATTTAATTTCGTAAATGAAGAGAAACTCGCTTAAAAAATGATAAATTATAGAGGATTATTTGCTGATTATCCAAAAAGCTGATGTATATAAAAAAATAGAGGGAGATCCAATGTGTGCCTCTGAAAGGATCATATGTGAATAGTGCACATGATATTGTCAGTGTTGGTATTGATATTGGCACAACTACAACCCAGGTAATATTCAGTGAGTTATCTCTGGTCGAAATTGCCCGTGCAGGACAGATTCCCAGGGTTGATATTACTAATCGCAAAGTTTTGTATGAGAGTGAAATCGTTTTTACACCTCTTTTGGATGTCGAAACAATTGATGCAGATCGTCTTGCCAAAATTTTGAAACAGGAATATATTCGGGCAGGAATCTCTCCTGACCAGGTTGAAACCGGAGCCGTCATTATTACCGGGGAGACTGCCCGCAAGAAAAATGCTGACCAGATTTTGAAAGCAATTGCTGATCTGGCAGGAGATTTTGTTGTCACGGTGGCCGGACCAAACGTCGAAAGCATGATAGCCGGACGCGGTTCTGGAGCAGCCAGTTATTCACGTCAGCATTTCACTACCGTCTCAAACATTGATATTGGTGGTGGGAGTGCCAATAGTGCGATTTTCCGTCAAGGAAATTTGGTAGGATCAGCAGCAATGAATTTTGGTGGCAGGGTAATTGAGATTAAGGATGGGGTAGTAACAGCTATCTCCCATGCAGGAGAGTGGATTATCACTGAAGCTGGCGTTCAGATCCGGGTTGGTGATCACCCATCTCTGGCAGATTTAACCCGCGTGACAGATTGTTTGGCAGATGTGACGGTTCATTTGATTGAAGGTACAACATCTCCCCTGGCGGAAAAACTCTATCAAACGCCACCCAATCCGGTTTCTGGTGCAGGAAAACCTGTGATGTTTTCCGGTGGTATTGGTTATTATTTTTATTCACCAATTGTGCTAAATTCGGTTGCTGATGTAAGCAGACATGGTGATATTGGTCCTTTATTAGCTCAAAGCTTACGTTTCCAACCAAAAATTAAATCTTACAATGTAATCAAGCCTGCAGAAACGCAACGAGCGACAGTGTTAGGAGCCAGCTCGCAAACATTGACACTTTCAGGCTCGACGATTTGGGCTGAACAATCGATTTTACCCTTAAAAAATGTACCGGTAATTCGACCTGATCTATTCGGGAAAGAATTATCTTCGGGTGTGATCGCTGAGGCGATAAGAAATGCACTCAGGCGTTGGGATTTGGACCTGGGTGTCGATCCATTTGCCATCTCCTTAGAATTGGACTTACGGATGGATTATCCTCAATTGGTGCAGGTGGCGCAGGGATTGGAATCATTTGCCTCCTTATTACCAGTCGGAAGGCCACTCATTGCGATTATCAAGCGAGATTATGCCCAGGTTTTAGGACAGACAGTGAAAGGACTTGTAAAAGATCACCCATTATTGGTCATCGATCAGGTTGGGTTGGAAGAAGGGGATTATATCGACATAGGAACGCCACTCATGGATGGGAGGGTGGTACCATTGGTGGTGAAAACACTGATTTTTTACCATTAGTCTGAGGTATTTAATGATTTTACGTACGAAATTATTTGGAAAACATTACGAATTCCCGGATTTACGCATTCTGATGGGAAAAGCGAATGAAGAAAAATCCGGTGATCGTCTGGCAGGTTTGGCTGCTGAGACAACTGCTGAACGCGCTGCAGCCAAGCTGGTTCTCGCGGAAGTACCTCTTTGGGCTTTGTACGAAAATCCAGTATTACCACCTGACAAGGACGAAGTCACAAAGGTGATATTTGAAGGACTGAATCAGACTATATATTCAGAGATTAAAGATTGGACGGTGGGTCAATTACGAGAATGGTTGTTATCCAATGAAACCGATGGTGACCAGATCAAACGTATCTCCAATGGCTTAACCGCAGAAATGATATCAGCAGTCACAAAATTAATGTCGAATATGGATCTGGTGCTGGCAGCCAGTAAAATTCGGGTGGTACGCCATTGTGTCAACACTATCGGAATGCCAGGCACATTATCCAGCCGCTTGCAACCCAATCATCCCACCGATTCACCCGAGGGAATTCGGGCATCCATTTATGAAGGACTTTCCTTTGGTAGTGGTGATTCCGTGATTGGCATCAATCCATCCGATGATAGTTATGCATCGGTGTCACGCTTGTTAGATATGACCTATGATGTCATCAAAACCTGGGAGATTCCCACACAGAGCTGTGTTCTGGCACATGTCACCACACAGATGCGCTGTATGCAATCCGGTTCACCGGTGGGGTTGGTATTCCAATCGATTTGCGGTTCACAAGCTGGGAATGAATCTTTCGGTATTTCTGTAGGCATGCTGGATGAAGCCTACCAGATGGCAAAAAAATATTGTTATCCAGCTGGTCCAAACTACATGTACTTTGAAACGGGTCAGGGGTCAGCCCTTTCCGCCAACGCCCATCACGATTGGGATCAATTAACCCTGGAGGCTCGCAATTATGGATTAGCAAAACGCTATGAACCCTTTCAGGTCAATACTGTGGTAGGATTTATTGGTCCGGAATATTTATATGATACCGCGCAAATCCACCGTGCTGGACTTGAAGATCATTTTATGGGGAAATTGACCGGTATATCCATGGGATGTGATGTTTGTTATACCAACCATGCCAGAACGGATCAAAACAGTGCAGAAAACCTGATGGTATTGTTAACCGCCGCTGGGTGCAATTTCTTTATGGGTGTGCCCATGGCCGACGATTCGATGTTATCCTACCAATCCACTTCATTTCATGATACAGCGGCAGTTCGTAATATATTTAACTTGCGTCCCGCACCTGAATTTGAAGCCTGGATGGAAGCCATCGGATTAATGAAAAATGGTAAGCTCACCCCAAAAGCTGGTGACCCTACTTTTTTCTTGTCGCGCTGAGGTGAATGATGGATAAAAACCAGATGAAGGTATTAGTCGACGCAATTTTACAGGAAATTGCGCAGGAAAATCTAAAAAAGAAAATCGAACAAAGTGATGAAACGGTATCAACTAACCTTTCAAAGTCACAAGTAGAATTATCGGGATTACCGTCTGATGTTGAACAACAGAAAGAAAGTAAAGATTTAGAAGGTCCTACATCAAGTTTGACGATCGATTTACCTGATCCAACAACGGATGAAATGCGACAGAAACCGGGTATAGATCATCCAATCGACTCAGAAGGATTACCAGCCTTAATTTCCACTACAACAGCCAGGATAGGCGGTGGACGGGCAGGTACACGTTTAAGAACGAAGTCTTTATTATTATTCCAGAGTGATCTGGCCGTAACACAAGACACATTATATCGGGACGTGGATCCCCAGATTCTGACGCAATTCAACCTGTTCACTGTACAAACCCAAATCACGGAAGGGAAAGAACAATATCTGTTACGCCCTGATCTGGGTCGCCGATTGAGCGAGGAAGCCCGGAAAACCATTCAGGAAAGATGCGAAAAATCACCCAATATTCAGATTTGTATAGGTGATGGTCTGAGTGCATATGCAATTGAAGTAAATTTACCAAAAATCTTCCCCGTGCTGGAAGCAGGTTGTAAAACGGCTGGATTAACGCTGGGAACCCCATTCTTCATTCAATATTGCCGGGTCGGTGTGATGAATGACATTGGAGATCTGATCCAACCGGATGTGCTCATTCTCCTGATCGGAGAACGTCCTGGTCTGGGAAGGGCAGAGTCGATGAGTGCTTATATGGCTTTCCATCCATCCGGTGGACATACGGATGCCGATCGGGAAGTAATCTGTAATATATTTGATGGTGGAGGTACCAATCCGTTGGAAGCTGGCGCTTACTCCATACAAATGGCAAAAAATATGATCAAAAACCAGGCTTCAGGTGTGAAATCGAAGCTGATTGAATAAAAAGGAGTAACACATGGCAATCTTAGATCCAATTCATGCGAAACCATTGGCGGTGCGCTTAATCTCGCAGGTAGCTCCAGATTACGCCCGGGTGCTGGGATTGCGTCCAGACCAACGTAGCCTGGGAATACTAACCTCGGATAATGACGATTCAACTTATGTGTCCATTGATGAAGCCACGAAAAAAGCGAATGTAGAAGTGGTTTACGCCCATTCGTTTTTTGCTGGTTCCCGACATGCTTCCGGGCCGCTTTCTGGTGAAATAATCGCTATGCTGGCAGGGCCAGACCCGGATGAAGTACGCGCTGGTCTGGAAGCTGCTGTTCATTATCTGACCTTAAATGCAACCTGGTATTCAGCCAATCAGGATGGATCCATCGCCTTTTTCCCTCACGTCATCTCACAGACTGGTTCTTACTTATCCAAAGCCTGCGGTATCCCATTAGGATCACCCATCGCTTATCTGATCGCTCCGCCGCTGGAAGGGGTAATGGCACTGGATGCAGCATTAAAGGCAGCAGCAGTGGAAATTGTTTCTTACACGCCACCCCCATCCGAGACGAACTACATGGGTGCCATCCTCACAGGCGATCAATCAGCCTGTCAGGCAGCCGCTCTGGCATTCGAGGAAATGGTACTGAATGTAGCCCGGCGACCGATTTCCTTCTAGGTTGTTTCGATATTTTGGGTTTTCAGGAAAGTCTTCAATCGATCGGGATGGTTACTGAGGATTCCATCTACGCCCAATGCCTGCATTGTCTGAAAGTCTTGCGGTTCGTCCACTGTCCAGGGATAGATCGAGATATCGAAAGATTTAATTTCTGCAACAACCTCAGGAGTCAAAGACCGGAAGTAAGGCATGCAGGCAGTGATGCCATGGTCGTGGCAATAGGTACCATACCCAAATATCCAATTGTCGAATGGGAAGAGTAGTTGAACGTCCGGTGCTAAAGTCGCAAAATGCTTAACAGAAGGATGATTGGCTGAAAAAAGGATGGTACCTTTCTGACGACTAAACTTTTTAAGACAATCAGCGACTTTTTCTTCCAATAACGGATAGGGGAGCATCCCGTTTTTCAATTCTAAGAAGGTAATGATATTCTTGTTTGCAGTCAATTCCAGGTATTCAGACAGGGTAGGAATATTCTGTTTTCCAAAAACACCTCTATACGCTCCAGATGCATCCAGTTCACGCAGCTCAACGCAGGTGAGATCCTTCAGGTAACCTTTTTGTCCGGTAATACGTTCAAGATCTTCATCATGGAAAATCAAGATCTCACCATCTTTTGAGAGTTGAACATCTAATTCCAGGGCATCCACACCCAGTTCAATTGCTTCCTGAAAAGCAAGCAGGGTGTTCTCAGGGAATTGACTAGAAAAACCACGGTGTGCAATGTTGAGTGTCATTGTGCTTGATATTCCTGAAGGATACGGGCAAATATATCCGGATGATTGGTGATAACCCCGTCCAATTTCATTGCAATGGCATTGTGCATATCTGTTTCCTCATTGATCGTCCAGGTATTGATCTTGATCTGATTGGCGCGTAAGTTCTGCAGTGATACATCGGTAAGCGCATGGATTTCCGGGTGATACCATTCAGCAGAGAGCGATTTAGCATATCCCCCTGGATCAATCAGCCAGCTTTCTTCGAGGACACCGATCTGGACATCGGGAGCGTGCTTTTTGAATATTTGGATGGAATAATGGTTGAACGAAGATACAATCACGTCTTCACGGCAATTGAATTCATCAATGATTGTCAGTACCCGTTTTTCAATATCCGGATAATGGATAATACCAGTTTTGAGTTCAATGTTGCTGAGTACTTTTGTGCCTTTGACCATTTCAAAATATTCTTGTAAAGATGGAATTCGCTGAGCTCCAAACTGTCCGTCGAACCTGAAAGCAGCATTCAATTGACGCAGTTCATCGAATGTGTAATCTCCGATCAGGCCAGTACCGTTGGTGGTGCGTTGAAGATTTTCATCGTGGTGGATAACAGGCACACCATCTCTGGTGAGATGAACATCAAATTCATTGCCATCTGCTCCAGCTTCGAGAGCTTTTTGGAATGCTAACAGAGTATTTTCCGGATACTGACCAGAAAAGCCACGGTGAGCAATATTTTTGATCATTAACACACTCCTGGGAAATTAATTATTCTAATTGTGGTTGTAGATAAACTTACTGCTAAAGCTGAATGACCTCATCTTTTTTGATGGCGAGGAAAACTTTTTCGCCTTCCTGCAGTGGAATTCCGCCTTCAAAAATGACATCTGCATTTAGCCGGATTGCACCAGATTGCACGCCATAGCGGATGATATTGCCGTGTGAGATGCTATTAAAAATAGTTCCTTGCAGGTGGTATTTATCTTCCCCTTCTTCAGGTTGTGGATCGACATGAATGATTTCAGGCCGGATAGCCACATCTTTACAATTCAGTTTCTCTTTGACTGCTTTGCCAAATTCATCCGCCGTGAGAATATTGTAATTACCGATAAAGGTGGCAGCAAATTTTGTGCGCGGTCGCGAATACAGATCAATGGCTGTGCCACTCTGTTCAATGAATCCAATGTTGAATAAATGGATCATATCGGACATAACCATAGCTTCGTCCTGATCATGTGTGACAAAAATGGTGGTGATATTCAGCTCTCTTTGAATACGGCGAATTTCTATCTGCAGGTTCCTCCGTAAAAGGGCGTCAATCGCGGAGAGTGGTTCGTCCAACAATAGGACCTTCGGCTCTGTGACAATGGCACGTGCTAAGGCCACCCGTTGTTGCTGACCACCGGAAAGCTGGCTGGGATACTGATCAATTTTTTCTGACAAACCGACTAGAGCCAGAATCTGTTTCACTTTGGTATCGATATCGTTGCCAGGTACTTTCTTCATCTTCAGACCAAAGGCAACATTCTGAGAGACGGTCAGATTGGGAAATAATGAGTACTGCTGGAAAACCATTCCGATACCACGGTCACGGGGACTTACCTCGGTGATATCATTTCCATCCAAAAAAACTTTTCCGGAGGTTACAACTTCAAGACCAGCCAGACAACGCAACAATGTGCTTTTTCCACAACCGGAAGGTCCCAGAAGTGTTACCAATTGTCCTTTCTCAACCGTCAGGTTGATATCAATGAGAACATGATTTTTACCATAAAATTTGTTGAGATTTTCAAAGCGAATATAGGACATATTTTATCTCCCTTTATTTTCCATTTTTTGCCGGTTGTCTCTACTCTGAAGATAAAGCACCAGGGCTGTGATCAGAAAAGTGGTAATCATAATGATCACAAAAACAGCTGAAGCCTCTGTACTGGATCGTTTCATAGCCAGAAATAAATAGATCTGAACATTTTGGAAAGAACTGCCAGTGATATTGCGAATTAATACGTAATCCCCGAATATTATGCCAACTGCAAGCAAAGAAGAAACGGTAATCCCTGAGATGATGTTTGGAACAATCACCCGGAAAAAGGCAGTCAATTTACTGGCACCTAACATTTCTGCGGCTTCAATTAACATGGGCATATTGACAGCATTCATGCTGTTACGAATACCCTGGTAGATATAAGGAAGAATGATGATACAGTAAGCACCGATCAACATGACGAGACGCAACCCCAAAAATCCTCCAACACCAGCATATAAAGATAGGATGCTGACAGATAAGATGACTCCCTGAATGGTGTAGGGAATCATACAGAGGATCTGGACGTACTTTTCTAATTTTGGGAAATAGATTGTTACTGCAAATAAAGCCAGAAGGGTTACCACAACTGTCAACACAATAGGAACGATACTGATGATAATTGTTCTACCTAAAGTTAATAGAAATGCTTTATTGGAAAGTAAATTGGCATAATGTCCCAAAGTGAAACCCTCCGGTAAGATGTCGGTCCACTTTTGAAACATGGAGTAGACAGCAGTTGCTACAAGAGGAATTAACAGATAAATAATGAGAATGATGATAACCATATTCGAGGAAAATCTTGACTTTTTCATCATCTCACCTTCCATTTTGTTGTTTGCCGGTTGATATAGTTGCTGACCATAATCGCTACCAGCATCAACAACATCATAACAACTGATAGGGCTGCACCCAGATGGGGACGCGTGGTCATGTCACCGGTGAACATGCCGGTAATATTGACAGGTAATAGAGAATAATTATTCATCAATAGGGCATAGGCTGTTGCGTAGGCAGCCAGAGCGTTGGCAAACAGAACACTCATAGTGCCAAAAATACTGGGTAACAATACCGGAATACCTACCTTAGCCCAGAAATCAAATTTATGGCCACCTAAAAGCATGTTTGCTTCTTTCCATTCCTGACGGATGCCATGGAAAGCAGGGATGAGAAGCAGGGTAGAAAGTGGGATTTGAAAATACACATACATTAACAACAGTCCCGTACTGCTGTATAAATCAAAGTTAGTCAAAAACTCAACACCATATGTTTTGGCGAACTGAGTGATAACACCAGAATTTCCAAGAATGATCATGTACGCAAAAGCCAGTGGTACACCAGCAAAATTGGAAGTCATATTCAAAATGGTAAGGAATACATTTCTAAATTTTCCACGTGAATTATGGGCAGCCTGGGCACCAAAAAAACCGATCAGGATTCCAAAACCAGTGGAAAGAATGGTGATTCTCAAACTGTTGATGATGGCTCTCTGATAAGAGAGTTTTGTGAAAGCAGATATATAATTTTCGATGGTAAAAAAAATGCTATTATCAGTTTCTGATCTGAAACTGCTGAGTATCATCATGATCAGAGGAAGAATTTCGTAAAGAAAAACAATAATTAGAAAAGGTAGGAGAACGAGTAAATATATTTTTATATTTTTCTTTTTTTTCACGGAATCTCCTAAAATTTAATTATGGGGCGTATCGGCAATACGCCCCATAAATTTTTACAGAGTATGAACTTACTTATAAGCCGATTATTGACTCATCAGAGGAATGATTTCTTCTTCCCAACGAGCGGCAATTTCTGCACCAATTTCAGCATAGCGAGCTGCATCGGTAATCGGAATTGAATTTGCATATTGTGATTGTTGGATTGTCACATCCTGAATTTCTTTTGGAATGACAATATCAGTGCGGGTAGGAACAGCGCCACCTTTTGCCAGGTTAATTTGGCCTTCATCGCTGAAAATGAATTCACGTGCCAATGCAGCAGCATATGGATGCGGGGCATAAGCGTTGATCACAGAAGCATATCCACTGAGGATAGAACCATCTGCAGGAACTCCTACGGTAAATGCATAGTTTGGTGTTTCGTTGCGATATGTCAGGGCATTGTAACTCCAGGTTACGCCTAATTGAACTTCGCCAGCCTGAATTCTTTGCAGAAGAATGTCGCCCTGATCAATACGACCAGCTTTTGCCATTTCAGCCCAGAATTCGAAAGCAGGATCTAAATTATCCATATCACCACCAAATGCATAAGCTGTTGCCAATACATTTGCCTGACCGGTTGCGCCACCAATTACATCACCAATGGTGACTTTATAGGTGCCGGCACGAACATCAGCCCATGAAGTTGGAGCAGGTTCTTCGGTGATATCTTCATTGTAGATGAATGTAGTAACGCCCGTGTAAGCGATCATCCACATACCGTCATCTGCTTTTGCCCAGTCGGGAACAGCATCCCAGTAGGAAGTCTTATAACCCTGAACCAGTCCTCTGGTAATGGCTTCGGCAGTAAAACCAAGTCCAATGTCTCCAATATCTTTGGTGGGAGCATCTTTTTCATTCTCGAACATGTTCAGTTCTTCAGCAGAGCTCATATCAGTGTCGGCGTGTGTGATACCATACTCAGCTGTGAGTTCCTGCCAGGTCTCACCCCAGTTTGCCCATGAATCGGGCATACCAACGGACTCAACATGGCCTTCTTCTTTTGCGCCAGCAATAATTTCTTCAAGCGTAGCTTCATTCAGGTTCACGGCTTCTTTTCCACCAGCACCACCGCAAGCTGCCAAAACCATTGACATGATCGCGAATATGGCCAGGGTTAACATAATACTTTTTTTCATTATTTCTACTCCTTATATATTGTCTTTATAAACATAGTGGGATTTATAAAAATCCGGAACGTAAAATAAATTTTATTTTTTTGTCTATCCACCTCCTCAAAATTCAACAAATCCTTTATCAAGTGTTTGTGAATTCAGATTAATCATATAACTGAATGTAAATTTTTACAATTAGTTACATCGAGTTAAAAACATAAAAAATTATTAAATGAATATTGATCAATCATGATTGGAAGGAGAACCGACCATTTGCTTTTCATTCAGGTGTTTTTCAATCTTCATCATTCCTGATTGACCGAAATGTATTGACGCCAACCTCCAAATTCTGTGATTTCTTTTTGACCGAGGACGACATAGGGTTCTCCTAATACTCCTAAAACTACATCTCCATCTTCCAATTCTATTTTTCCGACACAGAGTCCTGGTGGTTCTTTTTGTAAAATTGTAACGAGAGCATCCGGCGATAATTTCCAAAGCTCAATATCTATCTTTTCCCCTTCTGTTTCATCTCGAAGCATGGCGGGATACTCATCCTGTATAGACCATATTCGATATTTAGAACTTGTTCTGGTTTCGGAAACAAATTCTGCGTTTTGATCCAGAAGATTTTTGTTAAGCGAAAATCCGTACATCAACGTTCCATTCACTGCAAAAGTAATTTTGTCCAATTCCTCTCCTGATGTTATTGAAATGAATTCGTAATGCAATCTTTTGATTTTTCACGTATAATCCAATTTCGTATCAATCACATTCGAAAAAGGAATAAACGTATCTGGATGAACAATATTGGGTTATCAATTAGTGCCTAATCCTATAATATCCAGAAAATTATAATCTTCAAAAGGATTCTTGACATTGACCCAAAAACCGCTTCTTATTTTTAACCCAATTGCTGACCATGGAAAAGCAGAAAAATTATTACCAGTTATTACCGAGTTATTTGAAAAACACCAATTTGATTATGAATTAGTCCTCACCGAGTATCCTGGCCATGCTTTGGAAATAGCCAGAGAACAGGCTGAGTTGGGACGTTCCTTGATCATTGCCGCTGGTGGTGATGGAACCATGAACGAGGTCATCAATGGTTTGATGAGGGCCGAAAACCAAAATCAAAATAGACCCGTTTTGGGTGTTCTACCAGTCGGGCGAGGAAATGATTTTGCATTCGGTATTGATATAACCAAAGACCTGGACAAAGCTGTTCAGGCAATCGTTGCTGGTAAAACCAAAAAAATTGATATCGGGCTAGTCACTGGAGGAGATTATCCACAGGGCAGATTTTTCGGCAATGGTGTCGGGCTGGGGTTTGATACGGTGGTAGGTTTTGAAGCTGCAAAAATCAAATGGGCACATGGTGTTGCATCCTATCTGGTTGGTCTGGTACGCACGATCTTTCTTTATCATACTGCCCCAACTTATGAAATTATTCTTGATGAGGAAACAATTACACAACCATCCTTGTTGGTATCCATCATGAATGGTAAACGCATGGGTGGTTCATTTCACATGGCACCAAAAGGTGATCCAGGCGATGGGTTATTCAATCTATGTATAGCAAGCCAGGTTCCACAAATCAAAATATTACCGTTAGCGTTTAAAGTCATCAAGGGCACACAGGAAGGTCACCCTGCGATCCGGATGCCACAATCACGAAAAGTAATCGTACACGCATTGACCGGAAATATTCCAGCTCATGCTGATGGTGAAACGATTTGTTTTGCAGGTATGGAACTAAAGATTGAACTTATTCCGCAAGCTTTAGATGTTATATCAATGGATGGGGTTTAGCAGGTTATGAGACCTGGATTGAAGATTTTGAACTGGTTTTTGCGATTTATCTTCCAAATCGTATGCCGAATCAATCCTGAAGATTTTAAGAAAGTCCCCGTTGAAGGTCCGCTGATACTGGTTGGCAATCATATCAACTTTTTGGAAGTTCCGGTATTTTTACCACATATTGATCATCCCAATGTGATTGGGATTGCAAAAAGAGAAACCTGGAAAAACCCTCTGTTTAATTTTCTCTTCAACCAATGGGGGATTATTCCCATCGACCGCGGTATGGTGGACCGAGAAGCATTCCGGTTGACAGAGGAAGCGCTAAAACAAGGGAAAGTAATTGCTATGTCACCTGAGGGTACCCGCAGTAAAGATGGAAAATTACTGCCTGGGAAACCTGGTGTGGTTGCTATAGCGGTTCGAACAAACGCGCCACTGTTACCGATCGGTTTTTATGGGTACGAAAATTTCTGGGAGAATTTCAAACATTTCAAGAAAACGGATTTTAATATTGTGGTTGGAAAGCCATTTAAGCTTAATTTGAGAGGCAGTGCCTTGTCCCGCGACGTGCGCCAGGAAGTAGCGGATGAAATTATGTATAAAGTCGCTGAATTATTACCGGAAAAGTATCGTGGATATTACGAATTTGAAAATGAAGTCCAGTACAAGTATCTGGAAACAATCGATTCATAATAATAACTATGGCTGTTTTGATTTGTAGATCAGAATTTTTTCTGCTGAAAATTAATTGGAGATAAGAATGTCAGAACCAGCATCCGATCATCCTCACGTTAAGAAATGGTTATCTCATATTCGTGCTTTGGCAGTGGATATTGGACCACGAGGGTCAACCACGCCTGAAGAACGTCAGGCAGCAGAATATGCGAAAAATCAATTCAAGCAAATGGGTCTGACCCCCATCTGGCAGGATTTTCAAAGTGCCAGATCTATATTTTTACCTCATATTATCGGCAGTTTCTTCATGATTTTTGCGTTTATTTTATATCCTCTGGGAGGTCGATTAACCGCAGCGATTGCTGCTATCATCAGCATTCTGGTGATTGTCAGTGAATTACAGGAATTAAGTTTCCAGAATAACCTGATCCGTATGATGGTTCCCAAGGGGAGTAGCCAGAATGTGCATGCTGTTATCCCGCCTATGGGTGAACATGAGCAGGATGTCATTCTGGTTGGTCATCTGGACACGCAACGCACACCGCTTTTCTTTCGAACACCAAAATATGTGAAGATCAACGACAAATTCACAACCATTATTTTTGTTACCTATCTCATGCAAACCATTCTTTACAGCCTTTCTGTTTTTCTTCCCTGGTCGTGGGTCTGGTATGTGTCCATTCCAACAGCCATGTGTGCTGTTTTGATGATATCCTTTTTCATTGAAGCAGAATTCTCTCCCTTTACGGCTGGTGCGAATGACAATGCCAGCGCAGCGGGGATGGTCTTGACAATGGCAGAAGAACTTAATAAACACCCATTGAAACACACCCGGGTATTTACGGTATGTACTGGCTGTAAAGAAACACAACATTATGGCATGATCGTCTGGTATCAGCAGAATTTAAAGATGCTCAAAAACCCGAAAGCGATCGTGTTTGAATTATTAGGTGTTGCTGGTCCGGGATATCTTACCCAGGAAGGGATTATTGTCCCGTTTATAGCCGATCAGAATTTGATCAGGATGGTAGAGACCCTCAGCCGTGAAAACCCTGAGTGGGGTGCTTACCCGGTCAAAATAAGTGGTGGTAATAGCGAAATGGCAGATGCAATCCGCAACAAAATTCCAGCGATCAGTTTATTTGGGCTGAAAAAAGACGGCGAAGCGCCTTATTGGCATCAAGTGGAAGACACCTACGATAAAATGAATCCACAGGCTATGGAAGATGTCTGGTCACTTACAATGGCTATGCTTCAAAGAATTGACCAGAACCTGTAGTGAAAACTAATCTTCGTAATAACCGCATAATGCCAATGCACCTGGACCTGTATTAATACCCAAAACAGGTCCAGTCATATTAATGATTAGCTCAACCGGGTTATATTCAGATTGGATTCGCGCTGCCAATTCTTCAGCTTTATTCAATGCGTTTCCATGCAGTACAGCGATGTGTAATTTTTTATTGATATCCAGCTTTTCGAAGAATTTTTTATACATATTCTCAACCAGGGATTTTTGTGTTCGTGACAGGCTGACTGGCTCCACCAGCCCGGTTTCATGATTAATCGAAATCAAGGGTTTTACCTGTAATAATCCCCCTACCCATTTTACAGCACCACCAATCCTGCCGCCTTTTTGCAGGTATTCAAGCGTATCCATGGCTACAAATTGAGCCAGCCGTTTGCGAACCTGGTCAATCTTCTCGAGAATTGTTTTTACATCAGTACCCATATCCCGCGTACGCGCTGCTGCCAGTACCTGCCATCCTAAGGTCATGGTGGGTCCTTTGGAGTCGACAACGGAAACCGGAAAATTCACCAATTTGGCAGCTTCTTTCGCCATTTGAAAGGTGCCACTCATCGCGCCACTGACTGTGAGAACAATCAGCTCACTGAATCCAAGTTGGTTTTGTGCTTCATATACAGATTTGAAATCGAGAATGCTTGCCTGAGATGTGGTGGGTCTGGTCTCATCTGTTTCCAACCTTTGATAGAATTCCAATGGGCTTAGTTCAAATCGATCTTTGTATTGTTTGTCACCCCAGATGACATATTGCGGGACGATCGTGATTCCGTATTGTTCAATTAGTTCTTCTGGAATATCACAGGTGCTGTCAGTAATGATCCCAATCATGTTTCCCTCCACAACCTCTAATCAAATTATCATGAATAAGATTAAATATACTCAATCCGAATAATTGCGTCAAATAAAACCGTTGAGCCAGGTTACTAAATATCTAAATCAGCGAGAAGAAATTTTTGATAAACTTCCAAATCAACAGACGAGTAACAACAGAAAACCACTTTTTCAATCGATGAAGGTTCTTCCATAAAATTCTGAACGCTGGTAACAGCAATTTTTGCTGCCTGATCAACTGGATATCCATACACGCCAGTGCTGATAGCTGGAAACGCTACACTGGAAAAACGATTGTCTGCTGCAAGCTTTAAAGAATTTTGGTAACAGGCTGCCAACAAATCTGCTTCCCCCTGGTTACCACCAAGCCAGATAGGTCCAACTGTGTGGATGACAAATCTGGCAGGAAGATTATATCCTTTGGTGAGTTTTGCTTCACCGGTTTGACAACCATTTAACTTGCGACATTCCTCCAATAATTTTGGACCAGCAGCCCGATGGATAGCGCCATCCACACCGCCCCCTCCTAACAAAGATGAATTGGCAGCATTGACGATTGCATCTACCTGTAAAGTGGTAATGTCTGCCAGAATTGCTTGAACAATTGCCTCCATCATAGCAAAGGGTCAAAATTCAGGTAAATAGGGTGCTTTTTTGTCGATGGCTCCCACAAATTGTGGAAGTTCTGTGTGACCTAATTGCTGACGGATTGCCATATTTTCACCCAGATGATACCAATAGTGATAAATCGTTCTCAATAAAAGATTACCAAATGTATACTGAATTTCTTTACCCTGACTGATAACGGGTGCTACCAATTTTTCACTGGTGAGGGTATCCAACCAGGGGTCGACTGTTTCGGTGATCGATTTCCAGGCAAATAAAACTTCCTTCAAAGGAGGAGCACTTGCTGGTGCTCCATAGGCAAAGGCTTTATCAATCTCAGGGTAGAGGATTTGTCCCATACCATAGTGTAAAAAGTATCTTTGTTCCTGCCAGGCGAGATGCCCAACATTCCAACTGATGCAATTCATGGGCAGGATACGGACGACAGCATCATTTTGGTTGACATTTTTAATGGCTCGAAAATATTCACTACGAGTAAATCTTAATTGAGTGACCAGTGGATGTGGCATTGTATCCTCTTGATTTAATTTTCAATTTAATTGATTATATCTACGTTGAGTATTTAAATGCCATCATTGTTTTGGATTTTGGAAATTCAGGTTAATGATTTTTTTTACCCGGCCTGATCAAATGCTATTTTTATCCAACCCAGTAGCTCATCATTTACCTCTGATTCATCAGCCAGCCAAACTTTGTACTGACACATTCCACCGGGTGGTAATTCTACCAGGCGTTCTGTTGAGGGAACATCCTTCATATTAATGCCAATTTCCAATCTGCCTTTTGTACTGGGGCCCACCATAGCGAATTGTTTTTTCCTACGTAAGCTCAGGTAGGTTTTCTTGGGTGAGATTTCAAAATCTCCCAATTGTGTAAAGGCATTCATAACCACATCATGCAGCGGACGTAAGGTGGCTCTGGATCCAGAATAAATTTCATCAACTTTACTCGTAATGGAATCAGATGATTCAGCGGGTGGTTCCTGGGATTTCTTAAATACATGTGCCAAAGTGTTGGCATCTCCGAACCCTAAATTGAATTCGTTTTTCAAAAAGGCACGAATTTCTCCATGTTTTTCAAATCCACTGCTCTTAATCAGGGCAAACAACTCTTCCAGCGTTTTATTTGTTTTTTTCTGAATATTCGATAATTGTGTTTCAAATGCCTTGTCTATACTGTTCATTTTTATCTCCACATCAGTTGAATATCTGTGTAAAAAATATATAAATTTTTGATTGTTTTTTCAAATGGTTGTATAAATTTGTAGATGCCATTTTGGATGGTTGAAAATAATCAAATGTCACGCATTTAATCCATAATTAAGAATTACTAAATGGATGACTATCTACCAGAAGACAAGGATGGAAAATTAATAAACCAATGAATGCGAAATGTGATATCCAATCCAGTTTCATTAATATTACACATTAGAAACGAACGAAAATTTCCCAAAATCTCTCCAATATGATACCAGTTTTGGAATTTCACAAATTAAAAATTGGCAGCGTCGCTTCGATATGCTCTAACGAACCCATTAAAAGTAAGATGGTCACCGGTTATGATCTGTGTATTTCCATGAGGAACAATCAGTTCCCCATGACGGTATAAAGCCACAACCAGTACATCTCCCGGCAGGGATAGTTCACGCAGCCTGCTGTTCTCATATTTGGGGTTATTGAACTCTATTTCGCGAATTTCTTTGTTAGTCTCGCTGTTGGAAAACAATTGATAAAGAGCCGGGTTGCGGATGGCCAATGTCAGCAGGGTGGCGCGGTCAAGAGCGGCGTTTACCGCGGTTACCCCGAGAAGCTCAAAACGGATCAAATCATTCGGATTGTCAATATACGAAACCACCTGATCAATCCCATATACGGTACGAGCCTGTTTACACACCTGATAATTTAATTCTGGATCACCATATGTGCAAATTAAAGCCTGGGCAGTATTCAGTGCTGCATCGATTTCAGGTGATGCTTTCTCGATCCTCCCGCAGATGGATTGCAACCCGCGCTGGCGAGCCAGGGTAGCTCTTTTCTCATCAAAATCGATGACTACAACCTGGTCTTGATGCCTGGATAATTGGGTTGCTACCTGTATTCCTAACTCGCTGGCACCTGCTACCAATGTAGGACGTATAGTTCCTGACTTTCCGCGGTGGATCAGAGCGGTGAATGCAATTGGCGCAAGGGTCACGGTAATGATCGCCACCAGGATAATGGCAGAGTTTACGCTTTCGGAGATGATGCCCAAGCGCAAGCCGATGGCCGAAGCGGCGATGATCAAAGATAGGCGTGAAGAAAGGATTGCGCCGGCTGCAAAGGTTTCTCGCCAGGAAAAACAGAGGCGGAAAACCAGTGCAGGAAGAAATTTTACCAATAGGGCTGCCACCAATAGAGCTGGCACCAGTACCAGGTTCTGCGGTGAAGCTACGAGCAGCTGTAGATTGAAATCCAAACCGACCTTGATGAAAAAGATAGGAATGAAGAAACCAAAGCCAATGGCTTCAAGTTGTGTGGTCAGATTCTCATCGTCTGGCGTGCGCAGCATGGAAACAACTGCACCTGCTAGAAAAGCGCCTAAAATTAATTCAGTTCCCAGTATTTGGGCTAATACCACAAAGGTCAACATGATGGTAAAAGCTGCCCGAACTTTTATCTGGGTTGTAGCGTGACTTAATTCTTCAATGGCTCGCCGAACCGGTTTCAGGCGGTTGAAAAACAGATTACCAATGCGGTAAGCCAGGAAGAAACCCACAAACAATAAGCCGATCAATAAAATATCTAACGTTATTCCGTGGGAGATGACTGCTACTAACACCGTGATCAACAACATGGTGGCAAAATCTGCCACCAGTGCAGCAATGAGTACCGTTTGCCCAAAGCGCCCGGTAGAAAGCCCGGCTTCCTTGAGTACTGGCAGCACCACGCCTAAAGAGGTGGTTGATAAAATCAATGCGATCATCCAAGGGTTGCGTGCCAGACCGCCAGCCACCATTCCCAACCCGATTACTCCTGAAATGATAAGAGTAAGGAAAAAATTTATCAGACCCAGGCTTATTGGGCTAATCCATTTAGGTCGGTTGTTATGCGAATTTGGCGAATTGTTCTTGCGGTTACGACCCCCAGGCATACCGATATTGGAAAGATCGATTTCCATCCCGGATATAAACATCAGGAAGACGAAGCCGAATTCGGCTAAAAGGCTGAGCACAGGATCTTGACCTTCCACCCAGCCGAACCCACTGTGCCCAACCAGAATTCCAGCTAGAATTTCGCCTACTACTACCGGCAGGAGCAGTTTTTTGAAACGAGAAATGAGCAGTGGTACGCTGAAGGCCAGCAAGAGCACCAGCAATAGAGGGGCAAAAGAATGTCCATTTTCCATGAAAAAATATTACACCGAATTCCTTCGTTAGAAATTTTCTGCCAACAATTTCACCCCAGAAGAGTAATTGTTGTTGTAGAACTCACTTCATTTTACCAACATTTCTTCCATTTTCGTATCAAGTGAAGATATCACAATAATCATTTCTATTTCAATGATTTGCCTTGAAGTTCTTTCCTTATTCTACGATAGAGAATGATGGGTTGGTCAGCAGGAATCAATTTTTCATTCATCTTCAGATCTGACTTGATCGGAATTTGATTTTCAACCACCCGTTTATCCTGATGCAGAATGACGATGCTGAAAATGCTGGTCATCCAGGAAATAAAGTGACCTAAAATTGGAACTTTAACGAAACTTTGATAATAACGCGTATACATCATTGTGTTTTCATCATCAATTGGTGTGAAATAAACTGTGATACGCATATCATCCGAAATGTGATTTTGCCATAAATGTGGAAACCGAAAGTGTAAGAAAGGAGGTCTGGTGGGTTCGGGTAGGTCACTTGCTCGTTTGGAGGGAGTTCCATTATCAACCCGATTATGGACCCAAATTTGCATTTCATTTCCTTCCATTTTTACGATCGGTCCATCGGCGATGGTTCTATTGCCGCGTCCGATCGTTGTTCGATGTGGAAAGGGGAGATGAAAAACATCCAATTGATTTTCGATGGCACGGGAATAGTGGATATTCCAGCGTTCTTTGTAATCTGCATGGTAGTAACCATTCTCAAGTTCCTCAAAGATGGGTAAATCCGGGTAGGTGGTTTGCTCATTACCCCACCAGATAAAGATGTATCCATGCCTTTCAACGGTTATATATGTTTTTGCATGCACTATTTTGGGTGGAGTTGCATTTTTTCCATTAGCAGGAATGTACTGGCAAGCCCCAGAGGAGTCAAATTCGAATCCATGAAAAGGACACATAATGTGATCATGAAGAATTTTGCCCTGATGTAATGCAGCTCCTCGGTGTGGGCAGACATCTCCTTGAATGACAACCGTGCCGGAGGAATCTCTCCAGCCTACCATTTTCTCCCCCATGCGTGTAAAACCAACTGGCTTACCAGCCTTCAATTCGCGTGATTCAAGAATCACATACCATTGGTTTGAAATCATGACCCTCTCCTTAAAAACATCACTTCTCATCAATGATTATATAAGAGAAGGAAAACTGATTGATCAATCTGACCTAGAGTTTTTTCGAAATGATAGTTTCGATAATTCAGTAATTTTCAGAGCTGAAGCATGAATTCAGGAAATTGAATGGATAAATCGCAGCCTTTAGTGAACTCACTTTCCAACTTTATAGAACCGCCCATTTTTTCCACCAGAGCTTTTGCAATGGATAATCCCAGACCATATCCTGGCATGCTCGTGATATCTTCGTCTCCCCGGTAGAAGCGGTCAAAGACATTTTGTAATTTATCTCCTGGGATCCCTTCGCCCTGGTCTTTGATGTGAATTTCCACCTGCCTGTCAACACGTATAGCATTAACCTCAACTTCACCTTTAGAATGTTTAATGGCATTATCCAAACCGATTAATATGATTTGTTTCATCGCATCACGATCACCCTTGATGACAAGATCTGGTGATATGTTTTGATGAAAAATAATTTTAGGGTCAACCTGTTCCATCTGCCGGCAGGTTTCTTCGAGTAGTTCTGTTACTTGTACGGGCTCACTAGACAGACTCCTGCCTGCATTCACTCGTGCCATTAACAGAAGTTCATTCACTAATCGAATAAGTCGATCACTTTCATCCACCATATCATTGAGAATATCCACCTGAACATCCGTCGGGGCAGGAGGATTTTTCCTTAATAATCCCAGGTTACCTCGCAAGGTTGTTAAAGGCGTACGTAATTCATGCGAGACATCGGCTACAAAATTTCTCTGCACCTCCAGTGCATGTTCCACTTTTTGAAATGCATCCTGCAAGCGCGAAAGCATGGCGTTGAAAGTGTTCGCCAGCTGGCCAACCTCATCGTTGGGCCCCTGATAATTCACCCGTTGAGAGAAATCCCTTTTTTCTCCAATTTCCTTCGCTGTTTGGGTAATTCTTTGAATTGGTTGTAATGTGAGACCTGATAAAATCCATCCAATTCCAAATGCAATCAGAACAGTTAACAAACCCGCAATAAATAGCGTGGTTGCCAGTGATTGAAGCGTACGGTCACGTTCGGTTAATGGTCGGGCAACCTGAACAATATTAGTTGCTTCACCATTGATGAAAACAGTGCGGCTATAAATCAACATGCGTTCATCTGAAATGGTATCGATTTCCCACCATTCATTTTGGGTTTGTAATGCTGTTAATCCTTCCTGGCTTAAAGGTAATTCATCACCTTCCCGACCGAAGGGACTGGCAAGCAACTCTCCATTTATATCCAGAACACGCACCAATTCACGTTCTGACACGAATTGAAATTCCTGTTCACTGGAAAATTTATCAAATGGCAGCGGTGGAATATTGCCTACATCGGGAGGGGGCAATGGACGTGTGTTGGTTTTCTGGGTTGCATCCGCAAAGCGATTCGCAGAAAAGATCAGGTCTTTTTTAAGTGAATTGATTGTATCCTGTGCCTGTAGTGTGTATAAAGCAATACCAAAAATCGTTAGCGTTAATGTCAATATGATTGTGTACAATGAGGTTAGGCGAGTTCGTATGGACATCATTCCTCACGCAACACGTAACCTACACCACGTACTGTTTGAATCAGACGAAGATCGCCTTCATTTTCCATTTTTTTACGCAAATATCCGATATAAATTTCCAGGACATTGTCATCTCCCCCAAAGTCATAACCCCAAACCTCGTTCAGAATCTGGCTCCTTTCTAACACCTGTCGTGGATGGCGCATCAGGATTTGGAGAAGATTGAATTCAGTAACTGTCAGGTTGATGGATCGTTCTCCCCGGATTACTTCTCTGGTTGTAGGGTCGAGGGAAACATCAGCATAAGTAATTTTTTTCTTTTCGGGTTTTTTTTCCACCCGGCGTAGTAGGGCATGGACTCTTGCCACCAATTCGGCTGGAGCAAAAGGTTTGACCAGATAATCATCCGCGCCACTTTCCAATCCTTCAACTCGATTTTCGATGGCATCACGAGCTGTGAGCATTAAAACGAGTGTGTGATTTTCTTCGTCTCTTAATAGCTGAATAAAGGTCAAACCATCCATTTGTGGCATCATCCAGTCCAGAATGATCAAATCAGGTTGATGAGTTTTCACCAGTGGCAGAGCTTCCAATCCGTTAGTGGCTGTGAACACCGTTAAATTTTCATACACCAACGTGCGCTGCAGCATTTTGAGCAATTTAGGATCATCATCAACAATTAATACTTTTGACATCTTCATCTCACTAATTCTAATCTGTTTACATTGTAATCATAATGAATAATTCTTTGAAAAAGCTGTGAAAAATGAACGATTATTTTATTTTCTCAGCTAATTCACAGATTCTTCATGGCTTCTTCACAGACTAATTTTTTAGACTATAGCTAGAAACAAGACTGAAATTTATGCAAAAATAAGGAGTTCCTATGTCAACGCTCAGCCATACAATCCGGCATTTCAACCGATTTGAGTTGAAGTACCTGATACCAATGAAACAAGCCGAAGAGATTCGAAAAATCCTGCAAGAATATCTCCACCCGGATGAAAATGGCAATGGGGAGGGTCACTATTCAATCACCAGTTTATATTACGATTCACCGGATTATCGTTGTTATTGGGAGAAAATGGATGGGGTGCGTTATCGGCGGAAACTTCGTATTCGAAATTATGATTCTTCTGACACTGTTAAAGAAAACACTCCTGTTTTTGTTGAGATCAAACAACGCTTCGATCGCGTTACACAAAAGCGACGAATTATCTTACCTTACAGTGATGCCCTCGCTTTATGTAATCTTCGTCAACCTCCTGGCGATGTAAGTATTGAGGATCAACCCGTAGTCCAGGAAATTCAAGCATTTACCTGGCAATACAACTTGAGACCGGTGAGTATTGTTCACTATCAACGGCAGGCATTTGTCGGAGGTGATTTTGATATTGGCTTACGGGTTACATTTGATACAAAAATAGTATCGCAAACGTATCCCTTAGAAATTAATGGTCTTTCGCAGAATACCCCAATGTTTAATCCGGATCAGGTGATCATGGAAATAAAGGTTAATGAACGCATACCTTATTGGGTAACGGAGATGGTAGCCAGTAACAACTTACGAATGGTACGGATCAGCAAATATTGTTGCAGCATCGATCAATCAAACATTTTTCCATCGTTTTTAGTTAATTATTTGCATTCAGTAATTTAATTTCAAATAATCTCAAAAGGAGTATTAACATGGATATTTTTTCGTTTCAGGATTTAACCGGGGAATTTTCAGTATTGGATGTCGTCATTGTAATGGTGCTCAGCTTTGTTTTGAGTGCCTTTATTGGCTGGATTTACAAACAAACCCATCGCGGTACATCTTACACGCAAAGTTTTGTGTTTACGCTGGTAATTAATAGCATGGTGGTTGCGCTGGTGATGATGATAGTTGGTTCCAACATAGCCCGGGCTTTCTCATTAATAGGTGCTTTGTCCATCATCCGGTTCCGAAATGCCGTCAAAGAAACCAGAGATGTGGGCTTTATCTTTTTCAGCATGGCTGTGGGTATGGCCGTTGGAACGAAATTCTATTTTCTGGCAGTTGTCGCGGCTGTCGTCATCAGCCTGATGATTTTATTGATGACTCGTTTCAACTGGTATGCGCGTGAGATGGCAAGCCAGATATTACGGGTACAGGTCCCAAATGGAATTGCATTCGATAAATTGTTTGATCCCCCTTTTCTCAAGTTCACTACATCCTCTGAATTGATCAGTGTTGATTCCGTTCATAGTGGCATGCTGACCGAATTAACCTATAGCATTGGCATGAAGAAATCAAACCAGATTCAGGAATTTCTTGGCGAGATTAAGACCTTGAATGGCAATAATAAAGTCACATTGATCGCTGGTTACAATAACACTGACTTATAGCAGAAAGGCTTGATATGAGTTTGACTTTCCGTCGTTATTTTCCAATTATTTTGTTGGTTCTCCTGGTTCTTACATTGCTTACGGTTATTTTAGGAGACGAGAGAGTAGTCGCTTATACCACGAAATCTGATTTGGAGACAGAATTGGTGAGTGGAAATGGATATGATTTCTCCAATCATGTGGAGTTGTTTGATGATACACTCGTCCACAGTATTCAGGTGCTCATGTCTGATGAAGATTATGACACCATGATCTCTACCTATCAGCAAACTGGAGAGAAAGAGTATTTTCAAACTGATGTGATGATCGATGGTGTCCGTATTAATAATGTGGGCATCCGCTTGAAAGGCAATGCTTCTTTACGATCCGCATTGGGTGGAAACATGAATCCAGGAGGCATGGGACAGGGAGATTTTGCTGGTCAAAGACCTGATATGGGTGAAATACCACAAATGCCAGAAGGAGGAGAAATACCGAATTTTAGAGAACGACCTCAACTACCACAGGACATGCAACCTCCCTCAGCAGATGAAGAAAATCCAGATAACGATCAAAGTCTGCCCAACTTCGATGGTCAAGCTGGCGATCAACAAGGTAACTTTCCTGCGCCAGGAAATGATGGATTTCCAGGCATGAATCGATTGGGTCAGAATGATGGCGAGGTGAAAATCCCATTCATGATCAAATTCGATGAATTCGAATCTGGTCAAACCTATCAAGGTTATACTGCACTGTCGATTCGAACTTATGGGGCCTCCTATGATGAAGCGATATTGGAGGAACCAATCACCAATCTGGTTGCCAACCTGGTAGGTCTACCAGCTACACAAACTGCCTTTACTGGATTCAAAATTAATGATGAGGAAGAAAGCCTGTATGTGGTATCGGAATTAGTCAATCAGGTTTATCTTGATGAAAACTTTGAAAATAGCAACGGAGTTCTGTACAAAGCTGAATTAGGCTCAACCTTGAATTATAAGGGAGAAGATCCCAGTAGCTATGCGGGTAGTTTCACCCAACAAACCCGGAAAAATGATGCCGACTTGTTGCCATTAATTTCATTTATGCGGTTTTTAGAAGAAGCGGACGATCAAACTTTTGAAGCTGAATTACCACAAAAGATGGATGTAGATTCGTTTGCTCTGTATCTGGCAGTCAATGCCATGCTGGTGAACACTGATTCAATGATCGGGATGAATAATAATTTCTACCTGTATTATGATGATGTTTCCAACCGGTTCACGGTATTGATGTGGGATGCGAACGAGAGTTTTGGAAAATTAGGAGGTTCTGCTTCCTACGATATCACTCTCTCTGAGGTCCCAACCGACTTTCCAGGTGGCAGAATGGGTGGACGAGGTGGTATGGGCGGTGGTCAAAATGTGTTAATTTCCCGCTTCCTCGGAAACTCAACTTTTAGATCGCTCTACGAGGAGAAATTGAATTTGGTGTATGAACAGGTTTTTCAAGGTGACTTCTTGGCGAACATCGTGAATGAGTATTCGGATCTAATTCATTCAGTCAACGAAGAAAGAAGTCTGGTTGATTTTGATGTGTATGATCAGGCAGTTGATGAGTTTCTGAATTTTATTGCCCAACGTCAGGAATACCTGGATACACTAACTTTGCTAACTGAATAATACTCACCCCATTTTCAAATCCCTCATCGCAGATGGGGGATTCTTAATTTGTATAATATTTTCAGATGGAAGGAAGGAGAAATCGAATAAAATAAGAGTATCTTATCTCTGAATAAATGACCTGGGGTTACTAATGAACTCTTCTCCTTCAAGTGAACCGACGATTTCGAAAAAAAGTCCAGCCAGCCCAGGATTATTCAAAATCCTTTCCTCCTTACCTAAACTGCGTGATGACACGCTCGGATTTCTGGAAACCGCAGATAAGCAATATGGGGATTTGATCCGATTTAAAATAGGACCGCTGAATGCTTTTGTGCTCAACCATCCCACTTATATTCAGCATGTGCTTCAGGACAATAACAAAAATTACACCAAGGATACCTTCCAATACAATGGCCTATCCAAAGTGACCGGGCGTGGGCTTCTGACCAGTGATGGTGACTTATGGTTGCAACAACGCCGGCGTATGCAGCCAGCCTTTCATCGCCAGCGTATTAATGGCTTTGGAGCATTAATGGCTGATGCAGCTGTCCGTAAAGCCAATGAATGGCAGACGGGTCAAAGCATTGATGTCGATCGTGAGATGATGGAACTGGCTTTAGAAATTCTTGGAAAAGCTTTGTTGGGGGTGGATCTACGAACAGAGGCTCCTATCTTGACCTCAGCAGTGTTGGTTGCGCTGGATCACGTGGTGCATTCGTTTAAATCACCGGACGTTCTACCGGCATTCTTCAGTACACCACGTCGTAGAAAATTTAAGCAGGCTATGAAAATACTGGATGGCGCAGTTCAGGAGATCATTAGTCACCATCGGAGGAAAAAGGATGCCTCAGTCGATGCCAAATCCTTGCTGGATGTGATGCTGTACTCAACCGATGACAATAACCAAATCATGAGCGATCAACAGGTGCGTGATGAGATAATCACTATTCTGATCGCTGGGCATGAAACAGTCGCCAGCGCACTGACCTGGGCTTGTTACCTGCTGGCCAGCAATCCTCAAGTTGAGGAGCGTTTACATCAGGAGTTGAAGCAGGTGTTGGAAGGGCGCGCTCCGACTGTAGATGATTTCCCTGCTCTGGATTTCACCCGTCGGGTGTTTGATGAGGCATTGCGATTATATCCACCTGCATGGCTGGTGACCCGTAAAGCTGTTCAGGATGATGTCATCGCTGGCGTCGAAATTCCCGCTGGCTCTTTAATCGTAGTCAGCATTACCAATGTGCATAAAAACCCTGATTTCTGGGAAAATCCACTGGCTTTCATACCCGATCGCTTTTTACCGGATCAATCCAAAGCTCGTCCGAAATTTGCTTATCTACCCTTTGGTGGTGGACCACGCCTTTGTATTGGGAATTATTTTGCCCTGTTGGAAGGTCCACTGGTTTTGGCATCCATTTATCAAAAACATAGCCTGAAATTAGCTCAGGATCAAAAGGTACTGGTGGATGCTTTGGTGACCTTGCGGCCACGTGATGGGCTGCCTATGCAGGTTGTGGATTGGTAAGCTAGATTTTTTTCAGCAAATAAACGCGCACCAACGCCCGCAAAAATGGCATTGGTGGTAAAGAAGCAATTAGGGCAATATCCTCCCATATAGCGGCGTCTTCATCCAGAAAACGGAATACGCGCATAATTGGGTTATTCTGGAAAAGTTTGCTGAAGATGTTTTTCATCTTACCACCCTGCCGGAAAAGAATTTGCAGCAGTAGAATATCATAGAACAGGTAACGGGCAGATGATTTTCGGATTTTAAAGGGGTTGTCGTATTTTTCCAATGCATGAACTATATCCCGTGCGTCCCGTTGCATACGTTTAAATGCATATCCGGAGGAAGGTTTGACCAGACCCCCGCGGGTGCCAATGTTCATCACCCGTTCCCCGGCTTGGCGTTGGAACGGATAATCTGTCATCGGGATCACACCGCTTTCTTCTATAATGATCGAATAATTATCAATGCCCAGATTTTTTTCGATATAGGTGCGTATTACCTCTTCATATTCTGCTGGTGTGAGAACAGCAACCGAGAAGATGGTGTACTCGATCATCGCTTCGGTACTTGAAAATGGCAGGATGTAAAAGAAACGCAGGTTATCATTTTGGGGCGTCTCAAAATCGAAGAGCGTCATGCGCTCCGGATCAAAAACCTCCTCCTGGGTCTTTATGCGCCAACCTAAAAAGTGTTGTTTCAGATCATGCTGTTTTTGTGGGTCAATTTTGATTTCACCATGTCTGATAATGCTATTGAAAACCCATTTACTTGTAAATTCTTCACCGTTCACCCAAACAGTAGCATGATCCTGTTGGCTTTCGATTCTCTCCACATCCCCCAGTAAAACTTCTACATTTGGATATCGGGAGAATTGTTGGCGAGCGTGATTGTAAAAATCCAGACCACTGACCATCCAATACTTCCAGCCTGGTTCTCCATCCAGTGCGAGATCAAAATGCTGCTGGAATGATTCACAGCGCACAGTTAATTTTTCCCAGGCGTGTTGGGCAATGGAGGTGAATGGGGTTGTTTCATCTCCCCAAAAACACCAGGTACGATCGTCTTTATGCTTTGTGTCCCGATCGATAATCAAGATCGAATGGTGTTGAAAGCGGCTATCCAATAATGCCAGCGCCAATCCCAAGCCGGCACCACCACCACCCGCAATAATAAAATCGAATTCTTTCATGAAGTAGATTATACAATTTTCTTAGTATTGATATATAAACATTGTACAAAGTTTGTAGATGATATTCACAGAATAACTCAAGGCGATTAAAATAACTGTATGAAAATGAAAAATATTGCAATCATCGGAAGTGGATTTGGCGGACTGGGTGCTGCGGTGCGTTTGGCAGCCCATGGACATCGGGTGGAAATCTTTGAAAGCCGGGATAAACCGGGTGGGCGTGCTTATGTCTATGAGAAGAATGGATTCAAGTTTGATGGTGGTCCCACGGTTATCACGGCACCTTTTATGTTCGATGATATCTGGAAAGCAGCTGGACGGAATCGGGAGGATTATGTCAAATTTGTTCCGGTTTCACCTTTTTACCGCATCTTCAATTCCGATGGTATCCAGTTTGATTACAACGCAGACCTGGATTTTACCCTGGGACAAATCGAAAAAATCAGCCCGGAGGATAAAGAAGGTTATTTACGTTTTCTGGCAACCACCAAACCTATTTTTGACAAAGGTTTTGTCGAGCTGGCCGATAAACCGTTCCTTTCCATTGGCGACATGCTCAAGGTAGCACCGGACCTAATCAAACTGCAATCCTATAAAAGTGTTTATGCCTATGTCTCCCAATTCATTAAGCATGATTTTCTACGTCAGATTTTCTCTTTCCATCCACTCCTGGTGGGGGGCAATCCTTACGATACAGCCAGTATTTACGCCATGATCCATTATCTGGAGCGTGAATGGGGTGTACATTACGCCATTGGGGGAACGGGTGCTATCGTGGATGCCATGATTAAGTTATTTGAAGAGTTGGGTGGCAAGTTACATCTCAACCAACAGATCGCTTCTTTAGGGGTTGAAGGACGGAAAATCACTGGCATTAATACCCGTGATGGTGTATTTCATCCTTTTGATATTGTCGTTTCAAACGCCGATGTTGCCAACACCTATATGAAGATGATCCCATCACAATATCGCAAAAAGAACAAAGACTGGCGTTTGAAAAGTATGCGGTATAGCATGTCCTTGTTTGTGTATTATTTCGGGACTAAAAAGCGCTATACCGATAGCCGCCTGGCACACCATAATATCATTTTGGGACCGCGTTACAAAGGCTTGCTGGATGATATTTTCAATAAAAAGATACTGGCGGAGGATTTTTCTCTCTACCTGCATATGCCCACCATTACTGATCCTTCCACCGCTCCGGAAGGATGTGAAGGGTTCTACGTGCTGGCACCTGCTCCCAACCAGAAATCGGGGATCGATTGGCGGACGATGGCCAAACCTTTCCGGGATAAGATTGTAAACTTCCTGGAGGAAAATTACCTGCCGGATTTGGAAGCCAACATCATCGCCGAGCACTGGATTGATCCGTTGCACTTCGAAGGTGATCTCAATAGTTACCTTGGTGCTGCCTTTTCGTTCCAGCCCGTTTTGACCCAATCGGCCTGGTTCAGACCTCATAACCGCTCAGAGGATTTTGATAATCTCTACTTTGTCGGTGCAGGTACTCATCCCGGTGCTGGTTTACCGGGTGTACTTTCTTCTTCCATCATTGTGGAAGACCTCATCCAGGATTCTCTGTAAATTAGTTGTATCAGGCTCAATCACAAGACACACACGGAGGGTAATAACCCTCCGTTTTTCTTGACATGCTGATGGGCGATTGATAAGATAAGCCCATTACCTTCACTGAGGAATTGTCATGCAAACATACCTGAATTGGGTCACGCAAAACCCGTTATTATCCGCTGCCATTCAATTCGCCATCCTGGGCACGTTGGGGGAGATTATTTCGTACAGCATTCAGAAGAAAAAAATCGCCATTCCCTGCTCCTGGTGGCAATTATTGTTCAAAGGTATTGCCTGGGCGATCCTTGGCATTGTGATTAAATATGGATTTGCTGGCATGAAGGGGTTTACGCAGGCATTGCTGGATCATCAATTGCTACCAGCCTTTTTAGGTTCTGGTTTGGGCTGGGCGTTTGCAGTTTCTGTGTTTACGAACGTACTCTTTGGTCCGCAAATGATGGCATTTCATCGCCTCGAGGATAATCTCATCCTGGGACGGAGAGGCTTTCAGGGCATCACCACAGCCTGGAAGACCCTGATCTGGTTCTGGATACCTGCCCACACCATCACGTTTTTATTACCAGCAGATTTGCAGATCGGCTTGGCAGCCATCTGGTCGTTGGTATTGGGTATAATCATGGGTGCTACGAAGAAGAATTAATTTACTTAACCTAATTTCCTAAATATATAAGATCGAAAATAATCATCAACGATTTTGAAGACGATATGGAATTCCAAAAAAGGTCTCATTTCCAATGATCTCTTCAATTTCCAGTCGATTCTCATGCGATGCGTACCAGAATATGATATCAGCTTTGCCCTGGCAGGTAGCCGTGTCAATTTCAAACCCAATCAATCCAGGATTTACTCCTTCGATTTCATTGATTACATTTTGATGCTCTGCGATAATTTTTTCAACCTCAACCTTGGTGGGTAGTTTTTCACAAGACAAATAATGGTTTCTATTATCATAAATGAAATCATCGAAGATTCGTCGGATTGAATGGGTTTGGGTTTCGATCAAAATAACAACAACAAATAATGTGATCAAAATAATCAATAGAATGATAAATCTGAATTCTCTTTTCATCGTCTTGATAACCTGAGAAAATCTAATTTCATTGTCTGTTTCAATCATACAACAAATTAGTTTATTTGATCATCCCCAAAACTAATTTTTAAAGGTGCCTGAAACAATTGTTGTGGTTTTTTGTTTGTCTTTCCAACATACCATGCATAACCCAGCAATAATCCCATGAAGATCAAACCAATCAGTGGTTGATTTACGACAGCTGGCAGGATGTCCATTTATTGCTTCAGTTTATTTTTGATGAATGCTTCCACCTTTGGATAGTTCTCTGGTGTACAAAATACACCAATATTTTCCACAGGACTTCCCCGTAATAAAATGGTGAATTGTTTAGGGTTGTATTTCACTTTCTGGATATTGTTCCACTTCAAATTTACTGATTGTTTCGAATTTGCCAGCATTCCTGCGCCAGCAACGGAGGGTTTCCCGGCTAATAATCCCAGACCAAGGGTTAGTCCATTCACAATTTTGTTTTTCTTGGCCATGTCGGGTTGTGAAAAACTTAATATTCCCTGTTCATGAAGAACATAGCTTACGGAATATTTTCCTTTATACGTAAACATGATGAATATGTATGTCAGAATGAATAAAAGAAGGATTATTCCTAATGCATATAGCGTGTAAATACGGTCTTCCGGTTTGCTGATAATAAAGAAAAAGATCAACAGCAAACCAAATGGAATCCCAATGGCAATGCCTAATTGTTTCAGGATGACTGAATTCTTGAAAATTGGCACATCAATTGACCATTCAATCTTTTCGACATCATTTTCTACAGTGTTCATCATTTCACCTTGTATTCGGTTATTATAAAATTGGATAGTATTAATAGGTTGAAGATAATGCAAATCAGATCAATTCACCTGATATTATCATTTTACTAAAAGAAATGAGCAGACCTTTATTATCTGCTCATTTCGTTTGATTAATTAGTGATTGTGTGGAACTTTCATTGAATTTTGACGAGCGGAGGTGTTTGGTTCTTTTGATAGTCTCTGTTTCTGAATATTCTTAGAAAAATAATTGTGACTACAATCGACAAAATTCCTGCCAGGATGAGACTCACCACAACAAATATGCCACTCCAGAACAAGGCATAACTCCCACCCAGATTTTTGACAGTGATATCATCCGGACTTTTACAGAGCATCTCATAACTGGTCGCTGGGCGAACATAACCATCTTCAATGATGGTTGATTCAAATGATATGATCTCAGCAACCGTATTTTCCGGGCATAAAAAGGGTCCCAGGGTAGGTGCGATTAAGTCTTCTGAAAAAAAAGTACTCATGCCTGCAATAAACAAACTCACTGGCACCAAACATCCACTTATTAGTAGAAATGCAATACCCCAGACGAGACAACCGGACAATGTCCGGTTAGTTTTTTTATCCATCCTGCGACCTCCTGACCTATCATCATTTTAAGCGATGGCTAGATGCAAGAAAATTTTCGTATAAGGATTGTTAGCGTTTCCTCGCCCAGAAAATGGCTTTTAGTGAATTCTCATGGTATGGATTTCCTGAATGGTCACCATACACTGCCAGAACCTCGAACCCATGTTTTTCCAACCAGGTTTGAACTTCAACTTTGCTGACCGGGTGTTTTTGTTGCGTGAATTGATATTCAGTGGTAACCCCTTCTGGAGAGGTGATCTGATATCGGCGGTCAAACCGGGCAAGCCTTTGTTTAACATCATACCAGATGGTCTCACGCGTGTTTTTTACCTGTGTTCCATCTTTGCATATTCCGGATAAATACACATACTTGTTATTCATATCCTGCCAGGCAGCATCCAATTCACCTTCCATATGGTCATTATCCACATAAATGTACCCTCCAGGTTTACATGCCCTGGATGCCTGATAAATGCAAAATTCCTGTTCTTCCGCACTTGCCAACTCATAAAAACAATTAAAACCAAGAATAACCAGATCATATTCGGTTGGCCAATTCTCCACGGTCACATCTGCCCATTGTAGCTGAATTCGTTTTTGTACATCGTCAGGCAATGCTTGGATCTTTTGATGTGCTAATTGCAACATTGCCTGTGATTGATCTAATCCAAAAATTGAGTGCCCATCGAGTGCGAGCGGAATAAGCAAGCGGCAGGTTCCGCAGAATGGTTCCAAAATGGTGAGATGTGCTTTGCCACGAAGTAAATTTCGTAGTAATTCCACATCCTTCGTGTCATTCTCCTGCATATCATAAATTTCTGCGATGTGAATATCGAAGTCATATAAATTATGTTTATTAATGCTCATAACTAATCAAAATCCTTAAATAATTTCAAAATTACCTTCCTCAGCGACTGCCTGCGCCAGCTCGATATTTCCCCGGGGTCCTGGAAGTCCTCATTCCTGCAACAAGTAATCGTCCCAATCATCCCATGTACTCAATATTTTTCGATAGTCATCTACTTTTGCCATGTAATATGTTTCTCTTTATATTTTGATGAAATAACATTTATGAGAATAGCATAAATATAACAGAGGTATACCAGAAAAAAGGGCAGTTATTGTCTAATCAGTGAATTGCTTGAGGATACGACAAATAGCCAGGGTTACCCATAACTTCATTTCTGAAACTTTTGCGGAATTTTTTTCAGGAGCATTCGAGAAATAATTTATCTTCCAGAGACCGTCTGGTTGTTGGTTTTCAATCAGCCAATGGATGGCTCGATTTATTTGAGGATCTTGCGATGAATAGCCCATTTTTGCCAGACTGTCCAACGCGGAAACTAAATTATTCCACCAGAACGGATACTCAAACCGGACCCAATAAAGGGCATCCTGGTATGAGGTATAAAAATCAGGCTCGAAAAAGCGGGATTTCAAAAGGTCAGCAGCGAGCTTGGCTTCTTCAGAAAGGCGATATTCTGGATGAGCAGCAAATGCTCGCAACACCATCCCGGTCCAGTTATGGGAAAAAGGCTTACTACGATCTGGTTCCACAGGTGGGAGGAATTCGCTGCTCAATTTATATTGCTCTTCCCGGGTGAATTTGTGTGTGATCATGGGAATCGACCAGCCCCCATCATCCTGCCGCATGAATAGTAACCATTGAAAACACCTTTCCACCCTGGGATCATCCTCATAACCAGCTTCAATGATAGAAGACAGGATGGCACCAGTGTAATAGGTGGCATATTGGTTAGCCAGGATACCTCTGAAATCTCCCGCTTCTGTCTGGCAGGAAAAGAGAAATTCAATTGCCTTGTTAAGCTCAGGATGCGATCGATTAAATCCATATTTGCTAACCAAAATATTGACTTGCCGCCAGGTGTCAACCAATTCATGCCTGACAGCTGGATGCTGGTTTTTATCGGTACGTGGCCAACTACCATCAGGTAGTTGTTTTTTTAGAATTTTCTGGGATTCATGCAGATGCCATAAGTTTCCAATTGAATTGGTGTGTAAATCAAGAAGATCACGATTAACAAAAAATTGAATTACCTCTACTCTGGATCCTAACAAGGCTGGTATGGGGTCAAATGTGAGTAGATTTCGCCAATTTTTCATCGTATTACTTTGTCCAGTCCATTTGCTATTCGAATTTCATTGCTGTTTTTTCATCTGAATCAATTCTCTTTCACCTTCGATCGTATCACACCAGGCTTGTTCCAGGCTGCGAAATTGCATATGTAATTCTCGTTCTGCTTTTGCAGCTGAAAATTGCCAGTTTTCTTTTGCCGATAATATGAATTCTTTACAAAAAACGATGGGCAATCCAAATAATCTTTCGATCGGTTCTGCTATGCGATTGAGAAGAACTGCAATTGAACTAGGTAACCAGAACCAGGTGTTTTTACACCCACCATCGCATTTCTTCCAGTCATCAGCCATTTCCAGATGCGTTTGATTTCCATTACTGAGCAAGTATGTTTCTCCAATCTTTCCATACTCCACACAGCCTGCGATCCCTACAGCGGCATCATCCACATAGACGTGGGCTAATTTTCCATTGGGTGTCCACAGAATGGGTGGTAAACAATGATGCACATACATTCTCACCAGATAGCCTATCCCGGAATGGTCTCCAGGTCCGATCACCCCGGCAGGGCAGTTTATGATGATAGGCGCTCCCTTTTTTTGTAAGGTGGAAGCAATCTCATGGGCTTGCATCTTGGTTTCTTCATAATAAGTCACTGGAGGAAATTGCCGTTCATAGCTTTCATCCGCGACAATGTCTCCCGTTGTGCCATATGCCAATATTGAAGATGTATGAATGATTCTGGGAATTCCCAGTTCGATTGCCAGATTAAGTGTGTTTCGGGTACCTTCCACATTGATCCTGAACATTTTTTCATGATCTTGTTTGCAAATCCCGAATTCATACCAACCAGCGTTGTGAATCACGACATCAGATCCCTGCATTCCAACTCGCATACTTTCTTGTTGAGTAACATCCCCCTGCATTAAATGTGCACCCATGGCTTGAATTTCCTTGGATTCATCGCTTTCTGGTTTTCTGACCAGTGCAATAACTTCCCAACCACGTTCAAGTAAATCTCGGGTAAGAGGTTTGCCAATAAAACCCGTTCCACCTGTTAAGAAAATTTTCACAAATTACCTCAGTTAGCCCAAGGATCTTGGATGATAAAACCTTCTTTAAATCTTACTCATGAGGAATGTATTTTTCTGTGTTTGAGAATTCAGCGATGAAGGATGCCTGGAAAAGATTGTTTATTATGATTATAACAAGATGACGAACAATTATTCATATCTTTTGGTAAGTATGCCCGGCGACCACCTTCACCTCCGGGTGAGCTTGTGAAAATGTTTTAATTCGCTGAACATGCTTTCCCAGCACCATGCGCTTCAACCAACCTGGGGCTAAATCATATTCGGCGTTCGCTGGCAGGGCGTCACTCGCTTGAAATACCCAACCATCTCCATCCTCAATAGCAACTCCGCAATGACCGGAGGTATGACCAAAGAGGGGAATTAGATACAATCTTGGCTTGAAGGGAAGGGGAATGGCATCAAATTCAAACCATTTCTCCGTGCAATTTTGATAGGTCACCCAATAAGGTTCATGTGCAAAATCAGCTTTGTCATACGCATACCGCTCCAACCAGGTCTTCGGTTTCAACATCGCTGCATATTCTTTTTGATGCAGATGCACCTGTGCCCAGGGAAAATCTGATAATCCGCCGGCATGATCAAAATGAAGATGGGTCTGAATAATGTGTTTCACATTGGTTGGAGAAATTCCCAATTCTACTAACTGGCGAATGGCCGTCATATTCGGAGCATAGGGGATACGAAAAATACGACGAAACATTCGCACCAGTCGGGTCGGTACTTCGTGATCATGCAGTCCTAAGCCAGTATCCACCAAAACCGGTCCCTGATCGGTTTCTACCAGAATAGCCAGGTTACCCACCGTCCAACTTAACAACCTGGGTTTCATGGGTGCGCAGTTCATATAACGTATTGACATAAAAACTCCTATTCGATGGCTCCATTAAAATTATCTACTTAATAATAAAAAAAGCCCATCGATTATGATGAGCATTTTTATTTTTTTATAAATTTTTATTAATGACGGCTACCCTGGATCAATTCCAAGATCTCGCTATGCCCGGTGTAGATTCGTACCAGTTTTCCGTCCTGCATTAAAAGCACCCGGTCAACAAATTCAACCATGCGTAGATCGTGGGTGACCATGATACCGGCACGTTTCTGTTCGTGGATCAGACCGGCGAATGTTTCGACGACCTGATAGGCACGTTCGGTATCCAGGCTGGCGGTCGGCTCATCTGCCAGCACCAGACTGGGATTGTGGATCAAAGCCCTGGCAATCGCCACCCGTTGTTGCTGACCACCGGACATTTGTCCCGGCAGGTTGTGCATGCGTTCTGCCAGCCCCAAACGCGCCAGAAGTTCACGGGCACGTAACTTCCCGGTTTTGTCCAGTTTGTTGTTGAGGCGCAGCATCAATTCCACATTCTCGACGGCAGTGAGATAAGGCACCAGATTGTTCGCCTGGAAGGTGAAGCCGATTTTTTCGCGACGCATGGCGACACGATCGATATCATTCATACCAGCCAGATCCTGCCCATCCAGCATAATCCTGCCGGATGTGGGTTGGAGTAAAGCTGCCAGGATGGATAACATGGTTGTTTTTCCCGAGCCACTGGGTCCGACCAGGGCTACGAATTCACCAGACCCCACCTGCAGTGAGACATCATCAACTGCCTGAATGGTGCCGGATTCACTCTGATAGGTCTTGATGACGGATTGAGTTTCGAGTGCATATGTTGTCATGATGATAACCCTAAAGCTTTCAGTGGTTCAATCCGCACCGCATAGCGAATGGATACCAATCCGCCCAATGGACCAATCAATAGTAATGCGACGATCGCAATCAGAGAGGTGGTGCCATTGAACACAATCGGGACGGTTGGTGGGAAGAATAGCGAGAAGGAGAATGTCAGGAGAGCCCCAATCACTACCCCAATCACTGTGATAACGACGATCTGAATAATCGCAGAAAATGCCACCACCGGATTGGCAGCCCCGATTGCTTTGAGTACACCAATTTGAGCCACCTTTTGCAAAATCTGGATCTGGAAGAAACCACCAATGACCAGAATACCGATGAAGAGCGTGAAACCACCCTGGGTATTGAGCGTGCTCTGTTGGGCTGAGTAACCTGGTAGCGACTGAATGGCTTTTGTCAGCGTTGCAGTTTCAATATTGCTCACCTGAGCCACCAGTCGTTGGCTGACCTGTTCCAATTGGGCAGGATCCTGCAATTTGACCAGGATTACATTGCCAACCGAGGTGAGACTGTTGACTTCGGCTTCCGATTTAGATCGTATTCGATCCCATGTGAAGAAGGGGACAAAAATGGAAGGTTGTAAGGAATATTGTTGCCCATCCGAAATCCCAACGATGCGCAGGTCAAAGAATTCATCCTGGGTTCCCTGCGTGACACGCACGGTGAGGGTATCTCCGACAATTAAGTTGCTGCGTATAGCTGTATTACGGTCGATAATCGCTTCCGAAGCCAGATCTGTACTGAGTTGTTGACCTTGCAGTACCGATGGTTCACCGGTTCTGCCAGGTTCAACGCCCAGCATAGCGACTTTGAGCGGTTCGCTATCACCCGGAAGGATCAGGGAGGCACTTGATGTACCAATCATCGCAGCATCTGCAACACCATCCACACGGCGCACGGCAGCTAATCGATCACGACCCAAACGGCTGGCAGCGATGAGAAAATCTGATTTATTCTGGAAAACAATCAAATCGGCGTCCAGCTTGGAGATATATTCACGGTTGCCATTGCCCAACCCTTCTCCCAGTGCAGCAATAAACAGCACTAGCAGGGTGATCAGGGCAATCACCAGGCTGACCAGCAGGAAGCGACCCCGATTGCGCCATACTTCTTTGATTGCCAGGTAACTTGCGATGGAGAAAGTTTGTCTCATTAACATTTCCTTTGCATTAAGGTAAGAATTGAACGGCAGCGGTCATCCCCCAGCGCATTTGTGGATCCAATTGATCCAGTACGATGGTAGCTGTGTAGGTTGTATCACCACGTTTTTCTTCATACACCATATCGATATGCGTCACCTGACCACTAAAGGATTGATCGGGGAGTGCATCCAGAACAACCTCAACTTTTTGGCCTATCCTGAACATTGACCACATTGATTTCGGTGAGATTATCGGTTTTGATTTCCCAGTTTCCAAAATCTGCGATGGTGATGATCGATATCCCAGCATTGATGCGTTCACCGGCTTTGATGTTGATATTAGTGACGGTTCCACCGACACTTGCCTTAAGCTCATAGCTATCAATCACTGATTGAGCGCTGAGCATGGCTGTCATAGCTGTGGTGACACGCGATTCGGCAGCTGCCAGGCGATCCTTATCGATCCCGTTGCCTTCTTCGAATATGGCTAAATTCTCTTTTGCTAAATCCAATGTTGCCATTGCAACATCCAGGCGCAATTTATTTTCTTCACTGTCATCAGCATCGAAATCTGCCTGTACATCATCGACCAGGTTTTGAGCGTTGAATACGTCCAATCTGCTTTGTGCAAGGGTGACATCCGCGCTTTTTTTCAATTCTTCCACAGCCAGTTGGGCATTTTGAACTTCCGTCTGGTTTTGAGAAAAAGCGACCAGTGCTAAGTAAGGCACATCTAATTTGGCGATCGTCTGGCCGATTTCAACGGTATCACCTTCCTGAACCAGTACTTCAACAACCAGACCAGGCACAGAAAATGACTGATCCAGATAATTGGCTGGCATCAATCGACCTTCTGTAATTAAATAGTTCGGTTGTGCGATTGTTTCGGCAACAACAGGTTCTTCGGCTTTCGGACCGCAACCTGTCATTAAGATGGCTGTTATTGTAAATAATACAAAAAATATTGATAATTTCTTCATTCTAAATCTCCTCTTTATCCTGAATTCCTGGCCCTACCGGGCCATCAAATGGCTGATCCCAGCTGGATGAGAGTACCCCACCCAGTAATAAGTCCAATGGCGGATGATCTGCAATATGATCATAGTAATAGGGCAGGAAAATGTGCCCATTGGTGCCGATAATAAATGTGCCAGACATTTGCATGGCATCCTGACCTGATGGCGGTGTTTCCACCTGAAAACCTTTTTTGCGCGCTCTGGATACAGCCGACCAAACCTTTGGATTCAGGAAGGTTTGAAATAAATTCCCTTGTTCCAGTCCATAGGCTTCATAAACCTTGCGTTCCGGATCACACAGCATCAGTAATCCTGGCGCAAACTTTTCGGCAAAAATGGCTGTTAATTCAGGTGATCCCTGATTGACCACTGCCAGGTTTAATCCCGCCTGCTCAATTTTCTCTTTCCCATGAACCAATTCATCCAGCATTTCCTTACATTGTGTACAACCGAAATGACGGGTGAATGCCAGTAATAATGGTTTTTCCTGCCAGAGGGAGGAAAGTTTCACCATTTTCCCTTCTATATCCAACAGCTCAGCATCCGGGGCAATGCGATAAAAATTTAATTGACTTTTCTTTGCCATATGTCTCCTGCTTATTTTTATTGTGTAATTTTAGTCTTGTTTCAACTAAATGTAATAAGATTGTACAATGTTTGTAGAACAAATATCTTTCCTTTTAAGATCATAGACTGTACAATAACAATTAAGAAGGTTTAAATTATTAGTAGATTATTAAGTATTTCAAAAATAATAGTAGCTCAAGTTCGGTAATTCATTTAGGAAAACCGGGAGGAAAAAATGCCAAAAGTGTCAATCAACACACCAGCTCCAGATTTCACATTGGAGGATTTCGAGGGGAAAACCGTTCGACTGTCCGATTTTAAAGGCAAATCAAACGTGATATTGGTCTTTAATCGCACCTTCACCTGACCATTCTGCCAGGCGCATATGGCGCAGTTGCGTCAGGATTTTCAGCAGTTTGTGGATCGTCAGGCAGTCATTCTGGTTTTAGGACCAGAAAATGCAGACGCTTTCAAAAAGTTTTTCCAAAAGAATGAATTACAATTTATCGGTTTACCAGATCCCAAAGCCAGCGTGCTTAAACTGTATGGACAGGAAGTCAATCTGTTCAAGTTGGGTCGTATGCCAGCCCAGGTCATTGTGGACAAGGAAGGCATGGCCAGGTTTGTTCATTATGGACATTCCATGTCGGATATCCCGGAAAATGTTGAGTTATTGGCTTTGATAGAGGAAATTAATAAATAATTAGGATTGTGGGTGTTCTTGCCGGTCACCACCGGCAAAAACACTCCAAAACCTCTTTTGAATTTAGGAGAATTAGATGGATATTGTATTCATATTAAAAGTTATTGCCGCCATGTTAACCATTGCGACGGGTCTGTTGGCATTAGTTAAGCCCTCTGCAGTTCCAGGATTTACCGGGCTTTCTTACAGTGGCCCCAGGGGTATTTCCGAGGTTCGTTCAATTTTTGGTGGGCTTTTTATTGCCCTGGGATCAGCACCATTCATATTGGGTGAAGCAGCATTTGGTGTGTTAGGTTTCTCATACCTGGGGATTGCAATTGTGAGACTTTTTTCAATTTTCTTTGATAAATCCAAAGAACAATCCAATCTGATCAGCCTGGGAATTGAAATTGTCTTGGGAATTATCTTAATTCTATAGAACTGGAGTATCATCTCAATAAATCGGGGTAAGCGAGTGTTTTTCGCGGACACACGTCCGCGAAAAACACCCTAACCGCTAATTATTGAAAAGACACGAACTGGAAATAGAAACATAAAATCAATTGTTATCATTGGGGCAGTGCAGATCCCGTAATTCGAATACCAATGCTATTGATTTCTGTGCAGATAGTTATTGAGAGTATCATGCATTTATGATGGATACCTCGATAAGTTTTTGAAAAGCAATTGAAGCTCGCTACGAAAATCGAAACCAAGGAATGGCCATCCACGAAAAGGAACAGTAGAGTAGAGGAATAAGGAAGTTTAGGTTTCGGAATACTTCAGTATCCAGGTTTCCCTTAATGTGGCTCAGCACCGCATGCCATGCTTCCTTATTCCCCCCTCCTCGAACCGGACGTGCAGATTTCCCGCATCCGGCTCTCCAAGAAACTCTCGTCTCCAGCATTCACAAGAGTCATAGGAACTTAAGTCCCAATTTCAAGAGTTCAGCATAATAAGACTTCTGATTCCTTAGTCTATAAGGTCGTTGGCTTCGTCTGGTTAGATGGTTACTCATTCTCTCAGACAAATACCAGTTAATGTGACGAAAAGTTTGGTTTGGATAACCAAATGAAAAGTAGTTTGCCCACCCACGTAGATGGATATTCATTTCATTGATCAATACAGGGATTGGTTTAAAACACATTACTTTACCGGTCATTCTCCGGATTTCACGCTTTTCATTAATAAAGGACTTCTTAGAAGGGAAGATATTCAAATACTTCTTTTTCCTGCCTCCAAGATCCCAGTCATATCGAAAGGTAAAACCAAGAAAATCGAGCGCGGTTTTGGCTTGTTTTAGATCAATCATCCGAGTCTTCTCTCGATTTATTTCTAACCCCATCCATTTTTCAATCTTTTGTTCAACAAAGTCTGAAATAATGGGTGTATCGTTTCTAGCCATAATTACAAAATCATCCGCATATCGGACAAGTCTGGCGTTTACACTTCTAGCTAAGCCTTCTTTACCATGAAAGACTTTATCGAACCAATGCAAGTAAATATTAGCAAGTACGGGAGAAATAACTCCCCCTTGCGGAGTTCCTTTATGAGTTTTTCCACTCAAACGAGTTCCACCTTTTGGGGTATTCTCTTGCACAGGAGCTTGTAACCACAATCTGATTAACCTCAGCACACTTCGATCAACTACCCTCATTCGAATGGCGGCCATCAGTTTATCATGTGGAATACGATCGAAATAACCTGCCAAGTCAGCGTCATAGATAACAGAAAACCCTGCTTGTAGATTGTCCTTTATGGTCTGTAGAGCTTGATGAGCGCTTTTTCCAGGACGAAAGCCGAACGAACAGTCCAGAAAGTCAGCTTCAAAAATTGGCTCAAGGATTAGCAAAACAGCCATTTGTACCACCCGATCCCTCACGGTCGGTATTCCCAAAGGTCGTAGTTTTCCGTTGGATTTAGGAATATAAACCCGTAGAACTGGTTGCGGTCTATATCGTTTGCTTCTTAGTTCATTTTGTAATTCTTGTAAGAGGTTCTCATACCCTGTTTCCTGTATCTCCTTTATCGTGATGCCATCTACTCCTGCAGCCCCTTTATTGGCTGCAACTATTCGCCATGCTGTCTCCAAAGTGTCCTTTCGATAGACCCGATCATACAATGCATAAAACCGAAACTTTGGCTCTTGTTTGGCTTTTTGACCCAGTTTCGCCCGCAGAAGTGAGAGTTTCTCCGGAATGACCACTTTCTTGTGCTCGACCGGTATGTCCGTAGTAGAATAATTTTTCAAGCGGTTCTCTCTCCAGTTTTGTTTGAAACAATGTTTCATGTAATGCCCCTTCGCTCCACCCGAGTTACCAGGTTTCTTCACTACTATGGGCATCTCCGACTCCCAACTTGCCAATATTGAAAGTTATGTCTTCCTTCCAATATGCGTACCCCAAGCTGGGTCTCCCAGGTTCCTCAATCGATCTTTCAACACACGCTACCCTCTTTCACCCCGAGAAGTTCCATGATTGCTTTTTCTCATTTCTTCATCATGGATACTGGTTTCGCCATATTCGGAAGGTTGACCACTTCTATTGTTATCGTTTAACGAGGCCGTTTTAGGTTCGCTTTCGCTGTGGCTTGTGTTTTTGACGCTCGAGGCTTCGACTGGTTGAATTACTTCTTCCGTCGCTCGATTGTCTACCAATGTTATGAGAAATTCATTGTGTGTACTCCTTTCATTACACTAGATCGATTAGGCTTTTCCTGGCGCACCGAATACACGAATTTGGATATCCAATTAGATTGAGTTTTATTTCCATTCTTCTCTTTTACGTAATTACATGTTGTGTTAACAACATAAATAAAAAAATCCCACAATCCTATGTGATAGGAGTGGGATTTTTTATAATATTCAGTTGTTCGTTATTTTACACCGGGGCTAATGTTCCTGAAAAAATCAACCAGGCCAGGGTGGTTTTAGCCAGCAGACTTAAGATGATGTAAACGCGTTCACCATACAGGTAATCCTTCCAGCGCCCCACTTTTTTGTATTGCAGTATCATGTTGATGGCGAAAATATTGAAGAAGACGAATAGGGTGGGGATAATGGCATACACAAAAGCTGGTGGTTTGGCATCACCGGATTGTACAGCACCCAGGAAGTACAACATAATCACGATCCAGGGGATGATCCCGGCCACACAACCATAAATGAAGGCTGTCCAGTTGGTCTTCTGAGTGTATTGATTGTGATATTCCATCATGATCCCGAACAGATTCATCATTGCATTCAGACCAAAGATCAAAATCAGTGCTCCCAGGTCCCACAACCCGATCAGCATGCCGATCAGCACAATCATCCAGGAGGAGCTCAAGGCATATTCGTAGAAACGGATCGGGTTCATACCTTTCTTGAGATTCTCGACATAGCTTTTATATCCGACAGTGGATAAATAGAAATGCGCGATGGCTGAGATCAGCAGGAAAACGGCAACAGCCGGACCAAACCGTAAGTCCAGAAATAACTGCGTGTTCGGCTTCAACGACATGGTGGATAAGTCAAAATTCAAATAATTGGTAAAGATCGGGTAAGTCGTTTTGTTGCTGACCACGATCATAAACACACCCTGAATGAGATGTAAAAATCCCATAATCAGGTTGAACCGCCGAAGACCTTTGAACTTCTTTTCCATGGCGGCTGTCGATACTTTGTTTTCTTTCTTTTGTTTTTCTATTGTAGCTATCGGTACTTTGTTGTCTTTCTTTCCTTTTTCCATTGCTTTCACTCCCTTTATACTTTAATTTATTAAAAATTTGAACGAATTACATCAACCAGCGGGCAATAAAATAACTCGCCAGACTAACCAATAAACTCAAAACAGTGCCCCAGATCATATCCACCACCGTCACCAGGAGCGGCCAATCCTTGATGGTTGCCAGGTTGGTGAGATCGTAGGTGGCGTAGGTGATCAGCCCAAACAGAGCTGCCCGAACCAGGGTCATCTGCAACGAACCTTCTTTCACTCCCGGCACCACCACAAACACCAGGATCCCAAGGATGAACAGCAGGTAAAAAATAATCGCTGCCAGCCAATTGGTTGGACCCATCAGAGAAGCCGAGATACCTGGCATAAAATGTGCGCGCTACCAAACCCAGCCAGACCATATCAATCGCAAAAAACACCAGCAGGGTGGCAAAATACAGTTTTATATAAGTGACCATCGCTCTCCCTTTCTATTCATTATCCCTTGTTTTGATTTTTTTCAAGAAAAAATAGGGATTGATTTTTGATTTGTTCGCGTTGTTCTTCCGGCATTCGAGCCAGCGTGCGCGAGGGCATTGATTCTAGCCTTTGACACGCAGGGTGGAACGCCCACCATCCACGCTGAAGATCTGCCCGGTGATCCAGCTGGATTCCGCAGAGATCAGGAAAACGGTCAGGGCAGCGATGTCCATTGGTGTTCCCAGACGTGGTAATGGATGCATACCAGCGATGGCGGATTGCATTTGCTCGCTGCTGGCCACCTTGTCTCCGAGTGGGGTTTGAGTTAGTGAAGGGGCGATGGCGTTCACCCGGATTTTCGGTGCCAATTCAGCTGCCAGCGAAATGGTCAAACCCGAGACAGCAGCTTTTGCCATCCCGATCGAGGCATGTAAAGCGAACCCCTGAATGGCAGCGATGCTCGAATACAGGACTACGGAAGCATTTTCAGATTTCTTAAGAGCCGGGAGAGCCGCTTGAATAGCCCTGGCAGCCCCAATGGCGTTCACCTGGAAATCTTTCATAAAATCATGTTCGCCCAGGCGCGAGAAACTACGCAGGTTGATGGTGCCAATGGCGTACACCAGCCCATCCAGCACATCGCCGGCTTCCTGTGTGACCCGTTCAAACAACTTGTCATCAGTCACATCGCCAACCGTGTAGCTGGCACTCAATTCCGCAGCTACCTTGCTGAGTTTGCCCTCATCGCGACCGACCAGATGCAGATCATAGCCGCGTTCACGCAGCAGCTTGCCTGTCATCGAGCCAATGCCGCCCGATCCACCATAGATTATTACTTTATTCGCCATACAATCCTCACTCGATCAAGTAGTCAGGAAAATAAAATCAACCCAGGCAGGAACTCCAGCAACACCCAGCGATTTTGAGTAAAATTTTATTTTCCATCATAATTTCTTTTTTTGTTGTCAGGGAGTTTTTTGCGGAGGTACCTCCGCCAAAAACTCCCCCAACCCAACTTTTAAACATACATTTATTGTAGCGGGAATTGATGGTTTGTATCAGGATTGTATAATGTTAATAAGCACCCTTGCGACGTAACACTGCCCAGACGGTACGTGCCAGGATCTGTAAATCCAGCCAGATCGAGTAATGCTGTACATAGTACAGATCATCCTCCGTGTTGAGATGCATAGGTCGGTCGCTGCGACCATTCACCTGCCACCAGCCGGTGATGCCCTGCGGCACGGCGAAGCGTTTGCGTTGCCAGGGTTGGTACTCATCCACAAAATCGGGCATCTCGGGGCGTGGACCCACCAGACTCATGCTGTTATCGAGCACGTTGAAAAGCTGCGGTAATTCATCCAGGCTGGTCTGCCTAAGGAATTTGCCAATCCGGGTTACACGCGGATCATGTGGCTGCTTCAGAATACGATTGCCGTTCTCATCCTTGTGTTCCATCTGTTTCTGCATTGCTTCCGCATTGCTGACCATCGTGCGGAACTTGAGCATCGTGAACAGGCGGCCATTTTCTCCCACGCGTTGTTGCCGGAAGATCACGGGTCCCGGGCTGTCCAGTTTGATCAGCAGGGCGATGATGCCCATTAAGGGCAGGACGAATGGCAGCGCCAGGACACACACCACCAGGTCGAAAGCGCGTTTGACCATGCGCTGATACTCATCCAGCGCTGGGGCACGCAGATCCAGCATGGGGATACCGGCAAAGTCGAACACACCGGCTTTGTGCAAGGTTAGCGAGAAATAATCCGGGATGACCCACACCCGCACTGGCAGGTCATGCAGCTCGGCGATGATTTGGGTCAGGCGTTGGTGTGCGGACATGGGTAATGCCACCACCACATCGTCGACCGGCTGGCTACGCACCAATGCACGCACCTTGCTCAGGTCGCCCTGCACTCCTTCTTTGCCATGCTTGATTGCATCATCATCCAGATAACCGACCACGCTCAAACCATACATACTATCGCGTTGGATCTGCTCCCCGATGCGTCTCCCAGCGGAGCCAGCCCCCAGGATCAGTACCTTGCGCAGCTCCACCCGCCGGGCATACTTGCGATAAACGGTCAGGCGGAAGATCGCGCGCCAGCTGAGCAGGATCAGAAACGCCAGCAGGGCGAATAACCCGAACTGAAAGCGTGAGATATCGCGGAAGGTGAAATACAGAATGCCCGCGGAGGCCACACTCGCCATCCCACAGGCCAACATCAGGCTGCCGAACTCATCCACCACGCGGATGTTCTTGCGCCCGTCATAGATGTTGAAGACCAGCAGCACCAGCACCCACAGCAGCGGGAAGAGGACGTACAGCAGCAGCGGAATCTCCTGCCGTGGCAAGTCGCGCACATATGGCAGCGGATTGGCCAATTCACGCAGGATGATCGAAAGGTGCAGGCTGAATGCCACCAGCAGCGCATCCAGAAAGATGGAGAAGACAGCGACATTGG
>CAVXXH010000011.1:0-37876 GCA_963765655.1 uncultured Chloroflexia bacterium
CATTCATCATACCTCTGTTTGAAAGAACATTTTGAGTATTATTCTGCTTTTTATGTCGCGGATCTGCAGGGGCATAATCTCTGCAGCCCACCGGAGAGACACGCCCCCCCCAGATTTCGAAGAATGTGATCATTATCAGAATTTGAATTAATGCCTCCGATTTTACTTTGAGTGGATATCATATCTGCCGGGTGACTGGAAAAGCAGTCATGTCGGTTGGCTATCCGGTGTATGATATGCAGGATCAATTTTTCAATGTTGTCAATGTCTCGTTGGAATTAATCTGGTTTTTCGATTTTGCAAAATCTGCTGGTTTACCGGATGGCGGCGAATTGATCGTCATGGACGAAGCCGGAACGATTCTTTCGCATTACCCCGACAATGATCGTTGGCGTGGATACCAGGTCTGCCGGCTTCCAATATTGTGGTATCGCAATTGTGGGCACAAAAAAGTGGTTACCTGATTGGCGAAGGATTGAGTGGGGAGGAAGCTATTTACGCTATCAGTGATATTCAGGGTACGTCAGGCAATATGTCTGTGATTATGGGGTTGCCAACCCGAATTGCTTTTGAAACTGCCAATTTCACCCTGCAACGTAACCTGATAATTATGTCGTCGTCGTCATGTTGGTGTTAATCTTCATGTGGTTCCTGGGGGATGCGCTCATCATTCGGCAGGCAAGAGCGTTGGTGGAAGCCACCCAGAAATTAGCCAAAGGGGTATGAAATCCCGTACTGGCATCTCTTATAAAGAGGGCGAATTGGGGCAGCTGGCACAGTCGTTTGATGATATGGCGGATGAGATTGCTGAACGGGATGCGGACCGAGATCGCTATGAGTTCAGAATTAATAAAAGAATATACGTTGAATTTGGAGCACAGCAACGAGGAACTGCGTAATTTCACCAACGTGGCTTCGCACGATTTACAGGAACCTTTGCGCAAGATTCAAACCTTTGGTGAAATGCTACAGGACCGCTACAGCGGGCAACTGGATGTGCGTGGGATGAATTATTTGCAACGCATGCGCGATGCAGCTGGTGAAGCAGATTTTATTGAGTGAAACCCTGATGTTCTCACGATCCATCAACAAAGAGTACCAATTCAGTAAGGTTAATATGGAACAGGTTATCCGGCAGGTGTTGATTGACCTGGATTGGCAGGTGGAACAAAAACAGGCACAGGTTGAAATCTCGGAATTGCCAACATTGGAAGCTGATGAGGTGCAGATCACTCAACTATTCCAGAACCTGATCAGTAACGCCCTCAAATTCCATTCACCTGGCCGAAAACCGGAGATCAATATTTACAGCCCGTATCCCAGGGATGTGACCGACAACGAGGGTATGTGTGAGATCCGCGTGCAGGATAATGGCATCGGCTTCAATGAAAAATATCTGGATCGCATCTTCCAGCCCTTCCAGCGTCTGGATGTCGGTGGGGAGTTCCCGGGGATTGGTATGGGGCTGACCATCTGTCGCAAAATTGTGGATAACCATGGTGGTACCATTTCGGCGCATAGCTCGCCCGGTAAAGGCACCACATTTGTGGTACGATTGCCCAGGAAACAATTTAAAGAAAGGCTTAACAATCATGAAAACGATTTAAACTAAAAAGATTATCCTGCTGGTAGAAGATGATCCGGATGATATTTATCTGATTGGGGAAGCCATTGACGAATGCCAGATGAATGCCCAAATTTACATTGTAGAAGATGGCCTGAGCAGTTGCTGGATTATTTACATCAAAAAGGGGATTTTTCTGATCCTGATCTGGCACCCCGTCCGGATTTAATCCTGCTGGATCTGAACATGCCGCGCAAAGATGGACGCGAAGCTCTGGTTGAATTAAAGAAAGACCCCGACCTGCGCGGTATTCCGGTGGTGGCGTTAACCACCTCCAGCGCGGAACGCGATATGAAATTCTCGTATGCACAGGGTGCCAGTGGATTTGTGACCAAGCCAGTCAGTTTCAGCGGGTTGCGCGAAGCGGTCTGCAAAATTGGGGATTACTGGATTCGCACCGTGCAGTTACCAGAGGATAATGCGGGGGACGAAACAGAAGGTAATCTGGAAGAGCAAGCATAACCTGTATTGAAAGCAGTCACAAACTGACCCGAATTAAACCTGCTCAGGTTGGTTCATGGAAAACCTGTTTGAACAGGTTTGAATCTGATCAAGCCTGTGGTTTTAACCACAGAGGTTGTGCAATAGGTCACGCCACCAGTTATCTTTTTATTTCTGATTTTGATGAATATTTTGCTGCAGGCGATCAGTACGCATGGCAATATCAGCTTTGTTGATCAGGGTAGCCGGGTCATGCCCATCCTGCGGGTAGAGGCTCCAGCCAATCGCCAGCGGGCTGGGATGCGCTGATCCGGCAATTGTAGTGGTGAATTCATGGCTTTACTGATTTTACTGATAATGTCCGGTACCACTTCCAGATCCTGAATGTCCTCCAGCACCAGAGCGTATTCGTTGTCATTGATCTTGGCAATGGTGTCGTCCTCACGCACGGTGCCCATCAAACGGCGCGCCAGCAGCACATCCACCTGCTTCTTTAATTCCGGTTGCATATGCTCATGATAGGGAAATGAGATGGTTAAGGAGATCAACAGTGCATTACGCTGGTTGCGTTTCATGCGCATGATGGCATGGCGTAAGCGGTCCATGAAGATGGCCCGCAGGGGCATCTCCGTGTTGGCGTCATACAATGGACCGGTGGGTGGTTTCAATGGTCGCGTACCCCGCCTGGCGGGTAATTTTCCTGCCAGGCTGCTGGTATCGATGCGTTCGATGGGCTGGTTGTTGAGGATCATGCTGTAAAGTTGCTGCGTTTCGGGGGAAGGCTCAATACCCAATTCACGGGCAATGATCGATTTACACAACTGGTATTGCTGCAGGGCAGCGTTGCGGCGGCCGCTCTTGGTCAGCAGGCGCATCAAAAGGCGGTGGGCACTTTCTTCCAAAGGCGCCATTTCCACGTAACGCCAGGCGTATTTGTAAGCCTGGTCAAAATTGGAGCGGTGGAAATAAGCTTTGGAAAGAGACTGCAGGGCATTGATCATACTGCGGAAATAACGTTCACGGTTGAAAACTGCCCATTCCTGGAAAGCGGTCGCATCACTGAGAATCAGATCGCGGAGAAAATCGCCACGATAGATTTCAACCGCTTCTTCCAGCTGATTGATGCATTCCTGGCAATTGTGCAGCTCGATATGGGGATGTTGATTGCTGGTCTCAATGTAATGGCTGAAAGACTGCGTATCCATCCAGACTTGCTGGTGGTCAAATTGAATGACTTCATCCGTAACTTCCAGAAAGCTGTTGGTTTGCTCTTCCCCACCGAATGCTTTGCGCAGACCCAGCAGTGCCTGGCGCAGATTCATGCGGGCGTACGTCTCCGGGCGATTGGGCCAGAAGAACTCAGCCACCTTTTCACGGGTTTGCAAACGCGGTGGTTCCTCCGCCAGGTACGCCAACAGAGCACGCTCCTTACGGGTACGCAGGATTTCGTTGAGGTCATTGCCATCAAAGTGCACACGGAAAGGGCCGGAGGGAAATTTCGAGTCTGCTCATTTTTCTAATCTTAATTCACGCTAAATTCACGCTGATTTCACAAGCCGTACACGTCCAATTGTAATAATGATTGCAACCATGGTTCATATAAAGGCCGGATTCTATGAATGATCATCAAATTAATTATTTCTCTTACTTGTTACGGGTGTGGAAAGACAGCGTTGATGGAGAATGGCATGCATCATTACAGGATGTCGTCAGCGGAGAATGCCACCATTATCCAACTCTATATGAATTATATGTCAATTTATGGGATTTGACGAACGAAAACGTCAATCATCCCGATCGGAGTCCATTTGAACCATTCAGACAGCAATATGCCAGAAAAATAGAATAGGAGGGTTATGCAGGGAAAATTTAAGGACGTGACGAATTGTTTACTCGAGCCCAAAACCAAATTTTTAGAATAGGAGTTACGATGAAAGGAAAAAAATTTTTATGGAGTTTCTTGACGGTCATTATGCTACTCAGCATGACCGTCGGTTCGGCTCTGGCTGAGGATGGAGTTTTATTTAGACGCAACATTTCCAAAACGCCAGAAAATGAAACTGAAAAGGCTGCCATCTACATGATGGACTTTTATGTGCCAGCTCAGAAATCGACAGGCGAACTTACTCCGGTTGTGTATCCAACCACTTTGGATTTACAATTGGCTTATGCGGATCGAAATTATGCCAAACCATTGGTCTCAGTCTATATTGATGATCTACATCCAGTGGAAGAAACCAAGGGTGGCATCACCTTCGGTCATTTTGATGCCTTTGTAGGCGTTTCCTTAGATGATGGTACAACCTGGAAGACTACCAATCTATCTCAATCATCGGATCTGTCATCATTCAATCTGCAACCGGATATGCTTATCCGGGTGATGTCCACAATGTGGTTCATCAAGTCTTCAATGACAATATCTTTGTTGCCTGGGTCAGTAAGTACTGCGAAGGCGGCAGCCCGCTCTACTCATTAACCACAGATAATCAAGGACTGATTATACAAGTTATCTTGCTGATCTTGAGGAAACTTATGGTAAAGATGCTGTGTATCTGTATGATCTGTTTGGGATAGCAGGTTCGCAAGGATCTGTGGATTATGAAAAGCTGGGCTTTTCGGATGTGGGAGAAATTCCTTACTCCTGTGTCTGGACAGCACGTGGAAAATTATTGGCTTCAGATGATCCTTCAACAATTGATGTTGCCGAAAGCATTCAAATCATGTGGGCAAAACCAGAACGATTGACTTCTGGTGTGCGTGACGCCAACCTGCCCGCTGTGGATTGTGCTGCTGGCGCAGGTTGTATCCTCACCTGGCAGGAAGACCCCGAAGGCCTACGCCCCGGCTTAGGTCTTGGACCTGGTGAAGGCTGGTGTGGCGCAGTTGCCAATCAACAGACAGATATCTGGTATTCTCATATTAGTCAAGCAGATTTTGATTTGGTATTCACGGATCAAGAAGGAATAGCAATCGGTGCAACACCAATGGCTGATTATACACTTGAAACCATGCCAAAACCCTATGTTCCCATGGCTGCTCCCGTCCGCCTCACCGATAATGCCATGTGTAAGGCAGAAACCTATAAAAAACCCAAGTGATCCTTATTGTTATATTGATTTTGATAATATCGATGACCTTGATCCAGCTGCCTTACCAGAAGCTCCAACAGCTGATTCAACCTTCTGCGCAACGCAGGTTTCATGGACAAACCCCGGTGGCACTACATTGAATCTGTGTGTGACTGAGGATAATCGCTTGTTGAATGGACGTGTAGCCTCCACCCGTGTGCGTCTTAATTTGAAACCGTATCCGATGCGGATGCTGATGGGACGGTGAAGATAGTGCCTGGGTGGTGATGGCAGCGGAAGAATCCAAAGCCCTGGGTGATACGGCTGAAGATGATAAATCGGATCCAATTGATATTGGCAAGGATATGTGGTATTACACCTTTGATCCATTCAAGACGGGGATCATGAATTCATGGTCAATCAAGGTGGTATGATCAACCAACCAGCAGTTTGTAAAGATGATACAGATGAATTCTGTACAGGTGGTGTGGGTGAATTCTATGACATTCAAGTGGATGATCGTGATTATGAATATTATCTGACCGAGATCTCCCGCCGATTTGCCTTGACCACCAACTCGGTCTCTGCAGCAGTCAATTCTGAAAGTGGTCTCTCTGCCATGTTGATCTACAAGCAAGGCATCATCAACCAGGGTGGTCCTGCAGATATCATGCTGCGACGAACACTCATTCCTGATGATTTTGAACCAGCGGTTGACAACCCCTATGACTTCGAAAATATGGACTGCGCTGAATGGGCATACGACGATGGCTCCAATCCCAATTATCTGCAGGGTGTCTGTCTCTCACCTGCGATCAGTATTTCCGGAACGACTGTTATTCGATGTGATGGTGGTACTGATAATGATACCTGTGCAGAAACATTCCCGATGGAAGATGATGGTAGCAATCCAGATGGAACTGCTATGCCCAAGGTTTATGAGTGGCGTCAATGTGATGGTGGAACACGATCGATGGTTGTGAGGATGACAATGACCTGGATGACCAGAGCTGGGAGAACCCGTACGATGTTGCCAAGGGTCACCGCGGATTCCTGGATGGCGATATCGTCATGATGATGTATGCCTGGTCACCTAACTGGAATGCCAACTCTGTCGGTAATGATCATTACAACCTGTATGTACGTCGCTCCTTTGATGGTGGCTTGACCTGGACAACTACACCCGCAGACCTAGGTGGTGATGGTACAGAGTATCTTGAATACTATTATGGAACAACAGTTGGTGATGCCAGTTCCAGTATACCTGGTCATATGGTGCTGGTGAGTTTGAGCAAGGTCGAAATGTTTCCTTATTGACCGGTAATAAGGTCACCATTCTGGATCCTCGTTATAGCCCTACTGGTGGTATGAAGCTTTATCCGACCATAAGCACGATTGGTTACATCGATGAGTATGGTTTGCACTGAAGCTGACACTTTACCTTACGATGATGATCAGCACGTGATCGATCAAAATATCTTCATGGTCTATGAAACCGGTGACAATACCACTGTTGCTGAAGGTGAAGCAACTCCATTGGACCTTTATTACAGCCGAGCGACCATATTATGGCGATGTTTATGAAGTGATGGATTACGAACACCGCAACAGATGACCTGTTGTTGGATCGCTGGCCATGGCTGGAGAATAAAGATGAAATTCTCTCTGGTGAAGCTTCCATGCTGGTTAATCCAGGTGGTACCTTCATGTACGCAGTCTGGAACCAATGGGAAGAAGAAATCACCCATTACGTGGATGAGTTTGGCATCGAACACGAGGAAGAACTTGTCTTCAACAGTGATATCTTATACCGAAGGTTAATGTACTTACTCGATGATACTGTAGCCAGTAGTGATTACTTCCCGGTTGCTACATTGTTATCACCAACTCAGGAAATCTTTACCACCGACGGTGACGAAGTCATCACACTTTACATCTCGGCTCGTGATCTTGACGCATTGGGTGGTGATGGATTATTGGGTGATGGTATCGATGAAGTTCAATGGTTAATCAATGGCCAACCCTTCACTTACACCGATGCTGATACGGATTGTAACAAGAATAAACAGTGTAAAACACCAGCAAAAGTCTTATCAGATATGTGGGATGGCGCTGGTTGGTCCAAGAAAGACGGAAATTATACTGTATGGCTGGTTTGAATTTGAAGCCCAGGCCAAAGATAATGAAGGCCATTGGACCAAAGTGCTGAAGACCAAGAAATTTATAGCTCAGAATCTGGCGGATTTGAAAGCCTATGGTGCTTATCTGCCCATGATGAGTAAGTAAACATACCAATTTCACTGTCCCATGATGAGTGGCGCCTGCTTGAACCTGATCGGGCAGGCGCCCAGGGAAAGCAACTATGAAAACAAGATTTAAAGTTACCCTTTCAATCCTAATGACTTTCATCTTATTAATAGCAGCGCTATTAACAGGCTTAATGCCAGGTGCCCAACAGGTGCTGGCTGAAACAGTTGGTAGCATCCTGTTTTTGTATCCCAATTGGTTTTACGATGGCGTAGAAGCGGGAGAAAATCTGGGAAGTGCTGTCAGCACGGCTGGTGATATCAATGGTGATGGATTTGCAGATGTGTTAGTAGGTGCTCAAAAATCTACTCTCCATCAATATCGTGAAGGGGTTGCTTTTTTGTTTTTCAACAATCATGGCAGTCTTTCGATATTGCCCGATTGGAAAATTGGTGGAGGTCAACAAGGCTCATTATTTGGATGCACATTAAGTGATTTAGGAGATGTTAATCAAGATGGTTATGATGACTTGATCATTGGAGCCTGTGATTATAATTTAATAGAAGAAGGTGTGGTCGTTAAATCCAAAGTTGGCGCAGCTTTTGTTTATTACGGTTCGAAATACTTTACTGCCAAAACATCAGCAGATTGGACTTTACTTGGAGATCAGGTGGATGGAAAATTAGGTTCATCTGTTAATACAGCCGGGGATATCAATAAAGATGGGTTTGCAGATGTGATAATTGGGGAACCATTTTATGATGAAAATGAGGACACTAATATTGGTAAAGCTTATATCTTTTTTGGTTCTGCTTCTGGGTTGAATACAAGCCCAGGGTGGACAGCCACAGGAAATGCCAAATCAGAATTGTTTGGGAGTGCAGTTGCAAATGCCGGTGATGTAAATGGGGATGGACGTCAAGATATCATTGTCGGCGCACCCAGGCCAGGCAGTTCCACCTCGCTTCAAATCGGTTATGCTTACGCCTTCTACAATTCATCCAGTGGGTTATCCACAACGCCATCATGGTCTGTAACCAATGGTCAGACCGGTGCCTGGTTTGGGGCAACTGTTACTGGAGTCGGGGATATAAACAAAGATGGTTTTGATGATGTGTTGATAGGAGCACCGTACACAAAACAATTGATCAATGGTGCACCAGAAGCGGTAGGTTGTGCATATCTCTACTTAGGTTCCAAAAATGGATTGACATCTGCTCCTGCCTGGACATATTGTTCGGATCAGGCAGGTGGTAAATTTGGTGCCAGTGTGGATTCAGTCGGAGATATGAACCAGGATGGTTTCCCTGATTTTCTGGTGGGAATGCCCTTCTATTCTGTAAGCAATGAACACCAGGGAGCTGTGTTCCTCTTCTTTGGAAGCACTAGTGGTGTCAAGAGTGACTCTTTTGAAGCCACATACGGAAACAAAGCAGACACTGAGTTTGGTGCTGCTCTTGGTGGCATCGGCGATGTCAATGCTGATGGTCGCAAAGATATTATCGTTGGTTCACCCAATTTTAAAACCAGCATTGATCGTGTGGGACGCGCGATGATTTATTATGCTGGCATTCCAGGTGAACCGGATTTTCAAATTTTTCCTGTTTATTTACCGTTGGTATCAACGGGAAATTAATCCTATTGTTGAAAAGAGAGACGACTATGAGTCTGGATTTCATAAAACCATTGCGAGAACGGTTGTTACCCAGGGAAGAGACGGCTCAGGAGCTACCCACCCGGGATTCTCATGTGCGCAACAACCTGATCCTGCACCTGCATCCCAGCCGGGTACCGGCGCAAGCGTTGCGCTTTTCCTATACCTGGGGGTTGGGCGGGATCTCTGTCGTGCTGGTGCTATTACTGGGACTGACCGGTCTGCTGTTGATGTTCCGCTATGACCCGCGCGTGGAATACGCGTATGTCAGCATCCAGCAACTGGAGACCGAGGTGATGTTCGGATCATTCATCCGGGCAATACACCACTGGTCAGCCAATTTTCTGGTAATTGCCAGCTTTTTACACCTGGTACGGGTTTTCCTGACCGGGTCATTTAAACAAGGACGAAGTGTAAACTGGATCATCGGTTTGGTCCTGTTTGTGATGGTTCTAGCAGGGAATTTCACCGGATATCTTTTACCGTGGGATCAACTCTCCTATTGGGCGATCACAGTCAGCACCAGCTTGATGGCTTACATTCCACTGCTCGGGACAGCAGTGCGTAACTTCTTCCTCGGCGGTCCTCAGGTTGGTCAGGCAGCCTTGAGTAATTTTTATGCATTGCATGTGGTCTTCATGCCAGCTTTGCTGCTGGGTTTTCTTGCTTACCACCTGTGGAAAGTGCGCAAGAACGGTGGCATCACGCAACCGCTGCTTAAGGAAGATGAGAAACCGGAGTTCAAAGCTACCAATCCCCATCTGGTGAATATTGAAATGGCAGCCGGGATGGTGGTGCTGGTGATTGTCGGATTGTACGCGATGTTCAACCCGGCACCACTGGGATCGATCGCCAACCCAATGGTCTCTCCCAATCCTGCCAAAGCCGCCTGGTACTTCCTGGGTTTGCAGGAATTGTTGCTGCACATGCACCCATTGGCGGTGATGAGTCTGCTGGCGGTGGCGGTGGTTGCTCTGGCCATTACACCCTGGATCGATCGGGATTATCAGGGATATCGGCATTTACTTCCGCTCGGCGATTGGCAAACGGGCTGCGGTATTCGGTGCTCTGCTGGCGGTATACCTGGTTCCTTTAGCGGTCATTCTGGATGAATTCTGGTACGACCTTCCAGGTTGGTTGCCGGTTGTACATACCAATGTGACAGTCGGTGTCATTCCGTTTGTGATCACGCTGGCGGTTTTTGTAGGTGTCTATTTTCTGCTGCGCAGTGGATGGTTATTCAAGAATGAAAAGACCAATCACAGTGAAACGATGGTTGGCGTTTTTTCGTTCATGATGACCGGGTTAATCTTATTAACTATTGTTGGCATATACTTCCGCGGCCAGAATATGGCGCTTGTATTGCCATTCTAATCATCTGGGAGCAGTGACATGAAAAAAATAAATGAACAAAATCCTGAAAAGGATGGGTCAAGTGTATCAAAAAATGTCAGCCGGCGGGACTTTCTGGGCATCAGCCTGAAAGCGTTGGGAGGTCTGGCTGCCATTGAACTGGGCAGCTGCCGGGATCCTGTTTCTGCGATCGCGCAGTCTTGCCGGAGAATTTGGCGGAATGATGACCATCGGCAAGATTGAAGAGTTCGCACCTGGCTCTGTGGTGGAGATTGAGGATGGAAACTTCTATCTGATCTGCACCGAGGATAGCGGATTTATGGCGGTTTACCGGCGTTGCCCGCATCTGGGTTGTACGGTCAACTGGATGGAAAATGAACAGAAATTCCTGTGCCCATGTCATTCCGCAACCTTTGCCAAAACCGGTGATTTTTACAATAAACTGGTGGCACGTGCGCTGGATTATTTCCCGGTCACATTTGACAAGGGCATGGTGAAGGTGGATACGACCGCTCCGATCGTGCGGGAACAGCATTTACCGGAACATGTCAGTTACCCGGTTTAGGCGGAGAAAAAGGAGAATCGGATGGATAAAACGAAAATAATCAGTCTGGCAGCTTTGCTCATCCTGGTGATTGCCCTGCCGGTTTACGGATTTATGGAAAAAGGTCGTATGGAACGAACACAGGCCGCCCTGGATGACCAGTACATGATGGATGGTATTGAAATTTATGTGCAGAACTGTGCTAGTTGCCATGGCAATGCTGGCGAAGGTGTGGGTATGGTACCGGGACTGAACCGCGAAGCCTTGATCGAAGCGCGCTCTGATCTGCTTTTCAAATCGATTGCCCGTGCCACGCATGGCCGAGCGATGGCATCCTGGCATATTGATGAAGGTGGTATTTTAAGCGATTACCAGCTGAATGAAGTGGTTACCATGATCCAGAAAGCAGATTGGATGGTGGTAGCACAGGTGGCAGCCGTTCGGGGTGCCAGTCAGCCGTTTGTGGCTGCCGGAGAAGGTGGGGTGGCTTTTATGAATGTGGAGGATATTGATGATCCGCATCATTGTGCTACCTGCCACGAAGAACCAGAGATTCACGCTGACCAGTTTGGCATCAACTGCGCGCGCTGCCACAGTGCCACTGCCTGGACACCAGCCGTCATGACCAGCCACATCTTTTTCCTGGATCATGGTGGTGAGGGAGAAGTTGCCTGTCAGACCTGCCACCCGGCAAAATATGGTGTTTATGATTGCTACGCCTGCCACGATAATCATCAATATGAAGAGATGAAAGAAGTGCATCTGGCGGAGGATATCAGTGAGTTTGATACCTGCGCGACCTGCCACCCAACCGGTGTGGAAGGCGAAGGTGGACGACTGATTGAAGAGAACCCTGGCTTGAAATATCCACTGAGTCTGGAGGAAAAAGCCAGCCTGGTAAATGATGCCAGTTTATTGAGTATTGATCCACCATCTGCGGAGGTGATAAATCCATGAAATTTTTATTTGTGCTGATTTATTCAATTGCCTGGGGAGGCAGCACAGGAAGGAGGGCTATGCTTAAGCGATTTTGGTTCAGACAGAGCCGGTGGGTGCGTGCTATTATCATTTTTTGTTTTGTATTGGTTGCCAGTGGCGCTTATTATGTTAAATCTTACGCATCTTACCTGCTCAGTCCGGGCGAATTATCCAATATGGAAGCGGAAGAAGTTATGTTAGGAGGGGTTAAATCGCACGCCGAATTGGAGCGCCAGTGTTCACACTGCCACGCCCCGATCCACTGTGTTACTGACTCACGTTGCCAGGATTGTCATTTTGAAATCGAACAGGATCGCCTGGATGTCAATACCATCCATGGACGCCTACCAGGGGTGTCTAAATGTCAGACCTGCCATCCGGAGCATCAGGGACATGATGCCGATCTGACGGTGTTTGCCTTTCCAAATATTGATCATTATGCCATGACCGGATTTTCAATTGAAGCACATGTGACCAATAATGATGGAAAAAAATTCACCTGCACCACCTGTCATACCAAAGTACGTGACATTATCGAAACGATTGATTGCGTTCAATGCCATTCAGAAGAAAAACATGATGAACTGGCAGCACATATTGAAGAATACGGAATTGGCTGTATTCAGTGTCATGATGGTCAGGACAGCATGATCATTGGGTTTGATCATGAACCCTATTTTTGCCTTGCAGGATGGACATGCAGGATCTTGCCTGTGGAGATTGTCACAGCGAGAAGCAATATGTGGGCATTGGAACGAGTTGTGCGAGTTGTCATGACGAACCCGAATTACACGCTGGCGTGTTTGGCACCACGTGTGATTACTGCCATACCTCTGAGGCCTGGACACCAGCGGTTCTTACCCGGCATAAATTTGAACTGAAACATGGTGATGAAGAAGTCACTACCTGCGAAACCTGCCATGGCGGCAATTACACGGAATATCCGTGCGGTACCTGTCATGAAGCTGGAGATATGATTGTGGTTCATTATCAGTTGGGTATTCATGAAGTTGAGAATTGTATTTCCTGTCATCCGACCGGACGTGGTAAGGCTGAGATGCCTGGGCGCAATCAGGCGGGACCGGGTCAATTTGGACAGAGTTCTCCTGGATAGGAGATCAACCTAATCATCGACCTCACCCGTTATCAATCAACAACCACTGGAACGACCGGTTCAACAACAGAATCAGGGACCGGATCAAACCAACCCATAATCAGGTACTTACAGGGACGATAAGTCCAGAAAGGATGGGTATTATGAAACGAGGAATAAAAATACTGTTAGCGCTCAATGCCATGATGTTTTTGGTGCTGGCAGGGTTGCTATTCTTGGCTGAAACATATCCATTTCGTCCAGGTGATCCACTCTTTCCTTTGCAAAGCACAGCGGAGAGCAGCCGGGTGAAACTGGCGAAAAATCCGGAAAAAAGGGTTGAAATGAGTTTTGAACTGGTGGAACGAAGGCTGGCTGATCTGGCGATGGTCGATCGACCAGAACAGTGTCCAACCAGCTGTTGAGGCATTTGATCAGGTACTGACCCAGGCAATTGTGAGCATTCAATCCGTCAGTGAAGCTGAAGCTGCCAATTATTATCAGGATGTGCAGACCCTGCTTTTACGGGTTGACCTGGTGCTGGGATCGGTGGAAGAAAAAATTGAGGACCAATATCTGGCTGCCTTACATGAAAAAATCGCGATATTACAGTCAGCCACCACCCCATTAGAAATCCAGAAATTGGTGAGGGAACAAACTTTACCGTCCATTATCGCTCCCAAAGCCATTCCATTTCTCGGTCAGGATGTGGATCATATTGATTTCACCCTGACGGATGCGCATGAAAATCTTGAATGTGAGCAATGCCATGCCAACGGGGTCTATGTAGATACTGCCACAGAATGTTCCAGCTGTCATATTCGTGAGGAAGTCGTTGCTCGATTCATCGGAAGCGGATGATTATGAGATCAAGCGTAGTGAGCGGGTATATCCCTTCCACTTCAAAGGAGAATGTTCAGATTGTCATGAACCAATTACCTGGGATCCGAAGGAGTTTGACCACCGTGGGGTGTACGACTGTATCTCCTGCCACTTTGACGATTATCCCAAAGATGAGCAGGAAATTGCCTTAGGGTTTGTCAATTTTATTGGATTGACAGCGTCAAAAGTCAATACAACAATTGATCCACATTATCCGGGCGATTGCATCAGCTGCCATACCGATACGGAAGATTGGGCAGAATTTAATTATGATCATCAGATGGAAACCTGCGAAAGTTGTCATGGTAGCCGCGGCTTCATTGAAGAAATGAACAGTGTAATTCATGAATGTACACGGGAGCAAAATTGTGAGAGTTGTCATCAATATGAAAAACATCCATCTTACTATTCAGATGTAGCCTGTGATACCTGTCATCAGGATTTGCAAGAATGGCTACCAGCCGATGTAAAGCATGAAGAACTTTCAAATTGTGTCAGTTGTCATGAGCAGGATAAACCAGAGGAAGATCACTACAAGAGCAATTGCAGTACTTGTCATGCAACCAATAATTGGAACTATTTATTGCTCGACCACACCACGTCATCAGATTGTAAATCATGTCATGAGCAACCCATAAATCATCGGGCTGGTGAATTTGTTGGTCAATGTAGTTCCTGCCATTCAGTTAAATCTTGGAAAAATACGACCTTTAGCCATACGATGAGCGATTGCAGCACCTGCCATACCAGTCCGGTCAGTCATTACCCGGCAGAATGTAGCGCCTGTCACGTTTCAAATTCCTGGTTGCAGGTGAATATAAACCATTCGACGCTAACTTTGTGTAAGAGTTGCCATACCGTTCCAGCTATTCACTATCCAGGTTTGTGTCAAAATTGCCACAATTATTCAGATTGGAATGAAATTGGATTTATCCACAATGCTACATCAGATTGTGGGACCTGTCATGTAACCCCCATTGGCCATTATCCAGGAACCTGCAATTTATGCCATAAAAGTCTAACAACCTGGAGATCCAGTGACCATCATGAAATAAACCTCAGTTGCAATACTTGCCATTCCACACCAGCAGGTCACTGGACAGGGGAGTGTTCCAATTGTCATGTGTTATCTTCCTGGTATGAAGTCGAATTTGATCATACAGGTTTTACATTATGCAGTTACTGCCATTTGCGACCAGTAGGTCATCCACGTGGGCAGTGTTCCCAATGTCATTCCACGAATACATGGTATGTGCCACCAACACCAACACCATTGCCAACCAACACACCCACACCAACGCCGACACCAACCAACTCACCAGAACCAACGGCAACACCCACCAATACACCAGAACCAACGGCAACACCCACCAATACACCAGAACCCACGGCAACACCCACCAACACGCCAGAACCAACGGCGACGCCAACCAACACGCCAGAACCAACGGCGACACCAACCAACACGCCAGAACCAATAGAAGATCCAGGTGAACCATGATTTTGCCTGGATTATGAAAGCCTGTACTCCATGCGAATAGGGGCAGGGTTAGGAACAGGGGCGGTTCATGCAACCGCCCCTGCGCGAATAATAAAGTAATTACTTTCGTACGGGCGGGTTCCGAACCCGCCCGTACGGTTACGTCAAATTTTATTGGAAGGAGGTGGTTTTTAATCTAAAATTAATATATAATAAACATTAATTGAATAGGGACGGGGCTATAAGTGCAATAAAGGACGAAATGCATGAAAAGCGCAAAACCCATAGTGATAGCCCCCATCGTTTTACTGTTATTAATCGTAGTCAATGTTGTTGTATTAGCGAAATTACATCCTTATAGACCTGGTGATACTTTATTTGGGTTGCAGAACGCCGTTGAAAAAACCCAATTAAAGTTGATACATGATGCCCAAAAGCGAGTTGAATTCAGCTTTGAGCTTGTTGAACGTCGCCTGGCTGATTTAGAGCTGGTAAATCAACAGGACGAAGTGCAACCAGCTGTGGATGCTTTTGACCGGGCGATGACGACAGCTATTATGAATATCCAACACGTTGACAGAGATACTGCCAATATCTATTATCACAATATTCAACCTTTGATGCGACGGGTTGAACAGGTTGTTGCCTCTCTGGAAATGAGATTGGCAAATGCCCATTTATCTTTTTTGCGACAAAAAGTCTCTACATTAAAAACCACTACATCTCCGGCTGAATTAGTAAAGCTGGTCACCGAACAATACCTCTCTAGGATTTTATTCATCCAGGAAGTTGCCCATCATGCAACGGAATTCGTGGTTGTGGAAAACAAATCCATTCAGCGACAATCGATGGCAAATAACACCCAAAATTGCATGGATTGTCACGCGGATGGGGAATATATGGATAAAGCTACCGAATGCTCAAAGTGCCACATTCCAGAGGTATATTTTGCGTCCAAATTGGGGACAGAATATTATCGCCCCCAATATTTGGAACAGGATTACCCTTATCACTTTGGCGGGGATTGTATCGATTGCCATAAGACCAAATCCTGGGAACCATTCCAATTTGACCATCGCAATGTGTATACCTGTGTCAGCTGCCACTCAGAGGATTATCCTCGCGAAGAATTATTGGCATCATCAGACCAAATATTTATGACCAGCCTGGCTAAAAAAGAACTTAATACCATGACATTACCCCATTACCCGGGAGATTGTGTTACTTGCCACACGGACACCACAGACTGGAGCGTGAACGGGTACGAACATCAATTAGACACCTGTGAAGGGTGCCATCGCCTTGATGATCAGTTTGCCCACTTCAGTGGGTCCATACTGGAATGTACCAGGGAAACCAACTGTCAGACCTGTCATTCTTACGATGGGCATTCTGGAGCTTTTGGCAATTATTGTGCGAATTGTCACCAGGATGTGCTGGATTGGAAAACGGTTTCGGTCAATCACGCTGGTTTTACCTCGTGTTTGTCCTGCCATGCATATGATACACCTTCAGCTGATCATTACCAGGGGGATTGCAGCCAATGTCACACGACCAATGCCTGGAGTGAGGTATTTATGAATCATGGTCCGCAGGGTGATTGTCAATCCTGCCATCAGGCACCAGAAGATCATGCCAGCCAGGGTTTTACAGCACAATGCAGCACCTGCCATAATACAACGACCTGGAGCAATGCGGTCTTTAATCATACCCTGAGCAACTGTAGCACCTGTCATTCCAGCCCTGATAACCATTATTCAGCTGCCTGTACCAGTTGCCATGTGACCAACTCCTGGTCGCTTGTTTCAGTCAATCACTCCGGCTTGACGCTTTGTACGGATTGCCACAACCCTCCCGCAAACCATTATGTCGGGTTATGTTCCAATTGTCACTCGACTTCCTCCTGGAGTGATGTGACGTTCAATCACACCGGGTATACCTATTGCAGCAGCTGTCATACCCCACCACCCGGACATTATTCGGGGCAATGCTCCAATTGCCACACAACTTCTTCATGGGGCAATGTAACGTTTGATCATACAGGGTATACAGATTGCATCAGTTGCCATTCAAGTCCTGCTGGGCATTACCCAGGGGAGTGTACACTCTGCCATCAAACTACGTCATGGAGTGATGTAACCTTCAATCACAGCGGTTATACCAATTGCAGCAGCTGTCATAATCCACCGCCAGGTCATTATCCAGGTGAATGTTCGCTTTGTCATAAAACTACGACCTGGAGCGATGTGAATTTCAATCACAGCGGGTATACGAATTGCAGTAGCTGTCATTCAGCACCATCCGGCCATTATCCGGGGGAGTGCTCCTTATGTCACACCACCAGCAGCTGGAGTGATGTGAACTTCAATCATACAGGATATACGAATTGTAGTAGTTGTCACACCCGTCCTAGTAATCATCCAGGTGCACAATGCTCAAAGTGTCATACGACCGATACATGGGATATACCGTAAGTTACGTACGGGCGGGTTCCGAACCTGCCCGTACAGGTAAATCCCGACTGTACAGTTTTTATGAAGACGGTTGGAACGCCTGCATGACGCGGTCTTTGACAATAGCGCGGTCAACGATGGGGGCTGGGTAATCTTTACCGATAATACACCCGGATTTTTGTTGGATGTCTTGCGGCATGGTCCAGGGTTCGTGGATGTATTGGTGGGGCACCCGCGATAATTCAGGAATCCATTGGCGGATAAAGTCACCTTGTGTGTCGAATTTTTTGGATTGCAATATCGGATTAAAGATACGGAAGTAAGGGGCTGCATCGGTTCCCACACCGGCTGTCCATTGCCAGCCGCCGTTGTTAGCAGCTGGATCACCATCCACCAGTTGCTGCATAAAGTAGTGTTCCCCCAATCGCCAGTTGTGCAGCAAATCCTTGGTCAGAAAGGATGCCACAATCATACGTCCGCGGTTGTGCATCCAGCCGGTTTCGTTGAGTTGACGCATACAGGCATCCACAACTGGATAACCAGTTCGTCCATTTTGCCAGGCATTTAATTCATCTGATTCATACCGCCAGGGTATGTTGCGCCGATGTGGATAAAAAGCCTCATGCAACACATTGGGAAAGTGATATAAAATGCTGATGTAGAATTCACGCCAGATCAATTCATTGATCCAGGTTTCCACGCCTTTTTTCTCTTCAGCCAGTACAGCGCTTTCCAGGGCTTTCAAAGCAGCCTGGTAGGCAGTCCGGATGGAGAGTAGACCAAAGCGCAGATAGGGAGAGAGGGTTGAGGTGCCAGGTTGATCGAGCAGATTGCGACCCTGGCTATAGTTAAAGATGGGTGCCTGAATAAAAGTTTCCAGTCTGAGGTGCGCTTCGGTTGCACTGACGGGAAAGTAAGGCAAAGCAATGTTCTCAGGAAGGGGAATGCCAGTCACATGATGGTCGGCAAGGGGTAGATTTTCCGGTGCGGGGTAGGTTGTGATGTTTTTGGATAGTGCTTTCCAGGTTTTACTGAAGGGGGTGAAGACTGTATACGGAGTTTCATCGGCTTTTAATACCTGTTGCGGATGGTGAATAACCAATCCCAGGATCAGTTTAAGCGGTAAAGCGTTTTGAATTTGGCTGTCACGCGTGATGGCGTACGGGCTGTAATCTTCCTCAGCAAAGATGGCATCAATAGGAATTTCCTGTGATAGTTCTTGCAGCACCTGCAGGGGATTTCCATGACGAATAAGCAATCGATTACCTAGCCGGTGTAGCGCTGCATCCAGGTTTTGGAGCGCCTGGAAGAGGAAAGTCTGGCGACGGGTTGGTGGATTCTGGAGTAAGTTCGGATCCAGGATGAAAAGTGGAATAACGGGCAATCCGGTTTGTAGAGCAGCCTGCAAAGCCGGGTTATCCTCCAACCGTACATCTCTGCGTATCCACCAAATGACTGACTTCATATTTTGATTTTAGCATTCAATTGTTAAAATGTCTGATATCAACTCAATCCAAAGTGGAAGCCGGAATCACCGTAAGAAAACTTGTATAATCAAACTATGGTTTTGGAGGGTAACATGAAACGATTGGCAGTATTAACAGGTGGGGGTGATGCCCCGGGATTAAATGCAGTCATCCGCGCTGTGGTCAAGACAGCTGAGAATGAATTCAACTGTGAAGTGCTGGGCGTACGCAATGGCTTTGATGGCTTTATCCAGGAGGGGGGTGTGTTCCCTTTGGATTCGCGCGCAGTACGTGGGATCCTTCCCCGTGGTGGTACGATTCTGGGGGCAGCTAATCGTGGCAATCCGTTTGCTTTGAAAGTAGTTGATCCGGATGGGAGTGTGAGATATGAGGATACTTCCCAGAGGGTGTATGACCGTATCCACAGCCTGGGATTAGATGCCCTGGTTGTAGTAGGTGGAGATGGTACTTTACATATTGCCCAGGAATTACACGAGATCGGTGTACCGGTGGTAGGCGTACCGAAGACAATTGATAATGATATAGGAGGGACCGATTTTTCTTTTGGGTTCGACACTGCCGTTGCTACTGCAACAGAAGCGATTGATAAATTGCACACCACTGCTGAATCCCATCACCGCGTCATGGTGCTGGAATTGATGGGAAGGGATGCCGGGTTCATCACTCTGTATGCCGGGATCGCCGGGGGAGCGGATGTAATACTGATTCCGGAGATTCCATTCCGCTATGAAGCGATCTGCAAAAAAGTCGATGAACGTGTCAGCCGCGGGTCATTTTTTAGCATCATCGCCATCTCGGAGGGAGCGTCCATCCTGGGACAGGAACAGGTCTTCTTAAGGCAGGGTGATGACATTCACCAGGCCAGATTGGGAGGTATCAGTCATCAGGTAGCAGAGTATATCGCCAGGGTGTGTGATGTGGAGACTCGTGTTACCATCCTGGGCCATCTGCAAAGAGGGGGTAGTCCAACGCCCTTTGACCGCTGGCTGGCAACCCGCCTGGCAGCTGAAGCTGTGCGTGCAGTGGGACGTGGTGAGTTGGGATGTATGTCTGCTTTGCAAGGAAATAAAGTGGTGACGGTTCCACTTTCAGAAGCCCTGGCAATTAAAAAGAGGGTCGATACCCTTGGTGATACGGTATTGACCGCCCGCAGTTTGGGAATTTCGCTGGGAGATTGAGTCAAAACAACGCCTGAAGAACTCATGAAAACCTTCAGGCGTTGAATATTTTAGTGAACATTAAGATTATTCGTGACGCAAGGCTTCTACAGGCTGTAGATTGGCGGCACGGTTGGCAGGATAAATCCCAAAAAACAATCCCACCGCGGTCGAGAAAATGGTCGCTAGAAGAACAGCATCCAAACCGACCACCGGTATCAACTCAGTATTGTTGGCAGCTGCTATTAATCCGACAATATAGGCAATTGTCCAGCCCAGGCCAATCCCGAGGATACCACCAAACATACTTAATAATGATGACTCCGTCAGGAACTGGATCAGAATATCTCGTTTACGGGCACCAATGGCTTTGCGCAAACCAATTTCCCGTGTTCGCTCGGTGACAGACACTAACATGATATTCATAATACCGATTCCACCGACCAGGAGTGAAATTGCAGCAATTCCACCCAGAAAGATGGTCAGTACATTGGTGATGCTTTGGGCGGTGGCAACAAAATCCTGCTGAGAGAAGATCTGAAAATCATCCAGACCCAGATCGGTGCGATGACGTGCGCGTAGGATCTGAGAGATCTCATCGGATGCCTGATTGACCAGGTCGGCACTGACAGCCTGTACGAGGATGAAATCCACACGATCACTGGAACGCCGGATCAGGCGGGATTGAGCGGTGGAAAAAGGTATTGCGACGATATTGTCTTCGCTACCGAAAGCGCCACCACCGCGTGGGGTCAAAACACCAATGACACGGAAGGGTTGCCCTTCGATACGGAGGGTCTCACCGATCAATCCATCACGATGTCCGAACAGTTTATCCGCGACTTCCACACCGATGACAGCCACAGAACCACGTCCCAGTATATTTTCCTCACTGATGAAATCGCCTTCCAGTAACGAATAATTTCTCACATCTAAATATTCAGGTGTCACCCCATTAATGCTGGAGGTGATACTCTCGCCACCAAATGTCACCGATAAATTGGAGCTGATATACGGTGCAACCAGTGCGACGGATGGTGCCTGAAAGGGATCTGCTATGGCTCCTGCATCTCCACGGGTCAGAGGTTGTGGATTGCGTACATCATCATTGCCACCACGAAAAACGAAGAGCAAATTAGAACCCAAACCACTGATGGATCCGGTGATGGTATTCTGGGCACCACTGCCAACTGCCAGCATGGCGATCACGGCTGCCACGCCGATGACAATTCCTAAAATAGTTAACCCGGAACGCATTTTGTTGGCATTCAGGGATTCGAGTGCTTCGATGATTGCCTGTCCTATATTCATGCAGGTACCTCCTCACCAACAACCTTGCCATCTATGAGGTTTATGATACGCTGGGTTTGCATAGCAATGCTCTGATCATGGGTCACAATGATGATCGTGGTCTTACGGGTTTTATTAAGATCCAGGATCAAGTCCATAATCTCCTTACCGGATTTAGAATCCAGGTTACCGGTGGGTTCATCTGCCATGATGATAGCAGGATCATTGATGAGCGCTCGGGCGATGGCCACACGTTGTTGTTGACCACCAGAGAGCTCAGTGGGTCTGTGGGTGACACGGTCTCCCAGACCAACGGCGGTAAGAGCTTCAATCGCCTTTTGCTTGCGGTCTTTGGTGATACCACCATATCGTAGTGGTAATTCCACATTTGATAGAGCAGTCTGGCGCGATAACAAATTAAAACTCTGAAAAACAAATCCGACCATGTGATTACGGGCAGCAGCTAACTGATCATCGTTCATCTTTGAGACATCAACACCATCCAGAATATATTCTCCTTCTGTGGGGCGATCCAGACAGCCCAATAGATTCATCAAAGTCGATTTTCCTGAACCGGAGGGTCCCATGATAGAAACAATCGATCCGCGCTCAATTTTCAGGTCCACGCCATCCAACGCGCGGACCTCTACTTCACCCATCTTGTAAATCTTTTTTAAGTTACGGGTTTCAATTACCCAGTCATTCATATTAACCTCTAGAATCCGCCGCCAAAGGGTCCACCCTGAGGTGTAAATTCAGTAGGCGGGTTGAGCACGATCACATCACCTTCTTTGACATCACCTTCCAGTATTTCACTCTGCAGGTCAGATGTTGATCCAATGGTGATATCGACCGGGTTAGGAATCAGTTCACCAGGTTTAAGAACATAAACAACACGTTGTCCTTCTCGCAAGCGTACTGCCCGGTTGGGAATAATTAAAACATCTTCAATTTCGCTGACAACGATATTCACCGCTGCTGTCATGCCAGGACGCACAAATTCATCGGGATTGGTGAGTTCCAGCGTAACAGTAAAATTGACAATTCCTGCCGTAATATTAGCAACCTGAGCAACCTGGGTGATGATTCCTTCATATTCTTTGTCGTTGATTGCATCGAAACTGATGCGGGCTGGCATGTTTATTTTTAGTCGATTGATATCAATTTCCGGAATTTCAACATCCACCAAAAGTCGAGATAAGTCATCGATGCGAAAAGAAACAGCTCCCGGTGCAATTTGATCACCAGCTTTCGAACGGATCTCAGTGATTGTGCCATCAAATGGAGCACGTAAATTGATGAGGTCAATGGTTGCTTCTGTGGCAGCAATACGGGCTTCCGCAGCCGCGATGTCATCGGGATCAGGTCCGTCTTTCAGACGTTCCCACTCGCGGAGAGCCTCATTATATTGAGCCTGAGCCAGGGCGAGACTGCCATCGGCAATTTCAACTTCCATATCACTGGGTAGCCCCTGGGCATAACGCCAATTGGCTTCCGCGCGTGCCGCTAATGTTTTTGCAGCAGCCCATTCAGCAAACGCAGCTGCCCGTATGGGATCATCTTCGGAAAGATGATCGACATTATCGTAGCGTTTTTCCCATTCTTGGGCATTGTCTTTAGCCACAATATAATTGGCGTAGGCTTCATCGATTGTGTTTTGTGAAGCACGTTGATACTCTTTCGATTCACGGCGGGTTTCTGCTTTAGCGAGGGCATCAGACGTGTTGGCTAAGTTGGCCTGAGCTTGCGCTTGTGCAATGGTGGAATTTAAAAGTGTATCGAGATTCCGTTTTGCGGTCACCAGGTCGGCTTCTGCCAGAATGATAGCTTGAGAAAGGGAGGACTTTTTCAAAGCAGCCAGAATTGAATCTCCGGTAACTGATTCCCCTAATTCATAATTAATGGTGTCAATCTGACCCGTAGTCTGCCAGCTGACCAATGCTGTTTGATTGGCTCGCACTGTTCCAGTAGCGCCTACAATGGCAGTCAGGTTTCCTCGTGAAACCGTGATGGTTTGAAAAGTGGATGCCATATTTTTTGCTGCATTATCCTGCGCTAATCGCACCCCAAAATAAATACCAGTTCCGATAATGGCGAGGATTAAAATGATTATTATTGTTTTCTTCATACTTCCCTTCCTGATCAAATAAAAAAACCCAGTAATCATAAGACAAAAAATGATTACGGATACTTGGTTAATGTTATGTTTTTTAGGATTGAATATGATCCCCTTTCTTCAAATCAAAAAAAGATTTTTCAGGAATCAAATTTTTTTCCAGTCTTTATTGTAATCCTGATTTAAAGGTTCAACCGTTAGAAATATATTAATAACGTTGCAATCTTAACGTATAAGTCTGTGTTAAAATTGTTGCATTAAGCATACCATTTGCTTTGATCACTGACATTTATTTGTATAATGATTGTATAAACTATGTGGAGAGTTGTAAAAAGAGTCGGAAGAAATATTTTTTGGAGCTTGTTATTGATTCTTGTAACCAGCAACAGTGGTATTCCTTCATTAAAAATCAATGAAATTGTGCGTGTGGAAACCCGTTCGATAGAGTTTGATTATGTCTCCTGGACTCTGGAGACATTGGGAAGAAAAGCTGCCCAGATTTCATTGGGTACGCACCGGTATTTGAGTCAGGAACACCAGTCTGCTATTACTTTAAATTATTTCGATTTGATCAATGAACAACGTCAGTTAAGGGAAGTGATCAATAATATTTACGCTGATCCATTGATTCTTAATCCACAGAATCAGGCAGAACCCTATTTGGAGAGACAACGCCAGGTTCAGGAAGAATTACGCCACGTTGGCTATCTGTATGAAGCAATATTACAGCATCAGGTATCTTACGTGGCAGGTAACAAAAGCCTTGGTTTCATCCACCAACCGGTGCCACCCGTGCAATACCATACCACCTCAATGCCGTATGCATTAATTGTGTCTCCGCGAGAAATTATCCGCCAGGATGCAGATATTTCTTTGTTGCCAGATTTGACGCTGGATCAGATCGTCGCTCTGGAAAAAGCTGTCGAAGAAAAAATGAATGTCTCAGCATTGGTGGTTCCAATTGGTGGTGTCGGAGTCTATCCAACGATGGTCATGGAGACCAGCAGTTTGACCTGGTTATCTGAAGTAGTCTCACATGAATGGATTCATAATTTTCTTACCTTGCGTCCCTTAGGAATGCTATATGGGCAAACTCCTGAATTACGGATTATTAATGAAACAACAGCCTCCATAGCTGGTAAAGAACTGGGAAATGCTGTAATTGAATTCTTTTATCCCGCCTTATTACCGCCCCCCGTGGTAGAGTCAACATCTGTTGCAGAGGCAATTGTTGAGGAACCACAGGAACCTCCCACCTTTGATTTTCGAGCAGAAATGCGTGAGACCAGGGTTACAGCAGATATTTTATTAGCTGAAGGAAAAATTGAAGAAGCGGAATCGTACATGGAAAACCGCCGCCTTCTATTCCTTGAAAATGGGTACAATATTCGTCGGCTGAACCAGGCTTATTTCGCGTTTCATGGTGCTTATGCAGATCAGCCGGGAGGAGCAGCGGGTGAAGATCCTGTGGGAGAGGCGGTAAGAAACCTGCGCGAGCAAAGTAAATCACTAGCAGCGTTTGTTCGGCGGATCGCCTGGGTTACTTCTTACGAGCGCTTACAACAATTGGTTGATTAAGTTAGATCTCAAATAAGGATGATTGCATTTACAAATTAAAAATCATCATCCAATCCACCACCTAAACCACCACCCATACCAGGATCCAGATCATTTGCCAGATCAGGCAGATCGCGTTCGATGTCTTCAGGCGATTGGCCTTTCTCCAAACGATTTACTACTTCATCAAATTCAGGCGGCATATCTTCCCCCAATTCACCGGACATCCGCCGCATCATTTTCCCAAGCGCAACGGGGTCATCCTCCAACCCTTCCAGACTGGAAGGATCAGAAAAATCTTCCAACCGGTTATCCTCGGATTTTGCAATTCTGACTCTGCCAATTTTGCGTGTTACCTCGAGGCTACCACAGTGTTTACAAACTACCGTTTTATTACCATATTCCGCATATGTCATGAATACATCAAAGCGGCGGTTACATTCCAAACAGCGATATTCATACAATGGCATATGAGAAATCCTTTTCCTTCAGGTAAATTAACTACATTTTACTATTATATGGGTATAACGTATCATCTCAATAAAACTGGGTAAGTGGGTGTTCTTGGCGGGTGTGCGCCTTCTAAAAACACCCTGGCTGCTAATTATTGAAAGGACACGTTTTAACCAGCTAAAAGTTTGATGAACTGATTTTATCCATTATAATTTGTCTATTATGGATTTATTAATATTTTAATTGAATTTGATTCTATCAGAAAAGTGATTTGAGAAGCCTAAATGGCGAATGATGAGGTCCTATGAGCGATAACAACAGTATATCTTTTGATTTACTCAAGCCTGAACCTTTACTGATTGTGCTTTCAGGACCTTCAGGCGTAGGCAAAGATGTAACATTACAGGCCTTAAAGAAACGTAATATTCCTTTGCATTTTGTTGTTACTGCAACCACACGGGAACCCAGACCAGAAGAAACACATGGCATGGACTACTTTTTCTATAGCAAAGATGAATTTCAAGCCATGATCGATGCAAATGAGTTACTCGAATATGCAATTGTTTATGAGGACTACAAAGGAATCCCTAAAGAACAGGTGCGCAAAGCTATGCAAAGTGGTCTGGACGTTATACTGCGTGTGGATGTGCAGGGCGCTGCAAAATTAAGAGAATTAAATCCGGACGCAGTACTCATTTTTCTGTTACCCAGCAGTGTGGAAGAGTGGCATGAGCGCCTCAATAATCGCCAGACTGAGACCGAAGAAAGTATGAATATCCGTTTGAACAAAGTGAAGTGGGAATTGGAATACCTACCCATTTTTGATTATATGGTAGTGAATCGCCATAATTGTTTGGAAGAAGCAGTTGAGACGATCGTTGATATCATCCACGCTGAACACCATCGCACCATTCCCAGAAAGATAACCTTATGAATACAATGAAATACGAACAACCACCTGAGAGCTACTCCTCAGCACCTCCTCCACCCCAACAAGGAGTACGCGTGGAAGTGGAGAACCCGGCGTCAAAACCCCTGGTTACCTATATCATTCTGGGTGTAACAGTTGTTGTTTTTCTGGCTCAGTTACTGACCCAGAATATTATGGGTATTGATTTGCCTGCTGCCTATCTGGCGAAGTATAACCAGTTGATCCTATCGGGACAATTATGGCGGTTAATTACCCCAGTACTGGTGCACGGCAGTATTGCTCATATTGCCTTCAATATGTACGCACTCTTTATATTTGGTAGAAATCTAGAATACCAATATGGACATGGTCGCTTCTTTTTACTGTATTTACTGAGTGGTTTTGCCGGGAATGTAGTTTCCTTTGTATTAACACCAAATCCTTCTTTAGGTGCTTCGACCGCTATTTTTGGCATGTTATCTGCGCAGGGAGTTTTCATTTATCGCAATAGACGCTTTTTTGGTAACCGCGCTCGTCCAATCCTTTCGAATATCATTCTTATTCTGGGTATCAATCTCGTTCTGGGATTAAGCCCCATGATCGATAACTGGGGACATCTGGGAGGATTGATTGGTGGTCTGGTATTCGCCTGGACAGCTGGCCCACTGTGGGAAATGCGGACTGACTTGCAGGGATATCGTCTGGTCGATCAACAGGAAAAATGGCAGATTTTCGTGGGAGCACTGATCGTTTTTATTGCGTTTACTGCACTGGCGATTGTTCAATGGTTTTAACCAATAAATCCTCAAATTTCCATCTCGGTCATTTATAAAGTATTAATTTTAATTTCTCTTTTTCTCCTTAATGAGGATAATATATTTAGACATCATAAATTCTTTTTATGATTTTAATCATAGAAGATGAATTCTTTTTTACATAGGCAGCTGATATTTGGATCTTTGGAGAAAGGATCAGGATGGAAAAGGCATCTGTTCAGCTAAGATTTGCAAAAATTATTAATACCATTATTGAGCCTTTTAAAACCCCCCAAATCAGACGTATGGTTGTTTACTCTACCATTGTTATCTTCAGTGTTGAAACTGTTGTCATGGTCTTGTTGGAGCGCATTTTAGATATTCCGGAACCAATTGTCTGGTATGTTGATGGTTTAGTTCTCGTGCTACTTTTGTTTCCGCTCAATTTCCATTTTATTATTAGTCCAATGCGGAATGAAATTACCCAGCACCGCTATACAAATCAGGAACTGCGCAAATCGAATGATATTTTGGAGCAATTCTTTGATATCAGCGAATATATGATCGCTTACTTTGATTCAAATTTCAATTTTATTCGTGTCAATTCAGCGTATGCTGCCGCTGATCAGCATCCACCCGAGTATTATGTTGGAAAAAACCATTTTGAATTGTTCCCCAATGAGGAAAATCAACAAATTTTTGAGCAGGTCATTAAAACAGGTAAGGTTCATAGAATCGTCGAAAAACCATTTGTATATCCTCTCAATCCGGAACGCGGAATCAGTTACTGGGATTGGAGTCTAATGCCGGTCAAGAATCGAGATCATCAGGTAATTGGATTGATCATGGTTCTCAATGATGTTACAGCCAGAAAACAAGCACAACTTGATCTGGAGGAGAGTGAACAACGTTTTCGTGCCGTTTTTAATCAAACGTTTCAACATGTGGGGTTATTAACACCGACAGGTGATGTTTTATTGATAAACCAGACAGCGCTGGATTTTACTGGGGCTGATTTGGTAAACAATAATGGAAAGCCATTATGGGAGATGCCCTGGTGGGATAAAACCAAAGAGGTTAGTGAGTCATTACAAGTAGCAGTCCGTCAGGCTGCTAATGGAATAACGGTAAGGGATTTATTTCCGATTTATTCAAAGGATGGTGACATTGCCACCATGGATATAACCATCAAACCTATGCTGGAAAAAGCTGGCAAATCAATTCTACTCATCATGGAAGCGCGTGATATTACAGACCGCGTTCGGGCGGAGGAAACTCTCAAGAGAAATGAGGAAGAAATTCTTCGCTTGTATCAGGCAGAAAAGCAAGCGCATTTTCTGGCAGAGACTTTGCGTGAAGCAGCACTGGCATTATCCAGCTCTCTCATCAGTGGTGATGTTTTTAAGTCTCTACTCGACAATATTTATAAAATGGTTCCTTACACGAGTGCTCATATTGAATTATTGGAAGATGAAGATCATCTCTTTGTAAGACTGGTACGAGGAGAAGAAAATTGGCCTGAAGAAAAAAGGATTCTTGGAAAACACATTGAAATAAATGAAATTCCGGTGTTTGATACTTTATTAAAAGAATGCAAGGTAGTTCATGTATCGGATACAAGTTACTATAAAGGATCAAAATATTTTCCAGGTCGTAAGTATATTGGAAGCTGGATGGCCTTTCCGCTCCTGGCAAGAGAACAAATTATAGGCTTATGTATACTTGAACATATCCAAAAAGATTTTTTCAAACCAGAATCAATCAATTGGGCAACCGCAATAACCAACCAGGCAGCCGTTGCCATTCAAAATGCCTGGTTATTTGAACAGGTACGGGATGGTCGTGAGCAAATGCAGGCATTGTCACGCCAATTGGTGGAGATCCAGGAGACAGAACGACAATATATTGCCCGTGAACTACATGACGAGGCTGGGCAAACCCTGGCTTCCCTTATGGTGGGGTTACGTTTATTAGAAGATCAAAGTGGAAACCCACAAGCTGTTATTGAGCGCAGCAGAGAGCTTAAAAATATTGCAGATGGTGTTTTGGAAAATTTACACCGATTATCCGTTTCACTGCGACCTACGGCTTTGGATCACTTGGGTTTAATTCCTGCCCTATGTCAACATGTTGAAATGATCCGGTCGCAGCATAATCTAAACGTTCAGTTTGAAGTTGTAGGGGAATTGGAACGACTTCCAACAGAAATGGAAACAGCCATATATCGAATAATTCAGGAAGCACTCACGAATATTGTCAGGCATGCCAAAGCAACCCGTGCCGATGTGCTTTTAGAGAAAAAGATAAATTCATTGATGGTAATTATTGAAGATAATGGTATAGGTTTTGACCCAAAAAAAGTAGAGCCTAAACATCTAGGTCTGGTGGGCATGCAGGAAAGAGCTACAATGCTTGGTGGTTCAATCACAATTGAGAGTTCAAGCGAAAAAGGGTCAACCATTAAGTTGGAGGTGCCATGGGTATTCGAATCCTGATAGCAGATGATCACCGAATCTTAAGAGCAGGTTTAACAGCGCTCTTGAATGCAGATGAAGGTCTTGAGGTTGTTGGCGAAGCTACCAATGCAGAAGAAACAATGGCAATTCTTGAGGAACTCCAAACAGATATTGTTCTTTTGGATATTGGAATGCCAGGAAATGAGAACCTTAAATTAACGCGTAAAATCATTGAATCAATGCCACAAGTTCGGGTTCTCATATTGACTATGCATGAAGATAGTGCCTTACTTCAGGAATGTCTGCGTCTGGGGGCATCCGGCTACATCATCAAACGTGCAGCGGAATCTGAACTAATTGATGCCATTTATGCTGTCCAACGGGGCATGATATATGTTCATCCATCCATGATCCAATCCCTGGTTGCAGTTCCCCAAAGAACAAAATCAAAGTCATCTGAAGTGGAACCATTAACTCAGCGGGAAATTGAAGTTTTATTATTGATTGTTGATGGGAACACAAATCGACAAATATCAGAAAAATTATTAATCAGTGTGCGCACCGTTGAAACACACCGCTCCAATATTATGGATAAGCTTGATCTCCATAGCCGAGTTGAACTGGTTCGGTACGTCAATGAGCATACATTTATCAGGTCTAATTAAATGCACAAGACTCAGTTTTTTGTTGAAAATTAAGTGGTAGTAGATAAATTTAGTGTTTCCTTATTTTTCCAAGAAGAGTTATTGAATTAGTATTTTCTAAAAAGTCTGATTTTTTTCAAATATGTTTTACAAATTATTGTTTACTTAAAACGTTAATGAATTCTGATACCATCCATTACGTATAATTTACGGATATGGTATCCAAACACGTATTATTCTCAGTATAAATTTGTAAAAATTAATACTGGAATAGTACTGTTTTCAAACTGCCTGCTTTCATTTATCTTTGATGAGCAGGCAGTTTGATTATTTAAGGAGATCTGAATGAATAGTGGTGTCACATTGAATTTGAAAATCCCTTCTAATATCTCCCTGGCAGCGCACCAGATGTATAACCCACAAAATACCTATCTCCGCATTGGCGATTGTTTAGAGAGCATTGCAGATCAAATTCATCTTTCTCTAATTGATTCAACATCTATATTGGATCGATCCACTATTTTTCGTCTGGCACTCGCAAGCAGCTTCCAATACGCAGAATTGCTGCCTGATTCGCTAGCTTCCAATGCTTCTTTGAAACGGGTAGATTGGAAATATGCGCTTTATTTACCAATAAACCATCCTGGCATTCATAAAAATGCGCTTTGCAATTTTAGACAGGGGCTGCATTCCTCCAGTGAAGCGATCAATGAATTTGGACAACTACTTCAAATCCTTTCTGAATTTGGATTATTTACAAACTTAAAGGATCATTTCCTGGATCCTGATGAGGTCATCTCGATTACCTGTCTAATAAACCGAATTAATATCCTTCAGTCAGCCATGAAAGCCGGATTAAGTCTGATCAGTTCCCTGGAACCTGATTGGCTGGCAGGTCATGTTTCCCCAAATTGGTTCAACCGGTATAAATCGGGGCCAATAATTTCTGTTGATTATTTTAATCCTGCAGATTTACAAACGCATGTGGATCAAATTGGAACTGACATACATTCACTAATTTCTGTAATTGAGAAATCAGATCTTCCTTTATTAGCGTCCAGACCTGAAATCCAAGCGTTAGTCCGTTTATTCCAAAACCAGTACATTTCTGATGGTGAAAAATTATGCTGGAAAAACCACGGATGTGTTGATTGTGTAAGAAATATCCTTAAGTACGAAGGAGGGTAATTATATGGAGTGAGAACAAACTTAATAAATTTCAGTCGACTGTGGGATAAGCATCCACATATAAGAAAAAATGTATAAAAAATTCTAGGAGAAATAAAATGTCTAAATATAAAATTCTAAATTTATTAGTATTGTTGACTCTGGTCTTATCCCTCTTTATGAGTGGAAGCGATCAGGTACTGGCGCAAAACCCAAATCCGCCAGGACAAGAAAAAAAGGAAAAAATTACCCAGGCAGATCGTGACGCAGCAGCAGAACGTGCTGCAGTTGATGGCTTTACATTGGAAGCATCGGCTGTAACCGCTATGGCGATGGATATGGGCGGAATGAATGCACCACGTTACTTCAGCCATCCCAACTATGCTAACAGTCCGCTACCGAGAAATGTGGTTGCCGACTGGAATGCCATTGCACAGGATCTTCTACAGCCACCCATGGCAGGCATGACAATGGATGGCATTTCGATGTCAACGGCATTTGTTTACCTATCATATATGCAGGCAGCTGTGTATGATGCTCTGGTTGCGATTGAAGGAGGTTACCAACCGTATGCTTATTCAGCTACTGCTGCAGTGGATGCATCGCGAGAAGCTGCGGTAACGGAAGCTGCATACGGTGTACTCAATCATTACGTACCAAGTGCCATTCTTGAGCAAATACATGACTCGATGCTGAGTTTAATCGCGGACAGCTTGGAAAAAGATGCAGGAATGCTTGTTGGACAGGAAGCTGCAGCGGCGATTATAGCATTGCGTGCTGATGATGGTTTACTTACTCCAGATACTTACACAGTTCCTGCACCTGGCATAGGCGTCTGGCAGCCCAATGTGATGCCAGATGGTACAGTCGTACCACCTATGGACCCTTGGATGGCACAGTTACAGCCATTTTTGCGTACTGATCCTGCTCAATATCGTCACTTAACAATACCTGATCTAACCAGTGTAGAATATACAGAAGACTTTAATGAGGTTAAAGATTTCGGTGGAGCAATCAGCGCCTCTCGCACTCCTGAACAGACTGAAATTGCCAAATTCTGGACAGACAACATGGTAGTTATGACGAATTCAACCTATCGACAAATTGCCGAGAGTAGTGGTTTGAATTTGATTGAAACCGCTCGATTGATGGCGATGGGCAATATGCTGGCTACCGACAGCTTAATTTATACTTTTGATACGAAATACTTCCATAGCTTCTGGCGACCGGTCGCAGCCATCCGTATGGCTGACGTTGATGGTAATGATGGTACTACAGGTGATGCGACATGGATGCCAGCACTGCCAACACCAAACTTCCCGGAATATGTAGCAGGCCATGGATCATTTGTTTCCTCTCAAGCTGAACTCTTTACTCAATTATTTGGTACAGCCCAGATTGAACTTGATCTTTTCAGCAAAGCGACCGGATCAACCCGTCATTTTGCAACAGCAGATGATATGCGGGTAGATGTTATTAATGCCAGAACCTGGGGTGGAATGCACTTCCGTAGTTCAACTGAACTGGCTGTCATCACTGGTCAACAACTCGCAGTGGATGCTCTAGCATCAAATTTTCTTGCTGACCCATTAACTGAATTAGGTGTTCATGCTACGGTTGCTGGTGGTATTCGCAAGTTTGTGGATACATTACCAGGTTTGGGTGAAGCGAATGCAAACAATTTAGGTCAGTATCTACCCTTAGCTGTTCCCGATACAACCACCTATCCCGGTGCGGATTATTATGAAATTGCCCTGGTTCAATATCAGGAAAAAATGCACTCAGACTTACCGCCAACATTGTTACGTGGGTATGTTCAGGTGTCTACCTCTGTGGTTCCTGGTCAACAGGTTCAACTAACCAATGCCAATAAAGACGGAACCGAAACAGATATAGCTGGATTCTTAGGCGTTACTCCACCGCACTATCTTGGACCGACCATTGTTGCTACAAAAGATAAACCAGTCAGAATCAAGTTTTACAACTTGCTGCCTACAGGTTCGGATGGAGACTCTATTTCTTCCAACCGATACCACTGTGATGGGCTCTGGCATGGGTCACTTTGGCAGACATGACCATGGATGTAGCAGACCCACAAAATTCGATGTGTGGTATGGAACCCAAACCTGCAGAATGCTACACTGAAAATCGAGCGACATTGCATTTACATGGTGGCATTACCCCCTGGATCAGCGATGGTACTCCCCATCAATGGATCACTCCTGCTGGTGAAAATACCCCATATCCTGAAGGTGTCAGTGTTGTTCCTGTACCAGATATGACAGATGACCCTGGTGACCCCAATGACGGAATGATGACCTTCTACTATACAAACCAGCAAAGTGCCCGCTTGATGTTCTACCATGATCATGCCTATGGTATCACACGTTTGAATGTGTATGCGGGAGAAGCTGCACCCTATATCATCACCGATGCCACAGAGCAAGCATTGATAGATACTGGGCGGATTCCAGGTGCTGATAGTACGATCCCGTTGGTCATTCAGGATAAAACCTTTGTTCCAAATGTTGTCCAAATTTCTGAAGAGGACGAAACCTGGGACTTCAACCGCTGGGGAACAACCGGTGATTTGTGGTTACCACATGTTTACTCACCTGCTCAAAATCCTGGTGATAGCTCTGGTGTGAACCAATTTGGTCGTTGGGCGTATGGACCCTGGTTCTGGCCACCAACGATAGGCATTGAAAATGGTCCGATCCCCAATGAATATTATGATCCTAACTGTGATCCTGATCTTACCTGGTGTGAACCACCATTGATGCCAGGTGTACCATTCAACTCTATGGGTATGGAAGCTTTCATGGACACTCCTGTGGTGAATGGTACAGCTTACCCGACCCTGGAAGTTGATCCAAAGTCATACCGCTTCAGAATTCTCAACGCTGCAAATGATCGCTTTTTCAATCTTTCATTCTATAAAGCGATAGATGCCAATGGAGTAGTTTGTGACGCGAATAATTTAGCTCCTGCACCTAGAATCAACCGGTGTAGTCTGTACGGAAGTTGCTTTAGCAGATGTTGACGCTGCCTTAGCAGATCCAACCGTCTTCCCCACACCTGTGGCTGGCAGCGAAGGTCCTTCGTGGATTCAAATTGCAAATGAGGGTGGTTTCTTACCAGCTCCGGCAGAATTACCAGCCCATCCGACCACCTGGGTCAATGACCCGACCGTGTTCAATGCTGGCAATGTCGATTTGCATTCATTACTGATCGCACCAGCCGAACGTGCGGATGTGGTGGTGGACTTCTCAGCCTTTGCTGGTCAGACAATCGATTCTCTACAATGATGCCCCGGCAGCCTTCCCCGCGCGTGACCCACGCTATGATTACTACACTGGAAATGGCGACTATCGCGATACGGGTGGGCGCTCCATCCACATTACCCGGTTATGGACCCAATACCCGTACTGTAATGAAGATTGTGGTTGCTCCTGAAGACCCTGCGGTCACCAGCCTTTGATTTCCTGCACTTGAGACTGCTTTCAAAGCGAAAGTCTGGGAGGTTTGGGCGTTTTTAGATGGCCAACACCCCATCATTGTCGGCCAGGGTGCTTACAACTCAGCCTATGGAACAATCATTCCAGATTAATGGACCAATGGCTGGATTAGCACAAATCTTCGATACCTCACTGACATTCGATACTTTGTTAGGAAATGTACTGACCATGCCGTTCCAGCCCAAAATGATCCAGGATGAGATGGGTGAAGCTTTCGAGCAGGAATATGGTCGCATGAGTGGTAATCTCGGTGTTGAATCACCCAATCCACAGGCTGGGAATCAGAATATGATCCTGTACGGTTTACATGCCCACCGACAGAGGTGATTAATGGTATTGAATTACCACCAGGTGTAGAATTGTCTCCGATTGAAGTAGCAGATGATGGTACTCAAATCTGGAAAATCACCCATAACGGCGTCGACACACATCCGATTCACTTCCACCTGTATGATGTTCAGTTGATCAACCGTGTGGGTTGGGATGGGATCATCCGTAAACCCGAAGCCAATGAAATTGGATGGAAAGATACCGGTACGTGTCAGTCCATTAGAAGATACCATCGTAGCATTACGGCCTCTTATCCCCGACCTACCTGAGGAAGATGTATGGGATCTTCCTAACAGCGTTCGCTTATTAGACCCGACCATGCCGGATGGAGCTGTCATTGCCAGTTCTACACAGGCAGAAGCAGCTGGCTTGGTACCAATGGCTTTTGATCCGACCGGTGAGCCGATTGATATCTTCAACCATTATGTCAACTTTGGTTGGGAATATGTCTGGCATTGTCACATCCTCAGCCATGAAGAAATGGATATGATGCGTCCGGTTGTGGTCGGTGTGGATCCAAACGCACCTTCTGATCTGACAGCAGTCAAATCTGGAAGTGGAAAAAATCAGGTTGTTACACTGACCTGGTTGGATAATTCCATGAATGATACATCTTTCACGGTTGAAAGATCACTTACGGCAGATGGTCCATGGACGCCGATTACATTTTTACAATCACCGGTTGCCAACCAAGGGTTCAACAGTGTCTTATGTCGATCGTATTGGAAACACCAACACCGTTTTCTTCTACAGAGTTGTTGCCAGCAATACCATCGGCGATACCTGGGATTATTCTGATCCTAACCTGAATGAAGGTGCATCATTCCCAACATTGAATCTGGACTCGGGTTACTCCAATGTTGCTACATTTGGTACAACAGCTCCTTCTACACCTGCTGCACCAACGAACTTATCAGCCACATTACAGGCTGGACCGCAGGCATTGTTAACCTGGACAGATAATTCTAACAACGAGTCTGGTTTTGTAATCGAGCGCTCAGTCAATGGCGGTATTTTCTCTGTACTGGCGCAAGTTGGCGCTGGAATTACCAGTTACACTGATTCAACCATTTCTGCTGGATCCACCTTCACCTATCAGGTGAAAGCCGTGAATTCAGCTGGTTCTTCAGCTTACTCGAACACAGCCACTGTTTCTCTTTCATTACCAGCAGCTCCTTCAAACTTAACCGCTGGATCCGTTCGAAAAGGTAATAATGTAAAGGTAACATTGACCTGGGTGGATAACGCCAGCAACGAAAATGGTTTCACTGTTCAGTGGGCTTCTGATGCCGCTTTTGTGAACCTCATTTCATCCGCATCGGTGGCAGTAAATGCTACCACATTCACTACACCAAATTTGTCTCGAGGAACCTCATATTATTTCCGCATTCGATCCTTCAATGCCTCAGGTACTTCAACGTGGGTGAATGCAACACCGTTCCCCATCAATACACCGTAACAATCGCACTTCGTTTTTGGGGGAGGAGATTTCTCCTCCCCCAGACCTAATTATTAAAATCTCAACAAATTTTTCACACATTTTTAATTGCATCATTTCAATCAGGCAGAGTTTAATGGAAGGATCTCAACTTATATTTGTAGATTTTAATTCGGGTTGATTTTCTGTTTTTGAGAGGTTACACCTTTTCCGTTGCGCCCAGGAACTGGAAAATATTAGAGTTCGCAGGAAGTTATTTTTTTCTATACCTGGTGCGGATTAATCTTGAAAGGCGACCCGGGTATGGGTTGCAGAGGGAGGGCGGGTGTTTTAAATAAACGATCTTGATTGTAATAAAATTCATCACTTCTTTAAATGATTGTACAAAAATATACAATTTTGATAAAAAATACCTGAAATATAGTATAATGTTAGTAGTATTTATTTTGGATCGATTGGTCGGTTATAAACCATATTGGTACCCATCATCATCCGTCAAAACTATTATTTATTTATAATAATTTTTTATTTATAATTTTTCAACTTATTGGAACCGAAATTATATTTGTTCTACCAAGACTTTTATCGGGGAAACACTATTATTGGTGAAATGAATAATTGTTTGATTTATCGAGAAAAAATTGAAAAGGAGGAGGTATATACAAGACTATTATTTTTTTATTTTCATTAATAACCGCTCGATTATCTTAGACTTTTTATAAGGAAAATTAAAATGATCAAACAAAAGGCAATTAATATTTTTATTTTATTGACGCTGATT
>CAVXXH010000012.1:0-17544 GCA_963765655.1 uncultured Chloroflexia bacterium
TGATAATCCCTATCATCATCACACTTTTTTTGTTGATCCCTGATAACATTGTCTGGGGAGGGCATAGTTTTCAAACCGTGCCCACCATTGGCCCATCCAATACTCCTACAAGAACAAAAACATACACAGCGACTCAACCGATCAGTACGCAAACTTCGCTGAATATTTCTACATCTACGGTAGCTTCGATTTCTCAGTGATAGGAACCACTACCTCCATGGTGAAAGCAACCCAACCGACTCATATGGAAACCCTGCTACCGAAACAGAACGGATAAATTCGCGTAACACACGAATTCTTCACAACCGGAAACTACCTCAGTGGTCGTTCACCAATGATTTCAAATGAAGATCTACGTCGCGTTGAACAAACCACCGAGGATGAAAATTGACCTATCGAAAGCTTTCGGTGTTTCCATTGGTGGTGGTATTAACTTTATTCGTGATTATCTATCTCTCCACGAGATTGTCGTTAAAAAATCGCTGGACCAAAAATCATCCCAAGATAACAAATGACCAAAAAAAGACTGATTCTGGCTTCGTCTATTCCTTGCTGCTGGGGCCATTGATCGGGGAATCAATCGGCGAGACATATGATTCATCTTTACCAGGCTCCGGCCAGGAAGTAAAAATGATGCTGGCAGGAGGGGTGGAAAATGTCTTCCTCCAATTATGCTTTTCAACTATTAAGGTACGTTGAAAGGGATCAGCTGTTATAGATCGCAGTCTGGGTGGTCTTATCCGCTGTTAAGCTCTGACGGGCGATATGACATCGCAGATACAAACCTGCGGTCAAACACTCAAGGGCTTTGTCCAGGATGGCTTCTTTTCGAGGAAAAGTTCTGTTCCTCTGTTATGAATCAGGAAATTGATAGTGGCATCGAAATGACGAAGCCTATTTATGAGCATCCGAGCGATGAAGTATTTATTTCCGAGGCAAGATTCTACTCCGAAAGAAATGAACGCCTAGCATGCCAGAATCGATATTTCGGCTTTGCCGTTTCGCTTCCATGGATGATTTCAGATGCTGGAACCCTTCATCCCGGCGATCATCATCTCATCCGGCAGGAGATCGCCTTTTGCATTATTGCCAGATCTGGTGGGGATGAATTCACATCCTTCCGATCATCTTCTCCTGGCATTAAATCATGATGAACTGCGTGGAGGTGGTGGTTTTGATACCGCGACGGGCACCGCGACAATAAACAGTTTGGTGAATATTGATCTTGAATTGCAGGAGTCTTACAGAGTGGATGATGTTCAAAGCCTATCCGCTTCCCCCGCAACCACTGCAGGATTATATGCTCGCTGGTATCTGGGTGCCGCGGGATGGCAACTGGTCGGCTCATTTTCTTACTTCAGCTCAGGACCGTGCAAAAGTTGTACGAGTTTTCCACCGGGCAGGAAACCCGCGGGGTCATTGCCTTTGATCAGCAGGCTGTGCAACAATTTCTGACAGTGATGGGACCGATTAAGGTTGATCCGTAGCAGGAATTGTGGGTGGTGTTCGGAAGATGTGCTTGCCCACATGTACGAAAGCTGGGGGCAGTCGGCGATTTGAAAATTGGTGGGCAAATCGCAAGGATTTTGTTGGTATTCTGGGAAGGCGATGTTGCAAAATTTGGTCAATACCCGCGACATAAAGAAAATGGTGGCTCTGGGCAAAGTCTCGAAAGAACTGCTCGAAACGGGTCATTTGATGATTTACTTCATGATCCAACCATCAATCCTTATGGCCGACATGGCATTGGATTCTTCGGTCCAATATCAGGGCGGGGATTTCTGTATTGGGTTGATTCGAACATTGGTTTTAATAAAGTCGATGCGGTATTATGGGTAAATTGAGTATGAGGTTGATTTGATCGATCTGGATAACCCTACAGCCCGTCTCATCATGGAATATGAGCTTCTGTAGATGTATGAAGTGCCCTGTGTGCATTAAGCGACTACGGCAAGGAGGTTGCCTATGCCACATGTTTCAGCGTCGTTATTGGGATTACTGGCGGGCGTAATGGCACCTTGAAGCGAAGCTGGTGAACGCCAGAGTTGAGTTCGTCCCGGGGAGTATTGCTGCTCGTGGGAATGAATGGCGGGGGGAGGTGGATCTGTTGAGTGATCTGCCAGGATTGAATATGGTCGCAGGATTGCAGATTGTACCTATGAATACTGTTAGACACTGGAATGGGATTTGGCCTTTCACCGGAGATTTTTTCTTATCAATCTGGGGTGATTGGGTACGAGTTGATATTGTTTAAAGGTTCGGACTGAAGGATGAACCGGGGAAGTCCTTAGTAGAAATACCATAGGATTATCAGTTTATTGATTATCCGGAGAGTGATCAAACTGAAAAAAAAGTGATACTCTTTCAATGAAAATTAAAAGAATTATGCATATTATCATTTTTATTTATGAAGGGGGAATTTCCAAATTATTTTGAGTTGAAAATATTGGTAAAAATTCAAAAAATAATTTGCCAAACCAATAAATTTTTTAGAAAATTAATAATTATTTTCATCATTGTATTCAGGACTTTATTTATGATTAAAGGGTAGTTCTGATGCAGCACCTCTGCAATATACTGCTGAACAACGCCAGGTATTTATCAGGTTTGGTATTATGGGCCTTAGGAATTTAGGGATATGATCTGTCATCAATTCATGCACGGACTTACCTGGATTGGGCAAAAGAAAGTTCCACGGTTCCTGAAGGAGTTGAGTATATTCATGTACTGAAAATGAGATTTGTTCCAGTCGCCCAAGATGATAGTGCGGATCATTAGATGAAGCAGCCTTTCAACAATTTTTAAAGATATGACCTGATTTGGTACAGAGAGATTAGGAGCAGTTTGGATTATTGGAAATGAACTGGACCGGAGAAGCTTTTCAGGATGATCTTTCACCTGAAAATACGTGGCACGATTTTATGAAGTTGCTACAATAATAAAAAAAACTGATAATAGCGAAAGTGGGGGTTGGATTAATAGTGTAATGAACACCAATTCGGATCGTTATTTGAAAAGAGTTTGTTTGTTATCAGAATTAGCTGGTAGACGGAGAAAGCATTCAATTATTGATATATGGACAATTTATGTTTCACCCTCAATGAAGACCCAGGATCATGGGGAGCTGAAGAACCACCAGGATTTGATTGTAATTTTGATTGTTATGATGTATTTATTATCTATGATTACAATTACTCCAAACTCAACCAAAAGTATATTTTAGAGATAGAGTTATAGAATTTTGTGTATGGATGAAATGAATAGGGGAAGAAGAAAAACGACTATGGATTACTTAGTATGGAAGTTTGTTTCCGGAATGGGAGGTAGTGGTTTGCTATGATGATCAAAATGATTGTATTCCTAGATATTCTCCTTATCAGAATGGCCATTACGAGTGAGAATATAAGTTTTATGCTTGATACATTTGATTATTTTTTACATATTTGACATTGATGTGGTTTATCGGATGATAGATAAGTTAGTCCAAAGATGGTATTGGTAGAGTTTAATTGTTATGTAAGAATTGATCCTCCTGAAGAAGAAAGTATTCTACTGGAGGCAACTTCATTCTATCAGACAACAACAACAAATAACTAAACAAAGGAATTGTCATAAAAAATTATATTTAAGTCATTGATTTGTCAAATAATTTCCTCCAATTGTGTTAAAGTTACTAAATGAATTCTGTTGTATCAGAAAATAATGTAGCAGCAAGGAAGATATCTACATAAAAAATGTCCTTAATCTCCTTAATATTTATAGTGGGTAGATTATAATACGAAAAAAAATTTATAAGCCAAAAACAGTTTATCACAATATTTGTATCAGCTTTGTCATTGTTCTGTCATTATTTGGAGCAATTTGGCAAATTGGGCAAGCAGAAACAATAATGCTTCCAGAATTATTTGATCAACCACAAAAACTGGTGAGATTCATTGGACACATTGGTAATGGTTTATGGAAAACCTGACAGTTTCTATAACCCCTGAATATACATGGGAATATTATGGTTAATTTCTGTAGCTATTTATCATTCCGGATGAAATAATTGATGGTGTACTGAAATTGACAGTTGTTGAAACTAAGTTAAACCTAAGTTTATACTGCTGCATTTTGGATTGAAAACCATCCTGTAGGTTCGATTGAAAGAACTGGACCTTTTAGATAGATATCATTGGTTGTGAATTCATCTATCTTCCTTTAGTCATGAAATAATCTCAGAAATTTTAATTCAGCTGGGTGACATTCAGTCACCCCTTTTCTTTATGACCAATAAAATTTCTCCTCCAATCCTTTCCTATTTCTTTCCGTCAGCCTGACAACAGGATTATCCTATCTATTCACTGTGTCACAACGTCTGACCTGGGCGAATTTTGGAAATGATGGGGGCGACTTCTTATCAGCTGTTCTCACAGGCGGAGTCCTGCATCAACCGGTGACCGAACGTACACAATACTGGGGATTCTATTTCAAAAAGTACCGCTTGGAGATCCTTATTTTCGGACAGCTATGCTATCCTGGTTGCCAGCAGCTATCGGCGCTGGTCTATTGGCTCTTGGATGAAGCAGGTACTTCATGATAAATCTCCTGCTATTCAACCATAACAGCTCTTATTCCGGCTTGGTATGGGGTTGGATGCCATTTCTCTGGTCGCAGGTTGTCATTGTCGAAGTACATGGTCTGAATCTTATTTTTGGTGCTTGCGCTCTGGTGGATCTGGATTTATTGATTGCTCAATAACGAACAATAAACCCTACCCATTGATCCTTTTATCGTTTTGTTTTGGTTTGGCTATTGGAAACCACATTACCATCCTGCTGATTTTGCCTGTATTTTATTTGCATTAATCGTCGTCTTCAAAAATGGGTCTGGGAAAACTAATTGTTATTTGGCAAATCATGGCTTTGGGTCTGGAAATATTTATCTATCTGTATTTACCCTTAGCGCTGAGCATTTTCCACCGATCAATTGGGGGAATCCACAAACCTGGCAGGGATCCGGTGGGTCATATCGGGGAATCCTTACCAGAACCTGGTAGCAGTCACTTTAATTTCGCAAATATTTGCATGCATTTCTGCATTGGTGGGTTTATTGATTTAGCAATATGGGTATCTCGGTGTGATCCTGGGGGTCATAGGAGCTGTTCAATATGATCGACCAAAGTAAAGATCTGCTGATTATTCTGGTATACATTATTTTTGCATTTTCATTTTTTGCGATGCTGTATGGCACTGATGATCCATCACGTATTTATTGGCACCATTTCTGGTTTTGTGTCTCGATTGGCTCGGCATCGTAAGGTAATTCCAGGGTCTGGCGAAAACTACGTCTGGTTACGCCCTGATGGTGATCTATTCAATTACAGTCATGGCTTCATTCCGAACACGATTCGGACTATTAATCGACGCCAGACAAACCCGAACCCGCTGATTATGTGGAATATTAATGGAACATTTGACCAGAAAAAGCTACTCTGGTAACCAGTGAAGATCGCGATTCCTTTCCTGTTGGGTATTATCATTTTGGGCTGAAACAACGATCTGATCTTCGGTCATTGTCTTGGCCCTGTCTCAGTTTCGCTGGTATCAGGAAACATTGACGCAGACCTGATCCTGAAACGAACTTCCCGGATTTGATTCGGAAACCACCAATAGAAAGGTGGTGTTTGGGTGAGCGGGTTCCTGATTAATCGAGATTACCCCGTTTGGTTGATCGACTGTTCAGAAAACGACAGCAAATTCAATTATGTCTTATGTTCAATCGGACAGAAGAATACTTTTGTTATTTCCGAATAAAATTCTTGAGAGTGGAAAAACACTACCTGTAATCTCTCTGACTAACTTTCAGGAATATGGCACAAATAATTGCTGGCATCACCGATAATAGAATTCCTGGTTTGGCCCCAAAACGCAATCGCGTCTGTGATACTCAACCCGAGGTGAGCAATCTGACCCCCCAATAATCCAACCAGAATCACATAGAACATTTCTTTTGTCAGTACATTCGTTTTTGTATTACCATTGATTGACCTTTTCAACCTTCTAAGGCTGACAAAAATCATCCAGAATGAAGTGATGTACATGGCAATAAATCCGATCAATCCTGGAATTCCGAGATCTAATGCCGTCTGCAAAAAGAGGTTATGAGCATGCCCAATATCTTTCACCGGGACATCTGCAGTAATGGTTTGTAACGGATACAGAACATTCACAATGTGGCGGAATGTATTCATCCCCATGCCGGTGAAAGCAAAATCCTGGATTGCATAAATGGCTCTTGACCAGATTTCAACCCGGCCACTTAATGTATTCATCGAGAATGCCATGCTGGTTACGCCGCTATCTGGAAAAAGCTGGTTTAGCAAATACTATGAATTGATCATTCAGGATGAAGTAGCTCAATATCCCTGCGCCGAGGATGAGTAGAGAGATATCCCCATCTGATTTTTTTGGGTAACAAAACCAGTAACAGCAAAGTCGAGTCCAAAGCCAATCTATATAGCTGAACGCGATTGACTGAAGAGTAAGACCACACTGCTGAATACCAGGAATAATAAATCGATCAGGATGTAGAGGATAATGAGAATTGAAGATACATGTTTTCTGATCTTCTTGAAACGTATGATCAGCCAAAATAGAACGACCATCCAGAAGGGGATGATCCAGGTGAGCGCACCTCCGGACTTCATTCGGACCAAATCCTTCACTCAAACCTGGAATTAGGGATGAGAATTTTGGGAATTGTTCATACATGGAATTGAAAACAATAATTTTATTGGTTGGCCATTCGATACCCAACAGCCCCAGAACGGAAATCCCCACACTTCCAAGGATAAAAATGAGGGTCGAAATAAAAATACCAATCCTTTTTGTTCCAAAGCGCACCAGGGCAAAAAAGACAGTCATTCCCCAAATCACACCGGTTACCTTTTGTAAGCTGACAGCGATGTCATAGGTTGCATAAAGACTGACCAGAACCTGAATGGCGATCACCAATAATGCCAGATTTATAGATGTCAATGGAATCGGTTGTTCTCTTAACCAGAACACTGATCAACCAGCAGAATGGGATCAACAGTAAAATCCAGCTATATTCAGGCTGGATCATCAAAAATATCGGCGTTGCTGCCAATAATATGAACCAACCAAACGAATTAATTGATTCTAGGATACCTCTTATGTTCCACCTGGCCGCATTACTTTTTTGTTCTGACATAGGTTCTCAATTAATTGTACTGTAATCCGGGTGATATAATCGAAACGACGATTAATTTTTATAATACAAAATAATTCAGCCAGGATTACTCGTTATTATTTGGAAAATCTGATAAAATCCAAAACGGAAGGATCACCGAAAGTTCCTCAACTGCTTTCAATCACTTCAACCAAGGTGGAAAATGAATTATCAATTACAAGAAACAGAAAATGACTTTGAGAGTATTGACATTCGCCAATATCTGGCGTTATTCTGGCAATGGGCCTGGCTGATTGCTCTGGTGACTGTTTTAGCCGGGCTGGTGTCTTTTCTCGTCAGCCAGCGTATGACACCGGTGTATTCAGCTTCGACAACGCTTTACATCAATCGAAGGACCCTCAACCAAAGCGACTGACTATAACTCGATTATCACCAGCGAGCGCATTTCCGGTACTTACTCGAAGATGATCACCACCCGTCCGATCCTGGAAGAAGTGGCAAAACGCGTTGGGGTTACCATCGATTATCTGGAGGATGATCGCATCACTGTCAGTCCCATTCGAGATACCACCCTGATTTAGATCACCGTGAAATCCAGTGACCCGATTTTAGCTGCCCAAATCGCCAATGAATTGGCCAATGTTTTTTCGGATCGGGTTATTTTGATCCAGGAAGAACGCTTTACCGTTTCTAAAGAGAGTTCGCAAGACACAAATCTCCGATATGGAAGCACAGATTGATGGTGTTATCTCTGCACTTGCCACGGAAGATGATTCGGGTGTAAAAGCCAGCCTGGAAACGAAGTTGACCCAATATCGTGCCATCTACTCCAACCTGATTCTCAGTTACGAACAAATCCGTCTCTCGGAAGCGCAAACGGTCTCAACCGTCATGGCGGTGGATCCTGCGGTAACACCTACAGAACCCATCAGCCCACAGGTGATACGCAATACAGCCCTGGCTGGCATGGTGGGTTTGATGCTGGCAGTCGGTGTTATTTTCCTGATTGAAGCGCTGGATGACACGCTAAAAACGCCAGATGATGTGAAGAAAACACTCGGATTAGCCGTGCTGGGTGTCATTGCCAAACACGATGCGGAAGATGGAAAACCGATTACCAGTACCACACCGCGATCACCGGTCGCTGAGGCTTTCAGATCTTTGCGAACCAATATTCAATATACGGCAGTTGATTTTCCAATTGAATTGATACTTATAACCAGTACCGATCCTAAAGAAGGAAAAAGTACGGTGGTGACTAATCTAGGGGTGGTCTTTGCTCAATTAGGCAGAAAAGTAACCCTGATTGATGCAGATTTACGCAAACCCAGTCTACACAAAAAAGTAGGAGTTCAAAATAGGACCGGTCTCACGGCTTTATTTGTCAGATCAATGGATACATTGGAGCTGATCATGCAAAAATCTGAAACACCAAACCTGAATGTTATTACATCTGGCGAACTACCTCCTAATCCTTCCGAATTGTTGGGATCGAAGAAAATGCAATCCATATTGGAAAAAATCAAAGAATCATCCGATATGATCATCATTGACAGTCCACCCGCTTTGGCGGTCACGGATTCTTTGGTCATGGTGCCATACGTGGATGCTGTCTTACTGGTCATCAAACCAGGCTTCACCAAGGCAAAAGGTGCTGCGATGATCGTTGAACAATTTAAACGCTCCAATGCGAATCTGATTGGCGTGGTGATGAACGAACTCGATCTGGGACATTCCCGTTACAGTTATAAATATTATCAATATAAAACGGATAAGAACTACGGAAAGTATTATTCACACGAGAAGAAATTAGCTTAGTTCTTATGCACGCAGCACTAATACCAGATGACCTACAATTTGCTATCAATCTTATGGCGGGTTGTGCAACCATAACTCGTAATGTGCAACAAAAACACATTATTTCGCAGGATAAAGCGGATCATTCACCGGTGACCATTGCCGATTATGCGGTTCAGGCATATGTAGCTCAAGGAATAAAGAACGCTTATCCTAATGATGCAATGGTAGGGGAAGAAGCCAGTAGTCTCCTTCACCAGGATGAAAATTTACTGAATGAGGTTACCGAACAGGTAAAAGCTCTATTGCCCGAATTTAATCCGGATTTTGTCAGTTGATGAATTTATTATGGTTTTGGAAAACTGAAGGGCAGATACGGGGTTCTGTATCGGGTTCACGGCACCAAGGCTTTCTGCGTCGCATGCAATACGCCACCGCATTGGCATTGGTTGAAGATGGGAAGCGATTTTGGGTGTGCTCCACGTCCAAATCTCACCAACGCTGGGCCAAACCGGGGTAATGGCTTATGCCTATCATGGTCAGGGTGCCTGGTGGCAACCTTACAATCAAAAAACAGAAGCACAACCCATGCGTGTATCCAAATCTGCAGAATTTATCTGAATTCCGTATTTTACGCTCCTTTGAAGACAGCCACACCGACAGCTCCAAGAATACACGCATTTGCCAGGCAGGCAGGTGTGATAGTTGAACCTGTGCGCATGGATAGCCAGGCAAAGTATTTCCTACTGGCAGGCGGGCAGGCGGAACTTTCGATGCGTTTACTGGCTCCCGAAAGAGCCGATTACCGTGAATTCATCTGGGATCAGGCGCCTGGATATCGCGTGGTGCTCGAGGCCGGTGGTATAATAACAGATACAGACGGAAATTCGCTCGATTTTGACTGGACGACGCCTCACCAATAATCGTGGGATTTTTGCCACCAATGGTTGGATCCATGAGGGAGCCTTAAGAGTTCTGCAACTTTTATAAATTTTCCATCGGGCCACAAATGGATATAAATTTTGGGTGCTCATGTAGTGGGTTCTCGCGCAATTGATTGATGGCAGCCTGGGTATGGCGTACTGGGGTATCATCCAACAGCTTCTTACTCGGGGTCGGTGTACCTCCGGCTATTGCCAGTGCCAGTGTGCACACAGCCGAAGTTTTCACAACCGCTATCTCAGGTTTTTCGCATTGGCGTCTGGAAATATCGATAAGACGTATCGTCCTGGGATTAATCATTCCCGGTATGATTGGGGGAGCAATCGGGGCTTATGTACTAACAAGTGTGGATGGTAATATCATCAAACCTTACATTGCTATTTATCTTCTCATCATGGGAATTCGCATTCTTTTTAAAGCATTTGTTCATAAGGAAAATCCAGACAAAGATCCAAAACCCAGGCTGCTGATTCCGTTGGTTCTGGCCGGTGGATCGCTGGATGCTATCGGCGGCGGTGGTTGGTGGACCGATTGTCACTACCACGCTCATTCCCACCAGCTGCGCACTCCCCTGAAAACGATTGGTTCCGTCAACTTCTCAGAAGTTCTTTGTCACCCTGGTGGTCTCGATCACCTTTCTGATCACCATTGGACTGCAACATTGGAATGTTTTCCTGGGTTTGATGATTGGCGGTGTCATTGCAGCACCATTTGGTGCCTTGCTCACCAAGAAGATCCCAGCGCGCGTAATCATGATTATTGTTGGACTTTTAATCATCTTCCTGCAAATTCGTACCCTTTATCAGATCTGGGGATAACCGACAATATATTCAAATCGTATCAAGTTGCAGCTATAATTAGGATATACGGTCACATCATTCCTCACCAGCATCAGATCAGCCAATCGGATCGGACTGCCATTAAGCATTACCAGCCCCTTCTGATCTGGCGACCGGTCTATCAGGCAGCGGGAAAAGCACCATTGCCAGTGCACTCGAACTGCGCTTGAATAAAGAATTTCAGGCCCTACACCTACCTGCTGGATGGCGACAATATCCGTACCGGCTTGAATGCAGACCTGGGATTTTCCGACTTCGATCGCGAGGAAAATGTTCGCCGGATTGGTGAGGTGGCGAAGTTGCTGGTGGATGCTGGCTTCTATCCGTGATCACAGCCTTCATCAGCCCATTTCAACGCGATCGCGATCGCGTGGCGCCACTTGGTACCTGTAGATCAATTCTGGGAAGTTTACGTGGAATGCCGCTCGAGATCTGTGAACAACGCGATCCTAAACAGCTTTATGCAAAAGCACGCCAAGGTCAGATCCCTGACTTTACTGGAATATCCTCTCCGGATCAATTATCAATTACTCTGGATTCTGCACGATTCCGCACTCATCTTGACTTGTGATGCTTGTGTTCATCAATTGATTTAGAAAATGGTTACCGAAGAATTATTTGAGTCCTTTGATAAACTGGGTCAGGGTGTTTTTTTGCAGGCGTGAGACCGTCAAAAACACCTGCTTACCCAGTTTTATCGAGATGATTTAATTATTTCCATAAATAGCAATCATTGAGCAGAATCCGTTACTTATAAGTTTATGATAGACTTATAACCGTCTCTTATAAAGAATTTATCAGTCGATTGGGTGATGAAAAAAATGATTTGATCCAAAACATTTGAAAGAGTTGCTCTTTCTTAGAAAGTAAAAAATGCAAACAAAATCAAAACGAAACTGGGGTCTTAATCTGGCAATTTTGGCTGTCATAATAGCATTGATATCCTTCATCTACTAGATGATCTTTTATTCCAGTTTTGGGAAGACATTTCTGGGCAGTAAATCGGTTTGTTCAGGAGAATCCACATGACCTTTCTGCTGATCGGGATTGACTACCGGTGGGAATGACTACCTCTACGGCCTGGCAGATGGCACTCGCCTGGCGTACGTGGACTTCAGCAATCAGCGATCAACATGGTCGCGCTACCCCGGCGATCTGCTGGTGGAAATCCCGGCTGATCGTTTCAAAGTGCCTGGACCATATAAGATCAATCAGGCCTATTTCTTTGGCACACCCTGCATGCAGAATTACTACGGTGAAGGGGCTGGCCCCGAAGCACTGAATGAGGTCATTGAATACAATTTTGTCATTTCTGCCGACCACTATCTGGTGTTCAATTTCCGGGTCTTCGCGGACTTCGTGGATGCCATTGGCGGTGTGAATGTCAACCTGCCAGCGCCGGTTTTTGGCGGCTCGCAGGCAGATTTTCCAGCTGGCGAAGAAACCCTGACCGGTGAGAGCCCTGGCCTTGGCACGCATCCGCGAAAACTACTCGGATGACTTTCGTGTGCGCAATCAATCGATCATCATCAAAGCAGTCATTCAAAAAATGTGCAACCAACCATGATTTTAAAATATCCATCCCTGCTTAGTCAATTCAAAGATGCTGTCCTGACTGATCTCCCGCTTGATCAGATGAGCAGTGCAGCACTCTGCTTCCGTGGTTTCAACAGTGATAATCTCACCACCCAGGAAGTACCAGCTGAGCTACTCTTCCAGGTAATGTCTTCGCGCATCTCCCTTAATGCCTATTCCTTCGTCTACCGTTGGGATAATCGCCTGGTAGAGTGGATTTCTACGGCATTGAAGAATTAATATGGCTGAAAGCTAAATGCTGAAAGCTGAAAGCCTAAAACTAGAAAAAAACTAATCCTACATAGTTTTGGATATTGATTTATAAAGAGCATTAATTTTGATGGATATTTCTTTTGCTTGGTTTTCGAACTGATTATATTCATCTTCTGATATCCAAGCTCGAATCTTAAAAATTTCAAGAGAGTTAATGTTTCATAAAGCGATCCTCGAGCGATCATAAGAAAATGACAGAATTCTTTTTTTGAAATTCTTCCCTTACCTTCTGCGATGTTCATTGGAATGGATGTGACTGCAGCTTCCATTTGCTCAAATAATCGATAATTCTTACGTGTCATACGTAATGTTTCAATTAAATCCATAACTCCACTTGCAAATTGAATACTTTTTTGCCACACAACGAGATTTTTGTAGGGGAAATTATGATGGCTGGAATTAAAATTACTATTCTGAGGTTCAGATATACTATTTGAATTCACCATGATGTATATTTCATTCCTTTCCAATTTTCTAAATTTTTTCTTAAAGCTTTCAACTTTCAGCTTTCTGCTTTCTGCTAGTTACAACAATTACGTTTTGGTCGTTTAACCACCATTATTATTACCGGAACAATCACCAATCCCACCAACATCCACCACGGTGCAGACTCTCCCTCGGTCTCCGCACTGAAATCACTCAAACCGACCGCCGTTGTCGTGAAGGAAAATGAGCCTGTGGGCATAATCAAAGCAGTATCTGAGGTTTCCCAATTTGCAGGATTGGATATTGAATCAAGAGCTTCAGTTGTTGTCTCGAAATTTCTGGAACCTGTGTAAATACCAGAATCTCTTTCAATGAAAGCAATTTCCGGACTTGGATTTAGATTGTCAAGTGCATCTGGAAGGGTAGAAAATGCTGTTGAATTACAATATCTTGCCATACACCAGTAGCGCCTTCAGAATTCAAACCAAAAATAAAATGGTTTGTGTCATTGATATCCTGGAAAACAAATATTTGGTCACCCGAGCTAGATAGATTCATATCTGTGGGGGGGTTAGTTGACCTACACTGGTGTTGATAATTTCACCTATATTGCAATCAATAGCTGGTTCCCATAAATTAATCCCTTCATCAGTTCTGAATCCAGAAGTTTCTGATATCCACCCATTATCAGTAAACAACACATCTGTTCCAGCAGGAATTGTGACTAAGCAAACAAATGCTAATTTATCATTATCAAAATCAAATCCAACCAACGCAATTCCCCCAACCGGTACTTCATAAGTTGTCTGAGCCTGCACAGATGTGCTCAGGCTGATCAAACACACGACAATTACCAGGATAGTCCCAATGATTTTTGCATCGCTAACTCCATCAAATGTATTTCTCTTGCAATATAATCATCGCAAAAGCTATCCATATTTTATAACAATGAAAATATTAAGATCAAAAAATAAACCTTAAAATTTTTCAATTTTTAAAGAAATCACAAAACCCTTGGCGACTGAATCACAAATACCATTTGCAGGATATCACAATCCAATCATCACTAACTTTGCCCCCTTAGCGAAAACTTTGTGCTCTTTGCGTCCCTAGAAAAAGTTCCGCCCATCAATCAGCTTGATTTTTCCATCCTTCAGGATTGTCTTCCAGTCCAGCTTCTTGTAGACTGGCCATTCGGTGACCAGCAAGATAGCATCCGTATCCACGACAGCCTGCGCGGGGTCATCGAAGTACTCGATCGCCAGCTCAGGGTATTGGCGCTGCATGTTCACCATTGCCACCGGATCATGCCCGCGGACTTTTGCACCACGTTGGATCAGCTTCTTCGCGATGTCAATCGAAGGCGCATCACGTAGATCATCCGTGTTGGGTTTGAATGCCAATCCCAGCAGGGTCACGGTCTTGCCTTTCAGCACCTTAAGCGCATCCTGCACGCGCATCACGATCTCTTCACGCAGCTGGTAGTTGACCGTGCGGGCTGCCTGGATGATTGGCATCTCGAGGTTGTACTCGCTGGCAGTCGAGATCGAGCGCAGCGGTGTCCTTACCGAAGCACGAACCACCCCAGCCAATACCGGCACTCAGGAAGCGTGGACCAATCCGTGTGTCCAAGCCAATCCCACGCGCGATCTGGGTAATATCCGCGCCAACCTTCTCAGCCAGGTGCGAAATCTCATTGATATAGGAAATCTTCAACGCCAAAAACGAGTTGGCGGCATATTTGATCATCTCAGCGGATGCCAGGTCACAGGTCACCAGCGGCACCACAGAGAAACCTTCCGGACGTGGCAAACACTCGGCGGCAGGAAAGTCCTGGTTCAAATCGGGCGATACAGGTTGGTGAGCACATCAATTGCGCGTGGATCAAATGCGCCGACTACAATGCGATCGGGATAGAAGGTATCATACAGCGCGGAACCCTGGCGCAGGAACTCAGGATTGGAGGCAATCGCATAATGTTGATTGGGTTTCATGCCATGGCTTTCGATATAAGCATCGCGCACAATTGTCCCGACCGAGTTACCCGAGCCAATCGGTACCGTGGATTTGTTCACCACCACGGTGAAGTGATCGTTCAGCCGTGATCCGACGGCATGGGCTGCCTGGCGTACATATTCCAGGTTGGCAGATCCATCTGCGTTGGATGGCGTCCCCACCGCAATAAAAACCACATCCGTGTTGGGGATATCGGCAGCATCATAATCACTCGTAAAAGTCAGATGGTCGTAAGCCAAATCCAGCATTGTATCCAGATTGGGCTCATAGATGGGGGATTTTCCTGCCTTTAACAGATCAATCTTCTCCGTATTCAAATCCAGACACGTAACCCGATGTCCCAAATAAGCCAGCACCACACCCGTATTCAGACCAACATATCCGGTTCCAATTACCAATACTTTCATGTTTCCTCCGCCTTTAATGTTTGCTACCAAAACTATTTTACTAGGAAAAAGGGATTTGGGGTACTGACGAAGGTCACAAGGTGCACTTAAGATTTAAGTTTCATGACCAGACAATGACACTGATATCTAAGTGCTAACACTTAGCTGATTGCAAAGAACCTGAAGAGTAGCATAAGGAAGGACTAACATTGTATAATAGGGTTCAGGCTTTATCAAGGAAGGCAATGAGATGACAAAAGGCTATTGAATGGTATGGCGTTGCTCCTTGTGGTGTGTCTTGTGGTATTGCACACGCCGGCAAAAGGGTTTATGAGCGCTACCGGGAGGGTTCGTGGTTAGCTGGTACTGAATGGGACGTAGCACCGCAGCAGAGCACCACGGGGCCTTATCCACCACTGGAAGTGCTGCTGTGGGATATGCAGAAGGATCTATCCGTGCCGCAAGAGACTAAGGTGAGGTGGTATTGAACGTTCCGGCGTATTACTGGCGGCATGGTTGTGGTCCCACTGCACTGAGCATGGTGGTGGGCTATTATGACACTAAAGGCTATGGCGACCTGATCCCTGGGGATGCCTGGATGCAGACCGCGGCAGTGAACCAGATGATTGCCTTGGGCGGTGATTGGGGGAAATCCATATTTCCACCGGGTTCGGAGGGGCATTTTGAAGATTACGCCTCCCCGCGTGATTCTGTGTCTGGTTTATTGCAAGATGATTACATCACGGCGGGTCGGGATCCGCACCCGCACAATAGCATCGCTGATTATGTGGAGACATCCTGGAGCACACGCGGCAATCCGTATGGCTGGAGCTGGTCCACCAAATTAGGGTCTTCGTTTGTGGATTATTTTGATCAACAATACCCGGAGGCGGTAGGGGTGGCGGATTTTACAACATACTATCCCATGACCTGGGAGGTGTTAGTGAATGAGATCAATGCCGGGCGGCCGATGGTATTTCTGGTGGATACAAGTGGTGATGGTGTCACCGATCATTTTGTGACGGCCATCGGTTACCGCACCAGTCCCACCCTGCAATATGCCATGCGCGATACCTGGTCCAACTACTACGTGCGCTGGGAGAATTTTGCCATGATCAACCCCGGAGTCCACTGGGGCATCTGGGGTGGCTATGCCTATCAGATCTCGCATCCACCCACAGATATCACGCTCTCGAACCAGAGACGACATAGAAGAGCAGATCCCTGCCGGCAGTGAGACTGGTAATTGAGCCCCAGGATCAGGACGCGAGACGCTTCGTCTACAGTCTGGATAGCGGTTCGAGCGATGAGGACCTACACGCACCTTCACCATCGCCGGGGACAAGCTGATGGCTGCGGAGCAGATTGATTTTGGGGCGGCGCATCCACCATTCTGGTACGTAGCACGGACGCCAGGGGGATTGTTCATTCAGAAGGTCTTTGTGATCTCAATGGAAGGTGTTCGCGGCTCGTTTATAAAACGCTGTACCTGCCAATGCTGGTGAGATAAGATTGAGAGTTGATCTATTCCAGTGTTCATCGGCGTCGGTTCTGATGTATCAGTTGGTGTAGGTTCAGGCGTGTCAGTAGGGGTCGGCTCAGGCGGGTCCGTAGCCGTGGGCACGGGTGTGTTTGGAGGGTAGCAGTGGGTGTAAATGTAAAGGTATTGGAAGGAACAATTATAGGCGTCGGCGTCCTTGTACTCGTTCTCGTTGCGGTTGGAGAATTCGTAAATGTAGTAGTGGGCGTTGGATGTTCAGAAGTGTCGAGGAGGGAATTGGCGTTATTGTTGAAGTGCTGGTAGGCGTTCGGGTATCAAAGAATAATGGGTTTTTCGTAGGTGTACGTGATGGCGTTGTTGCCGAATCCGCGAAGGTTAGAGTAAAGGTACGTGTATAGCCTGGTGCTACATAGTCCTTTGTTGGGGAAGGCGAAGGAGTAAAGGTGGCAATGCGAGGGTAATACAGCAAAAATAAGTATGACCAACCACCAGCTTTTTGGTGGTCAAACAATTCTCATCAACTCTTCCACTGGCGTTCGTACCCAAAGACTGAACCAGTCAAGTATGTCCAAAATTTCACTTTATACACAATCCA
>CAVXXH010000013.1:0-18937 GCA_963765655.1 uncultured Chloroflexia bacterium
CCCGGTGGGGGAGTCTATAGGAATGTTTGCACCTACAGGTCAGACATTAATGGAAGATCAAGAAAAATTAATGCAATTCTTGCAAAATAAGATACAATTAGAAAATCTTAACAGAATCGGAAATCTTATATTCCCTCAAGAGGGGGAGAGTTTTCCAGAAAATTCCTCCATTGTAGACATTTTTGACACTTATATATACTTTGGCGACCCTGCTATGATCATTCCATAACCACGAATAACTCTTTACAGGAAAACTTGATATGAACAAACAATGGACTTTAAAACTGTTTTCACTCATCGCTGTTTTATTGTTGTTTCTCCTTATTCCACAGAATGTGGTTTGGGGGGGGATGGACTTCCAGACTGTGCCTACACTGGCTCCCACTGCAACATCCACTTCCACTTCTACACTCACACCTACTGCAACAATAACAGTGACAGCTACGATAACAACCACGAATACTTCAATTCCACCTACACAAACATTCACAACCACATCAACACAACTCGTTCAGGTCTCCCCAACGATTACCAAAACCCCTTATGTCGTTGTGACACCTCCTCGTTCAAATTGGTTATTATATGCGGTCCTGGCATTGTTAATAGCAATAGCCCTCGGTACCGGAATCATTGGATACATATTATTTATAAGGAAGAAGAAGCCATCTGCTTAGTTGGTCAAATAACTTGAAGAGTTTATATCAGTCAAATACCCGACCAACATGAAAGTTAGGATTTAATCTCCTGATAAACAAGTGGTTTGTCATTTTATTGGGATTATGACCAAATTTTCGGTTACAATAAACAGAAATGATATCGGGGACTGTTCATGAATAAACGATGTATAAAATCACCCAATGAATATCTCACACGTTAGTGGACCAGCATTTCTACAATTTATTATTTTGGTTTACAAGAGTATTAAAGAAGTAGAGTCAAAACCATGAAAATCAAATTTGGCATTAGGTACCTGATACTACCAATAATTATCGTTTTATTCTTATTGATTCCTGAAAATATCGTTTGGGGAGGACAAAACTTTCAGACTGTACCAACCTTAGGTCCCACCAATACACCCACACGAACAAAACCATTCATAGCCACTCAACCGATCAGAACGAATACTTCAGTGGGGATTTATACGTCCACGTCTGTTTTGAATTCGCCCGTGGCACCAACGGCCACTTCCACTGTGGAAGCAACCCAAAAAACTCTTTCTGAGACCTCTTCACCAGAAAAAACTAAATCAATTTCCGCAACAGATGATCCTTCACAACCAGAGAGCACCTCTGTGGTTGTCTTGCCAATTGTTTCGAATGGAGATTCTGCGCCAGGCGAACAAACCAGTCAAGATGAAAATTCACCCATCCCTGCTTTTATATTTCCTTTGGTGGTGGTGTTGTTATTCGTGATCATTTATCTCTCCACGAGATTGTCTTTGAAAAAATCACTGGAAGAAAAATCAACCCAAAATAAAAAATGACCAAAAAGAAACTGATTCTGGTTTTTCTACTTATCCTTGCAGCGGGGGTTCTGTTTTGGGGAATTAACCTGGCAAGACATACTATTCATCTTTACCAGGCGCGCCAGGAAGTGAAAATGATGCTGGCTGGAGGTCTGGAAAGTGTCTCACCAAATTATGCTTTTCAACTCCTGAATGAGGTTGAACAGGATTTGTCAGTAATAGATCGCAGCTTGGGATGGTCCTATCCTCTTTTGTCTGTAACTGGAAATATGACCTCTCAGGCACAACCATCCATCAAGTATTTAAAATCGTTGACCAGGTATGCCCTTCTGTTCGAAGATAAATTATCTCCGTTTATGAATCGGGAAATTGATAATGGCGTCGAAATGACCAGCCTGATCAATGATATTCTGAATGATGAAGCATTAATTGCCCAGGCTCAATATTATTCAGAAGAAATCGAACGCCAGCATACCAGAATTGATATTTCAGCTTTGCCATTCCGCTTTCAGGATGACTTTCAGATGCTGGAACCCTTCCTTCCGGTCATTATCTCATCCGGCAGGATATTTCCGTTATTACCGGAATTGGTGGGTATGAATGAGCCGTCCCAATATCTGTTGCTGGCGTTAAATCATGATGAATTGCGTGGGGGTGGTGGGTTTATCACCGCCATGGGTACCGCTACGTTGAACAGTTTGGTAGACATTGATTTTGATCTGCAGGATTCCTATCAGGTAGATGATCTGACGAAAGCTTATCCACTCCCACCCCAACCGCTGCAGGATTATATGCTGGCTGGGATCTGGGTACCGCGTGATGGAAATTGGTCAGCTGATTTTCCCACCTCAGCCCAGACAGTACAGAATTCTATATGAGTTATCCACCGATCAAAAAACGAATGGTGTCATTGCCTTTGATCAACAGGCAGTACAGATATTTCTGGAAGTAATAGGACCCATCAATGTTGATCCTGCTCAGGAATTGTGGGTAAACTCGGACAATGTGTTGGCATACATGTACGAAAGCTGGGGGCAGGCCAGCGAATTAGAGAATTGGTGGGCAAATCGCAAAGATTTTGTGGGCATTCTGGGTAAATCCATGTTGCAAAGTCTCATCAACACCCGTGACTATAAGAAAATGATCGCTCTGGCAAAAGTCTCTCGTGAGTTGCTTCAAAGCGGTCATCTGATGGTCTATTTTAATGAGCCAGATATTCAATCTTTACTGGCAGAATTGGACTTGGATTCTTCAGTCCAATATCAATCCGGTGATTTTTTGTACTGGGTGGATTCCAATATTGGCTTCAATAAAGTGGATGCGGTTATCATTCGTAAAATGACCTATGAAGTAGATTTAACCGATCTGGATAACCCCACAGCCCACCTCACCATGGAATATGAACATCCTGTGGATGTCGAGGTGCCCTGTGTACATGAAGCTACCTACGGGAAAGAGATTGCCTATACCAATATGTTTGAACGCTGCTATTGGGATTATTGGCGGGTTTATACAGCTCCCTCCACAAAATTGCTGAATGCCAGTGTTCAATTTGTACCGGGTGATCTCCTGCTCAGTGGAAATGAATGGAAGGGCGAGGTTGATCTGGAGAGTGATCTGCCAGGCCTTGGCATGGTGGGAGGTCTGCAGATTGTTCCAACCAATACGATCAGAAAAATTGAATTGGATATTACTCTATCCCCTATGATTTTAGGGTATGAAAATGGAGTAATTAGTTACAAATTAACTTTATTAAAACAATTGGGAATAAATAATGTTCCATTTGAAATCCGTATAGCAATACCAGAGGATTATCAATTTCTGCAATATCCAGTTAATTCATCTAATAATCAATCGTCAATGCTTATAAATGATTTACTTTTAGCTACTCGGACAAGTATAGATATCACTTTTGTAAAATTTAGATAATTAAGCATAGAGCTCGTTCATACTGATCAATTATTACTCAATTACATAAGGAAAAAATGGTGATATTATTGGTATGTGGGAAAAAGTATGAAAAGTAGTCATCAAGAAACAAGAATAAAGCGAAGTTTCTCTATTTTTTTTATTGGAATTTCTTTATTTCTTTTAGCTATTTCCCCTATAAACCACCAGGAAATTGACTACCTTGCGGAATATGAACCATCACAGGAACAGATCCTCCGATTTGGAATAACCCTTCCTTATTTAACGGGCAATTATGTAGATTTGGTGAACCAAATCAATGCAAAAGCAGTATTAGATTGGCGACAAGATGATAATAATGAATGGGCTGAACATAGTATTGATTATCTTCATGTCATCAGAGTGAGTGATTTGGCTTATGCTAATGGGGCATTGCTTGATAAAATCAGTGGTTGGGTAACTAATAATCCTGGTGAAGTATGGATTATCGGAAATGAACCTGATCGGGATATTCAGGATGGTGTAACTCCAGAAGTATATGCTCAAAGATATTATGAAATCGCAATTCGGATTAGACATTTTGATCCAACTGCCCAAATTGGATTTGGTTCTCTGGTTCAACCAACCCCAATACGAATTCGTTATTTAGAGCGAGCTTTGAACTATCTAACTTTTCTTTCATGTGGAAACCAACAGGCAGCTTTGGATTTGATAGATATATGGAGTATTCACGCATTCATCTTAAATGAAGTTGGTAGTTGGGGTGCAAGTATTCCTGTTGGTCTTAAATGTCCAGAAGAATGTGTGGATGCAATATTGATCGAAGATTATTCAGATACCTATTCCATAGAAATTTTTACCGAAAGAATTTTAGACTTTCGGATTTGGATGACATCCATTGGAGAAAGAGAGAAACCTTTGTGGATAACTGAATATGGCAGTCTATTTCCTGATTGGGAAATTATTTGTCCAGATCCAGAGTATTGTATTGAACCTTTCAATGGATGGCCTGAAGAAAATGATACTTATGGATTTATGATTAATACCTTTGACTTCTTAATATCAACTTCAGATAGCATGACTGGCTTTGTGGCAGACGAGAACCGTTTAGTTCAAAGATGGTTTTGGTATAGCCTAAATGATTCTCGAGATAACTTTGGAGGAACATTATTTGATCCAGACAATGGTTTTTCACAAACAGTGGCTGGAGTTGGCTATGAAACATATACGAATCAAGTTCTACAAAATCCAGACACTGGGATTTCTCCAGTAATTTATAGGCAGGATAATTTCAATTACCAACCAATTTTTGATGAATTAAGTCAAAAATATTCTTATCCATACAATGTCTGTTTGCGAAGTCATATCCCCCTTGTTTTTAAATAGAAAATCATGTATATTTATTCTTATCTAGTTCCCCAGGAATTAAATTAAGTTAAAAAACTAAAAATACAACAGGGGAGGTAAAAATGTTGAAAAAAATAGCGAATAAAAAATCAATCTTTACAATTATCATTGCTTCAATTGTAATTGTTATGGCGCTTCTGGGCTCAAATTGGGAGGTAGGGCAAGCTGGAGATACAGTTCCTACAATACCAGTTATTTATAAAATAATTCCTGAGTCAATCTGTGCGTATTCTGGAGACACGGTTGCCACAATAACAGGCTCAAATTTTATTGATGATATTGACGGCTATTATTACACCTGGGTTAGATGGCTTGGACCAGAAGATATATTACCAAGTTACATAATTCCTGATTCGATCAACCTAGCAGGGACGGAGTTGATTTTCACGATCGATGCTTCTAAGCTTACAGATGTTGGAGCAGCCTTACTCTGGGTAGTGAATCACCCTGAATCTACCGAACCTTATGAGATCGCTGGTCCTCTTTATATTGATATCATCGGTTGTGAGTTTGTTTATATTCCATTGATCATGAAGTAATATCAGAAAAAATTTACATCCTGTGGGGTGACTTTAAGTCACCCCTTTTTTTTATGACCAAGAAAATTCTTTCCTCCACCACCTTCCTTTTTCTTTTAGTCAGCCTGACCTCAGGATTATCCTACCTGCTCACCGTTTCACAAAAACTGACCTGGGCAAATTTTGGAAATGATGGTGGTGACTTCCTGACAGCCATTCTCACCGCTGGAATCCCTCATCCCACCGGTTATCCCACTTATACAATTCTGGGTGTGCTTTTTCAAAAAATCCCAGTAGGGGATCCTTATTTTCGGACAGCATTAGTTTCCTGGTTGCCCGCAGCCATCAGCGCTGGTCTTTTAGCCCTTTGGATCAAGCAGGTATTGAGTGATAAATCTCCAGCCATTTCGACGCCAACTGCTCTGATCGCTGGTTTGGTGTGGGGTTGGATGCCATTCCTCTGGTCGCAGGCTGTCATCATCGAAGTGCATGGCTTGCAATCCTTGTTTTTGATACTTGCACTCTGGTGGATCTGGATTTTATTGAATGGGCAGCAACAAAAAGTTAAATCATTTCAATTCATCCTTTTATCGTTTTTTTATGGTTTGGCTATTGGAAACCATATTACCATCCTGTTATTCCTGCCTGCTATTTTATTTGCATTATTTTTCGCCCACAAAAATGGTCTGCAAAAACGCATGGTCAGTGGGCAATTGTTTGCTATTGGCTTGGGAGCATTGATTTATCTTTATTTACCCATACGAGCTTCACAATACCCCCCCATTAATTGGGGTAATCCCCAAACCTGGGAAGGATTCTGGTGGGTCATATCGGGGAATCCTTACCAGAACCTGATTTCAGCCACTTCAGTTTCACAAATAATCACCCGTATTTCTGCATTGGCTGGTCTGTTGATTCAACAATTCGGTTATCCGGGTGTGATCGTTGGGGTGATCGGCGCTGTTCAATATAAATATCAAAGTAGAAACCTGCCTATTGTGTTGGTTTACATTTTTTTTGCATTTTCCATTTTTGCCATACTGTATGGCACCGATGATTCGGTCACATATTTATTAGCGCCATTTCTGGTTTTTACCATCTGGATTGGTTTGGGAATTGCCACCATGATTCCATTCGTCTGGAAGAAATGGCCCCTCGGTTATGGTCTGCTGGCTATCTATACGATCGTGGTCATTGCATCTGTTCCGGCCACCATTCAAACAATTAATCCCCGCCAACAAACGCAACCCGCAGATTATGCGGAATATTTGATGGGACACTTACCGGAAAATTCAATTCTGCTTACCAGTGAAGATCGGGATTCCTTCCCTGTTTGGTATTATCATTTTGGGTTGAAACAACGAGCTGACCTGGTGGTCATCGTCTTGCCTTTATCTCAGTTTCGCTGGTATCAGGAAACACTGTCACAAACCTATCCTGAGATTAACTTTCCAGATTTGATTTCCCGATCCACCAACAAAAGTATTGTCTGGGGAGAAAGTGTTCCAGAGCTAAATCCGGATCGACCTGTTTGTCGATCGACCATTCAAAAAACCACTGGTAATTCAATTTATGTTTTATGTTCAACCGGACAGAATTATAATTTCGTGATTTCGGAATAAATTGCAAGGATATTGAGAAAACCTTACCTGTAATCGTGCTTACGAACTTTCAGGAAGATGGCACAAATAATCGCTTGCATCACCCAGAATAGAATCCCAGGTTTTGCACCAAAGGCAATTGCGTCTGTCATACTGAATCCCAGATGGGCAATCTGGCCTCCCAGGAAACCAACAAGGATGATATAGAATATCTCTTTAGTCAGAATATTTGTTTTGACATTCCCACTGCTTGACTTTCTCAACCGCCTGATGCTTTCAATAGTCATCCAGAATGAGGTAATGTACATGGCTATAAACCCAATCAAGCCTGGAATTCCAAGATCCAATGCGGTCTGCAGAAAAAGATTATGGGCATGTCCAATATCTTTCACCGGGATATCTGCAGAAATGGTTTGTAACGGGTACAGAACATTCACGATGCTACGGAACGTGTTCATCCCCATGCCGGTGAAGGCAAAATCCTGGATGGCATAAATGGCGCGCGACCAGATTTCAACCCGCCCACTCAAAGTATTCATGGAGAAAGCCATGCTTGCCATACCACTATCCGGGAAAAGCTGGTTTACATAAATCATGAATTGGCCATTCAGGATGAAGTAAACTAAAATCCCTGTGCCAACGATTAAGAGTAAAATATATCCCCATCTGATATTTTTAGGTAACACAACAAGTAACAGCAAAATGAGTCCCAATGCCAATCCGATATAGGCAGAACGGGACTGGCTGAAAAGTAAGACGACACTGCTTAATACCAATAAAAATAAATCAATCAGGATGAGCAGGAGAAGGATCAAGATGGGTGTGGTTTTCTTGATTTTGTTGAAACGGATGATGAGCCAGAATAGTACAACGATCCAGAAGGGAATGACCCAGGTGAGCGCACCACCCACTTCATTGGGATGAAAACCTTCTGTTAAACCAGGAATGAATGCTGAGATTTTGGGGAATTGTTCATACAAAGAATTAAAGAATATGATTTTGTTGGTAGGCCACTCAATCCCTAATAAACCTAAAATTGATATGCCAGCACTTCCAACCATGAACACAAGCGTGGATAGTAGAATTGCGGTTTGTTTTTTTCCAAATTTAACCAATGCGAAAAAAACAGCCATTCCCCAAATAACGCCAGTTATCTTTTGAAGGCTGACGGCGATATCATACGTTGCATACAAGCTGACCAAAACCTGAATGGCGATTAGCAATAGTGGCAGATTCATGGGTGTGGATGGTAGGGGTTGTTTCTTTGCCAATCCTGCAATCAACCATAGAAATGGTAAAAGCAATAACAACCAGCTTTGTTTTGGCTGAATGAGTAAGAAGAGCGGTGCAGCAGCTAATAGAATGATCCAGCCTATCGAATCAATTGATTGAAGGATACCTCTCATGCTTATACGGTTGGTGTTCCTGATCATTTCTGTCATCAATTCTTTTTTTAATTGTACTGTAATCCATCCATTACATTACGCGCAATGTTTATAAAATAAAAACTATTATTTCTAAACCAATAACCCGCTATTTTCTGATAAGATAATTAATGCTGTTTTGATTTCTCGATATTTTTTAGAATATCTGATAAAATCCAAAGCGGAAGGATCAACGAAAGTTCCTCAACCGCTTTCAATCACTTCAACTAAGGTGGACAATGAATTACCAATTACAAGAAACAGAAAATGATTTTGAGAGTATCGATATTCGCCAATATCTGGCGTTGTTCTGGCAATGGGCCTGGTTGATTGCGCTGGTTACACTTTTGGCTGGTTTGGTCGCTTTTTTGGTCAGTCAGCGTATGACTCCTGTGTACTCAGCTTCGACAACGCTTTACATCAATGAAGCACCTTCCTCCAAAGCGACCGACTATAACTCGATCATCACCAGCGAGCGCATTTCCGGTACTTATTCGAAAATGATTACCACCCGTCCGATCCTGGAAGAAGTTGCAAATCGTGTAGGTGTGACAGTTGAGTATCTGGAAGGACGCATAACAGTCAGCCCTATTCGGGATACCACGCTCATTCAGATTACTGTAAAATCCAGTGACCCCATCCTGGCTGCGCAAATCGCCAATGAATTAGCCAACGTTTTTTCTGATAGAGTTATCCTGATTCAGGAAGAACGCTTTACTGTTTCTAAAGAAAGTTTACAAACACAAATTTCCGACATGGAAGCCCAGATTGATGAAGTTATCTCTGCACTGGTTACGGAAGATGATACTGGCGTAAGAGCAAGCCTTGAAACCAAACTGACCCAATATCGTGCTATCTACTCCAACCTGATCCTCAGTTACGAACAAATCCGTCTCTCGGAAGCACAGACAGTCTCAACCGTCATGGCGATAGATCCTGCGATAACACCTACGGAACCCATCAGTCCGCAGGTGATGCGCAATACAGCCCTGGCTGCCATGGTGGGTTTGATGCTGGCAGTTGGCGTTATTTTCCTGATAGAAGCGCTGGATGACACGCTAAAAACGCCAGATGATGTTAAGAAAACCCTCGGTTTACCTGTGCTGGGTGTCATTGCCAAGCATGATGCGGAAGATGGCAAGCCCATTACCAGTACCACGCCACGATCACCGGTTGCTGAGGCTTTTAGATCTTTGCGAACCAATATTCAATATACAGCAGTTGATTCCCCGCTGCAATCGATTCTCATAACCAGTACCGACCCGAAAGAAGGAAAAAGCACGGTGGTGACCAATCTGGGGGTAGTCTTCGCTCAATTAGGGAGAAAAGTCACTCTGATCGATGCTGATTTACGCAAGCCCACGTTGCACCGTAAAATCGGAGTCCCAAATAGAACGGGTCTTACTGCTTTATTTGTTAGATCGATGGAAACAATTGAACTAATCATGCAAAAAACGGAAACACCAAATCTGAATGTCATTACTTCTGGTGAATTACCTCCCAATCCATCCGAATTATTAGGATCCAAAAAAATGCAATCCATATTGGAAAAAATCAAAGAATCATCCGATATGATCATCATTGACAGTCCACCCGCCTTGGCTGTTACGGATTCATTGGTCATGGTGCCATTTGTAGATGCGGTGCTTCTGGTCGTAAAACCAGGCTTTACCAAAGCAAAAAGTGCACTATTAATTGTCGAACAATTTAAACGCTCCAATGCTAATCTGGTTGGGGTGGTAATGAATGAGCTGGATCTCGGGCGTTCTCGCTATAGTTACAAATACTATCAATATAAGAGTGATAAAATCTATGGGAAATATTACTCTCACGAGAAGAAATCATCCTGATATTGAGTATGAATAAACAATCCTTACCAGCGGAACTGAAATTCGCCATTGACTTAATGGCGGGTTGTGCCAAAATAACACACAATGTTCAGCAGGAACATATCATTTCACAAGATAAAGCGGATCACTCACCGGTAACCATCGCGGATTATGCAGTCCAGGCTTATGTTGGCCAGGCAATAAAGAAGGCTTATCCGTACGATGCAATGGTAGGGGAAGAAGCCAGTAATTTACTCCAGCAGGATGAAAAATTGCTGAATGAGGTTACTGAACAGGTAAAAGCACTTTTGCCCGAGTCCAATCCGGATTTGGTGAGCTCCTGGATTGATCATGGAAAGGGTCAACCAGTCGGGCGATACTGGGTCTTGGATCCGGTGGATGGCACTAAAGGTTTTCTACGTCGGATGCAATATGCAACCGCATTGGCATTGGTTGAAGATGGGGAAGTGATTTTGGGTGTGCTCGGATGTCCAAATCTCACCTATGCTGGCCAAACCGGGGTAATGGCTTATGCTTATCATGGTCAGGGTGCCTGGTGGCAACCTTACAATCAAAAAACAGAAGCACAACCCATGCGTGTATCCGAAATTAAGAATCTATCTGAATTCCGTATTTTACGCTCCTTCGAAGACAGCCACACCGACACCTCCAGAATAGACGCATTTGCCAGGCAGGCAGGTGTGATAGTTGAACCTGTGCGCATGGATAGCCAGGCAAAGTATTTCCTACTGGCAGGCGGGCAGGCAGAACTTTCGATGCGTTTACTGGCTCCCGAAAGAGCCGATTACCGTGAATTCATCTGGGATCAGGCGCCTGGATATCGCGTGGTGCTCGAGGCCGGTGGTACAATAACAGATACAGACGGAAAATCGCTAGATTTTTCGACGGGACGACGCCTCACCAATAATCGTGGGATTTTTGCCACCAATGGTTGGATCCATGAGGAAGCCTTAAAAGTTCTGCAACTTTTATAAATTTTCCATAGGAGATACAAATGGATATAGATTTTTGGGTGCTCATTGTAGTAGGTTTTCTCGCGCAATTGATCGATGGCAGCCTGGGTATGGCGTACGGGGTATCATCCAACAGCTTCTTACTCGGGGTCGGTGTACCTCCGGCGATTGCCAGTGCCAGTGTGCACACAGCTGAAGTTTTCACAACCGCCATTTCCGGTTTTTCGCATTGGCGTCTGGGAAATATCGATAAACGTATCGTCCTGGGATTGATCATTCCCGGTATGATTGGGGGAGCCATCGGGGCGTACTTGCTCACCAGTGTGGATGGCAATATCATCAAACCTTACATCGCGATTTATCTGTTATTGATGGGAATTCGCATCCTATTTAAAGCATTTACTCACAAGGAAAATCCGGACAAAGATCCAAAACCCAGGCTGCTGATTCCGCTGGGTCTGGCCGGTGGATCGCTGGATGCCATCGGTGGCGGTGGTTGGGGACCGATTGTAACTACCACGCTGATCTCCAGTGGACACACGCCCCGCAAAACGATTGGTTCCGTCAACTTCTCCGAATTCTTTGTCACCCTGGTGGTCTCGATTACCTTTCTGATCACCATTGGACTGCAACATTGGAATGTTTTCCTGGGCTTGATGATTGGCGGGGTCATTGCAGCGCCATTTGGTGCCTTGCTCACCAAGAAGATCCCTGCACGTGTGATCATGATTATTGTTGGTCTCTTAATCATCTTCCTGCAAATTCGTACCCTGTATCAGATCTGGGGATAACCGACAATATTTTCAAATCATATCAAGATGCAGCTATAATTAGGATATGAGTGATCACATCATTCCTCACCAGCATCAGATCAGCCAATCGGATCGGACCGCCATTAAGCATCACCAGCCCCTTCTGATCTGGCTGACAGGTCTATCAGGCAGCGGGAAAAGCACCATTGCCAGTGCACTCGAACTGCGCTTGAATAAAGAATTTCAGGCCCACACCTACCTGCTGGATGGCGACAATATCCGTACCGGCTTGAATTCAGACCTGGGATTTTCCGACTCCGATCGCGAGGAAAATATCCGCCGGATTGGTGAGGTGGCGAAGTTGTTGGTGGATGCTGGCTTGATCGTGATCACAGCCTTCATCAGCCCATTTCAACGCGATCGCGATCGCGTGCGCGCACTGTTACCTGCAGGTCAATTCTGGGAAGTCTACGTGGAATGCCCGCTCGAGATTTGCGAACAACGCGATCCTAAACAGCTTTATGCAAAAGCACGCCAGGGCCAGATCCCTGATTTTACTGGAATATCCTCTCCGTATGAACCACCAATCAACCCTGGATTAATTATTCGCACACATCTTGACTCGCTCGATGACTGTGTTCATCAATTGATTCAGAAAATGGTTACCGGAAGTATTATTTCCATAAATAGCAATCATTGAGCGGAATCCGTTTCTCAGTAGTTCATGATAAACTTATTACTGTTTCAATCACAGAGAGTTTATCTGTCGATTGGGTGATGAAAACAATGATTAATTTGAAAACATTTGAAAGAGTTGCTCTTTCTTAGAAAGTAAAAAATGCAAACAAAATCAAAACGAAACTGGGGGCTTATCCTGGCAATCCTGGCTGTCATAATAGCATTGATAGCCTTCATCTACTACATGATCTTTTATTCCAATTTAGGGAAGACATTCCTGGGCAGTAAATCTGTCTGTTCTTCCGAATCTAATACCACCTTCCTGCTGGTCGGGATAGACTACCGCGGGGATGATTACCTCTACGGGCTGGCAGATGTCATCCGCCTGGCGAACGTGGACTTCAGCAATCAGACCATCAACATGGTCGCGCTACCCCGCGATCTGCTGGTGGAAATCCCAGCCGATCGTTTCAAAGTACCCGGTCCATACAAGATCAATCAGGCCTATTTCTTCGGCACACCCGGGATGCAGAATTACTTCGGTGAAGGGGCTGGCCCCGAAGCACTGAATGAGGTCATTGAATACAATTTTGGCATTTCTGCCGACCACTATCTGGTGTTCAATTTCCGGGTCTTCGCGGACTTTGTGGATGCCATTGGTGGTGTGGATGTCAACCTGCCAGAACCGGTCTTTGGCGGCTCGCAGGGAGATTTTCCAGCCGGCGAACAAACCCTGACCGGTGAACAAGCCCTGGCCCTGGCACGCATTCGTGAAAACTATTCGGATGACTTTCGTGTGCGCAATCAATCGATCATCATCAAAGCAGTCATTCAGAAAATGATGCAACCAACCATGATTTTAAAATATCCATCCCTGCTGAGTCAATTCAAAGATGCTGTCCTGACTGATCTCCCCCTCGATCAGATGAGCAGTGCAGCGCTCTGCTTCCGTGGCTTCAATAGTGATAATCTCACCACCCAGGAAGTGCCGGCTGAGCTACTCTTCCAGGAAAACGTTTTCCTCACCTCCCTGAACGCCTATTCCTTCGTCTACCGCTGGGACAATCGCCTGGTGGAGTGGATTTCTACGGTATTGAAGAATTAATATGGCTGAAAGCTAAATGCTGAAAGCTGAAAGCCTAAAACTAGAAAAAAAACTAATCCTACTTACTTTTGGATATTGATTTATAAAGAGCATTAATTTTGATGGATATTTCTTTTGCTTGGTTTTCGAACTGATTATATTCATCTTCTGATATCCAAGCTCGAATCTTAAAAATTTCAAGAAGAGTCAATGTTTCATAAAGTGATCCTCGAGCGATCATAAGAAAATGACAGAATTCTTTTTTTGAAATTCTTCCCTTACCTTCTGCGATGTTCATTGGAATGGATGTGACTGCAGCTTCCATTTGCTCAAATAATCGATAATTCTTTCTTGAAATACGTAATGTTTCAGTTAAATCCATAACTCCACTTGCAAATTGAATACTTTTTTGCCACACGACGAGATCTTTGTAGGGGAAATTATGATGGCTGGAATCAAAATTACTATTCTGAGGTTCAGATATACTATTGGAATTCACCATGATGTATATTTCATTCCTTTCCAATTATCTAACTTTTTTTAAAGCGTTCAACTTTCAGCTTTCTGCTTTCAGCTAGTTACAACAATTACGTTTTGGTCGTTTAACCACCATTATTATTACCGGAACAATCACCAAGCCTGCAATTATCCACCAGGGAGCAGATTGACCCCCTGTCTTCGCACTGAATTCCCTCAAATGCACTGCTGTTGTTGTGAAGGAAAATGAGCCAGTAGGCATATCTTGACGAACATCATTTGAGCCTTTCCAATTTTCTTTAATTACAATGGAAGCTAATGCAGCTGAAGGCGAATCAAAAGTCTTTGCTGGGGTAAAAAATTCCGATCCACCAGTGTGAATAGCATTATCAATTTCTACAATCGCCACGGAATTTGTGGCATCTAAACCTGAAGGAATGGCAGAATTATTTTCACCAGTTGCATCAGTCCAATTAAATCCATCAGAATTTAATGCGAAAATAAATTTTGGGGAACTGTTAATAAATTGATAAGCCAAAATCTGGTCACCATTGGTAGAAAATTTTATATTAGAAGTAAAATCAAGAACCCTGATTTTTACGATTTCTCCCAATTTGCAACCAGTACTGGGTGCTTCCCAGGAAAGCAGCCCTTCATTATCAACATCAAGAAAGCCACCCGTCGATTTCCAACCTTGATCTGTAAACCGGATTTCTGTACCAGCAGATATTTCTTTAAGACAAACAAATGCAAATTCATCATCATTATCAAAATTGAACCCAATAATCGCTATATCCCCCGGATTTAAAACATCATCCGCATTTACAGGAGACGTAAAAACAGCCAAACACACAACAATAACCAGGAAAGTCCCAACGAATCTCTGCATTGCTAACTCCATCAAATGTATTTCTCTTGCAGTGAAAAATCACCACAAAAGCTATCCATATTTTAATAGAAGAAAATTTTAAGGTAATTATTTAAACCTTAAAATTTTCCTTTGCGTCTTTGTTTTTCTTCGCGCCTTTGCGTACTAGAAGAAATTCCGCCCGTCGATCAGCTTAACCTTCCCATCCTTCAGGATCGTCTTCCAATCAAGCTTCTTATAAACCGGCCACTCAGTCACGAGCAGGATGGCATCCGTATCCATCACAGCCAGCGCGGGATCATCGAAGTACTCGATCGCCAACTCGGGATACTGCCGTCTGCATATTCACCATCGCCACTGGATCATGCCCGCGGACTTTCGCGCCACGTTGGATCAGCTTCTTCGCAATGTCAATCGAAGGCGCATCCCGTAGATCATCCGTGTTGGGTTTGAATGCCAATCCCAGCAGGGTCACGGTCTTGCCTTTCAGGATCTTAAGCGCATCCTGCACGCGCATCACGATCTCTTCACGCAGCTGGTAGTTGACCGTGCGGGCTGCCTGGATGATCGGCATCTCGAGGTTGTACTCGCTGGCAGTCGAGATCAGCGCAGCGGTGTCCTTACCGAAGCACGAACCACCCCAGCCAATACCGGCACTCAGAAAGCGTGGACCAATCCGTGTGTCCAAGCCAATCCCACGCGCGATCTGGGTAATATCCGCGCCAACCTTCTCAGCCAGGTGCGAAATCTCATTGATATAGGAAATCTTCAACGCCAAAAATGAATTGGCGGCATATTTGATCATCTCAGCGGATGCCAGGTCACAGGTCACCAGCGGCACCACCGAAAAACCTTCCGGACGTGGCAGACACTCGGCGGCAGTGAAAGTCCTGGTTCAAAATCGGGCGATACAGATTCGTAAGCACGTCAATGGCGCGTGGATCAGCAGCACCCACAACAATCCGATCCGGGTAGAAGGTGTCATACAGCGCGGATCCCTGCCGCAGGAATTCGGGATTGGAGGCAATGGCATAGTGTTGTGTCTGGACGGAGAGCCATGCGATTTCAAGGTAAGCATCGCGCACAATCGTCCCGACCCAGTTGCCTGAGCCAATCGGCACTGTCGACTTGTTCACCACCACCGTGAAGTGATCGTTCAGCCGTGATCCGACTGCATGCGCAGCCTGGCGCACATACTCCAGGTTGGCGGATCCATCTGCATTCGATGGCGTCCCCACCGCAATAAAGACCACATCCGTATTGGCGATGTCTGCGGTGTCATAGTCGCTTGTGAAGGTCAGATGGTCGTAAGCCAGATGCCAGCATCGTGTCCAGATTGGGCTCATAGATCGGGGATTTCCCTGCCTTGAACAGATCAATCTTCTCCGTATTCAAATCCAGACACGTAACCTGATGTCCCAAATAAGCCAGCACCACACCCGTATTCAGACCAACATATCCGGTTCCGATTACCAATACTTTCATGTTTCCTCCGCTGTTAATGTTTGCTACCAAAACTATTTTACTAGGAAAAAGGGATTTGGGGTACTGACGAAGGTCACAAAGGATTTAAGATTCAAGTTTCATGACCAGACAATGACACTGATATCTAAGTGCTAACACTTAGCTGATTGCAAAGAACCTGAAGAGTAGCATAAGGAAGGACTAACATTGTATAATAGGGTTCAGGCTTTATCAAGGAAGGCAATGAGATGAACAAAAGGCTATTGAATGGTATGGCGTTGTTCCTTGTGGTGTGTCTTGTGGTATTGCACACGCCGGCAAAAGGGTTTATGAGCGCTACCGGGGAGGGTTCGTGGATAGCTGGTACTGAATGGGACGTAGCACCGCAGCAGAGCACCACGGGGCCTTATCCACCACTGGAAGTGCTGCTGTGGGATATGCAGAAGGATCTATCCGTGCCGCAAGAGACTAAAGGTGAGGTGGTATTGAACGTTCCGGCGTATTACTGGCGGCATGGTTGTGGTCCCACTGCACTGAGCATGGTGGTGGGCTATTATGACACTAAAGGCTATGGCGACCTGATCCCTGGGGATGCCTGGATGCAGACCGCGGCAGTGAACCAGATGATTGCCTCGGGCGGTGATTGGGGAAATCCATTTCCACCGGGTTCGGAGGGGCATTTTGAAGATTACGCCTCCCCGCGTGATTCTGTGTCTGGTTTATTGCAAGATGATTACATCACGGCGGGTCGGGATCCGCACCCGCACAATAGCATCGCTGATTATGTGGAGACATCCTGGAGCACACGCGGCAATCCGTATGGCTGGAGCTGGTCCACCAAATTGGGGTCTTCGTTTGTGGATTATTTTGATCAACAATACCCGGAGGCGGTAGGGGTGGCGGATTCTACAACATACTATCCCATGACCTGGGAGGTGTTAGTGAATGAGATCAATGCCGGGCGGCCGATGGTATTTCTGGTGGATACAAGTGGTGATGGTGTCACCGATCATTTTGTGACGGCCATCGGTTACCGCACCAGTCCCACCCTGCAATATGCCATGCGCGATACCTGGTCCAACTACTACGTGCGCTGGGAGAATTTTGCCCAAATCGCAGCTGGCACCCGTTGGGGAATCTATGCTGGCTGGTCGTATCAATTATCGCATCCACCCGCGGATGTTGCGCTCTCGAATCAGACCGTGGTGGAGAATCTGCCGGTTGGGTCGCAAGTGGGCACGTTCAGTACCACCGATCCACTGCTGGGGGATATTATCACCTACAGCTTTGTGACCGGCAGCGGGGATAACGACAACGGGTTATTCAACATTGTGGGCAATCAACTGCTCACCACGACAACGATCGACTATGAGACCAGAACCGGGTATTCTGTGCGGGTACGCAGCACTGATTCTAATGGCGATTGGGTGGAGAAGAGCTTCGCGATCACGGTCAGCAATGTCAACGAGCCGCCCACCAATCTCACACTTACCGAGGTGAACCTGGACGAGCAGATCCCTGCCGGCAGTGAGATCGGCCAGTTCAGCACACAGGATGAGGACATGGGGGAGGCTTTCGTCTACACGCTGGATAGTAGTGCGGGCGCTGCGGACAATGCATCCTTCCTTATCGCCGGGGATAGGTTGATCTCTGCCGAGGAGATTGATTTTGGGCAGCAGGCGCAGTATTCCATTCTGGTGCGCAGCACCGATGGTGGTGGGTTGTTCATCCAGAAATTTTTTATCATCTCCATCGATGGTGTTGGTAATACGTTTATTAATCGGCTCTACATGCCAATGTTGGTGAGGTAGGATTCCCCTCAATCCTAATTGCTGGATATGCCAGTTGGGATTCTGGTAGGTTCGATCGTTGGCGGCAGTACTAATGTCCTGGTTGGGGTGGAAGTTGGCACCGTTGTTGGCGTAGGTGTATTGGTTGGGGTGTTTGTTGGCAATTCTGTCGGTGTGTTGGTGGGCGGGACCGGGGTGTTGGTAGGAGTGGGCGTCGGAGTAATTGTTGGTGTGTGAGTAGGTGTAGGTGTAGGTGTAGGTGTAGGTGTAGGTGTGGATGTAAAGGTTTTAGAAGGAATAATTGTCAGCGTTGGTGTACTGGTCGTGGTGCTCGTTAATGTTGGCGTTTTGGAATTGGTAGGGCTGGGAACCAGTGTTAATGACGGTGATAGGGTTAATGTGATTGTAAAAGTTCGAGTAGGTGTGCGGGTATCAATAAACAATGGATTTCGTGTATTTGTGCGGGATGGTGTGATCGTTTTGGTTTGAGTGACGGTGGATGTGAGCGTGAAAGTGAGCGTGTTACCTGGTATTGCATAGGTTCTTGTTGGGGATGGGGAAGGAGTAGAAGTGGCAATGCGAGGGTAATACGGCAAAAATAATTCCTGACCAACCACCAGCTTTTTGGTGGTCAAACAATTAGCCTCCATCAACTCTTCCACTGGCGTTCGTACCCAAAGACTGAGCCAGTCAAGTGT
>CAVXXH010000014.1:0-241581 GCA_963765655.1 uncultured Chloroflexia bacterium
GTGGAGAATTCTACGCAGCATTAGATTTCTCTTTTTAAACAAAAAATCTTTTAGTAACAAGAAAATAAATCGGGGATAATTTACTAGATAACGTCTCCAAAGTCTTTTTGGTTCTGACAAAAGACGAAACAACCACTCAAAACCTATTCGTTGAATCCATCTAGGAGCTTGTGATTTGTTGCCAGAAAGGAAATCAAAGGCAGCTCCGACACCAATCATTATTGTGCCAGGAAAATGCTTGAGATTTTGATGCATCCATAATTCTTGTTTTGGAGAACCTAAAGCAACCCAGATAATATCAGGATCTAATTTTAAAATTTTATTCTTATTATCTTCTGAAATTTCTAAATTATCTAATGAAACTTGAGGAGAGCAAGAGCCAACAACATTTAAATGTTGAATTTTTGATTTTAGGTTACTTTCCAAATCATTTAATATTTCTTGAGATCCACCTAAAAAGAAATGTCTAAAATGTGGATACATTTTACATGTATTCAGCATCAGGTCTGGACCATATACTCTTGAAACATTTTTATATCCAGCAATTCTCAATAACCACACAACTCCCATTCCGTCTGGTGTATTCAAATTTGAAGAATTAACAGCCAATCTTACTTCGGGGTTATCATGGCAATCCATTATAGTGTGGATAGGAATACAGCAAATATAAGTAGATTTTTTTTCCTTGCACGAAATGTTAATAAGCAATAATGCTTGATTTATATTTATAATATCAATACGAGTGTGTAAAATTGTTTTTTTCATAAGCACGTTTTTGGAAACCCATTTTTAATTTTTTTTAATGTATGATATCAACAAGATTATCTCAATAAAAAAAGTAAATTTAAATTCTCATATCTTTTTGGATTGGTTTTTGATTTCCATCCAATAATCTTTGATCTATAGTTAATCAAAACAATAAAAATTTAAAATTTACAAAAGTATATCTCTTGAAAATAAAAAACAATGAACCAAAAAATAGCCATATTAAATCAAGGAAATTATGAACAGTGATTATAATATTCTTTCACCGGGTAAACAATTAATAAGAGATACTCCCGTTCTTGTTGTGATGCCACTTTATAATGCAAAGCTTTATGTTAATAAAGCAATAGAATCCATACTAAATCAATCTTATCAAGAATTTTCGTTTTTAATTATCAATGATGGTTCAACAGATGGAAGCGATTTTATTGCCAAGTCCTATAATGATCATCGAATAATAGTATTTGATCAGAAAAATAAAGGTCCTGGGTCTGTAATGAATTTTGCGTTAGATTTTGCTAAAACTCATAATTTTCAGTTTATAACTCGTATGGATGCTGATGATATTTCCCATCCCCATCGATTGGAAAAGCAAATTTCTCAATTAAAAAATTATCCAAAAATTGCAGCCTGTAGTTGCAATGCGTATTATATTGATTCAGTAACAGAACAAATTATTGGAACATCAACAATTTCAACATCACCTAAACTTATACGATGGGAGATAAATCACGGTCTTCGTGGTCTGATCCTCGGAGCTTGTACTTTTCGAACAGATGCTTTATTTCAAATAGGTGGATTTAGAAAGAAATTTAAGTATGCAGAAGAAGTAGATGTTTTTTTACGACTTAATGAAGAATATGAGTTAATAAATTCATCAGATTATTTATATAAAATTCGGTTTCATAAAGATAGTTTTTCGTTAAAAAATCAAAATCAAAACATCTCATTTCAATTCTATGCTCTAAATTGTGCTAAACGTAGAAATACCAATAGAATTGAAAGAAACTATATTGACTTCGTTAAGAGTCTAGGTTTAGTTGATAAGTTCAGAATTTGGCGAGAAAAAAGATTATTGATATTATGGCAATACAACTTGGGAAACCGAAATTGGTGCAAGATTTTTTTGGCCTCAATTCTTGATCCTAGAAGGGTAATATTACGAATAATTCGACGACTCAATTTACAACTCAAATAATTTTACTAAATTCATATTGTCCGTGAAAAAAGGTTCAGAAAGCCAAAACCTCAATCATTTTTATTTTGGTTTTTAGAATATTATTTATTTTTCCTCTTATAGCCAAAAATAGAATCTCGTAATTTCAAGCACTTTCCCCATAATCCAATTTTTTTTAAGAGGAGTTCTGATTAAATTTTTCCCCCAAAATGAGATTTTTTGATTAGGCGAGTCAAATTCTTTTTCAAAATCAGTGAACCCAAATTGGCTTATTGGTAAATATTCACTAAAAAATAGAAATTTTGAGTAATTGTTAATTTCTGAAATGTTCCTATATTCCCACTTCATTTTATCAAAAATGCGATATCTACGAAAAATTATATTTTGCTCAATTTCTAATTTTTGGTCATTTACTTGTGTACTGAGACCAAGTTTATTATTCAAGAAGTACCCCATGTCGCCGAGAGTCTTCTTGAATTTATAATTCATATTTATCAATCTTAATACAAAATCATAATCAGCAGCAATTTCCAATTGTTCATCAAAATATCCACATTGAGGGAAAATATCAGACCGAAAAACTAGAAATGCTCCTCCACTGGCAAATCTTTTTTTGAAGACCTCTTTTTTAAACTCAGGAGATATGAAACGAAGCCCCACATTATCATTTACGTTTCGGACTTCAATGAAATCCCCATAAGTCATGACGATATCAGGGTTGTTTTCTAAGGTAAACACTTGTTTTTCCAGTGAATCCGGTGATCTTTGGTCATCAACATTCCAAAATGAAATATATTTGCCTTTTGCTAATAAAATCCCTTTATTCCAGGAATGACTCAGGTGTTCTTTTGGGGACACTTGGATTAACGTTAATTGATTCAATAATTTATTCTTATTTTTTTCAATAATATCTTTTTCATTTCCTGATCCTTCATTAAGAATAATAATCAATTCACATTTCTTAATTATTGATTGGTGTAACACGGAACCGAAAAAATTTTCTAAATAGGTTTCACCATTATAGACAGATGTAATAATACTAATTATTGTATCCATGTGGTAAATCCTTATTTTGTTGAATTAATTTTTTATTGCTGTATAAAGAAACCGGAATATTTTTGTTGGTAGATAACTGTATATTAACTTGAGTCCCCAACGTATCTTTTGTTTTTCTGTTTTCTTGCATTTGGATAATAAATTTCTACATTCTTTCTGTTTACCTAATAATAATTTTTGAGTACAAATAACTAAGATTCTACTTGTGTAATATTCATACAAGGATTTCAATGTGATTTTGTCAATTTCCGCTTTGTTTAGGTAATATTCGAGTTTCTGTTCAAAAAATCCGAAGTCAAGATTCAAATTGGTTGATATGTTATCTTTATTATCTAAATAATATATTGCATTAAATGAATTACAGAATGCTAAATTTCCCATTAAATATAATTCTAGCCATACAGTCAGATCTTCACCTAAAGCAACATTTTCAGGAAAACCTCCAAGATACGTTATTTTTTTTATCGGTATACACACAGAGGATGGGAAAAAAGGTTGACCATGTGGAGCAAGATCTAAATATTCTATTAATGTACCTTTATAATTTTTATGATACCTATTAAATAATTTAGGTTCAAAAAGTTTTTTTTTATCTTTTATGTAGAAAGATTGTCCGTATAAAACATAATCTGGATATTCTTCAATCAATTCAATAAAACATTCAAGCAATCTTTCTTTCCATTCATCATCAGCATCTAAAAAAGCTACATAATCCGATTTTGCTTCTTGAATTCCTCTATTTCTTGCTGACGATACACCTGAATTATTCTGTTTAATTAATCTAATTCTAGTATCAGGTATTTTTTTTACTAATTCTCCTCCTCTGTCAGTTGATCCATCATCAACCACAATTAATTCATAATCTTGAAATGTTTGATTTAAGACTGAGTTTACCGCTCGTAGGATATAAGGTGCTTTGTTGTAAAGAGGAATAACAACACTGAAGAAAGGTTTAGTCATTGGGTATAAACAGATTTAATTTAGCCAGCAAATTTCTTGAAAAATGTATAATTTGAAATGGAAGTAATGATCTTATCAAGAATTCCAGGAATTTAAAAGAAAAGATTATTTTTGGATAAATATGAAATGATTTTTTCAGATGATTATGTGCAATTTTTCGGTTCCATTGCTTTATTCCGAGGTGATTTGCAGCTTTAATGAATTCTATATTTGCTTCAATTTGGTTCTTTTCTTCATTGGAAATCAGGTCCCAATATCTTTTTAGTACAGTCTCTAATTCAGTTAACCAAAGAAATTTCTCGTTCACAGTTTTTGACTTTTTATGAAATCGAAAAATCGCTATAACTTCATTCAAATAATAAACTTTATTTATTTTTAATAGTCGTATCATCCAATCATAATCAAAATAATATCTTAATTTTTCATCAAGTAAAAAATTTGACTTCAAAAATTTCGTTGGTACAAAAACCCCTGGTTGATGCCAACTCATTTTTGTTTTGAAAGGGTTTAACATATTCCCTAAACTGACATTTTTTTGAGAATTGATTTTGCTTTTATTTTGACCTTGATAATAATTTATGACATCACCTAATAAAATTTTGTTTTCCTGACTTTGATGATTTCTTCCAATTATTGATAAGGATCCTGGCAATAACATGTCGTCACTATTGATCCATCCAAAAATATCACCGGTAATTCTTAATAATCCTTTATTTATTGCATGAGCTTGCCCTCGATCTGATTCACTGACCCAATATGTCAAATACTCTTCATACTTCTTAATAATCTTAACGCTACCATCTGTGCTGCCACCATCAATGATGATGTATTCCAGGTTCGGATACCCTTGCCTAATAACCGACCGAATGGTTACTTCAATGAATTCGGCTTGATTAAATGATGGGGTGATTATGCTGATTTTCGGCCAGGGAAAACCATTCTGCATCGTTGGTGGAAATTGTGGAATTTCAACATCCCATGGCCAATCAGTTTTATTTGCCAAAGGAAATTCTCCGTTTTTATCAGTCATGAAATTGTTTCTGTTTCCAGATATCAATAATCTCAGTATAGTAGCTTAGATATTCATTCGCCATATGTTCATTTGAAAATCTATCTTTAGAATATGCAGCCGCATTGTATTTCATTTGATTAAGAATTTCTGGTTCGTTGATCAATAATTCAATCTTTTCTGCCATTCTAATTGAGTCTTTTGGTGGAATTAAAAATCCTGTTTCTTGATCAATAATTTGCTCAGGAATTCCACCGATTTCTGTAGCAATTACAGGTGTTCCACATGAAAGGGCTTCTAAAATTGTTAACGGAAAATTGTCAACCAGTGTCGAGTGGAGAAAGATATCGGATGCTCTATAATAATCAGAAATAATTGATGGGTCCATGATAAATGGAATTTCCACCAGTTTTATTCCCTTAAAAAATTCAACATTGGATTCAGACCCACCAATACTGATGAAGGTTAGATCCTGACTAATTCTTTCTGATAAAATTTCAATCGCCTTTCTAATTGTTTCAAAATCTTTATAAGGATTATCTTTTCCCCGATTGGCTAAGAATAAAATAATAATTTCTTGTTGGTCAAATCCTAATTTTTTCTTAGATTCAGAGCGGTTAAATGGATTAAATATGGTTTGATCAACTCCATTAGGAATTACTTTTTTGGAAAAAGGTGACAGAGGTGACAAGTTCGCCTGATTTAATAACCAATGACTGGGTGAAACGATGGAAAAATAACTCTTAGAAAATATTGATTGTTTTATCTTATAATTGATTTTTGTTAGGTCAAATCGAATTCCAGGGTAACGTATCAAATCCGGGCATTTCCCACAACCAGTGTTCCAATTCCTGCATTCTATTGTATATGCACAATGGCCAGTGAGCAGCCATTCATCATGTAGGGTTATAAGAATTGGATATTGTTTACTAAGCTTTTCTAGGGAATGAAGATTGAAATATCCTCCATGTAAGTTGTGTAAATGAACAATGTCTGGATTAAAATTTTGGTTTAATTTTCTTAAATTACTTTTTTGGTAGTAGATATCTTCAAAACCTAGCCATCTCAACATCGCTGGCCAATCAAGAGAGAGTAATCTCCACAAGTATCGAAGAATCTTTATTTCTGGTGGTTTCTTTTTCTCATTTTGATCGTTTTGGATCGAATAAATATTATTGTTTATACTTTTTTTGTCACCTACTGCTAGGGCAGACTTCATTCCTTGTTCAATTAATGAATTATGAAGATCAAAGGAGACTCTCTCCGCACCACCACCGATATCTGATGAATTGACGATGAGAATCTTCATATAACAACACGAAACGATAATACTATTCTTTTAACAATTGATTTGAACTTCCGATAAATTCTATTGATTAATTTGTCCCAAGGTTCGAAATTTTTTATGAGATAAATTATCAATCTATAATGAGATGAATTTAGGATTTTTTCAATATCCTCAGTTTGTCGCATCTCAACAATCATTTTTCCACTTTTTATATCATTTATCATGTTTTGTATTTGTTCTGGATGTTCTCCTGAAAACCTTTTTAGCCAACTTGGATAATCATAAACATTATGAACTCGGAAAGGATTCTTCAATTTCAAATAATCGTCTTGCATCCATTGTAAAGCTTTGTCACGGTTTGCCCAGGATGCTTCATTATAATAAGTGCACTTATCTTTTACCTGGTGAGGAAAAAGCAAGGAATAATGATGCATGAAGACACCCTTTTTTTCTGATTCCTGTCCCGTGATCCACTTAATTGTTCTTAAGTCTTTTCCATTTTGATTCAGAACAGTTGGGGGTCTATGGGTTGAATATTGATAACCTGCTCCCCACTTAAAAAGACGATGATAAAATTGAGCCCCTCTCATTAAATACCATCCATTTGTTATGTAATTGAAACCTCCCCAAAAGGTAATCATTTTAAATGAAATAGCTGTAATATCAGGTTGTTCATTCAATAATGTAATAATTTTCTTCACGGATTCGTTGGTATAGAATTCATCAGAATCGACTTGCCAAAGATAATCCCCGGTGGCTCTTTTTGCATACGCTTGACTCTGCTCATCTTTTTCTCCAGGCCAGAAACCATTCGGATGACCTTCATCTTCGGCGGTTACAAGCAAAACTTTGTTTTCTAGATCCTCTTGTCTTTGAAACAGTTGTATTGTCGCTAAAGTACTGTCTGAAGAGTGCCCATCTTTTGTGGCGATTTGGGATGCTGCATATGCTGCCCCTTCTACAATAATGATTTGATAGGCATAAGGGTACAGAGATCGAAGATTATACAGGATGAACGGTTCTGCATTCAGAACGATCATACCAAAAGAAATTTTCGTTGAATTATTTTTCACGATTTTATAAAACCAAATTCATAACCATTTTTTGAGATATGAAATAACTTATAACCATGCTTTTGAAGTTTTCGAATGGATGAATTTGTCTTTCCTTTGGAAATGCCTGGAAAAAAATGATGAAACTCTATCAGTAATTGATTAATATTCAAATCTTCCGACAATAATAAATCATCAATAACTGCATATTCTGCTCCTTCGATGTCCATTTTGAGTATATCAATCTTTTGATGGCCAAACATTTGAATAATTGTACTTATTCTAAACATCTGAACTTGAAATTTTCTATTTTGTGAATAAACACCTGGTAGTATGGTATGCGAAACAAATTCGGGATTATCTGGTGAGTAGAATGAAACCACTTCATCTTTAGACCCTAAACCAAAAGGATAGAAATGAAATTTTTTTGGAAAGTTTTGTTTATTGACCCAATTAATTGATTTTGGTGTAGGATCGAAAGCAAATACCTCTCCTCCATATTTTTCTATTATTTCAATATCAAAAGAAGCATCTTCTCCTATTCCGAATGAATAAACGATAGATATTTCAGATAAGTTATCAGGATAAATTGTCCATCCTCCGTAAACGGATCCCAGGAAAATTTTATGGATACTATTTGTCTTTAATAATTTTTTATTAAATAGAAGTTGGAGATATTTGATAATAAATTACCTTTATAGCTCTTTTAAATTTTTGAATGAATATCGGGATTATTAAATTTAGAATATTATTCTTGTAAATAAATATTAGCATTCTCTCATTTTTCTGGTTGGATATTGTTTCGTCTTATTACATTGTTTTTATCTATCTAAACAATATAAGTAAAAATTTGTAAGTAATTGTAATTAAAGTTTAATTATTTTCGGGTTAAATAAAACCATGTCATTATTCCAGGACGTTTTTCAGCCATTAATTGATACTTTATTTCGTATGGGAAATTTTCCAGAGGGTCACAATAAACTAAATTTGGTCTCAAATCATCTATAATACTATAAATAATTTTTATATTGTGAGTAAATGAAAATAGGTTATAAATGTATTTGGATATTCCAGGTTTGAATATATCATGAATTTCAATCAATAAATCAAATTTAGATGTTAACTTACTCCAATTCTTACCATCATTAAAGAAAATAAAATTTTCAGCTCCCTCACAATCACAAAAAACAAATCCATTCTTTTTCACTGGAATCTTTTCTAATGAATTCATTGTAAAATTTTTTTCGATCTTGACTTTATTATCGATATTATTGATTGTAGCCATTTTCTTACAAAGTTCTCGAGCTTCAAGATTAGTATCATAAGCAAATACATCAAGATTTGGTTTTACTTTAGCAAAACCACAAGCGTAATATCCTTCAGCACATCCAATATCAATAAGAGTGTCATAATCATGATTAATGATATTCTCAACAATTTCCCTTAATTCGTATTCGTAACTACCGATTAATTTCGGTAGTAATCTACTACCTAATGAGTTTAATTCTGGATAGAGAAGATTCTTAAAAGGTCCAGACATTACCATTTTATTTTGTGTTATTTCTTGAGTTTGTTCTTGAATAGTCAAATTATTTAGAAATAAATGTTCTTCTAGTTTGGGTTCTGAATTTGTGTTTATATATTCACTCAAAAAACATAAACTTCTATAAAAAGCCCTAATTTTTTTTTGTTTTAAGAGGAATAAAAGAATATTTTTTAGTAGATTCTTAATAATTTTTTTTATTTTTACTAACAAATAATTTTTTGTGTGATGATATTTCCAAGGTGTTTTGTTTCTAAAATAAATATATTCAACAAGATAAGGATGAGGTTCTGATTGATTTTGCCAAGGTTTAGTTCCATTTCCTGTAAAATGGATAATAGCAGGATCAGATATACAATCAGCATACCTTATCTTACCTTCATCTGTTAAGAAATGATAACTTTGAACATTCCACTTCAATGGTAATTCAAACCATTCACCATTTAAGATAGCATTTAATCCATCTTGATCAACATTCTCAATTTTTTCAGGATTATTCTTAATATAATTTATAACCTTTTCGCTGAGATTATCTATCCGCCATTTTTCTAAATTTAATAACATAACACCAGAATTAAAATATTTGGAATTAATTGATAAGCCTAATTTTTTTCTGTGGCTATCATCAATTATATTTTGAACAGCAGCCAAATAGTAATGGTCAATGTCAATCATCCATAATTCATCTAAGGGTTTTAAAACAAGTAAATCTGAATCAAAATAAAGGACTTTCTTAATATCAACTGGCAATAAATCAGGTATTAATAGTCTGTAATAATTGACAATTGAAAAATGTTGATTAATTTTTAAAGTTTGTAGATTATCGTCATTTATAATTATTGGCACTATCACATTATTAAAATCTTTGACAAGATTACATAATTTGTTTATCTTTTTTCTTTGAATATTTCTATGAAGAAGAAAAATTCTAATAGCTGTTTTGTTGGTTTCAGATAATGAAACCAACATCGTAGCAAGATGAGGTAAATAAAAATCATTACAGGTAACAACGATATTAAGCTGTAAATCAATTTTCTTCAATGTGGTTATTACTCCAGTAAAACAACGGCATCAGTAAAGTAGGTCTATTAGTAGATGAAAAACTTGTTGTACCTAAATTTCCCCCTTTAACACTAAAATCAATTGCTATACTAGAATTTGTTGGGGGTAATATCCATTTTTGATTATGTATTCCTGCAATTAATTCAATTCTATAATTTCCATCATTTAATATTCCTTTAGGGATAGTAGTGGAAAGAATATTTTTTCCTTTTTGAAGCCTGATAATATCTTTATCAATATTAAACGACCACCAAATAGAAGAATTATCTTCTTTTTTCAGCAAAGAATACCCAATACTTAAACTAGGATTATTATCTAGAATAGTTAAGTCTATGTTTATATCTATAGAATCACTTTTTGTAAAAAAATTACTCTTGGTTTTATCTTGGGATTTCAGAAGCGAAAAATCATTTAATATAAAAAATTCATTCTTAATTTTAGAAAAATTTGACATTGTTTCATTTTTTATTGAGCTTGCATTAATATATTGTTTTATCAACTGATTAACATCAACTGAAAATGATATTACTTCTCCATTATCAATGAGTATACATTTAGTAGATAGTGATTCTATAGCTCCCATATTATGGCTCACAAACAAAACCGTTCTCCCCTCGCTTGCCACATCGCCCATTTTGCCCAGACACTTCTTCTGAAACTCCGCATCCCCCACAGCCAGCACCTCATCCACCAGCAGGATCTCAGGTTCCAAATGGGCTGCCACGGAGAATGCCAGGCGCATGTACATACCGCTCGAGTAATGTTTGACCGGTGTGTCCAGAAATTTCTCAATTTCAGCAAAATCGACGATTTCATCAAATTTGCGGTTGATCTCCTGGCGTTTCATGCCCAGGATGGCACCACTCAGGTAGATATTATCTCTACCGGTCAACTCCGGATGAAACCCGGTTCCCACTTCTAATAATGACCCGACGCGCCCATTTAATTCAAAGCGTCCTGTGGTGGGTTTGGTGATGCGTGAAAGGATCTTGAGTAAGGTACTTTTACCAGCCCCATTACGCCCAATGATGCCCAGCACTTCACCACGTTTGACCTCAAAGTTAATATCCTTCAATGCCCAGATGATGTTGTCTTCTTTGGGTGAGGCACCTTTGATTCGTTCGATGGAGTTGCTGAAACCATTGACAATGCTTTCCCGCAGGGTCTGGTAGCGCGCCTGGTTGGCACCAATTTTGTATTTCTTGCCCAGGTTTTCAACACGAATGGCAATATCACTCATCAGATCACATCCGCAAAGGTATCTTCAGTTTTTTTGAAGTAAATGAAACCACTCACCAACAATACCAGCACCACCAGCAGGGAGATGAAAAAGTAAGGGAGGGAATTGTACGGCATTGCCAATCAACATCCAGCGGAATCCATCCACTACCCCCACCATCGGGTTCAGGCTGTACAACCACATCCATTTTTCCGGCACCAGGGAGGAGGAGTAGGCAATCGGGGTGGCGTACATCCAGAACTGGGTCAGAAAGGGAATCACATAGCGCACATCCCGGTACTTGACGTTCAGGGTCGTCAACCATAAACCGACTGAGACAGCGGTGATGATGGCGATCAATACAAAGACGGGGATCCACAACACCCGCCAGGTGAGCGGGATCTGGTAGACCAGCATCAGGATCAGATAAATCCCCAGAGCAATCAGGAAGTCCAATAAACCAGCCACCACCGAGGAAAAGGGAATGATGATGCGTGGAAAATAGACTTTGGTAATCAGGTTCTTTTCATTGACAATGCTGTTGCTGCTGTTGGTCAGCGCGAAAGAGAACAACTGCCAGGGTAACAGGGCAGCAAAGGTGAAGATTGGGTAGGGGATCCCTTCGGAAGGTAACCCGGCTAACCTGCCAAAAATGACGCTGAATACAATCATGGTCAGGACGGGTTGCAGGATTGCCCAGGCAGCCCCCAACACGGTCTGTTTATAGCGTACCTTGATATCGCGCCAGACCAGGAAGAAGAATAACTCGCGATAATGCCAGAGATCATCCAGGTTGAAGATCTTCCAGTTGTCTTTTGAGTCAACGACTATTTTTACATTTTCCATGGTTGCATTGATTGTTTTCAATAAGCTCTTATTGTACCTGCTCTTCCCAGGTTTTCAAAAGGTCTGTTCTTTCCAGCCAAATTGCAGGGACTGGCATTTCCACCATCTGCGGCACAATCTCCATTGCCATGGCACTCAAACGGAATAAAGTTTGGGGCGTATTGGAGCGATCCAAAGGTACCCGGTCCATAAACCCCATATGAGATGGTAATTGTTTATGCGTTTCATTACCGATTTCTATGGCTTTCTTCATCTCACCTGTTTGGGCGTAGTATTCAGCCCATAACCAATCGTGTTTCACAGAATGACTGCTGCTGTATTGGATAGTAAAGCCAATGTCAGCATTTTCTAAGGATCTGCCTGGCTGATATCGAAATCTCCTTATTTCAAGTGAGCTGCTGCCATACAGATTATATGCCCAGCTGTAATGTTGGTTAGCATTCAGAATTTTTTGTGCTGCTTCCATGGTGATTTCAAGTGTTCTCTGGCGGTTGTGTTTCATCAACCAGATATTGTATGTTTCTTTTCGAGAGATTGTCTCATTCCCAAAAACTGGCAGTCGACCAAGCAGGGCTCAGGTCCAATGCTTTTCGAGATAAGCTTGCCTGTGCCTGAGTTTCTTTCCCTGTTTGTTCCAGAATAAATCCTGAATTGAGTGCATAAAGTGGTGCTCCTGGAGCAAATTCGACAGCTTTTTGTGCGGATTGAATAGCCATTATCCTGTTCATTATTCTCCAAATATAAGCACTGCCAGGTTGGCATGGTTGAGTGCCCAGGAAGGTTCAAGTTGGATGGTGGTTTCCAATTCCTGGATGGCAATGTCCAACATGTTTTGATCTCCATCTTGCGCTAAAACAGCAGCTGTGAGAGCCAATTGCTGATGTGCCAGGGCGTTCCCGGGATCTCGTTTTACGGCTTGACTGAAATGTTTCATATGCTTGCTTTCCATTGGTTCTGATTGGCAAGCTCAAAACCATGGTAATAAGGATGTAATTGCCCAGATGCCCAACCAGGCAAAGGGTATTAATATCAACACGCCCCAGGGTCGAGGTTTTCTGGATTGGCTGGTATTCACGATAAGGTTGGGCAATCGCAGCACCAGCCAGAATTGCTAATGGCCAGAGCATGGCAGGTTTGGTGTGGTAGGCATCAAAAATATTATGCACGCCACAGGAAACAATGAAAGCAAAAATGGATAAAAGGACAAGTTTGTCATTGGATTTTTGAAAAATACTACGGAATTTTTGAAAATACATGACCATGAAGAGCAAAGCTGCCAGCAATCCAACGAATACCCATTTCAGCCAGTAAATTAAAATACAGGCTGTGAGCATGTTGATGAAACGTATTGGGTGGGGTTGAATTCTCGCGTAAAAATGAACTGGCAAATGTAAATTGTCCTTGACCAAATAAAGGATGTTCCAGAAAAGTATCGATGGCTGGTCCCCAAGTACCCATCCCGGGCTGAGAATACACTGCCATGCGTGGGGTGCACTGTTTGTTTGTAGAGCAGAAAGCCACCAAGTAATAATACGCAGATTAAAAATGCAAAATAATTCCAATAAATAACAATTTATGGGTTATTAATTTTTTGAAGTTTGTTATTATGAATGCTTTGGCTGTATAAAAAAATAAACTCCCCAGACCAGCAAACCAAAAAACAATCCCCAGCCAACCACCACGGGACGAGGTCAAATATAACACGACCATGGAGAGGAACACAAAAACTAAAATGATTATTCTGTGAAGTTTTTGAGGAGTTTTATGAAAAAATTGGTATACCAATATGGAAAGTTAAAATAAGAAAAGGTGGTAATAAATTTCCTGTTCCCAGCCGATAGGTAATATCCGGGAACCATTGCCCGGGGTTATTGCTGATCCAGCGCAGATACCATGACCCGGCTTCATAAAGACTGAAAACAGTGATGGTTATGCCGATCAGGAAAAATGCTGTGAAGAAGTATTCCACTTTCCAACCACGACTGACCAGATCGTACGTCAGCAGAAAGAGAAAGACCCCGACCAGCATCAGGAACATCTGGCTGAGGGATCGGCGTGGGTCGATGGAGAAAAAGACAGAGATGCTGTAGGCAGCCAGCCAGATCAAAATATATGGCTTGAGTGGGGTGGTGGTAGATTGTTTTGCTATGAACCAGATCCCGCCTAAAAGCGTCAGGAAAACAGCAAAAAATACCATAATATTATATTGGGTGAGTGAATGGGTGAAACCAAATACAAAAATGAAGATAAAGACGGTGAGAATGACTACCGTTTGTTTTAATAAATCAAGACCTTTGGGAGAAAATGTGAATTTGTTCATATTTTTTTGCTGAAAGCTGAAGGCTGAAAGTTTTCGCTTTGAGCTTTGACCTTTGAGCCTTGAGCTGATTCTTTCCACGCTCCGCCCTTATGACATGAATTGGCTGATAGTTCATGGCTCATGGCTCATAGGTCATAGGTGATAGGTTTGCGTGGTGAATTGACACCACTCTTTTTATTATAATGATTTTGTTACAAGAATGCTGCCAGAATAATTGCTTCGATTGCGAACTTTTCTCGCTAACTCATCTTCTTCCACACACCGGCATACTTCTTCCTGTACTTCTCATTAGGCTCAAGCTCGATCAGATGGAAGGCTAATTCCTTGATTGTTGCTTCATGCGTTGATGCAAACAATTGGCGCAGACCTACCAAAATATCATAGCGGATCAGGGTGTAGTTTTTCTCTGCTTCGCACTCCCGAAAGCGTTGGGTGTATCCAGCCAGCAGGGTTTCCATTTGTTTCTCTCCCACCAATCCGATCTTCCAGAGTGCCTGCAGGCTATGACGGGCAGTCACGAAGCGTTTGTCCCGGGTGACCTGAAGAATCTGGTCGAAATCCTGCAGAATGCGCTCTTCAGGATCGCTCTTCGCCAGGTTGCACAGTAGCTGCGCTGCGATGGTGCGCAGGTGGTTGTCATTGTGGGTTAGTTTGCCGACCAATTCATCCCAGACTTCATAAGCCCAATTCACAGGTTGCTCGGTGGCTTCCAGCAATACCCGGTAGGAATGGTATTGTTGCTCTCTGTCCACCCCATTCAGATTGTCAAAATGTGCACGAATTTCTTCTTCCATGTTATTTTATCCTTTAAAGATTTTGATCATGTGGATGTCATTCGGTTCTAACGCGAACAATTCCGGATGTGCCGCCTGGGTGGGGACAAATCCCTGACTGATATAAAACCCCACAGCGGATTTGGACTCGCTGGCAGAGACATACAGGTAAGTATGTCCATCCAACATGGCTTGTTGTTCCAGCAGCTGTGTCAGGTGGGTGGCGATGCCTTGCTGGCGGTGATCCTTGTCCACAAACAGGGCATCCAGTTGTGCCATCTCCTCGGTCAGGTAGGGACGATAGACGATGATACCCACCATCACATCGCCTTCGAATGCTCCCCAGGCTTTGACACCTGGAAGGGGGAGTACGCTTGCCCAATTTTCCTGCCACGTTTCAGCTGTGCGTGGTGGACGATCCCAGACCAGCGCTTTGGTGGCCAGTTCTCCATCCTGCCAGAGATAAATGAACTCGCCATGCTCCGAGACATCCACCTCCAGGATGTGCTGATAAATTTCATCGATTGTGATTTCGCGATAGGTGATCATAGTTTTTACTTTTTGGTTTAAATTGAAATGGATTGTTGATCTACATTATATCAATTCCGACCAATCACCCCAGCGTAACCATAGAAAAAAATTATGAATTTGAAAAACGATTCAATATTTGCAGGCTATAAAGTAATCAAAAAATCATTTTCCAAAGTAAATTCTAATCTCTTAGTATTTTTGGATTGTGTGACTGACAGCCACTCAGTCGTCATCATTCAGCAAAAAGGCAAAGAGGATGTGGCGATGATTGCCAGATCAGAGCTGGATGCTCTCATGGAAACAATCTATCTATTGAAATCTCCTGCGAATGGAATAAGATTACTATCTGCTTTAGATCGCGCATTAAAAAACATGATAATCGATTAGAAATCATTCCAGGAACCATCATCTTCGTACATTCTTAATCCATCCAGACGATTCTTATGTGTTCTGGCATTCCTGAGCTTGCGGTTGGCAATGATCTCCTCTTCCGGGATTTCCAGATCATCCTCCAATGATTCAGAATTTTCGGTTGTGACTAACACCCGGATTTTTTTCTGCAACTGTTGTTTGCTTTTCTTCTGTAAACGCGCATAGGTCTCTTGTTCGTTGCGGATTTTCGCTTCTTCCACAGCGACCACATCGTCATAATTATGTTGTTTTTTGTACACCTGATATTCTGATAGAGTAATTTTTCTTTTCTTCTTCATGTTGTTCGATGGTAGATGGATTGGATTTTTTATTGTAGATATTTTCCATCGATTCCAGTAATTTTTTCTACTTTCTTGTGAAAAATTGATTGCTCAGGGTAGAATGAAACATCCGGTGACCACTAAAGGACTCTCATGAACCATCCCGACTTATTCTTTAAAACCGAAAATTTTGTCTTCAGCTATCGCCTGGCTGGAGTACTCATTAGAAATGGAAAGGTGCTGTTGCATAGAACCCTCAAAGATCCTGGTTATGCCTTTCCGGGTGGGCATGCCACGTTCCCGGAATCGAACGAGGAAACGCTGATTCGCGAATTCAAGGAAGAAATATCTGCGGATATAGTGGTCAAAGATCTCAAGTGGGTAGGAGAAATCTTCTTTCCCTGGCAGGGGAAACCCTGTCAACAGATTTGTCTTTTTTATCAAATTGATCTGTTGGATGAGACTCAAGTCCCGCAGGACGGTAGTTTTCTTGCCCGTGAGTCCTTTGATGGCAAGACCTTTGACCTGGAATTTTCCTGGGTATCGATGGAGGAAATTGACACCATTTTGCTCTATCCACCGCTGGCGAAACAGTTGTTATTCAACCTGGATGATGGTGTGCAGCATTTTGTTTATCGAGAATAGTCTTCAGGATTTTTTTTCCAACAAATCATTGTTCTTTTTTTGGATTTTTTATCAACCCGATCTACAATTAACCTATCTTTTCTTGTCAGGTGGTCTATGATGAACGATATAACCCTTTCTCTACTGGTGATTCTGGCTACTGGCCTGTTGGTTGTCATCATCTTTGTACTGGTACGCCGCAATCGCTCCGAGCAGGAGAAAAAGCTGGCACAAATGGCACTGGAGCGGGGATGGAAGCTGGAACTGGTGAAAGAGAGATTGGTATATGGCCAACGCATTCACCATAGAGACTGGGTGATTGAGTTGCTGACTGAGTCAAGCGGCAATCCGGAAGCGGAAGGCTCCAGCAATGTGATGGCTTCCACAGTCTGGAAAGCACCTGTCACTGGCAGTACCGTGCTGGTCGGTCCGCGGACTACCCAAATCAACCTGGGTGGCTTTGGAGAGACCATCACCCGACAATTGCTTCAAATGGCTTTAGGGGAGGAAGCAGAAGGATTGGAAGAGGTCAAAGCCGGATCGGAAGAATTCCAGAAGCGCTACATGATCTGGGCCAAGGATCCCGAGGTGGTTGTACGCTTAATCAATCCGTTCTTTGAATCAACGTTATTAAGTTGGTCCAAATATGCTCCCATGGTCAAGCGCACTGCACAGGGACTGAGTGTCGAATTGCGCAATTTCCGTCTTAAAAAACCCGAGGAGATCGAAACACTGGCAAAAATGGGAGAATTTCTGTTAGCCCTTGATTTTTAGGTTTTTTCAATCATTCTTCGGATGTGCTTTGAAAAACTCCCACATCGTGCGGGTGGCATCAATGTCATCACTGGTGTGCCCTACAATCCATTCTGGTAAGGGTTCACCACCCGGCCAGGAATGTCCACCACCATCGATGATGTAAAAATCCACCTCCGCATTCTGGTCACAGTTCCGGAAGCCTTGTCCGCGCACCTCTCCCTGGGCTGGGATTTCGATTGCCTGTCCGTCACAGGAATTCTTTTCGGCTAACTGATTCACCCAGTCGGGGATGTTGGGAAATGGCACATCAAAGGATTCAGAAGGTCCGCCCTCAAAGGGGACAATCGGGTCAGCATTGCCGTGAAAGATGATGGCTGGCACCGGTCGTTCGGGATTGCAATCCTCCCAGGCGACCACATATGCTCCAGCCACGCCACCAAATGCAGCAATTTTATCGGGCAATGTGCAGGCGAGCTGGAATGACATCCCTCCGCCGTTGGAAAGACCATTGACGTAGATGCGCTGGGGATCAATGTTGTAGTCCTCTTCCAGCTTTTCGATCAGGTCCGCAATAAATTGCACATCGATCAGACTCTCCCCCAGGCCATTCGTGCGCCAGCGTAACGGGAAGTCCCTGCCAGAGGGATAAACCACCATGAAATTTTCCTCGTCCGACAGATCATTCCAGCGGCTGAGCTCCATCTGGTGCGCTGGCCATTCGGCAAAACCATGGATGCTGATTACCAACGGGATTGGTTGCCCGGCATCATAATTCACGGGTAGGTGCAGCAAATAATTGCGGGGTCCCTCAGATGTCATGATCTCACCATCGCTGCGATTAATCTGGATGAACAGGTAGGCTGCCATGATGATCACCACAACAGCAAGAATACCAACGACGATTAATAATGATTTCAAAATGAGTTGGATGATTTTCATAATGGTTTTTGATTATTTTATCTCTTTCCAATGGAATAATCGCTCAGCCAAAGAGGAGATTTCCTCGCGCATCACCAGCTTTTCCAACCAGTGCTGCGAGATGCCGGTCTCGCCGTAATACGCCCCCGCCACCTGTCCACACACGGCAGCGGTGGTGTCGGCATCATCGCCCAGGTTAACGGCTTTGAGAATGGCTTCTTCGAAACTATCAGTTGTCCAGAAACTCCACAAAGCTGCTTCCAGACTCTGCACCACATAGCCTGTGCCCTGAATCTGGCTATCCGCTTTCTCAAAATAATCCCCGTAGGAGATTTCTTTCAATACATCAGAGGTCAAAAGTACCTGATCGCTTGCCACCAGCACTTCTTGCTTCTTTTTGCCTTGAAAAGCACGATAGATCACCCCGGACAGAATCTGGCAGGCTTCCAGGCACTCCAGCGTAGCATGGGTGGTGCGTGAGCTTTTGACTGAGTAATGCAGAACTGCTTCCAGATCGGGGTAATACAGCATTACCACCGGTGCCAGGCGCATGATCGAACCATTCCCAGCCGAATTTTGATCAGTGCTGCCGCTGAATGGGTTTCCGAGGGAATGGAAGTTTTCCAGTGCATTTAGGGTTGTGGTACCAATGTCGAAACATCTGCCTGTGCTGCTCATATACCCTTCCTGATACCAGCGCCAATAGCGTTCCATCTGATCCTGCGCATCGAAGCCGTTCTTTTCCAGCAGGCTGGTCGCCAGGCATAATGCCATCGAGGTGTCATCCGTCCAGGCACCTGCGGGAACACCAAAAGGACCGCCACCGGTCATATCTGTGACTGGCTCAAAGGTACCACGTGGTTTAAATTCCACGGCTGTGCCAACCGCATCCCCTGCAGCCAGCCCCAACAAACAACCACGAAAGCGCTCGATCAGTTCCATGATACCCTCCTCAATCTACTAATTATTTACACAAGGAAATTCTATTCAGAAAATAACTCAGCAAGTGTAACCAATACTTCTTTTTGCGTTGGATTATTTATTTTTCCAAGATTTTTTATGATTCGAACTTTGTCTATGGTTCTGATTTGATCCAGAACAATCTGTCCTTCTTTTCCATCAAATTGACAGTTTATGCGCGTGGGATAAGTTCTTTCTTTGGTTGTCATAGGAGCAATGATGACAGTGGATAGATATTTGTTCATATCATCAGGGGAAATAATTAAGCATGGACGAGTTTTCTTAATTTCTCTTCCAATCGTTGGATCTAAATTAATCAGATAGACTTCAAATCTTCTAATTACCATGTCCATTCTTCTTCATCCCATTCAGAAATGACCATCTCATCCAATAATTGATCATCATGATTGGCAGCCATTAGTGCAAATTGAGCTTCCCAGCCCTCACGCGGTTTACGAACAGGTTGAATAATTAATTGATCCCCTTCTACTTTCATTTCTACTTCATCAGATAAACCAGCTTGTTCCAGCAAAGCACGTGGAATCCGTATTCCACGAGAATTGCCGATTTTTACCACTTTTCCTCTGATTGTCTGGTTCATACTAATTACTCCTTGAATAATTACATTGTAATTACATTTAGAGCGCCTGTCAAGAATCCTGGTATCGAAAAAAATTATGATGAAAAAAGAGCAGCAGTTATCTGGTGCTCTTTTTTCATCATTTTCAAAACTCAATCTTATTGTTTAACCGGATACCCGATTCTTATCTCTTTTTATTAATCCGAGACGTCAACCAGGACAGCTCTGACCACAACACGGAAATTATAGGCGTCTGATAAGGGATCATACCCACGGCACGTAACCAATGTCAACCATGGGTATGTTTCTGACTTAAAGATACTTGTATCATTTGGAAATACCTGTAAGGTTTGTCTTACAGAATAGGTATACGTTTGTCCAAACGCATATATCCTAATCGTATCTCCCCATTTCAAACTTCCTAAAGCGGCAAACGGACCTGGAGTTCCATCAGCATTTGAAACATGCGCTGTGATGGCACTATTGCCATTCCAGGTTGGGAATGCGGTCCCTTCCAGATAACCAGCTTGCTTGCCTAACCAGGTCAGGTTCCACTCACCATCCTGTAACGGGATGCCAATGATATCAGTGTTCACACCTAATTTAGGAATATTCAAAACCATTCCACCTGTTTGTGCGTATTGATAGTTGAATGGCATTTGTGGTAAGGGCGTAACTACTCCCGGCGCAAATCCGGTGGCAGGTAATTCTGGTACATTCACGATGGCACTGCTGGCAGCACCATACACATTAATATCCGAGTCGGGAATATATGTGCGTTCTGTGGATAATGGTGGGTTGTATGGAGATTGAGGAACCGGTAGACTATCCGGCAAACTACTCCATTCCAGTGTCGCTGTATTGGTTGCACTCTCACCAGGTCTTAACCGATCGACTTTTGCTGTATAGGTCAATTCTGTCTCTTGTTCGGTCAGTTGAAAGACATTCCAAATAATCGATAATCTTGGCGCTAAGCTGTCATCCAGGGAGGTAGGCGTTTGTCCATTGACAAATGTTAATGAGCCCGGGACATAGGTTAATCCTGATGGAATTAAATCTTCCAGAACCACGTCATAAGCATTTACATTACTCTTTTCTGTATGTCGAATCTTAAGAGTAAATGTAACTTCCTCTCCAATCATCGCTGTTTGCGGATTAACTGATTTTTCAATCATGAGTTCGGGCTCAACAATCTTAATTTCTTCCGCCTGGAGGGCAAGATTACCACCATTCCAGTTCCATTCTGCAGCATTATCCAATAATAATCCCCGGATATTTTCTGATGAATTCAACACTTTCACTCGGTAGCGCACAATTAATAGAAGGTCACCCTGTGTTTCGTTCGAAATCGTCCCAAATGTTAATGTTAATTTTCGGCCTGGATCAGCTGGGTTAAGTGAATCCAGCGGTTCGGTTTCCACCAGCATCGAAGGCGGTTGGACGTTAGGGTTGCAAATCTGGTCAAATGGATGATCAGGATCTTCTGTCAATCCATCTGCAATGATTTCACAATCCACGAATGCCAAACCTCTATCCAACACATCAGTCAATACCAAATCTTCCAATGTAGATTCAACGCCAACTAGCAAACCAACCTCATAGGTAATTACATCACCAATACGGACGGTCACCTCAGATCCGGGTGCAGGAGCAGGATTATCTTCACCATAAAGGTCACCAATGTTAATTTGTTTATAACCCATTCCAATCACGTCAACATCTGTGTCCGAGTTATTTTCTTCGTTGGGATCTTCACCGTTGGTACCATCATCGTTTGCCACAACCGAATTAACGATGCTGACAATACTTGCATCGAGTGGATCATCGACCAGAAGTGTGATTGTCAACGTTCTGCTCATGCCAGCAGCAAGATCAAACACAGGCCAGGTGATAACACCTGTATTCTCATCAAATATGCCTTCGTTATCCGCATCCACAAATGTTGTTCCGGTTGGGAATAGTGTCTTCAACCGTAACACCAGTTGCATCCTGTTCTCCTACATTGCTGACGATGATGGTGTAAATTAGCGTTGCTCCGGGAGCAGTCTGGTTGATTCCATTTGTTTTTTGAACGGCAATATCCGGTGCAGCGCTCAGAGGAGTCTCTTCGTCATCACTGTCGGTTTTTGGCTCTTCACTGTTCGAACCATCATCTGTGATGGATACCAGGTTATCGATCTGATCCACGCCAGCCGGGAGCGGATTGATTATGTTGACAGCAAAGAGAATGGTATCTCCACCACCCACTGTCAGCGTACCGACTGTGAAAGTACAGGTTGTACCTGCGATAGCGCCATCCGCACAACTCCAGCCAGTTTCAGATTGAGCAGCATTGAAGGTGGTATAGGCAGGCACGGTCTCGGTAATTACCACACCGGTGGCTGTCTGATTGCCAGTATTGTCGTAAGTGATTTCATAAACAACCGTATCACCCGGCACAGCACTGACACCATTATCCGTTTTACTGATGGTCAATTCTGGTTCAGCATTGACCGGGGTGTCTTCATTATCGCTGTTATTACCCGGAGTTGGGTCATCCCCATTGGTGCGGTCATCTTCGATTGAGACCGCATTGTCGATCTGGGTCACCCCGGCCGCCAATGGATTATCAACGACAACAGCAAAGGTCAAAGTACCTGGAGCATCACTGACAGAGACATTTCCAATAGTCAATGTGCAGGGGGTGCCAGCACTGGCACCATCCGCACAACTCCATCCAGCTGAGCTGCCAGTTGTGGTGAAGGTGGTATTGGCTGGTACCGTTTCTGTGACGACCACACCGGTTGCATCCTGATTACCAACATTGTCGTATGTCAGTGTGTAAGTTATCGTGCCACCTGGTACAGTACTGATATCTGCATCGGTCTTGGTGATGGTCATATCCGGGGCAGCAGTCAGTGGTGTAACTTCATCGTCACTATCCGTCTTAGGAATCCCTCCGCTATTAGTGCCATCGTCTGTGATGGAAACCAGGTTATCAATCTGATCAACGCCAGCCGGAAGCGGATTGATTACGTTGACAGCAAAGAGAATGGTATCTCCACCACCCACGGTCAGTGTACCGACTGTGAAAGTACAGGTTGTGCCAGCGATAGCGCCATCCGCACAACTCCAGCCGATTTCAGATTGTGAAGCATTGAAGGTTGTATAGGCAGGCACGGTCTCGGTAATTTCCACACCGGTGGCCGTCTGGTTGCCAGTATTGTCGTAGGTGATTTCATAAACAATCGTTCCACCCGGCACAGCACTGACACCATTATCCGTTTTACTGATGGTCAATTCTGGTTCAGCATTGACCGGTGTGTCTTCATCATCCCTGTTATTACCCGGAGTTGGGTCATCCCCATTGGTGCGGTCATCTTCGATTGAGACTGCATTGTCGATCTGGGTAACCCCGGTCGCCAATGGATTATCAACGACAACAGCAAAGGTCAATGTACCAGGAGCATCACTGGCGGGGACAGCGCCTACTGTAAGCGTGCAGGTAGTTCCTGCAACAGCACCATCCACACAACTCCAACCGGTAGAGCTGCCGGTAGTTGTAAAAGTGGTGTTAGCCGGTACCGTTTCTGTGACCACCACGCCAGAAGCATCCTGATTGCCAACATTGTCGTATGACAGTGTGTAAGTTATCGTGCCGCCCGGTACAGTACTGATATCTGCATCGGTCTTGGTGATGGTCATATCCGGGGCAGAATTTAGAGGTGTTGGATCTGTGCTGGTGTTGTTGCCAGGTGTAGGATCATCCCCATGAGTTCCATCATCAGCGATTACTGCTGTATTGGATGTCTGAGTCACTCCGGTTGGTAGCGGATTATTGACGGTAACGGCGAAGGTAACGCTTCCATTGGCACCTGCAGCTAATGAACCAATTGTAAACGTGCAGGTTGTTCCTGCAGTTGCGCCATTAGCACAACTCCAGCCTGGGCTACTTGACGTTGCATTGAAGGTAGTATAGTCAGGGACAGTCTCGCTAATCACAATGCCAGTTGCCTGGCCATTGCCATCATTCCAGTAATTCAAGGTGTATGAAATGGTACCACCAGGTATGGCTGTGATTCCACCGTCACTTTTTTCTATTCGCAGATCAGGACCTGTTGTGACCAAATCTACATCTGTACTTAAGGAATATTCACGTTCTTCTGCAAGAGTGTTAGGTAATGATGAATACGCACCGGCGACAGCATTGGTCAAAGTTTGCGTGAGTGCATTGACTGAAACCAATACCTGGTACGTTAATGTACACGTATTAGCCAGGGGGAGTTGGTCAACGGTCCATGACAAAGTGGGAGCACCAGAATCATTTGGCGTTAGCGTTCCTGATGTACATGATCCGCCAATCGAAGAAGCAACGTAGGTTAATCCAAGGGGGATCAGATCGTCTATTGATACATCAAAGGCTGCACTGGTACTTTCACTGGTGTGTGACAATAAAATGGTGTAGGTTACCGTTTGTCCTAAACCAGCAGGATTTGGTAGGAAGGATTTGCTCACTTCCAAATCTGGTTCAATGATTTCAAAGCTGGTTGTGTCTGTCCCGCTTTGTGGTTGATCATTCCCATCGGTGTAGTTCATTTGGACTGAATTTTGTGGTGTATCTCCATTCTGATTAACAGAAACATTTGCCACAATTACATCAAAACTGATGGACATACTATTATTTGTGATCACTGACGGATCAGCCATCGTCCAATCAATTGTTACCGCAGCACTACCATCATTGGGTGAGGAGACAACGGGAACAGGGAAATCAAATCCTGTTTCGATAATATTTCCAGCATAAATTAGACCTGCCGGCAAAGTATCGATGATTACCCAATCCTCAATAGTACCTTTTGGACTGCTTACAGTCAGTGTATAGCGCACAACCTCACCAATCGTGGCGTTTGTTTTATCGACCGTTTTTTCAATGGTTGGTAGTTCGGTTGTGAAATCCTGAGCATCCTCATCAAAATAATCATTTAGCGGGTCACCAGATGTGCCAGTGCGCTCATTCGTGTCTGAACCATCCAGTGAAGTCCAACTTACAGACGCAGAATTCTGCACTGTTTCCCCAACTTCTAATGTGACTGGCAAGACCACATCGTAACTAATCGTGAGTGTAGTCCCGGATGGAAACTCATCAACCGTAAAATTCACATGATTTCCAATAGTAAGATCTTGTAGACCAACAAGGTTATCAGGTGATGGGACTGCCAGAACATTGCTTACGGTTGCATAGGCATAATCACTGATCACAATATCAAAGGCAGTTAATCCTGAAGTGTTGGAAATTACCAGTTGATACGAAACGGTATCACCCGCTTCAAATGGAGCACTGGTGTTGTCAAAGCTCTTTGCAATTGACAACACAGGTTCAACGATTGGCATGGATACACTATTTGAAGGTACAACCGGGTTGGTTCCAATTTGATACGAACTGGTATTAACTAAATTCACATTAGTCTGGTTGCTGATAACGTTGAGAACAACAGCCTGTAGGTTGATGACCAGGACATTATTCTCCGTACCAGGGGTCGCATTTGTTACAACTTCGCCAAATTCGATCAGCAGATCCTGACCGTTTGTACCGTTTGTGTCTGCAGCTGGGGTAAGGACCGGGGCTTCATAAGATCCATCAAAATTTGAATCATCGATTGAGAAACTATTCGCTACATAAGCCATACCAGCTGGTATCTGATCTATCACCGTCAAGGATGGGATCGTGCCTTCCGGTAAAGTGATGGTTAATGCAAAGCTGGCAATTTCACCAATGGTTGAGTTATTTCCAGTTGTATGAGTTGCACTGGTTCCTGTTAATGTTTTGGAGAAGCTGACATCATCGACTGTTACTGATGCTGTATCATCATCTGAATAATCATTGGCAGAGCCCCCACAGTCTGTGGTGTTACCAGTGCGTTCACAATCAAGGTCATTGTAAGGGGAAGCATCAGAAACTGTTCCGGGCAAACTGGTCCAGTTCAAATCCACACCGTTTGTAATCACCTGATTTGGCACAACTGAAGCATCCAGCACTACCTGGAATGTGAAAACCGAGGTTTCTCCAGGTGGAAAAACATTCCATCCAGCCGTAAATGTGCGCGTACCGGCGTCATAAGCGGGTGCTGTGTTTGGTGCTAATCCGCTGGTATTGATGAAGGAGTCAGTTACATAAGTCAATCCGGAGGGGAGCACATCTTCCAATTCAACATCATAGGCATCATTGAAGTTCGTACCGGATTGACTGGTCACCGTTAACGTGAAAGTGATTGTATTTCCAGCATCGGCTGAGGTAGGAACTGCGTCTTTCAACACGGTCAATGATGGTTCATTGATGGTTACATTGGGGGCGCTGGCGTTCAGAGTTGTCGAACCAGAATTTACTGAGAAGTTTGCAGAAACTTGATTGTTGAGCGTGTCACTACGATCATTAAAGGTGGTGTTGAGAACGATTGCTGTGTATTCCAGAATTATGCTCTGTGGACTATTCAGATCTGTATTTTCGACATCACCAAACCCAATACCAATATTTTTGCCATTATTGGTAACAGCAATTGTTTCATTAGCGCAGCTAAATCCATTGGTCAAAGAGGAGGTTAATCCTGCTTGTGCGGTTATAGTAGAACAATCCACATAAGCCAAACCATCATCCAGCGTATCAGAAAAAGTCAGATTGGTCAGGTACACGTCACGAGGGACAGTAAAGGTAATCCGATATTTGATCGTTTCTCCGATGCGCACATTTTGTCCGGTTAATATATTACCCGCCAGATCGATTAATTGCTTGGAGAATACGATGTTTTCGATACGTATATCGGCATCAGCATTGGTGGCATAATCATTAATACCACCAGTGCCATCTCTTTCGGTAGAGTCTGATGAATAAATAGAAATTTGTCCTGGATTTCCAGGCAAACTCGTCCAGGTCATATCAACGACATTCTTGATCAATTGATCAGCTGATACTGCTGGAGGGTCGACCAACAGTAGAGATCCTTGAATTGAAATCGTGATAGTTTCGCCCACCATCAGATCAAGACTGCTCACAGTGCTGAGTACCCAACCACCAGCATTTGATCCAGTCAGTGAAAAGTTAAGCGGATCGCTACCAGTGACAGATGAAATGATGGGATCAGTGATCAGTGACCTTAAATCAACAGGTGGGTCCACTTTTGGCAGTGGATCGTTGATCCAGACATCATACGCATCCGTGGTTCCGGCACCTGTGTTGCTGATCGTAATTGTATAAATCACTGGATCACCAGGCAGACCAATACTACCACCGCCAATGGTCGCATTTTTAGAGACGGTTGGAGTTGGCTCTATAATGGTCACCAAGGGTGCTGATCTAGCATTGGTTAATGTTGCTGATCCAGTGTAAGGTCTGGCAGAATTGTTTAATTGTAACAATTGTTGATTTGCCAGTGTATTCAAAACTACAACCCTATAGTCGATTGTGATCGTTTCTGCAATGGCATTATCCGTATTGGTATTGGTAATATTTCCGAGATTATAGCGAATAGATAGTGCAGTGGCTGAAACAGTTGGGTTTATGGCTGGCGATTGAGGAGGAATGGGGCAAGCGCTTGCGAACCCCCCGCTAGATCCGTTTGTAAATCGACAGAGGTTGTAATATTCAGGCATTGAACAAATGCAAGACCTGCGTCCAGTGTATCGCGAATATTAAGGTTTGGTATTGATCCTTCGGGAACGGTTAACACAAGGCGATAATCGATAGTTTCTCCAATCACTGCCTGCAAGTTGTTATTATTCGTATTATTAATACCAGTCGCAATGATTGATTTACTGAAGCTGGCAGCTTTGATGGTAACCGTTGCCGGATCATTCGCTCGATAATCATTTGCTTCTGCTCCACAAGCTGCTGTATCGCCACTGCGTTCACAATCAAGCTCATTGTAAGGAGAAGGATTCGTGATTGAACCTGGTAAGTTTGTCCAATCGATATTTGCAGTATTCGTAATAACTTGTCCTGGCCTTACTGAAACGTTGATTGTTGCAGTATATGAAAAAGTTGCAGAACAGCCCAGGGGGAGTTGATCGATTACCAAATCGATGATGTTACCTGATGAATTATTGGTGACAGTTGGGGTTCCACAGGTGGTACCGGTAAAGGTTATAGGGAGGTTAAGGGCTGTTATCGTAAATGGTAAAGCAGATTGGTCATCCCTGATGTGTGCTTCAAAAGCAGTTGACCCACTTTGAGCGGTGTGTGAAACAACTACATTAAATGTAATACTATCGCCAGCATCTACCCCTGTAGCAGGACTGGCAGTTTTGTTGACCTGCAGGAAAGGTTCAACAATAGATACATTGTCTGCACTGTCCGAGACACTACCACCATCCCATGATAAAGTAACATCATTATTAAGATTGGTGCCTGGATTATTGCCCAGACTGTTAATGACGATTGCTCTGTATACGATTGTTATAGTGTCTTCAAATAAATTGTCTGTATTGGCGTTGGTGAGATTTCCAAGTGTGTGGGTAATCAAACCACCTGGATTGGTTACAGTTGGGTTGGTGGGATCATTACAAGCGCTTGCAAATCCTCCTGATAAATCGGTGCTGATGCCACTGGATGGTGTAATGGAATCACAACCAATGTACGCCAGCCCGGCATCCAATTGATCAGTCACCACAACAGCATTGGTAATCCCTTCCGGTAATTTGACAGTAACGGTGTACTCAATAATTTCTCCGATAGTGACCGAGTTTCCGGTTGTAAAGTCACGATCTGTATTTGTCAGCGCTTTGGTGACAGAAGGGTCGAAGACTGTCACCACTGCATCATCTTCCAAATCAGTGGTGGTGTGGTCAGGTCCACCATTGGTACCGGCAAAGTTGAATAAGGTACTGGTGTTGGTATAGGTCTCACCAGGTTCAACCGATGAATCCATTGTTGCCAGGTAGGTGATAACAGCGATGTTGGTGCCATCAGGATTATTCACGTCATTGCTATCTTTTCCACGCAAAAGTGCACCGGTACTGTTATCATCTAATTCAATCCCATCACTGAAAAATCCACCGGTCAGGTTCGTATAAGTTAGGTCTATGCCAGCACCATTGGTTACACACAAAGAACCAGGAACAAAAGTCATTCCAGATAGGTAAAGAGTCTTTCACTTTCACATCAAAGGCATCATAGCGCCCGGTGTTCTCTAAAACGACTGCCATCATGACCATATCGCTGGCATCAAGATTGCTGACGTTGCTGTTAATTGGGTTTGCAATTAGCCCGGTGGAGGTTACTGTGCCACTTAGTCTTGCTGAACACGTGGCATTCCCGTCAAAACTCACCGGTCCGACCGGAGTGGGTGTGAAAACTGGCAAGGGGTCATTAACTCGATCCGTCCAGACAGCTCCTTTTGTTATGCCGACCACTGGTTGAGTCAGTTGAAGTTGAATTATGTTATTTGCTTCACTGCCCGAAGAATTGGTGGATCCTTCTTCCACCTGTGCCTGGTTTGTCAGGAAGAGACCATCAGCAAAGGGGTCATCATTGACAGTGACAGTAAATAAAAGGTCAATCTCGCTCGCGGATCTATCCTCACCATCATCATCACCATATGTCCAGAGGATTGAATTGGCAGTAAAGTTGGTTGTGAGGATTGGGGTTACAGCGCCATTAATATCATGATAAGTATCACTTGGGCCATAACAAGAAGTGCCAGCAGTGGGAATACCACACTCAGAATTGTTAAATGTATCAACTTCTGTAGAGGTAAAAATGGGTAAGGGAAGATAATCGGTTACCACCAGATCTTCAAAATCACTGGTAGGCAAGCTGTATCGAACCCGGTAGGTTACTGTATCTCCAGGTGCAATGCGAACCGGACTACTGAAACTGGTACTACCATTAAGTGCATAGATCGTTTTAGTGATATTCCCATATGGAATGGAAACCGAAGCTGAACTTCCATCGCTCTCGCTTTGTCCGGTGGGTGTGCTGACGTCATCTACTGAATAAAAGATTGCCAGAAATCGAAACTTGATTCGTCAATACATCACCCTGATCCACGGAAGAATCGCCGGAAGGGAAATCATCAACAAAATTTTCTAATATCGTAGTTCTGAAAACAATTGTCCCGGTGGTGGGTCCATTATTATAAGAACCACAATCTGGGTCAGGTCCACCTGTACCAGATGTTGGAACACAGCCTCCAACCAGTTTTCCATCAAAAGAACGAGATACTAATTCCGAGGATACATCAAAACTGAATGTGGTTTTTCCATTATCTGGAGCTGGATCTATTTCGGTACAGTTAATGCCATCATTTAGTGCTCCTGAATAATTACAGGCAACACTGAAATTATCAGCATGAAAGTCACCAGGACTTGAAAAACCATTTCCATCAACAAATATTGTGGGAACAAAGCTGGGGAGAAAATGTTGTCCATCCGAAATAATATCTGTAATGACCACATCATCAAATGCAAAATAATCGGAGATTTGGAAATTCAGGGTGTATTCTAGCGTTTTGCCTGGGGCAGGATTGCCACCACCAACGACTGTGATACCTTTTTGAATGGCAATCGATTTATCCTGAAGTGTATGTTCACAACCAATTGGGTTTTCATTTACATTTCCGGTTGATCCCTCATCACGCGGGTCGAGTGGATCCCAATCCCCTATAGCTGTTACTTGATCACATGAGGTTACATCATTTCCACTGTCAGGATTAATAACATAATCTCCATTTGCATCCCTTAGTGGAATGTAGTACTCGAAAACGATAGTAGCACTCCCTGTCACGGAAGCAAAAGTACAGGATAAGTATTCTCCTGGAGTAGAAGTTGATGGTAAAGTGCAGTCTGATGCAGCTGGACTTGTGCTTACCAGGCTGATGAATTGCATGTTGTCCGGTAATAAATCTGAAACCACTAGATTTTCTACAGTTTGTCCATCTGCGATATTCGCCGTTATAGTGTAGCGTCGGGGATAATTCGGACCTGTTGCTGTTTCATCTTCAGGTCCGCTGTACGTCTTTTGCAATGTCACCAATTTTGGTGTTGGAATGGGAGTGGAAGAAACTGTTGATCCAATTATGGCAGGATCCGTGGAAGAATTATTCAATGGGTCTGCACCAAACATAAATCCACTCTGTGCATAAATAGGTAACCCAACACCCAGGTCAGCGTAATTACTTAAATCAACATTAACATCAATGATCGCATCCGGTTGATCAGAAACATAAGAGCCAAAAGGCAAGGTCATTACAATCATTTGCCATTCAAACGGCTCGTATAAGCCAGCTGGTTGGCCTGGACAATCAACTGGAAGATTGGTAAGAGGATGAATAATTGTTTGACCAGCAGGGCAGGAAATTACTTGAGAGGTAACAGGTAGACCCAGAAATGTGGCAGTATTAAAGGAAATCCCATCATTTGGTCCAGGTGTACCAGGTGATATTTCACTCAGTCCATCTGCACCACTTATCGGTAGGAACAGGTCGATATAAGGTCCGTAACCAGTCTCACCGGTATTATTGAATCTAAGTTCTATTGTGAAATCTTCACCAATAAACGGATTGGATGGTGTATTGATTGCCACACTCGGTGATGGAATAAATAATGGCCTCGCTTGAACTTGAATGAAATTGGATGAAACCACCAATACAACAATTACTAAAGAAATAATTACTTGTCCAATTTTTCTATGGCTCATAAATCCCTCTTATTCAGTTTTTTAAAAAAAAGAAAAAATTATTAAAAATTTCTAATAATTCTTATTTTAACCGAAAAATGAATTTCGAGGGTAATCTGTGATTAGAATTTAATTTTTCTCAAGGCAATCGTCTATTTAATTTTTTTCCGAAAAAGTGGTGATAAAAAATTCGCCCATCCTTCGAACCTAAATTAATTATCATTAATTCGGAAATAGAACCTCTGGTGGAATGGGAGTTAATGGATTATCTCCAAATTGCCAGAAAAGACGTAAAGCACTACCTCCCCCTTGTTGAAAATAATCGATTTGGATTGGATGTCTACCCTTGGTTAATTCGATTCTCACTTCGAAATCGTTGGGTTGATTTGGTTTTAAGCCTGCACCTAATTCAACACCATCAATAAGGAATCTTGCGCCGTCATCAGCTTCAATTTTAAATAAATATTCGCCATCCTCTTCAACTTCTAGGCTGCCTGTAAATCGAACACTGAATTCACTCTCATCAGTGATGGGATATTGATCAGGCCATGCCAAAAGCAAAAAAGGAGTAATTTGCTGAAAAACTGGACTGTCTTCCCAATTAAGATTTCTGTAGTAAGAACTTAACAAACCATTTCTTTCAATGGGGATGGTAAAAATGACGTTAGCAGGGATGTTTTCAACGTCATTATCCCCTATTTTCCAGGCTAATTGGAAGGATTGAAGATTCTCCTTAGGTTTTACCACATTGAGCTTATAAATACCTCTGCCAAGGTATTTTGATTCTGTCCAGGGGATGTCATCAATTAAAATTTGTACAATGCTGTTTGAAATTAGATCGATATCAGTTCCAGTTTCTAATCGTAAAAGTCCTTCCCATTCAATTTCATCAGTCGAATCAAATTCAGAGTCCCATTTTATAAGATCCACTTTTTGTTCAGATATTGTCCCTGATGGATTTGTTTTCCGCTGTAATGCGCCCTGTAGTTCAGCTACATTTTCACCTGGAATTTCAACCTTGAGATACAAAGGAGCATTATTGGGCAGATTTACCAGGTTGATTTGAGCCTGAGGATAGATACTCAAGAAATAACTTTTCAATGGAAAATAATCATAATCCAGCAAGAAAATTACATCCTGGTTTGAATAAGGTATGGGTAAATTTACTTCAGGTAATAATAATTTGTAAGGTCTATCGTCCAAAGAATCTTGCCCAGTTGTTATTTTAACTTCTTCATAAATTAAATATCTGAGAGGAGAGTATTCAAAAAAACGGGGTGATAAATAGATTGATTTTTGATCACGATAAGCTTGAATAACTTCATGAGCGATTCCATTTTCTATGGGGTTAAATCCACTGATCACATCTATAGATTTTGCTTGTTTTGTGAAATAAGTATTGACTTCCCAAATGGAAGCACCACTCAGAATGAGAATAAGAAAAATGATCGCCAGGTTTTTAAGCACAAATCGTAAATTTGTTGATCCACTTCTTTTTTTGATCGCAAGATTGAGAGAACGTGCGTACATATCTAATGTTGTAGCAGCAAGGATTATTACTGCGGGTAATGCTGTAAGGGAACGATAAGATTGGGGAGATTCATGATTTGAACTCAGGAAACTTCCAGCCAATCCAATAATCAACCATGTGATCAATAAAAAACATCTGTAATCTCGCAGCTTAATCGTTGCGTAAACTAAACCAACAGCAAAAAATAAACCAGTAAAAGGATCAACCATTGGTTCACCCGGTAAATTATGTTTTCCTTGAAGATCGCCGGTGTGGTGAAAAAATTTTAGAATGTCCAAAATATTATCAGCTAAGGGGCTAATACTATTTTGTTCATTTATATCTCGAAGAATACTAATTTCATTTACTCGATTATTAAATGAAAATGGATCGATAATATACGTTACCATAGTTGGACCGATAGCAATAAATATTGATAAGAAGAAAATTAAAATCCCTACCCAACTTCTGTGAAGGGATTCTTTCCATCCAGCTGGATCGGTGATAAACCAATAAATAATAAAAAGAAATATGGTGAATAACGCTAAACGACTGCTTAAGTATGTGTAGGTCATCAATCCACTGATTAAGCCGCTTATTGCAAAATCGAGAGCACGACGATCACGCAAACCTCTGATCAGGAAGAAGATTGCCAATACTTGAAAAAGTGGTGGCGCAGTCTCGTTCCAACCCCAACGGCTCATACTTAAATGCCACCGGCTTGTTGCCATTAGGATCATAGCAATAAGGCCAGGGATTGGACCGAAAATTAGACGGGTAAGGAAAAATACTGCAGGTATCGTTAAAATTGCTGGAATTAAAGATATCAATTTCAAACTCAACCAATTTGCACCAAATAGTTTGATAATTCCAGCCATGTAATAGATGTACCCGTTTGGAGTGCCATACCAACCGGTTCCAAATGGTGTAACCTCGCGACCTTCGATAATGTATAAAGCATCCAAAGCAGCGTTGGTCTCATCTACATATATTCCTGGAGGAATATCATTTAAATTGTAAACACGCAGGAAAAAAGCTAATATGAATATAAGAATAAAAGCTATTACTTCAAATTTTTGAAAATTGATATTCTCAGACCAATATCCCCATATGGAAACAATCCGAGGTGAAGCACAACCCACTCCTTTGATTAACCAGGCACCTAATAATATAGCTAACATCGAAATTATCCACAGGAAGACAGTGCCACTCCAATTGTTCATATTTGGTAATAATTTATAAATAATGAAAATAGTCAAGAGTGTGGAAAAACTAATAAGTATTATTCCAACTTTTTTCCACTTCAATTTAGCGTCCGGACTCAATCTTACACGCATTGAATTGTGATACAAAATTGGTTCAATTTTCTTAAGAAGAAAACCACCCAATACCATAGCAGCTATTAATAATAACCAAGGCCAGATTTGGTTTTTAATAATTTCTATTCTTAGTGAAAAAACTGAAATTAGACCAATTAAAAAGGAAGATCCTAAAAGGATAATAGTGTATTTAAATTCTTTTTTCGTGACTGGGTTTAATATATTTAATTTCATGTGTTTTTTTGAAAAATAAAGAATTTGATTACGAACCATTTTCGAATCTAAATATATTATCGTCAATATAGTTTAAATGGCAAAATATTAAATATCTTAATTATCTAAAAAATTACTTAAACAACCAGATCTGGATAATTCCAGATCTGGTCAACGGAGTTTCCCCTTTTCACGTGACTTAATGGTTGATTTTATTCCCCACGCCTGCGTTTTTCCCGGTAAGCATTATACTGTGAGGATTTCCGGTCTGTTTCATCCAGACCTCGTCTCATTCGATTGGATAACAAATTGTATTCGTCCAACTTATCCTCAGAGAGAAAAGGTTGATTTTCCATAATGGATGCATTCATTAAGCGGTGTGCTTTTTCTCTTTCCCCGGCGCGTTCCAGCTTCAAAGCTTCGGTGGATCGATCCGCCATTTCTACGGAAGTATAACGTTCTAACACATCCTGCTTACGATCTTCCTGCTGCACACTATCTGCATCTGCATAGTTAAAGACCCAGGTTGCTTTATCCTCGATCACCTTACCGTTTTCATCTTTTGCCATCACCCTGGCTGAAAAGTCCAATGTAGATTTGTCGGTAGCCGGAGGGGTAAGTACTTTGAGGTAAATTTCCTGGTTTTGGCCGGAATAGAGATTGCCTGCAAAAATCCTGAATTTTCCATCCTTTTTTTCATTTGCCCAGGCACCTAACAACTCAACATTGACCTGCGCCGGGATTTCCAGCTCAATCTCAACATCGGAAGCAGTGATGGTGGCCAGTTCGTTGAACTCTTTCAAGAATATATCCGGTATTTGCATCGGGGTTTCAATGAAGTAGAAATTTCCTCTGCCCTGATTAGACATGGCTTCCAGAAGGTGTTCGTTGAAACCGAGTCCCACACCAAAGGTAGATGTGGTAACACCGCGGGTAGCTAACTCACGGGCATGCATGGCCAGTTCTTCCAGATCCCTGATACCAACATTGGCTAAACCATCGGTCAATAACAGTGTGCGATTTATGGTTGTTTCTTCGATTGCAGCAGCCACTTCCTGACAACCTTGCAGCCAACCGCCACTCAAATTGGTCGAACCACCAATACGAATATCGCGAATTAACCGTTTCATTTCATTGCGATTCGCACCAGTCATTTTTATGCTGGAGGAAAGCTGTTGTACCTGATCATCATAAGCAACCAGCGCACAGCGATCATTTTCTTCCAATCGATCGACCACAAACACAGCAGCTTGTTTGACGTATTCCAGTTTTTCTCCGGACATGGATCCGCTGCGGTCGATAACCAATGCCAGGTTGAGCGGGGGTCGGGATTTGGTGGTCTCAATGGTAGGTGCCTGAACTACGATTTCCAGCACTCTTTGAGAGGGCACTTCCCGAGCGATAAGTGTTTGCTCAGAATTTAAGAATAATTGTAGTGAATTTTTCTTCATTTTTACCTTCTATTGTTTTAAGAATATTTTTTTGGCATATGATATGAGTTGTTGAATTCTATGGTTGGTATCCGAGTCAGTTGGATAACGCAGGTGCATTTCAACTCCTGGGGCGAGAATGATGCGTTGCCAGTTTTCAACATTATGTGGAGAGATCGGCAATGGAATTTGTAAATCATCCGTCTGGTGAATTTGCGGTGGTCGTCTGGATTGCAATGGATTGGATCGAAAATTTGTCTGTGTTTCCATCAGGTTGGATATGTAATTTAAAGCATCTGACTCTTTGCTCTTTTTGAATTGCGGAATGTTCTTATCCAGATCCTCCAATTTGACTGATTGGGTTTTCTCCATCAAACGGTTTTTGACCTCTTCATCACTGAGTGAAAGCATGATCTGCCTGATTTCTTTCAAGGGCAAATAAGCTTCTTTCATCCGTAAGATTAATTCCAACCTCCGTAAATGATTTTCATCATAATAAGCATATTTCCCATCGGTGTCAGGCTGGGGGAGCAAACCCTCACTGGTGTAATAACGTATGGTCCTTACGGTTGTGTCTGCTCGTTTTGCCAGTTCGTTAATCAAATAGCGCGCTTTTTCTAACATTCAATCACCTGTTTTCATTTTTCCGGATAATTCTATAATAACAGTATTACGTAATAATGTCAATAAGGAATTTTGTCATTTTTAGGATCAAAATGGAAGGGTATTGGTGGGTAGTGATTGCAATCGTTCTTGTTGCTGGTGCAACCATTAAACTCAAAGTTTTAGGTAAATGGTTAGCCAAGTGAAAAACGAATGAAGAGCTCTTCGGATGATGAATAGAGGAAAAAAATACAGGAGGTCATTAAAACCTCCTGTATTTTTTTCTCCACCTGTAATTAAATTTTCTTCTGATCAATCACAAAGCTGATTATATAAACGCTGAAAGGAATGACGACACAAGCCGCCTGTATATACCAAAGCAGATCTTTCCCGATGGGGGGTAAGCTACCATTAGCTGCCATCGAGAACCACATCAAAACCAGATACACCAGAATGATCGCTACCCAGAATGCCCGATACCCCGCTCGATAACGGATGAAGAGGTTGCGTTCATCCTGCTCCTCAACCATTATCCTTTTTGCAGACTGATCTCCCTTTATTACTGCCATATACTTCACGATAAATCCGATACCAATGCCTGCCCATAGGATTCCCAATCCGGTAATAATACTGACATTATAGGGTATATAAGAGTAGTTGATCTCAAAATACACACCCACCAGCACAAACAAAATCCCCAGTCCAACGAAAAACCATCCGATACGAATTCTACTGTTCAACCATTTCTTCTGATCACTCATGTCGATTCTCCTCTGAATAAATAAAAATATCTTCGATTTTCACATTAAAGAGTTTGGCAAGACGGAAGGCGAGTAGGATGGAGGGGTTATAACGTCCATTCTCAAGCGAAATAATGGTCTGCCTGGATACTTCAGCCTTGTCTGCCAACTCCTGTTGGGTCCAACCCAATTGGTTACGCATTTCTTCCAATCTGTTTTTCATACACACTCCTATGTAAAGCTTGCTTTACATATTATACGAAATAATATTTATCATGTCAAGCACGCTTTACATTAAAAGAAATAGTAAATTTATTTTGAATTGGCTGAATAATTAATTTATCGAATACCAGTATCGATATCAATATCTAGAGAAAAAATTTGATCCTTCTTTATCTCAATGATCGCTGGTAAATCTTTACTAAAATCAATCCCGGAATGGTTAATATCAACTAGATATTCGCCAATGGGTAGCTCAATAGAATAAGAACCGTCAGGTTGAATAGGAACCTTTGCGATTTCTTTATTCCCATCCTGTGAGAAAATGACAATTTGGCGGGCTGCATAAACTGATGCGTCAGGTGTTGGTTCTGGTACACCTTCCTGGACAACTGGAGTTAATGGTCCAATAATCACTTTACCTTGTAAAATCCCTTTTTCCTTTGAATTGCATCCGACCAGGATAACCATTGGCAAGAAAAATAATATGAAAAATTTACATTTATTCATGACAATTCCATTCAAATTTTCTTTATTTATTGAATAGATACCACTTGCGACTTTTGATCAATAAAATTATGGGTGTAATCGTGATTAAGAGAACGATCAAATCGATTATTCCCAGATCATCCATGATTGTGAGTAATACAATCAAGATCAAGAAGGCTATCGTTAGGAAATAAGCGATTTTGGTTTTTTTCCTGAGCAGGAAAAAAAGTAAAAATAAAAATACTGCGGATAAAAATGCTGATATTGCCAGAAACCACTTATAAAATTCAGAATCTGGTAGGGCATGGTGCATGCCGGTCGCAACGATAATGCTGAATGCAGACCAGATGATTGCGTTCACCAAGACAAGACCTCTTGTTATTGAGATAGGCTTATTCATAAAAACCATCCTATCCAATTCAAAAAAACCATTGGATAGTTAAATTATAGGATTTTTTGTCCAAAATTGAATAGGCTTTATTTGAACAACAGAATATCTTTCAAACCAAATCTAAATCTTATGGCTGATTGAATAATTTTCTGGAGGTCGGAATCGGGATGCACCCAGTGGATGAGCGACCCAGGAGTTATGATCGCTTCTTCCAAATTCGTTTTTGTAAGTACTCATCCCCACCAATAGCGATCAGACCGATCCCAATAGTATCAATAAAACCATGGGTGAAGATCACCAACCACAGGTTGAAGTCGCTGAGAATGAAAATGATGCCCAAAATAACCCCAATAATTCCGGTACTGAGCATGCCACTGTTTCCCTGGTAGCCGTGAGATAGACCGAATACGACAGAAGAATATAGCAAATTGATGATCAATGCAACGCTTCCAAGCCCCAGAAGATTCTTCAATTCCGTCATCAAATATCCTCTATAAATCCCTTCTTCTATGACAGCCACCAGAATCCATACCATCAACATCCACTGGAGAAAGACCTTCCAATTGCCTTTAACTGCTGCAATTATGCTATGATCATGTTTGGATTTTGTTATATTTTCTGTAAATGGCTCGATCAGGATCACTGCCACGAGTTGAATGAGTAGTCCCAACCCGAGTCCAATCACAATGGTGGTGAACCAATTCTGCGGTGGTAAAAATCCAATTTGTGATAATGGGACTCCTTGCGGCCAAAGAAATAAAAGGATGATAATGTTGGCACCAAGGATTCCAATGCAGGGTTGTTTTTTCAATCCGGAGATGATGAGTAATGCAGATACAACCAATAGGATGATCAAATGTATAGTTGAGTCACTGATGGACATGATCACATCCTTTCACAACTTTCTGGCCATTCGAGTTGATATTGATATTTTATAGCATTAGAAAAAATTAAAACGCATAGAACAGGCGATAATTTTTGTTGAAAAGCTGATTAAATATCGAATATTATGGTCCTAATTACAAAGGATCGTGACTTCATCACTGATTTGGTGATAAGTCCCTTCGTACCAGGCATTGATGTGCACTGTGTACGTCCCACTGAGGAAATACCTGTTTTGAAACTCATTTTCGGCATTTCTTTCTAAAACAGAGTATCCATCCTGATCCAGGATGACCCATGTTAATGAACTGACTGGCGTATTCCCCTGAAGATCTCCACGGATAACACCACAGCCATCTTGATCAACTATTAGTTCTATGAATACATCGGGAACTTCATTAATATTGCTGGAACTTGATCCCGCTATGCCAAGATAGGAGATTACACCAACGATTGCGATGCAAGCTGTCATCAGGAAACAAGCAGCTAAGATTCCTAGCAGAATAAATAACCAGCATCGATTGTTTTTTGAGTTGGATGTGGAATTCAAATTTGTGTCCATAACATTTTCTCAAATGATGAAATAAACTTAAATATACTCCCTATTGAAAATAACTGGGAGTTATAAAAGGTTAAATGTTTAACCAATTCTTTGAAAGGCTTCTGCAATAATTCAACGCAACTAGCCACATTGTTCTTCTTCGCCACCCACCAAAAGCCGATCCCTATAATAATCGACTTCTTTCTGGGTCTCACAAACGACCATAAAGGAAATTGCATGGGTGAAGTTTCAGGACCGCCACTTATTGCAATAAAATTCTGGCACTCTTTTTCGAAGGTGATGGTCATGACTTTCCCGGGTTCTCCTCACCCTTCTTCATTATAGTAAGCAATTCCCAGACTTTTTAAATTATTGATAATGAAGGTGTATAAATTAACAACAATTTCTGCTTAATCATGAAACCATAAGCAGTTAAAAATTTTCTGAATGCTGACTCCTTTTGTAATGGTTGGTGATGGAGATCATACATTAAATTTTTATCAGGATCAAACCAAGCATATCAAGTCAGGATTGAGACACATGAGGATCTGAAGGAATATTTGGATCAATTACCACCATTGCCATTCCTTTTGCGTAAACTTTCAAGTCCTTATGTGAGGGAGGTATCGAAATTCCCTCCGATCTCAGGATTTTTCCTACCATTCTGGGATGTCGTTCGTAGCGAATCAGTAAAAAATCTATGATTTGTTCAGGATCATCTATGACAATGGCTTTTCCGGAGTACTTTTTAAATCTCACCTGCACATCTACACAAGGATTTCTCAAAATATTTTTAACCCAATCAGATTTCTTTCCAAAGGCTGAACCCAGGTAAAACTTGCCGTCGATTTCTTCATATTGGAGTGGCGTCACCCGCTTTTTACCGGATAAGCGACCTATCGTCGTCAGCAACAGCACAAATTTACCCAAAATAGGACCAAGTCCGATTTTGTAAGCCATTTGAGGAGGATAATGAATAATTTTGAGAATATGTTTGGGTAGTTGTTTGAATCCAGACATCTTTTTAAATCACTTTCTCCATGGTCTGGGTAGCATGAAAGGTGTGGTCTTTTTATACACTACATAATCTTGCCCAAAACGAATTTCCAATTCTTTTTCTTCTACCTTTTTGATCCAAAGTATCAATAAGATTAAGAAGAAGATGACAACGATCATCGACGAAAGTGAACCCACTACAATCGCCATTCCGAGATACATGGTTATCGCTCCAAATCCCATTGGATTTCTGCTTTGTTTGAATGGACCATCAATCAACAATTTTTGGGTTGCCATCATTGGCAAAGGAGTCCCTCTGGCGCGGGTTAATTGTGAAATAATCGACCACAGTGCATAGGTTGCACCAATTAAAACTAAAATTCCGCCAATGATAAAATTGATAATCCCAAATGAAATGGATGGCAATTCGATTATTTGATCGACTGGGGGTAATCCTCTGATGAGAAGTAAAGGAATGAGGAACAGGAATAATATACCAGCCAGCAGGGTAGCAAAAAAACGTTGGTTGAAACTAAATTCATGTTCTGACCATTTGATAATTCTTTTCATGATTATTCCTCCTCTAACACAACTTCTACTTTTATTTTATTTCAAATAATAAATTGATCGAATAATTGTAGGTTTGAGTTACATCAAAGCTAATAATCTCAATGCTTTAGGAGGTTCTTCAGAAGTTATTCTTTCTTTAATTGTCTTTGCACACTCTTCTACAGAAAAGATGGATGTATCAACCTCTAGATCGTATATGCCTCTGCCATGAACAATGTCAAATTGCAAGCGTGCTTGCCCCAGGGTACGATTGCGCTGGGATTTCTCACGTTCTTCCAGCACCTCCAATGGACAGCGAACACCAATCAAATAAGCCGGTAGCTCACTGAAGCGTTCATCACAATCCTGCCACCAGGTGTGCTCTACCAGGACATGATCAACGATCACATTCATCCCAGTGCGGGACAAAACTTCAGCAGTCCGATGCATACCCATTACCAATTGATGCCCCAGTTCTCCAGCCTGATTAGCCAGACCCAACACATCGTCCCATAATGGACGATCAAGGTAGCGGTGTGGAAGCATCCAGATGAATTTATCTATGCCTGCTTCTAAATATGACTCATCCAGCATATCCTGCAAAGCTCTCACGATACTGGTCTTTCCAGAGCTAGAGGTGCCATTAATGATGATGATTCTTCCATTATTAATATTCAACTTCACATTGTTTCACGTCATCCCCGAAATAACATGTGTCATATCCAGCACCACCCTCGATCGTGTCATAGCCTGAGCCACCAACCAGGACATCATCTCCATTCTGTCCCCTTAATGTGTCGTCACCACCACCGCCAATGATGCAATCATCTCCCATACCACCGCGAATATTATCATTTCCAGGGCTGCCATAAATCAAGTCATTTCCAGGCCCACCATTAATATCCCCAGATCCAACAATTGTTCTATCAAAAGTCATACCGCCACATTGAGGGGGTAGGAATTGACTCTGGTCTATCGGAATGCTGGTATCCATGGCATAGGAAACCGGAACTGTATTGGCAGCGGCTAACGCACTGAATGTACTGATAACTAAAACAATTGCCAATCCGATCATTGATACATTAAGGATTTTTTTTCGAATCATGATTCCTCATTAATCCAGATTTGGTGGATCATACACGGAAACTTTATCAACAATTCGGAATAATTTTTGTAAGGTTTCATCAGCGCATATGGGTTTTCCAAATAAATATCCTTGCGCAGAGCTGACCAGATGAGATCTTAAGAACCACAACTGTTCTTCAGTTTCCACACCCACCGCATCAATTGCCATACCCAGGCTACGGGCTGCGGCAATGGTGCTGATGGTGATGGCATTCATCTGAGGATCACTCATATGATTCATCATTGTCAAAGCAAATTTTAAATTCTTTACCTGTAATCTTGCCAGGTTTGCCATGGATGCTTTTCCGGTGTAATTATCAATAGAAATTTCAACCCCGATTTTTTTCAGGGAATTCAGAATTTCAACACTATGGTCCAGATCCTCTAATAATTGTGTTTCTGTAAATTCCAGCTGCAATCGGTAAGGGTTCAGTTTATGGTTTTTCAATTCCCGTTTTACCAGACGTGGTAGCTCAGGGATGAGTTGTTTGCTGGAAACATTAATCGCCATTGAGACCGTCGGGCTTCCAGCATCATCCCATTCCTTCAATTGTTTACAGGCAGTTTGTAGAACCCATTCACCTAACCGATAGATTAAACCTGTCTCTTCAGCATCCAGAATAAAAGCTGAGGCTGGAAGTGTTCCCAAAGTTGGATGATTCCATCGTAGTAAAGCTTCTACACCTATAATTTGTTGTTGGTTAATATCAACCATTGGCTGGTAAAACAATTCGAATTGATTTTGTTCCAGTGCCTGAACTAATTCGGCTTCAACAATTTTCAACTCATCGATTTTTAAGTTTGGTATATTCTCTTTTATTTCCAGACGATATAGGGTATTGTCCTCTTCTACCACATATGTATGGGTACCATCCTGGTCAAATTCATGTAAAATTACACTGTTATTTCTTTCAGCCAGGCGCGCCAGGTCTTCGAATTTCTGAACTTCAACATCACCTCGTCGTAAAGCGGGTGGTTGTTTTTGAACGTTCACAATCATTGGGCTGTACCGCAATTGGATGCCGGTGGACTGGCTGGTTCTACTCATTTTCTCAGTAGAATACATCAGGAAACCTAACAAGCCTGCGCTCAGCACAAAAAGAATAGATGTTCCCCACCTGACACCACTGACGGGTAGGTTCAAGCCAAGAAAAGCCATCGTTTCAGGTGTTTCTACCCAATTTCGTAGCATACCTTCAGAACTGGGGTTTAATGGATCTGTTTCCTGCGAACCAGGTGAATTGGATGACACCATCCAGAAACCGACTTCGTTGAATTTAAAATTTAGTTCAGGAGAAAATTCATCATCCAATGGCAAACCAGAGATTTGGCCAAGGACTTTGGTGGATGGCACAATCGCCAGAGAGAACTCAGAACGTTGCAAGCCGGTCTTTTCTCTTAAAGCATCTACCATTTCAGAAGCCTGGCAGACATTAAATATGGATTGAGACTTGACTGAATTTCCCTGAAATGCTGTTTCTGTTTGCAATGGGATGGTGCGTTTCCATCCGGTGGTGTCACTGATGACAGCTGCCATGGATTGGGTTCCATGGATGCCAGACAGAACATTTCCATTTAGCGTGTACTGATAATCCACCTGAATCTCACAGGTGAGTTTTAAGAAAACCGGTGAACCCGATTGTATGGTTGTGCTATCATAGACACCTTCGGGAGCAGGAGCGCTGTAATCGAATTCTCCGTTATGGGTGTAAAAAATATCTTGAGGAATGTTCTTTTCTACTGGTTTGGAAAATGCAATGCCGCCGAAAATAATGGCAATGATTAAAAATATTCCCAGGGAGAGAAAATAAGTTTCACCGGATTTACCCAAATATTCGGCATTGATCCATTGATAAATATTCAAGGATTTTTTGGGTTTGGGTTTCCAATTTTTCGTTTTGTCTTTATACCAGTTAATCATTAGCACTCCTCCTAAAAGGCTCGCAAAAAAAGCAAGATAGACAGGTTTGCGAAGCCACGCAATCACTTTTCCAATTTTTGGGATGCGAATCCAATGTCTACCAATAATTTCAGCCTGCGATGGTTTGAACCCATCTGTCCAGGTGTTGTTGTCGCCTTGTAACACAAAGCGATTTAACTCTTCACCAATAATGCGGTGGATGACATACTTCCCCATCTGCAGGTGTTTATATGCCACAATATCACCAATTTGATAATAATCTGCGCTGCGCACAATGACCAGATCGCCCTGGTGATAGCCTGGTTCCATGCTGTTGCCATCCACAATCACCATGGTGGCTTGCCCACCTAATGGTGGCGGGGCAAACAGAACCCAACCCGTGAAAGCAAGCACGAGTATGGCTCCTGACCAAAAAGCTAACCACCATTTTCTCTGATTTGTCATACGCACCTGTTGTTACAATTCTGTCGGGCGGATTTCAAGTAATTTCTTGAAATCCGCCACAACCAGAATCATTTGACTTCTGGCCCTGAAGGAAATAATGAATGATGCCCATCAGGAACCACGATCATTTTACTGAACTGCGATTACACGTAGAAATCTACTGCTGAAAGTACTGTTACTCCAGTAATGATCAAGACCAATCCATTACCACCTAATATTGCACAGTTGCACATGATGTAGCCACCATTACATAGATGCTGTGAACACGTAGCAGTAGTCCTCCATTTAAATCTATACACTAAATGTGACACTATCAATATCTTCACCATCAACGTACATAATGGATATTTGTTATGTTATATCCTCTAATAACCCCGTTGTCCGTCACCTGCATAATGTATCATGGAACGGTGTTTGCTAGCTGCAAAAGCGTAGGTTGCTCCGGCCAATACGAACAGTAACAAAGTTACTAACAATACACGTGAAGATTTCTTAAACATAATTTTTCCTTTCTATTGAACAATGATTGAATACGAATGAACCTGGATGGTTAAACTAAAATATCTATTTTTATCCCTCAATAAAAACTTCCTCCTCTGGACCTTAATCTCCGGTTTTTTATTTTAATTGGTGTTTGTTCCGGGCACGTCAAAAAACTTACTGACCTGCGAAAGTTAGATGCAAGTTGCGTGCCTCGCAAATTATGAATTAGATATTAAGCTGTTATAAATCGGATAGATTTTGTTTTGAAGGAAAACAAAAGATAATTATGTTTAAAAAAATTGCCAGAAGATCAAAAATAAAGAGGATTTTCTGGTTTATATTTATTAGACTTTATCCAAAATGAAGAATCTAAATATAGGAAATCAATTATTTCTAATCAAATGGGTTGACCACTCTTAATCCGTTGATCTCCATCCCATTGTGTAATTCTTCTGAGTAAAGGGTTGAACAATCCTGACTGAGAGCGCTTGCAATGATCAGAGAATCATAAAATGAATATCCAGTCTTATCTTGTATCTCGATTGTGTTTTGGAAAATACTCAAATTGGGGAAAACAACACACATTGGAAAAAGAACCTTCTGCAGATAAAGCTTAGCATCAACGGCTTTTAATGGAGAAACAAATTTTTTGGTTGATACATTTAGAAATTCCTGAACAACTTGCCAGCTGATTATTCCTTTCCCACTCTGCAATGCTTCGCCAATTAAAGATAACGAGCGGACTTTTTTATCAGCATTTCTATCATCAAAACAATAAACAAAAATATTGGTGTCAAGGAAGTATTTACCGTTCATTCATTTCATCCCGTGTAAATTTTCTTCCTACATTTGCATAATTGAATTGATTCATTAATTCAATCAGATCATCTTTAGATTGGGGAGCGTCAGCATACAGTGCTAACCATTGCCGGAACTCCGCATTTAAGGTTGTATTTTTTGCTTCTGCCCGTCTTCTGGCACGTTCAATCAATTTTTCTTCTGCGCTTAAGGTGATATTTCTTAACATAATCACTCCATTTTTTTTCACTATTTATAGTGTACACTAAATATAGTGTAAAATCAAGTATGAAGTCATATTTACCTTCCATGAAAACGCTTATGATAAGTGCTTAAATAACTCTTCGGATAAACGTTTAATTAATTACTAACTGATTATTGTTTGAATAATATTCAGAGCAGTAGATAAGCCATCCTCTTGACGGATTTTCTGTGCCAGATTTATGGCTGTTTCAAGATACTGCGGATTACCGATGCCATCCTTAATCAATCCGGTCACATCTTTCTCTTTTAGGTGACGGGCATCTGGTGCAGAGGGTCCAACCCCAGCAAGTGCAATTCGCTTTGCCCAAAAAAATTGATCAACCGAGAATGGAATGGCGGTATTCGGGATACCAGCAGATAGCGCTGATCCACAAGTGCCAGCTCCTCCATGATGAAGGATAAACGTCATGCGTGGAAATAACCAGGCATGTGGAACTCCACTGGCACAAATAATATTTTTTTTATTCATATCTTCTGGAATGTACTCAGGTGATACACCAAGTACTACCCGTTGACCAGAGTTTTGGGCTGATTTCAACACCAGCTTTAACAATTGACTGGATTTTTTGCTTTGCATGCTACCGGGAGCAAAATAGATGGGGGGTGATCCATTATCTAAAAAATCTACGAGATCAGGGGGAGGTTCCCATCCTGATGGAGGTGGAAGTTGCCAGTATCCTGTGATGTGTGCATTGGCTGGCCAATTTTCTGGAAAGGGTAAAATATACCGACTGAATGCATAAAGAATGGGAGTACGGTCTTCGCAAGAACCCGTTAATAACCATGGTGCCAGATCGGGTAACTCGGGAGCTGATTTCTGCAGTCTTCGATAGATAATTCTGGGAGCATATCGGAATATGCCCGTACTCAAAGAGTGGGCTCCGAGACGGTATAATTTGCCAAGAGGAAGATCTGGTAGCCCGACGGCTGGAAATTCATTAGTAGGAAGAAAAATAGGAAAAAATTGCGCAGAAATATCCGGTATACCTAGTTTCATCGCCATGGTATGGCCAGCATCTGTCATCAAAAAGGAGTGAATGATCAGGTCTGCCCCTCTGGACGCATGTTCAATTACACCCAATGCGTTTTTTGCTAGCGGTATTACATGCTTAATCATACCCGTGATCATTTTGATCCAATTCTGGCCGGCTTTATCTCCAAATATATGCCCCAACTCTTCCGAATTACTTTGGATCGCCTGAAATTCAAGGCCATTATCTTTTACCAGAGATGAAAAAGCTTGTGGTCCTACCAGACAAACCGAGTAGCCAATCTGAATTAATCTGACTCCCAGTGCAACAAAGGGTTCAACATCTCCACGAGTACCGTAAGTTAAGATCACAATTCGTTTCTTCTTGTGAATGTTTTCAGGTTGGTTATTCATTTTTCCAGAGTGGTTTTTTCACAAATCCAATAATTATTGATTATAGCGATTTGAATAAAAAGTTCCTATCCTCTGCGAGCAATTTTCTGATTTGCTATTTCACTGATCTTGTCTGAACTCCCTTTATTGGCAAATTGTAAACCCTGTTCTTCTAAAGCAGCAGCAATTATTCGAACTGCTTTCGATCCCATACCATGGAGTTTGAGCAATTCTTCCTCACTCACCAGCGCGAAATCAGTAAGCTTCTTGATTCCTGCAGCTTCCAGTGCTCGTGAAGCAGGTTTCCCAATTCCAACGGGAAGGTTCAAAGTATCGGATTGGACTTCTTGATTCATAAAATTCTCCAGTTATTCTGATCAAAATCAAAGTCTACTCAATGAATACACAAATTACAAACTATAGGAAAACCTTTCTCATCCAAATGTACAAAAAAAAATAATCATGCTAAAAAATAATCCTATTGATTCCCAAAGTCATACTACCTATAATAAATTTAATGATGTAGATTCTTTAAGTGTGAATAAATTATTTTCGTCAAGGAGGATGTTATGAAATTCATTCTCCGCTGCTTCCCCAGAAATCATTTAATTTTCGAGTTAGCCATTCTGGCGTCATTGGTTTTACTAAGTGTAATTAATACTTCCAGTGTATCTGATACGCTACAACCAGATTTAATAGTTTCGGATATTTGGACGTATGAAGGTGATTTGTGTTACCAGGTTCAAAATATCGCAGAGGTCTCTGCCCCTGCACCACACGATGGTTTTCTTGAAGTTGATGGTGTGGCTTTCTTGACAAACAATTTTAAAGAAGTATTAGGTCCAGGAGATCGTGCTAATCGATGTATGTCTGAGTGGACATGCACCGGACAATCTCAAACCTTATTTGCTTGTACAGATATAAAAAACGAAGTACCTGAAGCTAACGAAAACAATAATTGTCGTGAGGAAATCTGGACCTGTGATCAGACCGCCCCTAGGATAATTAAAGGACCATTGATATTAAATAAGACCGAAAACAGTGTTGAAATATATTGGGAAACAGACGAGGCTGGATATCCCTCAGTTGAGTACGATCAGAAGGCAGATCAATATGGCATGGTAGTGACCAGCACCCAGCCAGCTTTGATTAACTACATTACCCTAGCAAACCTTCTACCAGGAGGTGTTTACCAGTATAGAGTATCAACTCAGGATCAATCTGGTAATCTGGTTAGAAGTAAGGATCAATTTTTTTATCTCGATCCTCCCAGTGATACAGAACCTCCGATCAGTGAGGCACCAAGTTATTTTCGTATCCCAGGACCTTTTGTCCGTTTTCAAGTTGCCCTACCTGTGAGCGATAATAAAGGGGTTGATCGGGTGATGATGTATCTGGATGACAATCTTATTGGCACAGATTTTTCACTTGGCAAGGAAGGAAAATTTGAAATCCAGTTAGTGCCAGGTTCCAGTGGTTTTTCACATTTGGAATTTTTTGCACCTCATACAATTACCACTGTAGCGTATGATAGATTTGGTTTGGCTACCAAGAGATTTTTTGATTGGACTCCACCACCTGAACCCATGGAAGGCGAATTAAGAATTGTATCGCCAGATGAAGATACCATTTTTTATTTTCCAGAGGATACTACACCTACGGGCACGGAAATTCCATTTTCGATCTATGCTGCTCAATATTCTGCAGAACTCTGTCCCCCTCCAGGGGTGGGAGGGGATTTAGAATGTCACCATGTTTCTGAACCAGTTGAAACAATTGAATGGACAATAAATGGAGAGACATTTGGGAACCATCCTTATGCAACCTATAGAGAATATTATTGGGATGCAGATCTTGTGCCCATGGGGGATTATCCATTAATTGTTCAGGCATTTGCAGAGGATGGCAGCTATTTAACAGAGCTTCGAACCATCCATTTACGAATAGGTACACCCGATCTGGTGTTGGCGAGATCAGTATTTCGAGAAGGGCAGGCATTCAGGGTAATTCTTGCATTACAAAATCAAGGGACAGTGCCCATAGAGATCAGTACCGTGGAAGACAGTGTTTTAGGGTTTCAGGTATTGGATCCGGATGATCCAGATTACCAATTTGATGCAGTTTATGATCCCCTTTCCCGCCGTACAGACATACATATTGATTTACGAACACCATCATCCTGGTTAAATTTAAGGCCAGATGAGAGTAAAACCATCAGTTATCTGGTCGTACCTATTTTGAGTCCTGAGTATCCACTGGAGGAATACAGCATCGGGACAAATTCTGTCCAGGTTCGAACCAATAATTCCGGAGCAATCGAAACACGCTCGTACTCACTTTTTAGGACTCAGACAACAGATGGTTTAAGGTTCTCCAACATAATTGAAATGATGCGCACACAAGCTGATTACCTGATAGTAACCAATCCACAAATGCTAGGTTATTTCGATTACGGTTCTGGGTTGGCTGATCAATTATTGGACCGATTAGGAGAATTGACGGTAGTCAAAGGCGGCATGCTTGGTTATTTGGAAGGTGCTCCAACGATGCATCAGGTTGATGACACCATCGAGATTTGGGGACAGACCATGCTTTCTAGTAGTGGTACCCCAGGTGGATACCTTCGTGATGGTTATCTTCTTTTGGTGGGGGAAACAAATATCATTCCTGCTGGAGCCATCCGTTTTTCTGGCCATTGGTGGTGGGATGATCTCACTGTTGGTTTAACGGATGCTTTTTATGCAGATACTTCGTCCAATTTGATTGATCCAGAGTTAATGGTTGGTCGGATTGTCGGTAATGGACTGCCAGATTTATTAATTCCGGTAGAAACAATTTTAAATATGGAAAAAGGTACGCCTGGATATGGTTACGATGGTTCTCACGCATTACTGTTAGAAGGCTTTCCTAAAACACGTAGTGATACATCGTCTGCAAGTGATTTCGCATCAGTTACCGCCATAATCGAAGAAAAATTAACATCAAAAAGTATTCCCTTTATCACTATATCAACCCCGGATTTTGACACTCGAGACGAAGCTATATTTGAATTCATGAATAATTTTCCAGGTAGAGATATTTTACATATGGCAGGACATGGCAGCTCATCCTCATTGGATGATCTGGGGACAGGTGATCTCCATGGATTACGAGATGTATTTGTTGGATCTAATCCCTTTGTATTTGCATTGTCTTGTCTTACCGGTAGATATACGGAGAGTGTTAGTCTGGCTGAACGGTTTCTTCAAGCTGGAGCAGCAGCCTATTTTGGATCTACAGAAATTTCTTACAACAATTCCAACCGTGCAGGATCTGCAGCAATTATTGAGAGAATTATCCCAGGACGTTCATTTGGTTCGATTATTAAAGAAGTGAAAACAGGGTTTGGGAGTGATTATTTATGGGGTTTCCTGGAAGATTTCTGGACTGCAGAATATAATATTTATGGTGACCCGGAATTGGGTAATAATTCGATTCTCTATGATGTGTCAAAATCCTTAAATTTATATTCATCAATCACTGATTCGATCAGCCGTTCATACCAGATACCAATGTTCATTGTTTCAGAACAGCCTGATCTACAAGATTGGATTGAAATCCCAGGAGGTTACTGGTTACAGGATATTGGTCAGCCATTAGTTCCCTATTATGTCTTTGAAGAAGAGATTGCCGAAGGATATCAGGTTCAGGATGTCCGTTTGGTATCGCGGTCAGGTATGACTTCAATCAGTAATCTTGACCTTCCAATTTTTGAGGAGATGATTGATACCTCAAACGCAAGCACAATAAAAGCACCTGGAATTCCAGATTTTTGGCCTGGATATGATTATAACTGGCACATCAACCAGAATAATGAGGGATCATCCACTTTATTGATACAGGTTTATCCCTTCTGGTACTACCAAGATGCCGGTGAGGGAATATTTTATCAGGATTACACTTTCGAAATTATCACATCACCAGTTCAATCAGAAATCTTAAATTTAACGACCGATCAACCCTCTTACGATGTTGGTGATGAAATAAAAATTAGTGTATTCATTTCCAACCAGGGAGTGGAACCACAGGACTTAATATTAGTAACAGACATCCAGATGGTTGGTCATGATTATTCAGTAGATGGATTGCCAATTCGCTTATTAAATGCTGTCCAGGGTATTGTTGATGTTGACCAGAGTTTTTCATCAAGTAATTTGTCTGCAGGAGATTATTCGATTAGAGTGATCTTAAATAAAGAAGATGGCACGATGATTGATACAGCTTCAGTACCATTTCGCATGGGAATTATGGCAGGTGAAATGAGTGATTTTTCGGTTTCAAAACCATTATTTCACCCTGGGGAACCATTGACTTTTGAATTTGATTTTACCAATGTTGGCAGTCAGGTGATCGATGGGCAGGCTAATCTCCAGGTAATTGGAGTTGATCCTTTACCTGAGGTTGTATTCATTCAAGAGATCCAAAATTTGGAACCTCAATCAAAGTCACATTTAAAATTCGAATGGTTGACGCCAGTTGATACTCATGGTTCTTTTCGTGTGTTTGCCTATGTTCAACACGAATCTCAAACAACAATACCGATGGAAATTATTATCAATACAGAGAAGAATATTTATTTACCATTGATCAGTAGGTAATAATTAATCTATCTATTTACTTCTACATCATCAGAATCATCTTGACACCAGCAATGAATAAAACGATTGCCAGAAGTCTTTGAATGGTGTTATTTCCCAGACGACGGCTTCCGTACTCTGCGCCAATGAAACCACCAAGAACCACAACGATCAACCAGACCGGCAAAGCATTGTGAAATTGATTGGTTAAGGAGGCTACACCTAAAAAGGCTGCAATCGAATTCACCAAAACAAATCCAGCTGAAACACCGGATATTACCTTGATGGGTGCCCAATGTAAAAATATGAGAAGGGGGCTTAGGAATATTCCACCTCCTACTCCAGTTAATCCGGACAGGAAACCAAGTATTGACCCGGTAATGAATAACAATAGCACAGATGGTTTTTTCTCTATGTAATCATTACCATTACTTGCCTGACGGATCAGCATCCAGGCTGAAAATACCAATATAAGGCCGACCAATGGTTTGTAATAAACTTCTGGCAAGATAATTCTGCCACCTAAAAAAGCAAATGGTATCGAAGTTATTGCTAAAGGTAGGAATAGCCTCCAGGAAAGCGACCCAGCCCTATAATATTTATAGGTGGTAATTACAGCCACTACGATATTTAATGCCAGCGCAGTCGGGCGCATGACCACGGCAGAAATCCCAACCAGTCCCATAACAGCCAGATAACCGGATGCACCAGCATGCCCTACAGATGAATACAATACCGCTACCAGAAATAACAATATGGTTACCAAAATACTTTGAAAATCTGACAAAAAATCCAATTTTCAGGAACCTCACAGACAAGTAAAACAAAAGATAATTCTTCGATTACAGATTGTTTGATTATATCCGACGTCTTACAAAATTATTTATTAATGGAAAAGCATAATTAATTAATAAATTTGTCTTCCAGAATATCAGAATACAAAGTATCTTCACAAGATCAGAAAAAGGTATTATTAAATAAAGTAAACAACTGCAGCAATGATGATTGCACCGAGCGCAGAAATTAAACTTCCAATAAGGAAGCCACGAAAGTGCATAAAATAATCTTTGTACCCCGCCATGTTATCTGTCCCTGGGATGATCATGAATTTGGGTTGAATGGTGCAGAATAATAACCAATCAAGAATAATCCAATCAACCAGATTGAATAGGGACGCAACACCAAAGGCATGAATAAATAGAACTTCAAAAGGTAGTACTGTGGAGCTGGAGATTTTTAAAGAAAGGGTTGATAGAAATGGACCCAATATCAGAATGAGAAGAAATCCAGACCCAAAATATGTGGCTAATCTATTTTCAGTAGGGGATTTTGGAGGAACTTTTTCCTGAACATCTTTTGGATAATCCTGTAAGAACAAGCGTGGATTCAACCATAGGACTGCCAACAAATATCCACTTGCAATGAAAGAAAATATTGTTCCATCGATGAGAATTTTTGATAGATCCAGACTTGATAAACTCACCTGGACGTCCTCTTCTATCCAGTCATTATCTGTTCAATACTGGTAAGTTTATTTTACACCGAGATCAAATCAATTTAGCTAACCACTCATCATCGGTCAGACTCAAGCGCAAAGGAGTCAGGGATACCTGATTATGATCAATAGCCCAGCGATCACTGTGCTCATCCGGATTGGTCAATGGTGTAGCTGCAAACCAGAAATGTTTCCGGCCATTGGGATCATGCCCTTCGACCATTTTTCCGTTGTAATGCCTGATGGATTGGTGTGTCCAGCACATCCCAACCGGTTCTTCTGGAAAATTCACATTCACCAGACGCGGCTGATTCCCACTGGTCAGCATTTTGATGATTTCAGCGACATAAGGTTTTTGTTTTTCATAATTGGGTTCTTCCCCATTGATCACCTGACTGAAAGCAATTGCTTGAACACCAAGAATTACGCCTTGTTTGGCTGCTGCAACTGTTCCTGAATGCCAGATATCACTACCCAGGTTACTGCCGACATTAATGCCTGAAAGCACAAGATCCACTTTTCCCAGGTGATGCAGTCCCATCGCCACGCAATCAGCCGGGGTTCCATTGACTCGATACGATTCAAAATCTTTCAAAAACTTCACGCGATGATAGGTTAATGGTCGCTTAATTGTAATAGCATGTCCCATGGCGGATTGCTCAAAATCCGGTGCAAATATTACAACCTCTCCAAATTGGGTTGCTACCTCTGCGAGTGCGATTAATCCTGGGCTAAAAATACCATCATCATTGCTGACTAAAATTTTCATAATACTCCTTGAAACTTATCTTCTACATTATAAGTGTATCGTACAATATCATGTTTTAAAGGAAGCTTAATAATGTCTTAACAGGAAGTAAAGAAGAGAAAACCAGCGGTAACAATATTCTCCCGCTGATAAATCATGTTGTTTATGAATTAGAGGATGGAAAAAAGTGAGATTACCGGGTGGTTATGACAATCTTGATCGATTGATTCTGAGCATTCTCAAAAATATGAATGTCCTTTAGATTCTCAACCAGAAAATCGACACCAGCAATCAATAATTCCTCTTGGGAATGTGTCGAAGCAATCCCAATCACCCTCATCCCGGCTGTTTTTCCAGCTCTTACGCCAATTGGCGCATCTTCGATCACCACACAATCTTTTATGGATACACCAAGTATCTTAGCCCCCGTTAGATAAGGTTGAGGTGAAGGTTTCCCTTCAGAAACATCATCTCCCGAGACGATGAATTTGGGCATGGGGAGTCCAGCCTTCTTCAGACGGGCTCGCACCAGGTTGTATCCGCCTGAGGTTACAATTGCCCAAGTATCTACGCCAAGATGTGACATCAACTCCTTTGCGCCTGGAATGGCGACCACTCCTTCGGTATCCAGAATCTCATTGGCTGTGAATTCCGCTGCTTCCGGTTCTGCATCTAAATACGGAGCTACCAAGCGAATCGTCTCGATAGTACGCACACCATGAGCATTTTGCAGAACTTCCTTTAAGTCAAGTCCATGTTTTTCTGCCCATTCCTGCCAGTGTCGTTCAATACAATGGGTGGAATCGAGTAATACACCATCCAGGTCAAAGAGGATAGCACAGCAATCGATACTAATTTGTTTGTTGGTCATAGTCTCAATTATAGTGTTTTATCCCTCAGCCATAAAAAATATTAGAAATTTCGTCGACACAAATGGAACAATTAAGCTTATCAGCTGCGATAATAGCCTGTTCACTGCTCCAGAAGAAATTTTCCACACCGATGCTGTCTTCCACCCCACCTCGTTGCATCATCCCTCGCACGTTATCGTGAACACCCGCTAACATCAATTGACCGCCGCTTTGTTTCATTTTCTCATGCAGCCGTTGAATGACCTCCAACCCGGAAGTGTCCAACAAAGGCACCGCACGCATTGATAAGATGAGTGTCTGGGTGTCTTTCATCTGGGAGAAGGCTTCATTAAAAATCCCACTGGCGGCAAAAAAGAGAGGACCGGTCAGATAGGCAACACGGATATGCGGGCATTTTTGGGAAATATCGATCCCACGCGATTTGAGTTTTTCTGCGTCCACTTCTTGAATGTTGATTTCTAAACTGGCGATTTTATTCAGGAAGATGGCACCAGCGATGAATGTGCCGATTAAGATCGCCTGTGTCAGATCCAGCGTGATGGTTGCAAGCATGGTAATGGAAAATGCCAGAATATCGCTCTTAAATCGTTTGTTAAAAATAAATTTTATTGAATGCCATTCATTCATGCGCCAGGCGGTTACCATCAAGACACCAGCCAATGCTGCTAATGGGATTTGCTGCATAACCGGTGCTAGCAAAAACATGGATACAAGGATACCTACTGCATGAATGATACTGACCATACGGGTTTGGCCCCCGGACTTGATACCCACACTGGTTCGGGCTATGGCAGCAGTGGCGGGTACCCCTCCAAAAAATGGGATCAGCATATTACCTATTCCTTGCCCAACCAGTTCGAGATTTGCCTGTAAGCGCACACCGGTCATGTTGGAAGCCACCGCACCGCATAACAAACTCTCCACGGCACCCAGGGCAGTGATCGTTAAGGCTGGTGCCAGGAATTCAGGCAGGCTTTCCCAGGGTATTTGGGTAAAACTTAAACGCTCAGCCAGAAAAATCGTTTTTGGAATCTCACCTATGACTGCCACCGGCCATTTCATTAATCCATTGAGTACAGTGGCTGCAATGATACCCATTAAGGATGAAGGAAAGCGTGCTCCCCAACGTTTTGGCCAAAAAACCATAATGAGAATAACGACTAATCCAATCAGAATAGTATGCCAATCGGGTGTCAATTCACCTTTGAAATATTCCAAAAATTTTAATAATGCTGCTTCGCTACCAGGTGTTTTCACTCCTAAAAAATTGTCGATTTGACCTATAAAAATGATCAGAGCGATACCAGTTGTAAAACCAGTGATTACTGGTGAGGGGATAAAGGCGATAAACCGCCCCAACTTCAGAACACCAATGATCAATAAAAACAATCCGGAAATCAAACCTGCGATCCAAATTCCCTGCATTCCATAGCGCTGCACAAGCACAATCAACACAGCGCTCATCGCACCTGTCGGTCCCGAAATCTGATAAGGAGCACCGGAGAGCAAACCTATGACCAGACCAGCAATCACGGCAGTAACCAAGCCTGCTGCTGCACTGGCACCAGATGCCACACCAAACGCTAGAGCGAGAGGCAACGCCACCGCAGCCACCGTCAATCCGGCCAGGAGATCCTGCTGTAATTTTGTACGGTTATATCCTTGAAATTCATCACGCAGCATCTGAATGTAATTTTTTCTTCCCATATTGCTGTCTTTCCATTAATTGTTAAAAAATATGCACCTCTTAAGAGGCACGAAGAGCAATTCTATCACCAAATAAAATAATGAAAAGAGGTAGATAGTTGCTATGTAGTTAAGGAGGGGTGAAAGATTTCATGGATCACCATGGTATTGCTCATCCTCTTTTCCCCCTCCAAACCTGAACGATAATGATGCCAATCGTTACCAATCCTAACCCCAAAATTTGTCTCAGAGTTAATGGCTCACCCAGGAATACCCAGGCCAGGATCGCGATTTGTGGCAGCATGGTATTATTGATGATGCTGGATTCTACTGCTGTGAGTGATTGTAGGGATTTGTTCCACAATGTAAATGCAATCGCTGTATTGACGACTGCCAACCAGACAATAATTAACCACTGGAGCAGATCGAGTTTTCCAAATCTCTGTATGGTTGCACCCGTAATTAATAGCAAAACCCCGCCAATCCCCATACTGATGGTGGTGATGACAATCGCTGGCAATCCACTTTGGGTGTTTATTTTTCTGCCCAATAGAGAGGAACTGGCATTCGCCAGAACGCCAACAAACACTGCAACAAGACCCATCACCTGATTAGCCGGGATATTTAAAGGAAGGAAATAAATAACAGCTCCAGCAACCGATAAAAGAATCCCTATCCATTGCCGGTATGTGGTGGCTTCTTTGTTGACAATTCCACTGGGGATGGCCACAAATATGGGCGAGAAACTCAGTAAAAGGGTTACAGTTGCTGCGGGTAGGAAAGCGAGCCCAATAAATTGAGCGCCTTGGGTGATCGTGTAAAACATCAATCCCAGTAGCAACAGTTGTAACCAGGTCGATTTTGAAAATTTTTGAACGGATTGGCGATGCGATGGGTTCATCAATACAAATGGCAGCAAACATAGAAAAGCCAACGTGTAGCGTAAACCGGCAAAGGTCACCGGAGGTAAACTGGCTTTCAATCCAATTTTGATAAATACCCAGGAGGTAGACCACAGGAAGGTTACCAATAACGCCAGTAAATACAGCTTTGAGATGGGTTTTGGATGGAACTGATGCATCATTATTCATGCAAAATGCCTGTTTTCTTCAACGAAAAATTCGATGAAATTTGTTAAGCGTGGTTATTTTACCAGGTAATCCTCTTCTGCTTTGCGTAATCTTTCCAGATGATCTTTGAAATAATCCTTATTCAGAAAATCAATTCCCCAATCTGGTGAATTTTGTGCATGCACACCTATATGCCAGAGATAACGGGCGCATACAAACAATGGAACAGCTTGAATATCCAATTTATTGATCGCTCTTCTCTCACAATAGGCATTGATGAATGATTCCCAGCGAACGGACACAGCGTCCTCTAAACGGCAGCACCACAAAAACACAGCCAGGTCATAAGCTCTGAATCCATATCCACCACAATCAAAATCAAAGAACGTCAAAGTGCCATCCGCAGAAACATTGGCATGATAGCCCTGTAAATCCCCGTGGCAAAATCCTAATTCCAAATCATCGACCGGTAATTTCGATAAACGTTGGTACAGTTTTGCAGCAAATTCTTTTACAAATCGCCAATCCTCCGGACGATCCCGCAGGAACGGTTCAATGTATTGTAAAGGTTGTTTGGTAAAAAAATCGAGATCCAACTGGAAGCGTGGATGCGAACTGTGAAAATCTTGTAAAGCATCATGCATGTCTGCAACCGCGTGACCATAACTCATGGCAACCAGTCCCGGATTGTTTTTGTAGGAAATCTCAGGTCCAGGAGCTAATGTGAAAAGAGCAATAAAGCGTGTACCTTCCGGGGCATTCACCGGGTAATAGTATGCACCGTTCCGGGTTGGCAAAGGATGAGCAGCCGGAAAGTTCTTTTTGTGGAGATGGTTAAGGACATCCAATTCATATTGAATGTCTGCCAGCGTTCTCCAATTTTTTCGGTAAGCTCTCAGAAAGTAAACAGTACCATCCTCTGCAGTGACCCGATACGTATGGTTAAAACCTCCGGAATAGTATTCGCATTTGGCATGTGTACCTAACCCATACTGGGGTAAAACTTCTGAAGCTATTGCTTCGGGTGAAAGATGCGAGGAGGAAATGGGAAATATTTTGTTCATATTTTATGTGTCAAAGATTTAATCCGGGTCGAAATAAATTGGATTGGAGATTAATGCCGGCAATAAAGGAACGCCAGGCAAGAATGCTCTCAACACTTCCACCCGCGCAAATCCGGGTTTCTCCATAGTATAGGTCATCTTAAAACTTCCATTGCTGGGTGCATCCCAAACTACCTGGCTGTCATGCCCGGTCACAACCCGAACTTTGTCCCCAGCCAGCAAATTAGTCAATTCAAATTTGAACCAACCATGTTCAGACCATTTCACACTGTCTCCCAAAATATTGTCTTCATCTACTTTCATTTTTAATTCGGGACCATTGGGTGCATAGATGAAGTAGGCATGCCCAGCTTTGAGCGCTGACAGGATATCGCTGGCTCCATTCGAATCGGCATATACGCAGGTGGTGGGACCACCCAGGAAGATGAAAGGTGTATCACGATGATAGTCACTGCCAGCACAGGCCGGGATTTTCTTTCCTGCTGAAAGCAATGCCTGCCACATTCCCACAGCCTTCAGGTTTGATTCACGCATGGGACCATTCCAGATTTCCAGGCAATCGAAGGGCAGAGTTTGAAAATCATACTTGAACTCACAACCATCTTCGTAAGGATGGTTAATGGTGATTAGAGCACCGCGTTCATGAGCGGTTTTGAAGATTTTTTGTGTTTCTTCCTGAGAATTGGTCGCAAAACAGCCATCAAATGGCTTATCCACCCCCAAAAAATTGGCATGGCCTTGATAATGAGTCCATTCCACTCCTGGAATAAGTGTCACACCTTCCAACTGGGGTAAAGCTGCTATGGATACCATCTGATTGTGATCAGTGATGGCGACAAAATCCAGCCCATTGCGTTTGGCTTTCCAGGCGAGTTCTTCCATGCTATGCACGCCATCCGATGCAAAAGTGTGTGTATGAAAATCCCCTTTTAATAATCGACGGCGTTTATATTTGATGGTTATTTCATAAAATACTTTGATTCCATCTGGTTCAACTTTGTATGCACCTACCAAAATTTTCCACTCCCCCGGGAGAATTGAACAAGTTTGATATCCTGGCGTCGCCTTTGCTTCACTGACAAAGAATGTGGTTCTATCCGAACCAGACATCCCAATCTGTTCACCATTTGGTCCAATTAAGCCAAAATCAATAATATTGATCTCTGGTTTGTTTTGTGCAATATAAGTTTCTGTCTGAATTTCATCAAGGTCGAATCTTGCATATTGATATTTGATCTCAATCAATTCTGCATCCGGATCGACATGAAATGGCAGCGTAAAATAAGTACCCTGCTTGTCGTGATCAATGAATTTTTCAATGGATATACCATCTTCAGAAACCATAAAATCCTCCTTTATAACGACTATGCTTTGGGTATGGGACCTAGTACTTCAGTTAGAAATCGCAGGATCTGTTTATCCCAGAAGAACCAATCGTGTTGGGCATCTTCTTCATGATAATGGATATTCAAACCAGCAGAGAGGCAAGCTTGCTGGAAGTATATGTTCAGGGGATACAAATCATCCTGCTTTCCACAAGCTATATAAAGATCTGGCAATTGTTTTTTCTTCTCTATAGCGTTTTTCAACCAGGTAGCCGGGTCGTGTTCACTGCCGGGTAACTTGCTGAAATCCCCAAATAGATACTTAAATTCTTCCTGGCGCTTTTCATTTGGATTGTTCAAAATAGCCAGAGAAAGCACACCAGAAAAGCTAGCTGCAGCTTTGTATAAATCTGGCCGTAAGAAGGCAGCTTTGAAAGCCCCATAACCCCCCATGGAATTGCCGGCGATGAAAGTATCTTCACACTTTGGAGAAAGGTGAAAGACATCGGTCAGATAACGAGGGAGTTCTTCCACCAGGTAAGTGAAATATGCCTGCCCGTTAAGTTGATCGACGTAGAAACTACGACCAGCGGAAGGGATGACCACCACCAATCCAAAAGCATTGGCATACGTTTCAATCGAAGAAAACCTCTGCCAGGCACTGCCATCATCACTGAGACCATGCAGGAGATACAGAACTTTTCGATCCCGAACGGGTATGTTTTTGATTTTTCCAGGGTCAGGTAGAATCACATAAACAGGAACATTCACCCCGATGGTCTCTGGAACATGATCCAATCGTATGAGAGCCATTATGCTTCTCCTGAAGGGTTGAGTTCCACAACTGGTTTGGTGGGATCATTCTTTGGAAAATGAACAAAGAAGGAAAAGCCAAAACTGATCAACATCAAAACAAAGGGGAATACCGTTAACAAGAATCGGGAAGCTTCTCCCGGCTGTGGTCCTGGGTTATTTCCGCTCTCGAATTGAAAGAAAACAAAGATCAAATAGAAAGCAGCACTGGTGAAAAGTCCGTTGAGACGGTTCATAAACCCTAAAGCGTTTGATATGATGCCCTCGCGTCGAACATTGTATTTATTGGTATCTTCATCCATGATTTTGGCACCGATTAAATCCATGGTTGTAATCACACCTGCAAAACCAAACCCGACCAATGCACTACCCACAATGGCTGTTGGTAATGAATTGGCAAAATAGAGCGGGATAAAAGCAATGGCTAATGAAATTAGTGCCGCCCGCCACACAGGGATTAAGGTATATTTTTTAACTAATCTTGCCCATACCACCACACAACCAATGGCAATTATTAACACAGACGCGAATAAAATTGTGGATTGGCTATCGGGTATTTGCAAAGTATATTTAACAAAGAAGGGCAATGAAGCCAATACCAGTGACATAGCTGCACTATAAAACGCATTGGTGAAACCCGCCAACCAGAATTTGCGATTGGTAAATAAACTCTTCAAACTGTGCCAGAATTGTGGTTTTTCCTCTTCGTCCCGTACATCAACCTCTTTTGAGGTGAAAGTCATATAGAGAATAACACTACCACCCAGGATTCCATAGATGATGGCTGTCATACTGTATCCAATAGCGCTGGTGACCATAGGTGTGAGGGCAATACTGATAATCATGGCGACTAATTGGAAAGCCTGGCGCATGGCATTCGTTTTTGCCCGACTGGCATCTGTGCGGAATAACTCCGGAAATAACGCCGCATAATTTGCATTAATGACGGAATCAAGCGTACCGGTCAGAATGTAAAATAACATCGCATAGGCAAATAATGAATTTCCCGATAAGAATTCCGGGGTACTGTAGAAGGCGATAAAACACAATATTAAAAGTGGGGTACCGATCACCAGCCATGGACGTCTACGCCCCCAACGGCTGCGGGTTCGATCAGAGAGGAATCCATATACCGGATTGTCAAGCGCATCAATAAATGTGTACCAGAATAAAATAGATGATAATTGAAGTGTGGTTAGACCCAGGTTGACGACATAATAGATGGCAGCATAAGTCTTGAACATGTTGATGGGAATCGACGTGCCAAACATACCGATGGCATAATTGAAGGACTTGAAGCGCGGTTCTTGCATGGGTTTTTTCCTCCTGAGAGATGGAATGGGTTATTCAAATGGTTGATATGCGGGGAACAGATACAATCATTGTATAACAAAAAAATTGTGAGATTCATTTTTTCTGTTTGAAATTTTTAAGGAAGTTCTCGATAAAAAACCCTGATTATAAAAATTTGATTAAGATCACCGCGGGATTCTCTGGACCCCATAAGGTATCTGTTTCGAATAAAGGAGAAAAGCCCAAAGCGTAATAGAATTGACGTGTGTGGGCATAAAATGGATCGGGATGGGAAGGCGATAAAGTCTTTACATGCAACCATTTCCCGTTATTCTTACGAGCTTCTTCTTCAACATGCTCTAACAGTTTTTTGCCAATTCCTTGACGGTGATAATCTGGATGTACTGCCATAAAATGAATCTCGAAGGAAACAGGAAATGGTCTAATCAGCGTAATGATTCCAACGACTTTTTCTTCTTTGATTGCAACCCAGGAAGGAAATTTATTCAGTGATTCCAGATAGGCATCATTGGCTTCAGGAATTCCAAACCAATCCGGCAAGGCTGCGATAATATCAGCACAGTCTTGTTCGTGTGAATGTGAGTAGGGCAGTAACGTGATATCTGACATAATGATTATTTCTCTTGAAACCAGCGAGTTGGCTTCTTATCCACATTACGTTTCACAACCCCTTTGGCTTCTAAATCTAATTGAACACATTTTACCCACCACATGGCTTTCTCGCCATTCGGGAACAAATCATCTGGTAAAAAAGGCAGCACTGCCTGACCCATCTCAGCCTGAGTCAACCCAGGTTTTTCGAACGGCAGTGCAGATAATAACGCCTGGCGCATCCCTTGATATTTTGCTGCGTCAACATTGGTTGTTTTACCAGGAGTATTAATATTTTCGACTGTAATTTTTTCAGGTTTCATTTTTTTCCTTTTCTACTGTTTATAAAGATCAACCATAAAAGGCTTAATCCTGTAATAATTCAAAATAAAAAGCCACGAATTCCAGATCAGGTTGGATATTATTAAAATAATACAAATGATCCTGGCGGAATTCTTCAGCATTGTTGTTCGTCTCACCTCGCCATAAACGCTCCGGGATATTATCCCAACGGCATAATTCCATGGCAATGATTCGAATCGTCGCTCTTACCTCCAGGTGACTGTCGTATACATCGTAATATTCACCAACCACCAATGGATCGTCAAATTCTCCATCCGACAAGTCCACTTCTCCCAGCCGCACAACACTGGCAGTTTTCTTGCCTGCTATGATTTGTTCAACCAGGCTGTCAAAATCAAATTGAATTTTCCGATTTTTGAAATTCTTCATATCGGATATTTCATTTCTTCTTGGCTTTCGTTTTCGCCAACGTAGTATTCTCCTCCACACGGAAAAGAGTTATCTTGCGGATCAAATCATACGGGATCGTTTCTTCCAAAGGAAATTGCACCGAGCCTTTTCCACCTTTGTATTGAGATAACTCATCTTGAAACTTTTCGATACCACTGGGGACAGGATAAAAACCGATATGCGATTTAAAAGCTGCAAAATGCACCAGATTCCCATTGAGAAAGAAGGTCGGCATCTGGTAACTGATCTTCTCAGATGCATCCGGTGCAGCTTCTTTAATGATGGCGCGGATTTTTTGCAGGATGACTTGAATATCATCCGGAAATTGAGAGATGTACTCATCAATCGTCTGAAAGGAGGAATTTTTTTCCATACTGTTTCCTTTTCCTACTGATAATTGAAACGATTTCTAGATTATTACATGAAATAAATCAAACACAAACATCTAGGTTATATAAATTTTGAAATCACAAACTCCAAAGGATTGAAACGAAAGTCAACAGAGGAAAAAGTTGTCAACGTTGTCAATTCTCATAATAAATTTCCCGATTGTTCGATATAATTATGATCTCAGGTTTTTTCCGTGAAAGATCATCATCACAAATATCAAGTAATTCTCCCTATAAAAAGGAAAATCATTTTCTATGAATAATCATTCCATCAACCATCAGCCAAATTTTGAAAACTTCATAAGAGCGATAAAAACAAAAAATCCCGGGCCAGTTCCCTTTGGGGATTTATTTGCCGATCTCGAAGTAGTCGGTCAGTTATTGGGAGAAAAAGGGATTGATTATTATGGTGAAATGATGATTGAAAGAAATCCTTCAATCTCGGATCTTAAAAACTTAGCTGATCGCTATGCAAGTCAGGTAATTCGTTTTTGCCTTAAAACTGGTTGGGACTATGCTTGGGGATTTAGTTTTATTCCCTTTGAGGGATTGAGAAATTTTGAATCGAATGAACAATTGGAGCATGATGACCGTAGAAGAATCTGGACGAACGATAATGAAGGTCCCATTAGTTCATGGGATGATTTTTACAAGTATCCCTGGCCTCGTGATATTGAAAAAATTAATCTTTCTGTTAGACGTATGGCTAACTTAGTTCCATCAGGTATGAAAGTCATGGTAATTCCTGGTGGTATTTTTGAGTGGACGACCTGGTTGATGGGATTTGTGCCTTTCAGTTATGCGTTGACAGATCAACCTGATCTGGTCGACGCAGTGATTGCAAAAGTGACTGAAATCGTTTTTTCTGTTGTAGATGATATTATTGATGAACCCGGTGTTGGCGGTATCTTTATGGGGGATGATTGGGGGTATGCATCCGGCACAATGATCTCGACAAAATTAATGCGGGGAAAATTCATACCCCCTTTGAAGAAAATTGTGGATCGCGTTCACCAGGAAGAAAAATTATTCCTTTTACATTCCTGTGGAAAAATGTATAAATTAATGGATGATCTGATAGCGATCGGTGTGGATGGAAAACATAGTTATGAAGACAAAATCTTACCCGTGGAACAGGCATACCAACAATATGCTGACAGGATCGCTATTATCGGTGGCGTAGATGTGCATTTACTTGCTTCGGGGTCCGAAGAACAGGTACGCAAGCGAACTCGCGAAATACTGGAAGCCTGCGCACCAGGCGGTCATTATGTGCTTGGTACTGGAAATTCAGTTGTGAATTATATGCCGTTAAACAACTATCTGGCGATGTTGGATGAAGGCCGTCGCTGGAATCTGGAAAATTGGGGATAGACCTGGTTTTTATGTCCTAGTAACAGGTAATCTTAAACCCAATTGTGGATATCTTCCCATTTGCGTCCATCAGTAGCATGACGTTTTTAAGGAGGACTGCGGGCAAGAGTGTTAGTAAATTTTCCATTACTTCGGCGGTGTCGATACCATCGCCGAGACAGCTTTCCGGTACATGAACGAGATGATCGACTTTTTAAGCAGTTATTGGAGGTGTAGGCAGATTATCTCAACTTCAAAGTCGAATCATAAATTGATTTGATTGAGTGTAGACTTTATTAATCATGATTCGGAAGTAGGATTTATTGGTTCGAAAATTTTTATCGACTCCAATAACTCTTGAAAAACAACTAAATTGGTGGTATTTTCAGCCTCAGGCCAGGTCCCATCAACTTTCAGAACCCTTCCATCTGGCAAATTTGCCACAATTACTCTTCCTGCAATTGGTTTTCCCTCTTCAGGAGTGGTTCCTATGAAATCCAGAGCTATTCCGTTAAAACCATTAAATGATACTGGAAAACGATCTCGTGTAAATTGAATTTGATTCGTATATTCGTTAGGTTGGCTTACATTATGGACATAGTCATCCATGACCCAGTTTGGATCATCAGGGTAATTATCATTCTTGTCATATACAGAAAAATGATACGTAGGCCCTTCAAATACATCAGCATTTTTCTTAGTAAAACTGAGTTCCCCGAAAAATGAATTCATTTCATAACCGTTTGGAACGACTACTGAAAAACCGGCTTCATCCATTCGAACTTCTCCACCCTGGCTCTCTCCCATGTTTAAGTTGCAGGCTACGCTTGCAATAAATAGTATTCCAAGAATTAAAAATATTCTTTTCACCTTTCACCTCGGAAAGTTAAATTAATGAGTTGGAAATATTGGAATTATACTACTGCAGCTCATGTATTATGGGTTACAGTCACCCACATTAGGTTTCCGGGGGACATTACGTGCTGGGTACAGGAAATTAAGTTGTTAATTACATGCCATTAAGCAACTATCTGGCAATCCTGGATGAAGGCCGATGCTGGAATGAGGAGAATTGGTATTAGTTCATGATCCATGCGCCATCAATAAAAACAAAAAAATGTTAATGTAAATGACGGATTTTATATCGAGTTAAGCGTTGCAGTTTGTTTTTCAGCCCAATCCTTGATATCCTCCCAATTTCTGGCATCATTGGCTGCTAAATTATGAAGGGGAGAAGCACGGGGCAGAGTCAAAAATTTGTCCAGAAAATGCAACTTCTCAGGATTGTATTTTCCACCAAACATTACGGTGGAAAAGGGTTTAAACCATGAAAATTGTTTGAGATCCTTATCCAGTTGGTTTTGGGTATCATTCAATTCCTTTTCAGTATTGCCAATCGGCCCAAGCGCAAAGAATGCAATCGGTTTTCTGGAGAGAATATCCTGATTCTTGAGCAAAAAATTTTTAGCATCTTTCAACATATTACCAATGTAATAAGGCGTCCCGATGACGATGAATTGATATTTTTCGATCGTTTCAACTTTTTTGCAGGGCAGAGTATCTACATTAAATCCATTATTAATAAATATTTGTGCAATTTTTTCTGCAACCTCTTTGGTGGATCCATAACGAGTAGCATAGGTAATCAATACCGATTTTGACAAGATATCCTCCTATCGACTCAATCTTCAGAACAAATTTATTAAGCTGTGGTCCAATCATTCAAGAAAATCAGATCCAATAATTATTGTTACATTCCTGTATTTGATGGAAATCAAGTTCAAAAGATTTTCTCAACCCTTAATATTCTACACACTTAATGAATGAAAGAACAAGCGTTAAAGCAAGAATTTCAGTGAATCAAAATCATAGTCAATAAAAGGAACATCATTTTCGATATTGTATTTTCGGTTTTTCATAAAGCGATTTAACCAATCATGCTCAATATTGGTCGGGTCGAAATCACGATGAATAACAGCATACAATTCTATTTCGCGAATTTTTAGAAAATGTGGGATTTCTTTTAACAATTCCAGATTCAGAGAACAGTGTCTCAAGTATCCTCGTAGAAAATGACTCATGAATTCCTGTGTGAAAGCAGCCCAGTCATTTGAATCCATAACATTGTAGAACAGAACTATGGCAATGTCATTGATGTACCAGCTATAGCCACAATCATCAAAATCAAATAAAGTGATCTTTCCATCTTCGTCAATAAATAAGTTGTTACCATGAGCATCCTGATGGATCAATCCGTAGGTCTCATTATCCTTCGGTAGTGAATTGACATACTCGCAAACGACTTTGTATTTTTTTCGGGCGAGAAATTCATCCTCTGGTAAAAATATCTCCACAAAATCGAAAATCGGATCATCCCATTCTGGTCGTTTTCTTTCTGGTAGGATTGGAAGGAATTGTTTCGAGGAGGAATGCATCTTACCAAGGAGTTCTCCATAAGACTCGTAAAGGCCAGGCGTCCATCTATCCCATGGTGGGTTTCCCTTTGCTTTCACAAAGGCAGTTGCCAGGAACTGCCCATCTTCCGCATCCGGAATCGTCTCGACCAGGTTACCTGCTGTAGAAAGAATAGCTCTGGCGACCGAAATTCCGTGATCTGCGAGATAATTAATCCAATCAACTTCTCCTTGAATAAGAGCTTCATTACGCCGAATAGAATGCGAAATTCGCAGGATGAATTCACCAAAGTCGTTTTTGAATTTGTAAATGTAACTCTCAAAACTATCCAGAATCTGAATTTCTTCCTCTCCGATTCCGAAGCGCTGCATGGCTTCCTTTAAAATATGGTCATTAAAACGATCTTTGATGCGTTGTTCCATTTTTTCCTTTAAACCAAAAACTAAATTCGCAGAAGCATCATTATTGTTTGATTAGCCAAATGACTCGGTCATACGAAATCATGTAATGAATCACAAGAATAATCGCCACTGCCCAACCCAAAGTGACATAATTGGCATCCATCAATGCCCAGGTAGCAAACCCAAAAAATACCACTTCATAAGCCAGGCGCAATATACCCGGTATAGCAACCGATGCGTGGCCTGGATCATTGGGAACTCGGAAAGTTCCCCATATGGCAGCAGCTATAACCGGAAGTACAATTGCAAATAGATAACTTGTTAAGCCTTCACCTTTTTGCCAACCCCATACCCCAATAGAAAATAAAGCTGATAATTCAAGTAAGAATCGTAAAGTTAAATTAATCGGATTTGAACTCATTTTTTCTACCTTGTAGAGATTGTTTTTCCAATAATGACATGAATTTCAGAATCGCGCTCCTCAATTCAGGCACTATTTCACCATAAATGTTAAATTCGTATTAAATATTTAACATTTATGGTGTCAAAAGATTATATAAACCGATTTCTTATTGTTCAACCAGGTTTACAATCCAACCCTGGTGTTTTCAAACCCCAAGAACTAATCGGATCAAATCCAAATTCACAATAAAGTCATAAATACCTATACCAATTAATAAAAATCCCCCAATAATATTAATCAGTCTTGAATGGGTAGCAAGCCATCTGGTAATTGTTCTTTGTAATGCACCAGAAATTAATGATAATGCTAAAAGTGGTATACCAAATCCCAATCCAAACCAAAGAAACACATTCAATCTGCTAAATGCCTCGGCAGCAGTCAGGGAAATAGCAAAGATGCTAACAACCAGAGGACCTGAGCATGGGAGCGCTATTGGGCCATATAATAATCCATAGACAAAGGCGTTGAAATACGGATTTTGCAATACAGGCACTTTGATCTGAGGTAGTGCTTTGAATGGGTTCTTATCCAGTAAAAGTAAAAGACCTAATGTGATAATAAATAAATCCGCAATAGGAATAATAACTGACAATGCCCTTCCAACTGATATAGATAGCATTGCAATTAACAAACCCAACAATAACATCATTGTTAATACACCTGCCAGAACGAAAAACCCCAGAAAATGTCGTCCTTTCCTTATATTATCCGTGCTTGCTCCACTTAGATACGCAAGATATCCTGGATAAAGTGGGATAATACAGGGACTGGCACTGGCCAATAGCCCTAATCCAAGCGATGTGAGATTTGCTTCCATAAATTCCTTTCAGAAACTTTGACCGCTGAGATCATTTCTCAGCGGTCTTTTATCTAATGATCTACATATTTTCTGATAAAAAGGGTTCAATAAAATCCTTTAAGTCTTCAGCACTCTTTATCCCAAAAGGCATAGGGTGAGCCTGGCCTTTTCGATCAATGATTAAGATTGGAGTAGAAGGCGGATTTAGAAATTGAGCACCGTAAAGATTGGAAATTTCACGCGTTACTTCTTCCGATGCCACTGCGTAAATCCAATCAAAACCGTTGTTTTCTACATAGGTTTTTAAATCTGAAGCATTCTCATTGGTGTCAATGTCAATACCAATCGAGACCAAATCCTCATTCATGCCGAGTAAATCATGAAGGAGCTTGACCTGTTCCTGTTGTTTCTTGCAATTCGAGCACCACATCGCCAGATATTCCACTAGAACAACTTTCCCTTTAAAATCATTGATTGTGAATGCTGCTCCAGTACTTACATCTGTAAATGTAGTTCCAAACCAGGCTACTTCGTCCATCATTTCATCACTGGAATCATCCATCATATCGTCTGTAGAATCATCCATCAAATCGTCAGAGGATTCATCCATCATGTCTTCTGTAGAATCATCCATCAAATCGTCAGAGGATTCATCCATTATGTCGTCTGAAGATTCATCCATCATGTCGTCGGATGAGTCATCCATCATCTCTTCTGTGGGATTCTCCATCATTTCCTCAGGCGTGGCCACAGATGGTGCACAGGCAGTGAGAATAAATGTCACTGAAAATAAAACTATTACAATTTTCTTTATCATTTGAACCTCCAAATATTAATAATCTGTATCATCTCAATAAATTTGGCCTGGCGGGCATCTCTGCCAATAACATCCTGACCACTTATGATCGAGTAGATACAATTTTCTAAATCATACAAATAAAATATTAAGAAACCAGTGAACAATTATTACAAATCTATGAAGATCGCTTAAGATTTATGCAATAATTGTGTTATAAAATCATTCTAAATGAGAGGCATATGACCAAGATAGTCGTTGTAGAAGATGAACCAAGTATCAGTGAGGTTGTGACTTTGTATCTTAGAAGAGCAGGGTACACTGTCTCTTGTTATTCAGATGGCTTGGAAGCTTTAAATTCACTCACCAACCAATTGCCTGATCTTATTATCCTGGATGTGATGTTACCTGGGATGGATGGGTTTACGCTGACTAGAAATTTACGTGATCAGTCTGATGTACCCATAATTTTGTTAACATCACGCAGAGAAGAGAGCGATCGAATTGCTGGGCTCGAATTGGGTGCTGATGATTATGTTGTCAAACCTTTCAGTCCTCAGGAGTTGGTAAGCCGAGTACGAGCTGTCCTTCGTAGAGCAAGATCTACAACCGAAATAACGAATGAAGGTATCCTGAATTTTACAGGTCTGACAATCAATCCACAAACACGCGATGTTTCGATGAATGGGGAACCTATCATTCTGACCGCAAAAGAGTTTGATTTGTTATATCATATGGCACTTCATCCCAGACAGGTTTTTACGAGAGAGCAATTATTAGAGAATATCTGGGGGTTTTCTCATTACATCGACCCAGGGACTGTTACAGTTCACATGCGTCGTTTGCGAGAAAAAATCGAAAAAGATCCGACTTCACCAATTTTCATAATAACCGTATGGGGAATTGGATATAAATTTGAACCGTAAAACCCAAAAAGAAGATCAATCCCGTAATTTTGCATTTGCAAGCGGAATCATCATTGTTTTTATCATTTCACTCGTTATCTTTTATTGGTTGATGCGTCCTCCAATGGAAGATCTGGAACATATGGCTCAATTTCTTTCCATTACTACGGTTATTTCCCTCGGTGTTGGATATGGGGCATATCGCCTGAATTGGTTAGAACGGGCTCCATCTTTGCGCTGGGTCCTTTTGGGGACATATATACTGGCAAGCTTATTAACATTTTTAAATGTCTGGTTGACTGCTCGATTGATGTTTGCCAGTGAACACGATTTATTATTGGCTACGGTTCTCTTACTATTCGCCGGTGGTATTGCTGTAGTGTTGGGTAGCTTTTTCACCAGCACATTGATTGAACGTATAAAAAGACTTGAAAAAGCTGCTAAATCAATTGAGAGTGGCAATCTTTCGTCGCGAGCTGAAATACCGGGGAATGATGAAATAGCCATGTTGGCGAAATCCTTTAATCAAATGGCTCAGAAGATACAAAAAGCTGATCAAAAACAAAAAGATTTGGAATCCCTTCGGCGTGATCTGGTCGCCTGGGCAGGTCACGATTTAAGGACACCTCTATCATCCATTCGAGTTTTAGTAGAAGCATTATCAGATGGGTTTGTGACAGATCCTGTCGTGATCACGAATTACCTGAACCAAACCAAAAAACATGTTGATAATCTCTCTTTGCTGATAGACGATTTATTTCAGATTTCCCAATTGGATGCAGGAGGGATTCCGCTAACACTTGAACCATCCTCGCTTTCAGATTTGATTTCTGATACTTTAGAGAGTTTTTCGGGGATAGCGGGCCAAAAAGGAATTATCCTAAGTGGTTCGGCTGGTAAATATGTTGATCCGATTAATATTGATGTTTTGTGGTTGGGGAGAGCGATCAATAACCTGGTCAGTAACGCAATCAGACATACGCCTGTTGGTGGAAGCGTCACAATATATGCAAAAAGTGTTGAAGATAATATTTCGGTCTCTGTTCGGGATACAGGAGAAGGAATTTTACCAGAGGATATTCCACATGTTTTTGAGCGCTTTTATAGAGGAGAAAAGTCCCGAAATCGATCCGGTGGGGGAGCGGGATTAGGATTAGCGATAGCAAAAGGTATTGTTGAAGCTCACAAGGGAACTATTCTAGTAGAGAGTCAACCTGGACAGGAAACAGTCTTTACATTTACGCTACCGAAGCGTTAATTTTTCGTTCATCAACCTGTAAGATTTTCGTAATATCAACAGATTAGAATCAACATATCTTTATAGAAGGTATGTTGTGAGTGTTAATTTGTTCTTACTAATTCTGGGTTTGATTGTAAGTGGGTGTGGCTTAAAAATGACATCCAACCAGATTTCAAAAAAATTTATCCCTGATCTGGGAGAAGCACCAGAATTAGCCATTCGCACCCTTCTTGATGAACTCGAAAATTAGGAGAAAAAAAGTGAAAAATAATCTTATTCCTTCATCTGAAATAACCCCAAAACATATTTATCTCAGTCGACGGGAATTTATGAAAACGGCAGGTTTGGTAGCTGGAAGCTTGACATTAGCTGCGTGTGGTGTCTCACAGAACCCAACAGAAGTTGGATCTCTGGAAAATACCGAACAACCAGACATGCGCGAAGAGACTCCCAATTCCTTGGAAGAAATAGTTAATTACAATAATTATTACGAATTTACAACCAATAAAGAACGTGTTGCTGTACTTTCAGAAAATTTTAAAACCTCTCCCTGGGATATCGAGGTTTCTGGGCTGGTAAATAAACCTGGACGATTTAGTGTGGATGAATTGATAAAAAAATTTCAACCTGAGGAAAGAATTTACCGGTTACGATGTGTTGAAGCCTGGAGTATGGTTATCCCATGGATGGGGTTCCCATTATCCAAATTACTCGCTGATATAGAACCTGTTTCCGCTGCGAAGTATGTTCGCTTTGAAACAGTTTTTAATCCTGAAGAAATGCCGGGTCAAAAACAATCTTCTTACCCTTGGCCATATCAGGAAGGCTTACGGATCGATGAAGCAATGAATGATCTGACATTACTTGCAACCGGTTTGTATGGAAATGAACTTCCTCCACAAAGCGGTGGAGGAATTCGGTTGGTGGTTCCATGGAAGTATGGATTCAAATCCATTAAAGCAATTGTAAAAATTGAATTAACCGATTATCAACCAGATACCTTATGGAATACAATTGCCCCAAATGAATACGGTTTTAATGCAAATGTTAATCCTCAGGTGGATCACCCACGCTGGAGTCAACGAACAGAGCGCCGCATAGGTGAGTTTGATAGGCGCGATACAGTCCTTTTCAATGGTTATGCAGACCAGGTAGCATATCTTTATGATGGCATGGATTTACAGGAGAATTTTTAGAAAATTAATGAAATCAATCAGCCGCACGACACCAAAAATTATTATTCAAAGTAAAGAAAAATCGAAACAATCATTCAACTGGTTACGGATAGGGGCCCATACAATAAGTTTGTTTCCTCTTGTTGAACTTGCATATCAAGCATTTGCCAATCAACTTACTGTCAATCCTATTCAATTTATTGAACAATTCTTAGGTCGATCGGCATTGAATTTGCTCATCGTCACTCTTGCAGTAACACCATTGATAACTGTCACGGGTTGGAAAAAGCTGGGAAGGCATCGTCGAGCATTAGGGCTGTATGCATTTTTCTATTTTGCATTGCATTTTATAACTTTTGCAGTGGTTGATTATGGACTTGATTTTCGTGAAATTCTGCGTTTAACGACAGAAAAGCCATTCATAATTGTGGGATCAATTGCAGGCTTACTGTTGCTTTTGTTGGCAGTAACATCGTTTAAGTTTTGGATGAAATACCTTGGAAAAAATTGGAAAAGACTGCATCAATCAGTTTATCTGATCGGTGTATTCGTGATTCTACATTATACCTGGGCAGTGAAGGGATCTATCTCTACTTTAAGTGGGGATATTGGCCGTCCAATCTTGATGGGATCATTAGTATTTCTCCTGTTACTTTTGCGTGTTCCACCAATCAGGCGGTGGGTTGTAAATAGTAGAAAGAAAAGATAAAAAGTTTAATAAGAACTAATTATTCAAAAAAATTAATGACATCAATCACTTGCATGTTTTTTTTATCCGATTTACACTCAAGCATGGATTAATTTCCAATTCCATCAAGGAGTATTCCCTATGCAAAAACAATTGAAAGCACATATTGACCGACTTAAAGCGGCAGGCGCGACTTATGTGGATGCGCGCTGGTATCCCGTGGAAGAAGCCAATTATTTGATGATGTGGAACGGCAATCTGAAAGAAACAACTTCTTCGCGCGAGAGTGGGCTGGGAGTTCGTGTTCTGTACAAGAATGCCTGGGGTTTCTCAGCTTCATCAGATATGAGCAATCTCAGTACGCTCTTCGATAAGGCGTTTGACAATGCCAGAGTGGCTGCAGAGCGTGTAACTTTCCCTGTCCGCTTGGCTGAAAAAGATGCAATTCAAGCATCTTTCAAGAGTCCAAATCAGATAGATCCATTTGGCGTCTCCCTGGCAAATAAGGTTGATTTCTTGAAAAGCATGGACGAGAAACTCAACCAACCTGGTGTGGTGCAACGCGCCAGTGAAATGATGTTTGTGCGCAAACAAATTGTCTTCCTTGACTCGGAAGGCAGTGAAATTGAGAAAAACATCATCGAAGCCTTTCCTGCGATTCAGGTAATGGGTGTTGATTCCTCCGGAGAAACCCACAGCCGCAAGTTTTCTCCTGATCGGTTGGGTAACACGCGTGGTTGGGAGACTCTGGATGTGCAGCTCTTTAATGAAAATGCAGAACGCATCGTTCGGGAATTGAATGAAGTTCTGGTAGCAGATCCTTGCCCCAAAGAGGATCGATCGGTCATTTTACTGCCCGGTATCATGTTTCTGCAAACACATGAAACCATTGGGCATGCCTTAGAATTAGACCGTATTCTGGGATATGAGCTGGCCTTTGCAGGGGGCTCTTTTGTGACGCTCGATGATTTTGGAAAATTACGCTATGGATCAGAAAAACTAACCGCCCGTGCAGATGCAACACTTTCGAATAGCCCGGGTAGTTTTGGTTATGATGACGATGGTGTCCCCGCTCAGGATAATCTACTGATCGACAAAGGTATATTGGTGGGAGCGATTACCGGGCGTCAAATGGTGGAAGAAGCTAATGCACGCGCAAAACGTCAGATCTTCGATGGCAGCAGTGGAGCCAACCGAGCGACCGCTTTCTACCGTGTTCCGATTGAACGCATGACCAATATTAATATTGATCCAGGTGAGGACGGTTCGTTGGATGACATTGTGAAAAATACTGAAAAAGGCATCATTCTGGATGGAGACAAGAGCTGGTCAATCGGTTCCAATCGCGAACAATTCCACTTTGCTACCGAAATTGGTTGGCTGGTGGATGATGGCAAAGTAACGAAAGTAGTCAAAAATTCCACCTATAAAGGTGAAACGGTGAAATTTTACAACTCACTTTCTGCGGTTGGAGATGAATCTACCTGGGTTGTGCATTATGTAGATAATTGTGGCAAAGGCCAACCGAATCAGATCATGCAGCTCGGTCATGGCGTTCCAATCTGTCGATTTGATAATGTAAGAATAGGAGAATAATCATGAAAGAGAAAATTTTACAGACTCTGACATCACTGCGTGAATATGCACTCTCCAAATCGGTTGATGCTGCATTTATATACCATGAAGAAGATAGTTATCTGATGCGGTTTGCCAACTCAGCCATCTCCCTGAATACAAACGAGCACTTGATTCGATTGGAGATTACTGTTTTTGAAGATCGTCGCAGAGCCAGTTATGAAATGATTACGGATCTGAATAAGCTGGATGAAATGAAACAGGGAGTGGATATCGCAGCTGAAATGGTTAAGTATGCCATGCCCCTCAATTACCAACCATCGATACCTCACATAAAAGAAAATTATGCGGATGTTCAAGGTTATGATCCTGCCCTGGGAAGTATGACCGGAGAGGAAAAGCTGGCTTATTTTAATGAAGCAACCAAAAGCCTGGAAACAGACAAAATTACACTTTCTGGTATTTTCTCATCAGGAACAAATATTTTAGCACAAATTTCTACAAAGTCTGAACACACACAATTCTTCCAAACCACAGATGCTCAGGTAACCATCGTGATGGCGCACGCTGATTTGAAGTGGGAAGTCACCGCAGAACAATCTGCACACAAAAAAGATGACTTGAAACCAGAAGAACTACATGCCGAATTATCTTTCTTAATTGATAAATATAAGAATGAATCAGCACAACAAGTCCCTGTTGGGAGTTATGACATTGTTTTCGGAGCCGCTGCAACCGCTGAAATGATCACCTTTATGAATTGGATCGGTTTCAATGGTGGCTTGATGAAACGAGGTTTTTCATTCTTAACTGAAGACCATGTGGGCAAGAAAGTTTTCTCAGAAAAGTTTAACCTGACAGATGACCCTTCTCGTTTGGAAACCTTTCCTTTGACCCGCGATTCTATGGGAATGCCACGCCAAGCATTTCCTCTGTTTGTAAAAGGTGTTTTCCAAAAATTTACCTGGTATCAGGATGATGCGGACGAATTTGGGGCACAACCGACCGGTCATAATGTTCCCCATAAAAGTCTTGTATTGGATGCTGGGGATATGGATGTGAATACGCTTCAGGATCTTGTAAAAATGCCAAAAGATAAAGACATTCTTTACATTCCCTTCCTGCATTACATGAACATTGTTAATCCATCAAAAGGTCTGGTAACAGCCAGTTCACGCTTTGGGGCATTGCTTCTCAAGAAGGATGGATCCGTTGTCGTTCCCTATAATGTGAGAGTTACCCAGAGTTTGCTGGATATCTTCGGTGATAAAGTAGCCTGGATGTCAAAAGCACAGACTTCCTACAACACCTCCTCCAGTTATGGAGCCCGTAACCCGGTCGCGATTGTGTTACCGAAATTTATGCGCGTGAATAATCTGGAGATCTCGCATTCGAATTCGTCCTATTAGTGACAAATAACTAATCAATTTTTAAAATAATTAGAAAAATATACGTTTAATCTGAACATAAATTTAAAAAAATGGCTCAGATTGAACGTATTTTATATTTAATCCAGCATTCATTTTTCATGGATGTTATAATTTGTATTCTTATGTTATAAAATACCTATGTTTGGCATTCAAACCCTTATCCGAACAAGAATAACCCCACCACGTCGTAGAAAAGACCTGGTTGAACGTAAACGGCTTAATCAACTTTTATCCGGGATGATTGAAAAACGTCTGGTTTTGGTTTCTGCACCTGCAGGATATGGGAAAACATCATTATTAGTAGATTTTGTCTCTCGATCTGTCCTTCCAGTGTGTTGGTACTCCATAGATCGATTGGACATTGATCCATTGCGATTTATTGCATATTTGGCAGCATCCATCCAACAGAAATTTCCTGCCTTCGGTCAAAGAACAGCTGCAGCACTAACCGGTGATCAGGGAAAATTTAATGGTGAATATATTGCCACCGTGTTAATCAATGATATTTATGAAAATATTTCCGAACATTTTTTGATTATCCTGGATGATTATCACCTGGTGAATGATAGTGTCGAAATTCAAAATTTTATCAGTAAGTTACTGGTAGATTTAGACGAAAATTGTCATTTCATCCTTGCATCAAGAACGCTCTTATCTTTACCGGTTATTCCAATGCTGGCTGCACGATCTGAAGTGGATGGTATGAGTTATGAGGAATTAGAATTCCTCCCGGAAGAAATACAGGAACTCTTTCAACAAAACCAACAATTGTCGCTCAGCCTGGATAAGGCGAGTGAGATCAAACAAAATACGGAAGGCTGGATAACGGGGATTCTTCTGACCAGTCAGGTGGACAAAAAACTTTCTGCGCTACATGCAAGATTGGGACGGGTATCTGGTTTTTCCCTGCAAGATTTCTTTTCACAGATATTGAAACAATTACCTGAGGAGATCAATTCTTTTTTGCTCTGGTCCAGTTTGTTGGAAGAGTTCAGTGCGGATCGATGTGCTGATGTAATTGGTCCAGCAATTTCACAGGAAAATGTTCCCTGGCAGAAGTGGATGAATGTGATTCAGCAAAATAATTTATTCGTTTTGCCAGTTGGAGAAGAGGGTGATTGGTTGAGATACCATCCTCTGTTTCTTGATTACTTACAAAACACCATAATTGCTGAACAACCCGAGGTGGCAAAGGCAATTTTTAAAAACCTTGCCAGAATTAGTATTGAAAATGACGAATGGGATCAGGCTTTTTCCATCTATCGAAGATTGGGTTCTCAAGAAGATCTTATCCAATTAATTGAAAAAGTCGGTTTAGAAATGATATTAAAAGGAAGACTATCAACACTTTCATCCTGGTTTGATTCACTACCAGCGGAAGTGTTGAATACCAAACCTTATATTATCGCACTGCAGGGAAATGTGGCATGGGTATTGGGAAATACCTCCTTAGCAATGACACTCTACAATCAAGCTCTGAATTCAATGACTTTGCCTGTTAATCGAGAAGACATGATTATTACATTAACGATGCGAGCAGCTACATTTCGATTAACTGGAAAACTCGAAGAATCGATGACAGATTCTAAAGAAATTTTGTTATTGATAGGAGATGATAAATCATTACTAAAACAAAAAGGAGAAGCTCTTCGATGTATTGGGCTTTGTGATTTTCATAAAGGTAATTTACAAGAAGCTCTTTCCAATTTAGAAAGCTCTCTTTTAATTATGAAATCAATTAACGAAATAAAAAATGTTGCAATCATTCAAATTGAAATCGGTTTGGTTTATGAAAATTTGGGAAATTATTCCCTATCAAAGGAATACTATTTAACTGCATTGAAATACTGGAAACAGGTCGAAAACCCCCTCTGGTTGTCTAATTTACTCAACAATTTAGGCGTTTTACAGCAATCATTAGGTGATTATAGGAATGCTAATCTATCGTTTGAGCAAGCATTAAATTATGCCAGATCTTGTGGGTATGCCCGTATGGAGGCATTTATATTGACTGGCTTAGGTGATATTTATGCTGAAATTCAAGCAGATGAACAAGCCATGCAGGCATATTATATGGCAGAAGTCATCGCAGACCGTACTCAGGAGCATTTTTTACAGGTCTACATAAAAATTCAAAAAGCCTTATTGTTGTCAAATCGTAATGAATTTGAAGCATGTGAGAATCTTTTTAAGCAAGCTTATGAATTGGTAGGACCGAATGGCTCCGCAATGGAACGTCATCTTGTAGAGTTGGAGCATTTTGGTGTAAAAATAAAAGAAAATAAAGCTTCTGAAATTATTTCAACTTTGGAAGAATCGTGTGTATTTTTCGAGACAGGGGGACATAAAGTTCAATTTGAAAAAGCTCATTTATATCTTTCATTAGCGTATATAAATAGCAATCAACATGAAAAAGTGATCGAAAATTTGCTGTTTGTTTTCTCTTCTTTGGATAGCGAATTTCCAAACACACCATTGATATCAAGTGCTGCTCGTTTTAAAAATCTCCTGGAAAAATTCATTCCTGATGTGCTGGAAAAGGAATATTTTCATTTCATCGAACAAATAAATGTATTTCTAGAAAATTTACCTGCACTTCGTCGAGATTTGCGAGCAAAAGCATTTGTTGTGCCCTTTGATTCTCCAAAAATTGTTATTCGTACGCTTGGACGAATGCAAGTGATGTTAAATAATCAAGTTGTTACAAGTTCTAAGTGGCAAACTCAAGCAGCTAGGGACTTACTTTTTATGCTTATGGCTCATCCAGAAGGAATGACCAAAGAAGAAATTAGTCTGATCTTCTGGCAGGATGCAACTATAGAAGAAGCCAAAACCAGGTTCAAGAACACAATCTACAGACTACGTCGTGCCTTAGGAAAAGATTCTGTTATTTTGGATCAAAATGTATACAGGTTTAATGACAAACTCGATTATGAATATGATGTTGAAAATTTCTTGAGGGAAAATGCTCTAGGAAATAAGGTGCAGAATCCAATTGAAAAACTATCACATTTTCGAGAAGCTATAAAACTTTATAAAGGCAATTTCCTGTCTGAGATTGATTTTAACTGGGCGTTAAGTCCTAGAGAATATCTTCGACAAATATACTTGAATATCCTTCTTCAAGTCTCTATGATATATTTTGACCAATCGAATTATGAACTTTCTTTGGAGTACTGTCTGAGAGCAATCAATGAGGATATTTTATTTGAAGATGCATACAGGCAAGCAATGAGGAATTATGCGGCAATGGGAAATCGTCCAGCGATGGTTCACCAATATCAACGGTGTGTAAAAGTATTGGAACAGGAAATCAACGCTACACCATCAAAACAAACACATGAGCTTTATGAAACTCTAAAAAAATAATTAGCCCTTCTTTTTTCAATCTAATTAATACTTATTTTTTTCCCCCTGATCAATTATTAACGGTCTAATTTAAGAAGATCTATTATAAAAAGAAGCCATTTGTCATAAAAATTATCGACCTTTTCAAAAAAGACCGTTTTAATGCCTGATTTGAGACCCATAGTATTAATAATAAGATTTCAATATTATTTATAAGGAGCTAAGCTATGTTATCTACTATTTTTAATAAATTCAGTTTTGTTGTACGGTCTTTTGACTATCGTGTTCTTGTTTTCATTCTGATGTTAACGCTATTTGTAATTGGAGCTGGTGCACCTGGAGCAACTGGGATTAACGGTGGATAATAACCTCGGAACAATTGAATAAAAATCATCAGTAAGAGAATGCTATTAATTAGATAGCCAAATTATTTTATTCTTATTTCAGAACTTAAACTTTTTTTATGATTTTAATACTGGCGATTGTGATTGGCCTGTCTGCGACTTTAATTCGAGCCAGGCTCAAGAATCGAACCTTAAAACTACCAAAATATAATTTGGAGTGGCTTGTTTTTCTCTGTGTCATTCCACAGGTTTTTGCTTTTTACATCCCTGCAGTCGGACGTTGGATACCTGAGAGTGTTATACCGTATCTTCAAATCTCGACGATGTTGGGCTTGCTTGTTTTTACAGCAATGAATCTGGCATATCCTGGATTTTGGTCTTTAGGTCTCGGTTTAATGAGCAATTTTTTGGTAATTTCTTTCAATAGTGGATGGATGCCAATTCTTCCTGAAACCTTATATCGCATGGTCCCATCAAAACCAATTGATGCCTGGGAAGTAGGCACCCGATTAGGTATGACAAAAGATCGCATTCTCGCCCTGGATGATACCAAATTAGCTCTTTTTTCCGATAGGTTAATCGTGCCAGACTGGATTTCCTACAAAGTAGCATTCAGTTTGGGGGATGTCCTGATATCAATTGGAATTGTGATCTTATTATGGTCACTCAGTCGAAAACAATAGGAGAAAAAATGATACCTTTAGCGCAAATTAATAAAATTTCAACAAACCATTCAACAACAATTCGAAGTCATAGTGTGGATGTTAACGCTGAATTTGGCCGGTTAATCCATGCTGCAGTGATAAACAAAGGCTTTCGGTCAAAGTTGTTACAAAATCCTGTAAGTTGTATTGACGCTGGTTACTGTGGCGAAAGCTTCCATTTCCCATTCGAAATAAAAAACAGGATAAAACACATTAATGCCAGATCCTTGGAAGAATTTTCCAGCCAGGTCATCAAGTTGATCAATATGCCAACCATGCCAGAAATGGCTCCTGTTTATTGTAATTAGGAGTTCATAAGACAACTCATCATGAATAAGTATCCACCTAACACGAATTTTCAGACTGATGAATACAATCGCCTGATTAAAGACCAACAGGTTCTGAATTTTCATTCAAATTCTCTGCTGATCCCGATTGAATTTAATTCTCAGGACAAATCTGTCGGTCTTTTCATCTTTGATAATCAAAGTCTGCCTGTTGGGGGACAAAAACATCTTTCAGATATCACTGGATCACCTTTTTCACCAGAATTGGCAGGAGCGAAAGTTTTTTATAGCAAAATTTTACCCTCCATGCAAAAAAATTATGAGAATGCGTTGTATAAATTAGCAGACTCAATTGATCACTGGGATAGAAGTATCCACAGTGATGAAACATCCCTCTGGGCATTAAGAATTGCTGATCGCATGGGTTTATCGAAAGAGCACATCAAAATTATCAAATTAGCTGCCAAACTACATGATATCGGAAAAGCGATTGTTCCAAGAGAGATTCTGATCAAACCAGGACCATTGACTGTTGAAGAGTGGGAAGTAATACGCCGACATCCTGGTTACAGTGCAACATTAATGGAACCTGCGAAAAGTCTGGATTCCGTTCGGCCAATCGTTCGAGCCCATCATGAACGATATGATGGAGCTGGATACCCGGATGGTTTGGCCGGGGAAAATATTCCGCTTAGTGCCAGAATTGTTGCTGTGGCAGACGCATTTTCAACCATGACCATCCGACGAGTTTATCGTAAACCTGTTACGATGGATGATGCAAAGAGAGAATTAGGTCGTTGTAGTGGAACCCAATTTGACCCTGTTGTTGTTTCTCATATGCTGGAAATTCTAACAAAGACTAAATAAATATCATGATCTCTTAAAACAGTACACCCTGGGGGAGGATCAACCAATACAGGAGAATCGCCATACAGGTTGCTGTCAACCATGGACGGTGGCTGATTGCCTGAATCAAATTGCCGTAAGCTAACACCAGCCATAATATAACCAGACCTTGCAACCCACCAATCATGCCTGAAAGCGAGCCAAGGGCAGCCATCAGGATCGTGTAAAGGAAAAAGGGAAATAATCCGATTAACATTTGAACAAGTTGGATACTGCTCCGTTTTGGTAACATTTCTGATTCTCTTAACCCCATCCAAAATCCCAGGGCGGTAAACGGGGTAAAGATAAATAACCAGATCAATCGCAGGTTAACAGGAAAAACATAAAACCATCCGGTGCGTGTGTAGGCAGCCGTAATGATAAGAATTGCAACCGTCAATCCTATGCTAAGTAGAATTTGGTTAAATGCTATTTGTGAAACAGAATTCATAGAATCTAAATTAAAGGATTTTGTGTTATTAAAGATAAGTTTTCCCTGCACACCCGGCATTTTTCCCCGCTTATAGAGAATGAGCAGGAGAATACCATATCCACCAATAAAGCACACATAAATGAGATTCAGTACCGGTTTACCTAATGGAATAAAAAAGAAGATGCTCCCTAAGATAGCTGCAAGAGGCAAAGCTCCTAACCACAAAAGCATTTTTCCCCTTAAAAAAATTGGAATATTTGTAATTTCACCGGTTGGTTTTTGATTTTTACCGTCATCAACTACAAACCATTTTCTGGCACCAATGAGAAGAATAAAAATACCGGCAAGACTGATTACCCAACTCCAAATTCGAATGGTGGGCAGATGAGAATCAGTTATATCAACATTGTAGTGATTGCGTAGCCAACTATTTATTTCCTCAATGACAGTGGAAGAAAAGGGTTCATAGTTGTGTACTAAACCGGGTAAGATTTTTTGTTGTCGAATTAGATTCCCTATGTTTCGAGACTGAAAATCCCCATTTTGATGATCATACTCTCCGGCTGTCAATTTACTAAAAAGTAAATATGCGTTAGTGGGAGTTAAGATATCATCCCACGTGCCGCTGATTAAAAGAATTGGTACCGCTGGATTTTCTGGACCCAGGGACTGAATCCATGCAAGGTCATTATCAGAAGTACCGGTAAAAAACTCAGATTGAATATTGGTTGAAAGATTGACCTGCGTACCTAACAAAATTAATCCTGCAACTTTTGAATTGATTGTTGCAGTTTGTAATGCCACACGCGCCCCCAGACTGTGTCCGAGCAGAAATATCTGATCATCACTTATGCCTGAGTTTCTTTTGAATTCCTGGATAGCGGCCAGCGTTTGATAAGCCAAACGATCTGTACTGGCATTATCGAAGGTCAATGTTCCGGATGAACGACCGTGCCCACTGAAATCAAAAGTAAATACATGCCAATCATTTCGAACGAACTCACTGGCAAGACTGGTCATGGTTATCTGGTCTGAACCAAAACCTTCGAGGAGAATTACACCAAAAGGCTGCAATCCTTGGTAGTATGTGCCTGCCAGGACATCCTGGTTTTCATCAGTGAATTTTAGGGACTGAGATTTGGAGAGTGGTCTATCAAAAATGAATACTGCAGTGGTCGGAATGATTGTGAATAGTAAACCAATGACCAATAAGAGAGTTAATTGAATTTTGCTTCCCATAGAATAATTCTATTCATTTTTATTCCAAACAGAACCCGAAAGTTGAAGAATAATTAAGGAGGTATTCCTTCAAGGGATTGCTAAAGACTTTTTTTCCATTGTCATCCCGATATGTTGCATGATAAGGGCAAGAACTGATGTAATAAGTGCAAAAAACTCCCAGGCTATTATTACGATAGGAATATCAGAATAGTAAAGGTGGATACTTGCAATAATTGTCATGATGCCAAAAAGAATATATGTAGAGAACGATTTTCGGGCATTGTGAATAATGTTAGGTGTGAATGTATTCCAACCCACTTTTTTCATAAAGAACAATTGATTGATGATTGCTGTAAAAACTACAATGGATATTGCACTATACCATAAATTAGGATTTGTGATGTTAATTGCTGCAACAGACATTGATAATCCTTGAAAGAAGAGTGAGATGGAAGTTGGAATAGAGATTGGCCATTTTAAGACAAGACTCCCCCAAGCTGTTTGAACCCATGAATTAATAATTATCAAACAACTTGAGAGAAAATACAGACAAAAATACCAATGTCCTACCTGAATCTCTTTATTCAAAGTCTCAAGTTGGGTTAATAAAGCGGCAACGGATATCCCTCCTAAAACAGTCCACCATGTGACTTGAGCTTGCCTTTGGTATGCCACATCTTCAATACCTCTCTCTTTCCAAAAATCTACGGTTTCCCCGTCATTTTTTTGACTCTTATTATGCTTTGGTTTCAATTGGAGAGATTTACGACGTGGATTAAATTCTGATTTCATATTTTCCACTCCCGAAAAGATTATCTAATGCTCAAGCGCAACCTGATTTGAATTTCTGGTTATTATCATTTTTAAACATTATCTATTAATTAAATAAGTAGTAATTTGGTATTTTTCCTTTCTAATATTTTCATTTTTAATAAATCTTTATCGATATCTACAATTTTTTCAAATCAAAACTCAATTATATAATTTTAGAAATGTTTACTAAAGGTTAACGAAAAACCCAATGATCAAGAACAGGAATCAAACTCCTTGTTAAAAGAATTAGAAAAAATAGAAATTTTTTGATTGATTAAGTCCAAAAGTCCGATGCGATTTCGATGATATTGCCTTCTGGGTCTGTTAACATCGCAGAGCGCATGTTCCAGGGTTCATCTCTGGGTGGGTAGATTTCCTTACCACCTCTGGAAATGATTTCATCGTATTTCAAATCCACATTTTTTGGATCACCGACATTAATGGCTAATTCAAATGTCCCATTTAACTTCTTTGGAAATTCAGGTGTAACTCCTAATAACTGGGGTAACCCTTTTCGAGAAAACATCGAAAATCGGATGCCCTCGTGTTTGAATTCAGCATAAGGACCCTCTCCATTCCAATCAATTTCCAGACCAATCGCATTCTTGTAGAAATCAACCATTTTAATAAGGTCATCCACATAAATACCGATCATATCAAATTTAACACTCATTTTCATTCTCCTGGTTTTATTGTTTCAATTTGATTTTCTCGGGTACAAACAATTTAATTTGATTGACTTTCCTGAACTAAAAATCAATCTCCTGTGTTTTTACAATCTTTGCACCCAGGTCATATAATTTCTGATTCCACTTATTGATCAGGTCTGCAGCGTCTTTACTGTAGTTGCTATGACCATCTTCAACCAGAGTAACCTGATATCCTATCTCCAATGCACCAATGCAGGTGGCTTTCACACATCCATGGGTTACCAGGCCGGTAATTACCAGACTATTCACCGATTTTGATTGCAGTAAAACCCCTAAGGATGTCTCCTCAAATGCATTCCCGTGTTTTTTGTGGATTAAAAAATCCTTGTTAGTTGGTTGGATATCTGAATGCAACTGCCAGTCATCAGAACCATAAGCCAATATCGTGTCATTCGAATGTTGTATGTAGATAATCGGAACATGGTTTTTTTGTGCTTTTTCCACGAGCAGGTTAATATTACTGAGTAAGTCATTAGCTTTAAAAATGGGTATCGTTTTATTGAATAAACCTTTTTGGACGTCAATCACCAGTAAAGCGTTAATTTCAGGTCCTTGATCTATTAATTTTATTGATTTTGATTTAGCCATGGAAAACTCCTTGAGTTTAAGTATCGAAAAAATTCATTTATATAATAACCATTTTTTGATTTTTTTGAAATTAGTTGATTTGAAAATCACATTGAGGAACAATTATCTTTGCCTTTTCTTCTGGTAATTGGTTGTCAATCCAATTAATCTTGATACAACAATCGTAATATATCCAACCCCGGAGAATTGTTCCAACATGGCGATAACTCTAGCGGGTGCAGAAACTGGTAGAATATCACCCAACCCGGTTGCTGATAAATTTGTAAAACTGAGGAATAATAATTCAATAAAGGTCAAAGGTTGTCCAGGATGAGCCCCATTGATAAAACTCTCAGGGACCAAAGCCTGACAGACAAGATACGAATAGGCAAACCCCCAGGCTAATAATGTGAATGTCGCACCTGCAGCAAATAATTCATCAGTTGTGACCATTGTGTCCTCCAGCATATAAACGATCAGACTGACTGCTGCATAAAAATAAAGAATTGCTTCCAATAGGGAGGACCAGACCAAAAGTGTCTGATTATCAAGAATGGCTGCCAGCACGGATAATAAGAAAGCAGGGATGGCAAGTACCCATGCGATCCAATTGATGGATGGACTGCGATCAACCACCCAAACGACCAGTACCAGAATTAAGCCACCAATCGCATTTAATAATTCCCAGCGAGTTGATAAATCACTATACACAGCATAAAGCACCAGGAGTAGTAATTGTGCAACCAATAAAAACCCCGATGGATGATGCCGGGCAAGCCACTTTTTAATCTCGGTAAATGGTTTCTTATTCTTCATTTATTTTTTGTGTTTTGATAATTTTGATTTTCATATTTACTAATTATATTATTGGGTATTTGCAGAAAGGAAATTAAAAATCGGTCTGTTTTTAAATTTGCTCCTACTACATTGGTTATATAATAATCTGTGGCAACAAATCACCAAATTCCCGAACAATGCATTTGAATAGATTTTAATTTATCTTCCAGGAGGTCTTTATGTCCGATTTTTCAAGAATGCCAAGATATGATATTAGAAATGATGGAATTGGTCCTTATGCTGTATTTTATTGTGAAACATGCGGAAGAGAATTTCGTAGCCAACCTGATGTAACTGGTACAGTAACAAAGGACATTGGCAGGCAGGTTGCCAGTGGATTACTTCGAAAAGTACCCTTATTTGGAAATACAGTGGCTAACAATGTGGTTGGTGAAGATCCCCGATATAGTTATAAATTAACGACTGACCAGTTGAATAAAGCATGGAGTCAGGTACAGGTACAGTTTCGGGAATGTCCCACCTGTCTGCGCATTGTTTGCCTTTCTGATTTTGATACACAGAGTGGCTTTTGTAATGAAGACAGTCCTCGAACAACTGAGATCGCAGAATCCAGGGGGGAACAAACAGGCGCAGCACTAAAAGGTCTTGCAAGTGCATTTGGCTTTGGGGATGTGATAAAAAATGTTCAACAAGCAGCTAAGACAGCGCAAAATGCAGCGTCTCAAGCAGCCCGTTGTCCCAACGATGGAACTATGGCAGCCGCTGGAACAAAATTTTGCCCGGAATGTGGAGCAGCCATGATCCAACCAGCAACTGATAAATGTCCACAATGTGGACAGGAAACGCACGGAGCAAAATTTTGCCCAAATTGTGGAACAAAAATGGAAATAGCGGCTAAACCAGGTATCTGTCCAAACTGCAAGGCTGAAACTGGCGGTGCGAAATTTTGCCCGGAATGCGGAACAAAGATCGGTTAATATTGTTTCGAAAATCAAGAATAGTTAAGAATTTATTTAACTACTTTGTTGATCTCTACCAGAACTGATTCAACCTTTTCTTTTGTGATCCCAAATTGAGCTGCTTGCGGAGTGGCTAATAATGCTTTTAAGGTCATCCCTTTCACCATTCCAACCATAGGATTTGTTGATACGCCAGGTAGATATTTTTCGATAATTGGTTTTGCCTGCGGGTGATCTAACAGTACTCCAAGTTTTGTGTCTAAAGTGAATTTCATGATATTCTCCTAAAATAGTTTGCTTAATTTTCTGAACCATTTGATTCGGTTGCTATTGTTTCTGATTCTATCTCAGATTGTTCATCTGAGACACTTTTGTCATTGTTTTCTTTTGGTTTGGCCTCTGGTCTGACTGGAGAATCTTCGTCTATATCTGGTTCACTCGCTGCCATTCCACTGGCTGTCCCATGATATAGTTCATACCCCTGGCTGAAGATAACAACCTGCGTTGCCAGTAACCACAGAAAAAACAAAACCAGCACGATGGAAGCAATATTTAAAATATTCCCCATTTTGCTTTGAAAACCAGTCAGCATAGCACTAAGATTATCGGTTGATGCTTTAGATTGACTGATCATTGTTTGGTATTGGGAGAGACTTGTGGAGATTAACATCACATTTTCTGACATAAGGGTCATGCTGTCTTTAACCAATTCCAGATTATCATCGGCTTTACCCAGGTTGGTTGACATATCCATAAACGCTTCTGGCATATCCTGCATACTATCGGATAAATCACTGAGGCTATCTGCCAATGATGTTTCGGGATTATAGGGTTCTTGCGCTGGAGGTAATACAGCACTTAGAAATGGTGTCGCACCCAGAACGGATTGTAATACTTCAAAGGATTTGATTGCACTTTCTAAAGATTGTGCTGCATCTTCAGCTGCATCGAGAGATCCGGTTGCAGTTTCTATCGTTTTAGGAAGAGTTTCCCCCATGAGATCATTGACCTGGATGATGATTGGTTGTGTATCCTCTACTGTCCCAGCAGTTGAATCCAACATATCGGAAAGCGCATCCACACTATTGATCGTTGCTCCTAATGCATCATAGGTGATATCCAGGGTCTTTTGACTGGTATCTACACTACTAATGAGAGTATCTACAGTGGAATTGATCGTTGTGGTTAAAATTGGTTTGGCAACCCATAATCCCACTAATCCCGCAAGGCTGAGTATTAAACCAATTACACCTGCGATCATTACAAAAACGCCCAGAATTTTTCGCAAGAATTTCATTTTCCCTCCCAAGATTGTTCTAAAATAGATATTAAGTTGATTATACATCCCTAAACTACCAATTTACCTCATATCAAAAATATCATTTTTGATTAGAATCAATCAGGTATTTTTGGAAATAATCAACAAAATACATTCTTCTTGAATCATGCTTTTCTCAAGAATTATGGAATCAATTATTTATTCGAAGACCTTGATCTATTATTTACACAAAGAAAATAATTAAAGGTCCTTAAGATAGGTTGCTAGCGCTAACAGGACAAATCCTGCGGCCACTAACCAAAATGACCCGTCGGATAGTACGGGGATAGCTACGAACTGGGAAATAATACCCAGAACGCCCAGAATGACGGCGATCCACCAGGTTACATTCTTTGGTCTACTAAGTCTCATGTTATCCTCCATTGGATAAAAAAGTGATTTTTTTCGCCTCTTAGAATTGGCTACTTGAAAATCACAGTACTGTTAATATAATTGTATTCATTTTATCAGTGATTGGAGGATTTTCAATACATAGAATTAATATTAACAGTTTTTCCTCATGGTTTATACGCTTACGATTTGTAATTAATTACATTTCAGAAGAGATTAAAGGTCAGAAAGTCAGTTGCAAGAGTTTTTAAAGAGACGTGTCTGGTTGATAATTTTTTTCTTTATCAATGATAGGAATTATATAGATTTTATTGGGGATAAATATAGCTTAATTTTGGTACTCTTTAGTTATCAAAGGAAAATGCCGCGTCATTCTCTCTGTGTATTGATTACTTGAGGGATTGGTTGGTGTTCTTCTAATAATTTGATAGAAATAAAAGGAGATGTTTTATGGATACTTCTACAATAGTCATTGTTGTTGTTGTGGTGGTCGTTCTAGGTATCATTTTAGGTTTGATTTTTTCTCGTCGAAAAAAGACGGAACAACTTCAAAATAAATTTGGAACTGAGTATGATCGCACTGTAGAGAGTTTAGGTGATGATAAAAGTGCACAAAAAGAGTTGGAGGATCGGCAGAAACATGTTGAAGAGTTGAAAATCCGTCCACTTACTGAAGTGGAGCATGAGCGATATCTGGCAGAATGGGCTACTGTTCAATCAAAATTTGTTGATGAACCTGGAGAAGCAATTGTCGATGCTGACCATTTGATCATGGAAGTTATGCAACTTCGCAACTATCCAATATCTGATTTTGATCAACGGGCAGCTGATATCTCAGTTAAATATCCTAAAGTGGTAAGTAATTACCGTGCTGCTCGAGCAATATCCATAAAAAATATTGATAAAACAGCGGATACTGAAGAATTGCGGACTGCAATGATTCATTACAGATCTCTATTTGATGAACTTCTCAAATCGGAGACAATTATTAAATAAGAGGAGAAAATAAGATGAGTGAAGTACGATTTTATAACGATGGAAAACCGATAGAAAATGTCGAGAATTCTGAGGAAGAGTACAATCAACAGGATAATCCTGTTCTTTTAAATAATGTGGTTTCTCAACAAGAGGTGTTATCTCCAGTGATTCCGAGTGATTACACAGATGATCAACTTGAACAATTGGAAGATACTATTGTACACAAAACCCAAGAGAATGAATCGACCTCAATGAATGAGGAAGTAATACGGGATATTCCAAAATTACCATCGATGGAACCAGTAGCCTCTTTTTTTGACCGGGAGGAATCTGAAAATTTCAACCAACAATGGATGGAAATTCAAGGGAAATTTGTTGACGAACCTCGTGTTGCAGTCCAGAATGCTGATGATTTGATTTCTGATATGATCAAGCAAATTTCGACAATGTTTGATAAGGAATTGGACACATTAGAGACTCAATGGAATCAGGGCGATGAAGTTTCGACTGAAGATCTTCGTATGACATTTCAGCACTACCGGGCATTTTTCCATCGACTGGTGGATTAACTTTAGTCTACTAAATTTGTAAAAGAAATTGACCATTAATAAAAGAGGCTGACCCAAAAGAAAGTGGTCAGCCTCTTTATTTATCTCAAGTTGATCAACCTGTATTTCGAGATTTTAGCCTTCCTCGAAACAAAAATGTCAACACAAATCCGGCAATAAATCCACCAATGTGAGCCATATAGGCAACGCCTCCCGAATCTCCAATGCTGGACATTGAGCCAATCCCACTAAATAGCTGAAGAACGAACCAGAAGCCAATGACGATCAGTGCTGGAACGTTTATTACACCTCGCCCTTGTAAAACCTTTACGCTCCCCTTTGGGAATAATATAATATAAGCACCAAGTACCCCTGCGATGGCTCCCGATGCTCCTAAATTTGGAATATCTGATCCAACACTGAAAGCTAGTTGAGTAAAAGTTGCAGCCAGACCACTCAGCAAGTAAAAGATGAGGAATTTGATGTGTCCAAACCGATCTTCCACATTGTCACCGAAGATCCATAAATAGAGCATATTACTTCCCAGATGCAGCCATCCACCATGCATGAACATGGATGTGAAGAGTGTTAAAGAGTCACCAATTGGATTGGCAAGGAACCGGCTGGGAACAAAAGCCCATTTCATTATAAATTCATCACCACCACTTAGTTGCACAATGAAAAACAGGATGTTTAAAACAATCAGAGCATACGTGACCACTGGTACTATTCTACGGGAACTATTATCATCACCGATTGGTAACATTTATTTCTCCTTTGTTATTATAAGCGCCGTCTTCGCCTGGAACCAGAAAAAATACCCAGAACGAAAAATACAATTGCCACACCAATCAAAAAGCCAAGATTGTAAGGAACCCCATCATTATGGACTTCGTACATTTGAATATTTGAATTAATAATAGACAATACCAGCGTAACAGGTGAGATTGCACCATGCCAAATTCCAGGTAATAAACCTGAAATACGGTTGTATTCATCGGTCGTGTTCATAAGCGGGTTGATGGCTGGCGCATAAATCTGTAATTTAAAGGCAGGCACATCAATTTGTCCAACAGGTGTTGGTGTCACAGCTTGTGTGTTCGACTCAGAAGTGTTGGTTTGAGCAACTACATTAGTCGAAGGATTCATGATGGTCATTCCCAGTATGATGGACATCAGTATGAAAAAGGATATAAAATTTTTTTTCGTCATCTTTTAACTCCAATTTGTTTTGATAGTACTTATTCAAAAAGATCCAGCCAGGTTTTTTTCCACCAAGGGATGAAAAAAAACTAGTAGGGCGAATTATTGAAATGAACATCACGTTTTAATAGGAAAAAGTTTTTTCACTTCAATAACTCGAATTTTCTATTACTACCATCTTAAATCATTGAAGCTAACTAAGTCCCTAATAATAACTATCAAATTCCTATATTTTTGAATATTTTATCTTGTATCAATTAGTTATTTCCAGTGTGTTGTGGGTGGGTATCTACAGTAGGATAAATAATCAACTAATAGGATTATAATTGTATTAATTAATTCTAAGTTGAGGGTTGTTTTATGAATAAACAAAAAATTTCTGTAATCATTACAGCTGCTATCACAACAATAATTATTATTGTTGGTTTTATTCTGCTCATGCCGGTATTCGGTCCACGATTTCTACACCCCATCATGATGGGTAGTGAATCCCCTCCAGCCAATCTGGATACTTCCACTTCACGGCTTTCAGATGACGGTTTGTTTCAGGTAACCTGGAGCAGTGATCCCGCCAATGTGCCACTTAATCAAATTCATACCTGGACATTACATGTTGAGACGTCTGATGGTCAAACAGTTGAGGATGCTTCTATTCTGGTGGACGGTGGTATGCCGCAGCATGGTCATGGCTTGCCAACCAATCCACAAGTCACTGAATATCTGGGGAATGGCGATTACCTTGTCGAGGGAATGCGTTTTCAGATGACTGGTTTTTGGGAAGTCAAATTTGTTATTAATTCAGGTGAACAGTCCGATTCTATTACATTCAATCTCAACATTGAATAATTACTCATGAAACGGAAATTCATTCTCTTGTCTGGAGTCGCCCTCCTCGCAGTCGTCATTTTGCTTTGGATAATATTCCGACCAACAAAATGGACTGAGAATGAAATTGTTACTTTGCGTAATTTATGGATCGGCAGCTTACCAGCACTCCCATCTGATCCCTCAAATGTTTATGCAGATGATTCCCAAGCTGCTTTGATAGGGCAAAAACTTTTTTTCGATACCCGCTTCAGTTCCAATAATGAGGTTTCCTGTGCAACCTGCCATAAACCTGAATTAATGTTCACGGATGGTTTATCTCTTTCAATTGGTGTGGGCACAACCGATCGGAAGTCTATGACCATCATTGGAACAGCCTATAGTCCCTGGCAATTTTGGGATGGACGTAAGGATAGTCAATGGGCACAGGCTCTTGCTCCAATGGAAAGTGTTGTCGAACACGGTGGTACCCGAACGCAATATGCTCACCTGATTGCCAACCATTACCGGGTAGAATATGAGGCAATTTTTGGACCGCTACCAGATTTCTCCGATTCTGCACGTTTTCCACCGATAGCAGGACCTGTCGATGATGCTATCGCTCAGGCAGCCTGGGAAGGGATGACAACCACTGACCGCGACAAGGTGACACAGGTATTTGTCAATATAGGTAAAGCCATTGCAGCGTACGAACGCTTGATCCTGCCTGCTCCTTCTCGTTTTGACCGGTATGTGGATGCATTGCTCAACAATGATGAACAAACAATGAAATCTGAATTGACCTCTGATGAGGTGGCAGGATTGAAACTATTCATCGGCCGTGCAGATTGTATTCAATGTCATAATGGACCCCTCTTTACAAACAATGACTTTCACAATACAGGTGTACCTACAAGGTCGGGTTTTTCGCTGGATGCTGGCCGTGCATCTGGTGTCATCAAGGTTCTGAACGATGAATTCAATTGTCTGAGTCAGTGGAGTGATGCAGAAGAACAGGATTGTTCCGAATTGCGTTTTGTTGTTTCTGAAGGAGAACAATTAGAGGCCGCTTTCAAACCTTCGACTCTGAGAAATATTGCCGAGACTGCTCCCTATATGCACGCCGGGCAATTTGCTACATTGGAAGAAGTTCTCCAGCATTATAACCATCCACCTGTATCGCCGTCAGGACATAACGAATTGGAACCGATAGGTTTGACCAATCGGGAAATGGCACAAATTATTGCTTTCCTGCACACATTAAGTGGGGGCGTTGATGCTCCTTCTGAATTATTAAGTGCTCCGTAAATTATCAAAAATTGGTTATTTGTTGCTGGTGTCCTTTATATAAAATTTGTAGAGTTATCAATATTATTAAATATCAATAACGAAATTCATTACCCAATATGGAAATTGATGTATTTATTAATGATTTCTCTTTCTTCACTTCAATCAAATTTAGAACATCATATCCTTTTTTCTTCAAAAACTTCAGCATTCGGTGATTATCGGGATGTACCCAGATGTATAGTTGATCATTACCTAATTTCAGTGAAATTTCTTCTGCATGATCAAATAATTTTGATGCCACACCACTGCCCTGGTAATCAGGATCAACATACAGCCAATCCAACCAGCACACCCGGTCTTCTATTTTTAACACCGAATAACCAGCCATTTTGTTTTTTATTTTATAAACAAACACCCTGCGACTTTCTGTAAAATAACTTTCTGCTGCATGCATTGCTTCCGACATCATGACGATCTTTTCTGATTGATTCAATTTATTCATGATGATAAGCATCTCGAAGACCATCTGAAGAAATTCAAGTGAATTGGATTTAATTTCTATGATTTTTTCCATATTTTTGCTTTCTTCAGGTTTGTTTGTTTTTTATATATTTTTCAATGATTCTTTAAATTTGACACAACAGGTCATCAAGAATCCTCCAATAGATATAGATGATCGTTTATAAAGACATTTCATTTTTTAGATAAATTTGTCAAATTTATCCTTTCACATAAGACAACTTCTCCGAGATGAGTCCATTTATAACTTTGAAAATATCAACCCCACGAACATGTCCCTCATCTCCATTCACATCAATCCAATAATATTTCCAACGCATGACACAATGCATACCTAAGCCAAAAATTTCCTCGATTTCGATATGTGCTTGTGGAGAATTAAGGAAGAACTTATGCCAAAATTGAGTAACCTCATCCTTTCCTGTATAAATCGTTCCATCCGGTGAAGGAGTCGTGTTTTCAAAAACGCAATCATCACTCATACATTGCATCATTTCATCGACATTGTGTCGGTTGAATGCATCATTAAATTTCAGAACAATACGGGTCGTTGCTTCAATTCGTGATAAACGGGTTGGTGTCATTTTGCTTGAATCTCCAGTAAGTAACGGATCGATTCTTCAAACACTGCTTTGTACTGAATGTAATTCTCAGGGTTTTTTAGATTTATCTGAATCCATTCCCGAATTTTTGGTTTCCCCATCGGTTGAAATGGCACAATATTGCTGTCTGTTTCCAGTAGCTTTATGACAGATTGTTCCGGGAGTTTGACTCCTACACCTTGTTCATAAAGACAGATAGCCAATTTCTTTACAACATAATAGGCGGGAAAGCCAAACATCTTGCCGGGTCGGATATGAGGATAATCCAAGAGGAGTTTATCGAGAAAGACTTTGTGTTCAGAATTGAAATTAATCATATGGGACACTTGTGTTTTTCGGTTTCGCAACGATAATTGTGTTTTACATTTCAGAAACTATTACCAGATGGATTAGGTGTGATTATTTTGGTGTTGAGGGTTGTATTGATAATGTTAGTTAAAAGTCCATCATGAATTTATTTTATGAATTTCTACTGCACATACAACACAAACCCTTTACACAACTTCCTTTTGGCCTGTTTCTTTCGCAATTATTACCCCAAAATTGGGTAGAATCACGATCAAATTTTGTTTTGAGAGTTGAAATTAATGTGATTTATTTCAAATAAAGTGGGTAATTTGCAATAGCATTGGACAGAAAATAATTATTATTTACCATTGATCTATAATGGAAAAACCTGATTCCGTTTAATCAGTTGTAGTTTTTAGAATTAACATGATTTAAACAAGAGTATTTATGATCCAATCGAATTTGCCAATCCAGTTAACGAGTTTTATCGGACGAGAAAAAGAAATCACCGATCTTAAAAACCTCTTAACTGATGCGCATATGATCACACTCACAGGTCCGGGAGGTAGTGGTAAAACACGACTTTCCATTCAGGTTGCCAATGAAGTTCGCGATTTGTATAAGGATGGTGTGTGGTTGGTTGACTTGGCACCAATTAGTGACCCTGAACTCATCCCGCAAGTCATATTGCTATCATTTGGCTTACATCCGACGACCGAACAACCATCTTTGGAATTTTTATCGAACTTTGTCCGGTCAAAAAATATACTTTTAATACTTGATAATTGCGAACACCTTGTGGAATCATGTGCACAGATTTGCCAGGAACTATTATGTCAGGCACCTGAACTTTGTGTTTTAGCTACCAGTCGGGAAGCCCTGGCTATAACAGGTGAAATAATATATCCAATCTCAGGGTTGACTTTACCGAATACGAATATAGAAATGGAAAAAGACATACGCTCCTTGATCCATTATGATGCAATTCAATTGTTTGTTGAAAGGGCTCAGGCAATAATCCCTGATTTCAAACTCACTACTGGAAATGCAAAATCAATCATCGAGATTTGTACGCGATTGGATGGCCTTCCATTAGCGCTTGAGTTAGCAAGCGCGCGGGTAAATGTAATTACGATTCAAGAAATAGAAACGCGACTAAATGATCGCTTTACTTTGCTAATCTCTACTCACCGCAGAGGTCTTAAGTCTCGCCATTACACATTAAGAACAACAATCGATTGGAGTTACGAATTACTATCTCCTGACGAACAAACTTTGTTGAATCGTCTTGCAGTATTTTCAGGTGGTTGGACTCTTGAAGTGGCTGAACTCATTTGTTATGGAAATGGAATCGAAAAAGAAAATTTTCTCGTGTTACTCTCTTCATTGGTGGATAAATCATTCACCATCGTTGAAACAAGTGGGCGTACAATAGCACGCTACCGTTTACTTGAAACCATCCGTGAATATGCAATTGAGAAATTAGTTGAGAGTGGTGAATCAGCACTATTGTGTGATCGTCATTTGGATATTTTTCTTGCTCGGGCTGAAGAAGCAGCTCCGAAATTAGGTGAATCATACCAACAACTCTGGTTGAATTGGTTGGAGGGGGAGCGCGATAATCTGCGTGCTGCCTTGACCTGGTCGTTGCAGGATGGACGGGCTAGCCAACACATTGAGAAAGGATTGCGGATTGCCAGTGCTGTTGTTCGATTTTGGGAGATTCGTGGTTCTGTGCGAGAAGCGATGACATGGTTTGAACGTTTGCTTGCTCAGACAGATGAACGAATTTCTTCGGTTGTACGTGTGAATGCCCTCGTCTTTACATCATTTTTAGCAATGTTCCTTGGAAATCAACAGGAAGCTTTCGACTATGGAGAAAAAGCTGTCAAGTTAGCGGAGGAGATAATCCCTGAAAACAAACCAGTCCTTACATTCGCCCTGGCTGGTTTCGCATCTGGAGCGAAAGCAGTAGGAGACTACCTGACTTCATATAATGTTGGGGAAAGAGTTGTAAAAATGGTGCGTGAGACATCTGAAAACACATTTTATTTAGGCATGGGATTGCTGGGGCAGGGAGAAATTGCTATTCAGTTGGGTTATTATGATATAGCACGGGAAAGGCTTGATGAATGTCTAGATCTAGCCTTACGTGATGGTGATGCCTTCCGGATCGCGCACACCCTTAATTTCCTTGGAGATCTGTCACGATGTGAACAGAGCTATCTAGAGGCGCAAAATTTATATGAGAAAAGCGCAGTTCTACTGCGTGAACTTGGTGCGCAACATGATTTGGCATCCATATTATTTAATCTGGGATTTACTTATTTGCATCAAGGTGAAATTGAAAAAGCTCAATCCTTATTCAAGGAAAGTATGACCATCCATCTTTCTCAGCAAAACAAGTCTGGCATGATCGAGTGCTTGATTGGTTTTGCAGCATGTGCCATTAAATCTGGACTATTTGGAATTGGAGTTCGTTTGTTTGCTGCTTTCACAACATTCAGTGAGCAAAATGATATTTCCAAATGGCGAACTACCCAAAAAGAAGTAGAAAAATATTTTGGATTTGCTCAATCCCATATCTTAAAAAAAGAACTTCAGGAAGAACAATTGGCCGGACGCATCATGTCTCTGGAACAAGCTGTAGCCTTTGCGATGAAACTCCAACTTTTACCTGGCATTGAATCACCTGAAGTGGAAGAGTTAGCTAGCCTGACTACCAGAGAGTTTGAAGTTGCATCATTAATTGGGCAGGGGAAGACTAATCTCGAAATTGCTGCTGAATTAATTTTAAGCAAGCGTACGATCGAGACACACGTCAGTCATATTCTTTCGAAGTTGGGATTTTCCAACCGTGCCCAAATTATGCGTTGGGCAATCGATCATCAGTTGAAATAAGTCACATTTAACTTATAACCAAATGCTAATTAAGTTGTTCTCATACCTTGAGTTTTGACAATACCCGATTTATTGACATGATACCAAAAATTCAAAAAATCCTAAAGATACGTGTGAATCTACGTGTTTATACTGACGACAAAAACTATCTACTTTGTCATAATAACTCTATTAGTCAATCAAATTTTAAGATAGACAAAAGGAGTATAAAAATGGTTAAACACGAATTAAGCATCATTATCCAACGTCCAGTTTCGGAAGTCTTTGCTTTCGTAAGTGACCTTACAAATGGACCACAATGGCAAACAGGACTTGTGGAATCACGTAACCAAACCAAAGGCTTGTTAGGTGTTGGTACAAAATTTGCTTCAGTAAGGAAGTTCCTTGGGCGGAAAATCGAAGGTCTTGTAGAAATTACTGAATACGAGCCTAATAGTAAATTTGTCATCAAAAGTGCTTCTGGTATGGCGCCTTTTGAAGAAACATATCTCTTTGAGCCTACATCGAATGGTACAAAGCTTTCCACTGTTTTCAAATTACATACTTCTGGCCTGATGGGTTTGGCTGAACCAATGATTGTTGGTGGTCTAAAGCGTGAAATGGATGCCGACTTTGGGGACTTGAAAGATATTCTCGAATCCCGAATGCCAGAAATCACGGCACCATAAAAAGAAAGATCATGTCAGCCACTCATTTTCAATCCCCCATTCAACGAATTTTAAGAGAGGCTTTCGACAAAGGTAATATGGCTGTTGTGGATGAGGTTTTAACTTCTGATCATATCGTCCACAACAGCAAATACGGGTTAATAAATGACGTAGATGGGATTAAGCGATTAATCTCAACTTTGCGAACCGCATTCCCTGATCTTCAAACGATGGTGGAAGATGAAATCCTGGTTGGTGAAAAGATTGCAGCTCACTGGACCATAAGCGGAACTCACAAAGGATTGCTGATGGGTATTGCCCCCACAGGTATGTCTATGAAGATTCAATGCGTCTTTTTCGCCAGGTTCGTGGATGGAATAATTGCGGAATATTGGATGTTATTTGATCAATATGGGATGTTACAGCAATTAGGGATCATTCCACGCTAAAGAATGTGTATAAAAGGAAGTGAATAATCTAAGGAAATCCGAAGGGCTGGTTTAGGTCCTCAAGTAACAGGATTTACCGCTTTCCTTGGTGTTACTTCACTATTTTGATCTGATAAAAATAGGAGAATTGAAATGACAACCAAACCCTCAAAATATTTCAATCGGTTTTTTAGTTTCGTAAATAAAATTCATAATAGTCTTTACCGGATGAGTTCTGGAAAACTTGCTAATAAAGTAGCAAATTTACCAATCTTGCTTATAACAACAATTGGTAGACAATCTGGTAAGCTGTACACAAATCCGGTTGTTTACCTGAAAGAGGGGGAGGATTATCTCGTTTCGGCTTCAGCTGGTGGTATGGATTGGCATCCTGGCTGGTATCTTAATTTGCTGAAAAGACCAGAAGTAAAAATTGAAATAGGGGGGATGGTTTCTGAGGTAACGGCGACCGTTGTTAAAGGAGAGGAACGCAATAGACTATATGAAAAATTCATGGCAGCAAGCAGTAATTTCATAAAATATGAAAAAAACACCAGTCGTGTCATACCTGTAATCCGCCTGGTGCGTAAAGCGAAATAGCACTGATCTGTGGTCTCTTACGCAAAATTTTTATTGCTGTGCATGGAAAATAATCCTCCATTGTAATTGAAAAGCAATAAAGATCGGTTCGGGGAAATCTGTGATTTGTGGGCTGTCTTAATGCAAGTTCTTTCGATCAAAACAAGAATTAATTAAGGAGATATTATTATGAAAAAAACAATCAAATGGATTGGTATTGTCGTGGGGGGTCTGATTGGGCTTTTGGTATTGGTTGTTCTTAGTTTAGCCATTGTGGGTGGAGCTAAAGCGAATAAGAATTATGATATCCCAGTTGATGAGATTTCGATTCCTACTGATGTGGAGGCAATTAAGCGTGGCGAACACCTTGCTGTCATTTTCACCTGTACGAAATGTCATACTGCAAATCTAAGCGGTGAAGTTTCATTTGAAGTACCCGGTATGGTAAGTATCCCAACACCCAATCTCACTAGTGGGGTTGGAGGAGTTGGTAGTTTCTATTCCGATGCAGACTGGGTACGAGCCATCCGTCATGGTGTGGGACATGACGGAAGAGCGATTTTGATTATGGAGTCGAATACTTTTTACTTCTTAAGTGTTGATGATCTGGGTGCGTTGATAGCCTACCTCAAGAGCATACCACCGGTGGACAACAATCTTTCGGAAAGGCGTATCGAACTCTTGGGAAAGTTGATGATGGCAGTAGGCTTGTTTCCTGCCCCTGCAGTCGAAAAGATCGATCATACCAATCCTCCACCACTCTCACCTGAACCTGGTGTGTCGGTTGCTTATGGTGAATATCTGTCTCGTACTTGCACAGAATGCCATGGTTTAAACTTGAATGGCGCTCCGTTTGGACCTCCCGGACAGGAAATCCCAACACCGAACCTGACGCCTGGAGGTGGTTTGGCTAAATGGTCAGAAGAAGGCTTCTTCACAAGCATGCGAACGGGTATGACGCCCAATCTGCGACCATTAAGCGAAGAAATGCCGTGGAAGAATTTTAGCCAGATGACAGACGATGAATTGAAAGCAATTTGGCTTTACCTGCAATCGTTGCCAGCACGAGAACAAGGTGGTTTATAAGACAGTCAAATTTGACTTATGGTTAATTTGTAAGTCCCATATACCAAAACGGGAAAAATACGAATTCTGTTTACTTTGATAACTCTATAAATTCTGCAGAAATGGGTTGTGGTTTTTTCACAACCCATTATGTTTTAATTTTTTGAACTTCTATCACATATAAAATATGAACCCTTTACATATCAATCATATCCCTGGGGATTTTCCTCACCTGCAATGATTGCTTTAAAATCGGTAAGATTTTCTGAAAAAGAATTCGGGTCAAAAGTATCAAAACTATTTTCCCGAGGGAGGATGATATTCAGGCAATGCATGGCCATTCTAACCCGCATTCGGGTCATGAATTCATTATGATCAGCATATCCAACAATTTCCAGAAATTCTTGCCGTATTTCAGGCGGATAGTACCACCACAAGATTGCACCAATATCTAGAGCTGGATCGTCGATTGACATGGAATCCAGGTCAATCAAGTACAGTTTGATATCCGGTGTGATGATCCAATTGGCGTTACAAATATCATTATGAGATGCGACCAATCCAGTGCCTTGAAATCCTTTTACCTTTTCTCTCAGCTGGATAATCCCTTCATCGACCAAATCAGCTGAACGAGGTACAAGATGTCTGAATTTATTCCATCGTGTTTGAATTTCATTAAGAACCTGGAGACCAATGGCGCTGTACTTATCAGTAGAAACTTCAGGTAGTACCTGTTTTAACTCAGCGCTGTGATGAACCTTATGGAGGGCTGTAGCGAAATCTTCAAGATGAGTTTGGTAATCCCGGCGGGTTGGTGTTTGCCCTTCTATATATGTCTGAACCATGATGGAGGTACCATCCTCAAGTGAACCTTCTGTCAGAATGAGGGGTGTCAACCCAATGGAAGCCATCACTTGATATTTTGCAACCTCCGATCCTAACTTAACGAAGTAAACCTTGTTGTCACTCCGAGCGAAGTAGGTTTCATTTCCATGACCTCCTGGATAGGTAAATTTCCAAGACTGGCTGGAGAATTTGCTATTTAGGAAGGACTCGACTTCCTTTTGATGAAGCTTTCTGGAATTCATAAAATTATCATCCATTTTCAGGTTAATTATACTGAGTTCTTGGACTTTTAGATTTCTGGAAGAAATAGTTCTTGTAGAAATAATTATTGAGCTGAAAAAATATTGGTAAGAAATAATATACAAAAAGTAAAAAATACTTGACATTATGTTTAATCAATGATACATTATGTCTACATACATTTACACTTAAAGGAGTTAAGAATCATGTCATATCAAGAAAAGAGATCCATTGTAAGTATCTTGTCCGGAATAGCCCTTTTAGCAGCCTATTGCCTGTATACGATCGGAAAATATCAAAAAGGATTGGTAGCACCTGGAGATTTAAAATTTTGGGCAACTACTATTCTGGTATTTATTGGTATTGGAATTGTGGCATTCATCGTTATTCAAATTGTTTTTCATGTCATTCTCTCCATATCAATTGCAGTTTCGAAAGCTGTAATAGAGGGCAATTATGATGACAAGGAAATAGAAAAAGCAATCAAAGTAGATATGATTGAAGATGAAATGGATAAAATGATTGAGTTAAAATCAATTCAGTTTGGCTTTACTATTGCTGGTATCGGTTTCATTGCTGGACTTGTTGCCCTGGTGTTGAATTATTCAGCGGTGGTAATGTTAAATATCTTTTTCATTTCATTCAGTGTCGGCTCCATTCTCGAAGGATTTGTGAAGATATTCTATTACAGAAGGGGATTGAACCATGGCTAAAAAATATATTATTTCAAATAATATTCGTACGTTGCGCTTCTTTGCGAATGAGATGACCCAGCAGGACCTGGCTGAGAAAGCGGGCGTATCGCGGCAAACCATCTTGGCAGTAGAAGCGGGAAAATATTCACCATCCCTGGAATTAGCTTTCCGGATTGCAGATGTATTTGAGGTAGCCATAGGTGAGGTATTCTCTTGCGAAGTACAAGTTGATCAAGGAAAAAAATAATGAAAGCAATTGTGTTTAATAAAAAGGGTACACCAGACAAACTTGTTTTGCAGGATGTAGGAAAACCGGTTCCTAATGAAAATGAAGTGTTGGTAAGAGTTCACGCCGTCTCATTGAACGCTGCTGATTATCGATCGATGCAACTTGGTATCGTCCCCAAAAAGAAGATCTATGGATCTGATGTTGCTGGTGTTGTGGAAGCTGTTGGAAATAATGTCAAAAATTTTCGGATCGGTGATTCTGTATTCGGGGACCTTTCCACCAGTGGTTCTGGTGGTTTTGCGGAATATGTGACAGCTCCGGAAACATTGTTAGCAATCAAACCAGAAAAGGTAACATTTGAAGATGCTGCAGCAATTCCGATGGCTGCGCTTACTGCCCTTCAGGCTTTACGGGATAAAAGACAAATTCAGTCAGGTCTAAAAGTCTTGATATATGGTTCTGGTGGTGGAGTAGGGACATTTGCTGTTCAGCTCGGGAAATATTTTGGAGCTGAGGTGACTGCCGTTTGCAGTGCAAAGAATGTCGAGCAGGCACATGCGCTTGGAGCAAATCATGTCATTGATTATTCCAAAACTGATGCCCTTGCTATCAACACCAAATTCGATCTCATTATTGCCATCAATGGGAGTCGACCATTGATGGCTTACAAAAAGGCTTTGGTATCAGGGGGGAAATGTGTCATGGTCGGGGGAGCGCTCTCTCAGATCATCAAGACCCTTTTGTTCGGCTCGATCCTATCAATCGGTGGAAAAAAAATACAGGTACTGTCAGCAAAACCAAATAGAGAGGATTTGGAATTCATTATCAAATTGGTTGAGGATGGAAAGGTAAAACCGATTATTGATCGTCGATATCCACTACAAGAAACTTCCGATGCTATTAAGTATCTCAAGCAGGGTCATGCCCGTGGAAAAGTGGTGATATCCGTTCATCAACAATAACAAATAAAGGACAATATGAATAGAAATTGTTGAACTCTTTCACGAAGCAGGCTTACAAGTTACAATAAAAGGCGAAAGATTTTGAAATTACTACATTACTTAGAAAGAAATAAACATAATGGAAGAAATTAATCCTCAAACCAGTGATAACTCACCTCAACAATCAGAAAATAAGATACTACAAGATATATTGCCAGAAGCAAGGCTGGCTGATTTACCGGAAAAGATGCGTCAAGGTGCAGCACTGGCTGGCTGGGATGAATTAATGCCTGTTCAGGCCAAAGCAATTCCCTATCTTTTCTCCCGGCGCGATATGATGATCCAATCTCATACTGGCAGTGGGAAGACTGGGGCTTATTTGCTCCCCATGCTTGAAATGATCAATCCTTTGCAGAATTCAGCACAGGTTCTGGTAATGGTTCCTACGCGAGAATTAGCTTTACAAGTGGCCACAGAAGCCGAACTATTTGGACGAGCAATTGGCGTACGCTCGATCGCTGTCTATGGGGGTGTTGGCTATCGGGCTCAACTGGATGCTTTCAAGGAAGGCGCACACATCATCATTGGTACACCTGGCCGCTTACTCGATCACTTGCTCCGCCGGTCTCTTTCTCTCAGAGACTTAAAATTCCTTATCCTCGATGAAGCCGATCATATGCTGTCGATGGGGTTTTATCCGGATATGCGTCGGGTGAAATCTTATTTGCCCGATCATCCCATCAGTACCTATATGTTCTCAGCCACTTTTCCACCTCAGGTGATGCGCGTTACCAGCGAATTTCTGCGGGATCCGGGTTTTATCAACCTCAGCAGTGAGCATATTCATGTGACCGAGACGGAACATGTCTACTATAAAGTCCCCGGGATGGATAAAGATCGCAGTCTGGTGCGCATCCTTGAGGTCGAAAATCCTCTATCAGCCATCATTTTCTGCAATACAAAGGTGCATGTCGAATATGTGACCACCGTTCTGCAGCGATTTGGCTATGACACTGATTTACTGACTTCTGATCTGTCGCAATCCGCTCGTGAGAAGGTGCTGGAGCGGGTTCGCAGTGGTACCTTGCGCTTTTTGGTAGCCACGGATGTGGCTGCACGTGGGATAGATCTACCTGAACTTTCCCATGTTATCCAGTACGAACCCCCTGAAGATGCAGAAGTCATATATCCATCGTTCCGGTCGCACAGGTCGGGCTGGAGGTAGTGGGACGGCCATCACATTAGTTAACATCACTGAACAAGCTGAACTGCGCCTCATTGGCAAACGGTTTTCCTTAAAAATTGAGGAACGGGATTTACCCGATGATGAACTTGTGGAAAAGGTGGTTTCGGAGCGCATCATCACCCTGCTTGAAGCAAAATTACGTACCAGGGATAAATTGCGGACGGAACGCATGCACCGCTTCCTGCCACTTGCTCGTAGTCTGAATGAAAACGATGAAGAAACTGGTTTACTGGCCATGCTTCTTGATGATTTTTATCAGGAGACTTTCTATACGCCTGTCATCCCTCCATCATCGGGGGATCAGCAGGAACACCAACATAACGCACCTCGTCCAAAACCTCGCTCCGGGAATGAGTCAGATCGGAAAAGCAGCTATTCTGCTAATAAATCCAGCAACCGCAGACGTCGCCCACGCTAAATTGAACAGTAAAGTATGAGTCAAAACTTCTTTCGAGAATCCGTCAGCATTAAGACTGGCGTAAGAATATTAGGGATCTTTCCCAGGCGAGTGTAGCCGCTTCTTCTTTATACGCATCCATACGATCCGGTTCACAAAACCAGTGACCGGTATCTGGATAATGGTAAAAGGAGTATGGTCTGTTTGATTTCTTAAATGCAGCTTCAAGTTCATCAACATTTGATTGCGGCTCAAAGTGGTCAAACTCAGCAAAATGCCCAAGGTAAGTTGCCTTGGAATTGGTGTAATTATTCGGTCCGGTACCATAATAAATCACCACCTTGCTAATTTGTTCTGGCTGGTTTGTGGATAAATCCAGTGCCAGGAAAGCACCTAAAGAAAATCCAATGACCGAGATACCTTCAACTGGTTGTGGAGCTTGATCGTGCATGAGTTTTATAGCATGATCAAGATCAATTCTGGCTTGCTCCAGGCTCAATTCATTGCTATAAATTTCAGCGATCTCAATTTCATCGGTCAGTTTGCCGTGGTATAAGTCAGGTGCATAGACGGTGAAGCCTTCTTCTGCTAACTGGTCACAGTAGTCCTTGATGGTGTTATTCAATCCCCACCAGGCATGTAATACCAATACTTTACAACCATTACTTTTGGGGGGATTTTTCAAATATCCTTTGGTTTGTGAGTTTGACATATTTTCTCCTTATTATTATCTTCTTTCGATTTAAGGCAAATTTTCATAAACATAGAAGATGTAATCTTGTGAGGTTGTCTTCATCCCCATATCATGCAAAATTCTCAGCAATTGAGCACGATGATCCGTTCCGTGATTAACCACATGCAACAATACTTGCCAAACAGTCAAATCTTTATCCTCTCCATCCAGCGGTTTTTCATTGAGAACTTCATTATCTAGTAAAGTGAGATATTCTCGCATGTTATGCTCAACCATATCCCAATGCTCTCGAATTTTCTCGCGGTTGTGAAAATGAACAGGTTCAAGCATATCTGGGATTTCTTCCCCTCGTAATCCACAAAACCAGGTGTCGTCCACACTCATCAGGTGCACGATGTGGTTGCGCACCGATCCAAGCGAATAATCAACCGGTTGTGTGAACTGTTCTTGTGTGAGCGACAGAATGTATTGATCCCATAAGTTACGATTTTCAGCAAAGTGATATTCATAAAAATGGCGAAAAGAATCTGCATTCATTGTGAATTTATATCCTTCCAAATTTATAATTAATCAAATTGATTGTATCTTATTAATAATGAGTGTTCAGGGTGTTTTTGGCGGGCTCTCCTGCAAAAAACACCCAGCAGCACCGTTTTTTTAAGATGATACAAACGATTTTTTGACTAAAGTTTATTGTTTTCTAATAAAGGTGGTCCAATTAATTCCATGCCGTGTGAACGCCATAATTCAGGATCAAGTGGGGGCATAGCATTTGCTTTAGTCACCTCTCGGAAAAATGCTTCCATTTTTCCAGCAGGTAAAAAGGCAATCAGTATTCTGCCCTGGTTGTTTCCAGTATGTGCCCAAACATGAGGTATCTTGCGCGGTGCAAGTACTGAATCCCCAGGCTGTAATTTGAATCTTTCTTCCCCTATTTCAAACAAGAAATCTCCTTCTACAACATAAAACCATTCCTCCTGGTTGAAATGTAAATGTTTGGCTGGTCCCCCTTTTTCGTGAAATGTATTCTCGATAATAAAGACCCCATCACTGGTTTTTGGTGTTACTTTGAAAGTGATTTTACTTACGCCGAGACCACGATACTCTCCGAATTGGTCGTTATTTGCAGAAACGATGGTCATTGATTGATAATCAATTGGATTATCCATAGCAGACTCCTTTTTTAATCGATTGATGCGTTTTTGGTTCGCTGCACAATTTTGGTTGACACTTCTTTGATCTCAAGTATCTCTAAACCACCAGTTTTTCAACTTGATGATTTCTTTCTACGAGAAATCCTGCACTAAAATAGTTGATTTTCGCAGTTGAAATTTTATAGTATCTCAAAAGAAAAACATTTTAATTTAATGTACAACCATCACAAAATTCCACTTATTCACGAAACACCTGCGTGATATAATCATTTTTTTGCTGTTGAGCTTTTTGATATGATTGAAAAATCACCCAAACAACCTGTAAATAAATGGCTGGTGCTGGTTTCGGTAGCCATGGGGGTATTCCTCGCTACGATTGATGGCAGCATTGTTAATATCGGCCTCAATACGTTGGTCAAAGATTTAAAACAATCCTTAAACTTGGTAGAGTGGGTGGTATTGGCTTATATGCTTACAATTTCCACGCTACTCCTATCGGTGGGTCGTCTTTCAGATATGATCGGTAAAAAGAAATTATATCTGGCAGGAATCATTCTTTTTACGCTGAGTTCCGGGCTTTGTGGATTATCCTCGTCAGTTTACTGGTTGATTGGTTTCCGTGTACTTCAAGCAATTGGAGCAGTCCTAATGATGGCAATCGGTACGGCGATTGTCACTGAAACTTTCCCTTCAGCAGAGCGGGGAAAAGCTTTAGGAGTAATGGGTACGATGGTATCTCTGGGAATCATTGCTGGTCCAACGATTGGCGGGATTATCCTGCAATCACTCTCCTGGCATTGGTTATTTTTTGTCAATCTGCCTATAGGACTGATTGGTGCAGTAATGGTAACTTTGTATGTTCCTAATGACAGCAGACGCACCAAACAACAATTTGATTTTGCTGGAGCAGGAGTTATGTTTTTAGTGATGATCTGCTTGCTTTTTGGATTATCTATCAGTCAGGAGCGAGGATTCAATAATATGACTGTGGCCGGACTGTTGCTTGCAGCAATGATTGCCTTGATTGTCTTTCTCACGATTGAAAAGAAAAGTCCTAATCCGATGATAAATTTACGCATGTTCCAGAACCGGCAATTTTCAATCAATCTGATCACTGGTTTTTTGGTATTTGTTTGTACTGCTGGAATGACCCTGCTCTTTCCGCTCTATCTGCAAAACGTGCTTCAATATGAGTCCGGACAAACTGGATTGATGCTGGCTGTAACTCCGTTGTTTGTCTCTGTTGTGGCACCACTCTCAGGCGCTTTGTCAGACCGAACCGGTTCGCGTCCTATCACCACTTTAGGGCTACTCATAATTATCTTAGGATTTTTTGGTGTAAGCACCCTGTCTGAAAACACAACCACGCTTGGCTACTTACTACGCTTTATTCCCATTGGAATTGGTATCGGTTTATTCCAGTCTCCCAATAACAGTGCGGTGATGGGATCAGTAAGCCGAGATAATCTCGGTGTAGCTTCAAGTCTTCTTTCATTGACGCGCACATTGGGACAGACTACTGGTATAGCAATGTTAAGTACAGTTTGGGAGAACCGAGTGGCATTTTATAACGGTGGATTCTTGGAATTTGGGGCGACATTCGCACCGATTCACGCACAGGTAGCTGGTTTACAGGATACAGTCCATCTTTCAATCGTCCTTCTCATTCTGGCACTGTTGATTTCCATATGGGCATTGATTGAATTCGTGAAACTAAAAAAACAAAGTCAAATGTTGATCGATAAGTGAACCAGATCATTCAAAATATTTTTCAGTTGTGAGTCTAATCTCAGATTACATCCCTATCATTTTATCTACTCAATTGGCTTTCGGAAGATTTTTGATCTTCGATATTTGATGAAACACAAATGAAATTTCGAATTGTTCTGGTCACTTGACCAGTTCATAAACATGCGTTTGGGGAGTGAGTTTTCTACATGATAAAAGTAAAATTACCACCTAAAAAAATTTAACAATGAGGAAATAAAAATGGATACAAGTGTGATCATCGCAGTAATTTTTGTTCTTGCAGTAGCTGTAACGATCAGTATAACCCGGAAGAAAAAAGGTAATTAATCCGAGTCGGATAAATCAGGGAAATGACTCACAATTATTTAGAAGATATTTTCCTATAATTGAATAAAAAAACGCTTACCAAGAACTTTTTTTTTGAAAATTGCAGGAAACTCTAAAAACAGCAGTGAACCAAAATACTGAATATCTTGTAAGCAAAAAGCATAGCATTCTTTTCAGCTCTTTCTTTTTGGAAGATTGAAAAAGAATGATGTGTTTTTTCGATAAATCTCATATTCTTTACCAAACACAATTAACAAATGCTCTTCTTCGGCTTTTACCATCCAATAACCTATGGGTAACCACAAAAATGCCCAAAGAAAACCACCCCAGTTTGGCCATAAAGAACAATACCCAATAATAAAAATAAAACTTCCCAATAACTGAGGGTTTCTACTAAAATGATATAAACCAGTTGTATGTAATTGTCCGATTGTAGACCCAAAAGATCTCTTTCCCAGGATGGGCATGGAAAACAGAACGATCAATAAACCAATCAACATCAATAAAACAATAAAGACCAGGACCAACCCTCGCGGACGAATAGAATTCAGTCGAGAATCCAGAAACAGATAAGATGAAAATGCGTAAACAAAGAAAAAACCAGTTTGGATGATTGCTACTGGTTTTGATAAAGCTCCTCTGGTTACATAATCAGATCGCACCTTTGAAAAGATGATCTTGGCAAGGATCAATAATCCCCCAGTAAACAAAAGAGCATGTAACGGATCAAGTTGGATACCCATTGGAAAATTTATCTAAACAACAAGTAAATCTTTTTTTTACACAGTATAACGCTTATGCCAACTCTCAGGGAAGGTAAGTCCATTTGCATAGACATAGCGGATCAATTGACCATGATGCTGGATTTCATGCTCCAGAAGGTCGAATGCCAGTTTTATCTGCCCTTCGGAAAAATTCTCAAAGTCCATTTCGTTCAAGCGATGATACGATGTATCCAACGCTTCAAGGACTGATTGCTTGACACGGGGTGATTTCAGACTGCATGAGAAACCTGACCACTTCCCAGCTTCTATGGCTTTGAGATAACTTTCTCGTGCCCCTACCATACACCATAATTGCCCGGCAATTTGGTTGGATGGCAGATTTGGCAAATCAAGGATCAAGGATTCTTCATCAAGATGCACAACCAGGTTGTGGGTTAATAAAAAAGCACGTTGTAAATTCTCTTTTAATTTCACAATCATTTTAACCTCTCTCTGATTCAATTTTTTGTATAAAACTGATACCCTACTCGTTCCAATAGTTCACGACACAATTCAGCCTTGTACGCAATCGGAGGTTTCTCCGGACCATGTGAGTCAGAACCAGCGCTGATCAGTAAGTGGTGTTGCTGAGCATATTCCAGATATATCGCTGTCTGGTCTGGCGAATGTTTTGGGTGATAAACCTCCAGGCCATCAATTGGAATATATTGGCGGAGTTTATCCAACATTTGAAAATCGTAAGTCACAAATCCGTCTTTGTGTCCTGGATGGGCAATGAGACACACAGCTCCACTCTGATGTGCAGCATCCACCACTGCAGCCAAATCGTTCATCGCAAATGCACAACCTGCCTCCAGAACGATTCTCCCCGCAGATGGGTGCCCAGTTCCATAGCCATGTCTTGTTAATAGAGCGGCCAGTGCATGTGGCTGCTGAGGATTTGGTTGTTCGAGGAGGACATTCAATGCGTCGGGTTCCGAAGGAAATATGTACCCCTTGCGCTTAAGGTTTTCATAGACCTCCCGGGTGTTCTCACGTTGATGGAGCAATAGATCTTGGGCTAAGTCGTTCAACGTATTTGGAGGATGACCAAACCCAAAGCAGAGGAGATCAGTCATGTTGTCTAGCCCAGACAATTCATCTTTCCCTGACATTTCGTCTTTCCACAGCGTGGTCATTTCAACGCCCGCGATCAAAGGCATATGTCTATCCAGTGCGAGTTGTTGGAGTGTTGCAACTGTATCTACCCGATCATGATCGGTGATTGCCGCCAGGCTGAAATGCTCTTGCACCAGATATTCCAATAACTGTTCTGGTGTCCAGATACCATCACTGAAAGTGGTATGCAGGTGGAGATCGATCGAAGAGGTAGATAAGATTTCATGTTTTTTAGGAGCCATTTTCATTCCATCCTTCTCTCCTTATTTTATAATCAATATATTTTCCATGCCTGAACTAGCTTACTTCCATTGACAATGTAATCTGCTCGTAAATGCTTTTACAGGCAAGATGAAGGATTGATACACAGATATTACCTGACCTGGATTCCCAGGAAGCTCAAATTATTTTTCTCATAATACAGTGATTTTTCCCTTTTTTGCCCTCATAATCGAAGCCAGCTTTTTCAAAGATTACCTTTGTTCCATTATATAAGAACGAATTGGATACTTTTTTTCCTTCAGTATCCTGTGGATAACTTTCTACCACCCCACCACCTGATTTTTTAATGAGCTCCAAAGCACCATTCAATGCAAATAAGGACAGGCCATTTTTCCGATAATCCTTATCAACAAAAATACAAGTAATTCTCCAATCTGGCATTGTCATTTTTGACTCAACTTCTTTTTTGTGCATAATATTGGGAAGTTCTTCTGGTGGACCATATTGACACCAGGCTACACAGGTGTCTCCATCAAAGACTAATGCAGCATGAGATCTATCTTCTTTTACGAGTGATAATTTATATGATTTTGAAGATTCTTGACTATCAATTTTTTGGGGAGGTGTAGGATGAAAATATCTGCACCAACATCCTCCCCAAACACCATTGTGCTTTTGGACTAATCTCTCAAAATCTTTCCATGTTTCCATATTGAGCTCTTTTATGGATAAATTATTCATATTTCCTCTATCTACTCATCCAGGATTACCCTGTTCTTTATTTTATGTTACCTGATATAGAGTGATTTGCATACCATCTGGGTCCTGGAGTCGCACATTATAATCACCCCATGGGGTCATGACAGGTGCATGAATTAATGTCGCTCCATGAACAATTAACCGCTCCATTGCGGCTTTCAAGTTAGGTACTTCTAATGCAAATCGAATCGGACCACTTATTCGTCGTCCAGCTTCGAGTTGGTCTATTGTTTCAGCCTGTGTTTCATCGAAAATCTCCAATGTTGCGTTCCCCATGTTGAGGACAAGCCCTTGACCATTGCCATTGTTCCAGATGGCGGCAGGTTCAATTCCAAGCCCTTTACAATAGAAATTTACCAATCGTTCGTAATCACTGGTTGTGATTGCGATACGCATTTCGAAAACCGGATAGTTTGAAATTGGTTTAGCCATGTTCTTGGTTGATCCTTTCGGTCAGCTGTGCTAATCGTTTAACCCTTTTCCATCAAAAATTTGTTGTATTGATTTTTCAATCCTTGTTACCCGGGTTTTGGATTGTTTAGGTGCCAAGAAATAAAGCAGGTATGCCCTTTGTCGGCCTGGAGTTAGCGACTCAAACGCGGTTTTTAAATCTGGCATTTCATCCAGAATATTTTGAAATTCTTCGGGCATATTGAATTCCGCTGTCTTTTTAAAATCCACCTTCAGCCCAGCTTTTTCCACTTCGATTGCTTCTTTAATAAATTTTTTGATCATAGATTCTAACTGCTCAATTTGTTGCAAATTGGTGAAGCGAACCTGACGGGCTGCCTGCACATTCTCGGTTTGAATGATGAGAATATGATCGGGATCGTTCAATAAAACACCTTTGGGGAATAAGATCGCACAATAATCTTTGAATCCGTGGATCAAAACGATGTTTTTCTTCTCAGACGTGTAGCAGGGAACACCCCATTTAAGTTCTTCGGTCAGGTCACAATCTAAAATGATCTCCCGTAGTTTTTTAAATTCATCCTGCCATTTTGTTTCTCTGCTCAGGAATGCATCAACTTTGTGATTTAATGGATTCATTATGACACTCCTTTTTTCCTAATCATCTTTTTTTAAAACATCAATTTGACTCAGTCATTTTAGTTTAAAGAGATTGGGATTTTTTTATTAATTTTCAATATAGTATCTCAAAAAATGGACATTTTTTATTTACGTATAACCCCAAGACACCAGATGTTACAATTTGTAACACGGGAACGCACCTGGTTCTTCTTAGATTTGGCCATTTTTTTCAATCCGATAATTATTTCATCTGCCCGAAGAGATGAATTTATTATTGGAATAGATAAGGAAGAATTGAATAACCAGTCCAAAAAATGGGAATCAGGTTTAGAAGAAAATGGGGGATGAAAGTAAATATCATATGATTGGATTTTCGCCAGACCACCAGATGCAGAAAACCTGAAACACTGGTCAAAATTACAAATATTACACCAAATACCTGATGTGAATCCACTGTGGTGAGAAACTTTGCCCAATACATGGTGTGGATCATACCCACGAATGCTGAAAACAAAATCAACCCTACCAGACGGTTACCGGTTTTTGGCTTGGATGGGAATAAATCCCAGGCTTCAAAAATGTATATCCATAATAATTGCTCACTCGCTGCATTCAGTGGTGCCCAAATAAGAGCCGTTAATATAATTCCGGTTAAATTACTGCCTTGAAAGGTGTTTCTGGCCAGGTAGGCACAAACCAGACTGATGAGTATCACGCCAACATTGAGATAAAAGAATCCAGTGATTTTTTTGGGTAGTGGTTTGAAATACCCGGTGGATCCACGACGACATTTGACCAATCCCCACGCAAGTCCATAATACAGAATCATGGGTAGCAAGGCACCTGTCGTTCCATAAAGCAAACCAGCTACAACTGGGAAAAGAATCGCAATAATTGCTGCTAATCCAAGATCTAACTTTTTTCGGTTGCCATTTTGCTGAAATGCTCATCATCTGATTTGATTCCATAAATTTCCTGTTATTCGATAACCCTATTTTCTTTTTTGAATCCGGATCATAATTAATGATCTTTGGCAAAAGAAAAATGCATCTGGACAATAACCCATCGATCTTCCCGTTTTTCCAATGTGCCTGTCCAGCGGCAGTTATCCCAGCCAATTTTCTGTCCATTCCACTCGGCATGATCATCCAGCATACAGGAATACCAGGCTACATTTCCCACTCTTGCATAATTTACCCGTAAATCTTTAATGGCGTAATCGGTGGCCTTGAATGCAGCATTCATCCAGGAACGCTTCCCCAGTTCTTTGAAAGCATCAATGCCAACAATCGTGCTGTGGGAATCAGGATGGAAAATAAAGAAGTTCTCATCCTGCGCCATGATCGAAAATAACCGATCGATATCCTTGTTTAATGCCCAGCCAATGGCATCATGGATACATAGTTCAACTTCCTGATGATCCTTTTCATTTATCATTCTATTCTCCTTTAATCAATCGCTTTCATCAATTAACTCAGATTAATTATGGCAGGTCTTTTCAAAACAGTACCTCTTGCCAGGTTGTCAAGATCACAACTAGAAAAATGGAAAGCCTTTCGAGAATTGAGAAGATAAACGAAGAGTGATGCAATTTCTATGTCATAAGTCCCCATTCGGATATGGATAATAACTGTTAAAGGTTTACATAATTCGAGAAAGAATTAGGAGGCGGCTAATGTGAAGATAATTATCAATACTCAGTAGGTAGCATGTGCGAGGGGCAGTTCCACCAGGCCCGGGGTCGCTGTGTAAGAATGAAATTTTCTACCTCATTATTTCAATTACTCTGTTAAGTCGCTTAAGAATACTTCTACGATTGGACTTCCATTGACCAGATCATCAATCGAATCAACTTGATCTCGATACCATTTTGTTTCCGGAGCACTCATCAAATATCTACGGTCTTCTGGATCAATAATTTCCACTGCTTTGGCTGGCAGTTCAATCTGTAACGATTCTTTGAGACAAAATGAAAAATCAGGATGAACTCTCAGGTTTGCTAACCAGTCTCGTGGACTGTAACGACCTTTACCACCTTTCGCGTTAGGAGTCCCACAGATGATAATACGACCATTCACGTTGGTAAACCAGATTTCTATTCTTCTGGGTAACCCCGTTTTTGCGCCAATGGTTATGATATCGATGGTTCGATCTTTCCACAGAGCATCTCTGATCTTTGCCTTTGTTTCCATGATGTTTTCCATTATCATTGTTCAACATCATATCAAGCTTATCGACATAGAGATTTGCAATCCTAACGCATACGAAAAAAGGCTGCATATCACCGCGCAGACCAAGCGATATAAGCCTGATACGTATGGATGATGTTTCTCTTTAACTCAAATGATTGCATTGTTGTTGGTTTAGTTTCCTCATTAAATATTTTTTCCATCAAAATCGAACATATCAGGAAGAAAACACATTTCAAAAAGGATAGTGCATTTTTTAAAGGACTTAATTATTAGAAAATGCATCATATATCAGATCTTACAATCTTGAATATAACGCGTTCCGAGTTTTTCTAGAAGAAGGATTTTTAAGCCTGTCTTGCTATCAATAGATCCGCAGGGATACCAAGCCCAGTATGCAAGCGTTGAATCATTTGTAGAGATAAGCCACGTTTACGGTTTAATACTTCTGAAACACGCTCCTTACTTCCCAGGTATTTAATCAAATCAGAACGGCTCAGCCCTCGGCTTTCCATATAATACTCAAGTACCTCTACCGGATCATCTGGCTCAGGGATCGGAAAATTTTTTACTTCATAGGCTTCAACCAGTGTCACAAGCACATCCAACTGGTCGCCTTCCGCTGTACCCGGTTGAGAATCTAATAATTTCTCAATTTCTTTCAATGCAGCTTGATAATCAGCTTCACTGCGAATGGGTTTAATTTCCATTTTCAACCTCCTCAAATTGTTGACACATCAATCCTGTCATACTCTTTATGTGTTCCTATGAAGCGGATGTAAACCAATCCATGTTGATAAACAACCACCACCACAATCCGGTAATGATTTCCTTTGATGTTGAACACGGCTCTGTTATTGGCAATAATGCTGGCATTCTTGTAAATTGTTTTGATGTCAGCAGGGGTTTTCCAGGTTGCTTGCTCAACATCACGAAACCACGCCTGCAGAGGAACACTTGCGTCTGGGTGCTTTTCCCAGAATTCACGAAGAATACGTCGACTGATGATCCTCATACGGAAATTATATCACAAAGTTACCAAAATGGTAATTTAAGTTACTACTTAGGAATTTGTTAAAAATTCTTTGAAATCCTTATAACCGCCAATGCAAACCCATTCAGATTACCCAATCATGAAGTCATATCCATTGAGAACCTGGTACCAAATGGCCACGAAGGAAAAGGTGAGGAGTATGTGTAACAAGATAAGCATCCATCGCTTGTTACGCTTTGAGAAGAGAAAGATTATGAGCAGCAAAAGCATGGTTGGGTAGATCAGAACAATCATGAGTGATGCCAAACTCGCCACATTACCTAGTTTAATAAGATTAGCTAATCCTCCCAGGATGGCAAAAGGCCATCCAATTGTTGCGATGCCTTGCCAGAGGAGTACTTCCATTAAATTGTTCAATGAGTAAAAGCCAAAGGGAGGAACTGCGAGAGGAAGGATTGTCCAGGAAATCAGGAAATTGGCAAGTAGTAGCGGAACTAAGAATTTCATTTTTGAAAAAATTGTAGGCCAGATCATATCTCTTCCCATTAAGGTCAATCTTTTCTTTTCTTTCGATAAGAACGGATGAGTAGCCGCCCTCGAATAGCACTGCACAAGAGAAATACACCTGCGGACGTGATTAAGAGAAGAAGTAAAACTAATAACAATCTCCACCACTCTCCTTGAAACACAAACCACAGCACCCTCAGCGCGAGAAACAATCCGATTACAGCGTCAAAAATTCCTAGTGCGCCGATTAAAAAACGAAAGACTGGTTTGATGGAGATTTCATGTGTCTTGAACATAGTATTTTGTCAACCATCCTTGTTAGTTTGCCTTTATAAGACAAGCAGATTGTATTCAAAAGTATTTTCTACAACACCTGGCAAGATTTTGTAAACAGATTGTCCGATGATTTGTTCAAAGTCTTGCTTGATTTTCAGATAAGCTTTCCAAAGCAATACACTGTACTCATTTACACCACGTCTTAAAGCAACATCCATCAGGCGTTTTTCAATTAAGGCAAAGCCAGTCGGTAATGCAATCGCATCGCACAATTGAATCAGCCGATCATACTCGTTATATTCCAGGTTTGAAAGGTACTCGTTTACAAACTCCAGCTCCTGGTTGGTGCCATCCCATCTCCCCGCAGCGGAATGAACATCCTTGATTGGGAAAGAGTGAGTCATACAAATTCGGGCAGCATCATCAAATCCTTTTTCCTTCAGAAAATAATAGCCATCAAGGATATGATGCATGTCTATTTTCCCAACCCGGCGTCCAATGTCGTGTAAGTAACCCAGGATAAATGCAGCATCAGGGTCAAGTGAAGGATGATGTTGAGCAATCGACTCCGCAGCCTTTGCGACATAGAAAGAATGTTGAACCCAGGTACCCGGGAACATCGTTTGTGCTTCTTTGATAAAGGCTTCGGTTTGCTCAAGAGAAGGGATATTCATTTTCACAATTCTAGCATAAAGAAAAGTGAAAACGTTAAATCACCCATCCAATCCAGGACAAAAAACTCCTTGAACAAATGAGCGACCAGATTCGCGTCAAACAATATTCATACCTCACAGGAAAAAATACCTTCACTAAGTGCGTGAATCCATTCTCTACAATCCGGAACTTAATCAGCGAACGGTCACAAAACGTGCCAAGAATTTACAGCTTAACAGATCGGATTTTATACCCATGCAAACATTTCATTCCACGATTTACCTTTTCCGCCGGCGATTGTGAATGAAAATAGCCACCAGACCGATTATTCCAACAAAGAACATCGCTGAGAAAATCATGGTAAGGATCAAACTCAGCGCATCGTTGACGGGATTCTGGATCAGATTCAGAAGATCGGTTGAGGTTTCCGGGTTCTGAGTGATTGAATCGGAAATGATAATCAGGAAGATGAAGAGGACGAAACCAATCACAGATGCCAGGAGGAGAGAAGCAAACTTCTTCACCGCTCGCCAGGGATGGACGAAGGCAAGGACACCAGCGATTGCTGCAATAAAGGCAAGCAATACACCAGGTGGATTATCGTTGATACCTACAACGACAGAGGAAATTGCAAACAATACACAAACCTCTAAGAGAACAAACGCCTTGATTCTAGATCGTGAAGTTGAAAAAGCTTCAACCATGACACCTCATTCCTTGCTTCTAGCACTGGCTACCCAATCCATGCCAGTAACTTCATGCTGCCCAAGCACTAAACTCAACTGCACAGCATGTTCCTGGACATGCCGCATACAATACAAAAGAAGCTCCAGGAAAGTGGGTTCCATCCACTCAAACTTGCATCGTTGTAGCGCTCTGTCGTCTGTCAATCCTTCGATTGTCGATTGGCATTTATCGCGGCAGACACTCAGGTACGCAATGATTTGTTCCTTCGTGTAAGGCTGGTCCGGTAGCTTCCCTCGGATGAAGGGTATTGGTGGTTTAAAACCCTCCTTCGTGCCTGTCAAAAATAAGTCGAGCCAAAAAAGTGTGTGATAGGCAATAAACCAGAACTGGCCATAGCGTTCATCTTCCGGATCCTTCCACATTTGAACTGCCCAGAGATGATCAGGACATAAATGTATGGCATCGCTCAGTGTATCGATAGCAGCCCCAAATTGATTCCAAATATTCTCCCGACAGTCGATTTTCATTATTCACCTCATGTAATTGGTTTCTGTTTTCAGTTAAAAGGTTGTTATTCTACTATAAGCAATAATCTGAATAATTCAATTGAATTTTTCACAATTAGCTATAAAAAACATCTGATTGGAAATTTTATTCCGTCATTTGGCTGTGTGAATCAACAACTCTTATCATCTCCGAAGGTGTTTCTTTTCTTCGAACTTATAATTATGTCTGCATGGAAAGTCTTAAAAAATTCCTGTACATCAGACCTGATCCACAAGGGATGGGTAAAAAAATCTTGTACCTTTTCTCCTTGATTCGCACGAAATTCAGGACTATCTGAGGATGCATATCAACTAATCCCTTCAGCACCATTGATGGATCTTTAGGGACGTTCAACACTTGTTCCCTGTTTCTCAAAGAGTGCACAAGAATGCCCAGTTATGCAATAAATTGTTTCTGCGTAGGATCATATTTTTGCTGTCCTGCCGGTCGCACGGAAGAGTCGACGCTGGTTCTTTTTCTCTACGTAGGATCTTACCAGTGCATCTGTATCAACCGTTTGGTTGACAAGAAAATCAACCGATCCACTTAATTAATTCCATCGCTTGATTGGTTACAGGGGAGGTCATCAACGTTATCCTTTAAATATCAAACCGACCCAAAAAGGAGAATAAAATGACTTCTAAAAATGAATTCCTCACTAAGCAAATAACCTTAGGATCCACACGCAGCAGACTGATCCTGGCCAGCTTACTATCGATGGCCACAGCTATTGCTATCAATCTTGGCTTGTACGCTTTCGTAAGCTATCTGTTCCCCTACGTGGCTGCCTGGCCTGGAACCAGTCTCATGCACATTGTAATTGCTACCGTTGTATATCTGACCCTCGCAACTCTGGTTTTCGCTGTGGTCAGGAGACGGTCCTCTCGCCCAGCGCGGCGTTATCTGATCGTCGCAACCATCAGCCTGCTGCTCTCATTAGGGCAGCCCATCATGCTCGGTTTTGGTCCCGGTTTACCCGGCGTACCACCGGCTGACCCAATCATCGCCATTACATTGGGCTTGATGCACGTCATATCCTACGCGATTAGTGTACCCTTGTTCATCCGAATGGCACTGGACTGAAGACACAACCTTAATAATCCGAATCCCTGGACCCCTTGCAAAGGAAAACGATTACCCCTGCTCCCGACGGCGCATCGCCGCCGGGAAAGGCAAGGAGAGCACTACTGCAAGAGGCTTTCAAAAACAAGGAGAATAAAAAATGAACGAGCTTTTCTTAGTACGAACTTTCGCCTACTCAATTATCCCTTTACTTCTGGCGACTGGTCACATGATGCTTGACCGTCAGGCGCGCACGAAGGTGCGACGCATCGAATTATTCATCGTCTACTTGCTGGCAATCAGTGTCTGCGCAAATGGACTGGGAGGAGCCATCGGGCATCTCTTCTACTCAGATCTTATCGCCGAGGGTGTAGGTTGGTCTACGGGCAGTCCCTTCCAACTGGAGATGGGCTTTGCAAACCTGTTGATCGGTGTGTTAGGCATCATGGCCATAAGCCATCGCGACGGGTTTCGTACGGCTACCATCATTGCTACTACTATTCTAGGCGTAGGCGCTACAAGCGTTCACATTTGGGATATTGCCACGACCGGTAATCTGTCCCCCGGGAATACCATCATCAACTTGAGCAATTTGCTTGATCCCATTCTGCTGATCGGCTTGTCCTGGCTGGCATCGCGCACAAAGAACAGTGACAAAGAAAGCCCTGCCTTCCTGCTTTGGCAGATGCACCAGCAGCCGATTGTAGGCATGGCCGCCATTGGTATTGGATCAGGCTTTGCTATCGGATATGCGGCTGGTGGGCTGTTATTTTGGACAATCGCTGGGACTTCCTTGGGTGTAGGCATTGGTGTATATATTAGCAGACGATTTTCTCATGGGCAGCAAAAGCCCATTGAGGATCAACCAGAATATCAGATTCATCCACAGGATTAGAGAAAGGACTAACATGAGTACACTTGGTATCATACACATGGTTTTTGGAATTGTGGCACTATTGTCTGGATTAGGGGTGGTTTTGCTCAAAAAAGGCACACGCTGGCATCGGACGCTGGGACACCTGTTTCTGACTTCCATGTTGAGTCTCAATGCCACCGCGCTATTTATCTACAACCTTTTTGGCGAGTTTGGCCCTTTCCACTGGTTAGCCATCAGCAGCCTGTTAACCCTGATTGGCGGCATCATTCCTGTCTTCACCCGCCGGCCTAAAGGTCGCTGGCTGGAACAGCACGCAATCTTCATGAATTTCGCCTACATTGGATTGGTAGCAGCGACTGCAGCAGAGATCACCAGTCGTATACCAGTTTTAGAAGAGAATTTCGGTTGGGTGGTCGGACTGACCAGTGCTCTGATTATTGGAATCGGTGCAGCTATTCTTTTCCGGAAGCTTCCCAGCAACATTCGCCGAACGCGAACTCAATTTCCGCGTACCACGAAATAAACAGGAGCTAGAATGAAAACAGATCAACGTGAATCGACAAACTCAAACAAACTTGTGGATTGGCCAATAATTAACTTCTTTATCCTGGCTTATGCCATTGCCTGGGGGGCATTTGGGGTAGTTGCGATCATCGCGCGTCAATCCGGTCTGGACAGCGCGCAAACCCTGATGAGCTTGGGCGACTCATACCAGTTTTCAGGAGTTCACCTTAGCGTACCTCCCTGGATGGTGTACTTGCTCACCCGGTTGGCGGATTTCGCTTTTTCCATTGCTGGGATTGTGATGATTGCTGTTACGACGGGTCGAAAGGGGTTTCATACGCTCTGGCAGCGGTTGACACGCTGGAAGGTTAGCTGGATCTGGTACGCCGTTGGCCTGCTGCCCATCGTCCTGTATGGAATAGCAGTTGTTGTTGCAGGAGCACTGCCCTGCGCGGATTTCTCGACTGGTTCTATTCTGACAGCACTGTTTAGCCTCCAGGCTGGGTTCTTTGTTTCCCTGTTTTTGCGAGGTGCAATGGGTGAAGAACTGGGTTTGCGTGGGTTTGCATTACCCCGTTTGCAGGAAAACAATTCACCATTCCGTTCCAGTCTGATCATCGGCATCTTATGGGGAGTCTGGCATCTACCGGTTCTGATCGGACGGGATGTTCTCTCTATTGTGGCTTTTAGTTTACTCTCCGTTGGCTTGAGCTTCCTATTTACACTGATTTTCAATGGCAGTGGCGGCTCGCTTATTCCGGTTTTGTTGTTCCATGCCACTCAAAATTGGGAAGATGGTTTTGAAGTGATTTTCCCAACGTTGGTTGGTACGGATTGGGAGCTGATTTCTACCTTGGTATTGTTACTGATCGGCGTAATGGCTGGGGTGCTGGTATTGAGAAAAGGCCGTTTATGAGAAACCAGGTTTTAGCCGCGTCCAATGCTACTTTCCATATACTTGGAGTGATGTATACTAGGAATTGATCATGAATGCCAAAGAACTAACTCAAATGGATGCCTGGGAAAAATGGGAATGGCTGTGGAATTCATTCTTTTACGCGTCTGTTCTCATTTCTTTTGGGATTTTGCTCTTCAATGAAGACAGGACTGAGCCACTCTGGTTGACTGGCTTGCTGACGGGTGGTATGCTGCTGTGGCATTGGTTTGGAATGCGGCTCGCCCATAGAGGGTTGACTTCGTGGAATGAACGTCCGCTCCCACGTTTTGCCATTATCATGGGTGACATTATTCTCTGGTTCATCCTGGTCAATCTCTCACCTGCTTATTACGTTGCATTGTTTGGTCTGTTCATGATGGTCTTCCGCCATCTTCCGATCCGATATGCTATGATTGCTGCAGGCCTCTTGATGATAGCGACCATTTTCGAACAGATCGACGGTACAATTAATTCATTCAGCCTGACAAATCCAGTGATTTGGATGTTCTTCTTCATGGTCTTGGTTAGTATTATTTTAGGCTTCTGGATTTCGAACATTATCGAACAGAGTACCCAGCGTCAGCAGTTGATCGAACAATTGGAAACCGCCCGGGCAGAACTGGTGGCTGCTGAACGACGTGAAGGCATCCTGGAAGAACGACAGCGGCTGGCACGAGAGATTCACGATACTCTGGCCCAAGGCTTTTCAAGCATCATCATGAATCTGGAAGCGGCAGAACAGGCGATATCAGATCCGAAAACGACACAAAAACATATCAACTGGGCACGTTCAACCGCCCATTCCAGTCTGGATCAGGCACGTGGGGTTGTACGGGAACTGAGACCTGATTCCCTGGAAAAACAATCCTTACCCGAGGCAATAGAACGCACCGCCGCCCGTTGGGGAGAGGAAACCAGCATCCCGGTGACCACAAAATCAACCGGGGTTCTGATCCCCTTAGACCTGAATGTTGAGGTGACCCTATTGCGTGCCACCCAAGAAGCGCTGCATAATATTCGCAAATACGCGCAAGCCACAGAAGTGCAGTTGACGCTCTCTTACATGGAAGATATGGTAATTTTGGATATTCAGGATGACGGAGTTGGTATTAACGAAGCAAAACCCTCTTCACTCTCAGGTGGTTTTGGATTGCAGGCCATGCGCGAGCGGGTCGAAGCTTGTGGCGGAACCCTTAGCATTGAGAGCGATCCCGGTGAGGGAACAACAGTAGTGATTACGATCCCGCTTGCTGGTGAGGAACGATGAATAAGATTCGTATTTTGATTGCAGATGACCATCCGGTTGTCCGGGAAGGATTGTCCGGAATGTTAGCTGGTCAGCCAGATTTTGAGGTAGTGGGGGTAGCTGTAGATGGTGACAAAGCCCTGGAATTGTATGTCAAATTATCCCCCGATGTTACCTTGATGGATCTGCAAATGCCTGGTCTCGATGGTGTCGGTGCGATCGAAGCGATCAAGGGCAAAGACGAGTCAGCACATATCCTGGTCTTGACCACCTTTGACACCAATTCAGATATCTTGCGCGCTATTGAAGCTGGGGCGACCGGCTACCTGCTCAAGGATACACCACGCGAGGAACTTTTCCGGGCGATCCGCGCCACGACTATGGGAGAATCCGTGCTCGCCCCAACCGTCACTGCCCGTCTAATGACACGTATGCGGGCACCAGCTGAGGAGAACCTGAGCGAGCGTGAGATCGAAGTGTTGCAGTTGGTTGCCAAGGGGAACAGCAACAAGGAAGTTGGCAAAGCACTGCACATCAGCATCGCAACTGTCAAAACGCATCTAATCCACATTTACAATAAATTAGGCGTGGATGACCGCACAGCTGCCGTTACAACGGCCATTGAGAAAAAGATAATTGTGCTTTAAGAAGGTCATCCATTTTTTTATTTCGAAATCGGTTCGGTGTTGTATTCGAAAAATTATCTTTTCCGCGTGCACGGAAATACACCTATAGAGAATTTTTATGGGGCTTTTTTGTTGCCTATTCATAGAGAGTCGTGCATTCTGGTTTGAGGCAGGAAAACTCGTAGCCAAACATTTGCGAAATGCTTGACTGCCGTTACACGGCTTGGCGCCGATTCCAGTCCGTCCACAGCACGCTTGTTAGGTGGTTATTCTCTGTATAGTTCGATAACTCAAATAAACTGTACCATCGCGAAAGCGTTTTCCAGACAAAAGCTCGAGCTCCATTCGAACATTGTCAGGCAGAGCAGATTTTCCACCCCCCAGGAGAATTGGGATCACGAATAAATGGCACTCATCAATCAACCCGGCCTGGAAGGCAAGGGCGGCGATTTCAGAACCACCAATGAGGATGTCATGTTCGCTGCCTGTTTTGAGTTGTCGAATCGCTTCTGGATCGAACGTTTGCGAAAGCTGTGTATTGCGAGTGGATATAGTTTTCAACGTTCTGGAATATACGATTTTGTTGGCAGTTTGCCAGATCTCCGCGAATTCACGCCGGAGTGGAGACTCTGCTGCCAGGTTGGGATCGGTCTCCCACACCATCATGGTTTCAAACATTCGCCGCCCGTAGAGAAGAGTGCGTATTGTCCGCACGAGGTCAGTTACAAAAATGAAATATTCCTCACTTGGCTCTGTCCAGTCAAACTTACCATCTTGATCCTCAGTGTATCCATCAAGTGATGTATTGATTACGTAAATCAAATTAGCCATATTTGACCTCCATATTTAATCCTGTATTGAAATTTCTTCAACAAATCACTTATTAATTTTTCCATCCAACTGCAAGATATTAAACTCATCACGATGGACTCCATCTGAGCCTACCATTATCCCCAATTTCAGCACCATTCTTGATAACGTGAACAATTGCCATGGCGTGAACACGGCCCAAACCGTAATCTTCCTTAAGCCAGGCAATGATGTCCCCTGCTTTTGTCTTCGGGTTGTCAAAACCTTTTTCTTTTGCCATCGCAATAAAATCATTAGGGGTTTTGCCGGTTTTTTCTTCGATATAATCGAGATAAACTTGAAAAGACATAGGTAGGTTCCTTTGAATGGATATTAGTAAAAAATATCGAATCATTCAGTTGCCCATGCTAATTATGATTGAGTGGATATAAACGATTGTGAAAACTGTATGTAACTAAATTACCTTACAATTACAAAAAATCAAGATGCTTGTACAAATCAGAGGTGGAACGAGACGAAGCTGATTTGACAGAATTTGTTCCAGCACCAATTCAACTCCATTTGGCGTCGCGAATCCCTACAGTTTGTGGAACGCTTAGTTGGGCGTTGTGGGAGTATGTGATTGTCAATCAATCGCAAAACTCCATTTTTAAGAATTAGCGAGAAAGATCATAACAGCAATCAGAATACCAAGAACTATAAAAAAAATAAGCCGGCTGTTGCCAATCAACCATGAATCAAAGCCTACTTTATATCCCAATGTTTCCAATTTAGACTTGAGTTCTCCAATAGTCGGCTCCGTCAAAGTGCTTCCATCGGGAAAGACAAGCGTAGGTACGCTTTCATTACCGTTATTGATAGCCCGTACACGAGCAGCAGCATCGCTATCCTGATGAATGTCAATATATTCAAACTTGACCTTCGATTGTGTTAGTAACCCTTTGACTGGCCCTAGGGATGGGCAAGTTTGGTGACCGTAGACGATAATTGTGTCTGGCATTTATCACACTCCTGATAAAAGTATGTTATCAGCAATAATACTTGGTTATTTCAAATAATCAACTGCAACCTTATCTTAATTAATATACACACCTGATCAGGTGATACTGATAGGGTAACCCATCCAATGCTAACAATCGTGCCGATTGGTTCAACTGCGCCACCATTTACATTTTCATACCTGCATCACAGTATTGAACATAGACCTGTTTATCCAATTCGGTCAGTTTTGAAGAGAGAGATATTTTTCTTAGGTTTTCGAATTTCATTCCAATTCTTTAAGAGCGCGTTCCAATAAATTATTGACTTCAAGTTCATCTGCCCATTTTCGTAAATAACCCAGATCAAGCATATCAGCGCGGGTTTTCAAAATCCCAAGAATGTCCCGCCATTGACTCTCCGACACCTCACCACCAAGACGATACCATTCGAGTTTCGCCAGGATGGTGTCTTCCGGGCTGGCAAATTTTGCGCTGACTTCAGTTTCAAATATAAATGTTTGCTTTTGGGAACGTAACAACTGAGAGCGCAAAAAGGGACGTGGCTGGGGAATGAAAACATCCACTTTGAACATGGTTTCCCGATGAATGATGTTAAAACTGGAAGTACGCTGGATGGCTTCAGCGATCATCTCATCATCTAAATAAAATTCACCTTGCAAAGACGAAACAAATGGCTGGAGGTGTTCAATCCGCATTTCGGCGACGATATCCGAATCCTGGGTAGTGCGTACCATGCCGTAGAGGGTGCTGGCAAGGGATCCACTAATGAGATAAGGAATATCGAGACTTTCAAGAACTTGGGTGACTTTGAGCGTGACCTCAATTGGTTCATTTTGCATCAGGTAACGCTCCATACACATTACATGCAATATCTTCGCCGAGCAATAAACCCGCCAGCCTACGGCGCAATTCCGTTTCGCTGCTCTGAGGATACTGAGAACGTAACCCGGCCAATGCTAACAAACGTGCAGATTGGTTGAGCTGCGCCAGCATTTGCATTTTTCGGGTGGGGCTGGCTGATCGCCATAGCTCAATTTGCAGGGCTTCCATTTTGGGATGGGTATCAGGGAATAAGGCGCTCATCAATTAGATTTTACCCGAATTGGAAATAAAAAACACCTTCCAATTTAGGAAGGTGCTTTTTTCAACGAACTTACATCTTTATGCCTGCATCACAGGGCGGAACCTATCTATAAAAAATGATCCTACGATCATCCATATCGGTGCGTATCTTGCAGTTGACCATTTCCACGGGCAACCCATTATCTACATCCTGATACCCAGGCAGATGTGAGTTTAAATTGGATTTTGTTTAGTTTTGTGTTCGTTATAGAATTTCCCTCAACAAATCATCTACACCACCTGCCATCCAATTTGCAATTCTAGGAACCCGCAACAACTCAGCATCTTTACCTTGCCAGATGAGCTGTTGGATTTCATGCTCAATCTGGTAAATGGTCAGGCGTTGGGCAAGATTGGGAACCTGGGTACATATAGGTGCAGATTGGAATAAAGTTCGCAAAAAAGGTCGGAAATCTATATCCGGCTGGGGTGGATACACACACCAATGTATCAAATGAGTGAGGTCAAAATCTGCTTCGCCAAATTGAGAACATTCCCAATCGATCACGCCGGAGAATTTTCCTTGATGAAGCAAGATGTTTTTTGGATGTAGATCGTTGTGCAGCAGTTTGGCACCGGATTGAAAATCCAATGCGAATGCAGACACTCTCAAAAACTGAAAAGCATTATTTAAAATTTGATTACTTTCAGGCCTCAAGTTTACTTCTCCGGATTGTTGCTCCAGAATTTCCCAATACTTTTGATGACCATCCCTCCAGGTTCCGGAAAACGAAGAAATGATGGGAATGTACAGTCCAATTTCATATTGTGGTCCGGTGATTTCATGTAAAGCATCCATAAACTTCGCTACATCTCGTCCTAATTGTTCTTGCTGTTTAATAGGTGTCTTTCCAAACAAATTGACCAAATCATCACCAGGCAACATGGTCAGGATTGTGTAGTAGATAGAGCTGGAATTGATTTCAAGTGTACCGGAATGAAGAATCTGAGGGATAAATTTTAATCCACCTACCCGTCTGAACTTATCCTGTTCCAAATTCATTGGATTGGGAGACACCCGTAAGAGGAATTCATGATTGATTAAAAATATATTTTTTCCAAAACTACCGGTTGGTATTTCTACACTCTTAATTTCAATATGATGTATCGCACAGATGTCTTTTACTTCATCTAAAGAGATTTCATTCCTCAATTTTAGCCTTCCAAATAAATAAATTTTTTTACAGATTAATTGTAAATATATTTAATTTAAGACGCCAGGATAATTTCGAAATAAGAATTAAAAGGATTATAAAATCATACAAATAATGTAGATTTAGATTAGTATGGATTTTGCCTTTGGCCATATCCAATCGGATATCAATTCCTAAATTTTTAACTACCTAAAACAAATTGATAAGAATTAATTATTCAGATGATATTTGAGATTGATCAAAATCATAGTTTGCAGGGAGTTGTGAATGATAAAATCTACTGATACATTAATAGTGAAAGTAAGAGCCTAGGTAAAAATTGTAGTTACTATGTAATATGAACCTGGTGGATGGTCATTCATTATAAAGGAATTTTATTATGAGAATTAATAATTCTTTATTCACTTCAACGATAATGGTTGCAATTTCAATTCTTTTCATGGGGGCTTGCAAACCCACTGATCTCGAAATTACCAAGGAAATAAGTAGGTGGGAGGCCAACATTGTTCGTCCAACCGGTTATGGTACTGAAGATAGACGAATTGTGTTGGAAGTAAATAGCGATGACAAGTGTATTGAAACAACCACCGATCCCAATACGAGCGTAATTTACGGGGAACGCCATTGCACCCTGGAAGTCAGATCAGATGGCAACACTTGGATCGTATTTGATGATGGAAAAGTGCTTCGGGCTGATTTTCAGGATGAACAATTGGTTATTTATGGAGTCTATCCCAGTTTTGGAACAGAACCGGACGTTAAATTTTCCCGCATTAAATAATGGCTTGGGTCTGTATCCGGACCAATAATTAACTGGGTTGACAGGGAAAAGAAATACATACCACCATTCTCATTCTAGAACTGTAATGGGATTAACAATTAATAATTAGACTGAGATTGCCTTTTCTTTATATCTGTTTATTCTTCGAAATAACGTAAGCGAAAATGATCCCAAAAATAACATTTACACCAGCGTAAATCCAGTAGGCAGTCTCTGGTTTTCCTTCTATTCCATGTAAAAATGGCAGTAAGGGTGCGGCTGTATTACTCATTGCATGAAAAAACATCACAACGATAAGTTTTTTACCACTTGAGTTATATAACCAACCATATATGATCGAAATACTTGTGGTCATTAGCACAAAAGCCAAAAACGAATATGCGCTATGTAAATCACCTGCCATAAACCATAAAGGTAAATGCCAGAAACCCCAAATTACACCAATCACTAAACTGGCTGGAATGACCCCGATTTTTTCCTGTAAAGGTTCCTGAGCATATCCACGCCAGCCAAATTCTTCTTGTCCACCACCAATTAACAACATGAGGAAAAGATATGGAATCGCTAATACCACTGGCGAGACGGGTACATCAGCTGGAAATAATGTGTTGGCAACATCCAGGCCGACAGTAAGCGCCAGATAATGAGCGATCGTATGAATTAATAGTGGTAAACCCAGTGCAATAACCCAATAAATTGGTTTGGCACGAAAATCAAGCACTTTCCCAAAAAATGCTTTTATTCCCTTCCACCCAGCCTCCCGAGCTACAAGTGTGATGGCAGCCATCAATGGGGCAAATGCCCCTATAACAACTACGACAAGTGAATACGAGGTGACATTGAAAGGTAAATTTACGCCAATTCCATCCAACACAGAAGGTATCCAAATTATCCATGAGTAGATGAATGTCAGTAAGAAAAATTTCCAGGGATTTCTTTTTGCGGTTTGCCTTGTCATCAATTTTTTCCTTTTTCTACCTGTTTTTGTTGGCTAAGGTTTGGCTTAGCGATTATCTTAAGTTTTACTTGTCGTCCACTGTGACAATAACTTTTCCTTTTGCATGTCCTTCCCCAAGATACCGGAGAGCTTCTGCCGTATCAATCAACGGATAGGTTTGGTCGATGACTGGTTTCACTTTTCCTGTTTCGAGTAGTTCCTTGATGGTAGATAAGTCCTTTTGGTTTATCTTTGCAATAAACGAGCTTACCTTTTTTCCCTCGGTCTTTGAGATCCACCACTCCAGGACCATGCCTGCCAGGAGTTGAGGAATAGAATTGCTACCTCCTCCAGCCAAAACGCAAATCCCAGTGGGCTTAAGTGACCGTTTGTATTCGAAAATCGAACGGTTCCCGTTGGCGACCAGAATCAGGTCGTAAAGCTCTCCATTCTTCGTAAAGTCTTCAAGGGTATAGTCGATCACCTGATCTGCGCCAATGGAACGCGCTGTTTCCACATTTCTTGAACTGCATACGGCTGTCACATTGGTTTCATACGCTTTGGCAATCTGGATAGCAAATGTACCCACGCCACCCGACGCGCCATGGATCAACACCTTTTGTCCTGCCTTGATCTCTCCTTTGTCACAAAGTCCTTGCAATGCAGTCAACGCTGCCATTGGTGCGGCAGCAGCTTCCTCAAAAGTGACATTGGCAGGTTTCAACACCACAGATTTTTCATTGGCACACACATATTCGGCAAATCCACCACTACCACCTTTTGATATCCCAAATACATCATCCCCAATCTGGAATAAATTGATTCCGTTGCCAACTTCTATAACTTTCCCGGCAATATCAGCCCCCAGGGTTGTCTTTTTAGGTTTTAGCATACCTCCACTCATCAAGCGGATGAGAAATACATCAGCAGTCAGGAAATGCCAATCATACGCATTGACGGAAGCGGCATGGATTTCTATGAGGACTTCATTGTCAAGTGGTGATGGTTTAGGAACATCCTTTAGCTCAAGTACATCTGGCGATCCGTATTTTGTGTACACAATTGATTTCATAGGTTACCTCCAGGTTTACCTGATTACCATCTCGATAATCCATATTTAGCAATAAGCGGTTCGATGGATTGTAAAGCCTTACTATTTGATTATAGGGATTATCTGAAACACCGCAAACGCGTTTAATTTACACTTGAAAAAAAGCCTCCCAACCAGAAAGGTGCTTTTTCCTCCGAACTTACATCTCTATGCCTGCATCACAGGACGGAATTTACATCCGTCGACGAGTCAGTCCGCATCAATTGAATGGGCGTGGTTTTATAGACTTCTCTAAGTGCGTGATTAAGGTTGACTTTTCCCATTTCCTCCTTGACAACTCCTCAAATTCGCGTTATATTGTGTATATACGATATATACAGTTTGCAAGGAGTATTAAGAACAATGGAAATCCTATCCGTTCAGAACCTGAACAAGCACTACCCCAAATTCGACCTCAAAAACGTCTCCTTCAGCCTCGAACAGGGCTATATCATGGGTTTCATTGGACGCAACGGTGCAGGCAAGACCACCACCATCAAATCCATACTGCGTCTTGTCCACCCTGATTCAGGGAAGGTTACCATACTGGGCAAGGATTTCGCTTCCAAAGAATTTACCTGCAAACAGCAGGTCGGGCTGGTGCTTGGCCAGGTGTCCTATTATCCAACGAAAAAAATTTCGGTCATCGCCGACGTCACCCGTCGTTTTTACCCCGAGTGGGATGCCAATGCCTTCGTCGGCTACCTCAAACGGTTTGACCTCGACCCTGATAAGACTGTCAAGGAACTTTCTGACGGTATGCGCGTCAAGTTCGCTATTGCCCTGGCTCTCTCGCACAACGCCCGTCTCTTGATCCTCGACGAGCCCACCAGTGGTCTGGACCCCGTCTCGCGGGACGATTTGCTTGAACTTTTCCAGGAACTAATTGAGAACAGCGAACGCAGCATCCTCTTCTCCACGCAGATTACTTCCGATCTTGAAAAGTGTGCGGATTTCATTACTTACATCAAAAATGGAGAGATCATCGCCAGTACTTCCAAAGATGACCTGGTAAATTCTTATAAGATCGTCAAAGGCACCAAAGCGCAGCTCACCGAAACCCTGTTGCCCCAACTGATTGGCTGCAAGAAAAATGACTTTGGTTTCACCGCGCTCTTGCGCACTGATGATCTGCCCAGTGTGGACGGGTTGGAGATCGCCCCTTCGAACCTCGAATCCATCATGATCCACATTGAGAAGGAGTAAAGAATTATGAAAGCACTGCTTTTTAAAGAAATCAAACTGGCGATGCACCCGACCACCTACCTGTTCATGGCGATTGGCGCGATGCTGATGATCCCCTCTTATCCCTATTATGTGCCTTTTGTATACACCTGCCTGGGTATTTTCTTCATTTTCCTTTCCGCCAGGGAAAACAAGGATATCTTTTTCACCGCCTCCCTGCCGGTCAGAAAAAGCGATGTGGTTAAATCTCGTGTCTTTTCCGTTGCCATTGTTGAACTGCTACAACTCACGATCGGCATCCCCTTTGCCATCATCGGCATCCGCATCAACCCCAACCCTGCTGGCAACATGGCCGGGATTGAAGCCAACATGGCCTTCTTCGGCCTGGTCTTGATCATGTTTGCAATCTTCAACGCCACCTTTCTTCCGCATTTCTATAAGACTGCTGTAAAAGTGGGTATCCCCCTGGTTTTCGCCAGCATCGCCATAACCATTTATGTAGTCGCTGCTGAGTTGGCAGTGCAGATGATTCCTTTCCTTAAAACACATTTGGATACCACCGATCCGGCGATGGCGATGTATCAATTTCCGATCTTGATCGCGGGCATGCTTATTTTCGCCCTGTCGCTATGGCTCACCTATCGCAAATCAGCTGCCAATTTCGAAAGAGTGGACTTGTAAACCCGCATGGATATTGTTATTTCCAATACCTCCGGGGATCCGATCTATCAGCAGATCTTTGAACAGATCAGTTCGCAGATCATCAATAGCCAGCTGCCCGGTGACGCCTGCCTGCCGCCCATCCGCACGGTTGCCAAAGAGCTACGCATAAGCGTGATCACGGTCAAACGCGCCTGGGAAGAATTGGAACATGCTGGTCTGATTTACACCATGGCTGGCAAAGGTTGTTTCGTCTCACCTCTTCACCCAAATGCCCTGGATGCCAAGCGCAACCAACTGGCCAGTGAAAAACTCGCCAAAGACATGGAGTATTACAAAACCCTCGGCCTTTCTCTCGAAGAGATCATCGCCATGCTTAAGAAAAACTATGATAAGGGTTGATTTTTTTAGTTATTGAAAAATCTTATCCTCACAAAGGCGTCACCAAATTCGCATCAAACAATATTGGTATTCCACAAGAATATAAATCAAAAACGCCCTCTATTTCTGTTTAGAGGGCGCTCCATTATCTAAAATTATTGGAATTTACAGCGGACCTGCAAGCACGGGTCTAAACTTTTATCCATAAATAATGATCCCACGATCATCCCTCTCGATGCGGATTTTCCGGGTGATCATTTCGACCAGCATATAAATCACACATTATTATCACTCAGATCGGATAACGGTGATGCTTAAAATGGACTTCTTCATTCTCTAAAATTGCCTATCTTAAATTTATTGGCAATCATGTGAAATCCGAATACGACGATTGCCTGCAACATAGCGATGCCAAATAATAAAAAGATCTCCTGGGAGGTAATTCGACTGGTTTTTAATGCAGAATACCATACAAAACCTGCCAACACTCCACTTACAAAGCCGAGGAACAATAATTCAATACCCAACAATTTCTTTCGGAAGAATTCAAACAACGTTACAATTACCTGCATTGGGAATAACAATACCCCAAGTGGTAAAGCAATAAAACCAATTGCCACAAGTGGCGCAGGAAAAATGGGTCCATCATTTGTCCTCGCATATGCAAACCATATAAATGGGGTTGTCACTACTGTTGTGATGACAAAACCTGCTCCTGCTGAAAACAACAGCACTATGATTTTTGTAAAAAACCTACGCGTCGCCTGGCTCATGGTTTTTCTCCTGCTAACAGAAGTACATTGTTTGTCACAACAAGAATTCAGACTGTAACGCCATACCTTAGGAAATTTTTTTACCTCAAAAATTGAAAATTTTCCACGAACGTTTTTCACTAGTTAAGCAACGCGCCCTCCACTGGGAGAGCGCTTCGTTATTTTTGAGCTGGTTTATCCGCTTACAATCCTGACAACACCGGCCTGAATTTATATCCATAAATGATGATCCCACGATCATCCATGTCGGTGCGGATCTTACGTGTGACCATTTCCACCGGCATGCCAATTTCTACATGCTGTTCACCCAGGTCGGTCAGTTGTGCCGTTACCACAGGTCCTTCTTCCAGTTGCACCAATGCCATGGTATAGGGGGCAGATTGTTCATATCCAGTCGGAGCGCTGGTCATTTGTGTGAAACTATACACCTGTCCGCGGCCGCTGAATGAAAATTGAGTTTTTGCTTCTCCACCGCAATAGGGGCAAACATCGCGTGGCGGAAAAATTTTGGAACTACAATGGGGACATACTTCACCCATTAATGCATAGCGTTGTTTTTTCAATCTCCAATGACGTGGTACTTCCATTTTTAATTACTCCTTTTCATCTATTCTGATGATCATTGAAAGTTTAAGCGTTAACTTCTATCAAATCCTATCAAAATTGCTTTTTTACTATCTTCTTAACCTGTTTTAATGAGCAAAAATCAGAGCCAGGAGAGAAAAATTACCCGGGCATTCTCTCCAGTACATGAGTGACCGCAGTTGATGCGGGACCACCGAGACTCTGCACCAGCGCCAGGTGAGCATTCGGGATCTGATTTTCTCCTGCTTCACCCCGTAATTGCTGCACAGCTTCCACCAATTGATAAGCACCGGTAGCGCCCAAGGGATAACCACGGGCTTTCAACCCTCCCATGGTGTTGATCGGTAAGTCGCCCTTTAAGGTTAATTTATCACCCTTTGACAGCTTCCAGCCCTCACCGCGTTGGGCAAATCCGGCAGCTTCCAGTGAGAGAATGCCATATATACTGAAAGCATCGTGCAGTTCAAAGAAATCCACATCGCTGGGTAGGATGCCAGCTTGAGAACAGGCATTCTCCAATGAAACCCCAGCAGCTCGAAATGCCAGAGGATCTGGACGATCATGCAGTGCCAGGGTATCGATGGCAACATCCGATCCGATCACACGCACCAGTGGATGCTTTACCTGGTTGGCTATTTCAGGCGTCGTTAAAATGAGCGCAGCTGCGCCATCACCGTACGGGGCGATATCAAACATATTCATGGGGGATGCAATCATCCCAGCTTTTTCATATACCTCAGACCGAATGGCTTTACGGAATAAGGCGTTGGGATTGTTGACAGCATTAGCATGTCCGATCAATGGAAATGCAGCGAATGCCATCCGATCTGCTTTGGGATTTTCATACAGGTAGCGTTGCATCAGCAAGGCTGCCTGGCTGGTCAGGGTCTGACCGGTATAAACTTCGTAATCGTAATCCATCACCAGTTTGGTGGGTTCATCCATGCTGTCCCCGGATAGATCGGTATATTTTTCCATCCCCAAAGCCATGGCAATATCCACCCAACCGGAAGCGACTGCCAGATAAGCCATGCGGAATGCGGCAGCAGCAGAGGCTTCCCCAGCTTCAATGGTGTATGATTCAATGCCTTCCAGAAAAGTATTGTCCGTTACCAACGCGCCTAAATTTGCCTGGTGGGAAGCTACGGAAGCCATCAAATTTCCGATATAGATGGCTTCAGGGACTAATCCCCCCGCATCTTTTTTGGCAGCCTGAACAGCCCTGGCAGAAATATTGCGTAAAGATAGTTCCCAATGTTCACCGACCGGGATTTGACCTATACCTGCTATGACAACTTCACGCATCTTTCCTCCCTTATCGCATGGTCAAAGTACCGCGCAAGCGCGTGTAAGTTGCATAATCAATCTCAGTACGTCGGGCGATGTAATCCTGAGTTTTTAAGGCTTTGTCACGCCGGTCCAGAATTCGATCAGTCACGGTAATATCCATGGCATCCGACCCGGCACCAGAACCAAAAGAAACCAGCAGAATGCGGTCACCGGGTTCAGCTTCATCAAAAATTGCCGTAAGACCAATAATGGCTGCTCCTGCATAGGTGTTCCCAATGACGGGCGATAGCAAACCAGTTTTATATTGATCTTTATTGAAACCTAATAAACCAGCAACCCGTTGTGGAAATTTCGTATTCGGTTGGTGAAAAACGGCATACTTGTAATCTGTTGGCGTGGTGTTCATAGCCTGCATCATATGTTTTCCCGCTTCAGTTATGTGTTTAAAGTAAGCCGGATCCCCAGTGAAGCGCTGCCCATGTTCTGGGTAATTCTGTTGTGGCCGGCGCCAAAAATCTGGCGTGTCGGTTACATAAGAGAAAGTGGCATTGATCACAGCCAATGCTTCTTCAGCCGGGCTCAATATGAAAGCTGCCCCACCAGCAGCGGCCGTATATTCCAAAGCGTCTCCTGGGCGACCCTGGGCGGTATCCATACCAATTGCCAGTGCGTAGCGCGCCATTCCGGATCCTACAAAACCAATGGCAGCTACCATGGCTTCAGTCCCGGCTTTACAGGCAAACTCCCAGTCGCCAGCTTGAATGTGAGGAGAACAACCAATTGCTTCCCCCACAATGGTAGAAGAAGGTTTCACTGCATACGGATGGGATTCACTGCCAATCCAGACCGCCCGAATGTCATTTGGATCGATGGTTGCTCGTTTTAAAGCGTTACGCGCAGCTTCAATAGACATGGTGATGGTGTCTTCATCCATGCCTGGCACTGCCTTTTCTTTAATAGGCAAACCTTCGCCATCTCCACCTTTCCACAAACGAGCAACCTCTGTGGCTGGTAATCGATAGCGAGGGACATAGGCACCATATCCAATGATTCCCACTGGGTTTCTGGGTTTCAATAAAATCGGATCAGTCGCATAATCATTCATTGTTGTTTTATTTTCTCCATTCTGCCAGAATATCTTGGGCGCGTTCCACCCGTACATTTTTTTCTTGTGCTAATTGGGCTGCCAATCGTGTGATCTCTTCCCCTTCTGCACCAGCTGTGATGGCTACCTGACGAGCATGCAAACTCATATGACCGCGTTGGATGCCTTCGGTAGCCAGGGCTCGTAAAGCAGCCAGATTTTGTGCCAGTCCAGCGGAAACAATAATCTCAGCCAGTTGCTGAGCGTTTTCAATTTTCATTAATGTCAGCGCTGCTTTTGCGGTGGGATGAACCCGCGTAGCGCCTCCAACTGTTCCAACAGCCATGGGCATTTCGATGGTTCCTATCAGATTACCTTCGCTATCCTTTGCCCAGGTGGTCAGGCTGGTATATTTGCCAGATCGCGCTGCATAGGCATGCGCTCCAGCTTCCACTGCCCGCCAATCATTGCCGGTAGCGATTACGATTGGGTCAATGGCGTTCATGATGCCTTTATTGTGGGTGGCTGCCCGGTATGAATCCACGGCTGCAAAAGCCCAGGCTGCGATGATGCCATCACGCACTTCTTCAGCAGAAAAATCATCAAAGGCCAGATTTTCTTTCAGAATTGTCACCCTGGCTCTTGCCAACCTTCTTTCAGCCAGGTTGGAAAGAATGCGTAAGTGCACTTTTCCACCGCTTAATGCTTCGATTTTCGGTGCTAATGTCTCAGCTGCGGTATTAACCGCATTCGCACCCATAGCATCGCGCACATCAAATATCAGATGTACTACCAGGAAGGGACCAATAGGGGAGTCATCTATGATTCGAACTTCGATATCACGTGGTCCACCCCCAAATTTACTTAACACCGGGTCAACCTTGCTGGCTCTATCCAATAAGTCTTGTTTGGCTTCCAAAATTTTTATACGGGCAGAGTGCACGTCATCCAGATCAATGACCTGAATCTGGGCAATCATTTCTGGTGCAGTGGTGTGCGCAAAGAAACCGCCGGAGGATCGTGCCAGTTTCGCCATGTAGGATGCACTGGCGACCACTGAGGGTTCTTCCAGCACCATGGGGATAAGTACCTCGCGTCCATTGATGATGAAATTTTGTGCAATTCCTAAAGGCAAACTAAAAACACCGATCACATTTTCGATCATGTGATCAGCCTGGTCGATTTTCAAACCATTTTCTCCACTCAAAACAGATATTGTTTGCGAATCCAAATGCTGGATGCTTTGGAGCCAGGCATGCCGTTCTTCAAGGCTCATATTGTAAAATTTTTTTTCATCTCTCCCTGGTGTGGGTTCCATGCTTCCTCCGGATTTTCATCCTTTTTTCGCTATCTTCTTTTTTCCGGGGTGACCCCGAAGATGAAAAGAGATTTTCAGCTTACACGGGCAAATTGTAGTGGACAAAGGCTGGCAAAAACTATCAACTTTCATTCGGTTTGTTGTTTTCTGCCATTTTTTAGAACTATTTTATTGACACCCGATTTGAATAATATTTTAAATATCAATAAAACGATTTTATATTTAACTATATACAAAATCGAATAATTGTATAAACTTTGTCTTATTAATTTATAAGGATGTTAGAGGGTGAAGGTGTCACCAGGTTTTATAACATGCACCTGACAATTCACCTGTTCTTCTACTTTAGTAGCCCATGCCTGCGCGTCCTGAGCAATTAAATTCCAGGTATTAAAGTGGATTGGGATGACATGTTTTGGTTGAAGCAATTTCACTGCACGTAACGCATCTTCTGGTCCCATGGTGTAATTATCCCCAATCGGAATCACAGCCAGATCGATTCCTTCTTCCCCAATCAGCTGCATGTCCCCGAAAAGGCCAGTATCTCCGGCCAGGTAAATCTTCTTTTGATCATTGGTGGTCAGTAAAAATCCAGCTGGGTTACCACCATTAGATCCGTCGGGAAGCGCAGATCCGTGCAATGCCAGTGTCAGTTTGAGATATCCAAAAGGATATTGGAATCCACCTCCTAGATGCTGAGCAGTGTGTTTTCTTAACGCCCTGCTGACTGATCCATTTTACAATTTCAGCATTTGAGATCACTTCTGCATTGGTCCTTTGCGCAATCGCCACACTATCCCCAACATGATCTCCATGTCCATGGGTGATTAACAGGTAATCCGCCTGCACCTCATCGGCTTTAATGGAGGAAGCCGGGTTTCCGCTGAAGAATGGGTCGATGATCAGTTGATAGCCAGATGTATTCACGCCAAGCGTAGCATGTCCATACCAGGTAATTTGTGTACTCATATTTCCTCCTGAATCATAAGATTACTCAACTACAAATTCAAATTCACTGGAAATAATCTCATTTCCTGCCACATCGTAAATTTTGATAAAGACCGTGTGTTTTCCAGTGTTTATGCTTATAGGATAACTATACGGTATTTGAGTGTTGGTACCAACATTTTTTCCATCCAACCACCACTCAACCCGCTCAATTCCAGTACCGTCAAAAGCTTCCGCCTGTAATGTGATAGTACCCTGTGAGGATCTTAGTATGTTTTGATCTTCTGTTGGATAAATGATCTTACCGGTGGGAGGTGTGTTATCCACAGATACCTGGATGGTGTGGGTATCCACCTGGAAATTCTCGCGAATCACCATCAGACGCATGGCATACAGACCATCTTCAATCTCGTTGGTATCCCATTCTACAATCTCGCGATTGGAAATTTTGCGGGTAAGATCCTCACCAATCTGTAACCAGGATGCTGGATTTAAACCCTGACCGATCTGGATGCGATAACTGGTTAAATCCTGTATTTTCACGGTACCTATGATGTCCACAATGCCACTTACATAGCTATAGTTGGCTGGCGAGGTAATCAGGGCATCTTCAGTAGGGTTAGGTGCCTGGATTAAATCATAATCCTTGGGTGGCACCGCGATACCATTGGCTGATGCCCAATCCAAGGCATCTTCCGGGACAAGCATGTAAGTTCCGGTTTCAACCATTTCTGCGGGTGTAAAAACGGTAGCCAGTAATCCAGTTTCCCGATTGACTTCGTAACTCTTGAAAAGATTATCGTATCCTGCGGGTTGTGTCCCATCGATAAATATTTCAGTGATGGTGTCAGGGCATTCCCGGGTGGGCAACAACCCTGATAAACTGCAAACTACAACTTCGCTGGTGCCAGCCGGCATTTGCCAATTTTCCATCGGTAAATTCTGGTGCAACCACTGCATCATGGCATACCAGACACCTCCAGCGATTTTGGAATTCAATTCAATGGATTCTTCTTCAGCCTGTCCAAACCAGATCACACTTACGTATTGAGGGGTATAACCAGCAGTCCAGATTTCATCCTTATTAAAGGTAGAGCCAAACTTAGCCCCACTGGGTCGACCTAAATCCAGCAGGTTAGGATATCCCAACGTTGCCCGGCGCTCGTAATCGTCTCTGAGGATATCATGGGTTAAATATGCAAGTTGTGGACTCAGGATTGCCTGGGAATCTGTCTGGAAGTCATCCAATACCAGACCATCAACCATCTCTACATGGCGTAGGATTTTTGGTTCAATCAATCCATTGGCTGGATTTTTGCTGCCGTAGTGTGTACCCAGGCTGGCGATAATGCTGTAGAAATCTGCCACTTCTAAAATGCTGGTATTTTCTCCAGAGAAGAGCATTTCTGGAACTTGATCAAAGTTGCTGATGGTGTTCAAACCGAATGAGTTGGCACTACGCGATACAACATCATATCCTATTTGATCAAAAAGCCTGTTGATGCCGGCTAAATAATCATTGGCAAGTGCGCTTCGAAATCGCAAAGGACCTTTGTATTCTTCAATAGGTATTTGATAGTCAGATAAATTCTCAGATAAGTTTGCCGGGATATCCCAGACCTGTGTGGCTGGAGAGAACCCTCTAGCAAATGCATTAACCGCAATTAACGGCGTCAGAATAGTGCCACCTTGTTTCCGTGTAATACCAGCAGATTCTTCTTCTTCTTCTTCATACAGATTACCAACCAATGCAAGTACATCACCACTGCGAGGGTCCAGGATGATCCCACTGCCTATCAAACCAACACCATTGCTAAACTCATCAAATAGCGAAGGCAAAAACCGGTCTGGGGCGCAGTTGGCAATTTCACTTTTTGATCCATCCACCCGCTTCAATTGACTGATCAATGTGCAGCGTAAGGCTTGCTGAATTTCATAATCCAGGCTTGTGGTCACACGGAATCCACCCAGCTCCACTCGCTCTCTGCCATAGATCTCATATAGTTTGTTCATCACCAAAGCAGAAAAAGCAGATGCAATTTGCTCCTGTTTCTGAACCTCAGAAACAATTTCCATCTCCGATTTCATGGCAGTATTGAAATCTTCATCGGATACAAAACCGTCTTCATGCAATTGTGTTAATAAATTCTCCTGGTTTTCCAAAGCTGCCTGGGGAGCGTCAATTGGGTTTAGGGCAGGAGTTTGTGCGGTGGACACCAGTAATGCAGCTTCAGACAGATTCAATTCACTGGAATTTTTATCCAGATACAAGCGTGCAGCTGAATCAACACCAATCGTATGATGACCATAGGCACTACTGTTCAGGTACCACTCCATAACTTGCGCTCTGCCATACTTCTTTGTGATTTGAGCAGCCAGCAGGCGCATACGTAAAGTGCGGTTCAGGTTCTCCGGCTCATCCCAAAGCAGCAGCTTTTCAACCAATCGCTCGGCGATCGTTCGGTCAGAATCTGTTGAGAGCAAATTTCTGTTATAACCAGGACTGGTCCAAAAATCGGGTTGATAAACAGCTACGGTAAGCTGAACAACATAGGGGCTGATAAATTCTGTCCGATTGGGATCCAATGGTAGAAAGCGTCTCGGGACGCCGGCTTCTTCCAAATGATAGATTTCGTATTCATTGTTCTTATCCATCAAGACTGTTGGAGATAGCAGGATACCATTTTCAGAATCAAGATATGCAGGAATCCAGTCGGTGGATGGCAAATTGGTTGTCAATTGCGTGTAATAATAGCCGATGATGACCGGAATACTCGCTATGAAAATCAACAACATAATCAGTGAAACCAGACTCACCTGACGAAGTGAACGCCGTGTTTTGACGGACTTTTGAGATCGTCTTCTTTGTCTCTCTTTAACGATGAGGAGCGTTTGTAAGTTTGATTTCATTGGATCAGCATCAATCACTTTGTAGGCGTGATTGTAACAGTCATAGTGGGTTTGATTGTTTGCGTATTTGTAGGTGTTTTTGTAGTTGGCAATACTGTTCTGGTACTACTGGTAGGTGAGGGAGTTTCACTCTGCGTGGGTGTGGCCGTGTAATACTGATTGAGGTAGAACTCGGCAGTCGCCTTCCATTCCGGTAAAATAGCTTCGGGATCCAATTCCAACATACGCTCCCAATCCCGTTGGGCAACCTCGTTTTTCAATTCTTCCAGCGCAATTGCCCGTACAAAGTACATGCGGGCAAGTTCCTTATCAGTCTCAGCTAGTTTCTGGCATTCACTCGCCTGTTGATACGCATTACCAGGTTTGTTCAATGGAAAATTGGCTTCACTGAGCCTCATGCAGGCATCAAATGATTTTGGGGCTAATTTGAAAGCTCGAGCGAAATCCTCAAATGCTCTTTGATATTCTTCCATAACGGTATATATCTCACCACGTTGCGTAAAACCTTCATAATAAGCAGGATCTCTTTCCAGAATTGCGTCCAATAAGTTGATGGCTTCTTCAAAATTATCGTTGGCTGCATAAGCAGTCGATAACAGAATCTCTGATTCTGGATCGAAGGATGTGTTGTATCTGGCATAAATCAACAAAGGTTCGAGCGATGCTTTGGAATTGCCACTTGCCTGGTAAATCTTACCCAGGAATTTGTATGCGTCCAGAAGTGTCAAATCCTTTTCCAATGCTTTTTCTGTATAATCGATGGACAGGTTGAACTCATTCTCGGACAAAGCGATCTGCCCTTTCGCCAGATCGAGGAGTGGTGAATTGGGTAGAAGAGCCTCCACATCCTCGAGATATTCACGGGCTAATTCAATATCTTCTTCCTTAACATAGGCCTGTAGGAGTGCCAGATAAGCTTCACCATATTCCGGATCAAGATCAACACTGGTGAGCAGGTCTTCTACTGCCAATTCAATGGTATCTTCCCGCAGCAGGTTTAACTTTGCCCTGCCAAAATATCCCGGAGCAAAAACAGGATTGATACGGATGGCTTCTTCGTATGCTGTCAGTGCATTGGTGAGTTCACCGGTTTGCAAGTAAGCTTCTCCCAGATGGTAATAGAGATCGGGAGCATCTTTTTGAGATTGAATAGCCTGATTGAAAAATTTTATCGCCTCCAACCAGTTGTCTTTCTGATAATTTCGCATCGCAATGCTATAAGCTTCAATTATGGGATGCGGCGTAAAGACATAGATAGGAGTTGGTGTGTAAGTGCTTTGCAGAATATTCCAGGGTGCGGTTGGTTCGATGATTCGCGGTGTTAATGTGATGGTGGCTGTTGGGCTGGCAGGATAAGTCGGGGTTGGGACAGCGGTTCCCATGGCTGCCAGATTGCGTCCGCGAAATATCCACAAACGATTGGATCGTAAAGCCAATACAAGCAAAAAAATCACAGCAACCAGACCCACAACTGAAATACCTACTTTTAGCCAGGGAACCTTTGCGACAGGTTTTTCAACGGGACCAAGGGGAGGTAGTTGCCATTTGCGTTTTTGAGCTTCGAATGGAATCACCTGACTTTGATCCACGGGTATGTCTCCCAGCATGCTTAATCCGCGCTGAGCAAGTTTATTATGAGGGTCGTGCTTGAGGGTTTGATTGAGACAATAGCGACGCTCTTTGACACTGTCCACCACAGCGCTCATCCACAGCCAGTAATCCGGATTATCCTGGTTCTGTTTTAATAAGCGGGTCAGCAGGTCTTTTCCACGTGTTCGGTTACCCGATTCAATCGCAGAAACCGCTTCCTGAAACATCTTTTCCTCGGCAGTTATCATGCATTGAGTTTAGCATAGCCGTAAAAGCACGACAAGGGAATTAGGAGAAGAAACTTCCTTCCAATCCATGGTATCATTTCAGGCATGAAATCCAAATCAACCTATCATTTCTTCATCGTTTTGATGTTTCTACTCGTCAGCTGTGTTCCATCCGGGCAGCTAACCTTACCAGACAGTGCTTTCACCAGCACACCCGTGACGCCTACTATCGGTCCAACTAATACCCCTACCATCACTTCGACATCAACTCCACGCCTGACCTCTACTCCTTTACCATCCCCAACTTCTACCCCCAGCGTTCACACCATCAAATTAGGAGAAACCTTGTTGGGAATCGCCTGGTTTTACAATGTTTCTCTGGATGAGTTGAAAGCCATGAATCCAGATGTCAATCCAAATATCATGATCGTGGGAACAGACTTGTTGATCCCAGTCGCCACGCTTCCGCCAACCAATCTGACCCCGGAACCCACACCGATCCAATTGCCACTCGCAGGCTTGAATTGTCTACCAGATGCTGGTGGTGGTGCCTGGTGTTTTGTGTGGGTCAACAATACTTCATCCGAATCCTACGAAAATGTTACCATCGGATTTAACCTGGCTGACATGCAGGCTTCTCAGGTCTTTTCCAGTCAGGGTACCGCTCCCCTGAATATCCTTTTAGCAGGCGAGAAAATACCGGCAACTATATATTTCCCTGGTCCAGTACCACAACCATTTCAAATGAGTGCTCAGTTTGTTTCAGCAATTCCTTATATTCCAGAATCTGGTCGATATCTCCCCATCCAAGTAGAGGTTAGTTCTGATATTTCTACCCTTGAGAATCAACTCATCACCATTGTTGGAGAATTCACACTGGATGAACCTGCATCAAACGTCATAATTGTTGCCGTCGCGTTGGATGACCAGGGAAATCTTGTTGGCTTAAGGCGTTGGCAATCATCATTGTCCGCACCTGCTAAAACAGGTGAATTTCAAATTGAATTGGCTGCTGTGTCCGGCATTATTGCAGAATATCTTTTGTTTGCAGAAGCCCAACCTTAATAAATTACCAGATTAGATAGCTATCATTGACACACAAGGGTTCATCACCCGGTACATCCAGACATAAGGAGTAGGTCAACACACTGCCATTCTGTACCCGTTTGATTGCTGGAATGGTAATCTGACTGATACCATATTCGTCGGTGGCGGGTACATCATAAAAATATTTATCACCATCTGGTAATGTGATTTTCAAATCTGCTTCAATGTTTTGTAACGGAGTCCGATTTTCGGTGCGTAAAACCTGAATCTGTAATTCCTGCTCCTCATTCAAAGATACATGCGACGATTTTTCCTGAATATGAATCGTAACTGTTTGGGCGGTATATTCAAAAAGAACCACCTGTTCGGTCTGGATATTCATGGTCTGAAGAAATTCTTCCCCTAAAGGCACCATTTTAACATCCTGATCGGTAGGGAAAAAATCCAGGCAGTAATTCTGATAACACTGCCGAATGTGATCGCCATCTTCATAAACTTCACATAACGGACTTCCGGAAAGTTCTCTGCCGCCATGTTGGATAATAAATTGATCAAATACCGCGGGGACATGGAACCCATTCGGGCTATTGACGACATAGAACACCATGTTGTCATCCAGGGAGTAGAGTTGCGGGCCAGGTTGATCTTGCTTCACCCCCAGACGCACTGGGACATCCAAAAGATGGATAGTCTCAGGCAAGGTCGGATTTCCGATAAATACAGCATTTTGGTAAACCTGTTGAATCAATCCCGGCTGAATTTCAATCGGGGCTGTTAACGGTTCACCAAATGCATCCAGTTGTTCAAATCTTTTGATAAAACCCAGGAATGGCATGGTGACCGTGTTGGCATTGACATTCACTCCCGCACCTTGCCGGGCAGTAAATTTGCATTTTTCATCACAGGTATAAGCCCCATAAGCCATCAGCTGAACCTGTTCATCAGGATCTTCCATCTGGCGATAAAAACCTATATTTTCGAAATATTGCTCGATCCTTTTTTCCTGCAAGTTGTATCTCACCGGTGTAAGCAACCTCCCGGTGGTAGGTTCTTCTCCCAATTGTTGGTAAAGAGGCAAGAATCCCTCATATACCTCGTATGTCTCATTTGAGTTACTTCTATTGAATGAAGCATTTCCCCCCAACATAGCGCCAATAGGAAAGAAAAAGTAGCCTTGATTTTGAACCGATTTCGGATTGAAACACATCAAAGCATTTTCAGTGTATTGGCATTGGTTTTCATCCCAGGAAAAAACTTCTGAAATGACGGGTCCAAGAACTTCAACGCCGCCCATTTTCTTGTAAAAATCCCGGAAGGATTTATCAATGCCATAGACTCTATTATTGGATCCACTCAGTTCTCCGCTAATACAAGCAGAGAGCAGCAGGGACAAGAATATGGAAGAAATAATGGTTTTGTAGAAAAAGGCTTTGATTTTCACAATGATCCGAACATAAATTTAATTGAAAGCAAAACAATAGCTATCCCCAAAAAGTATATCAAATTCAGCCTTTAATAACAATCGACGTATCATTTCTCTTAGGTACAAACCCCCTTTTATTATAATGATACCAATGGGCGGGATCGTTAAGAAATAACAGGCTGAATTAACTGAAATTTTTGGTCCGCAACCTCAAATCGGATTCATAGGTGTTTTGTAATCCGATTTCTAATGGGGTGAGGGGATAGAAGTTCAATTTTTCTCGAGCCAGAGTGAGATCTGCACACATACGGCTGGGACTACCATCATTGCGCGTATTGTATACGACTTCTGGGCTTTTTCCAGTAATTTCTGCAACCAGACGTGATAATTGGCGCACACTTGTCTCTCTGCCACTCCCAAGATTGATCGTCTCGCGGTTGATATTGTTGGCAGAAGAAGCAGTAATCAGACCATTTACCACATCATCAATGTAAACATAATCTCTGGTTTGGGTACCATCACCGTGCACTACCAGGGTTGAGTTCGAATGCGCTTGCTTCAGAAAGTATGGGATAACAGGGGGATGGGTAGGTGGCATTTGTTGTCCCGGTCCATAGGCATTGAAAATGCGCAAATTGACTGTTTCAATTCCCCACAAACCGCCAATGGTGTGAATGTAATATTCAGCGGAAAGTTTGGATACAGCATAAGGTGAGCGAGGTTGTGGGATTGCAGTTTCTTTAACCGGTTGGGATGATTGGTTCCCGTAAATGGCACCTGAAGAGGTAAAAACCACACGACGAACCCCCACATCACGCATTGCTTCCATTAAGGTGACGGTTCCCCCCACATTCACCAGGTTATATTCCCGTGGATACAGTACTGATTCAGGCACGACAACCCGGGCAGCAACATGGTAGACACAATCCACATCCTGCAATAATGTCCACAATTTTGGCCGATCGTTGATATCACCACGGATGAATTCAACATCAGGCAATAATCTGTCAGGATCACCTGTTGAAAGGTCGTCCAATCCCCGAACAGAATGACCTTCTTTAACCATTTTGTTTGCTAATGCTGAGCCGATAAAACCTGCGGCGCCAGTGATAAAGATACGCATAATCACCTATTATTTATGAATGAATGAAATTTTATCAGATTTTAAATAATTATTCCAATTTATGAAATGAGAACTGATCCTATTGATAAATTGTTCAAACCCACAACAAAAATTCCAATTTTCAAGTTGAACTCATTATAGCATAACCAAATTCAAATCAATTTAAAACCACCTTTTTAGAAATACATGTAACTCTCCTTCGTTGATATCTTAATTCTGGTTTTTTCATATAATTAGAAAGAAGATTGATCCATTCATTATTTGGTGTTTCCAGTGTTTTTGGAGGTGATCACCTCCAAAAACACCAGCCAACCTAGAATTATTGAGATGATACGATCGATTGAGCGAAGAAATCTATGATACATATTATCGAAGGCTTTAATCCCTTATCAGGTAAAAATGACATTACCACCGCCATTCGCGAAGTCATTAAGTATTATGGTGTAAATCTCAGTGAGGAAATGCTGTTTGGCCTTGGCGCTGGTTTGCATTTCTACTATTTCAATATGCGTAGTTTGCCACATCCCGTCCTTGGTGGCAGAATGCTTCCCAGAAAATTTGAGGAAAATCTCACCCAGCATAGTCATATTAACATACAAATAAAAACTGCAGAAGATGATAAAGCCGCCTGGAATTTGCTGAGAAATAAACTCATTCTTAATCATCCAGTCATAGTGTATGTGGAAATGTCTGAACTGGATTATTTACACATGCCACCGGATCAACGCTTTGGGAGCCATTGTGTCACCGTATTTGGTTTTGATGAAGAAAAAAATGTTGTCTATGTTTCCGATCGTGATCAGGTTGGGTTTCCGATTACTGTTTCTCCACAGGAACAACCGCAGAGTTTTCATATTGTTCCCATACCAGAACTCTCTAAAGCTCGAATTTCCAAACTGGAACCTTTTCCTCCGGATAACATCTGGCTTGAGATCGAGTGGAATTATTACCATTTTCTTACCCGCTTTCAAATCTTTTCTGCTATCAAGGAAAATATGATTCGATTTCTTAATGCTCCTCACACGAATGAAGGCTTGAGAGCTATCCAATTATTTGCCCGCTCCATGGATAAATGGAAAAACTGGAGTGCAGCCAGACTTAATCGAGCAGCATTGAACGCATTTATCATGATTGATCAAATTGGAGGCACTGGCGGTGGTGCATTCCGAAAAATGTACGGGCATTTTTTGTTGGAAGCATCTCACCAGGCAGCCGCTCCCGCTTTTGGAGCGATAGGGGAACAATATTTATTCCTGGGTGATCAGTGGGATGAAGTTGGGCACCTGTTTTTCAATCTTTACCAGGGTGAGCAACCAGATATTCTCGAAGATATTAAGATGAAATTACTTCAAATTGCGGTGGTTGAAAAAGGATTGGCCGACCAATTACTTTCAGTCATTAATGCAATCAGCGAGTAATTTATTCACCTGGATATTGTTGAGTACAGGTTTGCAGGGCAATGGTGATTGCCTTCAGGCTGGTATCCAGACTCATCGATGGAGAGTTCTGTTTTTTTTCAACCACTTGCTCAGGTAATGAAGGCAGATGAATAAATCCACACAGACTTTTATGATCGACGAGACTCAAGTAATACAAACTGCTATAAAACACCTGGTTACACAAATAAGCCCCGGCAGATAAGGAAATTTCTGTTGGAATTTGAGCAGATTTCAGTTGTTGATAAATCAGGTTAATTGGCAATGTGGAGAAGAAAGCAGCCGGACCATCTTCAATTATTGACTGATCGAGGACTTGATTTCCTGAATTATCCGCAATTCGAAAATCCATCCAGTTAATGGCTATTTTTTCGATGGATACAACCGGCCAATTCGTTGCTTCTCCCAACAGAATCACAATATCAGGCTGGTTTTCCTGAATGGAATTTCTCATCCACTCGACTGCTTTTACACTATCGACTGGCAAAATTTCACGAATAAGGTTGTGTTCTAAAAATGACTCCAATGGAAAGTTTTTCACAACTTCTGCTGATGGGTTGGTGGAACTTCCATTGAATGGTTCAAATCCAGTCAGAATGATGTTCATAATTGGTAACCTCTGATAAAAAACCTCTTTATGAGTGTATCATCCTTTTTGAAGATTTTTCAAGTACCTGGTCAATAGACTAGTACTTTCCTCGCTTAAGGTACGATGTTGAACCTGAACTTCCGCGGGTTGATTCATTTTCTATGATGAATTAAAGTAGAAGAAATAAAAATTATTCGTATTTCATCTTAGGGTCACCAGGATTTTTGAGATGATACTAATTAGCCTAGCAAAGAGAGAAGAAATGGCAAAGAAATGATTAAATTAATGATTGCTGATGACGATGCTAAAGTACGTTCTGCAATCAACCTGTTATTGGATCAGGATCGTGCTTGTTGGCAAGTCATCGCTGAAGTTTGTAATGTAAACGAGTTGTTTTTAATGGTAGAGCAAGAGAAACCACAATTATTATTGTTGGATTGGGAATTACCAGAAGAACGTTGTGGGGATAAACGACCTCCGTATTTTTGTTTAAAGGACAGAATTCACCATTTGCGGGATTTGAATCCGGAAATGTATATCATTGTTCTCAGCAGCAAACCTCAGGTAAAATCTGAATCAATCGAAGCGGGTGCAAATAGCTTTGTATCAAAAGGGGATCCGCCAGAAATCTTCCTGAATGCATTATATGCCATATGTGAGAAACCATCTTCATATTTCTCAGGGCAACCCAAAAAGAAATCAGAGCACCTCAATTTAGCAGCGATTTTATTGTAAATTAATCAATTCACAAGAATCCTTCTGGAATATATTTATTATTCAGCAAGCCAACGCAGTGGATGTTTTTTGATTCAATCTGGTCTCCATTCAATAAAAGTGGTCAGGATGCTTTTGGTGAGCTTTTTCCCCGTCAAAAACATCGCTTACCCAGTTTACTGAAATGATAACTATCTGTGTCGAAAAAAAGAATTGCGCATAGATATATATTGAATTATTAGAACAGTTGAATTGATTTATTAAATCTATGAGCTGAATATAATTAATCACGTAAGCGATTTTGTAAGCAAAAATTTGATTTTCTTGATCATTGTTCCGGAGGATAGCATGTATATAGCGGCAATTGACCAGGGTACTACCAGTACTCGTTTCATCATTTTTGACCTATCAGGGAAAATCATTGCATCCGAGCAAAAAGAACACCAACAGATTTACCCACAACCCGGGTGGGTGGAGCATGACCCATTGGAAATCTGGCAAAATACGCAGGAGGTGATTTCCATCACGCTGCAGAAGAGTGGTATTCGGACTAAAGAAATCGCTGCGGTGGGAATTACCAATCAACGCGAAACTGCCATCCTGTGGGAGAAGTCTACAGGTAAATCGGTTCATCCTGCAATTGTATGGCAGGATACGAGAACGGATAAAATTTGTACGCAATTAGCACAGGATGGGGGGCAGGATCGCTTCCGTTCCAAAACAGGACTACCTTTGGCGACCTATTTTTCAGGTCCAAAAGTGAAGTGGGTGCTGGATAATTTCCCCGAAATACGGGAAAGGGCAGAGAATGGTGAAATTCTCTTCGGAAATGTTGATACCTGGTTGATCTGGAATCTTACCGGTGGGCCAGATCATGGCTTGCATATCACGGATGTGACCAATGCGTCGCGTACCCTCTGCATGGATCTCGAAACACTGGATTGGGATCCAGAAATTCTTCAGATTATGGGAATTCCACGGGTGATGCTTCCTCAAATCTGTTCATCCAGCCATTTCTATGGTCAGATAAAACTGGGTCAATTATTAGGTGTTCCTATCGCTGGAATTCTGGGGGATCAACAGGCAGCCCTTTTTGGCCAGACCTGTTTTGATGTGGGCGAAGCCAAAAATACCTATGGCACCGGTTGTTTCATGTTATTGAACACGGGCACGAAGATTGTTCAATCGGATAATGGGTTGTTAACAACGGTGGGATATAAAATTGGAGATGCTCCTGCAATCTATGCGCTCGAAGGATCAATCGCCATAACGGGAGCGTTGGTGCAGTGGTTGCGCGATAATCTTAACATCATTCAGAGTTCGAATGAGGTGGAACCACTCGCAAAAACTGTTGATGATAGTGGAGGAATTTATTTTGTTCCGGCATTCTCTGGTTTATATGCCCCTTATTGGCGCAGTGATGCCCGTGGTGTGATTGTCGGGCTGACACGTTATATCAACAAAGGTCACCTCGCACGGGCAGTTCTGGAAGCCACAGCTTACCAGACGCGTGAGGTGCTGGATGCAATGAACAAAGACTCGTGTGTTGACCTGAAAGCGCTCAAAGTGGATGGTGGCATGGTTTTCAATAACACTCTAATGCAATTCCAGGCAGATATTCTGGGGGTGCCTGTGATCCGTCCAACAGTTTCAGAAACGACAGCGCTGGGTGCCGCCTACGCTGCCGGTCTGGCGGTAGGCGTCTGGAAACAGATAGATGATCTCCGCGCCAATTGGGGGATGGATGCGATCTGGCGACCTCAGATGAATGTTGAGCAACGTGAGAAAATATATGCAGGGTGGAAGAAGGCAGTAACCCGCACATTTGATTGGGTTGAATAATATTACTAGTATTGTAGGTATGTTATGATTGTGAAATTATTTACAATGGAGCAAAACATATGGACAAACCTCTAGCGATTGTGATCGGAGCTGGATTCACCGGGGTGGCGGTCGCTTATGATCTGGCACAACGTGGGATAAAGGTAATAGTTCTGGAACGGGGACCACTGGTCAATGGCACTTCCGGTAGAACGCATGGTCTTCTGCACAGCGGTGCCCGGTATGCAGTGGATGATCAGGAATCAGCTATCGAGTGCATTGACGAGAATCTGATTCTTCGTAAGATCATTCCGCAGGTGATCGAACCCAATGGTGGCCTCTTTGTGGCACTGAATGAGTCGGATATGGCGTATCGTGAAGCTTTCCTACAGGGCTGTGCAGTTTGTCATATACCGATAGAAGAATTAAACCCCCAGCAGGCTTTAGCGCTCGAATCTAACCTAAATCCCAAGCTAATCACCGCGTTTAAAGTCCCGGATGGCACCTTTGACCCTTTGCGATTGGCGATGGGATTTGCTGCTTCAGCCAATGCCTATGGAGCAGAATTTCACCTTTTTTCCGAGGTGCAAGAATTTATTTTCGATGGATTGGGTAATGTAAAAGGCGTAAAGTTTATGGATCGCTCATCCAATCAAATCAAAGAGATCACTGCCGATATTATCGTTAATGCTGCCGGAGTCTGGGCTGGGGAGGTGGCTGGACTGGCAGGGAATATTGATTTACCCATTAAACCAACCCCGGGAGTCATGGTTACGTACGACCAACGCCTGTGTCAGCGTGTTATCAATCGACTGAACGAACCTGGAGATGGTGATATTATCGTCCCACAACGCCAGATGATCACGGTAGGGACAACTTCCTTTGAAGCCGATAATCTGGATTACATTCCGGTTTTCAATGATCAGGTGCAGCTGATGTTTGACCGTGGCTGTGAGCTCATTCCAGCCATCAAGTACACCAAAGAACGCGGCGCTTTCATGGCATCCCGGCCTCTCCTGGATTCAAGGACAAAGGGACACAGTCTGACGCGTACGTTCAAGTGCTTTGATCATAAGGAAACAGATAACGTCGATGGATTGGTAACCATCACCGGAGGGAAAGCCACCACCATGCGCCTGATGGCAGAAAAGATGGCAGATCTGGTTTGCCTGAAATTAGGTCTGCAGGTACCCTGTCAGACAGCTGAAATTCCAATTCTTTCATACCGTAAGTTTCACATTGCTCAAAATCGGGAGGTCGCATGACACAAACCTGGAATGTTACTTACGAAATTTTCCGAAAGAAGGGTGATCAGGCTCCCCATTATGATCGGTACGATATGAAAGTCGATCCAGACGAATATGTACTGGATGGCATAGAACGAATCTGGGCTTTCCACGACCGCTCACTGGTTTTCTCCCATGCCTGTCATCATTCCACCTGTGGGGCTTGCGGAATGGTCGTCAATGGCGTCGAAAAACTTACCTGCATCACACCGATTCGCGCTGTGACAAAGGATGGCGGTGTCATTCGCGTAGCACCCATGCGGAATTTTCCGGTCATCAGCGATTTGTCGGTGGATATGACTTTCTTTTATCAACGTATGGAGAGTGTGGGGCACCAACCCGTTGTGGCTATTGATTATGAAGATAGCAAGGGAAAATACGACCCTGATGATGACTTGTTGCGATTATCCGACTGTATCGAGTGTGGATTGTGTATTAGCGCTTGTCCGATCGCACTGACCACACCTGCGTATTTGGGACCCGCTGTTCTGGCTGGAGCGCAACAATCCGGCGATCTAAATCCCTGTGTACTGGAGCTGGTTGATTCGGAAAACGGAGCCTGGCGCTGTCACAGTGCCTACGAATGTACAGAAGTATGCCCATCGAATGTCGATCCGGCCTGGCGGATTATGGACTTGCGCAAGAAATTGGTAGCAAGACGCATTAAAAAATTCTTTGGTGTGAAATAGGAGTTAAAATGGCAGAACACCCACAAAAACCTGCTAATTTCATAAAATGGTTCGATCCGAGAAACAAGAGCCTGGGTTCCTGGGCATTTATCCTTAACCGTATTACCGGTCTTGGCCTTACGGCTTACCTCTACCTTCATTTAATAATGTTGGGACAATTAGCCAGAGGCCCTGAAGCTTATGACGGTTTTATAGCGCTGGTCAAAAATCCCATCTTTCTCGCCGGTGAATTGTTAGTTATTGCTGCTGCTTTGATTCATGGATTGAACGGGATTCGAATTGGGATTACCAGCTTTGGCATCGCAGGTGCCAAACAAAAGCAACTCTTTATCGGACTGATGGTAATTGCAGTCATTGCAATTATTTATTTTGCCATTCGCATGTTCACCCATTAATCAGGAAGGAGATAAATATGAGAGACGGTTTTGATGTAACTCCTCGATCGGGTGAAGGTGCTGGACTCTGGTTCCTGAAAATTTTAACTGGTTTTCTGGTCATTGTTGTTTTGGTCATTCACCTGATCGTCAATCATTTAATTGTTGAAGGTGGTTTGTTAACCTATGCGGATGTTGTTCGCTATTATCAAAATCCCATCATTCCTATTATGGAAATTGCATTCCTGATCTTTGTGGTCACCCATGCATTAATAGGTTTACGCAGTGTGCTGCTCGATTTGCATCCGTCCAACAAAGTGCTGCGGATAATCAACTATGGATTAGGCGTTCTGGGTGATCGGTTCCATTGCTTATGGCATCTGGCTGGTGTTGGTGATTGTGGGTAAGGGGTAGGTCCAAATTAGTTTATTAATTTTGGTCCCAAATTAGTACTCGTAAGCGCCAATGTCGTAAGCTGAACCTGATGGACGAAGTAATACCATCATAATCCGAGTCCACAATCGGAATGGTTAGGCCAAAATTAATTGCAGGGGAAGTTGATTGCAAACGTAAATCAAGAATAGATGAATTAACAAACATTGGGTCTGCTCTAATCGTTCCTGTGTTTAGCTCAACACAACTTGGAGTAGTCATTACCACACAGTGTCCTACCCCAAGTTAGATTTCTATCAACTGTTACTTGGTTTATTGCAGATGGATAAGCAAGTGTAATTTGTCCGACCCATTTTGGATCAAATGCAACAATATTATTCTTAATGACGATGTTTTCAATATTCGTTGTTGCAATAAAAATTCCAGCACCACCATTACCAATACTTCTAAAAACCGTATTGTTGTAATATATTAATATTTTTTCTTAGTCCATTTCCACCAGAAGCTAGCACCAGACTCGTGTAATACGATCCCTGCCCATGAAGAATCTGTAATAATATTGTTATAGATATTTATATTTTCTACGATGCCACCACGCTCTGACCCAACGGAAATTCCACCAGCATGTTCAATTCTGTTTGAATAAATATCAATATTGTGTAGAGATTCTGTTCCATTTAGTCCAGCATCCCATGCATCTAAATAAATAGCTCCATCCTGATAAAAGCTATGAATATAATTATTATGTATTCTTCCATGTGAGCTTGATAACTTTTGCGTCAATCCCTGCTGAACCTAAATAATTTTGAAAGTTTTCAAAGTACACTTCATTGTTTTTGACTTCAAAATTTGTAACAGAGGCAAGCGAAATACATTCTTCGTGTCCTACGGCAGCAGGAGCGTTTCTGGCATTGACAACCGTGTTCCCATCCAAAATCACATTATTGCTTTTCCAAATACCAATTCCAGACGATACACTTTCTTTTGTGTATGTTTTCTCAACAAGAATAGTATCACCGTAAACAACTTTTATCGCTTCATCGTTTGAATTAAACACCTTTAAATTAGATAGGATTATATTGGTTGTGTTGATTCTTGGAGAATATGTCCCTACGGCATATACTCCCATATCCTTTGAATTCTGAATTGTTAGGTTTTGAATTTTTATGTAGTGTTTATTACTTAAATAGAACAGACCATCTTCTGAATAAGGAAGAGAAACACCAGTTCCGTCAATAATCACCTCTTCATTTGGATAAGCTGCATAAGTTATGTAATTTCCTTCTAAGCCAGAATTCAGAGGAACTATCCTTTCATTATAAACACCATCTCGAATTAGAACTGTCTCTCCTGCTTTTAATTCATTTGCTGCATTTTGAATAGATCGCCAGGGTTGTGTGTATGTGCCAGGATTGTTGTCATTCCCCGTGGTGGAAACAAAATAAATTCCTTCATATTGTGCCTCTACGGATGCACTAATGGTTTTATGATTGTTCATGGTTATTGTTATTGGGTTTGTTGTTCCTTGAATATCCCCTTTCCAGCCAGTGAAAATATAACCTGGAGATGCTATAGCTGTTGCAGTAACTTGTTCACCAACATTATAAGGTCCAGTTGGTTCCACAATAACCTCATAATCATCTGATTGAATGATAGTTAAGGTCATTTTGTTAGATTCAGTTTGAATTAATGGCAAGTATACGAGATTAGAATCTTCTGATGATTGCAGAGATGGGGTGTAAGAATCATTTGTTATTTCTTCTTTGTTTATTGAACCATTTATAATGGTTGTATCAGCTGCATTCACCTGACCAAGTGGTAGTAATAATAAAGAACAAATAAGTATAAAAAAATTATATTTCTTCTGCATTTTAATTAAGTCCTCATACATAATGTATTTTCAAAATTTAAATGAAAAACGAGTCCGGTAGCCATACCAGACTCGTCCTATAGATTTGTAAAATCAGTAGATAATTCGGCGGTCTGGCAGCCATTTCCTTACGGATTTAGGCCCATAACTTTGCGTCCCCGACTTTCGCCGAGTTTGCCTTTTCGTTTGTGAATGAATCTTAACACATAATAATTATGTTTACAACTTACAAAAATGTAATGTAATTTTTAACTATTTATTTGAGATTTTTAGGATGGTTATCGACAATTTATTTTGATTTTCATTATTATTTATATATGGTCGGTAAGTGATAATTTTCTATCAAGTTTATTTTGTAAATAGAAACAATTTAGTAACAATTTAGTAATGTAATAGTAACGTATTATTATGAATATTTGTTGAAAAAAATTCTAATTTCATTATAATGAATAGTATACAACAAGTATTTATAGCGATTATTTTATTTAATGGTAAAAAAAATATGGAAGCAATGACCTGGAGATTGAGTTTGGTCGCACAGCATGGGGATAGCATGCGTAGATCTTCAGATAGCTAATTGCGAAACCGACCAAATATCTTTATTGATTTTTATTGATTGTTTGTATTACCAATATGCATTAATGTCCAATAAAAATGTGTATGGTTTACTAACCACTAAAAATTTTGATGAATTACTTACCGTACATTGATGAGTGAAAACGGAATGGCGGAGCTTACCTAAGAGGGGAGCGAGGAAGGAATGAAAAATTTTAGATTCCTGATTTTTTTTCTTACAGTCTGGTTAATTATTTTTTTTAACATAAAACACTTGTTCAACTTATTTGAAAACAACACTTTTATTTATATAGCTCTTTTGATTATTTCGGTTTTGATTATTCTGATTCCGGGTACTCATAAGATTGCAGGTTCGTTGATCGTTGCATTACCAACTTTATTTTTTTTGATTGCTAACATCTGGAGGGGAGGATACGAATCAATTGTTGAAATTACAATGACTGCAAGTGAAGCATTATCAATCATTGTGACTCTTCTTCTTTCCTATTGGGTAAATATATCATTCCAAAAATACGAAAAGAAATCCTTGGAAATCTCTAATAACGTCCCAGAGAAAATTTTAACTAAAGAGACGAATGGACTTGGATATATTTATCGGGAAGTGAGACGGGCTAGGAATCATAATAATCCAATGGCATTCTTAGCGATTGAGATTGATGAAAAGTCAATGTCCATTATCCAAAATGATGAATACAAGATATCAAAATTGGATAAAAATAAGGAAAAAAACCTAATCAAAATTGGCAATATTTTATGCGAAGAGCTCGAAGAATGTGCAATTATAGTCCAGGGAGATGATCACTTTCTGGTTGCATTGCCTGAAACAAAAACAGAAGAAATACCAATTATTACTGAACGATTGAGAAAACAGAGTAAAAATCAATTGGGAGTAGATTTGTCAATAGGTTCGGCATCGCTTCCAAAAGATGGTTATACATTTACAGGGCTCTTTGAAAAAGCAACTAGTGACATGAATACCGATATTGCCACAAAATTTTTTAGTGAAGTTAAACATTCTCATACAAAACAGACAATAATTTCAGGAAAGTAATTGGTAAAGAAAGATGGATTATATTTTATTAAATCAGCCCAGAGTTACCCCATACAATAAATATTACGAGTTCTTTAAAAAAGTAATGGATTACAGCATTTGCATTTTACTGTTACCATTTGCTTTGCCAATTATGGCAATTTGTGCATTCGCCATCCTCATCGATGATCCTGAAGGTCCAATTTTCTTGTTTCAAGAGCGTATTGGTAAAGGGGGGCATCCTTTTAAGATGTTTAAATTCCGAACAATGAAGATTAATTCTAATGATCCTCAATCTATAGCTTACATGAAAGCATATGTAAGAGGTGAGTTAAGAATTGATGATAACGGGAATACAATTTATAAGCCAATTTCTTCGAATAAAATATTTCGAATTGGACGTTTATTACGGAAAATAAGTTTGGATGAACTTCCTCAAATATTTAATGTATTAAAAGGAGAGATGAGTATAGTTGGTCCGCGTCCAAATGTTCCTTGGGAAGTCGAAGAGTATCGGCCTTGGCATCATGAAAGGTTAGAAGTTTTACCAGGTATAACAGGCCTGGCTCAGGTTCGTGGAAGAAGTAGTATAAGTTTCAATTCTCTAGCAAGATACGATATTGCTTATATTGAAAACCGAAGTTTTGCAATGGATCTAAAGATCCTTTTTATGAGTTTTAAAGTGATCGTTTTTGGTAGTGGGGCAAAGTAAATAAACATTGGTAATTGAATTAGGTTTATTATTGCTCAAACATGTATAATTCTAAATTGACGATTTAGTCATACAATCAATTTAGATAACTTATTTTCGATTTGGTAAACTTTTGGATAATATAATTTTATGGATTTAAAAAGTTATTTAGCGATTCTTAGAGGCAACCAATGGGTGATTATTACTACGACAATAGTTTCCTTGGCCGTTGTAATTTTCTTATCGTTCACCATCACACCTACATATTTAACAACAACAACTTTACGAATTGCAACCTCCTCAACGGGTGTGGTAGGTTACTCAGATTATATGTATGCTGATAGATTAATGAATACATATACAAAATTGGCTACAAGTAGACCAGTCCTGGATGAACTGGCTAGGAAACTCAATTTATCAATTTTGCCAAAAATAAAAGTTGAGACAATCTCCAACACAGAATTGATAAAGATTACGGTTGAAAGCTCAAATCCCACAATTGCCAAAGATTCAGCGAATGCATTAGCTGATATCTTAATCATCCAGGGTCAGGAGTTGTATTCTGGTGGAGGAAAAAGTGTCCAGGAGATTTTGAGTGAACAACTTGTTCAAGCTGAAAAAGAACTAACAGATGCCCGTCAAGAATATGATGCTTTTGTTATAGCGAATCCTAAAGAAACAGATCAAATTGATTTGTTATATGAAAAAATAAAATTAAAAGAGAGTACTTATACCTCATTACTGGACCAATATGATGAAGCACGCTTGAAAGAAAGAATACGAGAAAACATCATAACAATTGTTGAACCAGCAATTGAACCTGTTAAGCCATCAAAACCAAATAAGTTGTTGAACATTAGTCTTGGGTTTGTTGTTGGTTTGATAGGTGGTATTGGCCTAGCTTTTCTCTTTGAAAATCTAGGAACAAGACTTTACACTTCAAAACAAATAGAATCTGTTGCCGAAATAAATATTATAGGGAAAATTCCAGCTTTACCAAAAAAGAGAATATTCCGCTTATGGAAAGCAAGTGATGAAAATACGAATACCTCATTCAAAGAGGCATTCCGGCGTTTGCATATTCAAATTGCAACACAAAATCCCAAGAGAGACGATGGATCCTCATTGAAAACGGTTCTCATCACCAGCTCAGAACCGGGAGAAGGAAAGTCAACCATTGCATTCAATTTAGCAAAAGCTGTTGCTCAATCAGGAAAAAAAGTTATTATCGTAGATTGTGATTTACATATTCCGAAACAACACATTATCAATAATTTTCAAAACAATGTCGGCTTGAGCACGATAATGAATAAGGAAACAAATTTTCAAGAGGCCGTACAAAAAACTCAATTTCCCGGGTTGCACGTTCTCACGAGTGGTCCCCTTACCGAGAATCCAGAAAAATTACTGGCATCAACTCAAATGAAATCTTTAATTAAATTCCTTTCAGATCAATATTACATGGTTATTCTGGATACCCCTGCGTTACTTTCAATTGCAGATACAATTGCTCTCATGCCTATTATGGATGGTATCTTATTGGTTGCTAGGCGTAATGTTATTCGGGAAGAAGCTTTACGGGAAGCATGCAAGCAATTGGTAGAAATAAATGGGAATATGCTTGGTCTCGTAATAAATGAAGCAGAACGAATTACGTCCTATTATTATGCTCGTAACAGGTAGCATACCAGGTATCATCCTGCGTTGGATGGTTTAAAAAAATCCTAACATCCGAAATATTGGAAAATTTAATGGGTTTCAGAAAAAATGTATTACCTCCTGAGACAAAATCAAATATTGCGTTAACTGATTCAATCAACTCAGAAAACCAGAATATTCTTACTGCAGCTAAAGGCGGTGGGGTATCATTTGTTGGGAGAATATTCGAATATATTGTCCGTTTTGTATTTGGCATTTTAATTGCGCGTGTTATTGGTGTTGAGCAGTATGGTCTTTATACGTTAGCAATCACAGTATCACTTGTAGCGACAAATCTTTCAATGTTGGGACTACAAACAGGAATGGTCAGATTTTTACCTGAAAAAATACGTGAAGGAGATGAAAAATCTATTTGGGGAATTATTCAGGTTTGTATCGGACTTCCAGCTCTGATTAGTATTCTTCTATCTTTGGGGATATTTATTCTAGCTGAACCTCTAGCTTCAATTTTGTTCCATGACCCGCGTATTATTCCACTCTTACAAATTGCTAGTTTTCTTGTACCATTGGATACATTGGCATCCATGGCGTATGTTATTACAATCAGTTACAAACAACCAAAGTATAGTGTTATTGCCAATAATATCCTCGCTCCTCTAATAAAACTTCTATTGGCAGCTGCATTTCTTGCTATGGGTCTGTCCACTAACGGAATTCTGGTAGCACAGATAATCGCCTCTTTAACTGCGTTAGGTGTGTTAACATATTTTGTTAATGCTTTATTTCCACTCATTAGGCCATTTGGAACAGCATCTAAGAACATGAAAAAGTTGATTCGCTATTCCTTGCCTGTTTATTTAGGCTGGATTGTAAACACTTTAAGTTCAACCTTTACAACACTTGCACTTGGTTTCTTGGGATTGACTACGGGGGTGGGAGTTTATACAGCAGCTTCTCGTTTTAGTTTGATAGGAAGTATGTTTTATCTTTCGATTGGAAATATTTCGACACCGATTATTGCGGATCTGCATAGTCAGGGTAACTCAATTCTAATGAAAGCTTATTACCAAACAACTGCACGATGGTTGTTCATGTTCAATCTGCCGGTGTTTTTAACATCAGTTCTCTATGCAAAACCCCTGCTTTGGTTATTTGGCGATGATTTTACTACCGGTGTTTCCAGTATGATCATTTTGGCAGTTGGAACACTTGCATATACTAGCACTGGACTTGGTGCCAACATTCTTGATATGACCGACCATCCAAAAGTAAACAGCGTCAATTCTCTCATCATGGTTTTTATACTAATTATTTTGAACGTATTATTTGTCCCGCGCTGGGAAGTCATTGGAGCTGCTTTAGCAACATCCATTTCAATTGTATTGGTAAATGTGATTTGTTTGATTGAAGTGTGGACTCTGTTACGCATGCAACCATACAATCGCAGTTTGATTAAACCATTACTGGCAGGATTAATTGCCGGTTCGGTTGCGATGATGTTTAATCACTTTTTTTCACAATCTTATTTACCGCAATTAATTGGTGGTGTAGGTATGCTTTGGATCATTTATATACTTATGCTGTATTTATTTAAATTGCCTCAGGATGATAGACTTGTTGTGGAACGTACACTCGCCAGAATTCGGGCAAAATTACCCTTCAAACATTTTGCACCAAAGTGAAGTCTTAGCATAGGTTAAATTAAGAATGTCGATCATTGACCGAATTAATCTTGAAGATAGAAAAACATTTCAACTGAATTGGAACCAATTATTGGCTGTGGGTTTTTCAATAGGCTTGGGCTTGTCACTTGGTTTTCTTTCTTCTCAAGGCAATTGGCTTTATGCACTTATACTTGCTTTGTTGGTTCCAATGGCAATTTTATTTAGTTCTCGTCCATTCATTGGGGTTATTCTTTGGCTACTGTTCATGCCGTTATCTTCTGCCTTACCTAACACGGATATGATGTATTGGTTTATTCATCGTATCTTAATTCCGTTTACACTAGTAATGACAATAATTCCACGTCTGCTGAATACATCTAATCAAACGCTTTTTCGATTGAAATTACCTGACATTAGCTTAATAATGTTAGCTGCCTATGTACCTTTATCATTATTACTAAGAGATTCTTTGTCAAGTGACCTGGTGAGAATGTACCTTGATCGCTTACTGATTCCAATTATGATCTACTTTGTAATGCGTTTCTCTGTCCTTGATAAAAGAAATCTAAAGATATTAGTTTGGGCTGCTTTTTTTGTTGCATTGATCCAAAATGCAATAGGGATCGCATCCTGGGTCATTCCCTCGATTTTGCCTTATGTATGGCGCCACAATATTGGATACCGCACTGCTGGATCTTTGGGAGATCCAGCAGTTTTTACCAGCTTATTGATGTTTTGCACGGTCGTTTTGATTAGCGCAGCGATGAATCGCAAGAATGATTTAATCCGCATTATGTACTTGCTGGTCAGTGGAGCAAGTTTTATTAGTGTTTTTATCTCTCTTGAGCGGGGCTCATGGTTAGCAGGTGTGTTAGTAATCATTAGTTTAGTAATTTTTCACGGAAAAAAATTCTTTAGGTTAATTCTTCTTGGTAGTTTTTTTGTTCTACTTCTTAGTTTTAGTCTCCTTTCAAACCAGATTTCAATGGCTTCAAATAGAATAGGTGAACAACATCCAATTGACGATCGCATTGTGGTCACTGATGCAATGATTCGTATGGTCATAGAAAAACCAATTTTTGGATGGGGTTATGAGGCACTCAACTCAAATCTAAAGAACTATTATCGACAGGTTGGGTCTGCATCTATTATTATTGGTTTTACTACCTCACATAATACTTTTCTGACGATATTTACTGAATTAGGTTTGATTGGATTTTTGTTGTATTTATCTCCGTTGCTCTGGTTATTGATAAAAAGTCTCAAAAGGTTGAGGCGAAATTCAATTAAGAACTCCAATCAGGCATTTTTGATAACCATATGGATAAGTTCAATACAGTACTTTGTTGTCAGCAACTTCATGGACATGCGTTTTTTCCCTATTGGTCTGACATTGTATTGGATGATACTGGGACTGATCGCTAATCAGTTGGATGAAAAAAATGAAGTTGATGCCATCTATCAAGGTATGAACCCCGATATGTTTCCTAAAAGATTGCCAGTCGATGAGACGTTGATTGACAAAATAGGTAAGAGGTGAAAATAATTAGGGTGGTTTTACTGGGTGGATATTCATCCGACACAGAAAATCTGCGTGGTGGAGTGCAAGCAGCTGTATCATACCTAATAAAAGGATTGACCAGATTAGGTGGTTTGGAATTACATGCTTTGGCTCTAAAGCCATCTGGATGGAATGGTCCAGATCAATTCGATCAAAATGGAGTAAAGGTTCACTTAATTTCTCGCTATCCGCGTTTTGAACGTTTACGTAATTACCGAGTTTTTCAATCCGCTGTGAATAAGGCACTGTCAATTATCCAACCTGATATTATTCATGCACAGGAAGCAGGAGCGGAAGCATTAGTTGCTCTCCGAGCTGGTTTCCCCACAGTCGTCACAGCACATGGGATTCGGGCAGAAGATTCCAAATATATTCCCTCTTTGACTCGTCGCTTTCGGTTCTATTTCGACAGTTATTTGACCGAACGATCGGTTATTCAGCGGGTCAAATATTTGGTTGCCATCAGTCATTATGTGACTGACTATTTTTCTACACAATTCCGGCCTGATATCCATCTAAGATATATTCCAAACGCTGTCGATGATCTTTTTTTTGATCAAGTGAACGTCGATCATCACACTGATATATTATTTGTTGGACGGGTGATTTCACTTAAACGAGTTCATGATCTGGTGAAAGCCTTTGAAATTGTCTATCAACAACTACCAGAATCCAGACTGCGTATTGCTGGTGAAACAATCTCCGAATCAGGGTATGCTCAGTCTCTCCATGCTCAAATCCAACAGGCCGGTTTAGAAAGTCGCGTTCAATTGCTTGGTCAGCTTGATCAAGAAGCTTTGTTACAGGAATACCGTAATAGTGCCATAGTTGTGTTGCCTTCCTCTCAAGAAAATTATCCAATGGTTCTTGCCCAGGCTATGGCAGCTGGAAAACCAGTCATTGCCACATGTGTTGGTGGAGTTCCTGAGATGCTAGGCATGCAAGGTGATAGAGGTTTATCGATCGATGTTGGAGATGTGAGTGGTTTATCTGAGGCTATTCAACAATTACTTATGGATCCTGAGAAAAGATTTATGATGGGACAGGTCGGACACAATTATGCTCAAGAAAATTTCCGTCTCGAAAAAGTAGCCCAACAAACTTTGGATTTTTATCAAGATATTTTTGAAAAAGAACATAGAAAAGATGAATAATCCAATAGGAACCGCGATAAAGGGTAAAGGAATCCATACAATGTTATCTCGTGTGGGCTCATTAACCCGCCGTTATGGACTAACAGACAAAAAAATAGAATCACAGCTGACCCAATTAATTGATTTGTTGCAGGAATTTGGCTGCCAGGCTACATTGCCAGTGACTGCTACAGCTCTGGCACGTCATACAACTCTTGCACGAAATATGCAATCAGAGGGAATTGAATTGGCGATGCATGGTTATACACACATAGACTATTCTCAGCTTTCCCTGGAACAACAAATTGACCATTTTCAAAAAGCACGTAAAATTTTTGAAAATGCAGGCGTGAATGTAACTGGATTTCGCAGTCCATACCTGCGCTCAAACTCTGACACAATATTAGCTTTGAAAGAGTGCAGCTTTTTTTACGATAGTAGTCTGGCGCTGGTTTGGGATCTGGCAAAAGAATGGGAAACTGATTCTTTCCAGCATGTATTATCCTTTTATGGGGCTAAGTCTGCATCAAATTTCCTATCCATTCCAAACATAGATACTGGGTTAGTGCGAATTCCTTATTGTCTTCCTGATGATGAAGCGCTTGTTGAGCGTTTCAAATTAAACAACAAATTGGATATGGAAAAAATTTGGCTGGCGATGCTGGAGAAAATATATGCGGCTGGAGAGCTTTTTACAATAGGTTTACACCCGGAAAGAACATCGCTTTGTAAAGGTGCGTTGAGGGCGGTGTTAAAGAAAGCGCGTCAGCTATCTCCTGGGGTTTGGATTGCCAGATTGGATGAGATCGCTGATTGGTACCTGGCGTTAGGTGAGGCATCCTTAATGGCGCAATCGTTAACGGATGGAGGTTTACAGATCAATATTCAAGCTCCTTCCAGGGCAGTTATTCTCTTCCGCTCAATGGATATTCCCTCACCGAATAAACCATGGGCAAATGGATATCAGCAAATCACAAGCAATGAATTCACGATTCCTGATAACGATAAGCCATGGATTGGTCTTTCACCACAGCGACCTGAGTCATTGGAATTGTTTTTGAGGCATCAAGGTTTCCTGACTGAATTAAGTAGTGAACCCACACAATTTTCCTATTATTTCAACCAAACAACATTTCAACCAGAAGATGAGCGCTCAATCTTAACAGATTTGGAAGACGAAACAAAACCATTGCTTCGTCTGGGACGTTGGCCTGAGGGAGCTCAAGCTGCACTCGCAGTTACTGGGGATCTGGATGCCTTCAGCCTTTGGGATTATGGAATGCGGATTTTCAATCGATAAGAGAAATTGAAATGATGACTTTTTCAAAATATAGATTTCTGGTTCGCTCTGATCTTTACAGGATAAATCCTGAAATTAAAAAAGACTCCTTACTTCGACACATTTTATTTGGTGAGGCATTTAAATTTATTTTTTGGATGCGAACATGCAAATTTCTACGGGGAAAAAAGATTTTAAAGTTCAGTGTTTACCCAATAGCATTAATGTTGTTTAACCATTACCGCTATAAATTCGGAATTGCGATCTCTTTTGAGTCTGAAATTGGACCAGGTTTTTACATAGGGCATTTTGGCGGTATCGTGGTGTATCCCGATTGTCAGATAGGCAAAAATTGTAATTTATCACATGGCGTCACATTAGGGATTACCCATCGAGGCAAAAAAAAGGGATACCCAACCATCGGTGACAATGTATATATTGGCCCAGGCGCAAAAATCATTGGTTCGGTAAAAATTGGTAATCATGTTGCCATTGGTGCCAATTGTGTCGTAACCCAGGATGTCCCTGATCATGCCGTGGTGGTTGGTATCCCGGCCAAGGTCATCTCTTATGAAGGCTCTCGTGGGTATGTTCGTAATACAGATTTTGATTTATAGGGCAAATAAAAAAGGATTATTACAGTGGCTGGATTTGTTGCAATTAATGATTTTGATACATCTCCTATTTTACTTGCAGAGAATTTTCAAAAATTATTAAATTTAACTTGCCAATTAAAAGACTTACCAATCCCTGGTATACAAGGCGTTGGTCAAAACTGCTTTGCTTCAAAAATTGATGCACCATCATCTTTGCATTACGGTATTGTTTTTGATGAATCAACTTGCTCCTGGATTATGGCAGCTGGCACTATTGTCGCGTTGGATGGGAATGATGATCCAACAATTCTGCTTAAGGAACTAATGATAGATTTTTTAAACAATGGAGCTAGAACTCTTGAGCGAGTAGATGGACATTTTGGGTTAGTTATCTACAATGGTAGAGATCAAAGCTTATCGATCATTTCTGATCCGATGGGCTTATTCGCAATTTATTATGCCCATATCGGACAAAGGATTTACATTTCTACTTCAGCAATGGCAGTTGCAAAACATACACAATCAAAAGCTGATTTATTAACCATCGAATGCTTTCTTCGGGCAGGGAGAGTCCATGGGGAAAAAACTTTTTGGGAAGGTGTAAAAAGAGTTCGCCCAGCCACACTGATTAAAATAACCTCAGAAAAATTCGAGGAGTTGGAATATTGGAAACCAAAAATTGATGAAAATATTGCTAAGCTTTCATTAAATGAAGCATTAGTAATTGCTGATGAAAAAATTACTCATGTATATAACAAACTATTTTCTAGCAAGGAGAAAGTATGGGCAGATCTTACAGGAGGATTTGATACTCGTGTTACGGTGATGTACTTAGCAAAATTAGGTATTCCTTTTACAGCTTATTGTGTTGGCAGGTTCGGACACCCTGATGTTAAGATTTCCGAGGAAATTTCGAACATTATGGGGTGGCAATATGCTCATATGTCTCTACCAGAGAATTGGGATCAGGAACAAATACCATGGTTGGGAATTGCTTCAATGTTTGGTGATGGCCAACTTAATATTATTCAATTAGCTAGAACGTTAAGAATTCAGCATGAGGACTTATATATACATAATGTTCATGTTTCAGGTGGTGGGGTTGATGAGTATAGATACCATATTTTTGGATCAAAAGTAATAATTCCAACAAACAACACTCAAATAAATTATGAAGATATTATAAATTCAAGAATTTTGTATGACATTCCTGTGTCAGCAATGAAAACGAATCGCAGTTTAGAGGTTAGTAATGAAATAAAGAATCATTTAATCGAACTTCAACAAGGTTATTTAGATTGGGGTGAGTTGGCGAGGTCCGACCTGATGTTTATGAAGCACCGACATCCAATACACTCTGGTGCATACTTATCATCTCAATCAAGCATAGGTCGTACCTTAATACCTTTTTGCTTAAAAGATTTACAAAATTATTGTCTTTCTTTAAGGCATTCTTGGCGTTTGAATTACCATTATGCTTTTATCCGAAACTTAATCGAAAAGACTTCACCTGATTTGGCTAGAATCAGAACTGTAGTAGGTGGACCAGTAGAGCCAATCCGATTAACCAATAGTTATAAATTCTTACCTCTCGGGAAGTATTTAATGGATCATTTTCTCCAAAAATCAAAAAAAAATCTACTTAGAAGGATGAATAAAGCCAATCCAAGAAAATATGGATCTAACCGCAGTTCAATCTCCAGGAAAAAAAAGTGGCTTGAATGGGCAGTTTCTGATGATTTGTTGAATCCTTCTAAGATGTTTTCTGGTGAACTATACAATTCGACTAACCTATCAGAAATTATTTCTCATGAAAGATTAGGTTCAATTAATGCAGAAGAATTTTTACAACGAGTATTAACCATAGAAATGGCATTACGCCAAACTAATACAGAAGCTTAAGAGGTCTGATTATTGCAGAAGAAAATTCGAATCCTGTATTTCTCCTCACAATTTCCCAATCCACGTAGTCCAAATATGGGTGTTTTTTCACTACAGCGTATGCTTGCCCTCCAACGGGCTGGTTGTGAGGTGCTCGTAGTGAGCCCATTGCTAATGAACCCACCTCCTGAAATGATAACCAAACCCGGTCAATTTACAAATTGGATTAAGTTACAATCCCAGATACCTGCAGCAATGATGTTTCAGGGGGTAAAGGTAAATTATCCCAGATGGATCTGTCCACCAAAGAAAATATTTGGTTGGCGTATGAGTGAATTTCTATTTTGGCAGACACGGAAAACAGTCAAAAAATTATCAAAGACCTTTCATCCGGAAATCATCCTTTCTTCCTGGCTTCCGGATGCTATTGCGGCTGCCAAGATTGCAGAATTAATGAATATTCCGATCATGTCAATCGCGGATGGTACTGATGTAAACGTATGGCCTGAGCAATATACAGGCTGGAAAACAGCCCGTGATATTTTAAATAAAAGAATAGCCACTCTGATTTTTGTTTCTACGGTATTAAAGAATGTGGGTGCGGAAAAGGGTTTATACGGTCAAAAAAATGCTGTAATTCACAATGCAGTGGATATCGATTTATTCAAACTTCAGCCTAAAAGTAATGAAAGAACGACATACACAATAGTTGGTATTGGAAGATTAGTCCAATCGAAGGGTTTTCATATTCTCCTTGATGCAGTTTCTCAAGTAAAAGATAAGATTGGAAAACCACTCAGAGTAATTCTGGTTGGTGAAGGACCACAACTTGAAGACTTATGCCAAATTGCCAGGAATAAAGGGATATCTGGCTTTATAGAAATTGTGCCACCTATGGCACAAGAAGAGCTGGTAAAAATATATCAACAGGCAGATATATTTTGTCTTCCTTCTTATTCTGAAGGTTTTCCTTGCGTAGTACTTGAGGCAATGGCGTGCGGAATTCCCGTTGTTGCCACGAATGTTGGCGGTGTTGCTGAGGTAGTCGATGATCAAACTGGAATATTAATTCAACCTGGAGATTTACAGGCTTTATCTATTGCTCTTTTACAATCGTATTACATCAAATGGGACAGAGAATCAATTCGAGAGAAGATAGTTAAAGAGTTTTCTTGGGAGATTTGGACAAAAAATCTCCTTGCACTTATTAATTGAAGGTCTATTTTTTTCACCCATCTAGTTGGAGAACCATGGCAGCTTTTGCGTTATTAACTACATCCAATCGTATAATACAAACTACAAGATTTACCCATTTCCTAAAATCGGTAGCGAACTATAAATCCCTGGAAACACCTGAAATTTGGGCGAAAGGATCGCATTGTTTGGCTGCAAAATTGGATGCACCGTGCAGCCTACATCGTGGGTATTTCAAACATGATCTTACTGATTCCTGGATTCTAGCAGTTGGAACTGTTGTCGACACAGCGTATAAGTCTCTTGAATTTTCACTAAATAGACTGCTGGATGATTATCTGAATTTAGGCGATAAAGTCTTTTCAAGATTAGATGGTCAATTTATCCTGGTTCTTTATGATGCTGTTGCGGATGTCACTAAAGTGATTACTGACCCATTTGGAATGATACCAGTTTATTTTGGTAAAAAAGGAGATCAAATTTTTGTCTCTTCCTCTGGACTCGCAGTTGCCAGTGAACTCCAATCTGAAATCAGTGATTTTGGAGCAAGAGCATATATCCTGTATGGATCCACATTTGGAGATACGATTTGGCAAAAAATTCATTTGGTACCTCCTGCAACTGTTTTAAGATTAGATACCAATGGAGATCACCAATCAACGTATTGGTCCTTCCAGGTTGATCAAAACATCTCTCGATTGTCTGAAAGCCAGTCAGTTGATTGTATGATCGAAAGCTTTTCAAACAGCCTCAAACAAATTATTGAAAAAAAGGGGAAAGTCTGGCTCAGCCTGACGGGAGGGTTGGATTCGCGGACAATTGCTGCGATTGCGGATTACATAAAAATTCCTTTTAAAACGTACTCACATGGACCTTTAGACTCTCGTGATGTTTTTCTTGCAGAGCACATTAGCCAGAAAAAAGAATGGGATTATGAGTATTTTCGATTGCCAATTGATTGGGGTATTCAGAGAGCAAGCTGGTTTGATCTTGTATTAGGTCAAATGGATGGACATCTTGACATCATAAAAATGAGTTGGACAATTCGTGAACAGGCAATCAAAGCGCAACAGATGGATGTCTCATTATGGGGGTTTGGAGGAGAACTTCACAGAGGGATTTATTGGAAACATGAGTTTTTATTGTCAAATGATATTACAAATCTGAATTATGATCGCTTGATGGATTATCGTGTGATTCCCTCAAATGTTTCGATATTTAATAACACAAATCACTGGAACCGGATTTTACGAGAGGAAATCCTGATCAGATTAGGCAAAGCGGGTGAGCAGAACCCTGAATGGCCGGTTTTCACCAAGTTGGATATGATTGGCACTTTATTAGAAAGGCATGTTTGTGGCACAACCATTGCGTCGGTATTAGGCCAACAAAGAGTTATTCTTCCTTTTAATCTAAGAGAGAATATTTCGCGCAGTTTCTCGATTAATTATCGTTGGAGAATACATTCTCGCCTGTTTCGTTCAATATTAGAACGGTTAGCACCTGATCTGGCTGATTTGGATACAGCAGATGGTGGTCCTGCGGTTAAGATGAAAATTTCAAATATACATCGTTTTGTCCCTTACTGGCTAAATTCTGGAGAGAAATTATTGTGGCGAGTTGGAAATAAAATGGTAGGTAAACCAATCTGGAACAGAAGAGAGGTAGGCGCCTCTGGGAAAGCGTATCCAACCGGGAAATGGTTGAAAGAAACCCTTCATGAGTTGGAGAGAAGATCACTATTGACGCCAGAAGAAATGTTAACTTCAGGTTTATACGACCAATCCCAATTTAATAATTTACTGGCGACTTTGGAGGTTGGATCTTTACAAAAGGAAGCAATACTGGGTCGAATTCTTGGATTGGAAATGGCAATGCGTTCTGTCAATTCCACTGTAAATACAACAGGGTAAGGATTTGTATGATCATTGACAAAGAGATGGATAACACCGTGAAAAAATATGATGATACCAATTACGTAGTTATTTCCCCCGTTAAGAATGAAGCTGAATTTATTGAGTTAACGATTATTTCAATGATTGATCAAAAGATAAGGCCCGCAATATGGGTGATAGTGAATGATGGCTCTACAGATGAAACTGAAAATATTGTTAGAAAATATGCAGAGGATTACTCCTGGATTAAGATAATTAATCGTCCACAAGACATCGTCCGCAAACGAGGAAAAGGTGTTGTTGACGCATTTTATGATGGATTTGAGACTATCACGATTGACTATGATATTATTGTCAAATTAGATGGTGACGTTTCATTTGATCCTGATTATTTTTCCTCTTTGATTAATGAATTTATTACTGATCCAAAATTGGGGATAGCTGGTGGTGGTTTATATGAGAAACCTGATGGAATTCATTGGAAATTAAATACGACTGAAGATCATGTGCGTGGTGCAACAAAAATGTACCGAAGGGCGTGTTTTGTAGATATTGGAGGTTTGAAGCCCTCTATGGGTTGGGATGGGATTGATGAATGGACAGCTCTCTCGATGGGGTGGCGTGTTAAGAGTTTTTTAGATAAAAAATTGATGCATTATCGCTACACTGGTGCAGCAACCGGTTATTTAAAGAGTTTTTATGAACAAGGATATGGCGCTTACCGTATGGGTTACCATCCCCTTTACCTGATTGCCCGAGGTCTGCGACGTATGAACGATCGACCTTATATCATTGGGGGTTTAGCGATGATTTGGGCTTATTTTATTGCCTGGACACGCCAAGAAGAAATGCTAGCAAGTAAAGACATTGTTCAATTTATTAAGAAGAGACAGATGGTAAAACTCGTAGGTTGGTTAAAAGGTAACCCTATCCATGAGGAAAAAACCTTGTTATAGTAGTATTATGATTTATTGACCATTCCAGCTTTCATCTTCGAATCTCCTGAATTTCAGGATAGAGAAAAAAATAAATTGAAGAAACTGCTAATTAACAGCTTGATAATTGTAATTTCTACACTGATCCTTTTTACTTTCTTTAACAAACTCAGTGATCTGATAGACTTGAAAATAGTTAATCCTTTGCATTTTGAAGAAGAATTATTTGGTGTAAGTCAAGTCCACGCACAGGAAACCAAAGCAGACTACCCGGTTCATCCAGGTTTTCCAATTATTTATGATCGATGGACAGAGAGAGCAAGTGCAACGATTGCTGATATCAATAATGATGGCAAAATGGAAATACTTCTCCCAACTTATGATGGAAGAATTTATGTATGGAATTCTTCAGGAATAGCATTGACAGGTTTTCCCATCACTACCGATTCTCAAATTCGTGGACATTTGACCTTAGGTGATCTAAATAAGGATGGTGATCTTGAAATTGCAGCTGGGTTGGATTCACCTAGTAATGGGGTTGCTCCAAAAGTCGGGATTTGGAATCCGAATGGAACAGCATATACCGGTTGGCCAATGACGACCTCCTGCGCAGTTTCTAATATTTATTGTAATATTTCTTCGATAGTCATGTCAGACGTGGATAAAGACTCAAACGTAGAAGTAATTGCTGCAACCAATAATCGCATAATTCCACAGGATCCTTCTCGAATTGCACCCAACCTATACATTTGGGAAAGTAACGGTAGTTTAATGGCAGGATGGCCTAATGCAGATGATACGGATACCGCAATAATAGGACAAATAGCTGTCGGTGATTTTAATGGAGATTCGTACCCGGATATTGTCACAGGAAGAGATCGCAACCGGTTATTTGCATTTAATCGATTTGGTAACAATCTAAATAATAATTGGCCTCATTTTGTTTGGTATCCTTATGATGCTAACGATTGGACTGATGATCAAATTGAGTTTCCCAGATCCTCACCGGCTTTAGCAGACTTAAACCAGGATGGAAACCTGGAATATATTGTTCCAGGTCATAGAAGGGAAGCTAATTCATCGACTTATACTTATCCTGAATTATTGGTTTATAATGCCGATGGCACCCGACTTGCTGGTTGGGGATTGCCAGCACAAGGTTATAGTCTTGGCTGGGTGAGCAACACAACACGCATGATAGAAGCACCTGCGATCGCTGATCTTAATGGTGATGGCAAGCCTGAGATTATTCTTGCCACTCAGGATGGTTACGTCAGAGCATATACAGCTGAAAAGCAAATGCTATGGGAGTATAACTATTATCAAGGGAGACAGGTTCACGCCAGTGAGGTGGTTGTTGGTGACGTGGATGGTGATGGAAAGTATGAAGTTGTTTTTGGAACATTCTGGTTAAATCTGGTTACAAAAGGAAATGTGGGGATTTATATTCTGAATCATGATGGAAGCGAAAACGCAAAAATATTATTAAACTCAGTTGGCATATCCAATACTCCTGCTTTGGGAGATCTTGATGGAGACGGTCGTATTGAAATAGCTGCTGCAACTTACGATGGATCATTACACGTTTGGGATACACCTGGGCAGGCACTACCAGAAAGATTGCCCTGGCCAATGGCGCGTCATGATTTACAACGCACTGGATTGTATAAAGATCTCTCTCCTAGTTTCTCACAATCCTATAAACAAGCCAGTTCGTCCTCAGCAATTGTGGGGGAAACGGTTACTTACACTATTCGATTGATTCGAACCGGTGCAGAATTAGATGACAATATCATCCTTACCGACTCAGTTCCATCTGGCATGACCTATGTTGCAAACAGCTTAAGTGCTTCTGCGGGAGTTGTCGATGCTTCAGGAGCTCCAAATCTCAGATGGACAGGGACTGGATATTTATTTGACCTCAACCAGGTAACAATAACTTATCAAGCTAGAGTGACGACTGATAATCCAACTCCTCTTAAAAATACTGCAACTTTGAATGCTGGATCCGCTGGTGAGTATCATTTTTCTTCCACAATAATTGCCAATGGGTATAAATTTTATCTTGCAGTTATCCGACGATAATTTATTTGAAACAATTACACTATACTAAGAACCCAATTCAGAAAATGAAAATAAATAACAACGAAACGAAGAGACATTGTATGGTTGTTTTTGCTACATACCCATTAGGCGAAACACGAGTACAAAGAGAAGCCGAAGCGCTTATCAAAGCCGGATATGAAGTGGATGTGATTTGTTGTAGAACGTTGGGAAGTTTACCTGTAGATCATTATAAAGGGGTGAAAATCTATCGTGAGAAGTATAAATTCCTGCTGAATTTTTGGAAGCCAGGTAGTTTGGGGGAAAAACTTTATCAATATCTGGTTTTTTTCATTACAGCAGCACACAGAATTACCAAACTTCACGTTGAAAAACATTATGATTCGATTCAAGTGCACAACCTTCCAGATTTTCTCGTTTTTTCTGCTTTATTACCCAAATTATTTCATGTACCAATTATTCTTGATCTCCATGATCTAATGCCTGAATTTTTTGCCAGCCGATTTCTGAGCAATCAATCGATCCTTGCGTGGTCCGTTCGTATACAAGAGAAACTTTCTTGCCGATTTGCGGATCATGTCATTACAGTCAGTGAACATTGGCGACAGTTATTAATCCAACGGGGGGTACCAGATGAGAAATGTAGTGTGATGATGAATGTTGCTGATGATAATATATTTCAACCGTCAGATTCAATTCTACTTCCGAAGCCAGGTCAAGGTCTTTTCCGTCTTGTCTACCACGGTGCGATGGTAGAGAGATATGGTTTGGATCTAATAATTCGTGCAATTGACCAGGTAAAATTAAAAATTCCAGGGATACATTTAACCCTGATTGGCTATGGCGATTTTTTAACCGAAATGAAATCCTTAGTAGAAAATCTTAAATTAGATCAATATGTCACTTTTACCGATTCAATCCTTGCCGAGGAACTTCCGCAGGCTATCAAAAGTTGTCACTTAGGTGTAGTTCCTTATCGAAATGACATTTTCACAGATGGGTTATTACCCACAAAATTATTGGAATACGCTGCATTGGGTATACCTGCCATTGCTTCCCGAACGACCACAATCGAATCCTATTTTTGCAATGCAAATGTTGAGTTCTGTGAACCAGATAATGTAGATGATCTTGCTCGTTGCATATTATTTCTTTACCGAAACCCAGATCGATTGACTGAATTAGCTCAGGGGAGTCAAAAATTTAACCAGCGCTATAATTGGAAAAATACCAGTCGATTGTATGTTAACCTGGTAAATCAGTTAATATCAGACAATAAGTCGAAAAGAAACGATTTCAATCACGACCAATCTTCCGGGAGGGAAATTAATTAAGGAGGCAAAAATTGCCTAAGACGATGGAAGTTGTTAACCATTTAGATGAAAAAGTCTGGAATGGTTTCGTGCTCCAAAACAAGCATGCCAACATTTTTCACACACCAGAGATGTTCCAGGTATTTGAATCCGCTCGCAATCACCAACCGCAACTTAGTGCAGTAATAGATAAAGAAAAAAAAATAAAAGCGCTTTTGCCAACTGTACAGGTTACTGTATTAAATGGTTTATTAAAACGTTTGACAACTCGCTCCATTTCATATGGTGGAGTACTCAGTACACCTGATACAGACGGTAAACAGGCTTTAGCCGAATTATTAAAGGTTTATTCTGAAAACGCAGGTCAAATTTCCCTCTTTACAGAGCTTCGGAATCTGTCAGATATGAGCAATTTCCAATCGGAACTTTCTCAAGCTGGATTTATTTATGAAGATCACTTGAACTATCTAATTGATTTGAATAATTCACCAGAGCAATTATTGGAGAAAATTGGATCACGAACTCGCCAACATATTCGCCGTGGATTACGAAAAGGAATTGTTGTTGTAGAATGCATTTCTGATCGTAATAAATTAAGTATTTGGTATGACCTCATCAAAATGACCTATAAAGGGGCAAGAATTCCATTAGCGGATATTTCACTATTTGAAGCGGCTTTTGATATTCTGTATCCCCGCGACATGATTAAATTCATATTGGCACGTATAGGAACTGATTATGTTGCTGCTTCAGCAGAACTGCTTTTCAAAGATATTATTTATGGTTGGTATGGAGGCATGAACCGCGAATTTTCAAAATATACGCCGAACGAGTTACTGATGTGGTATATCCTTGAGTGGGGTGCATCCAATGGATATAAGGTTTATGATTTTGGCGGTGCAGGTAAGCCAGGAGAAGAATTTGGCGTGAGAGATTTTAAAGCCAAGTTTGGCGGGCAATTGGTTTGTTACGGGCGCAATACCAATATTCACACTCCGAATTTACTTAAATGGAGTGAACGTGGCTATAAAATATTCCAACATATGCGTGGATACTTCTAAGTATATAAAAGACACACATGAACACATTGGGTAGGTTGGTTGAATTTTATGAGGATTGGAAATATCTTATTGAGCGGGATGGGATAAGGTCTGCTTCAAGCGAGATTATAAATGATGTAGCCCGACTTCCTTTCCGGCATCTACAATTTAATTTGCTCGAATATTCGCTAAGTGACCCATTACCAGAGATATCTCCTAAACTTAATCTTACTATTCGTCCATTTGAATTAAGTGATGTAGCACAGGTGAAATCTTTTGACCGTCCTTCCGAAGCGAAACAATGTGCCCGACGGTTGACTAGTGGACAGAAAGGTCTGGTTGCCACTTTTCACAGTGATGTAGTTGGTTATGCCTGGGGTTGTACTGAGATAAATCCTCAGCTTGAAAGAATTCCCATTCAACTCAAACCAGATTATGTATTATGCACGGATGTTTTCACTGTACCATTGTTTCGCGGAAAAGGTATCCAGACGGCTTTATCCCTGGCTCGTTTCCAATTGTTCAAGGAATTAGGGTTTCAAAAAGCAGTTTGTTATATTGAGACTCGAAACACACCTTCTTTAGCTGTCTGGCAAAGAAAATTAGGTGCAAAAATAACCGGAAAAATTGACTTTATAAGAATATTTTCCTGGTATCGGGTTCGCATTTTAGATTAAGAAATGTACCTAAAAATTCTGTTATGAAATTTATTAATTTATAGGTTTTATCAAGGTTATTGAGAGTTTGCGGAATACAATATGAGACAATTTGCCTTACAACTATATGAAAAAACTACGGATCGTAAAATTATATCCCGGCTAAAGGAATTAAACCAAACACAGTGGTTAAGCTCTGACGAATTGTTGGCATTACAGCAAAATAAATTGCAAAGGTTGGTTGAATATGCATATCAAAATGTACCTTATTACCATCATATTTTTGACCAAATCGGGTTTCATCCAAATGATTTACTGAAGGATCAGACTATTTTTTCCCAACTACCAATTATAACCAAGACAATAATCCGAAAAAATTTTTTGGATCTACAATCTACTGACAGTAATATTCGAAAACAAATGAGCAAATTAGCCACATCCGGTTCTACTGGTCATCCATTAATTTTCATGCAGGACTCTGATTTTCGAGACTATGTAACCGCAGATATTCAACGGCATATTTCTTGGGGTGGATGTAAATTGGGAGAACCACAAGCTTTTATTTGGGGTGCAAGTAAAAAATTGAATTTTAAGGAAAAAACTCGCACAAAAATAATCGATATTATTTGGAACCGAATCCTGACGGATGCCTTCATCATGACAGAATTAAGTTTAACAACATTTGCAAACCTGGTTTTGAAAAGAAAGCCAAAAATTCTCTTTGGATACGCAACAGCAATTTATCGATTTGCCCAGTTTATTCGCACCAGTCAATATCAGAATATTACTTTCGAAGGTGTCATTACAACTTCCGAGACATTACTGACACCTGTGCGCCAGTATATTGAAGAAACATTCCAATGTAAAGTATTTAACCGTTATGGAACACTGGAATTGGGTGGTGTTGCTTGCGAATGTGAAATGCATACTGGTTTACACATTAGTATGGAAAATAATTATGTAGAAATTTTACAAAATGGTTCTCCATCCAAGCCAGGAGAAGTGGGTGAAATTATTGTTACAAATTTAAATAATTTCGGAATGCCTTTTATACGCTATAACATAGAGGATGCTGGTGCCTGGTACAGTGGTGAAGATTGTTCCTGTGGAAGAGAGAGCCAGATGATTGAAATGGTTGAAGGACGCTTGGTGGATTCATTTCAAACCAAGGATGGGCGCAGGGTATGGGCAGGATTTGCTGGGGCAGGATTTAGATGCTTGACACATCCAACAATTAAGCAATTTCAGGTGGTACAAAAATCTTTGGATAGGATGATTGTACGCCTGGTCGAGAATGAAAAAATCCCCTCAGATATATTGGTAGAGATTTCAGAAGTAATCCAGGTTACATTTGGATCAAGTATCGTTGTTGATTTTGAATTTCCAGATCAGATTCTCCCACTCAAATCTGGAAAACATCAATACGCCGTGTCTGAATTGAATAATTAATTTTATTCTATTTTTTATGTTTATACTAAATCTACTTAAAGGAACCTAGAGAATGTCATCGATAAACACCAGCTTGGCAACCGGCGACTTCACAATATTTGGATTCACCCGAAACCCCCATTTCATAGAACAGCGATTGGAGAACCAATTAGGGATCAATCCAAAGGCTTATCAGATTGGCGCACTGGGCCAGATGTTTTTTTACAGCTCATATGGAGATGTAGCTGAGTCAGAAGAAGCATTGGTGCTTAAATTAGGATTTTTGCGGTCGAAAACCAAATCAGCGTTGAACGCAGAGCAGTTACTTAAACAGAAACTGGTAAGGCCCCGTTCAATAGACACAGATGGTTTCAGTGGCAATGGGTTGGTGGTGGGTCTGAGTAAAACCGAACCGATCTTCTCAGCGTTCCAGACATTGATGGGAGTGCCACAACTTTATTATTACAAATCAGATGATGGCATTCTATGTTCGGATGTATTACGAATAATAACCAAGCTGATACCGAAGTGTGAATTGAATGAAGCCATCTTGCCGCAACATTTTCTATTTCGATCCGTGTATGGTTCCCCAACTTATTTTCAGGGCGTGGAGCGGATTATACAGGGACAATACTTTCAGTGGAAGGAAGGGAATACAGAAATAAGACGGATACGCAGTCTGGATATTGTTACCACAGAAGCCGAATACATACGAAAAGACGACAAAGCGCTTAATTTATTGTATGAGTCCTTGCAGGATGTGGTTGGAGACTACGTCAGACAAATCGAAATGAAAAAGCAGGGATTGGCAACATTATTATCTGGCGGGGTGGATTCAACCCTGGTTCAGTATATGATCAACGACCACACCACCCAAAAACCTTCACGCTCAATCAGCTATGCGATTCAAGTTCCGTCGTTTGAATTTGAGATTGAATATGCACAACAAGCCAGTCAGCTTCTACAGACGGAGCACACGTTTGTAGAATATACACCTGAGGATTATCCCGGATTATTGACCAGAGCGATTGAAATTCTATCCCAACCGTTAAATCTGGAAATTGAACCCAGTATGTTAGCGGTTGCTGAGTATGTGCATGCAGCTCAATGGCCAGAGAGATATTTTTTCACGGGTGCGGGAGGTGACACATTTTTTGGCGGAGATTCAACCATTAAATTAAAAGGTTTGCATTATGTACGCAAACTTCCATTTGCTGTTCCATTACTCAGAGGTCTGGGATCAGTAATGCCTCCATCATCAAAGCAGGCACGCATGCTCTTAAAGGGTGCTAATATCATCGAAAGTGAAAATGATCCTGATTCTTTCTATTCTCCATCTAATTCTGTGATGGTTTATATTTCAGATGAAAATTTGGATATAATTCACCATTGGTTTAGCGAGCAGGAATTGCGAGAAGCATTTGCTGATCGGCGAAACCTTGTTTCACAATATACAAAAAGCCAAAATTATCTTGATAAGGTTTACTTCATCGATCAATTTACAGATCTTATGGAATTAGGAGCACAAAACCATCAATTGTTTCTGGCGCATCACTTAGAGCAGGTTTGTTCATTTTATGATGAAGATTTATTGCAAGCAGCCCTGATAATTCATCCGGATATTCGCTATATCAAAGGGTTCAGATACAAACATCTTTTGAAACGAATTTTGGCACAAAAAACAAAAATTTCATTTGCCTACAAACCAAAAGGAGATTCAATTGCCCATAACGATTTAATTTCATGGATGCATTCAGGTTTTTTGCAACCATTTGTGAATGACATTTCTCGTCCGGAATTTCTAAGCGAAGTTGATTTTAAACGCCTTAAGCAAAAACCAGATTACTTACTGTGGGCATTGCTTAATTATGACCTTCTGAAAAAACATGTTATTGATAACCACTCATTGGAAGAATTGGTATGACAGCCTCAGGTTTCAAAGCAGCAACCGGCGACTTCACAATATTTGGATTCACCCGAAACCCCCATTTCATAGAACAGCGATTGGAGAACCAATTAGGGATCAATCCAAAGGCTTATCAGATTGGCGCACTGGGCCAGATGTTTTTTTACAGCTCATATGGAGATGTAGCTGAGTCAGAAGAAGCATTGGTGCTTAAATTAGGATTTTTGCGGTCGAGAACCAAATCAGCGTTGAACGCAGAGCAGTTACTTAAACAGAAACTGGTAAGGCCCCGTTCAATAGACACAGATGGTTTCAGTGGCAATGGGTTGGTGGTGGGTCTGAGTAAAACCGAACCGATCTTCTCAGCGTTCCAGACATTGATGGGAGTGCCACAACTTTATTATTACAAATCAGATGATGGCATTCTATGTTCGGATGTATTACGAATAATAACCAAGCTGATACCGAAGTGTGAATTGAATGAAGCCATCTTGCCGCAACATTTTCTATTTCGATCCGTGTATGGTTCCCCAACTTATTTTCAGGGCGTGGAGCGGATTATACAGGGACAATACTTTCAGTGGAAGGAAGGGAATACAGAAATAAGACGGATACGCAGTCTGGATATTGTTACCACAGAAGCCGAATACATACGAAAAGACGACAAAGCGCTTAATTTATTGTATGAATCCTTGCAGGATGTGGTTGGAGACTAGTCAGACGAATCGAAATGAAAAAGCAGGGATTGGCAACATTATTATCTGGCGGGGTGGATTCAACCCTGGTTCAGTATATGATCAACGACCACACCACCCAAAAACCTTCACGCTCAATCAGCTATGCAATTCAAGTTCCGTCGTTTGAATTTGAGATTGAATATGCACAACAAGCCAGTCAGCTTCTACAGACGGAGCACACGTTTGTAGAATATACACCTGAGGATTATCCCGGATTATTGATCAGAGCGATTGAAATGCTCTCGCAACCATCAAACCTGGAAACCGAACCCAGTATGTTAGCCGTCGCTGAGTATGTGCATGCAGCTCAATGGCCTGAAAGATATTTCTTTACTGGCTCGCAGCCGACCGCCTTAGGGCGCAACGAAGATCAGAAAAACTGAAGGTGTCCGCTATCTCAGTAAAATCCCATTCATAATTCCCTTGCTGAAGGGTTTACGATCAGTTTTCTCGAAGAAATCATCCCTATCACACACGTTTATGAAAGGCGCACAGATCCTTGAGAACAAGGACAATCCGGATGCTTTTATCTCGCCTGCAAATTTTTTCCATGTGTTTGTTTTCAATCAAGATTGGGAAGTGATGCGCAAGTGTTTTGGAGATGAACTACTTAAAGAAACATTAGCTTTTCGAGAGATCAGGCTGGAATGCATTCTTCCAGGCAGCATTATCTGGACAAAATACACTTTATCGATCTGTTTACAGAGACATATGAAATTGCAGTTCAACGACAACAGTTATTTCTTTTTCATAATTTATTTCAGGTAGACCCCTTCTCGGATGAAGATTTAATAGAATCTATGTTCACGATTCATCCGGATATTCATTATTTGAAGGGCTTTAAATCTAAATACCTATTGAAAAAGCTTTTTGCTCAAAAAGTGAATGCAAAAATGGCAAACCAACGCAAAGGTGGATCCACTACCCCTGAAGATTTAGTGACCAGAATGAGATCCGGTTCCCTAAAATCATTGACTTCTGAAATTCAAAGGCCTGATTTTATGAGCAGAAATGATTTTGAAGGCGTTATTCAGAGATCTAACTACTTTCTTTGGCATTTACTTACCTTTGATATTTTTAAAAAGAAATGTATTCAGATCCAAAAACAAAAATGGTGTAACCCCAATTCTTATTTTTATCTTATTAGTCTATGGGAGCTTCCACCATTAATTGTTCCATCAATTTAAATTAATTTCTTGGTTTGCAGGTGACAGAAAGGAGATTAAAGACCTAGTAATTTGCTAAGTTTTATAAGGCTTAATTTTTGGAGAAAAAATTAAGCATGTTTTTCGTCTAAACTATGGATAAGGATTAACATATTTGTAACCGCACAGTAACAATTTCTCAACGAATTAGAAATGGTTGTATATCGTACCTTTATTGAATTGATGATAGTATTATTGTATAATTTATCTTATTAGTAGTAATTATAATTTTATTTTATGTTTATTCGTACAGACAATTGAATAGGGGAGTAATGATCTGAAGATTGAGATTGGTCGCACAGCATGCTGACAACATGCGTAGGTCTTCAGGGAGCCAAATGCGAAACCGACCTAAGTCTGGGAATAAGGTAGGTTTTTTTGTTTAATACTACCTTTTCTGGTCAGGAAAGAAAATGTTCTTTATTTTTTGATTTTACTGATTCTATGCAGATTACGCAACCCAGGGAAAAAACAGTTTGGTTTATGGAGGGATGTTATGAAATCACGGTATTTAAATATTTTGTAATGGTAAGCATGTTGATATCATTAGTCTTGAATGTAATTCCTGTTTCAGCTCAGGAAGATCCATTTCCCCTACCGGATGAGGACGGAGACTCTTTGTTAAATGAAATGGAAATCGATGGTTGGTATAACTTATCAGGTGGTCCCTTTACGACGGATCCGAATGATCGGGATAGTGATAATGATGGATTAACGGATGGCGAGGAAAAGCTCTTTGATACGAATCCGTTAGATCTTCATAGCCCCGGAATTGCTGTAAAGTATGAAGACAACTTTGAAACCAGTCAATATTTCAATACAACGGATCCGGCTTATCTTTCAATCAAACAGGGTGGTGACCAATTTTTATTGGAAGAAGCTGTTGTTGTCAGGCGGGGAACAACTTTTACAATTGCAGGTCCTGCGAGTGGCACCCTGATTCTCACTGGGACTAATATGACGGCCATAACACCTGTTCGTGATCCTGCCAATGGGGGTTGGAAAATCACAATTCCAATGAATGGAACGGTAGGCACCTATACGGCTACGGTAACAGATGGGAATTGGATGAAAAGCATGCCCGTGTATGTGATTTTTGAGATACCGGATGATTTATCGCAGGATGAAATTAATGCCTTACTGTATGATGGTAACCCTGAAAACAAAAAAGATGAGGTAGTACCCTTCTTCCGGATGGGATTGGGATTATTTCAATGAACACAATACAAATCCTGGATGCCCTTATCCTTCCGATCCGAATTATCCCTGCTCTGACTGGCAATATCATCCAGCATTTGGTTATGCTCAGGCATACTGGACGGAACAGTTTACCAAAGCAAATTTCGTTGACAACGCCATCAAAGGTATACATGGAAAAACAAGTCAAGCCGATGCGACATACTCTCTTTCCAGGTGGTTTGATACGGAGTTCCGTACACAACATGGTTTTTTACAAAACAACTTTACGAGTGCTATGTATAGATGGTGGGATGGCACCGGTTGCACTCCACCGGCGGATATTGTGAGACAACGGCTACCACATATGCAGCCATGCTGCGCTCAGCCGGCATCCCTGCACGTGTATTTCAGATTGACTATAATAAAACCCGTGGTCACGGTGAAAGTGGACAATTTGATAATACTTATGAATATGACACCTCCACCATGATGTGGTATGAGGGTCAATGGTATGCACAAAGAGCCTATAGTGGTGCCAGTGATGATGGCACATATTACCCCTGGAATAAAGGCGTTACTGCCATCACAACATTAGATACCTGGATTGACGGACCAGGATATTATTACAGTGATCTATATGGTGATGGAATTTTCACTGTAATCAGGATTGGGATTTTCAGATTGGTAGTAATGCTGGAGGAACGGTCAATCAGGTTTGGCCGATTCCAAACACTGAATGGTCTTCTATCAACCGTGATTATCAGTGGGATAGCAAGCTACCACTCCAGATTACCCAATCACCGGATGTTGATGTACTGGATTATCTCTTTTTTAATGGTGATAACTGGCAACCTTCGGAATGGAGAAGACCTCCGGTCAGTCCTTCCCGAAGGACGCGATGAGTATTTAACCTATATCTTACCGGATGGAGTTATTGATCCGGAAAATGAATTGGAGAATTGGCCAAAAGGCCCGAAACCAATCGCATGTAGCCCGGCCACACCTGCAGATGAGTGTGCAGCATTTTTAGCCAGTTGGACACCCGAAAACACAAATAATTCAATGGTGGCTGTTCCCAGTGCAGGTGAAAAAGGCGCGAATACTTTATTCCTTCCTTTGGTTAATAATCAAAATTCTACGACAGCCAACATTGAACTTGGAAAAATAGTAGCAGATACCGGCATTGATAATGATGGGGATGGCTATTTTGATGAATTGGCTGTTAAATTTGAAGTGACAAGCTCAGTTGAAAGAGATATTCAATTTGGCGGTTATTTGATTATTGGAGAAAGTAAATTGCGGGGGGCAACAGAGAGTATTACTCTAAAACCCGGAAAACAAATCGTAGAGATGTCTTTTAATGGTTTTGAGATTGCTGACAGCAAAGTAGATGGTCCATACACAGTAAAAGCATTGTGGGCAGCAGAACCAGATCAAACCGATTTGGCATTTATTGACCCGGAAAAAACCCTTGATTATCAGTCGTACTCTTATTCAACACAAGCCTATGATTACACCCAATTTAAGATTCTGGCTGCAACGATTGATTCCGATGGAATTTCACACATTGGTATCGATAAAGATAAAAACGGTTTATTTGAATCAATTGTAATCAATATCCCATTAATTATTGATATTCCAGGAAGATTGACTGTAGATGGTGATCTGTACGATAGTAAGGGTGATTTTGTAGGGAATGCAACCTGGACAGGAATTGATGCGGAAGCGAAACTACAATTCAATGTCGAAAAGACTTCTCCTCCCTATACACTTGAACATTTGAATCTGACGATCACCAATGGCGAGATGTTGGATTCCCGCTTTGCGCCCAGTTATGAGATCAATGATATGGATGGTAAGATCGAAGCTGGAAATATCATCATTGGAACTCCTAGCAATGGTGATCCATCATTAATGCAACCTGTGGATGTAGATCCGACTGGTGTTTACACAATCACGCCTGTTGATACCAACGGAAATGGTCTCTATGACAAGCTGCGTGTTGAGGTGGGTGTCACGGTAACAGAAAGTGGTGGTAATTATCGCATTGAAGGGTTACTGGAAGATGATTATGGTACAGAGATTGCCTGGGCAGTGAGTGATCCACAAACTTTGACCATTGGCAACCAAACAATGACACTGGATTTTGATGGCAAGATGCTCTACGATCAACTCCCGCTAACGGGAACACGAGCGTTTAAACTGGTGGCTGTAAAGATCTTTAGTGGTAACCTGAGTACAACAACGCTGGAGAGTGAAGCAAAATTTGCTACCATTACGCCTGCTTATACCCGCAACCAGTTTGAGCCTTCCAGTCCTGCCATTACACTGTTTCAGGATGATCTGGAAAATGGGACAAGCCAGTGGGCTTTGACGGCACATTTTGGAACCTTAATAGCGGTACCTGGAATAGCTGGACAAATTCCTGGGTGGCATCTTCAACAGTGAATGGGAGTACAACTAACCATTGACTCCCCCATTAGATTTTTCGGACTATGCTGGACCAGTGCTCCATTTTGATCATGCCTATCGATTAGGTTCTTCATTGATAAAGGTGAAGTGGAAGTATCCACTAAATGGTGGTACGACCTGGACAGCAATCAAAACATATAATGGGGTTAATACATCACCGCATTGGCTGACAGAAGATATTGATTTAAGTGCTTTTGGTGAGATGGCGGATGTGCGATTGCGGTTTAACGCGACAACGGGATCAACTTCAGGGATTTTATGGTATATAGATGATGTTTACATCAATGCCTGGCCAGCAGTCAAGACAGCTTCGTTTACTTATCCAAATGAGGTAATTGCAGGTGAACCTGCCACCTTTACGGCCAGTTACACATCTATTGATACTACGTTGCCGATCACTTACAAATGGAGCTTCAATGGGGAAGAGGTTATTACATCCTCACCCACAACCAATCTTTCGTTCCCGGAAATTGGTGATGTTTCGGTCACATTGACGGTCTCAAGCCCGTACGATAGTGCCTCATCAACACAGACCATTACGGTTTTACCAAATCCGGATCAATTCATTCTGAATGTTGACGTTGTTCCTGTTGCAGGAGGTACAGTAACCCGTAATCCGGATCAAATTGCCTTTGACCCTGGTACAGAGGTTACTTTGACAGCTGTTCCAAATGACGGGATATACATTCAACGGTTGGAGTGGTGGTGGCTGTAGTGGTATGGGTACTTGTATCGTAATAATGAATGCGGATACGACTATTACAGCTGAATTTGTTCCAATTGAGTATGATTTGACGATCCTGCTGGATGGTTTTGGTGAAGTATCCCAGAATCCTGAAAAGGAGACTTATCATTACGGAGATGAGGTGCAATTAACAGCGCTACCTGGGCCAACCTATGGATTCAGTCAGTGGAGTGGGGATCTGGTTAGTACAACGGAATCAGTTATTATCACAATTGATGGAGACAAATTGATCACCGCTGAGTTTGTTCCCGGTTATAGTGTCGCGGTTAATAATATTGGTAGTGGAACAATAACAAAGTATCCAGACAAGGAAACATATCTGCCGGGTGAGCAAGTGACCCTTACGCCTTTCCCTGATCTTAATTGGGAGTTTTCGAATTGGAGTGGGGGTTGTACAGGCAATGGTGCCTGTGTCGTGACGATGAACAGCAATATCGATGTCACCGCTACCTTCACTAAATCCCAGTTCACTCTAAAATTTGGTATACATGGTAACGGTACGATTCTTAAAGATCCTGATCAGGTCACATACTCATCTGGGCAGCGAGTAATCCTCACTGCAAATCCAGATGAGAACTGGAGGTTTTCAGGATGGGGTAGTGCATTAACTGGCTCTGTGAATCCATCAGCGATCACAATCACTGGTGACACCACAGTTTTTGCAACATTTGTCGACACATTCCCATTTCCAGCAGCAACTATTTCTCCAACGAATTCTGGTACTGTGACTAAGTCACCAAGTCGCACAACATATACTTATGGATCTGCGGTGATTGTAACAGCTGTGCCTAACCCTGGTTTTCTGTTCGATCACTGGGAAGGATCATGTACAGGTTCTACGAATCCTTGCCTGGTCACCGTGGATGGGAATGAATCCGTCACTGCATATTTTACTGCGATTGAATACACCCTTTTGGCCAAAACGATAGGACTCGGATCGGTCTCAAAAGACCCATTTAAAGCCACTTATCACTACGGAGATGTGGTTTCACTTAATGCCATTGGAAATAATGGTTGGACTTTCGACTCCTGGTCAGGTGGAATTACTGGGATAGTCAATCCACAAACAATCACAGTTGACGGCAATGAAAATGTCACAGCAACTTTTAACCAGAATCCTTACACCTTAGGTGTAAATATTATTGGGTCAGGTTTGGTGACGAAAGATCCTTATGCTACCAACTATTCATATGGGACAGAAGTAACCTTGATACCTACACCAGGAGAGGGTTGGAGCTTCTCCGAATGGAGTGGTGACTGCACCGGTAGTGGTTCCTGTGTGGTGACCATCAACGATGATATAAATGTTGCAGCAATTTTTACCCCGAATTCATACACACTTGGTGTGTCCGTAATTGGATCTGGAACGGTTACTAAATCACCAGACCAGCCGGATTACATCTATGGTACCGAAGTAACCCTGGTTCCGACGCCAGCAGCAGGTTGGAGCTTCTCCGAATGGGAAGGATCCTGTATTGGCTCTGGTGTATGTGTACTCACAATCGATGGAAATGAGAGCGTTACAGCTAATTTTGTGGAGCAAACTGGTACTAAATTGTTAACTGTTAATGTGACAGGCAACGGATCGGTTACTCAGAACCCCCTCCCTCCATACACTGATGGAACGGGAGTTGACTTAACTGCGGTTCCTGCAACAGGCTGGCAATTTGTTAATTGGACAGGTGCCTGCACTGGTGGTGGAGCTTGTTCGGTAACGTTAGACACAGATAAGACAGTGGGTGCCACTTTTGCAATGAACACTCACTCTTTGACAGTAACCCCACCCGTAAATGGCACAATCACCCCCAGTAGTGGAACATTTGAATATGGATCAGAGGTGGAGTTAATTGCTACTCCGGCAGATCATTATGAATTTGCCTCATGGACGGGAGCTTGTGCGGGGCAAAGTGTCCCCTGTAGCATTTTAATGGACGCTGATAAGACTGTTGGTGCGACCTTTGAATACGATACTTTTACCCTGACAGTAAATCAACCTGTCTCAGGTGGAACGATAAGTCCGGAAACTTCGGATTATGCATATGGGACTGATGTGACATTAACAGCAACCTCATTGGCAAACTATCACTTTTTGGAGTGGACTGGAGCCTGCGGCGGCCAACTAACCAATACCTGTGATGTAACGGTAAATCAGGATATGGAAGTATCCGCGGTATTTGGGCTTTTAGTAACAATAGAGCAAACTGCGGGTGGCACCATTAACCATTCGACTACTTATCATACGTTTGGTTCAGTTGTTACTTTGACAGCCACACCTGCAACCGGATACGCTTTAGCCCAATGGAATGGTGACTGCAGTGGCACCGTAGGAACAACATGTAACCTAACGATAGATGGACCTAAGACAGTTTCAGCTACTTTTATTCAACAAACAAGAACGTTAACGATCAACAATACTCCTGCTGCTGGTGGAACAACTATCCCATCAGGTGGTACATACCCATATGGAACAGTAGTTGATGTATTTCCAAATCCTGAAACAGGGTATAAGTTTGACCACTGGAGTGGTGCTTGCTCAGGTAGCGGTGCCTGTCAGTTAACAATGACTGCAGACCGATCTGTCACTGCTTATTTCACCCAGGTTTACAATAACCTTACGGTTGGTGTTGATCCCATTGGTGGTGGAACAACCAATCCCGCTGTTGGTGTGAATCCTATAACGGAAGGTTCAGTGATTAATGTTACAGCGACTTCGAACCCTGGTTTTGTGTTTGACCATTGGAGCGGAGCATGTTCAGGTACTGGTACCTGTAATGTAACCATGAATATTCCACAAAGTGTTACAGCTCACTTCACACCAATACTCCACGATTTGACTATCTCTGTGGATCCAGTTGGTGGTGGAGTAACTTCACCAACAGTTGGTGTTCACAGTTATTTGGAAGGTACTGTTGTACCGATATCGGCATTTGCTGCTATTGGATATACTTTCGACTATTGGGAAGGAAACTGCACCGGGACAGGTACGTGTCAGGTGACCATGGATTCTGACAAGAGCGTCAAGGTATATTTCGAGCCTTATACTGCAACATTCACCCTGACGTACATTGCAGGACCAAATGGAACAATTTCTGGTGACACAACACAATTTGTAAACATTGGAGCCAATGGCACGTCAGTCACAGCGGTACCGAACACAGGTTACCAATTTGTGAACTGGAGTGATGGCTCAATTGCGAATCCACGCACGGACACAAATGTTACAGCTGACATAACCGTGACAGCGAACTTTGAATTAACACCACCAGACTGTTATGCGCTAACTCTTACACACACAGGAACGGGAACTAACCCAGAAGCCAGCCCGACAAACTCAGTTGGTTGTGCGGTTGGGACGTACATTGCAGGAGCAAACATCACCTTAAGCGGTGCAGTACCTGCCACAGGATGGCAAATAGTCAGTTGGACAGGCACGACCAATAACAGCAGCACAGCAGCGACGAACACAGTGAATATGCCAGCTGCAGCACATACAGCTGGGGTCAATTACACACAAATCACCTACACCTTGACCTACATTGCAGGAACTGGCGGAACGCTGACCGGTGAGACAACACAGACGGTAAATTATGGAGCCAATGGCACCTCAGTCACAGCAGTCCCGAACACTGGCTACTCCTTTGTAGACTGGAGCGATGGGTCGACAGCGAATCCAAGAACTGATACGAACGTCACAGCGAACATCACTGTAACAGCTAACTTTGCCATCAACACCTACACCCTGACGTACACAGCAGGAACTGGCGGAACGCTGACGGGAGATACAACACAGACAGTCAATTATGGTGGGAGTGGCACGTCAGTCACAGCGGTACCGAACACAGGTTACCACTTTGTAGACTGGAGTGATGGCTCAATTGCAAATCCACGCACGGACATAAATGTTACAGCTGACATAACCGTGACAGCGAACTTTGAATTAACACCACCTGACTGTTATGCGCTAACTCTTACACACTCAGGCACGGGAACTAACCCAGAAGCCAGCCCGACAAACTCAGTTGGTTGTGCGGTTGGGAAGTACATTGCAGGAGCAAACATCACCTTAAGCGGTGCAGTACCTGCCACAGGATGGCAAATAGTCAGTTGGACAGGCACGACCAATAACAGCAGCACAGCAGCGACGAACACAGTGAATATGCCAGCTGCAGCACATACAGCTGGGGTCAATTACACACAAATCACCTACACCTTGACCTACATTGCAGGAACTGGCGGAACGCTGACCGGTGAGACAACACAGACGGTAAATTATGGAGCCAATGGCACCTCAGTCACAGCAGTCCCGAACACTGGCTACTCCTTTGTAGACTGGAGCGATGGGTCGACAGCGAATCCAAGAACTGATACGAACGTCACAGCGAACATCACTGTAACAGCTAACTTTGCCATCAACACCTACACCCTGACGTACACAGCAGGAACTGGCGGAACGCTGACCGGTGAAACAACACAGACAGTAAATTATGGTGGGAGTGGCACGTCAGTCACAGCGGTACCGAACACAGGCTACTACTTTGTAGACTGGAGTGATGGCTCAATTGCGAATCCACGCACGGACATAAATGTTACAGCTGACATAACCGTGACAGCGAACTTTGAATTAACACCACCTGACTGTTATGCGCTAACTCTTACACACTCAGGCACGGGAACTAACCCAGAAGCCAGCCCGACAAACTCAGTTGGTTGTGCGGTTGGGACGTACATTGCAGGAGCAAACATTACCTTAAGCGGTGCAGTACCTGCCACAGGATGGCAAATAGTCAGTTGGACAGGCACGACCAATAACAGCAGCACAGCAGCGACGAACACAGTGAATATGCCAGCTGCAGCACATACAGCTGGGGTCAATTACACACAAATCACCTACACCTTGACCTACATTGCAGGAACTGGCGGAACGCTGACCGGTGAGACAACACAGACGGTAAATTATGGAGCCAATGGCACCTCAGTCACAGCAGTCCCGAACACTGGCTACTCCTTTGTAGACTGGAGCGATGGGTCGACAGCGAATCCAAGAACTGATACGAACGTCACAGCGAACATCACTGTAACAGCTAACTTTGCGATCAACACCTACACGCTAACAGTTATCTCAGAACATGGCACTGTATCAAAAGCACCAGATTTAACAACTTACAACCATGGGACTGAAGTCTTATTAACAATGAGTTCTGTAGACCCTGGTTGGACATTTGTTGCTTGGAGTGGTGGTGGGTGTTCTGGAGCGGTACCATGTACAGTAACGATCACCTCTGATACAACAGTCACAGCGGTGTTCTCTCAAAATCAATATTTTATTTTTATACCTTTGGTTGTTGGAGGATCGATCGTCAGCGATCCAAATCAGGATAGTTACGTTTATGGTGATGAAGTGTTGTTAACAGCGGTTCCTGATCCGGGCTATGTTTTTGGTGAATGGAGTGGAGATTGTAGTGGCACGAATCAAACATGTCTTCTACTTATGGAAAATAACAAAAATGTGAGTGCAACTTTTTTTTTAGCCGTTGAAGGAACGCTAACGATCAACGCAGCAATTGGCGGAACGATCACAGCAGACCCGGCAGGACCATATCTAATCGGAGACGAAGTAACCCTGACAGCGACAGCGGACACAGGTTACACCTTTACCGGCTGGACAGATGATCTAAGTGGCACGACCAACCCGATCACATTCACGTTAGAAAGTGACATGGTTGTAGGAGCGTCGTTTACTCAGGAATTGATAACTCTCCCGAAGGACCTGATAACTGATCCGGGCATAATACGAGAGAATTTTGAATCAATGGATGGATGGATAGTGAGTGGATCAGGATCTGGATTCTATGCGAGTGTGGATACGACCAACTACAAAGAAGGCGAAGCAGCCATCAAGATGACCACACCAGCGACAACAGGAAATGTAGCAATAACAAAAGCGGTAAATTGGGACATGGCAACGCCGGATGAACAAGGGAATTTCCGGTTCTGGGTGTATGTACACGGGACAGCTGCACCAAGAGACTTTCAGATACTGATGTCGAATGACGCAAGTTTCCAGAATTACTTTATCACATACTATAATGCTTCCTATAAGTTTACCAACTTGCCAGGCTGGAACCAGGTCAATCTACGGGCATCTGACTGGCGGGTAGGAGCAGGATCACCCAGTTGGACGGAACCCATCACGCGAGTACGCTTCCGCATCTATGGCACATCAGTAGCGTCATACTCATTGGATGGACTGGCGAGTGGAGTAACAGCAATGCCAGCAGTGGTATTTACATTCGATGATGCAGACGCATCCCTGTGGACACAAGCGTATGCGTACATGAACGACAAGAATGTGCGCGGGACGGGATATGTAGTAACAGACTGGGTAGAGGGAACGAACAAGGTGACCTGGGCTCAACTACAAGAAATGGAAAGCGCTGGATGGACAATAGGTAACCATACGAAAGCACATACAGATTTGTCGTTACTGACATTGGCAGAGCAAGAAGCAGCATTGATGGATGCCCGGACAGTATTATCTGATCATGGAATAACAAACAGCGACTATGTAGCCTATCCGTATGGGAATTACAATGAGGACACAATGATGGCGATGGAAAACCTGGGGATGCGGTTAGGGCGGACAATGGTGGCTGCAAACAACGTTTCACCATTACAAAGTCCATTTGAGATATCGCAGCGAGAGGTTATCCGCTGGCTACCGCTATCGACAGTACAAACATGGGTGAACACAGCGGTAGCACGACAGGAGATATTGGTACTCACATTCCATGATATTGGGACATCACCAACGTCGAGTGGGTGGTATGTAGATCGGTTCCGGAGCCTGGTAGATTACCTGATCAGTCAGGATATACCAATCATCACCATGGATGATCTGTATCAATTGCAATCAGGAGATATTGGTTCACCAACTGAATGTTATACATTAACAATTACTCACACTGGAGAAGGAATTGATCCTGTAGCAAACCCATCCAATTCAGATGGTTGTGCAGTAGGAACATACCTCGCTGGTGAAAGTATTACGCTAAGTGGAGCAGCGCCTGATACGGGTTGGAGAATTACGAGTTGGACAGGCACGATCAATAACGGCAGCACAGCAGCGACGAACACAGTGAATATGCCAGCAGCAGCACATGCAGCTGGGGTCAATTACATACAAATCACCTACACCTTGACCTACATTGCAGGACCAGGTGGATCACTGACCGGTGAGACAACACAGATCGTGAATTATGGATCCAATGGCTACGTCAGTAACAGCGGTACCGAACATTGGTTACCAATTTGTGAACTGGAGTGACGGTTCAATATCGAAATCCAAGAACTGATACGAATGTTACAGCTGACATGACGGTGACAGCTAATTTTGCAATCGACACATACACCTTGAGTTATTCAGCCGGAGTAGGCGGAACTTTGAGTGGCGAGACAACACAGACTGTGAATTATGGATCCAATGGAACAGCAGTCACAGCAGTCCCGAATACCGGCTACTCCTTTGTAGACTGGAGCGATGGATCAACTGAGAATCCACGAATTGATACAAATGTTACAGCAAACATTACTGTGACAGCAAATTTTGCCTTTGGTACAGTTGTGACGCTAACGATCAACGCAGCAATTGGCGGAACGATCACAGCAGACCCGGCAGGACCATATCTAATCGGAGACGAAGTAACCCTGACAGCGACAGCGGACACAGGTTACACCTTTACCGGCTGGACAGATGATCTAAGTGGCACGACCAACCCGATCACATTCACGTTAGAAAGTGACATGGTTGTAGGAGCGTCGTTTACTCAGGAATTGATAACTCTCCCGAAGGACCTGATAACTGATCCGGGCATACTGCGAGAAAATTTTGAATCAATGGATGGATGGATAGTAAGTGGATCAGGATCTGGATTCTATGCGAGTGTGGATACGACCAACTACAAAGAAGGCGAAGCAGCCATCAAGATGACCACACCAGCGACAACAGGAAATGTAGCAATAACGAAAAGCGGTAAATTGGGACATGGCAACGCCGGATGAACAAGGGAATTTCCGGTTCTGGGTGTATGTACACGGGACAGCTGCACCAAGAGACTTTCAGATACTGATGTCGAATGACGCAAGTTTCCAGAATTACTTTATCACGTACTATAATGCTTCCTATAAGTTTACCAACTTGCCAGGCTGGAACCAGGTCAATCTACGGGCATCTGACTGGCGGGTAGGAGCAGGATCACCCAGTTGGACGGAACCCATCACGCGAGTACGCTTCCGCATCTATGGCACATCAGTAGCGTCATACTCATTGGATGGACTGGCGAGTGGAGTAACAGCAATGCCAGCAGTGGTATTTACATTCGATGATGCAGACGCATCCCTGTGGACACAAGCGTATGCGTACATGAACGACAAGAATGTGCGCGGGACGGGATATGTAGTAACAGACTGGGTAGAGGGAACGAACAAGGTGACCTGGGCTCAACTACAAGAAATGGAAAGCGCTGGATGGACAATAGGTAACCATACGAAAGCACTTACAGATTTGTCGTTACTGACATTGGCAGAGCAAGAAGCAGCATTGATGGATGCCCGGACAGCATTATCCGATCATGGAATAACAAACAGCGACTATGTAGCCTATCCGTATGGGAATTACAATGAGGACACAATGATGGCGATGGAAAACCTGGGGATGCGGTTAGGGCGGACAATGGTGGCTGCAAACAACGTTTCACCATTACAAAGTCCATTTGAGATATCGCAGCGAGAGGTTATCCGCTGGCTACCGCTATCGACAGTACAAACATGGGTGAACACAGCGGTAGCACGACAGGAGATATTGGTACTCACATTCCATGATATTGGGACATCACCAACGGCAACCGGGTGGTATGTAGATCGGTTCCGGAGCCTGGTAGATTACCTGATCAGTCAGGATATACCAATCATCACCATGGATGATCTGTATCAATTGCAATCAGGTGGTATTGGTATTCCGGTTCCAGAATAGGTTGGATTTTTCAAAAAGAATAGGATTTTATATCAATTTTGAGAATGGTTAATAACTAGGTCATAAATGAATATTTGTAGATGGTGTGATTTATTCCACCATCTACAACATTCAATTTTGCGAAAGAAATCTCACAATCTTATGTATCATAAATTCATTTTTTCATGTCTACAAATGTAGGAGGAAAATATGTCAATCCGAATCCATGCGAGCGCAGAAGTTTCGGATAAAGCAGTAATTGGTGACGGCACCAGCATCTGGCATCACAGTCAGATCCGTGAAGGAACAGCTATTGGGAGAAATTGTATTATCGGAAAAGGCGTATACATTGATGCAGGTGTTGTTCTAGGAGATAATGTCAAAATTCAAAATTATGTATCTGTGTATCATGGTGTGACACTGGAGGATGGTGTTTTTGTCGGTCCTCATGTTTGCTTCACCAATGATCTGCGACCAAGAGCAATTAATCCGGATGGAACATTGAAAGCTGCAGATGACTGGGTTTTGAGTAAAACATTGGTAAAAAAAGGGGCTGCATTAGGTGCAAATTCAACCATTCGTTGTGGAGTAACAATTGGCGAATGGGCAATGGTGGGATCTGGTAGTGTCATTACCAGAGATGTACCGGAATATGGGCTGGTTTTAGGCAATCCTGCTCGCTTGAGAGGATATGTTTGTCCTTGTGGAGAAAAAATGGTTGAAAAAGTTACATCAAATGAATTGATGCAATGTCCAAAATGTGGTTTTGAAATAAGGATGACCAAAGCCATAGCATTGAATGAATAATAAGGAGGTGTTAAATTGATTCCAATATCCAAACCTTACATTGGAGAAGCAGAGAAACAAGCTGTAATGGACGTTCTTGACTCAGGTATGCTGGCTCAGGGGCCGAAAACAGCAAAATTAGAAGAAAAATTTACAGAAGTATGCCAGACCAAATATGCCATTGCTACCACTTCTGGAACATCTGCCTTACATGTAGCTCTGCTTGCGCATGAAATTGGTCAGGGAGATGAAGTCATAACCACACCTTTTACATTTATGGCTTCTGTTAATTCAATATTGTTTGTTGGTGCAAAACCAGTCTTTGTCGATATTGATGAAAAAACTTTTAATATTAACCCTGATGAGATTGAAGATGCAATAACCGCAAAAACGAAAGCGATTCTTCTGGTACATCTGTATGGCCATCCTTGTGATATGGATAAAATCATAAAAATTGCTCAAAAACATGGTTTGATTATCATTGAAGACGCATGTCAGGCAATTGGTGCTAGGTATAAAGGTAAACCTGTAGGATCATTTGGCACAGGTTGTTTCAGCTTGTATGCCACCAAGAATATTATGTCAGGCGAAGGAGGTATGATTACAACAAGTGATGAAAGTATTACCCAGCGCTGTAGAATGATCCGTAATCATGGCATGCAACGCCGTTATTACCATGATATGCTTGGATATAATTTCCGAATCTCTGATCTGCATGCAGCGATAGGTTTAGTTCAAATAGATCGATTAGAAGAGTTCACCAAAGCTCGCAGAAAAAATGCAACTTTCTTAAACGCTCATTTGACCAGTGTCATAACTCCCCAGGTACTTGCAGGATATGATCATGTATGGCATCAGTATACAATACGGGTAAAGCAAGGTGTCGATCGAGATACAGCGGTGAATACTCTTAATCAGGCTGGTGTTGGAACTGGCATTTTTTACCCGGTTCCAGCATATAAACAGACTCATCTGGTAGAGATGGGTTATGGTAATCTCAATTTACCTGTCACAGAAAGAATTGTGAATGAAGTTATTTCTTTACCAGTTCATCCCCAGTTGACTCAAGCTGATCTTCAGAGAATTGTTGAGGAGGTGAATAAATTATGAACATTAAAGTTGCAGTGATTGGTGTTGGTAGTATGGGGCGAAATCATGCCAGAGTTTATTGGGAATTACCTGACGTTGATTTAGTGGGTGTAGCTGATACCAACCAAATTGCCTTAGAAATGATTGCTAACAGGTTTAACACGAAAGGTTATGTCGATTATCGTAAGATGCTGGATGAACAAAAACCCGAAGTTGTGGCCATATGTGTGCCTACAAGCTTGCATTTGGAAATCGCTTTAGATGTGCTTCAAAGGGGAATTCACGTTCTGGTAGAGAAACCCATTTCTTCCAGTGTTGAAGAAGGAAAATTAATGATAGCAGCAGCGGAAAAAGCTGGTGTAAAACTCATGGTTGGTCACATTGAACGTTTTAATCCTGCCGTAATTGCTTTAAAGGAGCAACTGGCAAACAATAAGCTGGGAAAGGTTTTTAATGTTGGAGCCCACAGAGAAGGTCCATTGCCACAAAGAATCAATGATGTCGGAGTAGTTATCGATTTGGCTGTTCATGATTTAGATATCATTCGTTATGTGACGAACAAAGAGATTGTTCGTCTATATGCAGAAACAGAACGTGGGATTCATAGTAAATATGAGGATTTAATGAGCGCTCTTTTACGGCTTTCTGACGGAACTGTTGGAACCTTAGTAATAAACTGGATTACCCCAACAAAAATTAGAGATTTCTTTGTTAATGGCGAATGTGGGATGTTTAAGGTTGATTACTTGACACAGGATCTTTATTTTCACGAAAACTCATTACTGGTGTATCAGAGTGGGCAACTTTAGGGCTACTACGCGGTGTTCGCGAAGGATCTATGATAAGATATCACGTGAACAAAAAAGAACCCTTACGAGCAGAACATGAAGCTTTCCTCAAGTCAATCTGTAATGGTTCTGATGTACCAGTATCTGGAGAAGATGGATTAAGAGCTTTAGAGCTTGCACAGGCTTTGGTTACCTCTGGACAAGAGCACCGTCTTATTCAGATGAAGAATGAGTAATCATTGATTATTGAAAATCTATTTTTTATTCTTTTTTGGATAAAAGTTTTATCTGATTAGCGGGTAGTTCAACTGATAAATTTCGCCCTTGACTTAGTAATTTTAGAAACACACGCACTCGTTCACGTCCAGGTAAATTTACATCAAATATTGCTTCATAGCCGGCAAATATCCCTGATTTAATTAAAATTTCATCTCCTGGTTTAATTTTCTTTATAAATTGATCACCATTAAGATCAGGATCTTCTAAACGGTGGTAAATCTCTTTAATTAAGGCATCTGGAACAGTTGCCGGTATTCCATCAAATGCCACCAGTCCAGTACTAAAAGGCATCCATTGAAAAGTTGATATCCCTACCTGATCCAGATCAACATGAACAAACATATATCCAGGAAAATAAGGTAAAGTTTTACGAGCTGTTGGATTAACAGGATGAGCGTGAATCAGAGGTAATAGACATTCAATTCCACGAGATTGAACCTGCTGAAATAGAACCTCTTCTTTTCTTGGTTTACTGTGTAAAACATACCATTCAGCAGATACCATTTACTCCCTCTAGTGACTGACTTGCATTATATCCTCTGAAATAAAATATTTTTAATGATTTTTATACACGATATTTGAATTCTACCTATTCATTATAACAAAGAATGAATTGCTTAATAGGACAATTTAGATAATAATATATATATTGTTATCTACTTCTGATTATGAATTTTTGAGGTTTTTATTATATGAGTTTTCATTATTTTTTGAAGTTAATACTGATAGGTTTGTTAACCTCATTTCTTTTTTTTATCATTGATAATATTTGGTTAAATTCTTTATCTGTTCTAAATATATCCTATGGTCCAATTCTAATTCCACTTTATGTTTTTACTTTCGTTCGCATTATTTTTTTCCTTACTGGTCTGATTTATCAACTGGGATTGTCTTTAAAACGGTCCAAACCATTAGTAAAATTCTATAGTTGGTCATTATTAATACCCAATTTTTTATTATTAATTTTTGGATTGTATGGGTTTTATCTTGAACCTCTTCGGATTTCTGTAAATCAGCTTGAATTGTCAGTAAAAAATCTGGATAAACCTGTACGAATTGTTCAGTTATCTGACCTTCACATCGAGAAAATAACACCTCGAGAAAAAACAGTGATACCTCTTGTGGATGAACTTGATCCTGAATTAATTGTCATAACGGGTGATTTTGTAAATCTTACAGGAAAAGATGATACCGATACGATTAATGATCTAAGGGAATTCATAAGCAATTTACATGCACCTTTAGGGTTGTATGCAGTCAATGGAAATTATGAATCAACCAAAAGATTGAAGATAATGCTAGAGGGCGTAGATATACAAATATTAGATAATGAGGTTAAAAAAATCTATATACCAGATACTGAACTTGCACTTCTTGGGTTAAGTTTTGAAGAATGGTATGGTGATGAAGAATCATTTCTCAAATTGGCTGAGAATGTTAATCCTGAGCATATGAATGTTTTGCTTTATCATACGCCAAATCTTGTTTATCTTGCCCGTGATTTTGGAATTAATCTTTACTTATCGGGTCACACACATTGTGGCCAGGTGAGATTGCCTTTTTATGGGGCAATTATTACCAACACAAAATATGGCAAAGCCTTTGATATGGGAAAATACCAGGTAGGTGACATGATTATGTATGTCAATTGTGGATTGGGGTTTGCTGGTGGAATAGCTCCCCATATTCGTTTTCTAGCGCCACCTGAAATAACGGTAATAGATCTTATTCCAGAAAAATAATTCTTAATAATTTAATAACCTAATATTTAAACTCATAGAAACTCCTGTTTAGTCTATTCATACAACAATGGAAAACCATTGAACTTTAAATCGTTTTCAAAAAAAGATAATTCCCAGGTGGGTAGCCACCTTGCTTCATTGACACTCCCCTCAATTTAGGTATAATTGCCTTGCGATACTGGCTCACTAGCTCAACTGGCAGAGCAATTGACTCTTAATCAATCGGTTCAGGGTTCGAGTCCCTGGTGAGTCACCTGACAAAAGGTGCGGGATGGCCGTTACCCCTAAATCTAATTAGGACTTGCGAATAGCAGGTCCTTTTTGTTTTCGGGTAAATTTATTTTTCAACCCTTCTATTTTTTGGTATAAATAAATGGTATCTTCTCAATAAATCGGGGTAAACGGGTGTTTTTGGCGTGCGGCTGCACGCCAAAAACACCCTTGCCACTAATTATTGAATCGACATAAGAAATGGATATAAACAAATGACCACGGAAAATAAAATGAAAAAAATTGCTGTTATGTTTGTTTGTACTGGAAATATTTGCCGATCACCGATGGCAGAAGCAGTTTTCAGAAAAATGGTCTCAGATAAAAATCTGGCTGACCGTTTTATCATTGCTTCTTCAGGAACGGGAAGATGGCATGTGGGAGAACCGCCGCATATTGGAACACGTTTAGTTCTTTCTGAAAATAATATTGAGCTGGGAAACAAGCGCGCTCAGCAACTTTAAATTAGAGGATTTTCACATTTTTGACTATATCATTGCCATGGACCAGGAAAATGTGGAGGATGTCCAATATTATTTCAAACAAAGAGTCAGGCGCTTATTGGAATTTGCTCCTCAGGGTTATCCCCTGAGTGTTCCCGATCCCTACTACGAGCATAATTTTGATGAGGTTTATAAATTGGTTAATGCGGGTTGTGAGGGTTTGCTGAATCATATTATCGAAAATGAAGGATTATGACACCTCTGCCAGCTTCCTTAAACAAAGCATTGGATCAAGCGCTTCAGGAAATTGGGGATCCAGGGCCTGTTGTTGATGTCCAATCGCAGGGTGGTGGATGCATAAACCATGCATCGCAGATTGTCACCAGGAATAAGCAATACTTTCTAAAGTGGAATCCACAACCATTACCGAACATGTTTACCTCGGAAGCATTGGGATTACGATTATTGGCAGGCGAAAATGCTATCCGCGTTCCTGCAGTCATCAAAGCGCAGGAAGCACAATCCGGTTTCCCAGCCTTCATCCTCTTAGAATGGATTGATCGTCGCTCCAGTTTTGATCAAAAAGTTTGTGGTCAACAATTGGCGCAATTACACCTGATAAGTGTTTCTCCTCAATATGGGTTGGATCATGATAACTATATTGGTAGCACACCGCAATATAACACCTGGCATGCTGATTGGATAAGCTTTTTTCGTGATCAACGCTTGCAACCCCAAATTGACCTGGCACAACACAACGGCCGTTGTGGGCAATCCCGCCGGCAAAATCTGGATCGATTAATCGCGCATCTGGATGATTGGATCGGGGGAATCCCACGCAAACCTTCTTTGCTACATGGCGATCTTTGGGGCGGTAATGTGATTGGTGATGAAAAATCCAATCCTGTTTTAATTGACCCGGCGGTCTATTATGGGGATCGTGAAGCGGATTTGGCTTTTACACAAATGTTTGGAGGTTTCAACCAGGCTTTTTATCAGGCATATCAAGAGACCTATCCCCTGGAACCTGGCTATCAGGATCGTTTTGAAGTTTATAATATTTATCATATTCTCAATCACCTGAATCTCTTTGGTGAAAGCTATGGATATTCACTCGATTCAGTTCTAAGACGATTGGTAGGCTAAAGATGTTTGTTTTTCTTTCTAAATTCTTGCCTTTGTGGTTTTATCCATTGGGTCTCATATGGATGCTTTTGATTGCATATTTACTTCTCACGCGCAAACATACACAGGGGCGCAAGTTGCGCTGGATCATTATCCTTGTCGTCGTGATCATTTTCGTGGGTGGAAATCGTTGGGTGCCTGCTATTTTGGCAAAATCCCTTGAATGGAGATATCTTCCTTCAGAAAATCTACCAAAGGATAGTATGGTTGTCCTGTTAGGTGGGGGAACGGAATCACAACAATATCCGCGACAGATGACAGAAACAAACGGCGCGGGTGATCGGGTGTTGTATGCTGCCAAACTGTATCAATCCGGTAATGCCAGTCAGATCTTACTGAGCGGAGGCAACATCGAATGGTCTGGCTCACGCACCACCACACCAGCTCAGGACATGGCTCAACTCCTCCTCATGCTGGGTGTTCCGGAGAATACTTTGGTTCTGCAGGATCAATCCCGCAACACAGCAGAAGATGCCCTTTATAGCGCAGAAATACTCCGGGAATTGGACATTGAAGAAATTATCCTGGTGACCTCTGCCAGTCATATGATCCGATCAGTGGCGTTATTCGAGAAACAGGGTTTTAAGGTCATCCCAGCTCCCGCTGATTACAGCATCACCTACGATCAATGGAATTCTCTCTGGAAGCCATCCGTGCCGGAACTACTGGTTGGTCTGGTTCCTAACGCGGGTAATCTTTCGGATCTGACCTATGTGTTGAAAGAATATTTTGGATTTGCAGTCTACCGCTTGCGGGGGTGGTTGTAATAATAATTATTTTCTGTATAATAAATCCATAATTAATCCCCCATTATAGCAGGTGTAAACATGACAGAACCTAAGCAAGACTATGAACCACCCGCCATCATCTTTGAAGCGGATATCGAAACAAAGGCAGGATCGAGGGTCATCGGGACTCAACCACAAACTATAGACCCCTTGGAAACAGAGTTGCGTGGTTGGGATTGGCCGGTTGAATCCGATTATTTAACCCCCAAAGAATAGATTAAAAGAGAATAGCATGCAAAGTTCCTGGTTGAAATTTTCCAGGTACGTTTTGATTTTCAACAATATCAAAATGCGATTTTTAATTGGTTTGATTTTGCTGGTGCATGTATTCACGCTGGCTTTCACGGGGGGAAACACAACGCTTTCAACGAATGCACCAAAGGTAGAATATCAGAGAACCACTAACACCATCGCCTTAACCTTACAAGTTCCCTCCATTAAATGGCAACAGACAGATGCGGGGACATCCATTTCAATTCCGAAGGCAAAAATTCTTACCCATCCTGGGGAACCGGACATTCCATATTTTTCCACTACAGTAGCGCTGCCTGCAGGCACTTCCCTGCAAACTTTTAAAAATTTTTCTCCTGTCCTGCGTGTTTCTGCTCCTGACAATTTGAAATATTCGTCCATTTCTGAAACTGAATTGGTTAACAATTCATTCGAACAGAGGAACAACTCATGTTTTCAGGGATCATCAATAGACCCCATACAAATCGGTGATCCGTTCTGGTATAGAGATCAGTACCTTGTTTCGATCAATTTCTATCCTGTCCGCTGGGATTGTTTTACCCAAAAATTTTTGATCAACAAGGACATCAAACTTAAAATTAAGTTTGACGATCAGGTGCAATTCACTGAAAATCTAAATAGCGAACTGCTCGATGATAGCAATCTGCTGCAGCTGAATATCATAAATCCACATGATAGCTTACTATGGAAAACGGATCCTCCAGTTCTATGGGGTGGTGGTCTCCGAGATCCCTGGGAAACTCGTGCCCGGATTGAGATTGCAGAGCAGGGTGTCTACCGGATTACCTTTGAAGATCTTCAGGAAATTGGGTTTGCGTTCGAAGGAATAAATCCAGTTTATATTCACATGGAAAATCAGGGTCGGGAAATCGCCTATCAGTTTGAAGGGGATGAGGATCAATCTTTTGAACCAGGTGAATCAATTCTTTTTTATGGCGAGCAATTTCAAGGTGATTATTTAGCGGAGTTATATGCCCATCAGGCGGATCACTGGCCAGCGTTTGGATCCTGGCAACCCGAATTTTCAGCCTTTATGCTCGAAAAATACACAAATACCAACGTTTATTGGCTGTTCATATCCGATACACCTGGTTTGAGAATCACGGAAATAGATGGCACACCGCGTTCGGGGAATGCAGTTACTACTTTTGTGGATCAAGCTCACTTTGAAGAGGAAAAAGTATGGTGGACGTACCACTTTACAAATGAAGATACCTGGTTTTGGGAATATTCCGACGTTAATACCTTTCCAGCAACCAGAAGTTATTTTGTTAATTTAGTTGACCCGGTGATCTCTCCCCTTCACGATGCTCAAATCGAAGGACAGATTGTCTCGGCCACTTCCAGTTCAACCCTCAATCCTGATCATCGAATTCAATTCTTTCTGAATGACCAACTCCTGTCTGATGATTCTTGGGATGGCGCTGTTCGTCATGCATTTTCGGGAGGGATCAATCAACAATACTTGATATCCGGTGAGAATAAATTTTCTTACACAGTCCAATCAGTGGGATTACCAGCTTCTCGTTATGGATTTGATTTCTTTTCTGTCAGTTACACCAGAGAGCTTAAAGCAGTAAATGGTCAACTGTTATTCAACATTAATCCCATAGAAGCAGTTGATGTTCAGGTTGCTAATCTTTCTTCCCCAGAAAATTATTTATGGAATATCTCAAATCCATTGAAACCTATTGCCATTCAGAATCCAGAATTTGAAGCTGGAGAGCTTACATTTAACCAGGATTTCACTGAGCAGCAGACATACTTCCTTTCAAACCAGGATGCCATCCAATCTGTTTCAGAAAAACTTACCCTGTACACGCCGTCAGATCTCTTATCACCGAATCAACAGGCAGATTACCTGATCATATCTCCCACCATATTTCTAGAAGCATTACAACCTCTGGTAGATTATCGATCGTCGCAGGGTCACAAAGTTCATCTGGTCGATCTACAGGATGTCTACAACCAGTTCAACTTCGGTATCTCTCACCCCATTGCAATTAAGAACTTCTTTGGTTACACCTTACAGCATTGGGAAAAACCAGCACCTGCTTATGTATTACTGGTGGGGGATGGACATTGGGACATGAAAAATATTAAGTCCTTAGAGAAAATTTTTATGCCCCCAAATTTCGTTTGGGTCGATCCTTTGCAAGGCGAGGTGGACAGCCTTAGTGATCTGGTTGCGGTTGCGGGAGATGATATCTTCCCGGATGCTATGATCGGTCGCATGCCAGTCAATAACCTGGTTGAATTGGAAGCATTTATTGATAAGACCATCCAATTCGAACGCTCATCTGGTGCGTGGAAAACAAATCTTACCTTTGTGGCAGATAACTATTACCTCCAGGATCCAGCAAACTGTACAGATAATGACCCTACAACAATTTGTTCCACTGATCCTGCCGGCAACTTCCCCGCCATCGTCAATCAGGTGATCGCTGATGAAATTCATTCTCCATACCAGATCAACAAGATTTTCCTGGATGATTACGATTGTCGTTCCACCTCTTCAGAAAATTGTTCAATGGTTACAGATGACATTGTTCATGCTTTTAATCAGGGGAACCAGATCATTTCTTACAACGGCCATGGCGCCATTCCCAATTGGGCGGCTGAAAAGATATTTCACGTCGATCATATTCAAAATCTTTCCAATAAAGATCTATTTCCAGTGACAGTCTCTCTGGATTGTGTGGATGGATACTGGTATTTTCCACCCAATATACCCGGACAAACGGTCGATCGACGCTCGCTCTCCGAGGAATTAACCCGGGTTCCAGAAAAAGGAGCAGTTGCCATGCTGTCATCTCCCGGCAATGATTATGTCAATGGTCATGAATTACTGCAACGTGGTTTTTTCAATGCTTTTTCTAATCTTTCTCAACCCACCCTGGGTATGTTGGATTTGAATGCGAAAGTAAATCTGTTCGCCAATTATGGCAATGATAGTCTCATCTTTACCTACATGATTTTTGGTGACCCTGCATTGCAATTATCCCCGATTCGATGGGGAATTTACCTTCCATTGGTGACACGATGACAAAATCAATGCAATCCATTTTTCACACTCATATTATTGCAGGTCTAAAGAAAAACAATTCTTTTCGTTTCAAAGTCACCGGGAATTGCATGCGGCCATTGATCCAGAAAGGTGATTGTGTGCTAATTGAACCCTGCATCACCCAGCTGAGATTTCAGCCAGGTGAAATTGTTCTGATTGATCGTGGTGTGGATTTTGTGGTTCATCGTCTACACAGAATAAACGATTTAGAGATCATTACACGTGGAGATTGGTCAGAACTCTCTGATCCACCCGTGAACATTGAACAGATTTTAGGACATGTTGTTGAAGTAGAAAAACATGGATACCGATTACGAGTAAACCATCCTTTTGTTCGTATCATCCATAGCATCATTTATTTTATTTCTTCCCTGTATCGAAATTTTTATCTCAACAAAGGAGTTCTATGAAGCTTTCAACCATCCCAGTTCAAAATGAAGAAGTTTATTACCATAAAGTCGAAAACGAAGGACTGCTGATTCACGGTCAAAAAGGCAAAGTCAGAACTGTGAATTTTGTGGGAGATTTTATTTGGAATTTGATCGATGGGCATAAATCAGTTGCCTAGATCATTGACCAGGTTAAATCGGGATTCACCTACCAGGTGGATACGATAAATTCGGATGTAATCCACTATCTACAGGAACTTTCTGACCGTTCTCTTATATACTTAAATGGAGAATGACAGAAATAAGAAAACGTTTATTTTGTATTGCAATTCCTAGTGTACTGGGGTTAATGCTGTTCGGATCGCTCCATATTGTTCGGGCTGCTGTGACGCTGGTTTCATTTGTTGCCTACCCCGGTAATCAACAGGTGATTTTGGAATGGGAGACGGCGACAGAAGCGGATATGCTTGGTTTTTACATCACCCGCAGTGAACAACCCGTTGGGATTTATACCCAGGTGAGTGACTTAATCTTTACGCAAGGGTCAGCCATCAGCGGTATGACATACCAGTATACTGACACCAACCTGTCAAATGGTCAAACATACTATTACAAATTGGAAGCCATTGACTACAGTTACAATAGTGAATTTTTTGGGCCAGTGGTAGCCGTTCCAATGCAATACACGGCGACCATACCACCAACAGCCCAAACGAGTTCTACCCAATCAGTAACTCCTGCTTTTACGCCAACGATCACATTAACCCCAACGGTTAACCTCACCCACAGCAAAACACCTACCCGATCTTCTACGTCCCCATTTTCATTTGTTACCAATACCCCTACCATGACATTCACCGTAACACCGCGAATTTCCCCAACGTATACCGGGACTGATACACCAGATTTGACGTTAACCCCGGAAATTACCCGGACCCTGAAAATCATCCGTTACAATGTCTTTACGCCTACTGTTACCCTGGCACCTGAACCAGTCAGTCCTTTCAAACAGGGTCTGGTCGGATTTGTGATTACAACCGGGATTGGTTTTCTTTTTATCATTACTTTTATCATTATCCAAAGGAAACGCACATCGTTTTGAGAATCAGTGCCATCCATATCACCATGCTATTCTGCATGCTTTTTGGTTTAGCTGGATGCCAGAATAAAATTCCCTCAAACCTTCCACAGCAGAAAATTTCACAACTACGAGTGATTGTGCCTGGTGAGAGGTTTTTTCAGATAACCCGGAAAGAATGGGAGGAAAATGGACTGGAAATTCATGACCCTAGTCAAATACATTTGTTGTATCAAGGCGAATCGCATCCTTTTTGGACACAGGTTGATCCAGAGACAAATGATCTTATCATTCGTTTCTATTCCCCTCCAATTTCGCCAAATATAAATCTAAGTGAGAATGTATTTATTTTGACCGAAGGGCAGATAGACCCAAATCGTCGTATCATACCCCATAAAGCATCTCCCGATCAAAGCAATTTTCAAAACAACTCAATTGGATTTTATCGAGAAAAATTCGAACAACAATACCTTTATCTCCCTCAGATACCGGGTGAAAACCATTGGCTTTGGGCTTTATTTCAATCGAATCAACCCATTGAGCAGGAAATCCAATTGCCGAAAGAATCTGTGGATAGCGTGATGATCCGGGCTCGAGTCTGGATTTCTCCCACCAATGCAGAGAATCCTGTTCAGTTATTTTCTGCTTCCATCAACGACCATGTATTAGACTCCATTCGTATTGCAGGCCAGGGATGGCAGGAGATCGAATTTCAGCTGGATCTAGCCTTTTTAAACAAAAAGAATAACTTTTCCATTCGCCCAATCGTATCCCTGGATGATTTACCAGGAAAAAACTATTTAGATTGGATTGAAGTAGAATATTCTCTTCCTGTTAATCTTGGTGATCAGGTTCAATTGTTTACGCTTCGTGAAAGCCACCTGTTTACTTCAACAAATTCTTCCATTGGCACGTTGGTGGCGGTGGATAAAAACCAGCAGCCAATCGAGATTTATTCAATGCAATCTACTCGCCAGTTCATGTTAACACACCAACCAGACACTACTTATGCCTGGATACCTGATGACCAGTTTTTATCAGTCGCATCGCTTCAACCGATCCTAAAGGATGAGCTTATGCTGCCCTCCCAACCGATCGATTATCTCATGATTGCCCCCAATAAATTTCATCAGGCGCTTTCACCCTTGATTGACTTAAGGCAAGCACAGGGTTTAGCGACAATGATCGTGAGTCCCCAACAAATTTATGATTCTAATAATGGCGGTACCCCATCGGTTGATTCCATCAAAAAATTTATTCAAAAAATCAATGAAAATAACCCTGGAAAGTTAGAATACCTGTTACTGGTGGGTGACTATACTTATGAAGTGGTAGATTATCAGGAATTCATTGGGTTTGTACCCTCTTTTTTTATTTCTACATATCAGTCAGGTGAGACCATCAGCGATTTTCCCTATGCGGATCTGAATGGCGATTTGATACCAGAACTTTCTGTAGGTCGTATTCCAGCTACTTCACCCGACCAGGTAACCGCCTGGGTTCAGAAGGTAATTTTATATGAGCGTTCTATCCCTACTGACTGGAATCAAATTACGGTTATTTCAGATCCATCGGATGAAAATTTTCTTGAAATCGCACAAAAATTTTTACATCCCCTTATAGATGAATATGAGACTCAATCATTTATTGCTCCTGATCGAGATGAAATTCAAGAGATATTTAAAAGTCCATATTCGCTGGTTGGTTATTTCGGTCATGGCAGCATAGACCTTTGGGGAAGAGATAAACTTTTATCAGTTCCTATGCTATCCGAATTGCCAAAATCTCCTGCACCCCCTGTCCTCATCAGTTTTAGCTGTTTGAATGGCTACTTTATCCATCCACAGAAAATCTCTTTGGCTGAAGGGTTATTGTTTTATCCAGATGGGGGAGCTATTGGAATTCTTGCGCCTACAGGTCAAACACTGATGGAAGATCAAGAGAAATTGATGCAATACTTTGAAAAAAAGTTGCGATCGAATAACTTTTCCAGAATTGGTAATTTAATTTATCCTCAAGAAGGGGAAATTTCCCCTGAAAATTACTCCATCACAGATATTTTTAAAACACACATATACTTTGGTGATCCAGCTATGATTATTCCATGACCAAACCTAGGATAGATTTCAATTTTCTGATGAATATAATCGAACTTGTTATTTTGGGATTAAGTCCAAATTTTCGGTTACAATAATCAAATATGATATCGGGGAATGTTCATGCATAAACCGTACATAAAATCACCAAATTCATAACTCAATCAAAAGTGAGCCAGTATTTCAACAATTTTTTATTTGTTTTATAAGATATCCAATGAAGTAGAGACAAACCTATGAAAACCAAATTAGGAATTAAATTTCTGATAATCCCTATCATCATCACACTTTTTTTGTTGATCCCTGATAACATTGTCTGGGGAGGGCATAGTTTTCAAACCGTGCCCACCATTGGCCCATCCAATACTCCTACAAGAACAAAAACATACACAGCGACTCAACCGATCAGTACGCAAACTTCGCTGAATATTTCTACATCCACGGTAGCTTTCATTTCTCCAGCGACAGCAACCACTACCTCCACTGTGAAAGCAACCCAACCTACTCATTATGGAAACCCCGCTACCGAAAAAAACAAAGTCAATTCTTGCAACAGATGCTCCTTCACAACCGGAAACTACCTCAGTGGTTGTTTTACCAGTCATTTCAAATGGAGATTCTACGTCGGTCGAACAAACCACCGAGGATGAAAATTCACCTATCCCAGCTTTTGTGTTTCCATTGGTGGTGGTATTGTTATTTGTGATTATCTATCTCTCCACGAGATTGTCGTTAAAAAAATCGCTGGACGAAAAATCATCCCAAGATAACAAATGACCAAAAAAAGACTGATTCTGGTTTTTGTTCTTATCCTTGCTGCCGGGGCGATTTATTGGGGAATCAATCTGGCGAGACATACCATTCATCTTTACCAGGCTCGCCAGGAAGTAAAAATGATGCTGGCAGGAGGGGTGGAAAACGTCTCTCCCAATTATGCTTTTCAACTATTAAGGGACGTTGAAAAGGATTTAGCCGTTATAGATCGCAGTCTGGGGTGGTCTTATCCGCTGTTAAGTCTGACGGGCGATATGACATCGCAGATACAACCTGCGGTCAAATATTTAAAGGCTTTGTCCAGATATGCGCTTCTTTTCGAGGAAAAATTGTCTCCGTTTATGAATCAGGAAATTGATAGTGGCATCGAAATGACCAGCCTGATCCATGATATTCTGAGTGATGAAGCATTGATTTCCCAGGCAAGATTTTACTCCGAAGAAATTGAACGCCAGCATGCCAGAATTGATATTTCGGCTTTGCCGTTTCGCTTCCAGGATGATTTTCAGATGCTGGAACCCTTCATCCCGGCGATCATCTCATCCGGCAGGATATTTCCATTATTGCCAGATCTGGTGGGTATGAATTCACCTTCCGATTATCTTCTCCTGGCATTGAATCATGATGAATTGCGTGGAGGTGGTGGCTTTATCACCGCCATGGGCACCGCCACACTAAACAGTTTGGTCGATATTGATTTTGAAATGCAGGATTCCTACAAAGTGGATGATCTGACCAAAGCTTACCCAATCCCACCGCAACCTCTGCAGGATTATATGCTGGCCGGGATCTGGGTGCCGCGGGATGGAAACTGGTCTGCGGATTTTCCTACATCAGCTCAGACCGTACAAAATCTCTACGAGTTATCCACTGATCAAAAAACGAATGGTGTCATTGCCTTTGATCAACAAACCGTGCAAGAATTTCTGGAAGTCATGGGACCTATCAATGTTGATCCTTCGCAGGAACTATGGGTAAATTCGGACAATGTGCTGGAATACATGTACGAAAGCTGGGGGCAGGCAAGCGATTCCGAAAATTGGTGGGCAAATCGCAAGGATTTTGTGGGTATTCTGGGTAAAGCCATGTTACAGAGTTTGGTCAATACCCGCGACATAAAGAAAATGGTGGCTCTGGCAAAAGTCTCGCATGAATTGCTGCAAACCGGTCACCTGATGGTTTACTTCAATGAGCCAACCATTCAATCCTTACTGGCAGAAATGGCATTGGATTCTTCGGTCCAATATCAAGGCGGCGATTTTTTGTATTGGGTCGATTCCAACATAGGTTTCAATAAAGTCGATGCTGTCATCATCCATAAATTGACCTACGAGGTCGATTTGACCGACCTGGATAACCCTACAGCCCATCTCACCATGGAATACGAACACCCAATAGATGTTGAAGTGCCCTGTGTGCATGAAGCGTCCTACGGCAAGGAAATTGCCTATACCAACATGTTCCAGCGCTGTTATTGGGATTACTGGCGGGTATATACCGCTCCTTCAACGAAGCTGGTGAATGCCAGTGTTGAATTCGTACCGGGGAATCTCCTGCTCAGTGGAAATGAATGGCTGGGGCAGGTGGATCTGGAGAGTGATCTGCCAGGTTTGGGTATGGTGGCAGGCTTGCAAATTGTTCCTACGAATACTGTTAGGATACTGGAATTGGATTTAGCCTTATCACCAGAGATTTTTTCCTATCAATCTGGTATCATTGGGTATGAACTCAATCTGTATAAACAATTGGGATTAAAGGATTTACCAATAATAATATTAGTAGAAATACCAAATGATTATAAATTTATTGATTATCCTGAGAGTAATCAAACTGAAAAAAAATTGACAATTATTTCGATGAAAATTCAAAATAATTATGAATTATTATCATTTTTATTTACGAAGTGAAAAATTTCCAAATTATTTTGAGTAAAATATATTCTAAAAATTCAATAAATAATATGCTAAAACCAATAAAATTTATTAGTAAATTGATAATTATTTTCATCATTGTATTCATGACTTTATTTATGAATTCAAGAATAAGTTCTGATGCAGCACCTCTTCAATATACACCAGAACAATACGATGTATTAATCAGGTTTGGTATCACTGCACCTTTAGGAATTGAGGGATATGATTTATCAGAAATTCATGCATTAACTTATTTGGATTGGGGAAAAGAAAGTTCAACTGTACCTGAAGGAGTCGAGTATATTCATGTTCTGAAAATGAGATTTATTCCAGTCGCTCAAGATGATAGTAGCGGATCATTAGATGAAGCAGCCTTTAAAAATTTTTTAATAGATTTACCTGATCTGGTACAGAGAAATCCAGGCGCAGTTTGGATTATTGGTAATGAACCGGACAGAAAAGAAGTGCAGGATGATCTAACACCAGAAAAATATGCTACACGTTTTTATGAAGTAGCAACTTCTATAAAAGAAACCGATTCTACAGCTCTAGTGGGGTTTGGATCGATAGTGCAACCAACACCTATTAGGATTCGTTATTTAGAAATAAGCCTGAATAAGTTATCAGAATTATCTGGTACGATGGACAAAGCACTCTCTTTGATCGATATATGGACAATACATGCCTTCATTCTCAATGAAGACCCAGGATCATGGGGAGCTGAAGAACCTCCAGGATTTGATTGCAATTATGATTGTTATGATGTATTTATTATCGATGAATATAATTACTCGCAAACCTACTCAATTAGTATATTTAGAGACAGAATATCAAATTTTCGTAATTGGATGAAACGAATTGGGGAACAAGAAAAACCACTTTGGATTACCGAGTATGGAAGTCTATTTCCTGATTGGGAGGTTGTCCTTTGCTATGATAACCAAGATGATTGTATTCCTAGATACTCTCCTTATGAAGAATGGCCATTAGGGAGTGATAATATAAAGTTTATGCTTGATACATTTGATTATTTTTTACATGCATTTGACAATGATGTCGGTTTACCTGATGATAGCTACAAGTTAGTGCAAAGATGGTTTTGGTATAGTTTAAATGGTTATGTAAAAATTTATCCTCCTGAAGAAGAAAAATATTCTTATGGAGGTACTTTATTCGATCCAGATAATAATAAACAAATAACTAAACAAGGAATCGCTTATAAAAATTATATTGAGCTATTGATTGGGCCAAAAATATTCCTCCCAATTGTACGAAAATGACTAAATCCAAAAAAATCTTGTTTAATTAAGTAAAATAATGTATAGTAAAGGAGATCGAATAAAAAAAGTCCTCTAAATTCCTGAAATAATTCATAAGGGGAGATTATACAATGAAAAAAATTTATAAGCCAAAGACAGTCATCACAATATTTGTATCAGCTTTTGTCATTGTTCTGTCATTATTTGGAGCAAATTGGCAAATTGGGCAAGCAGAAACAATAACGCTTCCAGAAGTTTATTCCTATGAACCACAAGAAATCTGTGTAAATTCATTGGACACATTGGTAACGGTTTATGGAAAACCTGACAGTTTCATAACCCCTGAATATACATGGATATTATGGTTGGATTCTTCCGGTAGCGATTCCTACATCATTCCGGATGAAATAATTGATGGTGTACTGAAATTTACAGTTGTTGAAACGAAGTTAACTGAAGTTTATACTGCTGCATTTTGGATTGAAAACCATCCTGTAGGTTCGATCGAAAGAACTGGACCTTTCTACATAGATATCATTGGTTGTGAATTCATCTATCTTCCTTTAGTCATGAAATAATCTCAGAAATTTTAATTCCAGCGGGGTGACATTCAGTCACCCCTTTTCTTTATGACCAAGAAGATTCTTTCCTCCAACCCTTTCCTATTTCTTTCCGTCAGCCTGACAACAGGATTATCCTATCTATTCACCGTGTCACAACGTCTGACCTGGGCGAATTTTGGAAATGATGGGGGCGACTTCTTATCAGCCATTCTCACAGGCGGAATCCCGCATCCAACCGGTTACCCAACGTACACAATACTGGGGATCCTATTTCAAAAAGTACCGCTTGGAGATCCCTATTTTCGGACAGCTATGCTATCCTGGTTGCCAGCAGCCATCGGTGCTGGTCTATTGGCTCTCTGGATGAAGCAGGTACTTCATGATAAATCTCCTGCTATTTCAACCATAACAGCTCTTATTCCCGGCTTGGTATGGGGTTGGATGCCATTTCTCTGGTCGCAGGTTGTCATTGTCGAAGTACATGGTCTGCAATCCTTATTTTTGGTGCTTGCGCTCTGGTGGATCTGGATATTATTGAATGCGCAACAACGAAACAATAAACCCTACCTATTCATCCTTTTATCGTTTTGTTTTGGTCTGGCTATTGGAAACCACATTACCATCCTGCTGATTCTGCCTGCTATTTTATTTGCATTAATCGTCGCCTTCAAAAATGGTCTGGGAAAACGAATTGTTATTTGGCAAATCATGGCTTTGGGTCTGGGAACATTGATCTATCTGTATTTACCCTTAAGCGCTGAGCATTATCCACCGATCAATTGGGGTAATCCACAAACCTGGCAGGGATTCTGGTGGGTCATATCGGGGAATCCTTACCAGAACCTGGTAGCAGCCACTTCAATTTCGCAAATATTCACCCGCATTTCTGCATTGGCGGGTCTATTGATTCAGCAATATGGGTATCTCGGTGTGATCCTGGGGGTCATAGGAGCTGTTCAATATAAACACCAAAGTAAAAATCTGCTGATTATTCTGGTATACATTATTTTTGCATTTTCATTTTTTGCCATGCTGTATGGCACCGATGATTCGATCACCTATTTATTGGCACCATTTCTGGTTTTTGCTGTCTGGATTGGCTTGGGCATCGCTACGGTAATTCCAAGGGTCTGGAGGAAATTACCGCTTGGTTATGCCCTGATGGTGATCTATTCAATTACAGTCATGGCTTCAGTTCCGAACACCATTCAGACTATTAATCCACGCCAACAAACCCAACCCGCTGATTATGTGGAATATTTAATGGAACATTTACCAGAAAAAGCTATTCTGCTAACCAGTGAAGATCGCGATTCCTTTCCTGTTTGGTATTATCATTTTGGGCTGAAACAACGATCTGATCTTGCGGTCATTGTCTTGCCCCTGTCTCAGTTTCGCTGGTATCAGGAAACATTGACGCATACCTATCCTGAAATCAACTTCCCGGATTTGATTCCGCAAACCACCAATAAAAGTGGTGTTTGGGGTGAGCGGGTTCCCGATCTTAATCCAGATCACCCCGTTTGTCGATCGACCGTTCAGAAAACCACAGGAAATTCAATTTATGTCTTATGTTCAACCGGACAGAATTATAATTTTGTTATTTCCGAATAAAATTCTTGAGAAGTGAGAAAACACTACCTGTAATCTCTCTGACTAACTTTCAGGAATATGGCACAAATAATCGCCTGCATCACCCAGAAGAGAATTCCTGGTTTGGCCCCAAACGCAATCGCGTCCGTCATACTGAACCCCAGGTGAGCAATCTGACCCCCCAATAATCCAACCAGAATCACATAGAACATTTCTTTTGTCAGTACATTCGTTTTTGTATTACCATTGATTGACCTTTTCAACCTTCTAAGGCTGACAAAAATCATCCAGAATGAAGTGATGTACATGGCAATAAATCCGATCAATCCTGGAATTCCGAGATCTAATGCCGTCTGCAAAAAGAGGTTATGAGCATGCCCAATATCTTTCACCGGGACATCTGCAGTAATGGTTTGTAACGGATACAGAACATTCACAATGTGGCGGAATGTATTCATCCCCATGCCGGTGAAAGCAAAATCCTGGATTGCATAAATGGCTCTTGACCAGATTTCAACCCGGCCACTTAATGTATTCATCGAGAATGCCATGCTGGCCACGCCGCTATCTGGAAAAAGCTGGTTTACAAACACCATGAATTGATCATTCAGGATGAAGTAGCTCAATATCCCTGCGCCGAGGATGAGTAGAAAGATATATCCCCATCTGATTTTTTTGGGTAACACAACCAGTAACAGCAAAATGAGTCCCAAAGCCAATCCGATATAGGCCGAACGCGATTGACTGAATAGTAAGACCACACTGCTGAATACCAGGAATAATAAATCGATCAGGATGTAGAGGATAATGAGAATTGAAGATACATGTTTTCTGATCTTCTTGAAACGTATGATCAGCCAAAATAGAACGACCATCCAGAAGGGGATGATCCAGGTGAGCGCACCTCCTACTTCATTGGGATGAAATCCTTCACTCAAACCTGGAATCAGGGATGAGAATTTTGGGAATTGTTCATACATGGAATTGAAAACAATAATTTTATTGGTTGGCCATTCGATACCCAACAGCCCCAGAACGGAAATCCCCACACTTCCAAGGATAAAAATGAGGGTCGAAATAAAAATACCAATCCTTTTTGTTCCAAAGCGCACCAGGGCAAAAAAGACAGTCATTCCCCAAATCACACCGGTTACCTTTTGTAAGCTGACAGCGATGTCATAGGTTGCATACAGACTGACCAGAACCTGAATGGCGATCACCAATAATGCCAGATTCATAGATGTCAATGGAATCGGTTGTCTCTTAACCAGAACACTGATCAACCAGCAGAATGGGATCAACAGTAAAATCCAGCTATATTCAGGCTGGATCATCAAAAATATCGGCGTTGCTGCCAATAATATGAACCAACCAAACGAATCAATTGATTCGAGGATACCTCTTATGTTCCACCTGGCCGCATTACTTTTTTGTTCTGACATAGGTTCTCAATTAATTGTACTGTAATCCGGGTGATATAATCGAAACGATGATTAATTTTTATAATACAAAATAATTCAGCCAGGATTACTCGTTATTATTTGGAAAATCTGATAAAATCCAAAACGGAAGGATCACCGAAAGTTCCTCAACTGCTTTCAATCACTTCAACCAAGGTGGAAAATGAATTATCAATTACAAGAAACAGAAAATGACTTTGAGAGTATTGACATTCGCCAATATCTGGCGTTATTCTGGCAATGGGCCTGGCTGATTGCTCTGGTGACTGTTTTAGCCGGGCTGGTGTCTTTTCTCGTCAGCCAGCGTATGACACCGGTGTATTCAGCTTCGACAACGCTTTACATCAATGAAGCACCCTCAACCAAAGCGACTGACTATAACTCGATTATCACCAGCGAGCGCATTTCCGGTACTTACTCGAAGATGATCACCACCCGTCCGATCCTGGAAGAAGTGGCAAAACGCGTTGGGGTTACCATCGATTATCTGGAGGATGATCGCATCACTGTCAGTCCCATTCGAGATACCACCCTGATTTAGATTACCGTGAAATCCAGTGACCCGATTTTAGCTGCCCAAATCGCCAATGAATTGGCCAATGTTTTTTCGGATCGGGTTATTTTGATCCAGGAAGAACGCTTTACCGTTTCTAAAGAGAGTTCTGCAAACACAAATCTCCGATATGGAAGCACAGATTGATGGTGTTATCTCTGCACTTGCCACGGAAGATGATTCGGGTGTAAAAGCCAGCCTGGAAACGAAGTTGACCCAATATCGTGCCATCTACTCCAACCTGATTCTCAGTTACGAACAAATCCGTCTCTCGGAAGCGCAAACGGTCTCAACCGTCATGGCGGTGGATCCTGCGGTAACACCTACAGAACCCATCAGCCCACAGGTGATACGCAATACAGCCCTGGCTGGCATGGTGGGTTTGATGCTGGCAGTCGGTGTTATTTTCCTGATTGAAGCGCTGGATGACACGCTAAAAACGCCAGATGATGTGAAGAAAACACTCGGATTAGCCGTGCTGGGTGTCATTGCCAAACACGATGCGGAAGATGGAAAACCGATTACCAGTACCACACCGCGATCACCGGTCGCTGAGGCTTTCAGATCTTTGCGAACCAATATTCAATATACGGCAGTTGATTTTCCAATTGAATCGATACTTATAACCAGTACCGATCCTAAAGAAGGAAAAAGTACGGTGGTGACTAATCTAGGGGTGGTCTTTGCTCAATTAGGCAGAAAAGTAACCCTGATTGATGCAGATTTACGCAAACCCAGTCTACACAAAAAAGTAGGAGTTCAAAATAGGACCGGTCTCACGGCTTTATTTGTCAGATCAATGGATACATTGGAGCTGATCATGCAAAAATCTGAAACACCAAACCTGAATGTTATTACATCTGGCGAACTACCTCCTAATCCTTCCGAATTGTTGGGATCGAAGAAAATGCAATCCATATTGGAAAAAATCAAAGAATCATCCGATATGATCATCATTGACAGTCCACCCGCTTTGGCGGTCACGGATTCTTTGGTCATGGTGCCATACGTGGATGCTGTCTTACTGGTCATCAAACCAGGCTTCACCAAGGCAAAAGGTGCTGCGATGATCGTTGAACAATTTAAACGCTCCAATGCGAATCTGATTGGCGTGGTGATGAACGAACTCGATCTGGGACATTCCCGTTACAGTTATAAATATTATCAATATAAAACGGATAAGAACTACGGAAAGTATTATTCACACGAGAAGAAATCAGCTTAGTTCTATGCACGCAGCACTAATACCAGATGACCTACAATTTGCTATCAATCTTATGGCGGGTTGTGCAACCATAACTCGTAATGTGCAACAAAAACACATTATTTCGCAGGATAAAGCGGATCATTCACCGGTGACCATTGCCGATTATGCGGTTCAGGCATATGTAGCTCAAGCAATAAAGAACGCTTATCCTAATGATGCAATGGTAGGGGAAGAAGCCAGTAGTCTCCTTCACCAGGATGAAAATTTACTGAATGAGGTTACCGAACAGGTAAAAGCTCTATTGCCCGAATCTAATCCGGATTTTGTCAGTTCATGGATCGATTATGGTTTGGGTAAACCCAAAGGCAGATACTGGGTTCTGGATCCGGTCGATGGCACCAAAGGCTTTCTGCGTCGCATGCAATACGCCACCGCATTGGCATTGGTTGAAGATGGGGAAGTGATTTTGGGTGTGCTCGGATGTCCAAATCTCACCTATGCTGGCCAAACCGGGGTAATGGCTTATGCCTATCATGGTCAGGGTGCCTGGTGGCAACCTTACAATCAAAAAACAGAAGCACAACCCATGCGTGTATCCGAAATTAAGAATTTATCTGAATTCCGTATTTTACGCTCCTTTGAAGACAGCCACACCGACAGCTCCAGAATAGACGCATTTGCCAGGCAGGCAGGTGTGATAGTTGAACCTGTGCGCATGGATAGCCAGGCAAAGTATTTCCTACTGGCAGGCGGGCAGGCGGAACTTTCGATGCGTTTACTGGCTCCCGAAAGAGCCGATTACCGTGAATTCATCTGGGATCAGGCGCCTGGATATCGCGTGGTGCTCGAGGCCGGTGGTATAATAACAGATACAGACGGAAATTCGCTCGACTTTTCGACTGGACGACGCCTCACCAATAATCGTGGGATTTTTGCCACCAATGGTTGGATCCATGAGGGAGCCTTAAAAGTTCTGCAACTTTTATAAATTTTCCATAGGAGATACAAATGGATATAGATTTTTGGGTGCTCATTGTAGTAGGTTTTCTCGCGCAATTGATTGATGGCAGCCTGGGTATGGCGTACGGGGTATCATCCAACAGCTTCTTACTCGGGGTCGGTGTACCTCCGGCTATTGCCAGTGCCAGTGTGCACACAGCCGAAGTTTTCACAACCGCTATCTCAGGTTTTTCGCATTGGCGTCTGGGAAATATCGATAAACGTATCGTCCTGGGATTAATCATTCCCGGTATGATTGGGGGAGCAATCGGGGCTTATGTACTAACAAGTGTGGATGGTAATATCATCAAACCTTACATTGCTATTTATCTTCTCATCATGGGAATTCGCATTCTTTTTAAAGCATTTGTTCATAAGGAAAATCCAGACAAAGATCCAAAACCCAGGCTGCTGATTCCGTTGGGTCTGGCCGGTGGATCGCTGGATGCTATCGGCGGCGGTGGTTGGGGACCGATTGTCACTACCACGCTCATCTCCAGTGGCCACACTCCCCGCAAAACGATTGGTTCCGTCAACTTCTCAGAATTCTTTGTCACCCTGGTGGTCTCGATTACCTTTCTGATCACCATTGGACTGCAACATTGGAATGTTTTCCTGGGTTTGATGATTGGCGGTGTCATTGCAGCACCATTTGGTGCCTTGCTCACCAAGAAGATCCCAGCGCGCGTAATCATGATTATTGTTGGACTTTTAATCATCTTCCTGCAAATTCGTACCCTTTATCAGATCTGGGGATAACCGACAATATATTCAAATCGTATCAAGTTGCAGCTATAATTAGGATATGAGTGATCACATCATTCCTCACCAGCATCAGATCAGCCAATCGGATCGGACTGCCATTAAGCATCACCAGCCCCTTCTGATCTGGCTGACCGGTCTATCAGGCAGCGGGAAAAGCACCATTGCCAGTGCACTCGAACTGCGCTTGAATAAAGAATTTCAGGCCCACACCTACCTGCTGGATGGCGACAATATCCGTACCGGCTTGAATGCAGACCTGGGATTTTCCGACTTCGATCGCGAGGAAAATGTTCGCCGGATTGGTGAGGTGGCGAAGTTGCTGGTGGATGCTGGCTTGATCGTGATCACAGCCTTCATCAGCCCATTTCAACGCGATCGCGATCGCGTGCGCTCACTGGTACCTGTAGATCAATTCTGGGAAGTTTACGTGGAATGCCCGCTCGAGATCTGTGAACAACGCGATCCTAAACAGCTTTATGCAAAAGCACGCCAGGGTCAGATCCCTGACTTTACTGGAATATCCTCTCCGTATGAACCACCAATCAACCCTGGATTAATTATTCGCACTCATCTTGACTCGCTCGATGCTTGTGTTCATCAATTGATTCAGAAAATGGTTACCGAAAGAATTATTTGAGTCCTTTGAATAACTGGGGTCAGGGTGTTTTTTTGCAGGCGTGAGACCGTCAAAAACACCTGCTTACCCAGTTTTATCGAGATGATTCAATTATTTCCATAAATAGCAATCATTGAGCAGAATCCGTTACTTATAAGTTTATGATAAACTTATAACCGTCTCAATCATAAAGAATTTATCAGTCGATTGGGTGATGAAAACAATGATTAATTTGAAAACATTTGAAAGAGTTGCTCTTTCTTAGAAAGTAAAAAATGCAAACAAAATCAAAACGAAACTGGGGTCTCATCCTGGCAATTTTGGCTGTCATAATAGCATTGATATCCTTCATCTACTACATGATCTTTTATTCCAATTTTGGGAAGACATTTCTGGGCAGTAAATCGGTTTGTTCAGGAGAATCCAACACCACCTTTCTGCTGATCGGGATTGACTACCGTGGGGATGACTACCTCTACGGCCTGGCAGATGTCATCCGCCTGGCGAACGTGGACTTCAGCAATCAGACGATCAACATGGTCGCGCTACCCCGCGATCTGCTGGTGGAAATCCCGGCTGATCGTTTCAAAGTGCCTGGACCATATAAGATCAATCAGGCCTATTTCTTTGGCACACCCGGCATGCAGAATTACTACGGTGAAGGGGCTGGCCCCGAAGCACTGAATGAGGTCATTGAATACAATTTTGGCATTTCTGCCGACCACTATCTGGTGTTCAATTTCCGGGTCTTCGCGGACTTTGTGGATGCCATTGGCGGTGTGGATGTCAACCTGCCAGAACCGGTCTTTGGCGGCTCGCAGGGAGATTTTCCAGCTGGCAAACAAACCCTGACCGGTGAACAAGCCCTGGCCTTGGCACGCATCCGCGAAAACTACTCGGATGACTTTCGTGTGCGCAATCAATCGATCATCATCAAAGCAGTCATTCAGAAAATGATGCAACCAACCATGATTTTAAAATATCCATCCCTGCTTAGTCAATTCAAAGATGCTGTCCTGACTGATCTCCCGCTTGATCAGATGAGCAGTGCAGCACTCTGCTTCCGTGGTTTCAACAGTGATAATCTCACCACCCAGGAAGTACCAGCTGAGCTACTCTTCCAGGAAAACGTCTTCCTCACCTCCCTTAATGCCTATTCCTTCGTCTACCGTTGGGATAATCGCCTGGTAGAGTGGATTTCTACGGCATTGAAGAATTAATATGGCTGAAAGCTAAATGCTGAAAGCTGAAAGCCTAAAACTAGAAAAAAACTAATCCTACATAGTTTTGGATATTGATTTATAAAGAGCATTAATTTTGATGGATATTTCTTTTGCTTGGTTTTCGAACTGATTATATTCATCTTCTGATATCCAAGCTCGAATCTTAAAAATTTCAAGAAGAGTCAATGTTTCATAAAGCGATCCTCGAGCGATCATAAGAAAATGACAGAATTCTTTTTTTGAAATTCTTCCCTTACCTTCTGCGATGTTCATTGGAATGGATGTGACTGCAGCTTCCATTTGCTCAAATAATCGATAATTCTTACGTGTCATACGTAATGTTTCAATTAAATCCATAACTCCACTTGCAAATTGAATACTTTTTTGCCACACAACGAGATTTTTGTAGGGGAAATTATGATGGCTGGAATCAAAATTACTATTCTGAGGTTCAGATATACTATTTGAATTCACCATGATGTATATTTCATTCCTTTCCAATTTTCTAACTTTTTTTAAAGCTTTCAACTTTCAGCTTTCTGCTTTCTGCTAGTTACAACAATTACGTTTTGGTCGTTTAACCACCATTATTATTACCGGAACAATCACCAATCCCACCAACATCCACCACGGTGCAGACTCTCCCTCGGTCTCCGCACTGAAATCACTCAAACCGACCGCCGTTGTCGTGAAGGAAAATGAGCCTGTGGGCATAATCAAAGCAGTATCTGAGGTTTCCCAATTTGCAGGATTGGATATTGAATCAAGAGCTTCAGTTGTTGTCTCGAAATTTCTGGAACCTGTGTAAATACCAGAATCTCTTTCAATGAAAGCAATTTCCGGACTTGGATTCAGATTGTCAAGTGCATCTGGAAGGGTAGAAAATGCTGTTGAATTACAATATCTTGCCATACACCAGTAGCGCCTTCAGAATTCAAACCAAAAATAAAATGGTTTGTGTCATTGATATCCTGGAAAACAAATATTTGGTCACCCGAGCTAGATAGATTCATATCTGTGGGGGGGTTAGTTGACCTACACTGGTGTTGATAATTTCACCTATATTGCAATCAATAGCTGGTTCCCATAAATTAATCCCTTCATCAGTTCTGAATCCAGAAGTTTCTGATATCCACCCATTATCAGTAAACAACACATCTGTTCCAGCAGGAATTGTGACTAAGCAAACAAATGCTAATTTATCATTATCAAAATCAAATCCAACCAACGCAATTCCCCCAACCGGTACTTCATAAGTTGTCTGAGCCTGCACAGATGTGCTCAGGCTGATCAAACACACGACAATTACCAGGATAGTCCCAATGAATCTCTGCATCGCTAACTCCATCAAATGTATTTCTCTTGCAATATAATCATCGCAAAAGCTATCCATATTTTATAACAATGAAAATATTAAGATCAAAAAATAAACCTTAAAATTTTTCAATTTTTAAAGAAATCACAAAACCCTTGGCGACTGAATCACAAATACCATTTGCAGGATATCACAATCCAATCATCACTAACTTTGCCCCCTTAGCGAAAACTTTGTGCTCTTTGCGTCCCTAGAAAAAGTTCCGCCCATCAATCAGCTTGATTTTTCCATCCTTCAGGATTGTCTTCCAGTCCAGCTTCTTGTAGACTGGCCATTCGGTGACCAGCAAGATAGCATCCGTATCCACGACAGCCTGCGCGGGGTCATCGAAGTACTCGATCGCCAGCTCAGGGTATTGGCGCTGCATGTTCACCATTGCCACCGGATCATGCCCGCGGACTTTAGCACCACGTTGGATCAGCTTCTTCGCGATGTCAATCGAAGGCGCATCACGTAGATCATCCGTGTTGGGTTTGAATGCCAATCCCAGCAGGGTCACGGTCTTGCCTTTCAGGATCTTAAGCGCATCCTGCACGCGCATCACGATCTCTTCACGCAGCTGGTAGTTGACCGTGCGGGCTGCCTGGATGATTGGCATCTCGAGGTTGTACTCGCTGGCAGTCGAGATCAGCGCAGCGGTGTCCTTACCGAAGCACGAACCACCCCAGCCAATACCGGCACTCAGGAAGCGTGGACCAATCCGTGTGTCCAAGCCAATCCCACGCGCGATCTGGGTAATATCCGCGCCAACCTTCTCAGCCAGGTGCGAAATCTCATTGATATAGGAAATCTTCAACGCCAAAAACGAGTTGGCGGCATATTTGATCATCTCAGCGGATGCCAGGTCACAGGTCACCAGCGGCACCACAGAGAAACCTTCCGGACGTGGCAAACACTCGGCGGCAGGAAAGTCCTGGTTCAAAATCGGGCGATACAGGTTGGTGAGCACATCAATGGCGCGTGGATCAAATGCGCCGACTACAATGCGATCGGGATAGAAGGTATCATACAGCGCGGAACCCTGGCGAAGGAACTCAGGATTGGAGGCAATCGCATAATGTTGATCGGGTTTCATGCCATGGCTTTCGATATAAGCATCGCGCACAATTGTCCCGACCCAGTTACCCGAGCCAATCGGTACCGTGGATTTGTTCACCACCACGGTGAAGTGATCGTTCAGCCGTGATCCGACGGCATGGGCTGCCTGGCGTACATATTCCAGGTTGGCAGATCCATCTGCGTTGGATGGCGTCCCCACCGCAATAAAAACCACATCCGTGTTGGGGATATCGGCAGCATCATAATCACTCGTAAAAGTCAGATGGTCGTAAGCCAAATCCAGCATTGTATCCAGATTGGGCTCATAGATGGGGGATTTTCCTGCCTTTAACAGATCAATCTTCTCCGTATTCAAATCCAGACACGTAACCCGATGTCCCAAATAAGCCAGCACCACACCCGTATTCAGACCAACATATCCGGTTCCAATTACCAATACTTTCATGTTTCCTCCGCCTTTAATGTTTGCTACCAAAACTATTTTACTAGGAAAAAGGGATTTGGGGTACTGACGAAGGTCACAAAGGATTTAAGATTCAAGTTTCATGACCAGACAATGACACTGATATCTAAGTGCTAACACTTAGCTGATTGCAAAGAACCTGAAGAGTAGCATAAGGAAGGACTAACATTGTATAATAGGGTTCAGGCTTTATCAAGGAAGGCAATGAGATGAACAAAAGGCTATTGAATGGTATGGTGTTGCTCCTTGTGGTGTGTCTTGTGGTATTGCACACGCCGGCAAAAGGGTTTATGAGCGCTACCGGAGAGGGTCCGCGGATAGCTGGTACTGAATGGGACGTGGAACCTCAACAGAGCACCACAGGTCCCAATCCACCGCTGGATGTCGTGCTGTGGGATATGCAGAAGGCATTCTCGTTGCCGCAGGATACCAAAGGGGAGGTGTTGCTGAACACGCCGGCTTATTACTGGCGGCATGGCTGCGGTCCTACTGCGCTGGGCATGGTGGTGGGATATTACGACACCAAAGGCTACGACGATCTGATCCCGGGCGACGCCTGGACGCAGACCACAGCGGTCAACCAGATGATTGCATCGGGGGGGGATGATGGAGCTCCATTTCCACCTGGCTCGGAGCAGCATTATGAAGATTATGTGCTGCCGAAAGATTCTGTCTCGCAGCTACTGGTGGATAATTATATTACGGCTGGCAGGCAAGCACACACCAATAACAGCATCGCCGATTACCTGGGTACGTCAAAAAGCACTTTGGGCAATCCGTACGGCTGGAGTTGGTCGACCGAGATGGATAATTCTTTTGAATATTACTTTCATACTTACTATCCATACGTGCTGGTAGAAATGCCAACTTATTATGCTAACAATGGCACGATGACCTGGGACGTATTAGTCAATGAGATCAATGCCGGGCGTCCAATGGTGTTTCTGGTGGATACGAGTGGGGATGGGGTCACCGATCATTTTGTGACTGCCATCGGATACCGCACCAGTCCCACCTTGCAATATGCAATGCGAGACACATGGTCCAACTACACTGTGCGTTGGGAGAATTTTGCCATGATCAACCCCGGAGTCCGCTGGGGCATCTGGGGTGGCTATGCCTATCAGATCTCGCATCCACCCACAGATATCACGCTCTCGAACCAGACCGTGGTGGAGAACCTGCCGATTGGCTCGCAGGTTGGCATTTTCAGCACCAGCGATCCACTACAGGGGGATGTTGTCACCTATAGATTCGTCATTGGAACGGGGGACACGGACAATGGGCTGTTCAGCATCGTTGACGACCGGTTGTTGACCAGCACTGCGATCGACTATGAAACCAGAACGGGTTATTCCGTGCGGGTACGCAGCACCGATTCGGGTGGCGATTGGGTAGAGAACAGTTTCAGCATCACGGTCAGCAACATGAACGAACCGCCCTCAAATATCATGCTAACAACAGACGACATAGAAGAGCAGATCCCTGCCGGCAGTGAGATTGGTCAATTGAGCACCCAGGATCAGGACGCGGGGGAGACCTTCGTCTACAGTCTGGATAGCGGTTCGAGCGATGAGGACAACGCATCCTTCACCATCGCCGGGGACAAGCTGATGGCTGCGGAGCAGATTGATTTTGGGCAGCAGTCGCAGTTCACTATTCTGGTACGTAGCACGGACGCCGGGGGATTGTTCATTCAGAAGGTCTTTGTGATCTCAATGGAAGGTGTCGCGAGTTCGTTTATTAAAACGCTCTACCTGCCAATGCTGGTGAGATAAGATTGAGAGTTGCTCTATTCCGGAGTGTTCATCGGCGTCGGTTCTGATGTATCAGTTGGTGTAGGTTCAGGCGTGTCAGTAGGGGTCGGCTCAGGCGTGTCGGTTGGCGTGGGCTCTGGTGTGTTGGTAGCGGTGGGTGTAAATGTAAAGGTATTGGAAGGAACAATTATAGGCGTCGGCGTCCTTGTACTCGTTCTCGTTGCGGTTGGAGAATTGGTAAATGTAGTAGTGGGCGTTAAGATGTAGGTCGAGGAGGGAATTGGCGTTATTGTTGAAGTGCTGGTAGGCGTTCGGGTATCAAAGAATAATGGGTTTTTCGTAGGTGTACGTGATGGTGTAATTGTTCTTGCCAGAGTCCGGGTGAAGGTTAGAGTAAAGGTACGTGTATAGCCTGGTGCTACATAGTCCTTTGTTGGGGAAGGCGAAGGAGTAAAGGTGGCAATGCGAGGGTAATACGGCAAAAATAATTCCTGACCAACCACCAGCTTTTTGGTGGTCAAACAATTAGCCTCCATCAACTCTTCCACTGGCGTTCGTACCCAAAGACTGAACCAGTCAAGTGTGTCCCAAAATTTCACTTTATACACAATCCATCCATCTGGTTTCACGCACACAAATACGGTAGGTTTCTGAGTAACCCTTAGTATACGCGTTGGTGTTTGGTTGTTCAGTAGTATGTTGGTAATGGTGGGGGTTCGGGACATCAATGATGTTTTTATGGCCTGAAGAGTAAGTTCATTGATTAATGTGGGATTGGGTGTGAAAAGATTGACTGTAGGTGTAATGGTTGCGGTAATTTCATTTGATAAATCTTGCGAAGATTGCGGGGTTGGTTCTGGCAGGGCAAACGAGCCTGTTCTGGCAAATACGAGCCAGGTAGTAAATACCAGCATCGCGAGGACTGTGAAGACTGAAATTGATTGTGACATGGAGAGTTTGCTGGATCGACGAGTTGAGTCTTGAATGATCAGGGTTTCGGAGGGCTTCGATATACTTTTTTGTGGATACATACGTTTACCAGTCAGAAAAATGGGGCATCGTATATGATTACCACTCAAGCAGTACTCTTTTTGATGGCCTTCAGGAACAGCCCATGACTTTGCCTGATGATAGCAATAATGATCATCATTGGCAAAAGTACGGCAAGTGGTTTGATCATCTTTCAGACCCAGGCTGGGGCAACGTTTTACTTCAGACAAACTTTCCTCCCATAGGAGTTCATAAAAATATTATCCCATAATTTCATAAAAAGGGTTGAATTAGGTTTAAGGTACTAAGGCACTAAGGTACTAAGAATTAGGGATTTTAGGTACTAGTTGCTAGCCCCTATCAGCTGTGAGCTAACTCGTAGTAAAATAATCCCATGAACCAACTATCCGAACTCGAATCAATCTCCGTCCATATCCTGCGCGAAGCCTACGCCAACTTCAAAAGCCTGGGGATGCTCTGGTCAATGGGCAAGGACTCCACTGTCCTGCTCTGGCTGGCACGCAAAGCCTTCTTCGGGCATGTCCCCTTCCCCCTCATCCACGTGGACACGCACTTCAAGATCCCCGAGATGATTGAATACCGCGACCGTCTGGTGCGCGAGATGAAGCTCAGCATGGTCGTCGGCGCAAACTTCGAAGCTCTGGAAGCCAAACGCACCTTCCCGGACGGCGCAGTCGACCGCCTGACCTGCTGTGGACTGCTCAAGACCGAAGCCCTCAAGCAGACCCTGAATGGCAAAGGCCGCCGCATGCGTTACAACCACGAGAGCGACCGTTACGAAGAGGAAGAGAATCCACAACCCTTCAACGGTGTCATTGTGGGAGCCCGTGCCGATGAAGAGGGATCGCGCAGCAAGGAGCGCTATTTCTCCGCCCGGGATACCCAAAACGAGTGGAACATCGCCGACCAGCCGCCCGAGTTCTGGAATCAATACAAAACCGACTTCGCACCCGGCACCAACGTCCGCATCCACCCTCTCCTGGATTGGACCGAGCTGAACATCTGGGAATATATTGAACGCGAAAACATCCCAACCGTTTCGCTGTATTACAACCAGGGCGATGGCAGGCGCTACCGCTCCCTTGGCTGCTACCCATGCACCTTCCCGGTCGAATCCGAAGCGCGCAACGTGGCCGAGATCATCGCCGAGCTGAAAGTTGGCAAATTCGCCAACATCGCTGAGCGTGCCGGTCGTGCCCAGGACAAAGAAGACGGTGGTGGACTGGAATCGCTGCGCAAAGAGGGGTACATGTAGATGGAAACTTTACTGGACTATAACAAAGAACAGATGAACGTCGTCTTTGTCGGCCATGTCGACCATGGCAAAAGCACCGTCATTGGCCGGCTGCTGGCGGATACCAACTCGCTGCCCAAAGGCAAACTCGAGGGCATTCGCGCACGCTGTACCGCCCAGGGTGTCCCCTTCGAATTTGCCCTTCTGATTGATGCCCTCAAAGACGAGCAGGCGCAATCCATCACCATCGACTCTGCCCGTGTCTTCTTTCAGAGCGCCCAGCGTAACTACATCATTATCGACGCGCCTGGGCACATCGAATTCATCAAGAACATGGTCACCGGCGCCTCACATGCCGAAGCTGCCATCCTGGTCATCGACGCCGCCGAAGGTGTGCAGGAGAACTCCCGTCGCCACGGCTACATGCTCTGGATGCTCGGCATCAAAAAGATCGTCGTACTCGTCAATAAAATGGACCTGGTCGGCTACGATCAATCCGTTTTCGAGCGTATCCGCACTGAATATAACGCTTATCTGACCGGCATTGGCGTGCAACCGCTCTTCTACATCCCGGTCAGCGGACGTGATGGCGCTGGCGTGGCGGCTCACAATGGCGAGATGACCTGGTATGACGGCCCCACGCTGCTGCAGGCACTCAACTCCTTCGAAAAAGCACCTGCCCTCACCGATCAACCCGTGCGTATGCCCGTCCAGGATGTCTACAAGTTCTCCGATATGGGCGACAACCGTCGCATCGTGGCCGGGACGCTCTCGAGCGGCACCCTCCAGCCTGGCGATGCAGTGGTATTTTATCCCTCAGCCAAACGCACCGTCCTCAAGACCCTGGAAGGCTTCAATCAGGAGCCGCAAGCCCAGGTTAGCGCCGGTCTGGCAGTGGGATTCACCATGGCGGAGCAAATCTACGTCCGCCGCGGACAAATCGCCTGCAAAGTGGACGAAATGCCGCCAGCTGTCAGCACCCGCCTGCGCGTCAGCCTCTTCTGGCTGGGACGGCAACCCCTCACCCCCGAAAAAACCCTCATCCTCAAGCTGGGGACTGCCCGTGAGAAGGCGCAGATTGAAACCATTCACAAGGTCATCGATGCCAGCGATTATAGCGCTTCCGATGGCAATAACACCGCCGGCCTGAAGATCGAGCATCACGACGTGGCCGAAGTCACCCTGCGACTCGCCCATCCCATTGCCTTCGACACCTCCGACAAACTACCGGATACCAGTCGCTTCGTCCTCGTGGATGAGTACGAGATCCGTGGCGGTGGCATTGTCCTGGAAGCCCTGCCCGACGAAGTCAGCGAGCTGCGTGATGAGGTCAACCTGCGTAACCAGAAGTGGATCCGCAGCAACGTGACCATGGAGCAGCGCTACGAGAAATACAACCAGAAATCCGCCCTGGTCGTCATCACCGGCCCCAAAGGCATTGGACGCAAACGCCTCGCCAGCCTGTTGGAACGCCAACTCTTCGAGGACGGCAAACTCTGCTACTACCTCGGCATCGGCTCGGTCATGTACGGCGTCAATGCCGACCTCAAACGTCGCGATGCCATCAATAACTGGCGCGAGCACGTCCGCCGCTTCAGCGAACTGGCGCACCTCTTCCTGGATGCCGGCCAGATCCTGATCGTCACCGCCGTCGAATTCACCAAATCCGACCTGGCCATCCTGCAAACTGTCATCGACCAGGACAGCATCAAAACCGTCTGGCTGGGCGAGCACGTCACCACCGACCTCCCTGTCGACCTCGTCTTCGACCACAACGAAACCGATGAAGAAATGGCCATCCAGTGTGTGTTGTGTCGTCCTGAAATACGTTTACACTTTAATGGGATAATCTTCAGTACCAGGAGATATCGCCATGAAGAGAAAGATCATAAGATATAGCGAAAGTTTCAAGCGGCAAGTAGTAGAAGAATATGAATCTGGTGAAAGAATTGTTGATTTAAAACAAAAGTATGGAATCAAAGGGGGTATGACCATAACAAATTGGATCCGAAAATATTCCAAAAAAGGATTTCGACATGAAATGGTTCACATCCAGTCAGCAGAAGAAAACGGTTACGTAAAAGGCGGAAAGTTTTGACATGTGTTAGCGGTGATATATAGATTAATCCGAGATGTGATCGGAGTGAGATGCTAGCATAGTGTTGGGAAAATCGTTGAGCTTGGAAGCAAAGTAATTGGGAGGAGATGACCTGGAGAAACTCAAACTGAAGCCATCATGAGACATAATGCAGGCGTGGTTCAAACAAGAGCGAAGTACGAAGTGACGAATACAGAAGCTTTAGGTGATTGTGAGGCAGAAAGTTGAGTAAATATGATGAAGAATATATGGATAGCGCGAATTGGGAAAGTACAAAGATTTGGCCGGGAGAGTGGAATCATACATTGCTATTGGAGAGAAACCTCTGGGAAGAAATAAAACGCGAAAACATCCCAACGGTAAGTGTACTAAAGGGGACGGCAAGCGGTACTCGCTTGGATTACTCAGGACCGTCAGGTAGAATCCGAAGAGAGCAACGTCGCCGAGATATAGCCGTGTAGAATGGTGGCGAATTAGCCAACATTGCTGACTTGCCGTCGTGCAGGCATACTACAACGACTGTGGCGAGAATGAAGTTCAAGAGTAGACGAGGAGATGGAATCTATACTGGAATGATAACGAAATACGGAGAAAACACCCATGTTGGATGGGGACACGCAAAAAAAACGATATTTAATTGATTCTCTAAAAACAAGCTTTTGTACAAAATTGAGCCCATGTTGGAGCATGCAGAGATCAAAATTGGACGTGTCAAGCTATTTCTCTTGCGGAAAGGCGAAGATTTGCTGGTCACATCGGAAAAAGCATATGGAAGAACAAGCAGGCCGGGAGTATTTCAATTCGCGGGTTGGCGCTAATCTGTCAGCCAGGTTTGGAGATCACCTATGCGAGACAAGGATTGGTATGCGGCACCCTCGAGTGGCGATGCAGTGTATTTATCTAGCCAAACGAGTTAAGACCGGAAGATTGCAAGCAGGAGTACAGACAGGTGAGCGCCGTTCGTGGGTGCGGTATTCACATGGCGGAGCAGATCAACGTCCGCCGCGGAACGTTGCTGCAAAGTGGACGAAATGCGCCAGCTGCAGCAGTGGGTTTTGAAGAATAGAAAAAATAATCTTAACTGTGGACTGGTGAGAAATCGGGAGATTGTGTACTTATTTCTAAGGTTATGGATGCCAGCGATGATATCGCTTCCGATGGCAATCACACCGCCGGTCAGAAGATCGAGGAGCACGATGGGGCCGAATTCAGTCTGCAACTGGCCCATACCATCGCTTCGACACCTCGACAAACCGATACCAGCGCTTGTGCTGTGGATGAGTACGAGATCGCGCGGTGGCATGTCCTGAAGCCCTGGCAAGACGCAGTCAGGAGCTGCGTGATAAGGTCAACCTGCGTAACCAGAAGTGTATCGCACCAATGCGACCATGGAGCAGCGCTACGAGAAATACAGCCAGAAATTAGCCCTGGTCGTCATACCTGCAAAGGCATTGAACGCAAACGCCTCCCAGCATGCTGGAACGCAACTTTCGTGTACGGCAAATTGTTATGATAATACTCGGTTTCGGCTTGGTCATGAACGGGTGAAGGCGACCTCAAACGTCGCGATGCAATCAACAACTGGCGCGAACACGTCCGCCGTTTCAGCGAACTGGCGCAAGTCTATCTGAATGCCGGCCAGATCTGATCGAACCGCGGTTGATCTTTACAATAGAGACCTGGCGTCCTGCAATTTATCATCGAACATGGCAGCATTAAAATATTCTGGCTGGCGAGAACTTTACTATTGACTCGTCGACCTCGTCTTGAACAAAGAAACCGATTTGCAGGATAGTGGGGTGATATTTAGGCCTTAGGGGCTAGGTGTTAGTCCTTAGGATTCAGGTTTCAGGATCACAGTAGTATTTCAGTTTTGAGTTTTATGTGTTGAAGAATCGCGTGAAAGAATTTCCAAATGAAATTTCATTGGAATGTGGTCCTTTTTGAACAACAAACAAAATAATTGTTGTCTCGCCAAATAATTGTCGAATAACTTAACAAACTGCAAATCTTGCTGTAACTGGAGAGATGATTGCAGAGATAATCAACCCAATGCCCTACGGAACTTAAGAATAATCGAACAAAACTATTTGTAGTGTTCCTGACATGCTGAAGTACTGCAGCCGTTAAATGCCGTTATTTGCATTAGTTCACGATTCACTGAACCCTGAATCCCGAACCCTACCCTTGTGCAGCACCTTGCAATCGAGCACCTGGATATTAGCGTCGGAAAACGACGCATAAAGGTAGGGCTCAATCAACCCGCGAACTGATGTACAAGGCCGCGACTGCAATGAATGGAATCCAGTGATCTAGCAATTGCCATGAGCGACTTGAAGCACCCGCAGACGCAGTCAACGTGGCTATTGAGGCATGTATGCATCAACTTCTTACGATTCTCAATGCCATGATCCGAGCTCAAACCTTGCGGAGCACCTGTATTTGGGTCGTGACTTGAAGCACAGAAGCGTAATGCTAATCCTCAACCCCCTGAGTTTCCCATTTTGTCTCTCAGATATATAATATGATCACGATGATCGAGATTCTAAACAGATTTCATGAATTCAATCAATTACCAGCAATCTTTATCAGTGGTTTGCGAAGGTCTGGAACCACCCTGATTCAAAGATTATTGGATGGACATTCACAATTGTTGGTGTACCCATTGGAAGATTGCATTATTCGAGATTTTTTCTTCACAAAAAAAGTCTTTGACCTTTCTGGTTTGGGGACGCTTCTCGAAAAAAGGGATTGGGAAAATGTTTATCAATGTTTAATCGATAACCCAAAATTGTTTCTAGCGTTACAAGAAGATATCTCTTCGCAAGATCGAAATACCTCCAAAATCCATTTTCACTTGGGAAATCAATTTTCATTACAAAATAATATAGATCAAAATGAATTTCGTCATCATTTTCTTGAAATCTTAAATTCTTTTGATAAACCTGTTGATATTGGAGATTTAACAAGAATTTGGATGTTTACGTATTTTTATACAAAAGGTGTCCGTAATTTTTCGGAATTCAAAGCTTGGGTGACAAAATGCCCTGATGATGGTAAATGCTTTGTCTACTACCAGCAATATTTCTCCAGCGTTAAAATCATTCATCTCGTGCGGGATCCAAGAGGTTTCTATGCCTCGGAAAAACAAAAAAGAATGGATCTGGATCAATTTAATCCATCAAAATTACTAGAAAAATCTGTTAATTTATGGTTGACAGCATTCGAAAATGCCAAAAACAATTTAATCCTGGCACCTGAAAATTATTACTTGTTACGCTATGAAGATCTGGTCCTTAATCTTGATCAAACACGAAAATCAATTACCAGTTTTTTAGGGATAATTGATGAAGGTATCTTATCCCGACCCACATTTGATGGAAATCCCTGGGGAGATAACTCCAGTTTTAGCGCTATCCAGAAAGATCATCAGGCTGTCAATAAAAAACCCTTGCATCACTGGAAAAACTCACTGAGCTTATCTGAAATACTCTACCTGGAATGGTCTCTTGGCAGAGAAATGATAGAACTGGACTACACAAATCCAATCAGAGCCAAGGCAGCGAAATTTGGTTTTTCTCTCCTCCGATTATTAAAAAATAAACGGGGATTAATCTTAAAAAGATTAAAAAAAATTCCCAGCAAACAATCTCCAAAACGCCGTCGCAAGTCTTTGAAACAAAAAAGCCCCGTCAATAAGGAAAAATTGTCCCGTTTTTTTATCCACTTGTCCGATAAGAAAGCCCGAAATATTTCCGCAGAATTAAGTCGCTTCAAAAATAAATATTCAGGTCAGCGCTGTTTTATCATGGGAAATGGACCCAGCTTGAATCAGATGGATTTATCCTTGTTTCAAAACGAGTTCGTGTGGGCTTCCAATCGCTGCTATTTGCTTTTCGATCAAATCAAATGGCGTCCAAAGTTTTTTGTAGCGGTGGATAAACGAGTAGTACCGGATAATTCAGAGGAGATCAACCAGCTGAGTTCCATTCTGCCGGACTCCTTCTTGTTTTTCCCCATTCAGTTTCGATATGACCATGTGATTCGCTCCGCCAAAAACGTGTATTGGTTCACAGAACGTAAAAATAATGAATCCAATTTGCCTTATTCCATGTTCAGCTTAAACCCTGCAGATTTCCTTTATTCAGTAAAAACTGTGACCATTTCTGCCCTGCAATTGGCGGTTTATTTTGGTTTTAACCCAATTTACCTCATCGGTTGTGACACCAATTATACAGTTCCGGATACAATTATTTACGAAGGTGATGATAAAAATCTCCTGATATCTTCAGATGATGATCCCAATCATTTTCACAAAGATTATTTTGGTGTAGGAAAAAAATGGCACCCTCCCAATGTAGAACGCATGATATTTCATTATGAACAATCAAAAATGGTGTGTGAGGAGAACAACGTGGAAATCTATGATGCAACCGTCGCTGGAAAACTTGAAGTCTTCCCCAAAATTGATTATCGCTCTTTGTTTAAATGATGGATAATCATCCTTTTCCATCCCCAACCACAACATATCCTGGCTGGCCATGGGAACCCGCCTGGCAGGAGATCCCGGCGCACATGCCAGATGGTGCACCCTGGCCAAAGATCAGCATCGTAACCCCCTCCTACCAACAGGCCGATTATCTCGAAGCAACCATCCGCTCGGTATTATTGCAGGGCTATCCCAATCTCGAATACATCATCATTGACGGCGGCTCCAAAGATGGTAGCCGGGAGATCATTCACAAATACGCACCCTGGCTGCACTACTGGGTCAGTGAGGCGGATAAAGGCCAGAGCCATGCCATCAACAAGGGATTCGCGCACAGCTCCGGTGAAATCATGGCCTGGATCAATAGCGATGACTTCTACGCTCCCGGCGCATTGTTTTTGATGGCAACCTGTTTTGCCGAAAACAATACTCTCTGGGCGACGGGACTGACCCACCGAATTGATGCCCAGGGAAACATGCTAAAACTGGCCAAAAAGCGTTGGGAGGAAACTCACGAGCTCTGGTATGTTGGCTCACTTTATCCGCAACCCGGGGTTTTCTGGCGTCGCAAACTCTGGGACCTGGTTGGGCAGTTAGACGAGAGCCTGCAATACAGCTTTGATTACGATTTCTGGCTGCGGATCATCCAGCATCAAATTTTTGCCACCTGGGTGAATGAACATATAGCCAGTTTTCGCGTCCATCAGGAGAGTAAAACTGCACTCGATCAACTCAAATTCATGCATGAGCGTGAAATAGTCTATCGTAGATACTCGCTGCGTAAGTTTCCTATGTCCACGCGTTTTACCATCTGGAAGCGACGCCGCTTGAGAAAAATGCAGATCCTCATGGACCTGTCAGAAGAGTGCATATCCCCGCGCCGGCGCCTTTGGTTGTTGTTTAAAGCCACACCCTGGAAGTTCCTACAAAAAGAATTCATCCAGTCGTTAAAATCCAAAAAGTTTCTTTAATTGATTGTCAAATGAATTCAGATGAACCATTGTCTATTTTACAGGTGAATACCTCCGATCTCGGTGGCGGCGCAGAAAAAACAACCTACAATCTCCACAAAGAATTAAATAGGATCGGCCATGAGAGCTGGTTTATCGTCGGCAGAAAACGAAGAGCGGACTCGGATATTATCGAAATTCCAAAACCACCAAAAAAGAAGAATAAGTCCAAATTAGATTTGTTTCTTAAAAAATTTATTCAGAAATTTGACGGGAAAATAGATAGCATCGATGAGATCCTAAAATGGCAGAATGCCATATTTGAAGGGGTTCCAGCCATCGAAAAATTGCTGGGTATTGAGAATTTCAACTTTCCCGAATCCCGAAAGATGTTAGATTTAATCCCCCGGCGACCAGACATAATCCATCTGCACAATTTGCATGGCGACTATTTTGACCTTCGTTATCTACCGCAGTTGAGTAAAAAGATCCCCCTGATATTAAACCTGCATGATGCCTGGCCGCTTAGCGGACATTGCGCCCATTCATTCGATTGTGTAAGATGGAAAACCGGCTGTGGACATTGCCCCGATCTTGAGATTTATCCTGCCATTGAGCGGGATGCCAGCGCCTATAACTGGCAAAGAAAAAAGAGCATATTTAACCGCAGCCGGCTGTTGATTACCACGCCCTCCCAATGGTTAATGGACAAAGTTAATCAATCCATGCTGCACGGGTTGGATCATCGCGTCATTCCCAATGGAATCGATCACAATATTTTTCATCCGCAGAATAAGCAAGCGGTTCGAAATATGCTTGGTTTACCTGCATCCGCAAAAATCGTCCTGTTTGTTGCCAAAAATGTGAAACATAACCGCTGGAAAAATTACCAGATGGTGGAGGCGGTTGTCAGGCAGGTAGCCAATCAAATCAACCAGGAATTAATCTGCATTTGCCTGGGTAGCACAGGGAAAACGATAGAATGGGGGAACGCAAAAATGATCTTCCCCGGCGCAATCACGGATGATCATCAGGTTGCCTTGTATTATCAGGCAGCCGATCTTTACATTCACGCGTCGAAAATAGACACATTCCCGCGGACAGTTCTGGAAGCATTGTCCTGTGGATTGCCCGTCGTCGCCACCCATGTGGGTGGCATTCCCGAGCAAATTAAACAGGCTGAGACGGGTTACCTCGTTCCTCCCAACGATGTCACCGCCATGTCTTATTATGTCCAAAAATTATTGCTTGACCAGCCATTACAATCCAACTTCTCAGCCGCAGCCTACCAAGATGCCCAAAACCGGTTCACCTTAGACCGACAGGTCAACTCGTTTCTGAATTGGTATCACGAAATCCTGGATCCTCAAT